>NZ_WFLN01000013.1:0-296 GCF_009208585.1 Fluviispira multicolorata
TTTTTTAGCGATAGGATTTTCAATTTTAGCAATAATTGGGATAGAGGCTTCAATTTTAATATTAGGCAGAGGTTCTATATTAGAGACTTCATTTTTTGTAACAGCGATTTTTTGTTCAATGACAGGTAAAGGATTAAGAACACTTATTGCGTCATTCTTAACAACAGTTTTTTGTTCAAAAGCATTGTTACTTTGAGAAACAGCAATTACTTGTTCATTATTTATTATTGCAGGAATAGTTTCTTCGGCTTTATTAAAACCAGTGATAAATTCTTTAATTTTAGCAATAATAGGAT
>NZ_WFLN01000013.1:392-1129 GCF_009208585.1 Fluviispira multicolorata
TTCTTCTTCTTTAACATTAATATTTGAAGTTAATTCAACTTTAGAAATAATCGAAGTGGATTCTTGAACTTTATCGGCAATTGGAGCAGATACTTCAATTATAGGGACAATTGGTGTAGATTCTTTAACTTCAGAAATAATCAGAGTGGGTTCTTTAACTATAGAATTTTCAAGTTTGACAATAATAGGGCTAGTGGCTTCAATATTATTATTAGGCAGAGGTTCTATATTAGAGACGTCATTTTTTGTAACAGCGATTTTTTGTTCAAAAGCATTGTTACTTTGAGAAACAGCAATTACTTGTTCATTATTTATTATTGCAGGAATAGTTTCTTCGGCTTTATTAAAACCAGTGATAAATTCTTTAATTTTAGCAATAATAGGATTAGAATTTTCTGCGTTTGAAATAATTGGGATTTGTTCTTCTTCTTTAACATTAATATTTGAAGTTAATTCAACTTTAGAAATAATCGAAGTGGATTCTTGAACTTTATCGGCAATTGGAGCAGATACTTCAATTATAGGGACAATTGGTGTAGATTCTTTAACCTCAGAAATAATCAGAGCGGGTTTTTTAGCGATAGGATTTTCAATTTTAGCAATAATTGGGATAGAGGCTTCAATTTTAATATTAGGCAGAGGTTCTATATTAGAGACTTCATTTTTTGTAACAGCGATTTTTTGTTCAATGACAGGTAAAGGATTAAGAACACTTATTGCGTCATTCTTAACAACAG
>NZ_WFLN01000014.1 GCF_009208585.1 Fluviispira multicolorata
CTGTTTTCGACTTCGTAACAGAAAGAAACAAACCAATTATCATTCTTTTTCCCAATTACAATTTGTTGTGGAGATCCGAATTCTCTATGAGCTTTGAATTTTAAAATACCTAATTTTTTTGATTTAGTACCAATTGTGAGTTTTTTTAAAACAACTCCGTTATCACTTATTTCATCATTAAATTTAAATAATTCATTCGTAAGCAAGACGGTATCTTTTATTCCTTTTTTCTTTTTACGGGGATTTTTAGCTATGCCTTTAAAGAAACGTTGCTTTGCCGTATACCAAATTGAAGACGCATTGCGCAGAATTTGAGAAGGGCATTGATTTAGCCAATCTCTTTCTTCGGTTTTAAAATGTGAGTAAGCCTGATGAGCTGAGGATTTTTCTCCTGTACTTTTAAATACACTATAATTTTGATTATCTTCTGACACTTTGCAATTATAAATAACTCTAGCGCAACCTATCCATTGAGAAAGTATATTTGCTTGCTCAATAGTTGGATATGCTCTAAATTTTACACCACAACTTGCCATAAATCCTCCATCATGTTACTCTAGCATTTGTTTATTTTGGAGTCAATATGGATTATAAAAAATATGAGTGGAGAACAGGAAGAAGCCAACTATATAAGCATTATTATCATTTAGTCTTTGTTACAAAATACAGACGTGGAGTTTTTACAAAAGAAATTCTTGAACGTACTAAGATTATTTTTAAAGAAACATGCGAACAAATAGATTGCGAATTAATCGAATTTAATGG
>NZ_WFLN01000015.1 GCF_009208585.1 Fluviispira multicolorata
AAGCTTTCTTGGCAGCTCGCCGATGCTTTTCGCAGCCTGACACGTCCTTCGTCGCTTCTCGATACCTAGGCATCCTCCGTACGCCCTTAATCGCTTGAGGAAAAATATCACTCAAACTATTCGCTTTATGGCTATAAAAACCCGCTCACTTCGTCAGTCCTTTGCTCGGAACTCCTCATGTACTTTTATGTACACTGCGTCGCCTCTCGCTCAAACTTCCTCGTTAACAGCTTTTTTTGCTCATAATCCTTTATTTTCCGCATAAAAATTCACTCACTTTGGGCTAGTAAACTTTCTGCTAGAAAATTCTCTAGAAAAAGATTCCTACAAGTCTCTTCTTCTAGTTTCTCGTCTCCCTCTCCTCACTAGGATATGAAAACTTTTCTTTCTTCTTCTTATTCTCTTGTCAAAAAACTAAATATTATTTTGCTATTTAAACTTGAAAAGATTGCAGAAACAGAGTGCGGGTCCCTTGACCTAGAATGGACTCTCTGTACCCGAAGGTATGAGCTGTCTGTATTCCTAGAAAGGAGGTGATCCAGCCGCAGGTTCCCCTACGGCTACCTTGTTACGACTTA
>NZ_WFLN01000004.1:0-616542 GCF_009208585.1 Fluviispira multicolorata
TGTTCGGTATAGATAACCGCTGAAAGCATCTAAGCGGGAAACTGATCCCAAGATGAACTTCCCCGAGAGAAATCTCACAGGGCACTTGAAGACTACAAGTTTGATAGGATGGATGTGTAAGCGCTGCGAGGCGTTCAGCTAACCATTACTAATCGCCCTGACGGCTTGAGAAAAATATCACTTCAATTATTATCTTTATCCTTTACTTTCTTTCTTCTTCTTATTATCTCTCTATTCTAAGTCTCGTTTTGGCTGTGCTGATTGCGACGGGGAAATACCGGATCCCATTCCGAACTCCGAAGTCAAGCCCGTCTGCGGCAATGGTACTGCACTCTTAAGTGTGGGAGAGTAGCTCTGTGCAGCCTTTATTTCTAAAGCCCCTAGAATCTTATTCTAGGGGCTTTTTTATTTAACTCTATTTTTTCACAATAATTATTGGATTATGCTTTTCTTTGTCAGAAAAAGTCATTGTTTTGTATTACATACATTCATCAATTAAATGAAAAATCGAATAATAAGGGATTCCACTGTGTTTAGTAAAACCCAGTGCACAGGTTTCAAGGCAAGTATAACCTTCATAGTAATTATCAGGTATCTGTTCTTTTAAAGTTTTAAGTGCATTTTGATTTAACTCAGGATTGGTAAATCCTTTGCTTCCTGCAAACCCACAACAAAGAATGTCATTGGGAATAATAGTATTGTCAGCGCATCTTTGAGTTAAGGAAATAATTTGATCGTTCATTTTTAGCTTTGTGACACTGCAATTCACATGAAGCATAATATTTTTATTTTGTTTCTTAAGTGGATATTCTTTTAAATTTTCAAAAATAAAGGACAGTGCATTTTGAATATTCAAGGAATCTTCATTTTTATGATTTTCAAAAATTTCAAGAAAGCAACTTGAATTTTCAATTAAGATGGGATGTTTTGAATTCTCACTTGCTTCCATAATTTTCTGAAAGAATTGTTTAATTTTTTTTTCTGCAACTTTTTTAACACCCATACTATTTGAGTGGATTTTAAAAATTGACTATAATTTTCAATTTTCTGATTTTAAAGTTCTAGAAAAGGAAACAAAGATTTGCAAAAAATTGAAAATATTTAAGATGGAGACTGAGTTATATGATTAAGTATTTATTTGAATTTTTTGTAAAAGAAGAGTACAAGGAGGAATTTAAAACTGAAATTGATCTTTTAAAAAAATCGGCTATGAGTGAACTAGGATGTGTATTATTTGATTATATTACAGTTAAAAATTGTTTTATAATTATTGAATATTGGGAGGATATTAATTCATTTAATAATCATTCTAGGCAAGAAAATACATTAAATTTTAGAAAAAAAGTTTCTAATATAATATTGCGCAAAAGAATTAAATATAATCTTTTTCAGGCGGATTAAATTTTTGATTGGAAATAAATAGCATATATTATAGCATAAAAATTTATTTTTTAAGTTTAGGTGATAATAGATCACAGACAAAATTTTAATTTTATTATAAATTTGAGCATGTATAATACTGTTTATGAAATAAACTGCGTTTTTCTTCAATGAAAATAAAATAACATTTTCATAGTGCATTTTCCACTAGAATAGATATTTTCTATTTTTTATAGAAAATATTTAAAAATAAGAACTTATTTTTAAATATGATTAATTAATGTTTTTTAATAAATATATTAAATGATAAAAGAGAGTGTAAATAGTTATAAATACTTGATATACAATTAAAAAAATGTTAATGTAAAAAGTGAAGAAATAATTTTAAAATTATTGAAATGCAATACTGAATTCCTTATATAAAAGTTTAATTAATATTTAATAGAGGTGAATAGTGATATTAAAAAATTTAATATACTAAATAAGGTGTTCAGTATATGGATAATGTAAAGAAAGCTATTTTAACTTTTAATTTGTGAAGTAACAATAGTAATGCTTTTCCTCTGACGTTCTTCAAGGATATCTGGTATAATATTTGCTTCTTCATGGTTGTATTGTCGTAATGCAAAATCATCAAATATTAAAATTACTTTTTTTGATATTGTTTTTACCCAAGTAAGATATTTTCCAGACGCTTTAGTTGCAATAGCTTCTTCCAGGAAAAAGTTTACTGAAGAAAAAAGAACTCCAGAGCTTTCTTAACAAGCGCGACGACCTATTCCTATGGCTAAATGGGTTTTTCCTTCGCCTGTTTTTCCAAGAATAATAAGGTTTTCTCTATTATATAAAAAATTAAAGATGGAATATTTCTTTCATTTTTGCCTTTGATATTCCTCTGTCAAAAGATGTGTCCCAATCTTCTAAATCAATGCGATGCCGGAATCTGGCTATAGATTCAAGCCGTTTATTCGGCTTATTTTTCCTAGAGTTTGCTTCGTCAGACAATAATAAGGATAAAAATTCAGATGGACTTAAATTTCCCGATTCGAACTCAGCACATCTTCTTTCCATATTTTCTAAGAATCCTGGAAGACGTAGTTTTTGTGCCAAATTTTTTGCTTGTTGCAACATATTAATTCTCTCTTATTAATTAAACATTTTCTCTTTATTTTGATGAAGATGAATTGTATTTGGATTACGAATTGGTGCTTGAGTTGTCCTTGGTTTTGCTCCACCATTTAAATGAAATATACAACAGTCCGTTATATATGATAGGCGATAAATTTTATGAGCAAATGCCATCTTTGTTGCATATTCCATATCTTCTTTGCTAAATTTATTTGCATGCACAAGTCTTAGCATTCCTTGAACGGGGCGTAAAAAACGCAAGGGGTGGCTTTGTGAGTATAAAAAATCAATTAATTTATAAGTGTTTTCACCTATAATTTTGGCTTCTAATTGTGCTTTATTAATATTAAAACTAAGATAGCATTGTTTTTCCTTCGGCCAATGTCTTGGATCGGTGGATGACTTTCCTATTCCTTTTAATTTTTTATGGGTTGATAAAAGTTCACCACTCGAATAAAAAACTTCTAAATAATTCTTTGAATGGCGCACCCGAACTTCTTTACCAACATAGTGGTATGGAACTGAGTAAAAATTCTTTTCCACTTGAATATGACAATCAGGATGAACCTTTGCTATTTTCCAATTAAATAGTTGAAATTTTTCAACAGGCAATGGCTTTAAATTTGATTCTTTTGTGCTAAATCTTTCTTTTCTTGAAACACCATAGTCTTTCATTATCGAGTTATTAAACTCGTTTAAAAATATTTTAAAATCTTGGTTAAGTTCATATAAAGTTTTATATCTTTTATTCCTTACTCTTTGGAAAAAAGAACTCTGAATATGGTGAATATTTCCTTTAACAGAAGCTTTATCTCTTGGCTTGTATGGCCTTGCTGGTAAAACAGCAAAACCTACATGGTTTGCATATTCGCAGAATGATTTATTGCAATCTGGATCATAATGATGCGCTTTGCTTACGGCGCTTTTTAAATTATCTGGAACGGTATAATCTGTGACTCCGCCAAAGAAACTCCAAGTCTTATCATGCATTTCTATAAAAGTTTCTAACTTCTGATCTAAAGTAAATTCGGCAAATGTATATTGGCTAAATGGCAATGTCGCTACAAATAAATGGGTTTTAATGACTTCACCTGTTAATTCATCAATAATCTGAATCCCATCACAATAATCAACAAAAGCTTTTTCACCAGGTTTATAAATAATTCTTATTGAAATATTTTGTTTTTTAGCTCCAAGCCGTTTTCTAAAGAATCGCCAAAACCCAAAATAACCAATAGCCGGATTTGTTTCTTCATAAAGAACCTTATAGCTTATGCCTTTAGCCAACTCTTTTAATACATATTCAATATCAACTTCTTGAGCCCAGATAGGAATAACATCTGAAATAACTGTGTCATTTAGAGAGAGAGGTTGAGTTTGAATTTTTTCATCAATAATTATTTTATCCGAATTGTCTTGAATATATTTCTTTACTGTCTTCCTAGACATATGAAGACACCTTGAAATTGTCCTTATGGAACGTTTTTGCTCCCACATATGGAGGATTTGCTCCACCTTTTCCATACTATTCTTCCTTTTCTCCTCATTAGGCTCACCTCCTTGCCTAAGAGTTTTGCAAAAAAGACGAATCGTTGGTTACTACAAAAGTGGTCCCTTTAATATGTAAATGGGGGTGGTCTACTTAGACGCAATCGGCCAAACTATTTCTAAAAATCATAACCTAAAATAAAATCAATCCTAGAATTACTAAAATTACTATTATTTAAATAATGCCAAGATCCAATTAAAGAGACACCAATACTAAGATTATTACTCAGTGAATTTAAGTAAGTTAAATTTCCACCACTTTTTAAGTTACTGTTATTGTTAGTTTCATCATCAAAATGATTTATTGAATATACTGAATATGCTTGTTCAAAAGTTAAAAAAAATCTATGATTAGATGAAAATAAATATTCTAAACCTACATTTGTATGAGCATATATTCCATTTGAATGATCGCTTGTGTCAAAACTATATAAATCCTCATGATATAATCCGACCCCAAAAGTTGGTCTCAATATATACTGATTTGAAATACTATATAAAAGCATAGCACCTAAATTATAACCATTAAAATTAGTTCCACTTTCATTTCTACCTTTGGACTTTGATGACTGAGAATATCCAGAGTAAATTAATGATTTAAATTCATTTACATTATTATTCTTTTCTTCTAATACAGCTGATGCTCCATCGGCTGACGATTGTAAAGGAAAAATAACAGTTATCATATATAAAATATTAGATTTTATTTTCATTTAATCTCCATAAAAAATTATAAATTGTATAGATGTAATTTTTTACTATTATGCTGAGTTTATAAAAAATTCTCCTTTGCAAGAATGTCTTTCTCTATTATATTAACTAATTTTACTAGATGTGGAGATTCCATAATACTCATATGATTTGCATTAAAATTAAAAATATCAAAACTATCTATAATATTATTCCATCCATTTTTAAATTGATTAACAACATGGGAATTTATAATTATATCACGCTCAGTAATTTCTTCATTCTTTTTAGATTCTATCTCAATAGCTTTAAATAGAATTGTGGGACAATTAATTTTTTGAGGTAAATAATTCAATATTATTTCTTCATTATAATTTGTCTTTATAGAGGGATTTTTTAACTTAAGATCTGCTAGCTTATTTTTAGCTACTTCGCTCCAATTAACCGTATCAATTAAATAAAGCCCTCCGATTTTTTTTCCTTTTTGCATAAGTATTCTTATTATTTCTAAAGCTAAAGAACCTCCATATGACCACCCCCCTAAATAATAAGGCCCATCATTATCATACTCTAATATATAGCTACAGTAAATTTCAGCTAATTGAATAAGTGACATTTCTTGTTTAAGGAATCATAGCCAAATGAATCACATAACCAAAATTTTACGGGTAAATTTCATATAAAATATGGATAACTTTTAAAAAACAAGGGGTAAATGGCGTCAAAACGCAGCTACCGGCTTAGAGGGCCTAAAGATAATATCCAGTCATACTCATAGCTATTGATACCTTTTATAAATATTTCATACATTTTTTTTAAATCAAAATAATAAACTTTTTTTTCATTTGCATCGTTAAAGACTCTTGCAATCGATGTTAATCTCTGTTGCCCATCAAGCACTAAATACGATCCACTTACTTTACCTTGATTTTGCAGATCAATATTATCTTCTAAATATTCATTATTGTTTTCATCTTTCTTTGTATAAAAATCGAGTGATCTGGAGTCAAACTGAGATTCTTTGTCAACTTCTAGAATGAGCTGTGATCCAATTGGATAGTTTCTTGCAATAGAATCAATTAATTTTCGAGTGTCAATTTCTTTCCAAACAAAATTTCTTTGAAACTGTGGTATTCTAAAATTATTTGAATTTATTTTTGTTTTTAATTCATTTAAATTGAAGTTAATTGTTTGCATGTATACCCTTTCATAAGAAATGAATGAAGTAAAAATGTAGTCACGGTTTTTAAAATCAGAAAATTGATCTAGAAATTCACTTCATGTGATATTTGATAATTCTTAGAAGTAAATAAAATAAAATTTATTTTGATATTTATTGTAAATAATAATTTTTAGTATAAATATTATGTAATTTTTCTTTTGATTTTATATTTAATTTTATTTTAATAAAAAAACGAGAAAATATATGCTTCTAAAATGAGCATTTAGCCTTTTTGCCAAGCCTCTCAATATAGTATGTATATGATTACAATTTAAAGAATTTTATGCAGATTTATAATTTGTAATCCCTCACAAATCGGTAATATTAAATGCATCCTCGATCTCTTCTTCGCTGAGTTCGACTGGTTTATAATTTTGTTGTGCAATAAAGCGTTCAACAGGTTTCCAAAAATCTAGATCGTCGAGGAAGGTGAGAAGTCGTGTTGGCTGACCTTCACACAATGCGATGAAATTTTCTTGGGCTCTCGTGATTGCGACGTACAAAAGTCTTCTTGTCACTAAATCATTGGGCCAAGTGTAAATATCAGCATCAGCAACAATAACAGAATCGAATTCGAGTCCTTTTATTTGATGAATATTTGTTATAGTAACACCTTTTTTAAAATCGAAATTTTCACGTTCTCCAGCTCTGATTTCTATATTTTTGTCACTTAATAAATCTTGTAATTTTGTTATAAAGGTATTTAATAATTTTTTATAACGCATAACGACACAAATATGTGCATTGGGTGCTTCTTGCATTCTATTTAAAATAAATTGTGCAATGTGTTCAATAATAAGTTTTTGTGAAGAAAAAGAAATAGCCTCAGGCAAAGATCCCCCTCTTCCCTGTAAAATAGCTTCTGACTCAATAACATGATCAGCGAGCCACATAATAGGAAGGCTTGAGCGATGCCCAACTTCAAGGCGGGTGACTTTTGCTTCGCCCATATTTAATAGTTTTGCAAGTTCATCCCATCCTACAAACTCTTTTTCTGGTGCAATTTTTTGATTCACATCACCAACTATGGTCACACCCGTACGAGAGTTTACAGAATTTAATAGAACGATGAGTTGCATAGCTCCAAAATCTTGAGCTTCATCTATTACCAAGTGATCAAATTTAAATACATCTTCTCCACGAGCCCCATCAGGAAGTCCGCCTCGTTTTAATTGAATAAGCCTCAGTAAGAGAGCGTAGTCGTCGAATTCAATATATTTTCCAACTTTCGCACTTTCTGCTTTGTAATCTGCCTGAATTAATTTTTGTTTTTTAGCGAGAGTTTGAGCATCTTCTTCAGTCAAGCCTGGGATGTATTTCATGAGCCACTGCGGATTGGAAAATAAATTTAATAAATCTTCTTTGTATAAGAGGGCTCGTTCATATATTTTTTTAACGACATATTCAATTTGTTCTAAACGATTTTTTTGATTTTCATCTTCTGTTATCAATAAAAGTCGTGCAAGTTCTTTTTTGAGATCGATGAGATCTTGTAAATAAGCAATGGGTTGACGTTTAAATTTTAAGCAGAGATTATTTTCATCATATGCAGAGCATTTTATTTCAATAATTTCCCAAGTTTTTTTGGCTTGGGCTTTGACAAAATCTTCCATGAGTAGAGAAATTCCTGCATGTGATTTTGCTAGTTTGGTCTGTTCATTTTCAGTAATAAAGTTATTTTTCATTAAATTCTGAAATCGTTGATTATTGATAGGATTGATTTCACCTTTATAAATTTTATCAAGAGCAGCCATTGCCCAAGAATGAAAAGTGCTGATTTCAATTTTATCTTCAAGTTTTAATAATTTTATACTTTGCGATACAAAGTTTTGCAGAGCACGATTGAACATGACGACAAGAACTCTGGTTTTTGCACCCAATCCATTGTTATTTTGCTGAGTTTCGAGGTCTTCCCAAAGCAACCAAGCAACTCTATGGAGGGCAACCGAAGTTTTTCCTGAACCAGCTCTTCCTTGAATTATTAGGGGTTCTGAAGTTTTTTGTGTGATCAATTTATATTGTTCTGGTGTTAATAGTGATATGAGATCTTGCAAACCTTCTTGTTGAGGTTTTGCCAATATAATTTCTTTATTGTCGATTGTGTGTGTTTGTTCGAGTTCTATAAAAGTACCATCTTCAAGGCGAATGATATTTGCAATGCCATTTGGACCATGCCATTCGAGGGAAAATAAATTTCCAGCTGAACTTTCAGCTTTTCCTAAAGCAGCAACGGCCCCATAAATATCTTTATTAAATGGAGCTTCAAGTTCAATTTCATCACCTAATTCAACTTTGTTATACCAATGCTGGCTTATTGGATGGCGCCAATCAATTATTCTTTCTTTTTTATTTGTTGTTGCACCAATGCGAAACTCAAACTCATTCTTTTCATTTTTAAGGGCTAAATAGGCTTTCCAAGGTTCAACTGGTTCTATTCTTTTATAAAGGGAATGAAACTCATCTTCTACTTTTTGTGCAATTTTAAGTGGTTCTTTTTCATTGTAGAGTGACATTTTATTTTTCCTTTTTTTATAAAAAATAAAATTATAATTCGATTGCCTTTGCTGTTATTAACAAATTTATTGAACTTTGTGAAATAAAAGATTCAAATATTTTTTTGCGTTTTTTGTATTGAAAGAATGGGGAGTTATTTTAAAATTGCTGAAGCAAAAATTGGTATGAATTTTTTCAATTGCACAAATATAAATATTTAAAAAACCACTAAATTAGCATATGAACTTAGGGGTTTTTGTATTGAGTCATAAAACTATTTAATAAAGTTTTTCTTGATTTGCTTTTTTTACATCATTGATTGAAACTTTTGTCGTTTGTTGGACAGCAACATTGAAAGGAACGGGGAATAAACCTTTTTTGTATTCTTTATGAGTGTTCCATTTCCAAGCGAGAGAGTTGATATTTAACAAACCCATACTTGTAGTGATAGTTCCAGTGCTGTTATATGAGTTTTCATCACCGGAGAGAAAGGTGAATGCAATGGAATAATCGCCATATTTTTCGCCAAAATCTTTTAAGAATTTTTCAGCAATTGTTCCTTTAATTTTATCTACATTTTTTGAATGAGTGTCATCTGTCATAGTCTTGTAAATAGCCAAAATGGCATCCATAGCATAGGGAATTTTATCAAGAGCAATGAATGGAATTGGAATGATATTTTCTTTACCCACATCACTTGCCCACACTGCGATATAATTTGCATCGAGTATGCTGCTATTAAATGATTTATTACTTGTGCTTATTACAGGCATAACAATGACTTTTGACTTTTTAATTGAAATACTTTCATTAAGAGTTATTTTTGTTTTCTCAGAGTCATCCGTTGTTGATGTACAAGCGGATAATGACAAAATAGAGCATATTGAAATTAAGAGACTGCTTTTGACAAGACGACATGTTTTCATATTCATTCCTTTATAAAACGAGTTAATAACTTGTATTTAATAGAATATTTATTTAATATTGTCAAATGTGCATAAAAAAAATTATTTTGAAATAATAATATACATATTAATTTTTGTGCAGGATGTTGCACTTTAACGAACTACTCCATCCACAATTACTGAGTAATTATGGATGGAGTTTTGTGGTTCTGGTAGAAAGTTTCTCATATCAGTGAAGAGAGGGGACTGCAATTTAAAGCTATCACTCTTAAAACGAATTTGATAAATGAAATTTTGTATGAAATTGCAAAATAACTTTGCAATAAAATATATAGGGAAAGTATAATGGAAATTAAAGATAGCAATGGTAACCTGTTAAAAGATGGCGACGCTGTAAAACCAAATAAAGACCTAAAAGTTAAGGGATCTTCTATGGTGATAAAAAGAGGTACTGTCATCCGTAAAATAAAGATCATTGAAGATAGCGGGACTGAAATTGAATGTCGTGTGGATGGAGTTGCATTAAAGCTTGAAGTCCGTTGGTTGCAAAAAGTTTAAAAATAAATATGCATTTTAAATTTGAAATATTATTTTGAGATGCTATTCTCCTATTAAGATTATTTAATAAATTTATTTAGTATTAGCGTATAAAAATACTAAATATATAATATTTTTAATAAGGAGAAAATGTGAAAAATATTTTGTACTCATTTTTTGTTCTTTACTTTTTTGTTGCGAATGCCAATGCACTTATAAAAATGTCTTACGTAGAAGTTAATTCCAATGAGTTAGCTAATGTTGGTTGCTATGTTCGTTCTGATAATTTAACTCCATTTATAAATATAACTTCAATATTTGCTGCAAATATAAATGGCGATAATCCAAATAAACCTGAAATTTATTTTAATCCACAGGTCATAAATTTATTAAATAATAATTATGAGCAAATATCAAATTTACAAAAAAAAGGTATTAAGGTTTTAATCACGCTATTAGGCAATCATCAAAATTCTGGATGGTCATGTATGACTAACCTTAATGATAAGATTAAGTTTGCTAAAAATATTGTAAATATGGTGAATAAATATAAATTAGATGGTGTCGATATTGACGATGAATATTCTAATTGCAGTGCAAATCAGGACTCACTTGCAGATATTGCTCAATTTATTAAAGAGGACTCTAACTTTAAAGGAAAACTGCTTACTAAGGCACTCTTTTCAGATTATTATTCCTTTGCAAATCAAAAACTGGCAAAATACTTAGATTATGGTTGGGAAATGAGTTATTCCCATAGCAATTATGTGGGAAGATTATCTCCCTATATTAATTATGGAGTGAAAAAAGAAAATTTATTTTTAGGGGTTTGGACTCAATATTTAAGTCCTTCTCCATCATCTGTTGCAAAATATTTGATAAATAATAAGTATTCTGGTGTTATGATTTATGATATAAAATCCAATTCACAAAGTTTTTTGTCTGAATTGGCCCAAGCAGAATATGGAAATCAGGTGAGAGTAAATTCACTTCCAAATTGTTTAAAATAGAATTAATAGTAGGCAATTATATTTTTTTACGTTCAATTTTTTTATGAATAAATATTTTTATTTGTTCAATAGCTTTATTGCGAATGGGATTTATTTCCATTAGTATTTCATGTTGTGCATTTTCAAGAAAGAATTTTTCGCTGTTTGCGCAGCTTTTAATGAAAATATCATGAGCTGAATTGACAACTACTGAGTCCTTTTCTGCTTGTAAAACGAGAATAGGAACGTTGTTATCATAACCCATTTTTCTTGCACTGCGAGATGCTTTTATTGCTTCACGCATCCATCCAAAGGTAGGGCCGCCTAATTGCATATCGTCAATTTCAGAAATATGTTTTCTCCAAATCTCATATCTAAATTTTGAATTTGTTACATCATTTCCTTCAAAAGGGCGGAAGGGAATGCAATCTGTTTGGCCAAAAACATATTCTTTATTTTTACCAAGTTTACAAAAAATATTTGTTAGAGAGTAAATTAAATACTCCAATATTAAGTATGGTGAAAGAGCAATCGCATGCATAGGGGAAGAAAGAATAACTCCATATGGAGTTATTTTCTTTCCACAGACAGCAAGCGTTGCAATAGCCCCTCCCATTGAGTGGGCTAAAATAAAAGTAGGCAGTTCAACTTGATGTCCATTCACTATATTTTCAAAATAAAAAGAAAGATCTTCAACATAATTTTCAAAATGATCAACATAACCTTTTTTTTCTTGTCCTATAAAGCGACCTGAAAATCCTTGTCCTCTGTGATCGAAACAATACACAGAAAAACCCATTTCAAATAAATTCATTATGAGTTCTGCATATTTTAAATAGGATTCATTATAGCCAGTACAAAGTAAGATTTTTACTGTTGCCTTTGAGTTTTCGAATATTCTGCATGAAATAGGAATGTCATTGACACCTAAAAACTGGTTTGTTGAACCCTGAGATTTATAAAAAGGTAATATGACTTCATTGTATTTACGAATATTCTCTTCAACATTTTCTTTTGAGTTTTCAAGTTCTTTTTCTTTTAAGAATAAATCTGTTTCTGTCACTTTATTACCTCAATTCCTTTTATCTATGTTCATGCATAAGAAATTTTCTTGGATCTGAATATTTACTCGTATATGTTGTATAAATATAGAAATTAGAAAATGGAGTAGCACCTTCAGCTGAGCCGTGATTCAATTTTTTATATGCTTTTAAATAACTAATATAAGTTTCTTTTATTTTTTTATATTCATTACCTGTGCCATTAAAGTTTGTCATACTTCTGCTCGTTATAAATAGTAAACTATTAGATCTCATTTTTATTTTAAATATTTGAGATCTCTTTTCTATATACTTTTTCGGGAAATATTATCTAGAATATAAGGATTTTCTGTTTATATTTGTTTATTTATGAAAAAAGCTTGTTTAACCTCTCGGGATCTTTGATTTTAAGAAAGATCCTCACTTGTATTTTAATTTTTATCCTCCCAATAAATTCAATATCTTCGTCTAAAGCTGAGAGGGCAAATAATTCTTGTAATTTAAAAAGCTGAAGATTATTTAGATGATCCGCATCCACTAAGTAATAACATACTTTAATCATTCCGATTTTAGCTAACTCAGCCCTTAATAGCTCTTCATCTTCATGTTGCCAGAGTGATCGCAATACTTCACAATTTTGGGCTTTTTCAACAACAAAAGGCAATTCTTTAGCAGCTTTAAGATGTTCCCAAGGGGCACACTCAAACCACTTTCCATCTGGAAAAAGCCATCCACTTAAACGAAAATTAGCATTTAAATACATTCAATAATTCCTCATCTCTTAATATTTCTAGATTATTTGATTAGTCTAGAAATATCAATATATAAGGAGCCAAAACTTAAATATATGGAAAAAAGATTCAAATTTGAATGAAAGGAATCGATAAGCATTTTGAGGTTTTTAAATACAATGACAGTCTTGAAATTTTACAAATATTTTTGTAACTACAAAATAACGAGGGGATATACTGTTGTTAGCCTTCTATTAATCCTTTCTATAATTGGTTTTTTTGCAGCAATGGTTATTCCAAGAGTTTCTTCATTTAAAGCCAAAGGCCAACAGTCAGAAGCCAGAATTCAATTAATGAAAATATATAATTCTATGCATTCACATAAGCTTGAAAATGGTTTTTTTCCTGGAACTAAAGGACAAAAACTTGTAATTTCAAATTTTAGAGAGTTAAATAATTATTATAGAGTAGATAATATACGTTTTTATAGTAAAGGTGATAATATTTATATAATAAGTTCTTCAGATCAATTTGTAGTTGCCTATGTGAGAGTTTTGGCAAATAAAAACTTAGATATTCAAAGACTCAATTCAAAAAAAGTATTTTGTCATATGTATGATGGTGTAAGAACTGGAAAAGAAAATTGTCATAAAGACCAAGTTTATACTGCAGAAAATAATTTTGATGATTTAAAAGAAGTAAAAATATTAAAAATAATGTCTGAAGATTAAATAAATTATTATGAAATGATCAATTGATAACCAAATCCATGAATTGTTTCTATTAAAGAACCAGCAGAACCGAGTTTTTGTCTAAGGCGTTTAATATGTGTGTCAACGGTTCGTGTGTTTACTTGACCTTCATAACCCCAAACTTTTTGTAAAAGAGCTTCGCGGCTTTGTAGCTTTCCAACTCTTTCAACAAGAAATATTAACAATTGGTATTCGGTAGCTGTTAATGAAACAGATTCATTATTTACTGTTACCTTAAATTCTTCTGGATATATTTTTATAGGACCAGCTACAATTGTTTTGTTTATATGATCAATATTTTCGGCTATGGGTGTTGAGTTCTTATCTTCTTCTCTATGATTGCTTTGAGAAATGCTCATCATATTTAGAGGAGATGATTTCAGTGTATGAGAACGCCTTAAAAGTGCATTAACCCTTAATAATAATTCTCTTGGTGAAAAAGGTTTGGTGATATAATCATCAGCACCGGATTCAAAGCCCTCGACTTTATCTTTTTCTTGAGAGCGTGCGGTTAGTAATATAACAAGTATTGCAGATGTAGTATTGTTATCTCGAATTGATTTTAAAATTTCTGTTCCATATGTATTAGGTAACATCACATCAAGCAAAACGAGATCAGGCATAAACTCTTTAATGAGTTCAAAAGCGCCATCCCCATCAAAATGAGATTTAACTTCAAAATCATTTGCAGCTTCTAAAGTGTATCTAAGAAGATTATTGAGGTCTTTGTCATCCTCAATAATAAGGATGCGCAACTTTTCATCCTTCATGCTTACTTGTTATCCTTACTGGCTATATTAACTTTTTCTGTTGCTTCAGATTTTATTTTTTGCTGAAGCTGCATAACGCCATCAAGAACAGCTTCAGGAGTTGGAGGACAACCTGGAATATAGACATCAACGGGAATTAGCTTATCTACACCTTGCACAACATGATAAGCTCGGTAAAAGCCGCCAGATGAAGCACACGCACCCATAGAAAGAACCCATTTAGGCTCGAGCATTTGATCATAGATACGTTTTATAACAGGGGCCATCTTTTCTGTGATGGTTCCTGCTACAATTAAAAGATCGGCTTGTTTAGGTGAAAAGCGGACAACTTCAGCACCAAAGCGTGCTAAGTCGTATTTTGGTCCCATAACAGACATCAGTTCAATTCCGCAACAAGCTGTTCCAAAAGGATAAGGCCAAAGAGAATTTCGGCGCGCCCAAGCAACTAATTCTTGTTGTTTAGTTGTGATGTAAAATTCATTTCCATAATTGTGGTGTTTCATTTGTTGAAAACCCCTCCTTTAAACACATTAACATTAAACATTTTGTACTTATTTATCAAATGAAAAGGTCGGAACTTTGCCTAAAAAGTCAAGAATAAGTTTTAACGAACACTCTTCGGGCAAACTAATATGCACGGAGTCACCAAAACCTAGGTGAGTGCAAAAATCAGGACCATCGACACAGACTAAGCCCTGTCGCATTCTCGAAAAAAAAGAGAGTGAATTTTTATCGCCATTTAACGTGAACTTTTTCATTTTTAGAACCTCATGGCGAGGATTATAAGGCTCTCTCACTGCGACATGAATTTCTTTAGAATTTATATCAGATTTCTTAAATCCATATGCCGAAATTGCTGCAGTGCTTCCTGCAGCTGAGGCAACCCAAAGTCCGCTTGAAAGCTGTTTTTCAGACTCAATTTCTTTCATACCATTTTCAGCACAAACGGAAATTTGGTAACGGCTGGTTGCTGCTGGGTGTCTATTACAAAGTAAAACATCATTTAAGGCCAAGGGAAGATTTTGTTTATGTGATGTTTCAATTTTTAATCTGCGAATTGATTTTGTTTTAAATTCATTATTTACAAAACACTCTATTGCTTTATCAATATATTTTGGACTAATAGGGCACAAATGTCCTACCGAATGTTCGGGGCAAGAATTGATTCCAAGCAAAATAATATCTGCTCCAAGATGATGACTTGCGTGTAGAAGTGTTCCATCACCTCCGAGCGAAATGACAAGTTTTCGATTCGGGCGCAGTCCTGATTGAGAGCAATTCTCATTAAAGAAACAGATATTATTTTGTGCAATTTCATCTAAGTTAAATATTTTATACGTCAATGAATGTTTTTCTAAGCTCTCTACTAATGTTTTTCGACTTTTCAAATGCTCTTCATGTGCAAAACGAAGGGGCTGATGGGTCTGTCCATCCCGTTCTAAGTAGTCAAAAAAGTCAACATTTAAAGGTCTTTGCGTATAGCGTTCCCATGTTGTTTGTTTTTGGACAATATAGACATCAACTTCACTTTGCAAAATGATCACCTCTTAAAGTGGCGAAAACTGCTTTATTATTTTTCATGGAATAACTCAAACTCAATTTAACAAAGCAGTGTTTATTTTGATGCTACCATCTTTTTCATATTTTTTAGTTAGTGACTGTTGAACGCTCTTTACAAACTCTTGAGTTGTACTAGATAGTATTTGATTTTTAATTGTTTGAACCAGTTCAGGAGTCAAAGAATGAGCGGATGATTTTGACACCAACTTGATAATTGCTTTTTTTGCACCAAAACTCAGAATTTTTGGTACTGTGTCTCCTGGGTTTTTTAAAGAAAATATATTAGCTGCAAGTTCTTCAGTCATACCAAGCTCAACAATATATGATTCAGAGACTTTATAAGGCTTATTTAGATATTGCCAGGTGATATTATTTTCTGACATAATTTTATTTAAATTAGAAATATTCTTTGCAGCAATAACTTCATTAATATTTTTTTGTAATTCATTTTCAATTGAACTTTGTACTTGAGGACTGACTAGTTGTTCTGCCAGTTGATATTTAACATCATCAAATTTTTTAGAAACAGCTGGTTTTGTATCAACATATTTAAATAATCGAAGTCCAAATGGAGTTTCAATAATGTGGGATAACGGTTTAGCTGCATTTAATGTTAATAAAGTTTTCATAGATTCTTTATCAATACGTGTGTCATCGACAAACCCAATGTCGCCTTTATTACTTTTTGCAATGACATCATCGTTCATTTCAGTTGCAAGTTTAGAAAAGTCAGCACCGGATTTTAACTTTGTTTCAATTTGTTTAGCAAGAGCTGTTGCTTCATCTTTTGTACGTTTAAGTGCATCACCTTGTGCTCTTTGCGCTGTTTTGTATGAGATTAAAATTGAAAGTGGTTTAACTTGAGCTTTTTGTTGATATTGATTTTTTGTATTTTCAAAAAGGGTTGTTAAATTTGCTAAGTTTGTTTTGTCTTCAACATATTTGTGGGATGCTTCAGATATTTTCTTTTTTAGAAAAGAATCTGATGGTGCAATAACAGCATATTGTAATTTGAATTCTGAATTTTTAATTTGATTTTCAACTTCAAGAAGTTTTCCAGGCAATACAATAGGCATATAAATGAGATTATGAATTTTTTGAATTTCTATTTGTTGCTTTAAATACGAATAAAAATAGGACTCTGTCATTTGCTGTTGACTTATATATTGTTTTAATAATTGAATATCAAATTGTTGTGTTTGAGGATTCTGAAAAATTGGAACATTTTTAATAAGCGATGCAATTTCAGATTGATCAACAGTCCACCCTATTTTTTTCGCTTGTTCGTTGAGAATTTTTTGTTGAATCAACTGATTGATAATTTGTTGAGCAACAGCTTTTTTTTGCTCGGGTGGAGTGGAATTGGAAAGTCCTTGAGCGGACATTGCAGTTGAAAATTGCTGAAGGTCGATTTTTTCAGAGCCGACTTTAGCAATTGTATTTGGATCAAGACCTGATAAATTACCTGGGTTTAAACTACCAAATCCCGTGAAAACGAATGCAGCACAGGCAAATACAATGACAATGCCAAATACGAGTGACTTGGTGCTAACCGATGAAAAAACTTTAGTATTCAGACGCACAGTGAACTCCTCTACAAAAAACCGTCAACATTATCTCGCATTTTTTGCGGATAATTTCAAACTTTACAAGATATGAACTTTATTTTCCAAAGAAAAAGACTTAGAATTTTACAAGATACATAAAATCGCTATAATTGCTTTTAAATTAGACATAAAAATTATGGGTTGAAAATGCTACAATTTCGCCGCTATGGATTTTGGTTAGTTGCAGTTATTGCTTTGATTTTTACTATGTTCTTTTTTTCAACGGCTCATACATCAAAAAAAGAACTGAGTATTCTCGAGAAATTTGTCTATACAATCAGTAAACCTATTGAAATGATATTTTTATCAACAAGTCATTTTATTTACTCTTCTTATCATTCTTACATAGATTTAAAAAATGCACGCAATGAAGTAGATGAATTGCAAAGAGCAAATTCGGAGCTCAAAGTTAAAATCAAAACTCTTGATGATATTGTTCTTGAAAACAATAGATTGAGAAAATTACTCAATCTGACAGAAAGAACATCTGTTAAATTTGTAACCTGTGAAGTTACGGGCTCTGATCCTTCATTCATTTATAAAAATGTTAGAATTAATCAAGGAACTCAATCTGGTATACAACATGGTATGGGAGTTGTTGCTGAGGAAGGGGTCGTTGGTGTTGTCATGCGGGTTGGGGTCAGTCACTCGGATATTCTCTTAATTATCGACCCAAACAGCAACTTAGATGTGATAGTTTCACGCAATAGAAGAAGGGGAGTGTTACAAGGTGGGCTCGCTAATTTATTACAGTTTAAATATTTAGAGCGTGGGAGCAGCATTTTAGTCGGTGATGAAATAGTCACCAGTGGACTGACAGGTTCTTTTCCCAGTGGAATACTTGTTGGGAAAGTTTCTAATATAAAAATTGGATCTGACGGAGTGACACAAATAGTAGAAGTGCGCCCTGAAGTTGGTTTCGCCGATCTATCAGAAGCTTTGGTTCTTTTAAATCCAAATAGAGAAGTAGATGTTATTCGTAAAGTTGGTGGCGTTGAATGGATGAAGAAACTTTTAGAGTCAAATACGGAGAAATCCGGTGGCTAATGTTAATCTTTTAAGAAGCAAAACAGCGCATTTTATTTTTTCACTTTTAATTCTTATCGTTTTTATTTATTTCCAATCCTGTTTATTAGCACAATTATCGTCGCCTTGGTTTTATATTGATGTTGTCAGTATTGTTGTTATTTACATGTGTATAGAACATTTTCTTTTTCTTTCTATTATAAAAATCCTTTTTGCTGCATTGCTCATGCAAATTTCATCTGCTGCTCCTTCTGGATTTTATATAATGTATTTCTTATTAGTTTTGGTTTTTTCAAATCTACTTTCAAGGATATTTGTAATTACAAGCTTTTTAGGGCAAATATTTATTTTCTTATCATTATTTATTTTAAAATATTTACTATTTTATTTTACAATATCTCCAAGAGGATTTTCAACATTTTTATCTTTAATCTCTGCATCATGGCAGGGTTTTTTTGTAACAATAATTGTATCATTGCCTATTTTTAGATTACTAATTTATATAGATTCATTTTTTGAGTATATTCCTTCGCATGAAAAAAAGAAAATCAATGAGATTTAAATGCGTTTGATGTTTTGGAGAGAATGTAATGGCAGAAAATCGATCAAAACAAGAATCGGTTTCAGATCCGAAACGGAGAAATATTATTGTTTCCTGTTTTTTAGGTATTACCGCAGCAATAACTGCAAGACTTTGGTATTTACAAATTATTAAGGGTTCCGATTTCTCAGTCGCATCTGCACGCAATCGTGTGAGAGAAATTACAAGACCAGCGCCAAGAGGTCTTGTTTACGATAGGCAGAGTCGCATTTTACTGTCAAATCGGCTTTTTTTTGATCTCATCGTAATTCCTCAGTATTTGCAGAATAAAGGAAAAACATTATCAATTGTTTCCGATTTATTTCATATTCCAGTTAATCAAATTGAAAGAAAACTGGTTGAGTCACAAGCAAACCCAAAGTTTGTTCCAGTTAGAATAAAAAGAAATTTATCATTACATGAAGTGGCAACACTTGAGTCAAATAAATTCTTTTTACCTGGGGTAGACGTAGATTCAGCCCCTCGTCGAGATTACTTAGGAAATGAATCAGCTCATTTATTTGGATATTTGGGAGAAGTAACATCTAAAGAATTGGATATTTTGAATTCACAAGTCTCAAATTATCAATATCGTGTGGGATCAATTATTGGAAAAGCAGGAATTGAAAGAAAATATGAGAGATATTTACGTGGAGGTGAAGGTCGTGAAGCATTGTTGGTTGATGCTCTTGGACGATTACAACCAGATTCTTCTTCAGATATTTCAATAAATTTAAGTCGTGCAGCACAAAGAGGAAATGATGTTTATTTAACTATTGATTCAGAGCTACAAGCAGTAGCAACTGAAGCGTTTAGAAATAAAAACGGATCTGTCTGTGCAATTGATCCACGTAATGGTGAAATTCTTGTTTATTTATCTAACCCAAATTATAAACTTTCTATGTACCAAGATGGTTTGACTATGGAAGATTGGCAAACCCTTCGAGCAAATCCTTTTAAACCTCTCCTAGATAAAGTAACTGGTGGCGCATATCCTCCAGGATCAACTTTTAAAATAATGGTTGCAATAGCAGCTCTTGAAGAGGGAGTTATTACTCCCGATCGAAAATACAATTGTCCAGGTTTTTTTGTCTTGGGCAATGGGCGCTGGAAGTGTTGGAAACACACAGGGCATGGTTCTGTTAACTTAGAAAATGCTTTAAAATTAAGTTGTGATGTCTTTTTTTATAATATTGGAAATTTATTAGGAATTGATCGTATTTCAAAATGGGGAAGATTGTTTGGTTTAGGTGAGAGAACAGGTCTTGATTTAAACATGGAATTGCCTGGGATTTCTCCTTCGACAGAATGGAAACTCAGAACAAAAGGGTTGCCATGGTTGAGCGGTGATACAATTAATGCATCCATAGGACAAGGTTTTAATTTATGCACTCCTATTCAAATATTAAATGCATTTGCTGCAATGGGGAATGGTGGGAAACTATATAAACCACATTTTTTAAAGAAAATAGTAGACAATCAAGGAAAAATTATTTTTGAAGAGCGTCAAACTTTAATAAGAGAAATAAAACTAAATCCAGCAAATATCGCTGTGATTAAAAAAGGACTTTATGAGGTTGTGCACTCTGCTGAAGGCACAGCAAAAAAAGCAAGAGTTCCTGGCTTTACTGTGTCTGGAAAAACAGGAACAGCACAAACATCTGCATTAAAATTCACAAAAGGAGTCAATCAAGAAGATATTGCTTTTCGAGCTCTTGATCATGCATGGTTTGCTTCCTACAGTCCAAGTGATGTCCCAGAAATAGCAGTTGTTGTTTTTAGTGAATATGATGGAGGAGGCGGTGGAGCCAATGCTGCTCCAATTGCGCAACAGATTATTGAAGCATTTTGGCGGAAAAAATTTCCTGAAAAATTTGTAGGTTCAAGCAAAACAGCCATGTCAACTCACATGCCAAATGGTGCAAGAGATGGGGTGTCACAAGATGACGTTATTGAAATGCATGACGATAATAACGAAACAGAGCCCGTAAATATTCCTGATGAATTGAGGTAATGGCGGTATGGTTTTACTTTCTTTATTGCGCGATAAATTTAAAGGAATGCCTTGGGGTATTATTTTAACAGCGTACGCCATTATCTTAATTGGTTTATATAATTTATACAGTGCGACAAATGCAACAGTAAATTCAATGCGTTTTTATGATCAAATAACTTTTATTTTATTAGGAACTTTAGCAGCTATTTTTTGGGGTGTTTTTTTAGAGTTAAAAAGCATTGAGCGGCTAAGCCTTCTTGGATATATTCTTGTCTGCATAATGCTTTTTTCTGTCGATATTTTTGGACGCAGTGCAAAAGGTGCAGAGCGTTGGCTTGTGCTTGGACCAATTCGCTTGCAACCCAGTGAATTTGCAAAATTTGTAATTATTTTAATGGTTGCACAAAGTTTTAATATGATGAAAGGTTTTTCAGAGTTTTCTTTGCTGAGTTTATGGCGACAGATCTTATTTATTGCTTTGCCATTTTTATTAATTCTTGCACAACCTGATCTTGGAACCGCAAGTCTTGTTTTATTAATTTCAGGTTTACAAATAGCAACAATTAAAGTTCGAGGAAAAAGTATTTTAACTTTATTTATCATTGTTATCTCATTTATTATTTTAGCATGGAATTTTGTTTTATATGATTATCAAAAGCAAAGGGTTTTAACTTTTATTAATCCAATGCTTGATCCGCGTGGATCGGGCTATCACTCCATTCAAAGTATGATTGCGGTTGGAAGTGGTGGTCTGTGGGGACAGGGGTTTGGTCAAGGAACTCAAGCACGACTCAATTTCTTACCAGAACGGCATACGGACTTTGCCTTTTCTGTTTGGGCTGAAGAACATGGTTTTGTGGGGTGTATTCTCCTTATTTTCTTATTTTCTGCTCTTATTATTCAGATTTTTCAGTCTGCCGATCGTGCACGTGATTCCTTTTCTGCATTGGTTTCGGTTGGGGTTGGAGGTTTTTTCCTCTTTCATTTTATAATAAATATTAGCATGGTTTTAGGTGTATTTCCAGTCGTTGGAGTTCCTCTTTCTTTTTTTAGCTATGGAGGAACTCACATGATTACAGCAATGAGTTGCATTGGTCTTATTGTTGCCGTAGAACGAAAGAGGCATTTATCGACAACTTCTTTCTAGGAGTAAACTGTTGTCAAAAAAATCGGACAAAACTAAATTCAGGATAATTGTATTTATTCTTGGCAGTTTCATCGTGAGTTGTGTATGTGTAATTATTTTTCTTTTTGCTACTTCATATGAACAAAAAGAAAATATAATAACAGCTCCATTACAAGGTGACTTAAAAATTGAAGATTCTTCTGAGCAATTAAAAAGTAACAGACAAGAAACAGAAGTTAAGACGAAATAATATGCTTATGAAAATACATTTCTCATGCGTATAATTGGTATTGACCCAGGCACTCGAATTGCAGGCTATGGAGTCGTAGACTTATCTGAACAAAAAAATTTAAAGGCCATTGCTGCAGGTGCATGGAAATTAGATGCACAAAAAGAACTCCCCCCTCGATTGGCAACTTTAGCAATAGAGTTTAGAAGGGTTGTAGAAACTTATAAGCCGAGTCATATATGCCTTGAACTTTCTTTTTTAGCTGATAACCCAAGAACGGCTTTATTTTTAGGACATGCGCGTGGGGTTATTTTGTCTGAAGCTCATCAATTGGGACTTGTAATTTCAGAAATCAGCGCCACCTCAGCTAAAAAAATAATCTCAGGTAATGGAAGAGCTGAAAAATCAGCTATTGCAAAAATAATGTCTTCCATGCTCGGATTTAATTTTGTTAATTTACCTTACGATGCCACTGATGCATTGGCAATTGCCTGTGCGGATGCTATGCGCAATCGAAATTCTTCTTTTGCAAATTCATCTGTTACTTTAGAGTCAAATTCAAGTTCAAATGAAAATATTTTAATCGATTGGCAGAAAAAAAGAAAAAAAGGGAGAATTCATCTTTCTAACTTTGCTTCTCTTTTAAAGGCAAAATAAGTTTTAGTTCCTTTATCTCTTTTTCTAAGTTTGCAAGTTTTTCTTTAAGCTCTATCATTTCGACGAATTTTTCTCCTAAAGCTTCTCTTTCAATATTTTTTACGAATTTTTCGAGAGATCTTCTTGCTCTTGGAATTAACATTGAAAAGAGTCCATAATTTTTCCGATTTAGGAATTGATAAAAAGAATTTTCATACCAAGGATCTTGTGATGTAATCCATAAATTAGGAAGTGTCATACAGGTGCGAATTGGAAAATATGCTGAAGTAAAACGATTTAATATAGGGCGAACCTCAGAACGTAATTCAGGATATCTTACTACAATGTTAGCAATTGCAGATAAAGAACCATTGATGATCCGCCAATGCTGAATTATATTTTCAGCCACTGGTGTTAGTTTTGTTATATATTTACTATTTCCAAGCTCACCAATAAGAGAAAATGCTGCATTTTCAAGAAAACCATTATAAGATTCCTCTTCAATAATTTCTTCAGCAGTTTTAAGTATTTTCTTTCTATTTTCTTCTTTTCTAAAGATTGAATAGTTTTTACTTAAATGGAGAATTCCTCTCAGAGCTGCATTGCGTGAATGCAAATTTTCTTTCTCATTATGCACAATTTTTAATAAAATATCATAAGTTTTAGTGGGATTTTCTTGATAAGATTGAGCTAGTGCAGAAATGTAATTGGCACGAGATATGGGATGTTTTTCATCAATTTGTAATAATAATTCTAATGCATAGAGTGAACCTTTGTCCGTTAGTAATTTATAGGCAGATATGCGTGCCCTAAAGCAGGGTTCTTCTCTTAACCATTCTAAAATATGATTTACATTTTCTTGTGTGCTATAGTGAGTTAAGATAGAGCATGATGCAATATATTTAATGTAACTTAAATTAGGGTCACTCTGTTTAAAAATATTCCGACAATGGATTTCAGGAATTTTTTGCGTAGTTTCTGCAAGAAGTGTAGAGCGTGGATCAAAAATACAAAAAGAAATTTTTTGTTTGAGTGGTAAAGTTATTTTTTTAATTTTTTCATCGATTGTGATTTTAACTTCTTCACATATATTATTTTCATAATAAATAGCAATATATGTTTCAAATTGAAATAAAGGAAATTCTTTAGAGATATTTTGCTTTTGTTCAATTTTTATTTCAACAAAATTTTCATTTAATGGAGAAAGATTTACATTAACATCTAAAACAGGATGACCTCCTCTAAAAATAAAGTTATCAAAGTAAGGCGCCGCATTTATCCCAGTGCATTCTTGAATTGAATTCATGAAGTCGAAGGTATCAACTGCTTTATATGAGAATTTAGTCAAATAATAATTTACTATTTTTTGAAATGTTTTTTCGCCAAAAATATCTCTTAGATAGTTTAAAAAAAGTGCTGATCTTTGATATAGATGAGCATCAAAAATTTCTCCGGGGAACTCATATTGATAGCAAACAGTTGGGCGAAAATATGAATTTGCTTCATTTAAATAATCTTCTAAAAAGACATCTCTTGCATAAAAAATTCCACTTACTTTTCCATTGACATGTTCGTCCCACAATAGTTCACTATGAGTTGCAAAACTTTCGTTGAGCCAGCCATGAGCCCAGCTTTTACATGTTAATAAATCACCAAACCATTGGTGTGCCATCTCATGCATAATAAGAATACTTCTAAAATCTGTTCCTGAACTAAACTGCACAGGGCCCAATGCTTCATCTGTATTTATTGTGAGAGTCGTATTTTCCATACCTCCATACATGAAATCAGCAATAAATGCTTGTCCATATTTTTCCCATGGGAATTCAAAATTCCAATAGTTAGAATAGAATTCCAGCATTTCTTTTGTTTCATTTAAAATAATTTCTTTTTGTTTCTTATGCTCATGTGGAATTAAAATAGAAATTTCTTTTTTTCGCCATGTGTCCGTATAAATTTCCATTTCACCAGCTGCAAGTGCTACAAGATATGGTGAATGAGGTTTTGTCATTTTCCAATGTTGGTATTTTTTATTGTTTTCAATTTTTTCAGATATTTTTAAGCCGTTGGAAAGCGCATTCCATTCCTTTGGAAATGTGACTTCTAAGTCAGTGGTGATTTTAAGGCGAGGATCATTCTGACAAGGAAACCAATAAGATGTGTCTACATCTTGGCCTTGAGTCCAAAGGCAGTTGTATTTTGCATGACTTTGAGTGTTTTTATGGATAAAATAAATGCCAGAACGAGGATTTATAGTGCAGTATTTTATTTTAAGTAGAAACCATTGTTTAGCCTTTATTTTTTTTGGAATATTTACATTTAATTTTTCGCTGGTGCTCTCAAATTCACATTCGATATATGATATTTTTTCGAGTTTTTTTAAAGATAAATCGGAGTTTTTTTTATTAAAGACAGAGTCATCAGAATTTATGGGAGCAAAAAAGACAGAGAAAATATTTAATTCGTTTGAGTCTATGAGTACTTTTTCAAGAAGCTCACTTTTAGATTCAAAGAAAATATAGGCAACTCCAGAGAGGGTTTTATTTTTGAAATCAATATCTAATTTTAAATAAATATGCCTTTGCTCAATAGGTCTGTCACTGTCGTAGTTCAGTTTATTATTTTTGTTTGCTGGAAAATGAGTCATTCCATATGAGTTCTCTGAGTTTTTCTGTGTATTATCAAATATTTTTTCTAAATGTGAACCGAGTATCATCAGCGAATCCCCCTTTTGTATGAGTTTTGTTTAAACAAAAAAGTTAAATAATTCAATAGTTAATTTGACTTTAGGTATATATATTTTAAAAATTATTATAAAGATAAATTTTAATTTGCTTTGGAGATAAACTTGCTAAAATAGCTTATTTTAAATATGGCAAGTAGCATTGAGAATACTATTTTTTTATTGAGGTAGATATAGAAAAATGCGAGCAATAATTTTTCATTTTTATAAAAATTATTATTATTTTTAAACTTGTGAAAGGCAGTGTAGAATTATGGATTTGCTATCAACTAGAAATTTATTATTCAGGTATTCGTATTTACTTATACCCGTAATATGGTTTTTTTCAATTTTATTGTGTATATTTTTTATTTTTGGCTTTTACACAAAAGATATTATGAGAATAAATTCGGTTTTAGTAGCTGTTTTAATTTTATTATATCCAAATATATTAGATGGGAAAATATTAAAAATACAGAATAAATTAAATTCTTATTTAGAAATATTTTCTAAGTGGATATTTATAAATCCTTGGAAATGTGGAGTAATTGTATTTTTTATTCTATTTTTTTCTTATGGTTTGAAAGGATTTTATTTAACAGATACAGGCTATGATACTGGATTTTTTCTTCAAGCATTATCTAATCCATATTTAAATGGAACTTATCAGTTAGTATCTTTTGAAAATAATGCTTCATTTTTTAGAAACCATTTTCAACCTTATCTTTTTCTCTTATTTCCTTTTAAATATCTTCCCTACCCAAGTATTTTTTTATATTCTACGGCCTATATTTTCTTGTCTTTAACTCTTGTAATCGGTATTAAATTTATCAATAGTGAATTTGACTTTCCAATTGTTCAGAAAATAACTTTATTGTTAACTTGTTTAAGTTCTCCTTTTTGGGATGGGTTATCTTCATATGAATTCCATGAACTTGCTCTTGTTCCCTTTTTTTATTTATTAATTTTTATTTCGTGGTATAATAAATCAATTATTAAAATTATATTTTTCTCTCTAATGGCTTTATCTCTAAAAGAAACAGTTGCTATTACATTCATTTTTTCAGGTTTATTGATGATTATCTTTGGAAAATCATTTGATAAAAAAGCAGGTTTGGCTTTGTTTTTAATGGGTAGTATAATTTATATGCTTTATTTTAAAGTTATTTTGGTGAGTTTGTATGATAAAAGTAATTCATATTTTATAAGCTATTACTCTACTTTAGGAAATACTATGTTAGAAGTAGCTTTGTCACCATTTCTAAAAACTCAAAATTGGTTAATTGCTATGCTTCAATCAAAAAATATAATATACATTTTTTATGTTATATTACCTGTTATTTTATATTTGAAAGGCGGATTTAAAGCACTTTTTTTTGCTTTTCCTTTAATTTATACTTCAATACTAGCAAGTGGAAAAAATTTACTTGATTATAAAAATCAATATGGAGGTGAGCTTGTAATCCCATTGTGTATATGCGCTTTTTTTGGATATAAACATTTAATAAAAAAAAATAAATTACAAAATTTGTTTTTTAATCAAAGACTTTTACTGTCGTTTTCAATTATTGTTTTTTTTGAATTTCTATTTATTAATCCAGTTCAAGGAATGAAAGAGTTACATAAAAATAAAGAGAACGTTAAATTTACATATGAATTGCAAAATTTACCATTAAATTATGTGGTTTTAACGAATACGAGTTCAGTATTTCCTTTTGTCGGACAACGAGAAAAAATTATTTTGAAAGAATATACAAGTGAAATTAGTCCGGAACAGTTTCTAGGCGTGAATTACTTTATCTATCTTGATAATGGTATATATAAAATAAAAACACCTATTAATGCAAAGATTGTTTCAAACTATAAGGATTATTATTTATATAAGATAGATTAACTCTTTTTAAAGAAGGTAAAATAATCTTTAGAATGGGTTAAGGAATATTCCATTCAGTCCAATGATTATTCTTGGCATGCTTTTCTAAATCACTTAATATTTGGCTATAATTAAGACAGACTTTTATTGAGTCTGTAATTTTTGTTTTTTCCATTTTCCAATTTTTAACGTATTTAGGAAGTGGAGTAAAGCTTTCTGCAATTTTTAAGGGTCTTTTAAAAAAAACGGAACGATGCGTATCACCTTGAATAAGAAGAAGAGGCTTTTTTGCTGGTGTAACAATATGACTGTCTTTGTAAATAATATGTTCATTACAACTGGTTTTAAAATTACCAAGATTTTCCTCTTCGATTGGTCCTTTTAATTCAAGAATATCTTGCATTGAATTTTCGATAATGAAATAGCCAATAATATATAAGTTTGCTTTTCCATTTAAAATAAAATTTGCTTCTTTCGTATCGTAGAGTTGCAATGAGGCACAAAATAATAGTAAATCATCATCATTAAGATTTTTGAGTTGAGCTATTTGTGCTTTGCGAGTTTCACCGTATGTAAATGTATAGAACTCTGGATCAAAATGTGCGGTTCCCTCTTCGACAAATGAACTCAAGTGCATTCCATGTAAATTTGTGTTTTGACAGTTTAAATGTGAATAGTGCTTATGATTGTGCTTTTTATTTTTATTAAAACTGCTTTCAAGAGGTGCTGGAATGTATTCAAACGAGTTGTCACTAAAAATGGGTGATAATCCTTGATTTTCTTTTAAATTTGCGCCAACTTTCAAAAGCAAAGCACAGTTCATATCGCTTCCTTTATATAAATCATAAAGTACTTCAACAGTTTTAATATTATGAGATATTATATAGGTTTTAGATAAAAAATGGCAAAAAAATGTCATTAAAAAACCACTGCCATTTAAATTAATAAGGACAGTGGTTTAAAGTTTAAAAGATAAAATATTATTGATGAGTTGCACCATCTTCTTTTTTCTTTTTACTTTTTTTCTTCTTTGCTTTCTTTTCATGTTTATTAGGTTGCTCTGCCGGTGCTGCCGATGCTGCCGATGCTGCCGGTGCTGCTTGTGCTGTGCTTGTTGCAGGCGCTGGTGCAGCAGTCGGTTCAGCAGCAGCTGTTGTGCTTTGAGCGAAAGAAGGACTCGAAACAGACAAGATCAAAGCAGAGGAAAGAATCATCGGAATTAGTTTCATAGGAAACCTCCATTTATCCGGGCTTTTTGCGCAACGGATGTTTTTCATTAAAGATTGAGAGTCCTTTACAACGGCAATTTATAATATGAACTCTGCATTGGATTCTCATATATATTAAACTAAAAATACTTTTTTTTTATTCCATTTTCAAAAAAAAAGTATTGAGGTTTCATTGTCAAATAGTTGACGATATTTAAAATTTTAGACTTTGAAAAAATTAAGCTTTTTTGAGGTCTGCAACATAAGGTAGATTTCTATATTTACCATCGAGATCGAGGCCATAACCAATGACGAAATGTTTAGCAATTTCAAAACCAACGTAATCAGCTTTTACAGGAAACTCATGTGCCTCTGGCTTGTCTAATAAAGAACAAACTTTAATAGATTTTGGATTTGTTTTTCTTAGTTCTTTTAGTAGAAAATCAATTGAGCGACCTGTATCAACAATATCTTCAATAACAAGAATTTGTTTGTCAGTGAGATCTTTTGGCAGAGGAGTGACAAGGGTAATATTACCTGTACTTGATGTGCCTTCATAACTTTTAATTCTAACAGTTTCAATTTCAGTTGGCATACCTAAGTTTCTGACTAAATCGGATGCAAAAAGCAGCGCTCCATGCAACACGATTAAGATAATCAGAGTGTTTTCTGTTCCGTAATCTTTATTAATCTGCTCAGATAGTTGCTTAATTCTTTCTCGAATATCAGCTTCACTAAATAAAACATTTACATTCATTAAACTGTCATTGACTTGAATTTGCATATACAAAGCCTCGCTAAATTTAGACTAAACCTCAAGCGCGACTGCGGTTTTGAGGACAATATTGGCCATATCTTGGGAAAATAGCGAGCCCATATCCATGACGTCGGAGTGGTCTAAGACTTTATGTTTGAGTCCAGCACCATAGTTGGTAAGACAGCTGATTCCAGCAATTTTAGCACCCAGCTGACGTGCTGCAATGGCTTCAAGCACAGTGCTCATGCCTACAGAGTTTGCTCCAAGCATTTGCATCATACGAATTTCTGCGGGAGTTTCGTATTGAGATCCCATTACACCGTAATAAACTCCATTATATATTTTGTGGCCCAAAGCATGTGCAGTTTCTGCAAACTGCTTTTGCCAAGAAATTGTATAACAGGAGGTCATATCGACAAAACGAGCACCAAAGCCTTCTCCGAATTCACCGTTAAGTGGGCTCATTCCTGTAGAATTTATGTGATCAGAGATGATCATCATCCTTCCCAATTCCCAATCGGTATTCAAACAGCCCGCTGCATTTGTCAATATAATTCCTTTAACCCCCCAAGATATCATACTTCTGACATTGTGAACGACTTCACCTGCATTGTTACCTTCATATCCGTGGTTTCTTCCTCTTAAAAAAGCTATTTCACGTTTTTTAGTTGTTCCATTTGGTAACTGAATTTCAATTTCTCCAACTCGAAGATCCCCTGCGTGCCCAGCAACATTTGCTGATTTAAATCCAGGAATTTCTGAGAAGTGAAGATTTTTCATTTCTGCTATATTTGGAATTGCATTGGAAAGTCCTGATCCTAAAACAATACAAATATCAGGAGCTTTAGGATGCCATCTTTTGAGGAATTCACTGCTGGTTTGAACATTTTTAAAAGAGTTACTTTGATTTATCATTTTCTCTCAGCTTTCGTTTAATATTTCTTGATCGAATTTCGAACACTGTAATTACAAAGAGTAGGAACATAGGTATTGTAAGAATAAAAAAGTGATATCTTAAAAAACCAAAAGTTCCTACTATTGCACCCACTCCAAATGAAAAAAGAGTCGTTACATGTAGGAAAAGTCTTTCTACTCGGGATTTGATATAAAACACCTTTACAGAATCTACAAGGATCTCAGAAGTATGTGATATTTCTTTTTTCTTTTTCGATATTTTAATACGTTGGCAAATTTCTAAGACTCCCCCTACAAAAGCGCTGCCGATAGCAACGCCAATATCGGTAGCAGTTCCAGTCATGTGGGTCGTACGTATATGCGAACCTTGTTCTTTTCTTAGAGTCGCATTTTGCATCCCCATGGCAAAGCTTAAAATAAGAAAATAATTTGCATGCCCATAAGAGTCTTTAGTAAGAAGCATATCGTTATAATAAAAGCTGCCAAGTACAACATAAAAAAGTAGAATAGCTTCAATAAATAGAGGCCAGGCATAAGTTGTATCTATGTCTTCTACGGTTTTTCCTTTCAAAAGAATGGCTGTAAATGCTGCACCCGTAATAAAGAAGAAAAGTGCTGAGAATGATGTCAATGCGAGGGTATAATATTGCTCAGAATATTGAACTGCGGCAAAAGTTGCATGGCCTGAAACATGTGAAACGAACTGGCCAAACCCTAAAAATCCGACTGAATTTACGAGTCCGGCCACGAATGCTAAAACAGATCCTAGTCCTAGTTTATGAGCAAAACTGAGTAGAAATATTTTCGTATTTTTTGAAGAAAAATGAGGGATCATTTGTTATCCAAAAGTTTTTTCTGCCAATTCAATGTTACGTTTATAATTTGCAAAAGCATTTCCTACAGGATCGCTATTTAAAAAATCAATTCCCGCATCTTTTAAAATTTCGAGAGGGGGTTTTGAGCCACCTGCTTTTAAAAAGCGAAATATATCTTCTCTGGTTTGATTTTTATCTTTACGAAGGTTTTCTGCAAGGGCAAGAGATGCACAGTAACTCGTTGCATATTTATAAACATAGAATGCCGAATAAAAATGAGGAATTGTCATCCATCCGTATCTAATAAATTCAGGATAATTACATTCATCTCCATACCAAAATTTATTTAAATTCATATAAATTTCCTCTAGTGTATCTGGAGTAAATGCTTCTTCTTTATCTGCAATTAAAGAAGCTTCTCTTTCAAATGCCGCAAAGAGACATTGTCTTAAAACGGTTCCTTCAAAGTTTTCTAAATTTTCTGAAAGTACAGATTTAGCTAACTCAGAATCTTGCATATGGGTTAAAATATAATCACTTAATAAAGCTTCATTGAGTGTGCTGGCAACTTCGGCAACAAAAATAGTATAACCTGAGTTATGATATGGTTGATTTTTGTTACTATAATAAGAGTGCATCGAGTGCCCAAGTTCATGAGCTAAAGTATAAACATCACTTAACGTGCCAGTCCAAGATTGCAACATATATGGGCGAGAACTGTAAGTCCCCCAAGAAAATGCTCCTGATCTTTTACCTTCATTTTCAGCTCTATCAACCCATCTGTCTATTGTTAACCCTTGAGTTGCTACTGCAACATATTCTTCGCCAAGCGGTGTTATGGCTTTTAAGACTAAGTCTCTGCCTTCTTCCCATGAAAAAGTTATTTCTTCTTTGCTCTCATATAAAGAAACAGAGCGATCAAACGGATTGACGGCATCTATTTTTAATAGTTTTTTGCGAAGTTTCATACTTTGATGAAGAAGATCAATATTGTTTTTAATAGATTTTATAAGGCCATCATACAATGAAGTTGGTATATTATCATCAAAAAGCTCTGCTTCTAAAAAACCAGAAAATTTTCTAATTTTTGCAATAGTTGAACCTGTTAACATATTTCCATAATAATTTGATGTTATCGTGTTACGCCATTTACTTATTTCACTGAAATATGAATTAAAAGTATTTCTTCTTAACTCTCTATCTTTTGATTGTAAATTTAATGAATATCTTGAATTTGAAACAAGATGTTCCTTATTATTTGAATCAAGTGCAGGTAAAAACTTTAAATCTGCATTATTCCATTTACCATGGATTTCATCAAACATATTTAAGGAAACAGAAATTCTTGCTAATATATTTTCTTCTTGTTCAGTTAATATATGTGCTTTTTTTCTAATGAGTTCTTCTAATCTAAATTGATATGTATTAAGAGGTTCTTTTTTGAGCCAATCTGTCAGTTGTTTTATATTTAATAATTCAGGCTCTAAAAAAGAAAATTTTGCCATTAATCCAGATAATTTTATTTCAATTTTTCCAACGGCTTCATTTGATTCTTTATTTGCAACATCTTCTGTGTTACGGAGGGAAGCATAGACAAATAAATTTTCAAGTCTGTGATTTAGATCGTCTTTGAATTTTATACATTCATAAATAAGCTCAGGTGAAGAAGAGAGTTTTGATTTATACTTGTCTTCAACGAGCTTTTCTAGACTTTCTTCATTTGGTAAATTATTAAATTCATTTGACCAATGTTTAAAATCTTTGAAAAGATCGCTTAAATTCCAAGTCTCTTCTGTTTTTACTTCATTTCTCTTTTTAATTTTCTGCATTTCTTTCATGAGTCTTCCTTTCATTTGATGTGTGTCAAATAATTGTTTTGGATAAAACTTATAAGCACAAAATGACTCTACAATATCTAATTGATATTATGCGAGTAAATTTAATTTATTTTTTAATATATGAAATAATAATAGTAGGGTACCAAACTCAGGCACTGTATTCTTTCTAAAATAATCATAATGTCTGCTCCCATTTTGATTTTTGAAAAGGATTAGATTTATGGTCAAACAAGACAATAAAAAGTTTTTGAATTTTAACAATATTAACACAATACTTATATTTTTGTCAGTGTTTTTAGGTTTTTTTATGGGAACTCTCTTTCCTGAGTTTATGATTTCAATCCGATGGATTGGTGAAGTTTTCTTTAATATGCTCAAAATGCTTGTACTTCCTCTTATTTTTTCAGCTTTGGTTAGTGCTGTTACTTCCATGGGGAGCTTAAAAAAACTCGGTTCTATTGGTTTGTTTACTTTCTTGTATATCTTAACAAGTGTGTGCACAGCTGTTCTCATCGGACTTTTCTTATTTAATACTTTTAAACCAGGAGTTGGGATTGATCCAATTCTGATTTTAGGAAAAGATTCAACATTACAGCAAAATGCTCCAATGACTTTTGAAATCTTTATAACCAGTCTTTTCCCGCAAAATATCTTAGAAGCAGCCGTTAAATTTGAAATTATGCCTGTTGTTTTATTTGGACTTGCTTTTGCAATTGCGTGCGCATCTTGTGGAGAAGCTGCGAAATCTGTTTCGGTTTTCTTTACGGGTATGAGAAATGTTTTTATAAAAATGATCACTTGGGTTATTCTTTTAAGTCCTCTTGGTATTTTTTCATTGCTTGGCACAGGGGTTGCGCAGTCCGTTCAAGAAGGGCATTTAATGCAGGATATTAAAGGCTTATTTTTATTTGTTGTGGTGTTTGGAGCTGGACTTTGCTTGCAGATGAGTTGGCAATTGCTTGCAGTGAAATTTATTGCAAAAAGAGCGTTAAAACAATTTACTAAAAACTCATCAGCGGCTCTTGTTACCGCATTTGGTACTTCAAGTTCATTAGCAACTTTGCCATTGGCAATGGACGCTGCAGAGAAAGAAAAAGTGCGTGATGATGTCAATCGTTTTGTTATGCCTTTTACTGCGACAATTAATTTAGGTAGTACCGTTATGTATGAAGCATCTGCAGCCATCTTTTTTGCTCAAATTTTAGGATTAGAGCTTTCACTAAGTCATCAAATTATTATTTTTATAACTTCAATTGTTGCAGGAATGGGGGCTGCTGGAGTGCCAGAAAGTGGTCTTATAACAATGGTGACTGTTTTGCGTGCAGTAAATATTCCTGTTTCTTCGATAACTTTATTATTACCACTTGATCGTATTCTCGATCGTTTCCGTACCATGGTTAATACTTGGGGAAATATTTGTTGCGCTTCGGTTGTGAATGAGCTTGTTCAACGGAGAGAAAAAGATCTGCTAGGATCTAAAAGAGTTGCAAACTCCAAAACTATTTCAGAAAAATAAATACCAATCTAAATCGATAAAATAATAATTTATCATAGATTGAAATAATCGAGATAATAACGATTATTTTCCGACTTTTTCAATCAAGTACGACATCAAGTGGGAAAAAAAGTGGAATATTATTTAATTTATCATTGATTATAATTCCTTTAACTCCAAATATATTTTCAATCACTTTTTCATCTAAAATTTGTTTAATTGTACCATCTGTGAAAACTTGCCCATTTTTTATTGCGATAACATTGTGAGCAATTTTTGCGGCATGATTTATATCATGGACTACCATAACTATTGTTTTATTTTGATTCTTATTTAGACTTTGTAATATGTTTAATACTTCAATTTGATGACGCATGTCTAAATAGGTGGTTGGCTCATCAAGAAATATATATTCACTTTCTTGAGCCAGTGCCATTGCAATCCATGCTCGTTGTCGTTGTCCACCTGATAAATCAGATAAACGCTTGTTTTTTAATTCTATCATATGAGTTGATTTGAGGGCCCATTCGATGGCTTCATAATCATTTTGATTTAATGATCCAAAAAAGGATTGGCGTGGAAATCGTCCATATTGAACAAGTCGTTCCACAGTAAATTCTTGGGGAGCTTCAGGGGACTGAGGAAGAATGGAAAGAATTCTTGCAACTTCTTGACTTGAGTAGCTTTGAATTAATTTACCATCTAAATAAACTTGGCCACTCGAAGGTTGAATAATTCTGGCAATGGTTTTTAATAGTGTTGATTTCCCAGAACCATTGCTGCCAATTAAAGCCGTTATTTTGTTTTTTTCTATTTTAATATTTACATTATTTAAAACAATTTTATCAAAATATGAAACGCTTAAATTTGTACATTTTATTTTATTCATTGGAGTTTTTACTTAGAACCTCGATTTTAAGAGCAGATAAATAAAATAAGGAGAACCAAGAAGAGATGAGATAAGCCCTGCTGGAATTTCAATTGGAGCTAAAACTGACCTTCCAATAGTATCTGAGAGTATAACTAAAAAAGCACCTCCTAGAGCTGAAAAAGGAATAATTAATTTGTAGTCATATTTAAAAAGAGTTCTCATTATATTTGGAATGATAAGTCCTATAAAGCCAATTGGGCCAACGAGACAGACTCCAGTTGAGGAAAGAAAGACAGCAAGAATAAGAAGTATAATGCGATTTTTCTTAATATTTAAGCCTAGACCAATAATGACTTCGTCGCTTAAATTTAATATATTTATTCTTTTTGATAAGACGATTGAAACAAAAATTCCAATTATTGAACAAGGAAGAATAAATAAAAATTCACTCCATTCTTTTCCCCATAAACTTCCAGATAACCAAACGTAAATAGAACCAACTGCTTCTGTATTATTTACTAAAATAAATGTTGTGCCGGAATGGAAGAAAGCATCCACAGCAACTCCAGATAAAATAAGCCTTAAGGGAGTTATTCCTTTTTTATTTGCGAAAAAATAAACTACGATACCTGCAAAAATAGCTCCAGTAAATGAAGCCAAAGGCAATATAAAAAAGTTTGTATTTGCAAAAATAAGTAATGATAAAACTGAAAAGAAACTTGAACCTGCATTTATACCAGTTACGTTAGGCGCAGCAAGCGGATTTTTTGTAACCGCCTGTAAAATAGCTCCTGATATTGCAAAATTAGCCCCAACGCAGGCTCCAATCAATAGTCTTGGTAAACGATATTCAATTAAAATCGAATTGTTTAAATAGTTGCTAATAACGTTTGGAAATAGACTTATATAATTTATTTTAGCATCTCCAATTAAACTGCAGATTGCTATAAACAAGAATAAGAAAATAAAAGATATAAAAAATATTATTATTTGTCTGTATTGATTATGACTGTATTTGAAATGAGTTTGTTTCATTATTTATACTACCTTTTCGCTGTTTTTTCTAATTAAATATAAAAAGAATGGGCAACCTACAAAAGCAGTAATAACCCCTACTGGGGTTTCAATTGGCATGAATATAATTCGTGCTATAAGATCAGAAAAAACAAGTAAAATAGCACCAATAAGTGCAGTGAAAGGAAGCATTATTTTAAAATTATCTGAAAATGCTCTTCGCACAATATGTGGAACTATAAGCCCAAGAAATCCAATGACACCCGAAACACACACAGCACAACCAGTTAAAATTACGACTAATAAACAAAGTACAATTCTTATTTTAAATAAGTTTACGCCAAGAGATTTTGCAATTTCATCTCCGAGTGCATATGCATTCATATAATGGGTTATTACAAATGAAAAAATCAAAGCAGCAATTGACCATGGAAGTATTTGATAAAAATGATCCCAGCTAACTCCAGCCAATCCCCCCGCAAGCCATGAATAAATTGCGCCCGCATCTTCTCCTAATAATATTAACATGCCTGCAGTTAATGCATAAAAAAAACCACTCACTGAAACACCTGCAAGAACAAGTTTTCCAATAGAAGGATTTTTGTATAAAGAAATAATATATACAAGCGTTCCTCCTAATGCGGCTCCTATAAAAACTAAGAATGTTAAAATATTTTGTGAAATTGGAAGTTGAAAAAAAGTTGCAATGACAAAAATGAATGATGCTCCTCCTGAAACTCCCATCATTTTAGGTTCTGCAAGAGGATTGCGTGTAAGACATTGCATCAAAGCGCCCGCAACAGATAAATTTGCTCCAATGAGTGCAGCGAGAAGGGCTCTCGGCACTCTTAGAGCATTTACTATTATCGAATCTATATTTTCATCTTGTGATATAAGAACATTCCAAATTGTTGCTAATTTTATATGTTCACTGCCAAATGATAAACTTAAGAGCATTCCTAAAAGCAAAACAAAAATTAATGCAATAAAAATTGTGGAAATTTTTAAGTCAGTTTTTTTCATTTTAATAATTCATTTAAGTTTTCTAAAATATATAAAGCACCTTTAGGTCCTTTGCTACGAGAACCACGCTCACGTTCAAGCACAGTGACTTTGTTATTTTTAACAGCCCTTAAATTTTTCCAAATAGGATTTTTTTCAAGAACTTTTAAAACATTTTTACCGGGATCATCAAAAACTAAAATATTTGTTGGGTTTAATTTTAATATTCTTTCAGCATTTAATTCAACAAGGTCTAGTTTATTTTTATCACCCTCTCCCTTATATACATAATCAGCACCTATTTCATTAATGAATGAAGCAATATAAGAGTCGTTGGTCCATGCCCAAATTTTATCATGAGGCTTGTACATAGCTAATATGCTGATTGATTTATTTTGAAATGATTTTTTAGCTTTTGCAAGTTCTTTATTAAATTTTTCTTTGAATTGTTTTGCTTTATTTTGCTTCTGAAATAGCTCAGCAAATATGTCGATGTACTCTAATGTTTCTTTGTATGAGTAAGGTTTAAATCTTATTACAGGTGCGATCTTTTCTAGTTTTGAAACGACATCTCTTTGTTCTTCATATACTCTGTCAATTATTATAAGGTCAGGTGTTAATTCTTTTATACGCTCGAGACTTGGATGTGAGGTTTTACCAACTAAAGTAATTTTGCTCATATCGTTGTCTAGATAATCTGGAATTTTTCCTGATGCAGTGACCGTAATGCCTACAGGTGTTATACCTAATAAATCAAGAATTTCCATACCTGTGATAGTGAGTGTAATAACTCTTTTTGGAGGTTCTTTAAAATTAAATTTAGAAATATCTTCTTTAAATTTGAGTATTTCTCTACTTGCAAACGATAAATTAAAAGTACATAATGCAGCTAAAAAAAGAAGAATTTTAAATTTGAACATTTTTGATTTCATTTGAATGTTTCCTTTCAATTCTTTGATATATAAAAAATAAATCAATTATTATAAAATGAATGTTTAATTAAAACTTATATAATCCTGTTAAGATAAACTTTGTATTATCTTTTTTATTTAAAACACCATCGCTATTTGTGAAAATATTTTCATTAGAATTTTCATAAATATAGTTTATAGCTGCTTCAAATTTATTCAGCCCATAGCCTAGTTGAGTTGCAATTTGGTTTACAGAATAATTAAGATTACCATTGCCTAGTTCTGTTGCAGAATTATCAAACCTGACATCACTTTTTGCATATGATATGGCATAAATAATTCTATCATCTTTTTTAATTATATTGCTTAAATAAGCTCTTGTGTCGCCGCCCAAACTGATTCCTATAAGTCGAGAGACTTGTGAGTCATTATATGCTGGAGTTGTGGAAATAGAATTTATGACATCTATGGGTTTTCCAATTTTCTCATAGTCAAAATAAATAGAGACTCCATTATCCGACATAAGACCTTTAGAACCAAAAATAGAGTTATTTTTATACGCTAAAGATCCTTCAATATGAGTGACATGTCCTTTTGATGTCAACTCGCCATTCGCATTTTGTGCACGTGGGGCGTTATTTTGTGTTCCATAATATGCCGCAAGATTTATTTCTTGATTCTTATCTAATAAATAAGAGGCGCTTAATTTACCTAAATATCCAATAGAACCATTGAATGAATTTCCTCCCCAATTTGTATGAATTGTTGCTGATTTTGATTTTGTACGACCAGCTTTTTTTGAGTCAATAGAATTTAATTTTTTTAAAGAAATACTTTGAAAAGCACCTATTCCCATTTGTATTTTTATTTTATCATTTATTAAAATATTATCTTCTAAATAGAGTCCATCTTGACGCTTATATTTGTTTGTTACAGATGCAAAGTAAGGAGCTGAGTTATACGCACCTCCTACTCGTAATGCACCAAATGAGAGTCGGTTATGATGTTTAATATACTCAGAATTATGATCAAAAAATTTAATTCCAACTTCAGCTTTTCTGACAGAAATACTTCCTGAGTTTTTTGCAGTTTGACCATTGAACTGTATTTCAAATGCACCATCTACATCTTCATATTTTCCTTTTAAACCAAAACGAACGCGATCGGCTGATAGATCGGGTGCGCTGCTTCGAGTGCTATCAAAAACATTTAAATTGAATTGTACAAAACCATATGGAGATAGGTATGTGTCAGAAGCTTCTTTTTTTTCGCTTGTTTGTAGAAGACTTGCTTCTAAATTTTCAGTTTGATTATTTCCATGGATATATTTTGCTTTTTCATTTGCAAAAACATTTTCATAACTTAATAAGCAGGTGGAGCTCATCATGAGCATAAAACTATTCGATTTTTTAGACATAAAATAATAATCCTTAGATTAATAAATATTTAATTATTATTGTGGGTTATTGATATAATGATATTGAGAATCATTATCGTAATTTTGATAACCAATTCATAAAAATTATGCAAGTTTATTTTAAAAATAAATTTATATCAATAATATTAAATGGTATTGATATAAATTAGAAATAAAGTTTAATATTTGTTTTTTTATGTAAATTTTAAACTAAATTTATAGATTATTTGATTTTATTTTTTAAAGATTAAAATCATTTATAAAATTTACAAGGAACTCTACATTTTCTACAGGGGTGTGTTGAGTACAGCCATGTCCAAGATTAAAAATATAGCCATGTGTGTATTGAGAACCAATTTCTAAACAATTTTTAAGTTTTTCTTTTAATAAATCTTTGGGGGCATACAAAAGCAATGGATCGAGATTTCCTTGTAAAGCAATACCACTGCCTGTAAATTTTTTTGCTACTTTTGCTAAGTCTTGGCGCCAATCAACACTGTAAACATTTGATTGAATAGATAGAGCTTCGTCACTTAAACTTGCGCCTTGCCCTAAAAAATTGATGACGGGCACAAATTGTTTAACTTCTTCAACAATTTTTTTTGTATAGGGAAGACAAAATTCTCGATATTGGTCAGGAGCCAACGCGCCTGACCAGCTTTCAAATAATTGAATTGCTTCAACACCTGCTTTAATTTGCATTTTTAAATAAGCGATTGTTACATCTGTTAATAACTTCATAAGATGATGAAAAGTTTCTGGATCATTAAACATGAGTTTTTTACACTCAAAAAACTCACCTTTCGCACTTCCTCCTTCAATCATATAACTTGCGACTGTAAATGGTGCTCCTGCAAATCCAAGCAGAGTTGTATTTTGTGACAATTGAGATTTAACTCTTTCAACTGTCTCGCCAACGTAACTTAATTTTTGGATAAGTTCCCCAATATTTTCTGCAGCTGGAAGAATACTTTTGAGATCATCATTGCTGCGAATTGTTTTTGCATATCGAGGACCTTCTTTTTCAACAAATGATAAACCCATTCCCATTGCATCAGGAATCAGTAAGATATCTGCGTATATAATGGCTCCATGTAAGTTAAATCTTTTTAATGGTTGTAAAGTTATTTCAGCAGCAATTGAAGGAGTTTTAAACATATTGAGGGTGTCGTGCTTTTTTCTAAACTCACGGTATTCTGGAAGGTAACGACCTGCTTGTCGCATAAGCCAAAGTGGTATTTTATTGGTTTTATTTCCTTTAGCTGCCTCAAGAAGAAGTTTGTTCATAATTGCTCCAGAAAATTAAAGTAACTTACTATTTTTTTGTTCGAGGTATTGCACTACTTTTTTAACATCTTGACTGCGTGATAAGGGCATTACGAGAACAGCATCGTGGGTTGCAATAACCGCGACATTTTCCATTCCTACAACAGAGACAAACGGTCCTGATGTATGAATCACGCTGTTTTTTGTTTCATGCACAAAACTTTCCCCAGAAATCGTATTCCCTTGACTGTCCTGTTCAAAACATTCACGCACTGCAGCCCACGAGCCAACATCATTCCAGTCAAAATTTGCAGGAACACAAGCCACGTGACTGGTTTGCTCAATAAATGCAATATCAATAGGTGAATTTTCTAGTTTTGCATAGATTTCACTTAAGTTCTCATTCGTAATTGACTCAATTAATGAGGCTGTTTCAGGTTGAATATGCGAAAAAGCATTCCAAAAAGTTTTGGTTTTCCATACAAATATTCCAGCATTCCATAAATACTTTTTTGTTCTTAAAAATTGTTCTGCTGCAGCTTGATTTGGTTTTTCACGAAAACTGCGTACGCTGTAGCCTGTTGCAGTGACTTCAGTTAATTTTTGCGGTGAAAGTATATTTCCGTCTTTATCTAAGGGAAGTCCTTGTTCAATGTAGCCAAAACCCGTAGCTGGGTAGGTTGGTTGAATGCCAACGGTTACAAAAAAGTTATTTTTTGCAAGTTGAATAGCATCTGAAACAGTCTGTTCAAAGGAACGAATATTTTGAATAACATGGTCTGAAGACAAAATAACCATTAAGGAATCAGGATCTTCTTGCATGAGTCGCCAAGCGGTCAGAGCAATTGCAGGTGAGGTATTGCGTGCCTGCGGCTCTATGATTACTCTTGAAATTTGCTTAGAAACTTGGTTGGTACAAATATTTTCCTGGCCTTGGGCTGTGACAAGCCATCTCCGACTGATAGGAGAAATATTTTTTACTCTTTCAATTGAAAGTTCTAAGAGTGATTTTTTTGAACCGCCAAGGTTTAAAAACTGTTTCGGAAATGATTTTCTTGAGAGAGGCCAAAGACGTGTTCCTGAACCGCCACATAAGATAATTGAATAAATATTGTGATCTTTTTCAAATACATCTTGTTGAGCCATTCTGCCCTCCCATTCGGATGTGTTTTTAATAAAGGTTTTTCCCATAAATGGGTTCCTCTCGAGGTTGAGTTGTCGCATAAGCAAAGCATTTTCTCAACTGTTTGACAAAGCTCTTCAAGAGATCTTTACTTTCCATTGAATTGGGCTGCATGCATTATGGAAAGGGGCTCGCCAATGGCAAATCGTATTCGCACTCTCGAAGATCTTAATTTTGATTCAAATTCTCAATCGACTGTTTTTTTACGTCTCGATCTTAATGTCCCACTAAAAAATGGAAAAATCACCGATGACACGCGCATTCAAGCGGCTCTCCCAACAATTAAGTGGTTGCTTGAGAAAAATGCAAAAATCATTGCTTGTTCACATCTTGGCAGACCAAAGGGAACTGGATTTGAAAATGAATTTTCCTTAGCTCCCGTGGGCACTCGCCTTGCAGAACTTTTAAATGTAGATGTAGTTCTTGCGCAAGACTTTATTGAAGATGGTTTTTCAAAAATTGTGTACGATCTAAAACCTAATCAAATTATTCTTTTAGAAAATCTACGTTTTCACAAAGAAGAGCAAGCAGGAAATGAAGGTTTTGCAAATAAATTAGCACGTGGTGTTGATTTTTATGTAAATGATGCCTTTGGCACATGTCACAGAGCCGATGCTTCTATGGTCGCTGTTCCTGAATGTTTTCCGCTCGAGAAAAGAGCTGCTGGCTTTTTAATCGCAAAAGAAATGCAATTCCTTGAAGACGCTTTCCGTGCTCCAAAAGCACCAGTAACTGCTGTATTTGGTGGATCTAAAGTTTCTGATAAAATTGATATTTTGCGTAAATTCACAACAATTGCAAATAACATGATTATTGGTGGCGCAATGGCCTATACATTTTTAAAATGTAAGGGCAAAAATATTGGTAATTCTAGGGTAGAGCCCGATAAATTTGCTCTGGTAGACGAAATATTTAAAGCTGCTGAAAAGCGTAATGTGAAAATTTATTTGCCAGAAGATCATCTTTGTGGCGCAGAGTTTTCAGAGAATGTGACACCTGTTCCTGTTGGAGCCGCTGATATACCAGAAGGACTTATGGGACTTGATATTGGCCCTCGTTCTGCAGAAGTCTTTGCTAAAGTTATTGAAAATAGCAAGGTTGTTGTTTGGAATGGTCCGATGGGTGTTTTTGAATTTGAAGCCTTTTCTAAAGGAACAAAGGCTGTTGCAGAAGCTATGACCAAGTGTGAAGGGATAACAATTGTAGGTGGGGGAGATTCTGCTGCAGCAATTGTTAAATTTAAAATGCAAGATAAAGTAACACATGTATCGACCGGTGGTGGTGCAAGCATGGAGCTTTTAGAAGGTAAAGAACTTCCTGGAATTCGTGTTTTAAGAATGAAATAATTATTTATCTTTACATAGCTGTAAGGATATTTCTTTTTTAAATATATTGGGGTATAAAATGACAATGCAACGTAAAAAAATGGTCATTGGCAATTGGAAAATGTTTAAGAGCGCAAGCCAAGCAAGCTCTGAATTTTCTGACTTTGCAAAATTAATTGCTACAAAAAAATTAAATATTGATGTTGGTATTGCTGCGCCAAGTGTGTTCCTTGCTGATTTAGCAAGAAGAACACAAAATTCTGTTACTTTATTTGCACAAAATGCGCACTGGGCAAATGAAGGTGCTTTTACGGGGGAAATATCAACAGGTATGCTCCAAAGTATTTTAGTGAATGGAAGCTTAGTAGCGCACAGTGAGCGAAGACAAATGTTTGGTGAAACCGATGAATCTGCTGGGAAACGCGTTGGGGCTCTTGTTCGTTCAGGCATGAAAGCTGTTTTATGCATTGGTGAAACTCTTGCAGAGCGTGAGAGCGGCATGTTAAAACAAGTTTTAACAAGGCAAATTGAAAAAGCGATTGAAGCTTCTGGTATTCGCAGCGCAAATGAATTTATAGGATCAAATCCATCTTCCCCACTTCTTTCTCTTGCTTATGAGCCTGTTTGGGCTATTGGCACGGGGAAAGCTGCTTCACCTGTTGAAGCACAAGATGCTCATGCTTTTATTCGTGAGGTTTTGTCTGCAAGCTTTAATAAAGAAACAAGCTCGCTTTTACAAATTCTTTATGGGGGAAGCGTAAAATTAAACAATGTAAAAGATTACATGGCATGTCCTGATGTTGATGGTGCCTTGGTGGGTGGTGCAAGTTTAATTGCAAAAGATTTTTCTGATCTCTGTGAAAAATGTGATTAAAGTAATTATTAATTAAATTAATCTACTTTTGTCTTAACATTTGCGGAGTCCTTTCCTGCAATTGCAGCAGATCCGCCATTTAATACTTTTGTTAAAGTAAGTTCACCTTTTGAATGGCTCAGCACAAGTGAAATGGACTCACCCCAATCGGTGCTAAAAGTTTCAAGTGCTTTCGTATTTAGAGCTTCATTCTTTTGTGGGCTGCATTGCCAAGTTCCTGCATTCAGCCAGAGACCATCATTATAATAGGTATCACCCCAATCATAAATTTGAGTCATTTTGGGTTCTATTTTTTTTGTTGTCATTGAAATACTAGGACCATTTTCTGCTTTATTTTTACAAGATAAAATGATGGATTCTTTGCTATTGTTACTTATATTCCATTTGGTAGAATATTTTGATTTTGCACTTATTAAAGTTAAACCTAAAATTATTGGGAAAGATATCTTTAAAATGAATTTCATAAAAAATCTCCTATGAAAAATAAATGAAGACATGAACTAAAGATTATATTTCCTAGGCATTGCTCATCACTCTATGAACAGAGTTTTGCCCAAAAACATTCTGATTTGAAGAATTATTAACTATAGATTCTTCGGGCAGTGTTACAAGAGTCATAGCTGCCTCCATAGAAGTCAATTCCTCTGCGCCAAAACCTTGAAAGGCAACTGTACGGTGCGGCTTTAAAAGTGAAAACTCATAGAGTTTTTTATAGGCATCAAACAGTTCAGGATTCTGTGATAGTTTATAATAAGCATTTCCAATACTCAAACTATATTGTCCCTTTGCTTCCGCAATGAGAGCTGCAACCTGTGAAGAGGTTTCTGCTTCGAGCAATTGAGCATCTAATCTTCCAACCTCTTCAATGTCAGCTTTTGCTTTTTCCAAACGTGCTGCTACTGCATCGAAGAGTTGTTGTGAAACTTCAGGTAACAGACTTAGTTTGCTAATGAAAATAAGATCAATCACGATTCCCCATCGCAAGGTTTCATTTTTTATTTCATCTTTTAATTTTTGATTAAGTGCGTTTCTGTTACTTAAAATTTGTTTAAATTCAAATGTACCTAAAATTGATGTTGCTGTGCTTGTTAAAATACTTTGCAATGATTTTTCTAAATTTTCAACTTGAAACACGGCCTTTTCTGGATAAAGAATTTTAAATTCAATCCAAAGATCAATTATTATTGTTGTTCCTCTGCAATCATTGACATGAATTTCTTCAAAACGCCTAAAATCCTTTTTTAAAGAAACAACTATTGTTTGAGTTGTAGGTAATATTTTTTCAAAACATAAATGAATTCCTGGCTCTTGATAAATTTTAATAAGTTTTCCAAAACGACACAATAATACATTTGTTTCATTTTCAACTTGTATATAAAATGATCTGCTTATTAAAATAATTAAAGGAATGATTATGGAGCCAGAAATTATACCTAAAATAAGTTGTAGGAAATCATGATTCATATTGGCCTCTTTATATAAGATAAGCGAGCTTCAGAAAACACCTCAGTTTTACGTCTTTCAACATACATCTGTAATGTTCTATTTTTTTGTAATTCGGAAAGCACTTGTACCATCGTATTGATTTCTTCTTCAACTGCTTTAGCTTTTGCACGTGCTATTGCTATACCTTTCTTTGCTGCTATCAAGCGTTGTTCGCACTCTCCTTCTGTCTGAGCATAAAAGCGTTGAGCCTCACTTTGAGCATTGATGACTCCATTTAATGCTTGAGCGAGTTCATCCGGTGGAAGAATATCTGTGATATCAATTCCATCAAAGCGAATTCCATAACGTTCTCCAATATGTTGTGTGCAAAATTCATATATGTGCTGATTTAATAGAAATCGTTCTTTTCTTATTGCTGCGTATGAGCTGACTTGGGTCTGTGTCATCTCTTTAGAAGTTGTACTCTCATTTTGAGTTGATGTTTTATTTTCAAAACCTGCAATTTCATTATGTAGCAAACAAGTAAATAGACTTTTTATATGCTCTGTTGGATTTTCCATTGTAAATAAATATTCATAAAGATCTTGTTTTATAGGACTGTATCTTAATTTTGCGTCGAGTCTTAAGAGAGTGCCATCTGAAGCCATTGCCTGCGAAGATCCTTCATTATCAGATAATTCAAGCATTTGCTCCATTACTGACACTTTATGTACTTTTTGCCAAGGCCACTTAAAATGCAATCCAGGAGAAAATGTTTTTAAAAGGCGATCGGAACTATTAAAGAATAAAGCATTCCCAAAACTTGTTAAAACTGCAATGCTTCCCTCATTTACCTGAAAACGACATTTTTTAGTAATGTATAAAAGATAAAGTGCAAAGCCCATTAACAAACCAATAAACATATGTTCAGACATTCGTATTATTCCTTTATTTAAAATTTATTGGTGGCAATCCGCCATTTTTTAAGTGTGTTTTCGTGCAAATTTTTTGAACGCAATAAGTTACCATTGTGTTTCTTATATGCTGTAACCAATCCTTTATTAACATCCACAACGTCCTCGTTAAAATTTAAATGAGCATCTGTGACTTGAGGAAGCAGTTCTACTTTTTCGAGAGAATCAATAACTAAACCATGTGGGACATAACGCCCATTAGGAATTTCAACACCAACTACGATAGCCCCAATTCCAATATAACAATGTGAACCAATTATAGAATCGTGGACAATTGCTTGAAACCCAATAAATGATTTATCCCCAATATAGCATGGACCATGTATGAGTGCTTGATGTGCAACTGAAACATTTTCACCAATATACACTGCCCAATCTTCACTGCCAACATTCACCCATTTTTCTTTGAGTGCATGGATAACGACTCCATCTTGTATGTTTGAGTTTGAACCAATATAAAAAGGTGTTCCTTCATCGGCACGAATAGAGCTTTCTGCCGCAATATGAACGTGTTCCCCTAATACTACCCTCCCTATTATCGAAGCTTTATGATGAACAAAAGCGGAGGCAGTGATATAAGCTTTTTCTCTTATTTGGGTTAACCAATTTGTATTATCCGTCGGAAGGTCATAGTGAGTTGGTCTTTTTTGAAAAGATTTATTTTTAGCGGCAATGATTCCCCTAATATTTTTAGTATGTGTTTGTCTTTCAGTTGATTTCTTTTCAGGTTTTTTAAGCCATTTTCCTATAAAAAATACTATAATTCCAATAGTTAGACCCCATAAAAGGTGACCACTTACAGTACCAAACGATGCAAATAGAAAAGAAATTGCTTCAAATTTATTATTTTTTAGCAGATGGAAAAAAGTTTTGAATTCAACAAGCCTTAATCCTACAACACAAAGCAATCCCGCCAAAGCAGCCAGTGGTATGGAAGCCATCGTTTCACTTAAGTAAAAAATTGATATCAATATAATAACTGCATGCAATAAAGATGAAAGCCTTGTTTTTGCGCCACACTGTACATTTACGCTTGAGCGGACGATCACTCCTGAAACAGGCATTCCACCTACAAGTCCTGATCCTATATTCGCAATGCCTTGTCCAAATAATTCGAGATTTGAGTTGTGGGGTTTTTGAGATTGCGCAATACGATCAATTGCCTGTGCTGACAAAAGTGATTCAATAGATGCTAGAAAAGCAAGGGGAAGTGAAAGAATAAAGAGTTGAATCCATTTGTCTAAAGAAACAATTGGAAAACTTGGCATAGGTAGTATGGAAGGCACTAAGCCCACTCGTTCTATGTTCCAATTTAATCGAGTTGAGACTTCTGTTACGATAACAATTCCAACAAATGCTGCAGGAAATCGTTTAAACTGTTTGCAAGATGTAACAAGCAATGCAACGAGAAGGCCACTGACGACCGCTAACCAAGAGACATCTTTAAGCCAATCTGTTTTATGAAAGATTTGCGCAATTTCAAGTACGGAGTAATTAAATCCAAGTAATTCAGGTATTTGGCTGTCTAAGAGTTTTAAACCCACGCCTGTCGTAAAGCCAACAAGTACAGCTTCAGGTATATATTTAATAAATTTTCCTGCTTGAATGGTGCATAAGATTATTTGGATAAGGCCAACAATGAAGCAAGTTGCTGCAACTCCAATTGGCCCATAACCTTTTGTTATTGTTAGAATCATAAAACTTAGTGCAGCAGCTGGGCCTGTAACTTGTAGAGATGAACCTCCAAAGATTGCGGCAATTCCACCGCCAATGGCACCTGCAAGAAGTCCTGTGCTTGCAGGGAGCCCGCATGCAACAGCGAGTGCAATATTTAATGGTAAAGCTACTGAAGCAACTGTAACTGCAGCTAAAATATCTTGTAAGGCTCCTTTTCCTTTGATCATTTCAAACCAATTTTTTCCTAATTCAGAAGCGAGTTCATTTATATTAAATAGTTTTTTGATATTAAATTTAACTGGATTTATGTTTTTCCGTCTTATTAAATCTGAGTTATTTATTATGAATTTATTTGAAATAGGAGCATTTAAATTTTTATTCATTTTAAGTCCATATGTTTAAGTTAAAATCAAAATGTAAAACCTGAAGTTATGTTATAAGTTTTTAATTGCTTTTCATAATATTTCAGGGTAAAATTATTGATTAAAATTGCGCATGATTTTGTTTTAAATATTTTCTAGAACAAAAACAGTTTTTATAGTTTTTGCTCTTGATGTAAAAGAAAAGATATTGTGAAATAAAGTATTATAATTTTTATAGTTTTTATAGTTTAACATGATATACTCCACTTCAATTTATTAATACTTTTGATTAAGTTATAGCGTGGAAATAATAAATTAGGAAGTGGTGCTATTTAATTGACGATATAGAATTTTTTGATATGGATTGAGCAAAAAAAAAATTAAACAATTAATTTTAAAATTAAAAAAAGAATTTCTTAAATTCAAAAATTTTTTTAATCGACTTAAGAGTGAAAAAAAGGTTCTTAAGTTTTTAATGTTATAACAACATGAGATAGGATGGGTGGTCAACTTGCTAAGAGAATATTATTATTAAAATCTTTACATAAAAAAAATCTTATGATACATCTATTTGTATGACTGACCAGTACTTAATGGTTTGTAGACAAAAATGAGGTGAAAAAATATGAAGAGTAAACAAGTAAATTCAAATTTTTCAATAAGTATCTCAGTGCAAAACTCTACTTCCAATCTATTCACACTCCTTCTCCTCTCTCTACATTATTAAATCAATCAATATAAAACTTAATATCAAAAAATATAAATAATTATTTTGTTAATTTATATTTGCCGTGTTTTTACAATATTATTATCTAAAAATACTTTTATATTTAGATATGAAAGGCGATGGAGTTTGTTATGCAAAAAAAGCAGATTAAAATTTTCGATACAACCTTGAGAGATGGACAGCAATGTCCCGGGGCAGGTATGTCATTTGAAAATAATATTGAATATGCAAAGCTTGCTGCTAATGCAAATATTGATATAATAGAAGTTGGTTTTCCCAGTGCAAGTAAACTTGATTTTTTAATAGTCAATACTGTGGCAAAAGAAATTTCTAATAAAGACACAAGCCCTATTATTGCGGCATTGTGTCAATTAAGAGAAAATCAAATTGAAACCACTGTGCGTGCTCTTGAGCCACTTATAATTCATCAAAAAGCACGTTTACACACGTATTTGCCCGTCGATCCACAACTTCTTTCGGCACTTGGAGATTATGGTAGAAATTTTGAACAAATGACACTTGATGTCTATAATTATATTAAAATCGCATGTGACTCAGGGGTTGAAGTTGAATTTAGTCCTGAAGGATATTCTCGCATGGGAGAAAATTTTTCATTTGTGACAGATGTTATTAGAGCTGCCATTGAAGCAGGTGCTACAATTATCAATTGTCCTGATACAATTGGTGGAGCTTGTAAATTACAAGGTGATGATTATTTTGTAGAGAAAATGAAATTACATGCAAATATAATGGAAAGAGAATTCCCAGATAGAAATATCACTTGGTCGACTCACTGCCACAATGATTTTGGACTTGCTCTTGAAAACTCAATGAACGCTGTTTTTATGGGGCCTGCAACTCAAGTGGAAGGATGTTTTAATGGTATTGGGGAAAGAGCGGGAAATGTTTCTTTAGAACAGAGTATTATGTATTTGAAAAAATTTGGTTCTCAAGGAAAAAATCAAATTGAATATGAAACAAATGTAAAAATAGATTCATTACAGACTATTTCAGATTTCGTAAGTTTAAATATGCTGGCACGTCAACCTCACTGGCCCATTACAGGTGATAATGCAGCTAAGCACTCTTCGGGGGGACATACCAACGCAATTATTAAAAATCCATTGTCCTATCAACCTTTCGATCCAGAAGAAATCGGCAAAAAAATTTCATTTTTATTTGGTCCTTTTAGTGGAGGTAATCATGCAAAAGAAATTATTGAAGAGCATGGATATATTTGTAATGAAGAAGAGAAAGCAAAAATTGCTCAATATATAAAAGATGTTCACTCTGAACGAAGAAAAGGTATAACGGATAGTGAATTAATAAATTCATATCTTGATTTTAGAAAACCCATAAAAATAAATAATTTTTATTATGCAAAAAGTGAAAATGAAAATTCTATAGAAATATCTGGAGAATTTTTTGGTGAAAATAAAAAGTATCGATTTACGGTTGGGAAAGATGGCTCAGCATTTACTGCCTTATACAATGCTATTTCTGGGTTTATACCTGATTTTAGAGTTGGAAAATATTCGAGTCAATCATTAAGTGAAGGAGTAAATTCTATAAGTTCCTCAAAAACAATTATTGAGGATAGCAATAATAATATGTTTATAGGATCTGGCGAGGATTTAGATATTGAACTTTCCGCATTAAAATCATTGATTGATGCAGCAAATAAAATGTATATTCAAAAAAACTATATTCAGAGAAATTAAGGAAAGTGTGATGAAAAAAAATATTGTTGAAAAAATTTGGGACTCACATTTGATCGATGAGACTTCTGGTCTATTATCTGTTTGTGCAATCGACTTTATCTTTTTACATGAAGTGACTTCTGCGCAAGCATTTCAAACTCTAAAAGATCGAAATATAGATATTATGTTTCCAAATCAATGTATTGCTACAATTGATCACAGCATTCCAACTCGGAAAAATAGAACAGAAATTTATGACGCTGCAGCAAGAAATCAGGTTGAACTTTTAAGAGAGAATGCTCATAAAAATAATATTGCTTTTTATGATTTTGAAAGTGGTTACCAAGGAATTGTACATGTTATTGGGCCTGAACTTGGAATCACTCAACCAGGAATGACGATTATTTGTGGTGATTCTCATACAGCGACTCATGGTGCTTTTGGTACTTTAGCATTTGGAGTTGGTACCTCTGAATTATCACATGCTTTAGCTTCCGGATGTTTATTATTAAGTAGACCAAAAGTTATGAAAGTTGAATTTAAGGGGAATATGCAAAAAGGTGTTTTTGCCAAAGATCTTATTATGAAGTTGATTTCTCAAATTGGTATTGGCGGCGGCACTGGTTTTGTAATTGAATACACAGGACAAGTGATTCAACAAATGAGTATGGAAGAGCGCATGACAATTTGTAACATGAGTATTGAATGTGGCGCTAAAGCAGGATTGATTTCACCTGACTCTATCACTTATCAATATTTGTCACAAAAATCATATGCGCCCCATGAAGAAAATTGGAATGAAATGGTGCAATATTGGGATTCCTTTAGAAGTGATGAGAGTTGTTTCTATGATCACGAAATCAGCATTGATGTGCAATCGCTTGAACCCATGATTACATGGGGAACCAATCCTTCTCAAGCTATTGGAATTACAAAGGCAATACCAAAAGACTCTGAAATTTCTCCTCCAGAAAAAGTTATGTATGCAAAGGCACTGGAATATATGAAATTGCAAGGAGGTGAAAATTTAGAAGGAGTCCCAATTGATTGGGCATTTATTGGATCGTGCACAAATGGAAGAATAGAGGATCTGAGAATTTGTGCAAAAATAATCCAAAATAAAAAGGTGCATCCATCTGTAACTTTATTCATAGTTCCAGGTTCTGAAAATGTTCTTAAGCAGGCAAAAAAAGAAGGTCTTGATAAAATTTTTATCGATGCAGGTGCTGATTTTCGGATGCCTGGCTGTTCACTATGTCTTGGCATGAACGATGATAAGGTACCAGCGGGCAAGAGATGCATCAGTTCAACAAACAGAAATTTTGTAGGTAGGCAGGGAACTGGGAGTTACACTCACCTAGCATCGCCAGCAACAGTTATTGCGAGTGCAATTGAGGGAAAAATCAGTTCTCCAATTAAGTTTTTTTAAATCTATAAGAAAGTTATTTTAATATGGAAAAAACAACATATATTTCAGGGAAGTGTATCCCCTTAGAAATGAATGATGTGGATACAGATTTAATTATTCCAGCACAATATCTGACATCGGTCGTTCGAAAAGGATACGGAGAAAATTTATTTAAGCGCTTAAGAGAGAGTTCAAAAGACTTTGTTTTTAATTTACAAAAATACAGTGGTGCAAATGTTTTAGTTACACAAAATAATTTTGGTTGTGGTTCTTCGCGAGAGCATGCTGTTTGGGCATTAAAAGAGTATGGAATTCAAGTTATCATAGCAAATTCTTTTGCAGATATTTTTGCAGGAAATAGTCTTAAAAATAGACTTGTTCTTATAAAGCTAACTGAAGATGAAGTGAAAAAAATAATTCAAAAATCTAAAATAAATGACTATATTTTAGAAATTAATTTAGCTGAATCTAAAATTCAATCTTCATGTGGTGATTCTTTTTCATTCAATATGGATGATTTTCAAAAGTCATGTTTTATAAATGGGTTTGATGAAATTGAATATCTTCGTTCATTTAAAGATAAAGTAATAAAAATCAAACAAGAGCAAAGCAATAAAAATATTATACCCAAACTAAATAGGTCTATATAATGAATAAAACAATTGCAGTTTTGGCCGGAGATGGAATTGGTCCCGAAGTGATGGAGCAAACCATACGAGTGTTAAATACTATAGAAAAAAAATTTAATCATCAGTTTGAAGTTTTACAAGGTCTTATAGGTGGCTCAGCATACGATAAATTTGGCACTCATTTCCCTGAAGCGACAAAGTTTATTTGCCAACGCTCCCATGCTATTCTGTTTGGTTCGGTTGGAGGTCCCGTCAATGAATCTCATCATGAAAAATGGAAGAATTGTGAAAAAAATTCAATTCTTTCTCTGCGTAAGGAATTTCAATTTAGTTCTAATATTCGTCCTGCGAAAGTTTATGCTGAACTTAAAGATATTTGTCCTTTAAAAGACTCCATTATTAAAAATGGTATTGATATTGTGATTGTTCGCGAGCTTTTAGGAGATATATATTTTGGAGAGCATAGAACATATATTGAAAATCAATTGAGAAAAGCCATAGATACAGCTGAGTATGATGAAAAGCAGATTGAAATCGTCGCCCATCAAAGTTTTAAATTAGCTCTTATGCGCAAGAATAAGGTAACATCTGTTGATAAAGCCAATGTTCTTGACACTTCAAAACTATGGCGAGAAGTGTTAACGGAAATTGGAAAGCAGTATCCCACTGTAACGTTAGAGCACATGTTAGTTGATAATTGCGCAATGCAGTTCTTTATAAATCCTTGTCAGTTTGACGTTATTGTGACTGCAAATTTATTTGGAGATATTCTTTCAGATGCTGCAGCTGCTTTCCCAGGAAGCTTAGGGTTAATGCCTTCAGCAAGCTTCAATGAAAAAGGTTTCGGGCTTTTTGAGCCATCAGGGGGGTCTGCTCCTGATATCGCAGGGAAAAACATTGCAAATCCAATTGCACAAATTATGTCACTTGCAATGCTTTTAAGACAGTCTTTCGAACTGATAGAAGAAGCTTCATGTATTGAAAATGCTGTGCAAAAAGCTTTGCAAGCAGGTTATAGAACATGCGATATTTCTGCTAATAAGACTGAAACAGTAACAACAGAAGAGATGACAAATCGAATAATAGAATTTATTTAAAAAATAACTTTGAATGAACTAACAATACTAAAAGAAATTCTACACTTTTAACTTTCCTTTCATTTAAAACTTAAATTAAAAAATTGTTTAAATAATTATTTTTTTTACATAATATTTTGACTTTTTAAGAAAAATATTTAAGATATCGCTTGACTTGAGTGAGAATTAAAAAATCAATCAATTTATACGATTTTCAGAACTGTATTGTATTCATTTTTATTTATATAGATTGTTAAGACTGCTTTTAACTGTCTATTATTATTAATTTTATTGGTTAATTAATAAGTTGTTATTAAATTGATCAAAAAAAATATAATTTATAATTGTGTTTTTAAATTTTATTTTATAAAGTGTAATTGGTAATGAAAGAGTGAACAGAGGAAAACATTTTAATTCAATTTTATAAAAGGATTTTAATATCTTTATTTAATTAAACTTATTTATATTTTAATAAGGCGTATTTAATTTGTGAAAAAAGGAGAGATGGGTATGAATTTTTACTGACTTATTTAAAATACAAATTATTTTAAATACTAATAAGTTTAATTAAATAAAACAGTTATTTATAAATGGAGAAGCAAATGATAAGAACCAGAGATAATTTGTTACCTAATTTAATGCTCATTTTCTCCTTGTTCCTTTACTCATCTCAAGTTTTTTCTAGTTCATTGGAAAGTAATTCTTCTTTATTTGCGCCAAGTATTAAAAGTGCTTTTGAGGAAGTAAGTGAAATGAATGAAATGAGTGAAATAAAAGAGAGTGAGTCAAATGTAAGTAATATAAACTCTTCAGATATTTCAAATATAAAATATCAAATTTCAACTCAATCTTTAATTTCGCATTTGGGTAAACAGGATGAGGCAATTGTAACTATTACAAATACAAGCAGCAGTGAATTACTGAAAATTGAGCCTCTGCAATTGCCTTTACCTTTGCAATTACAAAATGAAACTTGTATGGGCGAACTTCATCCATCGCAAAGCTGTATTTATAAAGTTAATTTTTCACCGGACTCCCTTGAACAGAATGGAGAGATTGATTTAAAAATTATTTATTCTTATGGTCAAGGTGATAAAATATTAAATTTAAAGAAGCTAAAATATAGAACAATCCCTAAAAATGTTATTAATCTTTCACAATTCGATGAAGTTTATTCATCTTTAAACATTGGGACAGTTTGTGCTGATAAAATAATTTATGCAAATGGAAATCATAATATTCCTATTTTTCTAACACTTAACATTACAGATACCAATTATAAAAAAGTAAATGTCAACTATGATGAAGTTTATGGAGCTGTTCAAATTTTTGTGAGACGTGGGAATACAAATCAGTTTATTACTAAATATAATGAAAAGGGTACGTATAATGTGCTCAATAAGAAAAATAAATTTTCACGTTGTATGAAGTCACCAACTAATCATTCATATTCTGAGCACAAACTCTTTTTTAGTTCCAGTAATGGAGGTGAAAATATTATAATTGGAGGAAAGATTGATTATATTAATAGAAAAGGTGAAATCAAGTCTATACAAACAAGTGATAATGGTTACCTAAATTTACATAGTTTTGATAAAATTATCTATCCGACAGAAAATTTATTTCATCTTGTTCAAGAAAAAAGTACAAATTTTGGTTTTACGGCTTCAACTCGTTCCGTTATTAAAGTTTCTCCAAAAGTAGAAAATTATCCTAACTTATATCATTATCGCTTAAAAAGTTTTTCTTTGACAGATACAACTTTTGGTGAGCATCAAACTACGGGTTTAAGACCTTTAAAGTTTAAGAAAGAAAAATTTAATTTAATACCTATATATAATCATGGAGATTTTAGTATTAATTACAAAACAGGTGATAATTATGAAATGCCTATTAATTATAATTATAATTATGGTAGAAAATTTGGTCTGCTCGATCTTGTTTCTTTAAAACATAAACCTAATAATATAGATAGCATTATAATTGATGATTCCTATTTTAGTTTAGCATCTTTTCAAGCAAATGATCTTGCTTTAATTACTCAAAGCTATTGCTATGGTTGTACACATGTTTCGGCCGATGTGTATTTTAAATTAACTATGGAAGGTTTTGATGCATTTGGAAATGATTTTAAATTTATATCTGATTCGCGTCAGAATAATTTATATCTTTAATTGAAAAATTAATATTTTTTAAAAAATAAATCAAAAAAGACATCCAAATAGAGGGTGTCTTTTTTGATTGAAATGCCGTAAGAATTGTTCTTATTTCTTAAGATTCTCTGCTGCTTTTGCTGGGGCTGGTGCTTGAGCAGCTGGTTTTGCGATGGAAACAAGATTTACTTTAAAAATTAAAGTTGCATTTGGTCCAATATTTTGTGAGGGAGCCTGTGCACCATAAGCAAGTGCTGCAGGGATGTAGAGCATCCAAGTGGAGCCTTCTGGCATAAGTTGAAGGGCTTCAGTCCAACCTTTAATAACTCCATTTACAGGGAAAGTTGCTGGTTGTCCGCGTTCATAAGAACTATCAAACACCTTACCGTTTATTAAAGTGCCTTCATAGTTAACTGTGACGGTGTCAGTTGCTTTTGGCTTATTGCCTTTTCCTTCGGAGACAATTTTATATTGTAATCCGCTTGGAAGTGTGACCACGCCTTTTTCTTTTTTATTCTTATTTAAGTATTCTTCACCTGCTTTTAAATTTTTATCGCTGATGATTTTTTGTTGTTCTGTCAAATATTTTTGCATGAACTCTTGTGATTCTTGATCAGTGAGATCAGATTTTTTTCCACTTAATCCATCTTCAAATGCTTTAGTCAATGCAATCTTATTGATTTTAAATTCGGAGCCTTTAATGCTTGATGCAAACTGATGGCCAATGATATAGCCTGCTTTTTCTTCGTCGCTTTTGAATGTCATTGTGCTTTTCTTTGCAGTTTGAGGGATGGGTGTCGTTGCACTTGCTGTAAGTGAGGTCACAGGTAAACATGCAAGGGCTGCAACAAGTGCCCACTTTTTTGTTGAAGCAATCTTCATGACAGAGTTCCTTCTTATGATTAGAAATACGGCATTCGTAGACAAACGAATGATTGCAAGACTGTATTACTGTTGTATATAAGTGTCAAGCATTAGAACTCCTGAATTTTCTATAGTAAGTGGTAAAATGTTTAAGTGAAATAGGAGAGAATGCATGCAAAAGCAAAATTCAATTATTTATGATGCAACCGTATTTATAGGTCGATTTCAACCATTCCATAAAGGCCATGTAAACAGTGTTAAAATTGCATTACGCAACTCAAAACAACTTATTATCGTTTTAGGAAGCTATCGTTTGTCATCTTCAGTTCGAGGGCCATGGAGTGCTGAAGAAAGGATAGCAATGATCCAGTCTGCGTTGAGTCAAGCTCAGCTTAAAAAGATAAAATTTATTTGTATAAGGGATAGATTATATAATGAAGAAATATGGAAAAGCAATATAATAAATGAGGTTGAAAAAAAGGTTGGATTTGGAAAATCTATTGCTTTAATTGGCCATGAAAAAGACTCTTCTTCTTATTATTTGCGTCTTTTTCCGCAGTGGAATTTTATGGAAACAGGCAACTATCAGGATGTCAATGCAACTGATTTTAGAATAAATTATTTTTTAGAGCACTATAAAAAATCACTATACGATAATATTCCTGAAAAAATTATTCCATTTTTGCAAAAATATAAGAAATCTGCAAATTTTAAGGTGCTTAAAGCAAAATTCAATGCACTTGAATCTTTAAAAGTGCATATAAAAAAAGGTGCTGAAAAAACAGTCTGCAATGCATTGATTATGTGTGGAGGGTATTTTTTATTTGTTAAAAGAAAAGAAATATTATCTCAGGGGCTTTATTCACTTCCAGAAGCAAATCCAATGCCACAAGAGTCTTATTTTGATTGCATTTCAAGAGGACTTAAGGAAGAAACAGGCTTAAATATCAGTACAGAAAAATTAAGAGATTGTTATAAAAAAGAAGGAACATTTGACTATGCTGAGCGCAATCCCCTTGAAAAATCTGTTTCGCACACTCTGTTCTTTGAGATAAAGGAAATACCTTTTCCTAAAGTAACGGCAGGAAAAAATATTGCTGAAGTAGAATGGGTACTTTACGATGATGTTTATCTAAAAGAGAATTGCTTTTACTCTGACTTCTTTCAAATTATACAATGGTTTTTGAGAAATAATTAAAATGTTGTCTTACCGCCTTTTACCTTTTAGATAGATTTTTAACTCATTAAAATTTATTTATTAGGACGGCCTCTATTTTATTTTATGGAGTTCAGCGGCATATTCAACATTATCAGTATTATTTAGATCTTCATAAAACTGAACGAGACGTGTAATTTTATTTTTTTCAAGAACAATTCCAAAAGGCGAATTTTTTACTTTATAAGTTTTACTGAAACCATCAAATGAAGTTTCAAAGAGAATTGCTTTTCCATTGTATTCTATCGGAGCTATTCTTGTGCAGACAAAACTTTGTTTTCCAAAAACATCTAATCTGCAGTTAATATTGTCATGAGAAATTGAAATCTCATTATTTTCATCTATGGTCACTTCGTGAAATCCATATTTTGTTGATACCATTTTTGTATCATAACGTCCTTTTGGAATAATACTAACAGAAGAATCATAGCTATTATTTGATAAAAATTCTGGCTGAGCAAAAGAATTTCCACTAAAGCCTAAAAAAAATAATGTAGCACTTGCAATTGATATAAATATTTTCATAGAAAATTTCCTCTGTTTTATATAGTGTTATTGATAGTGAATTACATATCTAAAATTATATGTCAAATTATAAATGAAATTTTTTTTTCTGATTTGTTTTTATTGGAATAATAATTCCTTTGTAGAATAATATCAGCTAAGAATTTGTAATATTCTTTTTTTTATTAAATAGATTATATATATTAATTTAAATTTTTTAGAACAAATAATATAATTGAGGTATTTGCTATATTTGTCTTGTTTTTTATATTTAACTATTTTTTAATTTTTCAAAGAAATTTAAATATCCATCAGCTTTATTTGGAAAAGTTTCTTGTTCAGCAGTCGCAAGCCACTTTACAGCAAATAAATTATTTTGTAATTCTTCATTTCCGCGGAAAACAACGGCTTTAGCTCCTGATTTTTCAGCACTTTGAATTTGTTTTCCAAACTTACTTACTACAACAGGTGCTTCGACTTTTATGCCAAGACTTCTTAAATTTGAAGTTATTTTTAAAGCTTCAAGCCTATCATTTTCGGAGAAGCGAATGACACAGACATCGGTTTCTTTTTTTAATTTTGGGGTAAGATTATTTGATTCCATAAAATTTAAAATAGCCACATCACCCATGCCATAGCCAATACCTGGAAGTTCTTCTGTCCCAAAAGCACCGACTAAATTGTCATAACGACCGCCACCAAATAAAGATCGATTGTTTTCAGGATGTTTGTCAAAAACTTCAAAAACCATGCCTGTATAATAATCAAATCCTCTCATTATTTCAGGAGAAAACTTTACACAATTTGATTGAGTGAGTTCATTTAAAATATCAATTCTTTTTTTAAGTTCAATTGCATCATTTCCATTTTCACCTAATATAATTATAATATCTTCGATAGAAGAATGAATAAATTTTTCTAATTGATTTATTTGTTTTTCATTCAGCTCAATTTTTTTACACTCTGTCTGAAAAGCTTCAGACGACATTTTTTCTTTCTTATCAAGTAAGCGAAGTATTTGTGGTATTAATTCTTTGGGCGCCTTAATATTTAAACTCAGAAATGAATTAATAATTCCTCTGTGGTTTACTTTGACCTCAAATTGCTCAAGTGTTGCTCCCACACTTTTCAAAACTTCAATTGCAGTGAGAATAATTTCAATATCTTCATCGAGTGGGTTGCCGCCGAATATGTCAACATTAAGTTGATCGAATTCACGTAAGCGCCCTCGTTGAGGACGTTCAAATCGCATACAGGTTGGGATGCTATACCAACGAATTGGGCGAGGCAGTTCTCTTTGCTTTGCAGCGACCATACGTGCTAATGTTGGTGTCATTTCTGGACGTATGGCAAGCACTCTGTCACCTTTGTCTTTAAATGAATAAAGTTGTTCGCGTACAATTTCTTCGCTCGACTTTGCAGCGTAAAGCTCAAGATGTTCAACAATAGGGCCATTATATTCTTCATAACCAAAAGATTTTAAAACGGTGTGAATTTTAGTATAAACATAATTTTTTAAGCGTTGATCTTCTGGATAAAAATCTCGAGTCCCTCGGTATCCTTGCGTGCTTAAATTCGTTTTTTTTATTTTTTGATTATCATTTACCATAATTTTATCGTTCCTAAGAAGTCTGTCTAAAAATGAGCCCCAAAGAGCTTTTTATAAACTAATGACATAGATTGAGGCTGTCAATTTTTAAAATCTACTTCACCCGGAGCTTGATCTCGAGTATTTATGTGTGTCAGATTGCAGTTTCGTTATATTGCGAATCGTCAAACACTGAGATTAAGTTATCATTGACGTGTTTATTTGTCTAACATAGTAGTTTTTTCACAGGCATAAATCATGAATAGTTATTGCGATAAATGGAACTTAAACCCCCTTAAACTACCCCGTCATGTTGGAATTGTCATGGATGGGAATGGGCGTTGGGCTACAAAGCGTATGTTACCACGTATCTCTGGGCATCATAAAGGTGTTGAAAGAGTTCAAGAAATTACTGAACTGTGCGGGAATTTAGGTATTGAGGCATTAACTCTATTTGCTTTCTCAGATGAAAACTGGCGTAGACCGGAAGATGAAGTCGGTGGAATTATGGGGCTTCTGAGATGGTATATTCGTAAAGAACATAAAAGAATTGTCGAGAAAAATGTTCAATTTAGGGTCATTGGAGATCGAGCAAAACTTTCACCTGATATAATCGGACTTATTGAAAACCTTGAAAAGAATACTGAAAAAAATACGGGTTTACATTTATGTGTTGCATTAAGTTATGGTGCACAGAGAGAAATATTACGAGCAGTTCATAAAGTTATAAATAAAGTTCAAAATTCCGAACTTAATATTGATGAAATAGATGAAAAAATATTTGAAGATTCTTTAGATACACAAGGTCTTCCACCCCTTGATATGTTTATTCGGACAAGTGGCGAATTAAGAGTGAGTAATTTTTTATTGTGGCAGCTTGCTTATGCTGAACTCTTTTTTGACAATATCTTATGGCCTGATTTTGATTCTTTAAAAATGGTAGAATTGTTACAAATGTATTCTTTAAGAGAGAGAAGATTTGGCCGGACGTCGGAGCAATTGGCCGAAAAAACACTAAACATGGCTCTTCGCTAAGAAGAGAAAGGATCGTGAAGATGGAAGTTCTTCAGGCAATATTTTCTAACACAATTATTGCATTTATTTTACTCATAGGAATTGTTGTCTTTGTTCATGAACTTGGACATTTTATTGCAGGTAAAATTTTTGGAATACAAGTAGAAGAATTTAGTATTGGCTTTGGTCCAAAAGCGTTCTCAATAAAAAAAGGGACAACAGATTACCGAATAAATTGGTTTCCTTTGGGTGGTTATGTCCGCTTTTATGGCGCAGATATTGAAGAAAATATACCCATAGAACACCGAGAAAAATCAATTTTACATGCAAAAGTTTACAAAAGAGCCATAGTTTCTTTTGCAGGACCGTTAGCGAATTTTGTATTAAGTTTTGTATTATTAACTGGAATGAGCATTTCAGGAATACCACAAGAACTTCCAATAATATCTGTACTACCTAATTCTGTAGCAGAAAGATCTGGTTTTGTAACGGGTGATAAAATACTTTCAATTGATGATAAAGAAATTTCAAGCTGGGTTCAACTATCAACAATTATTACAAAAAATGCGGAAAAAAATTTAAATATTATTATTGAGAGAGATGGAAAACAGAGAAATATTGAAATTATTCCTAGAAAAGAAGAAGTTGAAACTATTTTTGGGAATAAGCAAACAGTAGGCCGAATAGGTATTGTAAATTCTTTTAATTCTTCCAATATTGTTGTCCTAAAAGGTTCCTTTTTTGAGAGTTTAGGATTAAAAACAGGCGATAAAATTCTTTTTATAAATGAAAAGAAAACAGAATATTTATTTGAAGTTATCAATGAAATACAGCGGGTAAGCAATACTTTATCAGAATATGAACTTGCTCGAAATGTGCAAAATAACTATTATGAAAATTTAAATACAAATATTCACATTGAAATTGAACGAATAATTGATAACAGTAAATTAACTGCAAAAAACGTAAAATTAAATATTAATTTAAATGATAAAAATATAAAATCATGGTCATCTCTTTTTTTACAAACCCATAAATCTGTTAATTTAACTTGGAATAAAGATCTTCTTTCAACTGATCAAACCATTTCTCAATTTTCCACAATTGCAAAAGGTAATAAATTAATATCCACCCAAGATGCTTGGAAAAATTGTGGTATTAAAGCAGGTGACACACTTTATTCTGTTGAAAACTATGGAAGGATTCTATCTCTATCTCAATTTTATATTTGGCTCGATACAACAGCAAAAAGCTTTGTTTCAAATGTAAATAAAACAAATATTTCTGATTTAAAACTGAGTGTTATTAGAGCGAATGGGTCAATGGCGCTGCTAAATTGTAAAATTCCTTTAAGAGATGGTTTTGACCATCTCAATCGGGAACAGCTTTTTTTAGATTTCCCTCTTAATTTTATGACTCAAAATAAAGCATTGAAGCCTGTATTGTTAAAAGCACAAACTGTAACGGATGCTTTTAACAGGGGTTTTCACTCCATGTTAAATCAAATGACGCTTACATTTACTGGTATAAAAATGCTGTTAACAGGTTCCATACCACTTTCAAATCTAGGCGGACCTATCGCTATTGCAGGGGTTGCTGGGGATGCTGCAAAAGGTGGATTCATGACTTTTATTTTCACTATGGCTTTTATAAGTATAAATGTTGGAATGATGAATCTATTGCCTTTTCCTGCACTTGATGGTGGTTCCTTGCTATTGCACGCTGTTGAAGCAGCCTATGGAAAACCGCTCCCAAAGTCAGTTCAGTTAGGAGTACAGCGTGCAGGTGTACTTATTCTATTAGGACTTTTTGTGGTGGTCTTTTATAATGATATTTTGCGCTTGATACGCTTTTAAATTAAAGGATATTTTGTGTTTTCTCAATTTGAATTTCCATTTGCTCTTATTCTTACGCATAGAAGAGGAGTTGGAATAGCTCTCTTTAAGAGTGACGTTATTTTTTCATCTTCATTGAATGAACTTGATTATTACACGCTCATTAAAAATTCAAAAATGACTCAAATAGTTGAGGACAATATTGAACTTCTTGAATTTGAAGATCTTATTTTTTCTCGTGTAAAGGGAAAAACAGCAGAAAACTTGTTCAAGTTATATTCAAAAACATTGGAAAGATTTTCACTAAAATCACAAGAAATTAAAACTTTGCTTGTTGGAGTTGGACCTGGTTCATTCACTGGCCTTCGACTTGGCAGTGCGTTTGCAAATGGAATGAAAATGGGATCTCCTCTTAATCTTTTGCCGGTGAAAACATTTTTAACACCTGAGCTCTTGCAAATGTGTCGTAAAATGTCTGTAGAATCAGAATTTGTCGAACAATTAGGTGAATACGAAGAGGAAGATGAATCTACAGGATTTGTTACTTTTTTTGATCTTCTTGCGAGTCTTTTACAAACTCGAATTGATAATCGAGAATTTGTAGAATCACTTGTTCCAGAGTATGGGAGAGAACCAGGCCCTGTTATTAAATTAAATGAAGGATTAAATAAATGAATACTGATTTACGTGATGAAAACTACAGTGATAAGGCACATCTGAATGTCACTTCAATAAATGAAAAACGACGTGGCGTAAAATCGAGCATTTATTTATTACCAAATTTAATAACTGCTACCTCGCTATTTTTTGGTTTGCTTGCCATTAAGTATTCTATTGATGGTCGTATATCAGGCGAAATGCAGAATTTTGTTTTTGCTGCTTATGCCATACTTGCTGCCGGTATTTGTGATGGTTTAGATGGCAGTGTTGCTCGATTAACACACACACAGAGTTCATTTGGTGTGCAACTTGATTCTTTATGCGATGTTGTTTCATTTGGAGTGGCCCCTGCCGTTGTTATATATAATTATGGATTAAATGAGTTTTTTAGACTGGGCTTTTGTGTTGCTTTTATCTATGCTGCTTGCGGAGCGCTCCGTTTGGCTCGTTTCAATGTGCAAAGTTCTATGGGAAGGGCTAATGGCAATTTTACTGGAATTCCAATTCCTATGGCTGCTGCTCCTTTAGCTGTTTTTATAATGGCTCAGCAAGAACTTATGAGTTGGACTCTTGTGGATCACGCACAATGGGAAGTAACAATTGCACAAGCAATTACGAGCAGTGATGTAAGAAATGCAACTCTTCTTATTATTGCATTTTTACTTGCCCTTGGCATGATTTCAACTTTTGAATATATAAGTCATAAGGCAATTCGTTTGCCAAGGAAAAGACCTTTCCGTGTTTTTGCGGCTGTTTTAATTCTTTGCGCTTTGTTTTTTAATATTCAATTTACAGTTTCTTTAGCATTACTCCTTATTGTTTATTGTTCCCATGGTCCCATTTTATGGTTATTTACTCGTAAAGATCGGGCTGAAGAAGAAGAGGAATTGTTTGAATCTGGAAATAACTCAGACGACTCGTAATTAAATTTGTGGAGCTTACATTCATGTTAGAATTAACTATTGGTATTGTTGGTGCAACGGGAGTTGTCGGGCAAACTGCTTTTGATATCCTTGCAGATGATTTTTCTGGATTTAAAGTTAAAAAATTAAAAATGTATGCTTCTCGAAGTTCTGCTGGGAAAGTGTTTAATTTTAGAAATTCTAAAGTAACAATCGAAGAAATTAATTTGGAATCTCTGCAAGAGTGTGATGCTATTTTATTTGCAACAGATGCGGCAATTTCTCAAGAGTATATCCCAAAACTTGCAGAGAAAGGTATTCTTTGTATTGATAAATCTTCAGCTTTTAGATCTCATTCTGCAGTTCCACTTGTGGTTCCTGAAGTAAATGCTGATCAATTAGCTTACGAAAAAATTGCAAAATTTCCTGTTATAGCAAGTCCGAACTGCTGTACGATTCCCTTAGTGATGGTTTTAAAAGCACTTGATGAAAAGTTTTCGTTAATAAGAGCAATTGTTTCGACCTATCAAAGTGTTTCTGGTGCAGGAAAACCTGCAGTCGAAGTATTAACCGAAGAAACAAAAAACTTTTTTGTAAATCAAGATTTAACATGCGGTAAGTCTGATATTTTCCCTAAATCAATTGCCTTTAACGTTATGCCTTATGTTGCAGGTCTTTTAGAAAATGGTGATACAGACGAAGAATCTAAAATTATTTCTGAAACACGAAAAATTCTTGCTAATCCCAAATTACTTTTAGCAGCAACTAGCGTTAGAGTTCCTACATTTGTTGGGCATGGAGAATCTGTTACATTAGAATTTAAGAATAAAGTAACAGCAGCGCAAGTAAAAGAGACTTTGTCTCAATTTTCTGGAATTAGCGTGATTGATGAAAAGTCAAAGTTTGAAGAAGATGATTATGAATTATTTGTTACACCTCGTGAGGCTCATGGAAAAGATGATGTTTTTGTAAGTAGAGTTAGAAAAACTGAAGTTTTCGAAAATGGAATTGCTTTATGGATTGTCAGTGACAATTTAAGAAAGGGAGCTGCTTTGAATGCAATTCAAATTATAAATTTTTGCGCTTTAAATGGAACAATTCTTTCTTTAAAAAGAAAATAATGCATAGAAAGAGTCAAAGTTGTGAAACAAGTTTTCTTAGTTTTTTTTTGTTTATCTTTAAGTATTTGTTTTAGTTTGGGTTATGCCCAAAGCTCCAATTTATCGTTAGACACTTGTGATACCGCTTTAGCAGATAACGTAACATGCTCGCCTAACTCTGTAGCTGTTTATGCGAGTGGCAGCTCAACGGCTTCTTTTACTCCTCCATTAAGTGCTAAAAGTAATATTTCAAAATTAGTTTTAACTTATAGCGTTAAACTCTATGATCCAACTGGAAATTCATTTAATTATAGCGATCAAAACTGGGGAGTGCGTTTTGTTGATTCCAGTGGAAATAACCCTGTTGATTACTATCCAGCAAGTGCTAATAATGCTCCTGTAACAATGGATATTGATGCTTCACAAATTAGAACTCGGTCAAATATTTATGTTGGAACAGTCATTCTTACTTTATATTTTACGGACTCATCGCTTGGTAATACCTTACCGACAAGTATTGCAAATTTAATAGATCAAACAAATAATGCATTAAGTATAATTCCAATTTATAGTTCGACAATAAATACGAATCTAAAATTTTATTGGCAAGCAGATAAAGGAGCAATGTTATATGCTCCAACAATTTCGGTAAATTCACAAGACAGCGCTTTTGTTGTTACTTTAAAACCTCCAACAAATTTAGCAGCGGCAAATGTAAATTCTGCTGGAACGAATTTAACATCTGTAAATGCGAATACATTATCAGGTTATATAATAGTTTATTGGCTTGACTCTGATTCAAGTGGACAAGCTTCAGGCTGTAAAGCAAGTCCAGGCAACTGGCAGTTTTATCTCAATCCCATATCTATAAATAATAGTGCGCAGAATACTTCTAGCACATGTACATATACAAATTATAATATTTCTATGAAGGGAGGTGGTGTCTCTGCTGCGCTCTCATGTACGACAACTGCAAGTATTTTAACTTTTGATAGCACTCTTTCAGGAGTTACTAACTTAACTGCAGATACAGCAGCAATTCCTTTTTCATTCTCAACACCATCTGACTTTGCAAGCGACAGCAATGGATCACCCATTGGTTGCTACAAAGTTGTATATGTTCCTTCTTCCCGTTCAACTTGGAGCAAAGGTTATATAAATAACGGAGAAATATATGGGGTGATGGCGTGGGCATTAAACAGTGGTTATGACACAGTTAATAAAGTGAATTCTCCTAAATATAGCCTTTCTCATTCAGAAATTAGCTATGTTTCTCCTGCTAAATTTCCATTGGCAAGCTCTGAAAAAACTCCCAGCTTACCACAATCACAAAGCGATTGTTTTTTTGTGACGGCTGCTTCAGGTAATGCGAATAGCCAAGCCGTTTTTTATTGGCGCGTATTACGTGATGAATATTTAACTCCAATTGGTATTACACCTTATTACTATGCTCATGCAAAAAAGTGGGCTGTGTGGCTTGATAATCACCCGAGATTAAAACCTGCTACCAATTTTATTTTGGAATATTCAGGAAAAACTATTTATCATGCAACTGGCTTTGTAAAAAATATTACTGAAAATTTAAAAACTTTTTTTTCTGGTTTTAAAAAACTTCTTATTCAAGAAGCTGGAGCACAGGAATTAACGGGAGAAAAAAAAAATAACTCAAATGAATTCCAGCAGCCTAATTATGAATTATTTATTACTGGAGGTATTTTATTACCCACTGGGGATAAATATTTATATGATAAATACTATTCATCTCAGTCCACAATTCATTTTGAACTTGGAGCAAGTCAAGTTTTCTGGTTAAATAATTTTGGATTTTCAGTTGGCTTGCTAGGACGTTACCTTACAAACTCAAGTGATGATAGTGTTGTAACAAACACGGGAGTCACACAGGACTTTACCAGAAGTATTTATGCGGCAATGGGAGAAGCAATTTTTGCAGTGCGTTATCGCAATCCTTCATTTTTATATTTTCAACCAGGAGTTTTTGCTGGAGTGGGTATGATGCGCTTACGTGAGGAGGCTAAATCAGGAACTGCTCCTCAAGCCAATGATGGCACGAATCAAACCTCTGGTATAACGGTCTGGAGCCCTATTTACGAATTTGGTGCAAATCTTGACATCAGTTTGACAACCTTGGCATCTGTAAGTCCTTGGGAATTAGGAACGCTTTTAAATGATGTTTTACTTCGAACATCCGTTTCATATAATTTAAACCCTTCACCCGCTATTTCTACCACAGGTATATTTGTTCAAGCTGGTTTTGTTTTTTTATTAAATTGATAAATGGATTTATTTTTTGATTTATCCGACATTTCGTCTGAACCATAATCTATCTTTTTCTAATAGAATATATGGATAAATAATTCGGATAAAATCTCGCCAGTATCTGTCAATTGAAAAATCAGAAACGCGCGCAAATCTCATATTTTTAATAATATCTTGAATTTGCCAGTAGACTTCGATGGGAATAATGACTTCAAGTTCTGGTATACTTTTATCAGTTTGGATAGGATCAGGACGAAGTTCAGGGAGTTCAGCTATTGTCAGAAATCTTTGCAACATGGCTTTCTCCTTATTCTTTGAGTTTCTCTAAGATCTATCGGTATAAATGAGTTATATTTTAATCAACAGTTTTGGAGGGCAAATGTGAATTTACGTAGTTTTTGGGAACGTGGAGGTTTTAAAGTACTGGCAGTAGCTCGCTTAAGTTCGTGCAGTTATTCAATGGTTCTTTATGTTTTGAATTGTTTTGTTGCAGGGATTGAGGAAATTGTTTCAAGTACAGGTGAACTTTCTATACTACTTGGAGTTCCTGAGCGACATGTAAAATTGGCTATAGAAGAACTATCTGAAAGCAATATCTTAAGTATTACAAAAAAGCATGAAAAAACATTAGTTATAAGAATGCTTCTCGATCCTGAGAAATGGAAAAATTTACGGAGCACTCCTGAAAGAAATAAACGAATGCTTGGGGATGCTAAGAATTTACATTCCTTAATTCCTCAAAAGGAAATTAAGAGAAAGTCAAAACCTAGAAAAGTTTCTTTATCAGGTGAAGATGCTCTTGTCTTTCCTAAAAAAAATGAAACTAAAAACTATAAGAGCAACAAAGAGAACTTAAGAAATAAGGAGTCTATCGATAAAATTATTTCTATTTTTAGTAATTTTCAAAAAAATGAAATTGATATAAAAAAAGAAGAGAACTTTGCAGCTCTCCTTTTAGAAAATCATTCTGTAGATCAAATAATTTCATTAATTCAATTCTTTTCTAAGGAAATACCATCTTTGTCAATGTTAGCTGGTGCTTGGTTTCATTATTTAAATAAATATAGAGAAGAAATGGCTGAAGTTGATGATCTCAATGCATTTCGTAAAAAGCATGAAGGTTTTGATGAAAAAATTCGAACTTTGGCATCATTTGAATTAAAAAGAATACAAAGAGAGAGAAAAGCAATTACGGCCGATGAAGAACTTCTGCTCCATATCTTAATGAGACATGAACAACCACGAAAGCAGCTTTATTGGGCTTTAAAAGCAAAGGATAAATATCCTAGTTTAATTGGATTTCTAGATCAAGCAAAAGCCTCAGTTGAATTAAATTAAAAAATTAAAAAAATGAATTGCATTTTTTTATAAATGAAAAAGTGTATGTTTTTTGACGTTTGACATTCCTTTTCTGCGTCTCCTAGTATTATAATCTGTATCGCACGAATATTACTTTTTAATTATAGGAGCTTTAGATGCTTTCAAAGAAGATTGCAGCATTGTGCTTAGCTTCATTTTTTGTTACATTATCAGCTTTTTCAGAAGAAGCAAATACTAAAATAGTTGCAGAATCTAAAGTGGTTGAAAAGGACAATGTTCAAAGTTACGTAATTGATGAAGAACACTCTAAAGTTTCATTTGAAGTAGCGCATTTAGTTGTGAGCTCTGTGACAGGTGAATTTAAAAAATTCAAAGGAAATTTTAAATTTAATCCAGATGATTTCTCAAAAACACAACTGGAAGCAAGTGCATCAAGCATATCAGTTGATTCAGGAGTTAAAAAGAGAGATGATCATTTAAAGAGCGCCGATTTTTTTGATGCTAAAAAACATCCCAATATGATTTTTAAATCGATCACTGCAAAAAAAACGGATGATAATAAATTTGATTTAATAGGAAATATTACAATTCGTGGAGTGACAAAGCTCATTACTTTTAAAGTAACGTATAAGGGGCAAGTAAAAACAAAAGGTAAAATAACTCAAGCATTTAAAGCAACAGCTGAATTAAATAGAAAAGACTTTGGAGTGAGCTTTCAAAATATAGTTGAGGCAGGACCTGTGGTTGGGGATGTCGTAACAATTAATATTATTTGTGAAGGAGTCAAAAAAATCTAAAATGAATTTTTGTTTAGCTTTTAACTTTCATCAATTTTTAGGAGATTTTTATGTCAAATAAGAAAAGTATTTTAGTTAATGCTGCTTTAACTGGCTTGGCTGTTGGTGCAATGAGTGTAGCAGCTTCTGCAAATGCTGCAGATGTAAAATGTTGGGGAGTAAATTCTTGCAAAGCTGGTTCTTCTGGTAAAAATAAGGCAGCGTGTTCTGTAAAAAAAGAAGATATCGAGGCGGTTAAAAAAGAAAAAATGGGTGATAAATATAGTAAAGCAAGTGTGCATGAATGCGGCTCACATGCTAGTTGTGGTGCAGAAGAAAAAAACCTCAATTGGTTCAAAACAACTAGAGACAAATGCTCAGAACTTGGGGGTTTTTTAATTGAAGGTGGAAAAGTTAAAAAACTTTAATCAACTTCTCAAAATTATTTTTTTAAGGTTACAAAATGAAGAAAAATGAAATCATTTTGATGGCAGCATTAAACGGAATAGCTTTATCTTGTTTTGCAGAAGGTTCTAACGGAAATCATGCTCCCGTAACTCAAGAAGTTGAAAAATGTTATGGAATAAATAAATGCAAGGGGCTCACTTCTTGTGCAGTTGAAAAAGATGATATCGATGCAGTAAAAAAGAGCTTTGGTAAAAAATATGCAAAGAGTCATGTTTATGAGTGCGCAGGAAACGTAGGGGGCCCTGCTAAAAAAGGATTTCTTGGTTGGGTTTATGTTGCAAGAGGATCTTGCCATAAAATTGATAGCGGATTTTTAATTGACAAAGACAACTCAGGAAAAAAAATTGTAGATAAAGGTTAAAGATGTGATTTCATCTCATAAGATTGAAAGAGGAGTTTTAACTTTTCCATCAGGAATTTTTGGAGCAGGTTTAAGAGCTGCTCATTATTCTTTTTGGCATGAAATTCCTCAGTTACCACCTCTCGAAATTATGGCAGACAATTTTATGTATCTTAAAGGTGGACCTGGTTTATATCACTTACATAAAATTGTTGAACGAACCAAAGTTGTTGTGCATGGGGTTGGTATGAATATTGCCTCAGCCAATCCATTAAATAAAGAATATTGTAATATTTTAAAAGATTTTTTAAATAAAATTAATCCTGAAGTCGTTTCGGATCATTTATGCTTTTCGGCTTCAAGCACACACAATAGTTTTGATCTGTTACCAATTCCTTTTAATTCTGTTACTTTAAATTTAGTGTGCGACAAAACTAATTTAATTCAAGATATTTTAGGTAGACAGTATAGTCTAGAAAATATTTCATCATATGTGTCATTTAAAGAAAATGAATACACTGAAATTGAATTTTTAAATGAAGTCTGTAAAAGGACGGGAGCTGGTATTCTTTTAGACGTAAATAATATTTATGTTTCAGGGTTTAATCATAGCTTTGATCCATATATAGAGATTGCAAAAGTAAAACCTGAATATGTTAATCAATATCACATTGCAGGCCATTCTATTATGGATGATTTTTTATTTGACACACATGATAAACTTGCTTGTGAAGAAGTTTGGCAAATTATGAACTGGGCTTTAAAAAATATAGGACTTAGGACAGCAATAATTGAACGAGATGATGATCTGGCTCCATTTGATGAACTTATTTATGAAATTAATTTTGGAAATAATCAATTATGCAACTTGAAAAATTGAAAGAAATTCAAGATTTTTTTTTAGAAACCACCCAGAAAAATCCTGCTGAGGATATTTCTGCTTATTTATGCAGTGAAATTGGGAAGGCCTTAATAGCTCGAACATCTCATCGCATGGATGCTTATCGGACCTGCTATTTCGCAAGAATTTCCAATGTTTTTCCGGAAACCACGTTTAATTTAGCAAGTTGTTTGTTTGAAAAAAGTTTTGTGGCAAATTTCGTTGTTGAATATTTTTTAGCAAACCCTTCTCCTCTTGATATGTATAAATCATTATTAGGTTTTCCTGATTTTCTTGAAAATTATGAACATATCGGAGAATGCCCGTTTGTTCCTGATTTTATGAAACTTTGTTTAATGAGAGAAGATGTACTTGCTGCTGAAAACCCTTTAGAAGATTTATTTTTAGTTGGTGGAGTTGATATACCAAAAGCAAATGAAATTTTTTTGCAAAGAAATCATAAAGTCATAACTTCAACTTGGCCACTGTATCAAATGTATAATGTTGCGCGCGCTATCGAAGAGTTAAAAGATGATGAATTAAAGAATACATGTTCTGAAAAAGCAAAAGAAATTGAGGAGATCCGTATAAAAAAATTTTCAGAAATTGAAAATCAACCAGAAAGTTTATTGTTATTTAAAAGTGCCCAATGTATTCTTGAAGTTATTTTTATTCCTAAAGAGTATATTCCGTTCATAGAAAATATGAGTGAAGGTAAAAGTTTAGAGATGTCTATTGAAAATTTTGATGTTAATGATACTTTTGATTCACAAAAATTTTCTTCTTGGATTGCTTTGCTAACTCAACATAAAGCATTGGTAAAGGGAATATGAAAAGAGATTGTATTCTATTTTTTCTTATTTTTTTATTTTTTCCAGCGGTCGCTTTTGCTCAAGAAAAAAAGGAGCATGAGCTATTTATAGATTGTAAGAATAAGGCAAATAGTTGTACAAAATCTGGAATTTCATTTTTTGAAAAAGGTAATTTTCAAAAGGCTTTTCACTTTTTTAGTGAAAGCTGTAAATATTTAGATCCAGTAGGTTGTACAAATTTAGGTGTATTGCATGAAAAATCGACAAATATACCTAAAGCAAAGGATTTTTATTTAAAAGGTTGTAAGGACGGAGACAGTCAAGGTTGTCTTTATTTAGGTAATTTGTTTTTTAATCAAAAAAATATAACTCAAGCAGAGTATTATTTTAGATTTGCATGTTTAAATAGCAATTCATTTGCCTGTACTAATTTTGCTTCGATCAAAGAAAGAAATGGGAATATAAAAGAAGCATATAAATTTTATAGTAAAGGATGTTTAAATGGAGATCCTATTGGTTGTCTTTATTTAGCAAAAATAGAGTTAAACAATGGAGACAATATGGGAGCTATTTCAGCTTTTAAGAAGGCTTGTGACAAAGGAAATATGTTAGGTTGCACAAACTTAGGTGTATTGCACAGTCGCGAAGGAAAGCATGCTCTCGCACGCGATATTTTTAATAAAGCATGTAAAACAGGTTATTCTCAAGCGTGCACGAATCTCAATCATTTAAGAGAATATGATGAAAAAGAATCATCTTCTTAATGTTTTATTAAGACTCTAAGTGGCTTCTGAGCATCCATGCTGTTTTTTCATGCTCTTCAATGCGCGCAGTGAGGAAATCTCCTGTACCTACATCGCTTGCTTGGTTTGCTTCTTCAATCCAGTTGCGTAGATTTCGCACGATAGTTTCATGGTCATCGAGTAGAATTTTAAGCATTTCTCGATCATTAGGGATTTCTTTGGATTCTTTTATACAGGTAAGTTCTTTCATTTGCATATAGCTTCCTGGGACGAATTCTCCTAGGGAACGAATACGCTCAGCAATTTCGTCGAGGCTGGAAAATAAAGCATTATACTGATCGTCAAAGAGTTTATGCAGATTTTGAAAATGCATTCCTGTCACATTCCAATGAAAATTGTGAGTCTTTAAATAAAGATAATAGGAATCGGATAGATAGTGAGAAAGTATTGTAATGACTTTTGTTGTGTCGGCTTTTGATATTCCTATATTTGTTTTCATATGCACTCCCAGAGTAATAACTTGAATCCACTTACAAGTTTTATATTAAACTATTTTTAGCAAAATTGTAATAGAGATTTAATATATTTATTATTATTTTCTTTGTTTCTATAATTTTTAAATTATTATTTTCCTTAGATAGATTTTTTTGAAATCAATTTATAAATATTTATTTAATTTTTGTTTGTGAATTAATATTTATTATTAATATTTAAAGCAAAAACATAAAATTAATTTGAATATTATATGTTAAGTTTTTGACTCTGTTCTTATTTAAAAATTAAACTATTATAATGAGATAATTTCATTTTTTAATCTTAATTTTATTTGGGGATATTTGTGAAAAAAATAATTTATCTTTTTGTTATGATTTTTTTTGTGAATTTTTCTAAATCAGGGTATGCTTTTAAAAATATACAAGAATGCGTTCAATCTGTTATATCAAAAGAAAAATACAATCAGATAAATAATGCAAAATCTATTGATGAGAAAAAACGATTAGTCGAAGAGTTTAAAAATTCTTTAGCCGCAAATAATAAATCTGCAGTGGTAAGTATTCCTTTGAAATTAGATGCATGTTACATTCTCTTTGATTATAATGTTAAATCGTCGACAAAGCTAGGAGTTCCAGGGCCCGGAGAATTGCCCGTTTGTTGCAATTGTACAGGTTGGTGTATTGCAGGATGGGTTTTTGGATATTGCTCAACTTGCGAAACGCAACCTCCTGGAGGCTTAAATTGCTGTTCAAGATGTAATATGCCCGCAGGTCCAGGGCAGACGTGCAAATAGATGTGTATTTTGAAGCTTCATAAATTAAGGACACATTTTAATTTTCAGGGCGAACATAATCAAATAATTTTTTCTTAATATGAGGAGCTTTTAAGGCTTTCAATTCGGGGACGCTGCCGGCAAGTGGTAAAACATATTGAAAAAATTCCTCAGTCACACCATTTTCATCTTTATTAATCATACTTTTTGGCATAAGTTTAGTTTTTTGGGAAACAAGTTTAAGATCACAAAGTGAAGTTTCACATTTATAATTTTCTCCAGGGACACGAACAAGCGTTACCATTTTGTCAGATTCACCCTTCATCATATAATGAACAGCCATTGAACCAACTAAAAATGCATCTACTTGATCTGTCTGAGAAGCCATTCCCGCAAGAGAGCGTTGCAGATACCCTAACGTGTCTGCGCGGCAACGTAGTTTTCCAAATGCAGTGTTATAAACTAAATTCTTTTTTATGAGATTGCTTAAATAGTCCCCGAGTTTTCCGGAGCTTGAAAGCAGTGCATTGCCAAATTCATCAACTTCACCGGCAAAGCGCTCTTCTCCCAATTGATCGGCAATTCCTTCGGCGACAACAATCGTTGCTCGTCCAATTCTATTATAGGTTTTTTGTACATCTGATAAGAATTTCTTTTCATTGAATTCAACTTCAGGCAAATAAATGAGATGCGGTCCCACTTCATCATCATCTTCAATGTCAATATGACCTTTTTTAGCAATTGCAGTGGCAGCTGCTATCCAGCCAGCATGTCTTCCCATAACAACATTTATTTTGACACTGTTAAAAAAACTGCGATTATCTAGGTCATCTCCTGCAATAATATGAGAAACAACTTTTGCTACACTTCCATATCCAGGACAGTGGTCTGTGACCATAAGATCATTGTCAATTGTTTTTGGTACGTGTAAAATGCGTACAGCATAATTTCTTTTATTTGCTTCTTCACGAATAAGTTGAGCTGCTTCTGCAGAATCATTTCCACCATTGTAAAAAACAAATTTGATATCATGGGCAGAAAAAACTTCAAAAATACGATCGAGATCGCTGTGTCTTGGTTTTATGCGGGCTGAACCTAATGCAGCTCCTGGTGAAACTGCTATGTTTTGCCAGATACGATTTTCTTCAGCAGAAAGATCAAGAAAATTTTCATAAAGGACACCATGCAGTCCATGGTAAGCTCCATAAACTTTATGAATTTCATCAGGATAATCACGACTTGCAGTCATAATCCCTGTCAGTGATTGGTTGATAACTGCCGTAGGACCGCCAGATTGAATAATGAGTGCATTGCCTTTAAGCGTCATTGAGTTCATTCTCCGCAAAATGAAAAAAAATTATAGCAGAAGAGGTGTTTTGCTATAATTGTTATTTATACATTTATAATGTACTTGATCGTATTGAAAAAGCAATACCACATTTTGGGTGTTTTGTTTCACACCCAAAGACCTTCGCTTCGTTCTGCACCTGTAGAAATGTAAATACTTGGAACATCAATGAATTTTTCTATTTTTTTAATGAAGTTTTGATATTGCTTATTGAGTTGAGGGCCTTGTGCGACGCTTTCCCAACCTTCTACATATTCTACCACAGGCTCAACATTTTCCCATGCTGATTGTGTCATCGGATATCCGATCATTTCTTTTTGTGTGCGTTTGTCTCTATAAGCGGTAATTATACCAATATGCTCAATGCCTGCAAGAACATCTGCTTTCATAATAGCAAGGCCAGTTAAGCCGTTTATGCGAGAAAGATATCGAAGAGCAACTAAGTCAAGCCATCCAACTGAGCGAGGTCTACCTGTATTTGTACCGAATTCATTGCCTCTTTTACGCAATTCATCAGCAAAGTCTCCAAATAGTTCAGCAGGATAAGGACCATTGCCCACACGAGTGGAATAAGCTTTGATAACCCCTAGAATGTTTGTGATTTTCCATGGAGGAATGCCCAATCCACCCGCACAAGATCCAGCTACTAAGTTACTTGAAGTTACATAAGGATAAGTTCCAAAACTCACGTCAAGCATGGCTCCTTGCGCTCCCTCTAATAAAACGCGTGCCCCTTGCGCTAAGCGATTGTTGGCAATCATAGCTAAGTCCTTCATATAAGGACGCAAAGCTTCAGCCGTTTCTAGAAATTCGTCGAGAACTTTATCTTCAAGACCTTCCTTTAAATGGGGATGTGCATTGAGCCATGCTTGAAAGTTTTCTGGACTTGAAATTTCTGCAATACGAGGGCCTTCTCTATAAGCACGGCTTGCATAGGTTGGACCAATCCCGCGCCCCGTTGTGCCAATTTTTGAAGTGCTTTTAGAACGTTCAAGCTCGCGCTTGAGATCAAGATTTTTATGATAGGGGAGAATAACGCTTGCTCTATAGTCAACATGCAATCGCTCGGGAGTGATATCATAGCCTTGGGACTTCACTTTTTTGAGTTCATCACGCAAAACAAAGGGATCGACAACTACACCTGCGCCGATCCCTATTTCACAATTGTCCCTTAGAATTCCAGAGGGAAGAAGTTGAGTGACTATTTTCTCACCGTTCACCCAAATTGTATGGCCAGCATTGTTACCTCCTTGCACTCGACAAACCAAATCGGCTTGTTCGGCAAGCACATCTACAAGCTTACCTTTACCTTCATCACCATATTGAACGCCAAGAACCAGTGTCGCTGCTCCATGTTGCAGTTTCATTTCTTCTCCCGAGTAAATATTATACTTCCACATACTTTTGTGGGTATTTCTATTGATGAAATAGGAACAGACTTCTGTTCGAGCCACTCTCACACATTCATTTTCATTCTTCAACATTTCTTGGTATGATTTGCGTATATTTTGAAAGGAGAGCTTTTAGTGCAAAACTCTTTGAATGATTTTAAGTCGGCTTTGTTTGCGGGTGATTTTAATCTTGCTGAAAATATTGGACTTGTTCAAATTCAGCAAAACGGTGAAAAGGCAGATTGGTTAAATGAAATGGGGTTGCTTTATTTAATGAAAGGAGATCTCACCGAAGCTTTGCGTCTTTTTGACAGAGCTATTGCAGCGGATAATTTTTATATTGAAGCTCAATTCAATGCCGCAATTATTTTGAGCGATTTAGGGTTTTATGAAGAAGCTTCTCAAAGATTTGCGGAAGCATGTAAGCATGAAGGGGTTTTACTTGCGCAAAAGCATTATGATATGGCTCAATTTTATTTATCAATGCGAAAATTAGACCTTGCGGAAGATGAGCTTCGTAAAGCGATCGCATTATACAACTCAAGTGATTTTTATGTTGAACTGACAAGAATATATATTGAACAAAAAAAATTCGATGAAGCAATTGTTGAAATTGATACAGCTTTATCACTTAATTTAAACAACTCAGTTGCTGAAAATTTACGTTCGCAGTGTTTGCAAGCAAAAGATAATTTTCTCTCATTAAATAAAACTGTGTCAGAACTAAACACGCCTCCATTCTGAAGTATTAATAATATTATTAGATAATAAAAATTTAAAGGTTAAAATTCTTTTCGTCATAGGGTGTTACTTTAAAAATAATTTGGAAATAATCTTTTGTTCTGGCAAAGAATTCTCGTGAAGAGTAATACCACTTTTCTTTGACTTCACCAGCCCCAACTCCATCAGCATCTATGCCAATTTCTCGTGCAATCCAAACAGCTCGTGTTAAATGAAAGTTTTGCGAAATAATATAGGCGCTGTTTATATTATAAATTTCTTTAGCCCTTAGAATAGTTGCATAGGTATTGTAACCTTTTTCGTCAGTGATAAGAATTTCTTCGGGGATTTTATTTTTTAAGGCGAATTTTTTCATTGCTGTGGTTTCGCTATAATTCGAATCTGTTCCGTCACCACTCATTAAAATATTTTTTACTAGCTTTTTATTATAAAGATCAATTGCAGTTTCCATTCTTGCTCGTAAAACGCCAGATAATGAATCACCATGCACACTTGCACCAAGTACAATTGCATAATCTTTGGGAGTTAAAGGAAGCGGAGAGTTTTTAGAATTAAGGTAAACAATTAAATTTGTTATAGTAAAAATAGCGAATATTATAAAAGAAATAGCTATTAAAAAAGTAACTAAAATGCTGAATATTTTTAAAGCAATTTGTAATGATTTTATAATCAAATTTTCTCCAATCAGTTAATCAAGTGTGCTTCAAATCACCTAATCAGAGTTTGTCTAAAATTTGCAGCCTAGTGTCAAATTATCGAAACTTCTAAATCTCTTTGAAATTAACATACAATTGTTAGAACGAGGGAGTCTCTGAGTGAAAAAGACAAAAATTGTCAAAAATATTATTTTAGCATTTTTGCTTTTATTTTATATTGAAAGTTTATTTTCATTGGAAAATCCCACGGCTCGTTCTCCAAGTACTCAAGGTGATTCATTTTTATTACCACCTGTGCGGCGTGTTGGAATCGAAGTGTTAGAAACGAACATCGATAAATTTAGAGTATTCATGCGTAAGCAAGATAGAGTTTTATATGGCGTCCCAGCTTTACCCTTTAGTGAAAATGAGTTGCGCAAAGATCTTGTTACAGATGTTGATGAAGAAATTCAAAATACGGGACGCTTTTGGAGTCTTTCTTTAACGGATTTTATAAAATTACTTCCATTAAGCGGCTCTGCTAAGAACGCTCCTGAAAATATAAATGCTGAAAACTTAATACATAGGCTCGAGCTTGACTATAATATTGATGCTTGGGTGAGACCATCTATATATTTTGCGCCCGATCAAACACTTGTGCGTGTTACATTAAAGGGATCGGGATTACAGGGAGCAATTTGGGCTCGTGAAGATATTATGATAGCTCCGCAAGCAAATCGAACAAAAATTAAAGAAGCTTTTTCTCAAGCATTAGCTCGTTTAATTTCTACCATGGGACATGATGGCAGAGTGACCTATCAACGTGAAAACTTATTAACTGTTGATTTTGGAAAAGAGAGAGGACTTTTTAGAGGTGAAACTCTCTACGCAGGGTATGTCGTACTATCGAGTTTTCATCCTCAAACAGGAGAGTTTTTAAGAGCCAATCGCATTCCTATTCATGTGTTGAAAGTTTTAGAAGCACGTGAAGGAAGCTCCCTCTGTCAAATTATTACGTCTGATCGAGTTTCTTATGAGCAAGCATTAAAAATTCTTGATAAGCAAGATGTTCAAATGCTTGCATGGAGAAAAGATCCTAAATCAGTTAACAGCGGATGGAGAGAGCCATATAATCCAGACACGGCACCAATTATAGGTGCAGCTGAAGAAGGTTTTATTTCATCTGGAAAATATGAAAATAAAGAAAAAATGAAAACGATGCTTCCGCCAATTGCCTTCACTAAAGAAACAACAGAAAAAGTTAAAACAGAAAAACTTGATAAAAAAAGTGAAATGACTGTGGCACAAGATGAAACTAAAATGCAGATAGAAGAACAGGGACTTATAAAACCAAACCTCCCTCCAAGTGAGGATGTTCCCACTGAAATAAAGGTTGTGAAGAAAAAGGTTTTAATAGAAGATCCAAATACGTGGGATCCAACGAGTTTAAAAATTGGTGTAGGTATGACGAATGGATCCAGTTTTGGCCAAACAGCAGGAATTCCTCCAACGATTATTAACACATTCAATGGATCTGCAAAAATAGATATTGATTCAAATTTAGATTTATCTATAAATCCTTATGGCCAATTTTCATTTTTTAACGGGTCAAATATTCAAGGTTCAAGCTATTACTTAGGCATTAGCGGATATAAGGCTCTTTGGCGAGATCCTGTAAAATGGGCTTCATTCCATTTAGGGGGCTCTGTAGAATATATGACTGGAAGTGTTTTACCAAGTGGTTCAAAAATTGCGCTCTTTGCGAATGGAAGATGGAACGATAAGATTGAATCTGTTGGTGATTATGAGTTCATGGGCGGTTTTTCTTTCATTGATTTTGTGCAAGGAAAATCGTTGTGGGTTTTAGAAGCAAATTTACGTCCTTATAAACAACTTACCAAAGAACTTGTTATTAGAGCGTCGGCTAAGCGCTTTGTTGATGGTTGGTTTGAACTTACTGTTGGAGTTTCATGGGATTTTCTTCCTTCAGAGTCAAGTGTAACGTTAGGTAAAAGCTCTAAAAGAGACTATTTCTAGATCCTGTACATCGAAATGATTTAGAGTATACACTTCCAAAGCGACCTTTTCTTATATGCCTTGGAGGTTTGTTCTTTTATGGATTTTATTCAGACAATTTTTCAATTTATTCTCTCTGTGTTAAATAATCCTATCTATCTTATTCAAACAGTTGGATATATCGGTCTTATAATTATTGTATTTGCTGAAACTGGATTGCTTGTAGGTTTTTTTCTACCTGGAGATTCATTGCTCATTGCTGCGGGATTATTTGCTGCTAAGGGCGATATGGAAATTTCAATATTATTATCGACTCTCACTGTAGCGGCCATTGTGGGTGATGCTGTCGGTTTTTATATAGGAAAAAAGCTTGGAGTTATGCTTTATAATAAAGAAGATTCTTTTTTCTTTCGTAAAAAACATATCATGTATGCGCATGAGTTTTATGAAAAACATGGTGGAAAAACCATTATAATTGCTCGTTTTATTCCAATTATAAGGACATTTGCACCGACTGTAGCTGGTGCTGCATCTATGAGCTATACAAGATTTGTTACTTTTAATATTGTTGGAGGATTTTTATGGGTTTGGAGTATGATTTTGGGAGGATTTTATTTGGGACGTATTTTTGGTGATAAAATTAATGAATATATTCACTTTTTAATTATTGGAATTATTTTTATTTCATTCCTTCCTATCCTTATAAAATGGGTAAAATCAAAAAGTATAGAAAAAAATCACGTTTGAAATTTATTTTTAATTAAAGATTTCTAATGCGTGTTGCAAAGTTTGTTTCGGTTTCCCATAAAGTTACTGAATAAAGTTCGATATTATTTTTCTGTTTATTTTTAATACTTTTATCAAGTTTTTTCCAGATTTCTTCAATAAAAATTTCAATAGTTGGTATTTTCCCTTCAAGCCATCTCACATCAAAATTCAAATGTTTATGGTCTACATCATTTATAATATTTTCATGCACGATTGTTGCTAAATCTTGTAGATTAAAAAGCATACCCGTTTCAGGATCAACTTCTCCTGTAATACCTATCTCTAATTTATAATTGTGACCATGCCCATTCTTTCCTGCACATTTTCCATATATTGCAAGATTTTTATCTTCACTAAACGTTGGATTGAAAAGCCTATGGCTCGCACAAAATGTAAAATTATGTTTTAAAATAAGCATTAAAAAACCTCTTTATAGTAAAATTCTTTTAAATAGTTCTCTTGCAAAAATAGTAGCACCCAATTTTTCCATCATTATTAAATTTCCACCGAGTCTTCTATTCATAAAAATGATTTCTGAAGCAGGTGCTCTGAATTTTGTCAACTTCATTAAACGAAATGATTCTGAATGGATCCTTTTTAACATATCACAGTTTTTCCATGTATAACTCTCTGAAATAAAAGGTTCCATAGCTAGTTTCATTATTTTTAAAAAACTTTCTTTTATATCTGCTCCATCATCTGAATAAAGAAAACCCATTTTTATTGCAACTTCAATAATCATTTCTTGATCTTCATTTAAACTGTAACGGCATAGATCAGCGTAATTTTTAATAATTTCGGAACTTAATTTTTGGGTTGCACCAAAATCAAGAAGAACAAGTTTACAATCATTTGTAATTAAAAAATTACCTGGATTTGGATCGGTTTGAATGTGTTTAAAAATAATAATTTCAGAAAAAACAAGTTCTAAAAGAAGGTATCCTATTTTATTACGTTTTTGTATGAGTTCGGGATCGGTATGTAAGGTATTTTCATGGTGAGTCATCCATTGCTGCAGGCTTTCACCATTTATCCAATCGGTAGCTAAAATATTTTTTCTGCAAAATTGGGGAACAGTTTTAGGAACGATTATATGAGGGTTGTCTTTAAAATTTTCTCGATAAAATTCATAGAAATTTTTTTCTCTAATGAAGTCTAACTCTTCAATAAAAAGCTTTTCTACAGCTTCAAAAGTATGGTCATAATTTGCCATATTTGGCATTATATTTGCTAAGCTAATGAGCCGTTTCATATTTTGTAAATCAGATTTTACACTTTTTTCTAGATTAGGATATTGCACTTTTAAAGCAATAAATGATCCATCTTTTAAACAGGCTTTATGAACTTGACCTATGCTTGCTGCATGCACAGCTTCTTTTTCAATATAGGCAAAGTCATCTAATGTGCCGAATTCTTTTAAAAGAATGGGTTCTATAAAACTCCAATTTTTAGCGGTTGCGTTGGCTTGAAGTTTACTGAGAGCTTCTTTCCAGCCAGGTGGGAGCATTTTTTCATCAACCATGCTTAAAATTTGACCTACCTTCATGGCAGCACCTTTAAGTTCATCAAGACCTTTAACGAGTCTCAATGCAGCATCACTGATTGGAGACTCCCCCTCACTCAGCTTGCTTAATTTTTTTTGGAGGGCTTCGTTTCCTGCTTTAAGAGCAGTGCTCCCTATGGTGCGGATGAGAGATAAAGCTCTAGATTTTGAACTGTTTTTTTCATTCACAGCGAAGCTCCTTCTCTACTGTTAAGTCAACAATATAGCATTAAAATATCATTTATGTAACGAATCGCTCATTTAATATTTATTTATAAAAAGAATCTCTCTATTAATGGACTTAATAAAGAGATTTTTGTTCTTTTTGGTTTTTTAAATATAATTTTATTTTAAACGTGCAACGGAGTCAATTTCTTTACGAATGAGAGCCATTTTTTCTGCTGCAAGCTTTGGAGGTACGGTTCTTGGGTTTCTAAAGTATGAACTTTCATCCAACTCTTTTCTACAAAACATTGTTTGGAATGTATGATGCTCAGGTGAGTTTTTATCAATTGTATCATATTCTCTTAATATAAATGGTGACACAAATTGAGTCACACTATTTATTTCATGATCCATGTATATTTTTTCGTTACGTTTATTTCTGGCAAAACCACGCACGACGTAATCAACGCAAACAACATCTGTTTCAAATGCTTTAAACATAAAATCGAGTGCATAAAGAGGTGAAATGCTTCCACAAGTCGCAATATCGATATCCACTCTGAAACTACAAATTCCAGATGGGTCGAGACTGTCAGGATATGTGTGTGCACAAATATGACTTTTATCTAGGTGAATTGAGACAGTCGATTGAGCCATGAGGTTCGCTTGTTTGTCTATAATATTATAAGTAGATTGAGAAATCATATTCGCTTGTTGAGTTGCTTGATCTCCCTTTAAATCACTCATAAGTAAAATTACGCTTGCACCATATGGATCGAAATCTTTAGAGCTGACGTTTAACACTTCTGCATCAATAATTTCGGCAATTCGTATGAGTTGAGATTCAATTTGGCGAGCGGAGTATCGTTCGTCAATATACCTGATATACGAAGCTCTTTCTTCATCATTCAATGCAACAGCAAAGTCATAAAGATTGAAGCTTAAAGCTTTCGTTAGGTTGTTAAAACCAAGTATTTCTGTCATCTTATGTCCTCATAGAGCCCTGAATCGATGATAACCTAATAGGTTATCTTATTCAACAGGTTACGCAATATAGTATATTATGAAAATTGCGAGGCAGAATTGCCATCCCAAACAGGGGGGTAAAATATTGTAGCATAGACCAACTTGCAAGAACAATTATCAGTAACTATTAATCTGATTAATTTCAAATAGTAAGGTGTATTAGATGGATTCCAAACGCGGTCTTTTTCTTGTGATATGTGATGATCCTGAACTTGCATCAACGTTAGTGCACATTCAAAAAAATATGGATATAAAGGTTTGGATTCCAAGTAAATGTGGACAACTACAGACTTCTTTAATAGACGCTTGTGAAAACTCTATTCATAAAGAAGCACTTGTCAAAGGTGATGTCACTAAAGTCTCTTTTTTTTCGCAGTGGAAAAATTACAATCCCATTTGTGTTGTCCTGTCTTTAAAAGATATCGAAAAATATTCGAATATTAGAGAACTTATTTTAACAGAATTACCTGAAGCTCGTATTCTTTCTCTGCAAATTGGTCATCCTGAAGAAGTTCCTCGTAAATTGCTAGACAATGATAGAGAACTGGTTCTTTCATGGACTGAGTTGTTAAATCGCCCTATCAGTGCAGAGTTAAGACATATTGAAAGCAGTCACAGAGTCAAAGAAATCAGAGATATTCTTGATAGTGGTGATAAAATAGCACTTTTACTTCAGCCCGATCCAGACCCTGATGGTCTTGCTTCAGCCTTAGCACTGAGAGTCTTATTAGGTCGAAATAAAGTTTCCACCCCTATTGTTACTTTTGGCAAGGTCACTCGCCCAGAAAATTTGGCAATGCTACGTCTTTTAGATCTAGAAGTTCTTACGATTAAACCAGATGATTTGAAAAATTTTGATAAAGTAGCATTGCTCGACACACAACCGACTCACTTTACTGTTGCCTTACCAAAGGTTGATGCAATTATTGACCATCATCCAATGACTGGAAACTACTCAGACATTCCATACTGTGATATTCGTTCAAAATATGGTGCAACTTCGACAATATTGACAGAATATTTGAGGGCGGCGGCAGTTAATATTGGGCAAAGATTAGCTACGGCGTTACTTTATGGAATAAAAGCAGATACTCTTCATTTGAATAGAGAAGTTATAGATGCTGATTTATATGCATTTATATCACTCTATCCAGACATAAATTATAATTTGTTAAGACGAATGGAAAAGCCAGAACTGCCAATGCGTTTTGCGCCTATCTTAGCAAATGCACTTATAAGTATGTCTGTTAAAGAATCTATCTTAGTGAGTTTCATTGGTGAAGTTGAAAGAGAAGATCTTATTCCTCAAGTGGCTGACTTTATGTTGCAATTTGAGGGTTCGGAATGGGCTATCTGTGTTGGAATTTATGAAAATAATTTAGTCATGAGCATCCGCAACGTCGGGTATGTTAAAAATGCTGGAGATGTGGTTAAGAGAATCATAAATGGATGGGCAAGTGGAGGAGGTCATCGAACTATGGCGAAAGCAATATTTCCCATAGAAGGTTGGAAGGAGCGCTTTGGAAGTTTAAATGCTGATGCTGTCAAGGCAACAGTACTGAATTTATTTATTAAGGAAGCTTTATGAGTTTATCCGATGAAGCTCAAAAAGAGAAAATACGTCCTCTCCATACAGGTTTTGGTTTTTTTGCGGAAACTATAATAGATAAAAGTCATAATTCACCTAATAAAAAAATAGAGTTATCTGACGAATATTTGATGAATTCAAATGACGAATTTGAATTAAATAATGTAATTTTAGATAATAGTATATCTACTCAAATAATAGAAAATTCTACTCCTTTATCAAAAACGGATGAATCTATAAAAAGAGACAGACGAAGTGAAGTTTTTAAAAGTGATCAAAGATCCACAGCAGTTGATTCAAATTATTTTGTTCATCCTTTTTTTGCATTTTTAGCTTGGACTGTGGATGCTCTCGTTGGTTTTTGTTTTCTCGTCATATCTTTATGTGTCAACACAGTATTTATTCCTAAGGGGTTTTTTGATGTTACTTCTTCTTTAGTGAAATATTTTTCAATAGCCACCGGAGATTTAGGTGTTCTTTATACATTTTTATTCTCTTTGCAAGTTTGGTTTTTTATGGCTATTCTTGTTTTCTTATTTCAATACTCCATTTTAGGTTTTGAAGGTGCTACCTTAGGAAGGTGGCTCTTCGGAATCTCAATTCAAAATAATCGAGATAAAAATGGTAAAGTTGCTGAAAGAACTAAATTTTGTGCAGCCCTATCCGAAGCCATGTTGCTAGGAAGTATTCTTTCATTTCTATTTATTATTCTCTTACCATCCCGTGTGCCAATCTTCTTTTGGATGCGTTATTCATCAAAAAATCTTTAAATCACTTTTGACTTTTTATAATTTGTGCTACGAGCGTATGACGACTTTTGATAACATGTTTTTTGCTTTTTAATAAATGAAGAGTCTAAATATATAGAGGATAATTATAAATATAATATACAAAATATTGTATATTATGCGACTCGTGATTTTAAGCAAAATGGAGTTTAGCCATGAAAGATTCTTTTTCTAATTCTGCTGTTAATATTCGTAAAATTCAGAGACCTCAGAATGCGGATGGAAAACAATCTCGCATTGCAGACTATTTTGCCTCAAATGTATTTGATTTGAGAGCTATGGTGAAAAGATTATCATCACAAGATCTTGAAACTATGGCGAAAGTAATGAAGTTTGGCGGAAAAATAGATGCACAACTTGCAGAACGTATTGCAGCTGCGGCCCGTGAGTGGGCAATGGAAAAGGGGGCAACTCATTACTGTCATTGGTTTCAACCCCAAACTGGTGCAACAGCTGAAAAACATGACGCTTTCCTTTGGTTTGACAAGCAAGGTAATCCAATTGAAAGATTCACTGGACCTGAGCTTCTGCAAAGTGAACCCGATGCTTCAAGCTTTCCCTCAGGAGGAATTCGTTCTACATTCGAAGCACGTGGATACACAGGCTGGGATCCTTCAAGCCCTATGTTTATTATGGAAACTGAAAATGGAAAAACCCTTTATATACCTTCAGTGTTTATAAGTTATCATGGACATGCTCTCGATTTTAAAACTCCATTATTGCGTTCCAATAAAACCCTTTCACTCGAAGCTGTAAAAACCTTGCATTTACTCGGAGAGAAAAAAGTTCATTATGTATCAACTTCTGTAGGGCCAGAACAAGAATTTTTTATAATTGATAAAGAATTAGCTTTAAAAAGAATTGATCTAAAGTTCTCTGGTAGAACTGTTTTTGGCCGTAAACCACCTAAGGGACAGGAATTGGAAGATCACTATTTTGCCCATATTCCAAGTCGAGTGCAGGCATTTTTCAATGAACTTGAAGTTGAACTTTATAAACTAGGTGTTCCCATAAAAACTCGCCACAATGAAGTAGCTCCTGGTCAATTTGAAATTGCACCTATTTTTGAATCCTCCAATATTGCTGCCGATCACAATCAACTTGCAATGAAATGTATTAAAAGCATTGCTTTAAAGCATGGTTTTGTTGCTCTTATGCATGAAAAACCGTTTGCAGGAGTAAATGGCAGCGGTAAACATGTGAATTGGTCAATGTCAGATTCTACGGGGCGAAATCTCCTTGATCCTGGTGCCACACCCCATGAAAATCTTGTATTTTTAACTTTCTTATGCGCTATTCTACAGGGAATACATGACAATGCGGATGTGTTAAGAGCATCTATTGCTTCTGCGGGAAATGATCATCGCTTAGGAGCAAACGAAGCGCCTCCTGCAATCATTTCAGCATTTTTAGGTAATACGCTTGATAAGATATTAAATGCACTTGAAACAGGTTCTGGCGATCATGTAAATGCCGAAAAAATTATGATCGATCTTGGGATATCACATCTGCAAGGCGTTTCTAAAGACAATACTGATAGAAATAGAACATCTCCTTTTGCTTTTACAGGTAATAAATTTGAATTTAGAGCTGTGGGGTCAAGTGCTTCAATAAGCTATCCGACTACAATATTAAACTCTGCTGTGAGAGATGGACTTGCTAAAATTAATGCAAAATTAGAAAGTCGAGCGCATAATGGAATTGTGTCAGATAATCATTTACTCATAATTTTAAAAGAAGTTATTAAAGAAACAAAGAAGATTCGTTTTGAAGGAAATGGTTATTCCAAAGATTGGCTTGACGAGGCTGAGCAACGTGGATTGTCAAATTTATCGATGACTCCAAACTCTCTTGCAGTTCTTTCAGATGTAAATAAAACACAATTTTTAATCGATGCAGACGTTTTTAATGCAGAAGATATTGAAAGTCGATTAGCAATTCAGCAAGAACGCTATATTAAACAAAGTTTAATTGAAGTAAATTGTGCAATTGAAATGGCTCAAACTCAGGTATTGCCAGTTTGTTTAGATTATTTAGAAAAGCTTATGGAGAATGTAAAACTTGCTAAAGAATTAAGTGTAGCATCGCCCGCAAATAAAATTGCAAATGAGATTGGTAAAGAAGTCAGTCATCTTTATTCAGAATTAAATTCTTTAAAGTTACAATATGAAAAAATAGCAAATGATGAATCTTTTGAACATCATAATTTAAATAATACAACAGAATTTATTGCTCAAAATATAGTTCCAAAACTTGTTGAATTACGTAACAGTGTTGATTTACTTGAGAGTCTTGTGCCCAGTGCTCTTTGGCCCTATCCAAAGTATTCTGAAATGTTATTTGGCATTGAATAAAATAAAAATGGATTTTAAATTTTTCTTGACTGAAAGTTAATTCTCATATAACTACCTTCGGACGAATTTTTTTCGAGTATCTTTTTGTTAGGATTTTGTAATGCTTTTTGTGCAAAAACACACAGCTTTTTCATACACCATAGAAACAAGGTCACTCGTTTCCGATTTAATGGATTTTTAGTTTTTGGCTCCGCTTTTGCGGAGCCTTTTTTTTTGACTTTTTACACCCAGTTTTAAATTTCTTTGGGGTTAATAGAGAGAGGATCTTACAATGACAGATTACGTTAAAGTTGCATCATATGAAGGCCGCAAAGGTGAAATTCGTAAAGTTGTTCTTTTGTATTCTGGCGGGTTGGACACGTCAGTCATGTTGAAATGGATTCAAGAGCAATACAATGCTGAAGTGATTGCTTTGACTATTGATATTGGTCAACAAGCTGATAATCTTGAAGAAATAAAAGATAAAGCGCTTCGTTTAGGGGCAAAAAAAGCTTATGTAATCGACGCTAAAAAAGAATTTGCTTATCACTATTTGGCAAAAGGCATCAAAGCGAACGCGCGTTATCAAGGTGATTATCACTTAGCCACACCGCTCGGTCGTCCGCTGCTCGCCAAAATTGCGGTTGATATTGCTCGAGAAGAAAATTGTGATTGTATTGCACATGGTTGTACAGGAAAAGGGAACGATCAAGTGCGTATTGAAGGCACAGTTTTAACATTAGCACCTGAAATGAAAATAATAGCTCCTGTAAGAGAATGGGGAATGGGAAGAGACGAAGAACTCGAATACGCGCGTCTTCATAATATTCCAGTAAAACAAACAAAAGACTCTCCTTATAGCTATGACGATAATATGTGGGGTGTTTCTGCTGAAGGAGGTGAAATTGAAAATCCAGCCCTCATTCCAAATCTTCCCGCTATTTTACAAGTTTGTAAAATAGTTGAAGACACACCTCACACTCCAGAGTTGCTTAAAATAGGTTTCTTAAGAGGAATACCTGTGCAGCTTAATGGCGAAGATATGAATCTTCCTTCTATTATTTTTGAATTAAATAAATTGGGAGCTTTGCATGGTGTTGGTGTCACTCACCATCTTGAAGACAGAGTGGTGGGTTTAAAAGTCCGTGGAGTGTATGAATCGCCAGCAGCTCACACAATCATTCGAGCGCATGAAACTCTTGAGAAATTTGTCTGCACAAGACTCGAAAATGAATTTAAAATGATCGTTGATCAAAAATGGGGTTACCTTTGCTACGGCGCGCTTTGGCATGAACCACTTATGGATGATTTAAATGCATTTATTGAAAGAATAAATGAAAAAGTAACAGGCATTGTTACGGTGAAATTATTTAAAGGTCGTGCTGATGTTGTTGCTGTTGAAACTCCAAATAGTATTTTTGACGAGAAATTAGCAACCTTTATGAAGAGCAATGCTTTTAATCAGAATGCATCTGCTGGATTTACTGAAATTTATACAATGCAAATGCGTCTTTCTCAAGAAAAAGAACGTTATGCACTGGTTTCTGTAGGTGGAGATCAAAATAAAGAAAAGTTTGCACCCGCTATTTCAGAACTTTATAGTCAAGGTTTTGTTTTGTTTGCAACTCAAGGAACTCATAATTATTTAAACAAACTAGGTGTTAAAAGTGTGCTTGTACATAAAGCAAATCAAGAAAATCACAAACCGAACTTAATTGATCTTCTGAAGCAAAATAGATTTGATCTTGTGGTGAATGTTGCATCGCCAACAAATACAATTAGTGAAGAAATTGATGGAAAATCAATTAGAAGTTGGAGTGTGAAAAATGGAGTTCAACTTATTACAGATTATGAAGTTCTTAAGGTAACAGTTGAAAGAATGAATAAATCTATGAAATCAGGCGTCTCAAAAAATCAGGAATCGACTAAAAAACCAGCTTTACTTTAAGAGAGAGGAGCAATTGATTATGTGGAATCCATTTGCAAAATTATCCGAATCGATTGCAGGGCATGGAGGATTTGTTAATGCACATGCTCATTTTGATAGAGCATATTCTGTCTCATTAGCTGATTTTAATAATGCGCATGGAAATATCAATAGCCATTTGTTTGATAAATGGAAGTTGGTTGATAAATTTAAACAAAGTTCTAGCGAAGAAAACTATTATCAACATATATTAGCTGCACTTATAAATCAGCATGATCAAGGTGTGCGGCACTGTCTATCATTTATCGATTGCGATCCAATTGCTGAAGAACGAGCTCTAAAAGCTGCAATAAAAGCAAAAGAATATGCAGCTAAGAACTTAAAAATGAATTTTTTAATTGCATGCCAAACTTTAAAAGGTGTTTTAGATAAAAATGCACGTTTTTGGTTTGAAAAAGCACTTGAACATGTAGATGTTATTGGTGGTCTTCCTGGTGTCGATGCTGGCAAAGAAAAAGAGCATCTTGATGTTTTATTTAAAGCAGCTAAAGAAACAGGAAAACGTGTGCATGTGCATGTTGATCAACTAAACAGTCCTGCAGAGAAAGAAACTGAGTTATTAGCCCGAACTATAATAGAATGGGGCTTAGAAGGGAAAGTAACAGCTGTGCATGGAATATCTATCGCAGCTCACTCTAAATCTTATCGGACAGAACTTTATAAACTTTGTCATGATGCAGGATTGAGTTTTGTTGCTTGTCCAACTGCTTGGATAGACAGTCGAAGAACTGAAGTTCTTTCTCCTACCCACAATTCTGTTACGCCTATTGATGAAATGATCCCTGCTGGTCTGACAGTTGCGCTTGGCTCAGATAATATCTGTGATATTTATAAGCCATTTGCAGATGGAAATATGTTGACAGAACTCAAACTTCTACTTGAAGCAAATCATTATTATGAAATGGATGAATTGCTACGTATAGCAACAATAAATGGTTTAAAAGTGCTAGGATTGGATTGATATGTATAATTCTAATGCGAGTTATGAAGAGAATTATAAAAATGGACCCGATAAAAATTTTTTAAAAGACAAGCATTTTCCAAAAATTCAATATTTAAATTATCCGAAGTATGAGTTTTTAGGAATTCCTTTCCATATTCCCTTTGGAGTAGCGGCTGGTCCACTTTTAAATACTGAGTATGTAAAGGTAGCTTTAAATGCAGGCTTTTGCATGCCAGTCTATAAAACTGTCCGATCAGCATATTGGGAGTGTAATAAATGGCCTAATATACTTTCTATTAAGGCAGATAAAAAATCTCTTTTTGCAGATGAGTCTAACAATGTAATTGGAGAAGTATTTAATAAAGATGATTATAATAATAAAAATATATCTATTTCAAATTCTTTCGGTGTGCCAAGTCAATCTGTTTCAAAATGGCAAGAAGATTTTGATTCACTTTCTGAATATTCGCAAAAAAATGGATATCATGTTTCTTTAAGTTTCCAAGGGTCACGTCATGAAAACTCAACTCTTAAAGAAACAAGAGATTATTTTTTCAAAGATATATTAAATATTTCAGAATTATCTTATAAATGTATAAATTTAAGTGGATTTTCAATTCTTGAACTTAATTTAAGTTGCCCTAATGAAGCTCATGCTCCTTTATACAAAGATATACCGAGTGCACTTGCAACGATCCAGCACGTTCATCAAATTTTATCGACGCAAAAAGCAAAGGTCAAACTTGTTGTTAAAGTTGGAGTTTTAAATCAAGAAGAAATTAAGATTTTTCTTGCTGAAAGTGCAGGAAAAATAGATGCAATAAGTGCAATAAATACAATTTCAGCAAATATTACACAGAAAAATGGCTATCCTGCATTAGGGAGCGGAGCTTTAAGTGGAGGTGTTTGTGGTTCACTTATATTTGAGCAAGGTAAAAAAATGGTTTCCTTAATAAGTGAAACGAGAGAGAAATTAGGAATAACAAAGAAAGAACTTGGAATTATTGGTGTAGGTGGTGTTGTAAGTCAAAAAGAATTTGACTCATATCTTTCCTGTGGTGCTGATATGGTTCATGCAGCAACTGGCATGATGTGGAATCTTGAGTTGGCTTCAGAAATTGCCACCTTTTTAAGGGTACCTTTTCAAAAATTAGAAAAATAAGGAAATTCAAAATGATCTTAAACTCAGAGTTACAAGAAATTGTACAAGGTTTTTTTGAAGCTAAAGTTATTCAAATAAAAACAAATCCAATGTTTAAATTAACAAGTGGTAAAGAATCTCCTGTTTATATTGATCATAGAAAAATATTCAGTCATCCCTCTTTAAGAAAAAAAGTTATTAAAAATTTAGGTGAATATCTTCGAGAGCAATTTTCAAAACAATTTCAATCGGAAAATATTGTTTTTGCTGGGACGGCAACAGCTGGTATTGCTCCTGCATATGCTTTAGCAGAATATTTTAATTGTGGTTTTATTTATGTGAGAAGTAAAGCAAAGGATTATGGTCTAAATTCTGTCGTAGAGGGCTTCATTCCTGCAGGCGCTTATGTCATTGTAGTAGATGATATGGTAACAACTGGTGGGAGTATTTTACAGGCATGTGAGTATGTTCGTAAAGAAGGGTTTCAAGTTTTAGCTTCTGTAAGTATATCTCAACATGAGTTCAAAAAAGTGGGAGAAAAGTTCTCCTTACAAAATAAACCTTTATACAGTCTCTTTAAGACATCTGAAATTTTTGATATCGCTTATGGGAAAAACCTGATCTCGGGGCATGAAATGAAGTTGATAATGGAGTGGTTAACTCAATTGGATGAATAAAAACGCAGTTTTTCAACAACTCTTACTTGTTTGGGAAAGAGATTATCGCTCTTTTATACAAGGAGTTAGAAGCTCTTTATCAATTTTATCTGTCATAATTTTATATTTTTTTACAAAAAATCAAGAACTTGTTTTTTTAGGTTTGTGTGCATTGAGTTTAACACAGGCCTGTACGCGATCACCTTATTGGCGGTTTGAGTTTAATATTTTTCTTGCTTATTTAATATCAACAGCTCTTATTTTGATTGCATATGCATATTCTAAATCATATGTTACTCTTGCTTTGTTTTCATTTTTCTTAGCTTTTTTTATCCATATTTTTTCTTACTATAAAATACCTTCGGTTTATTCAATATGGATATTTATAATCCCACAATATTCTTTATTCGCTCAGTATAATTTTCAAATAACAGTGGAACATGCTGTTATGAATACCTATGCATTTTTAATCTCTTTTTTTATTTGTGCGGTTTTATTCCGTCCACGCATTAAAAAAGAGTGCTTACATGAAATGCGTTCTATTTTGAGGGAGATGGCATTTTATCTTGAATCTGTCGAGAATTATACTTTTAATAAATCCGATGAATCTGCTAATTACTTGACTTTAAGAAGACAAAAAATATTTTTGAGAATTCAAAGCCTAAGATTAATGTTAAACGAAATCGATCAACTTCGAAAAAAGAGCAGAAAGTCACAAGATACTTATTATATATTTTATGTATTAGCGACCCTTGAAGAACGTTTTATCGAAACAACCATTGGAATAAGTATAAAATTAAGAGCTCTAAATATTCCACTTAAATATGAGACTCAAGTTAGAAATGTTTTCTATTCGCTTAATAAAATTAATAAATCTCTATTAAGTTTTTTAGTTTACAATAAAAATATTAAGATTGATGATATTAAAAATATTTATGAAAAGCTAAATGTAGATGTAAAAAAAGAATTTGCAAAGATTGAGGCTGTGCACGTCGATTTCGTAGATGATGAGTTTTTTACTGAGCTATTTGCCGTTGCTTTGCAATTAAAAGATAATATTGGTTTATTAAATGCTGAGTTTAAATTTCTTTGTCGAAATGAGTAAAAGAATGTTGAGACATTTGCATTTTAAAGAATTTTTTAAAACAATGATCAATTTTGAAATAACAGAGGTTCGTCAAGCTTGGCGAGCAGGTGTCATCTGTGTTTTAGCAGTTATAATTGATGAATTTTTTTTGAAGACGGAGTTTCCTGGTTGGATACTGATAACGGCATTGGTTTGTCTACAGGCAAATTTTGGTGCAACAATAATTAAGGCAAAGCAAAGACTTGTTGGTACTGTTTTAGGCTGTGCGCTTGCTTATCTTATTGTCTATCTTTTCCCAAATGATTTTAAGATTTATATTATAATTATTTTGTTATCCATAGTATTTGCAATTTATAATAGTGTGACAACAGTTCAATCTTATACATATTCAATTTTTTTCTTCACTTTAGCACTTATGATGTTGTATGTTACTGTTCATCCTGATGGAATCTCATTCGCAATATTGCGAATTGAAGATGTCACTTTAGGAGCTTTGCTTGGAACATTAGGCTCATTTTTTCTTTGGCCAAACTTTGCAAAAAAAAGTTTTCACAGTGATTTAAAAAATATTATTAGAGACAAAGATATTTTATTCCAATATATTATCGAATGGATTGAAGGCAAAAGAACATACGATGAAGTATATAATCAAAAAGTTCTATCTGCCACACAAAATCAAGGGGCGCGTAATCGAATTTATGAAATATATTATGAAATTGGAAAAAGAAACTTTCCTTCAAAAGAGTATGAAGCTTTTATTCTTTGCCAAGAAAGAATTCATTACTCTCTGTTAACAGTTTTTAATGCATTAAGAGTGGGTTCATTAGAAAAAAGAATGGATTCATTTCTCTATGTTAAAGAGCAAATGCAAAAAATACAATCCTATTTTAATGAGTCGGTTCTACGTCTTCCTTTTACAAAGGAAAATGCTTTAGAGTTACGAATAAATTCGTTGGATTATTGGAATTTTCAAGATGTAGAAGTAAGAATCACAAAGGATCTTTATAATAGTAAAGGAAGGAAAATTTCATTTGAAGAAATTAAGTTGCGCTCATTACTTGAAAGACTTTTCCAAGAAATTAAGATGATGAATATAGAAATCAACAAATTGCATGAATATTATTCAAAATAATTAATTAAATGTCATTTAGACAAAAAACTTTTCTTATCTATAAATATTTTATATGCCTGTATGTTGATATGACGGCTATATATATGGCAAGGTGAGCTTACTGATTTTTGTTGGTTCTGTTGGAGAGCATATTATGTATCTTATTGGATTCGATATTGGTGGGACAAAAATTGAAGCTATGCTTCTTCACTTTGGTAAAATGAAGAAGGAAGAAAGTTATATTTCTTCATTTGAGTTTCAAAAATCAACCGGCGAAATTGTTCCAGGGTTTATTCTTTTTAAAAAAAGAGTATTAACCGAACGCCATAATGGTTATGAACAAGTCATTGATAAAATGGCGCAACTTGCGAATGAAGTCTGTGCTGAAAGATGTATTGATCTTCATTCCTTATCTGGAATCGGTTTGAGTGTACCTGGCCCCGTAGATCCTTTATCAGAGCTTGTTACTTCAAGTAATACAATGATTTTAGTTGGTCATAATTTACAAAAAGATCTTCGTTCTAAACTCAATGTAACATTTCCTATTTTATCGGAAAACGATGCTAATTGCTTTGCTCTCGCAGAAACACTTTGTGGAGCAGGAATAGAGCACTTTAAAAAAACAAAAATTCCTGTAAACAAACAGGTTTCTGTCGGTCTTATTTTAGGATCGGGTTTTGGTGGTGGTCTCATTGTGAATGGTCGTGCTGTCACTGGTCGTAGAGGTGGAGCAGGAGAAGTTGGACACATGACACTCTATTCTGATGGTTATCCATGTTATTGTGGCCGGAGGGGTTGTGCTGAGCAATACCTATGCGGACCAGCCCTTGAAGCTTCATTAAATAGCAGAATTTACTCTCAAATTGAAAAACGTCCTTCAGCTCATGAGATATTTGAACTTTATAAAGCTCAAGATCCAATAGCGCTTGCTGTCGTAAAGGAGTATAAAAAGAATTTAGCAATATTTTTAGGTTCTTTAACTTGTATGCTTGATCCTCATTATTTTGTTTTTGGTGGGGGCTTGAGTTTACAAAATATTATTTATGAAGGTATGGATCGAAAAATAGGTGAAAATACTTATTTACCAGATGAGCCAGTCACTGTTTATAAACATAAAATGGGTGATTCTTCGGGGGTAATTGGAGCAGCACTTGTTGTACTAGAACAAAATTGTTTGCACTTTTAAATAATCCCTTCCAAATTTTTTCTTATGGTTTTAAGAACTTTTGCAAGAATTGTTTTTTCTTGTTCTGATACGTCTTTTAAAACTTTTGGTCTGATTTGTTCACTGACAAGCAATGCATCACCTAATTTTTTTTCTCCTAAGAAGGTGAGTTGTAAACTTTTAGCTCTTTTGTCGTTGCAGTCATCGTGCTTATCAAGCCACTTTTTATTCTCCATATTTTCAAGAGAGCGCGTTAAGCTTTGAGGCTCAACATCCATAACAAAAGCAAGGTCAGCCTGTCGAATACCTGGATAGCGTCCTATGTATACAAGTATTCTTCTTTCAAGACGACTCAGTTCGAAGTCTTTAGCAAGTTCACCGAGTTTATTTCTCCACAAATTAATCGTGTCGATAAAATAAAATTCTAAAAAAGCTTCTGTTGATAAGTTTTCAGAACTTATTTTTTGGAGAGCTTTTACTTTGTCTTGTGAGGTATTTTCTAGATTTTCCATAGATTCCCTTTTCAGTTAATAATTAACTGTCTAATGTTTTGATAAAGTCTTCGATAGATGCACTGCCTAATAAAATAAATATAACTGGAAAAATAAAGAAAACCAGTGGAAAGATCATTTTTACGGATGCTTCGCTTGCTAATTTTTCGAGCTCTGAATTTGTCTTCGCTTTTAACTGACAACTTACCTGCGTTAAATTGTCAGTTAATGAAGTCCCAAGTTTTAGTGAGAGACTAATATTTTCAAAGACTTCACTCAGGTCGTCATGGAGATTGGGCTGAATGGCAGCTTGAGTGGCTTCGAAAAAAGAGGAGCCGAGATAATATTTTTTAAGAACAAATTTACATTTTTCTTTTAATTTTTTATCACTAATCGAATGGCTAGCTCTTTCAAAAGATGTAAAAATAGGTAGACCCGCTTGTAAATTTAGAATTAAAGTATCTACAAAGTCTGTAATTGCGTATTTAGAGATTAAGTTTTTATCTTTTTTAATTTTTATAATTTTGTTTAAATTTAAAAAATTCATATCTTTGATTATGCAATTACTTGGATTTTTTATATTTGAATTGGCATGAGAATGCAGTGGCTTTAATATTTTTTTTACTATTAAAATATTTGTAGCAATAGAAAATAAAATTATGAATTTTTCATTCAATTTTTGTGATCCTTTTTAGAAAAAATATTCCAATTATATTTAGTATTAAACTTAAAATGAATAAAATATTCCCAATTTTATTATGAAAGAAAAAGGTTATGTGTGAAGGAGAAATATAATAAATTATTAAAAAAAGAATTATGGGAACACAAGAAATGATTGTCGCTTGCAATTGCATTTGTGCAGTCAAAACTTTTATTTTCTGTTCTATAAAAATACTACTTTTTGTTTTTTCTTTAGCTTGATTGAGAGTACGGATAAGATTTGATCCATTCTGGTGACTTAACTGTATTGCGTTAAGAACATAGTTTAAATGTCTCTTGCCGAGTAAAGAGCTTCTTATATCGATGGCTTTTTTTATAGATTCTTGAAAAGACATTCCTTGTTGATAGGAACTAATAATAATAAATAAGATCCTTTTTATTGTGGGGCTCCAGAGCGATTTTTGTGCGACTAAAGTCATTGCCTCAGAAATTTGTACACCCGCTTTTAAGTAGGCGCTTAAAAAATCTATTAAGGTCGGTATTTCTGAAATCAAACGCTTTTCCTCTTGCTTTAATTTTAGAGTTGACAAAATATGAATATAAAATTTTTTAGCATATGGATAAAAAATAGTTAATATTGGAAAAATAGCTAAATAAATTTTTTTTATGTCTATATTTTTTTGTAAAATAAGCATAAAATTTGAAATAAATAAAATTGCGGTTAAGTAAAATTCATTTGTAGTTAAATTCATTTGTAGTTAAATTCATAAATAGGCTTCGTCAAAAAGGTTTTTGTTTGTTCGCAAAGAGTTACAACCTCATGAATCGATGTCACACATCTTTTTCCATTCGATAGGCGAGAAAGTTGAATAATATAATGAATAGCAGTGCTGATTTGCTCTCGAATGGCCGTTGATGGTAGATTTTGTGAAGCAAACATAACTAAAGTTTCGAGTCTAAGCAGAGCATCTCGAGGAGAATTTGCGTGGATGGTTGTCATACTGCCGTCATGACCTGTGTTCATTGCTTGCAGCATATCGAGAGCTTCTTCACCTCTACATTCACCAATTATAATTCTATCAGGGCGCATACGCAGAGCATTTTTAAGCAGAGTGCGAATTGTTACAGCTCCTGCCTTTTCAGAGTTTTCGATGCGGGTTTCAAGGCGCACAATATGTAATTGTTGAAGCTGGAGTTCAGCCGAGTCTTCAATGGTGATAATCCGTTCATTTTGAGGAATAAAGGAGCTTAGACAATTTAAAAAAGTTGTTTTTCCAGTACCTGTGCCACCTGAGATAAGAATATTTTTTTTTGAAAGAACTATTTCGTTTAAAAACTCTCCTATTTCTTTTGTAATAGAAGAATTTTCAATGAGATAAGTCATGTCAATGGAAAACTTAGGAAATTTTCGGATAGTTAGACAAGGGCCATTTAAAGAGAGAGGTGGTATTATTGCGTGGACACGTGCGCCACTTGGCAAGCGAGCATCACAAAAGGGTGTGCTTTCATCAATTTTTCGTCCTACTGCGGTGCAAATTCTTTCGATGAGAGTCATAAGTGAACTTTGAGGATCAAATTTAATGGGAGATAATGAAAGTTGTCCCTTGCTCTCAAAATAAGTTTTTTGTGCATTATTAACTAAGATTTCAGATATATCTTCATCTATTAAAGGGAGTGTTAGAATTCCAAAGTCATTAATTTGTGCACAGACACACCAAATAATTCTTTTAAATAAATATATATTTTCTTTATCGAATATGGAATTTTCTTTCCAATAAAAAGTGTCTAAAAAAGTAGATGCGGTTTTAACTATATCAAAGTAATGATATTTTTTTGTATTTAAGTGAGAAATAGAATACTGTGAAAGTTCATTTTGTACTTCTAAGAGCGTAATTTTAAATAGATTTAAGGAGAAAATTTTTGTAATGCTCTCATAAATTTTATTATGAATATTATTTCTCTCATTAATATCTTCTTCTTTTAAGTTTGGAAAAAGAAAAAGATCAATACATGAAGAATTAAATTTATTTTGCATCAAACTATTTAAAAAGAAACCGTCTGTATTTTTAAAATTTATAATGACTTGATTATCTAAAAAATAAAATTTTTTACTCAGAAAATAAGTTGAAACAATTTTATTCCTTATTTCAAATATAAATCCATCATGCAAAAATATTTGACTAAATATTTTATTCTTATCTGAATGAGGTAAAATAATATCACAATCATTTGTATTTCCAATTGTTAATATACTTCTGTCATTAACATAGGCAATTTTCTTTTTAGAACTGTTAACTATGCTCCAATTCATTTGGCTTTTCTCCATTTAATTAATAATAGGAAGGTTCAAATTTATTAAGTTATTTTTTCATATTTATTTAATGCTTTTTCCTTGAATTATTTGAAATGAATCATCCTTTATTATCTTTTTAATAATAGGATCTTCGATAAATTTATTAAAAGTCATTGCGGAAGATTTTTTAGAAGAATAATCATTTGGATTGCGTAAGGATACTGAAAAGAATGAATACTGTTTCATAAAAGAAATAATTTTTACTTCATCTGGAGAAATGTAAAGACTTAAAGATTTACTCGAATTTCTTTTGCCTTGTCTGCTCGTTTGTGTGCCTATTCCAACAATTTCAATGCCATCAAGAATAGTTTCGGTGACCTTGCCAAATTGAGGGATTTGTATATGAGCAATGATATCAATGCGATCACCAATTTGAAGGTGCTCTAAAAGTGAATTTTGTTCGACCTCTAATACAAAAAGTCTTTTTCCGAAAGGAATTTTTTCAGGGAGAGTGGCTGTTTGAGAAATGGAATGAAATAAATTCTTTACGAGTGGCGTATTTTCATTGACATATGTGAGGATGGTTTTACCTCGGATGCTTTCAAATTCAGAACTAAGTATAAAATGATCTTTATTTTCTCCAAGATCTAAATAAACGAATTTTATATTATCATCACCCACAATATGTCCTTTTGAAATATTTTTCTTTGCTACGGCAACCGCGTACTTATTTCGATTTATTTTTATACTGTCTTCACTTGTAAAGACGTAAAAAAGTAAATATTGAATGGCAGTTGTTAAAATTGCGAGCAGAATAGTTAAAAATAATTGTGACTTATTATCAGAATTATTGACATTTTTTTGTGGATTTTCTTTTAGATCATTCCATAATAGATTTGTATTTTTCATATTGAATATTAATTTTCGAGTTATTTAAAGATTTTCTTTATCAAAGATATCTTCATCTTTTTTAATTGAGGTATTGCCAGTGACTTCTGAAGCATTTTTTTGTGCTTTTTCTGCAGCCATGGTAGCATTTTTTTCGGATGCATTGATTTTATCAATGCTTTGTCCTGCAATTGCTCCAGCAAGGGAAGCTATCTTTGCTTTTATAGCACCACCAAAAAATGCCGTTGCAGCAATGGAAGCAACTGCAATAAGACTCAGAATAATAGCATATTCTGTTAGCCCTTGACCTTTTTCTGACTTCATTATTTTCAAATGCATATTTGTCATCCTTTAAGTAATAGCGTGTTTAAAACAACAATATTTTCTTTAAAATTTACTTTTTCTTTAAAATACAGATTTTAATCTGTGGATTAAGTATTGAAAGCATTGAAAAATATATTATCTAAAAATACTAATATTATTTTTAGTAATAAAATAAGGAGTTTTATGAAAAACATAAATCAGAATACTATCTTTAGTATTTAAAGATCAGTTTAAGCATAAAAAACTCTGTAGAAAACAGTAATTGAGGGTTGCAGTGTGATCAAACTAATAACAGAATTTGAGCAAAACGCATTAAAAATTAATGAGAATCAAGTGAATTTAAAAACTCCAATTGGAATTCAAGCATCTATGACTGGCTTATTAAATCATATTTCTCTTTCTCTAAATGAAGGTCTTCTTTATAAGAAAAAACGTTTATTTCATACTTTTGGAATGACTTTTCCTATTGGTGTAATATGCTTTAATAAAAAGGGAGCGCTTTTATGTTCTCCCAAAGTTGTACCAAAAAATTGTCTCTTTATTGCTCCTAAGGGGAGTTTTTATACTGCAGAGATACATCCTTCAATACTAAATAAAATTACTAAAAATAGCTATTTAAAAGAATTGAAAATCATAAAAAATAAATTAGCTAAAATGATTTATCTATTTTTAAAGTATTTTATATATATTATGCTATTTTTAACTTTTAAAATTATTTCTATATCTGCTTTTGCAAATGAGAATTTAAAAATAAATATTGGGAAGACAAAGGTAATTCAGCTTTCATCACCCCCTCAAAGTATTCAGATATCAGACCCTGATATTCTTGATATTCAGCGTATAGGACTTACAAATTCAATTAAAATCATTCCAAAACAAAATGGGTTTTCTTCAATTACGGTAAACTATATGGGAGGAGAAGAAAATTTTTGGAATGTACAGGTTGGTCATTCAGATTTTAATACACAATCGCACAGTTTTAATAATGATTCAGGACAAAACTCAAACTCATTGCCTTTAAATATTTTAACAACATATCTCAAAAAAATACGAGGTTTAAAATTAGTTATTAAAAATGGAAAAATCATATTGCTTGGTAATATAAAAAGATATGAAGATTTCCGAACAATTGTTAAAGCTGTTGGGACAAATGGAAAATTATTCTTTCCAAGCTATCTTATTTCTCCTGAAATAGAAGAAGGAGTTATTCATTCTTTACAGTCAGATTTAAGAATAATGGGTGAAAAAAATTTAACAATTATCAGTAAAGGAGGCATTTATTCTTTAACAGGAGTGTCTTCATCCCCCGTTGGTAAGCATAGATCTTGGATTTTTTTAAATGCAATATTACCAAATTTAGTCGATGCAACCAGTCATTTTACGGGTGATAGCAGTGTTGTACAAATTAATTTAGAATTTCTTGAAGTTGGAAAAAAGGAAGGAATAGGAGGTGGTGTTCAGGCTCCTGGAACACGAGCTCCTATTGCGACTTCACTCAATTTTTCTCCGTCACTTGTTGGTTCAGCATTAAGTGAACCTATTTTGCAAATTGCCCCTCTTCAATTTTTAATAAAAGCACTTGAAGAAAGATCTTTTGTACGCAATCTCGCTCAGCCTGTTGTAATTTCTCGTTCCGGAGAAAAGGCTTCTTTTTTAGCGGGAGGAGAAGTTCCTATTGTAACAACTCAAAACTCTCAAAATAATCAAAGCTCATCCGTCACATTTAAACCATTTGGCATAATTTTTAATGTTCTTCCTCGTGTGCAATCGGATGGAAGTATTTGGTTAAAACTTGATTTAGAGGTAAGTGATATTTCAGAACTCTATTCAAGTCAAAATATTCCTGGGTTTACAAAACGCAAAGTGAGTACAAATATAATTTTAAAGGATAAAAACCTAGCTCTTTTAAGTGGTTTAGTGCAGGCAAAAAATACAAAAAATATTGAAAAATACCCTTTCCTTGGCAGTATTCCTATTCTCGGTGAACTCTTTAAAAGTAGGAAATTTAATGATGAAGAATCCGAATTGTGGATTGCTGTATCTGCTTTAAGAAGTGATTTAGAAGAAGAAAATCTTGGAGTTAAAAATTTTCTTAATATGAAAGCAGATGCTTTTAAGAAGAACTTAAATGGAAGCCTATTAGATTGAGGATAAAATGTATCTAATTATGGAGCGGGAAAGCGGTATTTTTCATTTTAGCTTATCTCCAGTTTCGGAAAGCAGCATTTTAAGAGCACTTATTTTAAATATGAATGAGAATAAAATAGTATTAAACAAAAAATATATTTTTATTGCTCTTGAAATACCTCACTCTTCGAGCCAATTCATGGACTATCGCTTTGTTTTTAATAATAAATTTTTAAAAGAATTTATCTTTCTTTTGATAACTAAAATTATTAATATAGTTTATTTTTTTAAAAATAAACTGAAAAAAAATAAACTGAAAAGAGTAATATCCTTGACGTTGCTAATATTATTTTCTTTTTTCATATTTGATTTGGGAATGATTGAAGAAAAAACATATAATTTATTTGCAAATAATATTCAAAATGAAAGTATTTTTACTTGGAAAAATTACTTTATAAAAAGTAAAATTGCACAAAAAGTGGCACATAGAAAAAACTTTTTTATCCATGAAAAAATACCGAGTATTCGAGGTATCACTGATTTTAAAGTACTTCCATTGTATTATAAAAATAAAAATATAGAAATATACAATGGATTTTTAGCTGTTTCTTATTCAAGAATTTTAACTGTAAAGGGAGAAGAGTCATTTATAAAAAATCCTGTTGAGTACTGCTCAAAAAAAGGATTAAGTATATTTCATATTACTGAAAAAGATGAGATTTTAATTTTTGAATCTTCTAATATAAAAGATAAATTTAGAAATGATTTTTTCGCTATTTTTTCTGAAAATGAATTATTAAATAGATCTAAAAATAAAAATGATTATTGTAATTATTTAAATGAATTTATTGGAGAAAATAATTGAGTTCAGATATTTATATCCTTGAAATTAAAAATAATAGTTTTTATTCAGTCAAAGAAATTGAGAATAAAATTTCATTTAGTATACTTTCTAACACAGAATTTCTTGTGAATGAAAATGATAAAAAATCTGTAATAGAGTTAAATGAGGTTTTTTTATTCAATTCTGATTACTATGTATTTTTAAATAAGAATAATGAATTTTATTTTTTATTTTCGAAAGAAAATCAAATTATTTTTCCTCTTCTATCAACAAGTATTTTTAGATTTGTTGAAAATCAATTTCAATTTGGAGTATTGAAAATACTTAATGCAGGTTTTTATAAATTTATTATAATAAATAATAAAAAAATAATTATAATTTTATTATTTATTATGTCATTTATTCAAAGACAATATATCTCTCTAGAGAGTGATTCATATAAAATAAAATATGAATCAAAAAAAAATATTTATGCAGGATATAAAAAAATAATTAAAAATATATCTATTGAAAAAAATATTCTTGAAAGTTTAAATACACAAAAATCAATCATTTATTCAAAAGAAAAAATAATAAAAAGCAAAGAAAATACCAAGAATAAAGTGCCAAAAGTAGAATATTTTGTGAGTGATCCTGATATCGAAATTTTCTTGCAATTAAAAAAGTAAAATTATAATAGGGAGTTATGAGTTTAAAAATGAATCAATTTATTATGCGCTCTCAAAAAGGCCAAGTTTTACTTGAAGGATTGGTTGCGAACTTAATACTGTTTTTATGTGCATTTTCTATTATAGAAATAGTTCGTCTTTTAGCATTTAAAGCTGTGCTTCACTCAGTTGTTTCTGATCTTACTTTACAGATTTCACATAGTGAATTGGCTTTAAAGCGAGCTGGAATTATTTCGCAAAACTCAGTTAATTCTTCTTTAGATAATGTAAGTTATGAAAATGAAATAAAAAATAGTTTTCGGAAAGTTTTATCATTGTTTCCTACATCTCGCATTTCATTTGCAAATGAAAAAAATTCTTCTCAATCTGTAGTATATGCACTCCCTCAGTATAATTTTTTAATTCGGATCGATTTTATTTTTACAGCTAAGCCAAATCCTTCTGGAGTTTATATGAAGGTAAATACTTGTTTGCCTGTTTTATTTGCAAGTTTTTTTAACAATTCTAAAAATAGTGAGGAAGTAAAAATAGGCAGAGAATCACAAAAAAAAAGAAATTGTTTAGGTCAATTTTCAAATACAAACTTTTTAAATCAGCTTTTCTGGTTTCGCATACGTTCATCAAGCTATGCTCCTTGGCCAGCTTCAACTCAAATTTATGAAAAAGGCTTTGCTCTACCTCGTAGTGTAATAGGCTTAGAAGATAATATTATAAAGGAAACAAAAATTTTTATTAATGATCAAAATTTAACTCCATATTTTTTTAAATCAGAAGAGGTAAACTAATTTAAATATGAAAGTTTTAAAATTGAAAAACCAACATGGACAAGCTCTGATCAGTGGACTTATATTTCTTGTATTTTCTATGTTATGTGTTGCTTTTTTTCTTTTCATTTCAGAATCATTTTATAGAGTATACTCAAATATCAATAAAGAACGTGAATATAGAATAAAAGAAAATTCTTTCGTTGCAAATAAAATAAATCAATTATCTATTAATAATCAATATATTTTAAGTGCTTTGAGTGTTGCGCAAAATGCTTTTGCTGAATCTACTGAAATAGGTTTGTATGTTTCATATTTTCAACCCTATTGGTTGACTTATGGTTTTATAAATAAAAATTCTTCAAATGATAAATTTGAAAATATAGGGAAAAAAAATGCATTGTCTATGGAAAGTGAAAAATATGTCAACAATGCTTTTAAAACTTATCGCTTGAAATCAGCAAGAGGTCTTTATATAGCAATATCTTTAGCAGAAAAGAATGAAAAAATTATTAACTCACTTCCCCAAAATATAAAAAAATATTTTATGCAAAGCTCTAACAGTGAAGTGTTTTGTCTTGCGCTCGCTTCGCAAAGTAAAAATTATGGTTTTCCAGGTTTTTTTAATATTCCTTTGCTTGAAAATCTTTATAATTTTTATATAGATCAAGATGAATGCCAGCTTTCTCATTATAATAGTTCCTATAGAGTGGTGAATAAAATTCTGCCATTTTTATCTGATGCGGAACCTAATTTGTTTCTTGATTATAATAAGATGACAGAGATTTTAAAAAAATCGACTCAGTTTGGTGTTTATTTTGTTTCTTTCTCTCAGGCAAAAAACTTTTTAAATGAGCTTTATATAGATAATTATTCTGATATTCTAGTGAATCCTAAGTTTACTAAAATATCAAACTATCTTTCTAAGATTCCATTTTTCAGTTCTCTCAATTTAAGTGAGAATGTTTTTCTCCAAAGTGTTCCTAAAAATATTTATGTGCGAATTTCGCATCCATATTTTGTGTGTTCTGGGAAATCAAGCTGGCAAGGTGATTTCTTACAGGAAAAAGATTGGAAAAAGGAAGCAACATGTCTTCTTTCTAGGGAACTCTTCTATAAATCTTTTTTTACACCTCATTGGGCAGCCTTTGTAACTCAAGAAGAAGGAAAAAATGAATATTTTTAGTTCAAAAGGTCAATCTTTGCTTGAGTGTGTTATGGTTGTTCCTCTTTTTTTTATTTTATTAGGATCTATTATTGTTGTTTTTCAACAACAAAGTCGTTCATTTCAAGATGAAAATACTCATTTTATTCTTTCCCTTTCTGAAGGACATTTTGAGTTAGAAGAAAGGCAGCTTGCTCATTGGGCAAATAATAAAGACGATAAAAATCTCCTCTTAGAAATGATTGCGGATAATTCGCTTAACTCCAGCCGTTTTTTTACTGAAAGTGTTGATTTACAGGAGGGTGTTTTCATCGAAAATCAGCCTGTGCGTGAGGTTTCTGCTCAAATTTTATCAGAAGGCTGCTCTTTTAATGCGATCTATAATATTATGGCTCAGCAGGGTGGTGAATTTAATTTGAAGACCTGTGCGCAGGAAAGTGGTTATCAAAGAGTTCTTTCCCCAATTCCAGATAAGCTTGGTTCCATTGAACAAAATAAGATTGGTTTCTCTCTTTTTTATCCTTATGCCGATTTTTCATGGTTTAAAAGAAATCAAGAAGTTGTCCGAAGTGTACACGGGTTTCTTGTGAGCTCACAAGGGTTAGAGTTTAATAAAAATATTGCCTCATTATTCAACTCAAGAGAGGGTGCCTTTAACGTCAATTGCTTTCTTGAACCCTTTCGTCCTCAGTGCCGCTTGCAATCTGTTGGTAATAAATTTTCAAGAGCAGCTAAAGATTCTGCAAATTTGCAGATTAGTGCTTGTTTTTTTGAAAGTTCCCTCAAATGTACAGGAAGTACAGTTGCTATGCCTGTGTGTCTGGCTGCCAATGGAGCTTCTCTCATAGCCTCAATTGCGGCTAAGCAGCCTTCCCCTCTGTGCCCTGCTCTTAATAGGAGCATAAAGTCAGGGCAATGGAGTGTGCAAAAAGCAATTTCTGCTTATTCTTTGATCATAAATGACCAGGAAATTGCTTTTAGAAAGCATTTTTTGATCATTAACTAAGCACTCAAAAAAAAGTGAAAAAACTTGCTTGGAATGCTTGACTCAAATCGCATTCGTGTATTAGTCACTGTCCTACCAAGGGTTGGCACTTTAGCTCAGTTGGTAGAGCAGTGGATTGAAAATCCACGTGTCCCCGGTTCGATTCCGGGAGGTGCCACCATCTTTTACCTATCCTCTTTATTCATTTCTTTTTTTCCTTGTTTTTCTCATTTTTTAAGATTAAGAGCTCAATTTAAATAAAACTATTAGATTTATTTTTGATAAAATCTATTTGTTTTTAGCTCCTCAAAGCATGTTTGATGTTTTTGTTTTTTTTATAGGATATGCAATGCGACCAAAATCTTATTCCAATCTTTTACAATCCGTTGCAAGTTATGTTGAAGGTCTTCTTAAAATAGAGGATTGCTCTGACCTCAAGCTTGCTTTACAAATTGCAAAAAAGCGAGGAACTCCGCCTTTGCAGGTCATTCCAACAGATGGCCGTTGTCTCGAAATTTTAGCACGTTCTGTGCAAGCAAAAAAAATTGTTGAAATAGGAACTCTTTGTGGGTATTCAGCCATCTTTCTTGCTAAAGCACTTCCCGCCAACGGAAAACTTTATACATTTGAGCAGAGTGAGCATCATGCTCAGGTTGCGGGTGAAGTGTTTGCTGAGTTGAATCTTTCATCAAAGATTGAAATTGTTTTTGGCAAGGCGCTTGAGACGCTTCCAAGTATAAATAGCAAAGGCCCTTTTGACCTTATTTTCATCGATGCTGATAAAGCAAATTATCCAAATTATTTTGATTGGGCTATTGAAAATTTACGTTCAGGTGGTCTTCTATTGGCTGATAATGTTTTTGTTTTTGGATATATTGGCGAACAAGATTTACCAAATGGTGATCTTGCAAATCTTGTCTTAGCAATGCGAGAATTTAATAAAAAATGTGTTGAGGATGAAAGATTGGTTACAACATTTTTACCGACAGGCGAAGGTATGATGGTAGCTATAAAAAAATAAGTTTATTCTTTTTTATTATTAACCATATTTTTATCAATAATATGCCATATAATAACATAAATAAGCGATAAAATAATATATATGAATGAAGAGTCGAAAAAAACATTTTGAGTGGTAGCATGAAATATATTTGCAGTTAATGTAACTATGAGTGTGGTAAATAAAAAAATCGAGCTGTCTTTTTGTGTCTGTAGCTCTTTCTTTAAAATACTTAAAATCATAAAAATAAAGTATATAATTAACAGCGCTCCAGTTATTCCTACTGAAGCAAAAATTTCAAGATAGTTATTGTGTGCATTAAATTTTTGAGTGATATGGGCATATCCAAGTTTATCATAGTATTGTTCTCGCACGCCATGTGCAATCCAAACACTCCCTTGGCCAACTATTGGTTTATCTAGGAACATTTGTGTGTAAACTTCCCAAAAATACTGTCGATTGTTTCCATCTTCAAGGGTGCGTGAGTTTAAAATAGAGTTTGCAGTAACGTCAATTCTTTCAATAACTCCATATTTTTTTGCAATAAAAAAGCTAGATATAGAAATAAAAATTGTCACGAGTATTGTAAAAATAGGTTTGCGTTTAAAGCATATAAATGCAGGCACTCCTATTAATATTAGAAAGTTGATCATAGTAGCAGTGCGACCAGAGCTTAAAATGACAGAAATTGTATTTGCAATTGTTATTAAGCATAAATAAATAAGTGGAATATATTTATGTTTTTCAAATGGAATAAAATAAAATCTCGATTGACTTCTTTTAGCAATAAAGATCCAGAGAAGTGTCCAGCTAAAAACAGCATAGGCTAAGCCAATGGCTGCCACAGTGAGTGGATGTCCGTAGAAGCCATAGACCCGAAAAGTACCGTTTTGTAGTAAATTATCATTTGATAATTGGAGACCATATTTTACGTGGGAGCGGAGTTCAAAACCTGTATAATGTTGGTAAATAAGAATTGCACAAAATAACAGAGAAGCGGGCAACAGGCCTGCAATAAAATATTTAAGAGGGTTTATTTCAGCTGGTTTTTGATTGGTTTTGGTTTTATTCCCTTTAAATATTTTTTTGAAAGGAGTCATACGAGAGATTAAGATAAAAATAATTGAAATACTGCCTGCAAAAAAGAATGAAGAAGGAAAATTACTATCGATAATATGATTAAGGTTCTCTTGTAAGTTATAAATAGATTGTGGCATTGCCTTATTTTGAAAGTAATAGGTAATGAAATTAAAAGCAGGAAAAAGAATATGTAGTAAAATTAGTAATATACTGATTTTAATAAAAAAAAGTGACAGTTTTTTGCTCTTGTAAAGGTAATAGCCAAAGGGTGCGAAAACACAGCATAAATAGAAACCAGCTCCTTGAATTGCAATTCCGAGATATAGGAAAAAGGGGAGTAAGAAGAATAAAGAGCTTAAGATCATTTAATAAATTCCTATTCTGATGCAAAAGCACGCAAAAACGAGTTTTGAGTTTTTATATTTGCATGTTAAGCCTCTTTTGATTTTAATGCTATGCTGTGGAGGATTTAAAATCCAATGAATATCAATCAAAAACGAATTTTAATTGTATTGCCTAGGCAACTGGGTGATGTTTTATTGGGCACTCCTCTTGCTCAAGTTTTGCGAGAAAAATACCCGAATGCGCAAATTGATTGGTGGAGTCATCCTATGGCTAAACAAATTCTTGAGCAGAATCCATTTTTAAATAATCTCTTTTATTACCCGGTTTTAAAGAAGAATAAAACAGAGAAAAAAGATATTCTAAAAGTTATATTGAGAAATATTTTATTGTTATATTCAAATGTTTTCCATTTGCTAAAAATGAGAAAGCAAAATTATCATATTGTAATAGATGCAATGAATAACCCAAGAACGGCTTTGCTTACATTTCTTACGGGAGCTCCGATAAGAATTAGTTTTGCTACAAACCCAATAAGAAATTTAGCTTTTAATCATCTTATTGATCGCAAAGATTTAAATGAAGGTTATCTTGGGCATGCAAGATTAAATTTATTAAAACCTTTGGGAATTGAATTAAAAATAGAAGATTGTTTAAAATTGTATCCAAAGATTCCCATTTCAAGCATAAATAAAGATAAAGTGATAGAATGGTTAAATCAGAGTGAAATGAAATTTTCAGAATCAAATACACAACATTTATCTAATAAGAAATGTCGTATATTTGATTTTATTCTTTTGAGTCCTACTCACAGACGTTCTGTTCGGAGATGGCCAGCAGAGAGTTATGTAAATTTAGCCTTGCAAATGATTGAAAAGCATAAATGTCCTGTTGTTTGGCTTTGGGGACCATCTGAAAATGAATATGTCTATTCAATGCATACTGCTTTACAAGAAAAATTAAAAGCTTCTGATATATCAGTTGAGCTCAGTCTTTTTCCACCTCTTTTTACTCTTCGTGAAGCTGCATTTTTATCAGAAAATGCTTTAATATGGATAGGAAACTCAAACGGACTCAGTCACATTGCTGTTGCTGCTGGTGCAAAAACTTTAGAGTTACATGGACCAACTTCTCCAACGAGTTGGTGTCATCCAAATAAAGAAATGCATCTTGCTCTGCAGAGAACTACGGGATGTATTCAGTGCGAGTCAAATGTTTGTAAACTTATTCGTCGAGAGTGTTTAGAAGATTTATCAATAAAGGATGTGTTTAATGTGGCAAATAATTTAATATTAAAATGATTTTATATTAAGAAAGAATTCATCTTAATTTTCATTTATTTGTACTTGATTAATAAGTTTAATATCATTTTCAAAATCAAGAATATTTTGTAGAGTTGTGTTGACAATTCCTGTCAAAGCTTCATGAGTTAAAAAAGCTTGATGTGCCGTAATTAAAACATTTGGGAATGAAATTAATCTTGCAAGGATATCGTCGTCGATTCCTTTTTCAGAGAAATCTGAAAAAAAGTAACTCTCCTCTTCCTCATAAACATCTAAAGCTGCTCCTTTTATAACTCCTCTTTTAAGAGCTTGAATGAGCGCCCTGCTATCAATTAATCCTCCGCGACTTGAATTTATGATAATGACGTTTCTTTTCATCTTGGAAAATGATTCTTTATTGAGTAAATGGAATGAATCTTTACTCAATGGAATGTGTAAAGAAATGATATCAGAATATTGGTAGAGATCATTTAAAGAGACATATGTTATATTTTCGTTAGTATTATTAGGATATTTATCATATGCAAGAACTTGACAGCCAAATCCATTCATAATTTTTGCCATTGCCATTCCAATACGGCCAGTGCCAATAATTCCGACAGTTTTTTTATTGAGATCAAAACCAGTTAAACCATCTAAGGAAAAATTAAATTCATGAACACGATTATAAGCTTTGTGAATTTTCCGATTGAGGGAAAGTAAAAGTGCAATGGAGTGTTCTGCAACAGCATAGGGTGAGTATTCTGGCACACGTACCACGGTTAAATTATGTTTTTTAGCTTCTTTAAGATCGACATGATTAAAGCCAACACTGCGCAAGGCAATCAATTTCACGCCGAATTCAGAAAGTGCTTCGATAGTCTGTTTATTTATTTTATCATTAACAAATGCGCAAACACATGAATAACCTTTAGCTAGAGAGGCTGTTTCTGCAGTTAATTGAAGTTCGAGAAATTTAATATTATGATGGAAAAATTTGTTGATATCCTCAAAATATTTCTTTTCATAACTATGGGTACTAAACACAATGACATTCACACTGATCCCTTATCTGCAGAAATTTAAAAATTAAATACTTAATTACACTCAATGTCTGGTCCTGCTTTCAAAACATCTTGACTTGTTTTTTGCACAAATTTTTTAAAGTTATCAATAAACATATTTGCTATTTTTATTCTATTTAAATCATAATTATTTTTATCACTCCAAGTATTTCTTGGGTTTAATATTTGTGTTGGAATACTTCTTATTTGGCGCGGAATTTTAAAGTTAAATACAGCAAAGTTCTCAAATCCTTCATTTATGAGCTCGCCAGAATGAATTGCATTGAGAATACTGCGTGTGTATTTTAATGAAATTCTTTCTCCTTCTCCATACCCACCAGCAGTCCAACCTGTATTGACGAGCCATGCTTGTGTGGAGTGTTCACGCATTTTCTGTGCTAATAATTCGGCATATTTTATTGGATGCCAAACCATAAAAGGAGCTCCAAAACATGCTGAAAAGGTAGCTTTAGGTTCTTTAATTCCAACTTCAGTGCCAGCAATTTTTGCAGTGTATCCACTCATAAAATGATACATTGCTTGTTCAGGTGTTAATAAGCTTACAGGAGGCAACACTCCAAAGGCATCACAGGTGAGAAAAATAATATTATTTGCATGATTTGTTGTACAAGGTATTTTTGCATTTTCAATATATTCAATTTTATATGAAGCACGTGTATTTTCAGTTATTGATAAGTCAGAATAATCAACCTTGCGCGTATTTGGATCGGCAACAATGTTCTCTAATAAGGTACCAAATTTTATAGCTCCAAATATTTCAGGTTCTTTTTCTCTTGAGAGATGATCACATTTTGCATAGCATCCTCCTTCGATATTAAATATACCACTGTCAGACCAGCAGTGTTCGTCATCTCCAATTAGTTTTCTATTTGGATCGGCGGAAAGAGTTGTTTTTCCAGTCCCAGAGAGTCCGAGAAAAATTGAGATATCACCTTCTTGTGCTCCTTCATTAACGGAACAATGAAGTGACAAGACTTTTTTCTTTGGCATGAGATAATTCATGACAGTGAAGACGCCTTTTTTCATTTCTCCTGCATAGTCGGTGCCCAATATAACAATTTCTTTTTGTTCAAAATGGAATGATATACTTGTTTTTGAGGTCATCCCTTCTGCATGATCATCTGCACAATGACTTCCTGCATTAAAAATGACACAATCTGGCTCGCCAAAATTTTTGAGTTCTTCTGGAGTTGGACGTATTAGCATATTGTGCATAAAAAGCGCATGATAGGGGCGGGAACAAATTACACGTACTTTTATTTGATAAGACTTGTCCCAGCCTGCATAGCCATCAACAACATATAAATTTTCTTTTGTAGAGAGATAATCAAGGGCCCGTTGTTTGCAAGCAACAAATGAAGTTTGTGATTGTGCGATATTGACTTCACCCCAGTCGATATTTAATTCGCTTTCAGGATGTTTTACAATTCTTTTATCTTTAGGACTTCTACCTGTTTTTTCACCTGAAAATGCAACAAGAGCGCCAGAATCGGTAAGAAAAGAATTATTTTCAAAATGAATAGAGTGTTCATAAATAATAGGAATAGATGTGTTATGATAAATTTTATTATGTACTAAACCATATTTTTTTAACATTATGTTGAATTTCCTTTTCTTATAAAATAGATAGCTCTTTTTTAACATAATGATATTTAAGCGATAAATGAATAGTTGTCAATAAGCATTTATAATTTATTTTTATTTTTGGTGCGCTCTTTTGAGAAAAGAGTTCACTCAAAATTTAACGTGCGTTAAAAGAATATTTTCAAAGAAGTAAGAATTTTTATCTTCTTACTTCTTTGCTTTATAGATTGTTTTTAAAATTGCGTCAAATTAATTATTTTGTTATTTTATAAACATTTTGGGTATGGTTTGTAATATTTTTTTTTAATTTATTTAAAAAAATAAAAAAGCATCTTATTCTATTTCAAATAAGATGCAAGCAGAGTAGAATCATATTAAAATTCAAATTCAAGACAAGAATTATCTGCAGAAGTTACGTTAGCTAAGTATGACTTTGCTTCTGGCAAGACATGATGTGCGAAAAACTTTGCAGTTTTTATTTTATTTGAATAAAATCTTTTGTCTGTTGCTGACAATTTACCTGAGAGCTTTTCAGAGGCAATAACGGCTTGTTCAAGCAACAATCCTGCTATTATTGTGTGGCCGAGTGCCATTAAAAAAGGATAGGCATTTACAATCGCTGCTTTTCTATCTCCTTTTTTTGCGACTTCACCCATATGCATTGCTGCTTCAGCAAGTCCTGCAATATATTCTTCAAGGAGTGCCGCTTCTCCTCCAATGGTTTTATGCTCTTTGTATTTCTCTATGAAATCTGTGTGTCTTTCAAGCCATCCCATAAAGATAGCTCCTTCTTCCATACGCATTTTTCTGCCAACAAGGTCCAATGCTTGAATGCCATTTGTCCCTTCGTATATAGAAGCAATTTTTGAATCACGTAGAAGTTGTTCTACAGGATAATCCTTTGTAAATCCATAACCTCCATAGGTTTGAATAGATTGAACAATTGAAGCAAAACCCATATCAGTTGCCCAAGCTTTCATAATTGGAGTTAAAAGCTCAAGAAACCCTTGGCATTTCTTTTTGTTTTCTTTATCAGGCGAATGTTCAGATTCATCATGCATTAATGCTGTTGTATAGCTTAAGGCTCGAATGCCTTCCACAATACTTCGTTGACGTAGGAGCATTCTCTTAACATCAGGATGGTTGACAATGGCGATGCGAGGAGGATTTTTAGCATCTTTTTTTGATGTAATATCAACTCCTTGTATGCGTTCTTTTGCATAAGCTTCGGCATTTAAAAAAGCCACAGAAGCTTGAGCCAATCCCTGCAAACCCACTCCTATGCGTGCCTCGTTCATCATTAAAAACATGTAGTGAATCCCATGGTTTTCTTTACCAATGAGGAATCCTTCACAGTCATCTTTGTCCCCAAAACCCATAAGGCAGGTTGAATTACCATGAATTCCCATTTTTTCTTCAAGTGAAATGCAATAAAGATCATTTTTACCAGTGATTTTTCCTGTGATTTTATCAAAGCGTTTTTTGGGGACTAAAAATAAACTCACGCCTTCAATTCCTTGGGGAGCATCTTCAATGCGCGCTAAAACCAAATGCAGAATATTTTCTGCAAAATCATTTTCTCCTCCCGAAATCCATTGTTTAACCCCTTTGATTTTAAAACTGCCGTCTTTATTTCTTTTTGCGGTTGATTTTAGATCCCCTACGGCGCTCCCTGCAGAGGGTTCTGTTAGACACATTGTGCCTGTCCAAGTGCCTGAAGCAATTTTTGGAACACAGGTTTTTTTCATCCATTCTTCACCAAAGTGGTAAAGCACATGGGAAGCTGATTTTGTAAGCCCTGGATACATTGTAAATGCTTGGTTTGCACTTGAAAAAAGTTCCATAAAAACAGCGGCAACAACACTTGGCGCTTGAATGCCACCAGCTTCTTCGGTATCAGATAAAGTTAAGAAACCATTATCAACGAATTGTTTATAAGTTTCTTTAGTTCCTTTAGGGGTTGTTACTTCTTTTGTTTCTTTATTGTGCACACATCCAACTCTGTCACCAACTTTATTTAATGGTCCAAGATGTTGATTGCATAATGAAATTGCTGAGGTGAGCATTTCACCAACTGACTCTATCGAGTGATCAGAATAATGTGGAATATCGAAAAGTTTTTGAATTTGTAAATATTCAAATAATACAAATTCAATTTCTCTTCTGTCTACCATAAATGAACTGTTTGCAGCCATGAGTTTTTCTCCTAGAAAAATAAAATTTCATTTTCTTATATATAAAAAATGAATAGATAAACATTATTGTGAATTCGACTCTGTCACGCTCCATTTTTCATCAAAATCCTCTAAAATAAGTGAAGCAAACTGAGAAGAGTACACTGTGTCCGATTTTATTGATGCAAAATCAGCATCAACTCTTGCTAGCTCAATTAATTTTTTATCTTCCATAAAAGCGAGTTTTAACATTTTAAGTGCTTCGCTTTTTTTTCCTAAAAGTGCGAGCATACATGCTTTGTTATAAATATAAATTGCAGTATGTGGACGCAACTTTAAGGCAGAATCGAAATCTTCAAGTGCATTATCGTAACTGGAGCTTTTATAATATGTAATTGCTCTTTCTGCAAAGAGATCATCCCTTTTTGGTTCTAATGAAATTGCTTTATCGTACATTTCTATTGCATTTGAATATTTTTTGTTATTTCTGTTTATTTCTGCAAAAACAACGTAGGGAAGTTCAAAGGAGGGTTCTTCTCTCATTAAATAATTTAAAGAATCATCAAGAATATATAACGCATTTATTTTTTTATATTCAGAAACGAGAGATTTATAAAATTGCTTACTTTCTCCACTTGATTTTGCTGAATATGTAGCAGCAATAGCTGCTTCTTCTTTTTTCTTATCTCTGAAATAAGCTAATGATAGATGAGCATAAACTAAAGAATAAGCTGAAGTGGAAATATATTCCTTTTCTCCTAAAATCTTTATTAATAAGTTTAAATTATCAATTGCTTTTTTATTTTTACTTTCAATAGTATATTGCATTACAGCAAGTTGAAGTCGTGATTCAACATCATTGCCGAGAGATATAGCCTTTTCAAATGCATAAGTTGCTTCTTTATAATTCCTGTTATTAGCATAAGCAAGAGCTGCCTTATGCCAAATCCACCTGTCAGGATATTTTTTGGCAAAATTTTTCAGGGTTAATCCAAGTTCATCTCTTTTTGTGCTGCGAATAATGGCTGAACTTACGTATTGAGAAATATCATCTGTTGAAGCTCCACTTTTTAAAGCGAATTCTGCACTTTTAATAGATTCTTGTGGGTTCTTTTCAGAGAAAATTCTTGTTTTTTCAATAAAAGTGTCTTTGTGATTTGGATAACGTGTTAAGGTGTCTAAATATAAATCTTCCGCATTTTTAACTTGTCCTGTATAAAATAGAATGTCCGCACTGGCAAAACGTGTTTTTGGTCGATCAGGATCAATTTCATAAGCTTGATTAATAAGCATTATACTTTTATGTAGTTCTTGTGGATATTTATTTCCTTGAGCGACTTGTGCTTGGATTAATTTTGCGAGTGCAACATAAGCATTGATATTTTTTGGGTTTTGGCGAATGCTTTCAATCAATAGTTTTTCAGCTTTAATTTGCTCACCGGGGAGGGAATCGACAATTATTCTTTTTGCTGCAAGATATAATTTTGTTGAGGATTCAACTTTTAAGTCGTTCTCTTTTGTATGTTTGAGAGAGATTGATAACGATCCTTCATCCCCATAGACTATGAAGCTATTGCAAAGCAGACTTCCGTAAAGTGTTATGGTAAGAACCCTATTTTTCAAAGAGTGACCTTCCTCAACCTAGTGCTTGTATGTTGTGAAGTGGTGATACCTAGACTGGATATCGACGTTTTTTCTTAATTATTGAGAAGTGGGTTTAAGGTTATTTTTGTAATTAAATATTTATTTATTTCTGTATTTACGGTTAATTAAGGGTGTTATGCGGACTTTTTTATTTTATGTAGGCTATTTATACTATCTTCTTTTGTTGAAAACTGTGCGTATTAAACTCAATGGTTTTAATGAAATTCAAGCTGTCTGGAAGTCTGGTCGAAATGCTGTTTTTTGCTGCCCGCACAATTCAATTTTGGCTTGCTTTGTAGGGGTAGATAAACAAGAAAGACCTCATGTTGCTCTTGTGGCAAGTCTGAGCAAAGATGGAGAACTTGTTTCAAAATTACTGCTTAAAAGAAGGTATGAAATGATTAGGGGCTCCTCTAGTCGAGGAGGGCGTAAAGCTTTGCTTGAAATGCAAAGAGCAGGTGAGCAAGGGAAAAGTTTAGGAATTGCTTTTGATGGTCCTAAGGGGCCTCCACTTATCCCAAAAAGAGGTTTAGTGGGTTGTGCGCGGGTAGTGAATGGACCTCTTTTTTTAATTCACGCACATTCAACTCGAGGAAGAATTTTTGGCTACCCCCGTGCAATGAGAGTCAACTCATGGGATAAGATGCTTATTCCGTTACCGTTTAGTGAAATTGAAGTCTTTTTTGAAAAACTTCCAGAAAAAGATGAAATTAATTTAAGTTCTGATGAACATTATGAGTTTTTTATATTAAATTTAGTGCAAAAAAGATCAGAAGAAGTTTTTCAAAAATTATATTTAAAGTAAGAATTGTTGAGAAATAAGTTAATATAAATAACATTTTAAATTTATATTATTATAATGTATTTTTTACTATTTGACTTTTTGTTTTAAAAACATTAAACTTATTTTTTTGTACCCGATTTTTAAAAAATCAATATTTTATATAGAGATATTTTATGAAATTTAAAGCATTATGTATTATTCCTCCAATTATTTTTTTTAATAATTGTTTAGCAACTGATATAAATTTTGAGCATTTGCGAGCTGAAGATAAGAGGCTTAACTATCATTCGTATAATGAACAAAATAAAAAAAATAAGGATTTAAATGAACTGAGCGTTAAACAATATTGTAATAATCATTTTTCCAGTAATTGTAAGAATCCTGCCTATAATAAGAATAATTTTTCCTATAACTGTAATGATCCAAATTATAATCGGAATAAATTAATTTATAATTGTAATGACTTACCTTGTGATTGTAATAATCTACAGGATTACTCTTTGAAATTTAATTGGAATGATTCAAAATCTAAGAATAATTCGTTAAGTTTTAGTGGAGATTCCTTAGATCCATTCTCATTAGGTAAAGATATCTCTATAAAAAATGATTTTGGCTTACAGTTTAATAGAATTAAGTGGAGCTCATCTTCTCTTAATGAAAAAGGATTAAAAATAGAAATAGAAGCTTTGATTGAAAACTCTAAAGAAGATAAAAATAAATATAAATTTTATTTGAAATCTTTGGATAATAATTTACTAAATGGAAGCCTTATATTGAATGAAAATGATTACATAATAGAGTTATTACAATTTGACGAAATTTTCTATGGCAAGTTAATGGAAGATATAGACAGTGATTTTTATAAAGAGAATATAGATTCTAAATATTTTGAATATATAAAAATATTTTTACCTTATGTTACAATATCAAATAATGAAAAGTATAATCTGAAGTTTAAAATTGATTTTAAAAGTAAATCAAATGAAATTTTAAAATTATTATCAGTTTTTAAGGAGCATAATAATTACTCGAAAATAACTTCATTTTTGAATAATATGAATTCGAATAGTTACTATGAAATATCAGATATTTTAAATTTAATTGATGAAAAATATGCTGTAAATTTAAATAAAATAATAGATTATATTGTGAAGATAAATTTCAAAATTTACAAGAATTCAGACCAGGAAATGATTATATCCTACGATGAAATTGGGGCTATTAGAGTAATAATACTCTAAGATTATAGTGATATTTTTTTATAAGAGGTAGTAATGAAATTTAAGCCATTTGTTATGTCTTTAGCCATGGTTTTTGTGAGTTCATGTGGAGATAGAAGTGAAGTTAAACCAAAAAAAGTCATTTCATATTCAAACCCTGAAATTGAATTTAGGTGTGATAACTCAAATAAAGAATGTGATATGAGCTTTAAAAATGATAATATAGATTTGGCTTCTGGAGTAATTAGATTTTCAAGTGATAGATATATTATTCGAAATCTTAATTTTAAAGAAGAGCTCATTGAAATAATGAAATCAAATATAGAACCTGAAAATGAAATTAAAATTTTAGATGAATTTTCTGAATTTTTAAATAATTTCTTTTCGAAAGTATCATTTTCAAATAATGATGAAGATAATTTGAAAATCAATATGAGTCCCGAAGATTTTGCTGAAAGTACTTATAATTTAATTTCTAAAATATTGAGTGAAAATTCAAATAAAGTTTTAAATAACGAAGATAAAATATTAATTACTGAATTATTAAAGAAATTTATTTACAATGGGAAATTTGATATTGTAAATATTATAAGACAAAAAGATGAAATTAAAAAATTAATTAAAAAACATTTTGAAGATGATAGAGATTTTAATGTAAATAATGATTTTGATAATATATTTGATAATACTATTAAAAAGTTAAATGATGTTTTAAAAGAAAAGTTTAATAATGATTTTAATGTTTTCAAGAAAATTAAAATAAATGAACCTAATTCTTTCTCTATATCTATTCATTTATTAGGTGATGATGGCACTTCAAGTAAGCAGATAATATACGCACCTTTTATTGAAAAAAACGGTTCTAAAAATGTTTATCGCGGTAAAATCTATTTAAATTAATGAATGATTTATTCAAATTATTATAATAGATTTCTTTTTCTTCATAAAAATAGTAATTATTTTTATGAAGTATTAAAAAATATTTTTTAAGATTTGTCTTTAAAAAAAAATAAAAAATTGTTATAAATAAAGTCACAATAAGTTTATCCAAAACAATTTTTTTAAGGACAATATCTTATGCATTGTAAAAATATAATTGCTTTGACTTTTTGTATCCCAATATTATCGCTCGTTGGTTGTGGGAAGAGTAATAAAATAATTGATACTTCAGGACTTTCACATAATGCGAAGATGTTTAATGAATTAAAATCAAACATAAAGCATACTGAAGTCGTATGTGAAGATAATTTGCAAAAAGACTGTGTGGTTAATCTAAAAAATGACAAAGGTGCAATTATTTCTTCAGGAAAATTAAGTTTTAACAATAGAAATTCCTCTGGGAAATATTTTAGACTCAGTCAGTTCCATTTCGATCAGACCTTATTGAAAAATTCAATAATAAATTTTTCTGAAGAACTTAAAAATGATATTTTTATTTCAGCAAATGAAAATTTAATAAGTAATATTGTTTATGAAAATATTGAAAATGTGGATGAAAATACAGTAAATTTCAAATTTACTGATAGTATTATGGCAAGAGACTATATCGTACAATTTTTAAATAAAATTGATTTTTTCTTAAACTATGACAGAAAAATTGAGCGCAATAATTATGTTGAAAAATTAAAAACAGCGGAAAACTTAGGTATTGAAGATATAAATAATATGATGAATATTGTTTTTAAGAAAGATTTTTTTTCATTTATGAATTTTATAAAAAAATATAAGCTCATTAATTTGCAAATTAAACGAGATACTAATTCAGATATTACTGTATCTTTTGATGACAAGAAAAAGAATGACACTTGTCAATTAGCTTTACTTAAGGAAGCACTTGACACAGGTTATCGTTATAAAGTAGATCCAAAAAATTCAGCATTTAAATATGTAAAGACAAATAAAAATTGTTCTTTTAGTGGAATTTTGCAAAATTAATTTTTTTAAAATCATTATAAATAAAAAGTCTCAATCAGTTTATATCTTCCGATTGAGGCAATTCTTTTATTGATGCTGATTGTCTTTTATCCCAGTTTTCCTTGTACTTATTTGCTAAAGTCGCGTCAGAGATAATAAGTACATTTTCGGCATTTCTTTCTTGAGCAGCTTTTGTAAAATTAAAACTTCCCGTTATAACTGTTTTCGTATCAATAATTATAATTTTATTGTGTGCAATCGCTGGTTTTGAATCTTTCCAAAGAGGTATTCCTTGGTTTTGTAAAAACTTAGCTGAAGAATATTTCTGTGAGAATTGTCCTTTGTCTAGTATGACATTGACTTCAACCCCCCGTTTTTTTGCATTGACTATTGCTTTGGCAATGGGTGCGCTCGTAAAGGAATAAGCTTGGACGAAGATACTCTTTTTAGCTAAATCAATTTCATTCACAATTTCTTGAGCACAATCAGAACCCGGTGTGAAGCAAACCTTATAGGGCGCATCTTTAAAAGAACTTGCATTTAATGGATTCATAAAAACTAAGAATGAAACATAAATAAAATATTTACTTTTTTTATTATTGAACATATTTGTTACCTTTCTTTTTTTTGTTCATCTTTTTATAAGCTAACCATTCACATAAGTAAAGAAGCGCATGATTTAAAAAATAAATACAAGGAAGATTTATGCAATAAAAATAAGCGTATAAAAAATATTTATAAAAGAATTAATAGCTTGGAATTTATTTGAATATTTGTTAACTCATTTTTCTGTCAAATTTTTTACACGGGGTTATTTAAAGTGAATCAATTTTCTAAATTAAATGTATCTTTATGTACTTTTTTATTTGTATTTTCTCAACCATTATTTTCATTTGCAAATGAAAAAATTTTAGATATCAGTGAAAATTATAATTATATAGAACAGCATTATTTTCCAACTCAACCACAAAAAAAATGGAGCGTATCAACTGGTGGTGCTCTTTATGGAAATCCAGTTGTAGATCAGCATGGTAATATTTATGTAGGATCAAAAGATAAAAATTTATATGCAATATCAAAATATGGAAGTATTTTTTGGAGTTTTCAAACTGGGGGAGATATTTTTTCAACTCCTTCAATTTCAGAAGATGAAATTATTTATTTTGGATCATTAGACAATAATGTTTATGCTCTCTATTCACATGGGGATTTAAAGTGGAAATTTGCAACTGGAGACGAAGTTTATTCGAGCCCAGTTATTTCTAAGGATGGTACGATTTATGTCGGTTCTAACGATCATAAGCTCTATGCCATAAATCCGAATGGGATAAAAAAGTGGGAATTTGTAACGGGTGGACCTATTTTTTCAGCAAAACCAGCAATCGGTAAGGATGGAACAATCTACATAGGTTCTAATGATTATAAACTTTATGCTATAAATCCAGATGGAACAAAAAAGTGGGAATTTGCAACTCATGGTATGGTCTACTCTTCACCCGTATTTGCAAAAGATGGAACTATTTATTTTGGATCTTATGACCATAAATTGTATGCATTAAATGAAGATGGAACTAAGAAATGGGAGTATGAAGCAGATAAAAGTGTGCATGCATCGGCAACTGTTGCCGACGATGGAACTATTTATTTTACTTCATATGATGCAAAACTTTATGCACTGTCTCCTGATGGAAAGAAATTATGGGATTTTATGACTGGAGGTTCTATCTACTCGAAACCACTTATTGGAAAAAATGGGCAAATATATATAGGCTCATTTGATAAAAATTTATATGAAATATCAAAAGAAGGTTTTAAAAACTGGGAATATAAATTAGGTGGATATATTTATACTAACCCTGTATTTGGAAAGAATGGGCAAATATATATAGGTTCATTTGATAATAAACTTTATGCAATTCAAAATAAAATAAATTATTTACCTTCCCCATGGTATTAAACTTTTTTAAATTTAGCCAAGTCTTGCAACATATGAATTTGCCCAAATAGAGATTTTTTAAAGTCGGATAACAATAAACTTTCATTTTCGGAGTGTGCATTTGTATAAGGATCTTCAACTCCAACAAGAATTGCGGGTATAGATCCAAATTCATCGGATAGAGGTTGGACAAATGGAATGCTTGCACCACAGCCAATAAATTGTGTTGTATGTCCATAACCTTTTTCTAATGAACGAGCTGCAATTTGATAGACATCTGCTTTGGGATCTGCAATTGACCACCAATTGCTAGCAGATTCTGTTGTTACTTTAAGACGAAAACCCTGCGGACAAACAGCATTAATATGTTTTGTTAAAATATCTAAAACTTCTTGAGGCTTCATATTTGGAACAATTCGAATAGAAACCCTTGCCCATGCAGCGTCTTGAATAATATTACTCACAAGCTTTTTACTGCCACTTTGAATTGCATTTATACTTAATGATGGCTGTCTCCAAAGACGCTCTGCAAAATCTTTTTCTTGTGCAGTAAAGGGGAGTCCATTTAATAAGCCAGTTGCTCCTCTTGCAATATTTTCTAATTTTAATTTCGCAAAATTTTTGCGTTCTTCTTCTGTAAGTTGAAGAACATTATCGGTTAACCCTTTAATAGCTATGTTCCCTTGTTCATCGCATAAAGTAGCAAGTATTTTTGTGAGAGCAAAAACAGGGTCTGGCAGTATTCCTCCCCAAAGTCCAGAGTGCACAGGATGATCAAGAGCATCAACTTCAATGTCTACAGCAACTAAACCACGGAGCGCGGTCGTGATACTTGGTATTCCTGAGTCAACATTGACACAGTCGGTAACAATAATTCCATCAGCTTTTAATTTTGCTTTGTGCTGACGGACAAATGCAGCAAGGTTATTGCTACCAATTTCTTCTTCTCCTTCAATAAGAACTTTTACATTAACAGGTAATTCTCCTGCGGTTTTTAAATAAGCAGCTATTGCTGCAGAATGGGCGATGATTCCTGCTTTGTCATCTGCTGTTCCTCTTCCGTACAGGCGGCCATTTTTTTCAACAGGTTTAAAAGGATCTGTTTTCCATTTGTCTTCACGTCCAGGGGGCTGAACATCGTGGTGAGCATAAAGTAACAAAGTAGGTGCATCGGGTTTGTGGATCCATTCAGCGTAGACATAGGGATGTATGCCCTTACCAAGTTCAAGTAATTCCACTTTTTCAAGCCCCGCACTTCGCAAAACTTCAGCTGTAGCTTCAGCACTGTGTTTCACTTCATTTTCGTCAAAACTTGCTAAACTTACACTTGGAATTTTCACTAGTTTTTTTAAACGATTTAATTCTTTTTCAATATTTTTTTCACAATAATCAAGTGCCTTTTGTGTTACTTGAGTTGGGGTTGTTAAAAAGAGTGGCTCACCTTTCTCATTTTTACATCCACATGTTGGGGAGTGAAGATGTTTTATACTTTTCATAGAGAATTCCTTATTTACTTTTTTTAACTATTTGCCACGCTTCGTTTAAATATTGCATTGCTTCTTGATTTGTAACATTATTTTTATCAGGATGCCAAAGTCGGGCACGTTCCAAATAAACTTTTCTCACTTCTTCAAATTCAGATTTTTCATTTGAACTTAAAAACTCAAAAGCCCACTTTAAAGTTCCTTTTGGAAATTTATTCGAATTCTTTAAACAAATATCAAAGCTGTGATTATTTATATTTTTGTCTTCTCTTATTTTTTGTAACTCTTGAATAATTTCTTCTTTTTGTTTCAGTCGAAGTTGTTTTTCAAGTTTTTTTTGTTTTTTCTTCTCTAACTCAATTCTTTTTTCTTCAAAAGATTCGTCATCGATAAAATTGCTGCCCATGTTGGAAACATTCACCTACTGTTATATATCAATTTGACTTCAGTGTTCTTACGCTGGTTAAATGGGAGGAAGGGGTCCTGCCACTCACGCTTAAAGCACAGAGTTTGGATAATGACATGCAGAATCTGACAATTCAAGAAAACATTTTCCGTAATATATTCATGCTAGAAACGATTGCACGTATTGGAATGAGTTCTTTATATGGGTTTGCTGTTTTGAGTTTTGCTTACACACTCATTTTAAAATCGAGAAATGCACCACATTCTGAAAAATTTCATTTGTTAGCACGTGCTTTCTTTTTATTAGCAACTTCTTTTACAATCGTATATGGAACTCTCGAATTTATCTTTCCAGTTAATTCTTTAACAACACAAGTATATACCGTAATATGTCTTGTGTTGTCAGTTGCCGTTATTGTCGTAGATAGAGGAAAAGAGGGTTTACCTGCATTTTCATTTCTTGTCGGTGCACTGACATTTTTATTTGCAACGATAACTCCTTTTCTCGATCCCACACCTCTTTACAATGCGGCATCAGGTGATTGGTTGGTATTTCTTCACATTGGTACGGCTGCATTGGGAGAAGCAATTTTTGTCGCCGCTTTTTGTGCATCTCTTTTATATTTGAGAGAATATAGAAAATTAAAGCAAAAAAAATTAGGAAAAGTATCTTCACCTATCAGTCTTGCATCGCTTGAAAAACTGGTTGAACGTTCTTCACTTATTGGTTTGACTTTTATAACTATTAGTTTGTTATCAGGATTGGCCTTGATTTTTATCGGTAAAGTGACTGTGCAAGTTGGGATTATTAAAATACTCTGGGCGTTTTTGGTTTGGGGATGGTATGTGATGACCATCTTTGGTAGGAGTCTGTGGGGTTGGCGGGGTCGCAAAGGAGCACGCTTTACAGTTTTTGGGATGCTATTATTGCTTATTGGTTTATTTGGAACGATTTGGCAGTACTTTTAAAAGTAGAAAGAATATTGTTACTTATGAAGAAAAGAGTTCTTATTTATCATACTGGAGGAACTTTTGGAATGGCATTGGGTGATACCTTGGCTGCTCAAAAGCAATCCCCACATTTTTTAGAAGATCTTTTGCAGCGCGTGCCCGAGTTGCCTTCTCTTGCAAAAATCGAATTAAGAATTCTTTGTAATATAGATTCTTCCGATGCAAATCAAAAGCTTTGGTGTTTGCTTGCAAATGCCATTCAGGAAGATTGGAATGATTTTGATGGATTTGTTATTATTCATGGCACAGATACCATGGCTTTTAGTGCAACAGCATTGGCTTTTATCTTGCAAGGATTAACAAAATCCATTGTTTTTACCGGTTCTCAACGCCCAATCAGCGCAATGCGCTCAGATGCTCGTGTGAATATTATCGATGCTGTGGAGCTTGCCACCCGTGGAATACCTGAAGTGATGGTTTGTTTTGACAGTGAAATACACAGAGCAACTCGTGTCACAAAATACAGCAACGAACATCTTTACGCATTTAAAAGCTATAATGCTCCTGTTATTGGAAGTTTGGGAGTAAACTTTAAAATCAAGCGAAAAATTTTAAATTCAATAATTCCTTTTGCAAAAAGACATATGCCAGTGGTAAATACAAATTCAAATAGTAATATTGCATCACTGCTTTGTGTTCCTGGTGTTATGCCTTCAGATTCATTTATTGAATCACTCTTAAATTCAATAGAGGGCCTGATTGTTCAGGGTTTTGGATCAGGAAATCTGCCCGTAACAGAAAAAAACTGGCTTAATCTTTGTCAAAAAGCCTTACTTAAAAAAATACCAGTGGTGATGTCTACCCAATGTGAATCTGGAGCTGTTTCATTAGATTTATATGAAAATGGTAGAATATTTTCTGATTTAGGTGTTATTTCTGCATTAGATATGACATTTGAAGCTGCAAGCGTAAAATTAATGATTATGCTTGGACGAAAAATCTCTTTTGAAAAAAGACATGAATTTTTTGCAACACCACTTGCATTTGAATGCACTCCTGTTTCTAAGAATAAAGAAGATATAGGAACAAGAAAATGAAGCAATCGCAATTTTTTGCATACAGTGGAGCTCATTTTAAAACATGTCCCGTAGAAATGCGAGAGGCATGGGCTTCTGTGGGTTCTCTGGATAATATAAAGTATATTTTGCAAAAAATATCTCCATTACAGACAATTGAATTTGTTATAATTAGTACTTGCAATCGCTTTGATATTTGTTTCTTTGGAATTATTTCACAACATCAAATTATAAATATTTTTTCAGAACTTTTAAGTGTTTATAATAATAATTTAAATTTAATAAGCAAAAGTTTTTCAAAAGATTATATTGAAAAATTTCTGCATATTGACTTTGATGCAGATGCATTGCGAACATTATATAAAGTAACAACAAGCTTAGACTCGTTAGTACTTGGCGAGTCCCAGATTTTAGGACAAGTTAAAGATGCTTATTTAAGAGCATGTGAATTTGGTTCTGCTCAAAATCAAGCATCTGCTATTTTTAGCCGTAATTTTCGGGTGGCTAAAAAAGTTCGAACTGAAACAGAAATTGGCCGCAATGGCATATCTATTGGACATGCTGCTATCGACGTTATTTCGCGTGTTTTTGATGGTGTACAAGATAAAAAAATTGTTATTTTTGGTGCAGGCGAAATGTCCCGTATTACAGCTCAACATCTGATTGTTTCCAATGCCAAAAGTGTTTATATTGCTAATAGAACTTTTGCAAAAGCAGAAAAACTTGCTCTTGAATTGGGAGAAGCTTGGCCGCTTGAATTGGATGATGCTCTGCAACGAATTTCTGAGTTTGATATTTGTATAGCTGCTGCTTCTGGTAATAATTTTATTATAGAAAAAAATCATTTAAAAGATTATTCAAAAAAAAGGCATGGAAAACTTTCTGTAATGGTTGACATCAGTGTGCCACGAAAAATCGATCCTACAGTTTCTGAATTTGATAATCTTTTCTTATTTAATGTCGATGATCTCGATTCCGTGATGGAGAAAAATAGACAAAATCGACGGATGGCGGCACAACAAGCTGAAAAAATAATTGAAGAAGAAGTTCGTGATTTTATTTTGTTCTGTAAACAAAAAGAAAATCTTGCTAATGTAGGTCGTTTTCACAGTTGGGTTAAAAATGTTACAGATTACGAATTGTCACGTTATATTAGAGATATTAATAATGGTAAAGTTGTTAATCAATCAGTTGTTTCTGATGCAATTGCCAAAAAAATAGTATCTAATACAGCATTGCTGGCAAGAAATAATATAAAAGTGGATGGCGATGACAATTCAGTAGGAGATCTTCTAGAATTTTTATTTCGTCTGTCAGAACAACCGTTATTACCAGAAAATATTCAAAAAGAAGATAATATTGTAAAACTACCAATTAAACCATCTGCAAAAGCAGGAGGAATTTAAATAATTTTAGATAAGAAATTTTTTAAAATTATTTAATTCTGAAAGAAAGTTTTTATTTTTATGAATTCAGTCGTTCAAATTGCAACGCGAAAAAGCCCTTTAGCTCTTTGGCAAGCGCTTACAACTCAAAAATTATTAGTTGATTTAGGTCTAAATGCAGAGATTTTCCCTGTAGTAACAACAGGGGATAAAATGCAAAAATCTCAACTTGCTGATGTACATCTTAATTCAGACGGACAAAATCATTTAAATACAGGTAAGGGTCTTTTTATTAAAGAAATACAAGAAGCACTTTTAAATGGGCAGGCACAAGTTGCTGTGCACAGTATGAAAGATCTTCCTGTAACTCAAACAAATGGATTAAGTATTGTGTCGGTTTTACCAAGGGCTGGTGCACGCGATTTTTTAATACTTTCTCCCATGGTTATTGAACAGTTGGGTTTAGATAAAAAATCAGATTCTGATCTTAAAAAATTACCATTCCAAGAACTAAAAGCACTCTTGTTGTCGAGTTCTAAATTCTGTGAGAATGTAATTGGAACAACAAGTTCTAGAAGACAAATGCTTTTTAGAAAGTATATAAAAAAAGATCTCAATCTACAGATTTTGCGTGGAAATGTAGATTCGCGACTCAAGCGCCTACGTAATAATGAATTTGCAGCTATTGTGTTAGCTGAAGCTGGCCTTGAGCGTCTCGGACTTTTATCAAATAGTGATATGTTTCCTCTCCCTTTGGAGACCTTTATTCCTGCCACTGCTCAAGGTGTTATTGCAGTTGAGATAGCAGATACCAATGAAGACTTAAAAGAACAAATTGCACAATTGTGTTGCCATAAAACTGCTTTGTATGCAGCTGTGGAGCGGTTGGTTTTGTTTTTACTAGATGGAGATTGCCATTCTTCAATTGGTATTCATTTAAATGAGTACTCTTTATTTATTATCTGTGCACGTGATGGAAAATCGTGTGAAACAAAAATTATTTTAAATAAAAAAGATATGGATCAACTTAAAATAATTTTTGAAAAAAATCAGTTTATTTATTCTTCTTTTTTTAAAGAGCTCTGCTCTTCTGTTTTTGCTCAAAAAATTCACAGTATATTATTAAAAAATAACTTTGCTGAAGTCAGTGAAGTGAATTCAATTAAATTTTGAAAGTGTAAGGAATGGAGAATAAAAATCAGGTCATTCATATTGAGTGTGGAGTGCTAGGTGATGTTGCACGTAATTCTTCACATTTTTTTTGGCCTGTTTTTCAATTCAAAATTTTACAGACGAATTGGTCTCCTCCTCAAAATGAAAATTTTTCTATTATTTTTACAAGCAAAATTGCATTAAATTCTTTTTATTCTCATGTTTTACCAAAGTATACATGTAAGAATTTTTGGAATAATTTAGTCTCAATTTGCGCTGTTGGCAATAATACAGCTGAGCTTGTAAAAAAAACTTTACCCGATTATTTTTTTAAGCAAACTAAAGAAGTTTTTTCTCCATTACAAAAAAATGGGCTGCAACCTATACTTTTAAGAAGAGAGCTCTTTTCAAAGTGTTCTCAGGTGTTCATTTTTACTTCTCAGCTTGGAAAATCATTTCAAATAGTTGACGATATGAAAGATCAATGTCACTTTCAATGTGAAGTGGTTCCTCTTTATACTTTAATTGAAACAAATATTGAATTTAAAGAAACATCTTTCCATACCAAGTTGCAACTTGAAAAGAAATCAAATCAACAATTGGTATTTTATTGTCGTTCAGGACAAATTCTTAAAAGAGTTGTTTCTTTATTGGTTCAACTTTTTAATGTAACCGAAGCGGGTAAGTTACCTTCTTTTGTCTTTTTTTCGACTTGGGAGCAATCTGCGAATGAACTTCTTTTAGAGCTGAATCTAATTGACAGAAAAATCTCTTAGTGACAGTTTTAGGTTGTGTACTTTTTTAATAAAAAGGTCACGTACTTGGAAAGAAGGTATTATTGAGTATTGAAAATACCAAGCTTACTTGAGGTAATAACAAATGAAGCAGTCTGAAAAACTCTGGATCCAAAATCTTGCGAGAGTCAGCCTTGGAAAAACTTTAAAAGCTTCTCATGCTGCGCAGATGATTCAACAATCTGTGAGTGTTTTTTTTGAAGAACTCTGTTCGCTCATGATCAATTACTCTAATTATTTTAATGAACTCATTGCGGAAACAAAGCCTCAAGATTGCAATCGTATCTTTCAAACGAGTCAACCCCGTCCTGGACTGATCGTCCTAAAGGGAGGGGATAAAATGATTATTTCCCTTGAAGGAAAAATGATTCGTGTCAGAACAGTGCAAGTACATATAAATTGCGAAAGAAATTTCCAATCTTACGATTTTGAACCCAAGCAAAATGAAGTGGGTGCGGTTGTTTGGAATTGTATAAATGACGGGCAAATTGTAAACCCACAATTGGTAGCAGAACATTATCTGACTTCTTTTCTTGTGTCAGGTTGTCGTGCTATTTCCCAAACATTACGATTGGTCGCAGTGGCGTCCCATCCGTAAGATTATTTAATTTTTGAGGTTTTTTTTAATGTTGAGTCATGAAGTAAAAGAGCGTATTGAAAATGGGATCGATGGGGCTGAATGCTTTGTCAATGAATTTTCTGGAGGAACTGACCATTATTCAGTCATAGTCATTTCAAATGTTTTCGAAGGGCAAGCCTCTTTAAAACGGCATAGAATGATTATGGATTTATTCAAGGACGAAGTTAACTCGGGCGAAGTTCATGCTTTGTCAATTAAAGCACTCACTCAAAAGCAATGGACAGATGAAAAACAGAAAAGTCTGTCTTCTCAACTCTAAAAAAATGAAGGAGAATCAACTTGAATTCAACTTGGAAATCAAAAATTGAAAATGACGTTAAAAATAACGAAATCATGGTTTATATTCGTGGAACACCGCAAGCTCCTCGCTGCGGTTTTTCAGCACGTGTTGTGCGAGCACTAAGTGAACTGGGTTGTCCTTATGGATCTGAAGATATGGACAGCGATCCTGAACTTTGGGCAACATTAAAAGAAATAAATAATTGGCCAACATCTCCTCAAATTTTTGTGAAAGGAGAGTTTGTCGGTGGTTGTGATATTTTTATTGAAATGTATAAGTCTGGTGAACTTCACGAAAAACTTGGAATTCAGAAATAATTAAAAATAATTGAATTTTTTAGTTCTTGGAGAGTTAGAAAACTCCTGATAGACTTCGCACTAGCGAATTTTCTCAGGAGTTTTTTGTTTATGTCATTAAGAACATTTATCAGAAGTTGTCATTTACCAGTGTCCGTTGAAAAGGCTTTTCAGTGGCACGAAAGAATGGGGGCTCTTGAAAGAATGACTCCCCCGTGGATGCCAGTTGAAATTGTGAATCGTTTAGGTGGAATTCGGAATGACGATTTAATTTCTCTGAAAACGAAAGTTGCTTTTGCTTCATTAAAGTTTTCAATGCGTCACCAAAATTATATTGAAAATAAGCAATTTGAAGATATTCAAGTAAAAGGACCTTTTCAAAGTTGGAAGCACACCCATCTATTTGAGAAAATAGATGAAAAAAAATCAAAAATTATTGATACAATTGAATACTCATTACCTTTAGATTCACTGCTCGGTATTTTTACAAAAAAATTTATTGAAGATAAATTAAATCGGTTGTTTACTTATAGACACCGCACTCTTAAAAATGATCTTTTTTTACACGAAAAATATTCACAAAAAAAATTAAAAATTTTAATTACAGGTTCAAGCGGACTTGTTGGAAGCAGTCTTGTTCCCTTCTTAAAAACAGGTGGGCACACTGTGCTTCGCCTTGTGCGGAGTACAGTTAGTTTAAATGAAAGTGATTGTATTTACTGGAACCCAATTGAAAAAAAATTTATAAATCCTGAATTACTAGACGATGTGCAAGCAGTCGTTCATTTGGCTGGAGAAAATATTGCTGCAGCTAAATGGAGCAATGAAAGAAAACAGATTTTAAAAGCAAGTCGCATTGATTTTACAAAAGATCTCTGCCAAGCCCTTTTGAAATTATCACATCCACCCAAAACATTTATTGCAGCATCTGGAATAGGTATTTTTGGTAGCCGTGATTATGATGATATTTTACATGAAGATTCTAAGCTGGGAGAAGGTTTTCTTGCTCAATTAGCTAAAGATTGGGAAGAGTCTTGTCTCGTTGCTGCTCATGCAGGTATGCGAGTTGTTAACTTAAGATTTGGTTCTATACTTTCTATGGGGGGAGGGGTGCTTAAAAAAATGCACACACCTTATAGACTTTATTTAGGTGGTGTTTTTGGTACTGGCAGACAGATGTTGTCCTGGATTTCAATTACCGATGTACTTGGTCTTATTTTGTTTTCATTGACCAATGAGAGTATTGTTGGTGCTGTGAATGCAGTGGCTCCCCAAGCTGTGACCAATGAGCAGTTTTCTGACTTGCTTGCTCAGACCTTAGATAGACCCAGTTCTGTAAGAATTCCTGAAATTGTTGTAGAAGCTTTATTTGGTGAAATGGGCAGGGAGCTCTTGTTGTCTGGGCAACATGCAAAGCCAATGAAAGCAACTAAAAATGGATATGTATTTTTGCATGCCCATCTTCATGATGCGTTTACTTATTGCTTAGGAATTTAATTAAAATATTTTTTTAAATTCATCTTAAAATAATTTCCATTTTAAAAAATACAATCATTTTAAAAAAAGCCCTCGCTCTGTAAAGTAACAGAGCGAGGGCTTAGCAATTTTGCTATTCGTAATTAAAATTAGAATGAGTACATAGCAGTGATGTATGAGCTTGCTGCATTTTTATTTATTTTATTTCTGCCTGTCCCGTCATAGAAAGCAACTTGATCAGCTGTTTTAAGGTCTGCAACGAGGGCAACTTCAAAAGTATTAACTGCATAACCTACTGATGCTGCATATTGATTGAGCTTATAATTTGATCCATTTGCTTGATTTGCATAAAGGCTTTCTAAATAAGCATATGACACACCATAGGTAAGTCTATCGCCTTTTTGTAGCATACCTGTTAAATAGCCTCCAGTATCACCAGAAAGACCAACCCCAATTAGATTAGAGCTAGTAGAGTCATCAACCGCTACGGGTGCATAGCTGAAACCATCACCATTGGCAGTTGCATTATAAGTCGTGCCGGCTACTTCGCCTTCGTACCAAACTGAGACACCATTGCTAGCAATAACGCCTTTGCTGCCAAAAATTGCGCTGTCATTGTAAAGCATTGAAGCTTCAATGTGCCTGACATCTCTAACTGTTTTTAAAGATTCATCGTTGTTTTGTGATTTTGGAGAGTTAGCTTGTTCTCCGTAAAAAAACTGACCTGTAAGGCTTTTATCGTCATCAAAATTATAAGCAACTTTTGCATTACCAGCAAAACCAACCGAACGACTGAAGGATTTGCTTCCCCAGTTTGTTTGAATTGTATTTGAAATATCGTCTACACCTTTAAAAGGTTCATTTGTGATGTTTTGGGGCGAGAATGCTGAAATATTATTAAATAAACCTACACCAACTTCTGAAGTAAATTTTTTACCTAAAGTAATAGTTTCTTTAATGTAAGCACCGTCTTGGCGGGCATAGCCGTTAGTAGCTATTGCCGCATCTGGAGCAGAGCTGTCAGCTCCACCAATACGAATACCACCCAAAGATAATGTGGTTAAAAAAGTATTTTCCCCACTTTTAATATTAAGTACATCTAAGTTAAGTTGAGCACGACGAATGGTGACTGCACCATCGCCTTGTGTTGAGCTAGTGCTTGATAATGTTTTTGGTTGGTTGCCATTAAATTGAACTTCAAATTGCCCAGTGGCAATTCCGCCAGAAGCTTGAATGCCAAAGCGCACTTTACCAGCACTAAAGTCGGGAGCTGTATTGCGCGTGGAGTCATATAGATTTCCATTTAACTGAATAAGTCCATAGGCTTTTACTAAGTTTTCAGTTGGGTCTTTTTTAAGAACTTCTTTTTTAAGGGCATCAATTTGTTCTTGACTAATTAGTGAGCCACCAGTAGAAGGGCCTGTGTCCATTGCTACTTTTTCACCTTCATTTGTTACTGTGGTTTCTTGAGCAAAAGCAGTGCTTCCAACAAGAGATAGGGCAGATATTGTAAGGGTGCGTATAACTTTTCTTTTCACAAAAAACTCCTTTTGCGAGAATAATTACAGATAACAGAGCAAATAAAACAATAATACTCATAGATAAAAAGGACAAATAACTCGATTTTCGCAAGATATGTGAATAGAGTAATCTTGTCAACTCAATAGCCAGTTTTTTCAGAATTGTTTAAATTTATTGCAATTATATTGAATATGTCTATTGAAATCAAAGGTAAATTAATTCTATTAAGAAATATTAGAAGATTCACGAATTATATTTTGTTGACGGCTTTTTTCGATCTTTTTTATAATGAATATAGACACTTCTACCATAAAATACATTGGTAAAGCTACAAGACACTGACTTATAACCTCTGGTGGGGACAATATAGCACCAATAATAAAACAAGCAAGAAATGCAATTTTTCTATTTCTTATCAATGCTTCAGAAGGAAGAATACCTGCTAAACCGAGCAGAGATAAAAAAACAGGAACTTCAAAAACAGCTGCGAAAATAAGCATGAGTGTTATCAAAGAGCTAAAGTAACTGTCATAAGTGATCATGATAGAAGCATACTTACTGCTCCAACTCAAAGCTTCTTTAAAAAAGTAGGGGATTATAAGAAAAAAACCAAAACACATTCCGCTGTAAAATAAAATAACGCTAGAGGTAAGTGAAAATAGAGCGAGATTTCTTTCTTTTGCATAGAGTGCAGGAGAAATAAATTTCCACATTTCTCGTACTAGAAAAGGGAGACTTGTGACAAAACCAACAAGGAAACAAATTTTAAAGTTCATTGTCATAACTTCAAAAATTCCAATTGAAGATAAATTCTGCTGTATTCCTAGGTTTTGTGCATGCAAAAGAAAGCTGTCATAAGGTCGTTTTAAGAAAAAAATAATGTGTTCCATAAAAATAAAAGAAATTCCTGAGAAAGCAATGAGCCATATGGTTCCACGCAAAGCATGTTTTCTCAGATCTTGAATATGTTCAAACAAAGTCATTTGCTCATTTTTATTTCCTGAAACTTCTTGTTCCCTTTTTGCTTTTCTTTGTAAAGCTGCGTTAAATGCACTCGAAATATATTGAATGGGTCTAAAACCAGTGCTCGCCATTGCTACTTTGCCTCCAGCCAATTGTGACCTTGCCCTATATCAACAAGCATAGGAACTTTAAATATAACAGCATTTTCCATGGCCTCCTTAACAATTTTTTTCACCTCCGTATATTCGGAGTGAGGTCCATCGAAAACAAGTTCGTCATGTACTTGCAAAACAATTTTAGTTTTTAATTGTTTTTTTGATATTTCTTTATGCACTGCGAGCATGCCAAGTTTCATAATATCTGCAGCCGTGCCTTGTATGGGAGAATTTATGGCCATATTTTCTGCGAGTTTTGCTTCAAGCGGATTTTTAGAAAGAATCGCTGGAATAGGGCGAATTCTTCCAAAATATGTGCTTACTTGACCAGTGGAGTGTGCTTTTATTCTCTGTGCATCTAAATATTTTTTTACACCAGAAAAGTTTTCAAAATATTTTTCAATGAATTTTTTTGCATCGCTCAACGGTATTTTTTGCTCTTTTGCTAAGCGTTGTGCACCCATGCCATAGATAATTCCAAAGTTAATTGCTTTTGCTTTACCGCGTTCTTCAGAGGTAACATTTTCAGGACTTTTACCTAATATTTGGGCAGCTGTCTGTCTATGAATATCTGCACCTGATTGGAATGCGGCAAGCATATTTTTATCTTCTGACAAGTGGGCAAGAACTCTAAGTTCAATTTGAGAATAGTCTGCAGAAATAATATTAAATTCAGAACTCGAAGCGCTAAAAGCGGCTCTTACTTTCTTTCCCCAATCGCTGCGGACAGGAATGTTTTGCATATTTGGATCGGAGCTTGAGAGTCTTCCTGTTGCGGTTCCAATTTGATTAAAATGCGTGTGAACTCTTCCTGTGGAGTTTTTAATGAGCTTTGGGAGTACGAGAACATAAGTTGATAATAATTTTGATAGTTCTCTGTGTTGTTGAATAAATGCAACTATAGGGTGTTCTTCAAATTGTTCAAGTACCTTTGCATCGGTTTTGTAACCCTGAGTCGTTCGTGCAAGTTTGCCTTTGTGTCCTAACTTTTCATGTACTTTGAGGTGATCAAAAAGAATATCACCAAGTTGTTTTGGACTTGTTAACTTAAATGGAAAACCAACTGTTTCAAATATTTCTTTTTCGATTGCGATTATTGACGTTTGAATTTCAGCTGCTAAACCACCTAAATACTCAGGGTTGATATGCACTCCATTTCTTTCCATCTCAGTTAAAAGAAGAAGTATAGGCATTTCAATATCAAAATATATTTTTTGTAAATCTGAATTTTCTTTAAGTTTATTTTTGTATCTATACCACAGTCTGAATGTTGCATCGACATCTTCGCAAGCATAGTCAGAGAGATCTTTTAAAGGAACATCGAGCATAGAAGATCGCCCTGTTTCTTTACCGATGAGAGCACTGGTCGGAATTTTTTGAAAGTCGAAGTGTTTTAATGTTAAAAAATCTAAACTAAAACCGCCTTCTGCAGGATTATACAACCAAGCTGCAACCATTGTGCAACAAGCAGGTGAGTTGCCGATTTCTATTCCAAAGTTCTTAAGCTGGTGAAGATCGAATTTTAAATTGTGTGCAACGAGGGGAGCTTTACGTTTTTCAAAAGCATTTTTAAGCCCTTCAACGACATCTTTCACAGTGTATTCAGGTAAGTCTATTTCAGAGCTTAAAAGTGTGCCGCCGTGTAGGTGTGTGTTGTGCGCTGCTACATAATATGCAGTTCCTGTTTCAAAACAAAAAGACATGCCAATGGGAGCGTCTTCAAGAATATCAAGACCTGTGGTTTCTGTGTCAAATGCAAAGAATTCGAGATTCGGATCCATTATTTTTTGGAAAACTTCATTCAATTCTTTTTTTGTAGTCACTAAATGATAATTTTTTGTGTCCCAATCTTTAATATTATTTTTTGTTACTTTAGATTCTGCTTCTTTGCTCTCTGGCTTTAATTTTTGTTTTTTAGCAGCACTTTCATCTTCGATTGAAAAAATATTAGTTTGTATTTTATCAGATTGTTCTTTTTTGTTCTCAACAAAAAGATTTCTCACAAGGCTGTGCATGCGAAGAGCTTCAAATTTTTCTTTTGCAAGTTTGTTACCTTTAAAAGTATCAAACGTGTATCTCAATGAGAGCTCTGAGATATTTAAAGGAACTTCAGTATTAATTGTAACAAGGTAACGAGAAAGCATTGCATCATCTTTATGATTTTCTAACGCAGTTTTTGCTCTTTTATTGGTTATCTTTTCAAGATTTTTATATATATTTTCGACTGAATTATATTCTTGAACTAATTTAGCTGCCGTCTTTTCGCCTATTCCTTTAACTCCTGGAATATTATCTACGGCGTCACCCGCTAGGGCGAGAACTTCAATAACTTTTTCAGGAGGAACTCCAAAATAATCTATGACTTTATCAATATTGACAATGTCATATTCATCACCCTTTTTTAATGAAAAAAGACTAATTTTATCGTTGATAATTTGCATGTAATCTTTATCAGAAGTGACTAAATACACTTCACCATAATGTTCAAAATACTTAGCAAGAGTTGCTGCAACATCGTCAGCTTCGAAGCCAGGAATGGCAAAAGAGGGGAGACCAATTTCTTTGAGTAAATTTTGAATAAGGATAATTTGTGGAATAATATCAGGTGGTGTCTCGCCTCGGTTCGCTTTATACAAGGGATAAACTTCATGGCGAAATGTTTTTTCTTTGAGATCCCAACAAACAGCAAAGTGTGTCGGATTTTGTTCTCTTAATATTTTTATAAAGACTTTTAAAAATCCGTAGACTGCGCCAATTGGTTTGCCATCAGGAGAGGTCAATCTTGATCCCATTGCATAAAAGGAACGAAAAAGAAGTGACATTCCATCGATAATAAAAAAGCGTTGTGTTTGTTGTTCCATGAGTTTTTCCTAGAAAATAAGCAAAAATGATTGAAGACAAAAAGGAAAACCAGTTATTTATTTAACTGGTTTTTCGGGTGCTTTTTCTTCTTGGCTGTGTGAGTGGGGGCGAAGAAGTGGGAACAGAATGGTGTCCTTAATATTTTCGCAGCCACATAAAATCATGGTCAGTCTGTCAATCCCGATTCCAACTCCAGCTATTGGAGGGAAACCGTGCTCCATGGCAGTTAAATATTCTTCGTCAATTGGCATCGCTTCATCGTCCCCATGCTCACGTGCCTGCATTTGTTCTTCAAAGCGTTCACGTTGATCCAGTGGGTCGACGAGCTCCGAATAAGCTTTTACAAGTTCTACGCCATTAACGAGAAATTGAAAGAAATCAACATAGTTTGAGTTTTTACTGTTTCTGCGTGCTAGGGGCGCCATTTCCACAGGATATTTTATAAGAAAGCAAGGTTGAATAAGCTTTGGCCTACTTACTTTTTTGTATAATGAGTCAACCATATTCGCCCAGCTTAAACTTTGAATATCATCATCAAGGCGGATGTTTTTTGCTTTAATTTGTTCAGAGAGCGATTCACGTGTTGTGTATTTTGTGATGTCAATTCCTGAATCTTTCTTAACCAGATCAGAATATTCATGGACAGGCCATTCACCCGAAAAGTCTATTTCTTTTCCGCTAAGTGTTACTTTAACGCTGCCAAAAATTTTCTCGATTAAATCACGCATCATTCCTTCAACGAATTTGCGCATGGTGTCTGAATTCCAGTAAGAAGCATAAAACTCAAGCATAGTGAAGTCTTGTAAGTGAGTTGCAGAAATGCCTTCATTGCGAAAACTGCGAGCAAATTCAAATACTTTATCCATTCCTGCGCCAATGCAGCGCTTTAAGTATGTTTCGCAGGCAATGCGCATGACACATTCAATGTCGAGAGCATTGTGATGAGTGAAAAAAGGACGTGCGAGGGCTCCAGATGGAGTTGTTTGCAATATAGGTGTTTCGACTTCTAAATAGCCGCTGTCTTCTAAATAACGACGGATTGTTTTGACGATTTCAAAACGCTTTTTGAATACATCACGTGACTCTTGATTCATAATTATGTCAAGATAGCGTTGGCGGTAACGTGTTTCAATGTCTTCAATTCCATGATATTTTTCAGGAAGTGTGCGTAAACATTTGTTTAGCAATTGCCAAGAGCCAACCCGCAGGGTGAGCTCTCCTGTTTTAGTAACAAACATTTCTCCTTCTGCACCAATGAAATCTCCAATAGAAACATGGGCAACAAAGTTTTCAAAAACCTCAGGAGCATCTTCGGTTTTACGAACACAAATTTGAACTTTACCACTGAAATCATAAATATGAGCAAAAAGAATTTTACCCATTGTTCTCATTGCGACAATGCGACCTGCAGTGCTGATGCCTTTTGCCCCTTCTTTAAGAGATGCAACTTGCTCAACTGTATGAGTTTTATTGTAATAATCAGCAAGATTATTATTTTCGCGCTGCTCAAGAAATTTAGTTTTTTTAAGTTCAAATATATTGTCTGACATGTTCAAATCCTTCTTTGGGTCTGTAGGTGAACTACAAAAGTCTTCGTAAGTATAGTTATAAATCCAACGAGGACAATACTTGGGCCTACAGGCCAGTTAAAACTGAAAGCAATGAGAATTCCTAAAATTCCTCCGATGAAGCTTAATAAAACAACAATTGGAGAAAAAACACTCCGAGGCTGATAAATAATTGTTGGTAAAGTAAGGAGTGCTGAAATCATCAATCCGCCCACAGCAAAAATTCCTGAAAGAATGGCAAAGGTCATTAGGAAAGGAAAAAGTCGATCTAATAACTTGACTTTAAAACCAACAATTTCGGCAAATTCTGGATCAGATAACCATGCGTCCCAATGTTTTCTGAGTGATATTATAGAAATAAAAACGATAATTAATGAGAATAGAAGGACATAAAGGTCATTTGCACCTAAAGTTAATACATCACCAAAAAGAATACTTTCAGGGTCAATACGGGTGCCTTTATTGCTTGAAATTGCAATTATCCCTATAGCAAAAAAGGACGTCAGGCAAATAATAGCGGAGGCATCGGGGGGAATTTTAAGAGTTTTTAGAATCCATTCAGAAATAAAATTACCTATAAAAGCTGTGACTGTCGCTCCTATAAGCACACAAGCCCAAAATGGAAAGCTTGAAAACTTTGCTATTATTATTCCTGCTATAACTCCTGGAAACACGAGATGAGACAGTGTGTCGCCTAAGTAAGCTCTTTGTTTAAGAACAACAACAGGGCTTAGGCATCCGCACATAAGTGTTATCAACACTGTAGCGATAAGAGCAATTTGAGCAAATTCAAACTCAAATGTTTGAATAAGATTTAAAAAACTAGGAGGCATGAATTCTTTAACCTTTTTTTTAAATAAATACTACAGAAGTCTCTTGATCATGTCTGCGTGTGAATGTAATTTTCCCAGAAATATAAGATGTAAAATTTTCAAAATGATGATCTATCATAAAAATACAAACCTTTTTTTCTTTTGATAAATCATAAAGAGTGTCCATGAGTTGTAATTGACAGCAGCTGTCAAGACTTGCAAGAGGTTCATCCAAAAAAAGCATTTTAGGTTTTGAAATAATGGCTCGTGCAATCATCGCTCGTGTTTTTTGGCCACCACTGAGTTCGTGAAAACTTCTATTTTCATAACCAGATAGTTGCCATTCTGATAACATACCTAAAATTTTTTGAACGTCAGCACTTGTCGTTTTATGTTTTGGGCCAAAGCCTTGTTTTACAAAGTCTTGAACAGTCATGTGGAAATAGCGGTTCACAGCATGAAATTGGGGAACATATGCTATGCCTTGAGAAATATCGTGTTCAGTGGGAATTGGTTTATTATTAATACAAACTTTTCCTTGTAGTGGCTGAATAAGACCAAGCCATGTTTTTAATAATGTGGATTTTCCGCATCCATTTTGGCCAATGACTGCATATATCCCAGGTTGGTTTACCTCACCTGAAAAAGGGTGAATGAGGGGGCATTTATTAGGGTAGCCAACAACCAAGTTTTCCCAGCTCAAGTAGCTCATAGTATTTCCAAATTAGTAAGAATATTAATTCTTTAAAGCATTAAGAATCGTTTTAACATTTACTTGCCACATCCCAATTATGGTGTCTGCGTTCGAACCTTTCTTTCCTAAAGAATCTGTGTAGAGTTCACCCCCAATTTTAATACTGGTTTCGTGAGCAATAGATTGTATATTGCGCATGTTGCCGGTAGATTCAAGAAAAATAGCTTTCACATTTTCTTTTTTGATATTTAATATGATATTTTTCAAATCTTTCGACGTGGGCGCAGAATCATCAGAAACTCCTGTGATACTTAATATTTTAAATCCAAATTCATCTGAAAAGTAACCTAATGCATCGTGATTGGTTGCTAATATTCTTTGTTTTTCAGGAATTTTTTGAATTTCTTTTTTGAGTAAATTCACTTCTCCATCAATTTTTGACAAATAGTTTTGCGTACATTTCTCAATGACTTCTGCTTCGCTTGGTTTCAAATCTTTTAATAATATAGATATTTTTTTAAGTGCTAGCTTTGTTAACTTGGGCGATTGCCATATGTGAGGATCAAGTTCCAAATGTCTGTGCTCATGATTGTGATCTTCTTCATTGTGTTCGTGATTGTGCGTATGGTTGTGTTTTGAATTAGGATCTAGCTTTTTAAGTTTCATATCTTTGCTGAGCTCAAGCCAAATTTGTGTTTCACTTTTAGGGATTTTTTGAATCCATTCTTCTAAACCAGCTCCTATAAAAATGATGACTTTAGATTTTGCTATACTTAGACGGTTTTGGGGTGTCATATGAAAAATATGGGGATCAACGCCTAAGCTGATAATGCTATTTGTTGCAAACGAATTTGAATTACAACTTGCTTGTTGAACGAGCTCTTTAATATAAGGTAACGATGTTTCAATTTTTATCTTATCGTTTTGAGTGTCTGCAAGACAGATATTTGGAAAAGATAAAAAAGCAAATGAAAATAATTTTACGAGAGTGTGTTTCATGTTCTAATACTAAGTCCATCAATGAGAGAGTTTCTGTAAGCTTTTATAGCAGGAATATGACTAATTAATGCCGATAAAATAACAACGAAAATTAAATAAAGGTATTCATGAAAACTTAAAGCAGTAAGTGAAATTAAAATTCCTAAGTTTTGCAAAAGAAGAGATTGAATACATGCAACAAAAAAGTAACAGAAAAAAACTCCGAATAAACAGCCTGAGAAGCTTAAAAAAATAGCCTCCGCAACAAGTAGATGAACAATTACGATTCTTCCTGCTCCAATAGCACGTAAAATTGCCATTTCTCTTCGTCTGCTTTCCAGAGAAGTATAAAGTGAAACCATCATGCCTATGAGTCCAATAATTACGACAAAAATTGAAACAATTTGTAGAGCTGTTTCTGCATAACTTACTGTTTCCCAGAGTTGACTTAATGCAACTCCTGGAATCACGCCCATTATGGGTTCTTTTTTATAATTATTAATTTCACGTTGCAAACTCAATGAGCTAATTCTTGAATTGGCACCAATTAAAAAAGACGTGATTTGTTCAATTTTAATATCTTCCTTTTTAATTTTTTGAGTATTTGCATTTTTTTTATTTATTGCTGGAACTCCATTTTGCCAATCAATATGTATAGCTTCCATACCTTCGAGAGTAATGAATGCGGCTCTATCAATTGGGGTGCCTGTTTCTTTTAGAATAGCAGTTACTGTGAAAGGTTTATCCTTATGTATTAATATTCCTAAGCCTTCACTAATGCCGTGTGTAAGAGCAATGTTATCGCCTAATTTTAAATTCTCTTTTGTAGCCATTTCAGCCCCAAGAGCGACATCATAAATGTCATTGGGTGTGTTACCTTCTTTAAATTCGATTTTTTTGTTGCCAAAAAATTGATAATGTAAATAAAAATTTTGATCTGTTGCGATAACACGATGCCCATTATAACTATCCCCCAGCGAAAATGGAATTGTCCAAGCGACATCAGAATTATTTTTAAAATGATTGTATGTGTGCCAGGATATATTATTGGTGGCATTGCCCATATGAAACACGGTATATAGTAAAAGTTGTATTTCACTTCCACGAGCTCCAACCACTAAATCTGTTTTACTAATTGTATTTGAAAAACTTTCTTTAGCACCTTGTCTAACTCTTTCAACTCCTAAAAATAACATGATACTCATTGCAATTGAAAAAATTGTTAATAACGTAGATATTTTTCTATTCCATAAAGATTGTGAAGCGATTTTGAAAAGGTAAATCATAATTTTGCTCGATTTATATCTGGAAGTGCAATATGACGTGGAAAGAATTTCATTAAACTTTTATCGTGACTCACAAAAATAAGGGTTGTTTTTTGTGCTTCACATTGTGAAAATAAATTTTCTAAAAACAATTCTCGCGCATCTGAATCTAAAGAGCTTGTTGGTTCATCAGCAATAATTAATTTGGGAGATCCCAGTAAAGCCCTTGCAGCGGCCACTCTTTGTTGTTGGCCAACAGAAATTTCATTCGCTTTTTTTGTCAGAATATTATCAATATTTAATGCTTTAGAAATTTCTTTGCATTTAATAATTAAGGATTTTTTGTCCATATCTTCTCTACGCTTAAAATTAAGTTTACAAGGTAATAGAATGTTATCAAGCACATTTAAATAAGGTATTAAATTAAACATCTGAAAAATATATCCCATTTGAGATCCGCGAATAGAATCTTTTAATGAGTTTTTTGCTCCAATAAATTCTGTACCAAAAATTTTGAGAGAGCCTTCTTTTGCTGGGATAATTCCTGCAAGTATGCTGAGTAAAGTGGTTTTTCCGCAGCCACTTGGACCATACAAAAATATTTTCTCGCCTTCATTAACAGTAAAATCAGAAATGTCTAAAATATTTTTTTCTTTTTTATAAGAATATTTTAAATTTTTCAATTTAATAATTGGATTCATAATTGAATATAGCCTTTGTCTTTTGAAACAGTAACAGAGGTTTGCTTTTTATCGCTATTAAGTTGAATAATTGCTTTTTGAACTTTAGGAAAATAATTTGTAAATCCAAAGCTAATTTTTGAACCAGTAGCATCTTTATTACATTTAAATTTAAATTCTGCCTGAAAATTTCCATGTTTTCCATGTTTTCCATGTTTTTTATGGTCAGATTTTTCTTCAATAGCATCATCTTCGTCATGTTCATCATCATTGGGATCTACAGCAAATGGATTTATTTTCTCTCCAGTAATAGAGCATTCTAACGAAGGATCAAAGCGAACAATTTGTAGAATATTTTTTTTGATTTTTTCGCTGGCTATTTTAACATTCTTTTTTTCTACGTCTGTCTTTGCTTCGTGCTCAAAATTATAAATACTTTCACTTGGAACTTTAATGTAGATTGTTCCCTCTTTATCCTGTAAAGCAATATCGATCTTTGCAGTACCATGTTCATGTGCTCCAAAGGCATAAGCAAAAATTGAAGTCATTCCTAATAGAATGGGAAGAAATATTTTATGTATATTCAAAAACATTTGAGACCTCCATGGGGAAAAGTTACAAAAAAAATTGCCTAAGCATTTTACCCGAGTGCACTCTTTCATAATTGCAAATATTTTGCAATATGTAGAGAGTTTTTCTAAAGGAAGCGAAACTATGAATTCTCGTAACCATGAACATAACTATAGTCACGCCCACCATGAAAAGGGTTGTAATGGAAAATCTTTCTATGACATAGCTGTAAGTTCTTTAAAAGATTCAAAATATCGTATCACAAAACCAAGACTTGCCGTTATAGAGTGTTTAGCAGATTCTAAAATTCCGCTTTCACCTAAATGTATATTTGAGAATGTTCAAAGAAAAAAAAATCTTAATGTCGATCAGGTTTCAGTTTATCGCATACTAGAGACGCTAATGTTACTTGGCCTTGTGCATCAAGTTTTTCCGTCTGGAGAGTATTTGTCGTGTAGCACACAGTGTGAAACGAATCCCAATCACATCATGCTCAATTGCACTCAGTGTGGCAAGGTAGAAGAGATTCATTTAGAGTGGAGTTTTATTTATAAAATATTTGAAAGAATAAAGACATTATCACAATTTGAACCTAAAAAACATATACTGCAAATCGATGGAATATGCTCGCAATGTCAATAAATGAAAATGAAAATGGAAATAAATATATTTTGGTTTATACAGAGTCTGGTAAACCTACATTCAAACATATAGCAACAAGTGAAACATTGCATGGACAGGTTGGCCCTTATGAAGAAGCTCAATCTCTTTATGTTGAAGGTTCTAACATTCTTAATAAATGCGGGGAATGCGTAGTTTATGATGTAGGGATGGGCTGTGGCGCACAGTTGATAGCTATGTTCCATGCTTTTTTTATAAATAGATCTTTATCAAAATTAACTGTCGTGAGTTTTGATCTTGAAAAAGAAGGGCTTGTTTCGTTATTAAAGAATAAAGAATTATTTCCATATATAAATAAATTTAGTCATTTATTACCAATGTGTATTGAAAAAGATTCGATTAAATATGTTTTAGATGATGAAAGAATTTTTGAATGGATTTTTATTCAAGGTGATTTCGTCAAAACAATTTCGAGTCATGCAAAATATCCTCTAGCAGATATTATTTGTTATGACTTTTTTTCTCCTGTAAGTCATTCTCAGTTATGGACATATAATATTTTTGTACATTTAAAAAAATATGTTAAAGAGTCTTCTTGTTTTATAACATATTCTTCAGCAACATGTGTAAGAGCATCTTTACTTGCTGCTGGATTTTATGTTGGTTTAGGTATTGCAAGTGGTAAGAAAGCGAATTCTACATTGGCTTCACCAACTCCTCATATTCTAAATGATTTACTTCCTCCCCAATGGAAAATGCGTTTTAAAAGATCTCAAGCTCAGTTTTCATTAAGTGAAACAGACGTAGCAAAAGCCATTATTGAAAAGAATGTCTCAACCCATCCTCAGTGGTTATTGTAATTTATATTTATCAATAATTTATATTACTGATTTAATTTTGACATTCTTTTTTTTTAACCACCAAAATTTATAATAAAATATATTGAGATTTTTGTAATGGACTCAAATTTTTGCGGAGGAGGAATCTATGAAATTAGATTTGAAAACGTCTTTAAAGCTCTTAATTGCTTTAGGATTAAGCCATTTATCTCTGAATGCTTTTGCTGTGGGATCCGCTGGTTGCGGGTTGGGTTCAGTGGTTTTTTCTGGAAATCAATGGTGGAAGCAATTGCTTTCAATGACAACAAATCATTTAACTCTGAGCCAGGCATTTGGTATTACAAGTGGTACGTCAAATTGTGCTTCTGGCTTATTTGGAGAAACTCAAAAGCAAGAGGATTATATTGTTGCAAACTTTGTTACTTTGCAAAGGGAGTCTGCGCAGGGCACAGGTGAAAGTTTAAATGCTTTTGCGTCTGTGCTAGGTTGTCAGAGCGAAGCATATGATTATTTTGGAAGCTATACTCAAAATCAGTATAAAATTTTATTTAATTCACAAGACCCAAAAATTGTTTTATCAAATTTTAAAAATATCATGAAAAATGAAAATAAATTATCAAAAGAATGCTCTCTGTTGAATATATAAATTTATATAAATTATAAAATAGGCTTTATAATTTATAAAAACAGACAATATAAAAATCATTATAAACTGTTGAAAATTTTTTATTACTTGTATAAAGTTGCACTGTTAATAAAATAATATCTAAAGGAGAGGATAAATGCTTAAAACATCGAAATGTGATGCTAAGAAATCTCTCTTAATTGCTGCTGCATTTACAAGTCTGACCGCTTCGCATGCTTTAGCCGCATCTTATGGACTTGCAGGTTGTGGTTTAGGCTCTGTTATTTTTGAAAGCAATAATACATGGTGGAAGCAAGTTTTAGCTGCAACAACTAATGGCACTGCGGCTAATCAGACTTTTGGTATTACTAGTTGCACCTCAAATTGTGGAAGTGGTGCTTCGGCTCAAGCTCTAAAGCAAAAAGATTATGTTTCAGCTATTTTAGCGTCATTGCAAAGAGAAGGTGCGCAAGGCACGGGAGATGTTTTAAACGGATTTGCTCAGGTTTTTGGTTGCAGTGCAAATGATTTTAATCATTTCGGAGCATTTTCACAGTCCAATTCTAAAGTGATTTTTAATTCGAATGATCCAAGTCAAATAATATCAAATGTGTAATCTGAAATACAAAAAGATTCTAAACTTTCTGTTTCGCGTGAATATGCGCAGATATAACAATTTTTTTTTAGATTAAAGTTGTTTATTTTATTTAGCATTCCTTTTTCATTTTTTGCTTTTTCTCTTGAAAGTGATTCAAATAATAATTTAAAAAATTACTTTATAGAAAAAGCAAATAGGCTTCAATTAGCTGAAAAATCTGAATGGAGAAAAATTCTTTTTTATCAGCTCAAATATTTTGGCTCACGAATAGGTATGATAGATGGATCTGATTTTTATTTATCACCGATTGGAAAAACGGATTTAAATGCAGAATTGACTGCTACAATTGAACATTTTTTTTCTTCTGAAGAAAGTAATTCTTCAGCAAAATGTAAATTTCCACGCCGACTGAAATGGTTAAAGTCTCATTTGGATGATGAAAATTATAAAATTCCAATGATAAAATGCGAAAATTTTGAGAATTGGATAAATCTTGTTAATCCTAAAGGTGTGGTGTTGGTATTTTCATCTTTCTATATAAATAATCCTTCGAGTATGTTTGGCCATACTTTTTTACGATTTATAAACTCAAATAATCCTCTAACTGATTTTGGAGTTAATTTTGCTGCAAATCCTGACACAAATAATATGCTTTCATATACATATAAAGGTTTGACTGGAATGTTTGAAGGAAAATTTAGTTTGTTACCCTATTCAGTAAAAGTTCAAGAGTATAATAATTCTGAAAGCCGTGATTTATGGGAATATGAACTTAACCTCTCGCAAGAAGAAACTCTTAATATGGCAATGAGTCTTTGGGAGGTGGGTAACAACAGAATTGATTATTATTATTTCGATGAAAATTGCTCATTTATTTTGTTAACTTTATTAGACACTGCCAATGATCAATTTAATTTTGCGGATCAATTTTTATTATGGGTAAACCCAGCAGATACTTTGAGAGTCGTGAATAGATTTCCAAATTTGGTAAAAAATGTTACGTTTCGTCCTTCATCGCAAAAACGCTTTCGTTTTCGCTATTCAATTTTAAATGATCAAGAAAAAGATTTTTTTTCAAAAATTATAAATGATAATAATCAACTCAAAGAACTAAATAACTATTTACCTAAAGAAAGTGTGGCAAAAATATTTGATGCCGTTTCTGAATATATAGATTTTAAAGAAAAACTTGCAGGTACAGAAGAATCGGTAAAATATCCACTATTTCGTAAAAACTTACTAGAAGCACGTGCTTCGCTGTCCGTAATCTCATCACCTTTGAAAATTGAACCTCCTAAAGAAGAAAGACCCGAATTTGGTGTGGCAGGAGCGCGAGTAGGGGGTGGATATTCCTATTCTCGTTTTGCTGGCAATGCATTGGATTTTGAACTTAAACCTGTTTTACACAGTCTCGATAGCCCTTCTGCAGGTTATGCGCAAGATGCACAAATCGAATTAATGAAGTTAATTTTACGCTATGAAACAAAAGGATCAAATTTTTTTGTAAATAATCTCGATTTATTGAATATTAAATCTTTTCCTTCGCTTAATCCACCTCTTTATCCTATATCTTGGAAATTAAGGGCTGGCCTTGAACAAGATTATGATTGTAGTAAATACGGTTATCTTTCGAGTTGCCAACGATCTTTTATTGAAGGAGGAAGTGGTTTTTCGTTTTTGCGAGATAATTTTCAAATTTATATTCTGAGTCAAGCGGATCTTGCTTACCAAGAAGAAAATGGCTTTGAGATTTCGCTTGGAGCATATTCTGGTTTTTCATTGCGTCCCAATCACTTTTCTGTCTTTTCTTCAGATTTGGAATGGATGAAAAGACACTCTTTCACGTATAAAAATGATCGAACTCGATTATTTTGGCAAAACTCCTTGTCTTATCAGTGTTTCTCGAATATAGAAAATAAAATATTCGCTAGTTTTAATCTTGAAAATCAGGATTGGCGAATCGGAACGAGCATTTATTGGTATTTTTTTTAAATTTTTGGGTGCCAAAACTTTGAAAAATTTTTGTTTCTATGAGAATGATAATTGCATATACTGTAAGCGGGATCTTCGCTGATCCCTTTCCTTTTGCATGTTTTGATTGGAGCCTCTTTTATGGTTAAAAGTGAATTAATAGAAATCCTCGCATCTAAGGCTGACGTTACTGCTCCACAGGCAGAAGAACTCATCAATATGTTCTTTGATACCGTTTCTGAAGCTTTAACTGAAGACGGGCGTGTTGAAATTCGCGGATTTGGTGCTTTTACCGTTCGTAAATATAAATCTTATGATGGCCGTAATCCTAAAACGGGTGAAAAAATTGGAGTCCCAGAAAAAAAACTTCCATTTTGGAAAACAGGTCTTGAATTGCGCCAACGAGTGGATGGGCTAGGTTGAAAATTGTTGATATCCTTATCGGCAAAATAAAAATTCCTCTTAAAAGGCCTTTTAAAACGGCTTTGAGGACAGTTTATTTTGCAGAAGATATCATCGTTAAGCTTCTCACACGCTCTGGGTTAGTTGGATATGGCAGCGCGGCACCAACATTAGCTATTACAGGCGAATCCTCTGATTCAATTATTTCATGTTTAGTAAATAATTTAAAACCTAAAATTATAGGTGCAGATCTGAGTAATCTAGAAAAGGTTATGAATGATTTGCACTCTTCTTTTGTTAACAACACATCGGCTTTGGCAGCAGTCGATATGGCTTTTTATGATTTACTTGCTCAATCCCTTAATTTACCCCTCTATAAATATCTAGGTGGCTATCACAATCTGGTTTTTACAGACCTCACCATCAGTGCTAATTCTCCTGAAGTGATGGTCGCAGACTCACTTATTGCTCTCGATGAAGGTTTTCAAGATCTCAAACTCAAATTAGGTTTAAATCCTTCACTCGATTTTGTTCGGGTACAGGCTGTTCGTACGGCTGTGGGCAATAAGGTAAAAATAAGTCTTGATGCTAATCAGGCATGGGGAGCAAAAGAGGCTGTTCGTATTATTCGTCGATTTGAAAAATTAAATTTAAATATTGAATTTGTAGAGCAACCTGTAAAGGCAAAAAAATTATCTGACCTTCGTTATGTTACTCAAAATGTTGAAACCGATATACTTGCCGATGAATCTGTCTTTTCTCCCTACGATGCTCTTCAATTGATTCACCATAAAGCATGTGATCTTTTAAATATTAAACTTGCAAAAGCAGGCGGTATATTCAATGCAACTAAAATTTTAAATATTGCTGAAGCCGCAGGTGTTGAATGTATTGTGGGTTGTATGCTTGAAAGTCAGATTTCAGTGACAGCTGCAGCGCATTTTGCGGCAGCCAAAAAATCAATTGTGAGATGTGATTTAGACTCTCCTTCTTTATTAGCGGAAAATCCTATTGTAGGTGGTGCGGTGGTTGAGGCAAATACTTTGACTTTAAGCGAAACTGATGCGGGACTTGGTATTAAAGAAGTTCTTAACGTGGAATATTTAAAGTTTTAATTTTTTTTATATTTTATTTTTAAATAAGAAGATTGTTTTTTTTAAATTAATTTAATATTTTCATTTTAATTCATTTTTAAAGGGAAATACAAAGCGGTTTGATTTTAAATATGATTTAAAAAATTCAAGGATTAAAAATAGACAGTGAGCGTTCCTTTTGCGTTCATAGGAGCAATGGCGCGGTTTTTACCAGCAAATGGATATTCAAATTCACCACTGATTTCTCCAGGAATTCTATAAGGAAGACCGCTGATTTTAGCCCCAATTGCTGCAGAATAGTATTGTTCATATCCATGATCGGGGTGCATACTTGAATCACCTAAATAAAATTGATCACCCATAACATAAATAGGTTGTCCATTTAAATATGCTTGTGCTGCAATATTATATTTAAGTTGTGTAAATGTACCAAGCCATTTTAAGCTTTCAGAAACATTTCCAAGCCCCCAAGCTGCCTGTAAGAAACCAATGTGATGAAGACCTTTTCTTGAAAAAGTCATTATGTTACCTTGTTGATCGCCTGTGTGTCCTGATTGATCAACTGAAGGATCATTTGAGTTAAAGTTTTTATTATTTAGCATACTGGAGCGGCCTAAATTTGCTTTGGTCAAAGAATATTCAGAGACATGTTGCCAACTTAATATGACGCCTGGAGTTGCAACATAGTCTAAATTCATACGGAAAATAGCATCGTAAGTACCGCCCCCAGTTAAAAGCGTGTTGTCACCACCGGTCGCGCGCATTGCATTGGCTAAATTAAATTTACCTGTTGGCATACGCAAACCACCCCCTAAAGAAAAGTAGAGAGGCACATGGCGAATAGGGGACTCTTCGGAAATGACACTCCATAATATACCAAATTGGAGGTCGCCAATACCCGTTGCACCGTTTTCGGGTTGAGATGCTGTTAGGAGTGCATTGCGGATTTGATCTTTAATAGGACTTCCAGAATCAATTGTAAGTAACTCTCCCGTGGGTAGAATAACAGGAGTAGTGGTGGTTGCGTTCATAATTTTACCACCATTTATTTCATCAATACATTGCTGAACAGTAAAGCCACCAGTACATAGATTGGCTGAATTATAACTAACAGCAAGTTCATGTACGAACTTATTATAATAGCGTTCATACATTTCTGAATTCGCTGTTAACTTATTTCCGTCCATGCTGACTTGGTTTGACAGTACAATTGGAATGCCAATTCCAATTGAAATCGAATTTGTCAGACCGTACTGCAACATAATACCATTGACCCAGCGGCTCATATCAAGTCCATTGCTCACAGATTTTGCATTGCTATCAAAACCTTGATCTCCAAAAGTATATGCAAAAGGTAGATCGAGTTTAAAGATTCCTTTAGGTAAAGTTTTTCCGGTTGGAAGGACAGCATATTTAGGTGCTTTATATCCGACCTCTCCAACTCCTCCAGCCACTTCTTCGGTTGGATCGATTTTATTATTTTGTGCAATGTCCTGTGCCTGAACATTAATAGAAGTTGCAGAAATAATAATACTGAATAAAGAAAAAGCCTGTTTAATTTTTTGACAATTTAAAATTGAGCTGAATTGTTTTTTTCTAATATGCATAAAATCTCCTCTAAAAACATATCAATTAAACCGAAAATAAAGTTTATAAATAGCCGACCAAAATAGCGACGAGAGAAGAGGAGAATATAATTTCAATACTTAACATTCTAAAAAAAAAAGCGCAAGTTCAAGAAAGAATATTTAAGGCTTGCAGTATTTTTACTAATGATGTAATAGCCCTATTAAGTCAACTACAAATGCGATGAGAGAGAGTGAGTGGTTCGGCGTGGGGTTAATTTAGAGGCACTCCATGGTACACAATTAAATAAGAATTTATATTTGCTAAATATTAATATTATAATTTAATTTAAGATTAATAAAGGAACAATATATGATTAAGAAGAGAATTCTAGTCACGTCATCATGTTTTCTATCTACAATTGCTATTGTGGGTTGCGGAGGAAAGCAAAATATTAACATGCAGACTCAAAGCAATAGAAACAACGTAATGTATGATAAATTTGCTACTCAACTTTGTTTACCTACGAGTGCAGAAGCCGTTTCATTGTCGGGTCCTAATGTAAAAGAAAATTTAGTAAATAATTTAAAGCAAAATCCAAAGTGTTTTAACCCTGATCCAACTGATCCTATCAAACAAAAAAAATACGAACAAAACCGTGATGCTGTTAATAAATATGTAGCAGAAATGGCTCCTAAAATTGTTGCCACAGAAATTATAAGTTTTGATAAGTTCTCTGACTACAACAAGAATAGGGAAATTGATTTTAAAGAATTTACCGATGGTCATAAAATATCATTAAAATACCTAGAACGAAAAGATCCTAAACTAATAGGCGAAGATCCTAAGCCAATAGAATTGAGTAATATTAAGACATCAAGCGGATTAAATGCAGAATCTAAATTTGATTTCTTTGGTACGACCAAAGGTAAAATTGATCGCACTAAAATTTCTAAAGGTTCGGCTTATATATTAAAATATCGCTTGGCGAAATCTCAACAAATTTATGCGGCACTTATTACAATTCCAGAAGACACTAAAAAAATTCCGCTTATGCTTTATGCCCACGGTGGAGATGCAGGTATTTCATTTAGAGAGCTTGCTACATTATTACAAGATAATTTATCAAACTATATTGTTGCAGCACCCGCTTTTCCTGGTGAGTCAATTTGCTCCGTTGATAAAAAAACGGGTGATTTAACAACGCTCTTTAAGCGCAGTTGTGTCGATAGCGACGGCAATGAAATTGAAGCCGGAGTTGAACCATTTGGAAAACGTTCTCCTTTAGTGGATGATGTGGTTGCGACCCTAGGTCTGCACAGTGCTTTAAGTAAAATTGCGCTTGGAGAATTGAAATTAGAAAATAATAAAAATTTAAAAGAAATTAAAACACGATTAGAATTTTATTCTGAAGATATTTCTTTAGTAAAGAAAATTGCAGGGCCTAAAACCGTTGCAGCTGCGAGCAGTCGTGGCGGCGCAACAATGCTTGCAGCCCTAGGACGTTCGGGTGTTATGTTACAACAGGCCCTCGAAAAATTAGAAAAAGATGGATTAAAAGACATTTATTTTCCACCTTTGTTTAGTTCCGCCGCAGTTTATTATGGACCATCCACTTTCCTCGTCGGAAAGTTTAGAATTTTATTTCAAGATATTTTAAGTGGCTCTGTATTCGATCACTCTGGTTATAATGTCCTGCCAATGATTCCAGATCTTAATAAAAATCATTATATTGTTAATTATCGCAAAGCTCCACTTGATAACAGTGATAAAAAATTAAAAGAAATGATCGGGTTTTTAGGCGCATCTGATATTACTTATTTAGCTCCTTATATTTCTGTTTCCACACAAAATTGGAGTAATAATATTAATGAAATTAAGAAGCTATTAATGACAGCTGAATTTGATGCTTTATTGAAAAAAGCATTAGGAGAACTTGGGCAGAAAAATATTAATATTGAAAATAATACTGGAGAAGTTCTAATAAAAAAAGTTATTGGAGATCTTCTGAATTATCTTATAGCACATAAGAATGGTGATAAGTCACTTTTAAAATTTATTTCTGAGGCTATTGTTAAACCTAATATTAATTTGAGTCCAGATATTTGCTCAATTAATGCAGCGATATTTCCCGCTAAATCAAATGGTAATTGTTCTCTACGTGGAATTTTAACACATGGCATTGAATTAAATTTACCTGATGAAAATCAAGTAAGCTTAAAGGAAGGATTATTCGCTGAAAGCGATCAAAAAGGGATTGAAAAATTTGCACTCCTGTTAGATACATTGTCGAATGATAAGGAAGGTTTAAAAAATATTGTTGATGCTTTAAATTCAGTAAATAACAATGAAAGTATTGTAAAGTCTTTATTTATTTTAAAAGCATCTTTGGAAAAATCAGGAATAAAATTAGAAAGCACGTTTTTTACGAATTTTATTAAATTTCTAGTATCTGCATCTGTTTCTGCAATAAATAATAATGAACCATCAATTACTGATGATGATGTAAAAAAGATTAGCACAAATGCTTTGTATTTTGTAATGAGTGCACAGAATTTAATTATGTATAAAGATAATATAATGAAGATGGATTTTTTAACTTTTCTAAAAGGCCCACTTAATTTCATTAAAAACAATAGAGAAGCTTCTCCGGGCGCATTGTTACTTTTACACAACACCCAAGATCAAATAGTGGATTATTCTCAATCCCTTATTACTAAGACGGCCTTAGACACGGTATTTGGAATGTCATTTGGTACAGGCTCTCAATATTTTCCTTTAAATGCATTGAGAATTCCACCAATAGGCTCTCAATTCATTGGCTTTCAACCTGAGTCTAAATTTTATAAAGTTTCTGTAGGTGATAAATATTTAAAAGACAAAGTAGATTTCTGTTCTGATAAAAAAGATAAAAATGGCTTTTTTATTGATGCGAATTATAATGATTTCGTCAAAAAATGCTTTACGCGCAAAGGTAACTATGCGCATGGCGATGCTTCATTCTTAACAGGTAAAGTTATAAACTCTCACTTACTCACTGATAATGAGGGTGCAATTGAAGACGCATTGTTATTTGGATATGACGAAAATAAAACCTCTCAAACAAGCATTGAATTCCAAATTATAAAAATGAATGAGGCATTTAAGGTGATTCCTGATTATGTAAAGCCAGAAAAACACAGTTATGATTTTAAGACTCAATGTGACACCTACAATGCGAACTGTTTTATTTTTGGTACGTTGAAGAAGCAAAGTGATGGAACATGGTCGGCTCCACGTGACAGAACTCCTTTGTACAATCGTACTTTATTTCAGGTGCAAGACTTACTTGAGATGAAAGTCGCGCAGGGAGGATTTTGGAGTCAGAGAGCCGAACAGTTTGAAGGCATGACACCAACCGATGTTTTGAGCAAATGGTTAAAAACCTCTGCAACAGAAGCCTTTAATATTCAATAGTCATTATGAAATGATTAAATTTTTTTTGATTAAAGCGACCTAATTTAGGCCGCTTTTTTATTTTATTGACAGCAATGGAAAAAAAATCTATTGGCAAAAAGGCTAGGCATATAACCTAGCTTTTTTATTAAACGGACTCATAAAAGGCGGATATAAATTAGGTTGTGAAGAGGCAATTTTTAAAAATGAAATATTTTGCACTTGGTTTGTTTTTATTTCAAATATTAATTGTTTATCCTGCGTCCGCTTATTTTTATGTAACACAAGAACTACCTAAAATAGAATGTAAAATTTGTTATCAATATTCATTTTATAGTGAGAAGAATCTTGCACAAGAAATTGAAGGAATATGGAAAAGTAATTTTTATGATAAAGCATTTTATTTAAATTATTTAAAGAGTGCTTTAAATAATTACCAATTAGATGAAAATAAATTAAGTTATATTGAGAAAATTACTTTTAAAATAATATATAAAAATAACACCAAAGTTAAAAATATTTTTGCTGAAAAATATGATATCAGTAATAATTATTATTTTTCCAATGAATTTTTAAAATATTATAATCATCTTCTGCCGCAGCCTCAAATATTAATCCAATATATTTTATATTCTATTCAAGGTATTTTGCGAGCCGAAGAATTGGCAAACGGTTATTTTAAATTACTTAAAAATGAATCTTTAAACTTAGATTCAAATGGTATTTTAGAGCTGGGATTTAATTTGGCTCATGCCCCAAAAAGCTTTATTTATGATCTCTTAAAATATGCTCAGTTAAAAAAACTTTCTTTCAACGAAACAGTCGCTTTAAGTCGTTTTCAAAAGGGTGTGAGTGTTTTTTTAAGTCAAAGCTCTTATCAGAATTTTGTTTTAAAAAGTGATAAATTTTTAGGGCGTGCTGGTGTGATATTTGTCACTTCAAAATCAGTAGCAGATAAAATTATTAAGTTGAACAGTAAAAAGGAAATTGAGAATTTTTTAGGGCTTGCAGAAGGTACTTTTGCCAGTGGGCTGGTCAAATACAATTTACCTTTTTCTTTTGATTATTGCCCTGCCTTACCTCATGATAAGACCATTGGGAGAAATGCTAAATTTATATTAGGTGGATTTACATCAGGAAATATCCCAGAATTAGTTTTTTACAATGTTCCTAAATATGATATTATAAAAGTTGAATATATAAAATGAGTTATTTGAAATATATTTGTTAAATGAACTCTTTTAGAGATATAATTCAAAAATATTGTTTGTTCATATTTTTTTTGATAAATTAAAAATACATCGATTTGAAACTTTGAAAGGGGTTAGCTATGAGTTCCTTTATTTCAGCAGATTTCATAATTCCCGAACATTTTATATGTCAAAGCTTTCAGCTTAAACCACTCTCTCCCCTCTTTGCAGCCGAAGATTTCATTGCAATTAAATTAAGCGAAAAAGAAATTAAATATGTCTTTGGACGAGCTCATGAATGGCCAACTTGTGATTTGTCATTTGACGATAATTACAATGATCTTGTAAGGCATGAAAAAGAATTTAATGAGAGAATTTCATTTGCCTATGCCATTTTATCACCTGATGATGGTCATTATTTAGGTTGTTTATATATTATGCCTATAAAATCAATAGAAGAAAATGATCTGCGAAAAACATTTTTCAATGCTCAAGCTTTTTTTTGGATTAATACGTCCTATAATAAAAATAATTTAGAACAAAATATTTTTACTGAAATTGAAACTTGGTTAAAAGAAATATGGCCATTTCAAAAAGTTGCTTTCCCAGGAAGAACTGTTGCATGGGAAATTTGGGAGCAGTTGGAAAAAGGCTCTCGTATACAAAAAATCACTGAAAATGTTCTACAATCTTAATATTAAAGGCGATGAGGCAAGAATGTTAAAAGAATATATAGAATGTTCATTCGCTACGAGGCAAAGTCAAGAAGACATTATTTGCTCCGTGTCTCCTATTGATGTGCAAATTTCTATTGAATTAAATGAACCATGGTCTTCGGTACCAAGTAAATCTGAAACATTTTTACATCATAAGCATCTGTTCGAAGTGTTACCTAGCTTTTTTAAAGAGAAAATAAAAAGTGGTGTAAATCATTTTGCGCAAAATGAGTTTTCGCTTGCAAATCACACCCGTATTTTTTATTTTCAAAAAACTTCGCACGAATTTTCTGCTTATAAAAAAATAGAACTTCTTGTACCAAATCATGAATTTAAAGAAGCTATTTATTCTTTAAAAGATTATCAACTTGAAAATAAAAATGATTTTAAAAAATGGGAAGTAACTTTAAATAAAGACTGTCGAGAGGTGTTTATTTGCACCCATGCCGAAAGAGATAATTGTTGTGGAAAATATGGACTGCAAATATTTAATAAATTTAAAGAAGAAAATTCAAAATTAGAAAAAGGCAGATTTCGCATCTGGAAGTCCTCTCATATTGGGGGGCATCGTTATGCCCCCACTTTTTTTGAAGCCCCCAGTATGCGTTGGTATGGACTTTTTAATATAGAAGACGTACCTCATTTTTTAAACAGAGTTGAAAATAATTTTCAAATTGAAAATAATTATCGAGGATTTAGTGGAATTAATAGTTCTTTTGTGCAAATGGCAGAAAAGGAATTATTTAAAAAATATTCTTGGCAATGGGATCTTGCTCAAAATAAAAACTATGAAATTATTTTAAGTGATGATTGCAGCAATGCGACGGTGTTGTTTTATTTTTCTTTTCCCGATGCAAATGGCGTTGTTAAAAAAATCTATGATATCCAATTTGAAAAATTAATAACAGGCATTGCAAGTTGTGGTTCAGATGATAGCAAATCTGTAAAGCAATATAAAATTGTTGAAATTATTGAATAAATTTTTACGGCCAGTCGCACGTCTGGCTTTTATGATTCCACTTACCACCTTCGCTTTGGCAGGCATCTATTTGTAAGAAATGAATATTATAATTATGATTTACAAAGAGAAATCCATAATATGAAATGCATGGAAGAAATAGAAAAGTTGCTAATACAATGATTATTTTGTTAATATTTTTCATGGAGTACCCTTAACTTGAAAAACAAATGATTATAACATTTTAGCATTTGTTCTTAACGAAATCCTCTCTTGAAGTTCTTGCTTCAAACAGGCTTTTGTATCAAATGCCAAAACCTCATTGTATGCAACTGCTATCGGCGATTTTATAAATAACTTTTCGAAAATATTATACTGTATTTAATGTTGATAAAAATCCACGGAAGATGCTGGGAGAGAAGTATTCCCTAAAATTATATCAGCAGATTTTTCTGCAATCATCATGACAGGGGCATAAATGTTTCCATTGGTTACATAGGGCATGACAGAAGCATCGACCACCCTTAGATTTTTGACTCCATGTACAAGCATTGTTTTTGGATCGACAACGGACATGGAATCTGTACCCATTTTACAAGTGCATGAAGGATGGAGTGCCGTTTCGGCATCTCTTTTAACCCATTCTAATATTTCTTCATCGCTTTCATAACGTGAGCCAGGAGAAACCTCTCCACCATTAAACTCATTGAGAGCATTTTGATTGAGAATTTTGCGCGCGCAGCGCACAGCTTCAACCCATTCTCTTTTGTCTTGCTCAGTAGATAAGTAATTAAACTGCATGCTTGGGTGCATTCGAGGGTCAGTTGAACGAATTTTTATGTGTCCTCTTGCGTCGGAGTTCATGGGGCCGACATGCACTTGGTAGCCATGGCCGCCAGAAGGTGAAGAGCCATCGTAGCGGACTGCTAAAGGGAGAAAGTGAAATTGTAAATTCGGGTATGCGACATCATTATTACTTCTAATAAATCCTCCTGCCTCAAAATGATTGGAGGCGGCAGCTCCTTTTCTTTGGAAAAGCCATTGAAATCCGATTTTAGGTTTGTTCCACCATTTGAGTGCAGGGTAGAGACTCACAGGTAATTTACAAGCGTGTTGTATATACACCTCTAAGTGATCTTGAAGATTTTGTCCGACACCAGGCAAATCTTGAATGATTTTTATTCCATGGGGTTTTAACTCTTCTGCATTGCCAATTCCTGAAAGTTGCAGAACTTGTGGAGAATTAATTGCTCCTCCGCAGCAGATAATTTCCCCTGCATAGATTTTATGAGTTTTTCCATACCTAACATATTCAACTCCTACAGCACGATCTCCTTCAAAAAGAATGCGTGTTGTCATAGCCCTGCATTTGATACTTAAATTTGGGCGTTTTCTACGAATTGGATGAACATATGCTCTTGCTGCGGAAAGCCTTCTGCCTCGATTTATATTTCTATCGAAGCGTCCAAATCCTTCTTGCTTATATCCGTTGACATCATCAGTTAAAGGATGTCCTGCCTCTTGAACAGCATTAAAAAAAGCTTTAAATAATGGATTTTCGCAAGGGCCCGTCTCAAGCAAAAGAGGTCCTGTAAAGCCATGATAGGCATCAGCACCCACCATACGCGTTTCTGCTCTGCTAAAATAAGGCAGACAATGTTTGTAACCCCATGATTCCATGCCAGGATCTTGAGCCCATTTTTCGTAATCCATTGGATTGCCACGAATGTAAATCATCCCATTAATAGAACTCGAACCTCCTAAAACCTTCCCACGCCCATGAAAAATACGACGGTTGTTCATGTGAGGTTCTGGATCAGAATGATAGCACCAATCATATAATTTATTGCCTAATGGATACATAAGTCCTGCTGGCATATGGATAAATATATCCCAAATATAATCTGGACGTCCTGCTTCTAGGACACAAACCTTATGGGATGAATTTGTACTTAAGCGATTGGCAAGAACGCAGCCCGCAGAGCCACCGCCTATAATTATAAAATCGTATTGATTCATACTCATTATTTTTCCTCTCAATTTAAGTAAGAAATGTATGTGTTCCTTTAATATCTTCTGTAAATCGTTTTACATTTTCGCAAGCAGGATTTTCTATAATGTCTTGTGGAGTTCCAATTTGGAGAATTTTTCCAGCATCCATAATCGCTATGCGAGAACCAATTTTAATTGCTTCTGAAAAATCGTGGGTCACAAAAATAATTGTTTTTTTAAATTTTTGCTGAAGCTCTAATATTTCGTCTTGTAGCTGTTTACGAATAAGAGGATCGAGTGCTGAAAATGGTTCATCCATTAAAAGGACATCCGCTTGAGTCACAAAAGCTCTTGCTAAGCCCACTCTCTGTTGCATTCCACCTGATAATTCATGAGGATAGTGTGATTTCCATTTTGCTAAACCAACAATTTCAAGCTTCTCTTCGACTTGTTTAATGCGTTCTGTTGACTTAATTCCTTGAATTTCGAGAGGGAAAGCAACATTTTCTGAAACCGTACGCCAAGGCATTAAGCCAAACTGTTGGAAAACCATTGAGACTTGATGCTTACGAATTTTTCTTAGATGATTTTTAGGACATTCTATTAAATTTATTCTTTGATTTGTCTCTGCATCTAAATATAATATCTGTCCTCTTGTTTTTCCAATAGTGCGGCCATTCATGCCATTTAAACAACGTAACAAAGATGATTTTCCTGAACCAGATAAACCCATAATCACAAGAATTTCACTTTTATAAACGGAAAAGTTTACATTTTGCACAGCTATAACATGTTTGAGTTCCTGATGAATGTGTTCTCTTGATTGACCCGCATCGAGTGCTTGAAATACTTTTTTTGAATTTTTTCCAAAGACAAGATCCAGTTGTTCAATTTTAAAATGTTCTATCATCTAACTGCCCCTATTTTTTGTGATGAATTTGCAAAAATTCGATCGAGTAAAATAGCGACAAAAACAATAGTCATTCCTGATTCAATTCCTTTAGAAATATTAACTGTATTGAGTGCTTGTACGACAGGTTTGCCTAAACCATCAGCACCAACAAGGGCAGCGACAACAACCATGGAAAGAGAAAGCATCATGCATTGTGATATTCCTGTTTTTATAGATTGCCATGCATGAGGAATTTCGACGGAAGAAAGTTTTTTCCAAGAGTTTGCGCCAAAAGAGTCTGCTACCTCAAGTAGAGCATGTGGAACATTAGAAATTCCTAAATAAGTAAGGCGAATAACTGCTGGCATAGCAAAGATAATTGTAGATATAAGTCCGGGAGCCATACCCAGGCCAAATAGCATGAGAGTTGGAATTAAATACACAAAAGTTGGAATTGTTTGCATAAGATCGAGAACAGGGCGCATAATTGCATAAATAAAAGAATGATGTGCACAAAGAATTCCTATGGGAATACCGACAAAAGTCGAAATTAAAGTTGCAAAAAGGACGAGGGTCATTGTTTCTAAAGTCTCTTCCCAATAACCTAAATTAAGGATCGCTAAAAAACAAAAACTTATAACGAGTATGTTTTTTATACTGCGTTTGACGATAAAAATAAGAATTAAACTTGTAATTATAAAAGCGAGAGGAGGAAACCACATTAATAACGATATAAATTTCTCAATTATGCTTGCAATAGAGTCTGAGACAAATCGAAATTGATTTTCAAAAAATTGGGTGAGAAAGTTTACTCCATCTTGAGCCCAAGCACCAATGGGAAGTTTTTGCATGAAAAATCCTTTTATATTTATTTTTTCGAATTAAAAATATTTTTTTCAATTGTTGCAAGTGTTGTTTTTGTCCCATCAAAATTATGTACGTTGTAAATCCATTTTTCTATTTTTGGCAGATTTAATTTTATCCATATTTGTGCAGCATCTTTAGGTTCAATTTTTTTATATAAAATCATGTCCATAAGTTGATTTTCATCATCAATGGAAAAGCGAATATTTTTTAAAAATTGAACTACATTTGGACACTCTTTTGTATAATTTTTTCTTGAAATTGTAGAAACTGTAGATTTGCCTTGATTTGCGCCAAAGTAGTTTTCTCCTCCTTCTAAATAATTCATATTTATTTTATAGTTCATTGGGTGTGGTTGCCAACCTAAAAATACAATCCATTTTTTATTTTTATATGCTTGGTAAACCTGCATAAGCATAGCTTGTTCACTGGATTCAATTACTTTCCATTCTTTTAGATTATAAGCATTATCATCGATCATTTTTTGAATATTTTTATTTCCATCATTTCCAGGTTCGATTGCATATATTTTACCCTGAAATTTATTTTTAAATTTTTCAAGATCGGAAAATGATTTTACCCCTGCTTCGTATATATAATTTGGTACAGCCAATGTGTATTTTGCATTGTCTAACAGAGTTCCTAGATGTTCAATTTGATTATTATCTTTATATGGCTTTAAAATAGAGGCCATGGAAGGATACCAAGCGCCTAAAAAAACATCAATATCGTTATTTTTTAAACTGTTAAAAGTTATTTGCAGAGAAAGATTTTTTAATTTTGTTTCATATCCCATTGAATTTAAAATAGTTTTAGCTACTTCGGTTGTTGCTGTAATATCTGTCCAACCCACATCAGAGATGCGAATGATCTTACAATCAGGTGTTGCATTTGCTTTATAAAATAATAAATTAAGTGACATTAAAGTAAAGTAACATGTTTTGCGCATTATTCTTCTTCTTATTTAAATATTTTATAATTAAACATATTTTATTCATAATTAATTATCAAATTAATATCTCTCATATCATTTAGAGTGATACATATTCTTTTTAAAGATGTCAAATATGTTTTTTTGTTATATCGTATGAATTGATTTAAGTAAAAGCAAAATAATTGGATATCTATTAATAAAGGCATAAATATAAAAACAAAAGGAGACGAAAGTAATTAATTGATCTTTATATTAGATATTTTTTCAGCTTTAAATTATGCATTTTTAATAATTATTAATATTAGTAAAATTATAGAATTTTTATTTATGTAAATGATTTTTAAAGTATAATTTGTTTAGATAGTTGGTTAATTGAGAGTTTTTTTGAATTTACATTGATTCATTTGAAACTTGACTTTATCTATTGGAATGTTTATTAATTAGGCCGATGTGCTTGATGTTATTGTTATTTATTTTGCACGTAAATCTAGGGTATTATAATAGTTGAAAGATTAGGAGAGTGTGTGTGAGTTTCTCTGCCTCACTGTTGCAATTGTCTATTATAATGTCATTAATTATATTTTTGTTTATTTATTATATGAATAACAAAAAACTATTGATAAAATCTAGAGAATATTCAAAAAGAATTAATGAAATTGAAAATGAAATGGAGATTAGGGAATATTCTATTACTAAGGAAAAGACTCAGTTTCAATTTCAAATTGCAAATGAAGTGAGATCACCACTTGTTCCTTTGCAATTTTTAATTGCAAAAGCTGAAGAGTTATCTGAAGAAAGTCGAAAATTATTAAGGCAATCAATCCATCGATTACAGGATATTTCTCAATTAATTATACATAATAACCAAGAAAAAAACGAAGACTTTTCCTTAATTGGGCACACTCATGAAAAACATAAAGTTCAACTGTTATCAACTCTTATTCAAGATATTGTTTCTGAAAAAAGAATTCTATATCGTGAATTATTAGGGGTTGAAATTTTTGCAGAGTTAGGCCTATCTTCTTATGGCTTATTTGCTAAAATCCCACTCTTAGAATTTAAAAAAGTTTTGTCTCAGCTCATAGATAATTCTGTAGATACAATTTCAAATAATGGCAGTGTTAAAATCCGTTTGTCATCTAGTGCAGATAATATTTTTATGTTCATTACGAATAGTGGAACTTATAAAGCAACTAAAGCAATTCCAAAAATTATTTTAAGTGAATCGAATCGCTTGAAAACTACAAATAAAGGATCAGCTCTTTGTCATGCTAAAACAGTTGTTGAATCTATGGGGGGTAAGTTTGAATTTCGTGTTCAATTTGGTACAGGAGCAGCTGTAAAAATTATTCTTCCAAAAGTTTCTATTCCAAATTGGTTTGCTTCATCTTTAAAAATTAAGCCTAATTCTTATGTGGTTATTATTGATGAGGATGCATATATTCATAGTTTATGGCAAGAAAGTTTTAAAAATATATTATCAACTGATTTCAATATTCAGCTTATTCACTTTTCTCAACTTAAAGAAGTAATAGCATGGAGCGAAAGTGCAGAGTATAAAAAAATGGAGCATAAATATTTTTTAAGCGAATTTAATTTTAACGATTGTTCTATGAGTGGAATAGATTTTATATCTATGATGCCATTTACAAATAATTCATTTATAGTAACAAATAAATATACAGAAAAAAATATTATAGCAATTTGCCAAAAAGCAAATATAAAAATTATTCCAAAGGATAATTTATTTTTTATTCCACTTGAAGTATTAAAACCAAAAGATAAGCCAAATGCAATCTTAATAAATGATGATTCTTTAATTAAAATGGTGTGGCATTTGACAGCTATTAAGCAAAATAAAAAAATTGTAATTTATAAAAATCTTGAAAAATTTCTTGATAATCTTGAGATGTATGATCATGGAACCTCTCTATTTATAGATATCGATTATTTAAATAAAAACAGTGGAAATAAAAAGGTATTGCAAATTTATAATCTTGGTTTTAAACAAATTTATTTAATAACAGGACAAAATCCCAGTCTATTTATTCCAGCAAAATGGGTCAATGCAATTGTTACCAACGAGCCGCCTTGGTTATTAAAATGTTAAGTTCAAAAATTAAGGTATTTTAAATTTCTATTCATTATATTTTATTGACTATTAAAACTAAATAAATTCATTTACGGCTCTATGCGCCATGTCGATTGCTGTGTGTGTGTAAGGGTTCCAAGATGAGTCTGAATTTGCAATGGTAATATTATTAAATGGTTTGCTAGAGATTCTAATTGTTTTTTCCATGTCATCTTCATCGTCGAATAAATCTTTTGTCGTGTAAGAATATCCATGTGACCAACGGTTTACAGTGATTGCTAAAATATCTTTTTTGTGGTCAAATCCTTCACTGCCAAGCATGCGTTGCAACTGTTGACGAATGTCATTTTCCATTTCTGCAAATGGCGTTGTTAATAATTTAGCTCTAGCAAGTCGAGCTTGAGTGCGTGCATCGAGACCTGCATTTGGGGTTGTAGGCACATATACCATATGCAGACATATAGGTTCATTGGGATTTTTTGCATGGGAATATTTGTTAAAATCGACAGCATAATCAATTTTAACACGTGAATACTTCATGTCCGGTACATATATTTCATGGACTTTAAGTTTATTAAAAGATTGCCAGTTACGCAGAATGACTTTTGAATAGACGAGCGCTGCTTTTACATTTTTTGAGAGTGCAAGTTTTTGTTCGTTTGGTAAGTCTGGAATTATATGTGGAATCATCATATTGTAGCAGGCCATGACGCAATGTTTGGTTTGTATGCAATGCAATTTTCCGCTTTTGTCTAAATAACCCACGTCTATAGAATTATCAGAATTATTTTTAACATGCACAGCTGTGCTGTTTAATCGAATGCGGACCGGAGAATTTTTTAAATCTAATTTTGAATAATCAAATTTTGTTAAAATAAGATCATCTATATTATTTCCGGAAGCCACTTGAGGAATCATTTTACGCACAAGTAAACGAGCAATAGAAGCATTTCCATCAGGAAAATGATAAATATAGGGATCATTTAAGTCGTTATGGTCTTCACCCTCTAATGGAGGCAACTCCATTCCTTCGAAACCGGGGAGGGCGAGTGTTCTTGCTTCTAATGCTGAAATGCCGTCAGAGCCAATGGCAAAGAAATCATTACTGCGTGCTTGAAAATAGATTGCAGCTTGTTTACTCAAACCAGCATATTTTATTAAAAAATCGTGATAACTTATTTTTTTTAAATAGGCTAAACGTTCTTCAATTGATTTCTCTGGTAAATAATTTTTATTGTCTTCATATAATTTTATGAGAGCTATTTTATCATCTTTTGATAGAGGAAAGTCATTAATAAAGTCTTTTATTTTTCTGCCATTTAATCTTTTAGGATCAATATCATCTGCAACAGCTCGAGTTGGATCTCCTGTGACCATTTTATCTACATCAAAACTCTCTTTATTAAAAAAAACGGCTCGGCTCATGCCTAAATCTGGGTAGAAATTTCGATGAAATTTATTACCTAAATTATCAATATCAACACTTAATTCTTTTAATAACTGAATAGCTATTTTACTATAATTGCTTTTTGGAGATTGCAGTGATTCGGTTCCTCCATATCCAAGTATTAATTTTCCATCAATATGAAATTCATTTCTTTTGGCATGTCCGCCGAAGTCATCATGGTTGTCGAGGACAAGTATTTTTGCATTTTTTCCATATTTTTTTTGATAAAAATAGGCTGAGGATAAGCCACTGATACCACCTCCCACAATAACAGCATCATACTTTTCTTCGATGGATCTATTTTTAATTGGAAATTGCAATTTATCTCGGCCAAGCTTATGTGCATTTTCGAAAGAACCAACATGATTTCCTCTTAATCCCGTAAGTGCAGGAGGATAATAATCACTTTTTAATAAAGGTAAGGCATTTAATGCATCGATGGGTGCTAATCCCGCTGCAATTGAAATAGATAACCCATTTAAGAAATCTCGGCGACTGATGGTCATTTAATTCTCCTTTTGACTTTTTAAATATTAAATAAATTTAAAATGTTTAAAAATAAATGAAATTCTTATGAAGAAACTCCTCCAATTAAATTTGCAGGAACAGCTTCTTTTATTTTTTTAGGAGGAGGGAGATTCCAAGAGCTAATATCATTTTCAAATTCAGTGAAGTTTTTATGGAGCAACTGCTTATTTGTTCTTTTTTCTTCTTGTACGCTTGAAACAAAACGATTTTTATAATCATGACCCGGAAAAATAAGGGTGTCATCGGGTAAGGAAATTATTTTATGAAGAGAATCAAACATCTCTTTATTATTCCCAGATTGAAAATCTGTTCTGCCGCAGCTGCCAATAAACATACAATCCCCCGTGAGCAGTCTGCTTTCGTCAACCAATATTGAAAGACAATCGGGAGTGTGGCCAGGGGTTTCAAAGAATTGCAGTGAAACATTTCCCACATAATAGATTTCTTTTTCCTTTATTTTTGTGTGTGGATACTGTACTTCGCTTTTTGGACTCAGCAAAACTTCGGTTTTGCTGAAATGTTTTTTAAATTGATTTATTGCAGTAATGTGATCTGCATGCACATGTGTTTCTATAAGATACTTGAGTGTCCAATGATTGGTGTTTAGAAGTTCTAGATACACATCGAAGTTTTCATGGACTGAGTCGATGATAGTCACCTCATGACTCGAGCTGTCACCAATAATATAGGTATAAGTGCAGGAGATATCATCCACCAACTGTCTAAATATAAGACTCATATAGACTCCTTTGTAATGAAACCCAGTGAAAATGGAGAAGTGATCTTTTATAAAATATTGATGTTTAATAATTCATTTTTAAGTGAATTTCCAGTGATTTCTTGTTAAAATATCAATTTTTTTCTTTCCTTCAAAGTGAATGGTGTGAAAGGGTTTTAATGAGATGTAAATTAAAAATATGAAAAAATGTGTTTATAGAATTGAAGTTTTCAATATATTGTGATAATTGAGATTTGATATCAATTGATTCATAAATTCTTAAGAGGATCATAACTTGAATATTGTATCAATCTCCAAAATTCAGCCTTCTAAAAGCAGTTATAACAAATTGCTAACTTCTGTTACAAACACGCCAGCATGTTGTTGTTGTTAATTCATATCTTTATTTTCATTTTTTTTAAAAATAGAATATAAAATTTTTTTATTTAATTGATTTTATATTTCATATGATTCATTTATTAAAATTCTACTAAGAGAGATGTTTTATGACTGTTATACAAATTTCTAAAAAGAAAAATTTATACAAGATGCCATTTATTTATTTAACTATGATTTCATTAGGTGTTTTTTGTGGTTTATCAAACATAGAAAGCTTGCACACCATAGGCTTATTTATATCTGATCTATTTATAAAAATATTTAAATGTATAAGTATTCCAATTATATCACTTTCATTAATTGTGACATTATCAAACTATAGCTCGCAGAACTCTATGAAATCTATTTGGCAGCGCACGCTTTTTTACACGTTTGCAACGACTCTTATTGCTGCAACAGTGAGCGCGCTTCTTTATTATTTTATTAAACCAAGTAATGTTAGTTTTACAGAAACTATAACTGCGCCTGTTGTAAATACACAGACAAGCTATTTACAACATATTTCAAATATTATTCCTGCAAATATCATTGCTCCTTTTTTAGAAAATCAAGTTATGAGTGTATTGCTATTGAGCATTCTTGCAGGTATAGCAATTCGTTTTATTCCCGACGAGGAAGCGAAAAAAACCATCACTCAGTTCTTTAAAGGTGCGCACGGTTTATTTCTTGTCCTCACAAAGTGGATTGTAACGATTATTCCATTAGGACTGTTTGGCTTTGTGACTACCACTGTGATCCAGCTCCGTGGCGGAATGGATATGAAAGGTGTAGGAGAGTTTTTAGCTGTAATTGTTTTAGCAAATGTTATACAGGGATTTGTTATTTTGCCTTTGTGGTTAAAACTCAATGGAGTTCGTCCTTTTCAGACCATGCGTGGTATGTTACCTGCATTGTCATTGGCATTTTTCTCTAAGTCATCTGCAGGAACTTTGCCTGTTACAATGGAAAGTGCGGAAAAAAATGTTAAAATAAATCCAATTGTAAGTCGTTTTGTTCTACCTCTTTGCACAAGTATTAATATGAATGGCTGTGCAGCATTCATATTTACAACAGTGATATTTTTGATGCAAAATAATGGAGCAGATATCACTGTTGCAACAATGGGATTATGGATAATTATTTCAACAATTGCCGCAGTTGGAAACGCAGGCGTGCCGATGGGATGCTTCTTTCTGAGTGCAAGTCTACTGGCAAGTATGAACGTACCTATAGTGCTTTTAGCTGTTATTTTACCATTTTACAGTATCATTGATATGGTTGAGACCTCCCTTAATGTTTGGTCTGACTCATGTGTCGCTAAAGTTGTAAATGACAAAGTAAAATTCAAATTGACGGAACTTGAAAAAGTCTCATAGTTAAAGAAGAGTCCTTAAATAGCTAACCAAAAATTGAATATTTTTCTTACAACATCTTATATTTTTAAAGCATAAAAACATAAGATGTTGATAATTATTATAAAATATTAAAAGAAGCTTACCAAAAAAAAGTAAAAAAAACGGACATTAAAAATAATTTATGAAAGAGACAAATGCTGGGAGTACGTTTAAAGAGCCTTCTTTTGAGGCACAAATTATCTTTTTTTATGGAAAGTTACAAAAATGTTAAGTAAACAAACAAAAAAAATTGTTTTTTTAGTAGGCTTTTCTTTATGTGGCACAGCATTTGCAGATGGTTCAACTGTAGCGAATTCTATTCAAGTTCCTACAATACAAAATGATAAGTTGCAAAGCTCAAATAAAGTAATTTATCAAATTTATGAAGGCAATAGACTATTAGAAACCAATTCTAATGCGCGCTTTAAGCGTTCTTTGCCAGATAGAGGACAAAATTTAAGCGAACCGATACCGTCTTTTCCAATGCCAAGTTTCAATAAAATTGATGCTTATGTGAACAATCACAATGGCGCATTTCCCTACACTTGGGGTGCTGATGCGGACAATAAAAAAACTTGGACACAAGAGAAAACCTTTGCGAGCCTTGATTATAAAGACATTGGTACAGAGCTTGTCTGTTTAGATCCTACAGGGTGTCATGGTGCTTTTTCTGTGTCTAATACAATCTCTCCTCCTTTTCATCAAACCAATGTTAAAAATATTGGTTTCGCAATTAATAATATTAAAACCAATACCATGAGCTGGTTCTATGTTTCTGATCCAAATAATAGCATTGATAAATTTTATGTAACAAAGGGTGATGGAAAGTTTCCAGAAGTAACAACTCCTGAAAATAGCTATAGTCCAGCTGTGGAATTTAATGTGAAATACAATGAGCCTATTGCTTATATTATGTTCCACTCAAATCCAGGTGAAAAATTGTCTGTTTGGAATGGAAATACAGGCGCACCTTTTGTTGAGGAACCCATTACAAGCACCGACAGTTCAGAAACACAGAGTACAGGTACATTTTGGAAATTGGCATGGCAAAGCCAGGTGGGTAGGGGATCTTCATTAAGCAATACTTTTTCAATTACCCACGGGCTTACCAAAACAGAAACATCGAGTTTAGGTTATCAACTTGGGGTTAAACAAAGTTTTGGGATCGATGGTTTGTTTTCTACTGATATTTCTATGAACTTTAATCAAAATTGGGGCTGGTCAACAGCAGTGACAGATCAAAAAACATACTCAACGCAAATTTCTTTCCCTGTAGACTTTAGCAACGACCGCGCCGTGGCATATTACAATCTTATGTTGGGTGTGCATTCAAAAGCTCCCTTATTGGAAAAATTTGTAGATCCACAAAATCCAAACGGATTTAATGCGCAAATTGTTGATCACTTTGTTGGTCTACAGATGGCTAAAGCATTGCCTAGCGGAGTTTCAGGGGTTGAGAATGCGGTTGATGCATTGACTCCTTCTGGTGAATATATTTATGGAACTTTAGCTGTTAACAGAAATTGAATTTTTCTCTACCGATCAGCGTAAAATAATGGCACAAAAGCAGTTAAAGATACGATAATTACTTAATAACATTGGGTAATTATCGTATTTAAAATTTATTTTATAAAATTTGAAAATAAACAAATAATTAATTAATAAATAAAATGATTCAATTAATTGGATCATTTTATTTATGCTAATAAACAAGGAGGTTTTTTGGTTATGTTTCAAATTTTTGCGAAAAAATCGTGTCTAGCTTTTTCGGGATTAATTTTTTCACTCACATCCAATGCATATTGCCCAAATAGCGAAGATCTACGTTTAAATGAAAATTATAATTATGTTGCAATCACCGACCAAGGAGAATGGACTCAAAAGAATAGTTTAGAAAAATTTAATTCCGCAGCAAATTCTTTTATCACTCTTCGATTTGTCTATGCACTTAGTCCAGAAGCTCAAAACAAGTTTAATGAAATTTTATGTATTTATAATATAAATGATTCATATGTGTTTCTTAAGTCACCAAGGAATAAAAAATATGCACTTTCAAATGAAAATCAGACATCAACAAGTTTTTGGGTAGAAAGTGAAAGAAGAAATAAACTTAATCTTTGCGTGACTTTTACAGCTCCAAAAAGATGTCACTTTTATGAATTGTAATTTAATAAATTTCAAATTTAATTAGGGTGTATTCTCAAATTTTAGCCCACATAATTAAGTATCTAATTTAATTATTTATTTTTGAAAATAGAAATAAATATCCGTTATTTTCAATGTCATTTTTCATTTCTAATTGTTCATAATCTGTTTCAATTAGACTAATATGGGTGTCATTATGTTTGTACCAGTTATTATTATCCGCCATAATATAAGCTACATAATGCCCACCGTTTAATCCATTGCCATAGTGAACAACAACTCCATTTAATTCATAAGAAACGCTTGTTTTTTCGGATAAGTTCATACTAAAAAAATCGATATTTATATTTTTAGATAAAGAAATATTGTCATTATTTTTAGATAATTTTCCGTTTAAGTCATGAGTAAATCTTTTTAATCCAAAAACAAATTTATCTGGAATTTTATTCATATCTTTCAAAGTAAAGTATGTATTTTTTGTAATATTATGCGGGACACCTTCAACCCTAAAATCATCTATTTCTGTAGTTAAATTATTTAAAAGCAATTGATCAAAAGAGTGGAGTTTATTTTGTATATTTATACGAAAATAAAATATATCATTAGGGCTGCCGTCTTTTTTTGTAGATTCTGCTTGTGCAGGTAATTTTCTTCCGCTTTTTAATACAATTTGTGTAGAAATAGTAAGGGATGGTAAAACTGAATTGAGATCTAGCAAATCAATTAATTTAACGAAATATTCATCAGCATCCATTTGATCTTTTTTTAGTGAATATCCAGAAATAGTTCCATCGCCTCCTTGTGATTTTAATTCATTTTTAATATTTTCAAATAAGGTATTTAATTGATATTCATAGAAAGGATCTTTTGCATTCTCAAAAGTTACTTGAGAAGGATTTGTATTTAATAAGTCATTTTTTCTGTTCATTATTGCCATGAAATCATAAAATGATTTTTGAACATCGGTATTTTTTTTAATACTCGGATTTACTTTATGGTTACGTAAATATTCCCATATCAATTTATGAACAGAGTTGGCAAAACAAGTATTTCCTAAATTCACTGTTCCTAAAGCCTCGGAAAGATAGATTTTGTTACTTTCTGAGTTAGAAATGCCTGCCGGCTGTTCAGTATTATTTTTCTGGTTGGAATTACTGCAACCTATTAGAAATAATAAACTAAAAAGTAAACTGTGAGTTAGGATATTTAATTTCATCATAATTGAACTGTTACCTTTGTTATTTTGGATTCGTTAAACTTCATAATCCAATTTTTGCTGGAAATTTGCTAAAAAATTAAGTTTTTTCAATATTTGAGATCACACCCTAAATATGAGTCTGTCTTGCTCTATCGATCATTGTATGTAGTAATGTAACAGCAGCAGGAGTTATTCCGCTGATGCGTGATGCCTGACCTAAAGTGCTAGGACTGTGTTTTTTAAGTTTTTCCACAACTTCACGCGAGAGTCCGCTTACTAAAGAATAATTAAAATTATCAGGAATCCAAACGTGATCATATGTGCGAAGCTTATCGCTTTGGGTTTCTTCTCTTTTAATATATCCTTCATATTTAACTTCAATTTCAACACAGCGTAAAATACGTAAATCATAATTTGAAATAAGACCTGCTTCTTTTAGATAACGAACATTGACTTCAGGTCTTTTTAAATAAGCATCCAATGTTACGTTTGTCGAAATTTCAGGTAAATTATTTTCTGTTAATTTACTGTTTAATTCTGGAGTTGGGTTTAGCCAAATACTCTTTAAACGAGCACGTTCAGAGGATATTTTTTGCATACGATCTTTAAATTTTTCATACACTTCATCATCTATTAAACCGAGGGTACGACCGTATTCTGTTAGACGAGAGTCTGCATTGTCTTCTCTGAGTTTTAATCTATTTTCAGCTCGACTTGTAAACATTCTATAAGGTTCATTTGTACCTAAAGTTGTTAAATCATCAATAAGAACACCAATGTAACTTTCAGAGCGACTTAAGACAAAAGGTTCTTTACCGCTCACATTGAGTGCAGCGTTGATTCCAGCTATGAGGCCCTGTGCCGCTGCTTCTTCATACCCTGTTGTTCCGTTAAGTTGCCCCGCAAAATAAAGATTCTTAATTTTTTTAGTCTCGAGAGTTGGACGCAGCTCAGTTGGTTGTACGAAATCATATTCAATGGCATACCCAGGTTTCATTAATACAACGTTTTCAAAACCAGCGATGGTTTTTAAAAACTCTTCTTGCACATGAATAGGTAAACTCGTGCTGATACCATTTGGATAAATCTCATGTGTTTGATATCCCTCAGGTTCAATAAAAATTTGATGGCTCAAACGGTCAGGGAATTTTACAACTTTGTCTTCAATACTCGGGCAGTAACGAGGGCCAATTCCTGTTATTACGCCGCTGTAAAGAGGCGATAAGTGCATATGATTTTTAATGACTTCATGTGTTTTTTCGTTTGTGTAAGTAATATAACATGGAACTAATTCTTGAGTTATTTTGTCAGTACGCATGCTAAATGGTACGAAATCAGGATCGCTGTCTTGACGCTCCAAACGAGAAAAATCAATTGAACGTGCATCGAGACGAGGTGTTGTCCCAGTTTTCATACGTCCTACCTGAAAGCCATAATCTTTTAAAGCTTGGGCAAGTTCGACACTTGCAGGTTCTCCTGCGCGACCTGCAGTTATTCTTCTTTCACCAATATGAATTAAACCGTTTAAAAAAGTTCCTGTAGTGAGGATAACACAGTGCGAGTGAATAATTTGATCAAGAGATGTCTTTACTCCATAAGCACAATTTTTATCTAATATTAAAGAAGAAACAGTGTCCTGTAAAATATCGAGGCAAGGCGTGTCTTCGAGGGTTTTGCGTACATAAGTGCGATATAAATCCATGTCGGCTTGTGCTCGACTGGACCAAATGGCTGGACCTTTGCTTTTGTTTAATATGCGATATTGAATGCCTGTTTTGTCGATCGCAGCGCCCATTTCTCCGCCTAAAGCATCGATTTCTTTAACTAAATGTCCTTTGGCGGTACCGCCAATAGCAGGATTACATGACATTTGTCCAATGCGATCGATGCTCATGGAAATGAGAAGTGTTTTCTTTTTCATACGAGCTGATGCAAGTGCTGCTTCGCAACCTGCATGTCCTCCTCCAACAACAACCACATCATAATTTAATGAACGCATAAATATTTTCCTCAAAAACACAAAAAGCAGGATGTCATAAAGAATGACAAGCCTGTGTTACTTACCCTTATTTGCTTTGTGATTCAAGGTTTATTGGCGTGAAAGAATACTTTAAAATAAAAGTTATTTATACTTTTTACTAATATTATCAATGACTTTGTCTTTGTTCATTTGGACAAGGAGAGCATTGAGTTTTTTAATTAAGGTCTCATCTGTTTTTATGTTAAATGCTGCGTACAGGTCTGATTTTTTAATAGTAAAGAGTTCAACGATACTACCTGTTTTTTCTGACTCACTAATATAGGGTGCAAGCAATGAACCTGTTGCCCAAAGATCAATACGTCCTGCTTCCAGTTTAAATGCATTTTGCACTTCATTTGTAGCTAGTAGTAATGATTTATCTTTAATAAATCCATTCTTAATAAGGTATTCAGATGTTGCATCTCCATAATAACCACCTACACGAAATTTTTTAGCATCTTCTAATGATTTAATTACAATTTTAGAGCCTTTTTTTGCAAAGAAAGCCCAATTGCTTTCTCCTATTGGACCAACCCATTTAAACAACTTTTCTCTTTCTGGTGTCCGTGATGTTGCAAAAACAACAGTATTAGGCTCTTCAAGGGCGAGTTTATATGAGTGCGCCCAAGGATAAATATTCAGAGTGTATTCGATTTTAGCTCGTTTAAATAATTCTCGCATAATATCTGCTGAAACACCAACAATATTTTCATTTTCAATCATATTGTAGGGGGGATAATGTTCAGTGACTGCAATAATTTTATTTGCAGCAAAAAGTTGGTAAGGTAAAATTAAAAAAAAGAGTGCAATAAAAAAACTTATATAATTTTTTAATTTTACTTGAAGCATCTTAATCCCCTTACTATATTTTTAGTATTATCTAATTATAATAGCAATTTAACAATTTAAAATAAGTATCTAACAAAAAAATGGCATAATAACTAATATACTAAAAATCTATTAATTGGTCTTTTTTTATTAGAGAAAAGTATATGTGTAATAAATATCTATTAAAATTTTCATTAATTATTTTATGGTATTGTTTTTATTCTGTTTCTTATGGGTTTTAACATGAAAGTCAAATAAATATGTCAAAAAGTAGACAATTCTGTTTGTGTAAAAATAATAAGAAATTATTATAATATATGTTTTGGTAATTTTTTTCTTAAATAATTAAAAAAAAATAGGAGGTGCTTATATAAGACGCTTTAGTTGATGTTGATTGGTGTTAAAAATTTAATAAATCAGGAGGTGAATTATGTCGAATATATTCGGTATAAGTGTAGATTTTTATAGATACACTTCTCTCGGGATTTTTTTGTTACCAATTTACTCTTATGCACATGGTACTATAGAAACTCCCATCAGTCGTGTCTATAGCTGCTATAAAGAAGATCCAGAAGATTTAAAATCTGCAGCTTGCCAAGCCGTTGTAGATGCGAGTAGTACCGATCCATTATACAACTGGAATGGAATCAATCAATTAAATGCAGCAGGAAATCATAAAAGGGTTGTACCTGATGGTCATTTATGTGGCGGTGGAAATGAAATGTTTATTGCATTGGATCTTAACCGTTTTGATTGGAATACGACAATAATAAAGTCAACAAAAGGAAAATTTAACTTTGTATACTTAGCCGCCGTTCCGCATGCGACTAAATATTTTAAATTTTATATTACAAAAGATTCATATGATTATTCTCATCCTTTGAAATGGTCTGATCTCGAAGACAATCCATTTTGTACTATAAACAAAGTTACTTTGTCTAATGATAAATATAATATGGCATGCGATTTTCCATTAAATAAAAAAGGAAAGCATGTCATTTATAATATTTGGCAGCGTTCAGATAGTCCTGAAGCATTTTATTCCTGTTCAGATGTTTATATAGAGTAATAATAATGAAAAAAAGAAATGGAGTTATATATGAATATAATTAAACTCGTTCCATTTTTTATCACAGCTTCTGCATTTGCTTCAGAAGTTGTTCCTCCTGAATGTTATAAAGCAACTTCAGGAAATGAGTGGGGAGCAAACTCCTCAATATCTATTATTGCAAAATGTTTCATTGATTTTTCAGGTGGTGGCACGATTGCTTTTCAAGGAAATCATTCAGGAGAACCTTGGGGGCGCTTTCCGGGGGGTTGGATGACATTTACGAATATTCCTGAAGGATATCTTTTTAAACCTGTGCAAGGAGAAAAACATGTTTTAAATGTTGGCGATAATATGATGCTTGCATATATGGGGGATACTGCTGCAAAGCATATTGAAATATACACAGGAGCAACTCCACCACCTCCTCCTGTGAAAAAATATGGTTCATTTCATTTTACAAATAAAACAGGATATCATTTTATTTCAACACTAAGTAGTGAAGATAATCAGCAAAATATAGAGATAAATGGAACAGATATTACTTCTAAATCATTGATTGGAAAATATGAAATTTCTGTTGCTCCTATTAAAAATGATGGAAAATTAATTGTCATCAATGCAAACCAAAATCCTGTAGCTGTTGAAGAAAATAAAACAGTTGAAATTTCTTTTTCAGCAAAAGAAGTTATTGCAAGTAAGATTTTTTATCCATATTTAGAGACGAGTGCCTTGACAGATCCAACACAGCCTAAACCAAATGGATGGTTGTATCCTATTTCAAAATTAGTCGATCTTGTTCCTGTGGGAATGTATAATGTAACACTGGCTTTTGTATTAAGTGATGGTAAATGTGGAGGAGATTTTTACTCACAAAATTATAATTCTAACTTAGCACAGCAAATAAAAGATTTTCAAAACAGTGGAGGTACAATAATTGCTTCTTTAGGGGGAGCAAATGGCCCTTATATTGAAGAGCAGTTTATGGATGCATCACGTTGCAAAGTTGCAGGTGAAAATCTTGAAGTCACTCTTGCCAAAGCATATAAGAAATTTATTGATCAATATAATATTCGTTACCTTGATTTTGATATTGAAGGATCAGCAATTTCAATCATGAGTCAAGTTGATTTAAGAAATAAAGCAATTGCTATTTTACAAAATGATTCGAAATATGCAGACGTAAAAATTTCTTATACACTTCCTGTTTTGCCAACAGGAGTTCTTGATAATAGTATTGAATTATTAAAAAACTCGAATCTTAATAAGGTTAATGTAGATAGAATTAATATTATGACAATGGATTACGGTGGCGGCTTTCCTGCAGATAGAATGGGAGACAATGCAATTATGGCAGCAGAAAGTCTCTTTAAACAAATAACACCACTTTATCCAAATGCAACAGATAAGCAATTGTGGAATAAAATTGGTTTAACTCCTATGATTGGTTATAATGATGTTAGACCTGAAGTTTTTACACTTGCAGATGCTGAACAGGTTTACAATTATGCACAAGCTAAAGGCATAGGTTTGCTTTCATTTTGGAGTGTAAATCGTGATCAGGCTTGCGAAAGTGGAAATGTTTCAGGCGTTTGTAGTGGAATTCCAACTCAAAAGACTTTTGATTTCTCAAGAAAATTTTTGGGCCAATAATTAGCATTTTAATTTTAAATTTTTTACTTGCATGTCTTTGCTGTCTTCGTATATCTTCCTGTTAACTTAAAGTCTAAAGTTTGAATAAGGGCATGCAATCATGAATTATATTTTTCACTCTCCTAAGTTAAATGAATTAAGAAAAAGAACGCATTTTTTATATAGGGATGTTAAAGAAGTTTATGAAAAAAAACCTTTAAATGGAATACGTATTCTTCATTGCGCACCTTTGACTTACGAAAGTTTATGTAAAGTTGAACCTCTTGTTCTTGCGGGAGCTTCTTTAACAATGACAGGCTACCCAAGTTTAGTGGATAATCCAGAAGTTGAAGCTCTCATTATAAAAAGTCCAATTAAATATCAGAGAGAAATTTCATATATAAAAGATGAATTTGATATTTTTCTTGACTTTAATGCAGAGCTTGTACAAGTGGGAGAGCCAAAAATAGGTACAGTGGAATTAACTCAAATAGGTAGTGAAAAATATAAGAAATTACATTTAGACTATCCTGTTATTTCTTTAGATGAAACGCAAACAAAGGTTATTGAATGTAAATATGGCACAAATGAATTATTTTTACAGGCTTTTCAGTATTTAACGGGAGAGAGCCTTAAAAACAAACAAGTTGTTTTATTTGGGTGTGGAAAAGTAGGATCTGGAATTCTTGAATCTTTAGTTAAACAGAATGCAAAGGTAACAATTATCGATAATAAAGCCATGGCTATGGAATTGGCAAGATATTACTCAGCAAATTTTATTGATAGCAAAGATGTTAGTAAAGTTAAAATTGTAATTAAAAAAGCTTTTTGTGTGGTTTGTGCCACTGGAATTAATAATTTAATCTCGAAAGAGTATAAGCTCACACCGCTTGATTTTGCGGATGCTTTTTTAGTTGATATGGGTGGTGCGGATGAATTTGGCGATTCTTTTCCTGAAGAGCGGGTTTTAGCAAATAAAAAGCCTATTAATTTTATGTTAGAAAATCCTTATATAATGGAATATGTGGATCCAATATTTTATGCACAAAATTTATCTGCCTTTTTATTATTAGATAAAATGTTCCCTTTTTCTGGATATTATCCCTTTCCAAAAGAACTTGATGAGCAGATAGTAAATATTTTTGAAAAAAACTATCTCAGACCTGAATTTTCTTGGAAAGAAAACAAAGCTTCAAACGCAATAGATTTTTTTAAATCAGATATTAGATAATATTTTAAAAATATGTTTCAGAAAGAGTTTATAAAATGTATAAGATATGCTTATTTATAGTTACTTTAAACTTCTTTCATATAAATGCTTTTTCAAATGAAAAAAATAATAAATGTAGCATATGTGAAATTCAGTGTGGAAAGAGTTTTAGTCGTAAGTATAAATGGACTGCTGCCGAAATTAAACTTGAAATGTCTGATAATAAGCATTTAATTTTTGAACGTAATGGAGGATTTATTTTAAAACTCTATAAAGATACTGATATTATGGCAATCCGAAAAGAGACTTTGATAAGCACTGCTGATATGCTTGAAAAGCAAAATGAAAATTCATTTTATACAGTAAAAAATTTCTTTAATTTCTCTTATAAAGGTCAGAATATATTTCGCATTGGTTGTTACTGTTGTGCAGAGTGTGGAAAAAGGTGTGAATAAGTTAAATAGTTTTAAATTATTCTTCTGAACTAACTGGCATCTGAATCATAAAACAATTATTTTCGTTTGATTCATCTAACATAAGTTTGCCACCACAGTCTGAAATGACTTCGCTTGCTAAGTTTAGATTAAGTGATTTTGAAGGAGACGTAAATTTTTTAGTATAATTAGGATCTAATATATTATTTAAAACATCACTTTGAATTCCATTCCCACTGTCAATAATACGAATAATAAGATTATTTCTGTTTTCATTTTCAATGCATGACATTTTTATATTTATCCATTTATCTTTTGCAAAATGCACTGATTCATATGCGTTTGTAATAATACTGAAAATTGCGTGTGAAAAGTTAATTGGACGACAATTAATTTTAACATTTGGAATTTCTTCAATCATAAAATAAATACCGCTATTTATTATTTTTGCTTCGCATAGAATTAAAACTTGATTTAGTATATCAGATAATGAGCATATTTTAAATAATTCATTATCTGATATAAGTGAAAAATTACATAATGATTCTATAATGTATGATATACGTTTGCTAGCAATAGAAATGGAGTTTAAATCTTTTAAAGCTTCTTCTTGTTCGAAATGGCTTTTATTTTTAATTTTATTTTCTAGTAAATAAATGCGACCTAAAATGATTGATAATGGATTATTTATTTCATGTGATATACCTGAACTTAAATTAACAATTATTTTTAGTTTTTCATCATTAACGATAGATTTTCTAAGTAAAATAAGTTCTCTATTTTTTTTATAAATTTCAAAATAATTAATAACTTGCTTGGAAAGAGCTCTTAAGAGGTCAATTTTATTCTCATCAAGTCTGTTTTGCTTAAAATCAATCACGCACAGGGTTCCAATATTATATCCATTGTGTGATTTTAAAGGCATTCCAGCATAAAAGCGTACAAAAGGTTCACCCGTTACAAAGGGGTTATTTTTAAATCTTTCATCTTCACTTGGGTTTTCTACGATAAAAATTTCATTTTGACGTATTGCATGCGTACAAAAAGAAATATCGCGAGGTGTTTCTTGGATATCTAAACCCACTTTTGCTTTAAACCATTGTCTATTTTCATCAATTAAAGAGACTAGAGCAATGGGTGTTTGACAGATATTTGAGGCGATTTTTGTTAAGTTATCAAGGTTGACGTCGGGGCTTGTGTCTAATATAAAGTAGTCTTTTAATTCTTGTAATCTTAATTCTTCAAAAGACTGAGTATTATTATTTTCCATAAAAAAATTTCCTTTATATATATTTATAAGTTTAATTTATATAGAATAAAATAAAAATATATTTCAAATAATTGACATACTTTTTTATGATTTTGAGTGGTAAATAATGCCCTAAGAGCATGAACTATTTTTTAAATTGATTTCTATCCACAAAAGCGTCTGAATATATGTTATTTAAATTGGCTCCTTGTAGAAAGACCTGTTGTTCAGTTTCTTTTACAAATGATTCATTTCCACAAATAAATACTGTCCAGTTAGAAAGATCTGGGAATTTTTCTTCAATATATTTTTCGATTGATGTATTATGGACGAGTTTATGATTATCATCATTGTTTAAAGCGCATGGATGAAATATAAAATTTTTATTTAGAGCAGATATATCAAATAGCTCTTCTAATAAATATAATCCAGATGTTTTAATAGCTCCATGTATTAAGTGAATTTCTTTTTGGTGATTATTAAAAAAAGTATCCTTTAATATTCCCTTTAAAGGTGCGAGTCCTGTCCCAACAGCAATGAGAAGAATATTTTGATTTTTATTTTCATTTGAGTAGTAACAGTAACCATGTGGTCCCGCTATTTTTATTGTATCATTTATTTTTAAATCATTAAAAATCCAGTTTGACATAAGTCCATTTGGAGCAATTCGTATGTGCAGTTCAAGTTCATTGGAAAATGTAGGATGGCTTGCAAGAGAATAGCATCTTGAGAAATTATTATTTATGAGATGAATAAATTGTCCAGGCTTATATTGAAAATTTTCTTCAGGCTTTATTTTTAAAATTACTATATTTTCAGCAGCTAATTCTTTAAATATGACCTTCGCATTTATGATTTTTCTTGGTGCAGAGGTCTGCTCAATTTTAACATCATTTATAGGTTTACAAACACAAGCTAGAATTGTTTTTTCTTCTTTATGTGTTGTGGAGAGTCCTTTTTGACTTTCAGAAGGAATTTCTCCTTCTGACATTCTCAAAATACAGGATTGACAAATTCCACTTTGACAAGAATAAGATACTTCAATTTGATTGCGAAGGAGTGTTTCAAGAACGCTTTCATTTTCGAGTGCTAAATATTTTATATTTTGATATTCTACAGAGTGCATATAAAACCTATTAATAGATATTTTCTTTTTAATGAAGAGTTTATTTTATTGATTCTTTAAAATTTTACGTGCGTCCTAAAACGTCTCCTCTTGCGGCTGATGCTGTTCCAATGATCTGTTCTATAATTCTTTCTGGTACTTTGAGCTCTGAAAGTGTCGTAGAGAGATGCTCAACTACGGCATTGAAATGTTCGTCATTGAGACCTCTTTTAACAAGGTGTGCATGACCTGAACGAAGATCTTTACCTGTATATTGATTAGGACCTCCAAATAACATTGTTAAAAAAGCTTTTTGTTTTCCAATTTGTATTTTCATATCGATATCAGTAAAAAAGTGTTTTATTCGATTGTCTTTTAATATTTTTCGATAAAAAATTGTCACGGCTGCATCCACAGCCGCATCTTCGCCAATCTGTTTGAATATGTTCTCCATTTGTTTTCTCCTAAAGAAAATTCATAACATGTATTTTTAATACATGTTATGAATTTTTCAGTCAAGTCCTCTTGAATATTTTTAAGAGGTATAAGATTGGTTGTCTTTTTCGCATAATTGGATCGTGATTTTTCCCATCAGAGAGGAGTTATTGAAAACAATCAAATAGGGAGAGCTTAATTAAAGATAATTTATTTAAATTTTTCGTAAGTCCATAAATAAAAAGCATGACTCCATGCTAACGGAACAACCCAAAGGGGTTTGCCTGTCTGTGAATGAATTTGTTCAGCAAAGAATCCAGCATCATTGCTAAGATTGAGTGTATTTTCAAATAAATTATTTGCTATGATTTTTAGCTCTGGTTTTATATGAGACAATTCTAAAGCCGCTTGTGCAAGCCAAAAGCCTGCAAGAATCCAACTGTTGCCGCCTTTATAAATGTCATTTTCATAACGTAATACACCCATTTTTGTAGTGAGTTTTTCACTACAAAATTCAAATATTGAAAGTTTAAGTGAATCTTCAATTGGAAATTGCGTGAATGGAAATATACAAGACAATAGAGAGATATCTGCTCTTAAATCACGATTACTATGCGGATCAACACCACGTGCAAAGCGCTTTTGTTTAGTCACATATAAATGGTTATAACAAAAATTCTCACATGTTTTTATTGAATTTCTAATATCGCTTTCTAGTTCTGGGAAGAGCGGTAGAGAATTTGTGAGTGCAGCATGCGCACAAATATGTGCATAAAAATGCAAACCATAAAACTCTTCCCAGAGATCAAAGCTATTCTGTAGAGAACCTTTTTCAGAAAAATCATGAATAAGTTTTTGAATTCCTTTTTTAATACTCAGAGAAAAATTTTCATTCTTTTCGTAATTTAAATATTCAATAAAAGATACAATAACAAGGCCCAATTGATCAGCCTGTAATTCACACCAGCTGGGAGCCTTGTTACCTTGAGAATCGAAGCGCTGAAAATAGTCACCATTGTAATTTTGAACTTTACTTAAAAATTGAAGAATGGGGCGTGCCTCATTTATATAACCGCATTTCATAAGGCTCAAAGCACAGAATGCGGCATCACGAGGCCATATGAATCCATATCCTCCGCTGCTTATAAAGTCAGGATCACATTCGGGTGCTGCGACAAGTGCTCCATTTTCATCTATAAGGGATTTTAATACGGATAAAGAAATATTTTTTAAGTACTCTTTTTTTATATTCAAATTTGTTTTTATTTTTAAAATATTTTCATTGATTATATTTCTATTAATTTTTTCAATAACATTATTTCGAATAGGAGTTTTATCAAGATGAAGTGAAACTTTTTGTTCCAATTCATCTTGATGAAAGCCAAACTCGTACAAAATAGTAACTTCACCGTTAAATATATTATTGTTGTCTCTACTTTGTGTGAGTGCTAAAGGCTGTGTGCAAGCCGCAGCATATACATTTCCCATTTCAATACGGCGATAGTGATTGGGTTCTCTAAGAAAAGTATCGACAATTTCTCCCATTGTTATGTTTGTGTTACTTTGTATAGCCCTGACATATTGAAAATGCGAATAACGTGAGTCATTGCAAGCTGCAATTCCAACCCAAAAATTTCCGTTGTAAGCAAAAATAATATCTTCACCGGTTTCAGAATAAACAGATTGAAATCTTTTTTCACTGTGTATTTTCCAACTTGAAAGAAGCCACATTTGAATTTTTTTGTTGGCATATTCAATGGGAATGTCGAGAGACCATTTTTCGATGAGAGAAGAATCTTGTGGAATGACTTTTTTTATGACTTCTATATTCTGAAATCTTGGATGTTGAACTTTCCAATGAACGGCTAAAATATTTTCTGCATGGAAAAAGGAAATTTGCATGTCATCACGATTTTTATCGAGCCAAATACTTTCGCCATCAATAGCTAAGCCACAAATAGAAAACTCAAGATGGGAATGGTGACTGTCTTTAAAAGGCCAAAATAATCCTTTTAATTGCCCATCTTCACCGAGGCAGGCGAGGATTTTTTCTGAGGCGACGATGCTTGAATAGTTTTCGTGCATTCCTTATTCTCTCCGAGATTTCCCTGTGCCAACTCTTGTATAGTGCCTTGAGCAAGATCTTTGAGTCTTACTTTTTCGGCACACTTCATTTCAAAATCTTCTAAAATATTGACATAGTCGAGATATGCTTCGTAGGGGCTGTCAAAGGGACTGAAGTACTTATGCACATCACCATCGTTTGACCACTTGATACACATATAATAGAAATGGTCACTGGTAAGCAATTTTCTCCATTCTTTGGTAAGGCTTTCATCATTAAGGTAACGAATTTGTTTTTTGAGCTGATAAACTTTTTCAAAAGCATCTTCCTGAATTCGATTGCCAAGCCACGCTGAAATATCTCTTTCTGTATCAGCCCAACTTAAAGGCCTATTTACATCCATGGGAGCGCGGGCTGTGAACTTATTTGCCGCTTCTGACACTGTTAAAAATTCAAAACGTTTGTCATATGTCATATTGCTTATAAAGCGGTCTAGGAATTCAAAAATACCCGTATCTGCCCATTGGTGTTCCCCAAACGTTTCGTAATCCATAAATAAGCCGACAAATTCATGGTTGCCATCAAGAAGTTTTTCAAACCAAGAGTGATATTTCTCGGTTGTTAAAGGCCAAGATTCCCAAGACTGGTTTGAAAAACGAAATGCTAAATCATCAGATAATTTATAGCTCTTTGGTAATAGTTTTAAATTTTGTAATTCAGGGTGGTGAAAAATATGGTGAGCATTCCAACCCTTTGGTATATAGGGATCCCAACCTTCAAGTAAACAGGTTTGAAAACCAGCTTTTTCTACAAGTTTACCAATATGATTTGAATAGATAAGTTCTGTATTGCGAAATGCTGTTACTTTACGATTGAATAATCTTTTTATATTATTTCTCTGCAGTTCAATTTGCGAATAGAATTCTTCTTCATCAATTAAAGCTGCAAGGCTATGGTGCGAAGTTTCACATATAATTTCTGCATTAGAGAGAGATAAAATATCTTGATACAATTCGAGAAGTTTTGGATCGTATGTTTCGCATTGCTCAAGAAATGTACCTGACATTGAAAATGTTACTTTAAAACTTTTAGGGTAGCGTTTTAAAAGCGAAGCAATGAGTAAACCAGCTGGCCAGTAGCATTTTTTTGCAACTTTTTCAAAAATATTTTGATTAGACTCTTCATTAAAGTATGTTTTGTGTGCACCAATTTCTTTAATGCGATAATGATTTATGCGAAAAGGCTGATGAACTTCAAAATAAAAACACAAAGCAACCATATTTTTATTCCTTTCAATTAAAATCACTGTATGCATTTACAAGAGTCTGTGCCGAATGCTTCCAAGTTCTATTTGATAAATCTTTTAAAGAATTTTCGATCAGTTCATTGCGGATCGGAGTATATTTTAAAATGCTTAAAATTCTATCAGCCATAAGGTCTGTATCCCAAAAATCAACTTTCATGGCATGATTTAACACTTCTGATACTCCAGATTGCTTTGAAATAATGACAGGAATATTTTTTGCAATAGCCTCTAAGGCAACAATGCCAAAAGGTTCTGAAACACTGGGCATAACAAAAATACTGGAACTATTTAAAACATCCTGTACGCCTTGTGCATTTAAAAAACCTTCAAATATAAAATTTTTATGAATCCCTAGCTCCCAAATAAGTTGTTTCATTGCAGGCAAGAGATCTCCCGTGCCAACGACTTTAAAAATAACATTTGGGTTTATTTTTAGAACTTTCTCAGCAGCAAAAACAAAATAGGATGGCCCTTTTTGAAAAGTGATTCGACCTACAAATGTAACAACATGAGGTTCCGAATTTTTTTGTTCTACATTTGATGAGATTCTTTTACTCACATTGTGTTGATCATTATTAGCATTATAAACAACTTTTATTTTATTATTTATAATACCAAATTTTTCAATAATTACATTTTTTGTATATTGTGAGACGGCAATAATCATATCTGCAGCTTCGAGTCCTTTTTTTTCGATGGCTAGAATTTTTTGATTATTATGAATATCTCCTGAACGATCAATTTCTGTGGAATGGATATGAGCAACGATAGGTATTTCAAATTTTTGATGGAGCATTTCAACTGCGGTAAAGCTCATCCAATCATGTGCATGAATTATATTGTAGGTCGGGTCCTTTTCAAGAAGATCAAGAGCAAGTAGACCGAGTGCATAAATTTTTTCATTAATCTCATTCGTTATAGAAAAAGAAAATGGTTTTAAATTTATTTTTAAATGCTTATATTTAATATTTTCATTAATGAGTTTATGATGATTTTTTAAATTATATTCTAAGTTTTTTCTTTCATCTTGGCTTAACTCATTTTCAATATGAGTATAATTATAATGTGATATATTATTTTTTTTACCTTTATTTTGAATTATATTTTCAATCTCTTGATAAGTTTGAGAAATAATTTCAAGTACATTTTTTTGTTTTTCATTTGTGTAAGAATTGTGAAATTGATTTAAAATATCGAACTCTTCATCTAATAGAAATGGGTTTTCAGGACTGACTATTTTGAGCCCAGGAATTTTAACTTGAAAAGGAAAGTAAGGTAAAATAAGGGTAACTTTATGTCCCAAAGCGATGAGTCCATTGATAAGTCCTTCTGTAGCGGTGGCAAGACCGCCAGAAATCATTGGAGGATACTCCCAACCTAACATTAGTATCTTCATAATTCCACCATTCTCAATACAATAAATATTTTTGTACTTTCAAAATACTGTTATCGTGCTACTAAATTTAAATCAAGATGTTCTGGAAAAAGACTTGGGTTTGGACAGACACGAATGGTATATGTGCGAATTTCTGGGTTAGTCGTTTCTAGCTCAGAAACATAAATATATTTTTTTCCTGATTCTTTTTCAACGCACGGCATAATAATATCTTTGTTCATAATATATGAATTATTATTTTCTGTATTTGCTAAAACAAGATTGACTTCGATCCACTCTTCAGGGAAAGGTGAAAGAATTTCAACCTGTAAAGTAACAGTCTCTCCGACACTTACAGTGTCGGCTGGTTTCAATTCAGCTCGTGTTACTTCAATTTGATTCCACTGTTCCCTTAATTTTTGTACATTGTTTATATGATTTTTTAACTCTTCAATTTGTTCTGATGAATGTATAGACCATTTTTCATGGAACTTTGCTGCTGGTAAATAAGATTTATTAATATAATCCATTAGCATTCGATTTGCACTGAAGCGTGGCGTCAGAATTGAAATTGATTTTTTCATTTTCTCAATCCATTCATTTGGAACCTTATTACTGTAATAGAGTGGTATTATTTCATATTCCAGTGTGTCATACAGACTTTGACTGTCACGATCGTCTCTCAATTTTTCATTGGCAATCATCTCACGGGAACCAATTGACCAACCTAAGTCGGGTTGATATGCTTCGTCCCACCAGCCATCCAGAATTGAAAAGTTTAGACCTCCATTCATGGCAACTTTCATACCACTTGTCGCCGAGGCTTCTAATGGACGGATAGGTGTGTTTAGCCAAACATCAATTCCTCTAACCAGTTTATGCGCAATTTGCATGTCATAATTTTCTAGGAAAAGAATATTTGAATTTAAATTTTCTTTTTGAATTGATTGAACAACAGACTGAATTATTTCCTTACCTAAATTATCTGCAGGGTGTGATTTTCCAGAAATAATAAGTTGAATAGGTCTATCTTTGTTTTGCATGAGTTTTTTAAGTCGCTCTATGTCTCGAAAGATGAGATTACCCCTTTTATAGCTTGCAAATCTTCTTGCAAAACCAATTGTTAAATATTCAGGATCCAAATTTGATTTTGAAATTGAAGAAAGCAATCGACTTTTTCGAGTCATATGCATATTCCAAATTTCTGTATTTGGAATATTTTCAACTCTTTTCCAGATGAGACTTTCATTTAGTTTTGCATCCCAACCTTTTCCTAAATAAAAATCAAATAATTCGACCAATTCATTGCAGAGCCAAGTGCGTGTGTGAACTCCATTTGTAATCCCATTAATGGGGACTTCATTGTCAAGAAGGTTTGGCCACAGAGGTTTCCAGATTTTTTTTGAAACTTTTTTGTGAAGTTGGCTGACTCCATTTCTATGTCCACTTGTCCTTAATGCAAAAATGGGCATAGAAAATTCAGAGTGATTTTCTGGTGAGCGACCTAAATTGTAAAATTCATTGTCTGGAATTCCATAGTTTTTATAAAGATCTCCCATATAATGTGATAACATTTGTACAGGAAAAGCGTCATTACCTGCGGGGACTGGTGTGTGTACTGTAAAAACTTGTGTTCCTTTAATTGCGATCAAAGCTTCTTGCCAGTTTAACCCTTTTTTAATAAACTGAGAAATTCTTTCTAAAGTTAAAAATGCAGAATGTCCTTCATTTAAATGAAAAACAGCAGGATTAATTTGTATTTTTTGGAGAGCTTTAGTGCCCCCTATACCTAAAATAATTTCCTGTTGAATGCGTAGCTCTTGTCCACCAGAATAGAGTCTTGAAGTGATTAATTTATTTTCTGGCGAATTTTCTGGTACATTTGTATCCATTAAATAAAGTGGAATTCTTCCAACATTTAATTTCCAAATTTGAAAATATATTTTTGTTCTAGCAATTTCTACATCAACGAGTATGGGTTTATTTGAAGATTCAACTAATAACTGCATAGGAAGATAAAAAGGATCATTTGTGTCATAATTTTCTAGTTGCCAACCCTCTTTATTTAAGCTTTGTCTAAAATATCCTTCTGAATAAAATAGTCCTACTCCGACCATGGGGAGTGATAAATCGCTGGCTGTTTTTAAATGATCTCCAGAAAGGACACCTAAACCACCTGAATAAAGTGGAATGCTTTCATGTAAACCAAATTCCATTGAAAAATAAGCTATCGTATTTGTATTCTTATATTCTGTTACTTTATTAATTCCAGTTTCGAGGTAATCCAAAAATTCTTTGTAAACTTCATTGAGGTGTTCTAAAAATCCGTTATCTTCTTTTAAGCTCTCCCAAGTTGAAGAGGGGAGTGTGTTTAAAAGTTTTAAAGGACAAGGGCCGCTTGCTTCATATTCTTGAGGATTGATGCGACGAAATAAATTAATAGCACTGCTATTCCAAGACCACCAAACATTACGAGCTAAATCCCACAGTGGATGAAAATTGCTTGGCAACGATGAACGGATATGAAGTTGAATCGTGCGCATAAGAGTTCTCCTCATTTTTGTCAGAGGATATTGACTGTTATTTCTGAGAAAATCAACAAGCTTAATTTACTTGAAAACTTGAAAAAATGCGAATTAACCACAATTGAGTTGAGGGATTCATACTTTCATTGTTCTTCCACTGAGAAATCTGAGAAAGGATAAATTTTGAAACTGAGAGAAATTCAGGCTCTTTTTTCAATCGTTCATTTGTTATAAAAACAATTATATCTTGTAAGGTGTTTGCTTTATATTCTTTTGAAAGTTTTTCTGATAATTCAATAATACTTTTTAATTTGAATGGATTTATTTTTTTAATAATTTTTTCGGATAAAAAATTATTAATATTCGGAATTGAATTTTTAAACTGGTTAATCTGTAACTTTATTGAATTGTAATCCTCAACTGAAATTTCAGAAATGATATTTTTCTTTTCTATATCTTCAAAACGCAGAAAAACTCTCTGACAACGACTTGATATTGTTGGTAAAACAAGGTTAATGTCTTTTGTTGTGAGAATGAACAAGGATTTTGCTGGAGGCTCTTCTAAAGATTTTAAAAGAGCATTGGCGGAGTTTGCATTCATTCGCTCGCAATTTTCAATAAAGAAAAATCTATGTGTGCCTTCATTGGGTTGATAAAGCGATAGATCTTTTATTTTACTGAGATCCTCAATTCTTAATATTTTACGCTGTCTGTCAGCAATAAAAATATCAGGATGTGAAGAAGCAATTTCAAAGGCAGATGTATTTTCACTTTTAAATAATTCAATTTCACATGTTTCTTTAACAAGAGTGCGAAAGTGCTCTTCTGGAAAATCGTTGTTTTCAAACTGCCGGGAAACAAACAAAAGAGCATGATGTTTGTTATTTTTTATATTCAGAATAAACTCATTAAATGTTTTCATAATTTAATGCCAAGCGTGTTAAAAAGAGCTGTTTTAACTTGTTCAAAAACATTTTCTACCGATGCATTGGCATCGATTGATATTCTTTTAGGTATTGCACCATTTGGATAAGTAAAATTATTATTTAAGACTTCTCTATATCCATTCATTATTTGTGCATGAATATCATTTGAAAATGAATCCAGTCTGTCTTCTTTGCGTGATTTTTCTTTTTTTATTCGTGCCAAAGCTTTGCTGGTATCAGAAATAAATACAAGTGTGAGGTCGGGGATAATATTTTGTAGCGCAAATTGCGAGATGGTATCGACAACCTGTTTATTTACTTTGCCAACAATACTTTGGTATACGTAAGTGCTGTCGAGAAAACGATCGCAAATGACGTGATGACCCTTTGCCAATTCAGGTTTAATAACTTTTTGAATGTGTTGAGTGCGAGCGGCTGTAATAAGCAGGAGCTCTGTCAATGGGAGAGGCGTGTCGCCATGTTCACTCATTCGTTTGAATAGGGAGCGGATGTCCTCGGCAAACGGGGTACCGCCTGGTTCGCGGGTGAGGGTGCAAATTATTCCTTGCTGTTTTAAAGATGTGAAAAGAAGTTCTATTTGAGTGCTTTTGCCAACACCTTCGCCACCTTCAAATACTATAAATGCCATTTGTTCTACCTGGTTAAATGCAGTTTTTACCGAGGGGCTTTTCCCCATGGCTATTAACATAGAACAGGACTCCGATAGAAAGAAGGAAAAATTCTGGAAAATAAGGAGGGGGGATGGATAAAATTGAACTGGATATGCTCAGCATCTCAGCTTATGCAGACTCCTCCCATGCTCGTGATCGTGAATTGTGGCGAGGTTTTTTAAGCTATGCCTTGCCTGTTGTAATGGCCTATGATCCTGCAAAAATTGAAAAAAATTTGGCAGAAGCTGTAGTCTATTCTTTACATGAACTCACTGTAAAAATGGGAAAAAGCTATTCTAAAGCAGAGCTTTTACGTTCTATTTCTATGTTGTTGGCAAAAGAAATTGGTGTGTCACCTGAGTTTGCTTTGGCTTCTTTTTTTGAAGGTGAAATGCCCGCGACTCGTCTTTATAAAATTAACTACAGACCCATGAAGAAGTCAGCAAAGGTTCATCAAGAAGATGCTATGATTGGCGGTTGGTTGGCGGATTTAGCAAAAGTTCAGGAAGATAAGAAATTTATAAAGACGGTGGAAAAGTGGAGAAAGTGGTTTGAAACTGAAGCAGAAGATAATCACAAAGAAGCGAGTTAAATTTTTATATAAAATTAAAACGCTCCCAAACCTTAAAAAGGAATGAGAGCGTTCATATTTCGCGTTAGCAAAAGGATCAATTGAGCTTGATCTTAGTAGCGAGTGCGGTTTCCACCACGATCGCCACCACGATGTCCGCCGCCAAATCCGCCGCGGTTATTGCGTGGTTCTGGTGGACGAGCTTCATTTACGATCATTGGACGGCCGTTAAGCTCAGAACCATTGAACATAGAAATAGCTTGTTGTGCTTCAGCTTCTGTTCCCATTTCAACAAAACAGAATCCTTTAAAACGGCCTGTTTCGCGATCCATAACGGCACGAACGGAAGCCACATTACCAGCCTTTTCAAAAAGACTAGCAACATCATTCTCACTTACAGAAAAAGGCAAATTGCCTACATATAACTTGGTACCCACAGGATCTCCAGTTGAATTGTACAAATGCCGATCAAACACAAAAGCCCCATGCCACGCGTTGTATCGAACAAGAATAACTTTGAGATAAACGGTGGCTCTGAAAACTTTTCATGACTCACGGAGTATTCTCGGTTCCCAGTGTTTCATGGAACGCCTCTACTTGCAAGAGAAAAATAACGTCAAGAAAAAAACTCAATAATATTTATATATTAAAAAATTTGCATGGTCACTTCTAGCCCATATCCCCAAGCAAATCGCTTGTCATTCTCAAGAATCACATAACGTCCATAAGGTTCAATGACAACAATTCCACTGGCAATGGGAAAACCAATTCCTAATTGTGTCTGAAACATCGGTATGTTATCAGTTCCTGAGACATCATCTACTGGAACAACCAAAGGATATTGGGTCTTTAAGCTGATTTGTCGATAGATGCCTCCAATTCCAAAACTTATACTCGGGAGGATGATCCAATCGACCACCAACCCTATTTCTATATCGTACTTTAGGTCGTTTTCCTCAACTCGAATGGCTTGTGGCATTTCGGGTTGCAACCATGAGTAATTTGCCCGCAGCCCAGGACGCAACCAAAGTCTTTGAAATAATGGAATATAACCGTAAATAACGATTTCAGGAGCAACTTGTGTAAAGTAATTTTCTCCAAAATCTCGTATAGGGTAAAAACTCACACCTCCTCCAACGGCCATTTGAAAACGATTGGATTGACTAAAAGCGCTCGAATTGGATATTAATAATAAAATGAAAAGGAAAAATTTAATAATTTTCATTGAAGTTAACATCCAACGTGTGCAGAAGAGATAAAGCCAACGCCCCCAAAATTTGCTTTCAAATTATTACAAATTGCTGTTTGTAATGCCGCATTTGAAGATATTGCTGTCTGTGACAGAAAAGATTGAAAAAAAGAACTCAAGATAAGTCCATTATAATTGCTTTGACTCGAATTACTGATAACTTTGCAAATGTCTGATCCATTTAATAAGGTTGGAAGTTGAGTCATATTTGCTTTTGTCGTGGATAAAGCTGATACGATATTTGTCATAAATGCACTTCTGCCTGTTAATGATGTTTGATCAGTACTTACATTAATTTGAGCATTAAACAATGATTTTGCAAAAAGTGTTCCAATGCAATAAAAACTTCCAGTGCAAATATTATTTTGAGTATCTGTATTTGAATTGTAAATATCATCATAAGTAAAATTAATGCTTGAAAAATTTCTTTGTTCTGCAATATTATTGAAATCTAAACTATTCTTTAGAATATTTGTACTTCCTGTCTGAGTATAACTTAACATATCTGCAAAACCTTCATTTAAACCACGAATGGCATATTCATTTGATATACGATCGCATTCTTGTGATAGACCATTGTCAAAGGAATATTCCCAAATTGCGTGGCCAAATTCATGGGCAATGACCTGTAAATTAGAGGATAAAGGAATTTTTTCAATTGCGGATCGCTGGTATATTAAAAATTGATGAGCAGTGGGCATATAGGCAGCATTCGTTTTTCCAGATACTTCCGCATTTGAACCATCGCTTTCAATTGTAATTTTGGGTTCAAAAAGAATTTTAATTTTTCCATATTTTGCATTTATTGAGCTTAAAGAAATACCCGTCATAGTTTGAATGTTATTTGTTAAATAATCAAATTGATAATAAGAAGAAAGCATGGCAGCCGTTAAATAATCTTTTGGAATCGCAGCCCCATTTTTAACCTTGTATCTGAGCAAAGGAGCATTTCCTCCAGAAAAACTTTTGGCTGTTATGATTGATCCTGATATATTTTTAACAACAAGTTCTCCACCCAAAATCATTTGAAAATAATTTCCATCTAATTTATTTATATCTGTTAATGTAGAATAAGTTGCTATATCGAATATATAGGTGGGATTTTCAGATCTTTGTTGTGATGCATTTAATAAATTTAATTGAATAACTTTTGCTTTAAAAGGTGGACCTGGAATATTATTTTTTTGAGTACATGCAGATAATAAAATAAAGTTAAATAGAATTAAGCTGATATTTTTTGAATTTTTTTTCAAATGAAAAACTCCTTATTATTTGTTATAAAATAAAAGTCCAACTTAACCATGGTCCATAAAATTGGTTGCTAAAATTCCAATACCCCCCACTTAAGACTGATTCTGGTCCGGTTTTCCAATTGAATAAAAATCTAAAAAAAAATGGAAATTTAACAGTAGAGTTTGTAAAAGTGATGGAAGAATTGCTTTCTGGATTATCTATTTCTAAATTTAAATAAGCAGGCACTACAATAAGACCTTCAGCAGAATAAGATTCAGAGAAAAAGTGTAAATAATTTACTCCAAAAGCAAGCGTTTCCACTCCTATTTTAGAATATTTTAAATTGCTTGGATTACCCGTTTGTGAATGAAATGAGAGAGCAGTTGTATGAAAATTAAGAACATTATACTCATCAAAAAAATAAGATGTGTTATTTGTCCCACTGTATAACCAAATATTGTTAGCTGGTGCATTATTTGTTGTTAAATTTAAATAGCCTAAATAGCCTGTTATAACGGAACTTACATTGTGTGAAGAAAAAAAGCGATAACGTGCTTTTAAAATAGCTGTTGGTTGTAAAGTAAAGGCTGCTAAAAGAAGTGTTAACCCATTTGTACCAAGAGAAAAATGCTCAGTAACACCATAATCGAGTTGGAATGTTGGAATGTCAAAAACAACTTTTTTTGGAGGAGTCATTCCAGCATCAAAGTAACTAGGGAAATGGCTCAATGGTGTTTCGATAGGGGATTTTTGTTGGGTATCTAAAGCACCCCTTTGTGCATAGGAAAAGAATGGTGTATGACATATAAGGAAACAATAAAGGAATATTTTCTTCAAATGATTTCTACCTTCAAATAAAAATTGTGTTCAATTTATAAAGGATTTTGAATGAAATCGCAAAAACTAATATATCTCGGAAGCTTTCTTTCCTCTGCATTTTTGACAACCTCGTGTTTAACGGTTGGCAGTTCATTTCCAAGTTCTGTTACCTGGATAAAAACAGATAAAACAACTAAAACCGAAATTGAAAAAGCTTTCGGCCCTCCTTTCCGTATGGGATACGATTCAGGTTACCGCACCTACTCTTATGGATATTATAAATATTCCGCATTTTCAGAAAGTCTAACTAAAGACTTAACAATCCGTTTTAATGCAAATGACACTGTGAGCAGTTATAGTTTTAGCAGTTCGTTTCCTGATGATAAAGAAAAACCCAATTCAAAGGAGTGATTTATTTCTTATAAATAACTCCAAATTGATTTTATAAGAGGAGCTTGGGGATGCAAAATGACTTTATGGATAAAACTATTTTTATGGTTGATGACGAAAAGGATCTCCTAGACTCTATGGCCGCAGTTATCCTATTGCATTTAAAAATCAATATCGTACTTTTTAATTCTCCTTTAGAAGCCCTAAAAAAAATAAAATCAGGGGATGTCCCAAATTTAATTATTTCCGATATAAAAATGCCTAAAATGGATGGACTTAAGTTTGTTTCTGAAATTAGGCAACTGAATATAAGAAAACCAATTATAGTTATGTCTGCTTTTGCAAATAAATCAGAAGCCATTCAATCATTACAGCTTGGTGTCTATGGTTTACTTGATAAACCATTATCTTATGAACTCCTTATCCACGAAATCACGCGAGCGTTAAATTTAGAAGAATATGCTTTGTTAACCGAAAGATTAAGGAGCGAAAAAGATCTTCTTATTGAACTTTTTCAAAAATTTATTTCTAAAAATCATGAAAGAATTTCAAATGTAGAGAATTTATTGCTAAATGAGACCAAAATTTTTTCGAAAAATAAGCATAAAAATAAAGATAAAATTTCAAATTTTTTAAATGATATCATTGAGTGCAATGCTATTGATAGGGAAGTTTCAAAGGTTTTTCAAAAAGTAAATGAACTCATTGCTAAACAAGAAGCCCATATGAATTATTCGATTTAAAATTAGAAACTATAATTTATTTAATTGGTTATCTTCATAATATAGATATTTATAATCTCCTGCAACAATTTGTTTCATCAATTTTATTGTATATCAAAAAATAAATGATATCTAACTTGCTCCTGCATAAAATCTTATGCAGTGAGTTTGATTTGTTTGGATAAAAAGGAAAATAAATGAGGATAAATCAGGTATTATCAATAATAATTTCAGTTGTTTTTTGTTCTTTAATGCAAAATGCAAAAGCTTGTTCTTCTTGTGGATCAAGTGCAACCTCGCCTTTGGTATTGAATCCAGATGAAAATTTAAAAATGTATTTTGGAATTTCAGAAAACTTAAATTTTATGGATTACGGCGCTAAAGGGGCTGATTCTACTGAACAAATTCCTAACCAAAAAATAACTTCCCGGCGTACTTTAACTCTGGCAATTGGCTATCGCACGACAGAAAATTCTTTTGTGACTTTGACTGGCTCAGGAGTGCAAAATCAAGGTCCTATTGATCGTGGTTTTCCTGAAATGGGGATGGCAGATAAACAATATCTAATGGGTGATCCTATTTTAGCAGGACGCTACAATTTAGTAAATATGGATATTACAAACACTTATCGCCCACAAGTTCAGTTGGCTATGAGCTACAAACCAAGTTTAGCAAAGAATATGGTTGATAATGAACCCTCTGCAATTAAAACAGTTGGCAATGGATTTCACCAGGTTACCGCTGGGGTTGATTTTTGGTTTGGTATGTCTGCAGTTCAGTTTGGTGCAGCACAATTTGTGACATACTCCTTCGATAGACAACCAAATAATGCAGGAAGAACATGTTGTGGTAAGGAAAGCTCAACAACGACACAGGTAAAAAGAACTCGAGACTTACAGTATACGACAGTTCTTACGGTAGGATATATTTTTAAAGAACACAATATATCTATACAAAGCGGTGCAATTCTTGATTATATAGGTGAAGAGAAAATCACAAACCAAAATAATAACGATGGCACTCAATCATATATTGTTAAGAAACCAGCACAATCAAATTCTCTATTTGCAAATGTGAAATATAAATCATCTGATAAAGATACTTGGCGTTTATCTTATACACTTGGTGGAGCATATGAGGGTGATTTAGGAGTATTTACAAACTCGAGTCAAACCACTTCTGACTCCATTGCTTTTTCATATGAAAGAACAATTTTCTAATTAAATCCTTGCGAAAAAAATGTATTTCAATTAATTTATTGACAACTATTTGTCTGCAAAACCAGCAAGTTTTGCAGGTATTTCTTATTTATTGACCTTAATAAGTGTATTATGTTAAAAAAAATCATTCATCTTTTATTTATACTTTTCTTTCTTAAATATTCTGTATTAGCTTATGCAAAATGTATAGTTGGCGACGATAAAGATATTGCTCACTTAGTAGAAAAAAAAGCAAAGGTGAAACTTGTTTTTTTTTCTACATGGTGTGCAGATTGTAAAGACGAGCTAGAAAAAATAAAGAAGGAAAAATCAACAAAAGAGCAAGTGATTTTAATTAATATTTTTGATCCTGAAAAAAAAGCTGACAATGTTTTAAAAAAATTTTCACTTGAAAGTTACTCTTGTTTTATAGATACCTCTAAAAAAATTCGTGAAAAATATAAAGTGACGACTGTGCCAAAAGTTATTTATATAAATAATTAAAAGACAGTTCCGTCGCTATTTATTCTAAGGGGAGGGCTTTTGTCTTTGCGTAATTGTTCTGCCATTTTTCTTCCGGCCCACCATGTGCCACCTTCTAAAACACGTGCTAAAGGAAATTCAGAAGGCTTTTTACCCAAGAGCTCTGTTACCTTTTTACCAATTTCATCAAGAAAAGTTATTGTGAGAGCTCGCCATTCTATAATAAGTTCTGAACTTGGCAAATGGATTTTATCAAACTCCTCTTTATTTTTTAATGAAATTAAGCCAGAGTCTAAAATCAATCCGCCATTTCTGTATTCTGCTAAACCTGTTAAAGAATCAATGTGCGTGATATTTAAGCCTGCATCGGTCAATGGTTCAAAAAGCGAATACGACAGCCATTGTGAGAGTTTATGGAATGGAATCAAAGCTTGTAGACCTTCTCCTAGAGGGGAGTAATTCCAAACATCTCCAATGTTAATTTGATTGATTGTGGCTCTTCCTGGCCATATTGAACCAAGTCCTTGTTGCAAAGTTCTTAAAATAAAGGCGGCAGAAATTTTTCCAGAAGGAGATTTCTCTTGAAAATATTCAAGCATATTTCCAATGCGCTGATTTTCACTGCCAAAGAGATCTTCATCATTGTGCAGAGCATGTCCTAAGTTGTGCAAGAGCTTTAATCTTCCCTCAATACCAATAAGAGGGTTTTTTTCTGAAATTTGAAATCCTTCTATGAATTCATTTTCGCTGATACTCAAAAGACGCTCAGCATCGACTCTGAGCGGATTTTTTTTATCCATGGAAAAAAAACCAGCAAGAAATAAACGAAAACTGGCCACTGCCAAGCCCTCTGAGCGAGCGTATTCTTTCCCTGTTTTTTGTTCTAAATAACGCCAGCGCATGCCCGCACCTGCATCGAGTAAAACACTGATCACCACAAGATCAAGTTTTGCTTTTGTCTGTTGAGTAGAAGTCTGTTTTTCGAGCATTAATTTGAGTTCTGCTACGCGATCAATATTTCCTACATTAAAATGATTCCAGCGTGAATGAAATGGAATATTTAATTTTGGATAATTACTTAAAGTAACATCTATGACATACTTTGAAACTTCATCAATTTTATTTAAATGAATTAGAAATTGAGTTTTATTTTCAATGGATAAATTATAAATTTCTAATGATTTTTTTCTTATTGTTTCAGGAGAAAATATATATTCAAGATCGTTAATATCTCCACTATAATCAATCAAATTTTCACTCATTAAGATTGCGTCCTTTCACTTTTTTGAGTTCAGTCGCATCCTTTGTTTTGCCTTCAGTGTAATAGCCAGCTGCTTTTTTGGCTTCCATTTCTACTTGGGCATCCTGAGGAATGAGTTCATCAGGAATGGATACTCTTCGTATAACTTCAATTCCACTTTCAATAATAGCATTGTATTTCATATCGCTCATAGATACGAGATTGTCTATACGTTTTATTCCAAGCCAATGTAAAACATCAGGCATAAGTTGTTGAAAACGCATATCTTGTACACCTGCAACGCATTCTGTGCGATGGAAATAAGTAGCAGCGCTGTCTCCACCTTCTTGTCTTTTACGTGCATTATAAACGAGAAACTTTGTCACTTCACCAAGTGCACGTCCTTCTTTTCTAAAGTAAACGATAACACCCGAACCACCTTCTTGTGCCGTGCGAATAGATTCTTCAATTCCGTGGGTTAGGTAGGGCCTACAGGTGCAAATATCTGAGCCAAACACGTCGGAGCCGTTGCATTCATCATGTATACGCACGGTGAGCTTTTTAGATAAATCGGAAATGTGCTCAACATTGCCAAACATATAAACGGATGTACTGCCTATTGGAGGGAGAAGTATTTTTAAATCTTTTCGAGTGATAAGTTCAGGAAACATACCGCCTGTTTGATCGAAAAGGACGCGGCGTAAATCACCTTCCGAAACATGAAACCTTTTTGCAATGCCAGGTAAATACCATACTGGGTCAATAGCAGCTTTAGTGACAACAACATCTTTGTTTTTGGTGATTATTTTATTGTCAATATGGAGCCGCCCTGAATCAATTGCTTGATTTATTTCTGGCATATTTATATGAGCAGTTGTTATTGCAATTGTTGGCCTAATGTCGTATCCTTTTTCGTAAAAACTTTTAAAAACGTCTGCAACTTGCGCTCCCCAAGGGTCAAGGCTCACAATTTTTTCAGGATCTCCCCAAGAAGGAAACGGACCAATGTTTGTAAATGGTGAGGTATTTGTGAGGTCAGGTTTGTGATCCATGGTCAATGCCCCAGACGCATTTGCTAAAGCTCTATAAACTGTGTAGCTGCCGCTGTGCGTGCCTATGGAGTTTCTATGTTCTCTTTTTGTTAAAGAAGCGACTACCGGACCACGTAAAATCGGAGTGCTTTCTCCCCAATTTAGAGGAGCTGCTTGTTTAAAAATGCTTGCTGGGTGAGAGGTTAAAAGAACATGACTTGTAATTGCCATTTTATTCTCCTAGCAGTGTTAAGACATCCAGTTTTTGCTTTTTTGCTGAATCCATTTTGTCGTTATTTTTTTTCTGTTACTCCAAAATTCAATGCCTCCTTCGCCCGTGATATCTCCATGCCCAAATTTAGAAGCATTTATTCCACCAAAGGAAAAAGGCTCACGAGGGACAGGTATGCCAACGTTAATTCCGATCATTCCTGCACTTGCATTTTCAGAAACAAATTCTGCTACATCGCCTCGAGTTGTAAAAACCGAGGCGGCATTTCCATAAGGATTTTTATTTTCAATTGCTATTGCTTCTTCTAAATTTTTGCAACGAATAATAGATAAAATAGGACCGAATAATTCTTCTTTTGCAGCAAAACTTTGAGGAGAGACGTTGTCTAGTATCGTTGGATTGAGCCAATTGCCATTTTCATACTCTTTTGCAATTGTTACTTTACGTCCGTCAACTAAAATTTTTGCTCCTTCTTTTTGAGCTGTTCCAATTGCAGTTGTTAATTTATTAAGAGATTCTTTAGTTATAACTGCACCTATGTTTACTTTAGGCTGAAACTCTTTCGCTTTATCGACTAGAGAATTGATTATTAAATCAACTTCTCCTACAGCAAGTAAAACACTTGCAGCCATACAGCGCTGACCTGCACAGCCTGTGAAAGACGCAAGAATAGCATCAGCGGTAGTTTCTTTATCTGCATCAGGCATTAGTATAATATGATTTTTTGCGCCACCTAAAGTCAGTGCTCTTTTGCCTTGGGCCGTTGCTCTTTTATAAACATCTTTTGCAACGGGAGTTGAACCTACAAAGGCAACTGCTTTAATATCTTCGTGTTCACAAAGTGCTTCGACTGTTACTTTATCGCCTTGAACCACTGTTAAAACCCCATCTGGTAAACCTGATTTTTTTAATCCTTCTGCTATTAATAAAGAAGTAATTGAGGTTTTTTCGGAAGGTTTCCAAATAAAGCAATTTCCAACAATCAAAGCATTTGGAATCATCCAGAGGGGGACCATTGCGGGGAAGTTACTTGGCGTTATTCCTGCAACTATGCCTAAAGGTTCTCTTTTGTATTCACAGCTGACTCCGCGTGAAACAGGTATTTTATAGAGTTTTTCACTACAAGGTAAGCTTATTGCAAATTCGAGAATTTCTATACCTTTAAGAAGTCCATCTTGAGCTTCTTTTGGAAGTTTTCCACATTCATCACTTATTGTTTGCGAGAGTAGGGTAAGATTTTCTAAAATCCAGCCTCTAAATTGATTTAAAATGTGTGCCCTTTCCCGAACACTCATTTGTGCCCAATCTTTTTGAACTGCTTTAGCAGCTACCACTGCTTTATGAATGTCTTGCGCATTGCTTCTATATGTTCGTGCAATTGCTTTTCCTGTATGAGGATTTTTAATTTGCGATAGCTCTTCTGATGGCTTCAGCCAATTCCCTCCGACAAAATTTAAGCAATCAATTAATTCTTGGCTTACAAAGCGACTTAGCATAAGATGATATTCCTTTAAGCTCTTTGATTAGGTAATCAAAAAGAGTATGTTTAGTATCCCTAGACTATTGGTAATGGTTTAGTGTATGTCAATTTTCCGATGTGGTAAACCATATCAATTTTTAAAAGGCGAATTTAGACATTTGATGTTTTTATTTGCATCTCATAAAGTCATACCAATGTTTGTTTTTGGTATCAGTGTTGTGTAGGAGTACGAAAAACGATGCCACCTAAGATGCCTTCCCAACCACAAGAGTTGACTCGTGAAGAGATTGTTCAACTCAAATCTGTACTTGTAAAACTGCGTGATGATCTTTATGCTAAAGAACATGCTCGCAAAACTGAAGGCGCATATGAAATAAGTCGTGATGATATCTCTGATGAAACCGATCTTGCCTCAGTCGAAACCGATCAAGAAGTAAATATGAAACTTGCCGAAGCTGAACGTAATAAACTTTCTCTTATTGAGAAAGCTCTTAGAAAAATTGATGCAAATGATGGAACTTACGGTTTGTGTGAAGGTACGGGTGACCCAATTGGGTTTAAACGTCTACAAATTCAACCTTGGGCTCTTTATTCTTTGCGTCATCAAGAAGATTTAGAGCGTGGGCGGAGAGCAAATTAGGCTCTCTTTAAAGTTCTAAATATTAAATAAAACTCTCAAACGGACTCACTTTGAGAGTTTTTTTATTAATAGTCAAAAATAGGCTAGACGGCCAAAAAAAACGATGATACTTTTGCACTGCATTTTAAAAAGGTACAACAGTATTGGAGACTCTCGTTATGGTCGTTTCTAAAAATAAGCTTATCTCTTCAAGTATATTAGCTGCATTGTTATTTTCTTCTTATTCTTATGCAGCAGATGTTCCTAAAAATGTTGTTTTAGCGAAAAAACAGATTTTTAATAAAGGTAACGGCGCGGAACTTCCAACACTTGATCCGCAAAAAGTTGAAGACAAGCAAGGTAACAACATTGCAATTGATTTGTTTGAAGGACTGGTGCGTGATGATAATGAAGGAATAGTACGTCCTGCAGGCGCTCATAAATGGGAAATTACTCCTGACGGTCTTACTTATACGTTTCATTTACGTAAGAATGCAAAATGGTCAAATGGTGATACAGTAACAGCACATGATTATGTTTATGGTATACAGCGATTGTCTGATCCTAAAGTGGCTTCTACTTATGCATTTTTAACAATTGCTTTAAAAAATGGAGAAGAGGTGAATGAGGGGCGAATTCCTGTTTCATCTTTGGGTGTAAAAGCGCTTGATGATTATACTCTACAAATTCAACTTGCAAGAAAAAACCCCGCTATTTTAGATACTTTAGTCATGAGAAACTTTTCCCCAATCAATAAAAAAGTAATGGAAAAGTATGGAGAGCAGTATTTTCAACCTGGAAAATTAGTTACCAATGGAGCTTATATGCTTACATATTGGCGTGTAGGTGATAAGTTAACTATGGTAAAAAATCCTCACTATTGGAATGCAAATAAAACAGTTATCGAAGAAGTTAATTATTTTCCAATTCAAAATGTAAATACCGAAGAACAGATGTACCTTTCAGGTCAGCTGGATATGACTAATGATATATCTACCGATCAATTTGATAAATTAAAGAAAAAACTTGGCAGTGAGGTTCGCAGTGACGCTTTTTTAGCAAGCTATTTTTTTAGTTTCAATAATCAAGTTGAGCCTTTTAAAGATAATTTAAAATTAAGAGAAGCACTTAACTTAGTTATAGATAGAAATGTTATTACACAAAAGGTAACAAGAAGAGGAGAAATATCTTCGAATGATATTGCAGCGCAAGGGGTAAAAAATTATAATTTGAATGTGTACAGTTGGTCAAATTTATCCATGCAAGAACGGATTAAAACTGCCAAAAAACTATATGCAGAAGCTGGATATTCAGAGAAAAATCCATTGACATTAAAAATTCTTTACAGCACTAACGAAAATTTTAAAAAACTTGTGCTCACGGTTGCTTCTATGTGGAAAGATCATCTAGGTGTTAAAGTTGAACTTGAAAATCAGGAGTGGAAGGTTTTCTTAAAAACAAGACAAAAAGGTGATTTTCAAGTTGCTTTTGATAGATGGAATGCAGACTATAACGATATAAATACTTTTGCAGATCTTTTGCGCAGCGATAATATTCAAAATAATGCAAAATATCGCAGTGAAATATTCGATAAAATGCTAAAAAAAGCAGATTACGAAATGAATGTTGAAAAGAGAAAAAAATATTTTGAAGAAGCTCTGTCATATGCCATGAATGAATATCCAATTGTTCCTTTATACACAGCTGTTTCGGTGCATCTTGTCAAAAAGTATGTTGGAGGTTATACAGGTAAGAACCCGCTTGATAACACAAGCTCTTTTGATCTTTATATGATCGAGCCCAGTAAAGTATTAAAAAATTAAGTTTAGGATAAGATGAAAAAAAATATTCTCCTTTTAGTTGATCTCCAAAATGATTTCCTTCCAGGGGGAGCTCTGGCTGTTCCTCAAGGGAATGAAGTTATTCCCATTGCTAATCTTTTAATGGAAAATTCAAATTCATTCTTTTCTGAAATAATTGCTACCCAAGACTGGCATCCGCAAAATCATAAAAGTTTTGCTACAAATCATTTTGGTAAAAATATTGGTGAATTTGTTAAACTCAATGAAGTTGAACAAATGCTTTGGCCAAATCACTGCATACAAAATTCTAATGGCGCATCTTTTGCGGCAAATTTAAATGTTCAAAAAATCATGAGAGTTTTTCAGAAGGGACAAAATTCTGAAGTGGATAGCTACAGCGGTTTTTTTGATAATGATCACAAAACATCTACAGGATTGGGTGAGTATCTAAAATCAATTTCTGCAACAGATATTTATATTATGGGTTTAGCAACAGAGTATTGTGTAAAATTTACAGCTATTGATTCTATAAATTTAAACTTTACAACTTATTTAATTATAGACGGATGTCGTGGAATAAATATTCAAAAAAATGATATAAGCAATGCAATTTCTGAAATGAAAATGAAAAATATTCATATTTGCAATAGCTCAAATATTTTATAAATAAAATCGACAAGAAAAGCCTAAATCAAATATTTGACGTACTCATGTCACCTTACAGTTGTTAAGATAATTGTGTAAGGAGATTTGCGCATGTTGACATTTTTCAAATACTTATCGCTCTTTATTCTTTTTGGAATAATATGGTTTTTTATTTTTTCAATACCCGTAAATAAATCAACAAATTTGCTTTTGGCTATGCAAAAAGAATTAAATATGCAAGGGAAATTAGATGATACGGATCAATCAAATAAGAAAGCGATAGATAGGGAAAGAGTGATTGATGCAATGACAAAGGCATTTGAAGATAAATAGCTATATATTTTCAATTTTAATGTTTTTATAGATAAAGATTGAACGATGAACTGAAACAACAAATGGGTCATCAAATTTAATATCATGTGGAATTCCAAGATCATCATCAAAGCAACAAGGCATGGATACAGCATGTATTTGAGCTGATTCATTCGTTTGTAAAGCATTTAAGCTTGCTTTTAAACTCGCATGCGAATGAACAAAAAGTAAAACAATAGTTTTATATTTTTTCAGATCTATTTTGCAGTCTTCGATTTGTGAAGGAAAGATAGATAAGTTTTTTCTTTCATTTATAAATTGTACTATTTTTTCATAGTCGCGCTGCATTGCGGGATCAACAGAAAATACGCTCCACTGGGTCATACACGCAATATAGTAGCCTGTGCGTGGATTGTAACCATCGCCGACAACAACAATTGCAACGTCGCTGTCTTTATAGTTTAATTTTAATTTATGACGAGCTCCTTCAAACACCCCTTGTGTTTCAGAAATTTCCTTTGCATTTGGATAAAACCCTGTTGAAATAAGTTCACCAGCACATTTTAATTTTAAAAAAAAGTCTATATAGCGGAGACTTGGTTTTGTTACTTTAATTGTATAAAATTCATTTGTTTCGTCAAAATCAACAACGGGGCGTGGCATAATTATATCCTCAGGAATCCAGTGAAAATTATTTTTCACTCGCCCAAAGTAGTGGTGATTTTATAGATGGTCAATGGAGTTTTTTAAGATGGTATCTGTCAGTACTGAGTGAAAAGGTTTAATAATTTTAAGGCCATTGTCACTTAAACCATAGGAAAATCCTTTTTGTCCATTGGGAACTTTAAAAAACAATCCATACTCAACTCCCGTTTCGAGTAAAATTTCAATTTCTCTTTTTAAACCATCATTATCATTAATATTTATCCAGTTTTTTAAAATATCAATTTGAAATTTATCTGATTTAAATCCTGGGGAGAAAAGACGAGCAATTTGACTTACAGAAATAGGGGAATGTGGAAGTAAAAGATTACCTGTTTCATCACTATGAGGAACAAGTAAAGAAACTATGGCCATAATTCTTTTGGGATCTGTTTTTTTATTAAGATTATTTTCTCTCAAAATGAAAATAGAACCTTCTTTTTTATCAATAAAAGAGATAAATGACTCAAGTCTCCAAGATAAAAGAGACAATGGATCTGTATGAAGTTGGAAAAGAAAATTAAACAATGTATTTTTAATATGTGGATAATTGTCTAGGAAAAATTCATGACTTTCAAGTACTGTATCATTCCATTCATATTCTTTCTTTGTGGTTATTCTTGCTATTTTCTCTCTTGATATTTTTCTAATGTTTTCAATTATATCTCCTGAAAAAACACTCATTCCAGTCAAGTAATCTTCTTCTTTTTCAGAACAGAAAATTCTTTTAATAAATTCGATGGAAAAAATTTGTTCTAGTTTTTCTTTATCATTTATATTCTCTTTTGTCGGAAATGCTAAATCTTGTAAAATAAGATCTGCAGTAATATTGAGCCAGTTTAGAATCACACCATTTTCTACTCCAGTAACAGAGTGCAGTTCACTGGCAATGAAATGAATACTTGTATTAGCAAATAAACTAAATCCAAAGTGTTGATAAGAATTGGATATTTCTATAATTAAATAGTCTTTTTGGAGAGGGTAAATCGCGTAATTTGTGCTAATAATTTCTAGTGAAGTGTTTAAGAATTCTGTTACTTTAGAGTTTTTTTCAATGAGCTTAAGATGTTTATATGTTTCTGGAAATATTTTTTTTATGTTCATATTATTTCCCTCTTTCATTGTGAAGGACTATTTACATTCACAGTAATATTTTTTGTTTTCTCAAAACCAGCACTCGTGTCAATAATAGTATTTATCTGTCTATTTATTTGATCAGATATTGAGCTTACTTCTTTTAAAGTATTTTTAATTGGTTCAAAATCTGTAATATTACTGGGTCTCAATTGTTGATTTCCTTGACTCACTAAAACATCATTTAATGAATTATTTGTGCTAACGACAGTGCTAGTGCCATCTGTATTAAAGACTTGCTTTTTTTCTGATGAAGGTGGTTTGCCATCGTTTGAACCACTCGAAGGATTTTCTTCTTTTTTCTTAGGAGCTCCTTCTGGTTTAGGGGCTGGTTTTTCGCTTTCTTTGAAATTAGGATCGACCATAGTGGCCTCTGCATTTAAGCGATTGATAATCATAGGAGGCGCTGTTTTTGGTTGTGTTGGAGGTCTATTTTCAATAACTTCTGTGTATTTATTTGCAGGCACGACTACGGATTTGGTTGGGTCAGCAAGGCTTGTGACTTCAACAGTACCTGTTGTGATTATGATTTGTGTGTTGCCAACGCTTGAAGTATCAATGAAACCACTTGTACCACGAATTCCCATCACCGAATTAGAAGTTTTATATTTCGCGTCGACCTTAGCATCTTCTTGTGGTTTGACAAAGAAGCGCACTTTTCCTTTGATGACTTCAATAGCAGATTTTAAATCACTAGAATCCTTGCCTTTAGCTTTAATCCGATATTCTGATATCTTGATTTTTGCATCTTGAAATGCCATTAAATTACTGCCATCATTAAACTCGATTTTAATTGCAGTTTTATCATATGTAATAAGATCATCAGTTTCAAAAATTGGCATGTTTTTTTCGGCTGGCAAGGTTTTTCCTGAGCGAACTACTTCTGCTTTGCCGATGATGTTTGCTAGTTTTCCAATAACTTCAAGTGATTGAGGAAAAATTGGAAAGTCGAAAGCAAGAGTTGCAATAAGGAACAACTGTAAGATAAGTCTTGAAAGCAAGATTGCCATATACTGACGTATTAGTTTGTATTTGAGCCCTGTCATGTGTTCCTCGACTGTGACTCCTTTATTATTTATATAAAGTCAGCATATCGAGTATCATCCTTAAATTGTGAAAAGAGTGCCAAAAAGGACAACACCTAAAAATGTGTAGTGAAGCTATTTTAACAATATCAAAGATAACAAATTTCTCTGAATTCTATGCAAATGCAACTAAATCCAGATCAGAGTATTTTTTAACTTACATGTCATTTCATAAACGCTCAGATGCAAACAAATCTTTTAAATTTGCCATCGTAGCTTCAAAAAAAGGAGTGCATAAAAGAGCCGTAAAAAGAAATCGAGTGCGTAGAAGATTAAAAAATGCACTCAATCAGTGTTTAAAATCGTTTGAATTGCCAAGTGGGATTGATATTCAACTGCTTTTTATGGCAAATAGAAATGTTCTCGAAGCTCCATGGGAAGATTTGTTAAAAGCGATAAATTATGCTTTACAAAAATCAGTCAAAAAATGTTCATTCACTCTGGAACAAAAAGTATGATTTTAAAAAAGTTGAATGAATTCTTTGTTCTTTTCTTTGTTTTCTTGATTAGAGTTTATAAGCAGTGTATTTCTCCTGCACTCGGCTCAAGATGTCGGTTTTATCCGAGCTGTTCCCAGTATAGTCTTGAAGCATTTCAAAAGTATGGGGCAGTTAAAGGTTTTGGTAAATCGGTCGTTAGGGTTTGTAAATGTCACCCTTTTCATAGAGGTGGAGTTGATCTCCCATAGTTGTTTAACACAGTAAAGAACGGGATTCTGAAGTGAAAAAAGAAACAATAGGTTTAATGTTAGGTTTGTTTTTATTATTTGGTGGATATTTTTATGCACAAAGTTATTATATAAAACAACAACAAACAGCAATTGAGCAACAGAACCAACAGCAAGCACAACTGCATAAAGAAGAGTCAGAAAGCGCACAAAGCACTAATAAAGCGTTGAAAAACACTCCTACTCCTCAGCCAATTGAAGCAAACTCGACAGCTTCTTCCTCACAAAACTTACCTTTGGTTGTTGCTAATCCTACAGATCTTCTTGTTAAGGTTCCTTATGCAACTTTTGAATTCACCCCAGTGGGTGGATGTCTTGGGAACAATAGTTTAGTAGGAGAAAAAGTTGCTTATAATGATCCAACTCCTGTGTCTGTTGTTCAAAATTATAATATTTGTAAGGCCTATGGTTTTCGCATTGGAACAACTGATCTTCGTAATCAACCTGCGCGTATTGTCAAAACTCCAGAAGGTTTGACACAGATTACGCAAAGAGCAAATGGCCTTGAAATCATAAGAACATTCCATTTTTCTGATAAAGATTATAATGGAGAGTTTAATATTATAGTTAAAAATAACTCTCAATTTCAACAAACTACAAATGTTGATTTTGAATTAGGTGCGACATCTGACAATAAGAACTCAGGTGGTTTATTCTCTTCACACTCAGCTGAGTTTCATGGTGCTGCACTGAGGTTGCCAAATGGTGATGTGAATCGAGTGTTGACTCCGTTTGAAGCAGAAGCCTCTTATAAAGTTTTATTATCAGATGTTGGAGTTGTGCCCACATGGATTACTGCGGATTCTCATTATTGGATGAACACTGTGATTCCACAGTTTCATTCACCTATTAATTTTGAAGTAGCCCGTACAGGATTTGTTTTAAGAAAAGATGGACTTTCTGAAATTGATCAAACAGTTTATGAAGCATGGGTTAAACAACCTGTTAATTTAATGCCTGGTCAATCTGTTAACTTTAATTATAAAGTGTATTTTGGGCCAAAAAATGAGACTGTATTAAAAGATTTTGATCAATATAGTTTATACCAAACGATTGATTATGGCTTCTTCAAAATTATTGCGCGTCCATTGTATCATGTGTTGTTTTTCCTACATAATTTAATAGGAAACTGGGGACTCGCTATTATTGTTTTGACCTTTTGTATCAATATTCTTTTCTTACCACTGCAAATTAAAGGTTATTCTTCTGCGCAAAAAATGCAGCTTATTCAGCCGCAAATTAAAGCCTTACAAGAAAAATATAAAGATGATAAACAGGCATTGCAACGTGAATCGATGTCTCTTATGTCCAAAAGTGGTGTCAATCCATTAAGTGGATGTTTGCCTTTGCTGCCACAAATTCCTGTATTTTTTGGACTTGATACCTGTTTGCGTAATACATTTGATCTTCGTCAATCTCCGTTTTTCTTTTGGATTAAGGACTTAACGCAAGCAGATCCTTATTTCGTTCTTCCACTTTTGATGGCAATTCTTATGATTGGCTATCAAAAAATGATGCCTATGCCTTCCATGGATCCAACTCAAGCAAAAATGATGAAAATTTTACCTATTCTTTTCTCGGTCTTCATGATTTTCTATCCATCCGGTTTGGCACTCTATGTGATAACGAATACAATCATATCAATGATTCGGCAGGCGTTCCTGACACGTCACTACAAGAAAGTTCAAGCAAAATAAAGTATTCTTTAAAATGAGTATTTTTTGAGTTTGGAGCTTTAAATCAGTTCAACCCCTCATTTTACATTTGAGGGGATTAAAAATAAATCCCGAATTACGGAGTATTCATGGATAAACGGCAATTTACTGGGAAAAACCTTGAGGAGGCTCTTGCAGAAGCTGCAAAAACATTTTCTACAGATAAATCCTTACTTTGTTATAATATTATTCAGCAATCATCTGGAAATTTCTTTTCAAAATTATTTTCTCGTTCCGTTCGTATCGAAGCTTGGGTTGAAACCGCTAAGCAAGATCTACAAGCAGCTGCGCGTGAAGTTGTTAGACAAGCATTGAGTAAAACTTCTTCGGTAAAAACACAAAGTGTAAGTTTAAATACACAAACACGCAAAGCTGTGAACGAATTTGTTAAAAAAGAAAGACCTCAGAAAAAAATTGAGAATGAAAGTACTGTAAATGTAAAATCTTCATATAACTCTGAAAATTATATACCACGTAATTTATTAAATATGAAAAGCGCTGGAGTTGAAGAATTATTTGATAATTATAAAAAACTTTTTTTCTCTGCGTTTGATGTTTCTTTAGAAAACATACAAACAGTTACCAATGAAAATGAAGCTGTTGTTAAAGTTTCTGATGAATTTATTGAGCGTTTTTTGAGCAAAAGCGATAGGCTTTCATTGGCATTTGAACATGTTTTTAAAAGAGTTGCGCAAAAGAAACTTGGAGATATCTCATCAAGAATCAGTTTAGATGCCGGGGAGTCTGCTGAAAAACGTGAAGAAAGACTCATTGGAATGGCGCGTTCTCTTGCTGAAAAAGTTAGAAAAACAGGGAAAAGCGTAATACTTTCTTCTAAAAGCAGCCAAGAGCGAAGAATTATACATCTTGCTTTAGATGGTTTTAACGGTGTTGCAACACGCAGCGTGGGAGCAGGAGATAAGCGCAGGCTCGTTATTTATTCAACAGAAAAAAAATTAAATAAAAATAATATCGATCAAAACACGAATAGGAATAATGGCTCTGAAAAGTCTTTTAGGCCACCATTAAAACAAAAAAGAAAGTTTCATCCTAAAAAAATGAAACACAATACGGCTCGTCAAGATAGCATTGAACGTGCGGGAGCTGTTTCTTTAAGTGATGGAAAAGATATCAATCCTAAAAATGAAAAAGAAAAATTTAATTCATCACCTCTAAAAGATGAATAAAGTTTTTTATAAAAAGTAAACAGATCTAAGGACGTAGAATTGAACTTTCATTTTCAATCGATTTTTGCACTTGCCACACCTATCGGCAGAAGCGCTTTGCATTTACACCGTATTTCTGGAGAAAATATTTTTGAAATTCTTTCTCCTTATGTAGTGTTGCCAAATACTCGCAAACAATTAAATCTTACTCAATTAGCTGAGAAATCTCAGGGGAAAGCTCACACTCGTTATGTCCTTATTATTGATAAAGACAATAATGAAATTGATGATGTCGTTTTAACTCTTTTTCCTGCTCCAAAAAGCTATACAGGTGAAAATATAGTTGAAATATCAGTGCATGGAAATCCATTGATTTCAGCAAAATTACAAAGTTTATTAAGATCAATTGGTATGCGTGATGCCGAACCAGGGGAGTTTACACAAAGAGCTGTTTTAAATGGAAAAATAGATTTAGCTCAAGCTGAAGGAATTAACCAACTTATTCATGCTGAAACATTAGGAGGCATTGAGCTTGCACGCAATACGGTGGAGGGTGTTTTATCACGTGAAACCGAAGAAATTAGAGGGCAAATTATAAATATTTTAGCCTATCTTGAAGCGCACATTGATTTTGCACCAGATGAAGTGGGAGAATATGAACCTGCTTCGTTGTTACCGCAAATACAAGTTGTGTTAGAGCGTTTAGAGAAGTTGCATTCAACTTTTTCCAGTGGCTTGAAAATGCGTGAAGGTGTGAGAGTTGTTCTTTCAGGTAAGCCCAATGCCGGAAAATCAAGTCTGTACAATTCATTGTTGCGTTATGACCGCGCTATTGTAACGAACATTCCTGGGACAACCCGCGATGTGCTTGAAGACAGACTTGTTATTCAAAATAAAGACTTCGTTCTTCTCGATACGGCTGGAATTCGTAAAACATCGGATGAAGTTGAAAAAATTGGAGTGGAACGCAGTTTAAAATCTGCTTTAGGAGCAGATGTCATTTGTTTAGTTATCGATATTCATGAATTAGATTGTACTCAAATTCAGACTCATATATTGTCTGAAGTAGGACATTTTTGCGATGAAGTTAGGTTAACTGAAGATCAAAAAATTATCTTAGTAATAAGTAAACAAGATCTACTTTCGGATGCTCAATTAAAAATGATTCAAAAGTTTAATGATAATTTTAGTATAATTGTTAAAGATTTAAGCTTTAAAAAATGTATTTATGAGCATTTAATATTAATTTCTTTGGCAGAAAATCAAGAGTTATGTAAAGTTTTAGTCGAATATCATCAGGTTTTTACGGGCGCTGTTAATAAAAAAGAAAACCCTACTCTTATCTCTGTAAGACAAAAAGATAAGGTTTTCAATGCAATTAGTACTTTAGAAGAGTGTGGAAAGTTAATTTCAGTGCGTGATTATCCAGAAAAAATTGCTTCTTTAATAAATCATTCACGACATTCATTAGAAGAAATTGTGGGTGAAATTCATTTGGACAATGTGCTCGAAAAAATATTTTCAACTTTTTGTATTGGAAAATAATTTTAAGTCAAAATGTGTCTGTTTTTCTCTTTTATGAAAAGGAAAATTTTATGGCATTTCTCGACACCTCTGATAGATTTTCAGGTAAAGCAAAAGACTTTGCAAAATATAGACCTACTTACCCAGATGAAATAATAAAATTTTTGCGAGACCGCTATGGCTTCAGTTCAAAAAGCGTTTGTGCTGAATTTGGTGGCGGTACTGGTAAGTTTACTAAACTTTTATTAAAGAATAAATGTCGTGTTTATGCAATTGAACCAAATGCTGAAATGCGAGCTATTGCAGAGAATTCATTTAAAAAACTAAAATCATATACAAGTATAGATGCAACCTCATTTAACACAACTCTTAAAGAAAAGACTATAGATTTTGTTTTTTGTGCGCAGTCTTTGCACTGGTTTTCCAATGCTGAAACGGCCGCAGAAATGAGAAGGGTTTTAAAACCGCGTGGTAAAGTGGTCATTGTTTGGAATAAAAAAGATTATAAAAAATCTGCATTTATGTCTGGTATTCATAAAGTATTTATTGAAGACTCTATAGATTTTCTCTCTATCAAAATTGAAAATATTGAAGATGAGAAAATATTAGCAGAACTTTTTCCGCAAAAGTTTGAAAAATTCTCTATTCCAACTAAACAAATTTTAACGAAAGATGAGCTATTAGGTCGTATGCTTTCAACTTCCTACTCTCCACCAAAAGACAATCCAAAATATGAACGTTTTGTTTCTGAAACTCAAAGACTTTTTAATGAGCATCAAAAAGATGGTAAGGTTGAATTCTTATATGAAACAGTTGCATATGTTTTGAGAATTTGAATAATTATTTATTTTTATGATTTTATTACTGTTAAAAAACATTCTAAAATAACTAGCAATAAGAAAAATGGTCCTCTTAATATCTAATTTTTATGAATAAAATTTATTTATTTTTTTGTGCAGTGTTTATTTTTTTAAATTAAAAATTTTAGTAAAAATTAATGTTTTTTTATATATGATATTTATCTCCATAACCATTATAAATATTTTGTATTATTTAAATAATTGACAAATATTTCATATTAAATAGACTTATTTAAAATAGAATAGGTAGTTTAATCTATTTTAATAAATATTTATGGAGATTAAATAATATGAAATTAATCACTCTAGTTTCTTTAATGTCAACTTCTGCTTTTGCTTATAACTTACCAGTTGATACAAAGTGGGAAAGTGAATGTATAGAAAATGGAAAATATATTTTAAATGTGTATTCAGATAATGCAATAAATTTAAGTAAAGTAAAAAATAATTGTTCAGAAAATACAGAATCTAATTTGTGGAACGATAAATATTTTGATAATAAAAAGTTTAGTATAGAAAGAGTTAAAAATAGCCCTGAAGTTGATAATTTTTACCCTACTTGGCTCCTTAAGCATGATTCTAAAACTGATTCTTTTTACTATGTTATTTATAATGTAATGGATAACTTTAAAAGTGGAATTTTTACTTTTACAAAACTAGATCATGATGGCAATAGTATACATGAAAAGATAAAAGTTTTAAGGAAATTAAGTTCAATAGAGTTCAATAAAAATAAAACTGGGCATAACTATTTTTTTACTCAAACCACTAACTATATAATGAGAATAGCATGTCTTGATAAGCGTAAAAGCTATAACTGCAAATGCCCATTCCTTTAAGAAGAAAAATTTCTATAAATAATAAAAGTAACATTTTATATAATTAGTTTCCAATTTTCTTATATTCATAACACTCATAATTTCCAAGATTTAAAAAGCCCATTTTATTGTATAGACTAACTGCTTCAGGAGAAGAAGCTGTTAAGCATATTTAAGTTGAGCCTTGTTTTTTAGCGTATGCTAGTAAATATTTCATTAACCGATATATTTTCTAGATATTTTCTCAATTCCAAAATCATTCCTATTTCATTTGCTTCTTTGCTAAAATCTAATTCATTCAATTGAGCTTCAGAAATTTAAGAAAATGAGTTTGGTCCAATCCATAAGGCAAAAGAATTTGGAGAAAACTCTACAATAACTTTTCTCTTCAATTTTCTTTAACCAGGCAATATTAAACATTGAAGTATTATATGGTGCCTTTAGTAAAATAAAGTTTGGTAATTCTATTAATTCACAATTATTCAGCATCTTTGGTGTGTATGAAAATTTTTCAATTACAGTTTTTTCGCATGGATTTATAATATTTTGCATTATTAATTATCTTTCTTTGCAATGTTAAATTAGACATGAAATGCTTTTCATTCAGAGGCTGTAAGAAAACTAAAATTCATTTTTTAAAATACTTAGAAATTAAATCCACTGTTTCGAGTTTGAATAATTTCTTAGCATAAGAAACCATCAGATGTGATTGAAATAAATCACATCTGATTTCAAAATAAAATGCAAATAATATTCTATTTGAATTAATTTTTTAAGTATTCTTAATTTTGCATTCTCAAGATTATTTAGAATTTTTACTACTACAGAGCAAGAAATGGAATAAAATACTCTGAAGTCTTATACTCTACCGATACATTATTTATAAAAAATCTAAATTATTATTTGTTTTTATTGCTTAAATGCAGAGTCATACCACTTCTACTTTCATGTATGAAGTCACACCGGCCTCACTTTGTCCCAAGGTTCTGTTAAATATCACTCCTTCCATTTTTTATCGTTGGGGATGCTGAAAATTTTTTTTTGAGCGTGGATTTGCTGAAACGAAATGGGCAGCGTCCAAGAAATGATTGTCTATGCGAGCATTTCAAGCAAGGAATAACCTACCAAAATATTTTTCTCAGTATTATTTTTATTTTCAAAAATTTATTTTTTAAAATAATTCACCAAATATTAAAAGCTGAATTGATGATATTTTCGTAGTTTTTAAAATAATTAACAATAGAATGAAATTTATAATTATAGTCTTTAATATTTTTTTTAAATATTTCCTAATCCATTTGAAATCATAAAAAACTATGAATAAAATACAGAGTGTTCATGAATTTTTTCCCAAAAATTTATTTACTAGAGTCAAAAAAATTTTCAATTTATCAGCCTGAAATTCAAGTTGTAAAAATATTTTTATTTTTATTTTAAATTCAATAAAGCAAAATAATACTTTAAATTATAAATTCTTTCATTGACATAACTGGAAAATTGGTATATTCCTCTAAGTAAATTGAGGGGGGAATAGAGTGCAAAATAGTAAATATGATGAAGAAATTGAAAAAAATTTCTTCATACTTACGAAAGAGAATGCTCCTTGCTGCTATGAAACCATTAGCAAATACGAAGCAAAACTTGTTATAGAGATTTATGAGAGCATAAAAGAAAATGTTGATATCTATAAAGGTCACTCCGACATCGCTTGTGACAAAATAAGAATTCTTATTTTACCTGCTCTCCTAAATGATGGTTTGATTGAAGAAGTTGCTGGCGGATACAGAGCTTTACGAGGAAATATTATATTTAGACTTGATAAATACACTTTGGTAAAATCAGCTCCACAATGGATGCAATCCGCTCTCGATAAAATCAATAAAGACAATGCGAAAAATTCTAAAGTTTTTTTCTTTAACAGTAAAAGAATCTCTCGAAAAGACTTAGACGATATAATTAATTTACAAAATGCATTATTTAAAAGAATTTCAGAATTAAAAAGTACTTCTAATTATGAAATAGAAGAATTAGATATTTGCTGCTATCACTTTTTTACAGAAAGGGAATAAATCATGTTAAGAACTCTTATTTGTATTGCTTCAATTTTTACAACTTTTGCTGCAAGTGCGGCTAATTTTGCAATGAAGGCTGAGCCAAATGTTTCTGGATGTGGGATGAAGGTTGAGCCAAATGTTTCTGGATGTGGGATGAAGGTTGAGCCAAATGTTTCTGGATGTGGGATGAAGGCTGAGCCAAATGTTTCTGGATGTGGGATGAAGGTTGAGCCAAATGTTTCTGGATGTGGGATGAAGGGCTGAGCCAAATGTTTCTGGATGTGGGATGAAGGGCTGAGCCGAGCGATTCTAGGATTGTGAGTGGGTAATAAGAATGAAATTAGAGCATGGTGAGTCTGGCAATGGAAGCTAAACTATTACGCACTCTTCCCACCCGAGCTTTTAAGGAAACTTAAAAGCTTTAATTACTTTGCTCGAATTCTGTTAGCTGATCGTAACCCTCATTTAAGATGATTATTATACCCTATTTAGCTCCTTAAGCATGATTCTAAAACTGATTCTTTATCCTTTTACAAAACAAGATCATGATGGCAAGAGCATTCATGAAAAAGATAAAAGTTTTATGGAAATTAAATTTAAAAGAGTTAAATAAAAAGAACAATTTAATTAAGATGTTTTAATCACTTAAGAATTATGAGCTGATTAGAGAGCTGATTTTTTAATTTTAGTATTTACGTTTTTTCTTCCACAAAAAAAATGAAACTGCCAATAAAAATAAAATAATACTGGGAGTAACTATTTTTTTACTCAAACCACTAACCATATAATGAGAATAGCATGCGCCAATAAGCGTAAAGGCTATACCTGCATATGCCCACTCTTTTAAGAACCAAGATTTTTTATAAATAATAAAAATAACGCCTAATATATTTGCTATTCCAAGCATACGTGGAAAATAAGAAGGATAACCTAGTTCTGCAAATGCTTCTACAATTTCTGGTCTACTTATGAAATCTATAACTCCGCTGTAGAGTATAAAACCACAAAAAATTAAAGTAAGAGTCCAGTATAAAATATTATTAAGCATTAAAACCTCCCATAGTGGTATGTTTGCAAATAGTGGAGAAGAGTTGATTTTTTGGTATGTTTCTCGCTTTTGTAAGAATTAGTAATCTAACTTTTGCGGGAAAAGTACACAGAATCAAAATTTCTTTACTGTTTAAGAATACACTCTAATGTTTTTAGTAATCTATTTTCTAGATAAAAAATTTTAAGCGACATATAACATGTCGAATTTTATTTTATTTGATTAAAAAATTTGACAACTAAAAATTTTAGATATCTTACTCTCCTTTATTGATGCATTATTTTTTTCAACTCTTGCTTCATTAAAAGTGGGCAACTGTCCTGGAGTACTCTTTACAGGAGTTATACTTAATTATTATGGCTTAAATGGTATTTATACAGGACGTAGTGAGAAAAATTTGTAAATAAATATGTTTAAAGCTATGAATTGGATATATGAACATATTAAATTTGATGAAATATAATGAGTGTATGTTTTAAATAAATCATATTTATGAAAAATCAGAAAATTTAATATTGAAGATATCTTGATATTTTGATCTGTTATTGATTATGGATATCTATCTGTGAGTAACATTATAGTTTTTAAAAAATGTTTTATTTTAATTTGCAATATATTAAAAAATTGATATATTTTTTTTAGTTTTTAAAATATATATTTATTTTAAAATTTTTTTGTAAATTCAATTTAAATTTAAGGAATTTTTGAATGAAAATTAGAATTAGTATATTTTCAATAAGAAATATAGCATTGTTATTTTATATAAATTTATCACTTACTGCATATTCAGAAGAAGCATATGTTTATTGTGCGAATAAAAATAAAGATTGGCATTGGTTAACTGATGTCGACAATAAATATGTATCCGTTAGTGGTAAATGGAAGCATTTTGAGACTGAAAAAGTAAGATTTTCATATTTTTTACTTGATGATGTTTTAAAATATGTTGCATTTAAAATACAATGTGAAAATTTACATGGGAAAAGCTTTGACAGTCCACAGCCAGCGCGCAAAGGTTCTAGTGTTTGGAGTCCATTTGCATTGTCTGATTCCATTTATTTTAACGGAATTATTCAGTGTCATCAAATTTTTAAATACTTTAATTTTTCGCAGATAGATCATAGAAAATATAGAAAAACCTTTTTAAGGGAGGGTTTACCATACAGTGATCCCGACTTTATCTTTATAACTGAGAAGCAGGTTCTAGATGAATGTTAATATATTGTTTAATTATAGTTGGGGTGTTAAGAGATCTCGCAATATTTTTCTCATACAGTTAATCATTTGCAATTGATTTAAAGATTCTGTTCGTATTTTGACTCTATTTTTTTCTAAAAATGTTGATGTTTTATAGATAATGATATTCTTTAATGGAGTGGTTATATGAAATTAGGAACTCTTATTACAAAACTACTTTAATAGGAACTCTCAGTGAAGAAAATAAAAACCTACGAAATTCGACATGAAATAGGAATCAAAGCTACTTCTAAACTTGTGTACCAAGCGTTAACTGACATAAAGATGCTCTCTAATTGGTGGACTTCCGACACTCGGGGTACTTCAAAAGTCGGAAATTTTCTGGAATTTTGGTTTGTAGATTTTTGCCAAAAATTTGAGGTCATCGAACTTAAGCAAAACCAATTTGTTCATTGGAAATGTGCAGACAAAGGCTTAGAGGATTGGGAAGAAACTGAAATAAGATTTTCTTTAAGATCAGATGAAAAGCAATGTTTTGTTAACTTTATACATTCAGGTTGGCAAGATAATACAGGACTTTACCCACATTGCTCCACAAAGTGGGCTGTATTTTTATTAAGCCTTAAAGAATTTTTAGAAACAGGAAGAGGTCGTCCGTTTCCACATGATTTAGCGGTAAATCATAATTAGTTGATATTATCTAATAATAATTAATGCAAAATTTTTTAGTTTAAAAGAAGTCACCTATTTTAATTAGGGTGTGTTCTCAAATTCTTGCAAAATTTTCAGAACACTCTCTAATTAAAATGTAACTTCTCTAAGGAGTTCAGGATTATCAAGCACTCGGCCTGAACCAAGAACTACGGCAGTGAGCGGATTTTCTGCTACAACAATTGGCAATCCAGTTTCTTCGCGTAAAAGGACATCTAAATTTCGAATAAGGGCACCACCGCCAACTAAGACAATTCCTTTATCAACTATATCTGCAGCTAATTCTGGCGGAGTCTTTTCAAGGGCAAGGCGCACTGCTTCGACAATGGCATTGACAGGTTCTTGCATTGCCTCACGAATTTCTTCACTTGTTACTTCAATTGTTTTAGGAATTCCTGCAACAAGGTCACGCCCTTTGACTTGCATTGTTCGAATTTCTTCTTCGGGATAGGCAGAGCCAATTGCAATTTTAATTTGCTCTGCTGTGCGCTCACCAATTAAAACATTAAAACGGCGTTTTAAATAATTTACGATAGATTCATCCATTTTATCGCCGCCAACACGCACACTTTTTGAATAGACAATTCCTAATAGTGAAATCACTGCAACTTCTGTTGTTCCACCACCAATATCTACAATCATATTTCCACTTGCTTCATGAATGGGGAGATCGGCACCAATTGAAGCTGCCATAGGTTCTTCAATAAGATAAACCGATGCGCAGCCAGCAGATTCTGCAGATTCACGAACAGCTCTTTTTTCAACTTCTGTAATTCCGTAAGGGATGCAAATTACAGCCCTTGGTCGTACCAATGATCTGTGATTGTGAGCAACTCCAATAAAGTAACTCAACATTTTTTCTGTGAGTTCAAAATCTGCAATGACCCCATCTTTCATTGGTCGGACAGCTTCAATTGTTCCAGGAGTTCTTCCAAGCATTTCTTTTGCGGCTCTCCCCACTGCCTTAACGGTTCGTAGCCCCCTTGAGTCGCGTTGCACAGCAACAACTGAAGGTTCATTGGCAACAATCCCTTTATTTTTAACGTAAACTAAGGTGTTTGCTGTGCCTAAATCGATGGCTAAATCATGAGACAGTAGCCTAAAAAACCAGTCGAACATGGATCCTCCCTAAATTTGGAGAGAATGAACAATTAAAGAACATTCATTAGTTTCAAAATGGTTATAAAAAAGGTATCACTTTGATAATAGAGAAGCTATCAAAACTAAAACCAATTTTACTCTATTGCGGTGAATATTGCACAAAAACATTTGAGCTCACAACTTGTATAGCCATGACTTCGGTGACGATGCTGTGAGCAAAGCGTGGTGGTACAGACATCGGAAGTACATGCGTTACGACTTCTTTAAAAACAAGATCCGCTCCTGAAAAATCTTTATTGGGGTTTTTTTTCTGAGTCAAATTTTCAAACTTTTCTAGGTAACCATCTCCCTTTATATAGACTTTATAGTATACCACATCTCCTGGGCGAAGTGGTGATTCGGGAGGAAGCATTCTGTCTTTGGAATTCCAAATTGCACCAAATTTCTCTTTAAATTCCAGACTAAATTGGTAAAGACTGTAGTCCTTTGAAGCAAATCTTTCTTTAATTTGTGGCTCACTGCTGGGAGCATTATTTTTTCCAATTATGGGAATGTCGCCGCCATCTCCATGAATTATTTTATCTTGCTGAGACTCCCTTCTAATTTGATCAATATAACTTGGACTTGATTGTGGGAGAAGGGATTCCATGCCTGAAATGACTTTTTTATTTGTCTGTTGTGGAATGGATAATTTGTCATTTTTCTTTTTCTTTGGGATGAGATTACTTTGAAAAGGTGTTTTTTCAACTCGTTTATCTAAAGATTCTAGATTTTTTGGGACGTAAAATGGACTTTTAGAGTTTAAATTTTTATCTGTTAAAACTCCCCCAGATCGGCTTTTAGGAATGCTAAACTCTTGATCTTGAGCTCGTGCTCCTTTTAAAGTAGAATTATTTTTTGGTGAGCTATCTAATTGAACATGGACAGGAGGGGAGTTGTGAAAAACATCGTCTTTAAATATTTTATATTCTGTTTGTGAAGTTAAAGTTATTAAATATAATAAAAGTGTATGTATAGCAATAGAAAAAACGATAATAAAAAATAAATTATTATTGTTATAAGGATATAACCATTTTTCAAATTGAATTTTACTTTCACGAATAACTCTCAAATACAATCCTTTTTCAGATTAAAAGGTTTTAAATGGATATTTCATAATCCATATTTCATAATTTGGATTATTTTACACCTATTGTCACTGCTTAAAAATGGGTGTAACACAATATTTATCCATCAATCGAGGAGCCTTAACAATGGATCTTGCGTATGTATCTCATTTTCCACTTTTTTCAACTCTATCTGAAAATGAAGTCAAAATTTTAGTAAATTACTTTGAAAAAGCAACTTATAAAAAAGATGAAATTCTTTATTCACCTGGCAACGTACGAGATAAGCTTCGTCTTATTTTGTCAGGAAGAGTAGAAGTTTCAGCTCCTTCGCATAATTTTGAAGAACCAACGACTTTATATGGACCCAATCAGTTTTTGGGTGAAGTCTCACTTCTTCAAGAGGGTACTTTGCATAAAGCTAAAGCGGTTGCGCTTATAACTACAAAAGTCATTATTCTTTCTCGACAAAATTTTTTAAAACTCATGAAAGAACACCAAGAAATTTCTTGTAAAATTCAAATGAGTTTGGGCTCTTTTGTTTTTAATCGAATTTCAAGTCATGCAACTCATGGAGGAGTTCACTTAGCAGGCTATGGGTCTGGAAAAAAGCGTTTTGAACACGATTTACTGGGTGACAGAGAATTGCCAGATGAGGCTTATTATGGAATACAAACTTTACGAGCGCTTGAAAATTTTAATATCAGTGGTGTAACCTTAAATGCATTTCCCATGTTTATTAAAGGACTTGCACAGGTAAAAAAAGCAGCGGCGCTTGCCAATAGTGAATTAGGAATTCTCGATAAAACAGTTGCAGGTTATATAGTTATGGCTTGTGATGAAATTATTGCAGGACATTGGCACGATCAATTTGTGATAGACATGATTCAGGGCGGAGCAGGCACTTCGACAAATATGAATGCAAATGAAGTGATTGCAAATAGAGCGCTTGAGCTTTGGGGCAAAGCAAAAGGAGATTATAACAGTGTTCATCCAAACAATCATGTTAACTTAGGGCAGTCCACGAATGATGCTTATCCAACTGCAATTCGACTTGCAACGTTGCAATCCATTCCAATCTTGCTTGAATCCTTGGTCGAGCTGTGCGGTATACTTTCTGAAAAAGGGAAAGAGTTTTCTGATGTGATAAAAATGGGGCGCACACAATTGCAAGATGCTGTGCCAATGACTTTAGGTCAAGAGTTTGAAGCTTTTTCAGTGACTTTAGGAGAAGATATTGTACGTATTCACGATGGCGCTAAGCTCTTTTTAGAGTTGAGTATTGGTGGTACGGCCATTGGAACAGGAATCAATTCTCACCCCAAATATGCAGCAAAAGCTATTGAAAAAATAAGAGAAATTACAGGTTTAGAGGTGGTGGCATCGCCTAATTTAATTGAAGCTATATCGGATACTGGTGCATTTGTTTTATTTTCTGGAATTCTAAAAAGACTTGCAATCAAACTTAGTAAAATTTGTAATGACCTAAGACTGTTGTCAAGTGGTCCACGCTGTGGCTTTGGGGATATTAACTTGCCTGCCATGCAGCCTGGTTCGAGCATTATGCCTGGAAAAGTAAATCCCGTTATTCCTGAAGTTGTCAATCAAATTGCCTTTCAAGTCATTGGCAATGATTTAACAGTGACAATGGCTTCTGAAGGAGGGCAATTGCAGCTCAATGCGTTTGAACCTGTTATGGTTTTTAATATTTTTCAAAGCGTAAATATGCTGAGCAGAGGTATGCGCACTCTGGGTCGCCTTTGTGTTGAAGGAATCACAGCTAATAAAGAAGCTTGCCGGAAAGCAGTTGAACACAGCATAGGTCTTGTGACCGCACTCAATCCTTTAATAGGTTATGAAAATTCAACAATGATAGCCAAAGAAGCTCTGCAAACTGGAGAAAGTGTGTTTAATCTTGTTCTTAAACATAAGCTTTTAACAGAGCAACAGCTTGAAGATGCACTTAAGCCTGAAAATATGCTCTCAGCACGACTCTAGGGAAGTCCTTATTTAGCAATTTTTGTAAATATTCTTTATGCGTTGCCGATAAACTCCAGACACTTAACGTCTTGGAGTTTTTTGATGGAGAATCAAAGCGACTTTGAAGTCATACAAGATGGAACAATTTCCAGATTAAAAGGACATCTTGTTGATTCCACAAATTTAGATGATCACAAAACTTTTCTTTCTAAGTCAAAAGAAATAAGTTTACAGGATCTTTATTCTGTGAGTTGGTTGGGTCTTCAACGCTTTTATGAAATGGTATTTAAATTTCCTAATAAAGTTTTATTATCTGATATTCCACCTCATGTTTATCGTATTTTATTGCTGTTGCCTAGCTTTGGTAAAAAAGTGGGTGTAAAAAGTTTTGTGATCGAGGTTTTTAAGCCAAATCAAGATAAAAAAAAGATTTCGATGACCATCGAAAAATTAGTTGAAATTGGTAAAAAGCAAGGCTGTTTTGCGAGTTTGCCAGATGGCTCAAGAATAAGCGGATCATTACACCATTTATGTCGACCATTTTTTAATGATTTTCAAATACCGCATAAAAATTTTTCATCTAAATGGTGTATTAAAAATGAAGGAATTTGTAACTTCTTTTATGAATATGCATGTTTCATGCGAGTTACATTAGAAATATGTTCCTTAGCTCAAGAATCAACAGCTAGACTCATAGAAGAATCACTGCAACAAATATGTATGAGGATATCAAATTTAGAATTTGGTGTGAAAACAATTGATCCCAATTTTTCTGATTATAAATCACGCTCACTTATGTCCTTAATGCCTCATATTCATGAAGTTTCAAAATCTGTTGTGATTGGTCTAAATTTAAGCAGCACAACTTTTGAGGCTGTTGCAGAGACTTTTGAAGCAATATTTTTAAGTGAGAGAATGGTTGGATCAGAGCTTTTTGATCAAATGGAATATTTTATTAACTTTACGGATCAATTAACGCCAATGGCGAGAAGCCTTGAAGATGTTGGTGTTGAGTTAGGTGATAATACTTTAAAATATGGTGAAATATCATCTTTGCGTAAAGCATTTGAAACTTTTTCTGGAAAAGATTTAAGCGAAAAAAATATATCTACTTTGCGCAGAAAATTAAAAATGGATCAGTCTATAAATTTAAATTGGGAAGATACCTTAAAAGAGATTCAAAATGAATTTAAGTTGATTCAAAATGAATTAGGACGTTGTATTGTTGCATTGCAAGGTTTTGACTTAGTTCGACAAGTTCTTGAGCACAGAGTTGGAGAAGTCGAAATATTAAAAGATAACTTTAATGCTGTGCGTGATAAGGAATTGAACTGGGAGCAGCTCAAAGAACGTATTTTAATTAAAATTGTTGATAGACTTGTTACTGATCAGGAAAAATTTTCCTTCGCATTTTTCTTTCCTGACTCGACAATAAAACAACATGAATCAAAACTTTTAAATGGTGAGACTTTTTTCTTTTAATTTCAAGAATTTCTTCAATTAAAAATATATTTTATTAAAGTTGTAAATTTTAGAAAATAAATCAATTTTATTTTTAATTTGATCTCAGTGTCTGATTTAGCTATAATTATCTGTTACATCTTTATATCTCTGTATTTTACAATAATTAGACCTAAAATAGAAAGGTCAATGAATGTTTAGCTATATTTTTAGACAAAAAATAATTTTGCAAAGCTTACCTTATTTACTTATTTTTGTGATTGTTTTTCCAAAATTATTAGGACATGGAATGTTTGTTGATGGTGTTTTATATGCTACGGTAGCTAGAAATATGTCACAGGGAATTGGACATTTTTGGCAGCCCCATTACACAGAAACAATGTACACTTCTTTTTTAGAGCATCCACCATTAGCAATTTATTTGCAATCTATTATATTTGATATTTTTGGAGATTATCGTTGGATTGAAAGAGTATATACATTTATAATAGGACTGTCACAACTGTTTCTGATTTCTCTAGTTTGGAAAAATATCTCACAAGATAAATCTCTTTCTTGGTGTGCTCCTTTTCTATTTGTAATCACTCCCGTTGTTTTTTGGGTCATTGCTAATAATGAACTTGAAAATACTTTAGTCATTTTTATGCTGTTAAGCACATTATTTATTGTCTATGGATGTAAGACAATTAAAACTTGGAAAGCTGTATTTTATGGATTCATTGCCGCTTTATTTATTTTTTTAGGTTTCTTATCAAAAGGAGTTTTTGCATTTTATCCTATGTTTTTTCCTTTTTTTTGTTATTTTTTTCTTAAAGATTCGAATAAAAGCAAAACTATAATATGTCAAATATCTATCATATTTTATTTAGTATTTATGATGATTTTATTGCTATTAAATGCAGATGCAAGAAGGTTTTTTGAGGTTTATTTTGAAAATCAAGTATTTAGAAGTATAGCGGGTAAAAGAGAAATTGATAATCCACATTTTCAAATACTATGGGTTCTTATAGAGCAGATTGTTTTACCTATGGCAATCTGCATTATACTTGTTCTTTATAATAGAAATTTTAAGCTTTTAAATTTTAATAAAAATACAGCCCTTTTTTTTCTGATGGCCCTTTCTGCTTCACTGCCATTGGTTATTAGCTCTAAAAATCATGGTTGGTATCTTATGATTTCTATGCCATTTTATGCAATGACACTCGCATCTTTATTTTCTAATTATTTAAATAAACTCCAGGATTGGTTCTTATATAAAAGTTATGGATTTATTCTCTTGAAAATTATTTTTATATTTTTGATTTTCTTAACAATTATATTGAGTGTAAGAAATTTTGATAAAATTCTAAAAAATGCTCAATACCATACAGATTTCACTGCTCAGGGAGTCATGCCAATAACAAATATGCAGATAAATTTTTGTCCTTGGTTTCGCGATAATACTGAGTCGTGGATGATGATTGCAAATTTTGCTCGAGATTATAAATTGTCATTATCTCCGGGGCAAAATAATCGTTATAGAGTTTATTTATTAAATCAAGAAAAGATATGCCCTATACCCAAAGCCTGTAAGCGTTATTTTCCATATAAGCCAGAAAAATATGCTTTATTTGATTGTAAAAATGATTTCAATGTAAATTTTCATCATAATAAGTGAAGATTTTTAATTATTTTTTTAATTATTTTTTTAATTCTTTTTTTAATTGAGAAATAGTTAATTTAAATTTATTTAAAATATTTTTATCTTTTATATCCTCAATTTTTTCAGCAATTAATATTTCATTGAAAAGATGTTCGAGAAAGCGTATGCCTGCTAAAATATCATGTTTTCTCTTTTTTTCTGCTTCTAAGTTTATTTTTTCAGATTTATTTATCCCCATCTATTGTGCATCCAAAAATATTCTTCAGGGTTTTGTTTTATCATTTTTTCTACCATTAAATTCATTCTCTTTGTATTTTCAGTAATATTTTGTTCGCGAGTCCATTCTTTATTTTCAATCATTTCAAATTCAGGAAAATAAATAATTTCTTGGGTATCAATTGCTTTTCTTTTAATTATAACAGGGATAACAGGAGCATTTCTTTTTAACCAAAGTTTAGCAAGGCTATTATTTGTCGAGGCATCTTTTCCGAAAAATGGAAGAATTTCTCCACGTGGTCGTTTTTGGTCAACTATAAGTCCAACAACTTCTTTTTGTTCAAGTGCATTGAAAATTTGAGTGGTCGATGATTTTTCTCCTTTTCGATCGATAATACGATATCCAATGGAGGCACGCATATTTTCAATCCATTTTGCAAGGGTACCCTTGCCTATAGGTTTAACAACAACGTGAACGGGAGCAAAGTAAATGGAGTTTATATGGCATAAATACTCCCAATTTCCAATATGTATGCACATTGCATAAATACCTTCATTTTTCTTAAAAGCTTCATCTACTAATGGTTTATTTTTAAATATGACTTTAGTTTTTTTAAAGAGTTTATTTGCTGCAAGTAACTCTAAAACTGTGCGAATAAAATGAATTGTAGAAAGTCTTCCTATCTTATTTAATTCATTTTCTGATTTTTCGTTTTGAAAGGCAATAGTTAGATTTTTGAGAATAACTGTTCTTCTAATTCGTAAAATATCATAAGAAATAAATCCGATAATTTTAGATAAAACTAATATTCCTTTGAAGCCAATGAGGCTTAAGAAAGTGGAAAGACAATTTAAGAAAAAAACTAAGAACATGCTATCCCTCGGATTTAATAAAAATAACTCATAAAGTTATTATTTTAGTAACGTGTGATTGTATGCATATTTGTAGGAAGAGTCTACACTGTTTCGACTAAAGGGTGTTCATTAAAATGATTTTCTGCTTCCATTTTGGTAAAGAATTTTTCATTGCATACAGAGCAAACATAATTTGACCCATTTCTAATAAATGGCTTTTGTCCTGGGGTTCTAAAATGGACTGGTTTGTCTTTTTCAGCAGGTTTTTCATAATAAACGGTATCATGATCCATTGGTTCGCCTGTTGCTGGTTCTGTTTCTGGCATTTGTTCAAGTTGCGGGGCTTGTGCTTTGATTTCTGTCGATTCATTTTCTAATGAGTCAAAACTCTTTTCTGGGGAAGGGGGTGGGCTAGAGTCTTCATCGTCATCCAAGGAATCATTCATTTCAGTTGCTTTTTTACTCAAACTTTGATTGTCAGCTTCAGAAACAGAAGTAATCCCTCCTCTTTGACGGGTGCTAAGAAGATTTCGTCTTGTCTTAGGATCACTGTTTAACATGGAGTAAGCCATGCTGAGCAAATGTTCTGAAAGTATTCTTGGAAACCAACCATTTTCAACGTCACGAATGGTGCATATAGATGTATCTTGTTGATTAGCATATGCTTTTCCGCATAAGATGCATTGATAATTGTGTGCAAATGAATTGCTAGAGGCTATGAGGTGTGATTTTATTTTTAAACCACCAATGGTAACACATTTCCAAGCGTCTTTTAATTTTTTATAACGTCTGCCACACAGTCCACAAATGTAACAATCCGGACCTTTCAGAACCCTACATACGCGCTGCATTGTAGGGGAGGAGGATTTGGACTTAGCTCTAAGTAATAATTGGATATTTTCAACAACCATGCTTAATTCCAATCTACGTACAAAGAGTTGCCCTCATGTGCACGTCAGATCATATATCGGTGCAATGAATGAAAAGTAAATATTGCGATAAGATATGATTTCAGTTAGGAATACGCGGTACCCTTTGGGGAGTTAAATAAGGAAATCGATAAATGCCCATACTGACAGTAAAGACTGATAAAAAAAATATTAATATCGAAAAAGGTGCTGCAATTATAGATGTTTGTGAGACAGAAGAAACAAGCATTCTCTTTGGATGCCGTGATGGCGCATGTGGGGCATGCATGATTCGCGTGCTCGAAAATCCAGAAAATTTAAGTCCAATGGAAGAGCATGAGCGCGACTTTCTAGAAACAATGGCAGCACGTGAAGATGAACGTCTTGCTTGCCAATGTAAAGTGCTTGGTAATGTGACAGTTGAGGTTTCTGAGTAAATTTTTGATTCATTTCCGCTCTATTAAATGAAAGGGAAAATGTGCCAAAAATTTTTGATAATATTCAATTTGAAAAATTACACGGAGCATCCAACGATTTTATTTTTCTTGATTTTATTCAATATTCAAATTTAATTAAGAAGATAAATACTCAGAATAAAGCTCCAATATCATACCCTCAATTTTTTTTAAAAGAATTTGTGATAAATTTGTGCCACAGAACCCGCGGTGTTGGTGCAGATGGAATTGTTTTTTATAAGTTTGTAGACCCTCAGATAAGAAGTAACAAAACCAATAATCAGAAATTAAAAGTTGAAATACTTATCGTAAATTCGGATGGTAGTTTTGCTGCTACTTGCGGGAATGCTCTGCGTTGTTTAGGTCTTATGTTAATGCGCAGTAGAGTTTGGGATGGTTTAAAAGAATTACAAATTGATCGATTGTCGCCAAAAGAGTTTAGTATAAAAAAGAATGATATTTCAAATGATGAGCAGTTTGTTTGTGAAATAAACCCATTTGCCACTCTCATATTTGGCCAGTATGTAAAAGACACGGAAAAAGAATTAGCTGTAATAAATGTGGCAATGGGAATTGAAAAAAAAGTTTTTTTAACACCGCTCGTTGAGAATTCTCTTATTCATTTTGGTAAAGAAGTTGATTTTTTAACTCCTGTTTTTGTTCAATTATCCAATCCTCATTGGGTTTTTATTTCGCCTCTTTTTAAAAGTTTTACTAAAAAGCAGTTTGAAGAATTTGGTTTATTGGCACAAATTGAATTGAAAAATAAAATATTAGGAAATTCTGTTCCTTTAGCAAATATTGGAATGTTGTCTGTTCTTGATATTTCACAAAACTCAAAAGAAAAAATTATTTCCAAAAATGAAAATAATTGGAGTTTAGCAGTTTTTGAACGAGGGGCTGGGTTCACAGAGTGTTGTGGCTCTGGTGCAACAGCCGCACGTGTAGCACTTGAATATTCTCAACTTATTCCAAAAGAAATTGAAGAAGTGTACTTTAAAATGCCGGGCGGAAAAGTCAGTATTTCTAATAGAATTATACAGAATCAAACCCAACGTGTTTTATCTGGTGATGCGCAGTTCGTTTTTCAAGGATCAGTTTCTTTCACAGCTTTTTCTAAATAACTTTTATTTTTAATAGCTTTAAAATTTATATTTACTTCTCTAAATAAGTTAAAAATATTTTCTCGTGATTTAGTTTGTATTTCTTGAAGTGGGATTGGTTTTTTGGGTGTTATAGAGATAAAAAAGTATTTTGGATTTTCAATAAACCTGTTAAATTCTAATAAGCCATGTTCTAAAGGTGTTTTTTCTATGAAAATGAGCATCATATTATTTTGCTTAATAGCTTTTCTTTTTTCTTCATCATATGAAATATTATTTTCTAGTGATTTTCTCCAAAAATAATTATTAATAAAATTTAAATCTTCTAAAAGAATAAACATATTATTTAATTTATAATTTTCTGAATGAAATATCTCCTCAATTAAAAAGGATGTGTTGATGTTTAAATGAAGTATCTTATGAATCAAAAGTTTAATTTTTAGTTCGTAATTATTTTCTATAGATTTGTCAAAGTTTAATTCTAAATCGGTGTAAATGGTGTCAACTTTATTACCTAATAAATCTTTTAAAGCAGGATTTTTTTTAATATTTTCTTTTAAAGAAATTGCTATGTCTTCTAAATTTATTTTCATTTTTTTTATGAAAAATTTTAAAGGATATTTTGTTTCATTTAATGGAAACTGATTGATGGTTAAATAGCTTTCCATTAATTTTATTTTTCCTTTAGATAAGGAAGTTTCAATTTCATAGATTTCTTTATTATATTCTCCTTTTAAACTTAAAATTGATTTATCTAATATACTGTCTATTGTCTCTTTCGAAATGGGAAATTGTTTATGCGTTCTTTGTAAAGATTCTTTTAAGTTATTTAATGAAAAAAATGTAATACTATTTGTTTCAAAATTCATAGGTAAAATATCAGGTCCATTTTTTATATAATTACTAACGCATAGGCTTTTTATGTAAATATTTAAAAAGTGATATTTTGAATGTATAACAATGTCTTTAATGTAAAATGTTTTGTTTATGAAAAAAAAAGGAGAAAGAGAAATGCGACTGAATTCAATCTGTTCAGGGTATGAAGGCCTGTTTTTAAAGTTTTTAATACTTTTATCTAAACCAATGGATATTTGAATTTGAGCATACAGCATACTAATACAGTATAGGGTGCAAAGTAAGACAAATGCACTCAATATGACTATGGCTCTTTTTCTCATTTCAATGAATTTCCTTAATTTTTTTTGTTTTAAAAATTGAAAATTAAATTGCATATGATATTATAAAGATAATCATACACATTAACTTTGTAAGAGTACAGTAGATGAATCTTATGTACAAAAAAGTCGTCATGCTCGTTGTGCTATTTATAATTTTAAATATTGGCGCTAAAAACTCTAGTTTTTGGGGAGAAGACAGGGCAAATGGTTTGTCAAGTTTAAATCCTTCCATCCCCAATGGCGTATATATTTTAAAAAACATAAATATTTGTAAAGTGGGCCATGATCATGGGGAAGAGTGCAAATATGATAAAATTAATGTGAAAGGCAATGCTAAAATTTCGTTGGCAAAAATTTTAGATGGTCAGTATTGGCTGGTTTTTCAAGGATATTCAAAAATAAGATATAAAAATTCAGATATTACTTTTGGTTGTAAGACCGGAATAATTGACACTCACATTTTTTTTAATAATAAGCAGAAAAACGAATTTTCTTTTGAAAAATCTCAAGAAAACGAAGTTTCTGTTGTTTCAAGTCAAGTGAGGATTTTTGAAAACACCTGTTTATCTGATTCTACATATTTTGTTTGTGACGGAAATTTTTTAGGAGATTATTCTTACTATCAAATATCAAAGAAACTTTATATTTACCAGTCACGCATGTTAAATGGCTCAAGGGTAAAAATGTACAGTGAGTTTGACAAAAGTTAATTAACTATTTCCATCATGTGAAACGATATAAAGATCTTTTGTTGGATAATGGTCATTTGGATTATTAAAGGCAGCACCTTGTACGTAATGTTTTATAAGTCGCATATTTGTCCCAGAATAAATTGGAGACACTGAATAATCTTCAAGTCCAATTTTCATTGCTTCTTTAATGAGAATTTTCCGTTTATCTAAATTTGTTTCTAAATTGGAAGCGGCGAGCATTTCATCAAACTTTTTATTTTTATGGTTTGTTAAGTTTTGAGCGTTGTTACCTTCAATTAATGAAGCAAAATTTAACGCATCATCAAAATCAGCTTGCCATAGTCTTAAAGTCAATTGATATTTTTTTTCATGCAATGAATTGATATGTACTTTCCATTCCGAACTCGATAACTCTGTTTTAACTCCAAGATTTTTTGCCCACATTGAAGTGATAGCTGTTACATATTTTTTATCTGTTTCATTTGTTTGGTGCTGAATCGAGATTTTAGCAGGATTATTTCTAGAATAACCAGCTTCAGCGTAGAGCTTTTTAGCTTCAGCAATTCGCTTTTCACTGCTCCACTGTGCCCATTCGGGTTCATACTGTGAATAATTAGCAATGCCGTAAGGGCTTAAATCATAGAGAGGTTTTTCGCCTTTCTCTAAAATATATTTTGCAAAATCATCGCGATCGACAGACAAAGCAAGCGCTTTTCTGAGCTTTAAATTGTCAAGAGGAGGTGCTTTGGTATTAAACATTAAATAACTAGTTGATAATGAGGGAGAATGTTTAACTTCTGACTTAAATTCTTTTTTTATTTTTGTCACTTGACCAGGAGGGAGGCCATAGGTCCAATCTATTTGACCTGCTTGATATAAGCGCAGGGCAGCTGTTTTATCAGTTACTACCCAGTAATTTACATTTTCAATCACTGTATTTTTATTATCCCAGTAGTTTTTATTACGTTCCAATGAGATGTGATCAGATATCTTCCATTCCTTTAAAATATAGGCTCCATTTGAAACCATATTTTTTGCTTGAGTCCATTCAGAACCGTATTTTTCAATGATATCTTGTCTTAATGGAACAAGTTGTGACATTGTGGCTAAACTTTGAAAATAAGGAGCAGAATATTCTAAAGTAATCTGTAAAGTGTGGTCGTTTATTGCCTTTACGCCCAGAGCTTCAGGCTTTAACACTCCTTGGTTTACTTTATCTGCATTTTTGACCATAGTTATCATATAAGCCATTGATGCAGCCGTTTTTGGATCACTCAGCCTTCTAAAGCTATAGACAAAGTTGTTTGCTACAACGGGTTTGCCATCGGACCATTTTGCATTTTTTCTCAAATAAAAAGTGTATACAAGTCCATCTTTACTTATGTCCCAATGGGTTGCAGCTCCTGATACGTATTTCCCTTGGGAGTTATTTACGATGAGAGTTTCATAGAGGTCATCAATAATAAATGTGCTTAAATTATCTGAACTTAAAGACGGATCAAGCGAAGTTATTTCACTCGAGTTGTCTTTATTTAAGAGCTGTTTCTTGGCGAGTTTAGTGCCTACTGGAATAACCGCAGCAAATATTTCAAAACACATGAAGAGTGAAATACTTGTAATAAGCGCCTTTTTTAAGTGCTTTTTTTGCATAAAAAAACCTCCAAAATGGTTTAATGTTTACAAATTAAACTAATGGAAGTGCATTGAATGTCAAGATAGTAAAAATTTAATTCTTTGTTATAAAAGACATGAATTCATTGCGTGAGGCAGCAGAGTCTCTAAATTGTCCAAGCATGGTGCTTGTTACCATTTTAGCTGATTGTTTGCGTACGCCACGCACACACATACAGCTATGAGTTCCTTCAAAAACAACAGCAACACCCTGAGGGTTTAAATGCTTAGCTATTGCTTCGGCAACTTGTTGAGTGAGTCGTTCCTGAACTTGGAGGCGTTGAGAAAAAGTATCAACAATGCGTGCGAGTTTAGACAGTCCTACAATTTTTCCTTCCGAAGGAATATAAGCAACATGGGCTTTACCACTGAAGTTGAGTAAGTGATGTTCACAAGTTGAGGTAAATTCGATGTCTTTTAACAAAATCATTTCATCGGATTGAGATTCAAATGTGGTTGATAGGATTTCTTCTGGATTAGAGCTGTATCCTTCTGTGAGTTCTAAAAGTGCACGACAAAATCTATCTGGAGTGTCAATCAATCCTTCCCTATCAGGGTTTTCTCCAATATATCGTAACAATGTCCGCACAGCATCGGTCGCTTCTTTTGCTGTAATATTATTTGAAGAAATTGCCTTTTTAAAAAATGGACTCATTGCTAACTCCTCATAATCTTTTCAGAGTGATTTTTGCCTCACTGGGATCTTTTTCAAAATATAGAATAAGACTTCTGCCAATTCTTCCTATCACATGCGTGTTTTTTGGCAAGATTTGGCTGATTTCATCTTTTTTGCTGTTTTTGCTTTCTGCATCGCTGTTTCCTGGCAATTGCACTTTAATGAGCTCATGTTTATCAAGTGCCAATTGAATTTCTTTTAAAACAGTTTCGCTGAGTCCTTGTGTGCCCACTTGGACAACGGGTTTTAAATGGTGAGCTTTCCCTTTGAGTTTTGCCTTTTGCTCACTTGAAAGAGTGTCACAGAATTTATGTGCTTTTGGTTCTTTTGCCATGCTAAATCGCTCCCTTCTAGAACGTTAAAAACGCAGCTTGCCCCAAAACTTTCCGAAATGCCATACTTTTTGCAGCTCATAAATGTTACAAAATACCTTAATTTCTAAAATTAAGTGACGATAACGACTCTGCAACAGGGAGGATGGCAATGGCCAAGAAAATACTCATCGTGGATGATTCTCGTACGATTCGTCAGCAGGTGGGTTTCACCTTGACTAAGGAAGGTTTTGAGGTTGTCGAAGCCGAAGATGGTCAAGATGGAATCAACAAACTGCAAAGTTCTGGTGAGATCAGCATGATCATTTCCGACGTAAACATGCCAAATATGGGTGGTCTTGAAATGGTTGAAGCCATTCGCCAAATTGAGCAATTTAAATTCTTGCCAATCATTATGCTTACAACAGAAAGCAGTGGTGACAAGGTTGAAAGAGCTAAAAAAGCAGGTGCAAGTGGTTGGTTGGTGAAACCTTTTAATCCAGAGCAACTTGTTGGTGCTGTTAAGAAATTAGCACGCTGATGAAAGGATATCAATATGTCTAATAAACCAGGGGGAGCAAAGGGAGGTAAAGGAGCTAAGCTCGATGATCTTTATAAATTAAAGCATGACAATTCTGGTGTGAGAAAAAGAATTGCTCCAACAATTGAGACATATAAATTAATTGGATTTAAATTAAATGAAGAAGAGTTTGTTATTGAAATAGAAAGAGTCAAGGAAATAGTTCGTGTTCCTTTAGTGACTCGTGTTTCAAAAGCTCCTCACTTTGTCGAGGGAGTTGCAAACTTACGTGGTGATATATTACAAATTGTAAATTTTCATAAAATAATGGGTCTTGAAAATCCAATCATATCTGAAAAAAGCAGAATAATTGTTTTAGATGATAAAAATGTATTAGCTGCAATTATTGTTGATGGAGTGAGTGAAGTTATAGAAGTTGAAAAAGAAGCAGTTCAACAAACTCCAGATATTGTTGCAGGTGAAAGATCAAAGTTTTTAAAAGGAATTATTAAACCACACAAACATAGAAATATTCTTTGGCTTGATTGTGGAGCAATTTATTCAGAGTTTAGTGCACAAAATCAAAAATCAACTGCTTAGTATAGAGGTTTTTATGTCTTCATTAGTTGCTTATGCAAATAGAACTTTTACTTTTACAGGTAAACTCACTATTTACAAAGTTTCTGAATTAAAAAATAAAATAATTGAAGGCTATAATAGCGAAGCAACTAAAAGCGGTGATTTTTTTATAGATATGTCTGCAGTAGAAGCAGTAGATGCTGCTGTATTACAATTACTTGTTGCTTTAAAAAATACTATAAAAGGGAGTCAAGGAAACTTAAAAATTAAATCAAGTGCGCAAACATTTGATTCCTTGCTCGATTTATTTGGAATACCAGCTGATACATTTCCGAAAGGAAAGTAAATGGATTCTTTATTGTTATCTCAGTGAAGAGGTGGTAAGTCGTGAGTTATAACGAAGAACAGATGCAAGAAATATTCTTTCAAGAAATGCGAGAAGTCTTCGAGCATATTGACAGCTGTATTCTTGTGCTTGAAAAGACACCGGGTGATCTCGAAATCATTAAAAACTTATTTAGAGAAGTTCATACTTTAAAAGGTTCGAGCGGTGTATTTGGTTTGCGTGAAATTGCCGATTTAACACACCATGCAGAAGATCTTCTTGATCGTATGCGTGAAGGAAAACTTGATCCAACAGAAGAAGTTTTTTCTGCTTTGTTACGTTGTTTTGACAGATTAAAAGAGATGATGAGCGGGGCTCAAAAAAAGCAGAATTTAGCAAGTTTTGACAATGCCGATATCGTACGTCAACTTTGTGATTTTAAAGAAATTACAGGAGAGCAACTCCAACAAAAAGTTGCTGCTGGGGAAGTCGCTCCTACCCCAAGTGCAGAAAATATAAAACCAGGTGAATGCCCCTATCATATTTCTATTACTGGAGCAGATCAATTCTTTTTAACTGGAATTGATCCTATAACACTGGTGCTCAACTGTCGTGATATTTCAACAGGCACATTTTCATTATTTACAAATATTTCTCGTATTCCATTAATAACAGAATTAGAGGCAGAACGTTGTTATTTTGAATTTACATTTAATTTTGTTTCGATGGCTGAATTTAAAACAGTTCAAGATATTTTTGAATTTGCAATTGGCTCAAGCAATGTGAAAATTGAAATGGATGGGGTAAGTGCCGTGGGAGCAGGAAAAGCGTCCGAAGCCAAACCAGCAGTTGTTCAAGCCCCAGCGCCTGCAGCAGCCAAAGCCGCTACTCCAGCAGCAGCAGCAGCAGCTCCAAAAGTAGGTGCAGCACCAGCAGCAGCGGCTGCCGCAAAACCAGGAGCCGTTGCTCCTGGCAAAGCCGAACCTGCACATGGCGGAGGCAGCGATGCTAATGATTTCGTTCGTCTTAAGAAGGAAAAACTAGATCAACTGATGAATCTTGTGGGTGAATTGATTACAGTTAAAAATCTTTTTGTGCATTTATCGAATAAACTCGAAGAAGTATTGCCTGAAAATGAGATTACCAAAGGATTTAAAGAAGGAACAGGACATGTCACGCGTCTTTCTGCACGTTTGCAAGAAAGCGTAATGAATGCACGTATGGTGCCAGTGGGTAGTGTATTTACTAAATATACAAGACTTGTTCGTGATGTAGCTAAAAAACTTAATAAGAAAATTAATTTTGTTATTGAAGGTGAAGACACTGAGCTCGATAAAACAGTCAGTGAAGCAATTTCAGATCCAATTATGCACCTCATTCGAAATTCTATAGACCATGGAATTGAAACACCTGAAGTGCGAAAAGAACGAGGAAAGAGTGAGACAGGTACTTTGTTACTTAAAGCAGGTTATGAGGGTAACAATGTAAAACTCGTTGTCCGTGATGATGGGAATGGTATTGATTTAGACAGAGTTAAAAATAAAGCTGTTACTTTAGGTATTATTACTCAAGAACAAGCAGATATGCTTGCTAAAAAAGATATTATTGAATTTATATTTCACAGCGGATTTTCCACTGCGGCAGAAATCACGGATGTGAGTGGACGTGGTGTGGGAATGGATGTTGTAAGAAATAATATTCGCAAATCCAGTGGATCTATTTTTGTTGATACAAATCCAGGACAAGGAACAGAATTTAAAATCATTTTACCATTAAGTTTAGCAGTTATTGAAGCATTATTAATTGGAGTTGATGGAGAAACCTATGCATTGCCTCAAGAAGTTATTACAGAAACTGTAAGAGCAGAGAAAAAAGATGTTGTTAATTTAAATAATCAGCCAAGTATTAACTTGCGTGGTGAAGTGATTCCACTTTTACGATTGAATGAAGTTGTTAATTTAAGACCATCTATACTTGACGATTTTATTCACGCAGAAAAGAAAAGAATGAGTCAAGCAGGGGAAGAAAGTGAAGATGCTGAAAATAATTTACAAGAGCAAGATGATGGATTGACTAATCCTGTTGTGATTGTGCAAATAGATGGCCTTAAAGTCGGAATTCTTGTTGATGTTTTATACTGGCAAGAACAAATAATGATCAAACCATTAGGCGGTTTTTTAGCGAATATCCCCGTATTTACAGGTGCTTGTATCATGGGGAATGGCTCTGTCGTGCTCGTACTTGAGCCAAAAGAGCTTTATTATGCGGCCTGTCATGACGATGCTAAAGCAGCATGAGTTTTGAGTTGGCCCATTTAGGAGATATGCAATGGCAATTTATATCGCCAAGAGCAAAAAAGAAGAGAGAATGTTACAAATCGGGAGCAACAAGTTTGAACTTGTTGACTTTAGATTGAAGGATTATCCTATTGGAGCTGATACATCTGGCTCTGCTCAATATGAAGGAATTTACGGTATTAATATTGCAAAAGTTCGTGAAATTAATAAAATTAGTCAATTCACTAAAATGCCAAACTGTCATGAATGTATTGAAGGACTCCTCGAACTCCGTGAAGAAGCTATTCCAATCGTAAATTTGGCAAAATATCTAGGCTATGCAAATCATAGTTTAAGACCGACTGACAATATTATTATATGTGAATTTAACGGCTTGGTAACTGGATTTGTGGTTCACCAAGCAATGAGAATTCGTCGTATATCCTGGGAGGCTATTTTACCTCCGACACGTTTAATTGGGCGTGAAGGGGGCTGTGTCACTGGTATGCATAAACTTGCGAAAGGGCAAGATAATGAACGTGACCTTATGCTTCTTATTCTTGACTTTGAAAAAATTGTTGCTGAAATCAATGGTGAAACCGATGCCCTAAACCGCTTTACAGAAGATAAACTCAACAATCGTGTTTCCACAGGCAATGATGAAACCAAAACAGTTCTTGTGGTTGATGACAGTATGACTGCACGCACCCAAGTTGAACTCTTCTTAACTCAACATGGTTATCGTGTGATTACGGCTACAGATGGTGAAGAAGGTCTCTTCACTCTCACAGCACTGTATGATCAAGCACAACATGAAGGTAAGGAAATTACAGATCTTGTGCAAGTGATTGTAACTGACGTTGAAATGCCACGTATGGATGGACATGCTTTTACGCAAACATTAAAGAAAGATCCTCGTTTTAATTCTTTACCAATTATCATGCATACATCTCTTTCAGGTAGAGCGAATCAAGAAACAGGTAAGAGCCTAGCAGATGAATATGTTGTGAAATTCAATGGTGAAGCTCTCATTGCGACAGTAAATCGTATATGGAAAAAATTAATGGATAAAAAAGAAAATGAAAGAACCGAAGAGTTAAACGAAGACGAAGATATGGCATCCTAGCTAATGGAGTTTTTCTCATGGCAGTAAATGTATTAATCATTGATGATTCTTCGACAGTGTGTGCAATGTTAACACAGATGTTGACTGCTGCTGGATTTACTGTTGTGGGAGTCGGTAAAAATGCAGATGAAGGGCTTGAACTTGCAGGCAAATTAAAGCCAGATGTAATCACTTTAGATATTGAAATGCCTGGAAAAAGCGGATTACAAATACTTCCTCAATTGCAAAAAATCTGTGATGCTGCAATTATCATGTGTTCTACTTTAACAAATCAAGCTGCTTCTGCAACTTTACAATCCCTAGAAAAAGGAGCATTTGACTATATTCCAAAGACTGAAATTGGAAAGGCATTTACTCCTGATATGCTAAGAGAGCGTGTAAATAATGCTCATACGTATGTTATAGGCAAACGTAAAGGTGAAGTGGCTCATTATAAACCAACAGTTCCTGTGACTTCATTGCCTTTTGTCGCTCCTAAAGCCATTGTTATTGGAGTCTCTACAGGAGGCCCCGCTGCACTGCATAAGCTCTTTACAGCGCTCCCAATTATGCCAGTACCGATTGTTGTCGTTCAACATATGCCAGCAGCCTTTGTGGCTTCGTTAGCCGAAAGAATAGCTCAACAATCAAAGCACAAAACTTCAGTTGCAAAAGATGATCACACGTTTGTTTCTGGAGAAGTTTGTTTTGCTCCTGGAGATAAACACGTTGTTTTTAAGAAAATTCAAAATAGACTTTATTGTGATTTAAGTGAAGAACCTAAAAATATACTACACAAACCTTCTGCTGATGTCTTATTTCAAACGGCAGCTGAAGTTATGGGCAAAGATCTTCTTGCGGTTGTTTTAACAGGCATGGGGCGCGATGGGGCAGATGGTTCTAAAACAGTTCGTTTGCGTGGTGGTATGGTGTTAGCAGAAAGTAAAAGCTCATGCGTTGTTTATGGAATGCCAAAAACAGTTATCGAAGCAAAAACCGCAAATTTTGAATTTGATTTACAGGATATGGCTGCAGCAATTACAAAAATTGTGACTGGAAAAATTATTAAATAATAATTATTTAAAACTCAGAAATTTCTTTTAATTTATTCTGATCTAAAATATTAAAATCTGCAATACTTCCTTCTACTGCACCAAGTCTTTTTAATTCTGCAAAAACCCTGCTCACAGTTTCGGGAGTCATGTCTGCAAGATCTGCAAAATCACTGCGATTGAGCAGTGCTTTTTTATAGAAAGATTTATTTTTTAAATAGGGTGAAAAATCAAGAAAACAGGATGCGAGTCTTTGCTTCGCTGATTTATAACGAACACCTTCTATTCTATTATATAGACGAGAGGATACATTGCTCAAACGCTTTAAAAAATCAAAATAAAGCGAAGGATTTTTTTCAGCAATTCCGAAGATAGCAACGTTCGGCACTGCAAAATAATCGCAATTTGTAATTGCTGTACATGTTCTTTCAAAATAAGGAGATTTAGAAAAAATTTCTAAGACTCCGAAGCTATCTCCTTCTTTTGCAAGTGAGCTTATTATTGTTTTATCCTTATCAAATTCTCTTGTAAACTTTACACATCCATTAACAATTAAATAAATAGAATATGATTTTTCACCAGCTATAAAAATATTTTGCTCTTTTCTTACGGATAATTCAGAGGAACTTTGGTATAATAGTTCGATTTCTTCTTCATTAAGCGTTGGAAAAAAAGAGGCAAACTTTTTAAATGAATGTCCTGTTGGATTCTTTTTCACTTGCAAATCCTTACTACTTATAAATTATTCTTTAAAAATCAAACCATTCTTCCCAAGTTTTGCCACCATGATTATCAGTCAATGTTGGAATAACTTTTTCATTAGCGAACTGTGGGAACGTTGTTTTTAGCGATTCATCTAAAGCAAAAACAAGTCCGCATCCTCCGAATGAAAAATCAAGACGACTTTGAAGAACTTCATCGGCACCTAATTTAGTCAGATTGATAACTTGTGCTATCTTTCCTGAGAAAATTGCTTCTTTGGGATCTAAGCCAAGGTTTTTTACAATAGCCTCAGTGTAAAGAACATGTGTTGCATGAATAAAATCTCCAGATAATCCTTCTTCTTTAAAACGATCAATGAAGTTCTTTTCGAGTACAAACTGAAATTCTTTAAGCCAATCATAAGTTTGCTCTTCGGATCGGCCGCTCATAAAAAGGCAAATCGGTGTCAAACAACCTCTTCCTAGCCAAAGGCTGCAAAGCTTAGCAACTTCTTCCGTAGAGTATTGTAGACCAACTTTCAAACTGTTTTTTACATCGCCCTGAGGAATTAGATGAGTTTTAGAATTTTTTAGTTTTTTTGTAAATGTTTCTATCGTATTATTTGTGCCAAAAACTATAGCTGCATCAAAATAACTCAAATCTTTTGAGAGATTTCTAGTTTTTTCAACGACTATTTTTGTAGGAAAGAAAAAAGGTTCAAGTTTATCTGTGAGATCTTCAATTTTTGCGCGAACTCTATTTGCGGCGAGATCATCACCTCTTAGTGAAGGTAATTTAATGTGTATTGAATTTGCACCCAATAAGCATGCCACTCGAGCGGGATATACCCAAGTAATTGGAATGTTTGCAGAAGAAATAATTAATATATTCTTGTCTTTTAGTTTTTCAATATTTTTAATTTGTATTTCATTCCAAGAAAAAAGAGTTGATGCTAAATCTGCCCAACAAAATGATGTCCAAACTTTTGAATCAAGTGTTTCAATAAAACTAAAGACATCTGCAGGTGAGTGAAAATTTTCACGAGAGACTATATTTCTAGGGAGTTTTTCTTGAATGTCTGTTTCTAAACTCAACTCAGAAAAGAAAAAAGTTTCTTTAACATTTAAACTACAGCCTTTTAAAGTAGCATCGGGAGCTCGTCCTTTGAGTTCAAAAATACCTTCTTCCTGATCAAAAATACAGCCAATATCATCGGTAATTATTGATGGCCAAGTATCCATATTAAGTGAGTCAATAAATCCTAAAAATCCATATTCATTCACTTTTAAAATTTTTCTTTCTTTCAAATTAATTGCAACAGGTACCATAGTTTTATTACAAATAAATGTACCATCATGCTGGCTTTTAGCAGACCAAGCTTGTGAAGCAAGTTCACACATACCATACTCTGATAAGAATAAAAATTCATTAGGATTGCCATATGTTTTTTTAAATATTATTTTTGTTTCTTCAAGACTGAAGTTTTGAGTTCTTCCTTTTGTTCCGCCCGTATCAATGAGGGCAAGTTTGTTACCTTTAAATAGTTTTTCAATTTTATTAGATTGGACAAATTCACTTACAATAATGTGATGAAAGGTTGTTCCAAAAATAATAGTCTGGTTATATGTTCCATTATTTTCCAGAATTTTTTTGAGATTTTGGCAATCTTTTTCAATGTTACAGTAAATAATATTGAGCCCTAAATCTTTAAACATTGAGATCATGGCGGCTAACGAACTTTTATTCCAAATTTCTTTTGCTGGAATAAGACTGATTACGGGAATATTTTTGTTTAGATTATGTTTTTTTAAAAATCTCAAAAATCCTTCTGTGGAGTGTTGAGCATAAAGTCCTAACCTTTGCGGAGTGAATACATGCTTTGCTTGAATTGCATGTGTGCTTCCACTGGAAAAAAAGGTTGTATTCTCTTCTGCCTGTTTTCCAATGTGCAAAGTAAAATCTCGAAAGCAACGAATAGGTAAAAAAGGTAAATTATTTTTAATATCAGGATTTGAAAAATAGATATCTGTAAAAAAATTTTGAAGCTTTGGATTAACTGTTATGAGCGCATGTTTTTGCCGGACCATTTGTTTTAAGATATCAGCTGTGAGAAATTCATTCATTTTAAACCTACTCTTAATAAAATTATTGATTAATATATCCATTATATCGAGGTAAGATAAAAGAGCCTTTCTTAAATTCTATAAACTGTATACTTGCCTATATGAGTGATATGCATTAATTATATGCTTGTTTGATTTTTTTTTCAAAGGATTATAAATGCAAAAAGATTCCTCAAGCATCGAGTCGCTTCCAGTTAAGATAAAGGCATCAAAAGGTTCACTCTTAGGTTTTTTATTTCTTTGCGTAGGCTTTGTTTTATTAGATCAATCGACAAAACTTTGGTCTGAAAAATATTTTATGGTGAGTACGTCTGCAACAGATATTCGCAATTATTATCCAAGTTCACAACATGTTTTTACATTAGGCAATTCCGTAAATTGGCTTGATTTTAATACTACATATGTCAGAAATACAGGTGCTGCTTGGGGCTTTTTAGGAAATTTGCCTGAAAATATTAGACCATATTTTTTTTATATATTAACAATTGTTGCAATGATCGTAATTTTAATTTTCTTTTTTAAAACAAAAGCAGATCAAATTTTTTCGCGTTTAGGTATAGCGTTTATTTTTGCAGGGGCTGCAGGAAATTTCATTGATCGTATTTGGTTGCATTATGTAATAGATTGGATCCATGTGCAATGGAGTGTAATTGGTTGGCAATATGATTATCCCGTTTTTAACGTTGCAGATTGTTGCGTAACAACTGGAGTTATCATTCTTCTTATCGATGCTGTTCGAGAAGAATTACTTGCCAGAAAATTAAAAAAGAAAAAAGAAGGTTGACATATTGCTTTTTCTGTAAATGTTATGTGAAACAGACATAGCGGAGTAATAATGTATGGCTCAACAGTTTTTGAAAAACTCGACTCATCGCGTTAATGAACTTTTTCAGTCAGGAATTACCGAAGCATTAAATGCGCAAGTTAAAATGCTCATTCCCGAATTTCTTTTATTTGCTCTTGTGGAACAAAAGGATTCCATCGCATTAAAAATTGCTGTGGAATGTAAACTTGATGAAGTCTTAGTTAAGACAACAATTATAAATGGTATTTATGATAGTATCAATCAATTGCAGAAAAAACAGGACACTCATTTTCCGCATATGCGTGACGCATCGGGAATGTATGGATCTCCCGAAATTGCCTATTTATTAGAAAGAGCTGATTTAGAACGAAAAAATTTTGGTGATGCCTACATTAGTACAGGAACGTTATTTCTCGCATTCTTCGATTCTCGCTTAAATTCAAAAGATATTCTTATAAAATCAGGTCTTAACTATGAAGAAGTTAAGAAAGCTTTGCTTGATGTGCGTGGCAATCATCGGGTTACCAATCGAGATGATGAAGCAAAGCAAAGTGCTTTAAGTCTTTATACGCGAGATATTACGGCAATGGCGCGCAGAGGTGAACTCGATCCGGTGACTTGCCGTGAAAAAGAAATTGGAAGAGTTGTGCAAGTGCTTTCTCGTCGGAAAAAAAATAATCCAGTCTTAATTGGTGAACCGGGAGTTGGAAAAACGGTTATAATTGAAGGTCTTGCACAGAGGATTGTTGATTTAGAAGTACCTGATCATCTTGTCGGTAAAAGAATTTTAAGTCTCGAAATGGCAGATCTCGTTGCAGGCAGTAAAATGCACGGTGAATTTGAAGAGCGTTTAAAAGCAATAAAAGAAGAAATTATTGAATTAGAAGGGCAGGTAATTTTATTTATCGACGAAATTCATACCGTTGTAGGCGCAGGGCGTACGATGGGAAGCCTTGATGCATCAAATATTTTAAAGGGATCTTTAGCGACAGGACAATTGCAGTGTGTAGGTGCAACAACATTTAAAGAATATAAGCAATATATAGAAAGTGATAGAGCGCTTGAGAGACGTTTTCAACCGATTAAAGTTGAAGAGCCATCACTTGAAGATGCAAAAGAAATTTTAAAATCTATCGCAAACAAATATGAAAAGCATCATCAAATAAACTATAGTCCTGAATCACTTGATGCAGCTGTTGAATTAAGTAATAAATATGTTTTTAGTAGAAGTCTTCCTGATAAAGCCATTGATCTAATTGATGAAGCAGGTGCTTTAAAAAGAATTAAAGTTGTTAGCATTCCTGCAGATATCCAAAAATTAGAGCGTGAAAAAGCCAAAAAAGAATTAGAACGAAGTGATTATTTTAATAGGCAAGATTTTGCGATGGTCGCTAATGCGCAAATGGAATTGCTCACATTGGAAAATAAAATCTCTGAGCGGAGAAAACAATGGGGTCTTGAAATGAATCAAGAAGATCGCATTGTCACTGCTGAAGATATTGCAATATTAATCTCAAAAGTAACAGGTATTCCAGTACAAAGATTGCAAGCAGAAGATTTAGAAAAATTAGCACATATCGAAGATGCATTAGCAAAAAGACTTATTGGACAAAAATATGCAATTCAAGCTGTCGCCAATGCACTTAGAAGAAATCGAATCGGCTTGAGAGAAAGAAAAGCTCCTATTGGTAGCTTCTTTTTTTTAGGCCCCACAGGTGTTGGAAAAACAGAGCTTGCAAAGGCTTTGGCAGAATATGTTTTAAATGATGAACATCGCTTGTTGCGCTTTGATATGACTGAATTTATGGAACGACATGAAACTTCAAAACTTATAGGTTCTCCACCGGGTTATGTGGGCTATGGCGAAGGTGGGCAACTGACTGAGAAAGTAAAACGCCAGCCTTATAGTGTATTACTTTTTGATGAAATTGAAAAAGCGCATCCTGATGTTTTTAATTTATTTTTACAAATTCTTGATGATGGCCGCTTAACTGATGCTGAAGGTCAGTTCGTTAGTTTTGAAAATACTCTTATTATTTTTACAAGTAATATAGGCAGTGAATATATAAGTGAAAATAAAAGAGGAGTGGGGCTTGGTGATTTTAACAAAGATCTTACAAATGATGAAGTGCGTGATCTTGTTATGGGAGAATTAAAAAAATCATTTAAGCCCGAATTTCTTAATAGATTAGATGAGGTTATTGTTTTTGAGAAATTAAACAAAGATGATATTATGCAGATTTTAAATTTAAATCTTGAGAAATTATCCAAGAAAGTAAAAAGTCAAGGTCTCGATTTATCAATTCATGATGATGTAAAGAAATATTTGGTAGAACGTGGGTTTGATCCTTTGCATGGAGCAAGACCTTTGCGTCGTTTATTAGAAACCGAAATAGAAAATAAAATTGCTCAAGAAATTATTAGTAAAGGGAAAGACAAAATAACAGGTTTAGTGAATGGAACAAAATTAGATATTGAGTTACAAAAAAACCCTGAGACGTGTTTGATCGTTAATATATCTTGATTTGACAAATCAGATTAGTTGTACAGGGTTAGAAATTGATGAAAATTAGAATTAAAAATCGTAGAATGGTAAATTTTCATGCAAAAAAAAGATGGATAAAAAGACTCAATATCTTCAAATTTCCAGGGCAAAGTTATGTAGAATGGAATGGATTTAAGATTTATGTTGATTTGAGTGATTGGTGCGGTCCATCTTATCATGTTTTAAATTGGGGTATGGATACATATGAATCAAGAAGTATGGAAATCTTAGAATACATTTCATCGGAAGATTCTGTTTTTATTGATATTGGTGCAAATATTGGAATTTTCTCTATTATGATGGCTAATAAATTTCCGAAAATGAGTATATATTCGTTCGAGCCAGAACCAGATGCATTTAATTGTTTGAATAATACTATAAAAAAGAATAATATTAAAAATGTAAACTTGAATAAACACGCAATCTCCAATAAGATAAGTCAAGAAAAATTTTATTATGACAGTCGTAACCATGGTGGTCATTCTTTGGATCCTCAATCAATTATAGATGAAGGAAGTTTAATCTCACACAGTTTAAATGTTAATATAGAAACTTTAGATCATTTTATTGGACAGAATTGTATTCCGAAAATTGATATTATTAAAATTGATGTGCAAAGACATGAAGATAAAGTATTAGAAGGAGCAATTAATTCGATTCAGAAGTTTCGCCCAATTCTTTTAATAGAATGTTATGTTAATGATATGAACTCTGAAGAATCAGTATTAATGAATGCTTTGAAAAAATTTGAAAATTATTTTTTATATGAACCAAAATCAAAAGCGCTTTCATTGCTTGAAAATTACTCTAAGGAGTTATTTCTTGAAAAAATAAATAATAAAGCTGTTGAATATTGTGATTTATTTTTTATTCCGTCAGAGAAAAAGGATAATTTTTTAAATAGTATTAATTAATATTATTATTTTGATTTTATAAAACGAATGGGAGCTTTGTAAATGAACTCAGCTGAATGTTTTAAAAAATTAAGCGATCTCATTTGTGAAGTGACTGAAATGCGTTCTATTTCAAATCTTTTGCATTGGGATCAAAACACTTATATGCCAATTCAGGGCGCAAAAGGGAGAGGGCGCCAAGTAGCAACTTTAGGAAAAATTACCCACGAAAAATTTACAAGCGTTGAAATTGGAAAGTTATTAGAACAATTAGAGGGGTATGAAAACCAGATTCCTTATCATTCCTTTGAGTCTTCTTTTTTGCGATTGGTACGTAGGGAATTTCAACTTGCGACTCAGGTTCCAGCAAAATTTATTTCCGAAATGTTAAATCATTTTTCTGCTTGTTACAACACTTGGATAAAAGCACGAGCAGAAAATAATTTTAAACTAATTCAATCAATGCTTGAAAAAAGTATAGAATTTTCTATTCAATATGCAGACTTTTTTCCTCATAAACATATTTCTGATCCTCTCATTGCAGAGTTTGACTATGGTTTTTCAGCAGCAAGTGTGCAAGAAATATTTACAAAGTTACGTGTAGAACTTTTACCATTTGTTAAAGAAGTTCTAAATCAAGAACAAGAAAATCATGATTTTTTAAATAAAAAATATCCCAAAGATTTACAAAAAGAAATAGTAGAAAGAATTTTAAAGGAAATTGGTTATGATATGTCTCGTGGACGTGTTGATGTTACATATCATCCCTTTATGCTTTCTCTATCTCATGGCGATGTTCGTATTACAACACGCTATGATGAAGATAATTTTACAGACAGTCTTTTAAGTACAATACACGAAGCAGGACATGCTTTTTATGAGCTTGGCAATGCAGAATCTTTAGATGGATCTATATTATTTGGAGGAACTTCAGCGGGGATACATGAAAGTCAATCACGTTTGTGGGAGAATATGGTTGGAAGAAGTTTTTCATTTTGGGAATTCTTTTATCCTACGTTGCAAAAAACATTTTCCGATCAATTAAATAATGTATCCGTTCAACAATTTTATGCAGGAATTAATAAAGTCACTCCTTCACTCATTCGTACAGAAGCAGACGAACTGACATATAATTTGCATGTTATGATTCGTTGTGATCTTGAAACTCAAATGCTTGAAGGAAACTTAAAAGTAAAAGATCTTCCTGAAGCGTGGAATGCTCGTTATTTAAGTGACCTAGGTATTAAGGTAACAAATGATGTTAATGGTTGTCTTCAAGATGTCCACTGGTTTTCTGGTTTAGTTGGAGGCAGCTTTCAGGGATACACACTTGGAAATATTATGAGTGCCCAATTTTATGATGCAGCACATGCAGCGTTGCCAAATTTGAAGAGTGAAATGAAAGCTGGAAATTTTGTTAATTTAAAGAATTGGTTGACTGAAAATATTCATTGCCACGGCAAAAAATTTACGGGACTGGAAGTTCTAAAAATGGCAACAAAGAGTGAGTTGAATATCGCAAATTATATGAATTATCTTAAGAAAAAATTTCCTATCAAATAAATGACGATCATGTAACTTTTTATATGTTTATATATTTGCAAAGTCGTCGAAAGTATGAATAGCGGCTCGCGGTTATATTGCAAACGACCTTCAGGAAGAAGGTGAAAAGGAAACCTAATTTGTGCCATTGTTTAACAATGCACTTTGGACATCAGCTTTAAAAAACAGCTGATTAGCCTACGGATGGGTTCAGATTCTCAGGATGGAATCTTGGTTGCGGTTTGCATTAGAATTGTGCTCCGCTTTTTTTATTTAAAGTTGCATTCATGTGTTTTTACCGCTACAGAGTAAAGGTCTATGTATCATTGTTTTACTCTATTTTAGCGGGTTAATCATATGGAAAGTGAACTCCTTATATTTTCAGGCAATGCAAACCGTGAGCTGGCAAATAAAATTTGTCAATATCTCGATGTCCCTTTGGGAACTGCATTTATTGGTCGTTTTTCAGACGGAGAAACGCGCATTGAAATTGAAAGCAATGTGAGAGGCCGGGATGTTTTTATCATTCAGCCGACCTGTGCTCCAACGAATGAAAATGTCATGGAACTCCTTATTATGATTGATGCTTTGCGACGAGCTAGTGCGCTGAGAATCACAGCTGTTATTCCTTACTATGGTTACAGTCGACAGGAACGTAAAAGTGCTCCAAGAACTCCTATTACTGCAAAATTGATTGCAGATCTCCTAGTCAGTGCGGGTGTAAATCGAATTCTTACAATTGAACTCCATACCGGCGCTATTCAAGGCTTTTTTAACCTCCCTGTCGATCATCTTTTTAGCAAGCCAGTCTTTGTTGAACACTTCACAAAAATGAATTTAAAAAATATTATTACAGTTTCTCCTGATGCGGGTGGTGTAGAAAGAGCGCGTGCTTTGGCTAAGGTTTTGGGTTGTGGTCTTGCTATAGTGGATAAGCGTCGTGATCGCCCAGGTGTTTCTCAAGTTATGAATTTAATTGGTGATGTTAAAGATAAAACAGCAATATTGGTGGATGATATCTGTGATACCGCTGGTTCTTTAACATCTGCTGCAGCTGTATTAAGTGAACGTGGAGCTGTTAAAGTTTATGCTGCTATCACGCATGGGGTTTTATCAGGACCTGCTATTTCTCGCTTAAATGAGAGTTGCATAGAGAAACTTTTTATCACCGATACTATTCCTTTGAGTGAAGAGGCCATGAAGTGCTCTAAAATAGAGGTGTTAAGTGTATCTGAGCTTCTTGGAAAAGCCATTCGGCGCATTCATAATTCAGATTCCATCAGCAATCTTTTTATTTAAGGCGAATCTGTGAATAATCTTGAATTTTCTTCCTTGCCTCAGTCTCTATTTGATGCTTTTCTAACAGAAGAGACAGGTGTACAGTTTCTGGAATTTGAAGGAGCAAGAATTGCTTTTGACTTCCAGCCTGCCAAAGAAACTTGTCAGAATTTATTGATTTTAGTAAATGGGTATCAGCGCAGTCGTCTTGATTTCAGAGCTTTTCGTAAAAAAATTGAAAGGTTGTCTCCAAATACAGCAACTCTTTCTTTGGACAATCGTTTCTGTGGTGAAACGATTGTAAATGATTTGGAAAGTCTTTCCGTACAGATTATGGCGCGAGATGTTTGTGCATTAGCAGCCATTTATTGTCAAAAACTCAATCTAAATTCTTTTTCTTTACTTGGCATAAGTATGGGTGGGATGATTGTGCAGACACTAGCTGCTCATAATGAAAATGTTGAAAAGCTTTTTCTTGTGAGCACCACAGCCGGAGGCTCTGGACGGATATGGCCTGTGCACGTGAATGATCCTAAAAACCTAAAGTTTAAAAATAATTATATAACTTTAGAATCAACCAAAGAACATATGTTTCGTTACTTTGGAAAGAGATTTTTACAAGGTTCTCCTTTACTTTTTGATATGATGTGTAAGTCTATTTTAAAGGCAAGAGTTGAGAATGAATCTAATACGGATAAAGGTGCGGAAATTCAATTTTATGCATCTGCTGAGTTTGATGGAGTTTCATTTCTTTCGCAAATAAAGGCTAAGACATTTATTATATCAGGGAATGAAGATCAAATCATACCTGTTGAAAATTCTTATTATCTCAAAGAAAATATTGAGTCTTCAAATTTAAAAGTCTATGAGGGTGTAGGGCATCTGATTTTAGTTGAAGAAGCTGACAAATTTGTAGAAGATGTGAGTGCATTTTTAATTTAAGGTTATTATGAATAAGAAAATAGCTCTTACAATGAGCGAAAAAGATTGGGCCGATTGGTTTATCAATAATGGCGACAAAGGTTTTAGGGCTCGTCAAATTATGGATTGGCTGTTTTTGCGTCATTGTTTTTTGCCTCAAGATTTTTCAAATATTCCTAATAAATTTCGTGAAAAATTAAATGATGAATTCGACTGGTCTGTTCCTACAATAGATACAATACTGTCCTCTGATGATGGCAGTGAAAAAATATTGTTGAAATTACATGATGGGCGTTTTTCTGAATGTGTTCTCATGCCATCTGAAAATCGTGTTACTTTATGTATTAGCAGTCAAGTGGGCTGTAGAATGGCTTGCACATTTTGCCAAACAGGTAAAATGGGTCTGAGTCGGAATTTAGCTATGGGCGAAATATTAATTCAAATTGTCATTGCTAACAAAAGACTTATTGAAAGAAATATTCATGAACGAAAAGTAACAAATATTGTTTTTATGGGTATGGGTGAACCACTCGATAATTATGACAATGTTGTTGCTGCTTGTAAGCTTATGGTTGATCCAAAAATGTTTGGGCTTTCAAAGCATAAAGTTACAGTTTCAACTTCTGGTTTATTACCTGAAATTGTTCGATTGGGGCAAGATGTTCCAGTCGCATTAGCAATTTCATTGCATTCTCCAGATGAAGAGCAACGTTCTTCTATGATGCCAATTAATAAAAAATATTCACTTGCAGAAATGAAAAAAGTTTTACTCGAATATCCTGTGCAAACTCGTCATGGTATTACATTTGAATATGTTATGATTAAAGGTGTGAATGACTCTATGACACATGCAAAGAAATTAGTAAAATTTTTGCACGGAATAAAAGCAAAAGTCAATTTAATTCCTATGAATCCACATCCAGGTGCAGACAATATGGTTGCAACAGATTTTGATCGAATGCGTGAATTTCAAAAATATTTGTCTGACAGATCCATTCCTGCTCCCGTACGATACAGTCGTGGACAAGATGTGAGTGCAGCCTGCGGACAGTTGGCATCTAAACGAAAAGATGAATTAAATCTTCCTCCTCGTACAGTTGCATTGGCAAGACGACGTGAATATTTAAATGCAAAGCAAGATTTTATTGATTAGTATAAAAAAATTTAATTAGTGGTAAAAACCATCTGGTTTTATATCTTGAATGTCAAATTCCAAAGTATCTTTGTTTTCATTTTCACTTTTGTTTTCTTGAAATAGATTATATTCTTGTTCTTTTTTTATTATAGTTTCTTTTTCATCTTCGCGAGCTGAATCTGCTATATCAAGTAAATTTACAAATTTCTCTAAAATTTTATAGTAGAGTGGTTTATTCACAAGCCTAAGATCTGATCTATTAAGAGATTTTAAGATACCTATTAATTCGCTTTGAATAGCGTCACTAGTAGAATTTTTCATTTTCACACCTTAAAATAATAAATTTATTAACAATAAAATAATGTTATCTTATAAAACGATATTCGTCAATTTTTTTATATCAATTATTATTATAGATTTGGAGATCAGTTATTTATAAAAAATATTGAAATATTTAATTAAATTAATTACTCAGTGTGAAAATTTGAAACTTGTGTCTGAAAATTTAAAATACATATAAAATTAGATTTTATTTTAATCTATTTTTAGATTATTTCTCTGAGTTAAGTTTAAATACCTTTTTACGCAAGCATGCGCTAAAGCATCATAAGAGTCGGTAATATTTACAAATCGATTGCTTCCTTCAATTTTTAAGCAAGGCGATAAATCGCTATTGGTATTCATAATACTATCGCAGTTTTGTTCCAGACAGTAATTATAAATGGTTTTCCATAATTTTTGGGAATGAGCTGAAAAACCGGTTTGCTTGATTGAAATAATCAACTGCGAAACATTATCTTGTAATTCATCATCATGGAAAAAATCAATTCCTCTATCCAGAAATTCTTTTTGGTAAGTTCCAAGCTCGATTGTTGAGCTTGCTCCTAAGAGAGCTAATTTTTTATTTTCTGTTGGAAGTGAGTTTAGTGCTTCTTCAACTATATGCAAAATAGGAATATCTGTTAACTGTGAAATAAAATCGTAATAAGTATGTATATAATTACTTGGTATTACTAAAAAATGAATCTGCGCATTTTTGAGTCTTTCTACTCCAAATCTCAAACACTCCTTTAAATTTTCATTATCAACAGGCTTATTAGGAAAAAAGGGAACGGGCAGTGAATAGATCATCATATGTGGGAGATCAGAATCAAGCCGTGCGCCATATAGAATTTGGCAATATGAGACAATCCTGTCCAAAAAGGGGGCCGTTGTTTTAGGGCCATGTCCTGCAAGAATGCCAATCACGATATTTGATAACATTTATTTCTCCTCATATTTTTTTATTTTAAGTGCTTTTATAATAATTTGGAGTGTCAAAGAAATATTATATTGGTATTTATAATTTATGAAATATACTTTTTTTCATAGAGAGAAATTTTTTGATTCGAGGAACTTTTCGAATTTGAAATTATTAAGTTAATGTATAATTAATATTAAAGATTAAGATTTATATGTTTATAAAAAAAATTTTGAAATATTATTTTATATTGTCTTTTATTTTAACAGTAAATTGTTCTTTTGCAAAAACACAGGTTTTAATTTATGCAGATGATGGTTATCAGCCGTATTCATTTGTAAATAATGGCAAGCCTGATGGGATTTATTATGATATTTTAAAAATTGCTTTTGCAAGAATGAAAAATTTTGAAGTTGTGGTGCAAACCATTCCTTGGAAGAGAGGACTTCAGGAAGTGGAGCAAGGTATTGTTTTTGCAATTTACCCACCTTATTATAGACCAGTGGATAGAGCATGGATGGCATATTCTAAGAAAATATTAGATGAAAAATATACTATGTTTTGCAGAGCAACAAAAAAGATTAAAGCTAAAAAGAAGTGGCCTGATGATTATAAAGGTTTAGTTGTTACTAAAAATTCTGGTTTTGCATTGCCACCCATTTTCATGGAAGCTGTAAAAAAAGGATATGTTTCTTTAAGTGAAGTGAGAGAAACAGAGCGAAATTTAATGAAGGTCATAGCACATCATGCTGATTGCTATGTGAATGATGAATTAGGAATTCAAATTGAACTTGCAAGGATGAAAAAAATAGGGAAATATAATCCTAAAAATAATGAAGATAAAATTATTAAAATAATGGATCTAAGTAATGAAAATGGGTATATAGGTTATTTGAAAAATAATTCAAAAAAATTTCCTTATACAGATTCTTTTGTGAAAGAATTTAATAATATCATTACTGATATGATTAAGTCTGGTGAAATTGATAAAATAAAGAGCCAATTTATTAAAAAATATTAGAGTAAAATTTATTTTTTTGATTATAAAATCCATCTGAATGAAAGTGGTGAGATTTTTAAGTCAAATGTATTTCTTCCAGAAGAAATTCCTACTGAGTCATACGTGTATGAATAATTAAAAGAAATATAGGGAACGATAAATAAGTGTGAAGTAAGTTCTTTTGCATAGAGCTCTTCTATAAAAATATTTACACCTTTTTGTTCTGTCATTAAGGTAGATGAGTTATTTATAGTCATTCTTTGATCTAGATATTCATAAGAAATACGCAGTGTAAATTCAAGGTCATTTTTAACAATTGATGTGTGAAATATTTTGATGTAAGGCCCAAATAGTAAATTAGATTCAATGGTCTCACTTTTTGTATCTCCATTTCCTAATTTTTTTTGACTTCTATTTAAGGAAAGATATAAACCAATTTCAATATTATCTTGAAATATTTTTCCAATTGAAAAATCCCCATTTGTAGATGAATTATATGGATTTAAAGCAATAAAAGGACGGAAAATAAAATTTTGGCTTTGAAAACAAAAGTTGAGTGAAGGTCTTCCTGTAAATGTTTGTTGAGTTTCTCCTGAGTTGTTATTATTGTCAGCAACTATATTTTGGTAATCATAAAGAAATGAGTCAATTTGCAGGTAGTTGCATAAGTGTGATGTTGATTGCGATTGTGCAAAAACATAGGAGTTAAATAAAAAAAATATTATTAAAAATACTGTATTTTTCATGTATTTTCCTTAATATATATAAAAGTCTCTGCTTGACAAAGAAAATTAAGTAACTGGCTAGATTTTTTAAATTGTCTCATATATGTGTAGGTAAAAGCAAATCCCATATTTTTGGGAGAATGCCTTAAAAGCGAATGTATGCAAAAGGTTAGAGGAGTGCGTTTCTATGGAAACAAACCACGTTGTAAAGACTCCCAATGGGAAATATTCATTCTCATTTGAAGAAATTTTAAATGATTTTCGCATTGCAATACGGAGTCGTATTGCGAGTGTAGTGGGAAGGAAAGAAGTCTTAACAGGTAAGGCGAGTTTTGGTATTTTTGGTGATGGAATTGAATTGCCACAAATTGCTGTAGCAAAAGCCTTTTTAAAAGGAGACTTTAGAACAGGCTATTATCGTGATCAAACCTTTGAAATGGCAATCGAAAATGTAAGTGTAATACAGTTTTTTTCCCAACTATATGCTGATATTAAATTGGAAAATGAACCGAACTCAGGCGGAAGGCAAATGAATGCGCATTTTGCAAGCAGGCTGCTAGACGAAGATGGACGTTTTAAAAATCAGTTAGAAAGTAAAAATTCCATTTCAGATATTTCACCTACGGCCGGGCAAATGAGTCGTATGCTTGGTTTAGCTTATGCATCAAAAATCTATCGTAATAATAAAAAACTAGAAAAATATTCGAAGAATTTTTCAAAGCATGGCAATGAGGTTGTTTTTGGTTCAATAGGTGATGCTTCAACCTCAGAAGGCGTTTTTTTTGAAGCTATGAATGCTGCTGGAGTGTTACAAGTTCCTTTGGTTATGTCCGTGTGGGACAATGGTTACGGAATTTCCGTACCGCGTGAACTGCAAACAGTTAACAATTCGATATCAAAAGCGCTTGCAGGATTTTCCTCTGAAAAAGCTCACGAAGGAATTTCAATATATAAAGTAGAAGGTTGGGATTATTTAAAATTATGTGAAACCTATTTAGAGGCAACTGAAAAATCGCGTAAGGATCATAAACCCGCTCTAATACATGTTACTGAATTAACTCAGCCTCAAGGGCACTCCACAAGCGGGAGTCATGAAAGATATAAATCAAAAGATCGTTTAGAGTGGGAAAAAGAATACTGTTGTTTAAAAAAATTTCGAGAATGGATTCTCGATAGAAAAATCACAACATCTGCAAAGCTCGATAAAATTGAAGACGAAGAAAAATTATTTGTAGAACAATCACGTAAAAAAGCTTGGAATCTTTATTTAGATCCTATTAAAGAAGAAAAATCTATTGTCTTGACTTTACTATCAGAGAATTTAAAATCCGCCCAAAATAAAGATAAAATAAAATCACTAATCAATAAATTAGAAAATTCTATTTCGTTAAATCGTAGATATATTCATTCTATTTTATTTAAGGCTCTTTTAATTTTATCTGAAGAAGAAACTTTAGAAAAAAATAAGCTCATTAAATATTATGAAGAATATGCTGCAAAATTTATTAAAGTTTATGAAAATAGACTCTACAGTGAATCAAGCGAATCTCCTTTAGAAGTTAAAGAAACTAAGCCAATTTATTCTGAAAAATCAGAAATGGTTGATGGACGTGTTATATTACAGCGCTGTTTTGATCAGCACTTTACATCAAATGCAAAGTTTTTTGCCATTGGTGAAGATGTTGGTAAACTTGGAGATGTTAATCTCGTATTTGAAGGTTTAAATGCTAAATATGGAGATTTACGTGTGACCGATACCGGCATACGTGAGTCAACAATTTTAGGGCAAGGAATTGGTGCAGCTATACGAGGTTTGCGCCCTATTGTTGATATTCAATATTTAGATTATTTTTTATATGCAATTCAAACAGCTTCTGATGATCTTGCAACACTCCATTATAGAACAGCAGGAGGGCAAAAAGCACCTGTTATTATCAGAACGAAAGGACACCGTTTAGAAGGTATTTGGCACACGGGTTCGCCAATGGCAATGCTTTTGAGTACTTTACGTGGAATATATATATGCGTTCCAAGAAATATGACTCAGGCAGCTGGAATGTACAACACCCTTTTACAGTCAGACAATCCTGCTGTTGTTATCGAAGTGTTAAATGCCTATCGTTTAAAAGAAAAAGTCCCTGAAAATATTTCGACCTATACTGTTTCACTTGGTGTTCCAGAAATTATTCGTGCAGGTCGTCATTTAACTGTTGTTACTTATGGTGCGTGTTGTAAAATTGCACTTGATGCTGCTGAAGAACTTGAAAGTTTTGGAATTTCAGTTGAAATTATCGACGTTCAGACTCTTTTGCCATTTGATATCTCAGGAATAATTGCAAAATCAATTAAGAAGACAAATGCTGTTCTCTTTTTTGATGAAGATGTACCGGGTGGTGCAAGCGCTTATATGATGCAGCAAACATTAGAAAAAAATAATGCTTTTCATTATCTCGATTGTATGCCGCGTACTTTAACTGCTACAGAGAATCGTGGCGCATTTGGACGTGATGGAGATTATTATTGCAAACCACAAATTGAAAATGTTTTTGAGGTTTGTTATAAGATTATGCGTGAACGTGAACCAAAAAAATATAGAGATCTTTTTACCGCACAAAAGAAAATAATGGGGGCAAGTTCAAACGAAAAGGAATTAATTCTTAACAGTAAGTCCATATTTCTTTAATATTTTCTGATATTCTCCTGATTTTTTCATTTTAGTGAGGCCTTTATCAACAGTATCTGCTAATTTTTGAGAATTCGGGAGAACTTTTGGAAATCCAATATATAGCCCTGCTCTTTTCCCAATATTGCCCGTAAATTTCATTGATGTAGATAAATCTAATTTTTTTATATAATATTGCAATACATGATTTTCATCAAGAACAGCATCAATTTCTTTGTTTTTAAGTTTCATTAAATTTTTTTCGAGTCCATTTTCTCCACCAATTTCACTTATTTTTTTTGCATTATTTTTTATTTGATCAATATTTCCACCATATATATAACCTAAAATCAATCCAAGATGAATGTCTTTAAGTGAATTAAAATTTTTAAACTTCCAATTTGTTTCTTTCAAAACAACAAAAGATTGTAAACTCTGTATCAATTCTATTTTATGAAAAATGAACTTTTCTCTTCCTTCTTTAAAAGCAGCAAGAATTGCGTCAATTTCTCCTTTTTCACCGCGTTTTAATGTCCGAGCCCAAGGCATAAATTCAAATTTAACTTCATAGTTTTGTGAGTTGAATATGCTTTCTGTAATATCGCGAAAAAGTCCTTTTTGTTTTATAGCGTTTTCATCGCACATATAGGGGCACCATTCATCTCCTTCAATATGTAAAACAACTTTTTCACTTGCATATGTATTCATTGTCAAAAAGAAAATAACTATAAAAAGAATTAATTTGAAATTCAATGAATGCCCCTTCAATAAAGCTCAATATTCCATAATTCATAATATTATGATATATTTTACTGCAAGTTTAAAGAGCGTTAAAATTTTGGCTTTTCCTATTTAATTGAGGTCTGAGATGTTTCAAGTGAATGGTCTTATAATAATATCTGCTATTTTTTCATTTATATATCTTCTGTCATTAAATTTGTATCCTTTTAAGTTGCATTGGCTTATAAAAGGAATGTCAATTATAGCAATTGCTATTTATAGTTTTTTTTACATACCTAACTCATTTGCTTTTATTTTTGCAGTATCACTTTTATTTTCTGCATGTGGAGATATGTTTCTTGCATATGATGGACAGAAATTTTTTATTCAAGGGCTTATTTCTTTTTTGATTTCCCATATAATATACGCTTACATTTTTTTTATGAATTCAGGTCATTTTTTAAATGATTTATCTGTTCGTGTGTTTTTACTTGTTTTAATGCTCACTTTTTTTACTGTTATGCTTAAAGTTCTTTCGCAGAAAGTTGGCAATCTAAAAATTCCTGTTTTTATTTACATGACAGCTTTATCATGCATGGTCATTGCATCAATATTAATAAAAGATTTAAATTATCTTCTAATTTTAGGTGCGTTATTATTTGTTCTTTCTGACACACTTCTTGCAATCCAGAAATTTATAAATTCTTATAAAGGTATAAATTACTTTATTTGGATAACTTATTACTTTGCGCAAATGTTACTTTTAGCTGGAATGTTTAAACTTTAATCTAGTGTTAATTCCATAAATTTGGAAAAGAATCTCGTAGACCTGTGATCATAAATTCTACAGCAATTGCAGCAATGAGGATGCCCATTATTTTACCCATTAAATTTAATCCTGTTTTACCTAAGAGACGGAAAAGATATTGACTTGATTTTAAGGTTAATGAAGTGACCCACATAACGAGAACTATAGCAATTAAAAGAAGAATAAAGTCGATCCAATTTTGTCCGCGGGTAGATTGAACAACAATGGTCGAAATAGCTCCTGGTCCTGCTAGGAGAGGCATAGCCAAAGGAACTATTGAAATATCATCCTTTGTAAGACTTTCATCTTCTTCATCGCCTCTTATTTTTTCAGAGTCACCTTTCAGATGCTCTAAGGCAAATTTAAGAAGTAGAATACCTCCAGCAATGCGAAGTGCTGAAATTGAAATTCCAAAAAAGTTTAATACACCCATGCCAGTTATGGCAAAAGTAAGTAAAATTGCTGAAGCAACCAGAATAGATTTACGTCGTGTTTTTTTGACATCTGCAGGAGTGAAACGCTCTGTCAGAAGAAGATACACTGGAATTGCAGCAAAGGGATCGACCATGACAAATACGGACACAAATGTGTTAAAAAGATAAGTAATGGATGTTCCAATTGTTGAGTTTTGTTCCATCAGTAATGAGATGAAGCTCATAATCTTTTCCTGTCGTTGTTCAAAGTTTGCATTGCGTAAGAACATCTTGCTTTGCAAAGGAGGATACTAGTGAAATTTCTTGCTGTGAGTCAAGACAAGTCTCTTTTAAAATCTATGTGTGCTGAATTTGAACTGCAAAAATACCTTGTGTTTAGTGCAAACTCATTAAAAGAAGCTGGAGAAGTATGTGAAAAAGAAAAACCAGAGGTGATTGTAGCTGATCATATTCAATCTGACGGTAACTTCTTTGATTTTTACGACTCTTTAAAAATGTCTTTAAAAAATGAAACAGCTCCCGTAGCAATCATATTGGTCGAACCCAAAAGCACTCTTACACCTGAGGTGGCAATCGCTATGGGTGCGTGGGCGTTATATACAAAGCCATTTAATATTAAATCCTTATATTACTCAGTAGAAGATGCTGTGTTTTCTCGTAGAGCGGGCTATACGAAAAGACTAGATGAACGAGTTGATCTTATTTCAAGACTTGAAGTCAAGCTAGAATCTTCTCAGGAATATATTTCTACGTTTTCAACAAATATTAGTTTTGGAGGTTTTTTTGCAGCACTTACTTCAAATATTCCTGAAATTAATGAAAAAGTAGATTTTAAATTAAAATTTACAAATTCGGATGTGATTGAGGGGAAGGGGAGAGTTGCTTGGGTGAGAAAAACTCCAAAAGTTGGAGCCCAAATGGGATGTGGAGTTCAATTTAGTGCGGGGCGAGAAAAATATGTAAAAATTTTAGTTCCTATCATTAATGAGGCTCGCACGCGACAAATAGAAACAGCCTCTTTTCAAATTGAAGATTTAAAGGAACTTTTAGCTCTTTCAATTCAAGCTGCAAAAGAGAAAATTTCAAAAAAACTATCAGAAATTGAATATAATCCACCAACAGAAAAAATAACGATTATGTGTCGTTTGCCACAAATTCACAGTGCATTTACTGAACTTTTATACGAACTTATTTATCCAATGCGTGAAATAGCAAATTCAAAATGTACTATTGAAATTAAAAATAAAGATGAAAAGTATGTTCAAGTCTTATTTGTTTGCATACCAAGTGGAACATCATTATACATTGATCAATTGATTGCTGAAAAAGTTCAACCTATTCTTGATCTACATAAAGCAAGTATTGAAAGTGAATTTAATTCTATAAATTCAACTGTTACAATAACTTTTCCAAAAAACTAATTAAAATACTTTTTGATTTACAAGAACTTTTTCTTCGTACTCTAAATCTCTCTTTGGAGTTATTTCTTTAACAATACTCTCATCAATCATAGAAAAACTTATAAATGTTTGTAAAGCTGATTGAAGATGCGTGTATGTATGAGGAGACGATTTCTTTTTAAAAGCAGGATCTTTAAGAACAAAAATAAGATCTTTAATAGCTTTTTCTTCAAATAAATTAGTTTCTTTAGCCTTTAATAAAATATTTTGTTGATGTTTTTGTAAATCTTTTTCTTCAATTAAAAAAGGAGCGCCAAATTGTTTTTTAGGGGCCATGGCAAAGCGTGAGTCAATTTTACTTTTGTAACTTCTTCTTAAAATAGATTTGTTTTCAAAACCACGAATAAGCATATTGTCTTTCAGATTATAAATGAAATTTTTTATTTCTAATGATAAAAAAGGAGTGCGTCCCTCTAATGTATTTGCCATTTCCATACGATCTCCTACCCAATTTAGAACTTGGACGGGAAGATGTGTTTTGCAAAAATAATTTTGCCAGAGCATTAATGTATTGTTTGGATCCGTTAAAAATTCTTCATCTTTTTTAAGACCAAAAGAAAACCAAGAAGAAACAGATTCTCTTTGTTCCTTTAAAAATTTTAAAGCTTCATCTGCACCTAAAAGTGCAGTGGCAATTGTTTTAATTTGTGTAAATAATGGGTGTGGAACTCCCCAGATAGAAAGGCTTTCTATAAAATCTTCTCCCGATCCTTCTGAACTTGATCCTGCGGCCCAAGGATCTTTGCTTTCATTTAAAAATTTCTTGGCATAAACTGTATCTCTCCAATTTTGTCCAATTGGTACCTTAGCTATTTTATCAAATAAATTTTTTTCTTCTCGATTGTTCAGAGCAAATTTCCACCAATTTGCATATTGAAAACTTGGATATCCACAAAATAATTCATCAGCTCCATCCCCAGTTAAAACACCTTTTACATATTTTCCCGTAAAGCGACTGAGCCACCATTTTGCCGCACCATTGGTATAGGGTTGAATATTTTCGGAGTGATAAACAGCATGTTCATATGAGTATGAGAGATCTTTATCTAAAATTTGTAATACATGCGGCAAAAAATTTAATTTATGTGCATAAGCGAGTGATTCATTTGCTTCATCAAAGACTTCATTTTTAAAACTTATGGTAAATGATTTAAGTTTTTTTGATATTTTATGTTTTAAATAATACTGTGAGGCTTCATAGGCAATAACTCGTGAATCAACTCCACCACTTAAATAAACGCCTAATTCAACCTCAGATAGCATTCTATTATGCACAGAACGACTGAGTCTTTTAGAAAATTCTCCATATAATTCATTATCATTTTTTTCAACAGCAGTTAATAAATTTCTAATAGATTTATTTTGTATTTGAATTTTCGTATTGTAAATATCACCACTTTTTTTTGCGTATAAAAACGAATTTGGTGGCATTTGTATGATATTTTGGAAAGGAGTTTTAATGGGTTCATATAATCCAACAAACTGTTTTATAAAGCCATTGCGATCCCATTTTTTTTCGACCATCAGTCCTTTAATTTCGCTTGAAAAATTAATTGATTTTGTATCGAATAAATAGATTTCTTGTGCATTTGAAAAAATTTGCGTATTAACTCCTTCAAAAGCAAGGAAAAGTGGTTTTACTCCATAAGGATCACGCATGGCAAAAACTTCTGTTCCATCTGTGCGACTAATTACAAAGCTAAATTCACCTTCAATGAGATCTTTTATTTGTTGGCCATAATTTAAAAATCCAGCGAGAATAGCTTCAGTATCACCCTTTGTTTGAAAGGAGTAATCAAATTCTGTTTGAATTTTTTTTCTTAATTTAGGAAAATTGTAGATTTCGCCATTAAAAGTGATAATCCATTTTTTATTTTGACTGAACATAGGTTGAACATTTGTTGTCAAACCTTGAAAAGCTAAACGAAAATGAGCTAGAAAAAGATTATTAAATGTTTCTTTTCGTATAGGTTCATTTCCTCTGTGTTTTAAGCGGGATGCTGCTGCAAAGAATTTATCTTTGCTATTTAAATCTTTTGCAAAAAAACTTTGAGGAGAGAAAATAAGACCAGCATATCCACACATAGAGTCTTTCTTATTTCTTTGAAGTTTCTTTGGCAAGTCTTGCGAGCACTGCAAGAGCTCTGGTGACAGGGTTGTTACCTAAGTTATCTTCAATGTTTGGGTTTAATATAATTTCTTTCCACATTGCGAATTCAGCTGATATATCTTGGTTATTCAGTGAATTTGCGAGTTGAGATTGAAAGCGCGCTTCAGCACTTGCATATTGCATAGCTTCCGTACGTGTCAATCTTGCAAGGAGATGAAGTGCATACAATGATTCTGTTCGACTGGCAAAAAAAGGTGATTTTTTACGCATTGATCGCGCGATAAACTCAACATAATCATAGTGTGGCTGGGCCGGCTCAAAATTTTCTATGAGTGTTTCTTGATATACTTTTTCAAGCAACTTAAAGGAATGTTCTTGCAACCATTGTGCAGGAGCTGTTTGAAATATTGAGGCACAATAGAGACTGCCAGCTTCAATGACCCAATTGGGTGGTTCGCGTAAGCTGGCATCCCAAATATGTGCAGCAAGAGTTCTTATCCAGCGCCAATGGCTTCTTTTAAAAAAACGACTTTCTTCATTTTGTAAAGGTATTTCTATTGCCCAATTAGCAATGTATTTTGAAGTATAATTGTTATCTTTTTCCGCTAACGTAACAATTGATGGAAATATATTTTGTGCCAAGGACAATGCTCTTTCGAGTAAACTTGGTTTATATTCTTGAATTTTTTGCATTGGATGTGTTGCTAAAAAAGAGAAATCTTTTTGAATTGCACGGATAAGTCCGCGCATAATATGCAGTTGATTACCCAAATTTAAAGAAATATATTTAATTAAATTAATGTAACTATCATTATTTTCTTCATTTAGGATGGCTTCAACTAACGATTTTTCAAATATCCATTCAACAATAAAACCTGTTTTAAAATCCGAGGCATTTGAGGTCTTTAAAATGTCCATAGCCGTGTTAAAATGCTTAATACGGCCTGAAGTTCCTTGACTTGTAGGTTCAGTTTTATAATAAGAAGGGCCATTGCGTAAAAGATGATCGTCCGCAGTTTTTAAAATGATATTTAACATTTCTAAAGGTTGGGGGCGAACCGAAGCTAAATTTGTTTCATTTATGTAGTCATTTGGAGACATCAGCATAAAGCGAAGATGTTGAAAATGTGGTGAATTTCTCATTAGTTTGGCAAGTGTCGGATTTGTCGTTTTTATAAGGATTGTTAAATTTGCCTTATCTTCAAGGTCAACCGGTTTGCGAGCATGGAAAAAAGAAAGAATTCTTTCAGAAAGTAATTCAATGATGGAGTCTATTCTGATATTGCCTAACAGTTCTTGCGACATATTTTTTTGAAGATAGCGCAATAAGGCACGAAGTGAACCAGAGGCAGCTTTAAACGACAAAAACTCAGGAAATTGCGGGTGGGACGATAGATAGAAAACGAGATCGCTACAATCTTCTGTAGAGTTTGCATGGGTTACGGCCTCTAAGATGCCATTGCATGTAGCTATATTTAAGAGATGTGCTGGTACGTGAGACTCAAATATTTGAGCGCGTAAGACATCAGCTATTGTTTGCGGAGAAATTTTTCTTTCCACAAAGCCCATTAACATATGAGAAACAATTCCATCTGTGGAATGATTTTCTGCAGTCATTTGAAATTGGCTGCGTAGATTCTTCATTGTTATCTTGACTCCTGACCATTAGTTAGTGTTACTCTGTGTTCCCGTGTCGAAACAAGATTATCGAACGGAGTAAGTATAATGCAACATCATGATAGTAAATCCCCCAAACGTTTCTCTCAACACCCTGTAAAGTATATATTTGTTACCGGTGGAGTGGTCTCAAGCATCGGCAAAGGTCTTGCTGCTGCGAGCATTGGAGCACTGCTTGAAACACGTGGTTTGCGTGTATCTATGACGAAGATGGATCCATATATTAACGTCGATCCTGGGACAATGTCTCCTTTTCAGCATGGAGAGGTTTTCGTAACTGATGATGGAGCGGAAACAGACCTTGATTTAGGGCATTATCAGCGTTTTACAAAGGCAAACTTAGCAAAACGCAATAGTTTTACTTCTGGACAAGTATACGACACTGTCATCAATAAAGAACGTCGTGGTGATTACCTTGGTGGAACAGTTCAAGTTATTCCTCACATCACAGATCAAATTAAAGCAAACATCATCACAGCATCAGAAGGCGCAGATGTTTCAATCGTTGAAATTGGCGGCACCATTGGCGATATTGAAAGTCTACCATTCCTCGAAGCCATTCGCCAGTTTCGTAATGATGTTGGAAAAGAAAATTCTATATTTATTCATGTTACACTTATCCCATATATTCGTGCTGCAGGTGAATTAAAAACAAAACCAACCCAACATTCTGTAAAAGAATTGCGTTCCATTGGGATTCAGCCTGATATCTTAATTTGCCGAGCAGACCAGCCTATGTCAGAAGATGTGCGTATGAAGATATCAACTTTCTGTAATCTTCCCAAGGAAAGCGTTTTTGAAGCTCTTGATGCCGATAGTATTTATAAAATGCCAATTATTTATCATGAACAAAGAATGGATGCGCGCATAGTAGAGTTATTAGGAATTTGGACAGCACAGCCAAATCTTGATGAATGGAAGCGTATTATCGAGTGCATCGAAAGGCCAAAGCACTATTTAAAAATTGGTGTTGTTGGTAAATATATGGGGACAAGGGATTCTTATAAGTCAGTTTATGAAGCATTAACTCATGCTGGTATAGCAAATGAATCTCATATTGAAATCGTAGGTATTGATTCTGAGCAGTTGAGTGTAGCAAATACAAAAGAGATTTTAGTTGAATATGATGCCATTCTCGTTCCTGGAGGATTTGGAGATCGCGGTGTGCTTGGAAAAATGGCAGCTATTCAATTTGCTCGTGAAAATAATATTCCATTTTTTGGAATTTGCTTAGGTATGCAGCTTGCATGTCTCGAGTATGCACGAAATGTCATAGGTATTGCCGATGCCACATCTGAAGAATTTGATACAAATGCGCGCAATAAGATAATTCACTTGATGGAGAGCCAACAGTGCATCGATAAAAAAGGTGGAAGTATGCGCTTAGGAGCTTACGATTGTATCGTAAGAAGAGGTACAAAAGGATTCCAAGCTTATAATAATGATCGTATCAGTGAACGTCATCGTCATCGTTATGAATTTAATCCTGAATTTCGTTCTCGTTTTGAATCATCGGGATTCATTGTATCAGGTGAAAGTCCAGATGGAACTTTAGTTGAAATGATGGAATTAAATAATCACCCATGGTTTGTAGGTTGCCAAGCACATCCAGAATTAAAGAGTCGTCCTATTGCACCTCACCCCTTATTCAAAGATTTTGTTGCAGCTGCTCTTGAAAGATCAATTCATAAAAAGGAGAATTAAGCTTTGCAAAATAAAAAACTCAATTTTTCGAATTCAATTTCAGTTATGGAAAGAAGTCAAAGAGTTTTCCCAGGTGGAGTCAATTCACCTGTTCGTTCTTTTCAATCCGTAGGTGGAACGCCAATTGTTTTTTCTTCTGGAAAAGGCAAATATCTTTATGATGTAGATGGCAATGAATTTATTGATTTCTGTGCTTCTTGGGGCCCCTTGATTGTTGGATATTCACATCCCGCAATATTGAGCGCAATGGAAGAACAGCTTCACAAAGCAGTTACTTTTGGTGCGCCATCGGATCTTGAAGTCCGTCTTGCTGAAAAAGTAATAGATTGGGTACCTGGGCTTGAAATGCTGCGTTTTGTGAGCAGTGGAACAGAAGCTACAATGAGTGCGGTAAGGGCGGCAAGAGCTGCTACAGGTAAAAATAAATTTATTAAATTTGAAGGCTGCTACCATGGTCATGCGGATCAATTTCTTGTGAAAGCTGGAAGTGGTCTTGCGACTTTAGGAAATCCAAGTTCAGCTGGAGTTCCTGAAGGAACTATCTCTGACACTTTGACCGCTATTTATAATAGTGAAGAAAGTGTGAATGAATTATTTGAAAAATTCGGAAATGAAATAGCAGCTGTTATTATTGAACCAGTTGCTGCTAATATGGGACTGGTATTGCCAAAACCTGGATTTTTACAATTTCTTCGTAAAATTACAGAAAAATTTAGTGCAGTGTTAATTTTTGATGAAGTCATGACAGGTTTTCGATTAGCACGTGGCGGTTGCGCAGAACTTTTTTCTGTACAGCCAGATATGTGGACTTTTGGGAAAATTATTGGTGGTGGAGTTCCTGCCGCAGCTTATGGTGGAAAAAAAGAAATTATGCAGCAAGTTGCTCCACTCGGTGCTGCATATCAGGCTGGAACCTTATCAGGAAATCCGCTTGCTATGGTTGCAGGTTATGCAACTCTTTGCGAAATAGAGAAGCAAAGTGCATTTAATTTACTTGAAAAACTAGGGCAAAAACTAGATTCAATTGTTGAAACAGAGTTAAAACCTTTTTTTGAAAAAGAAAAAATTTGTTATGTTCGTGAGGGTTCATTCTTCTGTTTCTTTTTTGGAACAAATAAATTGCCAAATAATTTCTCCGAAGTGGCTGCGACAAATATGACTCTTTTTAATAAGGTCTATCATGCATGGATTAAACAAGGAATTTATCTTGGGCCAAGTGGATATGAAGTTGGTTTCTTAAGCACTTGTATCGAAGAATCTGACCTCAAAAAAATGGTTAATGTTGTTAAAGATGTTTTAATGACCGAAGAATAATTCTTCGGTTTTTTTTGGTTTATCTTATATTTAATTCCTTAAATTGAATTGGGTTCAGTGAGTAAAGGAAAATGAAATCGATTGAGAACGAATTGCAATCAATTTTTAAGTAGGTTTGAGAAGGTAAGCAATACCCATCAGAAAATCGACTTGTTATGGTTTCAAGCTATGTTACACTTTACTCACAGGCCAATAATAATGATTCAGTGATATATAAAAATTCTTCGCTATTTAAAGGGTTAAATTTTATGCTGAGTACGAATCTCCTTTTTGCATTAGTCTGTTTGTCTTCTATTTCACTTTGGTTTTTTGTAAAACCGATTGTTCCAATTGTCCTCTCCTATATTTTCCTCATTGCCTCCTTTTATGAGGGATATGTTTCTTATCAATCTGTAATTTTTGTTGTGTTATTTACATTTTTTTGTGTTATTTATGAGAAAAAATCAAGTCAATTTGCAAAAAATTTTTCATTCATTGTTATTCTTTGCTTTTTATATATTTTAATTGCAGAGGATTTTCCTTATTCAACAGAGATTCCAATCTTTACTGGAGTTAAATTTAGCTCAATTTCAAAACCATTTTGGCTTGACATCAATGTGGAGAAAACAGTTTGCGCTGTTTCGATGGCTGCAATTCTTATGAAAAGATGCCAAACATTTAATGAGTGGAAAAAAATATTTAAAGAAGCTTTTCTCCCTTTATTAATTATAACAGTGATCATTATTCCGTGTGGTGTTTTAACTGGATTTATTAAGTTTGATTTTAAATTAGCAGCTGGCGCATTTTATTTTCTTTCTATAAATTTATTTTTAGTTTGTGTTGCAGAAGAAGTTTTCTTTAGGGGTTTTTTACAAAAAAGAATTTTTGATTTTCTTTCAAAACATTTTAAATCGAAAATCTCTGCCCCTATTTTAGCTAATGTATTAGTTGCTCTTTTATTTGGCTATGCCCATCTTTATTCAGGATATCTATTTGCTACTTTTGCATTTATTGCAGGATTAGGCTATGGCTATGCTTATCAAAAGTCTGGGAAGATTGAATCTGCAATTCTTGTCCATTTTGGTTTGAATTTAATTCATTTCTTATTTTTTACATACCCAGCATATCAGACATTGCCTTAGTAAGGAATTATAAATATGCATGATGATGATCTTCTTGTTAGGTGTGTTGTGCAAAGAGCCACTCATGCTGAAGTTATTATAGAAGGAAAATCTCAAGGCAGTTTTACAAAGGGACTTGTTATATTATTTGGAATTGGTTTTCAGAAATCACAACCCGAAATTCCTGAAACTGATGTTCCTGTGCTTTTAAATAAATTTTATCCAACCTTTGAAAAGCTTGCTGAAAAATTAATATCACTCAGAATATTTAACGACAATGATGGAAAAATGAATTTATCTGTAAAAGATATTAAGGGTGGCCTTTATCTTATAAGTCAATTCACGCTTTTTGCCGATTGTAAAAAAGGAAATAGGCCTAGTTTTACTTTGTCTGCTAGACCTTATCTAGCAAAACCTTTATATGAGTTATTTTTTGAAACATTACAGAAAAAAGCAGAAGAAAATAAAGTTCTCAGCGGAATTTTCGCTGCTAATATGCAGGTTTTATTTTGCAATGATGGCCCTGTTACTTTAACAATTGAAGCAGGTGTAAAGGGGATTTTGTGAATTTGGAATCAAAATTCACAAAGGTAAAAGCCAATTTACGACCTCTTATATCAGTATTTTATCCGAGTACTGTTAAACAAAGAATATTTCTTGGTATTATTCTTGGTGCTTTTATTGCCATTATACTCGATCAGTTTTTTCCTTTTGTGTTTATTTTACCAGGTTTTTTTCTATATTGTTATTATATTTTATATATTCTTGTTGATAAACCCACTCATTCATTATTGCAATTAACCCGTCATGGTGGGTTTGATGCAGGGATCGATAAACGTCCCATTGTTGGTAATGATGAATTTTCGAGAATTGCTCGCGCTGTGCAAGACATGGCCAAAAGAATGCGTTTTAGTATTTTAGAAGCACGGGAACAAAATACAAGACTCGACGAAATTTTTGGTGCGATTGGGGAAGGGGTTGCAATAGTTAATTCTGAAGGGAAAGTAATTAAAATAAATAACACTGTGCGTCGATGGATAGGTTGGTACACTGAAGTTGCTGATCGAAATGTTCTTGAAGTGCTTCGAAATGTCGAAATTTCTGAAATTATCCAAAATATGATTCGTGAAATGAAAGAAAAAAATAATATTCCTGCGCAAATTATTGAGTCTATTCATTTAGATGGTCCAGAAATACGGCGTGTGCGCGCTAAAATTGTTGCTATTCAGTCAGAGCAACAGAATCCTGTATTTATGATTTTTTTATTTGACTTAACAGATATTCATAAAGGGGAAGAAATACGCCGTGAATTTTTTGCGAATGTAAGTCACGAACTCAAAACTCCCATCGCAGCGATTCGTGGATATGCAGAGATTATTCAAGATATGCCTGACATATTAAAAAATGAAATAGCTCAAAACTTTCTTTCCGTTATTGTCCGAAACTCTGAAAACTTAACGAAGTTAATCGATGAAATGTTAATATTAACTGGTCTTGAGTCGGGAGCTTTAACCCTTGTGATAAAGCCTTATAATGTTAATGCTGGTTTTACTCGTGTTATCGAAAATATTATGCCAAAAGCAAAGCAAGCAGATGTTGACTTACTTGCAGATGTCGATCCTGAAATTGAAGAAATTATGGTTGATGCGCAACGCTTTGATTCTGTGCTTGTTAACTTAGTTGACAATGCCGTTAAATACAATCGCCCTGGGGGTGTGGTAAAAATAAGTGTGCGTCAGAACGAAACTCACCATATTATCTTTGTTGAAGATTCAGGAATTGGTATTCCTGATAATGCACGTATACGTGCATTTGAGCGATTTTATAGAGTTGATAAATCACACAACCGCCTCGGTGGAGGATCTGGCCTTGGACTTGCCATTGTAAAGCATGTGGTGCAGGCACATGGTGGAACTATTTCCTTAAGAAGTGAATTAGGGGCTGGCAGTGTCTTCACAATTATGTTACCTAAAACTCCAAGCAAAAAGAAAATAGATCTTTTAACCCCCTTCTAATGAAGGAGTGTCATGAAAGCAGCTATCGTTGGTGCTGGAGTTGGAGGATTAACAACTGCAGCCCATTTAGCAAAAATGGGTGTTGATGTTGATGTTTATGATATGGGTGCATTTGCTGGTGGCAAAATGTATAAATACACAAACAATGAAGGGCTCACTTGGGACACAGGTCCAACACTTATTTCTTTGCCAGATCAAATAAAAAAAACTTTTTCAGAGTTAAATTTAAACCCTCCAGAACTCTTAACTTTGAATGAAGGAAGCCACCTATTATTTGCTGATGGAACAGATTGGCATCTTCCAATTGGCAAAGATTCTCTTATTTCATATTTTAAAAAAAAAGATTATTTACTTTCACAACAATTAAATACATCTCTTAAAATTGCAAAATCAATTTTTGAATTTGCAGATAATTTTATTTTCAATGAAGAACCTCCAACAGTATTATCACTAGGTTTAAAATCAATGGCTTCGGGCGTTGTTTTTCAGCATCCAAAAACAATGCTAAGAGTTTACTCACAGGTAATTGATTCTCTTTTTACAAATAATAATATGCGTGAGTTTTTTTATCATTTTGCAAGTTATATTGGCGTTCAACCATCGGTAGCGCCAGGTGCTATTTTAAGTATTGCACATGTTGAACTCGGTTCTGATATTGTTTTTCCAAAAGGAGGTATTTATTCTATTGCAAAAAGCTTATATGATGCCGCTATAAAATATAATGCTAATTTTAGTTATCAAACAAAAGTAACAAAAGCAATTCCTCTAGGAAATGAATTTAAAAATAGAGGATGGCAACTTTATTTTCAAAGAGATAAACATGAGGAGACAAAAAAATATGACATTCTCATTTCAAATGGAGATCCTTATGTTGCTAGCCAAAATTGGATTGAAAGTGAGTTTATTAATAAGTTACTGAATAATAAGTTAACAAATAAACTCTTACGACCATCTGAAAGTCAATTTGTTATTCTCTTTGATTGGAAAGATCATACAGAAATTTCTCATCACACAAAAATATTTCCAAAAAGTTGGAATCAAAGTTTTTATGAGGTTGGAGTTGAATTAAAAATACCTGAAGATCCTTGTATTTATTTAGTTTGGCCACATGCTACGGATAAAAATATTTCACCTCGCATATTATTTATTTCTGCAATGGCTCCTAATCTTGCATCTGGTCACAGTTGGGATGAAAAATCTTCTTTAATTTATACAAATAAAATTTTAGATATTTGCAGAAAGCGAATAAATTTATCATTTAATGGAGAAGTTTTTAAAACAATTTCTCCATTAGAATTACACGAGCGCACACAAAGTTTGATGGGAGGAATTTACAGCGCAACAAGTGCTCAATTCCGCCCCATGTCTTTTCATTTCTCAGGAGAATCTAAGGTCGAAAGTCTTTTTTTTGTTGGTGCTGGTATTCATCCAGGTGCTGGTGTTACAATGGTTATGAAATCATCTGAACGTATTATAAAACGCATTCAAAAAAAATATAAATTAGGATAGTTGTTATGAGTATTGAAACTATGAGTTGTTTCTTTCTTATTCTCTTTACCATTGTTGCAACTGTTGATGGGCTTTACTTTCATCTTTATAAATATCGTTTATACGAAAAGCCAGAATCGCAAAAGGAACATGCACTCCACACATGGAATTCATTTTTATTTCCTTTCACTGTTTTTTTTCTTTTTGCAGAAAATTTTTCAGGAATATTTCTATGGATAGCAGTTATACTCACTTTTGTAACTTTAATAATTGAATTTTGTGATGTTTTTGAAGAAAAGAAAAGCAGACAAGCATTAGGCGGGCTGACAAGTTTAGAGTATTCCATGCATTTTGGTATGGCAGGCTTACGCGCTGTCTTTACGACTCTAATTCTAGCAAATAAACCTTGGTTTGCCTGGTCATTTACAGGACCACTTTTGCTTTATAACTACTCAAATTATGTGCGCTTTATCGGTTATTCAATTGCTTTTGTTGGAATCCCCATTTTTATACTGCATTTTATGTTAATGTTAAAAACAAAGAAAAATATTTTGAAATCAATACCTAGTTAAGGTTAAGAAATTTTTGGAGAGAACAATTGCCTCAGAGTAAAAGCACAAGACATATTGTTATGCGAGATTATCAATATTTCTCAATGAGACTCAATCATTTTTTTGATAAACTTGAGAATGACATAGATAAAATATCTCAAAATCAATTTGTAAACTTAGGTATAAAAGAAAGTCTACTAGAGTTGACTCTCTCTTCATTAAACTCTAAAGCAAAGAGAATTCGCCCTTTAATGTGTTCATGGATGCTAAGAAATTTTTATTTAAAAGAAGATTTTTTAAAAGATTACGGAGAGATTGAAAAAAAGAGCAGATCTGTCATTGAGAATTGTATGAAAGTTCTCTTGAGTGTTGAAATCCTACACTGTGCAAGCCTAATAATTGATGACATAGAAGATGGGAGTTTAGAAAGGCGTGGTCAGCAAGCTCTTTATGTTCAATATGGTATGCCAAATACTTTAAATACTGGAACGTGGATGTATTTTTTAGCAATTAAAAATCTACCATTAACAATGCAACCCATAGCTATAAATACTCTTTATGATTGTCATGTTGGACAAGCTTTAGATTTAAGCAATACAAATAAAAAGTTTATTGAATCGCTTTTTTTTGGCAACTCAGAGCAGCGTTGGGAGTTTTATAATAAATGTGCTGAATTAAAAACGGCACGTTTACTTCAGTTTTCAGTTGAGTGTTTAAGTCGTATTATTAAAATAGATAAAAGCAGCTCTCAAGCCATTCATACACTAATTAGAAACTATGGACTCTCCTTTCAAATTTATGATGATATTAAAAATCTATTACCTGAAATGAGCGGTAGTAAATCTCTTGAGGATCTTAATTCTGGTCTGCGTAGCGCACTTTCACTGGCATTTCTCGATTTTCTTTCTCCTCTTGAAAAGCAAAGCGCATATAATGCTTTTTTAAAAAATCAATTTTCTGACTTTATGCTTTCTCATGTTAAATTTAAGTCGAGTTTAGAGCTATGCTTCCAAAAAGCTCAGAGTTATTTAGAAAAATCCTCTCTTTTATTAGATTCTGTTTCCTGTCATAAAAAATCACGAGAATACATTCATCTTATTCTTGAAGTTCCTTTGGATAATATCAAAATAAGTGTATCTAAAGTAAAGCGAGATCATCACAGGAATACATCTGAATTGCAGAGTTTAATTTTATGAACATTTTAGAAATAGAAAAAGCTGAAATTGCAAAAATTGAATACCCAGCTCCTTTTCTATTGTCTAAATTTTTAAAAAATATTTGTTATGAATGGTTGTATTTTGAAATTACCTATGAAAATCAGCATATATTATGTATATTGAGTACATATGATCCTTTTACAGAGCATAATTATGAAAATATACCTGCGACGGTTTATTTAACTTGGTACGAAGATAATAACTTACTTGCATATTCATACACTGTATTTTCAAATTCTGAACGAGAGCACTTTGAGAATAAAATTGAAAGTTGGTTGAACGGAACAGATAAATATTTAGAATTTATATTGCCTTGTCATTCTTTAAAAAAAATAATTAAATTTTCTATAATCAATCCATTCAAATCATATAATAAAAATGATATATCTGTGAAGAAATTAGAAGGGTGTTCTAAAAAGCATTTTTGGCAATTATTAACCCATTCATTAAAAATAGATGGAAGTATCAGTACAGTTGAAGTTACAAAAGATGATTTAAAATACTGTTGTGAAAGATATTCATTTTTTTATGATAAATATCTACAAAATAAGCTTTTATTTCAATCCGCAAAGCGTATCCAATTTAGGGAAGCTAAATTATATTTTGATCATAATGCAGGAACAGAGAAGCTATCAAAATTAAAAAATAATTGGTTTTGGTGGCACTGCGAAAAAGAAAATTCTTGGGAAGTTTGTTATTATTTTCCAAAATATGAAAAAGCATTTTATGTAAATCAAGAATTAGGTGAACAAAATGCTATCATTTTAGAAACAAAAACTACTGAGATTGTCGTTAAATATGCTAAATCATGTTTTTTCCTAAAATATCCAGAAAAAATTTCTTCTCCTTTGTTTGGGGAAGTTTGTTTAAACCTTAAAATTGAATCAGCGCCTTTTTATTTTAGAGTCAGAGGGTTGGATAAATTTAATATAACTTTGGAAATATTAAATCCAAATAACATTGCAAAAAAAATCACTCAAATACTTATGGGAGCGAGAAAAATTTTCTTTAAAAGTTCTCATGTCCAATTAGATGATTTTCAATGTTTTCATTCATTAGAATATATTTGCAAAAATATCACAAAAAATAATGGTAAATCATTTTATCTTGCTTCTCATGTGCTGTTAAAGGAACAAAGAAATTCTGCATATTTTATTTATGCTCTCTGTCGACTTATAGATGATGCAACAGATGAGTTTGTTAAAATTCCAAACCTTCGCAATGCCTTACAAGGGGCAAGTTTTTCAAATAAATTTTTAAGTGTTTTATGGGGAAAGGATTCTTTGGTAGCAGCCCATTTTTTATTGCAAGTTAAAGAACGTATTTCTTTCTGTCTATTTATGATTATTGACTTAAAATCCGCGGAAAACTTTGTTTTTGAGGCGCGTAGAAAAGTCATTGAATTTAACTTAGAAAAAAAGCATTTTGAGGAGCTTATTATTGGTCAAAAAATGGATGAAAATTTTTCTCAACCACAAAACTTTAATGATTTTTATTTATATTGTTATCGAGTAGCTGGTGTTGTTGGACATATAATGGCAAAAATATTTAAAGTATCTCAAACAAATGATGCATCTGTAGCTGCGGAACATTTGGGTATTGCAATGCAGATAACAAATATATTAAGAGATATAAAACAAGATTTTGAAAATGGTCGAGTTTATATTCCAAAATCTTACTGTGAATATTATAATATAAAAATTGATAACAACTTCTTTTCAGAGAATAATAATTTAAAAAATTTATATTTTATAGATGATCTTTCCAATCAGGCAATAAATTATTATATAAGTGCTTATCAAGGAATTAAAAGTATTCCAACTCTTCGAGCGCGTTTTTGTGTTCGCCTTATGCTTGCAATCTACGGGTCAATATTAGGTAAAATTTTAATTGATAAACAAAATATTTTAAAACAGAGAACTGTTATTTCAAAAATAACAAGAATTTTTATCTTTTTTAAAATAATTTTAGGATTTTCTCCTATTAAGGTTGCAAAATTAGATAAAAATTTTAGAGTAGATAGAACTGTCATTTTGTGAAAAAGGTAAATTATGAGTCTATTTGATGTAGCTATTGTGGGCGCTGGCTTTGGAGGGCTGTCATCAGCCTTAACCCTACAAAGCATGGGGATGTCTGTTATTTTAATAGAATCCCTCGATAAAGTAGGTGGGCGTGCCTATGTTGAAGAACATCAGGGTTATCGTTTTGATAGAGGACCATCTATTATCACAGCACCCTTTTTAATTGATGATATTTTCCAAATGTCTGGTGCAAAAAGAGAAGATTATTGTCAATTTATTTCGGTTGATCCCTATTATAATGTCGTTTTCCATGATGGCTCACATATTTCTCATTTTAATTCAAAGCAGAAGTTATTAGAAGAAATTGTGCGTGTCAGCCCTAATGATGTTGAAGGTGTTATTGCTTTTTTTTCGCACGCAGAAAAAGTATTTCAAAAAGGTTTTATCGAATTGGGTGATAAAAACTTTTCAAATCCAATGAGTATGTTGGGAGTTGCTCCCCATTTATTAAAACTGGATGCTATTCGTCCCGTATATTCTCTTGTCTCTCGTTACGTTAAAAGTGAAAAAGTGAGACAGTTTTTAAGTTTTCATCCACTTTTAATTGGGGGGAATCCCTTTCGAGCAGCGGGAGTTTACTCTCTTATAAATAGATTAGAAAGAGCATATGGAGTTTATCATCCTGTGGGTGGTATGCATGCTCTTGCTAGAGCATTTCAAACACGATTTAGAGAATTGGGAGGGGAAGTCTTATTGTCCTCGCCTGTTGAGTCAATTAAAAAAAATCATAATGATCATTTTGAATTAAGAACTCCATTTAATATAGTTCGAGCAAAAAAAGTTGTTGCCAATGCCGATATGCATCGTTTTGTGCAAACAGTTTTAAAAGGAACTGCGCAGCCTAGAAGACTGGCTCGTAAACTAAACCGAGCAGATTACAGTATGTCAGCATTTTTAATGTATTTTGGTACAAATAAACAATGGACACATTTACCGCAGCATACAATTGCACTCGGACCACGTTATAAAGAATTACTTGAAGATATATTTACAAAGAAAATAATTTTCGATGATTTTAGTATCTATTTACATATTCCCACACGCAGTGATCCTTCATTAGCTCCTGAGGGTGGAGAAGTGATTTATGCATTGGTACCCGTTGCGAATCTTGCAAGTGGTACCAATTGGGATGTGTATAAAAATGAGTTTGCAAATAAAGTAACAGATATGCTTGAAGAAAAATTCTTACCGGGATTAAAATCTTCAATTGTCGTAAAAAGTATTTTTACCCCTGAAGATTTTAGCAATACATTGCAAAGTCATTTAGGAAATGCTTTTGGTTTAGAGCCTTGGCTTTTGCAAAGCGCTGGTTTTAGACCTTCAAATAAATCAAAAGAAATTGAAGGGCTTTATTTTGTAGGGGCAAGCACTCAACCGGGCGCTGGACTTCCTGGAGTTTTTTTAAGTTCACGGATTACCTGTCGTTTACTTGCTCAAGATGACGGTATAAAAACAATGCCTTCTCTTTTAGCAAATATTAAAAGTGCCTTTTCTTATGTTAATCCACACTAAGTCAGTTTTTGTTTTTGTAACTCATATTTCGAGCAGGAGAGACTATGACTGATCAAAACGAGAAAGAAAATTTAAGTCAATTGAATAGACGTGAATTCGTTATAAAAACAGCTTTAACAACGGGCTATGCACTTGCTGTTATGCCTATTGCGCACTCTGCAATTTCGACAAATTTAAGTGGCATTGAGGAAAAGGATGTAATGATACCTGTCGGAAAAGACAATATTCCTGCTTATCAAGTGATTCCGACAGGAAATGGTCCTTTTCCAGTTTTAGCAATTTGTCATGAAATATTTGGCTTGCATGAACACATTCGTGATGTGTGCCGGAGGTTTGCAAAGGAAGGTTTCTTCGTCATAGCGCCAAGTCTTTATTATAGACAAGGTGACGTAACAAAATTAAAAGATATTCCTGAGATTATGACTAAAGTGGTTTCTAAGGTAACTACAAAACAGGTCAATGGCGACATTGATGCTACTTTTGCTTTTATTAAGGCAAATAAAAAAGCAAATATGTCAAAAACTAATATTGTAGGATTTTGTTGGGGCGGAAAAACTGTGTGGTTATATGCCAGTCACAATCCTAAAATTAAAACGGGTATTGCTTTTTATGGTCCACTCGTAGGAACTTCGCCTGTGCAGCCGCAAGCAGCTGTTGATATTGCTTCCTCTTTAACTGTTCCTGTTCTTGGTTTGTATGGTGGAAAAGATAAATATATCACTTGGGATCACATTGCTCAAATGGAAAAGATATTAGAGAAAGGCAAAAGTAGTTCAAAAATAATTGTTTATCCTGATGCAGACCACGGTTTTTTTGCTGATTACCGAGAAAGTTACAATAAGAAAGCAGCTACTGAGGCTCTGGAACAAATGACGATTTGGATAAGAAAGCATAATGGACTATGATTTCAAAGTTTTACTTAAAATGTAAATTAAAATTATTACATCGATTAAAAATTAAAACTATATTCTGCATTATCAGTGCTTAAGATTACAATACTGAATTATTTAAACATAAATATATTAATATATAATTAATAGTGAAAGAGTGAATTTTATATGATTCAATTTTTATCCAAAATTGAATCATATTTTTGCTTGCATCAAGGAGTATTATTAAAAAAGCACTATAAGCCTTGAATAATTGAAATTATAATTATTAAAAAGAGAGTAATTCCATTTTTATAAATTATTATTGATTTTAATAATTTGAAATAAATATTGAAATATTATAATTTTGTTTTGAAATACAGTTGGTTCTAAAATGAAATAAATTGATAAGAATATACAATAACCTCGCTTTAGTAATTGATTAAATACAAAAAGATTGATAGTCCTATTTTAAATAGTAATTATTAAAATTATTATTAAGATTAAAAAGGGATTATTAATGAGTCATAATATAGTTTACCGCCCAGATATAGATGGCTTGAGAGCAATAGCGGTGATTTTAGTTGTATTTTTTCATTTGTTTCCTGAAGCAAATCCAGGCGGATTTATCGGCGTCGATATATTTTTCGTTATTTCTGGATTTTTAATTTCAACTATCATATTCAAAAATTTAGACAATAAAACCTTTAGTGTTACAGATTTTTATTTTAGAAGAATAGTTCGGATATTTCCAGCGCTTATCTTAGTTTTACTTTCAACTCTTTTAATAGGATGGCTTCTCTTATTAGATGGAGAATTTAAAAATCTTGGAATGCATATAGTAGGTGGTCTTGGCTTTGTATCAAATGTAATACAATGGAAGGAAGGTTTAAATTATTTTAATTCAGACTTGAAACCACTTCTTAATCTATGGTCACTTGGTGTTGAAGAGCAATTTTATTTTGTATGGCCATTTGTTGTAATTATATGCTGGAGATTTAAAAAATATTTACTAAGAATTATTGTTTTATTATTATTTTTGTCTTTTATAGCCAATATCTTTTTTCTATTTTCATTAGAGAAAGTAAATTTTTCATATAAAATGCCTATAACGAGATTTTGGGAGATTTTATTTGGAAGTTTATTAGGATATATTACTTTATATAAAAAGAGAGATGATAGAAAAATTATAAATAATTTTAAGTCATTATTGGGTATTTTATTCATTATTTTATCACTCATTTTTATAAATAGTGATAAGTTATTCCCTGGTTTTTGGGCTCTATTACCTGTTATTGGCACTTATTTAATTATTGACTCTGGACAGAATTCTTATATCAATCGAGTGTTTTTAGCCAATCGTTATGTAGTTTATATAGGTTTGTTAAGTTATCCTATTTATCTTTGGCATTGGCCATTAATTTCTTATAATAAATTATTATTTTCAGATCATCCTCCACTTATAAGTTTAATAATAGTTTTATTTTTAACAGCATTATTGTCAATAATGACTTATCATTTTCTTGAAAAGCCAATTAAGAAAGTCAATAAAAAATTTGCGGCATACACTTTGTTGTCAGCTTCATTATTTGCCGGGTTAATTGGAATAGGAGGATACATTGGCATAATCAAACCCTATTCAGATCAATTTGGAATGACTGAGTATAGTATTGCAATGAATGATTGGAATTTTCCCACAAAAAATTTACAGGCAAGAAAGTTTTTGGATTCAGATTTTTATGAAAGTAAAGATTATAAAGAAAAAATTCTTTTTTTGGGTGATTGTAATATGGAGCAATATGCTCCAAGAATTGAAAGACTTTTAAGTGAAAATAAAAATATTGAAAAAAAATCTATATTTTTTACAAAACAAGGATGTATGCCAATTAAAAGTGTAAGGGTATTGAATAAGCCTGAATGTCATCCTTTTGTCAATAATGCTTATAAATTTTCCGAAGATCCTGAAATAAAAACAGTGGTGATTGGATCTTTATGGTTGCGTTATTTTGATGATAATAAAAAAGCGTATTATAAAAATGGTAATTTTAATGAATATTTAATTCAATCACCTCTTGCTGTTGAAAAAACTCTGCTTGAATTCCAATTAAGTATTAAAAAGTTAGTGGATTTAAAAAAATCTGTTTACGTTATACTTAATATGCCGAGAGGAGATAAGGTTGATCCTATGAAAATGATAAATCGTTCTTTAGTTGGAGAAAAGTTTAGCCTGAACTTAATGAATCTTTATAAAGATGAAATTATAAACTCAAATAATTCATTTGTAAAAAAGTTAAAAAATGTTGCAATTCAAGCGGGTGCTCAAATTATTGATCCTTTAGACTATCTCTGCGACATTAATGGAATATGTCCTAGTTTATTTCAAAATAAACCTATTTATAAAGATGAATATCATCTCCGAGCTTCTTTTGTTAGAGATAATGTGAAATACTTAGACTTTTTAATTTTGGATAATAAAACAAGTGTTAGTATGGATAAAGTTGATTAATATAATTTATTAGGGTTTTAGAAAGGAAGCGACAAGTTTCCTTGTTATCTGCAATCTTTTAGAACATACTTTTTTAAATATGGAATAATATTTTTTTAATCAATTTTTATTAATCATTTGATAAAATATTATGAATTTTTTAATATTGTATCATTTTATTTACTATATTGAAGTGTTGGTTGCGATCATAAAATATTCTTTGCAATTGATTAAATTTAAAAAACTTGTTAAGCCTGCTTCTAATAATAATTATCAAAATTATTATTAAGAGTAAAAAGGGATTATTAATGAGAAATAATATAGTTTACCGTCCGGATATAGATGGATTGAGAGCAATAGCAGTGATTTTAGTTGTCTTATTTCATTTGTTTCCTGAAGCAAATCCAGGCGGATTTATCGGTGTCGATATATTTTTCGTTATTTCAGGGTTTTTAATTTCAACTGTCATATTCAAAAATTTAGACAATAAGTCCTTTAGTGTTTCAGATTTTTATTTTAGAAGAATAGTACGGATATTTCCTGCACTTATCTTAGTTTTACTTTCAACCCTTTTAATAGGATGGCTTATTTTATTAGACGGAGAATTTAAAAATCTTGGAAAGCATATTTTAGGTGGTCTTGGCTTTGTATCAAATGTAATACAATGGAAGGAATATACAAATTATTTTGATTCAGAATTAAAACCTTTGCTTAATCTATGGTCACTTGGTGTCGAAGAGCAATTTTATTTTGTGTGGCCATTTGTTGTAATTATATGCTGGAGATTTAAAAAATATTTATTAGGAATTATTATTTTATTTTTAGCTTTATCTTTTATAGCCAATATCTTTATTCTATTTTCATTAGAGAAAGTAAACTTTTCATATATAATGCCTGTAACAAGATTTTGGGAGATTTTATTTGGAAGTTTATTAGGATATATTTCTTTATATAAAAAGAGAGATGATAGAGAAATTATAAACAATATTAAATCATTTGTAGGTATTTCGTTCATTATTTTATCACTCATTTTTATAAATAGTGATAAGTTATTCCCTGGTTTTTGGGCTCTATTGCCTGTTATTGGTACATATTTGATTATTGACTCTGGACAGAATTCTTATATCAATCGTGTGTTTTTAGCAAATCGCTATGTAGTTTATATAGGGCTGATCAGTTACCCAATTTATTTATGGCATTGGCCATTGATTTCTTATAATAAATTATTATTTTCAGATCAACCTCCATTTATGAGTTTAATAATAGTTTTAATTTTAACAGTATTATTGTCAATAATAACTTATCACTTTTTGGAAAAACCAATTAAGAAAATTAATAAAAAATTTGCGGCATATACATTGCTATCAGTTTCGTTACTTGCAGGATTGATTGGATTAGGTGGATATATAGGCATAATCAAACCCTATTCAGATCAATTTGGAATGACTGAGTATAGTATTGCAATGAATGATTGGGATTTTCCCACAAAAAATTTACAGCCAAGAAAATTTCTAGATACAGACTATTATGAAAGTAAAGATTATAAAGAAAAAATTCTTTTTTTGGGTGATTCTAATATAGAGCAATATGCTCCAAGAATTGAAAGACTTTTAATTGAAAATAAAAATATTGAAAAAAAATCTATATTTTTTACAAAAAAAGGATGTATGCCAATCAAAAATGTAATGACAGATAAAAATCCGAGGTGCCGTTCTTTTGTTAATGATGCCTATAAGTTCTCTGAAGATCCTGAGATAAAAACAGTTGTGATAGGAGCCTCGTGGATAGGTTATCTAAAAGATAAAACAAAAGCATATTATGCTGACGGAATTTTTAATGAATATTTAGCTAAATCTCCAATTGCAACTGATAAAATATTGCATGAATTCCAATTGAGTATTAAAGAATTAGTAGGACTAAAAAAATCTGTTTACGTTATACTTAACATTCCAAGAGGAGAAGAGCTTAGGCCAGTAAAAATGATTAATCGTTCTTTAGTTGGAGAAAAATTTAGTTTAAACCCTGTAAATCTTGATAAAGATGATATTATAAAATCACATGGTTCATTTTTAAAAAGGCTTAAAAATGTTGCAATTCAGGCGGGTGCTCAAATTATTGATCCTTTAGATTATCTCTGTGATAAAGATTCAATTTGTCCAAGTATATTTCAAAATAAAATAATTTATAAAGATTCTGCTCATCTCTGCGCTTCTTTTGTTAGAGATAATGTGAAGTACTTAGACTTTTTAATTTTGGATAATAAAACAAGTGTTAGTATGAATAAAGTAGAATAATACAATTTATTAAGGTTATAGAATGGAAGCGACAAGTTTCCTTGCTATCTGCAATCTTTTAGAATCTACTTTTTTAAACACAGAATAATATTAGTTTTTAATCAGTTTTTCTTAATCATTAAATAAAATATTATAAATTTTTAATATTTTATTTAATGAATTTATGTGTAGATTACGATCATAAAATAATCTTTGCAATTGATTAAATATAAAAATCTTGTTAAGCCTGCTTTTAATAGTAATTATCAAAATTATTATTATGAGTAAAAAGGGATTATTAATGAATCAAAATATAGTTTACCGCTCAGATATAGATGGCTTGAGAGCAGTCGCGGTAATTTTAGTTGTATTTTTTCACTTGTTTCCTGAAGCAAATCCAGGGGGATTTATCGGTGTCGATATTTTTTTCGTTATTTCAGGGTTTTTAATTTCAACTATCATATTCAAAAATTTAGACAATAACTCCTTTAGTATTTTAGATTTTTATTTTAGAAGAATAGTTCGGATATTTCCAGCTCTTATCTTAGTTTTACTTTCAACTTTTTTAATAGGATGGCTTCTCTTATTAGATGGAGAATTTAAAAATCTTGGAAAACATATTATAGGTGGTATTGGCTTTGTATCAAATGTAATACAATGGAGGGAAGGTTTAAATTATTTTAATTCATACTTGAAACCACTTCTTAATCTATGGTCACTTGGTGTTGAAGAGCAATTTTATTTTGTGTGGCCATTTGTTGTAATTATATGCTGGAGATTTAAAAAATATTTACTAACAATTATTATTTTATTTTTAATTTTGTCTTTTATAGTCAATATCTTTTTTCTATTTTCATTAGAGAATTTAAACTTTTCTTATAAAATGCCTGTAACGAGATTTTGGGAGATTTTATTTGGTAGTTTATTAGGATATATTTCTTTATATAAAAAGAGGGATGATAGAAAAATCATAAACAATATTAAATCATTCTTAGGTTTATCATTTATTATTTTATCACTCATTTTTATAAATAGTGGGAAGTTATTCCCTGGTTTTTGGGCTCTATTGCCTGTTATTGGCTCATATTTGATTATTGACTCTGGACAGAATTCTTATATCAATCGTGTGTTTTTAGCCAATCAATATGTGGTTTATTTAGGGCTGATCAGTTACCCAATTTATTTATGGCATTGGCCATTAATTACTTATAATAAATTATTATTTTCAGATCAACCCCCACTTGTCAGTTTAATAATAGTTTTGATTTTAACAATATTTTTGTCAATGATAACCTATCACTTCCTAGAAAAACCGATTAAGAAAGTCAATAAAAAATTTGCGGCATATACATTGCTATCAGTTTCGTTACTTGCAGGGTTGATTGGATTAAGTGGATATATAGGCATAATCAAACCTTATTCAGATCAATTTGGAATGACTGAGTATAGTATTGCAATAAATGATTGGAATTTTCCCACAAAAAATTTACAGCCAAGAAAATTTCTAGATACAGACTTTTATGAAAGTAAAGATTATAAAGAAAAAATTCTTTTTTTGGGCGATTCTAATATGGAGCAATATGCTCCAAGAATTGAAAGACTTTTAAGTGAAAATAAAAATATTGAAAAAAAATCTATATTTTTTACAAAAAATGGATGTATGCCAATCAAAAATGTAAGGGTATTGAATAAGCCTGAATGCCATCCTTTTGTCAATAATGCTTATAAATTTTCCGAAAATCCTGAAATAAAAACAGTGGTGATTGGATCTTTATGGTTAAGTTATTTTGATAATAATACAAAAGCTTATTATCAAAATGATAATTTTATTGAGTATTTATCTAAATCACCTATTGCATCTGATAAAGTATTAAATGAATTCCAATTAAGTGTTAAAAAATTGGTGGATTTAAAAAAATCTGTTTACGTTATACTTAACATTCCAAGAGGAGATGGGCTTCAGCCGAATAAAATGATTAATCGCTCTTTAGTTGGAGAAAAGTTTAGTTTAAACTCTGCAAATCTTGATAAAGATGAAATTATAAATTCATATGATTCATTTGTAAAAAGGTTAAAAAATGTTGTGATTCAAGCGGGTGCTCAAGTTATTGATCCTTTAGATTATCTCTGTGATAATGATTCAAAATGTCCAATTTCATTTGAAAATAAATTAATTTATAAAGATTCAGGTCACCTCCGTGCTTCTTTTGTTAGAGAAAATGTGAAATACTTAGACTTTTTAATTTTGGATAATAAAATGAGTGTTAGTATGGATAAAGTTGAATAATCTAATATAAGATTAAACATTTTGTAAGATTAAGAATTTTATAATTAGGGTGTGTTCTCAAATATCGGAGAACACTTGATTTTTGGCATGTTTCCCGCAAAAGTTGAATTACTACGTCTAACGAAATAGGGAAAGTTGAGGCTGATGATAACAGATGCAATATGGTCGAGGCTAGCTCCATTGCTTAAAGATTTTAAAATTTATTTTTCAATTAGAATTAGGATTTTTATGGAGTCTGTTTTTTGGAAGTTAAGAACAGGAGCCCTTGGAGAGATCTTCCAACGGAGTTTGCTTCATATTCAACAGTATTTAATAAATTTAATCAATGGTCAAAACTAGGAATTTGGCGGTAATTATTTTTAAAAATTCGAGGCGAATTAGATAATGAATGGAATTTTATTGATTCAACAATAGTTAAAGCGCATCAGCATTCTTTAAATTCAAAATGCAAAAAGGAAGAATGCATTGGTCGGGCTGTTTGTGGAAATTCAAGTAAAATACATATGATTGCAGACTCACATGGAAACCCTATAGACTTTATTTTAAGTGAAGGACAAGTTCACGATAGTAGAATGGGAAATTAACTTATCGAAGTTAGCAATGCTGAAAATTTAATTGCAGATCGTGTATATAGCAATAAAAATGTAAGAGAGAAATTAACGAATAAAAAAATTCAAGTAATTATTCCTAAAAAGAAAAATTTTATTGATAGTAAAAATGATGGTTTTGATATACATGTATACAAAATTCGTCATTTAATAGAAAATTTATTCGCTAGATTAAAACAGTTCAGAAGCATTGCGACCCGTTATGATAAAAGTAACAATAACTTTGCTTCTATGGTTTAAATGGGGTGTCGCTTCATTTGGGGGAAAATTTGAGAACATACCCTAGGTAATAAAAAATTATTTTATATTCTTCCATAAATAAAGTATTTGGATTAAATCCATTCCATCAAGTTTAAAAGGTCTTTCTTCAGTTGCTTCCGCCCCAATTCTTTTATAAAAATCAGTAAAAGGATTTTCTTTTAAAATAAGAGCTGAAGCAGAATGATAGCCTTTTGTTTTAAAATATTTGACAATTTCTTTAATTAAAAGTTGACCTCCTCCCTTTCTTCTAAATTCTTTTAAAATGTAAATACAATACACTTCACCATGGCCTGCTATGGGTGGATCCCGTTGGGGACCCGCATTGGCAAAACCAAAGACTTCGCCTTCATCTTCTAAAACCCAAGTTATTCCTTGCCCATTTGGATAATTTAACCCTAATTTTTGCCACTCTTGCTCCTTGTTTTTTTCGGATAGATTTGCAAGGTATTCTTTGGGGAGAATGCCTTTATAAGTGGTTTGCCAACTCTTTACATGAATATATGCAATACGAGGAATATCTTCTACTTTAGCACTTCGAATAATCATAAAATTTTCCTTCCTGATGTGAGCATATTTGTTTTAGTTTCATGAGCTCATGAAGTTTTGTCAATGCTTTACTAAAAATTTATTTATATTTAATTTAACAGTTCCACTTTAAAAGCGTATAATTTTTATTTAACTCTTTAGTAAAAATCGATAAATGTTTATCTTTGGGGCAAATAATATATCTTTTATTTGAGCGAACGAGCATGGGGAGATCTGCAATGTGATCGCTCCATGCACTGTGCCAAATAAAATCTTTTCCAAGTGCTTCATGTATTCTATTTATTTTTTCTTCTTGATAACAATTTTTAGAATTGAGAACCACACCTCCTGCAAAAAAAGTGAGACGTGTCCCTATGATTGTTCTAAATTGAAGTTTATGTTCTGAAAGCATGGCGCGCACCCAAGTTTGGCCCGAAGCTGTCACAATTACGATTTCAATCCCCTCATCTCTAAGTTTTTGAAATGTCTGATTTGCTTCTTTAAACCATATCTTTTGACTTTCTGATGCAATGGAGTTGCGTAAAAAACGAACAGAATTTCTTTTGCTTTTGCCAAAGGTGAGACTCCAAAGTAGAGCTGATTTTGCTTTGGTTTTATCGAGCTTTAGCAAGAAGGTGAGTAAAAGAGTGGGGCTTACAAAAAGCAAAAGAAAAATTCTCCAAGGCGCGCCCTTGAGACCTTTGCGTAAAAGTGTCAGGAAAGAGTCTTGGCTTATGAGTGTGCCATCAAAATCGAAAAAGGCATAGCGTGGTTGGTTCATATTGTCTCCAGTGGGAATGGGAAAATCTTTGTGATTGCCCAATGTGTATGAAGGAATAGTTATCCTTGTTTTGTTTCTTATGTCAAAATCGAGATTGAGAAATGATGAATTTAGAATGTGAAAATAAATTTGGAAGATTTTTAGTTGTTGCTCAGACAGGGTTGTTGTTGACTTATTCTATTCCAAATGAATTTTCTCAAATGAAAAAAGGATCATTTTGCCTACTTCCATTAAGGAAGGGAAAAATTGTTAAAAAACACGTAGGAGTTTTCATAGGTTTTTGCCTTAAACCAGAGTTTAATTGTCAAAATATTTTAAGTATTATTCCTTTTACAAGAAATCTTTCAGAAAATTTATTATTGGTATTACAATGGACTGCTGATTATTATTTATCTTCATTAGAAAAAATTATATCCCTTGTTGCCCCAAGTTTCATTTGGGATGTAGCAAAACATCAGGCCTTAGAAAAAAGAATAGCAAAATTTATTTTTAATAACTCAGAGAATAAATCTAAAGAAAATACTCACAAAATAAAGGGCGAAATTCATCTCGAAGAACGTTCAGAAATAATATTGAATGAAGAACAATCAGCCATTTATAATGAGTTATTAGAAAATTTAAACTCTACTATTGTTTTGCATGGGGTAACGGGTTCAGGAAAAACAGAGGTTTATTTAAAAATAGCGCAAAAAATAAATCAATTAAATAAGAATGTCCTCATGCTTGTGCCTGAAATTGTCTTAACTCCTCAAATGAGCGCAAGATTTCGCTCAGTATTTAAAGGAGACTTAGCTATACTTCACTCGGGTTTAACAAAGGTTGAATATGAGAGAGAGTGGTTTCGTATTCAGAATGGTCAAGCAAAAATTGTCTTAGGTGTGCGCACAGCTGTTTTTTGTTCTCTTGAAAATATTGGACTTATCATTGTAGATGAAGAGCATGATGGGAGCTATAAATCTCATGACTTTCCTGTTTATCATGCTCGTGATGTTGCTGTGGTTAGAGCTAAAAAAGAAAATGCTATGTGTCTTTTAGGATCTGCAACACCTTCTATAGAGAGTATGTACAACGTTAAAAATTTAAAATATAAATATCTTAGTATTAAAAATAAATTCTCAGGAAGTCGAGTTGATAGTTTAATTATTGATAGCAAAAAAAATTTATTTTTAAATTATTCACAAAAAAAATTAAATTATACAACTCGTTCAACTCAAATTTCCTTTCAAGAAAATGCAATTTCACAAGCTGTTTGTGACTTTATTAAAGAAAATAAAGAGCAAGGTGAGCAAAGTATTGTTATTATAAATCGTAGAGGTTATGTGAATTTTGCGATCTGTGCACAGTGTTCCACTCCTTTAAGTTGTCCGCACTGTTCTGTTACGACAACGTTACATAATAGTGGGAATCTTGAAATTTGTCATTATTGCGATTTTAAAATTCAACGCAGAAAATCCTGTGCAAGTTGTCACAGCACTCATTTTCTGGATCATGGTATAGGCACACAAAATATAGAAGAAAGACTCACGCAGCTTATTCCAGACTTAAAAATTGCCCGTCTTGATCGGGATGTGATGACGAGTAATAGCAGAATTACTGAAATTATTGATGATTTTAGAGTTGGTAAAACGGACTGTCTTGTAGGGACTCAAATGCTTGCGAAGGGGCATGACTTTCCTAAAGTAACGTTGGTTGTTATTTTGCATGTTGAGGATGCTCTTTTCCTTCCAGATTATAGAGCAGCTGAGAGGACATTTCAGTTGTTAACCCAAGCAATGGGGCGAGCAGGACGAGGAAATAAATCAGGCAAAGTCGTATTGCAGTCGCTTGTTTTAGGCCATCCTGTGATCGAAATGTCTCTTAATCACGATCTAGAGGCTTTTTGGCAGCGCGAATTACAAATGCGTCGTCTTGGCTTTCATCCTCCCTATTCGAGGCAAATACTATGTGAATTTCGCCATAAAAATAAGGATAATGCTTTTTATTTAGCTAATAAACTTAAAGCTTTTCTTGTTAAATTTTGGCAGGAAAATAAATATACTGAAAATGAAGTGCGTTTGTCTGGACCCTATTTAGCAGCACTAGAAAAATTGAAAGATGAATATCGAGTGCAACTCTGTTTGAGCTCTGTTAAAAATCTTCACCCTGCTCGTTTATTTCCGGAAGAGGTGTTTTCAGATAAAGAGCTTTCTCGCCAAGTTTTACGTCTTGATGTGGATCCCTACTCTTTCCTCTAGAGTTTTTTTAATCTTTTCCGATACGTTCTATGCTCTAAGGATAGGTAATAATTTGGTTTTTTGGAGTGAAAAATGGCTGATGCGAACACAAATACAGGGGGAGGAAAAATTTGTGTTCTTATTGTCGAAGAAAAAGCCGATTTGCGTACTTTTTTTATGGGTATCTTAACAAAAAGCGGTAATTTTGATGTAAAAAATGCAGCTACTGCAAAAGAAGCTCTTGATATTTTAGCAAAAGAATCAAATGCGATTCATGTAGTTGTGTTTGATTGGTCAATGGTAGATGTTTCAGGTTCCGTTTTTGTACAAAAACTAAGAAGAGATCCTCTATATGATCATATTGAATTTGTTGTGTGCTCACAAGCTTTAAGTCAGGATGATTCATTTTTAATGGTTGAAGTTGATGTTCATTACAGTATTATAAAACCAGTCAATGCGAACGATTATTTAAAAACAATGGAACTTGTAAGATCAAAATATAATAAAAATAAGCCTATAAACTCAAAATTAAAAGAGTTAAGTCATCTAATAAGCGAAGAAAAAATACAAGAATGCGATGAATTATTAAAAACTCCAGGAATTGAAGATGAAATAAGCAAAAATCCTCGTTTTGTTTATTTAGGCGGGGAAATAAGAATTTTAAAAAAGCAGTATGGTGAAGCGGTTGAGTTTTTAAAAAATTTCTTTAAAAATAAGCAGGAAAATCCTGCTGAAGATAATTTAAAATCATTAAGTACTTTGGGCAAAGCACTTTGTTTGGTGGGTCGTTTTGACGAAGCATTGATTATCTTTCAGAAATTAGAAGATAAAAGTCCAAAAAATTTAAGTCATAAGGTTATGGTGGGTGACGCTCTTTTGGGACTCGATAATATTGATGGAGCTGAAGAAAAATATGGAGAAGTTTTGGAAAATGATTCTACAAATAAAGATGCATTGATTGGCATGACAAAATCAAATTCAGTTAATGGAAATTATGAGCAAGCAAAATCTTTTTTTGAAAAAATTGAAGGTAATTTTGAGAGCCGCACTCTTGCTAGTTTTTATAACAATAAAGGTGTTGCTTTGGTTCGGAGTGGAAAAGTCAAGGAAGCTATTTTATTCTATGAAAATGCTTTGCAATTATTTGATAAATTTAAAGGACATGTTTATTTTAATCTTGGGATGGCTTATTATCGTGATGGTAATATTGCCAGTGCATTAAGTTGTTTTCAGGCTGCATTGGCAACAGATGAACTAGATTTACTTGCAGAAAAGAAAATTTTAAAAGAATTTCAGGATAAAGGCATTGAAAAATTCACAGCAGATTATAAAGACAGAATGGCAAAGAAAAAAAGATAAATATTTAATCGCAAGTATTCTTTTTGTTGTTACTTCAATTAGTATAACTTGGTTTATTCAATTTTTATTTAATGCTATTTTTGCAAAAAATTATTTAATATTAGCAAAATTTTTAATTATTTCTTGGATACCTTTTTTAATAAGTATTTCAATATGTGTAGCATTTAAATTACCGATGAATGTATTTATAATTTTACCACAAAAAAGTAAAAAAGTAATGTGGAGCTTACTCATTCCATCCCTTGTGGCCTCCATTGCTCTCTATTTAAGCCAATACATGCTTACTTTGAGCATTGAAGAACCAAGTTTAGCAATGGCAATGGCTGGTGATCATGTAGCTTCTGCTTTATTTCTCCTTTTTTCGAGTTGGTTTCCTGTCGTGATCTTTTGTTTTATGATTTCGGTTGGAATCGAAATTGCATTGAGAGGCTTTTTTATTGAAGTGTGTAAACGCGCCTCAATACCACTCCCTTGGTTTATCGCTGGGCTAGTTCAATTTCTTATTTTGTTACCTTTTTTGTGGTTTGGTTATATAGGGGGAGGACCCCAAAATATTAGATATATAATTTGTTGGTTTTTTCTACAAATTTCATTATCTGCTTTTTATTTTTGGCTTTCTCTTTCTGAAGATAAAACTAATTTGCAAATAAATAAAGCAAATAGATCTCTTATCTCCGTATTGCTTGCAGCTTCAACACAAAATATAGTCTATTATGTTATTGCATCTCATTTTGTTATAGAATCTGGTTATTGGTGGATGTCTGGTCCTGCAAATGTAATAGCTGTTGTGTTATACTTTCTTATTACTATTTTTTTGCTAACAACGAAAAGGTTGAAATACTGATATGTCTGGATTTCATAAAAAAAACTCTTGGTTTGTAATAGTAAAAGATTTTATTTTTTCAAAAAATTTAGATTCGCCTGAAGTTTTATTTAGAAAAATAGAAAACGATAAAAAAACTTTATGGTGGTTATTTTTTTATTCTTATAGAAGACAAATTTTATTTCTTTCAATTTTACAAATTTTATTTCTTTCTTTTATTTTGTGTTTTCCTTTAGCAATTGATTTCTATTTGAAATTCTTTTTAAGATCCACTTCTCCAATTGTACAGGCTCGATTGTTTTCTGCTTCACTCTATTTGCTTTCGTTTGTTATATTATTTATTTTTATTATATACTTTAAAAATAAATATTTATTAAACTGGGTTAGAACTATTAAATATCATTCTTGGTATATAATGGCTAAGCTATGTCAGGAGTCGCAGAAAAATAGTAATCATTTTCTTTATAAAAATTTTACTGAAGAGAATGAACAAAAAATTATTGATAAATGTATAGAATTTCCTAAAATATTAACAAATTTATTTTCTTTTCCGGCTTTGATTATTTCTTATTATTTTATTTATAAAACAATGGGACAATCCTTTTTTATTCCGTTGTTTTTGTTGTTGATCGTTTTTATTTTTCAATTTAAAAACGAATTTTTTCTTACAAAAAAATTTCAAAAAATATATGCTCTTTCTCAATTTAGAAGTCAACTTCTAAAAAAAATATTTACTTTTGGAAATCGAGTCCGTTATTTAGCAATGGAATCTTTTTTTCTTAGAAAAATAAATTTATCGCAAGATTATGCTCATAAAATCACAAAAAATATCCTAAATAATATCGCATTGTCTCGGGTTATTATTTATACTTCTGGTTTTATAATATTAATTCCAAGTGTAGTGGCTTTTGTCGTCATTAATAAAAATGCATCCATTGCAAGCCTAACAGAGCTTGTTATTCTTTTTATATTAGTTGCTCATTTTTACTCAAACATTATTTATCTTTTCTCGAAAAGTAAGACATGGAAGACAAATTATAACCAATTTAAGTCTCATATTAGTCTTGCAAAACAAGCTCAAGTAAAAAATGTTTCAAATCAAGAGGAGTGGAGTGAAGAGTTTAGTAATATTTTAATTAATACAAAAAGTAAAACACACTCTGCAGCTCAACTTATTTTTAACAAAGCCTCTTTCTTTTCTTCGAGCGGATTGTGTCTTTATAATTTATCTTTTGAGACTAAACCTGGAATGCTCATTGCAGTTGTTGGCCAATCTGGTTCAGGTAAGTCTGATCTGCTCAGTGCCTGTGCTGGTGAGCTTAATTTGGTGAGTGGAGAAGCAATTTTTTCAAATAATTTTGAAATTATATCAAGGAACTTTCAATTATTTGAGGGCACTCTTAGAGAAAATATTATTTTAAATCGTGAGTTTGATGGTCGACGTTATATTGAAACAATTCGTTCCTGTGCACTTGAAGAAGAAATGAACGCACTTGTGGATGGGGATGAAACGACAGTTGAACTTTTAAATGAAAAATTTTCGGTGAATTTTGTAAAAAAAGTTTGTCTAGCTCGTACTATTTATGGAAAAGCAGATTATTACTTTTTTGATAAACCCTTTCACGAACTCTCCAAGGAAGATGCTTCACATATTTTCAATGAAGCTTTGCAAAAACAGCTTTCTTCTTCTATCCGTATTTTTGCAACTGAAAAACTCGAATTTGCTTCATTGTGTCATCATATTTTAGTTATGAAAGACGGTTTAATTGTTGAGCAAGGCTCACATAAGACACTCGTAGAACGTTCAGGTACTTATGCTCGACTTTATTATTCTAGTGCAGATTCCAGAAGGTTTGAATTTTCTCAAAATTATCAAGGTAAAAGATTACAAAATACCATTTCTCCTTTAATTGACACTGCAGTTGAAGACAATCGATCCCGTGAAGGTCATATAGGCGAAAATAAATATTTTCGCTCTATTTTCGATTCCTTAAAATATTTTATTAAATTTTATTTTAAAGATAGAAGAGCTTTACCAAGTTTTGGGTTAGCGCTTTTGTCCCAATTATTTCTATGCACTGCTTTTTTTGTATTGTTTTCAGAATACTTTCAAGAAAGATTAACTCATATTTGGCAGGTTTCCTTATTTTGTTCTTTTTCTTTGCTTGCTTTAACAAGTTTTTTCTATTTTCATTTCAAGAATGCAACTATAAATATGATATTAGGTTCATCACTCGAAAAGAAAGTATATGATGTTTTAATTAAAGATCACAAACATGATTTAGCTTATACAGCACATTATCTTGAAGAGTTTTCTCAAGTCAAAGAAAAGCTTTTTGCAAATTTTACATCTTTATTAGTTCGTAGCTCATTTTTTATCGCAGGTTGTTTTTTGCTTTCAATTACAAATTTATCTGCTCTTTTTCTTGTCATAGCTATGATTGCTTTTATCTCAGTCTTTATTCTTTTTTATAAAGCGAAGTTTTTTCATGCTCAAGTAAAAATAAAATCAGAATTTTCTTTGCTTTTTAAATCATCAAAAAATTACTTTGAACTCTTCACGCAAGCACATTCTTTTTCTCTGCGAAACTTTGTTTTAAGAAAGTTAAAAGAAAAAATAGAAATTTCACAAAAAATTTCAGCTGAAAAAGACAAAATTATTTCTCTTTTCATTCAATTTGTCTCAATTTTCTTTTGTATTTTAATTGCGATTTCATTAGCATATTTTGTTGCTTATTATGATACTGTTTCTGCTGGAAGTGTTACACTATCTGTTATTGCAACTATTTTCTTTTTTCAGGCTATTTTTAATATTTCAACTGAATTAAATTCATTCATGCTTTGTTTACCACATTTTGAAAACTTAATGCGTACTTCACTTTTGCATGAAGCCAATGAAGATTTACATTATTCAACTTCTGAATATTGGCCTCAAAAAGGATCTCTTCGTATTATGTCATTGACAACTCAAGGGACTGAAGAATTTCCAAAATATTTGAGAAATTTAGATCTTTTTATTGCCCATGGCAAACGCTTTGCAATTGTTGAAGAGTCAGATACGAATAAAATATCTCCGTTCTTTGCTTCACTCTTACTATTTGTGCCTTTTCAATCTGGAACAGTTTTTTTAGATGATGAAGATATTCTTAGAATAAATCCTATAGAATTAAGAAATCGTTTTGCTTATATTTCTCTAAATTCATTTTTTCCATTTTTAAGCGTACGGGAAAATCTTGATCCATTCGAATATTTTGATGATTCAGAAATTTGGACGGTATTAAATAGAGTGGGCATTGCGCAACCAGTTGCAATATTACGCAATGGTTTAAACTCAAAAATAGAAGAGTTTCCCAATCAGTTTATTTGGTCAGGAGAACTTATACTTTTATCTTTTGCAAAAGCATTGCTGCATGCAAATAAAGTATTATTACTGGATAACTTATCTATTCCAGAAGAAATTGAATTGCGAATAATTGATTTAATTGAGCGCGAGTTTCTAGATGCCACTATTTTGATTTCAACTGATTCAAAATCGCCATTATTGCAATTATGTCCTGATATTATTCGGATTGATAATGGAGAAATGGTAAGAATTTCAGTTGATAAAAACAGTTATCATATTCCTATTCCATATGAAGAAATTGAAAATACAAGGCAGCATTAAATAGTTATTTTTAAGAATTGATTTTGTGTTAAATTTCTTACAATTTAATTATTTAAAATATATTTTCTAAATATTTTTCTAGATTCGGAATTTTTTCTTTCCAAAATGCATCAAAATCGTTTTTATTAGCAAATGCATTTTTCATTTTGAATTGCCCTTGGCCACTTCCTTGCAAAAAATATTGCTTAGTTAAAAATGCAGGAACAATTCGAACGGAAGGAGATTGTATGGCCCCACTCTCAAGTCTTTTATTCTTATAATTTTGTGAAGCTTCCATCATTAACTCATCTAACAAATTTTGCAATTGAACATGTGTTATATTTTTTAAATTATCGGAGCAGAGAATCCATTCATAGCGGGGTTTTTGATCAAATATTTTTGGATATACAAAGAAATGATCAATGACGCGGTTTAATTTATTTTGTAAATTGGATATGACCTGTAATATAGAATTTTGTGAAACTTTTTCAGATGCAATATTGAGCACAGCATCTTTTCTACCAAGTACTTTAAAAGTTAAGTTTGGCTTAACATGAATGACCTTAATTGTGTCTTTCATAGAGTACTGTATGAGACCACACAGATTGGATATATTCACATTGTATTCGCCACCCTCCTGTAATTCATTTAATGCTAAAGGCGTTGAATTTGGATGATCGGCGTTGATAAAAGAAAAGACAACGTGTTCTGGAGTAGGAATAAAAGTATGACTGCCGTCTGAAAGTTCTGGAAACTCGTAGCCCATGGGGCCTTCTGTAGCAGCATATGCTCCCACGCAGGTCACTTTGTCACCGATTGCTGTAAATAAAGCTTGCTCGTAATTTTCTATTGGCGTACCCGAATATCCAATGGCGCTTAAATTAGGCCAAATTTCCTTCAACGTCTGCTTTCCGCTGATATTTAAAATATCATGAACGAGATTCAGGATATGACAAGGGAGCCCAAAAATAATCTGTACATCTTTATTTTTTGTTTCATTATAAATTTGTAAAGAACGTTCACTATAATCGTCGATCATAAACGTCTTTGCAGATGGAAATCTTCCTTTTTTTAATTCTTCAGGTGGACTGATTCCAATAATCCCACTTAAATATCCTTGTGGAATGTCATCGATATTTCTTAAAAAAGGTTTTGCTCCCAAAGAAATATTTATTGAACTCATTGAAATTTTAGAAGAGCATCTTGACATAATGGAAATGAGTTCAAGTTGAAATGTTTTAAATATATCTAGCATTTCTTTACTGCAAGGAATTATTTTACTTGTTCCTGTAGTCGCAGAAGATGTTAAATAGCATTCAGGACGTCCTCTAAACATTTGTCCAAAATTTCCTTCAATTGTTTTTTTTATATATGGCTCAAAAAAATTGAACTCATGTATTGGTATTTTTTTTATAAATTCACTTACGTTACTTATTTTCTCTAATTTAAATTCTTTACTAATTTCAGTATCTGCAATTTGTGATTTAATTCTTTCAAATGCTATTTGTTGAGAATGCATAGGATTTTGTATAATATGAGAAAGTTTTTGTCTGATGGCATTGATTTTTTCGCATTCTGATTTATAATCTAATAAACTATTATTGATATTATAATTATTTTGTAAATAATTCAAAATAATCTCCTTTTTTTAAGATGTACGAATGTCAAAAACTTTTCTTATTAAATTTTAATACCAGAAATTTTAAAAAATTAAAATAATAAAAAGGCATTATTAAGGTGAGATTAAAAATGAATTACTTTTTTTTTCCAAATATCGCTGTACCAATACGAAGAAGTGTGCTGCCATGCTCAATGGCTATTTCATAATCAGAACTCATACCTAAAGATAAGATATATTTTTCTTTGGAATTATCTGCACAGGATTGCCAAAGACTTTCAGAATTTTTTGCAAATACTTCATATGATTTTCTTAAATAATCTTTGTTGGTTTCTTCAGGACCAATTCCCATAAAGCCGGCAAATTTCATTTTTTTTGATTGAACAATATACGAACAAAGTTCCTTTGCATTTTCAAAAGAAATGCCTGATTTATTTTTATCATTTTTATCTATTTGGAGTTGAACAAGGGCTTTGATTTTTAAATTAGAATCAATATTCGATTTTTTTTCGATTTCTTTAGCTAAATTTAATTTATCTATTGAATGAATACAGTGAATATTTGAATTGATATATTTTGCTTTATTCGATTGAATATGTCCAATAAGATGCCATTTTATGTTTGGTAAATTATTGAGTGCAGTATGTTTTTTCTGCCATTCTTGAATATAGTTTTCCCCAAAGTTTTCAATTCCGCATTCATATGCTGCCTTTATGCTCTCAGTTGTGTGGTATTTACTAACAGCAATAAGATTTATTTCTTTCGAATCCCTTTGGTATTTTTTTGCAAAAAAATTAATTTGATCTTGAATTTCACTAATATTTTTTTTGATCTTGTTTTCCATTTTAAACTCTTTTTTATTATTATGCTTCTTTTTGTGTGTATGTTTCTATACCGGCATAATTTTTAAGATCGAGAAGCACTTGACTCAATGGAAGTCCCATAACATTTGTATAACTCCCTTCTATTTTTTCAATAAAACCCATAGCACGACCTTGAATGCCATAGGATCCTGCTTTATCAAAGGGTTCACCTGTTTTAATATAAGCATCAATTTCTCTGTCGCTTAGTTTTCTGAAAGTCACAGATGTCTCTATGACTCGGGCTATTATTTCTTTTTTATTTTGAAATAAAGAATATCCGCTTAAAACAAGGTGTGTGTTTCCAGAAAGTGATTGCAACATTTTTTTTGCATGCTCTGGATTTTGTGGTTTTTCAAGAATTTTATCATCGTTTGTAACAACAATTGTATCTGCACTTAATACAAATTCTTGACTTAAAGTTTTTTCGCATATTGCGATTGCTTTTTCTCGTGCATTACGTTGTACATAAGCGTGTCCCCCTTCATTTTCTAAAGGCTTTTCCTCTATATCTGCAATGACAATATAAAATGGAATTCCACTTGCTTGTAACATTTCTTTGCGACGTGGCGAGGCACTTGCTAGAATTATTTGTTCACTTTTTTTCTTTGTCATAATTTACCGCCAAATCCCTAACTCTAAAAAATGCATATACATATAATGCGTTTAAAATACGAATATATGGCATAAAACGAATATGCCCAAATATGGTATACATACGGGGGCCAATGTGTTCTACGGCAACAAGACTGTTTTTATCCAAGCACCTGACGATGCATCTTCAGATAATGGACTTGCAGAAGAATTAAAGAACGAAGCAACAGAGCTCGTAGAGCGCTTAGCAGTACTTTGTCAAGGCTTTCAAGAGCATCTTATTGCTAATGAAGAAGTTCCCTTAGAAGAAAGCCAAGAACTTTTTAGAACATTGCACACTCTAAAAGGTCTTTCGCAAATGGCAAACCTAAATGAAATGGTTGCCACTGCCCATGCTGTAGAAGATTATATCGAACTTGTTCGTTCAGAAAAAGTAAAGCTTGTAAAAGAAATTATTGAACTTGTGTCTGACGCGCAAAATGTCTTTGAGCAAGTTTTTAAATCATTTCCTAAGCCCATTGACCCTGATGTTTTAATGGAAGCTGAAAGGGTTGCAAGGGAGTTTCATCATAAATTTGAAGAAGTTAAAAATGGGGGAGCTCCGTCTGCACCAGCTGCTGTTCCTGCTCTAGCGGATGCGCCTCCAGCCGCTGCTCCAGCAGAAGGTGATACTCTTGCCTTAACACCTGAAGAAAATGCTGCGTTTGAAAAATTTAAAACCCGTGTAGAGGGTTTATTTTCAGTTGTTTTAGCTGCAGATGTTTATAAAAATCTTGATGAAATTAGGGCAGGAAAACACGTTGATAATATCTCGCGTGTTGGTGATTCCATTTTAATAAAGCATTCTGCTCAAGGTTCATTGATTATTTTTGTAGCAGATTTGGATGAGGGTACATTAAAAGGAGTTGTCGAAGCCGAAGTTAAAAAGCTTGCAAAAGAACCTAATTGTTTAAGTATTTTGGGAGCCCCTTGGAACACTCTTGTTTTTTCAGGAGGGGGGGCTCCTGCCCCAGCTGCAGTGGCTTCAGCAAGTTCAGCCGCGGGAGCTTCTCCGCCAGCCGCTGCTTCCGCTCCTGCGGCAGGGGGGCATGGAGGAGAGGATGATGAAGGCCCTGAAGATTTTGACACGAAAAATTTGTCAGGTGCAAATGCAGTTGATGTTCCTGATCTTGACCCAGAAATGTTACAAGATTTCCTTTCAAATGCAGATGATCTTCTTGAGAATTTAAGCCAAGCAATGCTTGATCTGGAAGGCAATCCAGAAAGTAAAGAATCAGTAGAAAATATATTTAGAAATGCTCATACAATTAAGGGAACCTCAGGAATGTTTGGTTTCCGTGCAATTGAAAAGGTGACTCATAAAATGGAGAACCTTTTTGATAGCATTCGCAAGGGAAATCTTAAAGTAACACCTGCATTGATGGATGGACTTTTCTTTGGACTTGATCGCATTCGTAGTATGTTTGAAGCGGTAAAAGCAAATAAATCATCCGAACAACCGATTAATGATGCTCTAGAAAAAATTCGTTTGGCTGTTTCAAAAGTAGGTGCAGGCGCGGCACCCGCAGCAGCTGCTGCGGCAACACCCCCACCCGCCGCTGCTCCGCCTGCTGCAGCCGCTTCTCCTTCTCCTGTAGCTGCACCCGTCGCCGCTCCACCAGTTGCCGTTCCAGCTCCTGCGGCGGCTAAGCCTGCAGGAGAGAAGAAAAAAGCAGAAGAAAAAAAAGGTGAGGCTAGCGAAGCAGGCGGTACGATTCGTGTCGACTTAAAAAGGCTCGACAGTCTTGTTAATTTAGTGGGTGAACTTGTAATTGATAGAACCCGTTTCGCCAGAATAGAAGAAGAATTAAGAGGAAATGGAAATAGTGAGCTCGGTCATTCCATGAGTGAAAGTGTTTTGCTGTTCGGTCGTCATATGAATGAAGTGCAAAGCATTATAATGAAAATTCGAATGGTACCTGTGGGGAATGCATTTTATAAATTTACTCGAGTTGTACGTGATTTATGTAGACAAATTGGTAAAGAAATAGATCTGCATATTATTGGTGGTGAAACCGAGCTCGACAAAACGCTTGTGGAAGAAATTGGTGATCCATTGGTGCACTTAATACGTAATAGTGTGGATCACGGCGTTGAATTACCGGATGATCGTGAAAAGATCGGAAAATCAAGAAAAGGAAATATTCATTTAAAAGCCAGTCAAGATGGTAATATGATTGTTATTACCATTCAAGATGATGGCAAAGGTTTGCAAGTTGAAAAATTAAGAAGCAAAGCCGTTGAGAGAGGGCTCATTAAAGAAACAGATCATCTTACAAATAAAGAAACGTTCAATTTAATTTTTGAGCCAGGATTTTCTACAGCCGAAAAAATTACAAATATTTCCGGTCGTGGCGTGGGTATGGATGTTGTAAAAAAGAGTATCGTTAAATTAAAAGGAATAATTGAGCTTGATAGTGAAATCGGTAAAGGAACAACTACAACAATAAAGCTTCCATTAACTCTAGCAATTATTCCAAGCCTTATGGTTGAAACACGAGGAGAAAGTTATGCTATACCACTCGTAAATGTGATTGAAAGTATTCGTATTAGACCGGAAGATGTACAAAAAATGGGAACAGCTGATTTTGTTAAGTTAAGAGATCGTGTGCTGCCATTATTACGATTAACAGATGTTTTTGAACTTCAAATGATGGCTGAGTTACTTTGGTACTCTGTTTCTGATATTCAAAGAATTAAACATCATGATGAAGAAGAAGTAAAACCAGAAAAAGACAATGCAGGAAATCCTGTGGAAAAAAGTGAAAAGAAAGTTGAAAATGCACCACCGAAAACACCTTCACTGCCAAATTCTACATCATTTCGAGCGCGCCATACAAAGCCACGCATCATTTTTGTTGTTGTAGGAGTTGGAGAAAAAAGAGTGGGGGTCATTGTAGATCAATTGCAAGGGCAACAGGAAATTGTAATTAAATCATTGGGACAATTGATGGGAAAAAGAAGGGGTGTCGCAGGAGGATGTGTTTTAGGCAACGGGCGTGTTGCATTGGTTCTTGATGTTGGAGAAATAATAGACGATTTTTCACAAACAAAAATGGGGTACTCAAATCGTGCTGCATTATCGAATTAAAAATATTCATGCATCAGGAGGAGATGCGTCACAAGTTCAGTTACCTTATCAAGATGACACATCCAATAATCATTATATAAATGATGTAACCGATGAAGGCGCAATTCAAACTCCAGGCATTCAACACATCGGATTTAAATTACACACCGAAGAGTTTTTACTCCCTATGTCGCTTGTGCGTGAAATCATAATGCTCACAACAATTACGTTTGTTCCAAAGGCGACTTTCTTAGTCGAAGGAATAATTGCATTGCGTGGTGAAATTATGCCTGTATTAAACTTAAGAAGATTTCTTAAGTTTGAAAGAGGGAAGGCAGCATCAACCACTCGAGTGATCATATTGCAATGTGATTATGGAGGTTTTGGAGTTATAGTAGATGACATAACCGAATTTGTGCGATTGCAACAAACTGAGGTTGAGTCCATTCCACAAAACTTTTTCCCAGCTGAATATAAAATTTTAGCAGGTGTTTCTAGGGTTGGAGAACGTATTCGTGGTATCATAGATTTAAATAAAGTTGTAGATGAAATGACCTCTGATTTACAGAAGGAACAAGAGGATGAAGAGACTTCTTCACCTGAGCATTAGTATATTTATTTGCTTAAATTTTTTTTCATGTGAAAAAAGAGCACGTTTGGTTGATATCAAACTGCTTTTATTAACTCCAGATGGTTATTTTAATCAACCTATTGTGTTGTCAGGAAAAGTAAATGAAATAGGTCCAGGTGCGCTGTGGTTTATTTTAGAAGATAAAACAGGTTATATTCAGGTGACAACAGAAAATATTTCCCATCACAACTCCTGTATTCATAAAGGTAATGAATTATCTTTATCAGGGCGTTTAGAGCAATATGAAAATCATAAATATTTTTCTTTGCATTCAGTTTTGAGGTGTTTTCATTGAAAAATAATTTATTTATACTTATTTTTTTTATTTTTCTTTTTTCTGCATGTAGAAAAATTTCTTCAGATAATGAAAAGCAATATTTTGTTTTTCAAGGGTTATCAAATAAAGACATAATTCTTTATAAAATGACTCGAGATGATAAAGATAATAAAGTATATTATCCTTTGATGAAAGTGAATACAAATACAAAGGTTTTACTCCCAAAGGGAAAATATTTTTTAGCAAATGAATGTAGCTCTTATGAATTTAATAATGAAAGTGAAAAAGAAGAAAAAGTTGTTTTGAGTCGTGTGAGTATTATTCTTGGCAATAAAAATATTACAAATAATTCTCTTGATCAGAAAGAAAATGTCTATAATAGTTATTGCATTGACCCACTTGATGGTAAAGAACATTGGTTTATAAATAAATTAAGTTTTGATATATTACCAGGAAAGAACTCAATATCTATTTCTGGCCGCACTGTAGATTTAAATTTCCAAGCTGGATTATTTTCTGATAAAAGGATAGATCTTTGGCCTCTCACGCTTTCTTCTCCTATAAATACAGATTCCAGTAAGTTTTTTTCATTGCCACTTGATTTAACTTTGAAAGAGAAAAAATTTGTTATTTCTGCACCAGTAAATGGAACTTTATGGTTACAAGCGGGGCGTTATCAAGTTGAAGTCAATGGTAGCAAGCAGATTATGTTAATCCAACCTTCTTCAACTTATAATATTAAACTTGGAGTTATTCGTATAGGTTCTCCGAAAAATTTTCCTATTGAAGAGAGATTGAAAGCAGGTGGACAACCTATCTTTGCATATATTAATGAAAAAGTTTTATTTCGTCTGAATACAGATTATCCTGTTTTTCCAGGAAAATATAGAGTTACTTTAGAAGGGACAGAAATTGAAAAAAATGTAGTTGTGAGCGAATATGAATTGAGCTCTGTAAAAACTCAGGGGGCTTTGGTCATGTCGCCACCCTGCGGAGAAAAATATGAAAAATGTAGAGCTCCTTCACGAATAACTATCCATATGAATAGAATGCCTTTTGTGCTCATGACAGTTCCATCGGATATGCCTTTTTTAGTTTTTGATCAAAAATATGAATATGGAATTGAAGGTATTAAAGGTATTTTTAAAAATCTTTATACGTCAGAAGATTCAGTACGCATTGATAAATTAGGGCGTATTAAAATTAAATGGGAAACGCGTTATACAACAGGGAATACCAAAACAGATTTTGTCCGTTTTGAATCTAAAAGTATGAATATGTTTGGAAAATCAATAGATATTATGTATTTTAAACCGGATGAAATTTATCTACCTGAGGGAGATTATTGGTTAAGCTACTTTGTAGGCGATCAGAATTTAGTATTGCCAAAGACACGAGTTGATGTTTCCTTGGGTGGAGGGTTGACAAAAGAAGTGACCATCCCTCTTTATATGGAAAAAACCACGGAAAACTTAACAGCAGAAAAAAATAAAGAAAACTCAACATTGACAACAAAAACAACACTTTCTCCTATTAAAAACTAATAATTATAAAGATCAATACAGTTCTTAAAATGAAAAAATTACTTTTTAAAAAGCGGGATAAAAAATTTCTTAGTTTGCCCATATTTTGATACTTAAATGAAAATATTTCAAATGTGATGTAGAATTGTATTTGGAGGCAGTTAAGGATTTTATGAAATTTCAAAAGATTAAGAATGATTTACGCACTCGATGGACATTACAACTGTATAAAGAATATGGAAATATTTGTTATCAATATGGCGTATACTTAAAGAAACCTCTTATTTTAATAGAAGATTTAAAGAATACTTGGGGAAATTGGAACTCCCATTCTAAAATTATCACCCTCTCTATTTTATTGATTGAAGAGTACCCGTGGGATGTCGTTATAGGAGTGCTCAAGCATGAAATTGCTCATCAAATAGTAACAGATATCTTTTGTTCAAATGATAAACACGGTTCAGACTTTCAAAGAGCCTGCGAAATGATAGGTGTGTCAAAAGAATTTTGTAAATGCACTTTAGATATAGAAAATAAAATATTGCATTTTCGCAACGAAAAAAATTGTAATGAAGACGAAAATGTTCTTCGGAAATTAGAAAAACTACTAAATCTAGCACAATCTGCAAATGAAAATGAAGCTTTGTTAGCTATGGAAAAAGTGCAAGATCTTTATAGTAAATATAATGTTAAAAGAATACAAGAAGGGCAAAAATCAGAGTATTATTCACTTGTTGTTAATTTCAATAAGAAAAAAGCACCGAGTACTTATGTTTATATTGCTTCACTTTTACAACAACACTATTTCGTGAATGTTATTTTTTCAGATCTATATGATCCACTTGCAGATGAATCCTTTAAAACCCTCGAAATTTTGGGCACACGTCACAATGTGCTTATGGCTGAATATGTTTTTTATTTTTTAATTGAGCGCATTGAATCACTGTGGAAAAACTATCAAAAAGAAAAAAATGTCACGGGCCGTCATAAAATGTCTTATCAAAAGGGGTTGCTCGTTGGTTTTCAAGATAAACTAAACCTTTTACAAAAAGATAAATTAAAAAAGAAAAAAGAAAATAATATTGATCAAGAAAATATAACTTCTTTAATTCTCCTTGAAGATAAAAAATTACAAGATTTTACGAAGAAAATGTTTCCGCGTATTGTTAAAAAAGATTCATCTACAAATAAAGTCTTTACGGAACACTATGATAAAGGAAAGAAAGAAGGTGAAAAAATTATATTAAATAAAGCGGTAACAACTCATGTTAAAGAAAAACGTTTTTTAAGTTCGTAATTTAAATCCTAATATATTTAAATTTACAAAGTTCTAAAATAATGATTTATAGAAAAATTATAATCATCCTCACATTGATTATATGTCTTCCCTTCTGCAAGGCAGCTATTTAGAAAAGCTGTATAGGTTAATGCTGTATCGTGAATTTCTACAAGATTTTTTTCAACAAGAGATTGTATTTGATTTTCGTTGGCAAAAAGTGTATTTGAAAAAGAAGATAATATAAAATAAACTATAGCAATTTTTTTTGAACACATATCGATCCTCAAATGCAAGTGCTGATCAAATAGACATCCCTTAGAAAAGATTATTTTTCGGGCAATTGTCTGTTATTAAGTTCTTCATCGATTTTTAAATATTTAAATATTAAAGTCAATAATAGAATTCCTGCAAATATTTCAATATAGGCGGCATATCGCAATACCTTAACAGCACCAATGATATCTGCAAAGACTCCTGAGGCAGCTGCTAGAGAGGCCCCTAAAGTGCTTTTGGCTAATTGAATGATTGAAAAAGCAAATGGTCTATACTTTTCTTCTAAATCATTTTGGACTTTTGTTTCAACAAGAACTATTGTTACAGCTCCCATTAGTCCTAATAAAGTAAATATTGTACAACTGATATAAAAGTTTCCACTTATCGTAAAAAGAAAAACGAGTAAACCATCAAAAATGACGAGTAGTATAATTGAAAGAGCCTCATTTTTAAATTTCAAAAACATGGGTATTAAAGCCCCCGTGATACCTCCAATACCAGCCATTGAAAATAAAATACCTGTTATAGAATTGTCAGCATTAAACTTTTCTTTGACAAATGGAAAAATAAGAGGAGTTTGCATTTCAAGAACGATCACAACAAGACAATAACTTATTATAAGAAATAGTATGATTCTTTTTGAAAACAAATATAAAATATTTTCCTTAAAAGAGAGAGTTTTTTCTTGTCTAGCTGCCTGAAAATTAATTTTAACATTTTTTAAATTAATTAAGAAAAAAATTGGAATCAAGCAAAGAAATGACAATGATAAACAAATTTGTGAGAGGCTATAAAAGGCTGCGACAATACCTCCTAATGCAGGTCCAACGATGATTGCAATTTCACTTAAAAACGTTTTTTTACTATTGAATTTTGCTCTCAGCTCAGGTTCGATTTGTATTGCATCAAAGGATTGTTTGGAGACTCGAATAATTTGATCAAGTATACCATTTAGTATAATTAAAATCATTAGAATACTTGTATTATAATTATAAAAATAAAGGACAATGAGTGCAAAAAATTTTATAATACTACAGAAATGGATGTTTTTAATAAGGAGGTGAGATTTGAAGAAACGACCCGAAAAAAAACTTATTAAGAATGAAGGAAGAGTGATTGCTAAAGCAATAAAACCAATTTGAGAAGCGCTTTGGTTTGCTTTATAAACACCTCCTATAATTGCGATGTAATATAAAAATGCAGATGAAGTTAGGAAAAAATCTAAGAAGATAAGCCTATAATACATAAAATCCTCAATACCCATTCTAGAAAATTGTCTACTATAAATGAATCAAATTAAATTTAAAATGAATGAAATAACTTGATAGTCTCATTTTAAAATAAAATCATATTAGTATGTCAAGATCTCTAATTGAATATTTCTTTCGAGTGAAATAAAATTAGAAAGATGAAAAGTAATTTAAGAGGAGAATTTGCATGAAATTAATATCTCAGTATGTGTTACTTTTAACAATCCTACCACAGTTAAGTGTTTTAGGTCAAGATCTCCCAAAATGTTTTAAAAAATTTACACTCTCATATCTCGAATCAAATCATTTCTATAATTCTAAAAAAGACAAGGGGATTGATAAAGACATTATAAGTGAAATTTCAAAACGTTCTCATTGTCAATTTGTCACAGTTCATATGACGAGAGCTCGCATGTGGAAATCTATTGAAAGTGGAGAGCTTGATTTTAGTACGGGTGCGATCATAACACCAGAACGGGAAAAATTTGGCTATTTTAGTCTATATTATAAGAGCAAAAATTTAACTCTTCTCAGGAAGGAAATAAAAAAATCCTTAATGTCTGATTTTTTAGAAGATACCAAATTACGATTTGGAGTCGTAAGAAGCTTTAAGCATGGGAGCAATACACTTGATAATGTATTTTTAAAGAATCTTCAAAAAGAAGGGCGTGTGCTTGAATTTGTAGATCAGGAGAAACTTTATTTAAATTTATATCACAATAAAGTTCAAGGTATTTTCTTAGAATCCTTTAAATTTAGAGATTTATTTGAAAAATACAAGGATATAAAAGATAAGTTGAATATTGTGGATTGGATTCCCAAAGAAGAACCCTTTCTCAATGGAATTATTATGTCTAAAAAATCAATTCCGCAAATAGAGGCTGTAAAATGGCAAAAAATAATAGCTGAAATTGTTTCAGATGGAACACTTGAAAAAATATTTAGAAAATATTTGCCAATTGAAGATATAAAAAAAATAAGTTTATGACATTAAGTGTCAAATTCACCAGAAAAGATCACTCTTTTTCTTAGATGAAAAGTGTCAACTACAAAATGGGGGCACGAACAGCATGCAATTTATTACATAAAAGTCATCACTTTGACTTTTGAGATTATACTTTAAATTTATAATCTAATATGACTTTTAGTTATTATAATTTAAAAATTTTAAATATCGGAGATGAACTTGAATTATAAAATTATTATAATTTTATCTGCGGTTATTTTATTGCTCTTTATTGGAGTTAAAATACTAAAAAAAGATGAGAAAATTGAAAGCCAAAAAGTCGAAGAAAAAGTTCTTGAACAGCCACTTCAGTCAAATGCTCAAGGTGAGAAAGAGGTTATTAATTTGCCAGCAGAATTGACTAAGGAACAAAAGGAAATATTAAGTAAAGCACCAAAAAATCGTTTTGAAAGAGATATGTTGCTTTTAGAGGAAAAAAATAAAAATTTGCATAAGAATGTTGAATTTAAAGAAAGTGAATTTAAAGTCTTTTTAAAAAAAGAAGCAAATAGAAAAATTCCAAGTACAAATAATTGGTCATTTGTTAATAATGTTCTAGCAATGGATAAAAAAAATTTGAAGGATCCAAATAAAAAAATATTATGGGAAGATGATAATTTTTATTATGTAAGAACTAACTCATCTGAAATGAATGGTTCATATGAGCATTTTAATCCTAAGTTTTCATTAGTTGCAATCCAAAATGATACTTTTTCTGTTGGAATTGTCAATGGTTTTTTTATTATAGAATTAAAACAAAAAATAAATGATATACATGCTTTTGAGATACAAAATCATGTGAAATTAATTTCTTCTTATCCAAAAAGCAATATTATTGTGGTGCGTGCTCAGGAAAAGAGTAATATTTTACAAACTATTTATGACTTAAAAATAAATCCAAATATTAAAGATTCAAATTTAGAAATAATTACAGGCTTTCCTGTGCCTAATTAATAATTAAGAGGTCTTAAATGTCTAGTAAGAATATTTATTTACTTTTAATTTTACTTCTTGCAGGTTGTGGAAAAGATGGAAAGAGTCATAATAATTCATTATTTGATAAGCAGTGGCATTTAAAAAACACCGGTCAAAAATTATTTATCAATGAAGTTGGGAAGGCAGGAGTAGATATTAATTTGACTTTTCCAAGTAAATTTACTGGAAAAGGAGTTAATGTTCTCGTCACTGATACTGGGGTTGATTTTTATCATGTTGATCTTGAAAAAAATATGAAACCGAATTCTTTTATTGATTTTACCAATGCAATTGGACTAAGAGTTTTAAATAAATATAAATTAGAATTTGGAGAATCTCATCATGGGACAAGCGTTGCTGGTATAATTGGAAGTTCAGTTAATGCAGACAATCATTTTAGAGGTATAGCTCCTGATGTTAAAATAGCTTCCGCAAATTATTTATCTAACTATAAAATTATATCAATTGCTACACTTTTAGGTTCAGAGATGTTTATTTATGACTTTGCTGCTAATAATAATATTAAAATAATTAATGAGAGTTATGGTTCTCCAGCTTTTAATCCTGGTTCATTTTATTTAGGTCCTGATATTCATTTAAATAATGTTATAAAGAATAATATAAAAAATGCTGGAGCTGGATTTATAATTGTTAGATCTGCAGGTAATGCAACGTGCAGCCAATATTATGCAGAAAAGATATTAAAAGCAAAAGGATACTCCTATTGGCGTGTAAATGATATTTTAGAGACATTGACTCCGAATTCATTTTCAACTCTAAACATTGATATGACCGAGATATTAAAAGCAATTCGACCCACTTTGTCGCAAATGGACGAAGATAAAACAAATCCTTATAGAATTGTAGTGGCTGCTTTGAGCGCTAATGGAAACATTGCTTATTATTCAAGTATAGGAGCAAATATTTGGGTAACTGGATTATCAGGAAGTGAGAGTAGCGTTCGCGCAAACGATGGGATTTTTCATTCACCCATTTCTAAAATGGAATATCCAGAAATCCTCACAACAAGAATAGCGGGAATGCCAAGTAAAGGTGATTATTCTTTATTTGATATTGGTTTTTTAGTAGAAAATAAAAAACTTAATTACACTGCAAATTTTAATGGAACTTCAGCAGCTGCACCAACAGTCAGTGGCGTCATCGCACTTATGTTAGAGGCGAATCCTAATTTAAGTTTTCGTGATGTAAAACATATATTGGTTAAAACATCTAATCGAGATAAATTAACTCCAGACCCTAAACCTTATTGCATTAAAATCCTAGAAAAAATTGGCAATTTTAATCCTAATTTTTCACAGCTTTGGAATGTGAATTGGGTACAAAATCAAGCAGGAAATGTTTTCCATAATTTTTATGGATTTGGTCTGATTGATGCGGATAGAGCAATTGAAATGGCGAGAAATTTTCATTCACCATTTGGAACAAATCAGATTGAAATTAATGAAAAAAAACCTGAAAATATGAATGTTGGAGCTGGTATTTCTTCTACCTCGAATTTAAATATTGGAAATAATTTAAGCATTGAAGCTGTGCAAGTCACTCCTTTTATTGAAGCAGATTGGCCAGATGGTTTAGGAATTGTATTGCAGTCTCCTAGGGGCACCAAAAGTACATTATTATATCCAGGGAATTCATTGATAGCACTTGAAAATGATCGTAAAATTAAAAATTATTCATACCCAGTAAAAGATTATTCAAAAGTTGATACCACTTCGGGAGGTGTTTATCTCTCTAATGCCTTTTATGAAGAAAGATCGGATGGCGAATGGAAACTAACTCTTTTAAATAGCAGTCAACATCCTGCTAAATTAACTGGATGGAAAATAAAAATAATTGGACATTAAATATAGAATTTTTTGATTTTCACATGAGGTTTTTCATGGATTTAAAAAGAATAATATTGCTAATAGTTCTGATTTTTTCTTGGCAGAACTCTTTTGCTTTGGGAAGTAATTCAGATTTAGATATTCTGACAGGAATAGGTATCACGCGATATAATGAAAACAGTGATGATCTCTCGCCAATTTCTAATGCAGCTCTTACAGGAATAAATTTAAATGGCACTCTTTTATTTCCAATAAATAATGGTCAATTTTGGGCTCCTGTTTTTGGTGGGGGAATGACGTTTTCAGCTTTATTTGGAAAAGAAAATATCGGAACGTATAACTCATCAACCGTATTCATGTCATCCTTATTTTTAATTGCAAATGGGGGATTAAAATTTGGTTCCACTCCTTCATTTTCTCTATATACACTTGTGAACCTTGGATATTCTTTATATGATAAACATTCAGCTGAAATAGAAACAATATTTAGCACCTATCATGTGGATACTGAAATTAAAAACCATTATTTGTATGGTATAAATATAATTGGAATGTTTGAAAAATCAAAAAATTTTAATATGGGTGGCGGTTTTATATTCAATAGACACTCAATGAGATATAATAGTTTTATACTTCTTGGAAAAGAGCCTACAAATATTGGCATTGACACCACTTTTGATGAGTATTCTTTTAACTTTTTAATCAGTTTTAATTTCTAATTCTAAGATCATTTCTAGAAATTCTTGTGCAAAAATTCGATTTATAGAAGTGTTGTAGGACAAGAGTTTCTAGAAAGTTTATTAACGAATAAAAATAAAATTATCTTTTGCTAAAGACAATTTTATTTTCGCTGTTTTCATTGGCGACTATGGTGTCTCCTTCAGAAAAATGACCTGCTAAAAGTTCCATTGAAAGGGGCACTTCCACCAATTCTTGTAAGGAACGTTTGAGAGGACGGGCTCCAAAGTTTATGTCCCAGCCTTCAAGAGCAATGCGTTTAATGAGGTTTGCAGAAACTTCAAGTTGCATATTTTGCTGTGCAGCTAAACGAGCACTTAAGCGTGCTACCTGTATGCGGACAATTTTTTCAATAACATCTTCACCCAATGCGTTGAAAATTACAGTTTCATCAATACGATTCAGAAGTTCTGGACGCATGTGAGTGAGCAGTTCTTGCATAACAGCTTGTTTTAATTTTTCACCGTTACGTTCATGAGCCGGTTCTTCGAGTATGCGATGTGCTCCAATGTTGCTTGTCATAATAACAATGCAGTTTTGAAAACTTATGGTTCTTCCCTGACCATCGGTTAAACGACCATCATCCAGCATTTGTAACATAATGTTTAGGACTTTGGGGTGTGCTTTTTCAATTTCATCAAATAAAACAACGCTATAAGGTTTTCTACGAATGGCTTCGGTGAGCTGACCACCTTCTTCAAAACCGACATAACCAGGAGGTGCGCCAATTAAGCGAGAAACAGAGTGTTGTTCCATATACTCAGACATGTCTATTCGGATAATAGCCTTTTCGGAGTCAAATAAACTCTTTGCAAGTGCTTTTGCCGTCTCGGTTTTACCAACTCCAGTAGGACCTAAAAACAAGAAGGAACCCATTGGTTTATTTGGATCTTTCAAGCCACTGCGGCTTAAGCGAATAGCGTTTGCCACAGCTCTGAGAGCATGGTCTTGACCTACGACGCTGTCACGCAGCTCATCTTCAAGTTTAAGTAGGCGTTGGCGTTCTGCTGAGAATAATTTATTCACAGGTATACCTGTCCAAGTTGAAACAACAGCTGCAATGTCTTCTGCATCGACTTCTTCTTTTAATTGAACAGATAATTCGTCTGGTTTACGCTCTTCATTTTCTAATGAGTTTTGAGTGAGATCTCTAAGACGCTGTTGAAGTTTTGGCATTTCTCCAAATTTTATTTCACTTGCTCGAGCGTAATCGGCATGTCTTTCATATTCTTCCATTTTAACGCGGGCTTTTTCGATTTCTTTTTTTAGAGAATTAATTTCGTTGACGCTGCCTTTTGCTGATTGCCATTTTGCATGCAACCTTTTTGCCTCAAGTTCGAGTTCTTTCAGTTGATTTTCGATGTCAGATTTTCTTGAAAGTGCTTGAGAATCTGTTTCTTTAGATAAAGCAACCAGCTCAATTTTATATTGAGATATTTTTCTTTCGATAGTGTCAATTTTTTCAGGTACACTGTCCAGTTGAATTTTAAGGCGACTTGAAGACTCATCAATTAAGTCAATTGCTTTATCAGGTAAAAAACGATCGGGAATATAACGATCAGAAAGCGTTGCTGCAGCTACTAAAGCATTGTCTTTAATGCGAATTCCATGGTGGATTTCATAGCGTTCTTTAAGACCACGTAGAATAGTTATTGTGTCTTCAACGCTCGGAGGATTGACCATAACAGGTTGGAATCGACGTGCGAGTGCAGGATCTTTTTCAATTATTCTATATTCATCGAGAGTTGTTGCGCCAATACAACGTAACTCTCCTCTTGCAAGCGCAGGTTTTAGCATATTTCCTGCGTCCATTGCACCGTCTCCACCACCTGCTTTCACCATGGTGTGAATTTCATCGATGAAGAGAATTATTTTGCCAGAAGCATCTTGGACTGCTTTTAATACAGCCTTTAATCTTTCTTCAAATTCGCCACGAAATTTTGCTCCTGCAACCAAAGCAGAAATGTCGAGACCCATAAGTTTTCTATTTTTTAAGGTTTCAGGTACGTCACCACGAATAATGCGTTGAGCAAGACCTTCTGCTATAGCGGTTTTACCAACTCCAGGTTCTCCAATTAAAATAGGATTATTTTTTGTTCTCCGTGAAAGAATTTGAATAACTCTTCTCACTTCACTGTCACGGCCAATAACGGGATCGAGTTTATTTTCTTCGGCGAGTTTTGTTAAATCTCGCGCGTATTTTTCAAGGACACCGAGTTTGTTTTCAGGGGTTTGGTCTGTCACTTTGTTGTTGCCTCTTATGCTTTGAACAGCTTTTTTTAGAGTGTCTAAATCGAGATTATATTTTTTGAATAAATTAGAAATCGATGTTTGTTTACATATTGGTGCAGCAATTAAAAAATGTTCAATTGAAATAAACTCATCTTGAAATTCTTTTTTAATTTTTTCAATTTCATCAAGATAAGATGACAAGAAAGAACCAGTGGATGGCTCTGCACCACCTGAAACCTTAGGCAGATTTTCAACAATTTTTTTAAATTCATTGGCAAAAACTTGAGTTTTGATGCCTAAGTGTTGAAATGTCATTTTGACGATTTCTTCGTCTGTATTAAAAATGGAATAGAGGATATGGGAAGGGGTGAGTTCTGGATTTCCATTTTTTCGAGCAAGGGAATGGGCTTCATTGATTGCATTTTGAGCGTGGGTCGTAAAGCTGTAGGCCATGTGCAAAATCTCCTTATTTTTGTTGAGATCACAATAAGTTAATTTGCGAGTAACTTTTTAACTTGCTTTCTCACAAGATAAAAGATTTATCTTGCAGTAAAATTGTCAAGGTCTGTGCTTAAAATAGAATAAAATCTTTTTTGGGCACAGTTGGTTTCAGTCTCGAAAGAATATGATAAGTCATTCTTGATGTTGGATGTCCGAGCAAAAAAGTGCATGGTAGACTTTAATAACAAGAGGTTAATTATAGTGAACTTAATTTCAAGATTAGCTCTTAATTTTATTTGTAAAAAAAATTCAAAAAAGTTGAGTTTTACATCACTTGTTTCAATTGTTGGAATATGTTTTGGTGTTTCTGCTTTTCTCGTAGTTATTACTGTTTTAAATAGTTTTCAAGCGGAAATTAAAAATATTATTTCAACGGTTAATCCAAATTTAATTGTATTTTCTCAATATGGGATTCAAGATGTTAAAACAACAGAAAAAGAATTAAAGAAATTAATTAAAGCACCTGTTGAAGGTATGAGCCCATTTATTTATCAAGAATCTGTAATGGGACTCGGTCGGCAAACATCCTCGGTTTATATTAAAGCAATTCAAGGAACGAAGTCTGCGTCTGCAAATGAGGTAAGTAAATTTATTTATCCAAAGAGTGCGCTTGAAACGTTGAATGTTTCAAGTAAACTTATCGATCAATATCGTAACACATTAGATGCAGGTAACAATCCAGCTCTGTTGCCCCATGTTATTTTAGGTAAAGAACTTGCAGATGATCTCGATGCTAAAATAGGTAGTATTGTTACTTTAATGACTTTTGGAGCGGGAAAAAGCGCACTTGGAGTTCGTTATAATAAACTCTATGTGACTGGTATAGCCTCAACTGGATTATCTGAATATGATCGTAAAAATGTTTTTATGAATTTTCAAGATGGTGTGAATTTATTTGGCAGTGAAGGTTGGGCCAGTGGAGTTGAAATAAAACTCAAAAACTCAACTGAAGCTTTGCAAGTTTCAAAAGATTTACATGGAAAAACACCATATAACATTGTTGCATGGCAAGATATAGATACAAGTTTATTTGAGCAAATTGAAAGAGATGGTACGTCTATTAAATTAATTGTACTTATTATTTCTTTTGTAGCTGGTTTTAACATAATTGTTGCACTTAGCTTAACGGTTATCGATCGTTCAAAGCAAATTGCATTGTTAAGAGCTTTAGGCGCTAAGAAAACTCTTATTATAAGTACATTTGTATTTTCTGGTCTTTTTCTTGGAATTTTAGGTTCAACATTAGGAGTTTTTTCAGGACTTGTTCTATTAAAAGTATTTTCAGGAATCTCTTTGGGAGATTTTCAGAAATTTTATTACCTTGAAAAAATTCCCGTACAAATTGACACTCAGCTTATTATATTTGCATTTTTAACATCGATATTGTTATCATTTTTTGGTGCTTTGTACCCTGCTTGGAGAGCTTCTAAAGTTTCTCCTATGCATGGCTTAAAGCAAGGAAATTAATGGAAAGGAACTTGGAATGGCTTTACTCCCCGGATATGCAACTGCAAATGACACAAAACCTTCAAAAAACTCTTTGGGGCGTTTTTTTGAATCGCGTAGAAGGTGTTTGTATAAGGGAGGACCAAGCGTTTCCCCAGTGGGTTTTGGTTCTTATAGAGTGGGTTTGTCAAAAGGATTGGGTTTTCCAGAGTGTGCAAATGCATTGGAACTCGCTCTTAAAAAAGGTTTAAATTTAATTGACACAAGTACCAATTATGGTGGCGGTCAATCAGAAATGTTAATTGGAAAAACTTTAAAAAAACTTATCAATGAAAATTTAATTCAAAGAGAAAATATTATTATTGTTTCAAAAGTAGGTTATATTCAAGGCAGTAATATTGAGCTTGCAAAGTCAAAAGAATTACAAGGCATTTCATTTTCTGAAATAAGTAAATTTGGAGAAGAAACTTGGCATTGTATTCATCCAGATTTTATTTTTGATCAGATTGAGCGTTCAAGAAGTCGTTTAGGGCTTGAGACAATTGATGTTTATTTATTACACAATCCAGAATATATGTTAAAAAAATTTGAACTCGAAAAGATGGAACAAAGTGAAGCACAAAACTTATTTTATTCACGTATTCGAGAAAGCTTTCTTGCACTTGAAAAATTGGTTGAAGAAGGAAAAATTTGTGCTTACGGAATAAGTTCTAATAATTTAGGCGCACCTGAAGAAGAATATTCATCGGTTTCAATAAAAAGAATGCATGAAATTGCACTTTCAATTTCAGCGGACCATAATTTTAAAGTTGTGCAAATGCCAATGAATTGGCTTGAAGTTTCCCCGGCATTTTATGATGTCGAAGAAATTGGCGAGTCAACTCTTTCCTATGCACAAAAAAATAATATTGGTGTTATGTTAAACCGACCATTTAATGCGATGTTTAATGATGGACTTATTCGTTTAACACGTCCGCAAGTTTCTCAGGAAGATTATGATAAACTTGATGAAGGCATGAGAAAGGGGCTTGAAAATTGGACACAATTGTCATCTGATTTAGAGCGTCTTGCAAAAGAACAGCTTGCAGATGTTCCAGGTTATGACGATGCCACTCTTTCTCAGTTTGTTGTTTCGACACTTGCATGGGTTCCAGGGGTTACAAGTGTACTCTGTGGTATCCGAAAAGAGAAATATGTGAATGATGTTGAACAAGCGTTGGCAAGACCGTCTTTACCACGAGCACGCGAACATTTACGTGGAATATATGAGAACTTAGAATTTAGAAGTTAGTTAACTTTATTACTAAGGAATAAGGTAAATTGTATGAATCTCACACAAGAGTTTTTAAAGTTTGCCCTTGCGACAGGCCCTCAGTGGGTTATGTATCTTCTTATAATTTGTAGTATAGTTAATATTGCTATCATTATAGATCGTATATTATTTTTTCAAAAAATGCGTGGTGATTTTTCGGAGTTTATTAAAAATTTAACAGAGCGGCTTAATTCTTCTGAATCACTTGATAAAACATCTGCTTGGTGTTCGGGACAAAAAATGCTTGAAGCAAGCGTTGCTGCGGTTGGTCTTGAAAGAGGAACTGATAATTTAAAAGCAGCTGAAGAGTCAATGAATGCAACAATGATTGCTGCAAAAATGCGTCTTGAAAAAGGGACGGTGGTATTAGGAACGCTTGGTAGCAACACTCCTTTTATTGGTTTATTTGGCACTATTATAGGAATCATTGAAGCATTTCATGCTTTATCAACTGCAGCAAATCCAGGTCCCGAAGTTGTTATGGCCTCTATTTCTGAAGCACTTGTTGCTACAGCTCTTGGTCTTCTTGTAGCTATTCCTGCAGTTATTTCATATAATTTTTTCAATCGCGCTATAAAAAAGAAAATGGCAAATAGTGATGCAACTGCTCGCATTGTATTGACTCATATTGGTTCTAGAAGGTATTAGTCTGGAGTTTAAAAATGGCTGGTGGAAACAAATTTGGTGGAGATGATGAACCTATAGTTGATATTAATATCACTCCTTTTGTTGATGTGGTCTTAGTTTTACTCATTATTTTTATGGTTACAGCTCATTTTATTGTGAATAAAGGTATGAAGTTACAGTTACCTAAAGCTGCAACGGCAGAGCAATTACAAAATCAAAAATCGTTTAATATTATGATAGATAAAAAAGGTGAATTTATGCTCGATGGAAAGTTTGCAAGTCTCGATCTGCTAAAAACAGCAGCTCGGAATGCAATCACTTCAAACTTAAAAGTTGTTGCAATGATAAGCGCAGATAAAGATGTTGTTTATAATTCTGTTGTTTTAATAATGGATGCTCTTCGTTCTGAAGGTGTTTCTGATTTTGCTCTCCAACTTGATCCTTCCCCACAAAAAAAATAAAGTAGAAATCCTTTTTCTTTTTTTTGGAGTTTCTATGTTATTTCAAAACTCAATGGATCCTGAAAGTATTTGTTCACGCGTTTGGGTTAAGCCCATAAAAGGCACACGCGATGGAGTTGAAAAAATTGGTCTTGAAATGGAGATGCATGCATACGATTCTAAGACATTGGCTCCTATAGGCACCGAAAATTCTAAATTAAATATTCAAGATCTTTTACAGCGAATAGCTGAAATTTCACCAAAATCTACAATAAAATATGATAATGCTACAGGACTTATCACAACTGTTTTTTTAAAAGCAGGCGGAAATTTTAGTGCTGAACCGGGTGGGCAAGTTGAATACTCTTCAGATCCATTTGAAAAAATCGCAGATTTATCTATTGATGTCTCAACAAACTTAAAACTTCTTGAAGAAGCTTCGGCTGGAGATTTGGTTTTTCTTTCGCATGGGACAAATCCAATTGCTCAAGAAAACCATCCTTTAATTCTTGCCAAAGAACGTTATAAAATAATGACCCGTTATTTTAATTCTGCGCCAAATATTCGTGGAATAGATATGATGCGTCACAGTGCAACTGTTCAGGCAAATGTTGATATTTTTGGTGATGAAAATTGGCAAGATGCGGTTAATTTGACTCTTGTTCTTATTCCATTAACGGCAAAATTATTTGCAAATTCTAAATATTTTAAAAATAATAAAAGCTTATTTTATTCAGAGAGGCAGGAAATTTGGGAGCATATGGATCCCACACGTTCAGGCTTTCCGACTCATATGCCTTTTGCAGAAAACTCTGAGTGTGAATATGCGAAATGGGCTAAAAAAGCGTATGTCTTTTTTGTTGAAGGCTTGCCAATTAATGAGCAACCTTTATACGGCGAACTTACCTTTGAAAATTGGTTAAACAATGGTTATAAGGGAACAAGACCCACAGTTGAAAGTTGGGAAACTCATTTAGGAACTTTGTTTCCGCATTTACGGTTGAGAGATTTCTTAGAAATTCGTCATATCGATGCTCAACCCTTTGAGCACACTTTAGCGCCTGCTGCTTTTTTCTCTGTCCTGTTAAAAACAAGAAAAATAAGAAGTGAAGTTTGGGAGCTTATTCAGAATGCAAAAATTGATGTAAAAAATGTTTTTCAATCTAATGAAGATTTTTCAAGAATTCATTTTCCACTGATCGATTATGCATGCTCCGTTCTTGAGCAGCTAAAAGAAAAAGAAGGAATGAATGCACTTATTGCATATAAAAAGTTTGTAAAACAAAAAGAGGAGTATTGGAGTGCAGAAAATGCACTAAACTTTGTTCAGAAAAATAAAACTATCACTCCCTCCCTAGAATTCTTAAGGAATTTATAATAAATTAATTTGATTTTTATTTTAAAAGGATCCTATGGAGAGTGAAAATAAAAGAAACTATGTTGTCGGTACAGTGGAAATTGCCTTAGCTAATTCGTTTGTTGGAATAAATATTGTTATCAATAAATATCTTGTTGAAAAAGCTTCTGTCATTCAATTGCTTGAACTCAGATATATATTTGGGACTCTCATTTTAGCAGTCTTTTCTCTTTTTTTAAAAAAAGGATTCACTTTTTACTTAACAGAAGAAAAATTTGATCGTCGTAATTGGATTCTTTATTTATTAATGGCATTAAGCGGTGGAGTCCTATTTAATTTAATATATATGCTTGGAATTGGAAAAACAACTGCAACTTCTGTTGGAGTTATTAGCAGCTCTATTCCAACCTTAATAGCAATCTTTTCTTTTTTTATTTTGGGTCAATCCTTAAAGAGAGTTCATTTTTTATGTGTAATTTTGGTAGTTATTGGAATATTAATACTAAATATGACTGGAAATAAATCGCATTCAGGTTCGAATACTATAAACTCTTATGATATGTTCGTGGGAAATGTAATTGTTTTTCTTGCAATGATACCCGAGGCGCTTTTTACAATTCTTGCAAAACTTATTAGAATTAAAGTCTGTCCAGTCGTTTCAGGCCTGTTGATTAATTTTATCAATGCCTTAGTTTGCCTGCCTTTTGTTCTTTTAGGCGAGTTTAAATATGGAATATTTGAAATTGAATTTTCTGTTTGGGTTTTTAGTTTTTTTATTGGATTGATTAATGGAGCTTTATTTTACACTCTTTATAACAAAGGAATTGCAAAAATAGATTCTCAAACAGCAGCAATTATGACTGGAATGGTTCCGATAAGCTCTGCCTTATTTGGAATTGTTTTTTTGCGTGAGCCTTTCTATATTAACACTTTTATTGGTATTGTTTGTGTTTTATCTTCTATTTATATCGGAGTTCGTTTTGGAGAGAGTTCAAAAGTTTTGTTAAGAAGAGTCAGGCAAAAGTAATTGAGAGTGAGTCTGCTAAGAGTAACAACATTTCACTCATCTGAGCAGCAGATAAAGTTTTTTCATTCATTGTTCTCACATAATTGTCATCAATAATTTTAAATTCTTCTATGATTCCACTTTTTAAGATAAATAATTCAGGTCGACTTGTTTCACCCATTTCATTGCTGAGCTGTTGAACAACTTTTGTGGCACGATATAAATATATTTTTTCAATTCCAGTTGAGGGTTCTAGTAAAAAACCAGCATGATCTGGAATATGTAGAAATAAATATTTTTTTTCATATTTAATAAATGGCTTATGTTTAAATTGATCTAAAGACATAGAGCCAAAGGTAACTTTTAATTTTTCAAAGAAATGACTCTTTTCAAGATCTTTTTGTCCGCTTAAATATTGAAGATCTTTTTCGAGTTGTTTATTTAATGAGAATAAGAATTTAAGTCCGAGTTCTTCTTGTGAATGCGGATTAGAAATTTCGGGTTTCTGTTGTTGCCAAAGTTTCGTCAAAACCATAAGTGCGTCTGTCATTTCCTAATGAGTCAAAATAGGACTTATGCGGTCTAAATAATGTTCGTGGAACTTCAATAAAAACAAGATTTGTTGTTGCTGAATTTCCAATAAGTTCATGTAAGACAGTTTCATGATAACACACAGGTGTTCCCTTGTATTCTTTTTTACTTAATAGCCAAAACCGTTCGTCAAAAAGTTTTGAAAATTCAACCTTTTTACCTATAGATGGAGTGCTTTCAAATGCTCTTGTGTGCGTTTTTAATTCAAAAAATGCGAGAACGGGATTAAAATGAGTTGCTTTACCGCGTGGACCAAAATACTCACGAGCATCTTCTTCGTTTGCGTGAGGCATTTCAAGACAAAGTTTTATTGTGGTTCCATCAGGTAATGCTGCAAATACGGGACCTCCTCCAACATCGGCCACTTCTTTACGAACCACTCCAAACACAGAAATAGGCTTTTCAAGCCACTGCATAGTTTGTTCCCAAGCTTCGAAATCTGTTGAATGGGGAGTTAAGGGTTGCCAATGGAATAGATTTCCTAATATTTTATGAAGAGATGGATAAGGCACTCCCGTAAATGTTAATTTTTCATCGACACATGCGTCGAGGGCTTCATTTGCAATATTGTCGTCGATAAAATTTGCAAGGTAACGAAGGACATGAAAAGTGGTTTCATTTTGCAATCGATTGTTACTTTGATTTTTTATATAATCAAATAAATAATCTTCGACTTGTGCTCTTAAAAATTCAATACAATCACGAATAATTTTGAAACACTCTGCTGGAATATTGAGTTCAGAAGATCTATCCAGTGAAGAGCCTATTACATTATCAATGTTTCTGATGTGCAAACATTCAGCGTCAGGAAAATTATTTGTAATTTCGTCGAATAAATGAATAAGTTCACCATGGCCTGCCGAGACGGGAATATATTTTCCATTTTCATCGGTGTAAGGTCGACCATCCATATGGAAACGTATTGTGGAAAGATTTCGCCCTTGTTCTAACACAGCCCATGCACCACTTGTTTTTCTATTTTCTTTTAACCAAAGTGGTGCAAAAGGACTGTTTCTGAGTGCGAAAATATCACTTACATTTTCTTGTAACTGTGGTTTTAATAGTTCGATTTCTTTTTCAAACTCACTTTTCATAAAGGCAGGAACAACTAGGATATTGCCTAAACAAGGTAACAAGCCAATTTGTTCTGCAAGTTTAAGCATGAGAAATGAATCACCTTCAGAGGTAGTAGGAACCAGTGCTTTAGGAAGATTTGAATATTTATTTAACATTAAACAGCATGCAGAGTAGGTTTTTAGTATATTTTCTTCATGAGCGCTTAAATAAACAGAGGGTTCTTGTGAAGTATTTAGCTCTTTTCTTGCAAAAAGAGTTTGAGGAGTGATGCGATCCATCCAATGGGATGTGATTGAATCTGAATTGTGATAAATTTCATTATTTAAATTAGAATTGATTTCTGAATATTTACTTTTTCCAATATTTTTATTGTATTCCCAAGGAGTTCTGACAATGCTTTCTGAGTGAGCAATAGATTTAGTAAATTCTTTTTTAGAAAAATCTAAACTGCTTTGAGTTTGCAATATTGTATTTTGTAGATTTTTCTTGTCTACATTTCCTGAGATCAATAATTTGCTTAAATAATAATAAAAATGTTTTGAATATGCTTTTATTTCTTCGTCATCTTGTTCAAGTAATCCATCGTAAAGAGAAGATAATTCGGGAGAAATTTTAGTGTTTTGCAAAATTTCTTGAATATTTTTTCTGCTTTTTAAAGTCAATTCTAATTTATTTTTGTCATTTAGAAATAAATTAAATGAGTTTTTAAATTCTGGTATCTTATTGTCAATTCCTAGTACAAATTTTTCTAAATCAGTAAAAAAACGTGAAGCTGCACCTGCTGCAGGTATGCATGTTAATAAATAGTTTTCACGCCAATAGCGCAAAGAATTTTTTTGAAACTTTCGTAAACTAGGATGAAAAGTTGTAGATAACAGTCTTGTTACGAGTTTCCATGAAATAATTCCGCCGTTGTTAGTAGTACATGCTCCCATAATAGGAATTGTCGTATTTGTTTCGTTATTTAGTGCTTGCATAATTCTAGAGTGGTGAATTGATATTTTATTAATATTTAGTTCATTCTCTAATATAAGCTCATCTGAGAGTGGATATTTATTTTGTACTTTTGTATTTTTAGTCTTATCACTTTCAACTTGCATTGAATCTCCCCTCAAAATTCATCAGATGCAGCCCAATAGCATGAAATGTATTTATTAGCAAAAAACTTCTTGACCATATGAACATACTTTGTTTGAAAAAAGATCACCAATTTGAGGTGGTACTTAAGGAAATAAAAACAATGAATTCTTTTTTCGGGGCTGGGCGCATAGAACTTGAAGATAAAATTGCTGAGATATTTGGCACTAAAAAGGCTAAGCTGCGCTCAGAAACTATCTTTAAAAAAATATATAAACAAAACCCTTTAGATAATTATGATTTTTCAGAGTTGAGCCATGAAGTTATCGCTTGGCTAAAAAATAATTATGACTTTTCTGTTCCCTTAGAAATTTCTGATATTCAGATGAGCACTCACGATGGTTCTGTGAAGTTTGCCATGAGGCTAAAAAGTGACGGCAAGTTAGTAGAAAGCGTTCTTATTCCTGAAAGAGGGCGTTTGACTCAATGCATTTCTACCCAAGTTGGTTGTGCGCAAGGTTGTCGCTTTTGTCAAACAGGTCGCATGGGACTCATGCGGAGTTTAACGACTGAAGAGATTATAGGACAAGTTATTTTAGCGGAAAAGTGGAGAAAAGAAAATTTAGACTTTCATGTTTCAAGTTATCAGAGAATAACAAATATTGTTTATATGGGAATGGGTGAACCTCTTGATAATATAGATAATGTTATAAAAAGCACACAGATATTTTGTGATCATTTAGGACTCAATCTCTCTCCAAATAAGGTTACAGTGAGCACGGTAGGGCTTATGCCAGCGCTCGATCGCATTTTAAATGAAACAAAGGTTGCTGTTGCTCTCTCTTTACACTCTCCATTTGAAGACGAGAGATCAAAGGTCATGCCGGTAAACTTGCGTCATCCTTTGACTCAAGTTATTGAAACGCTCAGAAAGCACACTCTTTCTGGTACCCGTCATTCTTTTATGATACAATACACTCTTCTTAGAGGTATTAATGACACTGAACGGCATGCGGAAGCTTTAGTTTCATTATTACAAGGTGTTGGTGCTAAAATAAACCTCATTCCCCTCAACGAGCATGAAGGGGCATCTTTCAGGAGGCCTGACTTAGGTCGAGTCTATCAATTTCAACAAATTCTTAAAAATTCTGGAATGGTTGCTACTGTCAGATTGTCTAAAGGGCGTGATATTCAGGCAGCATGTGGGCAATTGATCAAAGATAAGGTAAAATGAATGAGTTTTTTTAATCAACCAATTCAAATAGGTAATTTAACCCTAAAAAATAGAGTTTTTTTAGCTCCTCTTGCAGGCGTTTCTGATATTCCCTTTCGTAGAATTTGCCAAGAGCTAGGCGCTGGGTTGACTTATGTTGAAATGCTATCTGCAACTGCTATTGCTTATAATAATAAGAGAACCTTTGAAATGATGGCGCGGCATGCTTCTGAAAACGTATTAGGTGTTCAAATCACGGGACCTACTGCCGCACAAGTGGCACACGCAATTTCCGTTCTTGATAAGCAAGGATTTGAAACTATTGATATTAATATGGGTTGTCCCGTGCGTAAGGTTGTCACTGCTGGCTGTGGAAGTGGTATTTTAAAAGATCCTGAAAGAATTTCTGAAACTGTTAAGCTAGCTCGCAGCGCAACATCTCGACCTCTTTCTGCAAAGTTTCGTTTAGGTTACACCCGTGAAAATATAAATGTTGTGAACACTGTAGAACGTGTTTTAGCTGAAAATGTAGATATGTTTACCATACATGGTCGCACCCGTTCCGAAAGTTATTCAACTCCATGCGATTTATCTGGTATTAAATTAGCAATGCACACAGCTTTGGCAAATTCAAAGCCAGTCATTAAAGTTGGAAATGGCGATGTTTTTGATCTTTCCTCTGCTTTAAAAATGCAGCAAGAAACAGCCTGTGATGCGATTATGGTGAGCCGTGGAGCTCTTGGGAATCCATGGATATTCAAAGAAATATTAAGTGCCAAAAAGGTTCAGCCCGAATTTTCTGAATGGCTTGATGTTGTTTTTCGCCATCTTGATTATCAAGAAGAGCATTTTGGGAAAACAAAATTGGCCGCCATTCTGGCTCGTAAACATTTGCTTTGGTATTCGAAAGGATTTCCAGCGAGTAAAAGTTTAAGAGATGTCCTTAATAGAGTTGAAGATCTCAATGATGCACGTGCACTCTTAAAAAATTATGCCGCAAATACTCCAAAAGATTTTATTCGTTATGCTGGTAGCAATACGGATCTTTCAAGTGATTATGATCCAAAATATGAAATGGATAGAAAACTTGATCGAGGTGTGGGAGATGAAGGCATGGAGCAATCCGTTTGATCTTCTTTTGTCAACATTAAAGTCATTAAGTCAAAGCACCTTGCCAATTACTAAAATTCGTTTAACTTTTAAAGGGTGTAGAGATTAATTACTTTTGCACAACTATTTTTACATGAGAAAGGATTTAAACATGGGATTTAATAGTTTTCAAAATAACGGCGGAGATTGGATGCAATCTGCTGGTAAAAACGCTGTTGCACAGTCTGTTGCGAGTAAAACCATAGCTGGTGTGTATGGCTGGATGGCATTTGGGGTTCTTTTGAGTGCGATGGTTGGAATGGGGCTTATACAATCTGGTGGATTGCAAGCTATTTTAAGCATGGGAAGCGGAGTATTTATAGCACTGATGATTGTGCAAATTGGTCTTGTAATAGGTATGAGCTTTGCTGCAAATAAATTAAGTGCAACTGCTTTAAAGGGAATGTTTTTACTTTATGCTTCTCTGACAGGTATAACATTTGCAACTATTATGGTTATTTACCCTATTGGAAATGTTGTTGCTCTGTTTGCTGTTGCTGCGCTTGGCTTTACAGCTCTTGCTGTTTTTGGTGCGGTAACAAAAAAGAATTTAGGATTTATGTCCACATTTTTAATGATGGGTTTATTCATGATTATTGGTGTTGGTATTATAAATATGTTCGTGCACAGTGAAATGCTACGTACGTTCACAGGTTGGGCAGGAATTCTTGTGTTTTCTGGTTTAACAGCTTATGACTCTCAACGCATTCGCGAAGGCGCTTACAGTCTCTCTTTACAAAGCGCTGGAGATTCTCAGGCGATGGGTAAATTTATGATATTTGGCGCCCTTACTATGTATTTAAACTTTATTAATCTTTTCATCAGTCTTCTGCAAATTTTTGGTGGGCGTAAAGATTAAATATTACTTTAATATATGTTAGTTAAGAACTAAAAATATACAATTAAAATAGGAACATATACCTAAATATACAGGTAGAAATCGTTCTAAAACATGAACTATTAGTCCCTTAGTGGATCGAGCTTTTGATGCAATTTGAAGTTCACTCTGTTCAATCAGCCATTTAAAAAAGATTTCAATGAATTATCTGATAGAACTAATAGATTTGAAATAGACTTTTTCATCACTAGAGTTAGTTTTTTTATTTCTAGAAAGTTTTATTGAAGTATGTAAAACAGAATTTCTTTTAGCTAAGTGTTCTTGAGTTGATTGATCAATAGATTCTTAGAAGAGGAGTATCCAACTGACGAAATATCTTTGGCAGTATTGCACTTGTGGACACAAAAACCCGTGGTGAGCATAATAGGTAAAGAGTCGATTAAAATAAAAGGCTGTGACGAATTTAAAGTAACTTTTCTTCGATGATTTACCTAGGGTGTTCTATCATTTAGGTAAAAATTTGAGAACACACCCTAAATGGTGATGAATTGGCTTTGCCAGTACATTGGTAGCTCCTTTGTTGCTTTTTTTAGCAACAATTAATTAATAAATCGGAGCTATTTCTTCAATTCTCTCAATATTTTTCTTAACTCTTAACTGGCATTATTAAATGCTGAATTATAAGTTTTAATTATAATCTATACATCAAATCTTTATTTCTATCATAACCAAAATCAGACAAATATACTAAACAAATGGAACGAATATGAACAACTAATTTAAGTAACTCAAAAAATGTTTTATTACTTGCTAGATTTAATTCATTAAAATTGTCTTCAATTTTGTCGGCGTATTTAACATAATCTATGAGTATTCCATAGAATTCAATTTGATTTTCAGGTATGTTCAAAAAAAAATGTCTTTTGCTTTTAAAAAATTTTTGTAGACTAGATAAACTCAATAAAAATCCTTGCACCAATATTCCGATGTTTCTAATAGCTGATATTTTATTACTTAATTTATTTGAAATTTTATATAATTCGATCACTTTAGTTTCAATTAATTTAGAATAGCTGTCTGTCATAATATTATTGTAAATAGAATATTCAATATTTATTTTTGGGAAATGAGTTTTCTTATTAAAACCTAATTTCCTACTTATTGCAGAGGAAAGGTAACCTCGGCAAGCCATTAAATGAATTTCTATATATAAATTATTCTGTTTATCTGATGGTATAGAAGAGTGAACATCTTTTAATAATGAGCTCAGTGAATTCCATTGTCCGCAATTTAATAAAGGTGGAATAATATCGAATTTTTCCGTTAATGATTTATTATATAATATTATTTCATCTTTACTTAAATTACCTAAGTACATATTATTTACTTTCATGCCCGGTGTATAAATTTCGGGAATAAATGCCTTGCAATTTATATTCATGAAATCAAGATGTTTCATCCTTTCACCTAATGTTTTATATGATTGCTCTTGATGATAATGCAAAATATCTGGAATAACGTCACCTTTTAATAAACTCCCTTTTTGAGTATATAGAATTAAGAAGATATTATTAGGAATTTTTGTTTGCATAAACATCCCAGAAGCGCCATGTGATAATATGAATTGTAAGCAATTTTGATTTATCATTTTTTAGATTTCCTATAAAAATAAATTAATTAATAATTTAATTATTTTCTCCAATTTATATTTTTTTAATAATAGTGAATTATTTCGATGCAAATTCCATTTATTTTTTTGCAATATTGTCCTTTTATATAAGTTTAAATTTCACATTAAAAATAGATAAACTTCTAACCTAAAACATAATTAAGCAAATTTAATGCCAAACTATTTAGATTATAATTTTTACTTATATTTAGCAAAAAGAAGATTAAATATTTAAGAAAATTAATATTTTTAAAAAAAATCTTTAGTGTAAAAGCGAGCAGAATAATATATTTCCCTTATAAAAGAAGATGCTTGACACCCATTTTGGGTATCCCTAGTAGATGTTCCAACAGTGCACCACGAATGCGATGAATATTGATAGATCTTTTACATCAATGCTGTGTTAAAAATAAGGGTTGGTTTCTCTAAATTGTTTTTATAAGAGAAGGTTTTAAACAACTTTTCCTTGCAGAAATCAAAAGCTTTTATATTGAGCAATTTAATATTTAAAAGTGATTCCTTGGGCTTAATGAATGTATTTCGATTAGATTCAAAGGAGAGAAAGAGGAAAGCAAGAAATTTCTGCAGACTTCGTGGGAAAACTTTTTTAAAGAATGCACTTTCATTTTTATTGAGTTCTGAGATATTTTTTAAAAAGAATGGGCTAAATATTTTTTTGTCATCTGTTTTTTTACAGATACAGATTTTTAGAACTTCTTTTATATTTTTATTTTGAATTCGCCCTTTAACGATATATTCATTAACTTCATTAACGCATTCTTGTAGAACGATCTCTTTTGTGATACCTTTTTCAAGTTTTCGGCCTGTTAAATATTGAGAGTAAGAAGTTCTAATCGCATTCATAAAATCTTCCTTGTATTAATTATTTTAAAATTGCTTAAACTTTTAAGACTTCAAGCAATGATATTAAGCAAGCAATATCCGTTCCAATCTTGAGCTCACCTTAAACAAATATTATTTTTATAAAATAAATCTTTTTAAGAAATATTCTCAATTACTGAAAAAGATTTGATTTTTAGGGAATTGTTTTGACTCCTTCTTAAGGTGAGTCATTCTTAATAATTTAAATGTTTATCGTGGTTATAGCAATTATTTTTACATTAAATATTCTTTTATCAGAGGATGTATTGTAAACATTATATAATTTTTAAAAATTAAAATTTATCGCATTAAAATGAAAAAATGAGGGACAACTTTATGAAAATAAAAATTATTCATCTTATTAAAGATGAATGTGCATTGAGTTTTATGGAACAATCATCCAAGTTATTCTTTTAATAACCCCAACACTGTGTTTTTCACGCCAAGCAGGTTTACAGTCAAGTTCTTTAGCAGCAGCAAGTGCAACTTGATCGATTTTGTAGCCTGTGCCTTTTATAAGTTTTGCTTCAATAACTTTGCCAACGCTGTTTATTTGGACCTCAATAATAACAGATCCACTTGTTATTCCAGCATTTGCAGCATCATCAGTTATATTAATTTCAGGCAAAGTGCACTGAGCCGTTTTATCGACAGTGGATTCTGCGGAAAAAAATTCTTTGCTGTCGTTGGTAGACTGTCCTGATGGAGTGACAGCTTCTTGCATTTTTTGGGCTGTAGAAACTTTTTCTGCAGGAATTTCTTTAGGGGCGGGGGATGGCTTTCCAATTGATTTAACAAATTCTTTTGTTGGTTGAACTTTATCACGATGTTTAAGTAAACTTTGCTTATTAGAATTTGGAGTCTTTGAAGAGATTTGTACCGTATTTGTAGTAACACGGAGATCCGTTATATCGACAGGATTAGGAGTTAAGAAATTTATTAAAATAACAAGTAAAATATGAAAAAAAATACTATAGCATAAAACAATGTAAAATTTTACTTCTTTTGTGTCTTTGTCAAAATAAAGTAGATTTTCCAAGCTTTCTCCAGCATGTGTTTATGAAATAATTTATCATTTTTCATTTTTTTTGCAATCGAGTGTGCAATTCTTGCTTCTCTTTCAATGCTTTGGCAACTTAGCAAAATATCACAACCTGCTTGAAGAGCGTCAATGGCTGCAATATCAAGATAGGAATCTTCCTCTGATAAAGAAACAGGGTTATTTTCTGTTATAGAGGATTCAATTTTTCGATTTTCTTTATAAAAATTTGCAATAGCGTTCATTCTTAAATCATCACTTAAAATGAGTCCTTTAAATTTTAAACTTTTTTTCAGTTGCTTTGTTAATATTTCATAACTTAACGTTGCTGGGAATTTAGCATCTAATTGAGGAATGAGAACGTGTGCTGCCATTATAAATGGTATTTTTTCAGAAATTAAATTTTTAAATGGAATCCATTCTCGTGTTTGCAGAGTATTTAAACTCACATCGCTTACACTAAATTCTTTATGAGAATCCGTTTTAGTATTCCCATGCCCTGGAAAATGTTTAGCACAAGAAAATAATCCTTCCTTTAATAAAGTTTTATTTACAAGGGAAGTGTATTTAAGCACGGTTATGGGATCTCTGCCGAAGCATCGATCGCCCATCACAGGATTGCTTGGTTCGGTTAAAATATCGGCTACAGGACTTAATAAGCAATTAATACCAAGCCCTTTTGCAACAAAAGCTTGATGAAGAATTTGATTTTCTAAACCTATTTCATCATTATTATCCGAAAACTCCAGCGCAGGCTTTCCTCTTGAAAAGGGGGGGGGCAGTCGAGACACTCGTCCTCCCTCTTCATCAATAGAAATAATAAAGGGCATACTAAACTTATGATTTTCTCTTTCACAAATTTTTATGATATTTGAAATTAAACTTTTACCTTGAGAAAAATCTGTGAAATTTCTTTTAAAAAGTATGCATCCTGAAGGTTTAATTTTTTTTAATAATTTAATTTCATTTTTATTCAGATCACTTTTTCCTATTGAAGGCCAAAGAAAAAAACCTGCCTGTTCTAAAAATGGTAAGGAAGTAAAATATTTTTTGAAAGTTTTAGGGAAATGTTCTTGCACAAGTAAACTCACATCACTATCCTCCATAATTGTATTTGATACATTGAAAATGCAAAAGGAGAAAACCTATGAGCGATTTTATTCTTTCCATTGACGAAGGTACCACCGGAATTCAAGCATCATTTTTTAGCATGACCGATTTTTCAATGCATGGGAATAATAAAATAGAATTTCCACAAATTTATCCTCGCCCTGGGTTGGTTGAGCACAATCCTGAAGATATTTGGAACACGACTTTAAAAGCAATTGAGAATAGTATCAAATTTGCAGAAGGTGAAAATAAATTTTTTTCAAAAAAGAATATTTCTGCAATTGGTATTACCAATCAAAGAGAAACCTGTCTGGCTTGGAATAAGAAAACAGGCGAAATTGCAGGGAATGCAATCGTGTGGCAGGACAGACGGACTTCTGAATTTTGTGATTTATTAAAGAAAAATGATTCTGTGCGTAAAATGATTTTACATAAAACAGGATTGGTTTGCGACCCCTATTTTAGTGCTTCAAAAATGCATTGGATGCTTGAACACTATGCAAAAGCGAAACAGTGGTCATTAACGGGTGAACTTGCCTTAGGTACTATTGATTCATTTTTAGTTTGGAGATTGACGGGGGGAGCATCTTTCGTAACAGATCACACAAATGCAAGTCGTACAATGCTCTATAATTTACACACAGGAAATTATGATTCTGAATTATTAAATTTATTTTCAATTCCAGAAAATGCTCTGCCAGAAATTAAACCAAGTATTGGACGATTTGGTTTTACTAAAAATGTTTCTGGTTTGCCTGATGGTATTCCCATCACAGGAATTTTAGGCGATCAGCAGGCCGCATTATTTGGGCAAAACTGTGTGCGGTCAGGAGAAGCAAAAATCACCTTTGGAACAGGCGCATTTTTACTGATGAACACCGGTGAAAGTATTGTTACTTCAGATGAAGGACTTTTAACTACAGTGGCATACAGCACAACACAAAAAAGAACTTTTGCTCTAGAAGGATCAGCATTTATTGCGGGAGCTGCTGTTCAATTTTTAAGAGATAATTTTGGCTGGGTTAAAAATTCTTCGGAGAGTGCAGAGTTGGCCATGGGGTATCCGCGCGATGAAGATGTTTTATTTATCCCATCTCTTGCAGGATTAGGCGCACCTTATTGGAATCCGCAAGCTCGTGGAGTGCTTTTTGGAATGACGAGAGGAACTCAAAAATCACAAATTATTCGTGCTGTTTTAGAAAGTATTGCATTGCAAAATGTTCAGCTGTTACGTTTGATGGAAAAAGTAAGTCATCAAAAAATAATTCGAGTTGGAGTGGATGGCGGTGCCTCACGTAATGATTTCCTAATGCAATTTCAGTCTAATATTTTACAAACTACCTTAGTGAGACCCACAAATATTGAGACAACTTCTTTAGGCGCAGCAATGGCAGCTTGTGTGGGAGTGTTAGAAGAAGATGTTGAATTTAATAAAGTAGAGGTGGCAAAAGAATTTAAACCAGAAATGCCCGGAGCCCTTGCAAATGCAAGTCTATATAAATGGTTGAAAGCAGTTGATTGCGTAAATGCTTTTTATAAAAAATAAATTATATTTAAATATTTCCTTTAATAAAATAAAAATATAAAAAAATCTCCTCTTTTAAAGAGGAGATAAAAAGTTATGACTTGATTTCAATTTTTTTCACTTCGTCCTTTTTTTCAGTTTCTTTTTCAACCTTTACAGTAAGAACTCCATTTTTAAAGGATGCTTCGATATTTTCGTCATTAATACTTCCTTGAAATTCGAAGGTTCTATTGAATTTACCATTCACAATTTCTTGATGATAGAATTTGTGATTTTCATTTTGATTGATATTCTTTTTTTCACCTGAAATGGAAAGCATATTTTTTTCCAGTGAAATTTGAATGTCACTTTGTTCAATACCCGCAAGTTCCATAGTAATATAGAAGTTATTTTTATCTTCATATAAATCTGTACTTGGATTTATATTTGTAAAGTCTTCTTTTTTATTACGGACTAAAGTATTTAAAAGATTGCCAAAATCATTTTGGAGTGCAAAAAATGGTTCTAAAGTTTCGTAGTTCTTTGCAAACTTTCTAATATACATACTGTTCTCCTTTATTGTTAGATTTGAAAAATTCCCTTTCTCATATAAAGGAACATAACCCGAATAAAAATTTGTAAAGGTCTGTTAACTTAATTTTTTGACAATTTATTTTTATTGTTTTTTTTTATATATGAGGTATTGACAAATAGTTATGCCGTTTAATTTAAACAGAACTATTTTAATAATTTGAATATTTATTTCATATAAGTCAATGGAACTTTAAAACTATACTGGTAAGGTGTTGATGTGACAATGGGTGTGTAAGGGCTGGCAGCTGTGGTATTAGAAGCTAAAAAATTTTCACTATCAAGTAAATAGGCATCGAGAAAGTAGCTTGTTCCAGCTGTAAGTGCTGTGAGATCGGTAAAGATATTTGTAATATTCATATTGCAAGTTTGAAAAGGATATACAATCGCTCCGTGTGTTCCTGATACTGACAAAGTGATTTGGCATTTAGCAACAAATGAACGGTTGTTAGAATTTGATTGACTGTTTGGATAAAAGCTCGTCATTCCTGAGCTTATATCTGGAGGCGAAAACGTATATGAAGCAATGTCAGCATAACGTGGATTTCTATTCAAAGAATCGCGTCGCGTGGCAATGGAAATTTCATCATCTAAAAAGCTATCTGTGCTTTCGTTCATGGGAGTGAGGGTTCCTGCTCCACCAATTTGCATAAAATAAAACTTAGCAGTTGAAGATCCTTTTGGTAAAGTTGGGGTAAATATTTGCGTTGTGCCGTCAGTCGTTACAACCCGAAAGCGAAATTGCCCAGAACTGCTGTAAATTGGAATGTCTGTTGGATATCTGCCGCCTGAATCGACGGATTCAGACAGAGGTGTTTTTTTACAAGGATCTATAATTGAACTTTTGCTTATGACATCTTCTAGGTAAACAGTCGCATTTGCCGCATTTGCATTTGATGAATCTAATATTTTAAAACCAAAATGATCAAAATTTACGAGCGTAAAAGGGTTTGGGAAATTAATGTCGATGGAACTTGTTGTTTCGTCTATAGATAAAGTTTGTGTGAGTTCAGTATAAAGCACGGAAGTGGTTTGATTATTGTTTGAATTGCACTGCTGCGCAAGAGTTTGACTTCCCGATAGACCAATAGCGAGATAACCAATTGTCAATGTGAGAGAGGTGGCAACAGGTAAAGAAATTGTATTTGCACCAGCTTGTAAAGTTCCTGTAAAGGAAAACCCTGCATTGCTTGTGATGGAAATGGGGATGTGGAATGGAGCAAAGGATGTAAAAGTAGAATAATTACTAAACTTAGGTAGATTAGGGCTTTTTAATTTAAAACCAAGGTTTTGTGTTTTTAAATTGCCACAACTAAAAATAATAGAAGAAATAAATATATAAAAAAATGAAATAAAGATTTTTGACATATTCTTTCCTATCAAAATGAATGTATTTTTATTTTCGAGTATAACATTTATTTATAAATATAGGAAAGAATTTTTTGACAATAAAATGATAACTAAAAGAGGCAAAAATTTTATTCGTCAATTATATGTAAAATATAACGTTTATTCATTTTGGCAGCACCACAATTTAAAATGGTGCGAATCGCATCGGCGGTACGACCGCTTTTTCCAATTATTTTACCAACATCTTCTTTTGCTACTTTAAGTTCGATGACATTTGTCTGAGCGCCATTTATTTCGTTGATTTCGACCTTTTCGGCATTATCAACGAGAGATTTTGCAACGTATTCGATTAATTCTCGCATGGAGGCCGCTGCGGCTATGGACATGGACAACTCCCTTCACAGTATTAACAAGTTCCACAAGAGCAAAAATACCACAAAGTATTAACTCGGGTTTTGGCGATCGATGCTTTAGTAACCAAAATAAAATTATATTTCAAGCAATCTATGCCGCCTCAAGTTCTTACTCAAGCTATACGATACGCTATAGTACTGTAGTCTGGGGGAAAAAGAGTGGACTCGCAGCAATTTGAACTTAAAAATGGTAATTTGTTTGTCCTTGCAGAAGCTGCTGGTGGAGTTTATAATGGCGGGCAATTACGCTTAATTTGTGAAGTTGCTGAAGATGTTTCTGCTTTTTTAAAAGTGACTGAAGATCAACGTATTGGTTTTACTGTCCCTAAAGATAAAATTTCTGATGTTCAGGCTCGTTTGGCGAAGTCTGGAATATTAGTCAAACATTATAGAAGTTTTTCAACCCTTTCCCCCAAGGCTTGCCTCGGAGAACTCTGTCCAAAATGTGAACAGGATGCACTCGGTGATGCAATTGAGATTTCTCCATTTTTGAACGAAAAGTTTAAATCAACTTTTTCAACTTTAAATATTGGAATGAATGGTTGTGCAACGGCATGTGTAGCATCTTCAACAGATGAGGTTCATATCGTGGGTGATAAGGATGGGTATAAAATATATATTGGAGGTCGATCCTGCGAACCTCCCCAAGTTGCTCAACTGGCCGTTGAAAAAGTACCACGTAAAAAAATTGGCTTGGCCATTGCAGATATTTTAGAAGTTTACTCAAAGAATAAACAAGATGAAGAGAAAATTGTAGATGTGCTTGCTCGTATTGGCATGGAAGAGTTTGCAAGCGTATTGGCAAAACATGTGAATGGGGAAGAGGCTGCATCTGCTGAAGATGAAGCTCCTATCATGGATGCCTCTGCTCCCGCACCCGAAAGTGAAGTCCCAGACATGGATGATGCAGTAGAATCTCCCCCTGCTGAGGGCGAAGCTCCTCCTATAAACGCGGCTCCAGTAGATGAAGCTCCTGCAGAAATGCCTGCAGAACCTGCTGTGGATGTAACCGCTGACACGCCACCTATGGAAGCCGCAGCAGATGTAGAAATGCCAGCAGAGGAAACTCCTCCAGCTGAAGAAACTGCTGCAGAAGCGCCTGTTGTAGCGGAAGAAATGCCTGCAGAAGTTCCAGCTGAAGAAGCCGCTGCAGAAATACCATCTGCAGAAGGAGAAATGCCAGCAGAGGAAGCTCCTGTTGCAGAGGAAGCTCCTGTTGCAGAGGAAGGTGGTGAAGCGCAAGTTGATGCATCTGCAGAATCCTCTTCTCCAACTGAAATGAAAGATCTTGAAATTGTTGATGATATAGGAGAAGGCGATGCCTCTCCGCAACCTATTGACCATGGACTTGAAGAGGCTGAAGTTGCAGCAGGGGGAGAAGGAGCGGCGCCTGCTGAAGTGAGTCCTGAAGAAGCTCTGAATGAAGATATTGGCGAATCAGGATTAGATGACAACTCAAGAGTGGGTGAAGGCGCCTTTCGCAATAGAAAAACACGTATTCAAATTCGTGGCGCACATTTATCAATCACTTTAGCGGATGGTTCTGACTTTATGCTTCCATTTAATGCTTTAGATGAAGGACGTGTTATTGAAATGGAAATTGAAGATGAAAGTTTTGTGTTAGAAACAGTTGACGGAAAACTCTGTGTTAAATCGGGCGAGTTCGAGATGCATATTCCTTTGACGCACGGGACTTCTTCAGAGTTAGAAGAAGACGAGGCAGCCACCGCCGCTTGAGCTGTTTTAATCTATCGATTTCAGTACAAATTTTTGGAAAAAGATCATGACCTTCTTCGGTCATGATAAGTTTTTTAGGAAAGTTTTTTTCGTACCAAATGATTTTTATTTTTGTTTTTTTATAATATTCTTCATCGCTTAACATTCCAAAATGTTCCCAGTAATATGTTTTTTTACCAAGTTTTATTGTAAAGTCAGGATAATATGTTTTTCCATCTGCTGATAGAGCCAATTCGTATTCAAAATCAATTTTATTTTCAAATAATTTTTCAGCAATAAAAACTTCGCTTTTACTGCGAACTTTTAGGCCAAATGAAGTTAAAATCTGAGGTGAACCAAATGATGATAAGTTTTTTGGGGTTTTGCTTTCGCTAACAGTCGTTTTTTGGTTTTTGATTTTTAAAGAGAATAATAATTTTAAATATAAGAAGAATCCTTTAAACCTTTGCATTATCCAAGTTAAAGTGTATTGAAATAAAACTAAGCAAATTAAAAATAACGAGAATTTAAATAAAAAAAGATCATTTTTTTGTTCCAATAGATAATTAAAAATAAAATATAAGTTTAAAAGTATAAGAATAGTTTTTATTTTTTTATTTGCAGTTGGAAAAAGAAGAGTTAGGTGCAAAATAAGGATAAAAAGTGATGCAAAGAAAAATTTTAAAATAAACACTTGATGTGCATGATAAAACTCGAGTAGAGATTGAGGTAACATCCTTGTTTCCTAACCATTTTAATTCTCTTTTAATATTAAAAGAGAGAGAATTACTTTCTCTTTTTTAAGGGTTTCACAAAAATAAGCCCTCCAAGACAGCAAAGAATAACAGCTGCAATGACATCTGTAGGCCAGTGAGCAAAGGAGTAGATGCGGCTAAATCCTACAAAAGCTGCTAGAGGGACAGCAATAATTGCATATTTTAATCCGTAACGGAGTGCTAAAAAAACCGCTCCTGAAAAAGCTCCCGCTGTGTGACCGCTTGGAAAACTCATGCTGCCACCGCGTGGGCGTGTGTCGTCGATACCAAACACATTGCTTAAGCCTAGCTTAAATGCCCAAGTGATACCAACTACAAAAATAAGTACTTTTATCATTTGCAAGGCACCGACTTTATCCTTTTTCCAAAGAACGGGTACGAGTGCATACATAGGAATAGCTATTTGAAAAATGGTTCCTACGATTTCGATCCAAGTTTCAAATGGTTCTTTATAGTTTAAAAAAACATTAATAAGAATAACAAGAGATAAGCAAAAGAAAAACGTTACATTTGTGTTGTGTGAAGTGGACTTATTTATTATTTTTTTAGATTTATTTACAAGTGGAGACATAAGTTACCTTAAATTCATTTGATTGAGAACGAAAGAACAAAACGCTTCGGGTGTAAAGCCAAAATGTTTTGCAAGTACAGAAGCGGGAGCAGAGCTGCCAAAAGTTTTCATACTAAAAATAGCACCATTGCGGCCAACTATTTCTCCCCAACTTTGCGGAGAGCCTGCTTCGATTGCATAAATTGGATATTCTTTAGGAACAAGCTTATTTAAAGTGACAGGATTTTCAACCAATACTTGTGGTGCTTGTGCGCTGACAACACGAACAGAGAGCTTTACTTTTTCTCCTGATGCAGTTTCTGACATTTTACTTTCAAGTAATTTTGCGGTATTTAATGCAATAATAACTTCACTTCCAGCAGCAATTAAAACAATTTTATGTGCTTGGTTTTCGTTGGAAAAATCTTTTAAAAGATAGGCACCTTTTTTAATGCCCTCTTTTATGTCATCTTTGTTACGCTGCTCTGGCAAATGAGAATCAATATCTTCGAGATCTTGGCGTGTTAATAATAAAGCTGTAGGTTTATTTTCTGATAAGATTGCATTTTCCCAAGCTACAAAAGTTTCAACAATATCGGCAGGACGATAAACATTGAGATCCGGAATGGCTCTTAATGCGGCTGCATGTTCGATAGGTTGATGAGTTGGGCCATCTTCACCTACAGCATAGCTGTCGTGGGTTAAAATAAAGAGTGTTGGAATTTTCATAAGGGCAGCAAGACGGATTGCAGGACGCATATAGTCCGAAAAAACAGCAAATGTTGCGCAGAATGCACGTAAACCACCGTGAAGAGTGATGCCATTGCAAATAGCTGCCATGCCATGTTCACGCACTCCAAAATGAATATTTCGGCCAGAGAAATCTTTTGCATTTATAAATGTTGTATTTGGCAAAGTTGTTAAATTGCTGCCAGCTAAATCAGCAGAGCCGCCGACAAGTGCAGGATTTTCAGCGGCAAGTTCGCAAAGAGCTTTTCCACTTGCTGTGCGGGTTGCCATTTTCCCTTGGGCTAAATTTAAAGTGCTCTCTTGAAAACCTTTTAATGAATTATTTTCAAATAAATTTTTCCAAAGGTTATACTTTTCAGGATTTTCTTTTTCCCACTGGCTTGTTACTTTATTGAAGGTTTCAAACCAGCTTCTTGTTTTTTTTGCGCAAATATTTGCTAGTTTATTTGCAGATTCTATGCAGTAATGAGGAATATAAAATGGTTCTGTATTGGAAACACCTAAATGTTTTTTAGCATCGATAACATCTTCAGCACTCATTGGATTGCCATGAATTTTAGGTTTGCCCTCCCATTTTGGGGAGCCTTTACCGGGGATGCCTTTACAAATAATAAGGGTTGGTCCCGTTTCACCATTTGGCATATTTGAGAAGTGATTTGCTTTGTCCATAGCTTGTGCTAATGAAATAAAGTCATTTCCATCCGCATTTAATATATTCCAACCATAGGCTTCGTAACGTTTTCCAACATTTTCTGAAAATGAAATATCAATTGTGCCGTCTATTGTAATATTATTTGCATCATAGAGTACGATGAGTCTATTGAGTTTTAAGTGTCCCGCAAGGCTGCAGGCTTCAGCACTGACACCTTCCATAAGGCAGCCATCACCTGCGATAACAAATGTTCTATGATCTATAAGTGAATGATGAGAGTCATTAAAGCGAGCGGCAAGCATACGCTCTGCAATAGTCATTCCCACAGCATTTGAAATGCCTTGTCCGAGAGGACCTGTTGTACATTCGATCCCTGCTGTGTGACCAAATTCGGGATGTCCTGGAGTTTTACTGCCAAGTTGTCTAAATTGTGTGAGGTCTTCTTTTGTGAGATCGTAGCGTGCAAGATGAAGAAGTGCATACTGAAGCATACTTCCATGACCCGCTGAAAGTACGAAGCGATCGCGATCAATCCAGTGCGGTTGTTTTGCATCATGATTCATAACTGCAAAATAAAGAAAAGTTCCTAATTCTGCACCACCGAGCGGCAGACCGACATGACCTGATTTCGCTTTTAGGACGGCATCCATGCCGAGAAGTCTAACTGCGAGTGCAATATTTTCTAAGTCATTCTTGTGTTCTGAAACAAACTGAGTAAACATAGGCGCTGTCTCCCGCTTGAGGTAATAATTCTTAAAACGCCCCAAACCTACATTTAGATTGTTTATTTTTCAACATTTTAGAGCTTTTTTTTAATTTATTGCATATAAAGTTAAGGTTATTTAATTTAAAATTGTGTTTTTTTGTTGCATTGATTTAAATATAGTTTCTTGCACATCTGCTGCAATTGCAGTTGAAAAAGCTTTCACGGCATTGTCTACAGCTTCTTGGTACCTTAATGCATGCAGGTCAGGGGTTTGTTGCATATAATTTAAGGTTCTGCCATCGGTATCACCAATTTCGTTAAAAACGGCGGGAGATATATTACTTGCGGCGTAGCGTTTCGCCCACATAACTTTACCAGAGTTTAAATCGAAAGCTTTTACTTCAACGACAAGCGAAAGTTGTTCTGTCGCAGGTGAAATTGTCGGCTTATTAAATGCATATGGTGTTGAGGTTTTTGAATCGAGAGCTTCTGGATGAATTTTTGCACAAGAATAAGCACCACTTGCTGTATTTGGTGTAGAGGGATTTTTACAGGAATCCACAGCAGTTATGCTTTGAATTCTATCAAGAATATTGATTTGTAGAGCCCAGCGTGCATTTTCTAAATTAGTAAATGAGATATCAGTTCGTTCAGATAATTTATTACGAATAGCAAATGAGAGGCGTGAAGAATTGCCCCCATATATTGAAAAATCGTGTGCTGCAGGAAGATATACTTTTGCATATTCTTCGGGAATATGGTTGTGCATGTTAGAAAAACCAATTATACAACTATTAGAAATAATTGATAAAACAAAAATAATTATTTTTTGCATGAGGCACTCATCTGTTGCAAACATCTTAATGAATTTATTTTTAACTTAATAATTTAGAAAGCTCACCATTTTTGTAAAGTTTGTTAGCATCATCGAAACCACCAATAAATTTATCTCCAATAAAGATCATGGGAACAGTGCGCCAGCCATTATTGTCTATTGAAAGTTTTGTTCTTAAATCAGGATCATTGTCTAAATTGATTTCTTCGTATGTAACACCAAGGCTTTTAAATAAATTTTTAGCAGCATTACAATATGGGCAAACGGTTGTAGTATATATTTTAACGACAGGCAATTTAAGACTCCTTATTTCATGTTGTTAGAAAGAGGTTCCCAATAAGGGTTTCCTTTATGATATTATTAATACATAACACTAAAGAAATGTCACCTGTTCTATTTTGAGTGTGCTTGTATTTTTTTAAATAACATATGACTTGAGAATTTTAAGTGTCCGTATTATCAAACGTTATAACACGCTTAACCTGTGTGTTAAATTATTTTTTGAGCTTGAGAGGTTTCATATCATGCATGTAATTTGGAAAAGACCTGATGGTTTTCAAAATGCTTTACCCGATGATTTCAGGAGAATTGCTTTGAGCAATGGTGCTCATTTGTGGCTTCATAGACATGAACTTGATTGGTATCCGTTTCAAGTCAGTGGAGATTGGGAAGGACAAGATCAAACAAAAAGATTAAATCGTTTGGTCAATATGCTAGATTCTCCTCACACTTCTTGGCAATCCTATTTAGAGCATGTGTCTGATGATGATCTTGATATAAAAGACAACCAATCTATAGTTGAAGTTGCTCAATCAATAATCGCTTGGATAGGCAGTCTTGAAAGATTTGCAAAAGGACATACGTGGGAAATTGAAATTGTGCGCTGTGCGTTGCATGATGTCCTTGAAATTCTTAAATCATTTAAATAATCAATTAATAACGAATTTCTCTTTTATTTTTCTCATAAACTTTATTAAGAATTTCTTTGCTTTTCATTGTTCCTTTAATAAGTATTATTTTATTATCGTCGTATGGTGATAACGAAAATTCTTCTTGATATTCGATGTTCATAACTTTTTCTAAATTTGCTTCGTTATAATGATTTAAACTTCCAAGAACAATAAATTTGCAGCCCTCTAAATTATATAAAGGGTCTCTCCAAGAATAAAACGAAGTATTTGTAAAATCAAAATTATAAATTTTTGGCTGATTATTAAAATAAAAAGCCATTTGAGCTGTCCAATACCATCGTAAAGATGCAATTTGATAATGACTGGAACAGTTTTCATTTGTTGGATAAGGTTGTGTCTTTAATTTAATATTCAATTGATTTTTAAGTTCATCCTGTAAGGTTTGCCATTGAAAGACCTGAGCAAGAGGACTTGCATTTCCTGTAAAATAGATAAAAGTTTTGATAAGAAGATTATTAAAACTTTGTGTACAAATTGCGGTGGGAACAATAACAGAAATAATAAGTGAAATTGTACAATAAATTTTCCAAGCTATTATTCTTGTGCCTGTAAAGGGTTTCCATTCGTTTACGATAGCAGGTATCAAAAGATAAAATCCAGGCATGGCCCAATGTGGAAGGGCTTGTTTTCCAAGAGCAGAAAAAGAAATAAGAAGAAATAAAATTGTAAATGGCAAAATACTTAATAAATAATAAGAAGAAATTTTTTTAGGTTGTGCAAAAAATTTATTGACAAAAGCGATTGAAAGTATAAAAAACCAAGGCAATAAATAAAACAATGAACCAAGTAAATAACGGAAAAAGCTTTTAAAATCAAGAGAAAACCCTGCAAAACCATGCTGACTTTGAAAATGAAACGAAGCAAAATTATTTTGAAAATTCCAAATAAAAACAGGGCTTGCAACAAGCATTGATACTAATATTCCTGTGATCCAAAAAGCAATATCAATTTTTTTATCGATTTTATATCTTAAATAAAGGCTTGCTATTAAAAAGCCAACAGCTATTGGAAAGGTATGATATTTTGAAAGAGCTGCAATTCCTAGAAAAAATCCAAAACAGAGGGCATATTTGAATGAAAATAATTCATGAACAGATTTAATACAAGAATTAAATGCACTTAAAAGAAAATAAAGTGCGCCTGAAAGACCTAAAAGTAATGTGGCATCGGGTAAAAGTAATATTCCTTCTAAATTAAAAACGGGTGTTATTTGTGTGAATATTAGAACACTCAGAGCCATTTCATTTGTAAATTTTTTAGTGTTTAATGTTGCAAATTTTTTTGCAGAAAAAAGAATAAAGAGAGTTGAAAATGTGTGAATAAATGGAATTAAAAAGCGTGCTCCAGTTGCACCTGGAAGCAATAATGTGCCAAGAAAAGACATCCAAGCGACAAATGGAGGAGCATCTACATAACTGAGTTGTAAATGTCGAGACCAATCCCAATAATAGACTTCATCATTGCTCATTGGAAAATTTGCAATCCAAAAAAAGCGTAAGGAAAAGAAAATAAAGATTGAGAAAAGAAACCATCTGTTTTTAATTTGAAATTCTTGCTGTAAATTTGTCTTTGAAAAGAAGTTATTGAGTGGATATCGCATAAAAGTGATTTTTACCTTAGTCAATTTGTTTGTGGATTTTTGCAAATCCAATAAATGATTCCTACAATATAAGAATTGCAGGAGCAAAGTATTTTTTATTCTCTCCTATCTTAATTGTAAAATGATGAATTTAAAATCTTCATTCTTTGTTAATGGGGGATTACTTTAGATTATGCTTTAAAATGAATCATATTATTCCATAGGAGGTTTTGATGAGTCTTTTTTATATTGGATTTTTTGGAATATTAGGGGTTTTTTGTCGCTATTTTTTAGGTCTTTTTATGCATAAAATCTTCATTTCTCCTTTTCCATACAGCACATTTTTTATAAATATTATAGGTTCATTTGTTATTGGAATTATTTATGTTTTAGGTGTAGAAAAATTGCAAATATCACACGAACTCCGTTTGGGACTTATGGTTGGATTTTTAGGAGGATTCACGACTTTTTCCTCGTATTGTCTTGAAGCTATAAAGTTAATGGAGGAAAGTAAGTATTTCTATGCGCTTTCTTATTTATTTTTAAGTCCATTTGTTGGAATTATTTTAACTTTTTTAGGAATTTTTCTAGCAAGAAAAATTTTTATTTAAAATTTGTAATTAAAAAAATTTGCTCACTGGAATTCTCTCAATGTAGAATTTTTATGTTATGATGATTATCATTTTGGAACAAACATAAAGAGTTGAATTCTATGAAAATATTTCGTTTAACACTGACTTTGTTGTTCATGGTTGGAAATTATTTTTTTGTTTTTGCTCAAAGTAACAAATTAGATAATCTAAATAATATAACTCTTACCGGACAGGTTAGACCTCTAGGTGATTTATCTCCAATAGAGAATGCACTTGTCATAAATACTGATAATAAATTAAATTTTGTGAAAACAAATAAAAATGGAATTTTTTCCATCACTGTCCCTAAAGAAACAAAAGGTATTCTTATTCGCGCTGAAAATTATCAAGATCTTCAAATTCCAATAGAGAATTCTCAATTAAAACTTTCATCTCCTTATTTGCTTGAACCTTCTGCAGAGTATGGTGGTACAGGAATTATTCGTGCAAGACGTAAAGATGAAGTTTCGCAAAATACATTTCAGCAAGAAGAAATGGCCCATGTTGCTGGAACAGGCGGCGATGCGGTGCGTGCATTGCAAACTCTTCCTTCTGTTTTACCAGCAAATGTAGGCAGTGCAGATGTTGTTGTCCGAGGAGGATCACCTGGCGATAATTCTTTTTATTATGATGATTTGTTGTTGCCATTTATTTTTCATTTTGGTGGAACTGAAACGATTATCCCAACGCGCATGATAGAATCCATGGACTTTTATCCGGGAGCTTTTAGTGCATATTATACAGATACGATTGGTGGTGTCATTCAATTGCGTAGTTTTAACAGCATTCCGAAAAGGTTTTCTGGTGAAATAGAAGTTGGACTGATTCAGAGCGGAATTTTTTTGGAAGGAAATGCCTTTGGAAGTTCAATTGAGAAAGAAATAGATAAAGAAAAAAATTCCCAAGAAACTCATATAATAAAAAATGAAAATGAAAAAAATGGTCAGACTAATCAAAGTAACAACAATGAAAATTCAGATGATGCCATTGGATATCGTATTGGTTTTAGAAGAACATATTTAGAGTTATATAAACCGCTCATTGCTAAACTTGCAAATAATACAAGTTTTGTTACAATTCCTCAAGCTACAGATTATCAAATGATATTAAATGGAAATCACTCACGTGGGACATGGCAAATTTATTTATTAGGTGCAAATGACAGTGCTTCTCTTTCAGCTCCCATTGGGAATAGTACTACGGCTTCGGGACAAAATAGTTTTAGCTTTGAAAATTATATGGAAACAGCTGGTTTTAAATACAATTTAAACTTAGGTAACGGATTAGGATTTCGAGTTAGTTTTCAACAAAGATATTATTTATTGAATCAATCTATTTTTGGCAATAATATTAATATAGAGAGCCAACTATACTCATTTAGTTTTATATTAGATAAAAAAATAAATGAACTCTTTTCATATTCGCTTGGAGTTCGTCCAAAATATCAGCACTATGAAGCAGGATTAAATGTCATACAACTTCCTGGTGGGGGGATGACCACAAGCTTCGATAGTGAGTTAGCTCCTGTGGTACAAGATAAGGTTGTGGTTGATAGTTTTTATGGAGATGCTTTTGTCGATATTATTTTTAAGCCTATTAATAAATTAACTATTAATCCTGGTTTAAATATGATTGTTGGTTCACATAGCAGTGAATTTGCAATCGATCCACGTATTGGAGTCCGCTATGAATTTATTGAAGGACAAACTCTAAAAGCAGGCGGAGGATATTACAGTCAATATCCTCAACCACAATACAATGCTCCACGTTACGGTAATCCTAATTTAGAGTTAGAAAGAAGTATTCAATATGCCATAGGGTATGAATCTAAGTTTTGGGATGATTATTTTATAGATATTCAAAGTTGGATTAAATCAAGTGATAATTTAGTAGGACCAGCCGTAAGTAATCCTAATAATAAATATGAAAATTCTATTGAAATGCGAGCCAAAGGAGTTGAATTCTTTTTAAAGAAAAAAGCATCTGGAATTTGGTTTGGTTGGATGAGTTACGGAATCAGTCAATCTGAGCAAAGGGATCCTGGAAGTGGTGAATGGCGATATTCCAATTATGACAGAACTCATTCTGTAAATATTGTATATGGACAGAAAATTACAAGCCGCTGGAATGCAGGAACTCGTATTCAATTTATGACAGGAACACCCTATTCAACTGTTTCGGGTGGAGTATATAATGAAAATACAGGAAAATATTCACCAGTAAGCGATGGTAATACGTATTTAATTAGTAAAAATGATGCTCGTATTCCTTATTTTTTTGAGGTTGATTTTAGAACAGAATATGATTTTCTTTTTCAGGATTGGAAATTGACATCTTATCTTGATATTTTAAATGTATTTAATAGAAGCAATGTTGCAAATAATAGTTATAATAGAGATTATACAAAACAGGTCTATATTACAGGTTTACCAATTCTTCCTTCCATAGGGGTAATAGCAAAGTTTTAAAATGAATTTTGTTAATTTAGGAGATGAATAATGTTAAAATATTTTTTAGTTTTATTGAAATGTATTTTTATCATTATTTTTTTAGTGACCTGTAAAAAACCAGATCAGACTTATTATACAATTAATCAAGTTAGAGCTGTTGGAGTTGTTGTGCAAACTTCAGCTCTTAGCACGGGTGCAAATAATTTTCAGAGCACAAGCAGTCAACAATTTCCAATTAGGCCAAATTGCTCTGCTGGATCAACTGAATTTGATATAGTGGTTATTTCTCCTACAAATGAAATACCAACTCTTACAATAAATAATTTAAAATTATTGCCAATAGGTAATTATTATTTGGCTTCTGGAGGAGGATCTCGCGGCTTGCCCAATGGCACAAATGGTACGAGCATAGCAATGACGAATATTTTTACTTCTGCGACAGCAACTCCAACAACCGTATTTACATCTCCTTACAGGCTCACTGTTTTTAAATATATTGTGGATTGTGCAAATATAGGAACAAATCTCTCAAACTCTTTTACACAAATTTCAGATATACCAGCTTTTCAATTGAGCTACACTGTTTCTTCAGGAACGAGCAGCGATCAAGGGTTTTATACTTTTTATACTTTGCCAGATAATAATGATTCATTTTGGAATACTTCTCCAGTAAACGTCACATTGAGTTCTAATAAAATATCATCGCTCACCACAGGTCTTGCAATTACAAATAATCCAATTCAATTCTCAAGTATATCTCCTGCTGCGAACAGTGTCCTAAATGGCAATTCAAGTTCCTCGATTTCAGTGGGTGTGACAATTCCGAGCGTTCCATTCCCTCGTGATCCAAATAATACAAATTTTCAAGCAAAAACAAGAATTCAGTGGTATGTGACCAATGGATCTCTCTCGCTTGACACATCTTCTTCAACAGATTGGAATCCAGAATCAAATGCTGGAACTACCGTAGGTGGTTTTGTTGTCGTTAGGGATCTTTTGGGTGGAGTTGATTTTAAAGTTTTTGGTCCCTTTACGACTCAGTGAAGCATTTTATATGACTCATTGTTGTTACTTAATTCTGCTTTTAAAGCAAAGAAATAGGATTTATAGATATGATTCAGAATTCTTTTTTTTCAATAGAACAATTTAATCATCAATATGATGTGGTCGCAATTGAAAATGCTCTTATAGATATGCTTGTAAGAGCTAATGATTCTGACCTAAAATCTTTTGGTATGACCAAAGGTATTATGCAACTTGTTGATGAAGAGACTCAAAAAAATGTTTTGAAAAATTTAGGAAATGCAAAACCCGAAATTGAATTAGGAGGAAGCGCTTCAAATGCTATTCGTGGTTTGGCAGTTTTAGGAGCAAAAACAAGTTACAGCAGCACAGTTGGGAATGATTCTTATGGAAAAGCATTCGCAAGTCGTATGAATGAACTTGGAATTACAAATCGCTTAACTGTTGTCGACGGAGTTCATACAGGAACTTGTCTTGTCGTAGTCACTCCAGACAGTGAACGTACATTAAATACTTATCTAGGTGCATGTAGAAATTATATGACATCTCATATTCCATACGATGACATTATAAAATCTAAAATCTTTTTTACTACGGGCTATATGCTCGATACACAAAATCAAATCGATTCATTGCATTCTGCAGTTGATCACGCTTTAAATAATAATGTCAAAGTTGCTTTTGATGTCGCTGATCCTTTTGTAATTGCACGTCATGGACAAAAAGTAATTCTATCATTGCTCGAAAAAACACATCTCGTTTTTCTCAATACTGAAGAAGCTAAAATGCTCGTCGGTCTCTCTCCAGATAAAGCAGCTTTAGAACTATCTAAAACTATTCAAATTGCTGTAGTGAAAGACGGTGAAAAAGGAGCATATATTGCCTATGATGGAAATCTAACATTTATACCTGCACTTAAAGTAGAAGTTGCCGATACTACAGGAGCAGGTGATATGTTTGCAGGAGGGTTCATGTATGGTCTTTGTAAAGGCCTCACTCTTGAACAATCTGGGCAAATAGCAACTGTTTTAGCGGCAGATACTGTTTCTCATATGGGTGTGCGTCTTTCATCAGGAATTCGTGCACGAGTGGAAACCCTGCTGAGGTAAATACATTTGATCTAACGGGAGCTTGTGTAGTGTGAATACAAAATCCTATGTCTTGAACATTAAGATCATATTTATAATTTTATACACACTTTTGGGTGTCAAAAGTTATGCGGAAAATATTTTTTCGCAATCCTCTTTTACTGCATTTAATGGCATCCCCTCTGCGTTTATCAGCCTTGGCGCCTATCATCCTACTTTTGCTATGGTCGTTGAAAAAAACTTTCACAGGCTGAGCGTATTTAAGCTTCTTCCTGATGGAAATTATACGGTTGTCAGAACTTACCTTGCTATAACTGGAAAAGAACAAGGTGATAAAAAACAAAGAGGTGACAATCGCACTCCTGAAGGTATTTATTTTATTGTTGGACAAAAAGATGGGTCAGAATTGGTACGGCAATGGGGTCCTGCTGCACGTAAGTATGGCCCACGTGCTTTTATACTTGATTATCCTAATATTTTTGACAAAAGACAACGTAAAACGGGATCTGGAATTTGGATCCACGGAGTAGACAGCGATGCACGCATGCTCCGGCCTTTTGATACGGAAGGGTGTGTTGCTTTAAAAAATGAAGATGTTATTGATATAGCTCAATATGTGAGTGAATTTCAGACACCCGTTGTTATTGTAGATGAAATGCAGACTATCAGCATGGACGCTATACAAAAAGAACGTCAACGTGTCTTTAAAATGGTCGAGGATTGGAGAAAGAGTTGGGAAAACTCAGATTTTAAAAAATACCTAAGTTTTTATTCGGATAATTTTCAATCCCTTGGTAAAAATAAAGATGGATGGCGTGAATTTAAATCAAAATTATCTGAAACGAGAAAAGGCTCTATCACTGTGCAAATCAGTGAGCCTAAAATTCTTGCGTTTCGCAATCAATTGCTAGTTGAGTTTTTTCAAAAGTATTCCTCTCCTGATAAAGATGATTTTGGTAGGAAATTTCTATACTTAAGGCAAGAAAAAGAAGGATTTAAAATAATTGCTGAAAAGTGGTATAACTCGCAAAAAAACCAAACCGATCTTGCCGTTTTAAATGATACAAAGAAAAGACATGATTAGATTATGTAAAAAAGAGAAAGCATTTTAAACTTACCAAAAATATTTTTTCCAATGATTTTATATTCCATTCATTTCCTTTGTCACAATTTATTTAGAGTGATATTGAAGGCACAAGAGCTTTATGAAGTCAGGGGTGCTTCTTAGAGTTTTTGCTTTTTTTTGTTAAAAGATTATTTTAAAGGTGAGTATCACTTATATCTAACTGTACTCTTAAATTGAGTTAGGATAAAATTGTAAGTATTTACTTCCAATTGTTCCCTACTCCAAAAGGAATTGTCGCATGTCTAAAAGTTCTTGTCCTATTCAAACTGCTCGCAGAAAGGTCTTTCTTTATGCAGCATCAGTTGTTGCTCCTGGAGCGTCAAATTTGAACGAGTTTCTTGAGATGATAGCGAAAGGGAAGTCTGTGTTATCTATTAAAGAATCGCTTTCAAATGCATTTCTAGTAGGTGAGCCTAAATTTGATTTTTCGAACTATAAAAATTGGCTTGAAGAAAGACATGGTCCTAAGAGATATTCATTATTAAATGAAAAAAGTGGTGATTTGGTTAAATATGGGATTGGAAGTTTAATTGATGCCTTAACCTCTAGGCCTTCATTAGAAAAAGCTATAAAAACACTGGATCCTAAAGTGTCAATTCAATACGCAACTGGATTAGGTGATTTGCCTGTTAATTTTCAATCTGCGCGAGAATATGATGAGGGTCTTTTTAAATGGAACTTATTTTGGGCAGATCCTATTCGCAATAAACCTTGTTATGAACATGTAAATAACATAAATATTGTAGAAAATGCACCTGAAAATCCAATTCAATTTCCACATGACTCTTATGAGCGTGTTGAAGCACTTAAGACATGGAATTCTTTTTGGACAAAAAAATCTCCTCTCTTGCAAGAATACTTAACTGAATTAAAAGCAATTGAAGCGCAACCTGTGGTTGGAAATGATATTGAAAATGCAAAATTAGCTTTAATTCGTTCAAAAACAAAAGCGCGTAGAGAATTAGTTGAAAAATATAAACATCCGACTCCACCATGGGAAAGTATTTCTCCAAATTTATTGTGGAATATACCAAATGTGGCAGCCTCTCAGGTTTCGATGATTTTAAATTTACATGGAATTTCAACGGGTTCAAGTGCGGCTTGTGCTTCTTTTGGTGCATTAATCGATAATGCGATGCTCGAAATTCAAAGTGGAAGAACAGACTTAGCTATTATAGGAGGAGTGGACTCTAATCCAAGTAATGAATTGGTTTCAGCTTTTTATTCTGGCAGGCTTGCTGTGTTAGGAGACACTCATGGAGTTCCATTTTGCGATCTGAGAGGAACTCACATTTCTGGAGGGGCTTGCACTTGGATTATAGCTGCTGAAGATGCCATGCGTAAGTTTGAAATTGAGCCATTACCAGTAGAAATTTTAGGGGCAGGTGTGAGCAGTGATGCAGAGCACATTATTACCCCTTCCAAGGAAGGTCCAAAACTTGCCATTCGAAGAGCTTTTGCTCAAGCTGATATAGTACCAAGCCAAATTCAAATGTGGGATATGCACGCAACAGGAACCCCCGGAGATTGGAATGAATTTAATCTCATAGAGGAGTTTGTTCCTAAAAAAGCTTTTATTTCTGCAAGAAAAGGAATTTTTGGGCATGGTATGTGTGTGGGTGGGGGTTGGGAATTAACGGCTCAACTTTTGGGTACCCAAAAAACAGGAGCTAATTCCTATTCGCTTATGCCTTCAGGAATCGATCCTGAAAGAGTGAATCCAAAAATTGCTTCACTTGAACGCAATCTTTTACTCAATAAAATAGTTAACTTTGAAAATACAGGTGATGGAATATATTGTGGAAAACTAAGTATGGGGCTTGGTGGAACCTCAAGTTGTGTGATTGCTCGGGTGAAGTAATCTATGCTTTCTCATACAAACTATTGTCCAGAACTTGGTTTTTTGGCTTGTTTATTTGAAAAACCTTTAGCTATAATCGATTTTGAAACTTCAACTCATCCCACATCACCTACGGGAGGAATTTTTGAAGTTGCCATTGCTAAAGTTGATCTTGATGGAAATGTTACTTTCAATTCTTCATATGTTAATCCTGAGTCTCAAATAACAGATTTTGTAAAAAACTTAACTGGAGTTGATCCACAAACTCTCAATCAATTTCCAACTTGGGGTGAAGTTTGGGCAAAAGAATTTATTGAAATCGGAAATGGTTGTGTTGTGCTTGGTTACAATATTTTAAGTTCCGATTTACCTGCTGCGCAAATTCAAAACAAAAGGTATCAATTTCCTCTTCCTCAATTTCAACATGCGCTTGATTTATATGAGTTACATAAAAAATTAAATAAGACAAATAAAGGTAAACTTCATGATCTTGCAAAACAATATGGAGTTCAATATGAAGGAAAAGTGCACAATGCGCTTGATGATGTCCTAATGACTTTGTATTTAGCGGAATCAATGCTTGTAAAACATGGTGTCGATATTTTTGTGTCTTCTGTTTGCCGCTTTGTTGCTTTATAAAAAAGGCAGTTCGACAAGAAATGTGGTTTTATTATTTTCTGAATTAAAAGATAATTTTCCATTTATTTGTTCTATAATATCTTTTGCAACATTGAGGCTTATTCCACTCCCTTTGCCACTAGGCTTAGTTGTAAAAAAAGGTTCAAAAATTTTATTTTTATTTTCTTCTAACATTGTGATTCCATTGTCTGTAAATGCAATAAGTATCTTTTTATCTTTTTTAGTAACACGTATACTAATTTGTCTATTTTCATTTTGTTGATTTAGAATAATAGAATCGATGCAGTTTAGAATTAAATATCTAAAAGCAAGATTGACTTCGATAGGATGACAAGTGATTTCTATATTTTCTGCATCTTCAAATTGGGTGATTAGATTTATTTCAAATGCATTTAATTTATCTTCAAAAGCGTTTAGAGATAATGTTAAAATATCGATTACTTTAATTTTTTCAAGATGCTGAGAAATATTTTGTTTTGATAATGTTCTCATTGTTTTGAAGGTTTTCTCAACTTTTTCAATATAGTTTTCAATAGTTTGAAAGGATATTTTGATAGTGTCATTTTCAATATTCGAAATTTCACTTGGAACGTGAGGAACTTTTTGAATATAATTAAGAATAATAGTGAGCGGATTTTTTATATCAAAAGTAATTCTTCCGAGCATATTGCTCAAATAAGATATTTTTCCAAAATAATCGATTTCTTCTTGAAGATCTTCTAATTTTTTTTCAATTTTTTTCCATTTAGTAACATTTTTTGAAATAACCAGATGGACATTTTCTCCAAAAGGTAACGTAATATACACCTTAGTATTTTCAAACCATATTGGATTTCCAAAGTGATCCGTTATCAGTTCTATTTCTGACGGGTTTTTATTTATAAGTTCTTGCTTTTTCTCATTTCCAGGCAACCATATTTCACCTTCTTCAATGAGTTTATTTAAAGAATCAACTTTAAATTCATTGTTTTTGCCCGCAAAATCAAAGAGAGCTTTATTGGCAAAGAGGTAATGCCCTACATGGTTAATAATTCCAATTAAATTAGGATCACTGTCAAAAATAGTTTTCATCAGTCCTTTGTGTAAAATGAAATCTTCAGCAGTATATTGATTTAATTCTTCACAAGAAAAGGCAAAGTTCTCTTGATCGAGTCGTGTTGCATTCCATCGCGTATGGATTATATGATTTGGAAAAGAAGAAAATTCAATGGAAACACTCTGGCTGAGGGGATCTTCTTCTTTTATTGTATTTAATTTTTGTTTAGCTTGTTCCGCTTCTATTTCTATTACAAATGTAAATAAATTTTTATTTTCTTTGAGACCATATTTTTTTGCAGCAGGATTTGCTTTTATGATTATGCCATTTTGATTTACAATAAATAAAGGATATTTTGAGGTTTGAAAGAAAAAAAGGTAATTTAGGTCATCCTGATTTGAATCTTCAAATGTCAGTTCATGACCCATTTTATGACCTCATTTTGATAAATTCCACTGAAAAACTTTATCTGATTTTTGAGGAATCCAAGTATCCTTGGGACCCACTATACTGATTATAGGATGATTTTCACATAATAAAGATTTTAACACGCTGCTAATCATTTCAGGTGTAACCGCATTGACACGTTCAGAAAAGCGTAAAAAGTTATCAAAATCGAGACCGTACACATCACTCATGGCAAGTTGTGAGGTTTGATAATTGTAATGTTGGGATTCGATGCTTTGAGATCCTAATACAGAACGTTGAGCGCGCATGAGTTCTTCCTGAGTGGGATTTTCACAGGCAAGTCTTTCAATATGTTCTTTTAAACCTTCTATGGCTTCTTGAGTTTTATGCGCTGAGGTTGCAATATATGTTGTAAACACCCCTGCTAGAACATTTGGAGATTGCGAAGCGCTGACCGCGTAAGCAAGTGAACGTTTATCACGTAGGTCAAGAAAGAGACGTCCTCCTTGTCCAGCAAGAATATTAGCTGCAAGTTCTAAAGCAGTACGTCTTGGATCAGATAAAGGGAAAGAGCGGAAGGAAAGCATAATATGTGCTTGCTCTCTTTTTAATTCATCAAAACCAATTTGTGCCTCAAATTCTTTTGGAAAGGGCGCATAAATAGGTTCTTGCAAGTTTTTAGCGACAAAATTTGCATCAAAAAAGGTTTTAAATTCAGACTCAATTAAATTAACAAAAGAGCGTAAATCAAATTCACCAGCTATTGAGAAAACAAATTCTTGAGCATGAAATAAATGAGCCCAAAAGTCGAGAGCATCTTCTTTTGTTACGTTATTTAAGGAGCTTTCTGTTCCAATTCCCGATAAAGAATAAGGATGATTTGGAAATAAAAGTGGTTGAGACACCCTTGCCAAACGTGCTGCTGGACTGTCTTTTTGTGCAATTAGCACTTCCAGTGTTTCTTTATGAATGCGTTGCCATTCTGTCTGTGAAAATTCGGGACGGAACAGGCAATCAAGCATCATTTGTGCTGTGCGTAAACTATTTTCACTAATGGAATCAAAGCGCATGCCAAATAAATCTCGTGACGAAAAAGCGCTAATACTCGAGGCATTATCTTCTAATTCTTCAATAAATTTTCGATAACTTTGTCTTTTCGTTCCACGTGTAAGCATACTAGCTGCTAAACCACCCACGCCATTTTTTAGGGAAGGCTCATTCATAAGGCCTCCCTTTAATACAAGCATTGCGCTCGTAATAGGAAGTCTATTTGATTCACGATAATTTATTTTAAGAGTTTTATTAAAAGGAAGTGAAATTTTAATTTGTTTGACAGCTGGATTTAATTCGGAAACTATTAAATTGTATGAATTGATCCAATTTTCTTTTACAAATTCTGGACTGTTACTTTGTTGAAGGCTCGCTTCAATTGGTTCTTGATTGTGATGCGTCATACAGACTGCACGAGAAATAGCTTCAATAAAATCATTTTCATTTGTCTCGGGCAATGCATCATTTGCAAGTGCAACTGAAATATGAAAATTTCCCGCTTCTAATTGGTTTACAACTTTTTGCGCAATATTTTGAATACTTTTTGTTGTTACCTTAGAAACGGAGTCCATATAAAAATTTTCAAATTCCATTTTTTGTGCTGTTTGTAAACTCATTCCAGCACTTCTTGATATACCATCCATGCTTTCACGGGAATATATTCTTTGTGCTTTTAAAGTATTTAAAACACGATTGAGTTCTTCGCGTGTAGGTGGAACTTCGGCTAAGCGACGAATTTCTTGTGTAATTAATTGCAATGCAGCTAAGCTATTTTTTGCCATTCCAAAAAAACCAATGCCAAAGAGTCCACTGTAATATTTTGGAGTGTAGCAAGAACTGTCAATGCTCGTCACAAGTTGAGTTTCTTCACGTAGTGTGCGGTTCAGGCGTGAGGAGTCAGACTCTCCTAAAATTGAGGCAAAGACATCCCAACTTGGCATTTCGAAGTGTTCTAAATTTGGAGAATAAGTTGCCAATTGAATACGAGCTTCTTGCCAAGGACCGCGTTCAATTTTTGCGGTGGGTTGCTTTTTCAATGAATTATCAATCAGTAAAGGTCTTGCTCTTTCTGGCACGGATTGCGGTGGAAATTCTTCACTGAGTTTTTCAAGGTGATTAAGCATATCTTGTGAATTAAAATCACCTGATGCAATAAAAATCATATTATTAGGTGTGTACCATTTTTTATAAAAATTATAGACTGTTTCTCGTGAGAAATTTTCTACAATATTTTGGTAACCAATCACAGGTCTTGCCATACTAGTTCCCTCATAAAAGAGGGAAAATAAGTTGTGTGAGACGACTGCATTGGGATTATCACGACTGCGCCTTATCTCTTCGATAATGACTTCGAGTTCTCGAGTGAGCTCGCCTTCGTCTAGAAGGCTGTTTTGCACAACATCAAGTAGGAGTTCTGCTCCTTTTTTAGCAAATGCTGCTGGCGCAGTTAGATGATAATTTGTGTGGTCAAAGGTTGTATAAGCGTTGATGTCTCCGCCTTCAAATTCGACTGTAGATGCAATTTGTCCTGTTTCTGGAAATTTTTTTGTTCCTTTAAATAACATATGCTCAAGAACATGAGCAACACCACCTTCAAAATCTTCTTCATCAAGTGAACCAGCTTTGACAAGAACTTGAATAGAAACTATAGGTGCAAAATCTGATGGATGGAGATAAACTTCCATGCCATTTGAAAGGTAACGGTGAATGATCTTGTGTTTTTGTTTGAGCATTTTTCCTCGTTATTCTTTTATTGTTTTTAAAAAATCAATTGCAAGTCGTGTTCTTCTTTGAACAATATCTTTGCCTAAGACTTCAATGCATTCGAATAAAGGTGGAGTTTCTTTACTACCTGTAACGGCAACTCGCATAGGCATAAAGACATCCTTAGGTTTTAAGGCCTTTTCAGCAAGGTATTGATTAAATATATTATGAATTTCTTCATGTTTCCAATTTTCACAGATATCGAGCTTTAAAACAAGGTCATTTAAATAACCTATTACATCAGCTGCGGTCCTTCCTTTTGGAATTAAGGGTGCATTATTATAATTTAAATCACCTTGAAAGAAAAAGGCTGTGCTGTCGATAAAATCTTCAAACTTTTCAACTCTTTCTTTAATAAGGGGTATTATTTTTAATAAATACTCATCATTGAAAACAATTTCTTTTAAATTTATGAGCCACTTTTCGTTGCTCTCTTGTTTTAAGTATTGTCCATTGAGCCATGCAAGTTTTTTAAGATCAAACACGGGGCCGCCCAAAGTCATTCTATCCCAAGTGAATCCTTCAATCATTTCGTGTGTGCTAAAAATTTCGCGATTGTCACCGAAATTCCAGCCCATAAGTGCAAGAAAATTACGAAGAGCTGCTGGTAGAATTCCTTTGCGACGATAATAATTAATAGATGTAGGATTTTTGCGTTTTGAAATTTTAGATTTATCTGAGTTTCTTAATAAAGGTAAATGACAAAACTCTGGTTGCTCCCAGCCAAACATTTCATACAGCATAACATGTTTTGGAGTTGAAGATATCCATTCTTCCCCACGAATAACATGAGTGATTTTCATAAGCTGATCATCTACAACCACTGCGAGATGATAGGTAGGAAATCCGTCTGTTTTTAAGAGGACTTGATCGTCTACGCCATCGTTTTCAAATTCAATATTCCCACGCAACATGTCTTTAAAAATGGTTTTACCAGTTGTTGGCATTTTCATGCGGATAACATGTGGTAGATTTTGTGCAAGTTTTTTTTCAACATCTTCTTTGGGAAGATCACGACAAAGTCTGTCGTAGCCAGGAGGAAGTTTTTGTGCTTGTTGAGCTTTGCGCAACTCGTCAAGACGTTGTGATGTGCAAAAACAGCGGTATGCGTGACCTTTATTGACTAGAACTTCAGCATATTCTTTATAGCTTTCTTTTCTTTCGCTTTGCTTATAAGGAGCATGTGGTCCACCGATGTCAGGACCTTCATCCCATTGAATTCCAACCCATTTTAGGGCGCTTAAGATCATAGCTTCGCTGTCAGCGCGATAACGTTTTTGATCGGTATCTTCAATACGGATAATAAATTTTCCATTGTGCTTTTTAGTAAACACATAGTTAAATAATGCAATATATGCAGTTCCTATATGAGGATCTCCGGTTGGGCTTGGTGCAATACGAACCCGCACTTCTTTGTGCGCTTGTGTCATGAAATAACTCCTGTTTACGTGGGAGAAATGAATCCCTGTTCAATATGGCTTTACAACATGTTGAGTTCTTTTGGCAACGACTTAAATATATGGATTGAAAAAGAAAGCTTAGAATAATTGAGTTGCAAAATAAGGAGCTCACTTTATACTGCAATTTGAACATGAAGCTTTTGAATACAGCTAAATTCATTTACTTCATAACAGAAAGTATAAATAAAATTATTTAAGTAAATTAGAGAATTGTTATATATGAGATTTGAAAAACTAAACAGTGGCCATTATTTTTTAATATTAAAACAAGATTTTTTTAAGCGTGATCTTTGGCTTAAAGAAGCTGTTGTTTTTGCATTAAGTTCACATAAGGCGGCTGAAATATATACTGAAGCCTATTGCCAAGAAAATGATCAAGTTCATAGTATAAATAAAATCTCTGAATTTAATTGTGAATTTATATTAAAAGGCAGTCATAATTACGAATGTAAATATAAAGCGGAAATTGTCAGAGAATTAGAAACAGAAATACCAGCCTATTTACGAGAAAAATAAAAGTATAACTATCAAAACAATACTGTTAATATTTTTAAATAATAGAAAAACTTATAATTTTTCCATTATAAAGTCTTCTCAATCGTTAACTAATCGTCAAAAAATTGACACTTCAAGTTATCTTTTATAAAAAACTAAAATATAAATTGTTATAATAAATAAAGTTTTTATTACTATAATAGAATAAGGTGCAATATGAAAAAAAGAATTTCTAAATTCGTTATCTTTACATTTTCTGTTTTTATTATTTTGAATGGTTGTCAAAAATCAAGTAATGATTTTGGTTTTTTAAATGGTATATATAACTCTGGACTTGATTCTATAAATGCAAGCTCTTTGATAGATGATCATAATAATAATGAAAATCCAACACAATTAATTAAATTCAATGGAGTTCTTGATAAAACATTTGCTAAAACTGGATATGTGCAAACAGAAATTAATACTAAAGCACAAGTTACGGCGCACGCTGTTGCTCCAGATGGTTCCGTTATTGCGGGCGGATTTTCAATTTTAAAAGATGGTACAAGTGTCTTTAGTTTAGCAAGATATAATAAAGATGGTACTTTAAATACAAACTTTGGAACGGGTGGAACTGTTCAGACGCAAATAGGATCAGAAGCGGCAATAAATTCGATTCTTTTATTGCAAGATGGCTCTATTATTGCCGGAGGTTTTTCGAGAAACTGTGCAAATGTGCCGCTGTTTACTTTAGTAAAATATAAAGCGGATGGAAAAATAAGTCGTTCTTTTGGCTCGAGAGGAATTGTGCAAACTCCGATTGGGATTTCGTCTGCTATACGTAGCTTAGTTTTATTAAAAGATGGCAATATTCTTGCTGCCGGATATTCTGCAACGAATCCGAAACTTCCAATGATGACAATAGCAAAATACAGTACTTTTGGAACTTTAATTGATGAATTTGGTGATGATGGGATTGTGCAGACTCAAGCGGGTGAATCTAGCCAGTTTTATTCAGCCACAACCCTAAATGATGGAGCAATCGTTGCTGGTGGCTATATAAATACAGATCCATTTAATAGATCTTATGCTCTCGTTAAATATGATTCTTCCGGTAAGGTTTCAGCTGATTTTGGTACGAATGGAATTACAACTGTGCAGATTGGGGTAGGTTCTTATGTTTTATCGTTAGCGGCCTCATCTGATGGTACTATTATCGCGGGGGGATACTCTGAAGGAGCAACACATTTAAGTTACTTTACGGTTGCAAAATTTGACTCTCATGGCTATTTACAATTAAATTTTGGCACTGGTGGAATAATTTTAAATGCAATGGCGGCAAACATTTCTTTTTCTTCTTACACATGTTCAGTGCTTGTTTTAAATGATGGAAGTATTTTAGCAGGAGGTTATGCAACAGGAGTTGATAATTCTTCTGCATTTACCATGATTAAGTATGATCGAAGTGGCAATATTGCTTTAGACTTTGGTAAAAAAGGTATGGTTCAAAATAAATTTGGAAATTATTCTTATTTGCAAGCGATGACCTTACAAAGTGATGGTACTGTTGTTACAAGCGGATATGGTGAGAAAAATGGAAAAATAGTTTTTACAGCAGCTCGCTATAAATAAACTTTAATAAACATGACTTTCCAGCTGAGCACTACAATTGCTCTAGAAGGTTATTCAGATGTTAATTGGTGTATTTTAAAGCTTACGCTTGGATTGAAAAGTGATTTATAAACTCATTTCATATAAATGCATCAAAGTTAATCCCTAACGAGAGGCATAATAAAAAGTAATTTTTAAAATTGCTATCTGAATAGCCAAAATCAGTAGAAAAACCAAGGTTAATATAATTTAATTTACTCATAAGACCAAAAGTAAAGTGAGGTCTAAATGATGTATTATGTCGATTTGAAGGTTCTAAGTAGGTTCCTAATAAAATTTCATAATTATAAATTTTAGAATATTCTTTAATCATTTGCAAACCAATTTTAGGAACCAAGCGTGCTGAAAGTGTATATTTTGCATCGTCATCTGCGAGTGTTTTATTAAGAAATAATGTATTAAGTGAGTTTTCATTTAAGAGTGAATATGGAGTGTATACAACTTCTTTGATATTAAAATAAAAGAGTTGTAATTGACTCATTATATTAACGATTGAAAAGTAATTTATTTGAATATTTGGGGCATATAGGCCACCTATTTGTAATTTACCTGGCTCAATAAAGCTGATATCTTCATTTCCATTGCTTTTTGAAAGAATTGTTTTAGGATAATAAATAAAATTGAACAGCAGACCTTCTCTAACAAGCCAGGTGCTAGCAAAAATAATTCGATATCCAAAAAAATTTGTACTGTAACTTCCAGTGTTATTATCACGTTCTAATACTTTTCCTGCCTGTGATATTCCTAAACCAATGTTTAAATTATCATTAAGCTTATATCCAACATTTAAATTTAAAAAATTTGTGCTTACATGAACAGTGTCATTTTGAAGTTGGCTGCTAAATCCTTCTTTTTCATTTAATAAAGCAACAGCCAATCCAATTTTATCATTTATTTTATAAGAAATACCAAGGCCAATCCCAATGATATTATTAGGATCACTCGGTATTGAGTTTTGCACTGCAGGTGAATTATCTGTTCCTTGATATAAAATAAAAGTGGGATCGAAACCTTCTTCTTGCAGACCAATTATAGAAGGGTTGTTATAATAACTAAAACTAACATTTTTTGATGCTGCTGAGGATCCCGCTAGCCCAATATATTTAGGATCACCACTGTTTGTAAATCGATTTGAAGAATAATAAATTGCATATGAATTAAAGTTCCAAAGATTAAAAAAAATTATGATTAATATTTTGAATATTTGATTCATGCAATCCTTGATAATTTTATTTTTAAATTATAAATATTTTGTATTTACATTATTTTTTTGCAAGATTTTCTATAATATTGACGATGGTTCTTGCTCCATAAGCAGAAGAACAGTTTGTTGCTAAATATCCATTGTCTCTTGAGTTTTCAGAAACATTAGCAATGTCTAAATGCAACCAATCTGTATTTTGTGGAACAAATGCCTGTAGGAACGCTGCCGCATGCATAGTTGCAGCACCTTCGCTCCATTTATTGTTCATATTTGTAAAATCTGAGACTGTTCCTTTAATGTTTTCTGTAGCTTCTGGTAAAATCTCAAGATGAACAAATTTTTCACCTGCAAGTGCAGAAGCTTCTTTTACTTTTTCTATCATTTGATCATTATTTGAACAGACAATTGCAGCTAAATTACCTGCAATTTGAGTTGCGCCACCTGTGAGTGTAGCAATGTCAATAATTAATTTAGGAGCAAATGATGCTGAAAAGGCAATAGCATCAGCTAAAATAAGACGGCCTTCTGCGTCTGTATTAAAGACATCAACAAGTTTACCATTCCAAGCTTTATAGACATCACTTGGTCGTTGAGCATGATCTCCAATGGTGTTTTCAACACACACAATCATACTGATAATGCGAATTGGAATGTCTTCCTTTGCAGCTATATAAGCTGCTGAAAAAACATTGGCAGCACCGGACATATCGTATTTCATTTCATTGTGGTGTTTTTTTCCTTTTATAGAATAACCGCCAGTATCAAATGTAACACCTTTGCCAATGACAACGACGGTTTCTTTTGCATTTGGAGGATTGTAGTCAAAAATTGCTAAATAAGGTTCGTGAATACTACCTTTGCCAACGGCAATAATTCCACCAAAGCCTTGCTTTTCAAGTTCTGATTTATTTAAAAGAGTTGTTTGGATGTTTTTAAATTTTAAAAGCTGCTCGCTCGCTAAGGTAACAAGATCTTTGGGGCGCAATTGATTTGAAGGGAGATCGCTTAGGTAACGGGCATAATTTAAACTTTGTCCCCTATGAATACCTTTTTCAATTGCTGAAAGGATAGTTTTTTGCTCAAATTTATGACTTGAGAATTTTAATTTGATATTTTCAACTGATATCATTTTCTTTTGGGGGAATGATTGATTTGAATAGATATGTTCGAATGAGTACAAGGCTAAAGCTGCTGTTTCTGCAAATACATAGGCAATATAATTTAAATCAGAGCTTTCTGAAAGAAAAATATCAACAAAAATATTTTGTAGATTTTGTTCTTTTGCTTCAGAAATGATTTTGCCGATTGCTTTGCGAAAACCAAATAAGTTTGCATTGTTTGCAGAACTACCTGCTCCAATAGCAATAATAATTTGGTTATCTTGAGATAATGTCTTTTTATCTCCACTCTTTCCAAGAAAATGAGATTCTTTAAATTTATCTAAAAGTTTTTCAGATTCTTTAAAATATTCATTATTTTCGCAAAATATTGAAAATATAGTCTCACAGTTTTGCGGTATCTTTTGCATAAGATCTATGGTTATTCTTGTCTGCATTTTCTGTTTCCTTAAGATTGGACTCCCTTGAGTTGCTTTTTATTATTAACAGAATAGTACTTTTCTGCCATTCTTGATAGACGTGCAAAGGGCAAGCCAATTAAAAAATACATAGCTGCAGTAAGAAGTCCAATCCCTAAGTAATCAAAGTAAGTTGATGCAAGTTGTCCATAAACAGTTGTAAGCTCAATTAATGTAATGACAGAAACCAAGGAGGAGTCTTTGATCAAAGCGATGAAATCGTTTGTTACTGGTGGAATAACCACTCTCATTGCTTGTGGAATTACGATATGGCGCAGTGCTTCTAAACGAGACATTCCCAGTGCAAATGCGGCGTCCATTTGACTATGTGGAATGGAAGATATTCCTGCTCTATAATTTTCAGCTTCACTTGCAGCATAATTCATGCCTAAACCAATAACTGCTGCGACATAAGGTTCAAATTTAATTCCTAAGTTTGGTAAACCATAGAAAATTAAATAAAGTTGAATTAATAATGGAGTTCCTCTAATTATTTCAACATAAGTTAAGGCTAATTTAGAAAGAACTGGATGTGCGTAAAGTCTAATTAATGCTATAAAAAGGCCAAATACAACTGCAACAACCATAGCGAGCATTGAAATTTCTAAAGTTCTAACTGCACCTTTTGCGAGTAAGGGAAAGAAATCGACATAAAGCTTAAGTTTATCAATAAATGTGCGTTCTAAATTCATGCTGCGAAGATATTCTTTATACCCAACTGCCTCTGTTTTGGGTTCTACACTGACTCCCCATGCTTCAGCCATTTTGGGATTCCACAGTCCCCATTTTTCAATTATGGTCTGTATTTTTCCTTCTTTTATAAGTATATTTAGCGCCTTATTTACTTTTATTCTAAGAGCATTATTGTCTTGCTTAAAAGCAATTCCGTATTTCATATAGCCAATATTTGGACCAACAAACTTTAATTTCGCATTGTGTTTTGCATAATACTGGGCAATAGGAGCATCTAATAAAACAGCATCAAGCCTTTCGCCCGAAGCAAGATCTGCATAAGCATTTATTTCTTCGCCGTATTTTTTTATTTGAACATCTCCAGTGTCTTCAAGAATTTTATAAGCTAATGATGCTGGGAGAGTTGCAACTCGTTTGCCTTTTAAATCTTTTAATTCATTTATTTCGTGATTTTCTTTATTAACGACAAGTTGTTCATAAGTGATATAGTAAGGATCAGAAAAACGAATAGCTTGTTCTCTCTCATCAATAATTTCAAGACCATCTATAACGACATCATAATTTCCGGCGTTCAAACCAGGTATGAGTCCGTCCCATTGATTTTGAATAAAGACTGGTTTCATATTTAGCTTTTCAGCAACTGCTTCGATTATATCGACATCCAGTCCAATGATTTTTGAAGGATCTTTTGCATCGCGGAATACATAAGGTGCACCACTGTTTGCATCGCTGCCCCAGCGGAGAATGCCTTTTTCAGAGCAAAATGCGTGAATGGAAAAGAAAATACAGGATAAAGTAACAATAATGTTTCGCATGTTCAGCATTGGTGTATGATCACCTTTCTTCATAGGAAATTTCTAAGAAAACGACGCGTTCTTTCATCTTTAGGCGAAGAAAAAATTTGCTCTGGAGTTCCCATTTCGACAATGCGACCTTCTTGCATATGAACAATATGGTCAGCAACATCACGTGCAAAACGCATTTCATGGGTCACCACGATTTGTGTCATCCCCTCATCATCTAGGGTGCGCATAACCTGTAGAACTTCATGTACGAGGTCGGGATCAAGTGCTGAGGTGGGTTCATCATAGAGAATTGCTTTTGGTGACATAGCTAAAGCTCTTGCAATTGCAGCTCTTTGTTGCTGTCCACCGGAAAGTTGGCAAGGATAATGATCTGCATGCCGCTCTAAGCCTACTTTTATAAGAAGTTCTTTTGCTTGGCTGTGGGCAAGATCAACGTTCATTTTCTTAACGACAACAGGTGCCTTTGTAATATTTTCTAATAGAGTTAGGTGTGGAAATAGATTAAAACTTTGAAAAACCATTCCAACATTTTCACGTATAGCACGTGCTTTTTTATCAAAATCCTTCATAATTGATTTTGAATCTTCACTTCGCTCAAGCGCAACGCCGTTAATAACTATGGACCCTGAGTCAAGTGTCTCGAGTCCGTTAAGACATCGAAGCAAAGTGGATTTTCCACACCCAGAAGGTCCAATTAAAACAGTAAGTTCTCCTGGTGTGACTTCGAGATCGATACCACACAATACAGCAAGATCACCATGTTTTTTTTTCAGATTTTTCACTGAAATGTATGCGCCAGTTGCACTTATCATCATGATGTTAAAGCACCCCCTAAAATCTAAAAGATGAATGAAGTAAAGGTAACAAAAGGAAGGCATCAATTGCCGAGCATGCAGGTAACATATAATAATCAGATTTGGAAATGAAAGAATGATAAAAATGAGTGAGGAGAGATTTTTTTATGAACTAGGAGAATGATAGGAGTCAGTCATACTTTCTCAAAATTACTTTATACTGAGATGTTTGTTTATATTTATCCAGTGCAATTTTTAATTCTTGTAAATCTTCTTCTTGTGTTTGTAAGGAAGTTGCAACCCATATTTGGCATTTTTCTAAAATAAAATATTTATTCATAATATTATTATAGTTTTTTTTCTTGACATTATAAATTAACTTTTTGGTGGTACTAATCCATGCATCTATCTTTTCTTGAGAGAGAAGCTCCAAACACTGCATGTCGCTTTTACAAGGATAATATTTGTCATTCAATTCTAGTCTTTTGAGAATGATATCGGCACTGCTCCCGGCTAAGGCTCCAATTTTCTTTAATGAGTTTATTTGAGTAAAAGATGTTATTTGAGGATTCTTCTTTAAGTTTACAATAATTGAGTTTTCATCATAAAGAGAGGAAATCCATTTGAAACTCTTTTCTCTTCCAATTGATCTTAATAAAAAAGTGAGTGAATTTTTTTGAGTTGCAAGATTAACGGCCCTTGTCCAAGGCAAATCTGTTTCAGATATTTTAAATTTTATATTATTCTTTAGCAAAGCTGCAATAAGAATTTCAACTCCAATACCCTGACTTTTAATGCCATCAAACTTAATAAAGAGGGGAGGGTTTATACCCGCAATTATTTCAAAATCAACATTTTTTGCAAATAATTTATTATGAGAAATAAGAAGTGTAAATATTAAAATATACCCATAAAATATTAATATTTTTATTTTTTTTAATAGAGCCATTGAAATCCCATAAGAATAATATTAATTAAAAGAATAAAATCCTTTTAAAATGTACTATGATCTTTAATTTATAGCATATTTGTCTTAATGCCTTCATTGGAGGTGAAAGCAAATGGTCAAAAAAATGGCAATATCTAACGTCGCTTATTAAATTTAATAAAGCTTAAATAAAGAGCGGTTTTTGTTCGTTTGAATCTATTACGAAATGGTTTCTTTTCATTAGATTGACTTATATTTTAATCAATTTTAAAAGGAGATGATTTTGAAATAGGAAGTGGAGGCTCAATGTTAAAGAAAATTGTATTTATACTTATTGGGTTAATAGCACTCTTAATTGCTGCAACTGCAATTTTTATAAATAATAAAGATAAAAGTATAATAAAAGATAGGAAGTCTGTTACTTTGCTATTGGATTGGAAGCCAAATACAAATCATGCTGGCTTTTATGTGGCTAAAATTAAGGGATTTTATGAAAAAATAGGTATTGAATTAAAGATTTTAAATCCCAGCCAAACAACAACAACAACTTTAGTTGGAACAGGCAACGCTGACTTTGGTATCAGCTATGCAAATGATATTATTTATGCTCGAAATATGGGGGTTCCCATTGTTTCAATTGCTGCGATCATTCAGGCAAGCACTTCATGTTTTGTTTGGAGGAAATCTGCAAATATTTCAGACATAAAAGGTTTTGAAGGAAGAAGATATGGAGGTTGGGGAGGGCCCGAAGAAAATGCGACCTTAAAATATATTATGGAAAACAATGGTGCTGATTTTTCGAAAGTCCAAATGCTTACGACGGGTTCACAAGATTTTCTTCAAGCAACTCTTAAAAATGTTGATTTTACATGGGAGTATTTGGGGTGGAATATCCTTGCCGCGCAGTTAAAAAATATAGAAATCGAAACATACTGTCCTGCTGATCAATTTCCCGTGTTTGATAAACCGTCTCCGTTGATTATTACGAGCGAGAAAATGTTAAAAGAGAACCCTGAGCTCGTAAAAGCATTTTTAAAAGCGACTTCTGAAGGATTTAATTTTACAATTGAAAACCCAAGTGAAGCTGCTGATAATATATTACAATCTGTACCTGAATTAGATAAACTTTTAGTTAAAAAATCCACCGAATTTTTAGCAAATTTATATAAGGGAAATGCTTCTCAATGGGGTATACAAGATGAGAAAAAATTTAATCTTTATGCAACATGGATGAAAGATGTCGGTCTTATAAAAGATGTACCAAAGGTAGATACATATATTAATAATAAATTTTTACCTTAAAATTTTAAATATATGAAAAGCTAAGTTTTTGGAGTGACTCTATTTTTTAATAGTGTAATTTACTAGACCTTCAAAATGCTCAATTTGCTTTTCAATTATTTTTAAACTGCTTTGCCAAAAATCTGGTTTTCGAATATCAACATTCAAATGTGTTTTTATAAGGTCTTCTGCGGTCATATTTCCTGTGTCTCTTAATAAATTAACATATTTATTGTAAAAATCTTTTCCAAGTTTTTCTTTTTGAGCGTAGACTCCTAGACTGAATAAATAGCCAAAAGTATATGGGAAATTATAAAAGCTCAAGTCTGAGATATAAAAATGCAATTTACTTGCCCAGAAAAGAGTATTCATCTCGGAAAGTGTATCGCCGTAATACCGCTTCCATGAGCGTTCCATTAAATTTTTGAAATCTTGTACACTCAAATTTTCTTTTAAACGCATTTCATAGAATTCTTTTTCAAAAGTAAAACGAGCAGGGATATTTAATAAGAAAGTTGCAGCATTCTCTGCATTGTTAAAGGCAATTGGAAATTGTTCTTCTTTACATTTTGCTTTGTTCATGAGGGCATTGCCAACAACTGTTTCGGCAAAAATGCTCGCAGTTTCAGCTAAATTCATGGGATAGTTTGTTTGAATATGAGGTAAATCACGCATTACCCAGTGATGAAATGCATGCCCTAATTCATGGGCAAGGGTGGAAACATCTCCTAGACCTCCCATAAATGTCATGTAGACGCGCGGAGATCTCGACTTTTCAAAGCTTGTGCAATAAGCACCCGGTCTTTTATAGTCGCCCAGCCTGCCTTCAATCCATTTGTTTTTTTGCATCATTTCAGCAAATTCAGCCATTTTTGGATCGACTTCAGCAAAGGCATCAACTATAATTTTCATACCTTCTGCAAAAGTATATTTTGATTGTGTTTCTTTACTGCCTAAATGAGGTGCTGGTGCAAAGAGGTCAGAAGGGTGAAGTTGTTCAATTCCACTTGCTTTTGCTTTTAAGTGCAAAGCTTTTTGGCCGATTTGTTTACCTTCTTGAATAACTGAAAATAAAGAATCAAGAGTTTCCTGTGACATTCTATTTTCATGTAGTGGATTAATTAAAAAATGTTTGTTTGTTTTTGTGGATCTTCTTTTATTAATTGTGTGTCGCCACCCTGCTAGGGCATTGAGAGCTTGTGCACAGACTTCAGTGTTTTTTTCCCACCCATTTTGAATTGCTATATAAGCGGCTTTTCTTATGGCAGGACTTGCATCTTGTAAAAGAGCATTTGCTTTTGCAATCCCCATTTTTTCTGTTCCGTTAGGCATATGAACTTCACATTCAATTTGTGATGAAATATTGCTATATAAATTATCCCATGCTGTGTGGCCATCAATTGCAAGTGACGTTATCAGTGTTTCTTCATCAAGGCTTAAAAGAAAGTCCTTTAATTTTCTTTCATGTTCAATTTGAAATTTTTGTGTTTTTGTTTTTTCGTGATTCAAATAATCATGAAGAATTTTCTCTGGAGCTAGGGTAAGAAAGAGTGATAAGGGTTTATACGCTTGTTCTAATTGCGCATGTAATTCTTGACATTTTGTAATCATTTGTTTGGCTATTTCGTTTTTGCCATCAACTGATACAATGCAATTTGTATAGACATAAAGATTTGATGCCACCACATTTGCATTTTCGCGAATTGTAAATATTTCTTGCCCGTTTTTTACAATTTCTTTAGCTGTTTCATTTGATAAATTTTCAATTTCTTTTATATTTTTTGAAATGACTTTTGTTAATTCTTGAATTTGCAAGATAGCTTGTTGCACTGATTTTAAATCATTTTTATATTCAATGCTATTTAATGAAGGATATTCAGAGGAGTTATCCCAATGTGGACCTTGAATGTTACTTTGCAGGTTTGTCATATTTTCTCCATTATATATATGCATCAAAAGACAGCTGTTAAAGATAATGTAATGATTTATATCATTACATGTTAACTTACATTTAATATTGAAATGTCAAGTGTCCAATATCCATTTCGTAAATTAATATCACCATCTTTTAATATAAGTCTATCTTTAAAGAAAGGGGCTTCGTGGATAATGGTTTGATATTCTCCATTTTCTCCCCAAATGTCTATTTTTCTGTTTCTAAATTCTTCAATAATCTCCTTATCTAAATTTTTCCCAAGAAACTCTCTTGTTAAGCATTTTTCGTTTACTGCAATGATTTTTGCTTTGAAACCATTTTCAAGAAAATCTGAAAGTGCGGCTTCTTTATTCTTTTGCCACAATGGAAAATGGTTTGATAATTTTTGTCTTTCACAAATTGATTCTGCTAAGTTTTTGCGCTCTTCATTTGTTATTTCGTTAAAGAAACCACCATCAATTTTATGCTTTTTAAGCGATGCGAGAGTCAATTCATAGTTTTTTTCAAATTCTTGTAAAGATGTATTAAATATGAGCAATGGAATATTGAGAAGATCTGCTTGGGCACGCAATATATGTGGAGAAAGAGAATGTGTTCGATGGCCTGTATTTGTTTCCATGATAGGCGTAATAATACATTTAATCTGATTTGATTTTTGTGCATCATAGAGTGCTAAGCAGCTATCATGACCGCCAGACCACATACAAAAAAGGTTTTTTTGTTCCAAAGCTTTACTTCCTTTTAAAGATAAAGTGAAAAAAGAAAAATAGAAAAAAGCAATCTAAATATAACAAAAATTTTAGTTTTGACAATCTTTGGTTTTTTGCTGAAAATTCAGACTTTTTGTGTGACAATTATGTGTCTTTTTTGTATCATTAATGCATAATTGCCACATTATAGCCAAATTCTTTTAACAACAAATAAATATAAATTCCGATAAATTTATACTATCTCTTAAAAGGTAAGGAGCTTGTTATCAATAGTTCTTACAAGCTCAGTAATTTTGTTATGAGGTGAAGTCTCTATGCGACCTATTTTTTTGAATGTGACTCGTTTAATTGCAGTTTCACTTGCTCTTACGAGTGGATTTGTTGCCAATGCTTCTAATCTTATCACTGGAGCTGGATCAACTTTTATTGCTCCCGTTCTTTATAAATGGTCTTCCGATTATAACAAAGAAACAAAAATTAAAATCAATTATCAATCAACTGGATCAGGTGCTGGGCTTAAACAGATCGAAGGAAATATTGTCGCTTTTGGTGCTTCTGATATGCCTCTTAAAAATGAGGAACTCAATTCAAAGAGTTTATTTCAATTTCCAGCTGTAATTGGTGGGATTGTTGTTGTTACAAATATTGAGGGAATATCAAAAGGACAGCTGGTTTTAGATGCAAAACTCATTGCTGAAATCTACAGTGGACAAATTAAAAAATGGGATGACAAGCAGATTCAAGATCTTAACCCAGATCTTAAACTTCCTAACAAAAGCATCACAGTGGTTTATCGTTCAGATGCTTCGGGAACCACTTTCAATTTCACTCACTATCTTGAAAAAGCAAGTTTGGGAGTATGGAAAGCAGGAACGGGCACAGCTGTTTCATGGCCATCAGGAGTTACAGGTTTTGGTGGCAAAGGGAATGAAGGTGTCACTTCCATGGTTAAACGAGCTCCAGGTTCGATTGGTTATGTTGAATATGCTTATGCTTTGCAAAATAAACTCGCTTGGGCACGCTTAAAAAATGCAGATGGAAAAGTCGTGCCAAAAATAGAGTTAAATGATCTTGATGATCCTGAGAAAGTAAGTGAAGCATTTAAGAAATCATTCCAAGCGGCTGCTATAAATGCAGATTGGGAATCTACGCCAGGCATGTATGTTCTCCTTGCAAACCAAAAAGGTGAATTTACTTGGCCAATTACAGCCTCTACATTTATTCTTATCCATAAAAATCAAGAGAATGTGGAAACCGGTAAAGATGTCTTAAAGTTCTTTCATTATGTTTTTAAGCATGGTGCAAAATCTGCAGAATCATTAGATTATATTCCTATTCCTGAAAAAACTTACAAATTTATTGAGAAAAAATGGTCTGAAGAGATAAAAGCGAGTAAAGACAAATCACCCTTATGGGTAAAGCAAGGAACTTAATAAAAGTTCTATGCTGATTGACTTTTGTATTTTTTTGTAAATGGAGATTGAAATTGGGCGATCTGGTTTTCTCTAACTTAACAAAAGCTTTTTCTTGGCTGGCTTTTTTGTTACTAATTTGTGTTTTATTATCACTTATTGTTGCAAGCGCTCCTGCTTTACATGCTTTTGGTTTTCATTTCCTTTTGAGTGACTCTTGGGATCCCGTTAATGGTGATTTCGGAGCGCTCAGTGCGATCAGCGGAACTCTTATGACTTCTGTGATTGCGATGTTTATTGGTGTTCCTTTAAGTGTTGGAATTGCAGTTTTTATTTCTGAAATTTCTCAAGGTAAAATTTCAAAAACAGTTAGAACTCTCATAGACCTTATGGCAGGTATTCCAAGCATCATCTATGGAATGTGGGGACTTTTGGTTTTAGCCCCCTTCTTGTCCAATTATGTGCAGCCACAAATCAGTGACGCTGTTGAAAATATCCCTATTTTAGAAGATTTATTCGGTGGTCCTCCGCTTGGAATTGGAATATTTACAGCAGGGCTTATACTTGCTATTATGATTATTCCTTATATTTCTTCTACTCTCATCGACATGTTCAGATCTGTCCCACCTGTTCTTAAAGAAGCTGCCTATGGCATTGGCGCTACTCGTTTTGAAGTTGTCCGCAAAGTTATTTTCCCATACGTGCGTAAAGGAATGATTGGTAGCCTCATGCTTGGTCTTGGACGTGCTTTAGGCGAAACCATGGCTGTTACTTTTGTAATTGGAAACTCAAAACAATTAACTTCATCTTTATTTATGCCTGGAACAACTATTTCTGCATCCATCGCAAATGAGTTTAATGAGGCCACTGGACGATTGTATCCCGCTTCATTATTAGAACTTGGTGTTATTCTTTTTGTTTTATCTTGCCTTATTTTAGGCTTTGCTAGACTTTTTCTATTAAGAATTAATAAAAAAAGTGAAGGAGCTAAAATATGAAAAGAGTTCAAATTATAAGAAAATTTCAAAATAACACTTTTAGTTGCTTGTGTGTTTTGGCTGTTCTCTTTGGCATTTCTATTTTAAGTTCAATTTTTTATGCACTTATTTTGAAAGGCTTTCCTGCGCTCAGTTGGAATTTCTTTACTGTAGACACGCCCCCCCCTGAATATGTTGGCGGTGGACTGCGTAACGCTATAGTTGGAAGTTTTATTATAACAGTTATTGCTGTAGCCGTAGCAACTCCGGTCGGTATTTTTGCTGCAACTTATTTGTCAGAATATGTTCGTGGAAAAAAAATTGCTTCAACAATTCGCTTTGTCAATGATGTCTGGCTCAGTGCACCTTCAATTATTGTTGGCTTATTTGTTTATACCGTATTTGTTCATCCTATGGGTAATTATTCTGCAATTGCAGGTGCCATTTCTCTTGCTATGATTGCATGTCCCATTATTACGCGTAGCACTGAAGATATGTTGAACCTCGTTCCAAATGAACTGCGTGAAGCAGCAATTGCACTTGGTTTACCAAAGTGGCGCGTTATCGTGCATATTGCATGGAAAGCTTCTAAACAGGGAATTCTAACAGGAATATTACTTGCTATCGCGCGTATATCAGGTGAAACAGCTCCACTTTTATTTACGTCTCTCAACAATCAATTTTGGAGCACTAGCCTCGTCCAGCCTATCGCAAATTTGCCGGTTACCATTTATCAATTTGCAATGAGCCCTTACGGAAATTGGCAAGAACTCGCTTGGGGCGGAGCCCTTCTAATTACAGTTATAGTTTTATTTTTAAATATTTTAACTCGATATTTTACTAAACCTAGGGGAAATCGTTCATGAGTATTTTTTCTCGAAAATCAAGTTATTTAGAATATTCTGGGCAATCCAGTTCGGCTCTTTCAAATAATTCTTCTGACTGCGATAATATTGTGGTCTTGCGAGATGCAGCTCATATTTCACTTCAGGATGTAAATTTTTATTATGGTAACAAACATCGTTTAAAAAATATTAATATTGCATTTAAGAAAAATAAAATAACGGCTCTAATTGGCCCTTCTGGATCAGGTAAATCAACTTTATTAAGAACGATAAATCGAATTTACAATTTATATCCCGAACAAAAAGCCTATGGAACAATATTAATTAATGGAAAAAATATTCTCGACTCAAAAGTTGATCTCATTGAACTCAGATCAAAAGTAGGTATGGTTTTTCAAAAACCAACTCCTTTTCCTATGACAATTTTTGAAAATATTTCTTTTGCAGTAAAAATGCATGAACGATTAAATAAAAAAGAACTCGCACAAAGGGTAGAGTGGGCATTGCGCGCAGCCGCTTTGTGGGACGAAGTAAAAGACCATTTGCATACATCAGGACTTGGTCTTTCTGGTGGACAGCAGCAGCGTCTTTGTATTGCCAGAACTATTGCTGTAAAGCCTGATATCCTTTTACTTGACGAACCGTGCTCCGCTCTTGACCCTATCTCCACCCAAAAGATTGAACAATTGCTCGCAGAACTTAAAAAAGATTTTACGATTGTTATGGTAACTCATAATATGCAACAAGCTATGCGTTCCAGTGATGACACTGTCTTTATGATTGGTGGCGAAATTGTTGAAGCAAGCGATACCAAAACCTTCTTTTCAAATCCGAAAGATAAAAAGTCTCTTGACTATGTGCATGGTAAATTCGGTTAATCAATAAATGTAATTTTTTGATTTTTATCTTGATCACTAAATTGATTGTTATCTTTATAATTTTTAGAAAGTTTTTTACTTTCACTTAAAATCCATTCTTTATATGCTCCTATTTTCATATTCATACTTAATTTATCTGAGCAATCATCATTAAGGATTGCATGGGTAATACCTGCTCCAACATATTTTCCATCTCTTTTAACAAAAATAGCTCCGCCAGAGTCGCCTGGGCAAACGCCATTTTCGTTTGTAAAGCCAGATGTTATTAAAAAACTTTCGGCAGGAGATTTTTCATTATACTTTTTTGAAATATATTTTTTTACATTAGTTTCCCAAAAATCTTTTATCTTCCAATTTACATAATTTTTATCATAAAAGGTGTATGCATTTATCTTTTCATTTATTTCATTTGTTGCATATGCAATTCCCCATTTTTTAATTGCATATGTTTTTTCATCATGTTTACTTACAGTGTTTCCATATCCAACTAAAAACAATTTTTCATCGTTTAGTACATAATCAGTTAAAGATAAAACTTCAGCATTCATGTCACTTGCGCTGACTGGAGAATAAATAAGAGCAATATCGGCAAAATCATCAACTCCAAATTTCTGTGGTTCATTTTCATCTGATTCCGAAATGTATTTTGAAAAAATTTTAAAGTATGGGTGTGCAATAAATGTCTCTGATGTGCTTAAAGGTCTAAAATAATAATTATAGATTTTATTTATATTTGATATTTCTATCTTATTTATTTCTATTTCATTATAATTATAATCTTTTTTTACAAGACAGTGAGCCGCTGTTAAAATAATATTTTCTGAAATAAAATTACCAGAACAACTATTAGGATTTCCGAATTCGAATGAAGTTTTTAAGTAAACTGAGGTCTTTATTGCCGGAAACTTTTGTTCAATGTCATCGGTGATTTCGCAGCCTCCATATATATTGTTTTCAAAGGCACTGGAAGAATCACAGATTTTTTCAGTTCTTAATTTGTTTATGATTTTTTGACATCCTGTTGATAACAAAGAAATAATGGATATGAAAAGTAAGGGTTTAAAATTTAAATACATGAATTTCCTTATTAAAAATAATTTTTAAAATTTGTGTAATATATTCTCAAAATTGTATTTTGAGAAGAAACTATAAACAGTTTATAATAAATTTTCAAGTTAATTGAAGCAGAAAAAAATTATGGAACTATATCTTTTAAAATACGTGAAAGGCTTTCGAATACTACAGTTTTTTGTAGTTTGCTCGTTGTGAAAGTAACAAAATTATCTTTTTCACTTAAAACTTCGTGCTGTATCAGTTCTGAGACTAAAAATTCTCCGTCCTCACGTCCCAGTTCGGTTTGAATTAATATAGCTAAATCAGATCGCTTAAATTTTTCTTGACTGTTATTTTTTTTACTTATACGTGCAACTGCACTCATCCAAGGATAAAACTTTTGGGGAAGGAAAGTGATGGATCCTTTTTTCGCAATATTAAGAGAATAAACGGCAAATTCTTCTAGTAAACCAGGGCTTGGTTTAAATAAAATTTTCCCATATTTTTTATCATCAATTTCTTTTACAAGCCCACATTCATTAAATGCTTTAAATATTTGTTCTAAATAAGTATATTTTTTCATAAGAATCAATTCTGCACAGGTTACAAAATCTTTTGTAGGGTAAATAGATACTTGACTGTCGTTTAAAATAGCTCCTTTTCTGACCAAGGAAGCAAGCAAGTATGCCAGTTGTGCAGAGTGATGATGAGAAGATCCTACATTTCGTAATAATTTTTTTTCATTTAATTTAGATTCAATTAATAATTCATTGACATGTTTAACTCGCCCAATGGCATCTTTTATTACTGCTTGGCTCCATACTGGAATTTCTTTAAATGAATTTTTAAGTCCATCACTTTGAAAAAAAAGCACTGTGCATTTAACAGTTGCTCTTGCCGACGCCGTTCTTGGCTCTTTTGAGAGAACAGTAAGTGTGCCTAATACATCATTTTGTTTTAAAGTTCCTAAATTGATCTCAGTGCCTTCTCTCACTCTAAATATTTCTACAACACCTTCTTGAATTAGATAAATACCATTACTTTCTTCACCTTCATTAAATATTATTTGTAGCGGTGCAAAAGATAATGTGTCTGGTTTCATGCTGCGCCAGTCCATGTTGGTGGGAGTGCAGCTTTTAGCGCTTCAACGATTTCTTTTCTATTGAGCTTTCCTACATAAGCATCAGCTCCAGCTTGTTTCGCTCTATCGCGATTGACATCCCCTGTTAAACTAGAATGTAAAATAATTGGCATTTTCTTTAATTTTTCATTGTTACGAATACGTTTTACAAGGGAATATCCGTCCAGTTTAGGCATTTCAACATCGCTCACTATCAATTGCACTTTGCTTAAGTCTGAACCTTCTTCGGCGCTTACCAGATCTTTCCAAGCACTTTCCCCATTTGTGTACTCTATAATATCGAGTTGCATGCCTCTAAGCATTTCACATATGGCACGTCTTGCCGTTGGTGAGTCGTCCACGACAAGAATAAGAGGTTTAGCACTTTTTCCTGCTGGTGCACCTTGCTGTGCAGGAGCGGCTGCGCCTCCTCCATGGGATGAGCCAGGTTGAATCATTCCTTCGTTCGCGCTGTAGCCCGAGGCTCCTTGACCTGTGCTGCGTCCTTCTATGTCCAAAAGTATACGCTCGAAGTCGAGAATGAAAATAAAATCTTGATTTTCAATTAACATCATTCCTGTAATAGTATTGAAAGCATCACTTGAAGGAGGAAGAACTTTATCCCAGCTGACGCGACGGATTCTTCGAGTGCCAGCTACAACAAATCCTGCACGGCGGCTTGAAAATTCAGTCACAATGACTTGGCTTGTAGGGGTGACGGGCTCTTCATCATAACCCAATGCTTTTGCTAAATGAATAGCAGGTATGGGCAGTCCTCTTAGGTTAAAAACACCTAGGACTTCAGGCGCATTGGTTAAACAAGGTACAATTGTGGGAAGGCGAATGACTTCTCTTACTTTAGCAACATTCACTCCATATAAAATAGGAGTTTTGCGATCGGAAGCACCGGGCACACCCGTTTTTGTAGCAGTAAATTCAATGAGTTCAAATATGTTGCTACCCACTTGAAACATGGGTCGTCCGATACTAACCACTTCATCTCCCCAAATGCTTCGCTTGTCTTATTTCCTATCGGGATTCTTCTTCAATTCTACAGTCAACTCGCACTCATTACTTTTTCTCAGCTGGTTTGCTGTTTTCCTTTTTTTCTACAGGTTTGCTGCTATCGAGTTCATTTACTGCACGAGAAATGCTTTCAAATATAATTCTTTTTTGCAATTGTATGGCATTGTAAAAAATTCGTTTGCTTCCTTCGTCCGCACCTTTTTCAGTAATGAGTTTATAACCCATTAATTTATGCATAATTTCTTCGCCATCCTGTCTGCCAAGCTCTCGACTTATCATATTTGGGAAGTCTTTCTTTGGAAAAGCTCCATTATTATCTTTGTTTCTCTTGTGAATTCTTATCAATCCACTCATCCAATTATGGCATTTGATTGGTACAAATGCAGCAATGCCTTTTTTTCCTACATTTGTTGAGAATATGGCGAAATCTTCTATTAATTGAACATTTGGTCTTAAAATAATGTTTCCATATTTTTTATCGAAGACAACTTTAATCAGGCCGCTTGTAGAAAAAGCTGTAAATATTTTTTCTAGATAATCAAATCTTCTAAATAATATAATTTCCCCATTTATCAGAAATGATTTTAATGGGTAAATTTTATTGTCGTCATGCTCAATGGTTCCTTGTCTGACAAAGGCTGCAAGTAGGTGTGCAAGTTGAGCGGCATGTTGATGAGAAGTACCTGAATTTTTTTCAAGTTTTTTCTCGTTCATTTTCCCTTCCACAGCCATATCACTTAAGTAAGCAAGTCGTTCACAAACGGCTTTAATAAAAGTACTCACTATAGGATTTGCATCGTTGAAAAAAGGGATAATAGAATCGGTTGAATAAAAAAGAGCAACTGTTTGAACGATGGTACGAGCCGTAAGGACATGACGGTCTCTATTCATTAAGGTGCTAATGCCAATAATATCACCACGGGATATTTCTCCAAGACTGATTTCAAACCCTTCGACGGTTTTAATAAGTTCTACTTTTCCTTCTTGGATAACGTAAATGCCTTTTGTCTCGTCTCCTTCTTGAACAACTGTAGTTTTGGGTGGTAATACGATACTTGCTGTTTTCACTTTTTAGAGTCCATTCTTTAATTGACTATAATCTCAATTGCTTTTCGGTTTTAATGAATAATTCTAAATTGGGAAGAATTTGACTCTGAAAGTTTTTCATTATTGGTGAAAATACTTATAATTTTTTTGATGTTACTTTTTTATTCTTCCTTAAGGAGAGAATATGCTATTGATCGAAATTATTTTTAAAATTGCTTATTATTTACTTTATTTTTATATGTTATGTTTAGTTATTACAGGAGTTTTGAGCTTGGTAGGTGCAAATCCATCTAATCCTATTGTGGGTTTTCTCAATGCGATCACAGCCCCTCCATGTCGCATGCTTGTCAGAAAATTTCCAAAACTTTTAGTGAAAAATCAACAAGGTTATTATGATCTTTCACCAATGGTTCTTATTTTAGCGGTTGGTTGTGTGATGATAATCATACAAACGATCGGGAGTTCGCTCGGATTTTATATTTAAAGTTGAGTTTTTGGCAATTGAGAGTGTTTTTCTGATTTTAAAAATAAATTACCTGCCGTTTCTGTTAAAACCCGTGTCGTTCCACCAATTAATTTTTGAGTGAATAGGTCTGAAAAGGGCTGAATGTTTTCGTAGTAAAACAATTCTGGAGTTTTCTTAAGTTTTGCTAAATTTGCTATTTCAGCGAGAGCTGTTTGTTTAGTGCCAATACCGTCAATTAATTTTAGTTTTAACGCTTCATTAGCAAGAACCACTCTTCCATCTGACATAAAAGATAAAGTTGAATCAGGCAATTTTCTGCCAGCTTTTACATCGGCAACAAATTGTGTGCGCATATTTTCGATAAGAGTTTGCAGGTATTTTTTGTCATTTTCATTCATGGAGCGGGTTGGGGAGCCAGCATCTTTGAGTGCACCTGTTTTTAAGGTGATAGGATTTAGTTTTAAAAAAGTCATGAGTTTATCGGCCTCAATATTACTTATAATAACACCAATACTTCCAATTAGACTTCCTCGATTTGCAATGATTTTATCTGCAGATGCGCTTGAGTAATAAGCTCCACTTGCAGCTAATTCTCTAACATAAACGACCACAGGCTTTTTTGCACGAAAGTCATTAATGGCATCATACATTTCTTGGCTAGGAACGACTGTGCCGCCTGGACTGCTTACTTCAAAAAGAACGCCAACCGCGTTTTTGTCATCTTTTGCTGTTTCAAGTTTTTCAATGACTTCATTAGCAAGCGTTGAATTGATTTCACCACTGAGTTTAATTCCTGCAATATATTCAGTGTTACTAGCAGGAACAGTAAAATTAATACCTGTTGCTGAAGTTTGATTGTTTAAAGTTGATGACAGATTTTTCATTCCGCCCGAAATTGAGTGAATTGTATATGCCAAAAAAGAAACGAATAATATTATAAATAATATAGAAATAGCGCCAATAGTTGATAAAACAGTTAAAATAATACGAGGCCGCTTGTTAACTTGCAAATCGTTCATGTTCATTCTTTCTATTCTTGTTTAAGATAAAAAGCTTAAAAAAAAGCTCTCACAATCCTGTGACCATATCACAATCCTGTGAGAGCTTTAAAGAACTTATAATGCAAACTTTATTAGTTGCTGTCTTTGGTTGCTTTTGCGCGAGCAAATGCTTCAGCAAAACTGTTTTGTGGAGCAGTTTCATTGTTGAGAGCTGCTTGAATTGCCTTATTATGTGTTTCATCAAGACCGCGCGTTGCTGCCTTTTGAGAAAGTTCAAAACGACGTTCAGCAAAGTCTACACTGAGAACAACATAGTCGATTTCAGTGTCAACAGCTGTATTTGGATTTTCGAGTTCACTTGTGTGAACAAGACCTTCTACGCCAGGAGCAATTTCAACGAATGCACCGAATTCAGCAATACGAGTGATTTTACCTTTGCCTTTTGTTCCAGGAACAAACTTTTTAGCAGCCAATTCATATGGATCTTCGCCAAGCTGTTTGATTCCGAGGGAGAAGCGCATATTTTCAACGTCAATTTGGAGAACTTTAGCTTCCACTTCGTCGCCTTTTTTATAAAGGTCTTGTGGATGCTTAATGCGTTCTGTGTAGCTGATGTCAGAAACGTGGATAAGTCCATCAACGCCTTCTTCGATGCCTACAAAGATTCCGAAATCTGTAATATTACGGATTTTTCCGCGAATTACGTCGTTAACTTGGTATTTTTGAGTAACAATTTCCCAAGGGTTTGGTTCAGTTTGTTTCATACCAAGAGAAATGCGGTGGTTTTCAAGATCAACAGCTAAAACAACAACATCCACTTCGTCACCGATGTTAACGATTTTGCTTGGATGTTTGATGCGACGGTTCCAAGTCATTTCAGTAACGTGGATAAGACCTTCAACTCCTGGCTCAAGTTCAACAAATGCGCCGTAGTCAGTTAAGCTTACAACTTTTCCGCGAAGGCGTTGTGCAGAAGCATATTTTTCAGCAACAGAAACCCATGGGTCATTTTGAAGTTGTTTCAAGCCAAGAGAAACTCGGTTGCTGCCTGGGTCAAAGCTGAGCACTTTAACATTGATTTCGTCACCAACATTAAGGATTTCAGATGGGCTGTTGAGGCGTCCCCAAGACATATCTGTGATATGAAGGAGTCCATCAATTCCACCAAGGTCAATGAACGCACCGTAATCAGTGATGTTTTTAACAATACCGATCATGGATGAGCCAACTTGAAGACCTTTTAGAGTTTCGCTTCTCATACGTTCACGGTCTTGTTCAAGAAGAACACGACGGGAAAGAACGATGTTTCCACGTTTTTTATTAAATTTAATGATTTTGAACTGAAGAACTTGACCAAGAAGTTTTTCAAGGTTGCGCACAGGGCGAAGATCAACTTGGGAGCCTGGGAGGAATGCTTTAACGCCGATATCGACAGAAAGACCACCTTTTACGCGTCCAACAATTTTACCTTCAACAAGTTCATCTTTTTCAAATGCTTCAGAAATGCGATCCCAAGCTTTGAGCATGTCTGCTTTGTCTTTAGAAAGAACAAGTTCACCTTCGTCGTCTTCGAAAACGTCAACAAAAACGTCAACAACATCACCAACTTTAAGTGAGAAAACTGTATTTTCAGCTGTGAATTCGCTTTTTGGAATTTCGCCAGCAGACTTATGACCAATGTCGATAACAACATTTTCATCTTTAATTTCAATGATACGGCCTTTAACAACTTGGCCTTCCTTAACTACACTTTGTGACTCTTCTTGAGCTTTAAAAAGAGCTGCAAAGCCATCAGGAATTTCTTCTTGAGATAAGAAATCTACGTCTTCGTCAAGCCATTCGAGGGAGTTGTAGTTTACTTTTTTCTTAGAGACGTCGGAGTGAAGACTTGCCATATGCGCAAAACACCTTTCTGTGGGCCGCAAAAATTGAAAGCTCAGCTTAAAATTTTACGGGAAAAGCCAATAATTTGGCTAAGTTAAATAATAAAAAATGATGCGGGTATGAAACCCGCACAAACCTAGCATATTTATAAGAATTTGTATAGGTTTTGTTACTTTTTCTTGCTTGCTTTGGTGAAAGCAGCAGCAAAAATATTTGTATCTTCTCTATTCGCTGGTGTAAAGACTTTTGCATCATTTGCTTTATAATCTTCCCACTGCTTCATGAGAGTTCTTTCTTCTTCACTCAATGAAGACTCATTATGCTTCTTGCTTTTGAACTTATTTGCAAGTTCTTCAGGCATTGGTCCTTTAATAGAAAGACTCAATCGATGAGCTCCTAAGTCGGCAGTCATAACGTGCACTTTAACAGATTGTCCCACCTGTAATATATCTTTAGGGTGATTGATTCTTTTTTCCCAAGTAATTTGGCTTATTGGAACGAGTCCGTCCACGCCTTCAGCGACGTTGACAAAAGCGCCTCCATCAATCATACGCACAACTGTACCTTGGAGAACTTCCCCAGGATGAAGGCGAGTGGCATTGGCAATCCAAGGATCTTCACCCGCTTCTTTAAGGCTCAGAGCAATTTTTAATTTTGGTGTACGTTCGATTTTAATGATTTTTACAGTGACTTGCTCGCCTAGGCTAACAACTTCACTTGCTTTTTTAATGCGTTTCCAGCCCATTTCGCTTAATGGAATGAGAGCCTCTACTCCTTCAATTGAAGCAAATGCACCAAAATCAACGAGGCGGGTGACAGTTACAAAGTGATTTTGTCCGACTGCCAGTCCTTGTAGAACAGATTCAATTTTGCTGTCCATTTCTTCACGTAATATTGCTTTGCGTGTCAAAACAATGTTGCGACCTTTGAATTCAGATATTAAAAATTTAAAGGTATTACCTACATAAACTTCAGGATTGTCAAAGTGTGCGATATCCATTTGTCCGAGAGGAATAAAGCAACGCTTTGCACCAATAGTGGCTTCAAAGCCTCCTTTGATTGTCTTTTCAACTTTTGCTTCTACAGGAATACGTGCTTCAAATGCATTTCTTAGAAGTGAATCATCTGCTTCGTTGCGACGCAAAGTTCGTGTTAAAAGAATTTCAGAACCGTTGTCAGAACGTACAAATGCAGAAATGCTATCTCCTATTTTTGGAGCAGATAATCCAGCACTTGTGTATTCTTCGGTAGAAAGGGAGCCTGAGCTTTTCCCACCTAAATCGATAAAAATAAACTCAGGACTTGCCGAAATAACATTTCCAGTAATGGATTCACCCATACGGTATCTACGTGCTGTTGGAATATTTTTATCATCTTTTAGTAATTCTTCGAACTCATTCGCAACATTACTTTGTGTTGCAAAAGGATCGCGGCTGTTTTCATCTGCGTCAATGTATCTAAATTTTGCCATTTCTCAATTTATCCTTGTTAGTTGCTTTTTCATCTCCATCAAGCATCAAGAGTGCTTTTGTGCCATAATGTCCCAATAAGATCAATTGCAGATGAAAGGAGAAGTCATTTTGTTTCGTTTATATTTCATCGCTGTTTTATGTGTTTTTACGAATATGTGTTGGGCTGTGGCATTTAAGCCAATTCTCAATGTCTTGGCTCCAATGGGAGTGTTGTCCCCAAAAATTGTGTCACAATTTGAAGAAGAGACACATACAAATGTGCGAGTTGAATTTATTGGCAGTCGATATGAATATGACTCAAGGTTAAGAGCAGGTTTGCGAAATTATGATGTGATAATTGCAGATGAACGTAATTTGCAAAGGCTTTCCTTGCAGAGGTTATTAAGATCTTTAACAGATGACTCTATTTCAATTGTAAATCCCAAATTTCCTCTTGATCAAAGATCAAAGCTAAATTTAGATGGTCGTTCATATGTTACTTTATTGATCGATCCTATGGGAATTGCATATAAAAGAAAATCCTTTTCCTTAAAGCAAAATCAAATCAATTGGGATCTTTTAATCAATCCTGATGAAAATCCTTATTGGCGTCAGCGTGTTTTTGTGTCAAATTCTCCTAAGCATCAATTATTGATTGCATTGCTTGCTACGGGAAAAGAAATAACAAGTACTTCATGGTTTATCCCAGAGGCGAGTTTAAAGTGGTTGCAAAATTTAAAATTGCAAAGTACCAATATTGATTATCCACTTGAACTTGCATTTTTAGGAAATAAAATTGAAGCAGCCGTAGTCTTTCGTTCAGAGTATTTAAAATTAAAAAAAGTTGTTCCTGATCTTAAATTTATGATTCCAGCTAATGTAACATATTACGATAGGATGGGAGCTTCCTTGGTTGCGGATACTGTGCAAGAAAGTTTAGCACAAAGTTTTGTGAAGTTTTTGAAAATAAAACGGGATAGTTTGATTTCCAATGAAAATTTTTTAAGCTATAAAGTACAAAGCTTTGAGGGTTCGTCAACTAAGAATTGGATATTATATGATGATGACTTTCCACTGCCTAGAAGAATTGAAAATATTTTAAATGATTTTTATAAAAAATAATTAATTAAAGGTATTGTGATGCAAATGGTTGCTTTTATCGTATTTATTTTTACTTTTTTGTTTTTGTCTTACTTTTATTTAGTCCGCTGTTTATCAATTGTATTTAAACCTAAAAATAAATATATGATTAGATTTGTAATCTTTTTTTACATTGTCACAATTGCCGCTGGATTTTTTGGAGGAAGAATATTTAGAAATCAAAAATTTATTCCTGAGTACTTTCATATTATCGTATGGGTAAGTTATTCATTTCTGGCTTTATTGCTTTTAATGATAGTGAGTTTTTTTACGGTTGACTGCTTTTTAATTGTTAAAAAAATATTTTATGCAATAAAAAGAAAAAATTATATAGAAAAATTAAAAAAACTAGTTGATGAAGAAAATATTAATAAAGATAGAAGACGCTTCTTTTTCGTAATTGCCTTTGCAGTTTCTTTTTGTTTAACTGGGAGAGCATTTTTCAATGCGCGTAGAGTTCCTCAAGTTAAACAAGTTTTTGTGCCTATTCAAAATCTTCACCCCGATTTAAAATCCCTTTCAATTGTGCAAATTACCGATCTGCATGTGGGGCAAACCATTGGAAAAGAATATGTAGAGAGTGTTGTCGAAAAAATAAATGAATTAAAGGCAGATATTATTGTTATCACAGGAGATCTCGTAGATGGATTTGTTTCACAGTTAACAGACTGGGTTGCTCCTTTAGGTGGAATAAAAAGTAAAAGAGGTCTTTTTTATGTAAATGGCAATCATGAATATTATTGGGATGCAAAAGGCTGGGCACGTTATATGGAAGAACTGGGCTATACCTTTTTAGAAAATGAACATAGGCTCTTAAAAATTGGTAGAGCTCAACTTGTTATTGGAGGAGTTACAGACTTAAATGCAGATAGATTTGATATTATGCAAAAGAGCAATCCTAAAAAATCTATTATTGGTGCTCCCAAAAATGCAGATTTAAAAATTCTTCTTGCCCATCAACCGAACAGTGCTTTTTCTTCTGCTGAGCTTGATTATTATGATTTACAATTATCTGGACACACGCATGGAGGTCAATTGTGGCCTGGCAGTTGGTTGATTCGTCTTCTTCAGCCTTTTCATCCTGGTCTGACTTTATTTAATAAAATGTGGGTTTATGTGAGTCGTGGAACGGGCTATTGGGGACCACCAGCTCGTCTTGATGCGGATTCTGAAATTACTTTAATTCAATTTAGAGAGTCTTGAGTCCATATTTTCCAACATCATCCTCAAGTGCAGGTTTTGTTACTTTAGGGATGCCTGGAATGTCAAGTGATTTATCTGTCCCCATTTCATAAACTTTAATGGGATCAATGTGTTTGTAGCGGAAACTTCTTATTTCACAATATGCTAAGCCATGTAAAAGTGGTAAAACATCATAGAACGGGGTTTCTGGTACAAATGGTGAAATATCTTCTTGAGTTCCCAACGCCATGACTAAATTTCTTGAACTGATTATTCGTGGCATTTCAGCTAATTTCTTTGTGACATTTAATAAGTCAATTGATTTCTTTTTTTCTGCGCTTTGAATTTGTAATTTTTGTTCTGTTACTGAATAAAGTAAACCATTTCTTCTGCCAAGTTCTTCACGCCAATCAATTCTATTTTTTGCTTGGCAAAAACTTGTTCCTTTTAAAAATTCATTTACATTTTTTTCAATAATATGCTTAACAAGTTTAGAGTGTAAAATAAAAGCTTTGGTAAAATAATTTACGTTATCAAATGAAATGAGGCGGCCTTCAAAAATTTGTTTTATATCAAAACCTGCGAATGAATACTCAGGTAATGGATAGACGGTATCTGTCCTTTCTGCGAGTAAATCTGTTACAATTAGTGATTCATCTTTATGTGATTCAACTTGGAAGAGTGAGTGGCGGAAACTGCGTAATTGCTCATATTTGATAATTTCATCGAGGGTAAAACACGATTGTCCATTGTATAAAAATGTTTCAAACACCGTTGAACCTGAAAATCCTTCTGAAAGTCTATATTCAAAAATAAAAAACTCTTGAAATGAAGCCATGCGCTGTTCAAAGAAAGGATCATCGTCATTCACTTTACCCGTTGCTATGGAATAAAGCTCTCTTGCAATTTGTCTTTCTTGCTGAAACTCGGTCTTTAACGAATATTCAGATAAAATTCTTATAATTTCTTGGCAACGATGAGCCGACATAAAGAACCTCTTTTTTTTGCATGAGTTTAGCTCATCGTATTCGATAAACTAAAGCAAAGAAAGAGGCAAAGAATGCTTGGATCATTCGGACTTTTCTCTGCGCATTTTTAGAAGGAGTGCAAATGAAATAAGCATTGTCATACTGATAAAAAACGTAAATGAAAATATTTTTCCATTATAAATAAATCCATAGAGTGCACAGGTCGTCGAACCAATAGCAAAAGAAATAAAATAGAATAACGCAGAGGCAATTCCTTTTGAATGGTGAGTGGAATCGAGTACAATTCGATTGAGTGGGGCCGCTAGAATACCATAACCGAAATCAAATATTGCTATTGATATAATCAAAAGAAGAATGCTAGTTGGATTTAAAAAAGTTGTACAAATAAGTATTAAAAACCCAAGTAAACAAATAATCAAACCAATAAACATGCATTTTTCAATCGGAAGTAAATTCGTAAGGTAACGAAGAATAAAGGTTCCTAAAATAAATGACATAAAAATTGGAATCTGCACTAAACTAAATTCAGTGGCATTGAGTCCCATCATATCCATTAAAATAAGTGGTGAGCTCGAAATCCAAATCATGAGTGCACCAAATAAAAATCCATAACTTAAGCTGCCATAAAGAAATCTTTTGACTTTAATGATTTCAATATAATTTATAATAATATCTTTAAAATTAATTTGACGAGCTTTACTCTTATTTAATGTCTCAGGCATGCAGAACCAAAGACCAATTAGACCAATAAAACATAAAATAAAAGTTGTTATAAATATGGTACGCCAACCTGCAAAGAGCATTATGAAACTGCCAAGAATGGGTCCCATCATGGGGGCAAGTAAAGCGACTGATGCCATCCAAGAGATGACGTGTATTGCTTCTTTTTCTTTGTAGAGCTCATGCACACAAGCATAACCTGCAACACCTATAAAACAAGGACCCATTCCTTGTAAAATTCGTGCAATAAAAAAGAGAAACATATTGGGCGCAATTGCGCCTAGAATATTACCAATAAGAACAACGACTCCACCAAAAAACATTGTGGGGCGTCTGCCGAACCTGTCTGAAAATGGGCCTACAATGAGTTGAATGGATAAAGAACCAACCAAAAAGATACCAAGAGACAGCGGAATAAGGCCTTCTGGTGCTTTGAAATCCTGCACGACTGCTGTAAGAGCAGGAAGAATCATATCATTTGATAAGTAAACAGCAAATTCAAACAATACCAAAAAAATCAAAAAGAAAATTTTATTTTTACTTTGTTCCATTATTCCACATCTGATAGATTAAGTATTGCCATAAATGCTTCTTGAGGAATTTCAACACTTCCAACTTGTTTCATACGCTTTTTGCCTTCTTTTTGCTTATCTAGCAATTTGCGCTTACGTGAAATATCCCCACCATAGCATTTTGCAGTTACGTCTTTACGCATTGCACTTAATGTTTCTCGGGCGATAATCTTAGAACCTATAGCTGCTTGTAAGGCGACTTCAAACTGTTGACGAGGAATGACGCCTCTCAGTTTTTTAACGAGCAAACGTCCTCGTTCAAATGAGTTGCTACGATGAACAATACAAGAGAGGGCATCGAGGGCTTCGCCATTGACAAGAATGTCTAACTTAACAAGATCACTTTCTTTATAGCATAAAAATTCATAATCCATACTGGCATAGCCACGAGAAATACTCTTTAATCTATCAAAAAAATCGAATACCATTTCGTTTAAAGGCAACTCATATTGAAGCATGACACGACTTTGAGACAAATATTCCATCTTTGTTTGAACACCACGACGTTCAACCAATAAAGACATTACAGTTCCAAGGTGTTCTTGCGGCATATGAAAGGTTGCTTTAACAACAGGTTCTGAAAATTTAGCAATGCTTGTGGGTGGCGGTAGATTTGCAGGGTTATCAACTTTGAGCTCTTCGCCTTTTGTTGTTTCCACGATGTAAACGCAGGTTGGAGCTGTGAAAATGACATTCATATTGTATTCGCGTTCAAGGCGTTCTTGAATGATTTCCATATGCAAAAGTCCTAGAAAACCACAGCGAAAGCCAAAGCCTAAAGCAACGGATGTTTCGGGCTCATAGCTCAGAGAGCTGTCATTTAAAGTTAGTTTTGCAAGTGCGTCTTTAAGTGATTCATAATGGTTTGTTTCAACTGGGAATATTCCTGCGAAAACCATCTGCTTTGCTTTTTTAAAACCTGGAAGTGCATCGACTTCTGAATTTGCATGACATATGGTATCGCCCACGCGTGAATCTTTAACATCTTTTACGTTTGCAATTATATAACCCACTTCGCCAGCACTTAAACTGTCCCTTGGAAATGCTTTAACGCACATAATTCCTAGTTTTTGCACTTCAAAAACTTTGTTGGAGTGCTTCATTTTAATTTGATCGCCAGTTTTGACTTGCCCATCGACGACTCTGACGAGAACAATGACTCCTTGATAGGTGTCAAACCAGCTATCAAATATAAGAGCGCGTAAGGGTTGCTCACGCGTATCCACAGGAGCTGGAATATTATGAATAATAGCTTCTAGAATGTCAGGTACACCCATTCCCGTTTTAGCACTGCATTTAATTGCGTGGGTTGTATCAATTGCAAGTTCTTCTTCTATTTGTATGCAAACTCGCTCATAATCTGCACTTGGTAAATCGGCTTTATTAATAACAGGTAAAACTTCAACATTATTATCGGCAGCTAAGTAAACATTGGCAACAGTTTGAGCTTCAACTCCTTGAGTTGCATCAACGACAAGGAGAGCTCCTTCACATGCAGTTAAACTGCGACTCACTTCATATGTAAAGTCCACATGACCAGGGGTGTCGATTAAATTTAAAGTATAAATCTTTCCATCTTTGGCAAGATAATCAACAGTTGCAGTTTGAGCTTTAATCGTAATTCCTCTTTCGCGCTCTAAGTCCATGCTATCAAGAATTTGAGCTTGTTTATCTCTATCTGCGACTGCACCAGTCATTTCAAGCAAGCGGTCAGCGAGGGTTGATTTTCCATGGTCTATATGCGCAATTATACAAAAATTTCTTATTAAATTCGGTTCTGCATTTGCTGTTTTGCTCATTCTTTTCTGCCTTAATTAAATTCGTTTCAATCCGATAGCGCAAAGAGTACCCAAGCGAGGTCATCACAAAGGTCACTATGTGCATACGATACCATTCTTCATTAGCAAAATTTTTGACTTATATGCTACTCTCATTTTTTATTTCGTGCGAGTCCACAAAAAATCAAGTAAATACAGGAAGAAACAATTTTATTCAACCCATTTTTATACCCATAAAAAGATCTTGGTTTGAGTACTATGATCAAGACAATTGGCGATTTATAATACAAGAGATTGAATATATTGATGGAAAAAAAATGAGAACACTTTCTTCAATTTGGTATATGGATTTCACACCAATTGAAGTGGTATTGCTTGATAATCCAAATCCCAGTGAAATTTTAGCGTTTACTTTTAACAAAGGGAATAAGGTTCTCTTCAGAAAAACCGAAGTTTTTTTACCTTTTTCTTCAGTTTCAAACGCTGAAAATTATGAAAGTCTTTTACCTACATGTGGGGGAGGAGAAATTCGTGCTATTGCACGTATTGTAAATAATAAAGAATACATTGGGGTCCCTAAAGATGATATCAGTGATATTGATAAGCAAAAACGACCATGGTTTGTATTAGGCAATGTCATTTGTATAAAAATATTCAATCAAAGTAAGCTATGATTGAATATTCTTTAAATGTTCTTTTCCTGTAGTAGAAAGCATACGGCCACGTGCTGTTCTTAAGATAAATCCTCGATAAACTAAATAAGGCTCATAAACATCTTCTAGTGTGCTTTTTTCTTCATTTAGCGCAGCAGATATTGCTTCTAATCCAACTGGCCCTCCCTCGTATCGTTCATGCATTATTCTTAAAAAATCTCTGTCCATATGGGAAAGTCCTTCACAATCAACTCCCAGTCGATTGAGAGCTTTATCAATAATTGCAAGATCTATTCTGTCTTTTTCAGCGACGAGGGCAAAATCGAGAACTCTCCGTAGAAGTTGATTTGCTATGCGTGGGGTGCCTCGGCATCTTTTTGCTAAAAGAAGGGCTGCTTGTTCGTCGATAAGTGTGCCCATTATTTTTGCGCTTCGCAAAATAATTTTTGTTAAGGATTCATAAGAATAATAATCGAGATGTTCTTGTATACCAAAACGATCTCTTAAAGGTGCTGAAATGGAGCCTGCGCGTGTTGTGGCTCCAATTAGGCAAAATGGAGGTAAATCGAACTTAACAGTCCTTGCTGTAGGACCTTGTCCAATTAAAATATCAAGGCGCATATCTTCCATTGCTGAATAAAGAATTTCTTCTACATTTGCTGGGAGTCTATGAATTTCGTCAATAAATAAGATTGTGCGACTTTCTAGACTCGCCAAAATTCCCATTAAATCAGCAGCTCTTTCAATGACGGGACCTGAAGTTATTTTAATTTGGCAATCCATGCTTTCGGCGATAATGCCTGCCAGTGTCGTTTTTCCAAGCCCAGGGGGGCCATGAAAAAGACAGTGATCAAGCATTTTTCCACGAATTTTTGCGGCTTTAGTATATATTTTTAAATTTTCACAAATTCGCTCTTGCCCAGGATATTCTTCAAAACTTTTTGGCCTAAGATTTGTATGAGGCTCAATTGTTTCTTTAGCAAGTTCCTGCACGGCTATTGGGGATTCAAAATTCGCATGAATACTTGTTTCCATTTTTTGTTACCTTAATTTTTTTGTAAGATTCGCTCTGACAATTTACAGAGTGCTTCTTTTAATGCAAGTTCTAAGGTAATTTCTTCTCCTAGTTGCATACGATGCTCAAAACTATTGACAACTTCGGTATATTGTTTGTCTTTATAGCCTAGATTTGCAAGTCCACTTTTAAGATCTTCAACAATTTGTCTGCGAATTATTTTCAGTTCAACTTTTTGAGAAATTTTATTTTCGTTTACAATGGAGCCTGCTATATTTTTTGTGATATTTGATTTTTGTATTTCAACATCATCTTTATGGCGCGCAAGTAATTTTTGTACTTTGGTTTTTAATTCTAAGATAAGTCTTTCCGCCGTTTTTGGACCAATACCTGGAATGGCTGTTAATTTAGCAATTTGAGCACAGTTGATGATTTCACAAAGCTCATATCCATCAACGGATCCTAAAAGTGCAAGTGCAGCCTTTGGACCCACACCCGAAACAGAAATGAGTTCTTGGAATACTTTTTTGTCGAATGTAGAAATAAAACCAAACAAGCGGATTGCATCTTCTCTAACGTGAGTTAATACGAAAACATATGCTTCTTGTTGTAGTTGAGGAAGCAAACACAATGTCGAAGCTGGTACTTCTAATTCATAACCAACTCCAGCAACATCTAAAAGAATATTTTCTGGATTTTTACCAATTAATATTCCACGTAATGATCCAATCATTTGTTTGTTCCTTTCTTGTATGAAAATGATCACTCATTTATACAAAGCAGAATATCAGTCTCCTGCATTCATTATACATAAAGCGATCGTATTTGTATTAACCTGTATTTTTAGGATGTGTAAAGGTGTTGTTAGGAGCTTTCCCTTTTTTATGAATTATATTGACAAAATAACTTTATTCTATAGACATTTTTTATTTAAAAATTTAGTAAAAATAATTCGGTAAATAAAATTAAACAGTGAGGATTAAAATGTGATTAAAAAATAATCAAATTTTAAATATAAAAAAAATAAATGTTTAATAGACAAATAATAAAAAATGGTGTTTTTTATAAATACTGATTTTTTATACTAATTCTCTTAGAAATCAATTTAATGTTACTTGAATATTATGTATATTTATTAAACTGGAGAAATAATTCATGGAAGATATAGCATTGGGTGAGTTTTTAGGGTGCATTTTTTTAATGGTTTTTGGGGGAGGGGTTGTTGCAAACTGTGTTCTCGAAAAATCTAAAGGGTTAAATGCTGGTTGGTTGGCTATCGCAATAGGCTGGGGATTTGCAGTGATGGGCGCAGTTTTTGTCGCTAAATCGACTGGATCAATACAAGCAGATCTTAACCCAGCAGTCACTTTAGCTAAGTATTTGCTGGGTGGAATTTATGAGTTTTCTCAAATAATACCCATAATTTTAGCTCAATTCTTTGGATGTTTTGTTGGTGCGATCATAGTTTGGTTAGCATATTTTTCACATTGGAAAGAAACAAAAGATCCTGCGACTATCTTAGCTGTTTTTTCAACAGGACCCGCTATTCGTAATTCTGCAACAAATTTTTTGAATGAAGTCATTGGTACTTGCGTTCTTGTTTTTGGAATTGGTGCTATTTTCGGTAAAGCAACAAACAATGGAGAGATTTCACCTGCAATGGGACCTTATTTTGTAGGACTTTTAGTTTGGGCGGTCGTTCTTTCTTTAGGGGGAGTAACAGGCTGCGCCATTAACCCTGCAAGAGATTTAGCTCCTCGTTTAGCGCATGCTCTTTTACCGATAGCTGGCAAAGGGAAATCAGATTGGTCGTATGCATGGATCCCTGTTTTTGGACCTGTGGTAGGTGGTATCGTGGGTGCATTGCTTTGGCGTGCGTTCTTATAAATAAAGAAAACTGCTTTTTCTTTATTTTATATGCTATAAAGCAATTTGTTTTTTTTAATAGAGTTGTTGCATAGCATATTTAAAGGTCGAGAAAGCAAATTTATGTCAAATAAGTTAAATGAATCTCTAATTATGAAAGCTCTTGATTGGGCTTATAGTAAGGCAATTACCCAATCTCTTCCTGGCTTAGACAGTGCATATTCTCTTGCAGAAGACTATTTAAAACAAAAAGGGACTCGTGCAGAACAGGTTGATTCTCTTATCAGGTGGCAAAATACCAAAGCAGCGGCATTTGGTTTTGCTTCTGGTTTAGGAGGATTTGTTACTGTCCCTGTAGCTATTCCTGTTAATTTAGCAAGTGTCATGTTTGTACAAGTTAGAATGATTGCCGCAATTGCAATTATGAATGGTTATGATGTGAAAGATGATCGTGTAAAAACCATGATATTTGCATGTATGTGTGGTTCTGCGGGAGGGGATATTTTAAAAAATGTAGGAATCGATATCGGGTCAAAAATATTTCATAATGTGATTCATAAATTGAGTTTAGAAACAATTCAGCAAATAAATAAAGCAGTTGGTTTTAAGCTTTTAACAAAGTTTGGTGAGAAAAGCGCCGTAAATATTGGTAAAGCTGTGCCATTATTAGGTGCTTTTATTGGTGGTACTTTTGATGGTGTTGCAACAAATTTAATTGGTGAAGTTGCCAAAAAAGCATTTTTAACAGTCGACTCTGAAAATAATTAAAAGTGAACCTCTCACTTTCTCAACCTGCTATTTAATAAAACTAACGAAAATATCATCAGCTCAATTAAACTCAATCGCTTTTAAACGTCGTTTGAGAAAATCTCATCAGGAATAGTATGAGTTGTAAAATTGGGAAAATCACGAACAGAAGCATGTACTTCAGGATCTCCCGTCACCATCCTGATCAATTGATTGGTGCCTTTTACAAAATAATAGGTCGAAGGCCCCTTGCCAGGCTTGGTAAAAGTCCAAGCGTCTGTTTCTCTACCTAACAAATGCTGGCTTCCTGCATAGCTTGCCTGGTATTGCAACAAAATATCTTGTGCTAATAAGACTTCATGACATGCTTCTACATCATCATCAAGCACAACCGCATCATATTCCGTCTCACCTTGAGCCGGCTCACGATAGTAAGCAATTTTAGATTTCTTTGTTTTCCCTTCGCCAGCGGTTACAATTTCTGACATCCACAAACGATGGCCTGTTTTTACCTCAGACCACGGATTAAACAAACCATCGATCCGGCAGCGGTTTTGATCATAATCAAACCAGCAAATACCCGAGGTGATTTGATCTTCTTGCTGCATAGGTTGCCAGTAAGAAATATAGCTGCTGCTCCATTGCACAGGTAAGCGCGGTGGAGTGTTTTTATCTGAAACCATCTTAAAATTCCTTACGCAATAGAGCCATACCAGGTACGGCTGATGTCGACATGCCCGCTAAATAATTGTATCAGCGGAATAAATTTTTTATTAAAATCTTCTAAAGAACTAGTTTACTCTCCCTAGTTTGTACCAAACATTTTGCTTCTGCTGGATATTTCTAAGCTCACTATAAGCCATCGAGGTAAAATAAAGCTTTTCAGCCATATCCGGAGGATAATTGGCAGGGAATTTATGACTCATATAACGCAAATATTTTGAACGCATAAAGAAAATAGGATTAGAACGGCTCAATACTTCATAATTATTAATAGCCATAATTTGCATTGCATCGGCCTCAATTTTTCTTAAAACATTAAATTCAGGCAGAATTTTTTCAATATGACCATCATACTTTTCAAATAATGAATCTAGGATATAAGCATCTTCCAGTGCCATATTCATTCCCTGCCCTAGAAAAGGAGCTGTAGCATGGGCAGAATCTCCCAGAATTAATGCATTCTGTTTATAATGAAAAACAGATGATTTAACATTAATTAAATCATTGCTTGGTTTTTCGATAAATTGCGAGAGCAATTCTTTTCTGGTGGCCTCAGGCAGCATGGGATAATATTTATCAAAAAAACGCCTCATGGTTGCTGTATCTTTGGTCTGTAAACTGATTTCACCCTGATAAGGTAGACAAACTGCAAAGCTAATACTGCCATCAGGAATGGTAGCGGCTCGTCCGGCAAATAATCCACCTGAATCCATTCCAAAAAAGTAAAGCAAATCTTTTCTTAAATTAAGCTGACTGGCATCAGAAATAACGAGTGTTTTATAACCATGCTTAAAAAAAGATTGCTGATATTCAAACCGGCGACAATTGTTTTGCATGGCCTGGCGTACGCAAGATCGAGCGCCATCAGCACCAATTAATAAATCACCTTTATGCTCGGCAATTTGCCCATTATTATCTTTAGTAATAATAGTCTTTTCATCTAAATTAACTTCTAAGCAACGTTGTCCATAGTGGTACTGAACATTATTAATCGCTGCATATTTATTTAATAATTTCTGAAAGTCTGCTCTGCTTAATGAAAGAGGAGAAAGTGTATCCAGTGGTGGCAAATTTCTGGTTCTGAATTTTCCAGCAATATAGAAAGACATCCCTGAAATAGGAATTCCACATAAATCCAGCTCTCTTTTCGGAATACCTGCATTTAAAACCGCCTGAATACCGCGCACCGTCATACTCACACCAATGGCTCGTGAACTCACTTGATCCACATATTCTGATAATGCCAAAAAAGGATCGCCGCGTTTTTCGAAAACATGTACTTCATAGCCGCGCCTAGCTAAATATATGGCTGTTAAGCTCCCTGCTAAGCCACCTCCGACAATAATGATTTTTTTCATTTTTTCAGCCCTCACGTGAAAGTTTACCGGTTGCAAGTTCCATCATTTGTTTGTCATAAAATTCAAGTAATTCGATTTGAGCGATTGCCGGTTGAATAAGCTGTATTTCTCTAGCAAATTTTGCAAGCGCTCTGCATTGCTGTGCAAGCATCACACAGCCGGCTCCATAATCCGTAATCAATTCAAATTGAATCGCCTGAGGCACAGGCGGGCCTGCATTCCGGCCCGGCACACCTGAAGGTAATGTCATAATCTGCACTGACAAAGGCCTTAATATTCCAGACATAATATCAATTGCCGCATTCATTAATCTTGAGCGGCGCAAACTCCCTAAAGGCTTTTGTTCAAAATGCTGAATCATCATATGAAAGGTAAGTTCATGGCAGCCTTTATATAAATGCATTAATTGTCTGGCCTGCGGATTAAGCACTGTATTACAGCCCGGCATTGGGTCTAATACGGGGTTTTTTAAAACGGGAAAAGCGGGTTCAAATGGGATTTTACTGGCGAGCAATGTGCGCAAAATTTCTCTTAAGCGATTAAAGTGGCTTTGAGCATAATAAGGTGAATCTGACGCCCCACCTTCGCCTTGCTCTGTAACAAAATCAATTGCAAATAAAGCGGTTTCTTGGTTATTTATTTCTAGCTGATATGCAGGAAACTTTCTGTTGGTTAGCTCATTTAAAAACAAATGATGCTCTCCGCTTGTTTTAGCCAATTCATTTGCAAATAAATTCGGAATATTTTCAAATGCCCTGCGAATTAGTGCATAAAATTCAGCAATTGATTTCCCTGTTGAAGGAAAATAATGAGGCCATTCAAAGCGGACAAACTTGGCTAATACATTTTCAGAAAATGGCTCAAAAGAAAACTCAGTATCAAGGCCGAATACTTCGGTAGCCTTTAAACCAAACAAGGGTGTGCCTGGGAAAAAGGGCTCTCCAAGGGACATTAATAAATTATTCACAACCAGATAGTGAATCATTTCCTCATGCGCAATTTCCAGAATTGTTCCGCGCCAACCAGAATTATGCCTGCGGTCTGCACCGCCGCAAACTAAAGCTAATTGCTCAAAACTCCATTTATTACTGAGCATTAATTGTTCCCCTGCCGCAAATGTTGGCAAAGAATACGCGGCATAAATATATTGCAGCATAATGGATAGTTCTAAATTAACGGCCTTCTTTAATGCCAGAACTAATTCTTCTTTGCTGCTTATTTCATTCTGTTTTACATTTGAAGCCAAGGTAAAGTTGTGTTGATCACTTAAGGCAGAGGCTTCAACATTGCTTAAATACTTAAGAAAAAGTATCGATTTAGCATAAGACATTTCTCTGGTGCTTGGCATGTAATAACTTTTATCACGATTCAATGGATCACACATTTGCCACATTAAACGCGCATAGGTTTCACATTTACACTGATCTGCCATGCTGAATACTTTATCAGCCATAAATGGATAAATCAGCTCGTAATAACTCATTACCTGTTCATACAGAAAAGTATAATCTACCTTGTGATCAGGAGTATCTAGGAGAGCCCAATCATCAGGGAGTACTCGGACCAGAATTTTGCTCCGCTGATCGTCGACAAAAACTTCACTCACTCCAGGTTTTTCGCTGGTGACAGTAAAAAATGCAAGGCCGTTTTCATTGCTGGATAGAGTTAATTGAGAAGTGCTAACAACAGATTTATTCTCAATAAAAATACTGATATCCTTTTTTCCTTTTGGCTTACCACGAAAATAGCTAAATATTTTTAAATCCTTAGAAAAAGACGTATGATTTTTCCTGTCTGGGGCTTCCAAAGAAATTACATTTTGCTCAGCCTGGATCAACCAGTCAGATTCTTCCCATTGATTGCCCGTACCACGTAAAATAAGTGAATCATCAGTCATATTGTTTAATAAAGGTACATCAAAAATCCCAGCAGTTTTCCAATATTTTCCATAAATTGCTTCAGGTATTATCGCTAATAAAACGCCAGATTTATTCCTTAATTCCAATTCACCCAGAGAATATTTGGGTCCTAGAGCATGTGTAAGCTGGCCTGTGCATTTCGCCTCTCGACTCATAAATGGAATACTGCAAGGCATGCTGATACTTGCCCAGTTATCTTGAGTTTTAATAGTTACAGGGCCAAAGCCATGGCTATTCTTTGGGTATAAAACCCTGCCATTGGCAAATGTTGCCATATCCTGCTTGAGCCACAAGCCAATGGTGCCGCTTAAATCATAAAACACAGGCGTATCAGGCTGCAGTGGTGTAGACATATTAAAAACACTGTATTGAATGCTTAGTCCTAACACATCATCTCTTTGTAACTCCCGTTGCAAATATTCGAAAAACTCAGATTTAAACCCAAGCTGATTAAAAATAAAATGCTCAGAATCTTTAGGAATGGAAAACTGAAATACCCTTGTTTTAGAAAACTCAGGCTCTAGGAAATGAGGCTGTTTTTCCCGAATATGATTTTCACCATACCAGCGAACCGAGTGCACAGAATGAATATCAGAAGAAAATAGAAAGGGAGTGTTTGCCATCGCTGTTGCTTCTTTTATACATAGCTGCCCGGCATAAATTTGCGAGGTATCGTCTCGGCTCGGGTCAATTTCTACCCACCTTGCTCGATTAAATGTGGTACGCAAATATTCATTATAATGCCCCCATAATTCAACCTTACACCCAAGCAGGGCGTCGTTTTCCAGTAGAATACCCGGCTGTATTTGCAAGGAAATGATCTGTGTATTTTCCCAGGAGAAATGATTATTCCCCAGAAAATTATGTCCGGCTGCCTGATTAAATATGCCCAAATCATCAGGCATGCCTTGCAAATTAAACCTAGGGGGCAATTGTCTTAAATACTGATGAAACGCACTTGGGTGTTTCTTTAAATCAAACAGCACACCGTCTTGGTAAACAGTATTTGTTGCAATATCTAAAGTGCCGGCAATATTTCTATTTCCAGTCGGCAAATTTAGCCTAGCGGCACCTTTAAAATTAATTCGTGGAAAATTCAGAATACTCATTAAATATAATTACCAATTTAGAATTATTAAGTTACTTTGCAAAGGTCAGAGAATAGATTAATTAACCTCTATTTCTACCTCTGCTAACTCTGCTTCCTCTAGCTGCTTTAATATATAATCAGCCGCATTTCTGCCTGCAATAATGCCGCCCTCCATCCAGCCACAGTGAGGGGTATAGGCATCAGAAGTCGTAATTATTTTTCCATTATTTTTGGATAAAACAGGCGGGTGCTCTCCCGAGGTTTCTAAAGCAAACTCCACTCCGCTCTGCCAGAACTTGAATTTATGATTGATCGGCCAAGGTAATTCTTTAATAGGGATATTTAATGCATTACTCATTAAAGTCATCACTGTATTTATAAAATCACACTCTCCTTTTTTTGTTTCATCATGCCAGAAGTCGGCATAAGCACAATCTGTGTAAAAGAAGATATATTTGTCACTTTTAAAATATAATTTTCTTAATGGATTATCAATAATTGTTACTTTATTCTCTAAACCATAGTCTTTCCACCATGGCGTATCAAAAAACATAAACCCTTTGAATAATGGAATAGAACCATAAGTAAAATCGCTCCAGCCATTTGGAAAATCTACATTTAATGATGACATTGCGGTCGGAGGAAGTGCCAATACGGTATATGCAGTATTCTGCCAGACCTCTTGTTGTTCTGGATCTGAAAAACCAAGGCGTGTGTTGCTTGAGTCTATTTGAAAATTAATTAATTTATGTTGGAAATAAAATTCCACGCCTAAGACTGCGGCCCGCTCGTACAAATTAGATACCAAGGCAGAAAAACCATCAACCAGATTAAACCATTCGTAACCTTCATTATCTGAAAAACACTGAATTTCCGGATGCTTTTCAATAATATCATATGCTATTTTGGGGGAAATTTGCGGCAAATATAATGAATCATAGCCCAGACCATTAATCATGGCGTGAGTTTTTTCACTTCCCATATGACTGCTTAAAAATTGAAAAAATGATTCATTATAGCTGCTTACAATTTTTAACTTCAATTGAGCCAGTATTTCTTTTAATCCCTTATGTTGTGGGTGAGGGCATACAATTTTTGTAAAAGGAAAGACTTCAACGTTCCCTCCTAATTCATTAATAAGCTGTGAAACATTCGGATGCAAAACAGGAGAGAAGCGCCCCGCACCTAAATCTATGCTGAAGTCATCCACTTTAACTGAATATGCCCTTCCACCCACTCTTTCTCCATGCTCAAAAATACGGAGAGTATAGCCTTTGGTCAATTTTGAGCCAGCTAGTTTTAATGCACAGCTTAGCCCTGATAATCCAGAGCCTACAATGGAGATTACTTTGTTATTTATCACAGTGTGAAATACCTCAGTGTAAATCAAAAGGGATAATTCTCTTTTAGTATTTAAAAAAATACATAAACTATGGTCTAATCCCCAATAAGTGGACGGTTAAATTTTGTAATTTGCTTCATACTCCATAGGAAAAAAAGAATCAAGTGGTGCATGTGAACGTATTTTATTATAAAATAATTCAATAAATTCAATAATTTATATTTCGGTTCCTTTCTTGTATGATAATTGCATCTATGTACTAATTCTTTTTTCCAATTACAATTTACTGTGGAGTTTCAAGTTTTCTATGATCTTTGTATTTTAAAATGCTTAATTTTTTGTTTTAGTATCAATTATAAGTTTTTTGAAATTACTCCATCAACTCTGACTTCATCATTAAATGTAAATAATTTGTTTGTAAGTAAAACAGTATTTTTTATTTCTTTTTTATTTTTGCGAGGGTTTTAGCAAGCTTGTTTCGTTCAAGTTATTTCAAACATTATTTCATTTCTACGTAAAAAAGGAAGCGTCCAAGGTGGATTATAATAGGACAGATAAAAAGGGCCTTTTATTTTAATTTCTTTTATTTGCGCATAAGAAATGATTTTATCTAAATGAGCTTGAATATTTTTTTTGGTATTTCTACCTTTATAACGTATGACTAAAAACTTTTGTTTTTCTCTTTCAAAAAGTTGCACTCTTGAATTATTTGGAGTTGGAATTGTGTCTAAATTAAAATAAGAAGGCAATACAAATTCAACACTCCAAAGATGTTCACCATTTCTTTTTTGAATAACAGGAACTGTCATGGGTATTTTTTCACTTCTGCGACTGATGGGAGCGGTCATAGGTATTTTTTTTTGAGTTGTATTATTCCCAAAAATATAATTGGCTAGGAGAAAAAATCCTTCTTGTAAAGCATCTTTCTGTTCTCCTGAAGTTTCAACAGTTGCGACAATCATTTCTTCATATTCTCTTACCTCAAAAGGCCCATCTGCAATTGTTACCTTATATTTAGCTTCTTCAGTTTTTGCCATAGGAACCTCCACTTACAGAATAATTTGAATAAGATAAACATTCAATTGACTTAGCTTAGTGGAATTTTTGACAAACATGAAAAAGAATATTAGGAGATGGAGATTATGCATTTTTAAACTTAGATTTGCATTTTATTTTCCTTTGACGCAATGTATGAGTCGAGTTTACACACATATTAAGCAATAGTTTTATCTCATAATATTCAATAATGGAGATTCTATGAAAGTTAGGTTAATTTTTTTTTCTTTATTAGGATTCATTTCTTGTGTGTCGCAAAATCAATCTGAACAACAAAACTTAATTGATTCTGAGATAAATCATGTTTATGCAAAAATATCTAAAACTGGAATTATTACGTGTTTTCCTGAAGGAACTCAGACAGCAGATCATAAAGTAGCGCATTGTGAAGCATCTGCAGTCGTGTTTTATGATGATAAATTGGTACTTGGGAATGACAAACCCTTATTGCCCCCTTTATCTCCTGTTTTTTCTATAGATTATAAATCTATTTGGAATCCTAATCATCAAAAAATAACCTACTACACAGATTATAATTTCATTCAACCGCAAAAATTTGAAGATTTTACAATTTCACTTGATGAGAAATATATTTTCGCCGTGACTGCGTTTGACCGAACTCCCATCGAAAAAAATGATGCAAATGGTACTTTAATATATTGGAGTACAAAAGATTTTCATAATGTAAAATATGTCCAAATTAAAAAAGGAGAGCAAGCTTCTAATAATATTAGAAAAAAATTAGCACAAGCATTAGATAATCCTGAATATTTTAAAATTGAAGGATTAGCAATTTTGCCAAAAAATAAACTTCTTTTTGGAGTGAGGGAGCAAGGGCATAATTATAACAATTTTAAGTACACAATAAAATTAATTTCTGTCTCATATTCTGAAAATAAGGAAAGTCTTATTTTAAATGACGATTTTAAACTTATATATAATTTTGAAAATGCAAATCAATATATAAAAGAAGATGTTGGTCTTTCAAGTATTGAGTGGGATAAGTTCAATAATAGACTTTTACTTTTAACAAGTTTTGAATCTAAAGGTGGCAGTATTGGTGCATATTTATGGACTCTTAATTTGGAAGATTTAAATTTAGGTCGTGACCCAACTCTTGTCTATAATAATGAGATTCCACTTAAATTTAATAATAAATCAGAAGGTATGACTGTTGTTAATAAGAAAGAATTATTTATTATAAATGATGATGACAGATATGTTAAACCGACTGAAATTAATGGGAAACAATATTATAAAAAAGCAAATGAAGCTATTTTTAATATTGTTGAGTTTAACTAAGGTGGGCTCACTTCAAACGAATCATTGTAGAGTCTATGTTTTTTTCCTGTTTTTACGGTGTAAAATGCAGGTAAGGAAAGAAATGGAATGACCATATTATAATCAAAAGCAATGCTCTCTGTATTTTGTGCTTCGAATCCTCTTTTATTTTGAAACCATTTTTTCCAATTTTGTGATGCGGGTGATAAAGATTCTATATAATTAATTTTATTGTTTTCTTTCATTGTTAAAGCATTTGTTGGTGAAGGAAAAATGCTTGATTCTAGGCCAATTTCAGGTTTTTTAGGATTCCATTGAGAAGCTCCGTGACAACTCATGCAAGAAGAGTTTTGTGCGTTTTTTTTGAATATATTTTTTCCATTTTCTTTGAAAGTAATATTGTTAACAGCTCCATCATTTGGACCTGCTAAGCGTCCTCCCCAGCCTAAAGTCATTTTTGAGTACTTTGGTGCATTTGGATTAAGCCAAGTTTCATTTAAAACAGCATTTGGATATCTTGTACTATCGATCTCAGGATCATTTCCCCATTGTGCTCCAAGTGGAATCATTTTATCCCAAATATTATTTCCCTTTGCCATATAATCATAGACGAGGGTTGTGAATATCCAGTTTGTTTTGGGAGATGATTTCGAATCTTTTACAATAATGTCTAACTGCATAAAATATGTTTTTGTTAATTTAGGTGCTGCATTTGATCCCAAACCTTCTGTTGCATTCACTGAAATATATAAAGGCCAAGCCAATGCATTTTTCATAACGGGCCATGAATTCTCATCTGCTGTTGTGAAAGCTAACTTAACAATTATCGAGTTTTCAGAAAACTGAGTATTTTGCTTTTCTATAAATGGTTTTTGAGCATCTTTTTTCCATATTTTATATAATGTATATGCAGAAATTTTATCAAAATAAGTGAGAACATAGGTTGAGAAATTTTTATTAAGCTGAGTGCCTTCAAACAAATTTTTTTGAATATTCTCATTGCCAACATACATGCCATGAATGGGTTCACGTAAAGAGAATACCCACGGTTCATTGTACCAATTTTGCTTATGAGAAGACCATTTTTTATAATTAAAAAGCAGATTTTTCATGTCTTTTGCAATATAATTCTTTAAAGCTTCAACATAGATGCTAGCATTGGTTTTATTTATTAATTTATTCTTTATGGATAAATGCCAAGGCATATTTTTTTTTGATTGAATAGGTGTTGAAGGATAGTCGTGGTTTAAATTAAATAGAGGTCCTTGGTATTGTTCTGCTGTCGGTAATTTCCCATTGTTATTTAAAAATGCACTTTTCTGACTTGCAGCAATAGAAAAATAAGCAAGTGAAATGAAGAAAATAATAAATAGATAAAAAAAACGCATGTTTTAAAACTCCTTAATTTATTTATGTGCATTTTAACGAGGTCAATTCATTATTAAACAGGAGTTTCGTAAAATATTAAATAAAAAAAAGAGACGGCATAATAATTATGACATCTCCATTTTTCGTACATTAAAAGACAGTAAATAAACTATTTTGTTTATAATTTAGCTACACAGAGAGAAAGGCCTTCTTCTAATACTTCTTTTGGTAAGTGTCTGCCAATGAAAACCATTCTTGTTTTGCGTTCTTCAGAAGCTTCCCAGGCACGGTCTTCATTGCTTCCCATTGTAGTATGAACACCTTGGAAAACAATACGATTGGGCTCATCTTTAATATTTAATATGCCCTTATAACGTAAAACTTGATTGCCTAGTTCACTGATGACAAGCTGCATAAATCTATTTAAGCGTTCCATATCAAGAGGACGTGTTTCTTCAAGATAAATACTTTGAATGGCATCATCATGATTGTGTTCATGATATTCTTTTGTGATATCAGGATTTAATTCAGTTCTTGCTTGTAAGTCAAAAGCATTTATTCCAAGAATTTCTTCAATTTTAATGTTAGAGTTTATTGTTTTAAAGAGTTTTGCAATGGAGTTGATATTTTTAATTTTTTTCTCAACATCAACAATTTGTGTTTCTGTAATTGTATCAATTTTATTTAATAAGATGACATCAGCAAAACCAATTTGATCTTGTGTTTCTTTAATCTCAGAAAGATTTTGATCGATGTGTTTCGCATCGACGACAGTTACCACAGCATCAAGATAAAAGTGTTTACGAAGATTTTCATCCATGAAAAAAGTCTGAGCCACTGGACTAGGATCTGCCATACCAGTGGTTTCAATGACGACATGATCAAAATTGATTTTTTTTGTTATAAGGTCGAGACAAATTTTTGTAAGATCGCCACGCACAGTACAACAAACACAACCATTATTCATGATTTTAAGTTCTTCACCAATGCTTTGGATGACGAGTTCTGAATCTAAATTGACATCACCAATTTCATTTAAAATGACAGCAATTTTTTTTCCGTGGTTTTCTGACAACATACGATTGAGAAGGGTTGTTTTTCCAGAACCAAGGAACCCTGTGACGACAGTGACAGGATATTCTTTTTGACTCATATTGTTCTCCATAATTTAATATAAATGCGTCAAGCAACAACGCTCTCTTATATCAAAGTCTCTTCCCATGGAAACACTATTTTTCCTGAGTTTTTCAATTCAAGTGCTTTTTTAACAATGAGAGCAGCTGATTCTTCTGCTACTTTTTTAAGCTCTTTGCCTTCATGCAAACTTTCTTCAACGATGTGTCGCCTTTTTTTGGACATGGCGTTTAAATATTTTTCTTTAATTTCAGTGTTTTCAAGCCTTAGAGCTAAGGAAAGTATTGAGTCGGACAGATTTCCGCATAATATGGAGAGGTGTGTTGGGTCTAATTCAGCGATTTTTGCAACTGAAATAAGTTCAAAGATGAGTTTTTGTGCCAGTTCAGGGTCACGTAATTTAATTCCTTCAATGAGTTTTGCCCTTTGTTCTGCAGAGGATGCTTGTAAAACGGATAGAATTTTTTCAAACCCTCCTGCAGAAGTCACTATGGTTTTAAAATTTTTATTTAATTTATCAAGTTCTTCGTAAAGATTTTCTAATTCTAACGTATCGACTTGATTCATTTGACTGATCCGTAAAATAAGTTCTGAGCGTAAAGATTCTGGTAATAGTTTAAATAATGCAGACGATTTTTCTGGAGTACAGATAGATAAAACGAGTGACATTGTCTGTGGCAATTCATTTCTTAACCAACTGACTAAGGTCTTATTTTCTATGAGATCTAATAGCTTTCTTATTTCTTCGACTAAAAATGAATCAGAAATACTTTCTATCCATCTGTCATCCTTTAAAGTGCCGTTGGCTGTATTGAGTATTTTTTTTATGCTTTCAATTGATAAATGATATGTTGATGAGTTTAAATTATTTATTATTGCAAGAAATTCTTTGGCAATCTTTTCAATGTCCTTTTCTGTCATGCGTGGTAAACGACTAAAGGCCCGTAGTATTTTTTTTATTTCATGTTTTGGTATGTTTTTTACGAGGTGACTTGCATTTTCCTCTCCTGCTAACGCAAGAATTGCAGCGGCTTTTTGGTCTGGAGTCATTTCTCTACTTTCTGAAAAAAATTGATTTTTATACAATCAAGCTCTATTTTTAAATTTTAGTACAACTATCCTAACGAAAGAGGATTTTTTATGTCAACAACAGAACAGATTGAAGTCAAAAAGCAAAGTGAAATTAAAATCAATGACAACAAATACACTCGAGTGACTTCACATTTAGTATTAAGTGCACACTTAAATGCAGCAAATACACTTTTTGGGGGGTTGCTTATACAGTGGGTTGATGAATGTGCTGGAATTTTTGTAATGGAGAAGTTAAAAACTCATCTTATCGTAACAAAAAAAATATCAGAAGTTCTTTATAATGAACCCTCCCGTTTAGGAGATGTGCTTGAGTTATTATGTCGCATTAAAAAAGTTGGTAAAACATCATTAACAGTAGAGTGTGTTGCACGCGCAAAACAGATTGACAGTGATGACCGTCTCCGTATTATTCTAAATTGTGATTTGGTATTTGTAAAAATTGATAAGTTTGGGAAACCTTCCCCCCATAATTTTATATTAGAGGATATTTAAAAAATGCTCTTTAGAAAATCATTTTATCATTTGTCAAGTGAAAATGGAATTTGCCTGTGGGAACCACAAAAGGAAAGAGTTGAATCTTCGAATATCTTAAAATTTATAAAATATGTAAATCAAAAATATTCACTCAATCTTTTAAATTTTGATGAGCTCTACAATTGGTCTATTTCTACTAAAGAAAATGAAAATGGTTGCGAAAAATTTTGGTCTACTTTATGGGATTTCTGTGAGATTAAAGCAGAAATTAAAGGAGAAAGTATTCTCTCTAAAGGCGGAAATTTTTTGGAAGCAAAATGGTTTTCTGAAGCAAAAATAAACTTTGCTGAGAATTTACTAAAGAAAAAAGATGATGAAATTGCGCTTATTTTTCGAGGCGAAGATATCTTGACTCGGAAAATTTCATTTTTAGAGCTCAATGAGCAGGTCTCTAAAATTCAGCAATTTTTTCAAGAGCAGGGCCTAAATGAAAATGATCGCATTGCATTATTTATGCCAAATACAATTGAGGCTGTTGCAGTTCTTTTAGCTGCAGCCAGTTTAGGTCTTATTTGTTCATTCTGCTCTCCTGATTTTGGTGTGCAGGGCGTTCTTGATCGCTTTGGACAAATAGAGCCTAAATTATTTATTTATACAGATAAATGCGTTTATAATGGGAAAATAATTATAAATCATGAAAAAGCAAATGAAATACTAAAAAAGCTTCCTTCCGTAAATGATGTAATATGTGTTTCTTTCTTTAACGAAAATTATATAGATATTAACTTAGAAACTTTAAAAGAAAAAAATTATTTTTATTATAAAAAAATATTAAATGAATATAAAAATAAAGATATATTATTTAAACAGCTTCCATTTAACCATCCGCTTTATATTATGTATTCTTCAGGTACGACAGGTATTCCAAAATGTATTGTGCATGGGGCTGGTGGCACACTCATACAACATTTAAAAGAGCATGTTTTGCATTGTGATTTTAAACCAAGGGATAAAGTTTTTTATTATTCGACTTGTGGTTGGATGATGTGGCAGTGGCTTCTTTCAGCTCTGGCATCAGAATGTACATTGTTACTTTATGATGGATCTCCTTTTTATCCTAATCCAGAAACTCTTTTAAAATATATTGATGAAGAAAAGGCTCAATTTTTTGGAACTTCTGCAAAATACATCGACTCTTTAAAGAAATCAGGTTTTATTCCCAAAGATAAATTTGAGTTTAAATATTTAAAAACTATAGGTTCAACTGGTTCTCCTTTGGTGGCGGAGAGTTTTGATTTTGTATATGAGTGTATTAAAAAAGATGTTTGTCTTTCTTCACTCTCAGGCGGCACCGATATTATTTCTTGCTTTGTTTTAGGCAATCCTATTGGAAATGTTTATCGAGGGGAAATACAAACCCGTGGACTTGGTATGAAAGTAGAAGTTTTTAATGAAAAAGGTGAAAATGTTGAATATGAGAAAGGAGAACTTGTATGTACATTCCCATTTCCTTCACAGCCTATTTATTTTTGGAATGATCCTGATAAAGCTAAATATAAAGCAAGTTATTTTGAGAAATATAATAATATTTGGCATCATGGTGATTGGATTGAATTGACAAATCATAAAGGAATTATCATTTATGGTCGTTCTGATGCCACACTCAATCCCAGTGGAGTCCGTATTGGAACTGCAGAAATTTATAGACAAGTTGAACAGTATGATGAAATTATAGAGTGCATTGCGGTCGATCAAAAATGGAAAAATGACAATCGAATTATTTTATTTGTTCGTATGCGTGAAGGGATAGCATTATCAGAAAATTTAATTTCTGAAATTAAAAATAAATTACGTAATAATTGCTCACCGAGACATGTCCCTGCAAAAATAATTTCAATTCCTGATATTCCAAAAACAAAATCTGGAAAGATTGTAGAAGTCGCTGTTCGGAATGTTATTCATAATATTGAAATTAAGAATAAAGAAGCAATGCTGAATCCAGAATGTTTAGAGTTTTTTAGTAATATAAAAGAATTGAAGTTAGATTAAATACAGCTCCGCTTGCTCTAAATTTGCTGCCAATTGAGAGGGTGTTCTGTGGTTGGCGTTGCTAACACATAGATTTCTCCTGGTAAGGGGAGCTCTGCTTCACCATCTTGATTTCTTAGAGGGTATTTGGGAAATAAAATATATCCTTCTTTAGGGCTTTCTAATGGATTTTGAAGTTGATCAGAACCAACGACCATATTTTTAGAAATCTTATGAAAATTACAAAAACCTTCATTTAAACGCTTTTTAGGAGATTCAAAAGGTTCTCTGTATGTGATACTTAGAAATTCAAAATCGTTATTTTTTTTGCAGAGCTTTTCAATAGAAAAATTATTTAAATATATTTGATCCATGTATTTGAGTGCTCTTTTCATGACTTCAAATGCAAGTGACTCAGCTTCGTGTGAGAAACCTTGCTCACCAAGTTCTAGTGTCAGTCCAACTTTTTGAAATGAGCGAACATATTCATCGCTGCACATCCCAGCACTGGAGAATTGAGCACCTTTTTTACGGGTGACGAGAGTTGTTGCTCCGCCCGTTGCTCTTGCCCAAAAATAGCTTTCTCTGTTCATTTCAAATATATAAAAGGGCTTTAAGCTTGGCATAATGGTTTGATGAAAATCTATAAAAACATCTGCCGTTTTTAAAATGGGCATGATTTCGAGTGCACGCTTTCTTTCTTGTGTTTCTTTGCCAACGTAATTATTTCCGAAACAACGGTTGAGATCGCTTTCTAAGTAACGCACTCCTTTTTTTGCTGCTTCTATATTTCCTAATAAAAACGAGACTTTTCCACCAAAATGAATTTCCTTGTTCATAAGCTTTTTAATGCATTTTAATATTGCAGGGAGTGTTCCAGTTTCGTTCCCATGAATAAGACATGCAAAAATGATGTGACCTTTGTGCTTATTATAATTTAGAGAAATTGTATGAGGAGTCTGCGAATTTAATTTTTCTCCTAATGAATAAAATGCGTTTAAATAATATTCTAATTTTTCTTTTTTCGTTTGCAAAATTAAATTCCTTTATCCTGTAAAAGAAGTCTAAAATGAACACTATAATTTGTATGCGATAAGGAAAATAAAAGCAATGTTTATAATTATATCTTATTTTATGATTTAATATCAGAATTATTATTAATCGAGTGTCAATTGAAATAAGGGGTAAAGTAAAAGATAATTTTTATTGACAAATTAGAACTGTTTGTTAGTGGTTATTAGTTGAGTTCTTTTAAACCATTTATAGGAATTTCCTAATGAAAATAGTACATACAATATTTAGAATATCTTTAATAGTATTTATTACAAATATTATGACTCATAATATAAAATCTTATGCGATTGACAAGAAGAATGAGCTGATACCAAAAAAAGTATTATTTGGCAATCCAGATAAAGCTTCGGTGGCCGTAAGTCCTGATGGTGAATATATTTCATATCTTGCTCCATATAATGGAGTTTTAAATATTTATGTTGCTCCTATTAATAATATAGAACAAGCGAGTCCAATAACAAATAATAAAGATAGAGGTATAAGTGCATATTTTTGGTCATATAATAAGGAATATATTGTTTATTTACAAGACCAAGATGGTGATGAAAATTGGCAAATATATGGAGTTCACGTCAAGAATAAAAAGGAAAAAAAGCTAACTAATTTTCAAGGTGTACGTGCAGAAATCAATAACCTAAGCGAGAAATTTCCAAACGAAATATTAGTTTCATTGAATAATAGAAATAAAGAGTTACATGATCTGTATAAATTGAATATAATTAATGGAAAATTAACTAAAATTTACGAGAACAATGATTTTAGTGATATTATAACTGATGATACATTTAAAATTCGTTTAGCTTTAAAACAAACGGATGATGGTGGTTCAAATATATATAAAATTAATAGCAAATTAAATAAAAAATTATTTTATAAAATTGACTCAGAAGATATTAATACAACAGGAATTGTCGGATTTAATAAAGAAGCTGATTCAATCTATTTTATTGACTCTAAAAATCAAAATACCGCAGCTCTATATAGTTTAAATTTAAAAGATAATAAAAAACAGCTTATTTATAGTAATAATCATGTAGATGTAAATGCTGTATTATTGCATCCAACTCGTAAATCAGTTGAAGCTGTTTCTTTTAATTATTTAAAACAAGATTGGAAAATTATTGATCAAGGTATAAAGAAAGATTTTGATTACCTGAAGTCAAAAATGAAAGGCGAGCTCAACATTGTAAATCGTTCTTTAGATAACAAAATATGGATCATTGCTGATATTCAAGATAATTTTCCTGTCAGTTATTATAAATACGATAGTGATAAGAAAAAAGCAGATTTTTTATTTTTAAACAGACAAGATTTAAAGAAATATAAATTGGCAACTATGCATCCTGTGGTCATACCCACAAGAGATAATATGGAACTTGTTAGCTATTTAACATTGCCTTTTGAAGTTCAATCTGCTTCTCATAATTTTAAGCCCCTTGAAAAAGTACCCCTTGTACTATTTGTTCATGGAGGTCCCACGGCTCGAGATTATTGGGGGCTAAATTTGGTTCATCAGTGGTTATCAAACAGAGGTTATGCTGTTTTGAGTGTTAATTATCGTGGTTCTACTGGCTTTGGTAAAGAGTTTATCAATGCTGGAAATGGGGAATGGGCTGGCAAAATGCATGATGATTTAATTGATGCAGTAAATTGGGCTATTCAACAAGATGTGACGGAAAAAGATAAAGTTGCAATCATGGGAGGAAGTTATGGTGGTTATGCAACTTTAGTCGGGCTCACTTTTACTCCTGATGTATTTGCATGTGGAATTGATATTGTTGGTCCTTCAAATTTATTAACCCTCTTAAAAACGATCCCTCCTTATTGGAAACCAGCATTAAATTCTTTAAAACTAAAACTTGGCGGAGATCCTGAAACTGAAGAGGGCATTAAAATTTTAGAATCTAAATCACCTCTAAATTTTGCTTCGAAAATTAAAAAGCCTTTATTAATTGCACAAGGTGCGAATGATCCAAGAGTTAAACAATCTGAATCAGACCAAATAGTAGCTGCCATGAAGGCTAAAAATATTCCTGTCACATATGTTTTATATCCTGATGAAGGACATGGCTTTTCTAAACCACAGAATAGAATATCATTTTATGCAATGACAGAATCATTTTTAGCTTCACAATTAAAAGGGTGGAGTGAAAAATCTGAAGATGATTTTAAAGGATCTTCATTAATTATTAAAGAAGGCTCAAATTTAAAAAATTAATTTATAAAAATAATAATTAAATAAATATTATTAAATATGTTGTAAGATGATTAGTTATAAATTGACTTATTTAAAAACAAATTTTATATTTTTTTGTGAGAAATTGTAGCTATCAAAATTATTATAATGCGATTAGCTAATACAGCAGTTTATTTAGAAATTTAAAGTGAGGTTTATTTTGCCAATTTATATATATGAACCAACCATTTGGTCTGAAAATGAACCTGTAAATAATTGCTGCTTTTTTGAAAAACTGCAATCGGTTAATCAGGAATCTATAAAAAAATGTCCTACTTGTGGTCATGACGTGCATCGTGCTGTTACCGCCTTTAACGTTAACTCGCAAGCGGCGTCGGCTTCATCTACTGCTTTAGCAAATAACTATTTTGCTTTTAATAAAGCAAAAGGCGATTCACCTGCTGCAAAAGCTGCACGTTTGGCAATGCGACATGTTTGTGGAATGGGTTGTAAACATTAAGAAAAGCTTTAACCACGTTCAAAAAAAAGAATTGTTTTAGGTTTTTTTTGCAATTCACGCATGGCTTGATCACCGCGTGCAATTGCAGTGGCACGGGTTATCTTGCCTTTTTCAACTTCAAAAATAAGCACGCCAATTTTTTGCATAACCATAAAAATACCAAGTCCTGCACCTGCGGTTCCTTGACTTATACCAACTCCTGGGTCTTTTAGCCCTAAGGCGTGACATATGTATTTTTCAATGGTTGCTCCATAAAATGTGCCAAATTGATCACTTACAGAAAGTATAAAATTTAAGGTATCGAAAATACATAATAAATTAACTTTTTCGCTTTCATTCAATGCAATGGCTTGACTTCTATCAGTGGATGCTCTTTTGGGATTGGCGTCCCAAATAGCATTCATTAAAAACTCATCTAAAATATCACCCATGCTTTTCGCATAGGAATTGGTGCCTGCAACGAGTTTGTCTTTATTTTTTTGAATTTCCTGTTGAAAAAAATCTGTTACTTTTTGCTGGAGTCCACTTCTTTCTGATGAATGCATGACATCGTGTTTGAAAGTAACAATATTTTCCTTATCAAAGTAAGAGCATATTCCTTTTTGATTTTCTTTATTTTTAAATTCAAAAATGTGTTTTAAAAATATTTTTAGAAGATCATTAGGAGGATTGCCTATGATAAACCTTATTTTTTTTATTTCTTCTTTATGATTTTCAAGTGCGAAAGATTCCTTTTCTTGTGGCATTAATATAAAGTTATTATTGACTAATGCTTTATTTTTCTTTATAAAGCAAATAAAATCATTGACTTCAAGAACAACAAAAGCTTGATTGTTGTTTTTTAATTGATTCATAATTTCTAAATTACTGAGATTCTGTTGCAAATTAACTTTACACTCTTCGCACACGACTTGAAAAGAGTTCAATTGTGCTGGAGTTATCAGCTTATTAAGGTTCTCAGCGATATAGAGGGTAAATGATGTCATCATGAGCCTTATTATATCTGGTTTTACAAAATTGTTACTCTTTTTATGCCTTTGGTCAAAGTAGTGTGTCGGCTTTTTTGGGAGCAAAATTTACTATTTAAATAGATAAAAGCTCTCTCCCGACTCAAATTGATACTTCGGCAAATTCATCTCCTCCCAATAAGTTTCATCTCTCTCATCGACATTTTTAGTATAGCAAAGAGCGCTCATGATGAGGTATTGGCGCTTTTTATCAGAATTGACATCAATGCGTTTTAATGAAAAATTATTTATAATATTCATATAGTTATGAACTTGCGTTAAATGTTCTGGCTTTTTTTTCCCTGTTTTGAAATCAACAATTAGAACGACTGCGATGTCAATTTCTTGATTTGCAATAAATTCAGTAAAATTTATGGAATTTTTGGTTGAAAAGTCATAAATATTTTCAAAACTGAAATCAGAAAACTTTTTTATTTCATACAATGCCAGAAAATCAAGTATATTTCTCGAAGAATTTAAAAAGTGCAGATGGTTTTCTTTTTTTGACCATATTTCAAGCTCATGAAAGGTCTGATAAGCACTTTTTTCTAAAAGAAATTGAATTGAAGATTTACGTGCCTTTCGGTTTTCAACTGCTGCATGATAAAGAATTCCTTTATATATTTTACTTCTTTGTGTCTTTAATTTATTTAATATCTCTTTGATATTTTCTTTCTTAAAAGAGTTTAATTTTTCTTCGCTATGATCTAACTCTATTTCATCAGAATTTAATTGCTCTTCATTGTGAATAAAATCATATTTATTTTCAATTGTTTGGGCTGCAATTTTTGGTCCTAAGGTAAAATTTATCTCATAAAATGGGTTTGATTTAGTGATTATTTTTTGTTTTTTATGAAATGAATGCAAAAACTGGGGACCATAATCATAAAATGCGATATTTTCACATTTTGAAACAAATTGATTGGGAGTTTCTTCTCCATCTTGATACCAAGGTTCAGGAGGAATGAGGGCAGGAAGACTTCTAGAACCTTTGCCTTTGGGTTTTTCAGGGCTTCTTAAAAAGAAATGTTGATCTAAATATCTTAAATAAACATCTTCCTCTAAATATTTTTGAAAAGGCAAATCCGTTGATTTTAAAAAGTGAAAATCATCTCTCAATCCTTTTTCTTTTTGTCGCATAGGTTGAAATAAAATAAGATTCTTTTTTGCACGAGTGAATGCTGTATAAAAGACTCTTTGTCGTTCAAAATCTTGTTCAATATGATTGCGTAATTTGGCAAACCAATGAATTTTATTTAGAGCTCCATTTTTTTTATATTCACTTTCATGATCATTTTCTAAAAAATTCAGATTTTGAATGCGCTGCATAATAGATAGAGAGTCATCATCATCTTGTAACCAAGAAATATCAAGGTACTTTGATGATTGCGATGTGGTGAATTTTCCAAAAGATTTGCTTGAACCAAATTTTGGTAAAAAGCAGACTACATTCCATTGTAATCCTTTAGCTCCATGCACAGTTTTAACTTCGAGAGCATCTTCCTTATTCTCAATTTTATTTTCAGTGTTTTCAATATCCCATTTGTCAATGCTTTCAGGTAATAAAAATTTATTAAAATTGTCTAATTTTTCTGCTTCATTTAAATTATTTAAAATAATGGAGATTTTATTTTTCAGGAGCATTTGAAAGGATGGGGAAGCAAGTTTATTATTTAAAGATTTTGCAAAGGAATCCATTTTAGCGCAAAAAACAGAGGCCGCAAATTTTAATTGAGTATCTTCATGTAATTCAACAATTTCCCATCTTAAAAGTTGCCACGCTTTAAAAAAATTTTCCTTTGCAATATGTCTATATTTTTCAATTAAATTTAAAATTTTATTCTCAGTTAAGTTTTTAAACTTTAATTCTTTAAAGTACTCTTCAATGCTTTCATGTGAATAAGGTGACAATGAGCTTTGCATAATCTCATATAAATCAAAGGAATCACCTTCAAATGCCAACAGTTTTGCTAAAGCTAAAGCAACATTCAACTCAGGTGAGTCATTATTATCATCTTGGTTTTTTGCATTGCATTTAACAGGGACTCCAATTTCTCTTAACTTGTCTGTAACAGAGAGCGCATCTTTATTTGATTCGCATAAAAATACATATTCAGACCATTTTTCACTTCTTTCTTCTTTAAATCTCTTTAGGTGAGTTACAAACTTTGTTAAAGCATAGTCTTTTAACTTAATTTTATTTTCTGAATAGGAGTCTTTTTTTTCATCACTGCTAAAACGATCAGGTAATAGAGATGCAGTTACAATAAACACCGAGGGTGATTGTAGCTGTGATTTATATACATCATTCTTATTTTCACTTGGTAGATTTTTTAATCCAACTTCCAGTGGATTATCCGCAATAAATTTATGTAAAGCTTCTTTATAAAAATAAGAATCTTTAAAGGAGTTTGGAAAAAATGGATTTTGCCAAGAGAAAGTTATATTTGAGAGTTTATTAATTTCATATAATAATAGAGGAACGGAGCGAAAATTTTTTTTAAGCTCGATATGTTTCCAGTGATTATCATTCTTTATACTTTGAAAGACATCCACACTGGCATTGCGAAAACCATATATACTTTGTTTTGGATCGCCAACAACTAACATTCTTGCTTGACACTCTTGAACAAGATGAAATAAAATTGCATGTTGTATATGATTTGTGTCTTGATACTCATCGACAATGAGTTCTTGAATTTGTATAGGAATATTGTTTTTTAAATTTTCTTTTAAAAAAACCGTTCTATCAGCATAGGTTAACTCACCTTTTTGTAGTCTTTTTTCATATTGAAGACGGGCAATATTATGCATTTTAAGCAATAAAAATAAAGTTGCAGGATGAATATTTTTAGCTGCAATACGAATTTCATTTTCAGTGGCAGCTAAAAAGCAGTCTGAACACATTGTTGATAGTAGGTTTTCTAATGTTCCTTTATTTTTTTTAAAACCTTTTTTAAAACCACCAGATAAAATAAAATCAATAGTAGCTGATTTTTCATATTCTGAAAAAGTATTATTTTTAAAGAAATTAGAAAGTGTGATATTAAGTTCTTGGCAAACAATATTTTCGTGGATCAATTGCAATTTGGGTGGCATGTATTTTGATTCACTATTTTTTATATGATTTCCCCACCATGTTGGATAAATACACTGTACTAATTCTGCAAAAAAACTATCAATTGTTGAAATATGAATTAGAGGAAAAAGATCTTCTTTTAAATTTTCATTTCGTAATACTTTTTCAACTCGTTCTGCAATTTCAAAAGAAGCATCTTTAGAAAAAGTTACAACAAAGATTTTCGCAGGACTTATTTGAATATTTGGATTTTTATGATGTAAGAGCCAATAAATACGTTCGGTAAGAACTTGCGTTTTTCCAGCTCCTGCGCCGGCTTCAATGATAAGATGCTTTTGTAAATCTTTTTTATGAGGATAAAACTCTATACATTGCTTTTGTTCAATAGTTAGTTCAGCCATGGCCTTCACTTTCTTCAGCCTCAGGTTTTATTTCGTTTGGAAGAGGGCAAATACTTTTAAAATCACAAAAATCACATTGTGCTGCTTGAACGGGTTTGGGATAAAAGTCACCTTCTTTTAGATTTTTGGCATACTCACTGAATTCATTATATATTTTTAAATATAAATCACTGTCTTTTTCTAATGGAGATTTAAAAATATAATTTAAAATAATATTCTTTTCTTCATCTAAATTTTTAAGCTGAAAGAGTGAAAATGATATTATTTTATGAAAATAATTTTTTTCTTCAGTAAGTAATTTTTGTGATGCCCATGCTAAGCTGTATAAACCTCCTTGTACGCATAATTTAGCAGTTTTTTTATTTTTAAGTTCTGAAGGTAAAATTACTATACCGCTATTTTGTTTAGTTGCTTTAGAAGTTTTATAGTCGATAATATGCAATCCTTCAGAGGTGGCATCAATGCGATCAATTTTTCCAATAAATTTTAAATCTGACAATTCAAGTACAATATTGCGTTCTCTTTCAAGACCTGTTTTTTTATTTGGAATATTTTGAGTAAATTCTTTTTCAAGCATTAGAAAGCGATAAAATGTTCTTTTAATGGTTTCTCGTTCAATATTTTTTTCAAATGTGCTTTTTACACTTTTCTCAATGCTCCATAAAATGTCAATTGCTTCTTTAAATGCAGAAAATATTTCAGAAGAATTTTGGCATTGGGAATTATCAAGAGCTGTTTTAAATAATGAATACCAGGTCTCTTTGTCAGAGCTTAAAAAAAGAGTTTCATTTTTTAATTCATGCAAAATACTTTCATATACAGACGACATAACTTTACTATAATCTTCATTGCCAAGAAGAGTGACAAGCCTTGTGATTATTTGTTCGGCAATCATATGCATTTTTGTGCCGATGCTCATATAATCGATATTTAAATTTTCATTTTTTAATTTTTTTATACCTAAAATATCTGTTAAAAAGTATTGAAGTGGACAAAGAATATATCTTTCAAATTCAGTGATTGAAAGATACTTCTTTTCATACAGAAATCGAGATTTCCAGTCAGTTATATAAAATTTTGGATCTTCGCTTTGAGAGTTGAGACGTAAGAATAAATTGGAAAAATGAGTGTCAGGAAGTTTTTGGCCAAGTTCAAATATATTCCTTTTTGGCTTTAAATATGTAGGAAAATTATCCAATTCTCTTGAGTTTTCAAGCCAAAATTCAATTGGTATTTGTTGTTCGCAGAGGTTTTTCCAATAACCTCTGTACATAATTTCACTTGCTGGAAGATCTATTAAAACTCCTTGTTTTCGCAGGAGTGAAATTGCATTGTTAAGCACTTTAACATGAAAACTTGATGATGTGGGCGCATGCGCACGACCTGCTGCAACTATTTTTTGGGGTAGAAATTTTCCATTAAGGAATGATAAGGCTCTAGGAGATTTTGCAATAGGATGAGGTTCCCCAAGTGTGATGGTTTCTTTTTCAAGATTTCTTTGAAATAGTTTAAAAATGACATCGCTATTAATTGTGTTAAAATTTATAGAATAATTTATTGCGATTTTAGATAATAGTTCTTCATCAGAAATGAGAGAAATTTTATCTAAGAAATTTTGAAAAAGATCGTCAATTTTAGGAAAGATATTTTTGGAATCTGTATAGGAAAAATTTTTATTTTGCCATTCTTCAAAATCACTTAAAGATAAATTATAAGATCCTCCCGCATCAGAACGAGTTTCTTTAAATGTACCGGGGTCAAAGTCCGCTAAAAGCGTGAGGGTCTCTTTTTCATTGAGCACATTGTTAAGCAAATCAAAATAATTGTGCTTATTTTCTGCCACATAATATGAAATATGACTATTTTGATTGTGCTCTTCACTTTCTAGATTTTGAGATGAGTTTTTGTATTTTTGGGTAAGTATAGTTCTTGAATCATAGAATGAGTTTGTTGTGAAATTTAAAATATCTCGTGCTTTGAGAATGGCTTTTTTAAATTCTGAGACTACTATACATTGAAAATTTCCTGGTTTTATACATTCATTATCTTTAATCTTTTCTATATGTTCAATATTTTTAATAGGATATTCAGGTGCAGAGATCCAAAGAATATTTCCTTTTAAAAACTTTTTTGGCAAAACTAATTCTTTGTTTAGTTCAGTATTAAAAAGATGATCTTTAAAAGATCCTTGTAAATATTCAGAAACCAAATTTTGCAATCGACTGTAATTTTTTAATTCTAAAGATGCATATTGATAAGCGGCAATAATTTGTTTGAGTGCTATTTCATTAATTTCTTGAACAGAACGCGTACTTTCTTTTTCTTGAGTGCTTAAAATAAGTTGAACAAAATTTAAGTCGGGAGGCCAGGTAGCGTCGATAAGGGAAAGAATTTGTTTTGCCAATGGCAGTGAGTCATTGCCTGCATAACCGAATAATTGCAAGATTATTTCTATAAGATTTTCTTGGTTTATGACATCAAGATAGGGTTTATGTATGAATGAAGGAAGTTCAGCTAATAGTTTTTTATTCGTTGTTGCTGCAAGAGTAGAGCAAAAATTTTGTGCTAAACTGTCTAAAGTGTACATTGAAATGCCCATGATAGCATTTGTATTGTTTTGAGTGTGATTTTGTTTGTCAATCTCATAGAATAATTGATTGCGAATTGCTATTAAATCTTCTTTTCTTTCACAGATAACAGACCACTGAATATTATCTTCTTTTATCTGTTGATTGATAAAATTTTCTGCAAATTCTTTTATGCCTTTATGATTACACAGGAACATTGAATTTTCAAAGAAATCTTTTTTCACAATACCAATCCTTATTCAAAAGCGCACTTCAAATGCGCATTTGTAGCCGGAGATTAAATGAACTCACTCGCATTGACAAATGGTGTGCTCATAATTTGTACTTTGTTTTGCGGATTTAAACATTTCGATAAAGTGAGTTTAATCTTTCAAGAATATCTTGAGAATTTTGAATACAAAATGCTCCATTTTTTATAAGTTCATTGGTCCCTTCGCTGTTCATATTATCAATGCACCCTGGAACTGCTCCTACATCAACGCCCAATTCGCAGGCCGCATTGGCAGTGATAAGACTTCCACTCGTCAGAGTCGCTTCTATTACAAGCACAAAGTCAGCGAGGGAAGCAATTGTTATATTTCGCTGCGGAAAATTCCATTTATGGGCTCTTTCTTGCATAGGAAACTCGCTAAAAATAAGACCTTGAGGAGATTTTTTAAGTTTTTGAAAGAGAATGTGGTTGCTTGAGGGATAAGGGTTTTGCAGACCATTTCCTAAAATGCAACAAGAATTTCCATGCTGAAGGGCTACTTCCTGTGCAATGGTGTCAATTCCAATGGCACCGCCTGATACAACCGTGCAGCCTGCTAAAGCGAGCTCTTTAGCAAAGCGATATGCCTGTTCTCGTCCGTAAAGTGTGGGTTTTCTTGAACCAATGATAGCTACTTTAGGTGAACTTAAGATAGCTGGATTTCCAATATACTGAATAGCTAAAAGGTTGGGGTGAGGTATTCTTTTATGAACTGCACTTTCTAATTGATAACGAGTCAGAAATTTTATGCAGCTTTCTGCAATACTGTCGTTTTTATTTTCTAATATATCTATTAGTTTTTTTTGTTTTTCTTCATTGGCACAGCAGTGTGCAATAAAAATTTTGCTTTTAAAATTTTGATGATGGCGAGTTAAATACTCAAGTGCGCGCATTCTCTCAAGTTGACTTAGATTTGTTTGTAAATACCAGTAGTCTATAGATTTTAAAGTATTGCGGGCTGGATTTTGGATCATATTATACCTTTTTGCAGTTATATATTTGAACTTAATAAAAAGACTCTAGCTTTATAATGAAAGATTTTGAGTATGGTTGGGGGTGACTAGAATTTGGGGTTTATTTATAAAAACTGAACAAAATTAAAATTGTAAAAAATATAATTTTTAATATATAATTTAAAATTATTTTATAAAATTATATATTATTTTTAATATTAAGAAATATTTTCCCAGTGCATAAGGTTTATGCAAGAAAGTAATTTGAAGAAGTGAAGGGTAAAAGTGCAAAATTCAGTTCAATTGCATTTAAAAAGTTCATATTTTTGACTCTTTCAAAAATATGACATGCAAAATATAAGATAAGCTTCCAAAATTACATAGGAAAATATTTGACTGGAGATTTGCAATATGATTTACTCTGTTTAAAGCCATTTAAGCTTAAATATGTGTCAAATTTTCTACATGTGCAAATTTTTTGCGCATCTAGCTCCTGTTTGTGTATTTTCTAGCCATGGAGGTTAAGCATGAAGGAGAGTCGCTGCCCATACCACGTAAAGCAAGGTTTGGTCGATGCTCAGGGGAAACTTGTGCTGAGCGAAGTTTGTGGAGTGAAATCGGCTTGTGGAGCCGCATGCACTTTTGCTCCTTTTACAGAAAATTCACATAAAAGTTGTCCAAGATTCCTTGCGCATACGAGGGGTGGTGAACGTCAGGTGCTTGTGCCAAAGAACGATATAGAGTATTTGCCAGAAGTGAGTGGTATGGGAAATTTTAGTGAGATTGATCTTTTGTGAATAGCTCTTTCGATATAAATAGTAAAAAGACGCAAATGCAAGCGACTATGACTTCCGATATTTTAGGAAGTGAAGTCGAAACATTTGATATCGGGACAAATGCATTGTTTAAGATAGCGTTATATCTTGGTGTGCCATCTGGTTCATCTGATGTAGATGATGTTTTTCTTGATATTTTAAAAAAATCTCTTTCACAAAATTCAAAGCTTTCCTTTCAGAGATTTTTCACATTGCTTTCCTTTCATTATTTCAAAAAAAGATTTGTTCCTCAAGCTATTTATGAAGTTAAGCAATTAAGAACAGATTGGTTGCTTGGGCAGTGTGTGGTTTCTGAGTTATCTGGTCTCGATTCCAAGGGAGCACAGCATTATTTTAATACTCTCGAGCAAAGAGTTTTTGTAGATTATATCACGGGATGGCCTTCACTTCACAATTGGCTTGAACTTGAATTTCAAAAAATTCGCAAAAAGTTTTTAATTTCATTATTAAAAAAGTATAGTAATTTTATTTTATTTTGGTGTCTTATAATTTTAGCTGTATTTATTGGCCTACATATTACTTCAAAAGAAAACTCCTTAACAATGTGGGAACAAATTCAGGGTTGGATTGGGTTTATCACTCAACGTTTGCGATAGTTGCTTTTTTTGTAGAAAATTTTTGTATCGAATTTATTATTTGCCTATAAAATGCGATAAAACTGCCTATGAGTTGTAGACATAAACCAAAAATCAAATTGCCTGTTATATTTAGATTTTCAAATAATATGGATAATATTATGCCAACTGCAGGAAAAAGTGTGACCATATAACTGGCATTAGCTGCTCCAATTCTTTTAATTAAATTTAGAAAGCAGAGCCATGCTAAAAAAGAAGCAAAAACGGCTAAATATAAAAGGGATAGATAATAACTAGAGCCTACAGTTGAAATGACGGTTATTTTTTGTGGAATAAAGATCGATGTATAAAATGTCATTATTAAAATACTATAAAAAAGCCCCCACATATTTGCTTGAATTGGGGGTATATCTTTTTCCACATTTTTCATTGAAAAAACATCTCCAATAGATGTTAATACAGTGCCAAGAAGTGCAAGAATAATTCCATAGAAAGATAAATGTGCGTTTTGGAATGAATCTTTCAAAAGAAAGACTACACCTACTATGGAAATAAGTGCACCAGCTATAAGATTTCGGCTTAATTTCTGTCGTTTTATAATACTAAATAAAATAGGTGAAATAATACTTTTAACTGAAAAAATAATAACAATATAACTTGAGATTAAGTAACCTGCTGCATAGTAAAACAAAATATAATTAACTGAAAAACTAAATGTTCCAAATAATGCAAGAGTTGAGTGATCTGAAAATGAGAGTTTCTTTTTAGTATTTTTAAACATACCATTTAAAATTAAAAAAAGAACGAATGCAATAAGGAGCCGAAATAAAACCGAATACTCTGAAGCAACAACTCCATATTGATATTTAGTGGCAAAATAGTTCCCGCCCCAAATGAGAGTGCAAGTTATAAATAAAATAAAATTTTGCATGATGACAAGCCTTTCGGATTTTTCGAGAGCATTTAAAAATGATTTAAATGCTCTCGAAAATATATCACTAATATAATGCATAAAAATTTTTATTTAAAAATTAAAAATGATTTTTTATTGATTGCATTTTTTTAACACTTCTATGAGTTGCTTCGGTGGAGATTGAAAGAGATTTTAATCATGAGCTAAAAGAGGAAGGCAAGGATTTTTTGGAATCAGCACATACATTTCTCCTTGTTGTTGAGTAGCACCTGCAATCTCTCCTGCTTTGTGACCTTCCCCCCAAAAAACGTCAATTCTATGGGGTCCCTTGATTGCACCACCAGTGTCTTGAACAAAAGCCAGTTGATTAAACTTTTCGTCAGGCAGATTTTGAATATTTGTCAGTGTATTGAAGGTTGCTGGCATTTTAAAGTCAAGAAGTGTTAAGGTACCAGCTGGTAGAATTCTTTGATCTGCAGCAATACTTCTTTCAGGAATGAGTCTGACATTGATATTTCCAAAAGGACCATCATCTTCTAAAGAAAAGAAGACGTAAGACTTATTATAATTTAAGATTCTATTTTTTTCTTTTGGATTATCATCTAACCATTTTCGAATGCTTTGCATGGTAATCTTAGATTTATCTAAATGACCTTCTTTAAATAAAAGAGCACCTATTGGATTATATTCTCTTCCATTTTGTGATGAGTAGTGAATATATTTTCTATCACCATTTGGATAAATTAATAAACCAGAGCCTTGTATTTCAATAAAAAAAAGATCTACTTTGTTTTTTACCCATGCTATTTCTAGATTTTTATTGTCTAATTTTTTTTTGCTCGTAATTTCTTCGCGTGTCCAGTAAGGCTTGAGTTGATTCTTTTCAACTCTACCTCGAATTCTTTTTCCTTTATAGTTTGGATTAAAATCTTCTAAATCTACTGTGATGAGATCTTTCGGCATTTTATAAACGGGCGTTTTGTATGTTTTTGAAGGTTTATCAGAAGCTTCAGCATAAGGAATATAGTAACCTGTGTATAAAACATTTTTATCATCTTCTATGGCTAGTTTATAGACATCAAAATTATTTTTCAGTGAAGTTAACAAAATTTTATCTCTTTTAATGTCATTTAATAAGTTAGTACTTGAACAGATATAATCTTGTGTCGAAAACTTTATATCTTTTAATTGAAAAATAGAATTTGATTTTTTGTTATTGAGCCATTGAATATTATTTTCTATTGAGCTAATAAGTGAATCTTTTTTAATTAAAGTTTCACTTAAAGGAACATTGTCCCAAGACTCTTTTTTAAATGTAAAGTCATCAAATAGAAAACTCTTAGAAGGAGAACGACATGAAGAAATTAAAAAGCTAATGAATAATAGAGGAGGAACATATTTTTGAAATAACATATTAAAGGCCATTTTATGAAAGTGTTAACTTTTAAGCGGAATAAAAACCAAATAACAGGAAAGAATGTATAGTATATTTTTAGAATTAGAAAGTTATTATATGCATATAGACAGATTGTATTTTTAGCAATGTTTGACAGATTGAATTATGAGTTCGATTTAAAGTGAATCAGATTCATTTATTATAAAAAATTTCTTAGGTTTTTTGCAACATTTTGAATCAGGTTCTTGAAAACCAATTTTGCAGGCAGGCATAGGAAAACAATATTTTAAAGATTCAATAAAAAATTGATAGTTTATAAAACTTTCAGAATCGTTCTTATAACTCATTAAAGGACTCAAATTATTATCTGTTTGAGAATCACTCGTTTTTTCTTGTTGTTCTATTGTATTAGTTTCTGTAATAGCGGTTTGGATTTGGGGTTTAAACTCTCCAGCTGGTTTCTTTTCATGAGTGCCATTTGAAAAAGTATCTGATTTATTTTGTGGTATTTTTGATGAATTTTCTTTTTCAATAAAAGCACTTTTCTTTTGATTTTGTGCTGGCAATGTAAGAGTTTTTTTCGTGATGGATTTTATTTCTTCAGGTTTTTGAAGGATAGGTTTCTTCTCAAGTGTTTTTTTAACCACCGGTGGAGTTTCTTCAGGTTTTTTAGGAATTGGTTTTCTTATCACAGTTTTTTGTGGTTCTTTGTCATCTTGCTTTGCTTTTTTAATAATTATTTTTTCATTTTCAGTCTGAGTTACAACTTTCTTACTGGTTTTGGGTTTTGTAGGATCTTTTTTAGCATATTCATTCTCCAAATTTTTTTCATTTTTATTTAAATTTGCATTTCTCCAATTATCTGCTTTGGGGAGCTTCAAAATCTCGCCAATGTATATGAGATCTCCATTATGCTTCTTTTTTACTGGATTTAAATTTAAAGTTTCTGCCAATGAACCATTTGCTCCAAAAACAGGACGTAATGAATGCCTTTTTAAGATGTGAATAAGAGTATCATAGGCTTGGACTTTATACTCATCATAATTTTGTTCTTGAGCATAGACAGTAAAACTCATAGCTAAACAAAATGTTAACAAAATCAGCTTACTTAAATATGTCAAGAAGGAAGATTTAGTAATGTACATATGTACAGATCTCCTTCAATACCATAAATGTATCTAAAGCTATTTCGGTGTGAAATTTATAATTTATTAACTAAATATTAATATTTAATTGAAATTAATTTGTTAACTTTTGATATATTGATTTTAAATAAAAAATTCCCTTCAATATTAAATGTATAAAGGGAATTTTTGGGAACGGATAGACTAATTATAAGAGCAATTTTTGGTATGAATGGGAGAGATTTTTTTACCTTCAAAATAAACTTCATTTAATTCTGTTCCACAGCTCGAACAAAGACCTTTACAGTCTTCTTTGCATAGGGGAAGTTCGGGAAGGGCAAGATAAAGTGAATCTATAATGAATTCATCAAGTTCAATAAAGTTTCCATTATATGAATAGGTTTCTAAGTCTGAAGATTCTAATTCAATTTCTTCTTCAGGCTTAGAGTCATTCATATATCGAGAAATTCCAGAGTTTTTGAAAGCAGCAGAAGTTTCTGGGACAAAATAAGCACTCACGTGAGCAGTGACTTTTTCTCTAAATGGAGTGAGAGAACGAACACATTCAAGAAGGGGTTCAAACTCAATTTCTCCTTCAATTCTATACATGTTATGTTCACGAGTGAGTTTTAATAACCCCTTCAATCTTGTAAATTGTTCTTCTGGCGTGGTAAGTGATGTTGTTTCAAGAAATTCTCTTGTCCATTCGCTTAAAATATCATTAAAATGTATTGAATTTGAGGGTTTATTTTCTATGCTACCAAACGAAATATCTAAATTTTGTCCGATTTTTGCAACGTTGATAGCTAGGGATTTTCTCATCCATTTGTTCCTTTAACTCATTATATCTTGTTTTCTTTAGGAAATACGTATGTAACTCTTATTTTTCGGAGAGCTTCATAACTTACAATCACTCCAGTTAAGAGAATAAAGGCAGATATGTAAAGAGATTTTTCACCTTTTAGATAAGAAATATAAAAGCCTGTCTCATAAGCAATCCCCATAAAAGCAGGACCAATCATGCGAGCAATTGCAGCCACTGTCTGTGAACAGCCAAAAGCAAATCCTTGTGCTGTACTTGGCGAAAGTCGACTTACGAGTGCATTTATGGAAGGATTTGATGTACTTGTGCCAATACATAAGAAGGTAAGTCCACTGAAAAGCACATAAGGATTAGGAGCAACCAGTGGAATTAAAATAATTCCAATAATTATGCTTAGTTGCCCTATTTGAAGAGTGTATACTTCTCCTAATCTTTTAAGTAAAAAACGTGCTAAAAAAGCATTTCCTAAAAGTGAGATTATTCCAATGAAAATATAGCTCTTATAAATGAATGACTCACTAAAATAGTAAGCATCGCTTAAAAGAATGGGTAAAAGCGTTTCAACCCCAGCAAAGGCAAAAATTTGTAGAAATACACTTACCATAACCCCAACAAAGGCACGATTTCCTGAAAAATGTCTTAAGTTTTGAACTAAAGTCGCTGTTTTTTCCTCTTTTATATTTTCAAGAGAGCTATTTATGTGAATGATTTCAATTAAGTTTTTAATTTGATCCTTTGCATATTTAGGATGAGTTTCAGGTTGAAGTTTAAGCAATAAAACTAAATTTATAATATTAAATGCCGCAGCCGCTATTCCGATTGCTTTAAAATAATTTCCTTCGAACAGAGAGAATGTATCGCATAAAAAGATGACAAGTGTACCTATGGCAGGACCTATTGAAAAGCCTCCGCCAAAGGCAAGCCCAATAATGACCATATATTTAGCTCTGTTGTTGCGCTCTGTGATGTCAGCAATACAGGCTTGGGCAGCAGATAGATTGCCACTGGCAAAACCTGCTAGTATGCGCGCAAATACTAAAAAAAGGTAAGAAGTTGAATAACCTGTGAGTATTTGAGCTATTGCTGAAATGACAATTGTAGACACAAGAATTTTTTTTCGACCATAGATGTCTGATAAATGTCCGATAAAGACTACAGAAAGCACTGTGGCTAAAGAAAACCAAGTGGATAATAGAGTTGCTTGTGTGTCTGAAGCTTGAAATGAGCGCGCGATAAGTGGCATAATAGGAATAAACATACCAAAACCAAGCAAATCAATAAATATGATTAGAAAGACTGAACAGAGGACTTTTTTTCTTAAGGAATTCATTTGTTGGGTGTCTATGATTTGAGGCATGATTATTTTCCAAATAATTCGGCTTGTTTTAGATTGAAAGGTGCTGATACAATCTGATTTGCACCATAGATCTAAACTTAAGTCCACGCAACGAACTCAAGAGTCGTTTGAGGGGGGAATATGATTCGAGTTACGCGTCTTGATGGATCTGATGTTTTTATAAATGAAAATAATATTCAATGGATAGAAAGTTTGCCGGACACTGCAATTACTTTTTTGAGTGGTGCAAGAATTTTGGTTAAGGAAAAAATTAATGAAATCATTGATAAAATGGAAACGAAAATGAAAAGTGATTTTAGAGTTGAAACTTCTAAAAATATAAATGAAATGTCAGATAAATTATAATCCATTTTTTGCACTTTTCTTGCCAAGTCTGAAGTCGATAAGGTGACATGGAGGCGAGAAAGTGTTTAAAAAATTAAGTAATATATATTTATTTTTATTAAATTTATTTCTTGTTTTTGTTACTTTGTCATTTCACTCGCTTTGTTATTCCCAAAATTGGCCGAGTCTATTTGATAATGAAGATTTTATTCCACAAAATGAAATCGATTTAAAAAATAATCCAAAGATCACTCTAAAAGATTTTAAGAAAATGGAACAAGAACAGTTACGTAAAAAAGTATTTGATTCCTTTTATTTTATTGCTGATTTTGGCAGTAGTATAAAGGGTGAAGAACCACGCAATTGGTTTGATTCACATAAAAATCCCGAAAATTCTTTGAAAGTTGGCTTTCCACCAAGTATAAAAAGACCGCCTGTAAAAATACACTTTCCAGTTTATAATTTGACAAAATTAGCTTATTTTAAAGCAAATGATCAATACACTTCAAAGCTAAATATGTGCCAAGATTTTTGGTTACAAAATCGTTTACAAAAAGCTTATGATTGTTTTTTCTTTTTACAATTAGAATTAGCGCAAGACAAAGTTTCAATAGAATCGCTTATTCGACTTAATGTAAATATTTTACATGGGTTTTTCTTAATATTTTTATCTTCTAACAATGAAGATAAGCTCTATATTTGGAATGCGAATACAGTTCCTCCATCCGAAAGAGAATATACAGATGGAGATCATTATTCCATTGCGCGCAGTTTATTTTCATACATAACTACACGGGTAGATAATGCGGTTTATTTTCCAACTAAAAAAGAAGACGTAATTGATCCCATTTATCAAAATATTTTTAACTCTCCAACTTATTTCAAGCTCTTAGCAAAAATTGCGGGAGAGAAAGTTTCTGTTTCCTTATTGCCAGAACCCGTCGATCCTCTTGCTTGGATTCGTACTGTCATGCCCATTGTTTACGCTGATGCTATGGCAATGAATCAAGGTTGGCTTATATGGCAAAGAGCCTTTACATCAGCGGCAAAGATGGAGGATTTTATTAAAAAATTCTCATATCCTTCACTGGAAAATGATTCACCTCTTAGTATTGAAAAAAATGCAACTTCAAGAAGTGAAGTCTTTGTAGCTGCAAAAAACAATACGGATCTTCTTTCAGCCATCGATTTATTTCGAGCCGTTGCGATGATATCTTCTAAAGATCCAACAGCAGCTATCGAATATATTGCGAGTGGAATTTCGCGACAATGCCATCCCGATCTTGCATCGTTGCTTTTTTCTTTATCAGGGGACATTTATTTTGATTTAGATATTTTGAGGTGGGCAAGAAGATCTTATTCGTGGGCCGAACTAAATGATAAAAATTTTGTTGAAAAAGTTCCGAGCTCATTATTTTTTGGAGCTGAAAGTGCTTATTGGCTTGGTCAATATGATATTGCAAAAAGAGGTTTTGAGAGATTTGTAAAGTCAGTGGGTGATCCAGAGTTTGGCCCTTGGGCTCGTTTGAGGTTAGCTGAAATTTCTGAATTGAATAAAGATTCTGATACGGCTCGAACAATTTATGAAGTGATTTTAAAAAACTTTGATCGTCATCCCGCTTCGGAAGATGCTCAAGTTAGGCTTTTTTGTTTATATGAAAAAAAGTTAACCCCAAATGTAAAAAAAGTAGAATACAAAAAAGTTTTAGAAAAAATTAAAAATGGGCGTGATGTTTTAAAGAAACAGGCAAAAGCTTGTTTATTACGATCTGATCTTGTCGATATGAGTGAAAAATCAAAAGAAGAAAAGAAAAAAAATGTTGTGCAAAAAGCAAATGATCAAAAAGAAAAAATTGATGTGTATCGCAAAGAATTTCCTGAGAGCGAATTTTTAGTGCTTTTTTCTCATAGATTAAAAGAACTTGAACTTGCAGAAGGCACTTTATTAGCTTCAGAAAATAAATGTAAAGAGTTAATAGAATATTATAATAAAAATAGGAAAGAATTGATTTCTTTAGAAAAACATAATCATAATTATGTCGCAGGTTTAAAATGGGATGATAAAGATAAAGTTAAGTTGTTACGTTGCAGCGCATTCTTAAGTGATATGAAAATGTGGAAAGAAATGAGAAAGACAAATATCGGAAAAGACGGAAAAGAAATGCATGAAATATTTTACAGTTTAACAACACATCCTTCTGTTGAAAAGGCAATAGAAGGTTATCATTTATTAAAATCTAAAAGTCAGGAGTGGGGAAATAAAGTAAAATTGTATGAAGGTTCTGCATTTGAAATGACAGAACGAGAAGATTTTTGGGAATTATTAACTTTACAGAGACTTTTAAAATATGAGTTTGTTTCTAAAGTTTCAGTAAAAAATTTATTGAATACAGTGATTTCAAGAGATCTTTTAAGTAAGCCGGACAAAATTTTTGAGACACAAGTTTTTTGTAATTGGATGCTTAGGATGAAAGATCAACTAAACGACAGTGAATGGGATACTATTGCTTCGGCAAAAACATCAGAACAGTGGTTAAAACTTGAATTTAATGAAAAAGATCAAAAAAGTCATTTGTGTGACACAGCCTTTGCTAAGGCACTTTTAGCAGTCACATTGACACGTCCAAGCACTTTTCGTGACAAATCAGTACTTTTACCGTATCTTGAAAAAAAAGGAATTTCAAATGGTTCAGAAGAGTGGCTACGCTATGCTCAGCGTCTTGAAAGGGAAAGAAGCTCTCAAGATCTTGAAGTTCAGGGAATTTATACGAAACTTGCCAAAGATGCAAAAGAGAAACTTATAAAAGAATCTGCCCATGCTTGGATAAAGAAGAATATCGACAAAGAAGCCGATAAATTATTGTGGTAGAATTGTAAGAGTGAAGCCAAAAGAGGTGTTTATGAATAACGTCGTAAATTTATCTCATAAAAAGATAGAGATTGAAAAGAAAAGAGAAAGAGAAAAGCTCAATAAACCTGATGCTTTGACGATTAAACTTTGGCGTCTTTCTATGGAAATTGATGATTTGATTAAAAAAGGCGTTCTTGATGACTCTTTGCCGCCAGATGAAATTGCGGCAATAATTGCTCACAGACTCGGAACTTTAATCTCTTGCTCTGAAAAGTCAGTTGAACTCTCTGAATTTTGTTGTCATATTATTGAAAGAATGAATTCTAGCCGCGTAACAGGTGAACCTGCATGACTTCCGAATTATCGATAAAATGGAAAAGAGATGATTATGTCTCGATAGCAGGCATTATAGATGAAAATGCAAATTTTAGTGATTTAACCAATAGAAAAACTGATATTCTTTATATCGATCTTAAAGATGTGGCACGTATCAATAGCAGTGGAGTGAGAAAATGGGTCAATGCTATTGAAATGCTTAAAGAAGTTGAACTCCATTATATCAACTGTGCTTGTTCCGTTGTCGATCAACTTTCTATGGTGCCTGAATTTATAGGAAGAAAATGCACTGTGGAATCTTTTGATGCTGAATATGCTTGTGAAACATGTAATAACACACAAATTTTTACACTTGTTGTGGGGTATGACATTGAACCAGGTCTGACTAAATATTTAGATGGTCCTGAAAAGTTTTGTCAAAAATGTAAAAATAGACTCGAATTTAATCACAATCCTGATAGTTATTTATTTTTCCTAAGTAAGCTTTCAAAAAAGAGAAAAAAATAACATTTCAACTATTCTTGTCACTCACCAACTCACAAGTTATATCTAAACTTTCAGAGAGGTCTATTACTGTGTGAGGGACAAAAATGAAAATCAATGAATTAAATTCATGGCTACTTACTCTAAAACCTTTTGCATTAACAAAAAATGATGAAATTAAAGAAAAGCTAACATCTCAAGGTATTGAAGTTTTTGACTTCACTTTAGGAGATCCTAAAGAACCCACACCCTCTTTTATTAAACAGGCTCTTATAAGCGGCATCACTGATGTCAGTCAATATCCACAAAATCCTGGTTCCCCTGAGCTCAGAAGGGCATGTGTTGCTTGGGCAAAGAAAAGACTTAATGTAGATGTGAACTGTCAAACTGAAGTAATTTCTTCAAATGGCAGTAAAGAAGCTGTTTTTCATATCCCTCAACTGCTCTTAAATTCTTCAAGTCAAAGAAGAATGGTCATTTTTCCTGAACCAGGTTATCCAGTTTATAGGGCAGGAACAATTTTAGCGGGTGGAATTCCATATGAAAATCCACTTAAAGCTGAAAAAAACTATGTTTTTGATCCAACTGAAATACCAGAAGAACTTTTACCGCAAATCGCTGCTATTTGGTTATGCTATCCTCATAATCCAACGGGTGCGACTATCACACACTTAGAAATGGAAAAAATATACAGTTGGGCGTTAAAGCATGACATCATTATACTTTCAGATGAATGCTATATGGACATGTTTTATGATGGAAAAACCATTCCAACCTCGTTTCTAGAAATTTCTAAGAGCAATCAATTTAAAAATGTTCTTTCCTTTTTTTCTTTAAGCAAGAGAAGTGGAATGACCGGATATCGTTCAGGTTTTGTTGCTGGACAAGCCGAGCTCATAGGCCTTTTCGCAAAATATAGATTAAATGTGGGGCTTGGTACTCCCGACTTTGTTCAAAAAGCTGCAATAGCTGCTTGGGGAGATACCGAACATGTGCTTGAAAGAAATAGAATTTTCTCAAGCAAAAGAAAATCTGTCGATAAGTTTTTTAAAAAAAATAGCATCAAGGTGCTTCCCAGCAATGCCACTTTTTATGTTTGGGGAGAAATTCCTGAAAGTTATCAATCAGGAGTGGATTTCATCAATACACTTTTGAGTTTGACTGGAATAATGGCAACTCCTGGGAATGCATTTGGAAACTCATGTGACCGAAATTTTAGAATGGCTCTTGTGCCAACAGTAGAAAAAATAAATGAATGCCTTAATATATGGCAAACAAAAATAGACTCTGGAGAATTTAAGTTATGAATCAATTGAATGATTTAGAATTAAAGCAATTAAAATCTTTAATTTCAAAATCTTATGGAAATTGGGAAAGTCTTAAAAACAAAGAGCTACAGGAAGCCGTTACGATCTGTCTAAGACATATTGAAAAAGGTTTCCTTCGTGTTGTATCCCCAAAAGGTATGCAAGCAAATTGTTTTGAACAAGAAATGATTCATTTACAAGAATGGGAAGTACATTCTTGGGTTAAGCAAAGCATTTTAATGGCAATGCGTTTGAGAACTGCAGAAACATTTCATTTTAAATTTGATACTCCTTTGAATTTAGATACTTATAGTAGAGTTCATGCAGGTTTAATCAGTTATCATGATAAATTTGATGTGAGAAATGATCTTGCAACATATGGTGTCCGTTCGGCCCATGGTTCAATAGTTCGTGAAGGAGCTTATGTTTCTCAAGGAGTTATACTCATGCCGAGTTTTGTAAATATTGGTGCATGGATTGGTTCAGGAACAATGATTGACACTTGGGCAACTGCAGGAAGCTGTACACAAATTGGTAAAAATGTGCATATTGCAGGCGGTGTTGGAATTGGGGGCGTGCTTGAACCAGAAAATGCACGTCCTGTCCTTATTGGTGACAATGCATTTTTGGGCAGTCGTGTGGTTGTTGTGGAGGGTTCTGTCGTGAGCGAAGGTGCTGTGCTTGGTGCAAATGTATGCTTAACATCTTCAACTCCTATTTATGATATGACAACCCCAGATAAAAAAGAATACCGTGGATATGTTCCACCAAATGCAGTTGTAGCTGCTGGAACAAGAATAAAATCATTTCCAGGTGGAGATATTCCGTTACAGTGTGCTTATATTATTGCGTATAGAAACCAAAAAACAGATGTGAAAGTAAGTTTAAATGATATTTTAAGAGAAACGGGAATTCCAATTTAAATTATTAAATTACTTTTTTCCAAGATAAACTTTTTTCTAACCATCTGCTTAAACTTGTAAAAATAAAACAAATTATAAAATATATAAAAGCCAAGAATATAAATATTTCAGCAGAATGAATTTGTGTTCGATTATTTATTTGCATTGCAACTTGGGTGATTTCAGACACACCAACAATGTATCCAAGAGAGGTATCTTTAATTAAAGAAACAAACTGATTCACAAAAGATGGAATCATGTTACGTAAACCTTGCGGTAAAATAATGTAACGCATACTTTGCCAGTAAGTAAGCCCAGTAGAAATAGATGCTTCGGTTTGTCCCCTTGGAATACTGGCAATGCCAGCAATAACAATTTGTGAAATGTAACACGAAGTAAAAATACTGAGAGCGCATATGACAGTGGTATTTTCAGGAATCTTTCCTCCAGTAATCGAAGGTAGAATAAAAAACATCCAAAAAATAACCATAAGCAAGGGCATGGCACGAACAATATTTACGATTGCTATGATGGGTAAGCTAATAAATTTATTTCTTGATATGCAAAGTAAACCAAGTATCAGTCCACCAAAAATAGAGAGTATGACAGATATGAATGCCAATATTAATGTGAGTGCCAGCCCACCTAGCGGGCCGTGCGGGTATCTGCCAATTAAAAGCTGTAAAAAATTATCTGAAATGACTGAAAAATCAAAAATACTTTCCATTTTAAGGTGTTCCTTTTCCAAGTGGATTAAGAACTTTCTTGTCATACCAAGTCACTAGGATTGTAATTGAAAATGAAATGCAAATATAAATAAAAGTTGCTGCAAAAAAGGCTTCAAAACTTTTAAATGCTTGGCTTTCAATTTGGCGCGCTTGATAAGTGAGTTCACCGACTCCAATAACCATGGCCATTGAGGAGTTTTTTGTTAAGTTAAGAAACTGATTGATGAGTGGAGGAATTGTATGTCGCACTGCTTGAGGTAGAATAATATAATGCATGGAACGCAAATAAGAAAATCCACTGCTGCGTGATGCTTCCATTTGTTCTTTGGGAATAGCTGTAATTCCTGAGCGGATATCTTCTGCAATAAATGCAGATGTATAAAAGGTAAGAGCAATGACAGCAGCAACAAATTCAAAATTATATTGATTTAAAAAATCATTAATTGGTTTCGGTAAGATTTGATATGAGCCAAAGTACCAAAAAAAGAGTTGGACAATAAGAGGGGTGTTACGAAAGAACTCAAGGTAACACTGTGCAAACCAGCGGACTGGAGTAAAACTAGTCATACGCATAATTGCAATATTTAGTCCCAAAAAAAATGCCAAAACGCATGATATACTTGATAGCTGAAGTGTTGTAATTAGACCTTCATAAAGCCATTCTGCATATTTTCCATGCAGAACAACTGAGAGGTCAAATTGGGTTGCGGACATTTTTTTCTCCCAATTGGATCATTTGTTACCTTTATGGAACTATTTTAAAATCACGAACAAGGGGTACTTGAGATTTAGGGCCAAACCATTTAGTAAATGTTTCATTCGCTTTTCCATTTTTTTCCATTTCAAGTAGAGTTTGATTTACAATTTTAAGTAATTCTGGATTTTTCTTATTAACACCAACCCCATAAGGTTCTTTAGAAATATCAAATGAAGATAATTCAAAATCTTTCTTTTTAATTGATCTTGATAATATTCCTGCAAGAATAGATTCATCGGTTGTAATTGCAAAAACTTTTTCTTGTTGCATAGCTAAATACGCTTGTGGATAATCATCATATGAAATTATTTTTGCATTTGGTAATTTAGCTGCAGCATTTTTCTCAGAAGTAGATCCTTTTGTTGTTCCTATTTTTTTATCATCTAAATCTTTTAAAGATTTTACAGAACCTTTTTTAACAATAAATTTTTGTTTTGAAATGAAATAAGGATAGCTAAAATTAATCTCTTTTGCTCTTTCAGGAGTAATTGTCATTGTACATATTAATAAATCGACATTTTCTTCGCTCAATAAAGGAATTCTATTTGCTGAAGTCACAGCTTTGAGTTCAACTTTAACTCCTAGTTTTTTTCCTATTTCATTTGCAAAATCTATATCATACCCTTGCAATCTACGTGTTTTTTCATCAACAAAACCAAAAGGGTATAAAGAGTCTTTAACTCCAACTATAATTGAACCTTTTTTCTTAATTTCTGTAACATCGGCATAAGATTGCTTTGTAAAAGATAAAAAAGTGAGAGTAGAAAGCGCCACTAAAAAAAATCGTCTATTGAGTTTCATTTAATAATTCCTTTCATTCGGATTGCATTGGAGTGAGAACTTGTTTTAGAAATTTTTGTGCACGGTCAGATTTTGGATGATTAAAAAATTCTTCTGGAGAGGCTTCTTCAACAATGATGCCTTGATCAATAAATATAACTCGATCCGCAACTTCTCGTGCAAATCCCATTTCGTGAGTAACAACCATCATTGTTATATCTCCGCTGGCTAAATCTTTCATGACTTTTAATACTTCACCAATCATTTCAGGATCGAGTGCAGAAGTAGGTTCATCAAAAAGCATAATTTTGGGCTGCATAGCAAGGCCTCTAGCAATTGCAACACGTTGTTGTTGGCCACCAGAAAGCTGTGAAGGATGTGAAGATTTTTTATTTTCCATTCCTACTTTTGCTAATAGTTCCATAGCAAATTTTTCGGCTTCTTTTTTTGCAATTCCTTTAACTTTGCGTGGTGCTAAAGTGATATTATCAAGAACATTTAAGTGTGGATATAAATTAAATTGTTGGAAAACAAAGCCAACTTCGGTGCGAAGTTTATTGATATTTGTTTTGGAATCTGAAACATTTACTCCATCGACAGAAAGTATTCCTTCACTTATTGGTTCGAGTGAGTTTACCGTGCGAATGAGAGTTGATTTACCCGAACCTGAAGGTCCACAGACAACGACAACTTCTCCTTTTTTTACAAAAAGATCAATGTTGTTTAAGACGTGGAGCTTTTTAAACCATTTATGAACACCTTTAAACTCGATCATAAGATCTGCCTTTTTGAAAGATTATTACTTTTATGTACATTAACACATCTTACTAGGAGGATATGTCTTGCTTGAAATTTTTTTTGACAAAGGAACGTTGATAGCTGAACAATGCATTAGTCAATTTAGCAAAAATTTTAAATTTTTCAAGTGGGACGAACGAGTTCAAAAATATCGAGCACCTGCATTTTACTATCGAGAATTTATTTTATCCTTGCGAGAGAAAAAGATCTCTTATATCGATCATGCAAAAGATTTTTTACCTTGCACATTTTTTTTACAAGAAAAGATTATTCCCAGATATTACCAACAACATGCGCTAGAGAGTTGGTACGAGAAAGGAGCAAAGGGTGTTGTTACCTTACCAACTGGTGCTGGAAAAACAATATTAGCAATTTTAGCTATAGAAAGAATTGGTAGGCCTACATTGATTCACGTTCCTACAATTGATCTCATGCAGCAGTGGTACCAAGTTTTAAAACGCTATTTTAATATAGAAATAGGTTTGTTAGGAGGTGGTTACCATAATTTAAGTACCATAACCGTATCAACTTATGACTCTGCACTCTTGCATGTTCCTTTTAAAGGAAATAAATTTGGTTTCCTTATCTTTGATGAATGTCATCACTTACCTGGAGAACAGTTACAATATACAGCAATAAGCTCCGTTGCTCCATTTCGATTAGGATTAACTGCAACTCCTGAGCGATCAGATGGAAAGGAAGAGCTACTTTATAAAATATGTGGACCAATTTGCTTTCAAACAGATATTCGAGATCTAGAAGGTGTAACTTTAGCACCCTATGATATTGTTACAAAAGAAATTGCTATGACAGAAGAAGAACAGTTACTTTATGCTGAGAACAGAAGAAAATATCTTGATTTTGTTAGAGCTAAAAATATTCAATTTTCACATAACAATGGCTGGCAAACTTTCTTGCGGGTAGCACATCAAAGTAAAGAAGGAAAAGAAGCATTTCAGGCTTATTTAAAACAAAAAAAATTGGCTCAAGCTTCTTCAAATAAAGAGAACTCGGTTTGGGAAATTTTATGTCAACATAGAGCAGATCGCATTTTAATTTTTACCCAAGATAACGAAACTGCCTATCATTTAGGATCAAAATTTCTTCTACCTGTCATTACCCATCATACAAAAGTAAAAGAGCGTGAAAGTTTTCTATCTGCTTTCAGAAGCGGAAAATTTAATATTCTTGTTACTTCTAAAGTCTTAAATGAGGGTGTTGATGTCCCTGATGCAAATATTGCAATTGTTGTTTCTGGAAGTGGAACTGTGCGTGAACATGTTCAAAGGCTTGGAAGAATATTAAGAGCTAAAGAAGGAAAAAAAGCAATTCTCTATGAATTGATCTCTGAAGGCACCAGCGAATATTTTGTCAATCAAAGAAGGAAACAGCACAGTGCTTACGAAAAAAGAACTGCTTCTATTTAAAAAAAACAAAGGTAAGATAATACCTTTATTTATTGATGCGAAAGATCCTTTACTTTTAGAATATGCGAAAGATCTGATTGAAGTTTTTTTAAATTCTTTGGGAAAAAAACGGCGAGAACTTGAAGAAGAAATTTCACATATCAATTCCGTTTATGACTATTCAAATGAATTACAAAAAGGAATTGTTAAGCTTTTATTTGATAGACTTGAATTTAAAACTTCGTTAGGTGATGAAGTAATTGATTTTAGAGAAGTTATTTTTACAAAATCCTGTGAATATTTTAACTCTAATAAAAATATATCATATGATAGTTATATTAAGTCTATTTCTGAAGACATAAATTTATTTTCTGAAGAAATTAAGCTTCAACTTTATTCTGACCTTCCAGAATTTCACACAGCAACTCATTTTAAATCTATTCAAGCAAAGGATCTTTTAAATCGCTATAATTTAGCTCTGTCGCAAGGTTTTTTATTTCATAGCTCTGCAATTGTCATTAAAATACCAATAAAAGAGAATGCTAAACTAGAAATTAGATACCTTTTAAAACAAATTCGTTTTTTCCAGTTGGTTGCAAATATTCAAATTACAGATGATTTCTATGAGATTGTCTTAGATGGCCCTCTCTCTCTTTTTATGCATACCCAAAAATATGGATTTAATTTAGCTTCTTTTTTTCCTTCTCTTGTCCTTTTATCTCAATGGGAAATTTCAGCAGATATTCAGTTGGGTCGTACAGAACGAAGTAAAGGAGTGTTGAACTTATCTTATGAAAGCCCTTTAGTTTCTCATTATAAAAACTTTAGTGCGTATTCACCAGATGAATTCAAAATGTTTGCTGAATTGTTTCGTAAAAAAAATGGAGAATGGAATATTGAGCTTTATTTAGATGAAATATTTTATGATGGAAACAATTATTTTTTCCCAGATTATGAGTTTACAGCTCAAAATAAAAAAGTTTTCTTAGAATTATTTCATCCGTGGCATAAAACAGCTTTAAAGCAAAGAATAGTAAGTATAGAAAAAAAGAAAATAAGTGGATTCATAATCGGTGTTTCAAAAGCACTTTTAAAAGATATTGAGTTACAGAAGTTAATGGAAGACTCAAATTATTTTAAAGAAAATGGTTTTATTTTTCGAGAGATGCCAACAGTTTCTCAAGTGTCAGACATTCTGAATCGAGTTTAAGTGATTTAGAATGTCTCTAAATTTATGAACAATATTAAATTTTAAGAAAAATATATCTTAGCTTTCTATATAATTCTTTATTTCATTAACAATAAGATCTTCTCCTAAACTATTTGAGAATTTTATATGGATGGCGCATTGCTTAATATTTATTAAAAAATTCAATATTTATAATGATTACTTGGTGGCTTAATCATGTTGGACAGCTTCTAATTTATTTTTTTATTAAAAATTATACAAATCATTTTCTCTTGTAATAAATCTTTTTTTGTACTCTTGGGGTATGATTTCGCAACTTTCGCTTTTACCAAATAGGTATCTATTCTTACTGAAAATATCATATATTTTGTTATGAAATATGCTCGGAATGAATTTGAATAATATAAATAAATTTAACGGAAATTTTAAATGTTTTGATAATTCTATAATTGCAAAAAACTTGATATAAACGTTTTCGTTTTTATATAATACAATTGATTTATTATCAGAAGTATAGTGATTTTTTTTAAAAAAAATCTTTGATATTTCTGCATTTAAATCGCAGAAATAAAAATTATATTCTTTATTTTTTTCAAGTTTTAGACATAACAATGAAAATTTGCTACAAAACAAACAATCTCCATCAATAAACACTAAAATTTTTTTCATACTTTAACCTGCGGAGTAAAAATCGTTGAACTTAGAGTCCAAGTTTTTTTGCAATGTCTTGTCCAGAGAGCCATGCTCCTGTCCATGCATTTTGAAAGTTAAATCCTCCCGTTACTCCATCAATATCGACAGCTTCTCCAGCAAAATACAGCCCTGAATGAATTTTACTTTCCATATTGCGGAAATCAATTTCTTCTCGAGAAACTCCTCCTGCAGTGACGAATTCTTCTTTAAACTCACCCTTACCATTTAGACGTAGGGTCGTTTGTGTCATCCTTAGTGCAAGTTCCTGTAATTGTTTTTTAGTCGTTTCACTATAAATTATTCCTTCCTTGAGACCTGTTTCTCGCAAAATAGCATCCCAAAACCTTTTTACGCAGTTAAATGGGTTTTCGTTACTCACCTTTTTTTTAGGGAAATGACTCTTACACATTTCGAGTTTTTGTAGAGCATCTTCCAATCTTAAGGATTGAGTCCAGTTTATTTGTAATATTCCTTTGTAATCACTCTTATGTAAGTCACGTGCAGCAAAAGCAGATAATTTTAAAACTGCAGGTCCACTAAGGCCCCAGTGAGTAATGAGACAAGAGCCTATTTGAGAGAAGTCTTGAGTTGTTCCTTCAATCTTTAGATGAATGCTTATTGAAGAAAAGCTGATACCTGATAAATCTTTTAGGAGGGGGTCTTTTACTTGAAAGGTAAAAAGTGAGGGAACGGGCGGTACTAATTGATGTCCTAAGTTGGCTGCTAAGCTGACACCGTATGGCATACTTCCAGTTGCGAGTAAAACAAATCGTGTTTTAATAAGGTCTTCTGATTTTGCTTGGATTTCAAAGCTATTTGTGGCGGACTTAATTTTTTGTACGAGTTTATTTTTTCTAAGGACAACCCCTGAATTTCGAGCTGCTGAGTCGAGACAATTGATAATTGTTTGGGAATCATTGGTTATGGGAAACATACGGCCATCTTCTTCAACCTTTAATTCAACTCCATGATCTTTAAACCATGTTACAGTGTCTTTAGGCTGAAATTTATGGAAAGGCCCAATGAGTTCCTTTTGTCCCCTTGGGTAAAAAGTTGTAAGCTGCTTTGCATCGAATTGGTGGTGAGTGACATTGCAGCGTCCCCCTCCTGAAATTTTAACTTTTGTTAAAACCCTTGCTGTGGCTTCAAGTATGAGAACACGAGCCCCTGGAAATGCCTCTGCGCAAGCAATTGCTCCAAAATATCCTGCTGCGCCGCCGCCAACGACTACGAGATCCCATTCTTCCATAATATTTCTCCAAATAACCAGATTCATTTCAAGTTTCTTACTTTTATAAATAAGAAACTTGACCCTATATATTCTCTAAAATCTTTGCAACAAAGCTCTTATGAGTTGGTTTTTATAATTTTCTTTAAAGAAGGGTTGAATTGAAATGAGGCTGCTGTTGTGGAAGGAGAGAATTCCACAACATAGGGTTGTTACTCAGCTGAAACAGAGGCTCCTGCACTGCTGCGTCGCCCAGGTTTGCTTGATGTGCTTGGAAGGGCTTGAGTTGCTCCTGGTAAGGACTTTATTGTAGAGTCTTCTACATTTTCGTCATTTGTGTTGCTTGGGTTACGAATGAGATTAGCGCGAGCGCGTACAGCTGCTTCGATTTTTGCCATTGTTTCTGGATGTTCACGTAAATATTCTTTTGCATTTTCACGCCCTTGTCCAAGGCGTTCTCCATTGTAAGTAAACCATGTGCCGCTTTTTTGAATAATTTCTGCATCGGGTGCAGAAGCAAGATCAAGAACATCACCTTCTTTACTAATGCCATGTCCAAACATAATATCGAATTCAACTTCTTTAAAGGGAGCTGCAACCTTATTTTTAACAACTTTTACTTTAGTGCGATGACCAATGGTATCATTGGCGTTTTTAATAGCCGCTGCTTTTCGCACTTCAAGACGTACGGTAGAGTAAAATTTAAGAGCTTGTCCACCCGTTGTGGTTTCGGGATTGCCGAAGACAATACCAATTTTCATACGCACTTGATTGATGAAAATAACGCAGCAATTTGTTTTTGAAATGCTTCCTGTGAGTTTGCGCAATGCTTGGCTCATAAGGCGTGCTTGCAAGCCCATATGACTGTCACCCATTTCTCCTTCAATTTCAGATTTTGGAGTGAGAGCGGCAACGGAATCCACCACAATGAGATCAACTGCGCCACTGCGAACAAGCATATCAACTATTTCAAGAGCTTGTTCTCCATTGTCAGGTTGAGAAACAAGGAGATCAGAGGTGCTAACACCTATTTTACGAGCATAACTGACATCGAGAGCATGTTCTGCGTCGATAAAAGCTGCAATGCCTCCCTTTTTTTGGCATTCAGCAATAGCATGTAAAGTCAGCGTGGTTTTACCGCTGGACTCCGTTCCATAAATTTCAACAACACGCCCTTTTGGTAAGCCACCCACTCCAAGAGCTACGTCGAGACTAAGGGAACCTGTTGGAATAACCTGAATTTCTTGTGCAATTTTGGAGTCATCAGAAAGACGCATGATGGTGCCTTTTCCAAATTGTTTTTCTACGGACTGGAAAAGAGTTTCTAGAGCTTTAAATTTATTGATGTTTGTATCTGTAGCGGACATGAGGTTCTCCTTTTATTGCAAAGATATGTTGCACGTGATTAGATAAAGGCATGTGTTCGAGAATCGTGCAACCCATAATCGTATATAGATTCTTCCAGAAAGGAAGAGTACCATACATTTGTACTGTCTACTCTTTCATAACTCTTGTTCAGTTTCAATTCAAGTGAAGCTCGTGTATTTTCCATGGCTAGTTATGTTTCCCAGTCGTTATTGGAGAAAGCAAAATGAATCAATTTCACAATTTTGAAAATACAGTTGCTGTTTTATTTGGGGGGCGTTCAAGTGAGCATGAAATATCATTGCGCTCAGCCGTGTTTATATTCAAAAACATACCTGATAAATATAATATCATTCCTGTTGGTATAAATAGAAATGGTATATATTACAGCCTTGAAGGAACATTCAAAGCAAAAGATTTCTTAGACATAACGGTTCAAGATCTTTCAGAAATTATCGAGGGACGTTCATTAATTAAAATACCAGATCGAAAAAACATAAAAAGTGTTATTCTTCCTCATTTAGCAGAAGAAATTGCAAAGGATTTTGACTCTTTTCCCTATCGAATTCTTAACCTAGAAGCTTCATGTTTTTTCCCTGTTTTGCATGGTCAAAACGGAGAAGATGGTCGTTTGCAAGGACTTTTTGAACTGGCAGAAGTTGCTTATGTTGGCTGTGATATTCGAGCCAGTGTGGTGGGGATTGATAAAGATATTGCCAAACGACTTGCACGTGATGCAGGTATTTCAATCGCAAAGTATGAAGTGGTTGTTGGCGAAGTGTATTTTAAAAATCAAGAAGAGACATTAATTAATCTTGAAAGAGCAATTGGTTATCCGTGTTTTGTGAAACCCAACTCCCTTGGTTCAGCTGTAGGCACAGGAAGAGCTAAAAATCGACTTGAATTGCAAAAGCTATTAATAGAAGCATTGTCTTTCGATCAAAAAGTTTTGGTTGAAGAGCCCATGAGTGGAACTGAAGTTGAATGCGCTTTTTTAGGGACTTCTGCGTTTCCAAAAATAACTCTAGCAGGAGAAATTGTGACAAAGGACTTTTACTCCTATGAAGAAAAGTATTCAAATGCTTCTGAAGCCACTTCAAATATTCCAGCAAAAATAGATTCTGAGCGCATGCAAGAGCTTAAAACTTTAGCAGAAAAAATTGCAAAGGCAACAGGCATATCAGGGCTATGCCGCATTGATTTTTGGAATTGTAAAACACTTAATCGATTTGTTTTTAATGAGATTAACACTTTGCCCGGTTTAACATCTATAAGTATGTTTCCAAAACTATGGGAATATGAAGGTATTCTTGGTAATATTTGGATAGAAGATATTATTGAGCAGGCTTATGCTCGACGCAAATGGATGGCAAAAAGTCAGTATGGTATAAGAGCTTCAATTTAGAAGCTTCTCCCAAGAAAAGCTTAAAAAAGGCTATTGAAATTCAGTTCAAAATCAGATAGCACAGAGCGTGTTTCCCGTCCTCTGGTTTGGACTGAAGTTTTAACCATTTTTATGTTGAGTTGGATCAAATATGACAATCAAAGACCTCTCCCACGTTAGAAATATTGGTATTTCTGCTCATATCGACTCCGGAAAGACCACTCTTTCCGAGCGTATTCTTTTTTATACCGGTAAAATTCACAAAATTGAGGAAGTAAAAGGCAAATCTGGCGTTGGCGCGACTATGGATCATATGGATCTTGAGCGTGAAAAAGGCATTACAATTCAGTCTGCTGCTACTTTTTGCCAGTGGAGAGAGACTTGGATTAACCTTATCGACACCCCCGGTCACGTTGACTTTACAGTTGAAGTTGAACGTTCATTGCGTGTTCTTGACGGAGCAATTCTTGTTCTTTGTTCTGTCGCAGGTGTTCAGTCACAGTCTATTACTGTTGACCGCCAAATGCGTCGTTACCGCGTTCCACGTATTGCTTTTGTAAATAAAATGGATCGTCCAGGCGCAAACCCTTACCGTGTTTGCCAACAATTACGCGAAAAATTAAATCACAATGCATGGATGGCACAAATGCCAATCGGCGCTGAAGACCGTTTCCAAGGTGTTGTTGACCTTCTTTCCATGAAAGCATTCTACTTTGATGGTGCTAACGGTGAAAATGTTCGTGAAGAAGAAATTCCAGTGGATATGATCGACGAAGCGAAATCTCGCCGCAGTGACCTTATTGGTGCGCTTGCTGATTTCGACGATGTAGTTGCTGAAAAATTCCTTTCTGATGAATTTGTTACCCTTGACGAAGCTACAAAAGCTATGCGTAAAGCCGTTATCAGCCTTCAGTTTACACCTGTATTTTGTGGTTCCGCCTTCAAAAATAAAGGTGTTCAAGTTCTTCTCGATGCAGTTACAGCTTATTTACCTGCACCAAATGAAGTTTCTAACGAAGCTCTTGATCAAACAAATAACGAAGAACGTGTTCCTCTTAAAGCAGATCCTAACCTTCCACTTGTTATGCTTGCATTTAAGCTTGATGAAACACGTTATGGTCAGCTTACATTTATGCGCATTTATCAAGGGACAGTTAAAAAAGGTGAAATGATCACCAATATGTCCTCTGAAAAACGCGTTAAGGTTCCACGTATTGTTCGTCTTCACTCAGACGATATGGAAGATATTGATGAAGCTTCAGCGGGTGATATCGTTGCTCTCTTTGGTGTTGACTGTGCTTCAGGTGATACTTTCACAGACGGCAAACTCAATGTAACAATGGCTTCTATGTACGTTCCAAATGCAGTTATTACGTTAGCAATTGCACCTAAGGACAAAACAGCTCAAACAAACTTCTCCAAAGCTTTAAATAAGTTTACAAAAGAAGATCCTACATTCCGCGTTTCCCGAGATGAAGAATCTGGAGAAACAATTATTGCAGGTATGGGTGAACTTCACCTCGAAATTTATGTTGAACGTATGAAACGTGAATTTGGCTGCGAAACAATTGTTGGTAAGCCACAAGTTAACTTCCGCGAAGCACTTACTTCACGTGCAGAAATTAACTACACACACAAAAAGCAATCCGGTGGTTCTGGACAATTTGCTCGTATTATTGGTTTTATGGAGCCTTTAGTTGATGCTGGCGATAAAGTCTATGAATTTGAAGATGATACCGTTGGCGGCTCCATTCCAAGACAGTTTATTCCTGCTTGTGAAAAGGGCTTTGTTGAACAGTTAAAAACAGGTCTTCTTATTGGAGCTCAAGTTGTTGGCGTGAAATTAGTTGTAAATGACGGTTTACACCACCCAGTTGACTCAAACGAAATGGCATTTAAAACATGTGCTATGACAGGTTTCCGCGAATCTTATATGAGCGCTAAGCCAGTTATTCTTGAACCTATTATGAAGGTTGGCATTGAAGGACCAGAGGAGTTCCAAGGAACTATGATGGGCCTTATTAATCAACGCCGTGGTGTGATTATGGGAACTGCTGGAAATGGTGGTTATTGCCAAATTGAAGCAGAAGTCCCTCTTACAGAAATGTTTGGCTTCTCTACAGACTTACGCTCAGGAACTCAAGGTAAAGGTGAATTCTCAATGGAATTTGCTAAATACGCAGCTGTTCCACGCAATGTTCAAGAAGATATGGTTGCTAAATACAAAGCTAAGAGAGCTGCTGAAAATAAATAATTTTCAAATGATCTTTTTATAGAAAGCCACGTACATTATGTTTTGTATGTGGCTTTTTTTATTTTATGTTAATGTATTCATGTTGTGAGTTGGAACAGGATTCTTTTGGAGGTCATTCATATGAAAATCACAGGAGAAATGGCGAGTGGTTTAGTTGCTCTTGTACAAGTACATGCAACAATTTTACAGCAGCTGCGAGTGCATAGAAATATTTGTCAATTATGGGGTTATCAAAAGTTATTTGATAAAATAACTTTGCATCGAGAAGAGGTTTCTATACAACTTGATTCTTTAATTATGCTTATGTTAAGTGCAGAGTTAAACTTTGATTTACAAAACTTAAATAAACTTAATATCGGCCAAACTGTAGAGGAAATTTTTGTAAGTGATCGAGAAATGGCTGAAAGTTGTAAAGAAGTTGCTTTAAGATTATCTCTCATTGCAAACCAAAATATAGAAATACGTCAAATATGTGAGAAAATTGTTTTAATACATATAGACTATGTGAATTTTATTTCTCAACAATTAGAGCTTGTTCGTCAAATGGGAACACAAATGTATTTAGCGACGCGCTGCTAAAGGAGTTCTATATTTTGGTTTTTTAATTTTCCAGTTTTTTTGTTTTTTAAAGCAGTTAAACAATTCATCTAACTTTAAATCTAACTCTTCATTACTATTTTTGATCGTGTTAATCTTACTTTGAATTGAAAAGTTTGTATTAAGGACTTTATTTAATTTTGAGTTATTATCAGCTATTTTTTGCGTAAAAATTGTTTCTTCTTTATTTATTAAAGCTTTAAGGTTGTTTAACTCTTCTTCTTGCTTAAATATTTTTTCTTTCATCAATTCTATATTTAAGACGACACTTCTTTCTTCTTTCCTTTTTTCGCTTTGTAGAAAAAGTTCAGTCGCTTTATGATTGAATTCCGTTGTCTTTTGATTCTTATTTTTTAAAGTTAAAAGTATTTTTTTTGGTGGTATATTAACTTGAGAGCTTTGAGTCTCTTCAATAATTTTTTCAGATTTTAAAGTGCTTTTAGAGTCGAGAGTGCTTGTTTCTAAATATTCATATGAATTTCCATGCATTTGGGATCTTTGATGGTTTAGAAGATCGCTCAGGCGATAAAACAGTCGATTTCTTGTATCAATTTTTCTGCGCTCAAATAAGAATATTCCTTTACTTGTCAGTTGTGACAAACGAGAACGATTGACTCCAAGAATTTGCGCCGCTTCTTCGGATCCAATGGTAAAACTCTCTGAATTTTCTTGAAGATTATGTTCCTCAGAAATTAGATTTCTATTGTAAATATTTTCTTCAGTGAGTTGTGTATTGCTCATAATTTCTCCATAAATTGCATGATTTTAATGCAATCATAATCCTCGTTTATTTTAGCACATCAAAAATGAAACTTCATAATTATACCAACCTCTCTTGAGAGTTTATTTTTAAAAATGTATAAGTCTGGAAAATGCGCTCTTAAATAAGTTGAGGATTTTTAATATATGAATGCTCATGATTTTCTTTTTCTTTTTCTTTTTTTGTTTATGTTTATCTTATTTATACTCTCTTATCCATTGGGAAATTTTATATTTAAAGTCATGAATGGAGAAAAAACTTTCTTACATTATTTTTTACTTCCCATTGAAAAGCGTATTTATAAGATTGCAAAAATTGACTCAGACGAATCTCAATCTTGGCAAAAATATTCATTAGATATCATTATTTTTAGTGCATTTCTTTTTGCATTAACTTTTTTTATTTTAAAGTTCCAACATATATTCCCGCTCAATCCACAAAATTTTCCTGGTTTACCCACTGATCTCGCTTTTAACACGGCCGTTAGTTTCTTGACCAATACAAATTGGCAAGCATATTCTGGCGAAACAACGATGAGTTATTTTTCGCAAATGGTTGCCTTGAGTTCTAATAATTTCCTTTCTGCTGCTATTGGTCTTGCAGCTTGTATTGCAATTATACGAGGATTAGTTCAAGAAAAGTCGGTTGGACTTGGATGTTTTTGGGTTGATTTATGTCGTTCTACTTTATATATTTTATTACCCCTCTCTTTAATATTTGCAATTTTCTATATTTCGCAAGGAATAATTCAAAATTTTTTAGCTTATATTCATGTAAAAACCCTTGAGGGAGTTGAACAAATACTGCCTCAAGGTCCAGTTGCTTCGCAAGTGGCAATTAAATTATTAGGGGTCAATGGAGGCGGTTTTTTTAATGCAAATGCTGCTCATCCATATGAAAATCCGACAGCTTTGAGTCATTTTTTTCAAATGATTTCAATATTTCTAATTCCAAGCGCGCTTGTGTTTACTTTCGGAAAAATGGCAAATTATATGAAACATGCATTTGCTATTTGGATAAGTATGACCATTCTATTTTTAGCTTCTGCAATTTTAGTTGCATATTTTGAATATCAAGGAAATCCAAACTTTATTGACACACTTGGTTTGTCATCTTCTATAAATATGGAAGGTAAAGAAGCACGTTTTGGAATCTTTTCTTCTTCTCTATTTACGAGCGTTACAACAGCTGCTTCCTGTGGAGCTGTCGCTAATTCTCATAGCAGTTTAACTCCGCTTGGAGGTATGTTTGCACTTATTAATATGCTTTTAAATGAAGTTATTTTTGGAGGGGTTGGTTCTGGTCTATATGGCATGATTTTATTTATAATCTTGGCTGTCTTTATTGCTGGCCTTATGATTGGACGCACACCAGAATATTTAGGAAAAAAGATTGAAGAAAGAGATATAAAAATAGCAATTATTCCAGTTATAAGTGTAAGTTTTGTTATTCTTGTTCTTTTGGCAATTTCATCCATGGTTCAAAGTGGCTTTTCATCAATAGGAAATCCAGGGCCACATGGTTTCACAGAAATGCTTTATGCATATACATCATCAGCACAAAATAATGGAAGCGCTTTCGGATCTCTCAATGCAAATACACCATTTTGGAACTATACCACTTCCATTGCTATGCTTGCAGGCCGTTATTTAAATTTAATTCCACTGCTCGCAATTGCAGGTTCGCTTATACAAAAGAAAAAGAAGCCCATAACCGAAAATAGTTTTAAAATTGATGGCTTTCTATTTATATCACTTCTTATTGGTACAATTTTAATATTAGGACTTCTTGTTTACTTACCCTCTTTATCACTCGGGCCAATAATGGAATATTTACAAATGACAAATGGAAAAATAATTGAAATAGGTGGTAAATAACATGGGTGGAAATTCTTTAATAATCTCTAATGAACTAATACTTTCTGCAATTAAAGCATCATTTACAAAAATGAATCCTTTTAAGTTAATAACTAATCCTGTCATATTTATAGTTGCATTGGGTGCATTGATAACCACATTAATAATGATCACGCATTTTTTTTCACAGGATAATAAAGAAGCTCTATTTTCTTTACAAATATCTTTATGGCTTTGGTTTACAGTTCTATTTGCAAATTTTGCAGAGGCTATTGCAGAGGGTCGTGGTAAAGCTCAAGCAGAAAATTTAAGACAAACCCGAAAAGATACACAAGCAAAAAGGTTGAATAAACAAAGTAACGAATACGAAATTGTTTCAGCATCAACACTTTTAAAAGGCGATAAAGTTGTTATCGTTGCCGGAGAAATTATACCAGCGGATGGCACTGTAATAGAAGGAATGGCTTCTATTGATGAATCTGCAATCACTGGAGAATCAGCTCCCGTTATTCGAGAATCTGGTGGAGATCGTTCTGCTGTTACAGGTGGTACAACAGTTCTTTCTGATAAAATTGTTGTTTTAGTAACGGCCGAACCGGGGAAGTCTTTTTTAGATAAAATGATTGCGTTGGTTGAAGGTGCTGAAAGAAAAAAAACTCCAAATGAAATTGCTTTAAATATTTTGCTTATTGCTTTGACGATTGTTTTTTTACTTTCTGTTTTTACTCTTAAACCCTTCGCACTTTTTCAAAATTTAAATGTTTCTCTTGTTGTTCTTATTGCATTGCTTGTCTGTTTAATTCCCACAACAATTGGGGGACTTTTATCTGCAATTGGAATTGCCGGAATGGATCGTGTTTTGCAAAGAAATGTGCTTGCCATGTCTGGAAGAGCTGTTGAAGCTGCTGGAGATGTCGATGTTTTATTACTTGATAAAACTGGTACAATTACAGTTGGAAACCGTATGGCAAGTGAGTTTATTCCAGCAGAAGGAGTCACTGTTGAAGAACTTGCACGTGCCTCACTCATTGCATCATCATTTGATGATACGCCTGAAGGCCGCTCTATTGTTAAGTTGGCAAATGAACTTCACTTTCATTATTTAATTCCTAAAAACTCCATAGCTATTCCATTCACAGCTGAAACGAGAATGAGTGGTATTGATACAACTACAGAAACATTTCGCAAAGGATCTTTAGAAGCCATTATAGGGTGGGTGCGTTCACTAGGTGGTCAAGTACCTAAGTGTGTACAAGAAAATGTAATTAAAATTTCTAAACTAGGAGGAACTCCTTTAGCAGTTGCAAAGGGAGCTCAGCTTTTAGGTGTTATATATTTAAAGGATATTGTTAAACCAGGAATAAGTGCACGTTTCATGCGTATTCGTGCGATGGGCATACGCACAGTTATGATAACAGGAGATAATAAATTAACTGCAACTGCCATTGCTGCTGAAGCAGGTGTCGATGATTTTCTTTCAGAAGCAAAGCCAGAAGATAAATTATTGCTTATAAAATCTTTAAAAAAGGAAGGGCGCATGGTTGCTATGTCGGGTGACGGAACAAATGATGCTCCAGCCCTTGCGCAAGCAGATGTTGGTCTTTCTATGAATACGGGAACTCAAGCAGCAAGAGAAGCTGGTAATATGATTGATCTCGATTCAGATCCCACGAAAGTTATTGAAATTGTTGAAATTGGAAAGCAACTTTTAATTACGAGGGGTGCATTAACGACCTTTAGTATTGCAAACGATGTGGCAAAATATTTTGCAATCATTCCTGCTATATTTATAGAGAGCGTTCCTCGTTTTGAAATATTTAATATTATGCATTTAGAAACACCTTATAGCGCAATTCTTTCAGCAACAATTTTTAATGCTTTAATTATAATTATTCTTGTTCCTTTAGCATTAAGAGGTGTGAAATATAAACCTAGAAATGCATCGAGTTTATTAAGATATAATCTTCTTGTCTTCGGACTGGGTGGAATAATTCTTCCATTTATTGGAATTAAAATTGTTGATGTTATAATAAATAGCTTAAATATTATTTAAATACAGGAATGAGTGATGATAAAATCAATTTATAGATGCATTTTTCTAACTTTAATTTTATTTGTTTTGTTGGGTGGTATTTATCCTCTTATAGTTACTTCTGTAGGAAAAATATTCTTTCCATTACAAAGTAATGGTGGGGTAGAATATATAGGTTCACAAGCTGTTGGTGCAAATCTGATTGGCCAAAATTTTTCTTCAACAAAATATTTTCATGGTAGACCTTCATTTGCAGGAACGCTTGGATACGATGGTTTATCTTCTACTCCATCAAATCTTGCTAGTACAAATCCAAAATTATTTACAGATATAAACATGCATATTATTAAAATTTTAAAAGGAAATCCAACAGTAAAACGAACTGATATTCCAGTAGAACTTGTAACATACTCAGGCAGTGGACTTGATCCTCATATTTCTTTACAATCCGCACTGATACAGATTCCAAGGGTTGCGAAAAGTAGAAATATAAGAGAAGATAAAGTAACGAAACTTGTTCATTCATCTCTCGAAAAACCTATTTTCGGCTTTTTTGGCGTTGATATAATAAATGTTTTATTTTTAAATCTTAAACTTGATAACGAATTTAATAATAATTAATATGAAAACATTTGAAGAAATACTTGAAACGAAAAGGCGAGGATCATTAAAAATAATTTTGGGTTATGCCGCTGGAGTAGGAAAAACCTATGCCATGTTAAATGAAGCACATCGTTTAAAACAAAGAGGTTTTGATGTTGTCATTGCTTATATTGAGCCACATAGAAGACCTGAAACTCAAGCACTTCTTGCAGGACTTGAGCAAGTGCCTTTAAAGACATTTAATGTTGGTGATAAAACATTCACTGAAATGGATGTTGATGCTGTCATTAGTAGGCAACCACAAATTGTTCTTGTTGATGAATTAGCGCATACAAATATTGTTGGCAGTAAAAATACAAAAAGATTTTTAGATGTTTTAGAAATATTAAATGCTGAAATCAATGTGATCACCACTCTAAATGTACAACATTTAGAGTCCATAGCAGATCGAGTTGTTGCGGCTACGAAAGCCCCTGTACACGAGCGTATACCAGATAAAGTTTTACAGTTTGCTCAGCAGATTGTTATGGCAGATATCAGTATGGAAGATTTAAGAGAAAGATTACGGCTTGGAAAAGTATATGAAAAAGATAAAGCAGATAATGCTTTGGCAAATTTTTTTTCGTATAATAACTTAGCTTTTTTAAGAGAAATTTGTTTAAGAGAAGCTGCAGGGAATCAATATCAAAAAATGCAAGAAAATGAATTTTCCGAAAACTATGCTATTGCTGAAGAAGCAGTTATGGTTGCTCTGAGTTCAGATCCAAACAATGCACCTATGTTAATTCGCAAAGGAACAAAACTCGCTTCTCGTTTATCAAGTCGAGTTTTTGTTACATATGTTCAGAAAAAATCAGAAGATCCTGCTCACATTGATTCCCAGTTGCAACGAAAAATTCAACAAAATTTTGATTTGGCAACAAAATTAGGGGCTGAAGTTAAAATTCTTTACGGAGAAAAAATCTCTGATATTCTCGTTAATTTTGCTATTGATAATAAAATAAGACATGCTGTTTTTGGAAAATCAAGATTGACACCTATTCGTGAACGTTTGCGGGGTTCAATTCTACTTGAATTTATTCATGATGCAGCTGGAGTTGATGTTCATATAATTAATGTTGAAAGTGGAGGCAAAATTAGATGATTGCTTTGCCTCCCATGCGTAGAGGTATTTTAAAAGAAGTCTTAAAAATAGTTTTTTTATTTGGAGCACTAGGGTTTACTTTAATTTTATTTATTCATTTCAGCAGTAAGAATCCCAAAAATTTAATATCTTTAAATTTTCAAGCATCCAATGTTATCATTGAAATGTTTGATCATTGGGAATTATTGAATGATCATAATATCAATTCAAATTTAGTTGTAACTGAAAATAAAAAGTCTTTTCAGCAATCTCTTGATTTTTTAGAAAAATATTACAGTACAAACGATACCTCAATTATTTTACATGAGATGCACCTTATTTTTGATAAATATAAAATTAAAAATAATGAAATATCAAGGCAAGATTACTTACAAATGAGAAAACTTTTAAAAAAAATAATGAAAGAGAATCAGTATAAATTGTCTACTTTAATTCTTTCAAGAGAAAGATTTTCAAATAAGATGGTTCTTTTAGCGTGTCTTATTTTTCTTATTGCACTTGGATTTTCTGTTTATTTTTCGGAAAGGTTATCCAGTCGTATTGCATATCCTATAAAAAAAATATCAGAAATTTTGCAGAGTAAACCAGATTTAAATCACAAATTAAAATTTCCTCCACCAGAGACTTTAGAAATAAAAGTCTTGACGATTGAATTTATAGAACTTTGGAAGCGTCTTTCTGACTTGCATAAAAAGAATCTAAAAAATTTAAAGTTGCAGAGAAATGAACTTAATGCAGTTTTTGATTCTATGGAAGATGCAATTGTTGTTTTAGATAATAAAGGAAAAATTGAACATTATAATAAACTTTTTCTGCAGATAATTGGGGCAAAAAATGAATCCTTATTGTATCAGCCTTGGTCAGATGTTTCTTTATCGTCGATCACCTATATGCAGCTGCGTAATTTAGTAAGAAATGATAATTTTGAAGAATCAAATTTTTGGGCATTTGTAGATGGGAATGAGACTATTTTTAGAGTTAGAAAACGTATTATTAACGATGAAGATAAGCAGAGAAATGGTGTTATTTTAATTTTACACAATCTAAGCAATCGCTATTCAGCCGCGCAATTTAAAGAAATAGCAATTAAGCTTAAAACAGAGCAAGCTTCTTTAAGTATTTAAGTTAAATAAATTATATAATGATTGATAAATATGGATATTTTACAATAAAGCGGCATGATTGTTGTTTTTTATTGTTATTTTATGAAAAATATGTTTTGTATATTCTTCTGTGATTTTTTGTTTACTATTGTGGTTATTTTTATTTGTTGTTTATTTTCGAGTTCTAAATTGCGGAAAGGCTCACTTTTTATGAGAAATATTCTAGCTTTATGTTCATCAGCGATCCTTTTATGTTCGTGTGCTATCAATCTCAATGACACGACACCCCCTCAAAAAAGCTCTATGGAAAAGCTTGAGGATCTTTGTCAGCAAGGCAGTAAAGAAGCCTGTGAAGTTCTTGATTTAAAGCAAAAGCAAAAGGATGAAGAGAATAAGAATAAACTCAAACTTTCAGGAGCCCACGATAAAGGAAAAAGATAAGGTTTTTTAATTTGTATTTGAGGATTATTTATGAAGTTTTTAAAATCCAATCAAAGGGCATTTCATATATTATCTTACATTATTATATGTATTTCATTCATTGTTTTATTCACATCTTGCCAAACTTCAACTCAGCATTCTAGTAAAAATACTTTACAGACTCTTCAAGATAAGAATGCCCTCAATAAAGCACTTGTTTTTTATGCCTCTGACGATCCAATTTTACTCCGTTATTTTTCTACATCTTTCACCCGCCGTATTTCAGATGATGGTATTTATCAGGCCATACAAGATAGAAATTTAAATAGAGAATGGATGGCAAACAGCAGTGGTGGTAAATTTGATGTTGATGTTGAGCAAAGACTTAAACTTTATTCACAAAATATAAAAGAAGCTTATCTAATAAAACACACAGCAAAAGTAAGTTTTATAGCACGTAATGCAATGAAAGAAGCAAAAAATTTATTATCGCATAATCCTGTATCCGTAGGGCTTTCCTATGCGGAGCTTGCGTTTTGGGCATCTATTGCAAATAACAGTATCCCGCATGTGGCACGTTCATATGCTTTAATTTATGAAAAATATGCAACTTTTGCTCTTAAAGATCATCTTGAATCACAAATTGATGTTAAAATTATAAATCAATTGAAGGCACTTACAGCTCCTTACCTTATAAAGCAAAAAACGGTTAAAATATTAAATTCAAATAAATGCGCTATTTTTGTTGATGGACAAGAATTAAAAAGCAAGTCTATCCAAATTCCAGCTAAAATGAGCAGTGTTATTTCAGCAAATTGCACAAATGGCTCCTTTGCTCAAACTTTTACTGCGGATAATTTGTCTGCCGTAAAAATAGTTCCTTATTTTCCAACTGCATTTTATAGCATGCCCAACCCAGATACTCTTCCCAAAGAGCAGATTTTAAAAGAACGTGTAGCTGCTGTTATTTTAATTTATTGGTCACATTCTGGACGTTATATGGACTCTATTTTTATTGAACCTAAAACTTTTTCTATTGTTAAAAAGACACGAATTGCTTTAACCACGCGACAGGATCTTGATCAGGCTGGCGACAATCTTATGGCGTTTTTGAAAATAGCATCTGCTAAGATTGCTAAAAATAATTCCGTACATTTGACTGCTGGGAATTAACTCTATAGTGTCCCCCCTGCTAATCAGATTGATTGTAAGGTTATATTTCCATACATATTTATGGTAGGCAATTCTGTCAAAAGACTGTCGCATAAAACTTACTTATTTTATTTGTCTTTTTTAGTTGCTTTATCTGCTTATATATTGAGCCATTTAATTAAATCCTGAAATAATTCGAGAAATTTTTAAGCATCAAAATTATTTTTAACACTATTGACAGTGTCTTTCGTTATGGGATAACACTATATATGATAAGTGCAGACACTCTACAACTTACCAATTGTGGTGTCGCAACTCCTCTTTTGTGAAGATTTGCGGCAAATGTGTAGCTATGCGCTTCATACCATTCATTTGTATGGTTATTTTTAGCTTTCCTATGTTTCAGAAAAGACAATGCTTTGTACCACCAGGAGAAATATTTCATGGCAAAGAACTCTTACAGACCTTTTCACCCGAAGGTAAATCTCACAGAACTCAATTTTTCTACTGTTGATTTTAATTCAACATTACAAAATATTATTTTGAATGTGAGACCTCTCATAGAACAAGGAAGAGAGTATTCTTATATTGCCGCATCTCTTCTCTCTGAAGAATTGCGTCTTGAAGTGTTAAATACAGTTGGAATAACAGCTTCTTTGAGTGAGTTGCCAGAACAGGAAAAACTCTATCCAACATTGTCTGAATATGTAAAATTTGGAACAGAGCAAGGTCAATTATCATCAAGATTGCGCGAGCTTGATCTTGAGTATTTAAATTCATGCATTCGACATGATAGAAATTATTTATTTGATTATTTAGGTTCTCATACACTTTATGATCGTTATCTTTTGCATAAACAAGGACAGCGTTACGAAACATTCCAACATTTTTGGATGCGTGTTGCTATGGGAGTTGCTCTTGCAGAAAAAAATGCACAAGAGGCAACAAAATGCGCAGCTGAATTTTATGAAGTTATTTCTCAAATGCTTTATGTACCAAGTACACCCACACTATTTAATTCAGGGACAAAGCATTCTCAAATGTCATCTTGTTTTTTGACCACCACTCAAGATGATCTCCTTGATATTTATCGTCAGTATTCAGATAATGCAATGCTTTCAAAATATGCAGGAGGCCTTGGCAATGATTGGTCTAATATTCGTGCCAGCGGAAGTTGGATTAAAGGAACAAACGGGCGTTCTCAGGGTGTTATTCCATTTATTAAAGTACAAGATTCTTCAACAATTGCTGTAAATCAGGGCGGAAAAAGAAAAGGAGCTGTTTGCGCATATCTTGAGACATGGCATCTTGATATTGAAGACTTTCTCGAACTTCGTAAAAATACAGGCGATGAACGTCGTAGAACACATGATATGAACACAGCTAATTGGGTGCCTGACTTATTTTTAGAGCGTGTTGAACAAAATGCTGAGTGGACCTTATTTTGCCCATCAGAAGCAAAAGATCTTCATGACTCATATGGTGAAGATTTTAAAAAACTGTATGAAAACTATGAAAAGAAAGCAGAGCTTGGAGAATTACAAAATTTTCGAAAAGTGTCATCTGTACAGTTGTGGAGAAAAATATTAACAATGATTTTTGAAACGGGACACCCTTGGGTAACGTTCAAAGATCCATGTAATTTAAGAAGTTCACAACGTCATATTGGTGTTGTACACAGCAGTAATCTTTGTACAGAAATTACTTTAAATACAAATGCTGAAGAAACAGCTGTGTGTAACTTAGGATCTATTAATTTAAAAGCCGTATTTCAATCAGAAAATCCAGCAAAGACATTAGCACATGCAGTGAGTGTAGGTATGCGTATGCTTGATAATGTCATCAGTGAAAATTTTTATCCTATTAAATCTGCAGAAACAGCAAATCATCGTCACCGTCCTGTTGGCCTTGGCTTTATGGGGTTTCAAGATGTTCTTTATATGAAGAGAATTCCATATTCTAAGCCAGAAGCAATGTGGTTATCCGAAAAAATTGCTGAGTATATTAGCTTTCATGCTATTAAGGCATCAGCAAATTTAGCAAAAGAACGCGGATCTTATAGCTCTTACCAAGGTTCAACTTGGTCAAAAGGTAAAGTGCCAAAAGACACTGTTTGTGAATTGGGTGTACATGTGAATTATCCTGTATCGCCAACACAGTTTAAAGATAATAATGGAGAGTTAAGAGCTTGTCCTGAGCTTTTATTTGCAGATGGTTTTACAGAAAGTTTAAATTGGGATGAAATTCGTTCCCAAGTGGCACAAGGAATGCGTAACAGTCTATGCTTAGCAGTTGCACCAACGGCAACTATTTCTAATATCTCTAACTGTACGCAATCTATAGAGCCAACATATAAAAATTTATATGTAAAAAGTAACATGGGCGGTGATTACACAATAATTAATGAATATTTAATAGATGATTTAAAAGCTTTAGGTTTATGGAACGCTGAATTATCTCGAGAATTAAAAAGAGCAGATGGTGATTTAAATAGCTTAAATATACCAGAGGATATTAAAGAGCTTTATAATACAGCTTTTGACATAGAGCCTGAGCAATTAATACGTTGTGCTGCTTTAAGACAAATATATATTGATCAATCTATGAGTTTAAATCTTTATATGTCTGCTCCAAGCGGTAGAAAAATAGATGAAATGTATCGTTATGCTTGGCACAGCGGCTTAAAAACAACATATTATTTAAGAACAAAAGCTGCAACAAGTGTAGAAAAATCTAGTATTTCTAATAGAAAAAATGAAATTAAATTACCTGTCGAAGCAAAAGCTTGTTCTATTGACAACCCAGAATGTGAATCCTGTCAATAAATATTTGCTTTTGTTTAAGGAGAAATAAAATGTTGATTAACGAAACAAAAACACAGCTTATGCCTTTTCAATATCCATGGGCTTGGGATGAATTTAAAAACCTTTGTAAAAACCATTGGCTTCCACAAGAAATTTCTATGGCATCGGATATTGCACAGTGGAAAAATCAAGGTTTTATTACAAATGATGAACGTCATTTAATTAAAAAAATCTTAGCTTTTTTTGCTAACACAGATGTTCTTGTTGGTGATAATATTATTATGGCTATTTATAAGCACATAACAAATCCTGAGTGTCGTCAATATTTAACAGCGCAGGCTTTTCAAGAGAGCATTCACTCATGGAGTTATTCTCATATTGTTGAATCACTTTCTATGGATCAGCAAGAAGTTTTTAGTGAATTTAAAAGAGTGGGAACTATAAAAGATAAACACGACTTTCAAGCTCAATTTCTTGAAGGTATTTTAAATACAGATTTTTCTACTCAGACAGTGGAAGGGCGTTCTCTATTTTTAAAAAATCTTTGTGCTTATTATATTGGTATGGAAGGAATGCAATTCTACAGTGCATTTGTTTTGTTACTTAATTTTAAACGCCGCAATTTGCTTGTTGGCACTTCAGAGCAACTTGAATATATTGTCCGTGATGAGAGTTTACACTGTCGTTTTGGAACAAAACTTATCAATCAATATATACAAGAAAATGCAGATATTTGGACTAAAGAACTGCAAAATGAAGTGAGAAAAAATATTGAGCACGTTGTAGAGCTTGAAGATGCTTTTGTTGCGGATGCTTTGCCAAGAGATGTTCTTGGGCTGTCTTATGCACAATTTGCAAAATACATTCGCTACATTGCAGACAGACGTATTGAAAGTATAGGTCTCGAGCCTATTTATGGTGAAGAAGACACTCCTTTTCCATGGATGAATGAAATTATGGATTTACCAAAAGAAAAGAATTTCTTTGAAACAAGGGTGACGGAGTATCAAACGGGCTTTGGTCTTGAATGGTAATTTTTTAGGCATACGCGTTTGAATCACAAAATAAAAAGAGGTAAGCTATTAAAAGTATCAATAGGGGAATAATTATATGTTTTTCAAAATACTTTTAAAAGTAACTCTTTTTATTTTATTTATTCTATCAACGGCATGCACAAAGCAAAGCTCAGTAGATTTCATAGTTGAAAATCCAGAGATGTTAAAAAAAGATAAATATGCTTCTTTTTATGGTGTTGAAGCTATGAAAGACTGTCAAATCTATCGTAAAATATATTCGGGTTTTTGTGACACAACGAGTCAACCTTTTGTGAAATGTTTTGATATAAATGATAAAAAATATAAATCAACTTCTTGTGAATAGCCCTATTATTTATAATTAAATAAAAAAAGAATGTATAGCTCTCCTGTTAATTATTTTTTTTCTATCATGTGTTAAGACTTACCTCTAAGGCCTTTTCTCACTTTAAGAAAAAGCATGTAAAAAATACAAATAATTGAAAGGATTAAAATATAAAATGAGTGAAACATCAATTATTGCAGATTGGAATTTAAGTATAATAAAGCTTTTTAAAGAATTTACCTTTGATGCAGGATTGCCCACAATTATTCTAATAGTTTGTTGTCTTTTATTGTGGCTTTGTATTTTTAAAAGAGTGGTAAAACTATTACTAACATGCGCAAGTCTTTTTCTTATAATTTTATGCTATAAAGGCACCCCTAAATTTCTTTTAGATCCCCTCCTTTCTCAAGCAGAAAAAGATTTACAATTTAGGGCAAGTGAAATTTTTAATCAAAATACAATTGTCCAGCCACTGCCAAGTTGTTTGCATAATATTGGAGGAATTATTGTTCTAGGGTCTGGTATTTATCAAAAAAATATTCCAGGAATTGTTGCTCAAACAAGGCTTATTGGCTTGAGTCATCTATTAAAAAACTCTGGCTTTGAAAAGCAATGGATAAATGAAAAATTGCCAATAATATTTTCTGGCGGAGTTACAAATATATATGTAGAGCAAAGTGAAGCAGATGCTATGAAAGAATTTGCAGCTTATACATATGGAAAAAATATTGATCACTTTAATTTAATTGCCGAAACAAAAAGTAAAAATACTTATCAAAATGCTCTATTTGCAAAAGATATATTTGAAAAAAAGAATTTTAGAAAAAAAATTATTCTTTTGACAAGTTCTCAGCACATGTTTCGCGCCAAAAGGGTTTTCTTAAGACAAGGTTTTGATGTCTGTCCTGTGCCGGTAGCAACTTTAGAAGGATTTGGAGAAGGGGCTTTTAATTTTGCAAATGCCGCAAAATCAGTGTCTATTTTAAATGAATATTTTGGAGTGCTTGGCTATACAATAAAAGGTTGGCTTGAAATATGAATAATTCAATTTGATTGAGTTTTTGTTTATATGGAAAAATGCTTTTAATTGCAATTTTATATTTATGGTGGTAATTCCAGCTTCGTCTGAAAAAGGAGTGTGCTTTATGAGTAGTATGTATGATACACGTGAGTTTCGTCGCGGACTCAAAGTTTTAATTAACAATGATCCTTGGGTAATCGTTGATTTTCAACATGTTAGCCCTGGGAAAGGTGCCGCATTTACCCGTACCAAGGTAAAAAACTTACGTACTGGTCAAGTTGTTGAACAAAATATCAAAAGTGGAGATAAGTTAGAAAAACCAGATGTTGAAGAAAGAAATATGCAATTTCTTTATGCAGATGCTGATGGGTTCAACTTCATGGATACAGGCAACTACGAACAAATATCGCTCACAAACCTTGAAGTTGGCGACACAAAGAACTATCTTATCGAGAACTCAGTTATAAAGGTTGTTTTTTTCAACGGTAAGCCAATTGGAGTTGAAACAGATACTTTTGTTGAGCTTAAAGTTGTTGAAACAGCCCCAGGTGTGCGTGGTGATACAGCCACTGGTGGAAGCAAACCCGCAAAACTTGAAACAGGTCTTGTTGTGAGTGTGCCTTTTCATATTAACGAAGGGGATATTTTACGAGTCGACACAAGAGAAAATGTCTATGTTGATCGTGTAAATAGAAAATAAGTTTACTTACACAACCTCTTTTGTTTATAAAACCGGTGACTCTACGGCCGCCGGCTTTTTTTTTAAAGAAAAGTAAAAGTTTAACTTATTTCAATGGTTTTTTAACGCAAGTTCTTGACTTTACTTTAAGAATTAGAGAAGTCTAAGGGTGTTTGAAAATGGATTAAAATTATCCTTTTAATCTTTCTTGGTACATTATGTCTTTGCTATTACTTTGTAAGCAAGATATATATTTAGAGGAAAAAATAATGATTGATGTATCTAAAATTGAAAAATTAATGACACTTATGGCAAAGCATGGATTTGATGTTGTACAGGCTGAATCTTCTGCGGAAAAAATTTCTTTGGCAAGAAATGTAGGTCAAACATCTTTATTTCAATCGCAAGCATACACTGCTGCCACATCAAAAGTAGCAAATGCTACGCAGGTTTCACAGACTTCATTAAATAATTTAGATTCCTCAGATAGCACATCTGAAAATCCATCTGCAATTATGAAGACTGAAGACAAAAATGAACCTAAAAAGTTGCCAGAAGGGACCACTATCACGAGCCCATTTGTAGGTACTTTTTATAGATCGCCTAGTCCTGAAGTGGCACCATTTGTAGAAAATGGTTCAAAAATTAAAAAAGGACAGGCTCTTTGCATTGTAGAAGCTATGAAACTTATGAATGAAATTGAAGCTGAAATTGACGGGGAAATTGTTGCAATTTTAGCAGAGAATGCAAAACCTGTTGAATTTGGCACTCCACTTTTTATTGTTGCTCCATCTAAGTAAACAAATTAAATATTGTGAGTAAACTTAAATGAAAAAAATTCTAATCGCCAACCGTGGTGAAATCGCCGTACGTATTATTCGTGCATGTCGTGAACTCGGTATCAAAAGTGTCGCAATTTATTCTCAAGCAGATGCTCATAGTCTTCATGCAAAGTTAGCTGATGAAAGTATTTGTATTGGTCCAGCAGAGAGTAAGAAAAGTTATCTTCATATTCCCGCAATTATTGCAGCCGCAGAAGTCAGTGGTGCCGATGCTATTCATCCAGGCTATGGTTTTTTATCTGAAAATGCAGGTTTTGCTGAAATCTGTAGAAAGTGTAATATTACATTTATTGGACCCACTCCAGAACAAATGCGCCAATTAGGCGAAAAGGTTGCGGCTCGTGATGTTGCACGTAAAGCAGGTTTGCCTTTTTTACCAGGGTCTAAATCTGCAATTGAAAGCATTGATATTGCTAAAAAATCTGCAAAAGAAATCGGCTTTCCCGTTATATTAAAAGCCAGTGGCGGTGGCGGTGGTCGTGGTATGAAAATCGTTCACAAAGATGAAGATCTTGAAAAAGCCTATTTTACTTGCCGACAAGAAGCAGCAGCGGCTTTTGGTAATTCCGAAGTTTATCTCGAAAAATATCTTGAAAATCCACGTCATGTTGAAATTCAAATTATGGCCGATAAGCATGGTAATATCGTTCATTTAGGTGAAAGAGATTGCAGTGTACAACGCCGTCACCAAAAAGTCATCGAAGAAGCTCCTTGCAATTTGTTAAATGAAAAAGAGCGCTCTCGTATTGGGGCCTATGCAGTCGCTTTAGCAAAAGAAGTGGGCTATCATGGCGCAGGTACTGTTGAATTTCTCATGGATGATGATAAAAACGTATATTTTATGGAAATGAATACGCGTATACAAGTTGAACATCCTGTAACGGAACAAATCACAGGAATTGACCTTGTTCGCACACAAATACAGGTTGCAATGGGTGAGGCATTACCATTTTCGCAAGAAGATGTGAAAATCAAAGGGCATGCTATCGAATGCAGAATCAATGCAGAAGATCCAAAAAGTTTTGCACCTTGGCCAGGAAAAATAACAGCTTACTCAAGTCCAGGCGGCTTGGGCGTTAGAGTTGATGGTTTTGTTTATCATGGCTACACTGTGGTGCCTTATTATGACTCTATGTTAACAAAACTCATTGTAACAGCTGATACACGTGAGCTTGCCATTAAAAAAATGGAATGTGCACTGAAAGAATTTATAGTGGATGGAATTAGAACAAATATTCCATTTCATTTAGAAGTATTAAAGCATCCTGATTTTATGCAAGGAAAACATTCAACCCGCTTTTTAGAAAAAGCTGGTTTTGTAAAATAAACTCAAAAAGAAAATTAATTTCTAAAAAGAATAACTGTGGCCATTGCATAATCTATGTGGTGGCTTAATGAAATATCAAAGTCATCAATGTTTAATTCTTTTAATAGTATTTTAATATTTTCCGCAATATTTAAAAAGGGTCGTCCACTTTCTTCATTTTCAATCCAAATATCTGTAAAAGCAACGCCTTTAGCGTAAAGACCCGTTCCTAAAGCCTTTGAAAAAGCTTCTTTTGCTGCATAACGAGCTGCATATGAGGAAGATTTTTGTAAAACTTTCTTTTCACAATAGAGAATTTCATTGGGATGAAATATCTTTTGTATAAAATTACCTACTTGGAGAGAACGCTCAAAGCGTGGAATATGAACCAGATCGTTGCCAACAAGGATTTTTTTTGTCATTTCTGAGCTTGTCCCGCTTTCTTATTAGAATTATACTTTCTGTTATGAATGTTTCTTATTTTGAAACACAAAGGAGTCCGAAAAAATGTCGAATCTAGATGAACTCTCTTCTCTAATGGAATCAACAACCAATAAAAAATTATTTGATCAACGCCTTATCGTGTTATCAGAAGCAATCACATCCAAGTCAGCAAAAAAAATTATTGAACAATTACTTGCCCTTGAGTCTGCTGATACTGCAAAAGACATTTGGATATTTTTAAATAGTCCAGGTGGCGAAGTTAATTCTGGATTTGGCATCTACGATACCATTCGATTCATTCGTCCAGAGGTTAAAATCATTGTTACAGGTTTAGCAGCGAGTATTGCAACAGTTATTTTATTAGCAGCTGAACCAAAGCATAGATATTCTCTTCCAAATGCGCGTCTTTTAATACACCAACCACTTATCGGTGGAAGTATTCAAGGGCAGGCTTCAGATATTGAAATTCATGCTAAAGAAATACTAAGAACTCGTGAAAAAATTGCTGAATTATATACTAAAGAAACTAAGCAGTCACTTGATCGGGTGCGAAAAGATATTGAACGTGATTATTGGATGACTGCACACGAAGCGCAAGAGTATGGACTTGTAAATAAAATTATTTCTTCTTGGAATGAAGTTCGCTAATTTTATTAAATTAACTCATTAATATATTTTATGACTTTTTCAGCTGTTTCATTAGCCTGTGCAAGGCAATCTGGAACAGCTGGTCCTTTAATGTAATTACCTGCAAAAAATAAACCCGGCATAAGAGCTTCCAATTGCCAGACAGATTGAATTACTTTATCTTGTAGTTCTGTTGATAAAGGAAGATATTTTTCCCATTTAACAACTTCTGTAAATTCAAATTTTGTTTTGTCAGATATAATCTTTGCTTCTCTAAGTCGCTTTTTGCTGAGTTCAAGAAGTTCTTCATCTGACAGTAAATTAATATCTAAATCTCTATCTCCACCTAACATAACTCTATATAAAAAAGAGTTTTCAGGAGTATGTGAGGGATAAGTTGAATGAATAAATATAATTCCAAGTATATCATTTGACCATTCACCTGCTAAAGCTCCAAAACCTTGAGGGGCTCTTTTTTCAGTGTCTTTTCCGCCAAGTCCTATAACAGCAATACTATGAGACTCTATATTTCTTAAAGTTTGAAAAGGATTGTTGATCTCTGGAAAAGTGGATGCAATAGATATGTGCGAATCACGCCAAGGTTGGCCCGTATAAATGACACAGTCATAATCCTCTCTAATTACATTATCTTCATTTAAAATTTGATATTTAAGTTCGAGTTTATTTTTGTCTTTATTAATTTCTCTTACACTAGCAGTTAGTTTTAAATTAAGTTGAATATTATTTCTAGAGCAGTTTTCTTTTAATTCTTTGTGTAAATTATCTATTAAACAATGCATTCCTTCTGGAAAACTTGCTAAACCTAAAACTATTTTTTCTTTTTTATAAAATAGTTTCTTAAAAAAAGTATAAAAAGCTGCTCTAAATAAACTACCATAACCGTTTTCTAGTTTTAATAATTGCGGAAACGTATAACGAATTAATAATTTACGTGAACTTCCTCCCCAAATACCAAATGAGAGTGGGACAAGAAAAGTAGAGGCAAAAGCCTTTCCAAAACGTCGCGAAAAAAATGAATATAAGGATTCATTTGGATTTTGAATTACAGGCTTTCTTATAAAAATTTCGAAAATAATTCTTAATATATCGCGAATTCTAATCAATCCTTTTCTTTTGAATTTAAATAAATTTGGGGAAAGAGCAATTATCTCAGATGGGGTTAATAGAAAGCGTTTTAGCTTTTTTGTAGGGGGAAATAATAATTTATGATTAAGCTTGAGATCATCGATACAAGTTTTAAATGTTTCTCTTGAAAGCAAAACTCCTTGTGCCCCATGTTCGAGTAAGTAACCATTTTTTTTTGTATTTCTAATAACACCGCCAAGGTAATCATTTCTTTCAAATAATGTAATATTTTTAAGTTTTTGATCTGTTCTTTTACTTAATAAATATGCCGTACGCAGTCCAGAAATTCCTGTACCGATTATTGCGACATTTACTCCATTTTGTTCCATTGAGCAGACTCCTTAAAATACTACTTTAAGCATCAAAAACAGAAATTCTTTTCAACTCTTATTAACACTTTTAAAAAGCAAGATGCCACAATTGCAAATTCTTTTTGAAGTTATACAAAGTAGAGGCAAAAACGATGGGCAAGAATTTTGACATATTTTATTTAACATTTTGTTTTTATTAAATATTTATATGATAATGAGAATAGTTATCAATGACTCTTGAGAATTGTTCTCATATCATGTAGCTTACAACCGATGCTTAAAAAGCTGATTAGAAGGGAACAAATTATGCTCATGTGTTTATGTTATGGTATTTCTTGTCATGAAATTAAAAAACTAATGGAAAATGGAAAAACCACAACAGAAGACATACAGCGTGAATGCAATGCAGGACTTGGTTGTGGTTGTTGTCTCGATGCCCTTGTTTCTATGGTGGAGTCAGAGGTATCGAAAAAAGGGGAAATATCTATGAGTTCTTCTCATGCAATTGCTGAGCCAAGTAGTTCTCTAACCCGATGTCTTTAATAAGTCCGAGTTGTGCTTCGAGCCAATCAATGTGGTTTTCTTCTTCTTCTAAAATATGTTCAAGAAGTTCACAACTTGTATGGTCACGAGCAGCTTCGCAAGCATCAATCCCTTTCTTAAGTCTTTCAAGAGCCATAAACTCAAGGGCAAGGTCTGCTTCAAATTGTTCTTTTACATTTTCGCCAATATTGAGCTTATCTAGCTTTTGTAGATTGGGAACTCCTTCCAAGAAAAGAATGCGATCAAGTAGGCTTTGAGCATGTTTCATTTCTTCGATGGATTCTTTGTATGTAAATTCAGCAATGCGATTATAACCCCAATTTTTACACATTCTTGCGTGTAAAAAATACTGGTTAATAGCTGTGAGTTCGCCCGTTAAGACTTCATTTAACGCTTTTATGACTTGTACGTCACCTTTCATATCACTCTCCTTTGTTTAAGAAAACAGTGTCCAAAGTTACAAACCTAGCAATTAATATATAATTTGTCTATTTAACTTAAAAATGAATTCCAATAATTTTAAGTATTTGTAATAATTATTTGTTTCAATAATTCATGAAATATTTTTATTATCGAGCGAATCTAAGGAAATAGGCATTCATTTTTACGTATTCTATAACTAACTATAGCAATGATTTGTTTAATATAAATCATAGAATTTAATAAATTTTAATATTAATTTAAATACTCTATGATAAATCAAATAATATAAATTAAGATAAGTTCAAAATAAAAATGCTAATCATTTAGTCTAAAGTATTTCTTATGTTCCTTATAAGCGTCTCCAGAATAATCATTTGATTGTGGATTTTTGCTTTTTGAAATTTTATGATTCAAGTCAGCAGGAAAAAATATTATATCTTTTTTTATTTTGTAAGAGTAAAGCATTTCGTCACGACCTACTCCTCCTCCACCAATGACAATAATTTTATCACTCAAGTTCACAACAACATCTGATGTGGGAGATAAAATTTGTGTATTGGGTAAATATCCACCCCATAGATTGTCTTTAATATAAACAACAGTATCACTTAGAGGAGACGTTTTTACTTGGTCATTTTCGGCTTGTGATGAAACAATTCCAATTGTTTCAAAATTCATTTCTTTTGCTAAACTATAAACCTTTCCAATGCCTTCTGGAGTTGCTCCAATGCTAATTAAAGTGTGTTTAGGATCTTCTTGAAGGAGTATTTTTTGAGCAATATCAAGCATTGCATTCTCATTTTCATACTCTGCGCTAGAGTATCCAATAAAAGTAAGCACTTTTTTATGATTGTTTTTAAAAAAATTTAATGCCTCTCTTGCAGAATTAAAATGTAATATTTTTTGTTCAGAGTAAGCATTTGAGAATATTAGACATGAAAATAGAAAAATAAAAATTTTCATATAAACTCCATAAAAATAAAAGTGGAATAAAATATCTCACAATTTAAAGTGTTTAGTTTATTTTTTAAATTATGTCAATATTTATTAATTGTATTTATATAATATAATTAATAAATATTAATTTTTAAATTATTAAAAAATATATTGAATCTGTTAAATTTTTTATAAAATATTATGGATTTAATTATTTTTTTATGTATTAAATAATATTTGGATTAATTATAAAAGTTAAAAATAGACTCTTGAGCTTAGATTTTTCAACTTCAGAAATAGCATTTTGAGCGGTTTAGATTCTAACATTTATTAGACATGCATAAAAAATTAGGTTAAATCATTTGTTGCTTTTATATTAGTGTTTTTTTGAAATGGAGATAATTTATGCAATTTAAGCGACAGATAGGAGCAGGAGGCGTAATGTTTGCCTCGATAGGTGCAATGGTAGGTTCTGGTTGGCTTTTTAGCTCTCATTATGCGGCTCAACTTGCAGGTCCAGCTTCTATTATTACATGGCTTATTGCAACTGTAATTATAATTATAATTGCATTAACTTTTGCTGAATTAGGAACTCTTTTTCCAATTGCAGGTGGTATTGCAAATTATCCTTTCTTTACGCACGGAAAACTTGCAGGTTTTCTTCTTGGCTGGATATCTTGGCTATCTTTTTTGGTACTTACACCAATTGAAGTTCAGGCAACAATACAATATATGAGTAATTTTTATCCTGCATTGACCCGCGTTGAAGACAAAGTTTACCATTTGACTGGTATAGGATACGTAACCGCAACAATTCTTATGCTTGCTCTCGTTTATGTAAATTCTCGAGGCGTAAAATTTATGTCTGATACAAATAAGTTTTTTAGCATTTGGAAGATTATTATTCCTGCGCTTGCAATACTTATATTTTTCTTAGCGTCCACAGGCACAAATAATTTAAATTTAGAATCTGCAGGAGGTTTTGCTCCATTTGGTTGGCATGGTATATTATCTGCACTTGCTCTTGCAGGAGTAGTATTTTCTTTTAATGGTTTTCAAATTGGTATAATGATGGCTGCTGAAACTAAAGATCCCCAAAAAAATATTCCGAAAGCCATTATAGGATCCGTTTTACTTGGTGCCCTTCTTTATATTTTATTGCAAATCTCTTTTTTAGTAGCTATCCCTGAATCAAGTTTAGCAAATGGATGGGGTGCTCTCACATTTTCTGGTGATGCAGGACCTCTTGCTGGTTTGGCGCTTGTACTTGGTTTTGGCTGGATCGCTTGGCTTCTCTATGTCGATGCGGTTGTTTCTCCATTGGGGGCAGGTATTGTTTATGCGGCATCGAGTACACGTGTGCTTTATGCTTTAAGCGCAAATGGATATATTCCTGAGCAAATTAAAAAAATTGATAAAAGAGGAATACCAAGTGTAAGTTTATGGGTAAATTTCTTTTTCGGAATGCTTGCTTTTTTACCATTTCCAGGTTGGCAAAGTATGGTTTCATTTTTATCTTCAACTATGATTACAGGTTATGCAATTGTTCCCGTTTGTCTTGTTGCATTAAGGCATCAACAGCCTAAATTAGATAGACCATTTCGCTTACCCAGTTATAAAATCATTTCGTTTATTGCATTTTATTTTTGTAATTTAATGCTTTATTGGTCTGGTTGGTATATTATGAGTAAGCTCTTTATAGCAGTGCTTGTTGGTTTTTTAATTTATGTGTCTCGTTTGATATATCGTAAAGAACTTATAGAAAATATATCAACTTGGAAGAATGCAGTTTGGATTTTTTTCTATCTATTAGGACTCTGTATTCTAACAAGATACGGTGAGTTTGATGGTGGAAATGGAAAAATTTCAATGGGATATGATTTTCTCATCATTGCCATCTTTAGTTTAGTGACAATGTATATTGCTCAAAAATCCATGCTTTCTAATAAGCAAGCAGAAGATAATATCAAAATGATTCTGAATGAACACAATCAATCAAATCAAACATAAACTTGATTAAAATATATATCCAAAAGTAATCCCATAGTCAGGTTGAAACTGTGATGTATTTAAATTGAGTTTATTCTGAGCTTTTTGCCAGTCTGTATTATTTTGTTTTGTGGTAGGAATGTGTGCATCTGAAAATTCATTATTTTTTGATTTAATACCTACACCAATATACGCTGAAAGAGAAAATTTATTTTCTGAAATAAAACGATATCCAATCTGAAGAGTTGGTGCAAAATATAAAAAATTATCAGTAGATGAAGTGTCGGAGTCTGATATTGAGCTATTAGAAGATGTAAAAAAAACTTTAACACCCATAAATGGGCCTTCCATTTTATCATTTATAAAATAAAATCTAAGCTTTGGTGCAATGGTATAAATATTTCGTTTTGCGTTGACTCCATTGCTATTATAAGGATTTTGAATAAAGAATTCAAAATCTATACCTTGAGAAAGCGAGCTATCGTGCTTGTATTCAAAATCTATACCAAAACCTTGATTGATAAATAGCAGTCCATTGCCTTCAATTAAGTAATTTGTTTGCCCAAAAAGTGAGCTTGAGTAAAGAAGGGAAGATTTAGCAATGAATCTTAATATATTAAATATTCTCATTTTTTTGCCTTTTTATTTATTTTTATAAAAATAAAATTAGATCTCTTAAAATATTATACTCGAAGCATAGCAATAAAAATCGTTTTTTCATAACTCATATGAATTGTTTGATATTCATCCCAATGCTATAGACAAATATATAGATGTTCTTTAATGGCACATCAAAATTTAGATTTAGAATAATGAAAAGAGGATATATGGATAAATTAAAAAGTGCTCAAAAATATGAATATGAGATTCAGATAAAAGAAAATCATCTTGATACCTTTGGTCATGTTAACAATGCTGTTTATTTACAACTTTGTGAAGAGGCTCGTTGGGAAATAATTACTGAAAATGGTTTTGGTATTCAGGAAATTCAGCAATTAGGAATTGGTCCAGTTATTTTAGAAGTGAATATTAAATTTCAAAAAGAATTGAAATTAAGAGAGAAAATTAAAATATCAACTCAGTGTATAGCCATTCGTGGAAAAGTATTAGAAATACAACATGAAATTATGAATGAAAAAAATGAAATCTGTTCAATAGCTCTTTTCACTATAGGAATATTTGATACGAAAAAAAGAAAAATTATATCGCCAATTCCTTTGTGGTATAAATCTATTGGCGTGGAAATTGAAGAATATTAATAAAGATATAATATCTGCTTTTTAAAAAAGAATATAAAGCACTCCAGCAAAAATATCTTTAAAAAAATAAATATTTATTTATTTTTAACATTGCAATTGTTTTTCTTTTTGCTCATAATATGGCAATAACTCCAATTGTCTTCTCGCCATTCCTTAACTTCTTCTTTATTTAGGTGAGTTCCATCTACCCGTGTGATTGAAATGAGTTTATCTTTTTCGTAATGAGCATTTAAACACATTTCACCATCTTCTCGATAATATGTGGTTGTACCATTTAATTTTCCATTTTTAAAGGTACCATTAGAGTAAAGTTCGCCATGTCTGTAATAAACTTTAAAGTCTCCATCTTCTTTTCCTTCAACATAATTAAAGTCTCCTTGTAATTGGCTATTCTCATAGTATAACAGAAGTTTACCATGTAATTCATTTTTTCTATGATTAGCTTTAGATTTCATAACGCCATCTTCATAATATCTTATAACAGTATCGTAGGAACCATGATAATAGCCAGACATAATATATTCTAGGTTTCCATTTTCGTAAAAACCCTTAGCTATTCCATCGATAACGCCATTTTTAAATTCAATTTCTTCGCTGATTTTTCCAGCACGATGATATTTTTTTAATATTCCAGTAATAGGTTCTTTGCTATCTCTGTCTACTGCTGCCTTACCGCTAATATATTTTACATCTTCCTCAGAATATACGCGTTGGCCATTTTGATATATAATCTCTCTTTTTATATGAGTGGTTGTGCAACTTGTAATAAGGATGAGTAATAAAAAATATCTAAACAATTTGATTTCCCTTCTGTAATAAAAAAAAGTGTGCTTGGATTTAAAATTTAGAAACAAGCTTTAGGAATGAAAGAATATGCTTTTTTAAATTTTAAACAATATATTTTGCGAAACTTAAAAATTAAAGTAAAATAAAAAATAAATTATTAATTGTGAGTTCTAATAAAGTTTTATACACGTTTCTTGTAATGAAGAAACTTGCTTCAGATGCTGTGCTTGCTAATTGTGCAGAATATATAAAACTTAGTTATTATTAATTCCATTTGCAGGTTTCCATCTTTTTAAAAGCAAAGCATTTGAGATCACACTCACACTGCTCACAGCCATGGCTGCTCCTGCAACCATGGGGTTTAGCAAGCCCATGGCAGCTAAAGGAATTCCAATTATATTATAAATAAATGCCCAAAAAAGATTTTGACGAATTTTCTGAAATGTTTTTTTTGAAATATCAATTGCGTCTGGAATCAATAAAGGATCACCTCTCAAAAGAGTAATACCCGATGCATGCATTGCAGCATCGGTTCCAGTTGACATTGCAATCCCTATATCCGCAGCAACCAATGCAGGAGCGTCATTTATTCCATCTCCAACCATTGCAACTATTGTATTAGTTGATTTTATTTGTGTAATAAATGCGGCTTTTCCCTCAGGAAGAATATTTGAATAGAAGCGATCGATATTTAGTTGCTTTGCAATTGACTGAGCGCTCCCAGCATTGTCTCCTGTCAACAGAATAGTTCTAATACCTAATTTTTGCAGACTTGCAATACATTCTTTTGCACTGCTTTTTAAGCTGTCACTAAATGATAAAAGTCCTTTTAATTTGCAAGAATCAGTATCTTTTTCAAATAAATAAGAAATACTTTCTCCTTCAGAAGAAAATTTTTGTGCTGCAAGTATTAAATCTTTATTAATATCAACATTATATTCTTTAAGAAGTTGTTCGCTACCTAAGTAATAATTTTTGCCTTCAATGGTTGCAGAAATTCCTTTTCCTAATAGAGCTTGAATATTTGTAATTTTTGGAATTTGAATTTCATTTTCTTTAGCCGCAATTAAAATAGCTTTTGCTAAGGGATGCTCACTGCCAGTTTGGAGTGCAGCAGATACTTTTAATAATTCATTTTCTGAAATTTGGAATGGTAACAGATGTGTTAACTTCGGTTTTCCTACCGTAAGGGTGCCTGTTTTATCAAAGGCAATAATATTAATTGAATATGCTAATTCAAGAGCTTCAGCATCTTTAATTAATATTCCATGTTTAGCTGCAACTCCTGTCCCAACCATAATGGAAGTCGGTGTTGCTAATCCAAGGGCGCATGGACATGCGATGATCAATACAGCGACTGTATTTAATATTGCCTTTTCCCAATTTCCACTGAAAATACCCCAAAATAGAAGAGTTAAAAGTCCTATTATTAAAATGATAGGTACAAATATTGAACTAACTTTGTCTACAAGCTTTTGAATGGGAGCTTTTGCAGCTTGCGCACTTTCTACAAGACGAATAATTCGAGCAAGTGTGCCTTCAACTCCGATAGCAGTTGTAGTGACTTTAATGAATCCATTTCCATTTATTGATCCGCCTGTCACTTTATTTCCTGTTACTTTATCTACAGGAAGGCTTTCTCCCGTAATGAGTGATTCATCAACTTGAGTAAAACCTTCAATTATATTTCCATCGACTGGTATTTTTTCTCCTGGTTTAACAAGAACGATATCTTTTATTTTAACAAAATGAATAGATATTTCCTGTTCTTCTCCATTTCGTAATACTCTTGCTATGTCAGGACGTAGGGATTGCAGAGCCCGAATGGCTGCGCTTGTTTTTTTCTTGGCACGGGCTTCAAGCCATTTTCCAAAAAGAATCAATGTGATTATTACAGCAGAGCTTTCAAAATAGAGATGCAAAACTCCCCCAGAATTTTGCATTGAATTTACAATCATTTGATAAACACTCATGCAATATGCTGCAGAAGTGCCCAGAGCGACTAGAACATCCATATTTGCTGATTTTGCACGCATTGCTTTCCAAGTCGAAATATAAAAACGACCTCCAAAATAAAATTGAATAAAAGTTGCAAGTGCAAGTTGTAACCAAGCATTTAGCATCCAGTGAATAGAAAAAGGAATAAGTAACATTGGCAATACAAGAGGAAAGGAGATTAAAGCTGAAATTATGACTTTCCAAGTCTCATTTCCTTTTTGCAATTTATCAATGCGAGAATTTTCATTCGTATTTATTTCAACTGAAGAGGCCTTATATCCTGCTTTTTCAACTGCAGATATAATAGTTGTCTTTTTTACATTTTTATGTAATGATATCAGAGCTTTTTCAGTTGCCAGGTTAACTGAAGCATCAATAATACCAGGAACAGATTTTATTGCTTTTTCAACATGATTTACGCATGAAGCACAGTTCATTCCCTCAATATTAAGTTCTATTTCAAAAGTTTCATCTACATTTTTCAGTGCAGACAAATTCTTATTTGTTAAATTAGACTTTTGTTGCATAAATTCTCCTAAAAAAGATTTAAATAGCAATCACTCTTTAGTACTGTTATTTTAGGATGAAGTACACCGCTTATACATAAATTGGTCAATGCTTTTTATAACAATTTCAAAAAATGGGATATTTTCTAATATGCAAAATAAATTGTTTTCAGTAAAAAATAAAAAAATTCTTATAACAGGTGCTTCTTCTGGGCTTGGTCGTCATTATGCTCTAACTTTAGCAAATGCAGGAGCATTTGTAATTGTATGCGGAAGAAGAGAGCAATTGTTAAATGAAGTTGTTAATGAAATTAAAGCAAATAATGGTAAAGCAAAAATGCTTATATTAGATGTGACAAAATTCAAAGAATCTGAAGAAAAATTAAAAGAATTATATTCTCAAATTGAAGGAGTGGATATTCTTATTAATAACGCTGGGTGCACTGCAAGAGTTAAACGTCCAATATTAGATGTAACTTTAGAAGATTGGGATGAAATTATAGATACAAATTTAAAGTCAGTTTGGAATATTTCAAATATAACTGCAAAATATATGCATAAATATTCCATCAAAGGAAGTATTATTAATATCTCTTCAACAGTAGCAAATAGAGCGCGTATAGGCAATTCAATTTATGGAATCTCTAAATCCGCTGTTGTTTCTTTAACACAAAAATTAGCATTAGAATACGCTCAATTTGGTATCCGAGTGAATGCAATTGCACCCGGTTTTTTTGAAACAGATATAAACTCTGCATTTGTTAAATCAGAAGCTGGACAAGAACTTTTAAAAAGATCAATTCCAGTTGCACGTAAAGGTGAATTTGACGAATTGAACGGTGCCTTGTTCTTGTTTGCTTCAAATGCATCAACTTATATCACTGGTGAGTGTTTATTTGTAGATGGAGGCTATATCATAAACTCAATCGTTTAATATTTGAGGTTGAACATATGAATGAATTGAATTTTAAAAAAGCCGTTTTCTTATTATCATTTTTAATAGTGAATCCAGTTTTTTCTGAAAAGACTCATGATCACCATGAAAATTCTTCATTGCTTAATAAGAGTGATAATGAAGAGTTTTCTAAATCAACAGAAGGACTTCCATTTGTCAAAAAAACTGAAAGTATTCAATTAAAAGATGGACAAAATTTCACTTTGATTGCAAGCGAAGTAAAGCAGAAAATTGGTGGCAAAATAATTAAGCGGTATGCATATAATGGAAGTATTCCTGGTCCTATTCTTGAGATTCAAAAAGGCGCAAAAATTAATATCAAATTTATAAATAAAACAGAAACTGATCAAACCCTTCATTCACATGGCTTACGCTTAGATTATCGTTTTGATGGGGCGGTTGGTTTAGGACAAAAAGCGCCTGTTAAACCAGGAGAATCTTTTGATTATAAACTTACATTTCCTGATGCAGGTGTTTACTGGTATCATCCACATATTCGAGAAGATTATTCTCAAAATATGGGCTTATATGGTAATTTTATTGTAAAACAAGAAAGTGAAAAAAGAATTTTACAGGTAAATAAAATAATACCTCTCATGTTAAGTGATTATTTATTAGATCCAAAAGCCCAGCCTTTCTATAAAAATAGAGCGAATTATGCTGCAATGGGACGTTTTGGAAATATTTTACTTATAAATGGAGTTGATAATTACAAAGAAAAAATAAATGAAGGTGATGTTATTCGATTTTATCTTACCAATACGGCAAATACAAGAACATTTAATTTTAAGATACCAAATGCAAAAATAAAATTAGTTGCAGCCGATGCAAGCCCTTATGTGCAACAACAGTGGATTGATAATATAACTATTTCTCCATCAGAACGTTATACAATAGATGTTCTTTTTAAAAATAAAGGAACTTATAATATTCAAAATTCAACTCCAGAAAAAAGTCAGAATTTTGGAATAATTATTGTCGGAAATAATAAATCTGAGATTTCTTATGAAAAGAATTTCTTACAGTTAAAAGAAAATAAAGAACTTAAGAATGAAATAAGTTCTATCTCAAAATATTTTGATAAAAAGGTTGATAAGCAGTTAAAAATTTCTGTTGATATGAAAATGGATCATTCAGGACACGGAGAAAATCCTGAAATTGAATGGGAAGACAATATGCCCACAATGAATTCTTTTATGACTTCAAAAGATGTCACTTGGCAACTTATAGATCTAGAAACCAACAAAATAAATATGGATGTAAATTGGATTTTTAAAAAAGGGCAATATTATAAAATAAGAATATTTAATGATCCAAATTCAAAACATCCCATGCAACATCCAATTCATTTTCATGGACAAAAATTTTTAGTGTTGTCTGATAATAACGTTAAAAATCCAAATTTGGCTTGGAAAGATACATTTTTAGTTAAAACGGGTCATACTGTGGATATATTATTAGAAGCTTCAAATATAGGAAAATGGATGGCTCATTGTCATATTGCTGAGCATTTAACAGCTGCTATGATGATAGGATTTAAAGTTGAAAATTGATTTAAATCATGTTTTTTATTAAATAATTATCTTGTTTTAAAGAATCCACATGGGGAGAAATAATTTTCCAAGCACGTAGTGTTTCTGCAACTCCCCAAGCTTGCGCAATACAACCACGAGCTTGGTAAGGGGAATCTCCATCAAATATTTCACTGATAAAACCAACTCCGGATTCATTTAAATGTTTTGCAAGTGGTTCAACAAAGCCAAGAGCAACAGAAGCATTGTGTGTTACATTAAAATAGGCAATAGCATAAACCCCAAGTAACCAGCTCCAAGATGTGCCTTGATGATAAGAAGCATCTCTTGTAAAGTGATCACCAATATATTTTCCTTTGTAATTTGCTGAGTCTTTTGCAAGACTGCGTAATCCATAAAGGGTAAGAAGTTTTTTTCCACAGATATCAATTATAGATTTTTTTTGAAATGAATTTAAAGGACAAAAAGGCAATGACAAGGCTATGATTTGGTTTGGGCGTAAACTGTTATCGTTGCCTTCGGGAGAGTCAATAACATCATAGCAATATTGAAGATTATCATCCCAATACTTTATAAAATTAAGTTCAATTTTTTCTGATAATTCAAAATAAAATTCATTTTTTATGTTAAGAATTTTAGAATACTCAATCATATTTTTTAAAGCATTGTACCAAAGTGCATTGACTTCTATGGGTTTTCCAATGCGTTCTGTAAAAACAACATTATTTGCTTTTGCATCCATCCAAGTTAATTGTAGACCTTTTTCTCCTGCATAAATAAGGCCATCTTTAATATCACACTTAATATTAAAGCGTGTTCCTTTAAAATAGGAGTCAATAATTTCTTTAAGAACAGGGTAAATATATTTTAAAAACTTTATATCATTTGTATACTTAAAATAGTTTGCAATGGCTTCAATATACCATAATGTTGCATCTACTGTATTGTATTCAGGTGTTTCTCCATAATCAGAAAATCGATTAGGAATCATTCCTTGATCGAGATATTTTGCATAATTTTCTAAAATTGATTTCGCAATTGAATATTGCCCTGTGGCGCAACACAATCCAGGTAGACTGATCATTGTATCTCTGCCCCAATCACCAAACCAATGATAGCCAGCTAAAATGCTTTTTGAATCGGAATCATTTTGGTTCTCACGCTTAACGATAAAATGTTCGGCTGAATAAAGTATTTGAGAGATCCATTGAGGTGTGAAATTATTTTGAGAAAATTTAAATAAATTCTTCTTATTTTTTTCTTTAATTTTTGTTAAAATATAATTGGGATTATTATTAAAACTATCCTCAGTGCTTAAAATAATATGAGCTTCTTTTTTTTCTTGACTTAAATTTGTCGTAAAAATTGTCGCACATTTATGATTTTCAATAAAATCAAAACCTCTCTCTTTTTCTGCATCTAACTGATAGTTAAAATATAATATATCGCTTTCAAGAATATTTTCAAAATCTGAATATGCCGAGAATAATAATTCATTTTTTTGATCAAGAAAATGAATATGTCCATTTTCGTACCGAGATATAATATTGATATCTTTATTCAGTGCGTGAAAATCTCTGTTATTTACAAAAAGTTTACTGGTTATCAAAACATTTTTATCTATAAAATCATTTAATATTTTATAAGTAATATAAAATGTATTTTTTTCAAATTCAAAGAAGTATTTTTTTTCAAGCAACAGTTCATTGCATTTATAGTGCCATGTTGGGACATCATCATCTAAATAAAAACTTTCAATATGCTGATATCCTTTTGGAAAGAGTTCTTCACTGCCTTCCCATTTATTTGAGCTTAATAAAAACTTATTACCAGAATACTCTATTTCTTCTTCTATTTTACTAACATAAAGGACTCTACCTAACGGAGGTTTTTTAGCAATTACAAAAAGTCCATGGTAGCGGCGCGTGAGAATACTTGATAATGTGCCTGAGGCATAGCTTCCTAAGCCATTTGTTACGAGCCATTCTCTATTTATATCTTGATTTATTTGTTCTTTATTTAAAGAAATAAAGTTAATAGATGTTTTAAAGTGATTTGGGGACATATTTTTTCCTATATAATAAAAGATAAGTTTATTATAAGTTACTTTTTATTATTTGTCCCGATTTTGTATTTTAGTCTTTAATGACACCGCAAAGAATTCTTTTACCCGCATTTCCTGCAGGAGCTGTTTTTTCATCATCTTTATTAGCATGAATGACTAGAGCACGACCAATAAGAGAATATTTATTTTCTTCACTTAATGTAAGAGCAGGAGATTTTATAATGATTTTAATATTAGCATTACCAGATTCATCTGATATAATATTGCCAAGATCACCTGCGTGTTGATGATCATATTCACTATTTGCAATTGATTTTCCATGAGTGTGGGTTTTATCAGGATTAAAATGGCCTCCCGCTTTCATAGCTTCTAAATCGGAACAATCGCCATTTTCATGAAAGTGGAAACCATGCGTTCCATTAGGTGAGAGACCTGAAATTTTACCCGAAATTTGAATTCCACCATTTGAAAATTCTGAAATTTGAATTTGTCCACTTGCATTTGAATTACTTTTACCTTCTAATTTAACTTTTACAGTCTTATCAATATCATCTTTTGATGAAGTTTGACAACCAACAAGAGTTGTTAAAGTGATAAAACTAAAAATAAGTGCTAGCTTCATAATTTTCTCCTTTTAGCGATAAAAAATTAAATTTTGTTTAAGCGCTTTTCTTTTTTTTCTTTTATTTCCATGAGAGTTGTTGAATGCATGGGCTGTGCTTTTTCTTTTGGATTTATAAATATTTTTGCGAAGGCAACTGCAATTGCTGCTTCAGAAAAACCAGTAACAATGAGATCAAGCTTTGCTGCATATTTTGCAATGTCACCCGCAGCAAAAATTCCTGGTAAATTTGTCTCCATTTTTTCATTAACACAAATTCCATTACCCACGAGTTCAAGACCCCATTCTTTTATTTTGCCTAAGGAGCTGTTAAAGCCAAACATAATAAGTGCATCATCAACTTGAATAATTTCATCTAAATCGTTTTCAATCCCTTTAATGTGAATTTTTTCTAGCTTTTCATTTCCAAGAAACTCTGTTACTTCGGAATTTAAAATAACTCGAGCATTTGTCTTTTGCAACTTAGAGACAGAATCATCGTGTGCGCGAAATTTATCGGATCGATGCACTAAGGTCACTGATTTAGCAATATTTACAAATTCATTTGCCCAATCAAGTGCAGAATCTCCGCCTCCTGCAATAACTACGTTTCGATTTTTATAGATTGATTTTTCAATAACAGCATAAGAGATACCTTTGTCTTCAAACTTTTCAGATCCGATAGCTTGGTGTTTTTTAGGACTATACGAACCCACTCCTGCAGCTATGATAATAGTTTTGGCAAGATGTACATCTTTGTGAGTGGTTAACTCCCAAATACCTTCTGCATTGCGAACTAAGGATTGGGAGGTTTCATTTAAGCATATTTCTGTTTGATATGGCTTAATTTGCTCGATTAAATTATCAACTAGATCTTTTGCTAATATTTTAGGAAATCCAGCAACATCATAAATAAATTTTTCAGGATAAACAGCTGTCAAGCGTCCGCCTAAGGCTGGCATAGAATCAACAATTTTACAGCTTGCATTGCGCATACCGGCATAAAAAGCTGCAAATAATCCGGTTGGACCACCACCAAGAATAAGAATGTCATATACTTTTGAGCTCATTGCTATTTTCTTTCTTTTGGAAATTTTATAAAAATTAAAAGTTAAAATATAAAAGATGATTCAATCTACTCTTTTTTTTTGATATTATGTTATATAAAGGATCAAGTTTCTTGAAGAGTAGAAGATTCATCCTAGCCTTTAGGAATGAGATTTATTCCTGTTTTGAATTAAAATCAATTAATTTGGCGCTGTCTATAAGTATATTCGAAGCTTCTCTAAGAACAATATCATTTTTTCTAATTACTTTTGCAGAAAAATCAGCATTTTCTTCTTCATCATTCATTAAATCTGCTTCAGGATCTTTTCGTGTCGGTGTCTTTTTAGCTATTGGTTTCTTATCAGCGCTTTTTTTAGGATCAACTTTATCTAATTCTTTTAAAGAAACAAGAGTGTTTTTATCATTTTTAACTTTTTCCATAGCTTCAGTTATTTTTTTAAATTCACTTGATTTTTCAACTCTTTCAGCACTTAATTTTTGTAATTTTGGAATAATTTCTCTGAAATTTCTTTCTGGTTTAAAATCTCGTGAGGGTTTAATAGTTGTATATGGTAAAGCATAATCATTTTCTTGTTCACCAATATCTGTGGCATCTATAATATCTGGTATAATAATATCTGATATTATTCCTTTTTCTTGATTACTTTTGCCGCTTGGTCTAAAAAACTTTGCAATTGTAACATGAATGGCACCATCTGATTGACGACCATTTGTCCCTGGCACCTCAAAAATTGTTTGGACAGTTCCTTTTCCAAAAGTGCGTGAGTCTCCAACAATAAGACCTCTACCATAATCTTGAACTGCACCTGATAAAATTTCAGAGGCTGAGGCCGAGTATTTGCTTACTAGAATTGCAAGAGGGCCCGTGTAAAGAGCGTCTTTATTTTCAGAATCAATTGAGCGAACTTGTCTTTCTCTATCTTCAACTTGGGTTACCACAGGATCTTTAATGAAAAGACCAACTATTTTTTGAGTTTCGGTAAGATCTCCCCCCCCATTTCTTCGTAAATCTATAAGAATTCCATCAACCTTTTGAGCTTTTAGTTTCTTAACTTCACGCGCCATATCATTAGACGAACTGCGGCATATTCTAGGGGCGTCTTGGCATTCCTTATAATCAATATAAAAGTTAGGTAGATTAATAACTCCTATTTTTTTATTTTCTAAATTTAATATTTCACTTTTAGCTTGGTAATCTTTTATTTGGACTACGGCTCTTTTCAGAGTAATTATATTACGACTCATTTTGCCATCTGTTTCTTTACGAAGAATAGCAAGTTTTACAATGGTGCCTTCTTTACCTCTTATAAGTTGGACAACTTTATTTAAATCCATCTCGATGACATCTTGCATTCCAGAACCATCTCCAGAGTCAACAGCTGTAATTTTGTCATTCTTTTTTATCCTTCCATCTTTTGCAGCAGCTCCACCTGGAACAATAGCATCAATAACTGTATATCCATCAATACTTCTGAGTGTTGCGCCAATACCAACGAGTTTTAAACTAAATTCAATTTGGAATTGGGTATTGTCGGTTGGCGTTAAAAAGCTTGAATGGGGATCGAGAGAAAGTGCAAAGGAATTTAAAAAAAGTGAATTGATATCATCATTTGTGCGATTATCAACATCTTTTTTTATCATTTCATAACGTCTTATTAAACGCTTTCGTATCTTTTCAACATCATCAGTATCCTTCATATTTAAAAGAATAAACTTAATTGTTTTTCTCCACCGTTCAGTTAATTCTTTTGGAGATTTAGCCCAATCTAGTTTTTTTCTATCAGTTTCTATATACTCATCAATACTAAAATTAATTTTTTCTTGGATAATTCCCTTAGATGCTAAGGTTGCTTCTGCAACTCTCTTTTTATATTTTTCATACACACCATTTTCGCCACTAATAAATCGACAATCAATACTAGTTAGATTCTTAAATAAATCAACTTCTTGTTTTCTAAATAAATCGATGTCATCTTGAGTAAAATAAAGTTTATTTGGATCGAGTAACTTAAAAAAAGTATCAAAAGTTCTTGCTGATATTTCTTTATCAAATGAACGATAAATATAATGGTTTTTTAAAAAATCTTTCATTCTTTCGGAAAGAGATGAACAGGTTAAGTATCCAATATTTTTTTTTGGTACTTTTTTAATGTCTTTTATAATATCTTTTATATTATTTTCTTCGGAGTTAGCATTCGGGAATATTGGAAATACATTTAAATATTGGCCGAGAGAGATGCACGCTACAATTGCAGCAAGGCTGAAAAAAACTTTTCTTTTTGATGAATTCATTGAGAAGACTCACTTTCGTGTTGGAATTCTTATATTCCTTCTTGAAAACCTAGATGATATAGGTGCTGTTATATCATCATCATCCTTATCTGTGTACACAATTGTTTTTTCTCGTGCACGAAATGTTTTAGAAATATTTGATTGTTGATTAAACTCGCTCAAATTTTCTTCACTGTAAGCTAGGCTTTCATTTGTTTCAACAAATCGCCCATTAAACCAACAAAATATTTGTCCTTGATGAAAGCGAATTCTTGCCTCACCTGCTGCATCTACTCGTTCATGAATTTCATCTAGTCGCGCTTTAATTCTTTCATAATTGTCATCGAACATAGCAATCGCTAAAGATGTTTCTTCTTCATCCGCTCGAATGGTAATGCGATGAGTGAATTTTTGCTTTAATTTTTCACGGAGAGAGCGTAAAAGACGATCTCGATCGGAAGGCACAACTTCGGGATCAAGGTCAATAACGATATATAGTGAGGCTAAATACATGGCACACCCTAATGAATCAAGGGTTGAAAAAAAAGAACACATTGTACCCCAACTTACATTTAGAAGTTGGAATTCGCAATTTTTAAAATGCTCTGAACTGTTCTTTCCAATTATGCCATATGGAAAGGTTTTTTCAAACTTCTGTTCTTGGCCACAGTTAAACGATTTAAATGTGCATCTTCCAAGTTTTATTTGTTCTTGGAGTGGTCAAAAAATTAACTTTGTTCTCCAAAGAGGTATGCGTGTTAAGGAAGGCTTTGAAGGTCTCTATGAGCCACGCATTTTTTTGCTTGGTGAAGTAAGAACTCGTCTTGAGAATTGGCATGACTTTTTTAATGCACAAATTTGGTATTCATTTCCTAAAACAAAGTCTGCGTTAAATATGCGGCAATTTTTTGCTTTCGATGAACATGCAGAATTTCCTTGGTGCAAATCTCCTCCAAATAGGATGCGTGAGCAAGATTATATGACTATGTTTGATGAGGGGGGGTGTTTGATAGCAAAAATAAATAATGTAAAAGTTCCATTTATTTTTGGTCATGCAATCTATGAACGCATGTTGTACGGACAAACTGATTTATCTATGTGTGCAATTACTATTGAATGTGAAGTTAGTTTTTTAAATAAAAGATTAAAAGATCAATTAAAAATATTAGATTTAAAAGCAGCAAAAATTCTTTCTAATAGAAATATTTATTATGAAAATAAACCCTTTTTTACATTTTCAATAGCTAAAGCTCTTAGCTATTTATAAAAACATAAAGTTTTAAAAGTAAAACATTAAAAAATATGACAAATATTTGACTGAATCTTTGCAAGACTATGAATTTTTATTTACATAGTAGAACATTTGTTAAAGGAAGGTTTTAATTATGAAAAGAATCCTTAATTTAATGATAATAATTGTTTTAACTCTATTTAGTTCTAAGTTATTTGGAAAAGAAGTCAATAAAATTACTTTAACAACGGAAGCATTTATTTATCAGACAGAAAAATTGAGTGACAATCGTGTCGGAGGGTTGGCTGGAAAAATTATCAGTGCATCATTAAAAAAAATTAATTTTAAATATAATATGTTATGGCTTCCTTGGAAAAGAGCCCAGCTTGAGGCTTTGTTAAACACTGACAAAGCAACTTTTATATTGCCACTTACAAGGAATAATGAAAGGGAGAGTAAATATAATTGGGTATCACATTTATATAATAACGATACAACATTTTTTAGACTAAAAGGCAAAAGTGCTATTAATGATTTAAAGAGTGCAAAAAATTTAAAAACTGGAGTTCTCAATGGCTCGTCATATGAAATAACATTAAAAGAGGCGCAGTTGAGCTATGAAACATCTACTCTAGACGAAACAAATGTAAAAAAATTAATTCTTAAAAAAATTGATGCATGGTACACCGATAAATTAAGTGGAATGACATCATTTAAAATAAACAATATAAATTTAGAGCATATCTCATATGGACGTACAATTGACTCTGAAAAAATATATATTGCAACTGCAAAAAGCACTCCTCAAGCTCTTGTGAAAACTTTGAGGAATGCTATTGAAGAATTTAAAAAGTCTGATGAGTATAAAAGTTTACTTAAAGATTCGTTTAAAAATTCTGAAGAATAGTTAAAGTGAATGTAATAAATTTAAATGTTGTTCATAAAATTCTTTGATTTTCCAATAGGGTTTAATTGGATTCGGAACGGCTCCTATTATTTCTAAGTGATCCCAACCATGTTTTATTCCCATATCATTCCAAATCCCTTTTTGAACAGTGCCATCATAAAAAACACGCTTTTTATTAAATGGAGACGCCATACTAATCGTATTTACAACTCCATCGTTAGCTAGCCATTTTTCATTTATTTCAATCTTTCCAGGGTATTTGTGTGTGAAGCAGCCAATTGCATTTGCAGGAAAGCTTAAAAATGTTAAAATTGAAATTTGGCAGTTTGTAAATGGAATGTTTATTGCTGTTGATTGCGTTGAATATGAAAAATAATAAGTATCATCATATTCCTTATCTGATGTATTAAAAATATGTGCTCCTTCAGGGCTGAGATCCCATTTGCTAATATCATTTGTATTCCAAATATAGGATTGATATGCTCTTTTTAAAAACGCTGGAATACTTTCATTTTTTCCTTTTACTAAATTCCATTGCTCTAATTTAAAATCTAAAAAGGGTTCTACTCCGAGTGCACTTGCTATTGCTGCCATTGAAGTGATTAAAAATTGAGACGTAGGTAAAAAAACGTCTGCTAAATGTGTTAGTGAAGTTCCATTATTTGGAGTTGATACTGTTGTTATACTTGTTACCCAACTATTATTTCCTCTAAATAGTTCTGCGACATCAGTAGAACTTACAAGCATTTCTTCTTTATAACCTTCTCGAAGTAAATTCAATAGAACTCGAATCGTTTGTCCTCCTTGACTGTGACCAAGCAAATGGATTTTATGATTTTGATCCCATTCTGGATAAAGCGGTTCTGGATAACAGCGACCAAAACGAGCATGTTTAAATCTTTTTGCATGGGCTTCTCCATAATCTGCACAACCTCCTTTAATTTGTGCATAGAGATCAACCGCACGATCGTAGTTAGAGCTAAATTTACCAACAGATGCGGTAAAAACTTTTCCGTTATAAACTTTAAGATCTTCCTGTAGATCATTAAACCCTCCCCAGTATTTATAGCCAAGAAGTTCATGACGTCCCCAGCCTGAAAATCCATGGACAAGCACCAGGGGGTCTCGATTTGTTGCATAGCTGCCAATTGAAAAAATAAGTAAGAAAATAAATAGACTGATTCTAATGAAAGTCATAAGGATCTCCTTGTGGGTGTGCCAACCCAATTTTTGAACTGGCTGTGTATTTAATTGTCAAACAACTGAGTTTATTATATGATTACAATATCTTGGAATACAAATGTTTTTTAACAATATTTTATTTTTTTGATTTTCAAATAAGTAAAAAATTAAAAATTTATTTTTATTTTTTAGAAATATTCTTAGAATAAATAAAAGTAATATATTTGTCAGAGAGCATATGGATAAAGAAAATAAAAAATATTTTTTTTCTTCAATCGATGAAAAAAAGAATGTAAAAGAAATTTTCGTAATTCAACGCAATAATATCATGCAAATTGATATGTCAATTTATGGTTCTAAAAGTTTTACAAACCGTGCCATTGTCCTTGCTGGAATGAGTGCAAGAGTGACTAAAATTGAAGGTTTTCTTTTTTCTGAAGATTCATATTGGGGCTTGCAAGCTTTAAGTTCTTTAGGATTTCGTATTAAAGTAAATTATTCTGAAAAAAGTGTAATAATTTACCCCCCTATTGAAAATTTTCAAAATTATTTTGAAATATATTATGGGAAAGCAGGTACTTTAGCTCGTTTTTTTCCTGCAGTTATATTAAATTGGCAAAAGACTTTTCCAAAATTTAGTAAAATTAAAGTTCTTACAAATGCAGATGATCAGCTTATTAAACGACCTATTTACGAAATTGTTCATGCATTGAAAGAAATGAATGCAAATATTTCTTGTGATAAATTACCAATGCAAATATCTTCGTCAAATATTTTTGGAAATTGTAAAATAAGTGGTAAGACTTCAGGCCAATTTTTAAGTGGATTGATCTTTACAGCATTTGGGGCAAAATCGTTAATAAACATTAACAGAATAGATAATCTTGTTCAGCCAGATTATGTAAGAATGACTTTAAAGTCAATTGAAACTTTTGGAGGACAAATTAAGTGCGATCAAGAACTCACTCATTTTCAAATTTTTCCTTCATTTAATATTGGAACGGACTGCTATCAGGTTGAAGCAGATGCATCAACTTGTTGTTATTTTATATCTCTAGCTTATTTACATAATTTTAGTTTAAGAATAAGAAATTTAGGTCAATTAACTTTGCAACCTGATTTTCATTTTATTTCATTTTTAAAAGAATTAGGTGCTCTTATAGAATTTACTGATTCTGAAATATTTGTGTTTAGAAAAGAAGTGTATGAAAAGCCAAAAGGAAATTTTACTTTCAATTTTTCTAAATTAAGTGATCAAGCATTGACTATGGGAATAATTGCACTATTTGCAGCTGAACCCATAGAAATTAGAAATATCATTCATATACGCCATCATGAAAGTGATAGAATATCTTGTTTTATAAATAATTTGAGAGCATTAAATATTCAATGTGATGAATTTGTAGATGGATTTCGAGTTTATCCTTTCAAAAAAGGGCTCAATAATCTTGTCGGTCAATGGAAAACATTTGTTGATCATCGATTTGTAATGAGTGGATTTATTTTAGCATCATTTGCTCAAAATATATCTATAGAAAATCCATCCTGTGTTGAGAAAACAGCTCCAATGTTTTTTCAACAGCTCAAAGATTTAGGTTTTCAATTTAAAATAACTGAGGCATAAATTTATGGCGAACACTTTTGGTAGATTATTTAAAGTGACAACATTTGGTGAATCACATGGAGTTGCTTTGGGATGTGTGATAGATGGCTGTCCTGCTGGTTTGTATCTAGATGAAGAAATAATTCAAGCCTTATTAGACAGAAGAAAACCAGGACAGAATCTTTTTACGACTGAGCGTGCAGAAAGCGACAAATGTGAAATTATTTCTGGTACTGAGAATTCTGTTACTTTAGGAACACCCATAACTATAATTATTCGTAATCAAGATAAAAAGCCAAGGGATTATTCTCAACTAGAGAATATTTTTCGTCCTGGACATGCGGATTACACAACAAAAATAAAATATGGTTTGACATCTAAAAGCGGAGGAGGAAGAGCCAGTGCGAGAGAAACGGTGGGCAGAGTTGCGGCCTCCGCAGTGGCTAAAGCATATTTGCAATCTATTTTTCCTGCTATAAATGTAATGGCTTGGGTACAAAGAATATCTAATATAAATGCTCATGTAAATCACTCAGATCTTATTATTGAAAATATTGAAAAAAGTGAAATCCGTTGTCCAGATTCTAATGCGAGTGAACTTATGAAGAGAGCAATTCTTTCGGCAAAGGAGCAAGGTGATTCTCTTGGGGGTGTGATTCGATGTGTTGCTTCTTCTGTTCCGACAGGAATTGGTGAACCAGTTTTTGATAAACTTGAAGCTGAATTAGCTAAAGCCATGTTGAGTATCCCCGCAAGTAAAAGCTTTGAAATTGGCAATGGATTGGATGCAACTTATTTAATGGGTAGTGAAAATAATGATCCTTTTTATATTAATAATGAAGGAAAAATTCTTACTAAAAGTAATAGATCAGGAGGAATTCAAGGGGGTATTTCGAATGGAATGCCAATTGAATTTAGTGTCGGATTTAAACCTATTTCTACAATTTATAAAGAGCAAGAAACAGTTACAAAGCAAAATCCTACTGAAATAAAATTTTCTATACCACAAGGAAGGCATGACCCATGTGTTTTACCACGTGCCGTTCCAATTGTTGAAGCAATGTGTTGGCTTGTACTTGCCGATCAGTTCATGCTTCAAAATTTTAGGGAAATATATGATAAACATCATTTTAAATAAAGAAAAAGAATTAAAATCTATTCTACAAGATTTCTTTTTTAAAGGATATCATAGGAATTCAAAACCTGAATTTCGAAATTTTTATGATGAAGAAGTCTTTCAAGTCGCTTGTCAAATATATAAGAGAGGATTTACGCAAAATCAACAGAATTTTGCACTAAATGGCAATTCATTAGATATTAATTTTGTAGAAAAAAAACAGATAATAGATATTTTAAATAAGAAGGCTTCAAGTAAAATATTTTATATTATTGACGCGAATTTTTATAAAAAATATTTAAATTTAGTCAGTGCAAAAAAAATATTTCTTTATGAAGCAAGTGAAACAAATAAAAATTTAGAATCAATGACTCAAATATTAAGAGAAATTTCATCTGATTGTGAAGAAATTATTGCCATAGGTGGAGGAATAACTCTTGATATCTCTGGTTTTATTGCAGGTATATGTAAACTTCCAATCACTTATTTAGCAACTTCATTATTAGCAACGATTGATGCTGCTGTCGGTGGAAAAACAGGTGTTAATTTCACACCTTTTGGTAAAAATCAAATTGGTCTTTTTTATAATGCAAAAGAGTTTTATTGCGTACCCGAATTTTTTCAAACATTGCCTCAAATTGAAATTATTTCAGGGATGTGTGAAGCATTAAAGCATTCTTGGTTGTATGGTTCTTTCGATGAAGATTTACCTATATTTAATGACATATGCCAAGGTGAATATAATTTTATAAACTCAATTCAATTTTTTTTAAAACACATCTCATATAAGATGAATATTGTTAATCAAGATCCTTTTGAAAATAGTGTAATACGATCATCACTAAATTTTGGTCATACATTAGCACATATAATTGAAGCATTGTGTGAGGAAGATAGAATAAAAAGAATTCCACATGGAATTGCCGTTGCGCATGGAATGTATTTTCTTATTCAGAATAAATATGTTGAGAATAAAAGTATAAAATTTATTAATTTTTTAACTCAAATTATTTATTTATATCCAATTGTAAAGTATAAAGGAATATATGCCAGTGAAATAGAAAAATATTTGAAGCATGATAAAAAAAACATAAATTCTTTTCAATGTGTTTTAAGTTTACCGAGTTATGCTTGTTTTTCTCTTAATGAAGTTCGAAATAAAAATCAGAATATTTTAAAAATTTTCAATTCTATGGATTTTTCAATTTTAGCTTCTCAATATTTAAATAGCTTTTGACATACACTTTTAATTATTTTTTAAAAATTTGTATTAAAACAATAATATGTCGTCAAAGGAAGGTTGTTTTTTTTAATAGATTCCATAAAATGGTTTTACTTCAGATTTATTAGATTTTAATTGCTTTAATTTAATAAGGAGATAGTATGACCTTAAACTTAAAGAGTGGAGAAAGAATTCTTCATAAAATTTCTATTCATTGGTCAGATACAATTCCAAATATTTTATTTGGTTTAATATTATATCTTATGTTTCTTCCAAGTTTAGTTTCGAATAGTTCTTCATTTTCTTATTTCTTTATACTATTTCTTTGTTCTTCTCCTTTAATTTCTAAAATTATTTCAAATTTTAATAAAAATATCGTACTTACAAATCAAAGATTTTTCATTGAAAGTGGAATTTTACTAAAAAAAAATCAAGAAATCCCAATTCAAGGAATAAGAGCTCTTGAAATCCATCAGGGAGTGATTCAAAGAATTTGGGGAGCTGCAGATATCAAAATTTTGACTCCTAATGAATCGACATTTTTTATAAAGCAAATTGCATATCCAACAAATTTTAAAGAGGAAATTTTCCAATTTTTAAATATAAAATATAATAAGATTTGACTTTTAAATATCAACATTGATAGTTTAACCTAAATATCATTATTGGGAAGCAAATATATTAACATGACGAAATGTAAAATTCCTATTATGAAAGGTATTTAGGTGCTAGGTAATGGAGAATGTTTTTAATAGAAAGAGATTTTTTAATAAAAAGTTAGTGATCAGTTGTTTACCTTATTTATTTGTTTTTGTAGTTGTTTTACCCAAATTGCTTGGATATGGAATGTTTGTAGATGGGGTACTTTATGCAACTATTGCAAGAAATTTATCAGAAGGGTTAGGTCAATTCTGGCAGCCATATTATACTAAAACCATGTATCCTTCTTTTTTTGAGCACCCTCCTTTAGCTATATATATTCAATCTATTTTATTTAATCTTTTTGGCGACACGCGGTGGATTGAACGCACTTATACTTTATTTACTGGAATGTTACAGGTTTTACTTATTTCTCAAGTTTGGAAGGCCGTCACGAACGATGAGGATCTTATATGGTCAGCCCCTTTTTTATTCGTGATCACTCCTATTGTTTTTTGGACTTTGGCTAATAATGAGCTTGAAAATACTCTCGTTGTATTCATGTTGCTAAGTACAATATTTGTTGTGCATGGCTGCAAATCAAATAAAACATTGGCAACTGTCTTTTGTGGTTTTATAGCAGCGCTCTTTATTTTTTTAGGATTTTTATCAAAAGGGGTTTTTGCATTTTATCCCCTTATATTTCCATTTTTTTGTTATTATTTTCTCATAGGATCATTTAAAAAAAATTCAATTATTTGTCAAGTATCTCTTATTATCTCACTTGCATTAATGCTTATATTTTTGTTCTCTATTACAGATGCACGACATTTTTTTGGAATCTATTTTATGACTCAGGTCTTTAAAAGTTTATCTGGGCAAAGAGAAATAGATTATCCTCACTTTCTTATATTTAGAGCTCTATTGGAACATATAATATTGCCTATGGGTATTTGTTTTGCTCTGATTCTTATCAATCGATCTATTAAGTTTTTGAATTATAATAGAAATACTCTTCTTTTTCTTTTGATGGCTCTTTCTGCCACATTGCCATTAGCTATAAGTGCAAAAAATCATGGTTGGTATCTCATGATTTCCATGCCATTCTATGCATTGGCACTTGCATCACTATGTTCATATTATATTTTAAAATTTCAAGAATTCTGTATTTATAATAAATTTGGGAAAATATTTTTGAATTCAATTCTTTTTTCTATGATTTTATTATCAATAATATTATGTATACGAAATTTTAATAGAACTGTTAAAAATTCTCAGTATCATAATGATTTTACAATGCAAGGGATAATGCCTTTAACAAATATCACCGCTAGTTTTTGTCCACTTTGGTTTCGTGACAAAGCTGAGACTTGGATGATGATTGCAAACTTAGCAAGAGATTATAAAATATCTCTTTCTATGAATGTAAATCACCGTTATCGAGTTTATTTGGTAAATAATGAAAATGCATGTGCAATACCTCCGTCCTGTAAATTATTTTTTCCAATGGAACCTAAAATTTTTGCAATGTATGATTGTATAGCAGATCCAAAAACAAATTTAGATCCAAATCAAAGAGAAGCTCTTTTAGACGAAGAAGCTCAGAAATCTGAGAATTAAAAATATTAAAAATAAGTATTAAATCTTTTTTTGAGTTAGCCCCTTGACTTATTTTTAGAGACTGTTTAGTTATGAACTAATGATAATGAAAATCATTCTCAAATATGTTTTAACCTAAGGGAGGCTACTTTGAAAAAATTAATTGCAACGACTCTAATTAGTTTATGCTCTTCAATGAGCTATGCTGCGCAATTTCCATTAGCAGTAAAAGCTGAAAACGGAACAGTTATTTTGGAAAAAAAACCTGAAAGAATTATTGTCCTTGAATTTGGTTTGCTTGATGAATTGAAATTGCTTGGAGTAAAACCTGTTGGCGTTGGTAAAAGTGACAGTACGGAAGGGCAGGATCCTGCATATTTACAGGAGTTTATAAAAGATATTCCAGGTGTTGGAACTCGGGATGAACCGAGTCTTGAAGCCATTGCCAATTTAAAACCCGATCTTATACTCGGTGAAATTTCATTTATAGCTAAATTATTACCGCAACTAAATAAAATTGCACCAACCGTTCTTTTAAATGGCATTTTAGGCGATACTAAAGTGCAAATAAAAAACTTAAAGATATTGTCTGAAATTACAAATAATGAATTCAAAGTTGATGGAATTGTTAAACATCATGATCAGATCCGAAATAATGCAATTTCAATCGCAAAAAAATCTCCTCAAAAAAATGTTTTGATGGGATATGTGACTCCGAGTGGTGTATTTAGAGCTCTCTCTGCCAATGCAATTGCAACTCCTATCTTGAAAGATTTAAATAAAGTAAATCTTATTCAGGAAACAAGTTCAATGCACAGAGTTGAATTGACGGTTGAAGGAATAATTCAAAAGAATCCTGATCAAATTGTCATTTTGCTCACAGACGGAGATTCATCACCTTATAAAAAATTGCAAGAAAATCCATTGTGGAAAGATGTGCGAGCTTTTAAGAGCAATCAAATTTATTTTCTTGATAGAAATGTTTGGGCTAAAACACATGGACTTGAAGCAATGCAAATTAAATATGAAGAAGCAATTAAGTCAGGTTTTTTAACAGGAACTCCTCAAAATCAGTTTTCATTAAATGAAATTAATTAATTTCAATAATTAAATTAAAGTTAAAAGAATTATCTATAAAAATTATAAAAAAAATTCATAAATTGCTTACCAATATTTTAAATATAAAAAAAATTATTGAAACAACTTAATTCATGAATTAATTTTATTTTGAGAAAAGAGCCTTGACAAAGATTTGACCTTTGATTATCAAACAAAAATTGATAATGAAAGTCATTCTCAATATAATGCCTTGCTGTTAGTAATCATCGGAGTTTGATATGAGAAAAATAATAGTTTCGACTCTACTCAGTTTATTTATGCCTATTTGTTATGCAGCAGAATTCCCGCTGTCTGTTAAAGCCGAAAATGGAATCGTAAAATTAGAAAAAAAGCCAGAGAGAATTATTGTGCTTGAGTTTGGATTACTCGATGAATTAAAATTGCTTGGGGTAAAACCAGTAGGTATGGGTAAAAGTGATAATACTGAAGGTCAAGATCCTGCTCACTTACAAGAATTTATAAAAGATATTCCAGGCGTTGGAACACGAGACGAGCCAAGTTTAGAAGCTATTGCAAAATTAAAACCTGATCTTATAATTGGTGAAGTTACTTTTATTTCAAATCTTTTACCGCAGCTTAATAAAATTGCACCTACAGTGTTATTGAATGGTATTTTAGGTGATCCTGCAGAACAAGTTAAAAATTTAAAAATACTTGCAAGCATTACAAATACAGAAAATAAAGTTGATGGTATTATTAAGCATCATGATCAAATTCGTGAGCAAGCTATAGCACTTTCTAAAAAATCTAAACATAAAAGCGTATTAATGGGCTTTATCACTCCAAGTGGAATATTTAGAGTTCTCTCTTCCAATGCAATTGCAACTCCTATTTTAAAAGATTTAAATAAAACAAACCTAATTAAAGAAACAAGCGTAATGCATAGAGTTGATATTACAGTTGAAGGTGTTTTACAAAAAAATCCTGATCAAATTGTAATCTTATTAACAGACGGAGATTTAGCACCTTATACAAAATTAAAAGCAAATCCATTGTGGAAAGATGTACGTGCATTTAAGGCGGAACAAATTTATTTTCTAGATAGAAACGTTTGGGCTAAAACACACGGAATTGAAGCTATGGAAGTTATGTATGAAGAAGCAATGAAGTCTGGTTTTTTAGATAGCAAACCTCAAAAATTGAATTCTAATAAAAATAATATTTAATTAGAATTCACAATAAGAAAGGCACTAAAAATGAAAAAAATTGCAGTCATTGGTTGTGGTCATGGTGGACAGGCTTTAGCAGGACATTTTGCGATATTGGGGCACTCCATAAATATATATGCTCACCCACGTCACTTAGGTGGATACGAAGCCGTTCATCAAAATGGAGGTGTGCAATGTCAAGGAGCAGTTCAAGGCTTTGGAAAGCTAAATCTTGTTACAACCCACCTTGAAAAGGCTATAAAAGATACTGAAATTATTTTTATAGCATTACCAGTGCCTGCACATGAATCTATATTTATTAATATGCTTCCATTTTTAGAAAGTCATCAGTTGGTGATAAATTTATCAGGCCATTTTTCAGGTATTTTCCAATATGATATTTTAAAAAGATCGGGTTGGGAAAAAGAAATTATGATAGCTGATATTACATCATTTCCTTATGCATGTCGTGCGGAAAATCCATCTTTTGCTAATATTTTAGCAATTAAAAATAAAATGGGGTTAGCTTCAATATCACTATCTCATGCACAAGAAATTAAAAGCATTATACAAGAATTCTTTCCTTCAGAATTAATTTGTATGTCAAGTTTTATTGAAGCAGGCTTATATGATCCATGTGGGATTAGCCATCCACCTTCGGTTTTATTTAATGCAGGAAGAATTGGTAATAAAGAAGATTATTATTTTTATAAAGAAGGAATTACCAGTGAGACAGCATTGTTTTTAGAAAAAATCGATGAAGATCGTATTAATATTGGGAAAACCCTAGGGTTTAAGTTACCTTATTATTATGAGGTTATGAACGATTATTATGGATTATCTTGTAAGAGTATATTTGATTTCTTCAAAAACTCTCCAATCCATAATAAAAATAAGTTGAACCCAAAATCTTTAAAAGATCGTTATATTTCTGAGGATGTGCCATTTTCACTTGTTCCTTGGTACAGTTTAGGACAGAGTGCAGGATATGATTCTGCTGCTATGAGAAATGTAATAGAAATAACTTCAATTTTAAATGAAGTTGATTATTTATATTCTGGACGTAAAATTACAAAAGAGCATCTGAAAGATTATAAAATATGTGGGTAACGATTGCTATACTCAGTTCTATTATTTTTGGGATAGCAAGTGTCATAATGAAGTCGGCTTCCCTAAAAAAATGTTCTGATCACTATGTTTTGTGGGGGCTATATCTTACAGGTTCCCTTGTCTTTTTTATTACTTCCTATGGAAGTTTATCATTTAATATTAATTTTTCGATTATATTAGCATCTATCTTTATTGCTATTGGTTCTTATTTTGGTAACTGGTTTTTTATTAAAGCACTTGAAGTTGGACCTGCAAGTTTGACAGCATCGATGCTAAATATCAATCTTCCAATTATAATTTTAATGTCTGTTATTATTTATAGCGAAGAGTTGGGTTATATTAAATTAGCTATTATTTTTCTACTTTTTATAGCTGTTTTATTAGTTAAATTAGATCCAAATGAGAAAATGGTCATTAAAGATAGAAAATGGTTTATTTGGGTGATTTTGAGTTCAAGTTTTCTTTTTTTAAGAGAAGGCGGCTTAAAAATTACGCTTGAATTTGGTTTTAACAATCAAATTATTTTATTGTATTCTTATATTATTTGTTTATTTTTATCTACATTAAGCATAATAAATAAAGAATATAAGGGTCTCATTAAAGATAATAATAAACAAGAAGTTTTTAAAAAGTTGAAAGATGCAAAAATATATTTAACTAAAAATAATATAAATGGTATCTATTTTGGTTTAGTTACAGGCATTTGCTCTGGTGTTGGCTTATTTTTATATTCTGAAGCCTTAATTATTGGTCCTACAAGCTTGGTTGCGCTTATTTTTTCTGCTAGAAGTATGGTTATTGTTGTCATGTCATATTTGTTGCATAAAGAACGACTCTCTATGTTTCAAAAATGCTCGGTATTATTTTTGTGCATAGGACTTTCACTTGCGAGCTTTATCAAATAATTCAATTTTAAATACAAAAAAATTTTTTTTAATTTATTTTTTTTGCATCTTTTTATTAATCATACTCTTTCTTTATTCATTATCATTAGGCCCAGTCTATCTTTCATTTGAAAAAGTATTACAGGCTTGTTTTCAATCAGAAGATACTTTTGAACGAAGGCTCATAGTAGAAACACGTCTTGCTAGAACTATAATGGCATGTCTTGTGGGTTCAAGTTTTGCAGTTGCTGGGGTTATGCTGCAGTCAATCACAAAAAATCCAATGGCATGTCCAAGTCTTTTAGGAGTGACACAAGGTGCTGGGTTAGGAATTGTAGTTATTTTAGCCTTATTTCCTTTTTGTCCTTTGCCTGTTTATTTATCTTGTGCTGTTGTGGGCGGAATAATAGCATCATTATTAACATATATTGTTGCCGTATCTGTAGGAATCTCTCCCTTAAGGTTGATCTTAGCTGGGCAGGCGATAAATGCATTATTATACGCATTGACCCAAGCCATACTTATTTTTTTACCAACTCGAGCAGGAGTTATCCTGATAAATTTAAATGGCTCTGTTGCTGGTGCCAATTGGCAACAGTTAACTTATGTTGCTCCTGTACTTATTTTATTAATATTAATTGCGATATTTAATATTAAAAATCTGCATATTTTATCTTTCGGAAAAGATGTTGCAAGCTCTATTGGGTTGCGTACTGAGTTTTTAATAGCATTTTTTCTATTTATAATTGTGTTACTTTGTGCTTCTTCTGTTAGTTTGGCTGGTCCAATTCTTTTTTTCCCATTAATTGTAGTGCATTTTAGTAAATTTGTCGTTGGAGAAAATCCAACTCATTTGCTTCCTTTTTCAATTGTTTTTGGTGCAATACTTATGCTTTTTTCAGATTGTCTTATGCGCGTTGTTTTTGCAAACCAAGAAGTTCCAGTTGGATTTTTTATTGCTTTGGTAGGGGCTCCAATTCTTATTCTATCTTCGCGTATGAAAAGGCTATTGAAAAATGCTTAAAGTGCTTAATAAAAATATTTATTTATTTATTCTTTTTTTTCTCCTTTTGCTCTTATGCTATTTTTACCTCATGATCGGTATTTCTTCATTTTCAGTCCTAGAAGTGTGGAATGTGCTTACAAATAATAAATTAATTTCAGGCACGCAATTTGTTGTTGGAGACGTCCGTTTTCCTCGTGTTATAATTGGTATTTTATGTGGAGCTATGTTTGCAATGTCAGGCAGTTTATTGCAATGCGTACTTCGTAATCCTATGGCAGCACCAGATATTTTAGGTGTAAATTCAGCATGTTCATTATTTATTTTATTATTTACATTTTTTATTCCAAATAGTTTTGCTTTTAGCAATCTCATTTATGCTGCTTGTGGAGGATGTATTGGTTTTTTTGTTACGATACTTTCTTCCTTAGAAAATAAAAGAATAAATCAGACTCGGCTTATAATTGTAGGGGTTGCAGTAGGAGCACTCTTTAAAGCATGCTGCCAATTTATCATAATGCAATCTGATGAGCGACAAAGCTCTTTAGTTTCATTTTTAACAGGCACACTTTATCACTCTAGTTGGAACTCAGTTCAGCAGATCATTTATCCCGCATGTTTTTTAATATTTATAACTTTTTTCTTATATAGACAATTGGATATTTTATTATTAAGTGAAGAAACTTCATCGAGTATTGGATTTAAAGTAACGAAGTGGAAAGTAATTGTTATTCTCCTTGCTTTAATGCTGGCTTCTGTTGCCGTGTCTGGAAGTGGAAGTCTTGGTTTTATTGGTTTAATTGCTCCTAATATTGCTAAGATTTTATTTGGATACTCGCATAAATACAATTTATTTGGTTCTTGTTTAATAGGAGCGACATTGACTTTGCTCTCTGATCTCATTGGTCGAATCATTTTTCCTCCCTATGAAATTCCTGCTGGTCTTGTGTCAATTATAATAGGAGCTCCTTATTTTCTATATCTTATGAAAAATATTGGGCGTTATAAGTAATTTTATTTTGAAAATATTTTAAGAATTTTTCATTGACTTTAATTTAATAATCCTATAAAAATCACCCTTTATTTAATATAAGGATGATTTATGCAAATTTCTCAACTTATCAAATTACTTCCAAAAGCTGAACTGCATTTGCATATTGAAGGGACTCTTGAGCCAGAGTTAATGTTTGAACTAGCACAACGAAATAATATTCAACTTCCTTATGCTAATATCGAAGAAGTACGTAAATCTTATGAATTCCATGATCTTCAATCTTTTTTAGATGTCTATTATTTAGGCGCCAGTGTTCTAATAAAAAAGCAAGATTTTTTTGATTTAACTTACGCTTATCTAGAGAAGGCCAATGAAGATGGAATAAAGCATGTCGAAATCTTTTTTGATCCTCAGACTCACACTCAACGAGGAGTTTCTTTTGAAGACATCATTACAGGTATTGTTGAAGCATTGAATAAAGCTAAAGATGAATTTGCTATTTCGTCATTTCTTATTATGAGTTTTCTAAGACATTTAAGTGAAGAAGATGCTTTTGAAGTTCTTGAACAGGCAAAGCCATTTTATAATAATATTAAAGCAATTGGTTTAGATTCAGCTGAAATTGGTAATCCACCTGAAAAATTTAAAAATGTATTTAAAAAAGCTATCGATTTGGGCTTTCTTACAGTAGCACATGCTGGAGAAGAAGGTCCGGCTGAAAATATTAGAAATTCACTTGATCTCTTAAATGTAAAACGAATTGATCATGGTGTAAATTGTGTGACTGATGAATCCTTGCTACAAGAACTCATTAAACAAAAAACTCCACTCACAGTTTGTCCCCTTTCAAATGTAAAATTAAAAGTTTTCAAACATATGAGTGAGCATAATATTAGAGATTTATATTTAAAAGGCGTTTGTGTGACAATAAATTCAGATGATCCTTCTTATTTTGGGGGGTATTTAGCAGATAACTATATTGAATGTCAAAAACATCTGAATTTTTCATTTCTAGAACTCGTGCAAATTGCAAAAAATTCATTTCAAGCTTCTTTTTTAACTGAAGAAGAAAAGGAAATAAGATGCAAAGAAATAGATAAATTTTGTCAAAATTTGGCTGATATGTATGGAATTTAATTTTCACTAAACTTTTGAATTTATATTATATGACAGCAAATTTTAATTAAGAATAAGGCAGATTAATTTTTATAAAATAATAAATATTTAATAAATTAAATAAAAATAAATTATTTACTAGACATACATTAGTTGAGTGAGTATGTTTAGCTGAGAAGAATTTTTAAATAATTTATTAAGGAACAATAAAGTGGCAAAAGTATTATGTGTGCTTTTCGAAGATCCGATAACAGGATATCCTAAAAATTATCCTAAGGAAGATATCCCAACAATACAAAATTATGCAGGTGGACAAACACTGCCAAATCCAAAGAGTATTGACTTTAAACCAGGTCATTTACTTGGGAGCGTTTCAGGTGAATTGGGTTTAAAAACGTATTTAGAAAAATTGGGACATAATTTTATAGTAACAGCAGATAAAGAAGGTGAAGATTCACTTTTTGAGAGAGAAATGCTCGATGCAGAAATTATAATTTCTCAACCTTTTTGGCCAGCCTATTTAACAGAAGAGAGAATTGCAAAAGCTAAAAAATTAAAACTTGTGATAACGGCAGGAATTGGTTCTGATCACATAGATCTTAATGCGGCAATCGAGAAAAAAATTACAGTTGCAGAAGTTACAAACAGCAATAGTATTAGCGTGGCTGAGCATGCTGTAATGATGATCTTATCTCTCGTACGCAATTATATTTCATCCTATGATTATGTAGTTAAAGGAGGTTGGAATATAGCTGATTGTGTCTCGAGAGCATATGATTTAGAAGGCATGAATGTGGGAACCTTTGGAGCAGGCCGCATTGGACTGGCCATTTTAAAAAGATTAAAACCTTTTGACGTAAGACTTCATTATACTGATAAATATAGATTATCTGCTGAAACTGAAAAAGAATTGAATTTAACCTATCATGAGAATATTGAATCTCTTGTTAAATCAATAGATGTTTTAACTATAAATTGTCCTTTGCATCCAGAAACAGACGAAATAATAAATGAGCAATTGATTCAAAAAATGCGTAAAGGAACTTATTTAATTAATACAGCACGAGGTAAAATTTGTAATACAGATGCTGTTGTAAATGCTTTGCAATCAGGTCATTTGGCAGGTTATGCAGGCGATGTTTGGTATCCACAACCTGCTCCTCGAAATCACCCTTGGCGAACAATGCCACATCATGGAATGACATCACATATTTCAGGTGCAACTCTTTCTGCACAGGCTAGATATGCATCAGGGGTAAAAGAAATTTTAGAGTGCTGGTTTGAAAATCGATCTATTCGAACTGACTATTTAATTGTGCAAAATGGTCAATTAGCTGGAGCTGGGGCTCATGCCTATACGACAAAAAATTAAGAGACTGAATGTATTAATCTAAGCTTTCTTCTTCGAGCTTATTAAGTAAATTTTGTGCAGTGCCTAAAGAGTTTTTAAATAGTTTTTTTGAAAACTCAATTATACCACAACGAAAATAAAAAGCTTTTTTAATTTCTTCATTGTTAAAATATATTAGATTGACATTCATCCCAAGTTCTGGATGTATTTCCATTGAAGAAATATAAAATTCTTTTTGTAGTTTTAAAATTATAATATCATTATTTGTAGGTGTGTGAGAACTAACTATTTTTAAAAAACCCATTTTTTGAGTGTAGTCTAATGTTTTAGAAAGATAGTCAGAATAAATCCCTATTTTCCTATAATCTTTGTGTACTAATGCATGTTTCATTAGATACTCATCGCTTTCCTTTTGCTCTCCGTGAAACATGGCAATAATTTTTCCATTATCCTTCACTAAAAGACTGTCTCTAATAGCATGATTTTTAAAATAATTTGCAAGATTTTCTTTCTTTCTTTTTTCTTCACTTGAAAGTAAATGTTCTTTGATAAAGCGAAGTTCAGAATGATTGTGAATTGACATTTCGCTTGTATACATATCTATATAAACTGAATGTTCGACCCGTTCAATTTGATATTTGTTTAATATACCTGAAGAAAAGAATTCTTTCCAAATTTTTAAATGTTCATTTCTCATTTCATTTTCTGTATAAATTTGCATATTCATTTCTCATTTTTTTATGTTTTTTAAGACAAAAACTTATAGGAAGGTTTATTATATATAAAAAATTATAATAATCAACTTTTTAAATTAATATGTTTTTTTAACTCATAATAAAAAAATTGGCTAAGACAAATATTTGACAACTTTCAGAAAGCATTTTCCTTAGATCCCTTTTTATCTCATTTTTTGTATAATTTTAGGGTAGCTATTAAATATGAGGTAGCCATGAGTTCTAAAATAACAAAAAAAGAATTGAGCCGTCGTAAATTTATTTTAATAGGTGGAGTTGCAGCAGCAGGCGCATTATTTTTAGATTTAATCGCATGGTCAGATCAAAATATCACTTTAACTCAGCCTAATAACTTTGCTCAAAAGAAAGCAAGTTTAACAGAAAGTGAATTTTTGTTACTTTCGAAGTTTTTAATGAATGATGATGCATTAGATGCTGATATTTCTAAAAAATTATATACTTTTATTAGAAAAAGCAATGCAGATATTTATTCTCTTTATGAATATATAAGAACTCATAAATCCTTAAATAAAGGAAGCTTTAAATCTTATCTGCAGAGCAATAAAAAAGCATTAAAAGTTTATACATATATAGCAAAGGCTTGGTATTCAGGAGTCTTGACTATTGGAAAAGTTTCTATGCGATTCACCTATTTTGATTCCTATATGTTCAGATTAATGGCAGGGCTTGCACCCACCCCCGGCATTTGTGGTGGAGCAACAAATTATTGGTCAGAAAAACCAAATGTAGGATAAATATTTTTAAATTATTTTTTATTCAACGTCTAATAAAAGAGAGAATCATATATGAGCGATGATCAATTATCTGCTGATGTCGTTGTTGTTGGTTCGGGAGTTGCAGGTTCACTTGTAGCTTACGAACTTTCGCGTAAAGGAATAAAAAATATTATTTTGTTAGAAGCGGGTCCTAAAATTGCTAGACAAACAATTGTTAATAATTTTTATAAATCTATTGATTCAAGCAATTATATGGAACCTTATGAGATGGCTAAACATGCCCCCCATCCTGATCCAAGTAAGCCTGAAGGTTATATTATTGAAAAAGGGATGAATCGTTATAATACCCAATACATTAGAGCTGTAGGTGGAACAACATGGCATTGGGCAGGATGCACTTGGCGGCTTGTTCCAAATGATTTTAAATTAAAAAGTTTATATGGTGTTGGTAGAGATTGGCCTCTTGAATACAATGAGCTGGAACCTTTTTATGAGACTATGGAAAAAGAGCTTGGAGTTTCAGGTGAACTTCCTTTAGGGTCACCCAGAAAATCGCCTTATCCAATGAAAGGTCTAGCTTTTACATATATGGACTCATATATTGAAAAAAAACTTGCTCCAAAATATAAAGTTGTTTTAGAACCACTTGCAAAAAATAGTGTTGAATACGACTCTCGTCCACCTTGTTGTGGGAATAATAATTGTATGCCTGTATGTCCAATTGGAGCTCAGTACAGTGCCATTGTCCATGTAGAAAAGGCTGAAAAAAATGGTGTGCGTTTGATGGAAAATTCGGTTGCATATTTTATTGAAACGGATAGCAATAATAAAGTAATAGCAATTCATGTAAAAACACCAACAGGTCAAAAGAAAATAGTAAAAGGAAAATATTTTGTTTTAGCAGCAAACGGAATTGAAATTCCAAAACTATTATTGCTTTCAAAATCAGAAAAAAATCCTCGAGGTATTGCAAATAAAAATGACTTAGTAGGTCGCTTTTTAATGGATCATCCAGGTCTAAATAGAACAATTACATTAAAAGAACCAATATATGGAGGACGTGGTCCAGTAGAGTTATCAGCAATACTTGAGTTTAGAGATGGAAATCTTAGAAAAACCATGGCATCAAAGAAAATTCATTTTGGAACTCAAGTTAATTATAAGCAACTTTCGGATTCTTTAATTGAGCAAGGCTATTCAGGTGATGAGCTTAAAGAGAAATTTAAGTATAAAGCAATTAGAACGTTTGGAATTGGGAGTTTTCATGAACAACTTCCTGATTCTAATAATAGAGTCACACTCAGCGATAGGAGCGATGCCATTGGAATAAAAAGACCTCAAATTCAATACTCTATCGAAGATTATGTTAAAAAAAGTGGTTCAGATACAATTGCAAAGATGGATGAAATTGCAAAGATGCTTGGTGCAGATGAGATAACAAAAACAAAAGGATTTGATCCAAATAATCATATTATGGGAACAACAATAATGGGTTCTTCAGAACGAGATTCAGTTGTCGATAAATATTGCCGAACTCATGAAAATAAAAATCTTTTCATTGCCTCAAGCAGTGTTATGCCTTCTTCGGCATGCGTTAACCCAACAGGAACAATTGCAGCTTTAAGTTTACGTATTGCGGATTCAATTTATAAAGAATTAGTGAAATAGTTTTAATATTTTTATTTCATTTCCAATTGTTCAATATGATACTTTTTAAGATTTTCTTCAATTTTAACTCGAATATTTTTGCTTAGTTTTTTAGAAAATGCCATATAAACACTTACTTTTTTATCTGGAATTTTAACCATTCTAACAGAACTTGCAATACCCATCATTTTGGCTTCAAAATAAAGTGCTTCTGGTAAGAAAGCATAAGCGGCTGTTATGCGTTTATGCAGCAGTTTATTAACTTGTATTGGGATAAAATTTTCATTTGCTGTTTCATCAATATGTAATAGGTGTTTATTTAATTTAATAAAATCACAATAAGCACTGTTTTGGACTATTCCAATTGTTTCTTTTTTAAGATCTTGAATGGATTCAATTTTAACTAATTTAGAATTGCTTAAAACCATTAAATAATTGTAAGTGGAATAAATTGGAGTTTCGCTAAAATATATTAATTTCTCTCTTTCAGGATTTTTTCCTAATATTGCAACGATATCGATACTATTATTACTGACTTCTTTTAGAACACGAGATAGTGGATATTGTTGATAATTTATTTTAATATTATCAAATTTAAGAATCTTTTTTTTTAAAAAGTCAATAATGATTCCTGATTCTTTACCTGTTTGCTTTTCTATGTAAGAAAAAGGTCTATTATTGAAAAATCCTACAATAAGAGTTTTTTCTCCATCTGCAAAACTAAGCTGCGTATATATTAAGAAAACTATAACCAAGATAGTGCGCATATTTTCTCGTTTACCTAAAATTAATTCTATTGTGTAGAAGAAATGGAAACGAGTCAAATAGGGAAAAAATATTGACAGTTCATTTAAAATTGAATTGAGAGAATATTTATATGAGAGTTTTTAAAAGTTGTTAAGAAAATTTCCGAGATTTAGTATAATTTCTTTACTTTGTTCATTATTTAAACGAGGATCACAGTAAGATAGATACTTATTTTTTAATTGTGTTTCAGATATTAAACACTCACCGCCAACACATTCTGTGACATCAAATGGAGAGATTTCGAAGTGTGCTCCTGATAAAGATGAACCATAATTATTATGGATTTCTATTGTTTCTTTAAGTTCCTGCCAAATATCTTGAAAATATCTAGTTTTAATTCCATGTTTTGTTTTTTGACCATTGCCATGCATAGGATCACAACTCCAAGTGACTGCGATATGTAATCTTTTAATTTTATCCAATAATGAAGGTAAAATTTCCTGAGTCATACCTACCCCAAAGCGAGTTATTAAAGTAATTCGACCCATTTGATTTTCTGGGTTCAACACTTTTAACAAAGATATTAACTCATTTGGTGAAGTATGTGGTCCAATTTTAATGCCAATTGGATTTGAAATACCTCTTAAATACTCTACATGAGCTCCGTTTAAATTTTTAGTTCTTTCTCCTAACCATAAAAAATGGGTACCATAGTTTAACCACTTACCTGATTTAAGAGACAAGCGAGTTAAAGCAGATTCATAATCTAAATGCAGTGCTTCATGTGAGCAATAAAAGGAGTGTCTATTTATTCCAATATTCAAGTTTAAATAATCTCGAATCCAATTGTATGTTAATTTAGAGCATTCAAAAGCGCGAATAAGTCTTAATGGGTCTGCTTTTCTTGATTCTGAATTAAAATTAAAACCATTTATAATATCTCCTCTATAACAGGGTAGAGTGATATCATTTATTGTTTCAAAAAATTCAGATCTTGGTTTTGCATATTGTCCAGCAATTCTTCCAATGACAATGACTGGTTTTTTTATATTATTTTGGAGTAGTTCCTGCAGTCTTTGTAAATGACTGACACGTTGTATAACATTTTCATTATTGCAATCTAAAAAAGTTTCAGCACAATCTCCAGCTTGTAAAATAAATACATTTCCTTTAGCTGCTTCATGCAGATAGAACTTAATTGAATTTATTTCCTCTTCAGTCACAAGATTTATGCTATTTTTTAAATTTAAAATACAATGCTCTAAAAGACTTATATTTTCGTAGTATGGTTGTTGAACTGTAGCAAAACTCTTCCAGCTATAAGGGTGCCATGATGTGTAATATTTGCTTTGTAGTTGCGCAGATTGCATGAATAACCTTTAATAATACTTTAATGTATAAGACAATAAATTAGCTGATCCATCCTAAATAGGTTCCTAATATAAGAACAAATCCCAGTGATAAACGATACCACGCAAAAATAAGTGTTGAACGACTTTCAAGGTATTTCATCAACCCAAAAACGGCTAAAAATGCAGCGATAGAAGCTGTAATTATTCCAACTGTTAGAACACTCCACCCATATGCAGTCATTCCAGCATTATACATCTCATGAATTTGTTTTAAGCCAGCCGCAACAATGACTGGGACCCCTAAAATAAAGGAGAAAGCAGCCGCAGTTTCTCGTTTAAGTCCTAAAAAAAGTCCTGCAGTAATTGTAGATCCTGAGCGTGATACTCCAGGAATGAGTGCAGCCACTTGAGCAAGGCCAACAATAATACAGTCTTTAAAAGTTAATTTACTAAAATCCCGACCATGCTTACAAACTTTTTCAGCAACGATAAACAAAATACCCATTACGATACAAGCAGCTCCAATAACATATAAAGATCTTAAAGGCGAATTGGGTGAATTGAGAGTTGATTTTAATAAAAGTCCCATGATCCCAACGGGAATTGTTCCAATTATAATTCCCATTCCGAGTTTAAAATCAGTGGAAGAATAGTTTTTTTCTTTAATACTGCTTAAGGTACCAAAAAATATCTGCGCAATTTCTTTTTTAAAATAAATCATAACTGCAAAGAAACTCGCAAGTTGAACTGCACCTGTGAACGGAGTTCCAGGATCTTGCCAACCTAAAAATGCAGGAACAACCCTTAAATGCGCTGTGCTACTAATTGGTAAAAGTTCTGTAATACCTTGAATAATCCCTAATATAATAATTTTAAAATATCCTAATTCTGCAAATCCGCAGTCTATTAATTGATCATGTATTGGAATAGGGCAAACAAGACTCATATAGAATCCCTCATAGAAAAAGTTGCACAATGGTCTTAGATACCATATCGTTTGCTCTTGGCCACTGAGTGGTGCCTTTATTTTTTAAAAGAGCCCGTCTTTTTTTTATACTAACACAGACGGGTTCTTTTTTGCGTGTATCTGTATTTAGGAGTGTAAAATGAGTGAACTTCAACGGACTCTACTTGAAGAAATTCGAGAAAAATTTGAACCTATACGGAGGTATCTTTGACACTCCATTGAAACGCAAAAGAGTTCTTGAAATTGAATCAGAAAGCAACACAGATATTCATTTTTGGAATGATAGAAAAAAATCATCTGCTTTATTAAAAGAAAAAAAGAGTATAGAAGACGGTATTTCATCATGCGAGTCACTTTTAAAAAAATTCGAAGACATACTGGTTGCTATTGAATTTGGCGAAGAAGGCGATGAATTATCTGTGAAAGAAGCAGATGACTGTATTGAAGAACTTTCTAAAGAAGTGCAAATATTAGAAACAAGAAGGCTGCTTTCAGGTGAGACAGATAAAAACAGTGCTATAATAACTATTAATGCAGGCGCAGGTGGAACAGAAGCATGCGATTGGGCCATGATGATCATGCGGATGATTTTACGCTTTGCAGATCGTAAAGGCTTTAAAGCAGAAGTTGTTGATGAATTAGAAGGTGATGGAGCAGGAATAAAAAATGCAACAATTACCATTGATGGTGATTATGTATATGGCCTCTTTAAATCAGAAAATGGAGTGCACAGGCTCGTCAGAATTTCTCCTTATGATTCAAATGCAAGAAGACACACTTCATTTTGTTCTGTGTTTGTCAGTCCTGTTATTGATGATGATATAAATATTGATGTAAAAGATAGCGATTTAAAAGTTGATACCTATAGAGCTGGTGGGGCAGGTGGACAGCATGTTAATAGAACGGATTCAGCTGTTCGTATGACTCACATGCCTACTGGAATTATTGTTCAAAGTCAGCAACAAAGAAGCCAAATTCAAAATCGGGAAACATGTATAAAACTTTTAAAAGCAAAATTATATGAACTTGAATTAAGCAAGAGACAAGCTGAATCAAAAGTAATTGAAGATGCAAAAATGGACAATGCATTTGGTTCTCAAATACGTTCTTATGTTTTACATCCATATAAACTTGTAAAAGACGTGCGTACATTGGCTCAAAGCAGCGATCCAAACGCAGTACTCGATGGTGATATTGAAGATTTTTGTATTGAATATTTACGGCAAATTGCTGCTGGTCAGTTCAAAGGCAAAGGCGGCAGTGGAGAAGATCTCGAATAGTAAATATTAATTTATTTTAAAATAAACTCTTTATTAGAGTGCAATGGGATGAGGATTTATAATGAGTATTCAAAATGAGCTTCTTTCAATTATTCAGGATGTCCCAAATTTTCCAAAAGAAGGAATTATTTTTAAAGATATAAATCCTCTTTTACGAAATCCTGTTGCTATGAAAAAAGTCATTGCAGCTATGTCTGAATTTGCACGTGAATTAAATGTTCAACATATTGTTGGAATAGAAAGTCGTGGTTTTTTCTTTGCGCTTCCGCTTGCTTTGGAAATGAATATTCCCTTTGTTGCTGCACGCAAAAAAGGGAAATTACCCGGTGCCATTTTAAGTGAATCTTACAGTTTAGAATATGGTAAAGATTCTATTGAAATTCAAACAGACGCCTTAAAAAAGGGTGAGCGATATCTTATTGTAGATGATGTTATTGCAACAGGTGGCACTGCAAAAGCTTGCTCTAAAATTATTCAAAAAAGTGAAGCAATTGTTGTTGGATTTTCTTTTTTGCTGGAGATTACTTTTCTGCAAGGACGAGAAAACTTACTTGAGGGAAATAGTAAAATCCCAATTCAATCTCTTGTTAACGCTTAAAGATAAAAAGTAAAATTTAATATTTTAGAATTATTTTTTTATTTTGTAAAAATTACCGTTTAAATCTTTTCTATTATTAATATTAAAAAATTTATATAAAAAAGTTGTGTGTAACTTTAAAATAAGCTATTTTCATTGTTATGTAATAACTAATTTGGTTTTACATATTCATTTAAGTAAATAGTTTTAAATTATTTTTTATTAAATAAAAAAAATAAATTATCAATATATTTTATAGTATTATTAAAAGTTTAAATATTTTTTTAAAATAAATAGTTTAAGTGGCTTTTTTACAAATTTTTACATTATTTCAAATGGATCTGATATGAATACTTATCCCTTATTTTCTATTTTATTATTGCTAACTTTTTTTTATGCCTGTGGAAAAGAAACAAAAGTAGAATCAAAAAAAAATATAGTTCATCTTGGTTTTTTGCAAAAGAGTGGGTCAGTAATCAAATCTCCGTTAGAATCACCCCTTGATTTGATGCAAGGTTTCAATAGCTATGTTCAAACAGTTCATGAAAACTGTATTCAAGCAGAAGTAAATAATCCAGTGAAATCCATTTCAGCTCATGTCCAAAAATTAGAAAATAAAAACTACAGTGAATTGCTAAATACTATATCAAATTCATTACACACATCACTGCCAATTAAAATTTCTGATTCATCTATTGCAATGCAATTTGCGAAACAGTCTGAAGCTCATTCATTAAGTTGGAATTATACAATAGTGAGTGAAATTAGAGCAGGAAAAAGAGAATTAGATTCAAATAAACCAAAACGTATCGCTGAAGGACTTGAAAATTATTTTGATGAAAACGGTAAGCTAAAATATTTTTATGAGTTTATGAATAAATGTGGGAACGAAGCAATTACAAAGCAAGACCTTATTGCCAAACTTTTAATAACTATTAAATTAGAGTTTGATTCAAGCGAAGATAAAATTAATTTTACAAATAAAATTGGTTCTTCCATTGATAATTTATTTGCTTTTGAAAATGCAGGTCCGCTCTCAGTTACTTTAAAAACAAAATATATCAACAGCAATCTCAAGAAGAAAACTCATTTAAGTGTTAATGCTATTCAGTTTGGTGGGGATACTAAAAAATTATCACAGATATTAAGTTCTAACTCTTCTTGTGATTATAAGAATATTGAAAAGTGTGATAAAACCTATTCAAATTTATTATCTTATCTACATGAGTTTAACAATCAGTTCAATGAGAGTGATTTAAATTCATTCACTGTGTTGAACTCTGAGACTAGACTTTACAAAGAAATGATAATTGTTGATAAAAATAATAGAATACTTGATTTTTCAATACTTGATCATAGGAATGACGAATTGGAGTTGGTTTCTGTTTTCAATAAAATAGATTCATTATTTAAAAAAGAGAAATATAATTTAGATCGTGCAACAAAATATTTCAATATGGATATTATTACAGAAGCCCAAAAAAGAGAGCTTTTAGATATCATAAATAAAGCAACATCAAATATAAATGTGTTAAATGAACTCAGCAGTCTCGTTCCTGAATCATTAAAATATATCAACTCAGAGAAACGTTTGATGTTATCATCAGAGAAGCGTTATTTTCCAGAAATTCTTGAAGAAAAAGATAAACTTTATAATATTAAAGCAAGATATGATAAATTCAGAAGTGAATATAGTACTGAAGTTCTTGAGAACTTCATAATTGCAAAAGGAAACTGTCGCATTAAACCTGCAAATAAATTTAAATTAACAAATTTATTGCATAAAGTAGACCGAGTTTGCCAAGATATATCTCAATTTAAAACATTTTTTAATTTAATTGGCAATGAAAGTTTTAAGTCATTTGAATTCCTTTTAAAATCAAAAGATGGTAAGATTATTGATAAAGGTTCAGTTGATATTTACTGCAATATCCCAGCTGGCCGAGACAAGCTGCTTTTTAAAGATATTAGCTCAGGTTTTAATCCACTCTTTTCCTCATTTGAGAGTTTTAAAATGAATGGTTGTAATCCTGAATATGGTTTTTATGCCGCAAATCCTAAAGATTTAGAAGACATAGATATTTTTACATTAGAAGTTATTGGTAAAACATAGTAAATTAATAATTTTATTAATAAATTAAATCAATAAAGCAATTTAAATGCAAAATTTTTGCATTTAAATTGCTTTATTGATTTAATCCGTGTAAGAGATTAATGCAAATATTTTGCGTTTACTCTAAGATGAGGTTTGAAAATGAATTTTGAAAAATTACCGGTCACTTTGCTCTCTGGCTTTCTTGGAGCTGGAAAAACAACTTTATTAAAGTATATTCTAGGTAATAAAAATAATTTAAAAGTTGCAGTGATAGTCAACGATATGAGTGATATTAATATAGATGCTGCACTTATTAAAAATACGGGAACAATATTTACGCATACAGAAGAAAAATTAATAGAAATGACTAATGGTTGTATTTGCTGCACTCTGCGGGAAGATTTACTTATAGAGATTGCTAAACTGTCAAAAGAACAGGCCTTTGATGTCCTTCTGATTGAGTCATCAGGAATTTCAGAACCTTTAGCAGTAGCAGAGACTTTTACTTTTACCGATGAAGACGGAAAGAGTCTTACTGATATCGCTCAGCTAGATGCGTGTATTACGCTTGTAGATGCTTCACAGTTTTTAGTAGATTATTGTGCATCTGAATTCTTAAATGAGAAAAAAATTGGATTAAATGATGAAGATGATCGTAATATCTCTGATTTATTAATTGCTCAAATTGAATTTGCTAATATTATTATAATTAATAAGATTGATTTGGTTTCAAAAGATGAATATCTTGAACTTTGCTCTATAATAAGTAGTTTAAATTCAAAAGCAAAAATTATAACGACAAAAAATGGTATTGTTCCCTTAAATGAAATTCTTGCTACAAATTTATTTCAACTTTCTGAGGCAGAACAAAATGTGAATTGGCTGCATGAAGAAAGAGGTTCACACAAATCAGAGACAGAAGAATATGGGATATCAAGTGTCGTTTATAGAGCTGATAAACCTTTTCATCCTGAACGATTCTGGAATTTTATGCACAATGAATCTGAAGGAATATTTCGTTCCAAAGGATTTATTTGGCTTGCAAATTCTCCAAAGACTTTAGAATACTGGTCACAAGCAGGCAATTCCTGTAAAATTGAAGAATATGGAGAATGCGATGATTTATATCAAGAAGTCGTTTTTATAGGACAAAATTTAAAACAAAATCAAATTTTAGAAAAATTAAATAAATGTCTTTTAAATGATGAAGAAATTAAAACTCCCAAAGAGCTCTGGCCCACAGTTTTTAAGTCTTTGGAAATTTAATCTTATGTAATAATAAGCTTTGGTAAGCTATAAAAATTGACATATATATTCATATAAAATAAGTTATAGAGGACACTATTTATGAGGATTTTATTATCCAGAGGTTTTCTTGGCTTTAAAGTTGAAAAAAATTATATGTTATATTACTTTTTTTATATGTAAAAAATCTTATTGCGTAACTATTTTTACATGGTGGGGATATCTTGATAATGAGGTAAAACTTTCATTAGAAAAAGAATGCAAAACAACAGTCTCATATGATGAATATTATTCTAATGATGAATTTTTGAGAAGATTTTATAAACAAAATTATTCGATCGCAATTTTTTCAAATGTAGTTTACGATTTTCTTCCAGAACGAATTAAAGGTTCAGGAACTAGTTTTAAAGACATTAAGAGAAATTATAATTCAAAACTGCTGAAATCTTTTAATGATAAAAAATTCCCTGATAATATAGGGATTTTTGCAATTTCTTCATCAGGTTTTTTATATGATCCAGAAAAAATTTTAATAGATAAAGAAGATGATTTAAAAACTATATTTTCAAAAGCTAATGGTAAAATAGTAAGTATTATTGATGATCCAATTGAAGCATTATTGCTAATTAATAATATAAAGAGTGATATTGACTTAGATAGACATATGAGTGAATTTAAAAAATTAGTTTTTGGAACTTATCCAATAGTTACGAATGACGTAGTAAAGTTGATATCCAATAAAAATTTTGCTTTTGCATATGTTTGGTCGGGCGAAGCTTATAATCAGATTAATAAAACGAATAAAAATTTAAAATTTACCTTTCATCCTAAAACCTCATATATATCAGTCGATCTTATTGCAACTCTCGATAAAGATTCTAAAACAGCTTGTGTTGCTAAAGCTCTTTCTGGAAAGAAAATATTAGATCCTCTATTGATTAAATCCTTTTATTTTTCTCCTTATGGCTCTTCTATTAATAGTTCAAATATATTTTTTGATTTAGAAAATAAAAAATATGTTGACAATTATAATATGGAATGGATAAGTAGACCAAGTAAAGCTGAATATCAGCAAAAGAGTAATATATGGCAAAGAATAAAGATTGCAATAAAAAAATAAATCTTAAAAAAATAAAAAAAAGACTAAATATTTTATCTTTTTTTTCAATTGTTTCTGTCTCTTTTTTTATTGTATTTATATTTCTGTTTTTAACAGATACTTTCAATCTTAAAAATGAAAATAAAAAATTGCTAGAAGAAAAAAAAGTACAAATTTATAATCTCTATTTAGGTGATATATTTAAGAGAATATTATTGCTTGTAAACTCTACTCCATTTGTAGATTATTTACGTTCAGGTCGTGAGACTAGAATTGACCTTGAAAGTGAAATGTTAAATAATTTCAGCCATTATATCGATGAAGAAATCAAAGGATATAAAATTATTAGCAATAACAATAATGACCTTATTTTTATTGGAAAAGAATCAAATTTTAATTTGCTAATAGAGCTTTGTTATATCAATGATAAATTAAATTTTGAAATGGGTAGGTGTGCCGCAAAGCTTTATATATATTTTGATGAGGATGAAATATTAAATAAAATAAAAAAATTCGATCCTTTTATTGAAAAATGCTTTAAATGTAATGCATTTGAAATAAAAAATGGTAGCATAATTAATGGATTGTATATTTCAAAGAGTGACAACTTTAAAATAAAATTCAATATTAAAAATATGCAAAACTATAGCAAAATCATAAATTTTATTATCATTTCTTTTTTGGTCATGGTATTAATCTGCTTTTTAACTTTTTATTTAAATCACAGACTTCTTAATATTTATATTTATATTCCTTTAACTAAACTTTTTAATTATGTTAAAAATGATTCTGAAAAACAATCTTTTATTTTATCTGAAGTAAATGAAATTGCAGATAAAGTCGAGGAATTTAAAAATAATGCGCAGAAAAATGAGAAAATTAAACAACAAATTGAATTTTCAAAATTAGCTTCACAAGTTGCACATGATATTAAATCTCCTTTAGTAGCTTTAAATATATTCTTTGCTAAGGCAACACAATTGCCAGAAGATAATAGAATTTTAGTTCGTAATGCAATTCAGAGAATCCAAGACATTGCAAATAGCCTGATTTTTAAACATCAAGAACTAAATAATCAAAATAAAAATGTGATTGAAGATATCGAACCTCACTCAGTTCAACTTCTGTCAAGTTTGATTGAGTCTTTGATATCTGAAAAAAGAATGCAATATAGAGAATATCTTGAGATAGAAATTGAGGGAAAATTTGGAGTCAATTCTTATGGGTTATTTTCAAGAATACAGCCAAAAGAATTTAAACGGATGCTTTCAAATTTAATTAATAATGCAGTTGAAGCATTAAACAAAAAAGGAAATATTATATTATTTCTTAATTCCAAAAATGACAAAATTTTATTTTCAATAAAAGATAATGGAAAAGGAATTCATCCGTATCTTTTGCCAAAGCTTATGAAGCGAGGGGCATCTTTTGGAAAAAAGGAGGGGAGTGGGCTTGGACTGTATCATGCAAAGGTACTTTCTGAGCAATGGGGAGGTAAGTTAGAACTTAATTCTGAAGTTGCTAAAGGAACTGAAGTGTTACTTACGCTTCCTAAAGCATCCGAACCAACTTGGTTTATTTCGACTTTAAATATTTCATTTGACTCTACGATTGTAATTATTGATGATGACGCTTCCATTCATAATATTTGGGATGATCGATTTCAAATATTTTTAAAACAAGAGTATAATATAAAAATTATTCATTTTTCTAATCCTGAAAATGTTATATCTTGGTTTACAACAGAAAATATAGAAAATATTATTTTCCTTTGTGACTATGAATTTATTAACCATAAAATGAATGGTCTTGATTTAGTTTCAAAATTAAATACTCATTTGCAAACAATTCTTGTTACCAGTCGATTTGAAGAAGAAGGATTTAGAGAAAAATGTGAAAAAATGGGCATAAAAATGATTCCGAAAAATTTAGCATATTTTGTGCCTATAAAAATGTTACCTGCAAAAGAAAAGCCATATGCAATTCTAATTGATGATGATTTATTTATACACACCATTTGGAGAGCGACCGCAGCTGAAAAAAACATCCGATATTTTCAGAGTGCAGAATCATTTATGAATGAAGTTGAAAGATTTGATAAGAGCACTCCTCTTTATATTGACTCCCATTTGGGTGAAGGATTAAATGGAGAAGATGTGGCTAAAAAAATCTATGAAATGGGTTTTAGAGATATATATTTAGCAACTTCATATGATGCTTGTTTTTTTCCTCCAATGAATTGGATTAAAGAAATTAGAGGTAAAGAACCACCTTGGTTTAATTGATTTCTTCGAATTATCAAGTATTTATTAGATACCTATTTTCTTGATCATCTGATTCAATTCTTTTAGTTCCATTTACAGTATCTGTCAGTTCATTTACTACAGCACCTAGATTTTCCACTTGAGATGATAATTGTTCAGCAATATGAGCTGTCTCATTACACGCTGTTGCATTGAGTTGAGTAGCTTGATCAAGTTGTCTAATTGCATGGTTGATCTGTTCTGCACCACTTGCTTGCTCATTTGAAGCAACAGAAATTTCCTTCATCATCGCACTGACTTCATTAATACTCTGAGCTATATCTTCAAAAGCAATATTGCAACTCTGAGCAACTTCTGAACCTCGGTGAACCTTTTCTTTCCCTATTTCAACAAATCTACTTACTTGAGATTTTGTATTCTCAACAATTTCTTCAACTTTTTTTGTGCTCTCTTTAAGCAATGATGTGATTTCTTTCGAAGCATTTCCGCTTACTTGCGCAAGGTTTCCGACTTCTTCAGCAACCACGGCAAAGCCTTTTCCGTGCTCACCCGCTCGAGCTGCTTCTACTGACGCATTGAATGAAAGTAGCTTTGTTTGAAAAACAATTTCATTTATTACTTTAGTTTTATTTCCTATTTCTGAAATGACTTTGATGATTTCCGAAATATTTTTGTTGCTATCCTCAATTTTTTTAATAATTTCATTATTGCTAGCGTCAATATCATCCATAGCATTTAGCATCTCTTTAATAGCATTTCTTCCACTTTCAACGGTTTTTTGGCTTTTCGCGGTTATAATTTGAGATTGAGTCGCATTTTGAGCATTTTGTTGTGTCATTGCACTCATCTCTTCGATGGAAGCCGAAGTTTCTTGAATCGAAGATGCCTGTTCTTGAATAGCAGATGAAAGTTTATGACTGGAAGATGAAATCTGTTTACTTGCAGATGCGACAGAGTTTGATACTTCTGTTAGTTTATTAGTGATATTTTTAAGTAATTTACTTAAATAATGGGATATAATAACTCCAAATAAAATGCTTATTATTACTCCTATTAGCACAATAATCAAAGTTCTTAAAACTGAAAGGGCACCAATATTTTGGGCAAGTGATGTCCATTTGTTCTTTTCAATTAATTGAAAATTATAAATTTTTTCTATTTTAAGAATTAAATCTTCTTTAAGTTGGACAAACTCTTTCGCACCCAAATGATCGCGAAGGGCTTCATTTTCTTTTGAAATTGGGAATGAGAGTGAAATTAATTTGTAGGAGAGCTCCATGAACGGCTTCCAATTTTTCTTTGCGTCATTCCATTGTTCTTCTTCACCTGCTACAAAAGGAATTCCTTCGTAAATCTTAGCTGCTTTTTCAAATTCATTTTCTGCTTTTGTGGCAATATTTTTACTTAAAGTAACTTCTGATAAAGTTGAATGTGAACCAAGAAGAAGGCTTACTGCAATGATAATATCTCGTTGTGCAGTTTGCATTTTTCCAAGAGCTACCATGTTTTCTAAATTTACTTCAGATACATGAGTGAACGTTTCAATTGTTTGTTTTAGACCGATGTAAGCACTTAAACTCGTCGCAAGTATACAAATTGCACAAAAAATATAAGAGTTAACCAATTTCGCTTTTAAACTTAATCCATTGATCATGCTTGCTCCAATGTGAGTTATTTTAGATAATCATAATAAGATATAAATTATACTCATTTATGTAAAACCCAATTTCTTTAAAGAGTTCTTTTTCTCCATTAGCTATTTTAGCCACTTGGATTTGGCTTTATATGAATTTATTGAAAAGATTGCGCTTCTAGACAATTCAAGTGATTATAAGTTAAATTGAGTATAATTTAAAGTAAAGGAAAATCCTATGAAGTTGTACTATGCAAAAGCAGCGAGCTCTTTAGGAGCGCATATTATTCTCGAAACATTAGGAATTCAATATACGGCGAGCGCAGTTGATCTTTATAAAGGAGAGAATAGAACACCAGAGTTTTTAAAATTAAATGCTCTTGGAAACGTTCCCGTTTTAATACTTGATGATGGCTCTATCCTTACAGAAAACTCTGCGATATTTCAATTTCTAGGGGACTATAAGCCTGAATTAAAGTTAATTCCAAAAGGAGGCACACAAGAAAGATATAAAGCAATTGAATGGCTCGGATTCATAACATCTGAATTGCATAAATCAGTGAATCCAATCTGGACTGTTGATGATTATGTAAGTGATGCAAAGCCTAGAAAAGAATTAAAAAATAAATTTATTGCAATATTAAAAGATAAATTAAAAGTGGCAGAGATGAGACTTGATAGCAAAGATTATTGTCTTGGTAAGTCATTTAGTGTATGTGATGCATACTTACTAGCAATTTTAAATTCAATTCATTTTCTAAAAATTGATATTTCAGAGTTTAAAAATCTAGTACATGTATATCAAATCATAAAAAATAATCCACTTGTAATGAAAGTTATGAAATTAGAAGGATTAGCAGTTTAGTTTTGAGGTGGAGTTAATCCATATTTTTTATAAATTTCAATATATTTAGGTGTTTTTGCTAAAGAATTAAGGGCATTTTTTAATGAGTTAATATCTTCAGTTGTAGATTTAATATTTGTACCAAAATACCAGTTAATTTTGCCTAAAGGTATTCCTTTTTGAATTCTACTTTTTTCTACGTGAGCTTTTCTTAATTTATATATGCCATTTTCATAAGCAGCTAAAAATCCATCTACTCTTTTAGCAAGTAATTTTGCAACAACATAGTCGCCATCATTTGAAGGCTCTATCATTTTTTCAAAATTATATTTTTTAAAAATTGGTTCATATGGTGCTCCAGCAATATATCCAATCGATTTTAATTTTTTTATATCATGGGGATTTTTTATCTCAATTGTTGGTTTTAAAGTGATAATATAAATATTATCACTTAAAATTTTAAAAATAAAATTGTACTTTTTCTTATTTTCTTCCGTATCACCTATTGGTACGATGAATATGTTTCTTTTAGTCGTTGATTCAAAAAGTGCGCGTCTCCATGGAGTCCAAGAAATATTAAAATTATTTGATATTTTTGCAAGTTTTATAGCTTCTATAAAAAGATCTCCTGCCAATCCACTTACCGTGTTTTCGTTTATTTTTATTGTAAGAGGAGTGTTTTCTGCAAATAATATCGCACTTTTTGCATTTGATTTTTTATGATTTTGAAAGAGTGCCATAATTAATAAAAAGTAAAATAAACTTTTTGCCACAAGATCCTCATGATTCATTCTTTTAAGTTAAATTATTCTTAAAATATTATTGTAATATAATATATAGTTTTGGCCTTATAAATAAAAGGGTCATTTTTTTGACAATTATATTTTTCTGTTTTATTTATATCGTTTACTTTATAAAATTCCACTTAATTAATAAATATCTTTGTTTATTTTAATTGAAAATATCTAAAAAAAGCTCTAACCAGATTTAACTATTTTTTAATAATATGTTTATTTTAAATTTAATTTTTATAATAGTTTATTATACATTATAATGATAAAATAATAAATATTTTTTTATTTGACTTTTTATATTAATATATTATAACAATCATGTTCCATTGTTAGAAAATTTTTTCATAACGAATTTTAGGAGAATATATGAAGATAAAGCAACTTAAATATTCACTCGTTTTATCAGTATTGTCTGTTTCTTTAATCTCTGCACATGCAGCAAATTCTATGAGTGCATTAAATATTTCAAATTTATCTCCACATAATAATTTAAATCCATTAGCATTAAGTGATCAATCTGGAGAATTAGATGATACATTTGCTGGAAATGGAGTCGTAAAAATAACTCTAGGTGATAGATCTAATAAATTTAATAAATCAATCGTTCTAACAGATGGAACAATAATTTCTGGAGGGAGTTCTGTAACTGCAGATAATTTTGTTTCATTTACTCTCATAAAATTTAACTCTGATGGATCCGCAAATGAAGAGTTTGGTAGCAATGGTATTGTACAAACAAAAATTGGTATTTCTTCAGAAATTATTTCACTTTCTATTTTAAATGATGGAGGCATTCTAGCATTTGGAAAAGCTGAAGTATCACCAGGACAAATTCAAACTGTTTTAGTTGGCTATAATGCAAATGGATCACTTAATACATCGTTCGGAAATTCTGGAATTCTAGTTGTTGATCCAAATATAATAGCAGCAACAACTCATACACTTACAAAAGACGGAGTCATTATTTTAGGGGGCTCCTCTTTAGCTAAAACAGCAAGAGGTGGTAATACAAAAGTATTTACTATAGCAAAATATGACTTAACAGGAAATCTTGTAGCTAAATTTGGTAATAAAGGAGTTATAAAAACGAATATTGGGGTTCTTTCATTTATAACAAGTATTTCAGTTAAAAAAGATGGTTTGATTATTGCTGCAGGCGTTTCTCAAGAAGCTGATTTAAATAATAAATTTACAATAGCAAAATACTTTTCAGATGGCTCTATTAATAAATCTTTTGGTCAAAATGGAGTTGTTCAAACCAAAATTGGAAATAATGCTGTTATAAACTCTTTGACTATTGGAAGTGATGGAACAATTATTGTTGGTGGACAATCTATTCAGCAATCAATGAGCGAAAGTAGCTATGTAATCACTCTTGCTAAATACAATGTAAATGGAACTCTTTCAAATACTTTTGGAACAAATGGAATCGTATTTACAAAGGTTTTGCAAAATGATTTTTTAAATAAACATATTATTCAAGATGATGGTTCTATTTTAGCTGTGGGAACATCTCGAGACAAAGCATTAAACTCTCAATTTATTATAGTTAAGTATAATGCAAATGGAACATTAAATACAGAGTTTGCCCAAGAAGGATTTGCTCTTGGAGATACCTTTGATTTAAATGCCCATTTTTCAAATATTACTTCAACAAGCGAAGGAAGTTTTTTTATTTCTGGAAATTCAAGTGGTGATACAGAAGCTATTCTCGCTAAATTTAAATAATTATTCATTTAAAATTCTAGCTGCTTCTTCATCATCGAGAAGAACAAATCTTCTTTTCTCTTCATTGTAAGAATAGACATCTGCAGTTGCTATATCAAACCACCAACTGCAGATACGTAATTTTCCTTCTTTAATTAGATCTTGAACAATTGGATATGTTTCTAAGTGAATTTTTTGTTCAAGAACATTAATTTGTGACAATTGATTGTGAGGAAGTAGACCAGGGTTGATTTCAAAGCCATCTTGCATTTTTTGCAGAGCAGATTCTCCATATTGAAGCCATGATCGTAAATTAGGTGATGAAATGGCATTACGATTTTTAACGAGTGATTGCATGGCTCCACATTCAGAATGGCCACAGATTATAATATTTGCTACCTTGAGCTGGGTGATGGAGAATTCAATAGCTGCGGCCTCAGATTCATCACCAACAGAGAAGCCATTTCGACTGCAGGGTGGAATAAGATTGCCGACATTTCTAACCACAAAAAGATCACCAGGATCAGTTGAGGCAAATAGGTTTGGAACAACTCTGCTATCAGAACAAGCAATAAATAAGGCATCTGGCGATTGTCCCAATGCGAGGCGCGCAAAAGTATCACGATATTCTGGAAGTACTTTTTTTCTAAATTCAGTTATTCCATTTATAAGTTTCTTCATTCATAAATCCTTCTTTAGTTCGCTTTGTTCGGAAATAGAATTCTGGACTTTATCAAAAACTCCATAACGAACAAAAACGAGGTACGTTCTTGAAGTAACTCGTTTCAATGGATTTTTACAGGATAACATCTTAAAATACAAATAGCCCAACTGAGGATCTGTATGATGTGAGAAAAGTTTTTTATTGAAAGCTGATTTATTGATGGTTTTAGAATATTTTATAAAATTCAATGATTTATTTTTAAATTAATTTTATTATACAAAAGGATTGGTTTCTTATGACAACAACCCAATTACATAGACTTTTATATAGAAGTGAGCAGACAAACATTTTTCAAGAAATAGATTTACAAAAAATTTTAAATACTGCAAGGGATAAAAATGCAGCGCGAGCTGTTACCGGTTTACTTATTTCAAGGGGGCTATTTTTTCTGCAACTTCTTGAAGGAAATGCAGAACATGTTGTTGAAACTTTTTATAGAATAAAACAGGATGCAAGACATAAAAATGTCGAAGTCATTGTTAATGAAGAAGCGGCTAGTCGGGTTTTTCCGAACTGGAGCATGGGGTTAATAGATGACACTTCGAGTTCTTTTTCAATACCTGAGATGTTAAAAACCATAGATTCTATTTTAATGCAGAAAGAAAAAAAATCTAATGTTAAAATCGTTGAAATTTTAAGAGTATTTAGTATGAAAATTAAAAATTAGATTTTTTAATAATCCTGCTCTCAATTACTTTCTAATAAAATAATTTTATTATCTTGACAAAAGAGAAGAATTTTTTTATTTAAGTCATGTCATAGTACATTAATTTAAAATTATATAGTTAATTTTTAATACTTTAAAAAATCTTATAAATAAGGAAAAGTAATGAAGAATTTATTTTGTGGTGTTATTTTATTGTGCTTTCCATTTTCTCTTTGTTTTGCCGATGAGGGAGTGTATAATAGAGAATATTTACAACCCATAATTTTAGATTATTTTGGCACACCCGTGAAATTTTGTAACACATATTCACTGGGCACTGTTGATAATTCTAATTCTTCTACAAATGATGGCTTTCTTATTGCTAAAATCTCATTTTTTGGACTTACTAAATATCTTGCAAGAACCATTTATGAATCAAAAAGAGCGGCAGGGTATATTCAATTTATTTCGGTAAAAAACATTCCATGTGATCATGAGGTTAGAGAAAATGATCTTCTTTTTATTAATCTTAAAAATGCTGAGCAATCAAATTCTTATTATGTAAAAATGGATGACGATGGATTTTATTTTCCCCTTGCACAAAAAGAAAATAGTTCAAATAAAGATCACATATTTCAGTTTATAAATTCTAAAAAAAACTATGCAAAATCATCTTATACGCTTCAATATATTTCAAGCAATTCGATGACATTTTTAACATGTCAAGGATTGAATTATTGCGAATCTACAGAATTTCCTTCGAAAGCTTTACTGATTAGATTTTTACCAGTGAAATCAACTAGCCGTGAAAAGGCAATTATTAGTAATTACTAATTCAAAATTATATTAAATTTTAATTTTTTTTGACCGATACTCTATATACTATAACTCTTATATTAAACTTTATAAGGACGTATGAGAAATTATTATAGACTAACATTATATATCCTAATGATTTTTATTGCAGTTGTTGGCTGTGATAATTCTAAATCTTCTAAATCAAAGAGTAATTCTAATGACCTATTTGAACTTGCACTAGCGCCTTTAGAGTTAGCTGATAGAAAAAGAAATTTTTTAGAAACAAATTCATTGATTCATCCGCGTGGATTACAAAGTAGATTCAATAATTTGAATGATATGGAACTTAATGATGGGAGTACATGCCCTTCACCAAGAGTAGCAACTTATGATTATCCAAATGCAGGGCAAGAAGCTTATTGTATAAAAATTCCAATGGAATTTCGAAATAATATTCCAAATGAAATTAAACAGGAAATAATTTCGCATGAATTAAATACATTAGATTTGTATTTTATTGCTCAACATAAATATCAAACTTATGATGCACCTCGAGTAGATGTTTTTAGAGTTCATAATTGGGTATTTCCTCATATTCCATCAACATTTAGCGGATCGATATTTAATAGGAATATTTTGATGACTGTTTATAGTAATTCTAATATATTGTTAAGTAATCAAATTATTGAAAAAGAACTGAAGCCTTTTAATGTAAATATTCATGACAATCTTATTTCACCTAATAATGCGCATACAGCAATCGCATCGGCACCACATATTAATTTTTCTTTTTATTCTTTAGTCATAGACTCTCATACTAAAAGAGCTGTAGTAACATTGCATTGGATGATAGAACCAAGCGATTTTTTAATGGATAATACTCGAAATCCAGCTAATTATATGCATTCTTTACAACATATAAATGGGAGCACTCATTCACCAACTTCTTTGCGAACACTAATTGAAATTTTAAAAAGACATCCTCACTTTAATTCGACCACCGAACCAATGCGTTCTCTTGAAAAGCTTCTTCAATAGAAATTTAATTCTATCCATAATCTAATTAGTTTTTACCATCAAATTTATTTGATCAACGAGATTTAGAAAGAAACAACTCTATTGTTTTAGTTGTAGATAAATTAAATAGTTTAAAAGGGGCTTCAACTATAAATTTTGGAGATATGTTTGAGAATAACGAATGGAAATCTAAACGCAGTAATGTATCGAATAGATTTGCAACTAATTTTATGAGATATTAAAAATTTACTAATTCTTAAAAATAATAGATTTAATAAAACTAGGAACATCAAAATTAGTTATTTTTACGAATACTATTAATAAAAATAAAAGCGCAATGCCTATCAAAGTCACTTTTTTATTAAATCTGCTATCTAACGTTTCTTTTACTGGATGACCGCAGGTAATACACGATGCCGCTGATCTGGAAATAGGCTTATTACAACATGGACAAGGTACAATCACACTCATAATTTCCTCCTTATAATTGTAAGTAATAAATATAAATAAGTAGTTAGATTTAAAGCAAGTGTGGAACCATATTTTTTTCAGCACAATAATCTCGATATCGAATTTTCTAGGATTTAATTAAAATTCGAACCTATATCTAATTCTGTATGTTTTCCATTGAGGGCTCTGTTTTTAGATACTACCTCTTTTTTTTCATTTCCACTTCAAACATTTATTTCTGTTATTACCATGATTATATAATACGAATCAATTTTTGCCAGCTTCAATCAAGGATTACAATAATTGAATTTACTTTACGCACATGCCAAACTTCTTCCTAGAGATAGTCAATCAGATAAATAGCATCCCAACAGCGTTCAGAGCCCCAATCAAAGGAGGTACTATGCCCAATTCTATTAAACTTCACAGAGTGTTATGCACAGAGCCAGAAAATATTTATCGAGCATTTCTTGATGCTGAAGCCATGTCAAAATGGCTTCCTCCAAATGGTTTTACAGGAAAAGTACACCAGATGGAGGGCAAAGAAGGTGGAGTCTATAAAATGTCATTTACAAATTTCAGTACAAAGAAAAGCCATTCATTTAGTGGTAAATATGTTGAATTAATCCCATATGAACGCATCAGCTATACAAATATATTTGATGATCCTAATCTTAAAGGTGAGATGCTAACAACGGTTGTTTTAAAAAAAGTTTTTTGTGGTACTGAATTGAACATAACTCAAGAGGGAATTCCAGATCTCATTCCTCCTGAAGCGTGTTATCTAGGTTGGCAAGAATCTCTTATTCTCCTTGCAAAACTAGTTGAAGCAAATGTCAGTGATTGAAGGGCGGGCGGTGGCACGAACAGAGTTACTATGTTTTTTTTGTTTTTTTAATGGTAAAGAAAAGTTGACAAAGGTTATTGAGAATCCAATTAGCTCGGTTGAGCTTCAGATTTAGAAAATCATAATGTTAAAAGATATAATTGATAAAGATACAGTTATTTTACATTATTTAATTATATATATTTATAAAAATCCACCTCTTTTTATTACTAATTATATACTTCCTTATTCTTTTTATATTGATGTTTTATAGCAGCTATTATTTTCAAATTTAAACTTTCAAAATATTGCGAAATATTATAAAAGAATTATTGGATTTTTGTTTTAGTTGAATTTTTTCGTTATAAATAATAAAAAATGATCTCGACACCACTTTGATTACATCATTCATTACTTAAAATATAATAAGGATCGAAATAAAATGAGAATGAACTCAAAATTTTATAGTTTCCTGTTGATACCTTCTTTTACATTTGGATGTTCTAATGAAAAAAATAAAGATAGAATAAAGCAAAATGATTTTAATCACCTTATTTTAACAACTCAAACTACGAAAGATGAAGAAATAGGTACTTTAATTGATACTTCTTATAATGAAATAAATGCTGCGGAGGAAATTTTAGGAAAAAAAGAGATTCTTGATATATTAGAATACTATAGAAAATCAATTGATAAAACTCTTACCAATGAAGAAAAATATCAACTTATTATGGATATTATGTTAATTTTACCTGATGAGTTTGAAGTTGATAGCTCTGTCTATACGAGTACTTATAATAAATTTGCAAACACTCTTAAGGATTTATATGAAAGAACATCAGAAGTTGTTCCTAAAAAAATTCATTTCATTTGGGCAGGTAGTGAGCTAAATGAAATTCAAAAGGATTACATTAAACTATGGGCAAAATTAAATTCAGATTATGATGTATTTGTTTGGTACGACTCAGATGCTATATATGCAAATAGGATAAAAACTAAAATTAGTGATTATGTTCATGCAGGGCTTAGAAAAAACAGAACTCATGCAAACATTTATGAAGAAAGATATGCTGATAAAATAATTAATATTCAAAATGATTTATCAAAATTTATGGAGATCAGTATCAATAGCTCTCAGAACGATATAGATTATGATGTTTTAAAAAATGACTTTATAAAGAGTGATCTATTAATTGATTTAGAAAATAAAGAAAATATATTAGATAATAAGAAATTATATATTGAAGAAATAAAAAAAGAATTTCTCAAGGCAGAAGGAAAAATTGTATTAAAAGATATACGAAATGAATTAGATAACTGGAATATGAAAAAATATTATGATCAAGAAATTAATTTAAGAATGAATTTTGCTGCTGCCTCAGATATTTTCAGAGCAAAATTAGAGAATAAGTATGGAGGGGTTTATTTTGACGTTGACATCTTTCCATCATTAGCAAGCAATATCTATTTTCTAGATAATGACCCCCAATTATTAAGATCTATTTCTAAAAATAGATCCCTCATAAAATTAGTAAATTTAGCATTTATTGAATCAATATTAAATGAAAATATAGAACTTAAAAAATTTATAAAAGGAAGGCATTTTAAATCATCTGAAAATCTTGATCATTTAAAAGACACTTTATCAACAGAATTAAATCATTATCCAGATGACATTTCTCAAAAAATGCTTAATCTTCCTCAAAAAATTTTAGAGGCGGCAGTAAAGTCAAAATCAACTCCTATTATTGATCTATTTAATAAACTTGGTGATTTACGTATTAGAAAAGGGCAGTTTAAGACAGCTACTGAAATAAACAATGTAATAATTAGCCATCCAAGCGTAAATGAAACGGATTGGATCAATGGAGTATTGCACTCTATCAAAAATAATTATTTTATTCTTAATTATATTCATCATGGGACGTCTGGAAAAAAGGCCGAGTTATCCAATCATATTGCAACGATTGATTTTGATGATATGAGGTTTTCTAATGCTTTATTAAATTATAGATATGATGGTTTATTAACGAACTCAAAGTCGACGATAACAATTTCTGGTCCAGGAGTTTACAATAGGTTTCTAGAAAACAGATATGGTATACTTGCGATAACAAAAAACTACTTCAAGAGTATAAAATGGTTTGAGCATAGAAATTCTATTTTTAATAATAATACGGAACAAGATAAGTTTTCTTCATGGCTAGTAAAGGAAGATGATAATGGCAAATTGAAAAAAAAATCCGTTGAGAAGCATTATATAATGTCAATTGGAGAAGATGATAATATAAAGAAATCTGCTATGATGCTTTTTAGAGGAGCTTCTAATCGAAAAAAAGAAAATCTTTATAAATTTAGTTTAAATGAAAATGAAGTATTTAAACCCACTGATACCCCTTTCAGTGCAAATGAAGAATCTAGGCTCCAAATTATCGCCAATTCTAGTGTTGAAAAGATAGGGGAGAGAAGTTTCCTAAAAATAGGTGGATTTTATCCTGATGCTCTTGCAGAAAGAATAGCTAAACAATTCACATGGGGAAATAGCACAGATCCAAGTTTTGAACACATTAGTATTCTCAGTTGTGATCAGAATGAGGAGAATTCTTTCTTAATGGGAACGTTTGTTGAAGCCTTATTGAATAGATTAGAGGAATTAGATATCTCTGTTCGAAAATTATATCTAAGGACAAATTTATCTCGTATCACTGAATTTGGTGAAAAACAGTATTATGATTTTAAATCAGGGAAAGTTTTATACGTTGATAATGGAAAAAATTTATTTTATTCAAAAGGCCTCAATAATTCTATTTCTTTTAAAAAAATCCCTGTTATTAAAGAATCAAATACATCTGAAGATGTAACTACTTCTCAAGCTAATTTTTCTTTTCCAGAAGGAGAAATAGAAAAATTAAATGAAAATTCTTTAAAAATTTATTTAAAGTATGTTGGTTTTTCCTCTGAAGCATTTATAAATACAAGAGAATTTGAAAAAACGATCTGGCGAGTTATGACGCATCAAAATCTATCCAATGGGTTTGTTCCATTGCTTCACAGCATCGATGCGAGATGGAAAGCCATTAAGTTTTTCCATCCTATTTCTAAAGAAAATCGTTTGATTCTTTTAGAACCAAGCGATTTCAAAATTGTTTCTGATTTTAAAGATTATTTTGAAAAAAATATTAAAAATATGGCAATTAAAGTAGGGCAAAATAAATTAACAAGAGAGCAATATTTAAATGAAGGTTTAGGTGGATTAAATGAAGGCCTTGCAATCAAATCTATCTTTGATTATTTGGCAAGAAAAAATAGCAATAACCAAGATAATAAAGCTTTATCAGAAATATTGAAAGCGCATGCTTGTCTAAATTTATTCCAATTGGCAACAGGTGTTTTAGAAGACGGAAATCAAATGGCAAATATGTTTATTGCCCTGAATCAAGTTATGTCAAGTGAAGAGCATTTTGCGAGTATTTTTAAAGGTGGTGTCTCTCTTGGTACAAAAGCAAGCTTATTATTAAGCGCAGCCAATGTTGTTTTAGATTCATTAGAACTTTCAAAAGCTACAAAAGCTTCTGAAAAAATAACTTATGCAACCCAGCTTGGTTTTGACAGTATTGGCTTAGCAATGGGAAGTGGTAGTCTTTTCCTTGCAATGCTTGGAGAGGCAACTACTGCTTCTGCCATCGGAACCTTTCTCATTCCATTTGCTGGTCTTGCAATTGGTTTTACTTCTTTTGCTACGGCGGCTGCAGATACGCATGAAAAATCTATTGGAGCGGCTAATTATTTTTTACAGTATCAGAGAAGCCATGATCTTGTGGGAATTAATTCATTTAATATTCCTAATAATAATATTAAAGTACTATCGTTGACACATAAAAGTATTATCAGTGAAGTTAATAAGGAAAATCCTTCAAAATATTCACTTAAAGGTGCTGCTAGTCCAGCTATCATACGTACGATAAATTTGACTTCTCCAAACACACTAAAATTTAATTTTGGCACCCACCACATGTATAAGACAGTTAGGGCAGATGAAGGTTGGTGGTTTACAGGCTTTGGTATTTCTCCTCGACCCATGTTTGGAAATTGTAACAACTATGAGAATATAACAATTCCTATTCGCAATTATTTAGATATCAATGCTAAGGTGCAATTAAACTTACAAGAAAATACAATTATTTTATTACCTATTACTCCCGAAGCATGTATTTCATATGAATTTGGATATTCCCCAGGAATCATAAATAGGCATGATGCAGAGCTTGTTCCTATTAGAAAAATGCAACAAAAAGGTGAAATTCTTTTTGAATATATGGTTGGTCTTTTTGAATTTTCAATACGGAGACTAAATTTTGAGTACATTAAAACAAATATAAATGTAGAACTTGGTTCTCATGATCAGATACTTCTTACCCCAACTATTCCATATGAATGGATAGATAAAATAGATTATTCCATTAAAGGGACAGCTTTCACTCGCAAAAGGGGCAACATATTACTTTAAGTCAGCAGGAGAAGGAATATGGATTGTTGATGCAAGACAGATTGATGGAGATGTTTCTATAACGCAAAATAAAGTAACAATTGGAAATTCTTCTCTCCATTTTGAAGGTGTTCACCCACGCCAGTTTTTATTAAAAAAGAAAGATGAGAGTATTGTAAATATTAATTTCTCACTTGGGACCCAAGAAATTATTGAAATAAATGAAGCAAATTTTTCTAATATAAACTTCTTCTACAATGATTTAGAACAAATAACAATGACTCAACATGGAGCTAATAGTTATATTAAAATAGACAATCATAAAACTGCTGATGGCCTTGTTGTAGATGCTTGGTATAATGTGAAAAAGAAATCTTTCCTTTTTCCAAAATTTGAACCTAGTGTTAACTATGATACTTCGGAAATACAATTACTTGGAGTGATAGATGGTCAAGTGTATTATTACGATCCAAAGCAAAAAAAGGTTCTCTATCAACTAAATTCTGACGCTATTACAATTTCTCTCGCTGCAGGAATTAAAAATGCTTATTTTAAAGATGATTTTATATTTGCAGAGCATGAAGACGGTTTTGGATTGCTATTGCAAAACCCTATCAAAAAATCCCTTATCCAAATTTCTCAGGCAAATTTTAGTCTTGAATTTATTTCAAATAACAACTATTTAAAAAGTAACAATATAAGTTTAGATAAATTTGTGCGTGTAACAAACAGTGATGGAAATGTTAATGGTTGGTTTATTAATACGCCCGATAAAATTCTGAAAGTAAATGTTACTGCCACGGATTTAGCAAACCAGAATTTAGTTGGGTTTATCAACTCTAAAGAAGAAAATATATTAAATTCTTATTTCTTTTATGATCAAGTACAAAAGATTTTAAAAATACAGAAGGGGGAAAATGGGGTTATCGAGAATGTTTCCTTAAATGACATAGTGCAAGTTATTACCGTTGGTACAGAACCAATTGCTATTAAACAGGATGGTTCCATTTATCATTTTGATTTAAATGGACAGCCAATTTTAGTTGGAATGAATCAAACGTGGATTGATCAAAATAAAAATATAGAATTGAAATCAGCGATTGAAAATATGCTTTTAAACAAGCCAAATCATACTGATACTCTCTTTTTGGTGAGTAAAGATAACTATATGATTTATAATATCAATAAAAAATCATTATCTTCATTGTTTCACTGATATTGTAAACACAAACTTTTTTAAAGAATACTTTCATTTATAATTATTATATGAGGCTAATATGTTAATTAAATTTTTTTTTATACTTTCTTTTCTCTTTACAAATTTAGTATATTCATCAACATCTTTTTCTTCTAATGCTGAAACCACCTCTCATAATGAGGTCTCTTTACCAAGTGGTCAATGGGTTTCAAAAATAGAGAGTGTTGCTATTGGTTATTATAATGTGATAATTGAAAATGGAAATCAGGTTAAAATATATATTAATGATAACTGTGATTTAGATGATTTTGGGCGTAAAGAATTATCAACATGCAATAAGGGAGAAACGCTTTTCTTTTACGGAACAGCAAGCTTAGTCAATGAAACCCAGAATGGAATGTTAAAAGTTTATAAAGTGAGTGATACAAGATATGCGCTTGTATTAAAAAATAACACGCCAGTGCGTCTCTTACGATTTGAACTGAATTTCAGACTTGCAGATATTTATCCTAGAGAATATAATCGCATCAGCCACACTACGAATCTAAAACTTAAATCAAATAATTAAGCAGATGCTGTCATTTTGTTACAAAGATTATAGAGCAAATAATAGTTTATGCTTTATATTGGAACAAAATGACTCTTCAGCTGTGGGAAGAAACTTTGTATTGAGTGGCAAGAATAATTTATAATACAATGAAAATATATAAATAAAATTAAATTCACATATATATTCGCTATATATGTGAATACTAATAATATATTTATTTAATTTTAAATAAAACTTGAATATTATAAAAAATATGGTACTCAAAGTTGAATTGGCAAGTTGTTTCTCTCAATGAGAGTAAATTTCAACTTGCTTAGAAATTATTCATTTCTGATAATACCAGTTAGTCACCCATTTAAAAAAGGAATTTTTAAATGTCAGTTATTCAAAAGTTTTTATTCTGTTTTCTTATCTTTTCCTCGATATCATGTTTCAGTTCTAACTCATTTGCTGATGAAGCAAGTGTTTACTGTGCAACAGCAAACGGTTCAAGAGCATGGTTACCTAACCCCCAAATAAAAAAAAGAATTCTTCTTGATAGCAGTACAGCCTTATTTCTCAATAATTATAATCCACCTATTACTGTTAACGGAGTTTGGAAGAGTGTTCGGATGGGTGATAAAGATATAAATTATTTCTTAATCGATGGTGGGAAAGAGCGTATTGTTACATTAAGGCAAGATTGTATTCGGAGAGTTGGCTCTAACTATATATTCGTTCATCCTCATCACAATTCACTTTCCCATAATGACTATCACCTTTTTGTATATTTATTGGAAAATGGAAGTTATCAGTTCGAGACAAGTTATATGGTAGAGTATTCAATAGACAACGAAAATTTTGCTATTAGAATGCAATAGATGATTTTTATTCAATTGTTAAATAATTTATAAAAGAAAAATTTTTAGCACACCAAGTGTATTTGTTTTCAGATAAAATCCATTTTTTATTGTAGTAGAATAGCATTTATTCTAGGAATTCCTAAACAAAATATTTTAATAACTTCTCCTGAAGATCTTTGGTTTAATAATCATATAGGTTTAATTTAATATGCAATAATTTCTGCTCAACTCTACTTATTTTAAAGCACTATCTATTTATATGTAAATATGATTTAATTTATTTGATTTATAACATATATATAAGTTTATATAAACATATAATAAAATTTTATTCAGATATTGTAAATCGTTATAATTTATTGAAAATTAACACTTGATTTTTTAAACATTAAAAATTACCAAAATATGATAAGCGAGTTATTTACTTTTTCAGTGCAAATTAAATATTTGCTTTGATCCCTAATTTATAGATCTCATTTAATCATTTAAAAAGGAGTTTTAGATTTTATCTATTAGGACTATTTTTCTTCTTAAACAATTCAATCATGTTGTTTGAATTGTTTAATTTTTGCAATATATTATTATAATTTGTATTTATATAATAATGATATTTTATCAAATAATTTCATTTTAAATTTATTTGATTGAATTTTGCTTTATATTTTTTTAGGAAAACTAATACTTCAATATAATTAAATTATTAAAAATAAGGGATAAATGTGAAAATAAAATTTAAATTTTATATTAGTTTTTTCTTAAAAAAAGTGCCTATTTTTATCTTAAACGCTTTTTTTGTAAAATCTGTAATTGCAATTCCTCAATATCATTGTCAGCAAGAAATCAATGCTGAAGAAATTAGGGCAAATGCAAAAGAAAAATTTACACGAATTGACTCAGAAACGTCTGAGCCAAAAGAGTTTTATAAATATGTTCCAAATTCAATAGATAGCTCTCATTTTAAAATCTTCCCGTTGACAAGCCAAAAAATAGTAAATAAGTCCGAAATCCCTGAAATATTTCTACACGAAAAATCATTGATGGAGAATGCTATTCGATCTGAGAGTGGTTTATCCATTGCAGGGGAAATATTTGGTCCAATTGGCAATACGGCAATGGTGCTTCTATGGGGAGTAAATATAATCAACTCGTTTACGAGTGAAACAGATACGGGATATGACAAATCATGTGCAGTTCTTGGGATTGTACCCATTGTTGGGGACGTTATTTGTTTAACTCGAGATGTAGTCGATGCAAAAATATTCCATGCAAGGTCGAATAAACTCATTAAAAATGGGTATTACAACTACGTTGAAAATGCATCTTCACAAGACCAAGATTTAATGGAAGCTCAAAAAAAATGGGAAATAGCAATTAATAACTTTTATGGAAAGCATGTTCCTTTATTAGCGCGTTCCATTGTTGAAGATGTTATCATAAAATATAATAATGCGCATAAATGGCAAGTAGCTTCTCAAACAAGAAATTTAGATAATATATTCAATAACCTTGATTTTGAATTAAATAAATCACTAAATAATGATTTATTAGCAGAACAATACCCTCTTGGACAGCAAGTGTTTTATGGATCTACAGAAGATGTTTGCAAGATTAGCAGAGATGATTTGATAGAAACAAAACAGTATATTAATTATGTAAAATGTGAATATAATAAAATAATATTTCCTCATATAAATGGTTTGATTCTTGATCTTAAGAAAAAAAAGAATGAAAATTTCAACTCGAATATAGCGACAGAGTATTTTGATCTTCATAAAGTAGCAGTTGCCAGTTCAATGGAGAAAATCAGTTGGATAAAAGATAAGGAATTGATAATTTCACAGATTAAAAATGAATCAAAAGAAAGATTACTTGAAATTAAGAGATCTAAGTGGATTAATGAAGTCGGGGAATATGCATATCAAAATATGTCTGAATTAGCTTTTAAGAGTTGGGTACTTTCTGTATTTAATAGAGAGGCTAGCAGATTAGAGATCTTTAATAAAAAAGTAAAAGTAATCGATAAAATGGAGAAATGTAGTGGTACTATATTATTTTCATGTAAAGAATATCCAGAAGAATATGAAGTTTTTGATGAAAATAAGGATGTTCATTTATTTCGGCTAAAGAGCCTTATAGAAAATGTAATGAATGAGAGTATAGATAATTTAGATAACTTAATAGAGCTTATTATTTCTGGCCAAGATCTCAAAAACTCTAGCTGGATGCGTATGCAAAATGAATCAATTGAATATTTCATTGAGAGTAGAAAAATTGAAGTAAAAATTGATTTTATCATAAAAAAATTTGAATCACTTTATGATTTAACTCAAGCAAATACGAATAAGAGTTTGTGGAAAAAAAATGAATTACATGAAAATGGGATCCCAACAACAAAGTTAGGAAAAATTGATTTTAAAAGTGTTGATTTAATTCTTTTAAAACATTTTATGGAAAAGAAAGCATCTTTATATAGGGGTCTTAATCGTTATTCTGAACCGTATTTTAGTGCGTATAATATCTATTCCAATAGAGATGCTTTAGTCGATGATATTAAAAAGATTTTAAATAAGAATATCGATTTGTATTATAAACAAAAATTCACTATACAGCATCCATATTTTAGCGATTATCCTGCAATTTTATTTGATCTAAAAATACATTCTCCAATTATTTATAATGCACTTGTGAATGCTTCATTAAAGTCAATAAATTTAAAAGAAACATTATTGAAAACAATTAAAGATGAATATGAAATATGGAAGGAAGATGATTTAAAATTATATAAAAACATCGGAGATTTTTCAAGAATTGCAATGTTTCATCGTTCAATATTACCCATAAATGGCCATAATGGAGAAAATTCAAATATATTCTTTTCAGATTCCCTTCCTCAAAAGTATATGTACTTTGATTCCATAAATCACGAAGCTTTTTTCATAACTGAATTGTATGAATTTTATGATAATTCGGATATAATGTCTCAAAAATTAGCAGGAGTATTGAATTTAATATCCATGGAATATAACAAATTGAATGATCATTTAAATGAAAATAGTGAGAATGATTTACGTCAATTTTGTTTTATTCAGTTTTCAACAGGAAAATGGTTACTACACAGCTTTGAGATAGAAAATAAGAATAAATACAAATACTTTCCACATTTTGAGAATTATTTCAATTCAATCATAAATTCAATGGAAAAGCTAGATCATAATGTTAAATTTATCCAAAGCAAAGTATGCAATGATATGCAAACAAATCAGTTCTTTGAAAATAAAGATGCCACAAGCTATGATTTTGCATTGAGGGAAGAAAATTAATGTATAAATTTAAAATAAAATTAGTAACTATCATCTTGTTTACTTTTTCTTTTTACACTGCATTTCCAATGCAAAATAGTACATGCATTTCAAATGATTTTAAAGAAATAAATATTCTATCCACAGAACATAAGAAAATTTATGAAGCTAAAGAGAAGTTAATTGAAAAGATAAAAAATCCTTCTGATTTTTATAACAAAAAGACAGCATTAATTTCCAAAGATATTCAAAAAGGAATTGAGCCATTTTCATTTGCAGAGTATTCAGATAATTATGGATTAAACCAAAAGTACTATTCGATTAATAGTGATCTAAAATTTAAAGATCCTATTGAAGGGGAACATATTTTTCTAGATTTCAATAAGAGCGGATATACACAACCTTATTACAAAATAATTTCACATATAATGAGCCAAACATTCTATGATTCATCTGGAGAATTGAAAATATATATTTTAAAATCAAAATATGATCCTAAACATACAATAGTTAAAATGTTCAAAGAAGAAAGGCCAAATATCAAACTCTCTGTCTATTTATGGAATCATAAAAGTGAAAAAATAAATAGTTTTTTTTTAAAACATGAAAGTTATGTTACCCTTCCCATAAAATTTCAAACAGATATTGAGTCAACTTATCGGCTTGATAGCCGTCCACCAAGCATTATTTTAACTAGGGGATTTGAAGGGGCAAATACCGCGTTACCTAATAAGATTTTTGGGGACAATACAGTATTTTCAGCAAGGGACGAAGATGGTGCTAAATTTTTTTACAGAGAAGTTGTCAGAGCATTTCGCGATACCAAAGATCCTCAATTTGGAGGGAGGAAACTTTATCTTTATAAGATTAATAGCCAAGGATTTCCTGCTGTAGATTTACAAAAGGCATCGCAAGAATTCGGATTGGAGCATTTTTCTCGGCAGATTTCCACTAGGGATTATAATGTAAATTCAAATTCAAAAAAATCAATTCAGTTCAGCGCCTACATTCGCGCAAAGAAATATTTGAATTTAACTGCGAGGTTTAATAAGGAAGTACAACTATCTGGACCAATTCCATTTGATAAAATTGAATTTATTCGTGAAATGCCTGAAATTAAATAAATTTGCACATGTTAACTTTATTTTTTGCTTGAAGAATTTCTCCCTATGCCTAATTTTAACAAACTTTCATATCCTCTCTATAAATTTACTAAATTTAAATATTATATTACTAAATTTATATTTAAATTATATGTATAAATTTAGTAAATTAACTAAAGCATTGTATAAATAGATTTCACTTATGATAACCATCATTATGGTGCGTGAGATTTGAAAACTGAATTGAAATTAAGCATAAGAGACTTTTCAAGATAAAAATAGCCAGAAAAAAGACGTAGGAGGCCCTCTGTCATTTCCCAAAGAGGATGAGACTGGAGGATATGTAATTTCAGTATGTTACCCAAAGAAAATGAGACTGATTTTTCCCAAAGACGATGACATCAAGTAACAGATACCCCAAAGAGGATGAGACTAAGCTCCAATGATTGATATTATTGATTAATTTAGTGTCATCCTCTTTGGGACTAATGTCATCGTTTCTAAAAAATACCAACAGCAATCATAAACAATCGATAAAAACATTAAAATCCAGCCTCTGTGTAATTTTCCAAAGATAGTGACATCAGGTAATAAATACCCCAAAGAAGACGAGACTAAGTTCCATAGATTGATATCATTGGTTTATTTAGTGTCATCCTCTATGGGGATCAATTAAAGACATAAAAGGAAATGATTTTAAGATAGAGCAAATAAATTTATATTTTAAATAAAAATTATTATAAATATCAATAGATATTTATATTTATAATAATTTTGTAGATTTAGCTTACTTTGTTAATAAATGAATTTTAAGTTAGCATTCACTCGATTGGCTATCTCTAGAAAGGAGTACGCCATGAACAATAATATAAATCCAATTAATAAAGTTGATTCTAAAAATCAAATTAGTATTCCAACAAACATAACTTCTCAAAAAGCATGGGATATTGCGCGAGAGAGATATAAAATACTTGAGCCTATTCTTGGTCTTGATACAATTCCAAAAAATAAGATTAAAGACTTATGCAATGAATTAAAGATAAGTAGAAGTACCTTATTTAGATTAGTTAAAAAATATAAAGATTCGGTTGGTGCTGTTAATGCCCTTGCGCCTCAACCTCCACCAGGTGGTGGAGGCAAAAAAAGAATAAATCGTGATGTTGAAAAAATAATTGCTGAATTAATTGAAAAAATATATCTAAATAAGCAACGTAACAGTATAAAATCAGTAATAATGGAAGTCCGTAGGCAATGTGTTCAAGCATCTCTAAAAGCACCAAGCAAGAATACAATTCATAGGAGAATAAATTTATTAAGTGCAAGATACATTATTGAAAAAAGAAAAGGAAAACTTTCAGCCCATTCTTTTACACCTAATAGGGGTAGCGACCTGTTTCGAGAGAAAAACGGCGCTTTAGCAAATACTACCATAATGGTAGTATTTATATGAAAACTTAATTAAATTAAAAAAATTCATTCTATAACAATTTATAATTATTAGATATATAAATAAGTTTTGGAAAAAATTTAAATGACCTCTTGACACGGCTAACACGCCGATTACGCTCTGTAAGTGAGCCTATTTTTGGAGTTTTTATAATTGTAGGCAAAATCAAAACTGAACATGGGCGGGAGTTTATTAATATTAACTTTATCATGCCCTAGGAGATAAGTTATGGATTAAACTATATTTTTTAGTTCTTGAATGCTTTTAGGCGCTGAAACTCAAAAGCAAATACTCTTAAACACGCAAAAATTGTAACATCTAACAAATTTTGCGTCAACTACTTTAAGGAAATTTATGTCAAATAATTTGAATGAAGAAAACACTTTAATAACAAATAGATATGCAACTGATGACAGTTTTTGGAGTGAAAATCTTAAAAAACTTGTTGAATATAAAGTAAAAAATATAATGGAAAATCGTGAAAATAAACTAAAAGAGTGGTCCAAACCAACTAGCGACACTGAAATAGAAAAATGTGAACGATCGCTAAGAATGGTGAAAGAGGCGGTTAATAGCGACTCTAATCTATCAAAAATGAACCTTGAGGTTTATGCAAAAGGCTCATTTTATAATAGAACAAATATACCTTCGGATAGTGATGTTGATATTGCTATTGTAGCAAAAGACTACTTTTTTAATAAGTATCCAGAGAATATAAGTAATGAAAACTTTGGGTTTATTACTTCCCCCTATTCATATGAAGATTTTAAAAAACAAATAGAATTAATATTGAAAGTTAAATTTGGACAATCAAATGTCACAATCGGATCAAAATCTATAAAGATCCGTTCCAATAGCTGTCGAGTTAATGCTGATATTGTTCCTCATTTCGCTCATAGAAAATATAAGGATTTTATTTATTATGATGAAGGAGTTGCATTAAAGGATTCTAATGGAGGAATTATTTATAATTGGCCAAAACAAGATTATGACAAAGGTGTTTTTAAAAATAACAGTACAAATAGACTATACAAAAATTTTGTCAGAATACTAAAAAATATAAGATATGAAATGGAATCTATATATCCTTCTGCTAGCAAAAATAAAGTACCATCATATTTAATTTCTTGTCTAATTTATAATGTTCCTGATTGTTATTTTAATGAAAACGATTATTTAAGTTTCAAGATTATTATTGAATTTTTGATTCAAAAATTCAATGATCCAAATAATTTAACAAATTGGCTTGAAGTTAATGAAATAAAAAATCTTTTTGGTTATTATCAAAAATGGGAAATTAATGATGTTCATCAATTTCTTTTAGATGTTAAAAGATTTTTAGAGGAACTTAAATAGTGAAAAAGGAAATGATTGATAGATTGACAATAGCTGTTGGAATTATTTCATTCATCTTATTCATTATAATAAAGAATTTAAATTATACTGATTTGGAAAATAGTTATAAAGAATTAATAAGTATTATTTTATCCTCAATTACAATTGCGATATTATTCAAGTATTTATTTACAAAATTTATATGGAAATATATTCCTTATAGTTTTAAATTATTTGGCGTTCCATATCTTGAAGGTGATTGGGAAGGTAGTATTGAAACTACTTATCAAGAAAATGAATCATCAAATTTATCTAAAAATAAGGATATTAATGTAAAAATAACCCAACCAGATATCTTTATAATTAAAGTAACTTTAAGTACAAATGGATCTATAAGTCATTCTTATGGAGAATATATTGAAGTCAAAGAGGATGGCTCTATATATTTGAATTACTCATATTGTAATGATCAAGATGCAACTGTCAGGGAAAAAAGTCCTATTCATTATGGTTCTGCAAGATGTAAGTTGGAAATTAAAGAAGATTTATTAAATTTAAATGGAAATTATTGGACAGATAGAAAAACAACTGGTGTAATTCGTTTACAAAAAAGAAAATGTTTTAAATCAATAGAGAGAAATTAAGAATAAAGGATGTAGTCTTTAAATATAGAATTATCTTTTATCGCTTGTTTAATTAAATTGGATACTTTACTATTATTCCTGTCGTTTTTATCCAAACTAAAAAATAAATTAACTCCAATCTGCAATCTATTATATTCTATTAAATTGTTATTTTTTTTCATATTTGCCCAAATATATTCAGGAGCATCTAAGTAGTCTGTCACTAAACATTTATTTGAATTTTTAATTTTAATTCGAAATTCTTTATATTCTTTTATTGGTAACTTATCAAGATTTTCTTCAATATGCTGTCTAAGTGTTCTTTTCTCAGCTTGTTTTAGAAGCTCTTCAATTAAAAGTGGAGGTCTACCAATAATTTTTCCATCCCTTGCTTTTTTTAACTCAGCTCTTAAATAATTAATTCGTTCTCTAACGGGTGCATCAAGGTCTGCTATATAAGATTTGTAAGTTTTTTTCTTACTTAGGGAGATACGATCATAAATATCTTTTCCATTATAAAAAAACTTTTGCTTCTTATTTTGATTTTTCTCTAAATAAAAAAAAGTAAAATTCTCATTTTTATCATAACCATCATTAAATTCATTCTTGATAATGCTAAATACTTCTTCTTTTTGTTCTGGCTTAAATAACAATGCAGCTTGAAAAATCTCCCCTCTTGTATTTGTCCATTTATGTTCTTCAAACCGATAAGACAAAGATTTAAGTAATGATAAAAGTGATGTATTATTCATATTATCATTGTTTCCTCTTCTCTAGAAAATTTATAGTGACCATTAATTGCGATGTGTTTATAAGCCAATGGAGAAATGTGTCCTAATAATTCATCTTTTATAGGAAATCCAACGCTTTTAAGTTGATGAATAATAACATCATAATCAATTGAATTTGAAATCAAAATAATATTACATACAATAGAAAGACAGCTTGCTTGACACATTAATGATTCAAGATCGCCATATCTAAATTCACCTTTATTAGCAAAAAATACATGATCTGCTAGTGTATGTCTATGTTCACCTTTGTTTAGTTGTCTACGAATAATTTTTCTAAACTCAGGATCGGATGAATACCTAAGTAAAAATATCGTTTTTACTATTTGGCCTAATGTAGTAAATGCTTGGGAAAGTTTATCAATATAGGAACCTTTGCCAAGCTTTGGTAAAATATCACAGGCTCGGACATGGCCCTCTTTTAACGCAGAAACGACGCGAATCATGTCGTCCCAATGCGGAGCAATGGAATCAATATTTGCAAGCCCTGTAAAGTTAATTGAATAATCACCTAAGTCTTGTTTTGGTAATATTCGAAATAATTTAACTCCACCAAGATCTTTTAAACGTGGAGCATAAGTAATTCCAAGTAAATATGAAATGGAAAAAATTTGATCCGTATATCCATGTGTGTCTGTAGTATGAATTTTAGATTGAATAAAATTTTCAGAAGATAAAAGACCATCTAAAACAGCAATTGCTTCTCTTATGCCGCAAGAAAGTATTTGAGTTGAAAATACGCTATAATTATCTGCGACATGGGTATATACATTAACAGCTTTCTTATAAAATCCAAAATAACGTGTACAAAAGCTTGTATATAATGATCCTTCTCTCACAGCAAAACGCTGCCCATCACTTGAAGAGCATTTGCCATCACCATAATTTTTTGAATAAGATAGCTTTAAAATAAATTCGACTAAGAACTGATTTAATTCTCTCAAAATTTGTGGAGTAAAGCACTCACGAATGCAGTCGCTTAATTCATGGACAGAAATACCATCTGTCGATCGCACCATACCAGACATTCCGATATTGGTTGCTTGCGAAAGCATAGCCGCTAAGACAACATGTTTCTTTTTTTCCCATTTTGAAGCATTCCTCGTTTTTGAAATGATAAAGTTGATAAAATGACAATGATTATCAACTGATTCAAAAATATTTTCAATTGATTTGTTAGCTGGCAAGGAATGTTCGATTGCTTTTCGAATAACGTCTACCTCAGGATCTTCTTTGGTTCCAAGATCTCTACTAAAAATAAATTTGTTATTTATAACCTTTACAAATTTATTTTCTGGTAATGTTTTTAAAAAATGGTTATAAGTTTCTTCATATTGTTTGACAAGTTCATTTCTTATAATAGAAAAATCTTCGGAGATTTTAAGGTTTTTAAACCCTTTTTCTCTTCTTTGTTTCCATTCTTCATCAGTAAAAATCATTTCCCAGAACGGACGATATTTTGAACTTCCCCTGATAAATAAATCTCCTGATTTTAAACGTTCTTTAATTTCACAAAGAAGTCCTATTTCCCAAGCACGTAATCTTTCGTTTGGAAGAGAAGATTCAAACATCTGTTTCCAAGGGGCTTTTAAAAATTGAGATGGGGTATCTGGTAACAATCCTTTTAATCTATTTTCAACCCTATTTCTGACTATATTTAATGATAAAATAATATCTTCAGAGCCTTTTTGGGCTTCAATTGGTAAATTAAAAAACAATTGCATGTATTTATTAAGTTGATTATGCCTATTTAGGCACTCTATTAAAAAACCCCTGTCTTCATAATTAGAAAGCTCTTTGATATCTCCAATAGCAGTAAGTACGGAATCAATATCGATTTGTTCTTCAATTTGATCTGCTTTTTTATCTTTAATTAAACGAATAGATTTTTCACTATATTCTAAAAGAGTTTTTTTGGATTTTTGGTAATATTTTGTTTTAGATGTTAGCGATTTATAAAATTCATTCCTACATGATCTTTCAAAATTAGTAAGACACATATCATTCATTTGAACAATTTGATCTAAAATACGACTTTGACTTTCAATAAGGAAGCATGCAACTAAAGTATATCTTTTTTCTTCCTTTAAATCTTTTAAAGCATGAACATCATATTGTTGCGCATCACGATCGAATTCTTTTGCAAGTTGAGGACTAATGCTTGTTAAATCTATAGTTGAAGTATCAAAATCCTTTAATAAATTATATTTTTCAATCCATTCTTGAATAGCTGAAGGCTTAGGCTCTGGAGGAGGTTGTTTAAATGAAAAAAGAGCAGATTTTTTTGACTTTGAATTTGAGTCAACATAAAGTAAATTGTTTATTTTACTTTTAATATCATCAGATAATTTGGAGTAAATATTTTCGTAAACCTTATCCTTTACTTCTTCCCAAATTGAACAAAATGCTTTTTCGAGCGAAGATTCTGCTGGAAGTATGACCATCCATTTTTTCAAAAGTGGAATGATCTGTTCCCGAACATGAGCCTCAGAATCACCTGCACATGCATGTTGAAAAGCCCATGATTTTAAATCTTGTACTACCTTTTCATCAAAATCTTCGTAACCAAGAAAAGACTTAATAGAATCTAATATTTCAGTTCGTGTTTTATCACGTTCAGGAAAAATAGTTGATTCCTTAATTGGTAATTTTAAAATTTTATTTAGCCACATAGAAATCGTAGCTGATGGTTTTTCATTTGGTTTAGGAAACCTAGAATACTTTCTTAAAAGACAAAGAGAAAAGGCAGCCCATGCTCGGTTTTCAATTTTAAACTTTGAAATAAAAACAAGTTCTACTCCATTTAAATTCCAATCCCTTGCTAGCTCATCTGAAGATGGGTTTTCTGGAAGATCTCCATAAAAAAACTTATAGTTGCACTGTCTGTTATATTGAGATTCTTTATTTTTTTCTTCAGAATAATAATGATTATAACGCTCAGTTTGTTCCATATTAATCTTCTTTTTTTAGTAAAATTAAACTTTTTTCTCGGATAATTTCTTGCTTTAATTCTTCTTCTGTTGGGAGCTGTAATTTATATTTAGATGCAAATATTTTTTTATTGCTGTCGCTAAGTGTGTACTTAACGACAGCATCATTTTTGTCGGAACAAAGAACAATTCCGATGGGAGGGTTATCGCTTTCTAAAGTAAGTTCTTTTTCATAAAAATTAACGTACATTTGCATCTGGCCAAGATCTTGATGCATAAGTTTACCAATTTTCAGATCAATTAATACAAAACATTTCAATATATAATGATAAAATACAAGGTCTACATAAAAATGATCACCATCTATTGTAAGCCTTTTTTGTCTGGCAATAAAAGAAAAACCTCTTCCTAATTCAAGTAGAAAATTTTGTAATTGTTGAATTAAAGCATTTTCTAAATCTTTTTCAAGATAGCGTTCATTTTCTTTTAATCCTAAGAATTCAAGTACAAAAGGATCTTTTACAATATCCGATGCTTTAAAAGGCTCTGCACCTTGTTGTGCCATTTCCATAATTCCTGCTTTATCTCGACTCAAAGCGAGTCTTTCATATAGCATTGAATTTAATTGTCGCTCTAATTCTCTAGTAGACCAACGTGATTTTAAGCATTCAACCTCGTAAAAACTTCTTTTTTCTTTATCTTCTATCCTTAATAATTGTCTATAATGCGTCCAGCTCAATTCTAGACGCAGTGCGTCTAGAATTGGATAAGCAAGGTAAAACTTACGTATTTTCCATAGGTTACTTACATCAAAGCCTTTTTCTCCCATTTCAGAAAGTTCTTTTGAAAGGCTTTCGATGAGAGACTTTCCATATTCAGCTCTTTTTTTACCTTTTTGTTCTTCTTCAATAATTGTTTTTCCAATATGCCAGTATGATTGCAACATAAGAGTATTGACTGAAGTTATTATTTTCTTTTTGGATTCAAAAATAATGTTAAAAACTTTATCAAAAAAATGTTTGTTTTTTGAAGTATCTAAATTACTTTTAGACATGATTTACCTTACTTAAATATAGTTATTTATTTAAAATTGCAGTTGCAAGAGATTTTGGTGTTCCATCGCCATTGATATAGGAATAAAGGGTTGTTGTTGTAATACCTAATTTTTTAGCAACATCTGATGCTACCGCAGAAGGATCACTTAAAGCAGCCATCGCCATTTGAAGGACAGATTTATCCATTTTCCTTGGTCTGCCTCCTTTTTTTCCACGGGATCTCGCCGCAGATAAACCTGCTTTTGTTCTTTCGGCAATGAGTTCTCTTTCAAATTCAGCGAGCACTGCAAAAATACCAAAAATCATTCTTCCATTTGAAGTTGTAGTATCAATTTGCGCTCCAGAACCCGCTAGAACTTTAAATCCAATATCTTTTTGTCTGAGTTCATCAACTGTATTAATTAGGTGCTTTAAATTTCTGCCAAGCCTATCAATTTTCCAAACAACAAGAGTATCTTCTGGTCGAAGCGCTTTCAAGCAGGCTTCGAGACCCGGTCTTTCATCAAACCTACCAGAGGCCAGATCCTCATAAATTCTTGTTGAACTGATTCCAGATAAAATTAATGCATCTTTTTGTAGATCAAGGGTTTGAGATCCATCAGATTTAGAAACGCGAGCATAACCTATAAGCATGGGTTGATTTCCTAGTGTAAGAAAACTCGGTTTTTATGGTTATTCTTGTATTGATTTTCTTAACGGTTTTTATTGTGGAAAAACCTATTAAAATTAACCATATTTCAATCCACCAGATAAACGGTCGTTTTTCTGGTGGTTAAGATTTAAAATACTACCATCATGGTAGTATTTGTCAAACCGCCGTTTTTCTCTTGAAGAAGGTCGGTACCCCAAGTAGAGCAATCAAAAGAGTGGCAACCTGTCATGCAAGCTGCCATGCAGGTTGCAAAAAGTAGACAAGCAATCGAGAATTTAATAAAAAAAAATGTTATAGAACATAAACAGATTGGGGATAAAAAAATAACTCATGTTTATATTCCTAGTTTGTTAATGCATTATGCCTCTAAAAAGAATGATGCAAATTGCATATCGACTAGCACCAAATTAGATGCAAGTGATTTCAGAATAGAACTTGCATTAGCAAACGCGGAATGCAAACGGTTATCTGATTTGCTAGCAATATATGAAAAAAATTTGACAAGAACTGAGTCTGAATTGCTTAATGAGCGTAGAGAACTGTTAAAAGAGCGTGAGCGAAATATACGTTTGCAACATGAAGTTTTAACCTTAACAAAAGAATTTAAAGCAATACTTAATAATGAAGATGGATTATCGAATATTATAAAAAAATTGTTTAATAATAAAAAAAATTACAAATAAATAAGTTACAAATAATTTTAATTTATTTATTTGTAATTATATTGATATCCTAGACATCCAAAATTTATTTGAAATTAAATAATATGTTATGGTTACTTATTAATATTTACAAATATTATAAATATTAATATGATAATTTCACATCAAAGTAAATTTTATATATTTTGATGTGTTTTTTAAATCTTATATTTTTTGGAGTATATAATTTATGAGTATCAAAAAAGTATTAGTTATTTCTTTATTGAGTATTTATCCAATATCATCAAATGCGTTGACTTATTTACATGATAATGACGATAAATCATCTGAAGTTTTTTCTGGTAGAGGAGGTGATGGTGGTCATGGGGCAGGTGGTATTGGAGGAGGTGGAAATGGCGGTAACGGTGGAAATGGAAGTAAAGGAGGAGGTGGAGGTAACGGCGGTAACGGTGGTCCAGGCGGATCAAAAGGTGGAAATGGATAATTTATAAAAAGAGAAAAGCAAATAGTTATATGCTTTTCTCTTTTTACTTTTTATATATAATAAATAATTTATTTAATATAAATTTAATAGGATATTTTAATAATATGATAGCTTTATTAAATATGATAACACTTACTATTATACCTATTCATGATATAGATAATCAAATATATCAAGATAATATTTCTAAATCTAATGTATATCTAACAGGAAACGGAGGGAACGGAGGAAACGGTGGAAATAGTAAAGATGGTAGAGGAGGGAACGGAGGAAACGGTGGAAATAGTAAAGATGGTAGAGGAGGGAACGGAGGAAACGGTGGAAATAGTAAAGATGGTAGAGGAGGTAAAGGAGGAAGTGGAGGAAATGGTCCGGGAGGAAATGGGAAAAACGGAAATGATGGGAAAAAAATATAATAATAATTAAAGAGGTAGTTTTAATATGAAAAAAATATCTAATATAATTTTAATTGCAATATCTTTTGTATTTTCAAATTTTTCATATAGCAAAGAAATTTGTAATCATAATAAGGATAATAAGTGTTTATCTATTAAATATAGTAAATATAATGATAAAAATGAATACGATAATAGAGGTAAAGACGGTAAAGACGGTAAAGACGGTGAAGACGGTGAAGACGGTGAAAATGGATCACCAGGTATTTTAATTGGAGGAAATGGTGGAAATGGTGGAAATGGATAAATATTTTTATTAAATACTTTCAGTATTATACATAAATATTTAGATTAAAATAAATAAAATATTAATAATAATGAATTTAAAATAATGTAGGATGTTTTTTATTTTTTATTAGTTTTGCAGCTTCTGATATTTCTTTTTTTTGTTCTTTTTTAGTATCTTTTTTCTCTGACTTTATTTTTTTATCGATATATCTCTCTGTATCGTATTCTTCTACAAGTTCCAAATGTTTTTTTCGTTCTTGTTTTAAAAATTTAAGCTGACCTTTGTATGCATAATTAGCATTTAATGTATATGTATATATTCCATTTAATCGTGGACCTTTAAGTATTATTCCTTTATTTAGAAGTTTAGTCATAGATTTACTTACATTTGATTTATGCATTTTTAATTGTTCACATATATCTTTTTGACTAATTGATATGAAATTTTTCATATCTAAATATCTAAAAAGCTTTAATAAAACTCTTAAATCATCATAAGTCATTTCACGATCTTCTGATATAAGATCAAGAGATTTTTGAAACATACAAAAATAGTCCTCCTCAAAATAATTTCTTTTAACGGGTACTACCGCGTACGTTACTTCCCCAGACTCGAGATCTTGAATCTCTCTTTTGCCTTTTAATCTATCAAATGAACCCATTTCACACTCCATTGTAATTGATTTAGATCAAGAAAAAGACGTGAGAAGGTCGGTACCCCATATTGACAATACACCATTGGAAAAAATGACAAATTCATTGGAAGCTCAAAAAAATAAATATTCGAGAGGTATATCTAGATTAATTGATTCATATACTCAAGAATATATTAATAAAGAAGAATTTGAACAAAAAATTAAAAGTATGAAAAAACAGCAAGAAGAAATTACTAAGCAATTGAATGAGTTAATTTCTCAAAGAGATATGTCATCTCAACTAAAATTAATTATAAGGAATTTAGAGGAGTTTTTTTCTTGTATAGAAAACAATTTAGAAACAATAGATTGGTTAACTAAACGTGCTATAATTAGAATGATCGTTAAAAGAATTGAAATAAATTTAGAGGATGTCAATATTGTGTACAGAATAAATGAACTTCCTAGCTCTGAAGCAGGAGATATTAATATTATGCAACATTGCTCTAGGAGTAAAAAATCAGCTGCCGGATTAGACCCCCTAATACCCCTATACTTATTTTTTAAATAAGTATTTTTTTTAAAATTATTATATATACTAGTTAAATTGAATAAAAGGATGTTGAATGGAGAAATTAATAAATTTAGTTAATATAGATAATAATAATTTATTGTATCCATTTATTTTATTTGCTTTTATATTATTTTTTATAGAAAGATTAATTAAAATAAAAGCTGATAATTTTATTAGATATATTATTAATTCTGTTATCTATAATTTTATAGAAAATACGAATAATACAAAAAGAAATTTATTTATAATAAATTATCTTAAAAAATTAAAAATATTCTCTTCTAGAATAAGTGTATTTTATACTAATGGATTCTATAATTTATTACTAAAACTTACAAATGACAATAAAAATTTAATTTATTGTTTGAACTCGGACAATAAAATTGATTCTAAATTATTGATTTCATCTGCTATTATTGATTGCTTAGAGCACAAAAATAGAAACTATAATAAAATATTTAATCAGTGTGCTTTAATCGATATAGACCATAATGAAATAACATTTCAAATGACAACAGAAGAAATAATTAATATTTTTCAAGCTAAATATAAAAAATGCATTATGAAGTCTTGCATTAATAAAGATATATTGCCAAAATCGATAATTTTATTCTATAGAGAAAAGTTTATTAATGAAATTAAGCATAAAAGAATATCTAAGGCAGTCAAAAAATTTATACTGGAAATTAAAAGCAATATCGACCATGATGCGGTAATTATTTTACTAGACTATATATTTGATATTGAGCAAGAAAACATATATATTATTGAAACAAATGAATTTCTTATAAAAAATAACGACTTAAAATTAACTCAGAATATACATTTTAAAGGGATTGATTTAAATAGTTACAATTTTTTAAAAAATATGTCTAAGTATGATTCTAAATTGTTTATTTTAGAATCAATGAATAATTTTTGGAAGAAAAAATATTCTTCTCTATATAAATTAATATATAGTATAAATATTTCTTTTAAAAATAAGTTTAGAAGTCATTCAAGTACGCCTTTTAAAAAGCATTATTCTAATAATATTTTTTGCAATATATTTTATACTTTTTTAATTCTTTTTTCTTGTTCTTTAATAACATTTTTACTTAAAAATATAATAAATTACAATATTTATTTTTATAAGTTTTATATTATTTGCTTATTAATAATGTTAATGTGTATTTCATTTTATTTTATAATAAAATCTTTCTCGTATGGAATTGAGAAGATAAATGCAAATATTTTGACAAATTGGAAGCCAAAACTTTTTGAAATAAATAGCAATTACATAACATTAATTATATCTAATTTTTATTTAGTAACAATACTCTTAATTACTTATGTAATCAATTTTGGAATATTAAATTATGTCGATTCGGGTAAAGGTGAAATAAATAACAATAACATATCTCATAATTATATGTCTTACATGTATTTAATTATAATAATTTTTATAGCTTTATTATTTCGAACTATTTACAATGTATATTTAAAAAGAAGAATCCATGAATTAATATTTAAATCATCTAATCCAATTGAAATTGTTTTTGCAAGTAAGTCTATTTATGAACTTCAGAAATGGATAAGCATTAATCCACAATATTTTCTTAGTGAAGATAAGTATAAAAACGAAATAATTAAGATTCTTCAAGAATGGGCTTTTGGTTATGTAAGTAATTATCCATATAAGTGGAAAAGAAGAGATAATACCCCATATTCTGGATCAGCTTGGGATTTAATTTATGAAATTGAACGTTATTGTTCAATCAAATATGAGAGAAATCTAGTTCAAGGAAATAATACTGTTAAAGCTTAATTGTTACGGCGCGCATTCCTAGGAGCATGGATGCGCACTTATCCGATGAGTGCGCGCCGCTACAGTTAGGGGATACTAATACCTCAAAAATAAGCACTGCAAGTGATGCACAAATCGAAAAGATGTACAAAGAACGGTTCGGCTTTTACTTACCTATCCTTGATAGGTTTAAATATTTACTATCCAATAGGGAAGATTGGGAAGGAAATTTTGAAAAAAGTGATACGATGTATCATAAAAACTTTCCTGAATTTAAAATTCTACGCTCGAAACCTGAAAAATTCCGTGGAGAAGGGTTTAGTTGTTTCTTTTTAGCATGGGATGAAAATCATACTGGAACTCTTTTATTTAAGCACCATAATACTGTCGTTTATAAATGTGAGTACTTTTGGGGGAATCAATTATCACATTTTTTTCCTTATCCAAAGGAAAATAGTCCTGATTGGAATGAACTTTATGGCAGCTATTATTATTATTATTTCGACTTGGATTCTTTAAGTGGGAAATTATTTCAATTACTCTATCCAAATCTATATATAGAAGCAATATTCGAAAACTCTCGTGTTTTACCAATCCTTGTATTTTCTTCTAATAATGAGAAGGAAGAATTTAACCATTATTTAAAAGAAAATAAGAGTAAGTGTTTAGAAAAAAAGAGTTGGGATATTTTTGCAGAAAAACCTTTGCCGAGTGAGAAAAAACTAAAAGAAGACTACTACATGATGATCGTAGCCAATGCAAAATATTTAAGTAAATTTTATCAAGTTTATGGGGATTGGAAGAGGAATAGTTGGCCTCATTAAAAAGGCAGTCTCTATATTATTTCATAGGTATTCTCTCGAACAATAAATTTCACATCCTAAACCAACCCTTTCAATTATGTGATTTAAGATTCCTTCCGCATTTTGAATGATGGCAGAAATTTTAAATTTGCCAGAATCACTTTTTAAAATCAAATCACAGCTTCCTTCTTCCCTCAAAGGACCATAGACCTTTTGACCAAATAAATCGTCATTGAAATCAATACTATCTAAAATTTCAATTGCTGAATAAGTTCTATCACTTAAAGTAACACCTATCATCCCTCTTTGAGGGTTTATCATTGAAATGATCCCTGTTTCCATAACAGCCTCCTTGCTAAATCAAAAGGATTCATAACGGATAAAAAAGAAACTTTCAATGATTTTGATGGAATTTTAAGTTCATAAATTATTTTGAATTTATTAAGTACATATTCTTTTATCAATCAAAAATTAAAGAACTTGAGGAAAAGTCTTCTATTATGGGATTTTGTCTTCACTGTATATTTAAACTTTGTTAATTTAAACAATGAATATATTGGAGTTTATTTAATGTTAAGTGAAATTCCTGAAAAGGGATTTTAGAAGCATTTCCTTCTTTTTTTGGTAAAACTTTCATAATATAGGTATAAATATCTTTTTTAAGGAAGGATTTCTTCTTTCCCAATTACCCAATTACCCAAGTATCGACATCCATTTCTTTGATTTTTGGATACATCAATCGATAGGAATCTTCCATATTTGATTGATTTATCGCATCTTCAGAAAAGATAAGTTGTGCAACCATTTTTTTGCATTTAAAGCAAGGTAGAATCTTAGAAGGAATCACTTTAGAGGATAATTTCGAAGATTTTACAAAATTCGCAAGCTAATTGCCCTTAGATTGCGAGTAAACGAATATCTCTATGGGATGATTAGATTGCGAGTAGAGGAGCATTTTATGGATAAAATTTCGCAAGATAAGGAAGCTAGCAATCTAATATTCAAAGGCGGATTGCTATAATTAAGCTGCCCTTACATAAATAGGTTCAGAACGATTAGGCATATTTTTTAATTTAACAAGTTTTTCTGCTGAAATTGTATTTGATATATAAACTTCCATTGAAAGTCTCAACAAAACCTCAGTATTATAATCCATTCCGCACACCGCATCATCTTTGTTTTCCCATTGAGAAACAATTGAATGATTTGAAAGATTTAAAAGCTCAGAAAATTTTTGTTGAGTCATATGCATATATTTTCTAATAAAATGAAGTTCATTTCCAGTTAATCTAAATGGTTTATCGCAAAGAACTTTAAAGACTTCGTCTTGTAGTATTTTCATGTTTGGAGCTGGTACTTTTGTTCCATCTGGAAGCTCATACATATCAGGATTAATCAGGTATATTCTGAATCCCAATTCATCATATGGGACAATATTGTTTTTCATAAATCTTCCCCTTCTTCATTTAAAATAACGACAGTTACAATCTTAAGTAGATCATCTATTGCTACAATAACTCTAAGTTCACGCTCATCAATTGTTGATCCTTCAAAGGCATAGCTCCAAGTTTTTAATAGGGCATCTTGACGGTCTCTTTTTTTGGTTCTTTTCCCATTTAAAAGAGCGCATTCAATGTCTTTAGGAAGAACTTTTCTTTCTTTTGTTCTCAGACGAGCGTGTGGAAGTATAATATAACGACCTGTTTCAATAGATGTTTTTACTTTTTCAAGAATTTCAGATTCACTATGTTTTGGCACCACCATGTACCTTTCCTCCACAGATTAAGAGTATCAAATGATTTGTTAATAGTAAATAAAAATGTTAACAAATAACAATTTTTATTTCTTCTCTAGAGCTAAATATATGATTTTACAAATAAAAGGACTTGTGGTGAGCAATTTGAAAACTCAGAAAGTTATTCGCCACCAATTTAAAAATTTTTTTAAAATCTCTGGAATTGGCTTAAATGAAGAGATAAATCCAATTATAGCAAATATAAATAGAATAAATTTACTTATACTGTTCTGTGTTAAATAATTAGTAAATGTTTCGAATGTTATTCCATTTTCTTGAAAATAATTTGATTTTCTTTTGAGCTTTTTTAGCATTAAATCATTTATAATATAGCTAAATATACGAACTTTTTTTAACGTTGAATTATGTAATTTTAAATAATCACCATTTTCAAAGCATTTGGCTTCTTCTTCACCACTCATTAAATCATTGCAACTATAATTATTGTACTTAATAATGTTCATTAATTTTGGTTTATCTATATATTTATCACCAAATAAATTATATAGAATATTGGAAATATTAATCTTATAATCATCACGAACTGAAAAGGGTTTGCCTTTTAAAACTCTGAACCTATTTTCTAAAGCAATAAAACCATATGCTGAATCTTTCATATTCCAATGCAAAATAATGGTATTACGATTTTTGCATATCTTTTTCATGTATTTAAAATAGCAATCAAGCATTTTAATCTCAAAGTTTAAGTAGTTATCTTTAATTATGTTTATATCAGTTATTTTTTCTTGTTCGGCAAATTGATGAATTGAGAATGAATGTGTTTGTTCACTTTCAAGATTTAGAATAGAAATTGAAGCAATTTTTGGAGATAATCCATCTTTAACATCTGAGAAACTTTCACAAGAATAATGGATGAAATATACTTCTCTTTTATTTTTTGAAATTTTAGACAATATTTCATTCGCTTCACTTATTAAATTTTTTCTTGATCTCAACTTAATTCTCCATACCTATATTCTGAAGTAGAGAAGTATCTGAATGTATTGAATATATGTTCACAAACACATCTGATTTCATTAAAATTGGGGTCATTTATATTTTTATTTTCCAAAGTATTTCTAAACTTATCTTGAACAATCTTTTTATTTTTTTCACTAATACTGCTTTGGTATTGGGAAATCTCTTTTTTAAATGCCCCCCATTCAATTTGATAGAAATTTCCATATTTATCTTTCAAATTCTCTTTTCCAAGATACATTTCAATTCCGCATGCTTTTTCGTTTATATCAACTGGCTCAATATTTCCTGTATGAGACTTTGCGGGATAGGAACTAAAAAAAGCGAGTTTTGGAAGCGAAATAATTTTTATATTATCTGGTATAATTTTTTTTAACTTTTCAAGACTTTTAAGTGAAGAAATGCCTTCGCTATCATTATCAAATATAAATATAATTTTATCATTAACATGCGCTGTGATTGCAAATTTTATCATATTGATAAGCTCTCCTGTTCCGCCAGCAAGGCCATTGCCATTATCAGAGGCGGTATAAGAGCGATCAAAAAATTTGTATAAATGGGAGTATTCTGGATAAAGAATATTCATAGATTTTGATATAAATTCATAATCCGTTTTACCTTCTGTTACGAGTAGATATTCATATCTTACTTTAGGAATATCTTCATAGCGTTCAATTGCAACCCCACCTATGATATCTGAGAAAGATCTAAAATAACTTTTTCACTTTCATTACAAAACTCCATGATTGCTCTAAATATATTCATAAATCCAATATTAGGAATCATAAAATAATTATTATCAATAAGGAACTCTGAGAATAAAAGTTGAGCATCAATGGGATAATTTCGATAATTAAAGTATATATCAGAGCTATTTGCATAATATTTTTTTATAAGTAGGATCCATTTTTCAATTGTCATGTCTTTAAAAATTGTATTATACTCATTTAAACTATCTTTAAAATAATCTAAGCATTCGTTATATGTATTTTGGATTTCTTTTTGAAAATTATCCTTAAAATAATCGTAAGAATGTCCAAGGATTTCAAGTCTTTTTTTTGCGCAATAAACTGAAGTTTCATAATAAATAGCATCATATTTTATTTTTTTATTTGTTTTATAATCTATATAAGTTTTTTTTCCTTTTTTCAATTCAGAGTCATGAAACATCTGTTGAAGGAAAGGGCCTATATTAAAACCATTATATTCATCAAATATGTCATCAAATTCACCAATGCTTAAGCAATAGCAAGATCCCATTTTACCTCCATGTGAAATGGAAATTCTTATTAATCTTCAAGGTGTACCACAGCCTTGCTTAAATCTTGAAGTGAAGGGGTGGTGTATTTCTGAGTTACGGTAAGGGAGGAGTGGCCTGCAAGGGTTGCAATCTTATCTATGCTTACGTTGCTCTCTAAAAGGTTTTTACAGAAGGTATGCCTTAAAGCATGTGGTGTGACTTTTACCCCAGCTTGTTTGCTTAGGGAATAAAACATCCGTAAGACTCCATCTTCATTCAAAGGGTTCTTTCTGATGCCATAAAATAAATAGTCTTCTCTTTTAACCAATGATTCTTCATATTTTTGAAGAAGATTTCTTGCTGTTGCATTCAAGGGAACAAGGCGTTCCTTTTCCCCTTTCCCTTTTCTTATCCTAAGCGTTCCTTGATAACGTCCCGTATCGATATCTTCCCATCGTAACGAAACAAGCTCACCGACACGAATACCAGTATGATATAAAAGGTTTACAATGGTTTTATCACGTAGATTTCTCTTTGTTTCGAGTGCTCTTTGAATGGAATTCATTTCATTTCTTGTGAGCCACCTTGGCGATAATGTTTGAAATTTTGGAAGTTTTATTGCTTCTGGAAGTTTTTGTTTTCGATATCCCTCTTGAACGCACCAATCTAAAAACCTTTTAAGAGTCATAAATTTTCTTTTAACAGTCGCTGGTGAAGAAGCCCCTAGATAAAATTTATAGGTTTTAAATTCAACACTTGTTGCATTGATAAAAAGATTTGAAAGATCTTTTTCATTAATATGTTCTTCACTTAAATGCTTTAGATAATCTTGCAGATCAAGCTTGTAGGCTTTTAGGGTATGCTTTGAGGAGCCTTTTATTTTTAAATAGTGAAAAAACTTATCTAGGATTTCATTTGTTTTCATTAGCTTTCAATTCTTCTTTAAATTTTTTGATTTCATTTCTGAAAGATTTGGAATTTTTTTTGCTTGCAAAATATTCTCTTCCTAGAGAGCTAAAAACGGAATAATTCTCGTGTTTTATAAAAGTTTCTAAGAATTTTAAACACTTATCTTTTGGAATTTCTATTCCAGAATCTTTCTTTCCAAATATTTGAATTGGAATGTTTAAAGATTGAGTTGGCAATAATTGTTTATCATTTATCATTGCAATGATTTCATCATTGAAAATCATATATTTCTCATTCATTTTTGGATTTGATAAAGTTAAACCAGAATTATTTAAATATACTCCAATGTTTGTAGGATTAAGAATTTCAATATATATAAAACAATTCTTTTCTTGGGGTTCATTTGAAAGATACATCATAGAACGAAGACTAAGTTTTAATTCGAGCCTTGGTTTATTTTGTCTGTATGTAAACCATGCAATGAAGGCAGAAGCAGCGGCTGCAATAGAACTTGCAATCGCTGCTATCATAGAAAAAAGTTCTGTCGAACAAGAAGGAGTGCTCATTTTATTTGCTCCCTGTTTCTTAAAGCATTCTAAACGTTCCTTTAACACGTTCTGTCTCTAAAAACGATTCCCTCTCCTCAAGGTCGTCTAATAAGTTATCCGGAGAAAAAAGGGACTGCTCCCGACAGGTTTTATAAAAAATAGAAAATTTCATTTTCCTGAATTTTCTAGCTTTGGAGTCAGGGGGATATTTTGTTAAATCCCAATCTCACCGGATAACTTAACTTATCCTCCCTATTTGGATAATTAAACACCATGATTATAGAAAATTTAAATTTTACTTATTTTAAATAAGCATATAGCCCATTTGCAACAGAGTCATTTTCATACTCATGAGTTCCTTTAAAGTGCAATCGCCAATATTTAGCTTTTTTTTGGGGAGGAATAATAATAAAATCTTCTATTTCAGATGTTATTAACATACTTAGAGCTTCTTTTTTTGTATCACCGTGAAGGGATATTTTTGCATTTAAATTTGGAATTTCAGAAGTATTAAAAGATACTATAACTTTCATATTTGATTTATTTTTATTTGAACCGTCTAATTGAACTGCTTTTGTATTTTGAGGAAACCATGTGCTAATTAACCATTCTTTTAGTTCTTTAAATGAATCAAAGTGTTGCACTTTGTATCTCCTTTAAAAAATAAGAAAATATAAGGAATGATAATGTTTCATTATGAAAGTGAATCTTTTGATCATATTTATAAAAAACTCATAGGTTTATTATTATCTGGTGAGTCAAATAGAATTGCCTCTTCTAAAGGGAATAATTTTGAAGTTAGAGAAGTATATATTAAGCTATTAAATGCAAATAATTATAATATAAATTTTTTAGATACAAAGTATCCACAGAGACAAGAAAAATATGATAAATATCTAAAAGATGAACTAAAGTGGTATATTAAAGGTTGTGATAATGAATTATATTATAAAAACACCCCCTCTCCAAAAGTATGGAAAAAATATGCAGATAAATCAGGAAAAATAGTTTCAAATTATGGGTATTTAATTTTAAGAGAAAAGAAAAAATTTGGTTTTAGAGAAAAAAAGAAAGTAATGACATCATTTGAATACTGTATTAAAATATTAAAAAGAAAAAAACATACAAAACAGGCCATATTACACTATAATATTCCTTCTAATATTTGGCTAAATTCAAAAGATATTCCTTGTACTGTTTCTTCTCAAATAATTATTCGAGAAGATAAGTTAGATATGATTATATTCCAAAGATCTTCTGATATTTATACAGGTATAATATATGATGTTCCATGGCATTGCGAACTGATGAAAATGTTTGTTTCATGGTTTGCTTATCCTCCTCCACCTTTTCAGTTTCATAAGATGCGCGGCTATTGGGAAAATAATACATATGATGCAAATACTGCTCAATTCTTTTCAGGTCAAAAATCATACCCGTTCGATTGTTTGGATCATTCAGTTGAAATTACTAAATGGTCAGAAATATTGTCTAATAAGGAGATATATGGAATAATTTTTCCTTTAAAATTAATTCTCAGAGGTTTACTTAACATGCTATCTTCAATAAATGATTATGAATTTAAAAATAAAGATAAGGCTTTAAATGGTATTCTTGATGCTCTTGTAGGAATGGATGGCCTAATTCAATTGGAAGAAAAACTTTATAAGCATAAAAAAGTATTTATAAACACTTGGAAAGATATAGTAAAAAAAATTGGGTATTGTAATCATACAAGTATTATGAAAAGTTTATATAAACTAAGATGTTCATTAGCTCATGGGGATCCTGATGATATAAAAAGCCAACTTAAAAATGCAAAGTTAAGTTTAGGAGATAAATATAATCAAAGCAATTATGATTCCCCAAGTTTTGGATGGGAATTTGGACATTTTTTAATTAAGCTAATTGAATTATTTCAAAAAGAACCATTATTATTACTCAATATTTATAACCCATCAAAAAAAAGTAGTTGCTTATTTACGAATATAAAACAAATTTTTAAAAAAAAATTGAAATTATAAATTAGGATATTATTTTGAATAAAAGTAAAATTAATGAAAATAAAATTGAAATATGCTCTCGGGTAGAAGCATCTGAATGGATAGCCAGTAGTTGGATATTTCCAACTATTTTAGAATCAGAATTATCAAATATTAAAATTAGAGATGAACTCTTTAAGGATGCAGAAAAATTAAAAAACAATGGAAAAATAATTATATCTGAAAATGTTGCCTTATTAGCTCATATCATGGGTATGACACTTGATGCAAAAGATAGAAAAAATCCATTTAAACCATTTTTTAAAACTAATATTTCACGTTCTTTCTCTATGGATGACTTAGTAGAAAAGCTTCTTAATGTACTAAAAGAAGCCTTAAGTCTAATCCAGAACCCTATAATTCGTTCACGTATATTAGATATTTTGTGGATAAGAGTACGTCCGAAAAATGTTTCTTTAGCCATTGATGCAATAGATGAATATATAAAGTCTTCCATTGCACAAAGAAATATAAATCCAGAACTTATTTTTAAATCTTCACATTACTTAAGAAGGGCTATTATTATCTGTAAAATGATAAGTAATAATAATTTAGAGGCAAAAATTTTAGATGAAATTATATATTGCATGAAGCTTGAAATTCCTGAGCCAAATAACTATGAACGAGAATTTTTCTTTGAACTTTTACCATTATGTATAAAAGAAACTGACTATCAATTTTGGAAAGATAAAGGAAGTGATTTTATTTCTCAATCAATTAGTCAAAATAATTTTGAAAAAGCTCGAAAATATTCTCACTATCTTAAAGAATTAGCTATATTTGCAAAAAATAAATCTGATATTAAATTTTATAAAAATAAAGAGACGGAGCTTTATGTACAAGAAGCTTATACAATGAAATGTTTAGGTGCAGACTCCATGATACTTCGTTCATTATATAATAAAGCAATTGAAACTTGTCGACAAACAGAAGGTCAAGCAGATAAGGCGAAAGAACTTCACAAGGAGTTAATTGAAATTCAAAAAAGTGCTTCAAGTAATACTAGTAAAATAGAACACACTATTGATCTTAAACCATGTCTTAACATTATTTTAAAGAATATTAAAGATGCTAATCTAATTGATGTAATTAAAGAAATATCTAATATAGCAATTCCTATGAAAAAATCTGATCTTTATAATAATGCTTTTGAACTTGCAAATGCACATCCTTTATCAAATTTAATTACTAAAGTTATAATTGGTGAAAATGGAAAACAACTTGTCACTCACCCTGGAATTGGTGGTACTGATGAACAGCAAGAAGTTGCTATTAAGTATAAAGCATCAGAATATTTTCAATATTATGTAAATATATATGGAAATATTATAGCACTTATACTTAAAGAGATTGATTATTCAATTGAACAAATTGATCAAGAAATTGAGAAATTAATTTATCCAAACCTTTTTATTCCTTTAACAAAGAAATATCAATTTAAAAGAGGATTAATAGCTGGTTTTAATGCAGATTGGATAACTTCTAATGCAATTTTAGTTCCTCTTCTTGAAAATTCATTGCGTTATATAATGACTCAAAGTGGAAAAAATATGAATATAATTAACGATGAAGGAAATCAAAAAGAAAAAGATTTTAATGTATTTGTTTTTTCTTCAGATTTTAAAGAAATATTTGGAGAAGATCTTCAATTCCAACTTCAATCACTTTTCACTAGTCTTGGATTAAATATTCGTAACAATTTAGCACATGGTTTAATGACCGATTCTGAAGCTTTATCAATGTCTGCTCCTTATATCTGGGCTTTAACTTTACATTTATGCATTTGGTTTCAAAGTCATCACTAAAACGGCTTCCAAAAAGTTTTTAACCAAAATACAAAAATATTCCCTTATTTTTAAAGCATTTTAAACCCTGTTCTACAAAAAACTTAATGGACGACGTAAATATAATGATAGCTAGTCTTTAGGTCTTTGGGAATAGTCCAATTGTCTTTGGGAACTGACACTGGTACCTTAAATTACGTTAGCAAGTGGGTTTTTAATTGAATACAGGTAACGCACCTCCAGTAGTGAAATTTTCATGCTGCAAACTTCAGATAAATGCAAATGTACAATAAATTAATTATATTCTCTATTGAATTCAATAATTAGTAGAAATAATATCTATTTATAAATACTTGTTTTTATGTCAAATTTTATAACTTTAAAAAAAATAAATTAATACATAAAATTTTATCAATAAATAATATGTTTTTAATGATAAATATGTGTATAAAATATTACAGAAATATTAAAATGTAATTTAATATTTCTGACTATGCAAATCTATTTTTTGAGGGGCGCTATGAATTATGTTTAGTAAAAAATTATTTAAAATTTTTATGGCAATGTTTTTTGGATCTTTTAACATTTATGCTTATTCCGATTATGCATATACATATTGTGTTACAGAAGATGGCGATTGGGATTTATTATATGATTATTTTCAAAAAGAAAGAATTGAAGAAATATCATACCTGCATTTATCTAATCCTTTCTATACTGAAAAGAAAGAAAATATTGTAAATGGAGAATGGACTTCTACTAGTGTCAAGGGGGATTTTACATATGTATTTTTACCTTATGAAAAAGAAAATAAAATTAAATCATTAGAAGAAAGATGTAAAAATGAAGTGAGTAAATATAAGAAAAAATATATATATGCTCAACCAATGTTTTATTATTTTGGATTTATCCCTTCTGGATATGCGTTATTTGGAAAGAATAATAACGAAAATTTATCGCTAAGTAATGGGTATTTGCCTGACAGAATTGCTTTTGATCATATGAATAGTTTTATAATTGTTCCTAAAAAATCTAATGATTATTTTAATTAAGTTTATCTTTTTTTAATAAATAAATGATTATTGTGCTCTTCCTGATACCCGGTTAGTAACTGTGTCAAATAGGGCGGGATCTGTCTTTAATGTCATATAATTTTTGATTAATTTTAGAAATTTTTATTAACCTGCAGAGAAAAAATTATATTTTCATGCACAACCTGAAGTTAATTCTTTAATTAGATCTTCTCCTTGATTAGCAAGAATATCCATTAATCGTAAAGCTACACCTTGTGGTTGATTTCCACCTTGTTCCCACTTTGCAACCGTTTCATGAGAAACAGATAAAAAATTTGCAAACTCTTTTTGGCTCAATCCAAGTGAAAGGCGAAGTTTTTTTATTTGATTTGGTTTCATAATAGTAACAGGCTTAAACACAATAGTTTTGTGCTCATGAACTCTTGCTGCTACTTTTTTATTACCCTCTTTGTATTCAATAGCCTCTTTTAAACCTCTTTCAAGTTTTTTAAATAAGGTCATGATTAATCCTCTTTTTTCAACTGGTTAACTAGTTTAGCAAGTATGTTAATTTCGGATTTCGAAAGATTTGCTTTTTCATTCTTTGATATAACGGCTATTAAATAAATTTCTTTAGATGCTGTTATATCAAGATAAAAGACTCTAACACCTCCGCTTTTCCCTTTATTTCCAACAGCCCAACGGGTTTTTCTAACCCCTTTAGATCCCTGTATAATATCTCCCATAGTTGGGTTTTTCATGAGTTCTATCTCAAGGGAATTGATTTCCGAATCTCCGAGCTTGAGGCGCTGCCAGTCTTCCCAAAAGCCATCCAAAACGATAAAAGTTCTATCCATTACAACTCCACGGTAGCATCAACTAGTATTAAATACTAGTTGATGCTACCGCAATTGTCAACTTAAATCCTTTATCAGCTTTTTTTCTAAATACTTGAATTTTAAAAACTATATTCTTAAAAAAAATCAAGTCAAATCCAGCTTTAAATCAAACTCTTCTTTCTGAATTGGAAGTTTTTCAATTTTATATATTCAAAATCCATTAATATGAGAAGTCCGATACGGGCTCAATTTAGAAATTACTTTTTTAGTTATTGGATGTCCTTAATGAATAAGATCTTTAAAAGCTTTAGACATTGAAAAAACATTATAAAAAATAAATATATTTGCAAGTAAATGATTGTACTTTATTGCCTTTTCTTGTTCAACACGAACGTTTTCAGACATTTCAAGATTAGCAGGATAATAGAGCTTATCCTGATTCTTGTCAGTTCTATACTGCATTTATTCACCTGGAAATGAGAAGTGTGCATGGAGAGCATCACTTTGTTTTAAGCAAAATTTAAACTTTTAGATATCTTAGTCTCATTCTTTTTGGGAAATGACAGCCTGAAAAAAAACATATGAGGGGTGTCAAATGTGGCTTGGGCGCTTTTACAAATGTTACTCGACTGTCTTGCCTGAGACCCCAATTAAGTAAATTTAAGGTTTTTTAATATGGTATTTAGAATACCGTAAAAACAGATCTTGATAAAAAGGAGAATTCTTTACTTTAAAAAAATATTTTCTATATTTTTTAACAATTTTAGGATCTGTTTGTTTTGAAAAAGCAATATATAATTGATTCGTTCTAATTTTATATGCCATAATGATCTTTTCAGAAGGAATATTTTGCTTTTCTGCACGTGCATAAACGCTAACATCCGTTGCCATCCAAAGATCAAAGCGCCCTGAAATTAACATATGAATAAGACTATTTCCTATAACATTTTGACTTTGAGCAACTCTATAAAGGTTTTTAAAGCCATTTTTATTAAGAAATTTTTCATGGGAACTTCCCAATTGGACACCAATTATTACCTTTTTTTTTGCATCATCCAATGACTTTATTGAAACTTTGGAATCAGACCTTTTGAAAAAACCAACAGTCCCCTTTGCTAAAGGGCCTACCCACTGATAATTATCTTTATTTTCATCAGTCTGGTATACGCTAAATCCAGCTGTATTAGGCTGTTTATCAATTATATTAATTAACCTTGGGAAAGGAATTACTTCAATACTATCCTTACTATTCATTAAACGTAACATTTCATTTACAATTTCAACAGAAAATCCATCTAATTTTCCATTTTCAAAATAGTTAAAAGGATAAAAATTCTCCGTAAACCATTTTACTGTGACTGCTGATGCAATATTTTTAATTAAAAAAGATAGATTACAAACTAAAAAAATTATTATTATTCTCATAAAAAGTAAACCTTTTAATAGGGTTTCTTAGCGTAAACCACAGAAATTTTCGCGAACGTTATTTTGTGTGAATCTAACGTCGGCTTAGCCACAGATAAAGGGTTGACGGTGAACACTCGTAAATACACATATTTGTCCATAATTCATTACCCAAAATGATAAAAACCAAGATTCCATTTTAATTGGACACAATGCGTCTGATATTAACATAAAATACTGGATGATAATAGGGGGCTTAGGCGCTTTGAAGAGAAAATTGTTGGTACCGTCTACCATAAATACCCATTTTTGCCCTCATTTTTTGGACATAAAAAGTCTAGTAAATTCAAAACACAAAAAAAAGTACTCTTGATTGTAGTTAAAGATACTTATTTTTACTTTGAAATTTTCAGTGAATACTTTTCAAATTTTATTATTTATGGTTATCTATTTCATTATTGTATATTTCAGATCAAACTGATATGCATTATAAGAAATAGTAATTATAATTAATAAAATTTAAATAATAGTTTATATTTTGCATTGGACCCCAATTCACCAAAACTCACAAGCAGGTTTTTCTCTCGCAACAGGTCGAAACCCCAATTAGAGTTGCTCGATATCTGAGTGATTGCAAAAACTAAATCTGAATTATTTTTGAAATTGAGTAATAATTTATTTGATATTTTAAAATTAATTTCAAAAGGAAATGCAATAGGTGACGATTTTAGAATTGAGATAATTAGATGACAATAATTTCTCAATTAAATTTTTAGAACCCAAATATGCAACTGCATTATTGCTTAAAAAATTACGTAAAAATAAGTGTTTAACGCAGTCTAAAGTTGCGCTAGAATTAGGTTCGGAAATTAATTGTTATGTGCAGTATGAGGAAGGGAAATGTGAGCTATCATTAGGAAAATTTACAGATATATTAAATGTATTGGGCTACGAATTGCAATTGACGTTGCAAAAATAATGAGAATCAATTTCGAGTTAGGCTTCTTTTGCCAGTTTCTGATGCTTAAATAGAGTTATCATTTTTAAAACTTAAAGAGGGAGGGATGTTATTCTTAAAAAAGATGAATAAATAAAATCTTTTCCTTAATCCAAAGAATTTTTTCTCCATAATCTCTTGTAAAGTTGAAAACTAATAGCAAGGTCGTTAAATAAGTGCATAAAATTCATTTAAGAATTTAGATTATTTTGTTCACAGCTTAAATAAATTTTAAAGATAATTATTTTAAAGTCTTTTCAAATTAATTCAAAGAGAAATTATTTGGCATTCATTTTGCTTAGCATCTTTATAGAAGGTATTCGCAAATGAATTTTATATCATTTGCTTCAATTTTAACAATCAAACTTGGTTTTCTATGAAATTTAAAATAAATTTTTTTTCTAGTTCAAATAAGTGCTGCTTATGTAAAGTCAACATAAGTAATTTATTAGGAAAAATTAATAATTGTACAAATTGTGGAATTTTAGTGTGTAATATCTGTTGTAAATCAGTGATAAAAGGTATTCAATCCAAATATAATAATTTAAATGAAAATAAAATCAGTGATTCCGTGCATGTGTGCAGAAAATGTATGACAGATCCAAATACATTATTTTTACATGATGATATTAAAAATTATCGGAATAAAGAACTTATCAGGGAATTAAAAAATCTTATTATTGATATAAATAAAAATTTCCCTGTCTCATCATCTAGACAGTTTTATTTTAACTTATTTGATAATAATTTACATAAAGGAAAAGAACGAAGTCATTCAAGACAAACCCATGATTTACTTAGAAACTTTGAAAATACTTATTATGAAAATGAGAGTAATAAAATTAAAGAAATAGAAAAAAATTATGCTCATTGTTTAAAGATATCAATTGCAAACTGTCATGAAATGGCACATTTCTGTCTTCTGTATTTTTATTATAAAGGAAAAAATAGAAAAATTAATTATAAATATACAGTTTTTAGCGCTCTCGATGCAGATCATGTCTTCTTTTGTATTCATGAAGATGATATAAAAAATTCTGGCATCATTTGTGATCCATGGTATAAATCTGTTTTTCTTTTTAAAAATCTGCCTGAATACTATGGAATTACAAAAGCAGAAGCATTACTTAGTGATAGTGATATTAAATCTCTAAATAGTTATTACACAAACTTAAGCCAAATCAGACCAAGAAGATTTATTTAAACTAACTCAACTAAATCAGAATATTTTTTAACTAACGCATCTGCTGTAATTAATCTTAAAGGTTCAGACAGCGCCTGAGCAACTAGCATTCGATCAAATGGATCTCTGTGAATATCTGGCAACCCATTTAATGATAGAATATGATCAAATTTTAACGGTAACTCAATAAAATTCGTCTTTTTAAATATGCTTTTTAAATCGTCTATTTCTATATCCAATTTTCCTAAATTCATTTTTATCATCATTTCCCAGACTGATACTGAGCTAATAAAGACCTCATCAGCATTATCAAGAATTTTGCGAGCTTTTTTTGATAGTTTATCTGAATCTTCCAAAATCCAAATTATTATTTGAGTGTCTAACAAAATCTTCATTTATGATCACCATAAAACATGTTATTAATTTCATCACATGGCGCATCAAAATCATCAGAAATTTTAATTTTTCCCTTCATTAATCCGTAAACTATTTTGTGCTTTTCTTTTTTAATTGGTTCCACCGTTACTAGTGGTTTTCCAGCTTTAGCTATAATAAACCCGACCCCGTCGGTTATAGCGTCCTCAATCAATCTGGATAAATTTGTTTTTGCTTCATGCATATTAATTACGTGCATATCATATATCTCCTGCTGACCTATCGGCTAAACTAAGCTTAGCTTAAATTGAAATAAAAGGCAAGACTCTTTTAGTATATGCAAAAAAAATAAGCTAATAGCTCAATACTAGATTCATTCATCAAATAATGGGACTTAGTGTGCAAAACTCCATTTTAAGTAAAATTTCAATTTTTAGCTATTTTAATCTCATTCTCTTTGGAATATTTAATGAAAAAATATTATTTTAATCAATTAGTTTCATGATATTATTTGATTAAGTTTCACTCTCTTTGTGAAATGACAGTCACCATTAATACTTTTATTGTATATTAATAATGCAAAAATAAGATCATCATCAAGAGGTTTAATCTTATGCATATACATAAAAGAATATCTTCAATCGATGCTTTGCGTGGCCTCACCGTAGCAGCAATGCTCCTAGTTAATGATGCGGGAGATTGGGATCATGTTTATCCTTGGCTAGAGCATTCAGAATGGAATGGTTGTACGCCAGCAGATTTCATTTTTCCTTTTTTTCTATTGATCGTCGGTGTGTCGATACAATTGGCATTAGGACCAAAGGCGGAGAATGCGTTGTTAGCAGCTGAGCGAAAAGCACTGGTGAAGGCCGTTATCTGGCGCGGCGCCCGAATTTTCTTATTAGGTCTCCTTTTGCATCTGCTTGCTGCATTCATGATTGATGGTCAGGTATTTCGTTTATTGGGAGTATTGCAACGAATTGGTGTGTGTTTCGCTGCAGCAGGCATGATAACAATTTATATGAAACAGGCATTTTTACAATATGTGTTGTTTGCTACAATATTGCTCGGATATTGGGGATTGCTGCAATTTTCAGGGGGTTATGCTCCGAACATCAATCTGGCTGACCGCATTGACACAGCAGTGCTTGGGCGACTGTCTTACACATTTGATCCAATAACAGCACTCGCGCACGATCCAGAAGGAATTTTATCGACATTACCTTCCTTCGCAACCGTAATCCTGGGCTTACGTGCTGGTGCATTATTACGAAAAGGACATACTTTGCGTTTGATTTTAATTGGGTTTATAATGATGGCAGTAGGCTATGTCTGGTCGCATTGGGTACCTTTGAATAAACAATTATGGACATCGTCATTTGTCTGTTGGACTGGCGGTGCGGCATTGCTATCAATCGGGATTTTTCATTATTTGATTGATATACGCAGTTGGCCAGCGATCGGAAGGAGTTTTGGAGTGAATGCCATTACTGCTTATGCTGGCTCTTGGATCGCAGTTTGTCTACTATCTTGGTTAAACATAATGAATCCATTATATTTCCATTGGTTTTCTGAGCCTCTGACAGCGCAATTTAGTGCGGAATTCGCATCATTTGCTTTTTCACTGACATTTACATGTCTTTTTGGAATAGCGATGTGGTTTTGTAATTTGCTCGGTTGGCGGGTTGTAATTTGAAAGATTGACCACACTTCCAATTCACATTTCTTAAATTCATCAAGAAATGGAATTAGGAAGATTCTTTAGATACTTTAATTTCTTCTTCTTTGGGAAATGTCAGGGAGGGAATTTTAGTAAGTGAACTGAAGGGTGACAATTTGTTTCTATTTTAAAAAAGTTTATATGGGCGCGGAATTGTTTTATTTGAAAACTTAATATGGTAAGCGGTAAGGATCTGCGCGCCGTGAGGCACGCAGATCCTTACCATATACCTAGAAAATACTACTCTAGATTATTTTTGGTTTAAAAAAAATAATATTAAAAGAAATAAAAACTCTGATTTTTGGAGAAGATAAGTAAATTTATATGAGAAAATATTCAAAATAAATCAATTTAAAATAATTTTATTTATCTATTTTTATATTATTTACTTTGGGATTAATTCCATCGTCTTCAGGTAAAGATAATTAATTTATTAACAAATAAACCAATTATCTTTAATTGATTTGTTAATATACCAATTATTTTAAATATCGTTACTCAATATATATTTAGTATCCATTTGCATTAAAAATTGTAATACGTAATAATTTTATAAAATCACCCAATATAGGAGTTACCATGAAAATAAAGTTATTAACCTTCTTATTTCTTCTTTTTTTCTCAGGAAAAACTTTTGCAGGGCAAGGTGCGTTTCTGTCTTTTCAAAATCACTATGATCCTGAACTGGATAGAAATAAAGGAATTAATTATTCACCAGCAAATGTGAAATGTTTGAATGGTTTAAATCTAGCTGGCAATAATTTTCTCACAAATGTGTTGGGGTATTATATTGAAACAGATACTCAACTTGGAAACGGATGTCTATTTTTAGGAGTTGTCCCTCTCGATATTGTTGTAAAAGATTTTCAAGAAACGATAGCAACATATCATGTAAATTTAAGTTTAAATCAACTATTAACAGGTGGATTAACCTCCCTAAACTCAAAATACTGGAGTCATGGTGATTATATGAGTCATGGCGTATCTATTTTAGGGATGAGAAACACTCAAGATAGAATTATGATCAGTGCAGCAAAGAAAGAAACTGTAACGAGTTGGATGGGGCAAATTTACAATGTAATTAAAGATAGGCCCATTAATCAATTAATGATTCCTGGAAGCCATGATTCCGGTACCTATGACTTAGGTGATAAGATATCTCCTGACTCCACTTTGCCAGCAATAATAAGTGGTGCTCAAATTAACAGTTTAGCAAGAACTCAGTATTATTCTATTGCGGAACAGCTTGATAGAGGAGTTAGATATTTAGACATTCGTTTATGCTCTGATGGCTCTAATTTATTAGTTTGCCATAGTGTATTTGCGAATACGTTAACTATCGAATCTATCTTTGAACAAGTAAAGAATTTTTTAGATCAACCTGTTAATAAAAATGAAGTGGTTATTGTTGACATTCAAGCAGTGCAAAATTGGGATAATTTTTCTCCTAATATAAAGTATAAAATTCAAACTGCATTAATGAAATATTTAGGAAATTATGTAGCACAACCCAGACAATTCTCTCCTGAAAGTCACTTTGGAGATTTTGTACAAAGTGGTAAACGAGCAATTGTTTTGCAATATCATCCAACAACAAGTTTAATCTGGGAAAGATCAAATTATATGTGTGGACTTTGGGCTAATTCAGATAATCCTGATAAGATTTGGGAGTACTTTCAAAGCAATATAGAGAATCGATCTAACGTTTGCAGCAATAATAAATTTATGCAGAGTCAATTAGTTTATACCATTCAAGGCGCTACAATTGACAATGTGCTAGGAAATTCATTAAGAGATATTGTTGGTCCAACCAAATATAATTATTTATTAAAGTTAAATAATAATTATTTATTATCAACTTCTATGAGAAAAAATGCAAATATTGTTATTGAAGATTTTACTTCAGGATTTGATTTGGCATTAATGGCAAAATGGCTTAATTGGTCAAAGAAGTTTTTTCATGATTAATATATTCGGTTCTGAAGTAAAAAATGGACGAATTTTTAGATTCAAAACTTAACAATTTTTCATCTACACTAAATCCAAATTTAAATATGATTTTTTAATCATATTATAAGATCTTTGCTAAATCTCACTCTTAACGACCCTAATTATCATTAGTTTCAAAATCTTTATGATATTTTTAAGGTTCTTTACAAATTCTATTCTTAAAAAATTATGATTTACCAGTGTTAATAAAGCTATAAACAGTTACTTATCGTGTTGCTTAATAATTTTTATTAAACTAATCGAATTTTTATATTATATGATATAAAAATTCTTTGCTCGATCAGATTGTTTTCGATGCTAAAATTTAAAGACTAATGAGGAGACTTTATGTCTATTTTATTTGAGCCTATCAAAATAGGCGACTTATCTCTTAACAATCGAATTATTTTAGCTCCTTTGACACGTTGCAGAGCAGATTATCAAAGAGTGCCAAATAATTTGATTAAAAAATATTATTCTCAAAGAGTTTCATTTGGAATGATTATTTCTGAAGCTACATCAGTTGACTTACTTGGCGTCGGATATCCAAGAACTCCAGGTATTTGGAATGAAGATCAAGTGAAATCTTGGAGAAATATTACGGATGCCGTCCATGAAAAAGGCGGAACAATCTTAATGCAACTGTGGCACGTTGGAAGAATTTCCGATCCAATTTATATAGGACAAGTTCCGATTGGACCAAGTGCCATCGCCGCAAAACATAAAGTTTCTTTAGTCCACCCTGAAAAATTTTACGAAACTCCACGTGAAGTTACTTTAGCAGAAATAAAGCAACTTGTAGAACATTTTAGAAATGGAGCTAAAAATGCAAAAAAGGCAGGATTTGATGGAGTTGAATTACATGGAGCAAACGGATATTTATTGGATCAATTTTTGCAATCCAATTCAAATATTCGAAAAGATCAATATGGCGGCTCAATAGAAAATAGAGCAAAATTTCCATTAGAAGTTGTAGATGCCGTTATTGATGTTTGGGGTCCAGGTAGAGTTGGATACCACATTTCTCCAAGAGGAGATATATTAGACGTTAATGACGAGAATCCTCTTGCAGCATTTAGTTACTTTGTTTCTGAATTATCAAAACGAAATCTTGCATTTATATGTGCACGTGAATATGAAGCTAAAGATAGTATATCTCCAAAATTAAAAAGTCTTTTTTCAGGTAAATTTATATTAAATGAAGGATTTACAAAAGAATCGGGAAATAATGCAATTCTTAATGGAAATGCAGATGCTATTGCATTTGGTCAATTATCAATTTCCAATCCAGATTTAGTACAAAAATTTAAAATGAACGAAAAATTAAATCAACCTAATCCGAAATATTTTTATAATGAGCATAAATATTTATTTGATTTAGCTGAGCCTATTTCTGAAAAAGGTTATTACGAGATAGATAAAATAGGATATACGGAATAGGGACATTTATATGAGATAATAATAAAAACTTAAAAAATATAGTAAAAAATACTTATTACCAGCCTATTTATTTAATTCTTTCTCGTAATCACTTTCTAATAGCTTCATATGACGCAAATTAATCTTTTCAAAAGAATTATCTGAAGGATGGAATAAGTTCAAAGATTTATCTCTAATAATAGATCTATAGCTTTTATTTGCAGGTTTCATTCCCCACATATTATTATAAATGGCTAAGGTATATATGAATGGTTAATTTATTTTCTCAACATAATACAATATTAATTGTCACTGTCGCAAGAATTTATATTAACACCCATCCATTGATATTTTGCTTATCCCTTAAGCTACAGACATGTTGTATTATTTAAAATTGTTTTTAATAAAAAAAATAAAATTATTTTAATGATTAACTTCTATTTTATTGACAAATATTTTTTTTATTTTTATAAATGTTTTGTCAATACTATTAATGGAGCCTCCATGTGAGTCTACCTGGCAAACGATAATGAGTTTTCATTTGACCGCCTAAACTTGGTTACTTTGCTTCTAATCTTGACACCAGATCTTTTAAATTTATAGCAAGATGACTTAATTCTTTTGCAGCTTCTTGAAGTTGAGAAGCTCCTATGGAACTTTGAGTAGCTGATTCTGAAACATTTCTAATTGAATTAGATATGCCTTCTACAGCTTTACTTGATCCCAAAACAACTCGAGATACTTCGTTTGTTGTAGCTGCTTGTTCTTCGATTGCAGTTGCAATGGTCATAGAAATTGAATTAATTTCTTCAACAGCTTTAGAAATATCTTCGATTGCAATAACTGCATTTCCGGTACTTTGTTGAATAGTGCTAATTTTCAATGAAATATCTTCAGTTGCTTTTGCAGTTTGTTTAGCAAGTTCTTTTACTTCATTTGCAACAACAGCAAACCCTCTACCAGCATCTCCTGCTCGAGCGGCTTCAATGGTCGCATTTAATGCTAATAAGTTCGTTTGTTGTGCAATAGAACTTATAGTTTTAATCACAGTTCCAATTTCTTTACTTTCTACGCCTAATTGAGATACTAAGGCATTTGTTTCCTTTGATCTTTTCATACTTTGTCTTGTCTTTTCAGATCCTGCCGTTGAATTTTTAGAAATCTCTTTAATTGAGGCTGCCATTTCTTCTGTATTTGTTGCAACAGATTGAATTCCTTTGAACACTTCCTCTGATGCAGTGGAAGCGCTAATTGATAGGTTGGTAGTCTTTTTCGCATTGTTTTCAAGTTGAGATGCAGTAGCAGATAGCTCTTCTGATGCTGTTCCCAATTGAACAGCTGTTTCGCTCATTATTTTTACAAGTTCTCGCCATTCTTTCTTTTCTTTAGTTATTTCAGTCGCATATTTTACAACTTTAAAAACCTTTCCAGATAAATCAAAAACAGGATTGTAAGAAGCTTGAAGCCAAATTTCACGATTTCCTTTTCCTTGCCTTTGAAATTGACCAGATATAAATTGACCGTTATTTAGCTTATTCCAAAATTCATTATATTCAGGCTTTTTTGTATAATTAGAATCACAAAACATGGAATGATGCCTTCCTTTAACTTCTTCTATTCTATATCCCATGGCATTTAAAAAATTATCATTTGCATCGATCACTGTACCATCTAGATTAAAATTAATGACAGCTTGGGTTTTAGAAAGCGCTGCTAATTCTTGATCTTTTAATTTCTGTTTACTTACATCAGTGGCAAATTTAATTACTTTATAAGGCTTTCCAAATAAATCTAAAATAGGATTATAGGAAGCCTGTATCCAAATTTCTTTACCCCCTTTTCCAATTCGTTTGTATTCGCCAGAATCAAACTCACCTCGATTTAACTTTTCCCAAAAAAATTTATAATCATTTGATTTTATAAAACTAATATCACAAAATATTTCATGATGCTTTCCTTTTATTTCCTCAAAGGTATATCCCATGACATTTAAAAAATTATCATTTGCATGTTGAATAATGCCATCTAAGCTAAATTCAATGATTGCTTGGGTTTTATTAATTGCAGTTATTTGACCTAAAAGATCTCTAATTTTCTCTTCTGACATATTTTTAGAATCATTATTTTCTAGGATATTTAATTTATTTTCAACATTCATTTGCATAATTTTAGGCTTATCTTCCATAAAAGTATTTTCCTTAACTTTTAAGAAATTAAAAAAGAATCTACGACCTCTATCTATTCGGTTTTTATTTTAAATTCTTTGCAAAAATATGAGGCTATACCCCGACTGCTCAGTACAGTATTATTGGAAATTTGATAAAAGCAAAAAAAGATTAAAAACTTGATAGTTTTCCAAACTGTATAAATTTTATTTTATAGAGAAAATAATTAGCAGCAAACCCATTGTCCCCAAAGCGGACGAGATTCTGCAGTCATAGAAATCTGCTGATTAGATTGCTCTCATTCCATCTTACATATTCCTCGTCTGGCTTTACGTTGGATTGAGTCAATCCCTTTTTTCCGTTTCAGAGGGGGAGGACGGGATTTGTGTAAATGAAGATTAAAATATATAAAACTTATTTTATAAGACCTGGTATAAAAATGATTGGGATATTAAATCTTCGAGATATTTGAGAAATATATGAGTATTCTTTTTTCATAATAATATCTTCTTTTTTTTGGTTAATTTCTTCATTAATTAAAACATAAGCTGCTTTTACTTTAATAGTTCCAGTTTTAGGAAATCCTCGATGGATATTTACATCTGGTTTTCCACATACTATAACCTCATTATGAATATCCTTATGAGTGATTATTTTTTTAGGAGCGGTAAATAATTCTAGTGGAGATAATATTTTATCAATTTTTTCTTTAACATGAATGGATAGTAATCCATTATTGATTATTTTTTTATTTTTCACACGTTTTTCTTTTATTGATGGATCAATATTCTTATCAAAAAGTGTGCCTATATGGTTATTAAACCAAAGATCTTCAGGAGAAGTTAATAAGATATTTTGTTTAGGAATTCCTAAAATAAATCCTATACTACTACCATAAAAAAATGGTGCCTTATCTGAAACAACACAAATACTCATTGCATCCCACTTTTTAAAAACCGATTCGGGATTTTCCTTTAATAAAGGAGTTAAATTTGATTCGCTATAAAAATGGCCACCAGAAATTCCGTGGGTGGTAAAGATAAACTCTTTATCATATTTTAATTCTAATCTACCATTATTTCTATTTTTATTGGTAATTCTAGTTGTAAAATTTTTAGGATCAGTAAACAGACTTTGTTCCCATGAGTGCAGTTTTTCTAATTGTGAGTTTGATAAATAAGACATTATAATCCTTATATTTAAATTTGTAAAATACTACTATATTGTTTAAAATAAATTCAACTAAAAATTTTTTCTAATTGAATTTATTATTATTTATTAAAATAAAAAAAATGGCAAGATTTATTACATTTATATTATAAAAATTTATAATATATTAAAAGACTTAAAATAAAATAATTAAATTTGAAGATAATATGAATTTTTCAATAAAGCATAAATTTAAATTACTTAACGATTTTTATAGTGGATTATAATAAATGGATAAACTTATAGATTATATATATAATTGATATTATTTTAATATTTTTAAAAAAAATTAAAGCTTTATCACTCCTTCACAATTAATATTTATAGTTACAATATCGCCAACAGTGGCTGTTGCTTCAACTATTTTATTATAATTTATTCCAAAATCTTTGCGGTTAATTTTTGTTGTTCCTTTAAACGCAACAATTTCTTTTGCTTTTGATTTAAGCTCTCCGTTATAAGTAATATTGAATGTAACAGTTTTTTTCACACCACGTATATTAATATCTCCAGTTAAATCGAAAGTATTTGCTCCAGTTTTTTTAGCTGATGTTGACTTAAAGGTCATAGTCGGATACTTTTCTGCATCAAAAAAATCTTCTTTTTTTAAGTGTTCATCTCTTTGTGTGTTATCAGTATCAACTGAAGCGACATCTGCAGTTGCTTCTAGCTCAGTTTTAGTAAAATCTTTTGGATTAAATTTAAAATGACCTTGAAATCTTTTAAATTTTCCGGTGGCTGTACTGATAACAAGATGAGCAATCTCAAATGAAACTGAGGAATGAGAATTATCAATTTCATATTTCTTAGCAGTTTCAGCAATAGCAACATATTTTTCTTCTTTATTTTGAGCAAAAACAAAATAAGGTAAGGTAAAGAAAGTCGAAATCAGGAATAATTTTGTAAATTTACTTATAATCATATTACTCTCCAAAGCATTAAAATTAAATTTATCACACAGGAGTATCTAACATATTTTTGTTTGTTAAGAAAATAATAGGTACAATTTTTAGAGATTAATAATTGAATTAATAAAGTCTTTGATAAGATTATGTTATTTTACTATTGCTTCAAAATATTATAAATACCTTTATTGCTATAAATATAAGCAAGTAATCTTCAGAAAGTTAGTAACATTAAATTTTTAAAAAAATAATTTATTTATTTAATTCAATTTTAAATTCGGAGTTACCATGCGTGACTATTATTTGTCCTTTAATATTTTTTTCACGAGTATCTATTATATCATCCGCAGTTTTTTGCCAAGATTTAAATGATGAAGCATAGGTGTAAGGAGGAACAAAGAAGTTATATTTATTTTGAAATATATAATTAATAAGTAATAAAATAATAAATAAGTATGCGAATTTTTTGTTAATTACTTTATTTAAATAAGAAAACAAAATAGAATAAACTGATAAAATTGAGATAGGCAATAAAATAAAAAAGTATCTTGTTTGGAAAAGTTCAAAGTTATTAACCAGACCAAACCATGCCGTATTCCATGTCCCTTTTCGAACTATGCAAGTCATTAATATTAAAATTATATATGAAAATATTGAGGAAAAAATTATACAATATAATTTTTTATTCCAAGTTTTATAAATAAAATAAAAAAATAAGATCATAAACCCAAATCCAATATAAAGGACAGACTGCCAACGTTGATTTATATAAAAAGTGATTTGATCTCCAAAAATCGGTATTAAAAACATTCGATTAAAAAAACTATAAAAAAATCTGTTTGGAAAGTAGTTTTTTACAAATTCCATTTTTGCCTGTAAACCAGATTCTCCTTGTGTCCAAATGCTATAAGTATTTGTAATATATGCATATGAATTCAATAAAGTACTAAACAAAACTATTCCAAGTAAAGTTAAGTGATTATAAAGATTTCTTTTTGTCTTATTTTTTAATAGGAACATTCTTGTTAATATTAATGGTAATAAAGCGCAAATTTCCCCCGCACTTAAACCAGAAAATATAAATAATAAAAAATGTCTAAACTTATACTCAGTATTTAAATCATACATTAATGTAAGTACACAACATAAAAAAAGTACGGAATGGATATTAGAAAAGTTCCCTAAAAATTCATTCTGTCCCGGTATAAAAAATATAAATAAAGCAATAATAAATCCTAAAAATCTGCTTTGAGTGATCCATGTTAGCTCTTGCTTGGTGAAAAGTGAAAGTGTATAGGAAAAGATTGCTGTACATATAAATAAAGTTAAATATGGATAATATTTTAGTGATATAAGGGATGAAATATAAGATAAAATTTGTGGTAAAACTTGAAAATACCCTGCATAGGTCATAAAAATAGAATTATAACTATCCTCTAATGAGCGCTTTAAAAATATATAACCATCTTCTCCCCAGAAGCCGGGATGAATAAATCTAAAATATTGTTTTATGCAAAGTATCAAAAAAAATAAAATGAAATATTTAAGTTTATCCAAAATTATATTGCTATTTTTTGGCATCAAATTACTCACAATAATAAAAATTAAAATTTAGACTATCAAAAAAGCTAACCCGACACTCTCAAATTTGTCAAGTATAGATATTAATTATACTATTGATATTAAAAAGTTAGAAATTTTTTGTCACTCGGTTGGTGTATTCTTAAAGTAAAAGGGAACTCATATAAAGATCTGATTTAGCAAATCATTATTTTAGAGCATTAAGCAGTTCTCCTTTACAGCAAACTGAAGATATAAAAAATGTATTAATCCATTGTGATTTTAATCCATCTGAAGATACATTATTGGAAAAAATATGATTTTAGTAAATGCCCATTATGGATAGACAATTGGGATGTCCCTTCACCTACTATACCATTAACATGGAAAGATAAAAATTGGTCTTGATGGCAATTTACAAGCAAAAGAAAAGTTGATGGTATCGTTGGCAAAGTGGATAGGAATAATATCCACAATCCTTTAAGGAAATGTTAGAGGATGATATCGTACACTTTAATTTATATAATAATATTTTATAAGTTTAGCATTTGACAAAAAAATTTCTTTTATTTAACTTTTCCTCTTTTAGAAAGGATAGGTAATGAAAAGTTTTTTTTATGTTTTAATGTTAAGCTCATTGACTACTTATGCAAAAGAAAATATAAACTATAAAGATTATTATAAAAACTCTCAAGGATGTTTTATATTATTTGATGTCAAAAAAAATAAAATTGTTGAGGAATATAATGAGAAATTTTGTAAAGAACAAATGCCACCCAATTCAACATTTAAAATTCCTTTAAGTATTATAGGATTTGACAAAAAAATATTGAAAGATGAAAAGAATCCAGAATGGAAATTTAAAGAAGAGTATTTAACCAATGGTTTTCAAAGCTGGATGCCAGTTCAATGGAAGGAAGCAAACACTCCAAGCAGTTGGTTAAAATATTCCGTGCTTTGGTACAGTCAAGAGCTTGCAAATAAAATTGGCACTGAATCAATAAAGGGTTATCTAAATAAATTTGATTATGGAAATATGGATTTTTCTGGCAAGACAGAAAAAAATAATGTCTCAACAATACCTTGGGTAGACTCCTCTTTGAAAATCTCTGCAGAAAATCAAATTCAATTTCTAAAGAATTTTGTTCTAAAAAAGCTTCCTGTTAGTGATTATTCTATTGAAATGACAAAAAAATTGCTACTAATTGATCAAAATAATAGTAAAATATCTTTATTTGGTAAAACAGGAGCAGGTTTTATGGAAAAAAGAATTGCACACGGATGGTTTATTGGCTGGGTTGAAAAGGAAAATAACTCTTATCTTTTTGTAAGTCGGATAAAAGATAATTTAAGTGATGGAGAATTAAATAGTGTTGTTGCTCGAGAAAATGCAATGAAGTTTTTGCAAAAGCTTGATATTTTGTAATATTATTTTTCTTAAAAAGCAAAAGTGAAAAGTCACTATATATCTAAGTCTCATTAATTAAGACCGCTTTATTATTCATACAATTCTTCTTTATAATTTAATTCTTTAAGTTCCATTTCAAGATTTGCAATTTTTTCTTTTAATTCTTGATATATTTTTTCTGCACCTTCAATAATTTTTTCATGCCCCATTTTTTCAAGTTGTATAGCTAAAATAATGGCTGGTTTCGCAAAAAAATTGGAAAGAGCTCCTTTTAATGTATGAGCTGCAAGTTCAAGTTCGAATGGGTTTTTATTTTCAAGAGATATTTCGATTGCAGAAATAAGTTTTGGGAGGCAAACAAGAAAACTACTGACTACTTTTGTCGAGAATTCTTCAATCCCTTTATAGTTATTTAGAAAAGCATTTTTATCAAAAGATGTAAGCTCACTTTTTATTTCAATCGCTTTTTGATCATCTTTAATTATGTCTTTTTGCGCTATTTCTTGTAGACATCCACCTAAAGCATCTAAAAGAGATACGATTGCAATCGGTTTAGATATAAAGCCATCCATTCCACACTCAAAACACTGATCAATATCTTCTTTCAGAGCACTTGCTGTGAGTGCTATGATACGTGGACGTTTTGCTGCTTGTTTATATTTTACCAAAATCTGTTTTGTGGCCTCAAAGCCATCCAGTTCAGGCATATGGCAATCCATGAAAATGAGATCGTAGAAGTTTTTTTCCACACTTATTAAAGCCTCTTTACCATTGTTTGCCACGTCAGCATGATAACCAAGCTTTCCGAGGAATCCAATAGCAACAAGTTGATTTGTATTGTTATCTTCGGCTATCAAAATTTTTAAAGGATGTTTTTTTCCCATTTTGGGATCAAAAGTAGGAAGGATGTCATCTGTATTTTCTACTTCTGAAGGTGTTCCTTCTTCAGCAAGGAATGTAAATGAAAAAATGGAACCTTCATTCACTTTACTTTCTACCCAAATGCTTCCGCCCATCTTTTCACAAAGTCCCTTACTAATTGCTAATCCTAAACCTGTTCCTCCAAATTTTCGTGTAGTTGAAGCATCTACTTGCGAAAAAGATACAAAAAGTTTGTTCATAACTTCTTCTGGAATTCCAATGCCTGAATCTTTTACTGAAAATTGAATTTTTATCTTTTTCTCTTTTATTTTAATTATTTGAGAAGAAATATCAATACGTCCTTTTTCTGTAAATTTTATTGCATTTGATACAAGGTTCATTAATATTTGCTTAATACGCATGCTGTCTCCAATAACAGCATCTGGAGCTTCAGGATCATAGTTGTAAGAAAGTATAATTCCTTTTTCAGAAGCTCTCACGTTCAAAAGCTCTACAATGTCTTTAACCATTGCGTGGAGAAAAAAACATTTCATTTCAAGTTCTACTTTGTCTACTTCAAGTTTTGAAAAATCAAGAACTTCATTAATAAGATCAAGCAGTGAGTTACTGCAATTTTGTATTATCTTTAGGCGTTGAATATTAGTTGGTTTGATAACTGAATCTAAAAGTAAATTTGTCATTCCAATAATTCCATTTAGCGGAGTTCGAATTTCATGACTTATATTAGCAAAGAATGTTGTTTTTGTTTTTATACTCGTTTCAGAATTTGCTGCAGAAAGTCTAAGCTCAAGTTGACTAATGACTTGTCTAGCAAGCGTTTGTAGAGAGATTATTTGTTCTAGAGTTAAATTACGTGGAAAATGATCAATGACACAAAGAGTCCCAAGACGGTGTCCAGATGAGGTTTGTAGTGGAGCGCCTGCATAAAATCGAACAAAAGGAGCACCTACGACCAATGGGTTATCATGAAAACGTTCATCTTTAGAAGAGTCAGGAACAATGAATACTTCTTTCTTTAAAATTGCATGTGAGCAAAAAGCAATATCTCTTGGAGTTTCTGAGGCGTCTAGACCTACTTTCGACTTAAACCATTGTCGATTTTGATCCACAAGTGAAATTAAGGCAATTGATGATTTACAAATATAGGATGCAAGAAATGTAAGATCATCAAAGTCTTGTTCAGAAGCGCTATCAAGAACCTGGTAGTTTAGTAGTTTTACCAAACGTGCTTTCTCATCGGGTGGTAGAGGGGCGATTTTCATAAGAGCTCCTTTTTTTATACTTATAAATAACTTTTTCTCATTAATTATCGAGAAAATATAAAAATAAATTATCTTTTTATAAGAAGTTAATAATTTATAAGTAACAAGTTCACCTTGCTACGATCGTTACTAAAAAACTATGGACTTGATCCTGATCTCTATTAAAAGTGACCGTGAAGTTTACAGATATCAAAATTATGGCAACATTCTGAAAAAAAGTTCAAAAAAAGATTTAAAAAGAAATAATGGAGTGATTTTAAATTCTAAAATATCCGGAATAAGTTAATATTATAAATGCTAAATCATCTACTCTGAGTCTGAATTCGCTTTTTTTAAACAGGATTGGAGTTTCTTTATATGGCTAATTCAATTGATCTTAAAAAACTGTTCGCCGAATTTATTGGTACTTTCTGGCTTGTTTTAGGAGGTTGTGGGAGCGCCGTTTTAGCTGCTGGATTTCCTCAACTTGGGATTGGGTTTGTTGGAGTTTCATTTGCTTTTGGATTAACAGTTCTGACCATGGCTTATTCAATTGGAGCAATTTCAGGATGTCATTTAAACCCAGCCGTATCATTAGGTTTAGCTGTTGCCGGAAAATTTAGTTGGAAAGATTTTCCCTATTACGTCATTGCACAAGTATTGGGAGCCGTCATTGCAAGTGCTATCTTATGCATCATTGTGAGTGGTAAGGCTGATTTTGTAAATATAGGTGACTTTGCAAGTAATGGCTTTGGTGAGCATTCCCCTGGAAAATTCTCTTTTCTATCCGGCTTTATAACTGAAATTGTTATGACAGCGATTTTTTTATTTGTTATTCTTTCCTCTACTGATGCCAAAGCACCCGCTGGTTTTGCCCCAATTGCCATAGGCTTATGTTTAACCCTTATTCATCTTATTTCCATTCCTGTAACAAATACATCAGTGAATCCTGCTCGTAGTACAGGTCCTGCTCTTTTTGTCGGTGGTTGGGCAATTGAACAACTTTGGCTGTTTTGGGTCGCACCTTTTTTAGGTGCTGCATTAGGTGCTGTTACTTATAAATTTATTTTTAGCATTTCTTTTAAAAAACCAGTTAAGGGTAAATAAATATTTCTATTAATGTCAAAAAAAATGTACTTTAAATAATACTCTACTTTTTTTGTTAATCTATTATTATAATTATAGACTAAAATGAAATTTGAGGATATTTTAATGAAAGCAAATAGTTTAAAAGCACTCATAGTAGAAGATCAAGAAAACTTTCGGAACACGGTTGCCGAAATGCTTAATTTCTTAGGTTTTGAAACATCGACAGCAGAAGATGGTCAAAAAGGGATTGAAAAATCAAACTCATGTAAATTTGACTTGATTATTTCTGATATACGTATGCCAAACAAAGATGGTCGCTGGTTTCTGAATGAGGTACGCAAAGTCAATAAAAATTATCCTCCATTTATATTTATGTCTGGATACGCAGATTTCGCTGTTTGTGACGCTTATCAGGAAGGAGCTGATGCTTTTATATCAAAACCCCCAATTCCTGAAAAACTAGAACATATCGTAACAATATTATGTTCTCCTCATTCAAAAAGATGGTCTAAAGCTTCTAGTAATATAAATCAAAAGCATAACAATAATATTTTAAAAAAGTTTTCTAATTCAGTAGACGATCCAGGATTTCATCAAGTTATTGTTGGGCGCGGAGGAATTTTTTTACAAATTGAAGATTACGAATTTGAATTAGATGAAATAGTTTCCTTTGATTTAAATTTTTCAAGTGGTCCTATTGCTTTTTTAAAAGGAAATGGTCGAGTTGTATGGAAAATTGAAGAAGATTATGGTGTTCCAAGTAAGCACGGTATTTTTTTTGAATATTTAGAGCCAAAAACTTCCGAAATTTTTTTAAATTATTTAGCTAAAAAAGATTTCGTCGCAGTTATTCCTAATGGAAAATAAAAAGGTATTTTTATGTCAAATATATCTATACTGAATAAAGAGAAATGTAGAATTTTTTTACTTGAAAAGGGCGATACTCTGCGGCAAATGTATGCAGATGCATTTAAGCGTGCAGAATATCAACTAATTACCCCCTTTTCTGAAAAAGAAGAATTGACTGATAAATTAAAAAATGAATATGTTGATTGGTGTGTTTTAAGCCTCGATTCTTTTCGAGGTTTAAATTTAACAGAAATACTTGAGAATTTATTTTCTAGTTCAAACAACTCAGACTTACTTATCTCTTTTATTAATGATAAAGTTGATGATAATTTATTACCTATTTTATTTGAATCAGGTATTTTCTGTAACTTTGAAAAATCCTATACCATTGCCCCGTTTGAAGAGCAACTTTCTTTTTTATTAAAATATGTTCACTTATATAAGGGAGACTTTACTCTCATATCTGCTGAATACATTCGTTCTTCTTTAAAACGAAGAAAATTTTATGGATCTTTACTTGATTTTGAAGATGCATTACAAGAAGTTTATCCTGGTAATCATTTACTTCTTATAAAGCTTTGTGAAGCTCAGTGTTTAAATTCAAAATACGGCGCAGCAGTGAGTTCTTTAGCTCAAGCAGAGTTTATCGAACCTAAAAGTAAACCTGCAGCGGATCTTCTTCGGAAAAAATATTTAAAGCTTATGCAAGAAGATAACGTAGCCATTGCAAATAATATTTTAGGAATTAAAGACTGCTTAATTATTGATCCTGATACTGATATTCATCATAATGTAATTGAGAATTTAAGCAAACTTGGAATAAGTGAATGTCAATGTTTCGAGAATGGTGATTTAGCTTATAAATATCTTGAAACTAATATAGAACCGAAATTAATAATAATGGAATGGAAAATTCCTATTATTTCTGGTGTGGCTTTAATTCAAAGAATACGAACTAAGCTTGGCTTTAATCAATGTATGATAATGATTATTAGTTCCCTTATAAAGAAACATGATCTCTCACTTTTGCAAGAAATGGGAGTTGATGCTGTGCTTGAAAAGCCTTTTGATGCTTCACAATTAGCAAAAGAATTAATTGGTATTATCCATCATTCACTCAAACCATCTGAACAGCGTTCTCTTGAAAGAAAAATTCGTCTTTTTCTTGCAAATAATAAAACTGGAGAAGCGGAAAGGATGATTGCTGAGTATGTAAATATTCCAGAAATTTCTAATGGAGCTAAACTTCAGATACGTGCTGAATATGAATATTCATTAAACCGTTTCGACGATGCTCTTAACCATGGCCTTGAAGCCTTAAAGCTATGCGGTAAGTCAGTTATATTGCTGACTTTGCTTGGAAAATGTTTTTTAAAAATAAAAGATTTTAAAAATGCCTCCTCTGCTTTTAAAAATGCTCATGAACTTTCACCTTATAATGTTGATAGAATGCTTACTTTAATAAGCCTATATATTGAAGATGGAAGCCTTGAAAAAGCTACTGAAATTTTACAAAAAGTTAAAACAGTGGATGAAAAACGACAAGATGTCATTGAAATTGAATGCAGATTGGCAATTGAAAAATCAGAGACGAGTTCTGCTACAAAATTATTCCAGATGCTTGACTCTTTAAGTGGGATTGTAGGAATGATAAATAACGACGCTGTTTCAAGAATTCATTCAGGGAAATATGAACAAGGTATAAAGCTTTATCATCAAGCTCTTAAAAGCTTGCCCGAAGATTCAATTGAGTACTGTGCAATTGTTAACTATAATTTAGGACTTGCATATGCACGCTATGGGGATCTTGATCAATGTTTAAATACATTAATAAAGATCAATCCACCGAGTACTATAAAAATACATCAAAAATATTTATCGCTTCAAGAAAAAGTAAGAACTAGTATTAATAATGGGACAAAATTAGAATTTCAAGAAATGGCTGTTAAAAAAGTGGAATCCGTTCCTGCGGAAGATAAAGTAACTTATACTTTTGAAGAAATAATTAAAAAATTTGGAATCAAAAAAGGTTTACGCTGTTGCTATAAAATTTATTATCGATCAGAAGATGTCATGAAATTATAATAAAAAACTCTAGATTCTAATTTAAGAATTGAATGAAAAACTCTTATAAAAAAGGGTTTACAAATGAAAATCCGTAAACAATTAATACCTGAGCAAAAAGAACAGGTTGAATTAAAATACATCGATCCAATCGAGAGAAATCAATATATTAATTTTTTTGAAATATCACTTGATCTTTATTGTACTATAGATGCAAATAAAAATTTTAACCAAATAAATCCAAGTTTTATCAAATTTCTAGGTTTTACAGAAAAAGAGATTTTGACTAAATCTTTTATTGATTTTATTCACCCAGATGATATTTCTAGTACATTAAAGGAAATCAAAAATCTTTCAAACAATACACCTTGTACTTATTTTGAAAATCGATACAAAAGTAAAGATGGAAATTATAAAAATATTTCTTGGATGTTTCAATATGACTTACATTCCAATATGCTATTTACAACTGGACGAGATATAACTAGCTTAAAAAATTATGAAAAAAAAAGTCAAAAAATTTTTAATACAATAACAAAATTGGCAATGATTATTTTTATAAATGCAAAAGGAATGATTATTGATGTTAATGACTCCTTTTGTAAAGTCAGCGGTTACACAAAAGATGAACTTCTTGGAAAAAATTATCACTCATTAAATTCAAATTTTCATTCAGAATTATTTTTTAATGAAGAGTTTGAAAAACATATTGAGGATCAGTTTTTAACAACTGAAACAAAGATCTTAGCAAAAGATGGTACAAAATATTTTTGTACCTCTTTTATTACGCCATTGTCTGATCTAGAGAGTACAATTAATTGTTTTATGATCATTAGTTTTGACATAACAGAGTATAAACAGATTGAACAAACATTTATAGAAGGCCAAAAAATCTCAAAAATTGGAAGTTGGAAATTTGATTTTAAAACTCAAAATCTTATTGCTACCGATGAGTATTATAGAATTTTTGAACTTGATCTAACTAATAAAAATAAAATTGAAAAAAAACTTTATAAGACAATACAAAAAAGAATACATCCTGATGATCTTATTAAATTTAATAAAATTTTTGAAAAACCAGAAAAGTCAGAAAAGTTAGATGATTATTTTACATTTACGTATAGACTTATATCTAAAGATAATGGATATTATAAACATATAAGAGATGTAGTGAAAATAATTAAAAATCAATTAGGTGTACCATATATGTTAAGTGGTACGAGTCAAGATTTAACTGAAATAGTAAAAATTCAGGAAGAAAATCGTTACATACTTGATGCTATCGGAATTGGAGTCTGGAAATATAACCCAGTTAATCAAAATTTAATTTGGGATAATTCTATGTATAAATTATATGAAATGGATCCACTAAACTTCAGTTGCCATTATCAAGCTTGGGAAAGTTCATTGTCATCTGACGCAAAAGATAAAGCAATCAATGAGCTTTCCCAAGCCTTAAGTGGAGAAAAAGAATTTAATACAACTTTTGAGATCACTACTAAATCTAATCAAAAAAAATATATTGGTGCAAAGGGAATCGTCATACGTAACAATAAAGATGATCCTATTATGATGTATGGTATCAATTGGGATCGTTCAAAGGAAGTTGCAAATAAACAACAAATTGAGTATCAACGAATTTTACTTGAATCTGTTTTAAATAATATTCCAAATATGGTTTATGTAAAAGATTATCAAGATAATAGGATTATAATTCTTTTTAATAAAGCAGGTGAAGAACTTTTAGGTATAAATGCACAAAGCATAATTGGGAAAAATGAAAATACTTTTGTTTCTAAATATAAATTAAATATTTTTTCTAAAAGACATAATGAAGCATTTGAGAAAAATAAAACTATTATAATTGATAAAGAACTCTTAGATACCCCTAATGGGAAAAGATATCTTAGAACATATATGATACCAACTTTTACTTTTGATAAAAAGCCAGATCTCCTTATAGTGATATCAACAGATATTACCGAAGAATTAGAAATGTCTAAAAAGCTTGATATAGAAAAAAGTAAAACTATTCAAAACTCAAAGCTTGCTTCTTTAGGAGAAATGTCAGCTGGAATTGCTCATGAGATCAACAGTCCTTTAGGTGTTATATCGCTGTCAGTTGAATTGTTAAAAAAAGCGAAAAATAATCCTATTAAATTTAGAGAAAGATGCGATAATATTGAAAAATCAATACAAAAAATTTCAAAAATTATAGATGGGCTTCGAAAGTTTTCTCGAATCACAGCTAAGACCATACATAAAGAAATATTCATTGCTGATATTATAAATGAGGCTCTTATAATTGCTGAAAGTAGGGCTCGATTTCATTTTTGCAATATTACAATCAATTTACAGCCATCTACAAAAATTAGATGCAATGTGCTTGAAATTGAACAAGTCATTATTAATCTTATAAATAATGGAATTGATGCAGTTAAAAATTTAGAAGAAAAATGGATCAAAATTAATGCCTTTGAAAACTCTGAAAATTGTGTGTTACAAATAATTGATTCTGGTTCGGGCATATCAATGGAAATAGAACAAAAATTATTCCAACCATTTTTTACTACAAAACCTTTTGGAGAAGGGACAGGTCTTGGTCTTTCTATTTCAAAAAGTATTCTATTAGAACATAACGCAACAATTATGATTAATAGAGATTTCACAAACACTTGTTTTGAAGTCTTGTTTCCACTTTGCCTTAAAAAAGATTAATATTTCTAAAATATTAATCTTTTTTTAAATCTCCATATAATTAACATAATCATACCTGTAAATGCAAAAGAAGCAGAAACTATAAAGGCAATTGGAGAGCCATATTTAGTCATTAGAAATCCCATTAGAAAACTTGCTGGAAGTGCGGCAAGTCCTAAAATAAGTTGCAATGCACCAAAACCAGTACCTCTCTTTTCAGCTGGGAGTAAATCACTGAGTAATGCTTTTTCAATCCCTTCAGTAAATCCATAAAACATGCCATAGAGTAATATAGAAATTATAAATAAATCTTTAGATAAAGAAAGACCTATACAAACATAAGAAAGTCCGTAAATAAACCATCCTATTGCTAAAAACCGTATTCTACCAAATTTGTCAGATAGTTTTCCTATTGGTATTGTCAATAATGCAGCTATCAAATTAAAAAATATAAAAATTATAAGAATCTGTTGGAATGAAAAACCAATTTCTTTTGCTTTTAAAATTAAAAAAGCATCGCTTGAATTAGCTAGAGTAAAAACAAAAACAATTGCTAAATATGTGCGTATTTCTTTGGGAATTGAAAAGGAAATATAAGATTTTGATTTTATGACTCTCGGAACATTTTTAACCCAAAAAATCAGCAGACACAATGAAATAATAGCAAATGGAATTGAAATATAAACAATATTTTTAAATGTATCCAAATCAAATTGACTGCTGCCAACTCCACAAATTAAAACGACACATAATCCAGTAACAGCACCAAGAGTGTCTAAGAATCTTGTAATGCCAAATACATGTCCTGCCGATTTAGATATGGCTGCCGCATCAGCAATCATGGCATCACGGGGAGCAGTGCGAAGACCTTTACCTATACGATCAAGTATTCGAGCTAAAGCAAAAAAAATAGGTAAATAAATTACAAGTAATGCAAGTCGAGAAAAAAATGAAGAAACGTATCCTATAATAACTAATGGCTTTCTTGAAGTCATTTTATCAGATAACCATCCTGAAAATCCTTTTAAAAATATACCTAGAGTCTCTGCAACTCCTTCAATAATACCAACAAATAGTGGTGACATTCCTAAACTCGCAGTAAGTAATAATGGGAGAGTTCTTGAAATTGCTTCGCTTGAACAATCATTGAAAAAAGATACCCATCCTAATTTTGTTGCAGTGGATGTTTCTTTAATATTGGCTTGAATCTGTTTCTTATTTTCCATAATTTTTTCCTGATATCCTTATATTGAAAGTTTTCTCCAGTCAAAACTTCGCTCTGAAATTATTGATAAAAATAACTTCTTACTACGAAAATATAAAAGAATTATGAGGACGTTCTTTCATGAGTGCTTCTTAGAAAAATATAAACTATTTTGAAGCAGGATTTTATGATACATTCTGAATTTGAAAAACCAATATCATTAGAAAAATTTCAATTACAACATAATCCTACATTACGCATTGCAATTGTTGGAGCTGGTATCGGTGGATCAATTTTTACAGGAACAAGTCGACAGATGCATTCTTATCGAGTTAAAATACCTTAAGGTTTATTTCTTTTTCGATATTGAAATCCACTGAACATAGCTTGAGTTAGAGGGTATTTATTTTTTACTTCGTGATAGATAAACATAAAAATATGCAATGAATGTATGATAATTATAGATAATTTCTTTCCAATTTTCATATTCTTTTAAAAAATTTTTTAGCCAAATAGTAAGCATTAAACTAAAAACACTTAAAGCATTAATCCAATGTAAAATTCTAAGAAAAGGATCATAAACATTTTTTGCAATCAGATTTCTTTCTTCCACATTTTGAGGTACTCCAATAAAATATTTTAAATTAAAGTTAAATTTCACCTTTTAGGCAGTATTCTCTATACTCATCTATATTCTTCGTTGATTTTTTAATTATTCCTAATTCTTCTAGTTTTGTTTGAATAACATAACTTATCCAGCAGTGACTAAAACTTGTTGGATGTGGAGAATCCCAAAAAATTGTGTTTTTAATAACTTCATTGTTTGTATTTCTACAAATGTACTGTAAAGAATTTTTATACATACTTTCATTTGTGATAGATGCTAGTATAGAAATTTTTGTATAGCTACCTGTATAACATTGATTTTGTATAAATTTTCCACCACTCTCTTTTATTGAAATATTTGAATCTAAAATAGAAAAACCATAATTAAACTCTTTGTTATCTAAAAAATTTTTATTATTAATATAATTGTCAAACATTTTTGAGATATCAAAATGAATTAAATTAATTTTACTCTTAAGCTTTACTTTCAATTTATCAATTTCTTCTATCAATGTTAAATTATGATTATAAATAAGAGAAGATAATTTTTCTGAATATTCTTCTCTATCTTTTATTTCATTATTATATTTACTGTATTTTGCTGATAATACAGCTGGAGATTTTCCAAGATCTGGAATATTTAGAACAAGGAAATTGTATGCGCCTTTACGATTTAAGGACATAATTTGAGAAATAATATTATTAATAGTTTTTTTTAATATTGCATTAATTTTTTTATCATTATTTTTTTCTTTTAAAAAGAGATCAGTGATTTTTTTAAATTCAAATTCAGCTACGTAATCATTAGCCCCAATCCAAATAATATATAAGGTTTCTTTAGGATTAAATATTTTTCTTGTTTTTGTTTTATAAGAATTAATAGTTAAATAATTATTTAAATAATCAGATATTTCAAGGCGTGAGCTTCCTGAAACAAGCTTTGCTACTTTTGCATCGACTCGATCACTTAAACTTTTAATTAGAATTTCATTCGCACCAGCAGTTTTTGCACCCCCATAAGCAAAATTTAATATTGGAATTTCCGATGCCTTTGCAAAATAGTCATTCCAAATAAATCCATTGGAAAAACGACCATACCAATATGGATAATAAGGAATTACTTTTGTCCATTTTTTTAAATTGCCTGTGTCTGACAGACTGTCTCCAAATATTACGATTTGCTTAATTTTTGAATCTTTAGAATTGTCTTTTATAAAACGAATAGGGTATTCATATGCGTGAAAATTTGATTTAGATGCTTTAAAATCATATAATTTAAAACTTTTTTTGCTGGGCCAAAGAAGCAAACCCTTTTCAATAGCTCTTTCACATCCATTCACAATGTCATTGCGCGATAAAATTTTTTCAATAAAAAAACCGTCTTTAATAATACCGGCAAGTGTAAGTTTATCTAAAGATTTCTGATTGAGCGCCCAATAATAATTTGAACTTGCACCTATGTATACTTTACTTGGTTCCATGAGAGAAGGATTTTCACTATTTTCATCTGTTATGGTATCGTAATAGTAACAAGCAACAAAATATTCCTCTGCAAATGCAGAAATTGGCAAAAAAACAAATGTCATTATTAAAACAAAATACTTCATAATTTAGTATTCTATATAATGAATGAAAATTTTGTCAAATAGTCGTCTGTTTTAAAAAATGACATTTTAGATTACTCAAAAATGTCATAGGAATATTATTTCATTTTAATCGTAACTTTTATATTTTTCTCATAATATTAAGCTATATTATAAAATTATTCATTTCATCGATAATGAACTTTTCTTCTTGTATAATTGTCAAATGAGTTGCCGTATTTGCATGAACAATTTTAAACTGATTTTTATTCAAAAGGATACTTGGGATATTATTTTCTTTTAAATTTAATAAATACTCTAAATATAACTCTAATTTTTTATTTCCAGAGTTTCCTTTATTTTTCATTGCTTTAAAAAGGAGAATTTTTGAAAATTTTAGGGTTGAACTTATTTTTTGATCTAAGAATTTATTTTCAATCTCATAGTTCTCTATTACTTTATCAAAGTCTTTCTTTATAAATTCATGCTCTGCATATTTCATAAAGACATCTAAACTAAGTTTATTTTCTATAATATATTCATCATAACAAAATGAGTCTAGTAAATAAACAAATATATTTTTTTCTCCTCTTTTTTCTAAAATACTTGCAATTTCGAGAGAAATATATCCACCTAATGACCAACCGAATAAATGATATGTTTTTTGTTTACTTTTTTCCATTATTTCTTCAATTTTACTAAGATAATACTCGGCTAATACATAAATATCTTCAATTTTATATTCATGATGAATATTGAAGTAGTCAACTCCGTAACAATGAAAATCATTGTGCATTGCTTTTGCCAATTCGGTATACACTTCACAACCAGCTCTCGCAGGATGCACCATAAAAAGATCGGGTTTATGAAAAGAATTATTTAATTGAACTATAGCTTGATAACCCTCTTTTTCAACGATCTTTTGTTCCAATAATTTTTGATTAGCATTATTTAGAAGATAAAAATCAATACAATGTGCAATGTTTTCTTGCAAAGACTCTTGAAAGAAATAAGCTAAATTTTCTGTTATTTCTTTACTAAATCGTGTTTCTATTAAAAAATTAAGACAACCATCTATTATGCCACTATTCGCAGTTATGAGGTTATTTTTTAAATCAAACGAATGCATAGAAAGACCACTTGATTCATTTACAATTTGCCAATTGCTTTGATTCTTCAACTGTAAATGAGAGTTATTAAATTGCCCGAGGTAGTTAAAGCTTATATATGGCAATTCATTTGGTTCATAATTATACAATGCTCCAAAACCAATCCCTTTATTTGGAATTTTTCTTAGATTTTCTTTTATATCTTTAATTTGTTTACCAAGATCTTCATTTGCTTCAAAATATGCAGGATACATAGCTGTAAACCAGCCAACAGTTTTTGTTACATCATAGCTGCAATCAAGTTCTTCTCTTCCATGTCCTTCAAGCAAAATATGATGAGTGGAGTTACCCGTTAATTTTTTTAGCGCACTGATGAAACTAGAAAGTAAAATATCATTTATTTGAGTTTTGTAAGTTTTATGGCAATCAATAAGTAATTTTTGTGTAAATTCTTGATTTAAATTTATCTCCTTTTTATTTTTGCTACCTTCTGGAGATAAACATTTTATTATATCTTTTTTTAGTGTCAAAGATATATCTTTAAATTTAGACAGGACTTCGTCCCAATAATTTTTTTCACTCAGATGGGAAGTTGCATATCCTTCTATATTTTGAAACCATTGTCGGTAACTTGTTCCTTTTTTTCCTAAACTCTTATTTTCATATAATGATTGTAAATCTTCAGTAATAATGCGCCAACTCACAGAATCAACAAGCAAATGATGAAGTGCAACAAATATTCTTGCGCTTTTGTCATGAAAGCCTTTTACATAAGCAAAAGAATAAAGAGGGCCTTTTTCAAGGCAAAAATTATTTTGCCAGCTTGTATAAATTTCATCTAGTTTAGAAATAAACTCCTTGCTACCCTCTTTTTCTTGAATTGTTTTTATATCTAAGAATTTAATATCTATTAAAGGTGCATTGATATCATAATATTGAGTCCACTCATTTTCATATTTTTTGTAACGGAGTCTAAAGGAATCGTGTTGCTCAACTAGATTGTTGATTGACTCCTTCAATTTTTCAAAATTAATTTCTGGAGTTTTTATTAAAAAAGAATGGTTCCAATGTTCAGGTTTCATAAAATCATTAGAAAAGAACCATTTTTGAATTGGCATTAAAGGAACAGGACCAGAAAGTTTTCCTTGCTCACTCTTTTTAATATGCAATCCAATTTTAGAATTATTTTCAATAAATCTAGCGATTTTAGAAACGTTTTTATAATTAAAAATATCTTTTACACTAATTTCAACACCCATTTTGTTGCGCATACAAACGACAACTTGAATGCTCATAATACTGTCGCCACCTAGGCTAAAGAAGTTGTCTTGTATACCAACAGAATTTGTTGGCAATCCTAAAATTTCTTCCCAAATAGCACAAATACCTTTTTCGAGTTCATTTCTTGGCGCAAGATGATTTTCATTGCTTTGGAATACAGGGTCAGGAAGAGCTTTTTTATCAAGCTTTCCGTTCACGTTTAAAGGCAACTCGATAAGATGAACAAAATAACTTGGTACCATATATTCTGGAAGTTTTTCAGATAAGTGATGCTTCAGTTCTTCTTCAGCAATTTTATTTTCTGAAATATAGTAACAGATTAAAGTTTTATTGTGACTAGAAGAACTGCTCTTATGTTCAAATTCTTTTGCTATAGCGACTGCTTGTTTAATATTTTTGATCCCCAAAAGAGCGCTTTCTATTTCTCCAAGTTCTATACGAAAGCCTCGAATTTTAACTTGGGAGTCATTACGTCCTATATATTCTAGTTCACCATTGGGTAATAATTTAACCAAATCTCCTGTTTTGTAAATGCGTGCATTACTTTCACAGATTTCATCTTCTTTTGTTTGAAAAGGATTGCTAAAAAATCTATCTAAAGTTAAATCATCCCTATTTAAATAGCCTCGACTGACCCCTACACCACCAACATAAAGTTCTCCAACGGCTCCAATGGGTAGAATATTTAAATGAGGATCTAATACGTACCCTCTGTCATTTGCGACAAGGGTTCCAACCCAGTTTACTTGTTCAGCGCTTTTATATTTGTGAGTATAACAGATCACTGTTGTTTCTGTTGGCCCATAAGCATTCACCACTTTTGTATTTTTATTTAAGTAAGCATTTAATATCTGTTTATTTGTTTTATCTCCAGCAACAAGAAGTAGTTCTAAGTCTAACAAATTATCTTTATCCAAAAGGGAGGGGGGGAGCATTGCAACTTGGATTTCATTTGTATTGATATATTTTGATAATAAATAAATATCTTTACGCGTATCATTATTTGATAAGTATAAACAATGTCCATGAAAAATACTTGCACTTAATTCCCATACATGGGCATCAAAAACATAGTTTGCAAATGACAAGCATTTGATTAATTTATCTCCAAATTCTTGAGAAATAAACTTTCTTTGGCTTTCTATGAGATTCACAACACTATTGTGTTCAACTAAAACGCCTTTTGGCTTGCCTGTTGTTCCTGAAGTATAAATAATATAGGCAAGATGATGACTTTTTGCTTGTGAGTTAACATTATCATTCTTTTGTAAAAATATGTCTTGTTCTGTTTTCTTAGAATCTACGAAAACAATTTTTAAATCATGCAAAGGACTATTAATCTCATTAATCAAGTTAATTTTGTCATTTAGCAGCATATCTTTATATATGTCATTTGCGAGTAACACTTTTGCTTTTGTATCTTGTAGAATATATTCCATTCTTTCTTTTGGAAATTCAGGATCAATTGGAATATATGCTCCTCCTGCTTTTAAAACAGCGAGAATGCCAATTAACATATGTTCATTTCGTCCTAAGCAAAGAGCAACAAATGTATCAGGTTGTATTATAAAGTTTTCCCTTAAATAATTTGCTAGCTGATTAGCTTTTTGGTTTAGCTCTCCATATGTAAGTTTATTTTTTTCGCTCACAAGTGCAATATGAAAAGGTGTTCTTTCCACTTGTTCTTCAAAAATTTGAGAAATCGTCTTATTTTTTTGATAAAAAACAGCGGGAGTTTTCCAAGCAGAAGATATTTTTTCTAAATGTTCATCTGGCAAATAATTTATTTGCTTTAAACAAAATTCTTTATTCAAATCTTTGCCATTTAACAAACAGAATTCTTTTAATATTTTATTATATACAGCCAAGTAATTATTTATTGTTTCTTCATAAAATAGGCTTGTAGAGTAGTTAAAGCATACTAAAAAACTATCTATATTGTCATCAATAAAGAGACTCAAATCAAACTTTGCAGGACTGTATAAACTATTTAATATAAGGCTGCATTCCTGTATATTATTAAATAAATCAGACTCAAAGCTTTTAACTTGTTTTGCATTTAAAGTCTGCATACTAAATAATACTTGGAATAAAGGATGCTTACTTTGATCTCGAGTTGGTAAAATTTCTTCGACTAATTTTTCAAATGGCAAATCCTGATTTCTTTGAGCCTCAATAACTTCATTTCCTATCCCTTTAATAAAATCTATCAAACTTATTTCAGGCTCTATGACTGCACGCAAAGCAAAGGTATTTACAAAGAATCCTATTAAATCTGCAATCTGATTGTAATGGCGATTTGAAATAGGAGAACCTACGATAATATCCTTCTGTCCGCTAAAACAACTTAGCATTAAATAGTAGGCAGAAAGAAAAAGACTATAAAGAGATACATCTAGTTTTTTTGCAAGAGTTTTTAATTCATTTGATAAAGCATGGTCAATTTCAAAATAAACATTTCTGCCTTCATAACTCACTTGGAGTGGTCTTTGTTTATCAGTATGAAGATCCAATGTTTCATATCCCGTGAATTTATTTTTCCAATATTCTAATTGCATTTTTAGAATATTGTTTTTAAGATAATCTTTCTGCCAATAAGAAAAGTCCTTATATTGAATATTTAATTGTGGTACTTTCTCTTTTAAATTCAGATTATCGATTTTATTTTCATAGTACTGGTATAATGTAGAAAGTTCCCTTAGAAAGATTTCAACAGACCAGCCATCAAATGCAATATGATGAACAATAATATTTAAATAGTGATCTTGATTGCCCTTTTTATTGGCTATTGTATATAAGGAAATACGAATAGGGATTTCTTGACTTAGATCATAAATATAATTCATTTCTTTTTTTAATATACTTTTAAACTCTTCTTTTGATTTACATTCAAATTTATTGACATGAAATAAATACTCACCTTCTGTAAGGGGAATTTGATAAGCTATGCCCTGAGAAGTCTCTTTAATCACTGTTCTTAAAATTTCGTGCCTTGAAATAATTTCTTGTAAAGAGCGACTTAACGAAACAAAATTTATATTAGAGTTAAGTAGGTAAAGCATTGGGACATTATAGCTATTCATGCCTTCGCTTAATTTTTCTATAAACCACAAACGTTCTTGAGCAAAAGAAAGACTTTGCTCTTCAATATTAATATTATTAAGCTTTTTTATCTCAACCTTTTTTACTCTAGTGTGTTCTGAATTTTTTAATATACTATTTATATTTTTAAATTCTAGTACATCTTGCAAAGAAATATCAATTTCTATCTTTTTATTAATTTGATTCACAAGTTTAATTGCAGAAATACTATTGCCACCCAAGCTAAAAAAATCATTTTGAATTCCAACAGTTCCCTCTTTCAGTGACAAAATATTTTCCCAAATAGAGCAAATATTTTTTTCAAATTCATTTCGTGGAGCTATATAGTTGTTTTTCTCTTGAAATTCAGGTTCAGGCAGAGCTTTGTGATTAAGTTTACCATTAGCAGTCAGTGGCATGTCTTCCAAATGAATAAAAGCGCTTGGTATCATGTAATCAGGAAGTTTTGTTGATAAATAATGAATAATCTCTTCTTCATTAAGCTTATTTTTTGAAATATAGTAACATGCAATACTTTTATTTTGATTAGCAGAATTATGCGTATTTCTAAATTCTTTTGCGATAGCTATAACTTGCTTGATGTTTTGAAAACCTGTAAGGGTACTTTCAATTTCGCTAAGCTCTATGCGGTAACCTCGAATTTTGACTTGATTGTCATTGCGCCCCATATATTCAAGCTCACCATTTTCTAACCAACGAACCAAGTCACCTGTCTTATAGATTTTCTCATTGCCATTTATTTTTTTATCCTCTTCATTTTGGAATGGATTATCTATAAATTTTTCTATATTCAATAGCTGTTTATTTAAATATCCTTGAGCGATATTTATCCCACCGACATAAAGCTCTCCTACAGCTTGAATAGGCATTGGACTTAAATTTTTATCTAAAACATATATTTTAGACTGTTCAAATGCTTTACCAATGAATGATCTATTTGAGTTGAGCTCTAATTTAGAATGATCTAATGAATATTTTTTAACTGTCACTTCGCCTGTTTCGGTTGGACCATAGTAATTTAAAAATATTTTTTCCTTTTCCATAAATTGGTTTATTAATTTAGGCTCAAGGGATTCTCCGCTGAACATTATTTTATTTAAAGACTTTAGTTCATTTAAATTTACTTCTTCAGAAAATATTTTAAACTGTGATGGAACAAAGTGACAAATGCTTATGTTATTTTCTTTGATAGATTTTTCTAATTCATTTATATTGAAAACATTTTCAGTAATAAATAGTTTTGCACCAGAAATTAAAGTACAAAATATATCTGAAAATGAAACATCAAAAATAATATTTGTTTTAAATAGAAAAGAGTCATATTGATTCATTTCATTTTGTTTTATCATATATAAAATACGAATCACACAACTCTCGTGGCCCATCATGACTCCCTTAGGCTGCCCTGTGGTGCCGGAAGTATAAATGACATAGGCCAATTTATTTCTGCATAAATTTTCAGATAAATTACTTTTTTCTTGTTTTAAAACTTGCGAAACTATATTTATTGAATTAATAGGGATCGTTTTTGTCGGATAAATACTTTCAATACGGGCAGTATTTTCTTCATCTAAAAGCACAACACTGGGCTTTGCATCCTTTAAAATATATTGAATGCGATCAATTGGAAGATTTGGCTCAATTGGGACATAGGCTTTACCAAGTTTTAATATAGCGAGAATAGTAATAATCATTTGTTCACTGCGATTTAAACAAATTGCAATGAAGGGGCTCTCAATTATCTCATAGCTCATTTTTAAAAAATGAGCCAATTGATTTGCCTTTTCATTTAGAGCTTTGTAACTTATTTTTTCATCTTTATAAACAAGTGCTATATTATCTTTAAATGCAGAAGATTTTTCTTCAAATATTTCAATAATTGTTTTATTACATGAAATATAATTTGAGCTATAATTCCAAGTTTCTATTATTTTCTTATACTGATCACTATTTAGATAGCTAAGAGAATTTAATTCAATATTTGGAATATTAGAAATCTGTCCTAATATTTCTTTAACTATAGATAATAAGTTTTCTATAGTTGATGCACTAAATAGTTCACCCGCATATTTAAGTTTAAAACAGAGTGATAATCCTCGCTCATACGCAATTACGCTTAAAGGATAATCAAGTTTTTCAAAAATATCTTGCATTCTTACTTGAATTTTAATTCTATTCTCAAACTCTTTGGGTATCATATTCGGATAATTTTCAAAAACAAAAATGCTATCAAAAAGTCTTTTTCCATTTTTTTGGATGTCTGTAAGATTAATGTTACTTCTCGTATTTATCTCATTAATTTGCTCTTGAATTTCTTTAATACAATCTATTACTCTCTTATTATTAGAAGTTTCATGTTGGACAAAAAGAGGTAATGTATTAATAAAAAGACCGACTGAATTTTCGATTCCATCAACAGGCAGGTTTCTCCCTGAAACTGTTGTTCCAACTGTAGTTTGAGAACTGTTAGAATAAATGCTAAGCACCTTATGCCAAGCAAATTGCAGTAAAGCATTTAAATTAACAGAATGATTTTGGCAAATTTGCTTTAAGGATAGATACATATCGCCTTCAATGGAAAAGGAGCTTTCCATTGGAAGTTGAATAAAGCTATATTCAGTGCAAGATAAATTTTGAGCTTTTGCTTTATCAGATAATAAATTGCTTAAATCTAAGTTATCCTCAATTTGAGAAACATAATTTTTCCAATAATTTATATTTTCATTTTTATGCGCATTAAGATATTTTTGTGTCTCGCTATATGAGGTATCTGGTGTCGTATTAATAAGCTTATTATCTATTAAATTTAAATACACAGTATGAACATAATTTAGTAAAATAGAATTACTCCAGCCATCAAGAATAGCGTGATGATTGCTAAATACACAAGTATATTTATTTTCTTCGATTTTTACTAAATAAACGCGACTCAAATTACCTTCACTTAAATTAAATTTATGAGATCTATCTTTTTTTTGTAGCTCATTTAAAAAATTATTTTTTTCACTTTTATCCTGACATAAATCAATAAAACTCCATTGAAGGCTTGATTTTTTGTCAATAATTTGAACAATTTCTTCTTTCCATGCAAAACGCAAACGAAGATTCTCATACTTGTGTATAGCATGTTCCCATGCTGTTTTTAATTTTTCTACATCGATCTCGTTTTCATATTGCCAAACTATTTGTTCTATATAAGCTTCATCTTTTTCACCTTGTTTTAAAGAATGATACACAAAGCCCTGCTGCAAACTATTCGCTAAATAAACATTTTCAATTTCTTTATCTTTTTGCAAGAAGTCCAAATACTCTTGGCTAAGCACATGATCAATATCACTACTTGTTAAATAATTTCGGTTTAAATTTATAATATAATGAATATGTTCTTCAAGTGATTCGCTAAAATAGTGAGAGAGATTTTCTGCAATGCTTTTGCTAAAATGAGTGTCCAAAATAAAGAAAAGATTTTCTCCTAAAATTCCTCCATTTGCACTTATGAAATTATTATCTAAATTTGACGGATGAATTGCTGTACCACTCTCTTCGGCGGCAATTTGCCAAACGGATTTATCATTTATATTATCCAACTTACCTAAATAATTAAAGCTTATGCGAGGTAAGGTATCACTATTGTAACCATAAAAAGATCCATATCCAATTCCATTATTTGGAATATTTCTAAGTGTCTCTTTAGTTGCAACAATTTGTTGAGCAAAATCATTTTTTTTCTCAAGACGAACTGGATACATACATGTAAACCAGCCAACAGTCTTTGTGATATCAATATTTTGTTCGATTTCTTCTCGACCATGAGCTTCAAGTGCAACACAGTGAGTGGTGTTTCCTGTAAATTTTGAAAGCGCATCAGAAAAACTTGCGACTAAAATATCATTTACTTGAGTGTTAAATGCACTATGACATTCATTTAACAATTGTTTGGTCATATATTTTGATAATTTAAACTCTACCCGATTTCTTTCTTTATTTGAGGTAACAAAGTTAGAAAGGCTTTTATTTTGTGAAGAAGATATTTCTTTGAAATCTAAAATAACTTTATCCCAATATATTTTCTCATTTTTATGAGAAATATGATAATCTTGAATGGCACCTACCCATTGCCTATAGCTTGTTCCTTTTTTAGCTAAGCTTTTTCCTTCATATAAAGTTTGAAGATCTTCTGTAATTATACGCCAACTAACCGCATCAACGAGTAAATGATGGAGTGCAACAAATATTCTTGCACTGTCATTTTTAAATCCTTCCACATATCCAAAAGAGAAAAGAGGAAATTTTTCAAGTGAAAAGTTACTTTGCCAGCCTGTAAAAATATCGTTTATTTTATTTGAAAAACTATTACTTCCTTCTTCTTCATACAATGTTTTTACATCTAAAAAATTTATACTGTTGATTGGATACTCATTAGAATAACTTTGGCACCAATTATCATCTTTTTTAGTATAAACGAATCGGAAAGAATCATGTTGCTCAATTAATTTTTCAATAGACTTCTGTAATTTAGCAAAATCTAACTTCGGCGTTTTTATTAAAAAAGATTGATTCCAATGACTGCTTTTTGGAAATTCATTTTCAAAAAACCATTTTTGTATTGGCAATAACAATGACTCTCCTACTATTTGTCCTTGTTCACTCTTAATAGCTAATTCCTCTTTGCTATTTAAAGATTCATTTGATAAAAACTGTGCTATTTTTTCAATTCTCTTATATTTAAAAATATCTTTTACACTTAGAATAATTCCGTGTCTATGGCGTAATCGAGCCACAATTTGGATACAAATGATGCTGTCCCCACCAAGCTTAAAGAAATCATCTTGAATTCCAATAGTATTCTTTTCTACTCCTAAGACTTCCTCCCAAATGGTACATATATTTTCTTCAAGAATGTTCTTTGGTACTACATAGTTTTCTTTGCTTTTAAGTTCTACTTCTGGTAGTCTTTTTTTATCTACTTTTCCATTTGCATTTAATGGTAACTCAGAGAGACAAACAAAAAAGCTTGGAATCATATAATCAGGAAGTTTTTCTGACATATATTGGGCAAGCTCTTTATCAATAATATTGTGCTGAGATACATAGTAGCAAATTAAGGTTTTATTATGTGTAGAGTTTGTATTTTTTTGCTCAATATCTTTTGCAATAACGACTACTTGTTCAATATCTTGATATCCTAGTAATATATTTTCAATCTCACCAAGTTCAATACGAAATCCACGAATTTTAACTTGAAAATCATTACGCCCAATGTATTCAATATTTCCATCCGGTAAAAAACGAGCAAGATCACCTGTTTTATAAATATAAGAATTTTTTATAGATTCTAAATAGTTTTTTGGTTGAAAAGGATTATTTAAAAATCTTTCCGAAGTTAATTCTATTCTGTTTAAATAACCTCTGGCTAAATTTTCTCCTCCAATATACAATTCTCCAATGGCTCCTATTGGCATTGGTTTTAGACTTGTATCCAATATATAAATTTTGTTATTTATAATAGGCTTTCCTATAATATTTGCTTCTTCAGCACTATTATAGGTATAAATACTTGCTTCGACTGTTGCTTCTGTTGGGCCGTAAGCATTTAAAACTTTAATTTTATTTTTCAAATAGCAATCAAGAATCTCTTTATTTGTCTTGTCTCCTCCAACAACTAATATCTTTAATTTTAAAATATTTTCTTTGCTTAAAAGAACTGGTGGCAAAACAGCAAGATCAATTTTATGTGCAAGAATATAATCTGATAATAAATTAATATCTTTACGAATTTCGTCAGATAAAAGATGCAAACTATGCCCATGAAAAATACTCGCACATAATTCCCAGATATGTCCATCAAAGACATAGTTTGCATACCATAAGCAATTTATGTTTGAGTTACCTAAATAAGAAGAAACTATTTTAGCATTCTCATTTGCAAGATTAACAACTCCCTTTTGTTCAATTAAAACACCTTTTGGCTTACCTGTTGTTCCTGATGTATAAATAATATAAGCTAAATTATTTTCTGTTATTTCAACTATAGGATTTGAATCTTTTTGTGTACATAAAATCTCTTGTATTTCATCTGAATCTATCGAAATAATTTTTAATGCAGAGGAATCTCTTTTGTTAGAAACAATGTTTTCATTGATTGAATTTTCAATGCAATATTTTAACAAATTTTCTTTATGAATTTTATTTGTTAATAGTATTTTTGCATTTGTATCTTGCATTATATATTGAACTCTTTCTTTGGGAAACTCAGGATCAATAGGAACGTAAGCTCCTCCTGACTTTAAAGTTGCTAGGATCGCAATAAGCATATGCACATTGCGATCAAGTGCTAGAGCAATTAATGTCTCTGGCTTTATTTCAAAATTATCTATTAAATATTGAGCTAATTGATTTGATTTTTTATTTATCTCACGATAGCTGAAAGAATGACTTCCACAAACTAATACAGTATGAAAAGGAGTTCTTTCAACTTGCTCTTCAAATAGTTGGGGTATAGTTTTTTTGTTTGATAATTCAACCTTTGTATCATTCCAATTATTAATAATTTTTTCATAATCTTCTTCTAAAAATACATTATAGTTTTGAATTGGTTTAAGTAAAAATCCTAAGCTATGATCATTTAATAGATCATCCACTATTTCAGAGTATATATGTTGATAGTTTTTAGTGAAGTTTTTGATAAGATCATCGGAAATAATATCATTCTTATAATCTACTCTAAAATTAATCCCTTGACTTGTAGCTTCTAATTCAAAAATGAATTCATTTGTCAAAGCAATATTTGAATTTTCACTAATTGAAGATTTTATCCCATCAAGTTCAAGTAAAATATTTTGAAAATTTGCACTAGAAAATGTAGCTGAATTTAAATTCATTTTAGTATAATTAATAATATCATAAATGGGAAAATAGCTATATCTGATTTTCTCTTCTTTTAATGACTTAAAAAATAGCTTACATTGTAAAATAATATCTTCCACTGTAATATTATCTTGCAAATGAAATGGCAAAATATTTATGTTTACGTTTGCGCCAAATACAAGATCAATTCCTTCTTTAATAGCAATTGGGTAGGAAATGCAGAATCTTTCTTGCTTAGTGTATTTAAAAAGGGTAATCGCAAAAATTATCTTAGAAAAGAGATAAGGTGTTATAGCATATTTCTTTTTAATTTTGCTTACTTTTAAAAATACCTCCTTGTTCAAAGAAAATTTGATTTCACTAATACCAAAATACTCTTGGATAGTTTCTCTTTTTGAAAGTTTTTTCTTACATTTTAATGTAGGATCTTTTAAAAATGATATATCTAAAGATTCACAATCAAGTAGTTTTTTCTTCCAAAAATTTATATTATTTTCTTTGTTTTTTTCAAGCTCATCTCTTAAGCTGTGAGTGAGTTTTGCAATATTTTCATATTGATCAGAAAGACTCATACCAATAGAATAATTTTCATAATTATAATATTTAGAAATTTCAGAATATATTTGTTGAGTAGAGGCTCCATCAATCAAAGCATGGTGCTTAATATAAATAAATCTATATTTTTTTTCATCAATTTTAAATAATCCATATCTATATAGAGGACCACTTTCAAGATCAAATCCTTCTTCAATAAATTTTTTTACATCAGAAAAATTCGTAATATTTTCAAAATATGATAATTTTAAAATTTTATTATTCTTTACCCAATAGTATTCTCCATTATCTTCTTCAATGTGAGAGTTGAGAATATAACATTCTGATATTATTCTTTTTAATGCGATATTTAACCTTAAAATATCTAGCTCACCTTCTAAAACTTGATCTAAAACCATATGATAATCTGTGCGAGTTGGATCAAGTTTCCATTCAAAATAAAATGTTTTTTGAAATGGAGTAAGAAGTATCTTATTATTCATATTTTTTAATTCCTAATGTTTAGTATCCTTGAAAATTATTTTTAATGGATATTTTCTACATACTTTTATCTTCTCTAAGGAAAATGTTAAAGCATTTTTATTTATCAATCCTTATAAATCAGATGGAATTTAATTACAAGTAATTTAAATAATTATAATAAATAAAATAGAGAATTAAGAAATAATCAATTTGGTAAGTATAATTCAAAGTGAATTGGTAAGTAAAAATAACTGTTTCGTATAAATATATTCTAAAATAATTTTAGAAATGTCTTACCATAGTTATTCAATTTATTAAATGAAGTTTATTTAGTCAACGAATTGAAAGTCTTAAATTTAAATATGCTATGATCACTCTATAAAATGAGTTTTTTATTTTACAACATTACATTTTTATAAATAAGTTAATGCAAATCATTTTATTTATAAAATTAACAATTTATTTGACTGGGATAGTATGTAAAAGGAAGATTTTGTTTTTGATTATAAGACACACTTATATTGATAATACTGGAAATCATATTATTTTTTATTAATTAATTATAACTGGATTTAAAAAACTTTGAAAGTAATTCAATTGCAGAATCAATTCGATGTTGACTTTTGTTTTTGGATTTTGTAAAAACATACTCCAAAAGCGAATCAAATAATTTAAGGTTATTTTTTCCGATTTTTTCTATGATAACATCATGGATTAATAAAGAGATTTTAATGATCCGTTCTAAGTCTGAAGAATCTTTTTTATGAGACATGAATACCTGCATATATTCAGTACGGGTATCCAAATCTAATGTATGAAAATGTTCCAACAATATTTTTTCCCAGCCAAATAAATTTCTTTCATTTGAAGAAAGATTATTTTTAATTTCTGAAAATAAAAACTTATTTGGATTGTCTAAATAATAAGCGAATTCATGTAATGACATATTGTCAAGACTTCCAAAAGCACACAAGGTTTCAACTGCATTCATGAACTTGCTATCTTCAGGATAACCTTCTATTTCTAGTTTTCGGTAGTTTGAAAGGGACATTTCTAAAATGTCTGCAATATTTTGAATCGAATACTGAGAACGGTTTCGAAAACCTTTTAAAAAATGCGTAATTCTTTTTGCGTAGTATTTTGTTTGATCCTCACTTAAAACTTTTTTCATAGCTACATCCTTATAAATTTTTCTGGAAATAAGTCTTTAATTTCGGAAAAAGTCTTGGGCTGTTTTTCGATAAAACCATCAAAAACTTTAAGTTCTTGATGACCACAACACACCTCAGAAGATAAAAAGCATGCTTTTTTATAACCATATCTTCTTAACAAATCAACAAAATTCATTTGCACAATATTTTGTGTGATACCTTCATAGTAATAGTCTAAAATAATGCAAGAGGTATTTTTTAATAATGCAGAGTCTTCTTGTATTTTTTCAAATAGGGCTTCAGGACTTTCAAATGCAAAGACATTAGCATCAATTAACGAAAGTTTCCACATTTTAAGATAAAAAGGACTGTCATCTACAACTAAAACAGTTTCCTTTGAATTTAAACTATTTTCATAATTTATTTGCTCTTTTTGTGATAAAAAATTGCTAAAAATTTCAAATATACCAATTTTTCCAATTGGTTTTTCAACAAATTGCTTAGCTCCAATTTCAAATACCCGATCTTTTGAAAAAATTCGATTTGTATGAATACAAATGTAACAGTTTTTATCTTTTGCATGTACATATTTTATAATATCAAATCCATCATGAAAATTGTCTTTTAAATCAATGTCAGAAATAATAATATTAGGTTTTTCTTCATTATATATACGTATGGCCTCATCATAATTTGTCGCTTTATAAAAATAGATCTTTTTTTCTGATTCAGAAAAAATTTCAATAGCAAAATCATACATTGCTTCTAAATAAGATTCTTCATCATCTATTAAGAGGACAGATATTATATTTTTATTTAATAAAATATTATGGTTAATATTCTTAATTTTATCTATACTGAGTTCTTTTCTTTTTTCTAAATATTTATTTATATTGAGTTTCAAAATAGAATCAGAGCTGTCTAGAAATACTTTATTTTTTGGAATGCTCACTTTATCTAAAGATGCTGGGAGTGTGAAAATAAACTCAACACCTTTTTCCATATCTGATCTACAATAAACTATTCCTCCAGAGGATTCCACTAGTGTTTTTACACTATATAATCCTATACCATTTCCTGTTTCTTTTCCCATTGTATAATTAAGTTCAAATATTTTTTGTCTATTTTTTTCAGAAATATATGAGTTATTATTGCCAAAACAAAATTCAATAAATAAAAGGTCTTTACATCTAATATTTTTTGTATAAAACCAAATATTCCCAATTCCATTCATTGCCTCTATTGCGTTGGAAATGAGATTATTTAAGATTCTTTCAAATTGGATTTTAGGAAAGGAAATATTATGAGTATGTGAAAAACTGTATGAAAAATTAATTTTACAATTATCATTTATTTTGGAAGAATTTACAAGTGAACTATATATATAATCTTCAGGATTAAAGCTTTCAATATTTTCTTTTTCTTTATTGCCAAAATGCATAAAATCATTTAACATAAATGTAACTTTATCGAGATAGATATTGAGGTCTATTTTTGATTTTGCTACTTTTAAGTTCATATCAGCGAGATCTTTTGATTTTTCAATGGATGAAATAATGATTTTTAACATAGAAAATGGAGCTCTGATATCATGGGCAAGCATCCTGATAGATGTTGTTATGCCAGTCATTTCAGCCGATTTAATTTGATTAACAAATTGTTGATAACTTTTCAGCCTTATTTTAAGTAAATGCTTTGATACCAGAAAAATAATAGATATCAATGATAAATAAATGAGAAGAATAAGGTACATTTCTATTTCTTTAATAGTATAAATAAAGGGATAATTATTTTCAGAAAAATGTTTTTTCTGAATAATATAAAATCGGTAGTTAAGCATTTTAACTATAAAATTTTCAGAATAATTTTTTATTAAAGGGCTGCATATAGAATTATCCGGCTGAATAATGTATTTCGATTTATCTTCAATCCATAGAGTGCAAAAGCTATTTGTTTTAATCAGGTATGAAATTTTGTTTTTAATGGAAAACTCATCTCCTTTTTCAAAGGAATGCAAAATACTAGGAATTGAGAGAGTGAGTAATTTATTGGGAATGGTAAAATAAAATTGATAAATAAATAAAGACACGGAGCCAAAAAAGAATAATGTAGCTAATATAATAATACCTAAAGTATCCTTTTTTGACTTCTTTACGATTTCATTTTGAAGGAAAACCTTTATATTTATATTATTACCCTTTCAAAATAATGTTTGCTAAGTGGAATGTTTGACCGCCAAATTGCTCACCAATAGAATTTATTTTTTGCGGATTATAATACGCAATCGTTGGAATTTCTAAAAGAGGAACCACAAAATTATTTTCATTAAAATAATTTGATAAATTTTCAATGTTTTGCTCTAGTGCATCTTTATTCGACGACTTTTTTGCCTCATCTAATAGTTGCTCTAATTTATCGTCATTGGGATTACAATTTATTAAGGGGCTTCCATTTTTATACATTGCAAAGCTCATAAGTGGATCATAAAAATCTGCAACGATACTATGCAAACGAAAAGGTGAATTTATAAGCTCTCCTACAAAAGGATTCCAAAGATTGGTTGACAATACAAACTCAACTTTTAAACCTGCTGCGTCAAACTGTTTTATTAATTCATTACGATATTCATTCCCCAAATATTCTAAATCTGGAGAATAAGGTATTTTGAAAATTTCATTTATCTGTGATCCAAGTGATTTTTTAAATAATTTATTAGCCTCAACAATATTTTGATTTTCATCAATATTAATTCTTCCAACTGTGCCTTTCGCTAGCAGTTCATTTAATGGTTGCGTTGGATCTAAGGTCAATAGAGATATTGATTTTCTTTGTAAAGAAAGATTAATAGCTTTTCTAAAATCGGAGTTACTCCCTTGTTTGGCGGAGTAATTAAAAGAAAATATGCGAACATTTTGAAGAGCTGTTAGTTCCATTTTTTTAAATGAACTATCTTTAGTTGAAAGAGCATCCTTTAGAGTGAGATCTGGTTTCGTTTTCCTCTCTTGATCAAATAAAATCGTTTGAGGAGCATAAGGATATGTTTTAGAGTCTACAAGTTCTAGTGTGTAGTTTCTATTTTCTTTATCTTCATTTTTAATTTTATAAGCACCAACTCCAATAGGCCACTTTCTCCAATTAAGGAGATCATCTTTTAATTCTTCTCTTGGAACGAATGAATAATTCCATCTAGTAAATAAGTGCATAAAGTTAGGGTTTGGTGAGCTTGGAGTAATGGCGAGAGAGAATTGATCTAAAATTTTTACTCCTTCTACCTTGCCACTATGAAAAGGCTCTCCTGGCGTAATTTTTTCAGCCCCTTTGATATTTATTAATTGTATTGTTCCTTCGTTTGCTGTAGCTGCAAAAATGTGGCGAAGAATACTAAATTCTAAATCTTCAATCGTAACTTTACGTGCATTTGTAAAATAAAGATTTTCCTTTATTGTTAAAATGTAATGTTTATTTTTATTATCCCAATGAAATGATTTCAAACTCAAAGGTTTAATATTAAAATCTTTATCTTTATAAGCAAGTAGACTCACTACGGCTGTCATAAAAAAATGTCGCGTATCGCATGAAGCATTTTCTATCCAAGGATTTTCTGCTTTATTTGGGCTAAAAAAAACAATTTCATTTGTGTCCATGACTTCTCCTAAATTAAATAATTATTCTTTATTCATTATAATATTTGCTAAGTGAAAAGTTTGGCCACCAACTTGTTCGCCAAGTGAGATTATCTTTTTAGAATTATAATAAGTTACAGTTGGAACTTCAAATAAAGGAATTATTGTATTATTATCAATAAAATATTTAGATAATTTTTCAATATTACTACTAAGAACATCTCTGTTTAGGGAATCTTCAGCATCCTCAAAATATTGATTTAGTCTATCATCATTTGGATAAGTATTTATTGCTGGGCTTCCTTTTTTAAAAATAGTAAATGTTAATAAAGGATCGTAAAAATCGGCTCCTTTACTAAGAAGACGGAAAGGAGAGTCTTTAAATTCTTCTTGAAATGTATCCCAAAGGATATTTGATTGAATGAATTCTATGTTTAAGCCAGCTTCTTTTAGTTGGTTAGTAATAATATCGCGGTAATCTCTACCTAAATACTCTAAATCTGGAGTAAATGGAATTTTGAATACATTATTTTTTTGACTTCCAAGGACTTTCTGAAATGTTTTTTGAGCTTCAGGCAAATTATAATTTTCTTCAATATTCAGCCTTCCTATGAATCCCTTTGTTACAATTTCATTTAATGGTTTTGTTGGTACTAAAGTTTTGTTTGAAAACTGTTTTCTTTGTAAAGCTATGCTTATAGCTTTTCTAAAATCTGGATTATTACCTAATTTTGAAGAATAATTAAATGCAAAAATACGAATAAATAATGGAGCTGTTAAGTTACTTCGCTCATATGAAGAATCATTAACTGCTAAGGTATCAATTAATGTTAAATCAGGTCTAAGGGTTCTTTCTAATTCAAAAATAATTTTTTGCGGAGCATTTGGATAATTTTTAAAATCAATAAGCTCAAGTAAATAGCTATGTTGTTCTTTGTCTTCATCTTTTATTTTATAAGGTCCTACGCCAATAGGCCATTTTTTCCAATTTAGAAAATCTTTTTCAAATTCTTCTATAGGAACTAAGGAGTAATTGGAACGTGCTAAGGTATACATAAAACTTGGATTAGGAGAACTTGGTGTAACAGCTAATGAATGTGAATTTAGGATTTTTACTCCTTCAACTAAACCACTTTTATATGCCTGTCCAGGCACAATTTTTTCAGATCCTTTTACATTTACCAATTGCATTGTACCCTCGTTCCCAATTGCTGCAAAAAAAGGGCGTAAAATACTAAACTCTAAGTCTTCGATTGTAACTTTACGGCCATTTGTAAAACTAAGATTTTTTTTCAAAGTTAAAACATAGTATTTATTTTTATAATCCCAATGAAATGATTCTAATGTAATTGGTTTTATATTAAAATTTGTATCAATATAAACAAGTAAATTAAGTACTGCTGTATTAAAAGTATATCTAGTATCTGCAGCAGCATTTTCTATCCAAGGATTTTCTGCATTTGTTGGACTATAAAAAACAATTTTATTTTGGTTCATTTTTGCTCCATATGAATTTAAAAAAATAAACATAAAAGTTAGAAATAATATTTTCTTCACAATTATTTATCCTAATATTAATTTTTTTTGAAATACAATTAGATTTAATTATCTAATTGTATGTGCATTTGTAGGCATATTAATCTCCCAAAGCTTTTTTAAAGAACTTTCTTCTATCTTTTTAATTTCTAACTCCTCATTTGAATTTAATTGTTTTACATTGACTTGATTTTTATTTATTTCAATAGCATTTGCTCCGTAAAGAGTCATAATACCAATACTAGTAATTAAGATAAATGTATTTTTCATAAAATTTCTCCCTATTTTTGTTCATTTGAATTTATCCTAAAAAAATTATTCTTTATTCATTATAATATTTGCTAAGTGAAAAGTTTGGCCACCAAACTGCTCTCCAACTGATTCTATTTTTTTAGGGTCATAATAAGCAATTGCTGGGATTTCAAAAAGAGTAATTGCTGAATTATTTTCATAAAAAAATTGGGATATCTTTTCTATACTTTTTCCTAGTACATCTCTATTTGG
>NZ_WFLN01000004.1:616640-637427 GCF_009208585.1 Fluviispira multicolorata
CACTGATTCTATTTTTTTAGGGTCATAATAAGCAATTGCTGGGATTTCAAAAAGAGTAATTGCTGAATTATTTTCATAAAAAAATTGGGATATCTTTTCTATACTTTTTCCTAGTACATCTCTATTTGGTGATTCTTTTGCTTCTTCTATTAGTTTTTCTAGATTATCATCATTAGGGTACCCATTGATCAATGGACTGCCTCTTTTGAAAAAAGTAAAAGTTAATAATGGATCATAAAAATCAGCTCCTTTTCCCATTAAGCGAAATGGAGAGTCTAGAAAGTCACCTTGAAATGTATCCCAAAGGATATCAGATTTAATAAATTCAATTTTCAGCCCAGCCTCTTCTAATTGATTTGTAATTATATCTTTGTATTTACTCCCTAAATATTCTAAGTCAGGGGTATATGGTATTTTAAAAATTTTATTCTTTTGTTCTCCAAGCACTTTTTGAAATAATTTTTTAGATTCTATTCTATTATAGTCTTCTTCAATATTCAATCTTCCAATGGCTCCTTTTGTAACAATTTCATTTAAAGGATTAGTTGTTATTAATGTGGCTTTTGAAATATGTTTTCTCTGTAATGCAAGGTTTATGGCTTTTCTGAAATCTGGATTATTACCCAACTTTGAAGAATAATTAAATACAAAAATGCGAATATATATTGGTGATGTCAGTTCTTTGTGCAAAAAAGAAGAATCATTTACAATTAATGCATCTTTTAATGTGATATCTGGTTTTGAGTTTCTTTCTTGCGCAAAAATAATTTTTTGTGGTGCATCGGGATAATTCTGAGTATCTATAAGTTCTAATGAATACTGGTGTTTTAATTTATCTTCGTTTGTCATTTTATATGGACCGACACCAATAGGCCATTTTTTCCAATTAAGGAGATCCTTCTCAAATTCTTCAATAGGAACTAAAGAATAATTAGAACGTGCTAAGGTATACATAAAACTTGGATTGGGGGAACTCGGCGTGACCGCTAAAGAATGAGCATCAATTATTTTTACTCCTTCCACAATTCCACTTTTATAAACTTGCCCTGGTTTTATCTTTTCAGAGCCTTTTACGTTTACAAGCTGCATCGTACCTTCATTCCGTGTTGCAGCAAAAAATGGGCGCAGAATACTAAATTCTAAATCTTCTACAGTTACCTTTCGGCCAGTTGTAAAATAGATATCTTCCTTAAGGGTTAAAACATAATAATTATTCTTATAATCCCAATGAAATGATTTCAGAGTAATTGGTTTAATATTAAAGCTTGAATCCATATAAACAAGTAGACCTAAAACTGCGGTATTAAAAGTATATCTTGTATCTGCGGCAGCATTTTCTATCCAAGGATTTTCCGCTTTTGTTGGGCTATAAAAAACAATTTCATTTGTGTCCATGACTTCTCCTAAATTAAATAATTATTCTTTATTCATTATAATATTTGCTAAGTGAAAAGTTTGGCCTCCAAATTGCTCTCCAACTGATTTTATTTTATGAGGGTTATAATAAGCAATTGCTGGGATTTCAAAAAGAGTAATTACTGTATTATTATCTAAAAAATATTGTGATAATTTTTCGACATTTGAAGCAAGCACATCTCTATTTGGTGATTCTTTTGCTTCTTCCATAAGTTGTTCTAGTTGATCGTCATTAGGGTACCCATTAATCAATGGACTCCCCTTTTTAAACATTGTAAATGTCATGAGTGGATCATAAAAATCAGCCCCTTTACCATGCAAGCGAAAAGGTGAATTTATAAACTCACCTACAAAAGGATTCCAAAGATTAGTTGACAATACAAACTCAACTTTTAATCCTGCATCATTTAGTTGTTTTTTAATAATTTCTTTATATTTATTTCCAAGGTATTCATGATCCGGTGAGTAAGGTATTTTAAAAATAGAATCATTTTGCTTTTCAAGTACCTTCTTAAATAATTTTTGGGACTCTTCTAGATTATATTTTTCTAAAGAGTTAATTCTTCCAATACCTCCTTTGATAACCATTTCATTTAAGGGATAAGTCACGGAATAGGTTTCACGGACTATTTCATTTCTATGTAATGCGAGATTGACTGCTTTTCTAAAATCAGGATTATTACCTAATTTCGAAGAATAGTTAAAGGAAAATATTCTAACTCCTGTTGGAGCTGTTAATTTAGTTTTAATAAAGGACTGATCTTTAAAAGATATCAAATCCTTTAGCGTAATATCTGGCTTATATTTTCGCTCTTGTTCAAATATTATTTTTTTTGGAGCATTAGGGTAGTTTTTTATATCTATAAGTTCTAATGTATATGTTCTATTTATTTTATCTTCATCTATAATTTTGTATGGACCAACACCAATAGGCCATTTTTTCCAATTAAGGAGATCCTTCTCAAATTCTTCCAATGGAACCAAGGAATTATTAGACCGAGTTAAGGTATACATAAAACTTGGATTTGGCGCACTTGGAGTTACAGACAAGGAATTTCTACTTAAGATTTTTACCCCTTCTACTAAACCACTCTTATAAGTATCAGCAGGGTTTATTTTTTCGGATCCTTTAATATTAATAAGTTGCATTGATCCTTCATTCTTGGCGGCCGCAAAGAAAGGGCGAAGAATACTGAATTCTAAGTCTTCAATTGTTACTTTACGTCCATTTGTAAAATAAAGATTTTCCTTTAGTGTTAAGACGTAATATTTATTTTTGTAATCTCAACTAAATGATTGCAACGTTATTGGTTTAATATTAAAATCAGTATCCATATAAACAAGTAGACCTAAAACAGCGGTATTAAAAGTATATCTTGTGTCTGCAGCAGCATTTTCTACCCATGGATTTTCCGCTTTATTTGGACTGTAAAAAACAATTTCATTTGTGCTCATATAGTATCCTTTAAGTATATAAATATTTATTTTTACTTCATAGTAATATGTGCTAAATGAAAAGTTTGGCCGCCAACCTGCTCTCCCACTGACTTTATTTTCTGAGGATTGTAATGAACGATGGTGGGGACTGAAAATAAGTGAATAGCAATATCATTATCAGTGAAATACTTTGATAGTTTCTCAATACTTAACCCTAAGATATCTCTATTGGGAGATATCTTTGCTTCTTCCATTAAGGTATCTAAAGTATCATCATTTGGATAGGAGTTGATTAATGGGCTACCTTTTTTAAACATTGTAAATGTCATTAATGGGTCATAATAATCAGCACCTTTACCAAGCATTCGAAAGGGTGAATCTGAAAATTCATCTTGAAAAGTATTCCAGAGATTATTTGATTCTATAAATTCAATTTTAAGCCCAGCCATTTCTAATTGCTTTATTATAACAGTTTTATATGAATTTCCTAAAAAATCCGAATCTGGAGTATGAGGTATTTTAAATACTCTATCTATTTGATTACCTAATACCTTTTTAAAAAGTCTTTTAGCTTCTATTAAATCTTGATTTTCAACGATATTTAAACGGCCAATAGATCCTTTTGTTACTACTTCATTTAACGGAATTGAAGGAATCAATGTTTCTTTTGTAATTAAGTTTCTTTTTAAAGATAAATTAATTGCTTTTCTAAATTCTGCATTGTTTCCTAATTTTGAAGTGTAATTAAATGCAAATAGTCTAACTCCTAATGGCGCTGATAGTTCTATATGCTTGAAAGAACTATCATTTGAAGAAATAGGGTCTTTTAATGTAATATCTGGTTTAGAAATTCTTTCTAATTCAAAAATTATTTTTCTAGGGGCATCTTTTAGTAAATTATGATTAACTAGCTCTAGGGTATATTTTCTATTCTCTTTATCTTCATTTGTAATTTTATAGGGGCCTACTCCAATAGGCCACTTTTTCCAATTTAATAAATCTTTCTTAAATTCTTCTTTTGGCCTTAAAGAATAGTTCGATCTAGCTAAAGTATACATAAAACTTGGATTTGGAGAGCTTGGAATTACAGCTAATGAATTTGAACTCAGGATTTTAATACCTTCTACTAGTCCACTTTGATAAAGAGTTCCTAGTTTAATTTTTTCTATCCCTTTTACATTTATAAGTCGCATTGAGCCAACATTTTTTGCTGCAGCAAAAAATGGGCGAAGTAAGCTAAATTCTAAATCTTCAATTGTTACTTTACGGCCATTTGTAAAGTATAAATCCGGTTTTAAAGTTAAAACATAATACTTATTTTTATAATCCCAATGGAATGACTCTAATGTTATTGGTTTAATGTTAAAGTCTGTGTCCATATATACAAGTAAATTTAATATTGCAGTATGAAAAACATTTTTTAAGTCACCAGGCGCATTTTCTATCCAAGGATTTTCTGATTTTGCAGCGCTATAAAAAACAATTTCATCTTTTTTCATTTTTTCTCCATATAAACTTTTACATTGTATAAAAAAAATAAATAAAAATATTTTAAATAATTTTTTCATATGAAATATTTCCCAAAATTTTTTTGAAAATAAATTTAAAAATAGCTTATTACCATACTGATTTTAAATTTATAGGCATATCTGCCTCCCAAAGTTTATTTAAGCTGCTATTTTTTAAGTTTTTAATGTTTAAATTGTCTTTTGAATATAGTTCTTCAGTATTGAATTTACTATAATTTATTTCATAAGCATTTGCTCCGTGAAAAGTGATGATACCAATTGTTGTTATTAAAATGAACGTTTTTTTCATAAGGCATTCCTATATTGGAATGTTAAATTAGTATTATTATTTATCAATAAAAATATTTCAGACAAAATACTCCTTCCCTTTTGAGTTAAAGAACAGCATTCTAAAATACTGTCCAGGTTTTGTTTTAAGCTTGGGCTGAATTCTTCAATTTTATGAGCTACATATTTATTTTCAGTGGATAAAAAAATATTTGAATTTTGCATGGAGTGACAAAGTTTCAGCATGAAGTCTAATGCAACTGCTGAATGAAGAGAAGCAAGTGCTGGGCGGTATGTTTTTCTTACGCCAGAATATGCAGAAGTATTATGGGAATTTAAAATGAGAGGATCATAGGTCTGCCATATGTATAAAATCTGATGTCCAAGTTCATGAATTAAATGAATACCATAATCAATTTCTGGATATTGAGAAGAATATATATTAGGACTAATAAAAATGCTATCCATCATTCTATAAGTGCTAAAAGCTGTGAAAGAATTTTCACCACTAGTATGAAAAATGGGAAAAATATAACTGATCATTCGTGAATATAAACTGAATAATAGTGGATCAGATCTATTAATAATGTCAGAAGCGGACGAAATTAAATTTATGAATTCAGTTTCTTGAATTGAATTATTATTATTTGTAAAACAGATACTTGAATTTTCTTTGTCAACAATATAATCAAGAGGAGTAGTGCTATCATTTGAAGTGAGTATTTCTTCTAATTTGCTAAGCAATTTAGAATCAGTGATAAACTTAAAAAGTTTTTGAGAAGGAAGAATTTCAAATAAATTTTCCCTATGAAATTCATTCCACTTTCCAATGGAACACATTAGAGGGCTGTATGTGCTATATGAAGTTCCGAGTTCGAGGTTTAGATCTTTTAGTAAGCTAAACTCGCACTGTTTTTTAACTCTTAAAATATTATTGTGAGCGTTTTCAGAAAATAAATGCATTACTGAGATCCCAATGTTTCATTATTTAGGAAAATATTTAACTACCCAGTCAATCTTTATTTATTATTAACCATAAAAATTGTTTCATGTAAATAATTTTCTATTCATTTTTTGAAAATAAAATAAAATAATTTTCAAAAAATGAACAATTTAATATTTGTTATAATTATTCATATAATATGAATAATTATAACTGAATATATTGCTAGCATCACAGAGTGAGTATAAATACAAGAAATATTTTAGTAATAAATTTAAATTGAATCTTATTACATTCATATTAAATAAAGTTTATTTTGATATTTTTTTAATTATTAAAGAGTAATCTATATATTTATATTGAGTATAAATTAAAGCACACCAATTTAATAAAATGGTTTTAGCTCATCTCTTCAGCTAAAATTAATTCATATTTTTATTTTAAATAATGATATTAGGGTGTGTTCTCAAATATCGGAGAATACTTGATTTTTGGCATGTTTCCCGCAAAAGTTGGATTACCAAGTCTAACGAAAGAGGGAAACATGTTGAGGCTGATGATAACAGATCAAATGTGGTCGAAGCTAGCTCCATTACTTAAAGAATTTAAAATTCATTTTTCAAATAGAATTAGAATTTTTATGGATGCTGTTTTTTGGAAGTTACGAACAGGGGCTCCTTGGAGAGATCTTCCAACGGAGTTTGGTTCCTATTCAACGGTATTTAATAAATTTAATCGATGGTCAAAATTAGGGATTTGGCAAAAATTATTTTTAAAAATTCGTGGAGAATTAGATAATGAACGGAACTTTATTGATTCGACAATAGTTAAAGCGCATCAACATTCGGTAAATTCAAAATGTAAAAAGAAGGAATGTATTGGTCGAGCAGTTTGCGGTAATTCAAGTAAAATACATATGATCGCAGATTCTCATGGGAATCCTATAGATTTTATTTTAAGTGAGGGACAAGTTCACGATAGTAAAATAGGAAATCAACTCATCGAAGCTAGCAATGCTGAAAATTTAATTGCAGATCGTGCATACAGTAATAAAAGAATAAGAGAGAAATTAACAGATAAAAATATTCAAGGCATTATTCCTAAAAAGAAAAATTCTATTGATAAAACAAATGATGGGTTTGATATACATTTATATAAAATTCGTCATTTAGTAGAAAATTTATTTGCTAGATTAAAACAGTTCAGAAGCATTGCCACCCGTTACGATAAAAGTAAAAATAATTTCGCTTCATTGATTTACATGGCGTGTTCTATCATTTGGGAGAAAATTTGAGAACACACCCTAAAGTATTTAAGCGAAATTTATTTGAATTAAAAATAATTTTTAAGTTGAATGCAAAAATATGTTTCAGGGTATTTAGCATATTTGTTTAAAATATAGGCAAAATAAGACCTCAAAACTAAAGTCCTATAGCCTCGATGATAAAAGTTAAAATTCCTATTGATAAAATATTAAAAAAATAATGAGTTCATTTTTTGAAAAAATAATAAAAATATGTTTGAATTTTAAAACTAAATTTAAATCATTTTATTAGTAAATATTTATCGTGTGTTTAGAAGTGGAAAGAAAAAATATTAAAAGAAAGATTATGCTAAATGAAAAAAATAACTATTCATGACACAATATTAAGAGATGGCGAACAAGCACCAGGAAATTCCATGACTTCATCTCATAAGCTAATACTAGATTTAATGCTAAAGAATGCTGGTGTTGATTGCATTGAGGTTGGATTTCCAACGCCTTCATCCATTGATTTTGAGGCAACAAAATTAATTTCTAAAAAACTGACAATATCCAGTTTTGCTACATTTTGTCGTGCAACAGTTAATGATATTAAAATTGCTATTGAAGCTGGTGGAGTAAGTTCAAAACACGTAATTCAGATTTTAGTAACTGGTAGCGATCTTCATTTAAAAAGCAAGCGTCAGATTACAAGAGAACAAGGTATCATTGAAATCGTTGAGTCTGTTAATTATGCAATTCATTGTGGAATTCAAAATGTTACTGTAGGCATAGAAGATGCGAGTCGTGCAGTTGAAAGCTATAAAGTTGGAGATGCAATTCTTTTACAAGCATGTTGTCATAATCCTACTGGTTTTGATTTCACAAAAGAAGAGTGGGAACAATTAGCTATTTTTTGTAAGGAAAAAAAATTATTTCCAATATTTGATGCAGCTTATTTAGGTCTTTCAGAAGGTATCGATAAAGATAGGATTGGTATCACAATTTTTATAGAAAATTTTCATGAAGTCTTAATTGCAAATTCTTTTTCAAAAAATCTTAGCCTTTATGATGAAAGAGTTGGTGCTTTAACCATTATATCCAAGTCTCAATCTGATTTAGATAATTTGATGAGTCAAGTTCGTAAAATAATAAGATCTATGTATTCTATTCCTCCATTACATGGAGCTCTGATTGTTAGTGAGATCCTAAATAATTCAGATCTTGATTTTGAATGGAAACATGAATTATCTCAAATGAGAGATCATCTTAATGAAGTGAAAATGGCTTTCAAAGCCGAAATGGAAAAGTATGGAATTGCAAATAAATTTTACCTTGACTTTAATACTCAAGGAATGTTTATTTATTCAGATTTAAATCTAATTCAAATAGAAATCTTAAAAGAAGAATTTGGTATTTATATCCTAAAATCAGGTCGAATTAGTTTGGCAGGAATTTCTCTTTCGAAGTTAGATTTTTTATGTAGAAGTTTATACAAAGTGGTAAAATCTGAAAATTAATAAATTTTTAAATTACATATTATCATTGCTAGAAATACATCAAATGGTCTAAAATTTGGAAATTTATTTATTTCTTTTAAAAAATTTCTTTGGCATTTTCATACAATCCTAATGCGTGGTAGGTGGAGCTAAGTGCTTATTAGGATTGTTGTCAACAGTCTTCATTTATGTTTATTTGAATTTATCCTAGAAGCTGTCCAACATGATTAAGCCACCAAGTAATCATTATGAATATTGAATTTTTTAATAAATATTAAGCAATGCGCCATCCATATAAAATTCTCAATTAGTTAAGGGTCTCGCTCAAAACGAACATTAACCTTTCGATAGTTTTTTAAATGTGCATTTGTTCTTTCAGCAGTGTAGCGCTTTTTATGCCTTCGCGCCTCCCGTCCATCTTGGGTAAGGTTTTTACAATTTTGTTTATGATATGCAACAAGACTTATTCTTAACTTTTTGCACTCAAGATCTAGTTTATCAGAATCGTATGCTCTATCTCCAAGTATATATCTAAGTTTGGTAAGCGATATAGAATTTTTTATAGTTTTCATCAGTAAGCGTGACTCATGAGGATTAGCAGAAACAACATGCAGAGAAACTAAGAGCCCCTCCTTATCTACCATTTGCATGACTTTTGTTCCTTTTCCGATCTTAGTTTTCCCGATCATTGCTCCGCTCTTAACAGCTTTTACAAAAGTTCCATCTACTGAAACTGTGTTTAAATTTGCACTAAAATATTTTTTATAGCTTGCAAAAAACTGCGTGTAGGTTTCTTTCCATGCATTCAACTTTGAGAGCTTTTTAAACCAGTAGTAGCAAGTACTTTTCGGCGGATATTCCCTGCTTAAATTCCTCCATTGAATGCCAGTAATTAATACATAAAATATTCCAGAAAGGATTTCTGCTGGATCATGTTTCCTTGATCTAATCTCTGGTAAAAATTGAATCATGACTTGCGAAGCACTTAAAATTTCTTTATATTCCATGATGGTACCTTTTTTGGTTTTTTTAGTCGAAAACTAAGGTACCATCCTCTTAAAAATAATCAATATCCTTTAAAAATCATGTTGGACAGCTTCAAAATATATTGCTAAAAATATCTGTTTCAATTTTTTCATCGCAATTGTCTTTCAAAAATTTAATTTCATTATTGTAAATTTCAAGTTCAAGAAAAAATTTTTCATTTTTTTTATAGCCTAGTTGTATACAACATAAACTCGCAGGGCATCCCACCACAGTAAATCGTGCGCTGAGTATTCTGTCTAATTCATGAACATAAACGCATGGAAATGCTTCGTATTCATTTGGAGATGCATATTTTAAAATATCCGTTGTTACTATATCTATAAAAGACATTTTAATTCCTTTTAATATAATTTATCCCATTTTTTCTTTTCAATTTGTTTTATTAGTTAAAGTAACTTCGGTGTAAAAAACCAACTTCTCTTTTGTTAAGAAGTTTAATTGCGTTAAGCCACGATCAAAATACCTATCAGACCAAACCCGACTGTCATTACCAGCCAATTTATCTGCATGAAGAATAAAATCTATTGCTTGATTGAGAGAAAATTTTCAAATTATTCCTTTATTTTTTTAGCAAATTTCATAATACTTTTTACATCATTCTCTTCTAATAAATTATGTTCAGCATAACTACGATGTTCTTTTTTTAATTTATAATGTGGTTCATTCTCTCTACCCAGTAATCTCCTAACTTTCTCGGGATCAGCTTTGATCATTTCTTCTAAGGGATTATTTTCGTCCTTCGGATTAAAACTTGTCCCTACCCAAAATCTAGGGTCTGAAGGCCAACCATCGGATTCTTCATAAGTTGGATTCAGTTCTTTATACATTTTACTTACTATATCCACTCTTTCTTCTGTAAAAGATATATTGACCATATACTGTAAATATAATTTATTTCCTTTTGTATACACTTCATTTTGATAGTCATCTACATATTTCAAGAAGAAAAAATCATTTGCTTTTATTTTTGCATAACGGGTGTTATTTTCTTCATCAAGGCAAAAGCCTAAAAAAGTGCCGATTACGTGCATACGATTGGAATATGAACTCGTGATAATTTTTTCAGATACATTGTCTTGCAGCCATATTGTTTTTGAATGCGGAAAAGTTTCAAATTCAAGAAAGATCTCTTCATTTTTTTTATAACCAAGATTTATGCAAAATAGATTAGAAGGGGGCTCAGAACACAAGAAAAAAGCTGGAATTATTCTTTTAAAATCATGAATATAAAGAGTTACAAAACCCTGCCCAAGGTCAGGCTCATCATATTGTAAAAAATCCGCTTTAACTATTTCACAAAAGCTCATTCTTTTCTCCTTAATTGTCAATTTTATGCCAATCTTTTATCGAATTCATTCTAAATAATGTTGAATATTTGTCTTTGTATTCGACGAGTTTGTAGTACCTTAATTTACCATCACTAGTATCTGGTGCCTGAATTAAAGAAAATTTTGTGTTAGGATCTTTGGGGCTTATTTTTTGTTCAATAGTGAACGCTTTAACGTCTGCCATAAATTTATCAAAGTTCTGTAAAGATTGTTTGAATAAAGCGGGATCATCCAGTTTATAAATATTTGATAAATGATTATTTAGAAGATGGAAGTGTCTTTCAATATTATTTAATCTTTTATCTGTACCTTCATAATATTTCTTATTAAACACATGAGCTAACAACTGATTGGCTCCCCCCGCTTTGTCAAAACTTCCATTGTTCCACTTATCTAGGATGGGCAATATATCTGGATTCTCTCGGACAAGTCCAAATACTTTTTGATAATTCTCATGCCCCCAGTTTTTTGTCACTACAGCTGGGTTATTACCTAGATAATATTCCGTTTGTTTCAGCGTTTGAGGGGTTATAGGAATTTTATCGAGCTTCATCCGTCTTGCCATGGCTTCATATTCTGTCGCTAAAGCCAGGCGAGTGGCTGCTGATACCTCTTCTGCTAACAGTCCTCCTGCTTTCGGCGCTTTTGAGAGAGGGACGAGCATACCTCCTACCTCAAAAGCCATTGAGCCTATGAGTTTTCCTTTCTCTTCAGGGGTCATATTTGGATATTGATTTATCGTCTCTATTATTTTTGCGTATACATAATTCGAAACTTTATCAATATTCATAGCGGCATCATAAACACCTATGATAGTGTCTGCAGGATATAACAACATATTTGCTGTGCCATAAAGAAAGTTTTTAGAGCTATCGACAATCCCTGCCGCTGTTCCATTTAAAAAATCACAAAATGCCCATGCCTTATCAATTGCGAGTTCAAACGAAAATCTATTCATGTTATTTGCATTTACAAGGGCTGCGTTAAGAATGAGATCAGCATAGATATGATTCTGTTGACTGTAATTTTTTTCAAGATTTGAAGAAATATCGTTGGCAGCCTCAATGATATTAAAATTTTCATAACTATCTGAGGTTAGATTTAAATTGAATAATGATTTTGTTTTATTTGTTAAAGTAACATCTGTGTAAAAGACTAATTTCTCTTTTGTTAAGAAATTTAATTGCGTTAATCCGCGATCAAAATATCGATCAGACCAAACACGATTTCCCTTACTAGATAATTCATCTGCATGAATAGCAAAATCTAAGACTTTATTTGCAATATCGATTGAGCTTGGGGAGTATGAAAACTGGGTAATATGGAGAGCCTTATTAATCGCTCTTCTCATTTCAATTGCCATAAAAAGTTTTCTTGATGAATCAATTTTAGTATTAAATTTATAGTCCTGTAAGCGTGGATTATCTTTTATGTACTCTTTAACCAGCCCCTCTTTATTTAAAACTGTATCTAATACATCTTTTACTTGTGCTACAAAATTTGGCCTCTTTAAAGCATCTTTTGATTGATTTAATTTTAACCTCAACATTGCTTCATTTATTTTATTTGTTGCAATGTCATAGTCAGGAGATAAAAGGTCTTTTTGAAAGTTTAGTTTAATTTTTTTTCTTGTTTCTTCTGATCCAAAATTATCCCGAGATCGAGAAAGCACAATTTCTTCCGATGCTTTCTTAATTTTTTCTTCCAAAGCTTTTATCTGGGGAGTAAGCTGATCATTAAAGAGTGATTCTCTCCTTAATTTATCAAATGACTCTTGAAATATAATTTGATTCTCAAGTGATTTTGCAAGATTCATCAAAGTGTTGTGCATATCAATTGATTTTTTTTTAGCTTCCTCGATCAATTTTAAAGTATCAATAGATCCTTCCAATGCCTTTTGGGTCTGCAAATTAAGAGTAGTCTGAAATTCATTCTGATAATCATTTAAAAAGCGAATGACTTTTTCAGAGACAATATCTTTATCTGGAGGAGGTTTTCCTATTTGTCCTCCTGGATTTACTGGTCCTATGATTGGAGGGGGATTAGGGAAGCTATGGCATGAACCATATATACATATATAATAATTTTGTGCATTTACATTATAACAAAGAAAAATATTTAGTAAAAAAAATAACGCTAATTTTAGCTGCACTAGATAAACCCCTTAAATCAAATTATTTTTAATATTTTATTATATATTTCAAGTAAATCTTTATCAAAATTTGGAATACTCTCAGCTTCATAAAGAATTTCAGAAATTTTATATTTTACATTTTCTAAGTCTTTTTTTACATTAATAATATCTGTTATTAACAATAACTCATTTATATTTTTTAAGATATTATTTTTAGCTTCTGCAAATTTATTTTTATCCACTATTGGATTTGAAATTTTTAACATTTCAATTTCTTGTTCAATTGATACCAAAATTAGGAATGAAATAGAACTTTTTTCAGTAATATTTCTAATTTTTACGATTTCATTTTCTATGTTTTTAATATAATTAAAATATCCTAGAGTATACATATCAAGATTATTTATCAAATTATACAAATAAGAAAAATCTCTATGCATTTCTTTGAATGTATCTAAAGTTTTTTTTAACTCTTTCGCAAAATTAATTTTCCTGTCAATAATTCGTTTGGTTGAATTAGAAAATGAAGTCCTAATTTCATTTATAAAAAATGAACATGATTTATCATAATTATTTGTATATGTATCCCATTCATAAATATCTCGACTGCGCAAATAAAATCCATTAAAATCAATTTTTTTCTCACCTAAGTTTATTTTATAATAGTCTATATATGAAAATAATTGAATATTTAAAAAATCAAATTTACAATTTTTATACTTATATGAAACATTAAAGTGCATTTCATTTTTTAACTCATTTGAATATGGAGTTAAATCAATATTTCTAAAGTCACATTTTAAGTAATAATTATCATTTACTAAGCAATATTTTTTAAATAAATCCTGCTTAATATCATTTGCAAAAACATTAGCATGAACAGTCAAAAAAAAGGAAGAAAAAATAATTATTTTTATCATAATTTTACATCTTTCATTTCTATGGTATAAACATTTTTCAAAACCGTCTTATCCTCTTCACTTAAATCAAAAAAGAATGATTCAAATAAGTTATAGTTATTAGAGGATTTATTTTTAAATAATTCTATTTTTTTTAGACAATCATAGATAATTATATCATTAATAATTTGTTCTGAAGAAAATAATAATTTATCAGTATCATTAAATTCCACTAATAATTCTGGATTAAAATATGAAATTAAAAATAAATAATACATGTTTCTAAAAAACTTATTTTTATCTAAATTCAAAGAATTATTATATAATTTTTTGATTATTTTTTTATATATTTCTTTTTCAAATTCTTTGTATGAAATTTTTTCGTTTATTTTTATTAATGGATAATTTTCAATTTTTATTAATCCATTTTTAAAATATTTAATACCTATTTCAGCAAAAATATCTCTATATTTTTGCTGCTTTTTAAACTCAGGAAAAAGCATAAGTTTATTTATCTTATCATATGTTTCTAAAAATTTATTAATTTCTCTCCTTTTATAATATTCATCTAGTTTAGCCAAGTAATTATTAAAGTAATATATCTTATTTTCTTCATCCACATTATCTTGAATATTGTTATTTTCTAATTTTTCAAAATGTAGATCACTTACTTTTGTATCCTCACTATTTATAGTTTTAATATTTTTTAAATGTCTAAGCTGATCAATAGAAATTTCATTCAATTCTTCAAAGTATCCGTTCATTAGTTTTTCGAAATCAATTATTTTTACAAAGGTCTTACTTTTATTTAATTTCCCATAAGTGCCGCGAAGAAAAATTCTATATTCAATTTGGCTTAAATGTCTTGCATTAATAACATTATTTGAAAATGTATAATTTGTAGTAGGAGTATTATATTCATAAGAAATACTTGTAATTTGGTCTATATATTTAAAATTATCAGAACTTTCTCTTAAGTTTATTAAATCCAATAAATTTTTATTAAGCGCAACCATTTCTGTATTTTCGACATTTTTCTTAGAGCATGAGTAAGATAAAAATATAAAAAAAAGAATTAAAAATTTATATTTCATATTACGCCACCGCATATTGCATTAACTCTTACATCATTAATTCTATGTATATTTTTTATGTATTCATGAATTTCTTTTTTAAAAAATACCCCATCTTTATTAAATTCATCCATATAGTTAATAATTAACTGATCTTTTGTTTTGTCAATATCTTCGAGTATATAGTTACTAAACATTTTAAATTTTCTGCAATTATTTATATTTTCTAAAAATATAGAGTATAAATTTTTTGATAATTCATTTCCAACAGACTGGTAAAGAGCCTCAATTGCTTTAACAGTTTTATTATTAGATTGTATTTTATTTGAAATAATACTTATCTCATTTTTAGATAATATGGAAGAAATTCTATCTATAATTCTAGATTTATTCTTCTCTATTTTAGATATTTCATTAATTAAGCCAAAATAATTTTTTGAAACTGTATCATTGAATTGAGTAAATTCTTTATTTGAAAAAACGCTTGAATTTCTATTATCAAATAAATTAATTAATTTTTTAAGATCATCTAAAGAATATTCTACTCCATTGTTTCGCTTTCTAATATATGTAATTCCATTATCTATTAATAGTTTAATATTATTACGAGCGCTTGGTATGTCTACTCTACATTTAAAATGAGTGTCATTTAAGCTTTCACAATCTAAATTTTCATTGTTTTGAATTTCATGTTTCATCATGATAAATTCATATGTATCTTTATCACATAAATCATATGTAAAATCTTGAAGATTTTCTAATTTATTAAAGACTGTATTTTGCTTATACCAATCATTTGCTTCATTAAATTCTTTTTCCATTCGTCTCTTCATTGCTTCCATTCGTTCTTTTTCTTTTTTTTCTTTGTGCCTATTTTCAAAAATCGAGAAAATACTAAAAACAATCAACGTAGCTAACGCTGCTCCTAATACTATTAAAATTCCTGGGCCCGTTACCGAGCCTTGAATTATGAGAACACCTGTTCCTGCCACAATATCTACTGAACCAATAGCAATTGCTGTTACTGTTGCGCCTGCCATGCTAACCATAGTTGCATGGCCAATAAAAGATTGGCTATATTCGGTATCATGAGCCATCTTTTCAAAAAAATCCCTTTTTTCATAATTTAAATTAGATAGATCTGGATGTTCAAATATTGTTGGCTCTAAAGTCATACTTTTTGCTGATATTAGTTTGGAAGTATTTAGGCAATAATTATTCATAATATTTTTTGATTCTAAAAAATTATTTTCTGCGTTTCTATATGTATAAATATTATTTTTAATATTATCTTTCAAATTAAGAAGTTTGTCATAACTTTTTAAATATTCGCTAAACGATTCTTTGTCAGCAATTGAAATTTCATTTAAGCGATATAAAGTTTCTTTGATTTCTTTGAAATCATTTTCTAAGTTAGTGCTAGATAATTCTAATTTTCTTAAATTATTTTCTAAAAAAAACTTTTTATTTAAAAGATCTTGTGTATATAAATTTGTTAAAAAGCTTGGAAGTGATTTTGTCAATTCATCATTAAAAACTCTTTTTGCGTTATCCATAAATTTAAATTCGTATTTTTTTTCATCACCATATGCAAGTGAATCAAAATTTAATTTTAAAAATATTAGGCATAGTGATATTTTTTTTCTCAATTTTTATCCCTCTAACATATCTATGATTTCTTTAAGAGAATCTCTTTTAAAATTATTATCATCTTTTACTTCATTTATAATATTATGAATTTCAATATCCATTTTATAAAATTCTATTTGATTATTTTCTTTATAATAATCATCAAATAATACCTTTATTTTTTCAATAATATTTAATATTTTCTTGCTATAATTATTAAATAAGTCAATTTTTATTGATACATTTAAACTTTTGAAATTATTTATAAAATATGCTAATAGAACTTTATCTGATGGTGGTATATCTATGTCAGATATTAAATATAGACTATTAATAAATGATTCTAAATTTTCTCCGAAATTGTTTATGTTTAATTCTGCAAATGAAAGATTTAATTCATCTATAATAACTTCGATATTATTTCTAAAGTTAATATATTTTTTTGCTAAATTCCTTTCTGAAATTAACTCTTTTAGATAAATTTTTGCATTTGATGAGAAATCAAATTGAAGTTTATTCATAACCAGATGACAAGGTTGATAGTATCTTGTTGTTGATGTTTCCCAGGGTTTTAGATCAACTAATTTTAAAAATTTTCCGGAAGAAATAAATTTATTTTTTCCATACTCAAAATTTTTATACTCATGACCAGTAAATATTTGAAGATTAATTTCTCCAGGATTAGAACACATATTATTATTTTTTAAAGTACAACATTTTCCGCGTGAGTAATTAATTAAAAAATCCATTGGTAAAGTGTACGTGTTTTTTTCAACTAATTTTTTTTCATACAAATTTTTAAAATTACAATTTTCAATAAAGCCGTAGTCGGAAATGCAGTTATTTTTTATTATATCATCTTTAAAAACGTTTGCATTTGCACAGAACGATATAAAAATTAATGACACTATTGCATATTTTTTTTCTCTTATCATTGTGACCTTCTTTTAGACAATTTAATTCTTATATTTTATCACTTTATAATTAACTGACTTTATATAAAAATATTTTTCAAAAATATGATTCATATTAATTGTTGGCATCATAGCATATGCTTCAAACTGATTGCTAATTTTAAAGCTTATTTTTTCAAATCTTTCAGGATATCCTTGTTCATTTACATACCCAATTTCTTTTAATGAGATTGGTTTTGAAAAAATAACGTTTCCAAAATTTAAAATTTCAAAATTAAAATAAGGCTTTTCTTGGGCATGAAAAAATTTTGCGGCTAATTCATATTCAACTTCTAGTGAAAATGGATGTGCTTTTACTTCAGATGTTCCTAAATTAAAAATTGGTATACCTTTTTGTACTGGTCCAGATTTAAAAAGTACTTGCCAATATCCATAATTGATAGTGCCTACATTAAATCCAGTATATAAAGATATTTTTTGAGCATCCATTGATATTTTTTCAATTCTATATACATTGTTTCTTTCATCTTTTTCTAGACCATCTTCAGAAAATATTTCGTATGTAAATGCTGTTTTTACAATTGATAATGATAAAATAATTCCTAAAATATAAAATTTATTCATTCGCTTTTCCTTCTATTCTTTTGATTGGAGTGACATATAGCCCACAAAAGCAGGTAGCTGAACTTATTTTATCTTCTAAAGCATCTAAATTTAGATTTCTTGTAAACGGAGCTAAACTAGATTCTGGATTAAAATAATTTTGTTCTTCTCCAATATAGTCTTTAAATTGCCAAACACTCAAAGTGCATTCTGGATCTATTGAAATCGACGATGCTTGCTTATCAAATGAGATATCTCTACCTCTCCAACCAAATAAATGACCATGCCAAGATCTTCTTTGAATAAAATAATTATCAAAATTATTAAGAGATGCAAAATTATTCATAATAACTGCATGACCTTTTTGATCTGCATGTTCATAGATTTTACATGATTTAGAATCATTAGCATAAGAACTATTTATAAGTTGAGCAGATATACATATTAATATTATTTTAATTGAGATTGATTTCATATTTTTGCTTCCTCGATTAGTTTACTAAATGTTTCTAATAAATTTTTAGAGTGTGCAGGGCACTCTTCATTTTCAACCTGATGTTTGAGATGTGTATAAAATTCTGAAGGAATAATTATTTTATTCCTTCTAAAAATTTCATCGTATTCTAACTTAATTGAAGTATATATTTTATCATTACAGTTCCCAGATGTTACATTATCAATCTTCCAATAATTTTCATTCCTTGAAAATTTAATTTCAAAATCTGGTCCATTTTCAATTTTATTTTGGATTGACTTTATTAATGGATATGATCTATTAATTGAATATGCTACATAGTTATTGGACAGTTGTTTGCAATTCTTAAGTATATAATTATCATTATTAATGTCATAATAATAGTCAATATAATAAGAAATAATTCTACTAAAATCTGCATTTATTAAACTTGTATATTTGAAAATAATATTATTCGTAATAATTCTATTTTCATAATTTTTTGATAATAAATCTCCAAGAACAGAACAAAAATTATTGTTTGCATCTGAACTATCCAGTTGAGTTACCTCAAATCCTGAGACATTCTGACTCATCAAAATGAATAAGAGACATAAATGTTTCTTTTTCACATATTCTCCTTGTGCTTTTGATTTCCCATAAAAAACTTTGAGTAGATAAAATCATTTATAGTGTAAAATTAAAAATGTCAATAATAATTATCAATTTTTTATTTTATATTATTATTATACTGATCTTTAATTCATATTATCCAAATTTATAAAATGGTAATCTATAAAACATGAATTAAATTTCGTAGCATTTCAATACTTTGAGTTATTAATTATTATATATAAATTTTTTCGAATTTTTCAGTTACTTTAAACTAATTTAATCATTTTGGAAGTCTAATTCAAGTAATAAATTTATTAAATTGCATATAATAAATAGTAAGAACTTTGACAAATGGCTGTCTGCTTTAAAAATAATGTTTTGATTATTCAAAAATATCATTTAACCTTGGAATATAAAACCGTATAGCTCTTTCATATTCCAAAATATCTTTATTATTTGTTGTTTCAATGAGTTGAGTAAGAAGTAATTCTACTGCTTTATTTGAATTTTTTAAATTATATTCTGTCATTGCTAGAAATACGTGATATGGTCTAAAATTTGGAAATTCATTTATCCCTTTTAAAAAAATTTCTTTTGCATTTTCATACAATCCTAATGAGCGGTAGGTAGAGCCAAGTGCTAAATATAAATTGCATAAATCTTCGTCAGACAAACCCAATTGAATTGATTTTAAATAATACTCTACGGCTTCTTTTTCTGTTCTGCCTGTATCACATATCCATGCTGCGTGATAATAAAGAACAGCGTCATCGGGATATTTTTGAATTAGAGAATTGATTTTAGTAAAAGCATTTTCATATTCTTTACTTTTTCGCAGTTCAATGATTTCTAAAATTTCATTTTCATATAAATGGTTATATTTTTTCATAAGTTTTTAAACTCCAAATTTAAATAAATATATTCATTTAAGGTATTTAAGCAATAATTTTCTAGCAGAAAATTATTGCTTATAAGATATTATCATAAATAGTTTTTATAACATATTTTGAAATAGCAATATCTTGCGCAGCAAGTCCTGTTAAAAAAGAAATTGTTATATCATTTTGATCTCTTTTGAATAAATTTGAATTAGAAATTAAATTTCCTAATTCATTGATATTATTCTCATACAAACCTTCATCTTTTAAAGCATGAAAACACACAGCAAATTTGTTGCATTGTTCAATAGAGTCAACAAATATATGATTTGCTTTTTTGAATACAGAAATATCTAACTCTTGCTTATGAGAGTCATCTGCTCCGATAGCCGTTATATGTGTCCCCGCTTTAATCCACTTTCCATATAAATATGGAATTTTTGAGGGAGTCGTTGTCACTAATAATTTGCAGTTATTTGCAACATGTTCGACATGATCAGACAAATAGACAGTATAGCCTAACTCTTGATATTTATCTTTTAATTTTTCCATTTTATCTTTGCTTCGGCCATATAAAAACAGATTTTTTAAATTTGGGAACTGAATTTTTAAGAATTTTGCCTGCAAATAGGACTGAATTCCATATCCAAAAATTCCAACTTCACTTATACAATCAGGAGCTAAATATTTTGCGCTCATTACACCAGCAAAAGCAGTTCTGATATCTGTCAAATATCCCTGATCATCAAGAATGATCTCAGGTCTACCTGTTTTTGCATTAATAACAACAATAACTCCTTGGCTATTTGAAATAGAGTTTTTCCAATTATCATAAAACCCTGAAGAAATTTTAACAAAAAAATATTTATCTTCTTTAAG
>NZ_WFLN01000004.1:637525-850825 GCF_009208585.1 Fluviispira multicolorata
AATGATCTCAGGTCTACCTGTTTTTGCATTAATAACAACAATAACTCCTTGGCTATTTGAAATAGAGTTTTTCCAATTATCATAAAACCCTGAAGAAATTTTAACAAAAAAATATTTATCTTCTTTAAGCATTCCTGACTTAATATGAATATCTGCATCAATATTTTGAAATTTAAATTGTGAAATTGGTGCAGATAAAACATTTGAAAATGAATATTGAATAAAAGAATTCTCTATTTCATTAAGCATTTTATCAAAATTAAAACAACTTTTTATTTCATCTAATGAAATTATTTTCATAATAAGTTTTCCGTTGTAATAAATCTTTTTAAACGCGATAAAGCTTCGGGCATATTCAATCGACCAAAACCGACTCTAAAATGATTATGGTCATGATCAAAAATATCACCCGGTAATAATACAATTTTTTCTTTTATTCTCAATTCCTCACAAAAATCATAAACTGGACGTTTTAGTTTTAACTTTGGAAATGCAATACAGCCACCCTTTGGAGAATACCATTCAAAGATAGAATCATGTTCTTGAAAAAAAGTGGATATTAACTTTAAATTATTATTAAGAATAGCTAAATTTCTTGAGTAAATATAATCTTCATTTTGTAAAGATATAATAGATAAAATTTCACTTGGAGCACTGTTACATATTGATAAATAATGTTTCATATTTGAAATTTTTTTTAATAATTTTTTATCCTGCGTAGCTAACCAGCCAACTCTAAGTCCTGGCATTCCATAGGATTTAGACATGACTCCTAAGCTAATCCCTTTTTCATACTCAGAGGCAATATAAGGCAGCTGATCAGTTTGATTCACTTCTAAACCACGATAAACCTCGTCTGAAAAAATATAAAGACCATGTTTTCTTGATAAATCGATTAAATATTTTAATTCTTCTTTTGAGATAATTGTCCCAGAAGGGTTATGTGGAAAATTAAAAATAATCATTTTTGTATTTGGTTTTATTAAAGTTGAAACTTCTGAGATATCAAAGAAACACTTTTTATTTAAAAATTTTAATTGAATTTCACTGACTTCACAAATATTATTAGGGATTTCTTTTAATGATTGATAGCAAGGTGAAAAAACAATAACATGATCATCTTTATTTAAAATTGTATTTAATGCAGCATAAATTCCTTCTTCTGCGCCTGAAAAAGTACATATATTTTCAGAGTAATTATCCAAATTATATTTTTTATTTAATTCGTTTAATAAAATTGGATTTCCCAGTGGATAAGTATAACTTAATTTTAAATTATTCCAAATATCTAAGATTTCTGGTTTAGCTAATTTGATAATATCCTGCATTAAAAATGCTTCCATATCAGATCCAGAAAACATGATATCTGTCGAAAATTCTCTTTCAGATAGATAATCCTCTAGTTTAAAAAGTGGTAAATTCATATTTAGTGCTCTTCTTTTTCATTTAAATAGTTATAAATAGTTGCTCTTGATAGTTTTAATATTTTTGCAATATAATCTTTAGAGTTTTTGGCTTTAAAAGCACCTTTTTTTTGAAGATCTATAATTAATTCTTTTTTTTCTTCTTTATTTATAGAATTTAATATTTTTCCTTTTGATTTAAGATTTTCATTGACATAAACATTAATTTTTTCTCTCCAATCATCTTTAAAAATAAAAGATTCTGATTTTTCATAACTAGATTTTCCAATAAATAGTTCAATCGTATTTGCTAAGTTATTTAAGATAGAAAGATCAAAGTTTAGGCACATCAAAAATTTTGGTTCATTTTTATCTTCAATTACAATACTAATTGATTTTAAAACTTTTCCATCAAAATTTATTTTCTCATAGGGTCCAATGACTTTTTTTGAATGTTCAAATGAAATGTCATCTAAAACAGAATCATCGCCGACTTCTCGATTTGAAAAATCATTGCCTAAATAAATTATTTTTTTAGTAATAATATCGTGAATTACAACTTCAAGTTGTGGGTAAAAAAGCAGTTCTATTGCCTTAGCAATATTGAGATATTGATTGAGCATACCCCCTCCTTTTATACATTATATTCTAATTTATATTTTTTTGTCAATATTTTTTAGTACTCAAATACTAAATAAGTATAATAATTTGATAATATTGAATTAAAACACAGAAAAACAAATATTACTTAGGGATATATGAAGTTAAAACAGAAAATCGATAAAAAGAAAGCGATTACAAGAGATATGTCAAAAGAGAGTCCTCTTTTATAAATGCAAAGTATTTTATTATGAAGTGAATGAAAAGGATTTTACTAAGAAGGAGAGTTTTATGAAAAATAAAGTTGTTATGATTGTGCAAATTCTATTGGGATTGATTTTTTTTGTTTTTGGATTAAATGGCTTTTTTCATTTTCTACCTATGTCCAATAGTATGCCTATTGCAGCAAGCGGATTTATGGGCGCTTTAATTTCAACAGGATACATGTTTTCTCTTATAAAAGGAGTTGAAGTCGTCGGAGGGTTTTTGCTTTTGACCAATATGTGGGTTCCATTGTCTCTCGCCATACTGGCGCCCAATGTTGTGAATATTGTCCTGTTTCATACTTTCCTAGCTCCCTCAGGATTACCGATAGCAATTGCTGTTTTAATCTTTGAACTCTTCTTAGCATGGTCATATCGTAAGCGCTATTCATCAATGCTTTCAAGAAAATAATAATTTATAATTTCACTCATGATCTCTATTTTTTCTCCACTCCAATAAAAAAAAATTTAATTCGCTTTTTTTTTAATTATCTGTAAACTATATTGAATTACGTAGTTTACTTTTGTTTAATAAATATATTTTGCACAAAAATCATTTTAAGGAGTTCTGAAAATGTTTATTTATTCTAAAACTCGCAAGCAAATTATGGTGATTACAATAAGTTTTTTATCACTGTCTTCATGTGGAAAAAAAGCTGGAGATACTTTGATACAATTAGAAAAAACAAACTCACTTTCAGAATTAAGTGTTGAAAAAAGCTCGGGCATAGATAAATCTTATAATGATAAAGTTATTTATGGAGGAAGACCTGATGACTTTGTTATTGATACAAATGAGGGAACTGCAATAACGCAGCATACGGCAAACATTAATGGTGAAAAAATAAAATACACTGCAAAAGCAGGTCATCTTGTTACTGTAGATCCAGATTCTTCAAAGCCAAATGCAAAAATATTTTATATAGCATTTATGGCAAATGAAGAAAATGCGGCAACGAGACCTGTTACTTTTATATATAATGGCGGACCAGGTTCGGCGGCTGTATGGTTATTATTGGGTTCGTTTTCTCCAGTTAGAATAAAAACATCAATGCCAGATTTTACACCCCCAGCTCCATATACAATAGAAGAAAATCCAGACAGTTTACTTGATAAAACAGATCTTATTTTTATAAATCCTGTTGGCACAGGTTACTCTACTGCAATTTCTCCATATAAAAATAGAGATTTTTGGGGTGTTGATCAAGATGCAGCATCATTAACAGCATTTATAAAGCGCTACTTAACTAAATATGAACGTTGGAATTCGCCAAAATTTTTAATGGGTGAATCTTATGGAACTCCAAGAAGTGCAGTCGCATCATTTATGCTCCATAAAGATGGAATTGATTTAAATGGTATCACAATGATTTCTTCCATTTTAGATTATAGCAAGTGGGGAAATCCGGAAGGAATTTTACCTACATTAGCCGCTAATGCTTGGTATCATCATAAAACTCTTTATAATGCAAAGCTGCCGGAGTATATGAATACAGTTATTGATTTTTCCAGCAAATCATATGGTCCATTTATGAGTGAATGGCAAAAAAATTACTTCCAATTTTATAACTTAGTATATGAAAATCCAGATTTCTTTTTGAAAATGCATATCGAAAGAATTTTAAAAGAAGTACAAAGCTATGAAGAACTTATTAATGAACTGGCACAAGGCAATCAAAAGGAATGGGAGTTATCAGAAGAATTAAAAGTTTTATTAAATAATTTAGTACCCATGAATGATATGATGGCATTAACTGCTGGAAGCTATATTGGAATTTCACCCTCAGTTATCAAGTCGCAAAGTGAACTTATTTTTGGTAAAAGACCTCTTGTAAATTTAGAAGACTTTGCAATTGATAATTTACTTATTAAAGAAGGAAAAGCAATTGGTATATATGATGGAAGAGCAACTGGAATAAATACAGGAATTGCAAAAAATATAAGAGAATTATTAAGCAGAGACCCTTCAATTGTGAATGTGCAGGGAGCCTATACAGTTGGATGGAATTTATATTTAAATGAATTAAAATATAGTTCACAATCAACATTTCAAAGCATGAATAAATATGTTGGAAAATATTGGGACTACAAACATATTGATCCAACAGGAGTGAATAGAGGCGGTAATACGGAAGAAACGGGTGGCCTTTATACTGCAGGAGATTTAGCAGCAACAATGAGTGTTAATCCAGATTTAAAGGTTTTTCAAGCAAGTGGTTACTTCGATTCAGTAACTCCATTTTTTCAAACGGATCTTGACTTAGCAGGAATGGATCTTGATTCTTCATTGCGTAAAAATATTCTAAATAAAAAGTACCCTTCAGGGCATATGATTTATTTGGATGGAAAATCTCGCACTGCAATGAAACATGATTTATCAAAATTTTATCAAAGTGCAACTCACGATAAAAAAGCAATGCAACGAATTTTGAACTTACAAAGTAAGACCTTAAATATACTTAGATAAATGCTTTTATATATTGAAAAAATTTTAGTTTTATAGGGAATGTCTTGTTGCAATATTTTAGACGAATAAAACATTTATCACTTCATACAAAAATATTTATATTAAGCATTGGAAGTGTATTAATAGCTTTTATTACTTCCATCATTCTTGCAACAAATAATTTTAACTTACAAGAAAATTTTTTAAAAGAAAAACTTTTACTTGTTACTCAAGATCTTTCTAAATCAATTCAAGAACAATACAAATGGATTAATGAAACTATTGAATGAAAATTCTTAGAAAATAAATCAAAAGGGTTTCTACAAGTTAACTTTCAAGACGCAAAACTTGATGAACAATTGTCAATTATTACTAAAGAAAAGACTTACTCAACTATATTTACCACTTTAATTTATAATTACCGAAATGAACCAATCGGTGTTAGAAAATAAAAAGAAAGTGAATCACGGTAAAGAGATTATAAATAAAATGATTAATTCAATTGAGCATATTAAATCAAGTAATGAAAACATTATTAGAGAAGTTATACAAGGAAATAATAGAATATCAGAAATTGTTAAAGTCATTTCAGAAATCGAGAATAAAACAAAAATTATTAATACCATTGTATTTCAAACAAAACTCTTATCATTTAATGCATCTGTAGAAGCCGCTCGAGCTGGCGAATATGGTAGAGGATTTTCCGTTGTTACTGAAGAAGTTGGTAATTTAGCACAAATGAGTGGAAATGCTTCAAAAGAAATATCAACAATGCTGCAATCAAGCATTGATAAAGTAAAAAATATAATAGAAGAGACGAAAGAAAATATTGAAAATATTTTGAATATCTCAAAAAATGCTATGAATAAGTTGGACACTGTCACCCATAATAATGCTCTAATTGCACAAAAATCAGCTGTAAATGCAGAAGAATTACTTAAAAAAAGTTATGAAATTGAAGAAATGTCAAATAAGTTACTTAAGATAATTAGAGGTACAGAAATCACAAACAAATCAGATATTTCAACAAATGAATAATTAAAAAATTTTAAAAATAGTAAAATAAAGGAATAAAAATTGGCACTAATACTGACATTATCACACCACAGATAAGAGCCAATGGAACATACTCATTGCCACAGTGTTTCTCAATCAAAGGTAAAGCAACATCCATTGCCGTTGCTCCTGATATTCCAATAGCTTCATGGCTTCTATTTACTTTTGAAAGAATTGGAAGAAGAAACAATGCGAGTATTTCTCTAAATAAATCACAAAGGAAAGCTGTAGATGCTAAAACGGGTTCATTCAACTTAGAAAAAAGAACTCCTGATAAAGAATACCAACCAAAACCTGATGATAAAGAGAGAGCGTTCTTTAAAGATATATCTAAAAATAGAGACGCAATAGCTGCTCCAATTAAAGAGGCAATTACTGTTAAAAATGCTATTATTAAACTTGTTTTTTGTAAGAAGATATGACGAAAACTGATTTTTGTCATTGCTAATTTTATGCCTATTAGAAAAATCATAAAGCATAAGAGAAGTGTAACTATGCGATCATGATCAAATAAAGGTAATAAGTCATAAAAACTAGTTGAACAACCGAGTAGAACACAGGAGCATAAAAGTAAAGGATCTTTAATGTATTCAAAAATTTGTATACCTTTTTTGCTCTTTTTGGGAGTATTTATTTTTTGATTATCAGGAATTCTTATTAATTTTTTAAAAATAAATATAAATAAGACTATAAAAAATGAGGTGCTAAAAGCTAATATGACAGCATTCAGGCCCAGAACAATAATTTTATCTAGTATATTTGGAACCTTGCCAATACTTAAACCCATCAAGTAGAGAAGTGTAAATAGACAAATATTAATAGAAGGATTAATTATTTTAGTTGAAATTCCAGTTCGTAATCTGGGAAAATTAATTCCGATAAAAAACGAAAAAAATAATGGAATTAAACTTTCTAAAACAAGCGCCATAGTAGACTAAACCTTCGATATTAATTTTTATATATTTAAAATTCAATGTAATTCATTCAGAGGAAAATTCTATATTTATCAATTTTATACTTACTGAAATGACCATTCAATTATCTAAGCGTTTTCTAACGCCTGATCCATAAAAACTCAATTACAACTTACTCTTTGCAATGTCAATATTTATAGAGTTAAGGCTGATATTGCACCTAATATGGGCATATGCAAGTAAAATATGACTAAAAAGCATAAAATATAATATACTGTAATTATAAGATTTTTAAAAAAAACAGCTCATTTGCTCGCAAACTCTTTAAGTGATGATGCGATTTAGTATTATTCTTAATTGTTTAATATATATTTAACAAATGGATTACCGCTTAAATCATATTCCTCTCTACCAAGAATATTGATTAATGCTGAAATAGGAAGGTTATATAGTTTATTATTTTCCAGCTTAACCATTTTTAAGTAACTTAAATTGTTAAATATATTTTCAGGTAAAGTTTTTAGTTGATTGTCAGAAAGTGAAATGTAAGTTAGATCTTTCATATTTGCAAAAGCATTCTCAGGAATTTCATATAAATTATTTGAAGAAAGTCCAATGCTTATTAATTTTTTTAACTCAGAAATATCTAATGGAAAGACTGTTAAATAATTATTTGATAGTTCTATTAATTTAAGACTAACTAAACTTTTAAACAAATTAATGGGAAAATTATTTAATTTATTATCATTTAATGTTAACATTTCTAAATATTTTAGATTATTAAATATACTACTCGATAAATTATGTAATGAATTATGATGTAAAAAAAGCCACTTTAAAGATTTAAAGTTATCAAAAACTCCTAATGGTAAACTCTTAATGTGATTATAAGATACATCTATCACTTTTAAATTATGAAAACCAGAGATAGGACTGAGATCAACAATACCTCGATTTGATAGATTAATTGCAGTTAGAGTTGATGGATCTTGCATATCAAAATTTAGTGAAATTAAATTGGCTGTTTTATATGAGTCAGTCATGCTGTTTATTTCATTTAACCAGTATTTAAAAGTATAATTTATTAAAATAGAAAAATTGGAGACAATTTTATTATCAGTATTAAGAATATCAAATTTACAATTTACTGCAGTATTTAACTTTACATTAGTGGGCATTAATTTTATTTGAGATTGAGATATATAAAAAGAAAATTTACTGCAGATTAAATCTTGATTTAGTGCTGATATTATAGTAAATTTAGGATTATAATTATTGTTATAGCTCTGTTTTAGTGATATTGGAATAGAAAAGTCTCTTAATTGACTTGATAAACCTGTTACTCCTCCATACGTGGCTTTTCCAATATTATCCTGCGCATTTTTTGCGACCATGATGCCATGAAATTCTTCAATTAAATAAATAGACAGATCATACATATCTAAAGATATAAAATCTGTCTTTGATTCTTGGGCAAATAGAGAGTTTACTTTTAAAGTAAATAACATAAGAATAAATGTTTTTTTTAAATAAAATTTTCTAGACATTTTATAACATCCTTAGATTTAAATATTTGTATTGAGTTTCTTATATAGAAATACGGGGGTATAAATTTTTCTTATACATGAAATTTTATATATAAAGCTCATGCAAATATAATGTATATGAATAAATAATCCATATCAAGAGATAGATTATTTATTTTATATAACTAAAAAATAGCATTTAATTTTTATATGAAATTTATAATTTAAATTTATAGAACTTTTTTATTTACTATAAAATATTATAATAAATACCAAGAAAATTAAAAGATCAGCTTATAAATATTTTCCGAGCCAAATGCACTACAGATAAAAAATTTCCTCTCTCTCTCTTTACATGCATGTATATTTATATTAACCTATTAATAATAAATATAAAAATTTTATAATTCCTTTTGATAAGATTTTTAATTAAAGGTTTTAAGCTAAATGAGTTTTCATAAAGCGACGCAGCATATTAAAGAAAAATGGCGTTTTTACTTAATTTCATTTATTACATTACTCCTATTTACTTCTATAATAATAATATTATTTCGCTTTCAAACAAGTGATACAAATTTTAATAAAGTAAAAAATCACCAGAAAGTACAAAAGAGCAAAGAAAATAAAAAATTTAATATTCCATCCGTTATTGCTGCTGAAGCAAAAATTAAAGATGTTCCAATTTATTATTCGGCCTTAGGTGCAGTTACTCCAATAGACAGTGTAACAGTAAAAACACAAATTAGTGGAAAACTATTAAAAATATATTTTCATGAAGGGCAAGTTGTCAACTCAGGAGATCTTCTTGCACAAATTGATTCACAACCCTACCAAGCACAATACACTCAATATGAAGGACAGCTTTTACGTGATCAATCATTTTTGACAAATGCACGATTAGATTTAAAACGTTATAAAGTTTTGTTCACTTCAGGAGGTGTTTCGCGTCAGACATTGGATACACAAACATGGCTCGTAAAACAATATGAAGGGGTTGTACAGTCAGATTTAGGGCAATTAGAAGCTGTTAAAATAAATATAAATTACTGTAAAATAACAGCGCCAATATCTGGCCTCATTGGTTTGCGACAAGTAAATCAAGGAAATTATGTCCAAGTGACAGATCCTAATGGAATAGTTATGATAAATAAACTACAACCCATTTCTGTTTTATTTTCAATCCCTGAAGATTATCTACCAAAAATTATAGAAAAAATGAAGGAAAAATTAAAATTAATTGCATATGCTTATGATCGCGAACAAGCAAACTTAATTGCAACTGGTGATTTACTAACAACTGATAATCAAATTGATTCGGCTACCGGTACAATTAAACTTAGAGCTGAATTTAAAAATGAAAATTTAACATTATTTCCCAATCAATTTGTAAATATTAAACTGCAAATTGATACTATACAAAACGCAACTGTAATTCCAACTGCTGCAATTCAACATGGCACAAAAGGAGATTATGTATTTATATTAAATAATAGCACTGTTAAATATCAAAGAATTGTAGCTGGACAAAGCAATGGCAATGAAACAATTATTAAAGAGGGAGTTCATGCAGGTGAACATGTTGTTACAGAAGGGACAGATAAACTAACAGATGGAGTTGAGGTCTCTACATGACAAGTCTGTCAGAACCATTTATAAGAAGACCTGTTGCAACGACACTCTTTATGATTGCAATTTTGCTCACTGGTACCTTAGCTTATCAATTATTACCCGTCTCTGCTCTTCCTGAGGTCGAATATCCAACAATACAAGTCTCTACATTTTATCCAGGAGGAAATCCTGATGTCATTGCTTCTTCAATAACTGCTCCACTTGAAAAACAATTTGGTCAAATGCCCGGACTGTTACAAATGACTTCTTCAAGTTCTGGCGGTTCTTCGATTATTACTTTACAATTTGATTTAAAAGTGAGCCTAGATGTAGCTGAACAACAGGTACAAGCTGCAATAAACACAAGCTCAAATTTCTTACCCAAAGATTTACCTTCACCACCTATTTATAATAAAGTAAATCCTGCTGATGCACCAATTATAACTTTAGCATTGACATCTGATACTATTTCACTTCCTCAAATTGAAGATTTTGCAGATACAAGAGTTGCTCCTAAGATTTCTCAGCTCTCTGGTGTTGGTCTTGTTAGCATAAGTGGTGGACAAAAACCTGCAGTTAGAATTCAAGTTAATCCAAATGCAATTGCATCATATGGATTAAATTTTGAAGATATACGAACTGCAATAATAAATGCTAATGTAAATATTGCAAAAGGAAGTTTTGATGGACCAAGACTATCATATACTGTTAATTCAAACGATCAATTATTATCGAGTGATTCTTATAAATCTTTAATTATTGCATATAAAAATGGCTCTCCAATTCGTTTAAATGATGTTGCCGATATTATTAATGGAGCAGAAAATACAAAATTGGCTGCATGGATGAATCATGAACCTGCTGTTATTCTGAATATACAAAAACAACCAGGTTCAAATGTGATTGAGGTTGTGAATAGTATTAAAAAATTACTACCCATTCTTAAAGCAAATTTACCAAGTCAAGTTAATATAAAAATACTAAGTGACCGTACAATCACAATTCGCAGTTCAGTTTCAGATGCCCAATTTGAACTTATCCTATCTGTTATTCTTGTTGTCCTTGTTATATTTATATTTTTAAATAATATACCTGCAACTTTTATTCCAAGTATTGCTGTTCCTTTATCGCTTATTGGAACATTTGCCATCATGTATGCTCTCGGATTTAGTATTAATAATTTAACTTTAATGGCATTGACGATAGCAACTGGTTTTGTTGTTGACGATGCAATTGTCATGATTGAAAATATAGCAAGATATATTGATGAAGGAGAAGCCCCTTTACAAGCAGCTCTTAAAGGAGCTTCTCAAATCGGATTTACAATTATTTCACTTACCATTTCTTTAATTGCAGTCCTTATCCCATTATTATTTATGGGCGATATTATTGGAAGACTATTCAGGGAATTTGCAATTACATTATCTGTTGCCATTCTTATTTCAGCACTTATTTCTTTGACATTAACTCCTATGCTTTGTAAACAGTTATTAAAGCATAAACCATCAAACAAAAAAAGTAGTTTTGAATCTACAATACATAATTTTCTCGATAGAGTTATTATGTATTATTCAATATCTCTAAAATGGGTATTAAACCATCAAAACTTAACTTTATTTATAGCTATTATAACTCTCATTTTAACAGGATTTTTATTTTATATTATTCCTAAAGGATTTTTTCCTATTCAAGACACAGGAATTATTCAAGGAGTAACCGAAGCAAGCCAATCTATTTCATTTGATGAAATGGCAAAGAAACAACAAGAAATTGCTCATATTATTTTAGAAGATCCTGCAGTAGAGAATATTTCTTCATTTATTGGTGTGGATGGAATTAATACAACTTTAAATAGCGGGCGTATACAAATTAAATTAAAACCTTTAGAAGAGAGAAAAATAAAGTCAACAGAAGTTATACAAAGAATAGAAAAAAATATAGAAAAAGTTTTGGGTATAACATTATTTATGCAATCCATTCAGGATATTGCTATAGATGATCGTGTCAGTAGGACACAATATCAATACAGTATTGGTTCTGCAAATGAAAAAGAAGTAGAAAAATGGAATAATATTTTTATTGAAAAATTAAAACTATTAAAAGAAATAAAAGATGTTGCTGATGATATACAAAATACAGGTTTACAAGCAAATATAGAAATTGATAGAAGTACCGCTTCACGGTTTGGTATTTCACCAGCTATTATTGATAATACATTATATGATGCATTTGGACAAAGGCAAGTATCAACTATATTCACTCAAATTAATCAATATCACGTAATAATTGAAGCAAAAAAGGAATTACATTTAACTCCTGAAAATATGTTACAAAATCTTTTTATACAGAGTTCTACTGGATCTTCAATACCATTTAGTGCATTTTCAAAATTATCAGTTGGTGTTGGGCCGCTTACAATTAATAGACAAGGACAATTTCCTGTATCAACTATTTCTTTTAATTTATCTAAGGGATATTCTTTAGGAGAAGCGATAAAATCCATTGATAAAGTAAAAAATGAAATTGGTTTTCCTGATAGTATTCAAACAAGTTTTGAGGGTGCGGCTAAAAGTTTTCAAAACTCTTTAGCCAATGAAGGTTATCTTATTTTAGCGGCTATAGTTGTTGTTTATATAGTACTTGGTATTCTTTATGAAAGTTATATTCATCCTATTACAATTCTTTCTACCCTCCCCTCCGCAGGAATGGGTGCACTGCTTGCTCTTTTTATAACAAACTCTGAATTTGATATTATAACACTCATTGGCATTATTCTTTTAATTGGTATTGTAAAAAAGAATGCCATAATGATGATTGATTTTGCTTTAGAAATGGAGAGAAAAGAAAAGAAAAGTGCACATGACGCAATTTATCAAGCTTGTTTATTAAGATTTAGACCTATTTTAATGACGACTTTAGCCTCACTCTTTAGCGCTATTCCCTTGGCTTTTGGAAGCGGGATGGGATCGGAGCTAAGAAAACCTCTTGGAATTGCAATTATTGGAGGTCTTGCTGTTAGTCAACTTTTAACTCTCTATACAACACCTGTTATTTATCTTACATTCGATAAGTTATTACGCTCATTTTACAAAATAAAAATAGACAAAAAAGAAAAAAATAAAAAGACAATTCCTGCAGAGGAAACGCAGTGAAAAATATATCTTCTATATTTATTGAAAGACCAATTGCAGCATCATTAATAGGTTTACTCATTTCTCTTGCTGGTATACTTGCTTTTAATCTTCTACCTGTTTCACAACTTCCTCAAATAGAATTTCCAACAATAATTGTACAAGCAAATCTTCCAGGAGCAAGTCCAGCTATAATGGCCAGTTCAGTTGCGACGCCACTTGAAAGACAGTTAGGACAAATTGCAGGTATTACAGAAATGACCTCAAGCAGCTCACTTGGAAGTGCGCGTGTCGTTATACAATTTGATTTATCTAGAAATATTGATGGTGCAGCGCGTGATGTGCAGGCAGCAATTAATTCTTCACTTTCTCAATTGCCAAGCGATTTACCTGGACGCCCAACTTATAGAAAAGTCAATCCTGCAGATGCTCCCATTATGATTCTCTCTTTAACCTCAGAAAACTACACTCGAGGTGAAATGTACGATGCTGCTTCAACCATTTTGCAGCAAAAAATTTCTCAAGCGGAAGGCATTGGGCAGGTTATTGTCGGAGGGGGTTCACTTCCAAGCGTACGTGTTGAATTGAATCCAACAGCTTTAAATAAATACGCTATAGGTTTAGATACTGTAAGAAGTGCTATTCAAAGTGCAAATTCTAATATTCCAAAAGGCCAATTGGTAACTGGAATTAAAACTTTTAACATAGTAACAAATGATCAAATATTTAAAGCATATCAGTATAAACCAATTATTGTCGCTTATAAAAATGGGGCTGTCGTTACTTTAGAAGATCTTGCAGAGGTCAATGATTCTGTAGAAGATATAAGAAATGCTGGTCTAGCTGATGGTAAACCGTCTGTTGTTTTAATTATTTTTAAACAACCTGGTGCAAATGTTATTGAAGCCGTTGACGTTGTGAAAAAAATGTTGCCGCAGTTGAAAGCATCTATTCCTGCTGGAATGGAGTTGACACTGACTTTAGATCGAACAACAACAATTCGTGCATCACTTAGAGATGTAGAAAAAACTCTAGTTATTTCTATTATTCTTGTAATTCTAATTGTTTTCCTATTTTTAAAAAATTTATATGCCACAATTATTCCAAGCATTGCAATTCCTCTTTCATTGCTTGGTACTTTTGCAGTCATGTATTTTTTAAATTATAGCTTAGATAATTTATCTCTTATGGCACTTACAATTTCAACAGGCTTTGTTGTTGATGATGCAATTGTTATGCTTGAAAATATTTCAAGACACATTGAGTTAGGTTTGTCCCCAAAAAAAGCGGCTCTGCTGGGAGCTAAAGAAGTCGGATTTACTGTTATTTCGATGAGTATATCTTTAATAGCAGTTTTTATTCCAATATTACTCATGAGTGGAATTATTGGTAGACTTTTTTTAGAGTTTGCTATGACACTTTCTATTGCAATCCTTGTTTCATTATTTGTTTCACTTGTCATTACACCTTCAATGTGTTCTAAAATGTTAAGATCAAAATCAATACATTCTCAATCTTCAAATAAAAAATCATTTAGTATTATTGATAAAGCAAGTAAATTTTATGAAAAATCATTGAAGTGGTCTTTAAGTCATAAACAAAAAGTATTATATATTACAATCGGAACAATCATCCTCAATATTTTTCTTTATATATTTATTTCAAAAGGTTTTTTCCCGCAGCAAGATACAGGACGAATTGTCTGTTCCATTCAAGCAGATCAAAATATTTCATTTCAAAATATGAAAAAAAAATTTGAGAGTTTAGTTGAAATTATAAAACAAGACCCCTCTATAAGTCATGTTGTTGGCTTTGTGGGAGGTGGAGCAAAAAATTCTGGATCTATTTTTATCACTTTAAAACCAATTGAAGAAAGAAAAATTTCCGCAGATTTTATTATTGCTCGATTGCGTCAAAAGACATCTCACTTAACTGGCGCAAATATATATATGCAAGCTGCCCAAGATCTACTAATTGGCGGTCGACAAGGCAATGCGCAATTTCAATTTACGCTTTCCGCTGGTTCATTAGATGAATTAAGCAATTGGGGAGTAAAAATAATACAACGATTGAAATTATTACCAGGTATTGCTGATATTAATACCGATCAACTTGATCATGGATTAGAAACTTTTGTTTCTGTAGATCATGATTTAGCGTCTCAATTTGGCATCACTTCATTAGCAATAGACAATACTTTATACGATGCTTTTGGACAGCGACAGGTTTCAGTCATTTATAAAGAGATGAATCAATACCATGTTGTTATGGAAGTAGCTCCAAAATATTGGCAATATCCTGAGTCACTTAATAATATCTATTTACAAGGTAAAAATACTCAAATACCACTTTCTAGTATTGCAAAATTTACAAATAATTCTTCGCTATTATCTGTTAATCATCAAGATCAATTTCCAGCGACGACTCTCTCATTTAATTTACTTCCAGGAGTTGCTTTAGGTGATTCTGTTAACTTAGTAGAAAAAACGGTTCAAGAAATGAATTTACCAGCAAATATTCATGCATCGTTCCAAGGAGCCGCCAAAGCTTTCAAAGCATCTTTAGCTTCACAACCCTATCTTATTTTAGCCGCAATAATATCAATATATATTGTACTTGGTATACTTTATGAAAGTTTTATTCATCCTATAACTATTCTCTCCACTCTTCCATCTGCCGGTGTAGGTGCTCTTTTGGCTTTAATAGTAACTCAAACTGAGCTAACCTTAATTGCACTTATTGGTATAATTCTTTTAATAGGTATTGTTAAAAAGAATGCAATTATGATGATTGATTTTGCATTACAATTAAAAAAAGATGGAAACAAAAATTCTCACGATGCAATCTATGAGGCAGCAACAATTCGTTTCCGTCCAATTATGATGACAACATTTGCGGCAATATTGGGAGCTGTTCCGTTAGCTTTTGGCAGCGGAGTTGGATCTGAAATTTTAAAACCGCTTGGTATTTCAATTATTGGGGGTTTAATAATAAGCCAAGTTTTAACTCTATACACAACACCTGTAATTTATTTATATTTTGAAAGAATAGAAGAATGGTTTCAATTAAAGAAACAAAGTTTAAAAGGTAAATCGAATGAGCAATCTGAAATTTATAAAATTTAGTTTTATAAAAATTCAAATATTTATTTATGTCTTTCTCTTGTTTTTAATAAGTTCTTGCGCAGTGGGTCCTGATTATAAAAAACCTACTTTTGAAATTTCCGAACAATTTAAGGAAATAGACAACAAAAATTGGAAACTTGCTGAACCTAAAGACGAACAAGATAAAGGTAAATGGTGGGAAATATTCGCTGATACAACTCTGAATGAATTTGAAGAAGAATTATTAATAAACAGCAATACAATTGCTTCAGCAATGGCTCAATATGAGCAAGCACAAACGCTAGTGAGTCAAGCACAAGCAGGACTCTTACCTACTTTAAATGCTTCGGGAGGAGTTTCTCGTCAAAGAAGTCAAGCAAATTCAAATTTACCCGCATCTTATTCTACAAATTATAGCACATCTTTAAGCGCGTCTTGGATTCCAGATTTATGGGGAAATGTCAGACGAAGTATTGAAGCAAACAAAGCTAATGCAGAGGCAAGTTCTGCTCAATTAGCAAACGTTAAATTAACAGCACAAGCTTCACTCGCTCAATATTATTTTCAATTAAGAACTGCCGACATAAATCAAAAATTATTAGAAGAAACAGTTGAAAATTATAAAAAAACACTAGAAATAACTGAGCACCTAAGAATTTCAGGAACTGCGACATTATCCGACTATTTACAAGCAGAGGCTCAAGTTTCTCAAGCAGAAGCTCTTTCTATTGACAATAAAATATCACGTCAACAATACGAACATGCTATTGCAATTCTCTTAGGAAAAAATCCTGCGAAGTTTTCGGTTGAAGTAAAACATATAAAATTGATTCCACCTGAAATACCATTATTCCTTCCATCAGAATTATTAGAAAGAAGACCTGATATTGCACAGGCAGAGCGACTTGTTGCACAAGCAAATGCACAGATTGGAGTGGCAATATCCGCATATTTTCCAAATTTGAATTTAAGTACAGCTGCTGGTTACTCAAGCAGCACTTATTCAAATCTTTTTTCGCTTCCAGCTTTATTTTGGTCTTTAGGCGCTAGTTTAAGTGAAACTATTTTTGATGGGGGGCTTAGAGAAGCAAAAATTGAATCTGCTAAAGCAAATTATAAATCACTCGTTGCACAATATAAACAGACAGTTTTAATTGCACTCCAAAATGTTGAAGACAATTTAGTTGCAATGTATTTACTAAAAAAAGAAGAAGAAGCACAAAATAATGCAGCATTTTTAGCACAACAAGCTGAAAATTTAACAACCCAAAGTTATGAAGTTGGAACTCAGACTTATAATAATGTTATTTTATCCCAAACAAATACTTTAGCAGCACAAAAAAGTGCAAATAATGTCCTTGGTAGACGTATGACGACAGCAGTTAGTTTAATTGCAGCATTAGGTGGTGGATGGAAAATGAATTAAAAATTTATTTTACTTATTGATATTTTTGATTTCAGGAAGAAGCCGTATATAAGGCAATATTTTTGGATTTTCATTTAAATAAATATCACAATCTTTATTCGCCTTTTGTAAATGTGAGCACAAATATTTTAATAGTTTTCTTCTGTATCGATCGTCTTTATGAGCAAATGCTGTGACATGTCCCTCCCATTCTACCTCCCAAAATTCTTTTGGATTTAATGCAGCTTCAAAGAGTTCTCTTCCAGACTCATAAGGAACAACATTATCATTTTTACTATGGATCAGAACTAAAGGAACATGAACTTTTTCTATAAAATCTATTGGACTTAAATTGTCTGATACTAAAAATCCCAACGGCCATTGCAATGGCCATGTAAGCCAAATACTCGCAAGTTTTTGTCTCGCAATTCCTCTATATGATGCAAATGTACTATCTAAAATAATGCCTTGAATATTATTTAATTTAGAATCAACAAATGCAGGAATAACAACGGCTCCTCCAATACTTTGTGCAATAATAAAAATATCTTGAGTTCTTGAGTTTTGCTGTGCCCATTGTAAAAATGCTAAACTGTCTTGATACAAACCCAAGCGAGAAGGTGATCCAGTTGATTTTCCATATCCACGATAATCAAATTCAAATACATCAAAACCATTTTCAGCAAGCCAAGCACAGTATAAAAAATGTGTTGAGATATTTTGTGCATTACCATGAAAATGTAAAATAGTTGCGATGGGTCGCTTTTTCTTTGAATAAATTTGCCAACCATGCAGTTCTTCATTGTCTATTGTTTTTATATTAAAATTATCATACGATAAATTTAGTTTGTCTGGTGTTACCTGTGTTTTAGAATCAGGATAATAAAAAAGATTATTGCATCCTGAAAATGTTAAAGAAACTAAAATGCACTTTATAAGAATTAAATTTTTATGACACTTCATTTTTTATTACTCCTAAGAATGACACTTTAACTTTATTGAGTATAGAATTCATAATTTCACTAAATGAAATTATGAATTATCAAACTTAAACTTTGTTGGAGATAATTATGAACTATTCTCAGCTAAAACAAAATAAAGCCTTGAGAATCAATAAAGCAAATTTTTTGATGAATAGAAAATGGATTGAAGAAAAAAATTTAATTGAATGTTTAGAATGTTTAATTGAACCATATGATAAAGTTTGTATTGAAGGAAATAATCAAAAACAAGCATTATTACTTTCCGATGCTCTTTCTAAAGTAAATATTGAAAAAATTAACAATTTGCACGTCCTTCAATCAACTATTCTTTTTCCTTTGCATATGGAAGTCTTTGAAAAAGGAATTGCAAATAAGGTTGATTTTTCATACGCATCTATTTATGGAACTCGCTTTGCAGAGTTAGCTCAAAAGGGCGACTTAAAAATTCAAGGTATGCATACTTTTTTAGAACTTTATTCACGATATTTTTTAGATTTAACACCGCGAGTTTGTCTTGTTTCTGCAGAAAAAGCAGACTTTGATGGAAATCTCTATACAGGTGCAAATACCGAAGAAACACCTGCAATTATTGAAGCGACTGCATTTAAAGATGGAATAGTTATTGTAGAAGTTAAAGAAGTTATTGAAAAACTACCTCGGATTGATATTCCATCGGACTGGATTGATGCTCTTGTATTAAATCCAAAACCTCAACCCATTAAGCCTCTATTCACAAGGGATCCTGCAAAAATTTCAAATACTAAAATATTAATGGCAATGCTTGCTATTAAAGGAATCTATGCAAAATATGGAGCCAATCGAGTGAATCACGGTGTTGGATATAGCACTTGTGCAATTGAACTCCTTTTACCTACATATGCAGAAAGTTTGGGCCTCAAAGGAAAAATTTGCGAATATATGATGGTCAATCCTTTGCCGACACTGATTCCCGCCATTGAAGCAGGTTTTGTCAAAAGAATTGTTTCACCAGGAGGAGAAGTTGGAATGAATGAATATGTAAGATCTCGTCCTGATGTTTTTTTTACGGGTAGAGATGGTGCATTGCGTTCAAATAGATGTTTTGCACAAATGGCGGGGTTATATGCAATTGACTTATTTGCTGGCGCAACTTTACAAATTGATATTTATGGAAATAGCACAACAATAACATCTGAAAGAATGCCTGGCTTTGGTGGAGCTCCAAATATTGGTAGCAATGCAAATGCACGCAGGCACACTACAGATGCTTGGCTATTAGCTGGAAAAGAAAATCAAAAACAGCTCAACAGCATTCCAAACGGGAAAAAGATTGTATTGCAAATTGTAGAGACTTTTCAGTCTTCGGGTGCTCCATCCTTTGTAGAAACACTTGATGCCTTAGAAATTCAAAAAAAGATGCATTTACCGCTGCCTCCAATTATGATCTATGGAGAAGATGTCACACATATTATTACTGAAGAAGGAATTGCAAATTTACTATTGTGTAGAACAATTGAAGAAAGAGAACAAGCTATACGAAGTATTGCAGGTGCAACCCCTGTGGGTTTGAAGCGTGATAAAATTAAAAGTGATGAACTGAGAGAAAGAAGAATTGTCACTTACCCTGAAGATATAGGAATTCAAAGAAAAGATGCTACTCAAGATCTTTTAGCGGCGAAATCTATGAATGATTTAATTGAAATCTCTCATGGACTTTATGAACCACCTGCAAAGTTTTTAAGAAAGACCTCTAATTAATAAGCTCATTGCTAACAATAAAAGGCTTTTTATTTTCATCATAGAGCACTTTAAATTTAACTTTAAAAACGTTCTCTAGAACTTTATTTTCTACAATACTCTCAATACAATCGTGAGCAAATATTTTACCATTTTTTACAACAACGATATAATCTGAATAGTGTAATGCATGATTAATGTCATGTAAAACCATGATAATAGTTTTTGATTTTTCTTGATTTAAAGATTTTAGCAAATTTAAAATTTCAATTTGATGACGGATGTCTAAATAAGTAGTAACTTCATCAAGAAAGAGACAATCGCTATTTTGTGCGAGAGCCATAGCAATCCAAGCTCTTTGTCTTTGTCCTCCAGATAATTCACTCATTGACGATTGTGATAATTGAATTAAATCTGTCGCTTGCAAAGCCCAATCAATTATCTTTTTATCTTCAAATTTTGTATTTTTAAAAAGATTTTGATGTGAATAGCGGCCATATGAAACAAGCTGTTCAATTGTTATGTCTTTTGGAGTTTCTGGAGATTGAGGTAAAAATGCGAGGATTTTAGCCAACTCTTTCTTTTTTAAGCTATGCATATTTTGGCCATTGATATGAACAATACCTTGATCTGGTTTCATAGAACCAGCAATTGCTTTTAATAAAGTAGACTTACCAGATCCATTTGGGCCAACGATGGCTGTTACTTTTTTTTGAATAAATTCAAGATCAATATTATCTAATATTTTTGATTTTGAATATGATGCTGTTAAACCTTGTACAGAAATACAAGCCATTTTATAAAATCCTAAACTAAAATACAAAAAAAAGAATCAAATGATAATGAAATTTATTATCATTTGACTTCAAACTACGGAAAATTTTACAAAATTGCAAGTGACAGATTTTCATTGCTTCTTGAAATTGATGCATCCACTAATTAAAATTTTTATTTTTTTGCTTTTTCAAAATGATCTTGAAGGGGGAATTACCGACGTAATCTATTTTTTGAGGTGGTATAATAAAATATCATTTAAAAGTTGAATTGTCATAACGCTTTGACTGAGACATCCTTTGGCAAGAAGAATGAATTTCTTGTTGATATAGACACATATGGCTTTTGTGATGAGTCAAAAAAGCTTGGTAAGAATGCGATGCTTCCGCTGCCGTTTTTAATTCGAATTTACGTTTCAATATTTTAGTTATGATTTTTAAATGCAAAGTTTTATTTTCAGTTTGAACAGCTTGATTTGCAATAAATTGGTACCATTCAGTTGGAGTGTTAATAATTTTATATATAACTTCACATTGATATTGCATTAATTCTTGATGATGTTGAATGGATAATGGAAAAAAATGAAGAAGACGGAGATCATAAGTTGGAAAAATACTTGGTATAAATTCTTGTGATTTTATATAATTGATTCCGTATTTTCCTTGTAAAAATATGAACAAAAATTCGTCTAAAAATTTCGGTACTATTTTATATTTTCTAAGACTTCCTCTGCTGACTTTTCTATAACCTTTTTCCTTGTAGGAACGATGCTGATCATAATTTGAATAATAAATTTCGTCATAGTATTTTATTTCAGCAAGGCCTAAGGAATTGAACCTTGACTTTTCAATGCGAAGTGTATTGAGTGACTGACCATGGTCTATTTTCATCAATTTCCCATCCGCAGAAAAGCCAAAATTTCCATCGTGTAAATCGTTTTCTTCCAAAAAAATTGCTGAGATTAAAATATTGACAAATCCTTTATAATCCTTTCTGAATTTTAATATATATTCATCATCTGCTCCTTTTTCGAAATAATCTCGAATAGAAAAATAACTTACTTTTTCAGATGCAATACCGAAACAAGGCGCTGTTTTTGTCTTCGGCTGGGAATTACCAATGATATAGCGATAAATTTCTCCTGTGATCACTTCAATCATAGACTCTTGCTCGTTGTTTAAAGGCTTATAAACAATTTCTTTGATATTGTTATTTTCTTTCTTTTTTTCAATAAAAAAAACAGGATTGACTCCTTTTCGCGAAGTGGGTTTTGTATCGTAATATTCCTTAAGACTGATATCACCAAGATGTTTATAAATTTCATTTTTGCACTCTTCCAGTGATCTTAGTTTTAATGAAGAGGAAAATTTTTGCACAGGATCATTTATAACTTTGATTTTTTTGTTAAAAACTAAGAGTTTGATTTTTGCATAGTCGGTATCAGAACACATTCTAATGGAATAGCCATTGTGGCCCATGGATTGATTATTTATAAAAAAAAGTGAAATATCTTTTACGTAGCTGTGATCAATATTTTTTATCACCTGCTCAAAATCTTTGCTAGATTGAGAATGCGTGGTATTCAGATTATTTAATTTATTAAAATTATGACTACATTCTTTCAACCAGATTTTAAAATGATCAACCTGAAAAAAAGGCTCTTGATAAAAAACTCTTTCATTTTTGATATTTAAAGATTTATTTTCACTAGAAAAGCAATTGTATAAAATATTTGTGTGTCTTGAATTATCAAAATTTTTATATATTTCTTTGATTATAAATACGGCAGCAAGAAGTTTAGCTTGTCCTCGAGTTATACTGCGAGTCAAAAAATATGATCTATTTTTGCATAATTGCGTTATGTTATCTGAGAATTCAAAAGAGGGGTTTAAAATATGATAAACAATTTTAATCGTGTATAAATCGATATCCGTAATATTATCTTTATGACCATCATAAAAAAAAAGTGTGTCTTGAATTGCTCCCAATAATAATTCTTCTTTTTTGGAATTATGATTTGTCATTTTTTAATCCTTTAATTTCAATATAATAAATGTTCTATAAGGTACTCACGCTCAAGAGCAATTTGATTGAGAAGTGATTTAATTCCGTTGTATCGTGTGCTTTTTTTGTTTGTGATTGCATCAAATTTATCTTCAAACCAAGTTGAAAGACAGTCCGCTAATTGATCAAGACATTTTAAACGCCAGTTGATTTGATAATTTGCAATGCGATGATAACTTGCAATTAATTCTTCAATTTGTTTGATATTGCTACTGGAGTACCTATTCGCCTCTTTAAATAGACCAAATGTACCCGAACCAGGGGTGTTTTGTTTAAACTCATTGACTGTCCAGAGTTTTTTTTCAGGTACAAAAGAGTTTCTATTTAAGTTATTTATTTCTTGAGAAAACCTTTTGAACATACAATCTTGAACCTCTGAAAAATAATGTGCAACTTCTTTGGGGGTGATAGGTGTGAGCGAACGCCGCAACGGAGCTGCTTTAAATTTGTTTGTTTCTGGTGAAAGCGCACGCATAACAGCCCAAGAGCAGTTTGTGCTGGTAAATGAATATCCACTGGGATGAACATACTTAAACCAAGTCTCGAGAATTTTAGATTCATCTAGGCCGAATCCTTCTAAACCCTGGGATGGTAATGAAATAATATGGGATGGAGATAAACCATGAGCCAATTTATTAGAATTATAAATAGTTTGGAGTGAGAGATGTTCATCTTCAAGTAATCTTTTTAATTCATTTAATTTAGATATGCTCAGATCATCTACGTTATTTATAATGCCATCGCGAATATCGTTATCTATTGACTTAATACATGTGCTTAATTGAGTTATAGTTTTAGTGTATTCAGAAGATTCTTTTTGGCCTAAATTTTTATTTATATCCCCAAACTGATTTAATAATAACAAACGATGTGAAAACTTTTTTCTATTCAAGAAATAACCTGTTAAACTTTGATACTCAGAGTAGGTTGCCGATGTCACGAGCATGCCTTTCAAAATACCTGATTTTACTTTATAAACCAGTTTCTCTTTTTTTCCCCAAGAACTGGATATGTGTGTTTTTCGATGTATTTTATCTATTTTTTCGAGATTATTCATTTTTAAATCTGAAAATAGTTTTGATATATCGACTCCATCAGCTTCATCTTCCATATCTTTTTGAAAAGAATTGTTCATATTGTCTCTTAAATCACGTAATTCACCTTTATCAGCTACTTTAAGAGCAATATTTTTTTGGTGGAAGGTTTCTTTTGTTGCTGATTGGCAATCATCTCCAGGCCAAAAACTGAAGTAAAGACTGACATATTTCTCTTTACCATGATAAACTCTTTTAGGGAGAATATTTTTAAAATTTGAAACAACTTTGTTTATTTCATATATCTCTTGGCATTCCTTTAGTATTTCCGTTGATAAACACTTTTCAAAACTGCTATTCCATTTCTTAGACATAAGAAGAATCATGTCTTTGTATTGAGGGTCATATTTATTTACAACCTCATTTAATTTTTTTTGTATATATTTCTCTTTTATGTATATATCTTTAAACATAGGAGTATTTTTTAATAATTTTTTAAAATTTTTAGATACCATCAAAATTTCGAAGGCAGCATGTCCGCAATTCGTTTTATTTAAAATGATATCTTTCGATGATTCTTGGTTATATGCCCAAGATATTATATTTATCGTCATATATACCTCTTTATAGGAAATAAAGAAAAATTTGCAAACATAAAATTCAATTTATTTTGCAATTTTATTCAAGCAATTTATATGCCACTTTTGATTATAAAAAATGAGTATTTGAGATGATTAATTTCAAAAGATTACAAGAATCCTTATTAATAATTATTCAACAAAATTTTATATAATTATTTTTATGCTTTTTCAAGAAGAAAAGATTTGGTATGAACTGTATTTAATTATTTATCAACTGAAACTGGAGCCAAAACATAAACTATATTCCAGCATAATTATAATCTAAGCTATCATGTTTTATAAGAGATAGTTTTTCTTCTTGTTGTTTTTTTGGATTTACAAAATCTTTATATTGTTTTTTTGCAAAGGATGATAAATCAAAACCAAATGAAAGAACACCTGTTCCTAATGAAGTGAGACCAAAATTTATTGCTTTATGAATATTGTATTCATAGCCTTCCATATTTCCATTTGATCTTTCTCTAAATGCCGCATTTTTATATGCAAGACTCGTAATTCCTGTGCTCGTGGAAGTATATTCTAATACATTTTGTGTAATAAACTTAGCTTTCTCAAATTGAGTTCCTTTTTGAAATAATTCTTTTGCAGACATGGCAGTTTTTGGCACCTCAATAAGGGTGCCACCAAGCCCTAAGCCAATGGAAGCCCAAGTTAATTGCGATGAAACCCTTAAATATTCCTCTTGAACATCTTGTTTACCTTCGGCAGCGGCATCACGAGCAAATTTATTATAAATCGATCCTGCAACTCCTGTTGCTGTGGAAGCTAAACTAATTACGAATGCCGTGCTTTTAATTGCAAGATCGAATGCCACCGTTGCGGTCATGAGTGGAGGAATAGCGGCAAGTGTTGTTCCAAATGAAAATAGTGAAAGAAAAATACTAATACATGAAATGGCAAGACCAATTCCAAAATAAACCTCTGGATTTTCGCCTGTTGGATCGAATTTCATAATTGGATTATTCGCTGCAAAAATATATCCGTTAATTCCGCCCCTATTATATGGTGATTGAGAGCTATCATACTGCATAAAGCGGCCTAGGACTGGATTATAAGCCCTATAGCCTTTGCCTAAAAATTGAAAACCTGTGCTAGGATCTGTTCTTTCTCCATTAAAACCAATACTATTTTTTAGAGTATGATGACTTTGATGTTGTTGATTTTCAGATAAGTTTGATCGATAACCATAAGGAGTATAAACAAATGAATCATCTAAAAGTGTATCTCCTTTCTGGATTCTAATAATACTTTTTGCATGATCAGTAATAAATACAAGCTCTAGCTCATTGCTATTTAATTTTGCAATAAAATTATTTCCATCAACAAAGTAACTTGTATGATCATTCACAGAGATTTCATTAATAAGCTTGTTTCCTTGATAATAAAATTTAATTTCTTGCGAATCATTTATTTTTTGAGAAACAAGCACTCCTTCTCCATTATATTTATACTCTGTCTTATCTTGGTTTTTAGTAAATGATATTAATCTATTAAAGATATTGTATTCTAATTTATTACCTTCATCATCAAAAATGATATTTCCATTAAGATCATATATAATTTCTCCACTTTGTGCTAGACCAAAAAATATATTTGAATTTGTATATTTTTCAAGTTTATTTGGATTAATATTTGAATAATAATAGGTGGTTAAATTCTCTAAGCCACTTTGAAAATTTCTTTTAACAGATTTAATATTATTAAGATCATCAAATGTATATTCTTCTAAAGTAATTTTATTTCCCGTCTGGTCATTAGGGCATAAAGCTCCTGAACATACATATTTTTTTAAATTATTCAAACTATCATAAGTATACTCTTCTAATGAATTTAAATTATTTGCATCTTGCCTTTGCTTTGATTTTAAATTCAAATCTTTGTAGTATTCATAGTTATAAGAAAGTATATTTTCGTTATTTAAATTATAATAAGTTAAATTTTTTAAACTTCCTATTTTATTATATACATATTGCACAGTGGTTTTATTTGGTAATATTTTTGTTACAATTCTACCAAAATCATCATAATGATATCTTTCGGTTAAAATAGAGTTATTTTCATTTCGTTGATAAACAATACTTTCTTTTTTTCCTGTAATTTTGTTATAGTTTGTATACATTATATTATTTAAAATATCTCTAACATAAATAAGGTTTCCTTGCAGATCATATTTATATGAAATTTCTTTATTGGTTGGATAGACAGTGCTTTTTTCTTTACCATCCGGGTAATAATGATAAAGAGTTATACCCGTTTCATCGTGCATACGAGTGACCAATGAAGTTTCATTATTATAAGTATAACTGGTTTTTAAATAAGGTTTTTCTTCAACAGATTTTTCAATTAATCTATTTAACTCATCATATGTATAATTTATTTTTTTCCCGTCTCGATTAATTTGTTGAGAAATATTCCCAGATAAATTGTACTTATAAGTAATAGAATTACCCTCGGAATCCCGATCGATAACAAGTTGTCCAATTGAATTATAAACACGTGAACCTAAATTTATTTTTAAATTATTTTTAGTTGTTACTGATTTGTCAATAATTTTATCATTAAAAATAGGATCATAAATATAATTTACTTTTCTATTATCAGCATAGATTTCTGAAACTTTATTACCAATTTCATTGTAGGTATATTTAATTGAATTTCCATTGACATCGACTGCTTCTATTAAATTACCAAATCCATCAAATTTATTAAAACTTCTACTGTATATTTCATTATTTTTTAAATAAGTTATACTTGAAATTGGCTGATTATAATCATTAAAAAATGTTATATTCATTGGTGATTTTACATTAGAAGTAGAACTTGTAAATCGATACTGAGCATTTCTTGAATCATCATAAAAGATATTTTTTACACTGCCATCGGGTAAAATAATTTTAGTATTTCTTCCATATATATCATATTTATAAGCAATTTGTAGATTATAAAATGTGCCATTCGCATTTTTATTAGATAGTATTTCTTCACTCTTTTGTGAGACAATATCATAACTATAAGAAGCAAGTTTATTAAATTTATTTTCATCTTCGCGGTCTTGTTTCCATTTCTCAATTTCTCTTCCCATAGAATCATAAATAATTTTATGCTTATAACCATTTGCTTCGATAACAAGCATCGTATTTTGCCCTTTTAAAGGTTCATTTAGTAAATATTGATAATTTTTTGAACGTGAAATTGAGGTATTTTCTCCAATAGTTTCTTTTATAATACGGCCATTACTATCATATTTATAAGACATTTCAAAAAGATCTTTTAACTCTTTTTTCTTTATTATTTTTTTTGAATTAGTATTATAAATAGTATATTCTGATATAAAATAAGATTCATTTACATCGTCACTGATCAAATGCTTCTTATAAATAGAATTGTTTATTCTGTTTTTTTTGTATTCAAATATTGTATTTGATGTTTTTATTTTTCCAGATAATTTTGCTGTAATTTGTGAAAAAACAGGAAGAGATATTGGTTTAATTCTCTCCCCTTCAATAACTGTATTATCAGCATAACTATTAATTTGAGTTTTATAAACTGTCCCACAATTATCGATGCTAATACCACAAACAGTTGAACTGAATTTATGTGTAACATTTATAACTCTTTGAAAAGTTTTTCCATTTGCAAGTTCTATAGAATCATAATCGTATTCAATCACTGTGCTTGAACTCTCATACTGCGAACTGGTAACGACTCTCTTTAAAAGATGTGGTATACGATTATAAGTTTCTGATTCATTGAGATATTTATATTTTTTAATGATTCCTGATGAGCTTTTACTTAAAAGTAAATTACCATAATTATCATACTGATTTTTAGTTATCTCTTTGCGAATATTATTATCTTCACCAAAGTGGGTTACAATGATTTCTATTGGTAAATTATATGCATATTCAAGGTTTTCAAAACTGCGATCTTGCCAAGGTAAATATTTATATTCTTTTTTCTGCTTAATTTTTTCATTTAATAAAATTGTTTCATGCATTAACAAATGAAAATGATTATAAGTTCTTTTTATTTTTAAATGACCTTGAGGATGTTTTTTTGTTTCAATAGAAGTATATTCATAAGTATTTGAAATAGAAAAGAGAGAATCTTCATTGTCAATAAATTTTGCCACTCCAAAACCGAGATAATTATTGTCATTTGCAAAATAATAATTTGTATAGTTTGTATTGTCTTCCTTTAAACCTGGAAAATTGATTGTCGAAATCTTACTGACTGCTGGAACAGAATAACCTGGTCTTAATGATTTTAATCCACCTTCAAGATATTCAATTAAAAACTCATAGTGAGTCGGATAGGTGATTTTTTCAAGCAATATATGCTCAATATTTTGCAGTGTATTCTTTTTATAATTAAAAATAATTTCTTGACTCGATGGATTTTCAACATGCGTAAGCGTATTTGGAAGCCCCTGATAACGGAAACGCGTGTAGGATTCATTTCCTGTTCCATCAAAATGCTTTATAGCAACAGAATGAGCTAAATAAAAAATCTCTACTTTTATAGGTTTATTTTTATTATATGAACTAGAATATTGAATTGATTTTAGCTTAATATTATCTTCATAGATAAACTCAACTGAAAACCCTTCAGAATTTGTCATTTTTACTAAATTTCCGTAAATAGTTTCCACAATTTCTTCGCGGCCATCTTTATAATTAATTATGATTTTATTATTATCTTTACGAACAGAAATGTCTTTAAGCTTATAATAACGAAGGACATTTTGAGAACCATATTGAAGTTTATAACTTCCTCCGCCAGAAAGAGATAAAGTTTCTGAACTCACATCGTAGCGAGTTAAATTCCAAGTCCAACCTTTTCCTATTCCAAAGGTATTACTTTGTGATAATGATGAATAATTTATGCTTAAAGGAAAAACCGGATCTTCAAAACCGGCTCCTGAAACATCTACAATTTTATATGACATTGAAAATACGCCTGTGCGCGGATCAACATGTTTTGAGAGATCTTTAAAATTATATGCATCACTTGTGAGTTTTTCTTCGCTTGAAGAAGTTAATTCAGAGTTAAATAAACTTCTTTTTGTTCTTTTTTTTGATTGATTCTCATTGTTTGAATTTTTTTCATTTTCATTTTCTATCTTATTTTCTAGAGCCACAAGTCTCTCTTTTTTTAACTCCACATCTAATTTTTTTGATCTTCCTTTCAAGGATTCTTGCAATTGGGTGGGTGAAGTAAAAGCTAATGTGATTCCATAAGTAGATTGATACGTTTGTATGAGCATAATAAAAATACAAAAAACAGAAATAGTTTTTTTAGTGATACAGGCTTTCATCACAATCCTCTATTTATTTTATTGTAGAATTGAATAAAGATATTCTTTTTTTACCAACGTTTTGAATTATCTTATATAGTTTGAAAAAAGTCAAATATACTTGGTTATTTATAAAATAATAATTTTTCTTTTTTTTAAATAAGAAAACAAATGAATTGATTGAGAAAAATTTTTTGAAATCTATTTATTGAGAAATGCAATTTGTTTTCTTAAAAATTGATAGCGTGATTTGAGAGCAAGTTGTAAAGATATTGAACTGTCTTTAGAAAATTGTCTGAACCATTCTTGGGAGTTAAATTGAGTAGGGAAATTAGGAAGAGACTTAAAAGTATTTTTTTCTAAATTATATTTAAAACCACCATGAGTAATTTCTTTTCCTGAATTTGGATCGAAAGTCAGCACAATACAAGTTACTTCATTGCAATTACAAGATGGATTTACACAATAGAGATCATCAAGAGCATACATCTGATTTTCATGAATACGTTCAATGCCACCAGAAAAAGGAAAAATAGCTTGAAATGGCAATAATGCAGATTTATTTTTCTGCTTTGGCAGACGCTCTGTCCATTGATCATCCAAAAACTCAGGAGAAAAACTAACAAAAGGCTGTTGTAAATGGGGTTTTAAATTTCCTTCCGCTAATTTTTGAAGAGCTTGAATAAGTTCAGTTTTTTTAGCATCACTCACATCAACGGGTTTGCTTTCTGCTGCATTCAAACTTCCTGTACCTTCGCCGTCTAAAGTCGTATTTATTTGACGAATATCAAGAATATCAAGGAGTTTATTACTTTTTATATTTATTGTGGCCGTTAAACCAATAATTTCACTCTCTTCAATATTTTCATTCTCTAGAAGACTGGCAAGCATTTTTGCACGGAACTGGTTTTTAAAAGGCGTTAATTTTAATACGAGAGTTGCATTTTCAAGATAGGTCTTAACATCTTCCTCTGAATTCATTTGGGTCGGAAACAGGAGAACGACTTCTAGGGAAAAATATTTTTCATTCCAAAAAAGGCGATTTGCTTCGTTTGCTCCAACATTTAGTTGACTATACATAGGATTTTGCATTCAATTGACTCCATATCTTAAATTAAATCAAGCTCAGTGGGAGTAACAAATTTACATGATTTAAGCAAGAGTAAGGTATGCAAGATATAAAAGATGTGCTTTACACTTGAGACATGGCTGACAAGATTCATTTAATATGCTTTATTTCACATTACTTAATTATTTTATTAGTAAATTTAAATACTTAAATACAAGACAAATGCAATTTTTCATATGCAATTATTATGACATTGATATCTATGCTAAATTAAATTAAAATATTTATAAAATATACATAGAGAATACAAAATGCCAATGTTATTGAAAAAATTATTTTATCCAATATTTATTTTATTTTTTTCGACGTATTGTAAGCAATCATTTTCTAATGAAAATTATTTGTTTTGTACTAAAATTGATGGAGTAGATGTAACATCAAATTGGGTACGTTTTAAAGATGGTAATTATAAAACTGTTTCAGGATATTGGATAAAACCAAATATATTTAAATCGGATGAAACTATAAATAATTTAAAGAAAGATTGTTCTAGAGTATTTAGCAACACAAACCCAAATCAAATAAATGTATCTATTAAAAATAGAAATCTTTCTTGGCAACACACCATAATTGATTCTGATGATAATTCTATTACAGACATAACAAAAATGAGTAGTTTAAACTATAAAGATGTCTTAGATTATCGTTTTTTACTTGCACTTGCATATATTTCACGCTTTGCATACCGCACAGAGTCAGCTCAACAAGAAGCTAACTCATATGATTTAGATTCTATTTTTAATAGAACAGGTTACAAAATAATTCCATATTCTGTTTTTAAAACAAAAAAAGCAAATATCCACTCAGTTGCATTTATTAACCACACTGACAAAGTAATAATTTTAGGATATAAAGGAACAAGTAACCAAATTGATAGAGAAATAGACACTCTACTTATGGGATCAAACCTGTTTAAATTTCAAAAATTTAAACAAGCAATTGATGAGGCATTGCAAATTCATAAAGATACAGTTAAACTCGTAAAAAATATTTTTCCAAATTATAAAGAGTATAAATTTGTTTTAACTGGACATTCTCTAGGTGGTTTTTATGCCTCTATAGTTGCAGCTAACAAAGGTTTACCTGCGCGCGTATTTTCATCACCAGCTACTCATTTTAATTCAGGATCATTATTTAATTTTTTTAACATATTTAAAAAGTTTCAATTTGACAATGTGATAAACTTTGTTAGATATTCCGATCCCGTTAATGCATTTTCAGGCCGACATGTTGAAAATAGAATATATTTTTACGAATCGAATCAAATTAATATTTTACAAAATCATTCGTTAACTGCATTTATAAATGAAGTTTTTGAAAAAAAAGTGCCTCCTTATTATTACGATCTCAAACCAACCTACTCTAAAGTAAAAATGCCCAGTGATTCATCATATTTTGGGTTAAAGAAATTAATAAGTTATAAAGGCTATTCATCCCCAAATATGTTTACTAATATCAGAGAAAAATATATTAATTTATGTGAAAAAGATTTTAATGTTAGAGAAGAGCAGGATGATTATTTGATTATTGATGTCCCTAACCAATCTAGAATTGATAATAAATCAACATGTCCATAATTTAATTTCTAAACAGTTGCAGAAGCCCCAGAACGGATAGCTGCTTTTTGTTTTTTTCTAAGGTGAGGTGGAACATCCGTAAGATCGACCGAGACTAGTTTTGAAACTCCTGGTTCACTCATTGAGATTCCATATATGGTATCAAGAACTTCCATTGTTCTACGATTATGAGTAATTACGACAAACTGAAACTCTTCGCTTAAAGCTTCGAGCACGTCGTTAAAACGTCCCACATTTGCTTCGTCAAGAGGTGCATCGACTTCATCCAGAAAACAAAATGGAGCGGGTGTCGTTTTAAGTAGACTAAAAATAAGCGAAATAGCTGTCAGAGCTTTTTCGCCACCGCTGAATAAACTCATATTTTGCATTTTTTTACCAGGTAAACGAACCAAAATTTCGACCCCGGTATTTAATAAATCTACTTCACTTAACATTGAAAGTTCTCCATGTCCTCCAGGAAAAAGAACAGGAAATATTTTTTGAAATTCAATATTTACTTTATCAAATATTTCTTTAAAACGAATTTTAGTATTTTCCTCAATTTCTTGAATAGAAATATAAAGCTCCTGCATAGAACGTTCAATATCTGACTTCTGTGTAATCAAAAAATTAAGACGTTCAGAAACATCTTTAAATTCTTCTAATGCTCTTTCATTCACTGCACCTAAATCAATTATAGCTTGATGCAGCTCTTTAATACGATGCTCCAATGTTAGACGATACGCTCCATCGTTTTCAGCATTTTCAGGCAATTGATCAGCAGATAATTGAAATTTATCAAAAGCATCTTTTAGAGCAGTTTCGATAATTGTGTCATAGCGAGCAAGTTCGAGTTGTTTTTCATTTATAAACTTCTGTTTTGAAGCTGCGCTGTCTTTTTGAGATTTTAATTTGCTTTCAACAACTCTAAGTTTTTCTTCAGTTTCACTTTCTTCTTGTACAAGATACTCAAGTTTATCCTCATAAACTCGAACTTGTTTTTGCAACCCATTAATTTCATTATTTAAATGAATAAAATCGCTTTCAGCATTGTTGATTTGAGTTTTTAGATCATCAATTTGACCAATGGAGGAATCTAATTTTTGTTGCATCCGTCTTAACTGAAAAGTAATTTCTTCATAATTTTTACGATTGTTTGTTTGTCTCTCTAAAATAACCGCACGTTCTGATTTTTTACTTTGCAATTGCAAAAGAATTTCATCTCTGAGTTCTTTTTTAGTATTAAAATCTTCTTCAAATTCTTCAAGATTTTTACTAATAGCACTGTATTCATTTTCAAGTTTATCAACTTGCGCTTGATTTTTTGCGAATGATTCTTTTGCATCAGAAATCTCCGTCAAAAATCTTTTCTTTTCTTCATCAAGTCTTGCAAGATTTTCATCCATATGACGCAACTGTAAATCGAAATTTTCCAATTGACTGGAAAGCTTAACGGACTCAACTTTTTCTTTTTCAAGGGCTGAAGCCAACTCCGTTACTTTTATTTCTGTTTTTTTCTTTTTATCAGATAAAATATATAAACTACCTTCACAGTTTGCAAGTTGATCTTGCATCTCTTCTTTTTTGAGAAGAGCCTCTGAATATTCGCGTTTTCTTTGTAAGATTCCTTGTGAAACACCATCTGTTAATTGCCCAAAATTCATTTCATTTGTAGATTGACAAACAGTGCCTCTTTCCGTAACAAAAATAAAATTTTGAATATCTCCGCATAATTTTTTTGCTTTTAAAAGAACCCATTCGTCTTTACAAATAAAAATTCGATCAAAAATATATTTTACTGTTGGCTGTGAACAGTTTTCTAAGCGAGCTCCCACACAACGAATGCCATTTAAATTTAAAACATTTGCTTTAATTTCTGCTTCTAAATGAGATAAGTCAGAGATCATTTCTTTAATAAATAAAGAAACCCTTGAAATAGACATCTCTTCTATTTTATCAATTATTTCAATAAAGTTATCGACATTTTCAAGAATTGCCGATTGGAAAAGTTGTGGCATACTCGATTCTAAGATACATTCATCTTCCCTATGTAAAGAAACAATGTCAAACAAGAAACCTGAAATTTTATGACTAAATTTTTCTTTTAAGGAAAGAGTTCCATCGGATAAGCCACTATTTGATTCGATGAGTTTTTGCAAACTCACAACATAACTTGCAATTTCTAGATGTTTTTGCTTTGCATTGTCTCGCTCTTGTTCTGCCACAGTAAATTGCTGTTTCATTTTTTCTAAGTCAGATTCAATAATATTGCGATGACTCACAACTTCATCAAGTCCTGCAGAAACCTTACTTAAACTATTTGCAATTTCTTTTCTATCTATTGCTATTTGGCTACGGTTTTCTAAATGCAAAATATAATTTTCTGTTACTTTTTGAATTTGTACATTATAACGTGAAATTGTATCGAGCAGTGCTTCATTGCGCGCTCTTAATGAACTTCTTCCCGAGTCAATTGCACGTAACTCGGAGCGGAATTCATCTCCTCGCATTCTTTCCACTTGTAAGGATTCACCGATCTCTTCAAGTTTTTCTTGAAAAGACTCTTGCTCTATATCTATTTTATTTAAGACCTTTTCAGAACTTTCAACATCAAATATTAAACTATTTTGTCGTTCTTCTTCTCGTTTTAAACTAATGCGTTCTTCAGATAATTCTTTTGTCAGACGATCTCTTTGAATAATTCTTTCTTCATGTCTTTTCTTATAATTTTCACTTCGCTCTTGGTACTTTGTTAAAGCAATTTTTTGATCGTCTAATTGATTTTCGGTTGATTTAATTTGTTGTGTTAATTCAATATGGGTTGACTTAAAATCATTTGCTTCAGACTCCCATTCACCCGCTTCAAGGCTTGATTGTTGAATTTGACTTGAATGATGATTTATTTCTTTTTTAATTTTATTTGCTATAGAACGATAAAAACCAACATGATTTTTTATTAATAAAATTTCTTTTTCTTTTAATTCTTGTGAAAATGCTAATTTTTGCGAAGCTTTTTCAACTTGCTCTTCAAGGGATTCTTTTTGCCGTGCAAGTTCAAGTTCAATTTCAGCAAGATTTTTCATTCTTTCAGCAGTTGAATTAAGTCTTTTTTCTGCTTCTTTTCTACGCACCTTAAAAACTGTGATACCCGCAGTTTCTTCGAGGATTTCACGAAGATCATCAGGAGAAGCTTGAATGATTCGATCTCTTTTATCTTGTTGAATAATTGCATAGCTTTTTGAACCTAAGCCTATTGATAAAAGAAAATCCACAATATCTTTTAATCGACAAGGCTCACGATTCATAAAGTATTCGCGCTCAGCACCTTTATTTATTCGACGGCCTATGGAAATTTCTGGGAGATGCATATATTCCGCTGGACAATGTAATCCATCATTTGAAAAAACAAGAGTTACTTCAGCAAGACTCAATGGTTTTCTATTTTGGGAACCTGAAAATATGATATCAGTGGGATCATCGGCTCTTAAGCTTTTTGCTGTTTGCTCGCCCATAACCCAGCGAACGGCATCGATAATATTTGATTTGCCTGAGCCATTTGGACCAATGACTCCAGTTATTCCATCGTGATATTGAATATTTACACGATCTGCAAAACTTTTAAACCCAGAAATATGAATAGACTTAAGCTTCATGGTGCCCTTACGCAAAAACATTAAAGTAAGAAAGAAAAATCTTTCAAAAAGATCCTAACTCAATTTCTTTCTCTTTGAAACTTTGCCTATGGCAATATAAGATCCCCATTTGCAGATATCCGATTTAAATGTAATAAAGTTGCATTGCTTTAAATAGTTTTTATTTGAAGAAGAAAGGAATCTCTTTATGGCTACTCTTGGAGTAAATATAGACCATGTTGCAACTCTCCGTCAGCAACGTGGTACAAAATATCCTGATCCTATTGATGCAGCGATTCTTGTGCAAATGGCGGGCGCAGATCAAATTACTGTTCATCTTAGAGAAGATCGCAGACATATTCAAGATAGAGATGTAAAACTACTTCGTAAAATTATTCAAATACCTCTAAATCTTGAAATTGGAAACACAGTTGAAATGATTGAAATAGCTCTTTCAATCAAACCTGATATGGTCACTCTCGTTCCTGAAAAGCGTGAAGAAAGAACGACCGAAGGTGGTTTAAATCTTGAAAATACTTTTGAACTTTTGAAAAAATCAGTTGATATACTTCAAGCAAATAATATCCCAGTGAGTCTATTTGTTGAACCCTCAAATAGTGACATGCTTCTTACTAAAAAAATAAATGCTAAAATGGTTGAACTTCATACTGGTAAATATTCTGAACTGAGTGGCGTTGAAGCAGATAAAGAATTTGAACGCATTTATCAAGCTACTTTATACGCACAAAATCTAGGTTTAATTGTGCATTCTGGACATGGACTTAATTATAAGAATGCGCAAAGAATTGCAAAAATTCCTGGTATGAGAGATTTAAATATTGGACATAGTATTATTTCATATGCAGTTTTAGTTGGTCTTGAAAAAGCAGTTAAAGAAATGAAAATATTAATTTCTTAAAAAGATTTTAAGCATAAATTATTATTTCGGTGAAAAATTCATTGAGAGGATGCTATGACTTTCATCAAAAGCCAAATTTCAGTTCAGTCTGAGAATTTTAAACAAAATTATAATTATAATAAAGAAATATGTTCAGATCTTGAATCTCTTCATGAAAAAATCCGTATGGGTGGAGGAGAAAAAGCAAGAGAAAGACATCAAGCCCAAGGTAAAATGTTAGTTCGCGATCGCATTCGTAATTTATGTGATGCTTCTTCTCCCTTTTTAGAATTATCAATACTCGCAGCAAATGAAGTTTATGAAGATTCTGTACCTTGTGCAGGAGTTGTTGCAGGTGTAGGACAAGTATCTGGTAAAATGTGTATGATTATTGGTAATGACGCAACTGTTAAAGGTGGAACATATTATCCGTTGACAGTTAAAAAACATTTACGTGCACAAGAAATTGCTTTAGAAAATAAGTTACCTTGCATTTATTTAGTGGACAGTGGTGGTGCTTTTCTTCCCATGCAAGCAGATGTTTTCCCAGATAAAGAACATTTCGGTCGTATATTTTATAATCAAGCTAATTTAAGTGCACAAGGAATATCTCAAATTGCATCGGTTATGGGCTCCTGTACAGCAGGTGGAGCTTATGTACCTGCTATGAGTGATCAAACAATTATTGTAAATAAAACGGGAACAATTTTTTTGGGTGGACCTCCTTTGGTCAAAGCTGCAACAGGAGAAGATGTTACAGCGGAATATTTAGGTGGAGCACAAGTTCACACAGAACTCAGTGGAGTTGCAGATCATTTTGCACATGATGATGAACATGCTATTGAAATACTCAGAAATATCGTTGATAATCTTGGTAAAACAAAACAAGCACAACTTAATATGCGTACACCTGAAAGTCCTGCCTATGACCCTTCTGAAATATTAGGACTTTGGCCTCGTGATTTAAGACGACAAGTAGATATTCGTGAAGTTATTGCACGAATTGTTGATGGCAGTCGTTTTTTTGAATTTAAAGAACGTTATGCAACAACAATAATCACAGGTTTTGCTCATATTGAAGGAATTCCATGTGGAATTATTGCAAATAATGGGGTCCTTTTTAGCGAAAGCGCTCTTAAGGTAACACATTTTATTGAACTTTGCACAAAAGAAAAAATACCTTTAATCTTCTTACAGAATATTACTGGATATATGGTGGGCTCACAATATGAACGCGCAGGAATTGCTAAAGATGGCGCAAAAATGGTGCATGCAGTTGCAACCGCTAAAGTACCAAAAATAACAATGCTCATGGGGGGATCCTACGGCGCAGGAAATTATGGAATGTGCGGAAGGGCTTATTCACCCCGTTTTCTTTGGACATGGCCCTCTAGCCGAATTTCTGTTATGGGTGGTGAACAAGCTGCTCAAGTTATGGTAACAGTAAAAAAAGATCAACTCGCAAGAGAAAATAAGATATTAACAGATTTAGAAGAAAAAGAAATTGCGAATCCTATTCGCAAAAAATATGAAAAAGAAGGTCATCCATACTATGCATCAGCTCGTTTATGGGATGATGGAATTATTAATATGATTCAAACAAGATCAATATTAGCCGCCAGTTTAGCTGTTACTTTAAATACACCACTTTCTGAGACTACAACTGGCGTTTTTAGAATGTAAGAAATTTTATTTCAGTTTTTGGAGATATTTTTATGTCAAAAAAAGAATTCATTCGAATTGCAAATGCTGGTGGTTATTGGGGTGATGACCCTTACGCTCTTCGTAGACAAGTATTTGGTGAACTTAAATTAGATTATATATCCATTGATTTTCTTGCAGAAATAACAATGAGTATTTTACAAAAACAAAGAGCAAAAGATCCAAATTCGGGTTATGCAAAAGACTTTATCAACGCTCTTGATCCTGTACTAGAAGAATGTTTAAAAAGAAAAATTAAAATTATAACAAATGCCGGTGGAGTAAATCCGAGATCCTGCGCCGAGGCTCTTTTTAATTTAGCACGTAAAAAGAATTTAAATTTGAAAGTTGCTGTTATTGATGGCGATGATATTTTTACTTTTATCCCATCATTAAGAACAAATGGCGTTAATTTTAAAAATATGGAAACAGAAGAAGATTTTTCTAACTGCGCTGATAGAGTTTTATGTGCAAACACATATTTTGGTGCATTACCAGTTGCTGAAGCTTTAAAAAATGAACCTGATATCGTTCTTTGTGGGCGTGTGACTGACACAGGCATTACATTAGCGGCAATGATGCATGAATTTAATTGGAAATTAGATGATTACGATAAACTTGCACACGGAATTGTTGCAGGCCATATCATTGAATGTGGAGCACAAGCATCGGGTGGAAATTTCACAGATTGGCAAAAAGTTCCAAGCTTTATTGATATCGGCTTTCCAATTGTTGAATGCTATAATGATGGGTCATTTTACGTAACAAAACACCCAAACACAGGAGGCATTATAAGTTGCCAAACTATTCGTGAGCAACTTTTATATGAGATGGGCACTCCACAAAGTTATATTACCCCTGATGTTATTGCCGATTTCTCAACCATTCAACTTTCATCAGAAAAACCTGAACGCGTTAAAGTAACAGGAATTAAAGGTCGCAAACCTACAGATCTTTTAAAAGTGAGTATTGCTTATGAAGATGGCTATAAATGCTCTGGTACTTTGATTATATCTGGTCCAGATGTACGAGCTAAAGCTGAAATGTTTGCAAAAGTATTTTGGCTAAGACTTGAAAGTGAACTTAAAAAAGCGGGTTTTCCATCGACGGTTAAATTTAAAAATACAGAATATGTTGGTGATGACAGCACTCATAAAGGCATGTTACATAAACATGAGGCAATTGAAATTCTATTAAAATTGACTGTACGAGATCATGACAAAGATAAATTAAATATTTTTAGAAAACTTTTACCAAGTCTTATTTTAAGCGGACCTTCTGGAGTAGCTGTTACAGGTGGCGCTCCCATTATTTCAGAAGTGGTAAGTTATTGGCCCGCATTAATTCCACAAGAATGTGCTTTGCCAAACATCCGGATTTTTGAACAAAAAAAAGGCGACGACAAAAGCCAGATGTGCTTTGAAAAATTAAAACTAAATTGGCCTCTAACAGGTGGAAATTCCGCGATTGAAATTCCTATTTATGATCCATTTAGCCCTGCTTTAGTAAGTATGATGTCAACATCACGACCTATTAGAGTCAGTCTTATGGAAATTGCTCATGCGCGCAGCGGAGATAAAGGCGATACAGTAAATATTGGATTAATTGGCCGCAGTCCTGAATGTTACGTTTGGTTAAGGGAAAATATCACTGCAGAGAAAGTAAACGATTGGTTTCACAGCCTGTGTAAAGGAGAAGTACATAGGTATTTAGTGCCAAATTTATGGGCTCTTAATTTTCTTCTTGAAGAATCACTTGGTGGGGGGGGCACAATGAGTTTACAAATTGATGCTCAAGGAAAAACATTTAGCCAAGCCCTTTTGCGTTGTGAAGTTGACATACCTGAAGAACTTCTCACAACAATTTTACCAGAATTTAAAGCATGTGCTGGTGAACTTGTGAGGAGAAACGCATAATGAATAAAATTCATTATTCAGGTAAAAATATTCGTGTTGAAAAATATCCGTATGGTGTAAAAAAATTAATCTTTACACGCTCAGACATAAGAAATGCATTTCATGCGGAAATGATCGAAGAAATAAATTCAATTTTATCACAAATGAAAGCGATAAAAGATGAAAATGAAATGCGCCTTCTTATATTAGAAGGAGAAGGAAAAGTATTTTGTGCAGGAGCAGATCTTTCATATATGAAAGAGCAAGCAAAAAATTCTGAAGAACAAAATATCAACGATGCAAAAGCACTTGGAAAAATGTTTTATAGTTTAGCAGATTTTCCCTGTCCCGTTTTAAGCGTTGCAAAAGGAGCTGCCATCGGAGGTGGTTTAGGAATTATTGCATGTTCTGATTTTGTTATATGCGATGAAAATACAATATTTGCCACAAGCGAAGTTTTATTAGGAATTGTTCCTGCAGTAATTAGTCCGTATATTATAAGAAAAATAGGTGTAGGACATTCATCTTCTTTTTTATTAAGAGGCAAGAAAATGACTGCAGTAGAATGTGAAAAAATGGGGCTTATTAATAAGGTAACAGATTCTCACAATTTACAAAAAGATTTAGAAAAAATTATACTTGAATTTATTATGGCAGCTCCAAACGCAGCAAGAAGAACAAAAGATCTTATAAAAAATGCATCTCCACTTCCAAGTCAAGCACAGTTTGATTTTACTGTTCAACAAATTGCAAAAGCAAGAAGCAGTGAAGAAGGAAAAGCAGGGTTGAATTCCTTCTTTGAAAAAACCACTCCATTTTGGTGCCATGGAATAAAAAAATGAAAAAATTATTAATCGCAAATAGAGGCGAAATTTCGCGAAGAATATTTAAAGCAGCAAAGGAAAGAGGATTTATTGTAGCAGTGATTGTAACTTTAGAAGACTCAGACTCTTTAATTTGCCATGAAGTTGATCATATTATCGAAGTATCTAATTTCTTAAATGCCATAGAAATTGTTGAAAAAGCTAAAAAATGGGGAGCTGATTTTATCCACCCTGGATATGGCTTTTTATCGGAAAACTTTGAATTTGCAGAGTTAGTTGAGAAGTCTAAGATATCTTTTATTGGTCCAACCTCTCAAAATATTAAAATGATGGGCAGTAAAGAAACTGCAAAAAAAATTGCTCAGAAATGCTCAGTCCCAACTCTTGATGCCCTCTTTTCAAGTGATTTAAAAAAAATTCCGGCAGATAAATGGGAACAAGAATTAAAAAATAGAAAAATTTACTCACCCTTTCTTGTTAAAGCAAGTGGGGGAGGCGGTGGTCGAGGCATGAGAATAGTAGAAGATGTTCATGAGCTCCCTCAAGCAATTAAGAGAGCTTCTGAAGAAGCAAAAGCCTCATTTAATGACAGCACTGTATTTGTTGAACGTTATCTTAAAAATCCAAGACATATTGAAATTCAAGTTTTTGGAGATGGTCTTGGTGGAGGAGTCTTTTTTGGAGAAAGGGAATGCTCTCTGCAAAGAAGACATCAAAAAGTAATGGAAGAAGCACCCTCATCACAAGTAAATGAAGAGCTCAGAGAGAAAATGGGTAAAGCTTCCTTGGCTTTAATTAAAGAAACACAATATAAAGGAGCTGGTACTTTAGAATATTTACTTGACGATGAGGGCCGGTTTTATTTCTTAGAAATGAATACGCGCTTACAAGTTGAACATCCTGTTACAGAAAATGTATATAATATTGACCTAGTTCACGCTCAAATTGATCTAGCAGAAGGAAAATGGCCCGATTCATTTCCAGACCCCAAACAGTTTCACTTATTAAAGCCACAAGCTGTTTCGCTTGAAGCACGTATTCTTGCTGAAGATCCACGCAATCAATTTTTACCTACTCCTGGTAAAATTACTTTTTATCAAGAACCAAAGGGAGAAGGCATTCGTATTGATACAGGCGTTACTGAAGGCTCACGTATTAACTCAAACTTTGACTCTCTCATTGCAAAATTAATTGTTACTGCACCCAATCGTGCTTTGGCAGTAAAAAAATTACGAATTGCATTAGAAAATTTTTCTATTTTTGGTTTCACAACAAATTTATCTTTTCTTCATTCAATAGCAATGCACAATGATTTTTTAATTGGAAAAGAATCGACACATTGGATAGCAGATAATATAAAATCCCTTATAAATTATAATATTTCTCAAAATTTAAAAGCCCTTTTTGAATGCAAAAAATTTAGGGAACAACTTTCAATTCTGATTCGAGGAGTGGAAAAGAGCTCTCAAATTAATAATACTTTTTTAAATCAAGGAAGAAATTTCACTAATGTAACAACAAATTTAGAAAGTAAGTTAAATTTCGATTTTTTCATCACAAAGTCTTCTGAAAAAAATAAATTTTATGTTGCTGGAAATTCAATCATAAAATTTTTACAAGAAAATGATGAGCAAAATAGTTTAAACTCTGAACTGAATAATACTTTATCTAATCTTTCATTTTATAATCAGGAAGTTAAAATTCCTTTTTATGCACTAAAATTAACTCCCCAAGAAATACAAGTCTGTTTATTTGGAGAGTATTTAATACTTGAGTGCCCTTATTACAATGAAAGCAGAAGCAATAAATCATCTTCTGGGAGTGGCGAAATACGCGCTCCTATGGCAGGTAAAGTATTTGAAGTTCTTGTTTCTGAGGGACAAGAAATTTCTGCAGGACAAGTTCTTTTCATTGTTGAATCAATGAAAATGCAGCTTGAGGTTAAATCTGCTGAAAATGGAAAAGTAAAAGAAGTTTTTGTTAAACAAGGTCAGATTTTGTCGGGCTCCGATGTAATGGCTATGATACATTTAAATGTATAGTAAAAGAAAGAATGATTTATTATTAAGCTTTACAAAAAATATGCAACTGTAATTTAAGAAATCTCATTATTATAGAGGACCTAATTAATGACAAACTATCACAGTAATGCCCAAGAAATTAGAGAAGTCATTCAAACAGTCAGAGCATTTGCAGCAAAAGAACTTGCTCCCTATGCAGATGAACTCGACCGTGAAGAGAGGCTTGCACCAGGAATTTTTCGCCGATTGGGTGAACTAGGAATCTTAGGACTTACCTGCCCAGAAGAGTTTGGCGGCGCAAAATTAGGAGCCGTTTCAGTTGTCGCTGTCATGGAAGAGTTGAGCTATGCTTGTCCTGGAACTTGCCTGAGCTATTTAGCTCATGCGCTTCTTTTTACGCATAATTTTGCTCAAAATGCTTCACCAGAGCAATTGGTTCGCTATCTTCCTAATTGCATTTCAGGAGAGATGGTGGGTGGCATGGGCATGACCGAACCTAGTGCAGGTTCTGACGCAATTGGTATGAAAACCAGAGCTGTTCGCAGAGGCGATCATTACGTAATAAATGGTTCGAAAATGTTTATTACAAATGGCCCTGTTGCAGATATTTTTCTTGTGTATGCACGCACTGGAGATAATAGAAATGATCTATCTACTTTTATAATTGAACGAGGTTTTCAAGGCTTTTCAGTAGGAAAAAAGCTTTCAAAAATGGGTATGCGTGCAAGTCCGACAGGCGAGTTGATTTTTAAAGATTGCATTGTACCCGCTGAAAATCTTGTAGGGTCAGAAGGTTCCTCTGTAAAGCACATGATGAAAAATCTTGATATTGAAAGAGTCGGACTCGCTGCCATGTCCCTTGGTATTGCAAGAGCATGTCTTGATCATTCTTTAAAATATGCTCAGGAACGCCAACAATTCAATGAAAATATTATTAACTTTCAATCTGTTAGCGAAAAAATTGCAAACATGTATATTGGTTACCGAGCTGCACGGGCATTTGTTTACGAAGCCGCTCAAGTCATTGAAGAAGGCAGACGGGCAAATCAAGAAGCAGCTGCTGCAAAAGTATTTGCTTCAGAAATGGCAACTAAGGTAGCTCTCGACGCCATACAAGTACTTGGCGGTTATGGTTATATAAGAGAGTTCCCTGTGGAACGTCTTATGCGTGACGCTAAATTACTAGAAATTGGTGGTGGAACAAGTGAAATATTGCGTAGCATTATTGTAAAGGAGTTTGTTCGTAAAAGTAGCAAATAGTCATATTTTCTTTTACATACTCTCTGTATTGAAAGTTTTATAGTATACGCCTACAATTTATAGAATGAAGTGAGAGATAACGAATTCTCACTTCATTCTAATTAGGGAGAGTGTGTTTTGCAGGACAGTTCAAATAACCTTGTTATAAAAAGTTTGGCACCATCAACAGAACGTTTGCCTCTTTTTATAGTAGGTGATGTTCATGGATGTGCACGTGAACTTGCCGAACTTATTGAAACTGCTAAAAAACATATACCAAAGTTTCAATTGTTACTTGTTGGTGATCTATTTACCAAAGGACCTGACCCTGTCGGTGTATTTGAAATAATACAAGAATATTCCGCATTATGTATTAAAGGGAATCACGACTGGGCACTTTGGTCAACTATTCAACAGGCTCAAAAAAGAAGTTTTCATACTTTAGCAGAACACACTAAGCAAACTTTACATCTCATTCGTTACCATAAACGAGCAATTTTTGATTTACTTTGTGCATTACCACACGCATATACAACAACAGTTGTCTCTCAATTAAAAAGAAGCCATTGGGAAAAAGAATATCCACTTATTATTGTTCATGCAGGAATTGATTCTACAAAGGGACTGCTTGGCACTACAGAAAGAATGCTTTTAACTGCACGCTATGTCAGATGGGACTCCAAAGCATCTGAAAAAAGATTATTAGTTGTTCCTTCAGGCTATCGTTCTGAAGTCTTAAATTCTTTGTCGCAAAATAATATAAATTCTGAAAATAACGAAAATCATATCCAAAGGGAACGCTTTAGATGGCATGAATTACATAATGGTCCTGCATTAATAGTATTTGGCCACGATGCAAAACAAGGCTTATTTCGTAAAACACTTCCAACCGGTCGACCCATTTGTGTTGGAATTGACACAGGCTGTACCTATGGAAATAGCTTGACTGGTTATTTTCCTGAGGTAGATTTGGCAATTCAGGTAAGGTCACAAAGAAAATACTTTGATATCAAAAAAAATATTATTCTTCTTAAGCCTCATCAAACAAAGTATGCTGCGGTTTAATATGAATTAGATTGGATAGCTTTCTATGCATGTTCATGATTCTAATACTTCTGCTTCTCCAGAGTTATCAACGATTGTTCATTTATTTAAAGGAAGTGAAGCTTTCTTAGATTTATTTCTCAAACAATCTGCTCGTACAAATTATGTAACAATTCGAACTTATTGCAATGGGGCTTGGCATCAGCTTTCAGGAAAAGATTTCTGCGCTCATTTAGGACGAGCCGTTGAATATTGGACACAAATTCTACCTATTGAGCAGCGTCAACATGGACAAAGTATAATATTAATTGGCAGAAACTCTTACAACTCATTTGTAGCAACTTGCGGAGCAATTCTCGCAGGTCTAGATGTAATGTGTGCTCCTCCTCATATGTCTAAGAATGATTTAAAATGGTGCTTAAATTATTTTAAAGGCGTTGCAATTGCAACAGACATTCATGAATTGGCTACTCAACTTGATGGTTTTTCAGTGCCTGTTATGAATATTTCTCAAGCAGCTTGGATGCCACAAGATAAGCACAATGAGCCTGCTCTATTAACACTCTACCGTGAATATAAAAGCGCTCGAGACGCTTCGTTACCCAAAAAAGTATCACATGAAAATAAGCATGAAGAAGTTAATGAATCTAAAGAAAGTGAAACTAAAGTTTCACTTATTCCAGATGACTCACCATGGAGAAATATATCACCAGGAAGATTTGCTTTTGTTTCATTTGGTCATGATGGTTTTCAAAAACCAGAAATATTAAAACCAGACGCTCTTATTATAACCGCACAAAATTTTATAATTCATGCAGAATTTCCTAAACAAATATTTTGGAAAAGCATAGAATTAATGCCTCCTAGCAATCCGTTTTCGCATTTAAGTCGATTTTGCGCCATGCTTAAAAATGGGATAATTGGTTTTCCAAATCCAAGCGCAGATTGGGAAACTAATATAAGAATTCTTAGGCCAAGTTATATTTTTGCAAGTTCTCATGAAATGGAGCAAGTTTGCTCATTTATAGATAAAGTCTCAAAAAGATCGATTAATAATTCACGGTTTAAATTAAGTGAAAAAATCGATAAAATACAAAATTTAATGGCTTCATCTAAGGCTATGAAAATTCCAGAAGGAGCCTTCGATATTTTAAAGCGCTCACTGCGAAAAGCATCTCGTCTTTTAGCAGGCCATGCTTTCTTAAAAGAAGCGGTTGAAGATTTATCCTTTATTGTGCATGGACTTGCGCCTGCACAAGAAGCTTACGTAAGAACGCTTGAAAAACTCGGCATTCCTATACTTGAGTCCTATGGCACGACCCATGCTTCAGGTATGTTATCATGCAACTTATTTCATGCAGCCCATTATAAAGTCATTGGAACTCCCCTACCCCATGTTAACTTTCGCCTAGGGGCACATTCTACTTTGGAATACCGACTTTCCTTTGCGGAATTTGAAAATGCTGGAAAATGGGAAGAAACCGGTGATGTTGCACAAATGACTCCCTTTGGATTTATAATTACAGGGCGAAAAAAACATCTATTTGTAACTTTAGGAGGAACTGTTGTCTCTCCTGTCAGATTGGAACAACTTTTAAAAGAAGATGAAATTATTTCGGACGTGTGTGTCATTGGTGATAAGTTACCTTATCTTTCTGCATTAATTGTTTTAAATCACAATGCCCTTGCTGATTATCGCGCGCATCCTGAGAAAATAAAAGATCAAGTTCAAACAATTGTAAATAAAGTAAATGAAAACCTACCACGCAACGTTACTTTAAAAAAGTTTTCAATACTTGATAAACCATTTACAGAAGCCACTGGCGAAAAACTTACAAATGGGGAAATCAATAGACTTAAAATACAAGAGACAAGAGCAGGACTTATAAGCTCCCTTTATCAATAAAAAATCATATACTATTTAATTTGCGACTGCGTTTTTTTTGAGATACTCTTAATATATAAATTCCATCACACTCTTTGGAGGTCTCATGCAACTGCATACTGAAAAAGTTTTCGAGCTTGTGAAAGAGGTTTATAGTCCGTCGCTTTTTAATGAGTTGAATTGGGTAGGAACTTATGTTGATTATTTAGCAATGATAGAAAAAAATCCAAAACTATGTCGTACAGCATTTCAACGCATATTTGATTTAATTATGCATTTTGGTTCTTATGAATATGTTGAACACAAAAAGAAACTTATTCATTATAAATTTTTTGATGATCCACTTAACAATGGAAAAGATGCTGTTTTTGGCTTAGATGTGCATATTGCAAAATTAGTTAATTTTTTTAAAGCTGCTTCGTTACGTTATGGTCCAGAAAAAAGAGTTTTACTATTACATGGTCCTGTTGGCAGTTCAAAATCAACGATTGCACGCATGTTGAAAAAAGGCGTGGAATGGTATTCTAACCAAACTGATGGTGCCTTATATACTTATGAATGGATAAATCTCCATGATAAATTAAAAATGGAAGATACTATGCCATGTCCTATTCATGAAGACCCTCTCCGTATTATTCCTGAAGAAGCACGAATTAAAGTATTAAGTCTCCTCAATAAAGGAAAAAACTTTCAAGAAAGAATTCATATTGAAGGAAGTTTATGTCCTGCATGCCGTTACGTCTATAATGATTTGATGCGGCAATATAATGGTGATTGGGATAAATTAACAAGAAATCATATAAGTATTAAGCGCCTTTTACTTTCTGAAAAAGACAGGGTCGGAATTGGCACATTCCAACCAAAAGATGAAAAAAATCAGGACTCCACAGAATTAACAGGAGATCTCAATTATAGAAAAATTGCTGAATATGGCTCGGACTCTGATCCCCGTGCATTTAACTTTGATGGAGAATTTAATATTGCAAATAGAGGAATTGTTGAATTTGTTGAAATGTTAAAACTTGATGTAGCATTCCTCTACGACTTATTAGGAGCCTCACAAGAGCATAAAATTAAACCAAAGAAGTTTGCACAAACTGATATTGACGAAGTTATTATTGGTCACACAAATGAACCTGAGTACAGAAAATTACAAAATAATGAATTTATGGAAGCTCTCAGAGATAGAACTGTTAAAATTGATGTACCCTATATTACAAAATTAAAAGAAGAAGTAAAAATATATAGGAAAGACTTTAACCCAGAGACAGTTCCTCATATACACATTGCTCCACATACAATTGAAACAGCAGCAATGTGGGGAATATTAACCCGCCTTGAAGAACCTAAAAAAGCTAACTTAACAGTTATGCAAAAAATGAAATTATATGATGGAAAAACATTATCCGGATATACTGAAGATAATATTAAAGAATTGAGAAAGGATGCTCTTCGCGAAGGTCTTGATGGAATTTCTCCTCGATATATCCAAGATAAATTATCAAACTCTCTAGTTGAAGACAGGGGAAATGGCTGTATAAATCCATTTATTGTACTAAATGAACTAGAGGGTGGACTAAAAAATCACAGTCTCATTAGAGATGAAGAAACGAAAAAAAGATATAGAGAGCTTCTTGCAGTTGTTAAACAAGAATATGAAGATATCGTAAAAAATGAAGTACAAAGGGCTATTTCAGCAGATGAAGAAGCAATTGCGAAATTATGTGGAAATTATATCGATAATGTAAAAGCATATACTCAAAAAGAAAGAGTCAGAAATAAATACACGGGAATGAGTGAAGAGCCTGACGAAAGACTGATGCGGAGTATTGAGGAAAAAATTGATATCCCAGAAAGTCGCAAAGATGATTTCAGAAGAGAGATTATGAACTATATCGGTGCATTGGCGCTCGAAGGAAAAATATTTGACTATAAAACCAATGAACGTCTGCACAAAGCTCTTGAACTTAAACTCTTTGAAGATCAAAAAGACACAATTAAATTAACAAGTCTTGTTAGCAACGTTGTTGATAAAGAAACACAAGCAAAAATTGATGTTGTTAAAAATCGCCTTATTAAAAATTATGGATACTGCGATATCTGTGCAACAGATGCTCTTCATTTTGTTGCAAGTATATTTGCACGTGGTGATGTGAAAAGAAATTTAAATTAATAAAATACTTGAAGGGCTGTTATTGCATTTAACAGTCCAAGTCTCATGAATATATCTTCTTAAAGGAGAGGTTCATTAAGATGAAAATGGAAACAGATGTCAATCGCTTTCGTAAAATAGTAAGAGGAAAAATTAAAGATAATTTAAAAAGATTTATTTCATCTGGAGAACTTATTGGGAGACAAGGGAATAAACAGGTTACTATACCATTGCCACGCATTGATTTACCGCGTTTTGAATTTGGCAACAATCAACAACGTGGCGTTGGACAAGGTGAAGGAGAACCAGGCGATGCTGTCAGTCAAGGGCAGCCTCAACCCGGTGATGGAGAAGCTGGTCAAAAACCAGGTGAACATAGTATGGAAGTGGATGTAAGTCTTGATGAACTGGCAGGAATTTTAGGTGAAGAGCTTGGCCTTCCACGCATAGAAGACAAAGGCAAAAAGAATATTTCTCAGAAGAAATACAAGTATCAAGGTGTGCTCAGAAATGGGCCTGAAAGTTTAAGAAATTTTAAAAGAACTTATAAAGAAGCTTTAAAAAGACAAATTAGCATTGGTGATTACACACCTGATAGACCTATAATTATTCCAATTAAAGAAGATAAAAGATACCGTAGTTTTCGTATTGAAGAAAAACCAGAAGCCAGCGCCGTTATTATTTACATGATGGATGTTTCTGGTTCGATGGGAGATGAACAAAAAGAAATTGTGAGATTAACATCTTTTTGGTTGAATGCTTGGCTAAAACATAACTACGATAATTTAGACACTCGATTTATTATACATGATGCTATTGCAAGAGAAGTAGACGAACATACATTTTATCATACAAAAGAGTCAGGCGGAACTTTAATTAGCAGTGCTTATAAATTATGTGAAAAAATAATATTAGAAAGCTATCCATCTTCCGAATGGAATATTTATTTATTTCATTTCTCTGACGGAGATAATTGGAGTGGAAATGACACAAATGAATGTATGACATTACTTGATAATTTCTTGTTACCTTCAAGTAATTTATTTTCATACGGACAAGTTGAAAGCCGTTATGGAAGTGGTCAATTTTTAAAGGATCTAGAAAAACACTATGGCGAGCAAAATGAAAAAGTCATTATCCATCAAATAAAAGATCGAGATGGGATCATGAACGCTTTGAGAGCTTTCCTAGGAAGGGGTAAATAATTATGGTTATGGATCCTAGACTCACAAGCGATCTAACCCCAGAACTTAAAGATATTGTTATGGAAATCGAGAGTCACGCAAAAAATTTAGGGCTAGATTTCTTTCCAACCATTTTTGAAATGGTGGATTATCAACAGATGAGTGAAATTGCAGCCTATGGCGGTTTCCCCACGCGCTATCCTCATTGGCGTTTTGGCATGGAATACGAACGAATTGCCAAGAGCTACGAATATGGTTTGTCATTAATTTATGAAATGGTTATTAATAACGACCCCTGCTATGCATATTTATTAAGAAGTAATTCTTTAGTAGATCAAAAGACTGTTATTGCACATGTCTATGGTCATTGTGATTTTTTTAAAAATAATTACTGTTTTTCTCATACTAACAGAAAAACTCTTGATGAAATGGCCAACCATGGTAGTCGAGTGAGACGTTATATTGAGGAAATAGGTCATGATGAGGTTGAAAGTTTTATTGATATTTGCCTTTCCCTTGAAAATTTAATTGATCAACATGGCCCTCATATTCGCCGTGAATATAAACCAAAAGATAAAGATAATTATGATGAGAGTTTAATTTCTCCTGATAAATTACCCGTACCAAAATTACCTTCATTGCGTGGATATATGGAAGGATATATCAATCCAGAAAGCTATTTAAAAGAGCAACAAGCAAAAGTTATTTTAGAAAAAGAAAAAGAAAAAAAATTTCCTGAGAGCCCAGTACGAGATGTTTTAAAGTTTCTTTTGGACTATGCGCCACTCAGTTCTTGGCAAAGAGATGTTCTTGCTATTGTAAGAGAAGAAGCCTATTATTTTGCCCCACAAGGACAAACTAAAATTATGAATGAAGGTTGGGCCGTTTATTGGCACTCAAAAATCCTCACTCAACTTGTTTTAAAAGATTCAGAAGTCATTGATTATTGTGACCATTATGCCGGTGTTGTACAAATGTCTGGACAAAGATTAAACCCCTATAAACTTGGGGTTGAATTGATGCGTCACATTGAAAAAAGATGGGATCGAGGACAATATGGTTTAGAATACACACTTTGCGACGATCCTCTGGTTAGAAAAAATTGGAATAAGAGCGCAAATAAAGGTATGGAAAAAATATTTGAAGTTAGAAAATTTCATAATGATATAACATTTATCGACGAATTTTTAGATGAAGATTTTTGCGAAGAAGCAAAACTATTTACCTGGGTTCAAGACAGAAGATCTGGGCAGGCCATAATTCATGATCGAGATTTTAAAACAATTAAACGTGAACTTCTCGATACAATGACTAACTTTGGCCATCCATTAATTGATGTAATTGATGGAAATTTCAGAAACAGAGGTGAACTTCTTTTAAGGCATAGACATCAAGGCAAAGATTTAAAGATTGATTGGGCAGTTGAAACACTAAAAAATATTCAAAAAGTTTGGAATAGACCTGTAAATATTGCAACTGTAATTGAGTCAGAAAATAAAATTATTCATTTTGATGGTTCTGAACCTAGAATTGAAAAAGGAATTCAATTTGAATAAATAATTATTCAATTAATTTTAAAATTTTTGCTCGAAAATCTTCAACTTCAAATGGCTTAATAATAAATCCATCCGCCTTTAAACTCATCCCCTGCAATATGTATTTCTTTTCTTTAATTGAGGTAAAAAATACAATTTTAAATTTTCTACGTGCAAAACGATCTTTTATATTTTGTATAACTAAAAACCCATTTTTATCCGGCATATAAATATCAAGTAAAACTAAGGCTAATTCACGGGTGTTTTGAATTATTGCTGCAAGCAATTCTTTTTCATTATGACATGAAATGAAGTCAATATCTAAAGTTTCTAATGCTTTCTTTGTAATAAGATGCATTTCTGGTGAATCATCCATTAATATAATCACTTTTCTCATACAAAATCCTCGACATTTTGCTTTTTTAAGATCGGAAAGTATTTCATTTTTTTAATACTTATGAATTTGACACCCTATGACCCTATTGACAGACAAGTTAGTTAATAAAAATACAAATAATTTCAATATTATATATAATTTCTTAATGTTATATTAACTTTTATAAAATAATTGTCGATTAGATTATTGCAATTACTTCAGCAAGAGGAAAGTTAGTATGCAAAACAAGACTTTATTTATAGTTTTATTATCACTCATTCCAGTCGTGATTATGTGCTCAAAAGGAGGAGGAGGAGATGCAGCTGATTCTCAATTGAGTTTAGCAAATTTCTATTCTCTAGATGATTTGAGCAATTTAGCAAAGAACTCTGGTAAAACTCCTAGTTATTCAACATCTGGCTCTGAAAATGGTCTCATCAGTATGGGCGACTTAAGCACTTGTGTTGTTATGACGTCAGGTAAAATTAAATGTTGGGGATTTAATGGTTCCTTTCAGTTAGGTAACACCCAAGCTGTAACAGCGAATCAACAGACACCCGTGTATACAAATATTTTAAATGACAATGCTGTTGCAGTTTCTGCAGCATTAAACCATACTTGTGCCTATTTAATTGCTGGAGGAATGAAATGCTGGGGGTCACAAAATAACGGAAAACTAGGTAATAAAATAAATACTAATACTTATGCAAACACTCCACAAGACGTCGTGAATTTAAACGGGAATCAAATAAAAATGATGGTCACAGGAGATGAACACGTCTGTGTTTTATTTTCTGGAACACAACAGGTCATGTGCTGGGGAGCAAATAATAAAGGACAATTAGCTCAAAATTATACAAACTCTTCAGATCCTCCAGTTATCGCTGGTGTGAATATTGCATTGCCTGAAAGCGTAAAATTAATTGCAACTTCTGACGATTCTGTTTGTGCAATTACAATATCTGGAAATTTATACTGCTGGGGCTCAAACATAACTCAAAGCACAAATCCAAACCCAGTTCTTATTGACTCAGGAGTAAAAAATATTTCGAGCGGTGAAAAAGATCATTTTTGCTATATTAGTGCAAATGATTTTGTAAATTGTTTTGGTATTAATGATAAAATGCAACTTGGTTCTTCTACCATAAATACTACCTTTGTAAAAACACCTGTTAAAGTACCAAACTTAGTTAATGTCACCGCAATTGTTGCGGGTGCTTTTCACTCCTGCGCAATTTCAGATAACAACGCTTCCGTTTATTGCTGGGGAGATAATTCTCTTGGGCAACTTGGAAGTAGCAATAGCGTGCCATCACAATCAAATATCCCTCTGAAAGTTGTTGGTCTTCCAGCTAATAAAGTGATCGATATTGCTGCTGGAGATAGAGTGACTTGCACTCTACACGACAATGATGATGTATTTTGCTGGGGTAATAATAATGCACCAACAACTCCAGGGTCTTATGGAGATTTCTTAGGAGTAAAAAATCCTCCAAGTTTTTCTAACACAGCTATAAAAATTCTTAATAGAAATGATCAATAAGATTTTAAAGACTGGAGAGTCATCATGAAATTAATTTTATTAAAAATCATTGCATTGGGCATTATTTTTGAAGTTCTGTACTCATGCTCTAAAAGCGGCGGCGGAGGCAGTGATGGAGCTGTGGTTTCCTTAAGCAGTTTTTCATCTTTAGATGAGCTAGCTACGGCTTCACAAAGTGCAGGTAAGGTGCCTTCGTACACTTCAAATGGTTCAGAAAATGGACTGATCAGTATGGGAGACGTGAGCACTTGCGTGGTTATGAGCTCCGGTAAAATTAATTGTTGGGGATTCAATACATCCTTTCAACTTGGGAGTGCAGCCTCAGGCACCACAAATCAAGCAACTCCAGTCACGGTTGATATATTACAAGATACAGCTGTTGCAGTCTCTGCGGGTTATTTACAGACATGCGCATTCTTAACATCAGGGATGAAATGCTGGGGATCGCAAAATAAAGGGATTTTGGGTAATGGTTTAAATTTAAGCACACCTGCTCAAACACCACAAGTTGTGTCGAATTTAAACGGACAACGCATTAAAATGATGGTCACTGGCGACTTACATGTTTGTGTGCTATTTTCAAGTACACAAAGTGTGTCTTGCTGGGGACAAAATAACTACGGTCAATTAGGAACAGATTTTACTGTTACACCTTCTTTTAGTCTTACAGCAGTGCCTATTTCATTACCAGAACCTATTAAATCAATTGCAACATCTGACTTCACTGCATGCGCTGTTGCCGTAAGTGGTAATCTTTATTGCTGGGGTCAAGATATTACTACCAGTAGCAATCCAAATCCTGTGTTAATTACTTCGAATGTTAAAAATATTTCGAGCGGTGAGCAAGCGCACTTCTGTTTCATTGATACAAGTGAAAATATTAAATGCTTCGGTAAGAACAATAAACTACAACTTGGTACGACACCAGTTTCAGCAACATATAATAAAGCACCCAATGCGGTTAGTGGACTTTCAAATGCAGAAGCTATTGTCGCTGGTCAGTCACACACTTGTGCAATTACAAATAATGGCTCTTCAGTGTATTGCTGGGGTGACAATTCTCTTGGACAATTGGGCAATGGCTCAAGCTCAATCGTTCCATCTAATATTCCCCTTGCAGTTGTTGGACTTCCTAGTGGGAAAGCTATCGATATTGCCGCTGCCGATAACGTAACATGCACTCTACATGACAATGATGACATATATTGCTGGGGCAATAACAGCAGCTCAAGGCCTGACTTCCTTGGAGTCACAAGCGAAGCTATTTTCCCTACAGCTATTAAAATTTTAAACAGAAATGATCCTTAAATCATTAAATTATTAAACAAAAGGGATAATCAATTTTATAATTGAATATCCCTTTTGCATTATCAATGTGGACAATTATATACGAAAAATATAATAAAAAATCTGGGTCTGTGTGCCAATTATCGCTCAAGGATAGAAAATGAGATCAAATAGAGAATTTGCTGCCGATATCATTCAACAATTATTAGATTGGGAGGTTGTTGAATTTTATATTTGCGCTGGGGCACGTAATATTCCACTTGTTGAAATATTACTTCATATGAAGGGGAACAATAATTTTGTTTTTAATCATTTTGAAGAACGCTGTGCCGCTTTTTATGCTATTGGTCGAATAAAATCACTTAAAAAACCGGTATGCGTAATAACTACTTCAGGAACTGCGGTTGGAGAGCTTCTTGCTCCGACTATGGAAGCTTATTATTCTGGCCTTCCACTTGTTCTTTTAACTGCAGACAGACCTAAAGCATTTAGAGGCACTGGCGCTCCTCAAAGTGCTGAGCAAAATAATATTTTTGGAAAATATGTTTCAGATTGTTTTGATATTGAAATCACTCAATCATTTAATTTAACAGCTTGCTCTAAAAAGAGCCCTCTTCATATCAATGCGTGTTTTGCCACTCCACTTCAAGCAGGGGAAATTAAAAGTTTAGAACTCCCAATTAATAGCATAGATAAAACAAAGGGATCTCCTTTTTTTTCTGCTGATTTTATTAAACTAATTCAAAATAAAATACTTGAAAATAAAAATTTTCTTGTTATACTTTCGCAATTTGACCGCAAGTTTAAAGAAATAATTATAGATTTTCTTTGTAAACTTAATGTTCCTATTTATATTGAAAGTATTTCAAACTTACGCAACGAAAAGAAATTATCACATTTACAAATTTCTTGTGCAGATAAAATTTGGAAAAATATAAATAAAGCTGATTATCAAATAGAATGTGTAATAAAAATAGGCGGCACACCCACTCACAGAATTTGGCGTGATATTGAAGAAATATATACTGACATTGAAGTTATTTCTTTATCAGACAATATTTTTTCTGGACATTCACGTGCAAAGCATTTTCAGTTTGTCTCTTTAGCTGAAAAGACATATGATTCATTTCCAGAAATTATAACAAAAAAAAATATGTCTAAAGAATGCAAATATTTTTTAGACTTAGATGATATTTCATTTCAAAATCTCAAAAAGATTATATATAAATATCCTAATTCTGAACAAGCAGTAATGCATAAATTATCGAATATTATCCCAAAACACTCTCGCATTTATTTGGGAAATAGCCTTTCTATTCGGCATTGGGACCTTACTGCACAACTTAATCAAAAGAATTTTTATATTGAAGCTTCAAGAGGATTAAATGGAATTGATGGGCAAATATCAACATTCTATGGCTTTTCAGAAAAGCGCTCGAACAATTTTGCAATTATCGGCGACCTCACCGCCTTATATGACTTAAGCGCTCCTTGGGTTTTACAATATAAAAATGATTTAAATACAAATTTAATTGTAATTAATAACAGTGGCGGAAAGATCTTCGGCCGTGTTTTAGCAGGCCAAGCTGGGGCCTTTTGTCAAAACACACACACTTATAATTTAAAATATTGGTGCAAAATGTGGGGGCTAGAATATTTTCAAATTCAAAACATCGATGAAATAGAATTCATCGAGAAACAGCATAAAGTGTACGAAATTTTTCCTTCTGAAAGAGAAACAGAGGAGTTTAATAAAGAATTTAGTCAATTAAATTAAAAACCATACTCATTCATAGAGTGTGAAACAAACTTTATCAATTCGATTACCTTTTCTTTAGAGATACCAAGTCTATCTATAAGCATCATATTAACTCTAACATCCCTAGTATAACCTTTAAAAGAGAATGAAATGCGATGAGCAAGAATATCTGCTAGTTCAAGAATACATAACTCTTTATTTAAATAATAGGTTTCAGAAGATCTTACATTTTCTTTCGTATGATGATTTTTAACTAATAATATAATATTTTGATTCATTCCCCACTCACTCAAAATATCTGCCCCTATAATTTCATGGGATGTAATATTAAGATCCATCTCAGCTTTGTGAAAATGCACTTTATCCGTTTTACATTTTTCAATAATATTTTTCATAATATCTTTATGCATTATAGCACGAGCTAATATCCCAATATCATGAAATGCAGCGGCTAATGTTATGTCATTCATGGTAGATATATTAAGTATTTTACAAAGTTCAAAGGCAAAACGAGAAACACAGCTAGAATGCAAGTTAAATTGTTTTAAATTGAAAAAATAAATTTCTTCAATATTATTATATTTATTATAATATTCAGAAGTCAAAACGAGTGTTAAATTAATAATACCGATTCGAACTATCGCTTGCTTTAAATCATTTGTCTGCTTACCCTGAGAATAATGTTGCGAATTTGCCAATATCAATATTTTATTAAAAAGTCCAATATCTTTTCCAATTTTTTCAACCATATTGTCAATAATATATTCATTTTTATAAATAGAAGATAAGCAACTTACTATATTTTCAGTCAGGGGAGGAATAATTAATTTATCATACATTTTCGCCATATTTTTTCACAAAATTTCATTAAAATGTTTAAACTCATTAATGCTAAAAATAGAACTATATATTACTTTTAACTCCATTTTTTTTAATTACAACCAAAGTAACATCATCGACAATTAATTTTCCATTATAAAAAGAATATGCATCTTCTATAATATCTCTCATCAAACAAGAACTTTCAAAGTCTATATAGTTCTTCTTCTTTACTAATTTTCTAATTCTAATTTCACCATATACTATTTCTTTATCATTCGTATTTTCGATTAACCCATCTGTAAATAATATCAAAATTGTTTTATCATTAAAATCATACGTATTTATTTTAATATCTTCTATATCCTTATACTCAATTCGATTACCTAAACGATAACCTCCTAAAACAAGCCTTTTCACAATACAGTCTTCAGAAGTCGTATAATCTACTAAAAAAGGAAAATTATGTGCTGCATTTATAAAACTAAAACGCTTCATTTCTTCATCAAATATTATTAAGGCCATAGTCATATAAAAGTTATTATCACCAATTTTATTTATGAAATTACTTAAATCAACGTAAACTTTCCTTAAATCTTCCATATCGCTTATCTGAGAGAATGAAACTGATTCGATAAATCCTGAAACAGCTGAAGCAATGACAGCACTTCCTGCACCATGCCCAGTGACATCTCCAATTAAAATCATTTTTTTATTGCCTAATTTATAGATCCCCCAAAGATCTCCCCCTACGCTAGCAGCACTTTGATAATAGTAGGCAAGATCTAAATTACTATCAAAACCACGAATAACATCAATTTTAGGTAACAGATTTCCTATAGCAAGACACACTGCATTCATTTCTATTTCAAGTCTCTTATTAGTTTCAAATATAACTCTATTCTTTTGTTCCAATTCATTTATTTGAAATATAATTTTTTTAACCATAGGTCTAAAAATAAAGAATACTTCAGTGATTAGCGTTAAAAGAGTTAATAATAAAATTGCTCGCGAAATTTTTAAAATAAGTTGAATATCAGATTTACTTTTATCAGAGAATCTCTCTACATTTTCATTCAAATTTTTTAATAAATTATTTATATAATTATAATCAAACTCATTTATAAATTTCGAGCAATTTTTTGTAAGCGCACATTCAATAGCCTTATTTGTATAATTATTTATTCTTTCATATAAATTAATTTCATTTGATTTTTTAATACCGAGTTCAATTTCTTTTTGTGCTAAATAAATATTAGCTTCTTTCATGCGTGTAGCTAAATTTACAATTTCTTTCTCTATTAAATTACTTTTAAGATCTTTCTTATTATATACATAATAGCAAAGCAAAGAAATTCTTTGGCTAAGCATTCTTTGTCGTCCCGATATATTTATTATTTCGGAAAAAATCTCTTGTTTAACAATCATTCTATCTAAAATATTATTAGAAACAAGAGCCATACAAGCAATTATGAGTAAAGCAGACACATAGCGAGAAATAATTTGGAATTTAATATTTTTATTATCATTTTTTATTTGAAATAATTTCATATTTTTCTCATACTATACCGATTATTCAAAAATAATTATAATTATATAATAGTTACAAATAATCTCGGCATGACAAAATAATGACAAATAGATAAAATTAAAAGCTGAATTAGATGAAAATAAATCAACTTTTAATTTTAAATGAGGTTTTATTTAATTGAGGGAATATCAATTTTAATTTCAACTTCTGCTTTATAATCAACATCTGGAAGAGCAAAACCAAAAAGTTTATAAAAATCATTTCGATAGCCAGCCAGATCAGAATAGTCGGTTATATTTTCTGAGTTTACCTTTTCCCAAAGCTTTGAGACTTCACTTTGTACATCCTCACGCATTTCCCAATCGTCAATACGAATAAGACCTTTTTTATCAGTTTTAATTTCATGATTTGCATATAAATTTTCGCTAAAAAGTCTATATGCTTGTTCGATGCAGTCTTCATGCAATTTCTTTTCTTTCATTATGCGAAACAAGAGCGAAATATAAAGAGGAACAACAGGAATGGCAGAGCTTGATTGTGTCACAACTGCCTTATTCACAGAAACAAAAGCTCTACCACCTATTTTTTGCAATTTATCAGTAATTATTGCAGCTGTTTTTTCAAGATGTTCTTTGGCTTTTCCAATAGTTCCTTCACGATAAATTGGATAAGTTAATATAGGTCCAATATATGAATAGGCAACAGTGATAGCATTTTCAGAAAGTACACCTGCATTTTGCAATGCATCCATCCACATTTCCCAATCTTCACCTCCCATAACCCGAATTGTGTTTTCAATATCTCCATCAGCAGCAGGTTCAATGCTCACTTCTTTGATTTCACCTGTCATAGGGTTAATTGATTTTTCGGAGTATGTTTTGCCAATTGGTCTCAGCACAGATGCAAAATTTTCGCCTGTCTTTGGATGGGTTCTACGTGGCGAAGCTAAGCTATAAACAACAAGGTCTACTTTCTCTAAGTCTTGCTTTATAAGTTCTATTGTTTTTTGCTTAATTTCATCAGAAAAAGCGTCTCCATTGATACTTTTTGCATAGAGACCATCTTTATGTGCGGCATTTTCAAAAGCAGCTGTATTATACCACCCAGCAGTTGCCGTACGAGCTCCCTCAGCGGGCTTTTCAAAAAATACACCAATCGTTGCAGCTCCATTGCCATAAGCCGTGGCTATACGACTTGAAAGCCCATAACCTGTGGAGGCTCCAATAACGAGAACTTTTTTAGCGCCCACTATTTTAGGATTATTTTTTACATAGTTAATTTGATTTTGCACATGCTGAGCACACCCAATTGGATGCGCTGTGGTACAAATAAATCCTCGTACTTTTGGTTCAATAATCATTTTATTCCCTTTCTATCTAACGAAAGGAGTCAACCTAACCGGAAAACTCCAAGATCATTCTTAAAACACTCTAAAAGAAGATTGCAACCTTTAGTTTAAATGCCTCTCATAAGCTAGCCTATTTGGAAACCTATGTCATTTATTGAAAATAGAGAATCAACGGGAAAACCTATTAACAAAATTTGTCTCTTTACCATTTTCACTTTCGTAAAATATAAGCAACGAAATTTTAATAATAACAATTTTGATAACAATAACTTGAATTTCTATTTAAAATAAATTATAAAAGTTACTCTCTCTTCTTTATCATTTAGAAGGGGACTCCTCTTATAATGAAATTAAAATATTATTTTCATTATATATGATCTCTTTGAAAGGTGTTTGTCATGAAGTCTTCTGAGCCGATATTCTTTAAAGCACGAGCCTCTTTTTCTTCTCTTTTCTATTTTCCAATTATGAATATTACGGCTACCAATAGCATGCCAACGCCACTCACGTTTATCTAATTAAAAATTACAATTAAATATCTAATCATTTTAAAATTTTATTATATTATTTCAGAAAATAATATATATTAAAAATAAAAGGCGTAACATAATGGAAAATTTTTTAAGAAATAATATTATTATTCACAAATTTGGTGGTTCAAGCTTAGCAAATGCAGATCGCTTCTTTTCTATAAAAAAGCTGCTTAATGAAGAAAAGGAAGTAATAGTTGTTTCTGCAATAAAAGATGCAACCTCAACTTTACAACTTATACTAAATAACGCTGCAAACGGAAAAAATTTTTTAGAAATTCTAAAAAATTTAGAATATGCTCATTTCAATATTATTAAATCACTTCATTTTAATATATGTACATTAGAATTAGAAAAAATAATTAAAAATGATTTTGAAGCTATCCAGAATATTTTACTTTCTGTCATGCATCTAACTTCATATTCTAAAGAAATAGAAGATTTTGTATTAGGTTTTGGCGAACAATGGTCTGCACAAATATTGTCGCATTATTTAGCGCAATTTTATAAGACGCGCTATTTAGATGCTTCAAAAGTATTAAGCACACATTTTCAAAACAATATTATTTCCATCAATTGGGAAAAAAGTTCTAAAAATTTATATAATTTCCTCAATGAAAATGAATTCGATAAATTAGTTGTTACAGGATTTATTGCCGCAAATGAAGAAGAAAAAAGAACTACTCTTGGAAGAAATGGAAGCGATTTTTCAGCAGCCATTTTTGCTAAACTTTTTAAAGCAAAAGAATTGTATATTTGGAAAGATGTCGATGGAATTCTAAGTGCAAATCCCACCAAAGTAAGAGACGCCTTTCCAATTGAATCTCTTTCTTATAAAGAAGCTCTAGAACTTGCCTATTTTGGTGCAAAAGTCATACATCCACGCACAATATCTCCTGCACAAGAAGAAGGTATTCCTATTTTTATTAAAAATAGTTTTAAGCCTCTTCTCAAGGGGACAAAAATATCAGATAATCCTCAAAAAACTGAAAATCAGATTAAAGGTGTGACCGGAATAGATGATGTTGCTCTTATAAACATTGAAGGAGCAGGCATGATCGGAGTATCAGGAATATCGGCACGTATTTTTGATGCAATTCAACAAAAAAATATATCTGTTATACTTATTTCTCAAGCAAGCTCTGAATACTCTATTTGTTTTGCAGTTTCTAAAGAATATTCCGAATTAACTTTAAAAACTCTATCTGAAACTTTACAATTAGAAATTGAAAAAGGTCATATTGAAAATATTTCTGTCGAAAATGAATGCTCTATTTTAGCTATCATTGGTGACGAAATGATTGGTTCTGTCGGTGTAGCTGGGAAATTATGTTCAACTCTTTCAAAGGCAAACATAAATATCATTGCAATTGCACAAGGCTCATCTGAAAGAAATATATCGGTCGTCATTAATAAAAAAGATCTAAACAAAGCTTTAAATTCAGTTCATTCAAGCTTTTATTTATCCCATAAAACAATCGCAATTGGTTTGATTGGATTGGGTTCAGTTGGAAGCGCATTTTTTGAACAACTAAAATCTGCGGCGAGTGAACTTAAAAATAAATACCAAATAGATTTTTCAGTCCGCGGAATTATGAACAGTAAGAAAATGTGTTTAAGTGAAAAATCTATGGACATCACTCATTGTCATGAAAATTTAAAAAACAGCATGCTAGAAATTGATATCGAGAGATTTTCTTCGCATATTGCAAATGATGATTCCACACATGGAGTCATTATTGATTGTACAGCAGATTTTAATATTGCCCAAAAATATATTAATTTTATAACTAAAGGTTTACATATAATTACACCAAATAAGCATGCTAATGGTGGAGATATTGCGTATTATAAAGAATTAAAATCTTTAATAAAGCAAAAAAAATGTCATTACTATTATGAAGCTACTGTCTGTGCTGGCTTACCTGTCATTAATACTTTGCAAGATATTATAAAAACTGGTGACGAAATTTATAATATAGAAGGTATTGTTTCTGGAACTTTAAGTTATATATTTAATGAATTAGCTAAAGGAAAAAGATTTTCTGAAGTTGTTTATGATGCAAAAAGTCAAGGTTTTACAGAACCAGACCCTAGGGCAGACTTATCGGGTCAAGATGTTGCAAGAAAATTAATATGTCTTGCACGTGAAGTGGGCTTTGATATTTCACTTGAAAATATTAATGTTCATAATTTAATTCCTAAAGAATTACAAAACTGTAGTGTAAATGAGTTCCTCGAAAGACTTCCTGAATTTGATGAACAGATGTCAATATTTGTTGAAAAAGCAAACGCGCAAAATGAAAAAATCTGTTACGTAGGTTCTATTTCACAATCTGGAGAAGTTAAAATTAATTTGGGTCATTATTCTCAAAAACACCCTTTTAGTCGTTTAGAGGGTACTGATAATATGCTCATATTCTATACACGTAGATATCACAAACAGCCTTTAGTTATCCAAGGCCCTGGTGCAGGAGCTGAAGTAACAGCATCGGGTATTTTTGCAGATCTCTTACGCTTAGCATCATCTTTAGCATAAATTTAGGAATTTAAAATGTTAAAAAAAGATTTAAAATCTGTCACAGCTTTTGCTCCTGCAACATGTGCGAACGTTGCCGTTGGATTTGATATTTTAGGATTTTCATTTGATGGCGTTGGAGACACAGTTACGTTAAAACGTCGTTTAGATAATAAAATAATTATTGAAAATATTGATAGTCCTGAAATAATCCCTCTCAATCCCGAAAAAAATACAGCTTCTGTGGTTATAAAAAAACTTTGTGAAGATTTAAATATTCAAACAGGATTTTCTATTTCAATTCGTAAAGGCATTGCTTTAGGCTCTGGAATGGGGGGATCAGCCGCATCTGCTGTCGCAGCGCTTGTTGCATGCAATGAATTCCTTTTAAATCCACTTTCTTTACAAGAATTATCCTTTTATGCACTTTTTGGCGAAGAAGCTGCGTGTGGACAAAAGCATGCTGATAATATTGTCCCCTGTCTTTTTGGGGGAATGACTCTCATTCAATCAAGCGATCCAATTCATATTGTAGAATTGCCTGTACCTAATTTAAATTGCATTCTTATACATCCACATTTAAAAATAGAGACAAAACATGCGCGAGGAGTTTTAAAAAATGAACTCCCATTAAAAGATTATGTTAAACAATCTGCAAATACTTCCTCATTTATTGCCGCACTTTATCAAGGTAACTATGATTTATTAAAAAAATCATCCCAAGATTTTCTTATTGAACCTCAACGCGCTCATCTTGTTCCTGGATTTTATGAAGTGAAAAATGCGGCATTAAACTCTGGAGCCATTATGTCATCTTTTTCTGGATCTGGACCAACCCTTTTTGCTTTGGCTGATACACAAATTGATGCAAAACAAATTGCTGAAAATATGCAAAAAGAATTTTTAAAGTTGGAAATTAAATCGGAATATTGGATAGCAAAAATGCAATCAAAAAAAGCATATGTCATTGAATCTTACTAAAGGTTAAAATCATGCAATATATAAGCACTCGAAATAGTAATAAGCGATATACATTAACAGAAGCAATTCAACAAGGATTGGCAAGCGATGGAGGACTATTTATTCCAGAGTCGTTTCCAAAAATTGATTTAGCAGATTATAACATTGAAATGAGTTATATTGAGTTTTCTGAAATGCTTTTGAAGCAATATTTTAAAGAAGATAAATTAAACTTTAAGTTAAAAGAAATATGTAAAAATGCATTTTGCTTTCCTGTACCAACTGTAAAAATAAACCATAATGTTGAAATGCTCGATCTGTGTAAAGGTCCAACACTTTCTTTTAAGGATTTTGGCGCAAAATTTTTAGCTGAATGTGTAAATCATATATCCACAAATAAAAAATCAACTATAATGGTTGCCACTTCGGGTGACACAGGCTCTGCCGTTGCGAGTGCTTTTTACAAAAAAGAAAATACTCAAGTGATTGTCCTCTTTCCAAAAGGAAAGATATCAAAAAAACAAGAAAAACAAATAACTTGTTGGGGTAAAAACATTCTTCCCCTTGCTGTGCATGGAACTTTTGATGATTGCCAACGCCTTGTAAAACAAGCTTTTCAAGAAAATTGGTGGCAACATACTATGAATATAAGCAGCGCAAATAGCATAAATATTGGCCGTCTTCTCCCGCAAATGACTTATTATGCCTATACTAGTTTCCAGTATTATTTTAAAAATAACAAACCAGTCGGATTTATTGTTCCAACAGGAAATCTAGGCAATGCAACTGCAGCTTTTTGGGCTAAAGAGATGGGCTTTCCAATTCGAGAAATTAGCTTATCTACCAATGCAAATAGAGTGATTAGTGATTATCTAGACTCCGGTATATTCTCCCCTCGCACAAGCCTTACAACCCTTGCTAATGCCATGGATGTGGGAAATCCAAGTAATTTTGAAAGGCTTACTAAATTATTTCCAGAAAAAGAAAACTTCTTAAAAAATATTTCAGCTATCTCTGTCAGCGATGATCAAATAGAGCAAACAATAATAAATATTTATAATAAATATGATAAAATTATATGTCCACATACTGCAACAGCATTCTTTGCAAAAGAATATAAATCTGATGACTCTTGGATTGTTGTTTCAACAGCCGATCCATGTAAATTTGACGATATTATTGAACCTATTATTCGCAAAAAAATACCCATACCTCAACAAATGCAAGAACTATTAAATAAAGAAACAAAAAATTGGGAAGTGCAAGCAGATTTAAAAGACATAGAAGAAATATCTAGACAATATTTCTTTTAACGGAGAAAAAAAATTAGATTAATATTATCAATGATAACTATGGTGTTTTCGACAGCGTGGTTCATAACTTTCAATAGCTCCAACAAAAACCGTTTCTTCTGAGGGGATTAGTCTTTGTGTATAATGTGCTTCTTCCCCACAATTTGAACAAATTGCTGAAAGTTTTGTTACCTTATTTGCCATTGATAATAATTCAGGCATTTTCCCAAAAGGTCTTTTTCTAAAATCCATATCAAGACCTGCGATCACGACACGAATACCTCTTTGCAAGAGTTTTTCCACATCGATTAATATTTCAGCTGAAAAAAATTGGGCTTCATCAATTCCAACTACGTCTACATTGTCTAAATTATAATTAAACATTTCAGATGTATTTTGGATTAAGATTGAAGAAATTTTAACACCATTATGACTGCATATACTCTCGTCAGAGTATCGAATATCTGAAGAATGCTTAAAAACAAAAACTCTTTGTTTTGCAATAGTCGCTCTTTTCAAGACTCTAATCAGCTCTTCCGTTTTTCCACTAAACATACAACCACATATCACCTCAATAATCGCACCAGATAATTTATGAGCCACAGTGTCCTCCATCAGTTGCCTGCTGTTTGCGCTTTGTTTGGGCTAATATAAAATAGAAACAATTGCAACTTGAGACAGTTTGGAGATATTATTTTATTGGTTTTTAATAATGTGAACGAGGTTCTTATGAATAATAAAATGACATCTACACATGTAGTAATTGTTGGAGCAGGATTTGCAGGAATAAACGCCGCAAAAAAACTTGGAAATAAAAAAGAGATACAGGTTACAATACTTGATAAAAAAAATTATCATTTATTTCAACCATTATTATACCAAGTTGCAATGGCTGGTTTAAGTCCAGCCGAAATCGCCTCGCCAATAAGATCAATCTTATCAAAATATAACAATATAAATGTTGCTATTGGTAACGTAACAGAAATCAATTTACAAGATCAAACAGTGAAAACAGAGTTTAAAAATTATAAATTTGATTATCTTATTCTTGCATGTGGTGCAACCCACAGCTATTTTGGGAAAAATAATTGGGAAGAGTTTGCTCCCGGTTTAAAAAGTATCGAGCAAGCTACCGAAATCAGGAGGCGTGTTTTAACCGCATTTGAACTTGCAGAAAGAGAGAATAATCCTAAAAAAATCAGAGAGTATCTTACCTTCGTTATTGTTGGTGGAGGCCCAACTGGCGTCGAACTCGCAGGTTCTCTCTCCGAAATGGCACATTTTACCTTAAATAAAGAGTTTAAAAATATAGATTTAAAAAGCACAAGTATTATTTTAATTGAAGCTGGCGATAGAATTCTTGCAGGCTTTTCTCCCGAACTTTCTGAACATGCCAAAAATGATCTTATAAAAATAGGAGTCACAGTCAAAACAAACACCCGCGTCAACGAAATCAATGAATCAGGAGTGCGCATTGGGGACGATTTTATTTCTTCAAAAACAGTTATTTGGGCTGCTGGCGTGCAACCTTCTGCAACTGGAAAACTGCTTAGCAGCGAACTTGATAGAGCTGGGAAAGTCGTTGTCAATGAATATTTACATTTGGCAGAGTATAAGAATGTCTTTGTTTTAGGAGATCAAGCATGTGCTTTTGACAAAGAAAAGCGCCCCCTACCAGGTCTTGCTCCTGTCGCTATTCAACAGGGTATTCATACCGCAAAAAATATTATAAGAAACTGCGAAGGTAAAAGTATGATGCCGTTTTCATACTTTGATAAAGGACAAATGGCCACAATTGGACGAGGAAGAGCCATTTCAGAATATTCTGGTTTTAAAGCTCACGGAAAAATAGCTTGGTTCGCTTGGTTATTCATCCATATTTTATATTTAGTTGGATTTAGAAATAAAGTTTTTGTATTTTTTCAGTGGATTTGGTCATATATCACTTTTGGGAGAGGCGCTCGCTTGATAACGAAACAAGAATGGAAAAACAATGATGGTTAAAATCATTATAATTTTTCAAACATTGAGTTTCCAAGAGGTTTTAAATTAAAAGCTTTTGCATCTACACTGTCACTGTGCCCAATAATTAGAACTCCACCTTTAACAAGTCTTTCTACAAGTTTAGCAATTATTTCTTTAACTTTATCAGGTGTAAAATAAATAAGAACATTTCTACAAACAATTGCTTCAAATGATGGAGGAAGACTTTGCAACTTTATTAAATTATCAGTAAAAAAACGTGTTTTTGCTTTGATATTTGCTTCTGGGGCAAAACTATCTTCATTGACCATTTTCTTAACTAAAGCTTGATAATTTGCTGGTATTTTATTGAAGTCTTTCATTGGATAAATAGCTTTTTTTGCTAAGTTTACAGAAACAGGATCGATATCAAATGCTTGAAACTCATAATCAAAACCTGGATGCATAGTTCTAAAAGATTCCAGTACAATGCTAAATGAATAAACTTCTTCACCTGTTGAGCATCCACCAGATTGCATTCTAAATTTTTTAATTCCTTTAAACTTTTCAGCTAAAAATGCCTCGAATTTTTTATAGTGAGGCAATTCTCGAAACCATTCTGTTGTATGAATTGTAAATGCACTTAATAATTGTGCAAATTCTTCATCATTGGCTATTGCTGATTGTAAATATGCTTGTAAATTCTCGGCTTTCTTTACTTGAACCCTTCGCAAGATATTTGAAATAATAATATCTCTACGATATGAACCTTGTTGACAGTTTCCTGTCATATTCTCTGCCATTGCATATATTTGTTCTCTTTCTTCTGGAGTAAACGAATCAACACCCATAGCACAATATCCTTTTGTGTTAAGTAGAACTCAAGGCAGCTTCAGTTTCTAAAGCAGATTTGACAATTTCCTTCACATCTTCGGCTGATATACCCATTCTCTTTAGCATGGAAAGTTCAATTCTTGTGTCTCTTTTGTATTCTTTAAAACCAAAACCATAGCTGTGAGCTAAAATGTCTGATAAAATAAGGATATCAAGCAATTTTATGGTATTGACTTCAACTTCTTTTCTGTCGTCGGGCTTACGTGAATCATGCAAACTAATAATAAGTTTGACTCGTGCAGGAATTTCCCAAGTATCTAATGCGCGTGCCCCTAATTTGCAATGAGGCTCAAGTCCAAGCTTTTCTTCAGCAATCGCAAAATCAACTTTATTTTCAAAACAATATTTAACCATTAATGACAAATTCTCGTGAAATAAACTTCCCATAATGGCGAGACCAACATCATGCATAAGTCCAGCCATTTGAATATCTGCAATAGAATCTGGAGCTATTTTTTTTGCAAAATCAGTGCAAAGCAAGCTGACAAAGGAACAATGTTTGGAAAAGCTTTTAAAATCAAAAAACATTGAATCTTTAAAAACAAATGTAGCTTCAAGAGCATGCAAAATCATAAGTTGTCTTAAATTATCATGGCCAATTCGCAAAATTGCAGCATTTAAATCACTGGTGGGGGCACCCTTCCCTAATAAGAACTGAGAAGAATTCGCAAGTTTTAAAATACTTGCAGAAATTCCAATATCTCGTGATAAAGATTTGGAAAGAACCCCTGTGTCCGCATTAGGATTATATAAATAAACAAGACATTCCCTAGCAATTTGCGGCATAGCAGGAAGTTTAAAACCTTCTGGAAGATGCATTTTCATGTTAATCGTCTTTCCACAAATGAATTTAAGAAAATTTCATTTTAGAAATGGCCGAAATTTTATCGACATAGTCTAAGTAATTTAGAAGTACTTAAATCTTACATGTGTTAAAAAAATAAGACATAGGTAAAAATTACTTACTCATTATCAATAAAATCATTTCTATTTAATGATGATGCGTATTATTGTTACTTTCATTACTGTCTTGAAATAATTGCTTCAGTGCAAATATGGCAACAAGTAACATACAAATTACAGATACCCATAAATGTAGATAAAAAGAAGCAATTATACATGGAAATGTTAATACCAAACCAAAAGCATTTGGTGAAACAAATTTTATACTATCATCTGTTCCAGCAATTGCATAAATTAATGTCATTAAAGGACATACGGTTATTATTAAAAATATCCAAGTTTGATCGGGAGCTCCTTTTTGAAAATGAGGAAATAATTTAAAAATACCAATTATTAATGCAATAAAACTAAAAACTCCTGCCAAAATGGAAAAAATATTTTTTTGCATTTTTTTCTCCATAAAAAAAATAAAGGAACACGGCGATTCGTGTTCCTTTAATAATACTCTAAATCTTAAAAATTTAGATGTCAGAGATTCTCTATTACATTAACTGATTATTTTTGACGATAACTTCTGCAATATTATTTGTATTGTAGTTAGGGATTTGATAAGCAAGACAAACTCTTTTAAATTTGTTATATGTTACCCAAGCCGTCAAACCTTGTGCTTGATAAACTTTAAACGCACATCTTGCATTCAAGACAGGGTTTTGTAAATCTTTTGCGCTCATCTTGCACTTTTCCATCCAAATGTCATTGATTTGAAATAAGCCATGATCTTTAGTGCTATTATTATTGTGCTTATTTATTGCATTTGGATTAAAGTTTGATTCAAACTGCGCAATACATGTCACAACTGGAACTATTTCACGTGGAAACCCAGCTCGTTCTAAGGTTTTTGCAACCTGTTCTTTGCTCATTTGACGATTTAATCGAGTGTCTTTTCTCTTTGCAGGCAAAGCAACCGCAGAAAAGCTTAATAAAATCATAAGTATATAAAAAAACCACTTCATTGAATATCCTTTATGAGGTTTTAAAATTTGCATTTAAGGTGATTATAAGCTTAAGAGTAAAGCTTATGCTAAAATATATAGCAAATTTTATACCACTTATAAAGCTATATTAACATTGGTATTTAAAATGAAAGTTGCAATTGACCTGTATAAAAGATAGACACTTCACAAAAATCTGTCTATTTTTTAATCAGTAATTGACTAAAATGTTGTAATGTTGTCTTGCCATAAAATTCTATGCTAACTTCATTAGGTTGAATTGTTTAATTTTTGTATTTATCCTATTGTGAGAGCTAATAATGAACGAAGATCTACAGAAAAATCCTAATAATAATTCTGATTCTCTACTGTCTCCATTTATAAGAGCACAGGCAAGATCAAAAATTATTGATAGCAAATTAAAAACCTTTGACAATCGCTTTGCTCTCTTTCGTCTTTTAAGTACCATTGCACTGCTCGCTATTGTAGTTAATTATGCACAAAAATCGAACTCTACAACAACACTTCTGCTTATCATTCTTTTTTTAATCTTCTGTTTATTTACCTCTTGGATTCATAATATAATTCAAGCAAAACAAAAAAAATGGAACGCTGTTGCATTGAGCTATGAACTCTCTGAAGCAAGATCTCAAAGAGATTTTGATTTTATAACTACCCAAAAATCCCCTTGGCACGATGAATGTATTGTTGTGCCTAAAGGCCATGTTTATTCATCTGATTTAGATATTCACACACAACTTTATTTATTACTAAACACATGCTCAACTAAAGAAGGTTCACAAAAACTATTTTCAATGCTTATGGAAGCCGGCATTCAACCTGAGCAAACACAAATTGTCATTGAAAGGTCTAAAAATGCTCAAACCTTAAGTCGAAAAACAAGACTCTTAAGGCATTTTGAATCATTGCGTTTAAGTGAGTCTTTTTTACAAAAGTATTTTAAATTATATGAAAAAAAAGTCGAAGGAGAAAATTCTGAATTAGAAGAAAAAAAAGATTCAAATTCAATTGTTTCAATATCATTTCGAATATTTTATGCCTTTGTTAGTATTTGTGCGTGGTTCATTATTCTTATTCCTGCATTTAATAATTTTATTTCAACTGGAAATACAGAAGCCTTTTTACAACCCATTTTTTTATACACCGGTTTCCTATTACTTGGAACTCTAATCTTCACTCCAATCACTCAATTAGCAACTAAAGTTGCTCAATCATCTAAAACTCTTCAAGAAATAATTAATACATTAAATAATAACGAAAGTATTGCAGAATCACTCCAATTCACCTTTTTAAAGAAACAGGCAAAAGCAAAAATTAAATCATTAAATCTATTATTAGATCTTGTTTCTTTACGTGGAAATCCTATTTTTTGGGTAACACTCCATATTTTTCTTCCATTTGATGCTCTTGTTTGCCTTATTCTTCAATTGAAAATTAAAAACTTTTCAGCAACCCTTAAAGTTTGGGAAAATGAACTTTATGAATTTGATGTTATTGCAAGTTTTGCACGATTTGCAAGTGAAAATCCAAACAGTCGATTTGTTACGTTAAGTGAACGCAAGCAAGCATCAGATCAACAAATAGAGTGCACCCATCTCGGTCATCCGTTAATTGCCACTCAAAAGCGAATTTGCAATACCATTAAATTGCATAAGAGTTCACCAGTTGTTTTATTAACAGGCAGTAATATGGCTGGTAAAAGTACATTTTTACGAACACTAGGAACAAATATTGTGCTTGCAAATATAGGAGCACCTGTTTTTGCAACAAAATTTATAATGCCACCATTTCGTCTTTTATGTGCCATTCGTATTGATGACTCTTTGTCTGAAGGAACAAGTTATTTTTATGCCGAAGTAAAGCGCCTCCATTTTATTTTAAATTCATTAAATAATAGCTATCAAAATCCTGGCTTTTTCTTAATAGATGAAATATTTAGAGGAACTAATAATAAGGAAAGATATATTGGCAGTTGGCATATTATTCATGCTCTCTTTGAAAAAAATTCTTTTGGTTTTATTTCGACTCATGATCTTGCATTGACCGAACTGGATAAAAATGACTCGCGTCTAATAAATATGCACTTTAGAGAACATATTGAAGGATTAAAACTCGCTTTTGATTATCTTATTAAAGAAGGCCCCTGCCCCACCACAAATGCTCTTTATATTATGAAACAACATGGCTTACCTGTACCATAAAAAACTCACTTTAATTTGAATTTTTATCATAAAACATGGAAGACCTATTTTGAGCACCCATACTTTGCAATTTTCAGATTAAAAATCTGATAAAAGCGTCAAAATATTGTAAATTAAATAATAAACAATACTTTTCCTATCAGGCAATAATAAATATTGTTAAAATTTAATATCAAACTATAATATGACTAAAATAAGGCTTTTATGAAATTATTAAAAATTTCTTATTTCTTTATCGCTTTGACATCAACTCACTGTTATTCACAGCAAGAGACGTGGGATTTAAAAAAATATCCCCTTGGTACAAAAATAACAAATATTAATGAAGCCAAATCACTCGTCGAAAAAATTGAAAAAAGAAAGAAACAGGCTTGGATAGAGCCAAATAAAAATGAACTTCCAAAAGGAAAGGAAGGAGAACTCATTCGTTATGGTATTGAACTTGTAACAAATACTTCTCAATTAATCGGACCAAAAGCAAAGAAGAAAGAACTACGTATATCTGCTAATAATTTAGATTGCGTTCACTGCCATCAAGTTGGACTCAGTGGATTACCTGGAACAAAAAAATATTCCATTCCTTGGATCAATAGCAAAAATGAATTTCCACAACTCGATATTAAATCGATGACTGTTAAGTCTATCGAAACTATAATTAGAGGAATGCTCGGAACCACTCCTCAAAAAATGTCAAATAATACGAAAGAAATGAAAGCAATAGTTGCTTACATAAACTGGCTTGGAAAAAAAACACAACTAAATATGAATATGGAAAATACAAAATTAGACAATCGCTTTAATTTACCTAAAAGAGCATCGAATCCTATTAAAGGCAAAGCACTTTATAACACTCTTTGCTCTAGCTGCCATGGTATAGAAGGATTGGGTCTTAAAAAAGCGGATTTCGAACAAGGTGGAGGATATCAATTTCCACCTGTTGCAGGCGATGACACCTACAGTGATGGTGGGCATATGTACATGATTCCACTCTTAACTTCATTTTTATATACGAATATGCCCATGGGAGCCACTCATGATAATCCGATTTTGAAAATTGACGATGCTTATGATATTTCAAGCTATATTAATAATAATTTAAAGAGAAAACACGATTCAAATAGGATGGTGCTTTATCCATTTAAGGAGTTGAGACCTGAGGGATTTGCCATCCCTGAGCACTTCAAAAATAGCAATCAAGAATTTGAAAAAGCTAAATTTGGACCATTTCAATCAAAGTTCTGGTGGTAAAACTGAATTTACCTATTTATTTACCAGATTTCGGGAAAATTTATTTTCACTCACTACTTTATCATGAGAAGTTAAATTTGTAGAAATTTTATTTAAAATTTCTACACTCGCAGGCAGTGTGAAATAGAATTCAACTTTGCCCTCAGGAAATTGACTATTTTTTACTGAATGACAATAAATTTTTCCAGTATGATTTTGAATGACTTTTTCGGCAATAGCAAGGCCAAGTCCAATCCCATTTTTTTTATCTCTGGTATAAAAAGCTTTAAACAAACTTTCTATATTTTCTTCGGAAATAAATGAATTGCTATTTCCAATACAAAACTCAATATATAATATTTCATCAGTAAAAACTTCTCGAGTTTTAAACCAAATACTTCCTTTAAATTTCATTGCTTGTAGTGCATTCAACAAAATGTTTGAAAAGACCCTCTCAATTTTTAAAACATGCACCTTTATCATATGATTGTGATCGAAGTGATATTCCATTGAAATATCTGACTTAGAATGAATGGTAAAAGTTTCTGTTACTATAGTTTCTATTAACGATTCTGGATTTATATTCTCCAATATTAAATTTTCAGCATTTGCACCTATTTCCATAATATCAAGGAGCATACCATTCACTTTTTGGATAGATTTATTTACCTCTGGAATCATCATTTCTAGCAAAGAATTCATTTGCTCAGAATCTTTTGTTTTTTCAAGGAGCATAAGACCTGCTCGTAAAAGTGCAAAAGGTTGACGAACGTCATGCGCAAGTAATTTTGTTGTCATTGCAATTGCAGCATTTTTTTCATGAGATTTTCTTTGAAACTCATTTATTCGATTAATAGAAGTATTCAAAATTTCATAGAGCTCATAAATTTCTTTTGATAGATTTTTTGGGATTTCAATTTCTTGGAGTGTGGTTGAATTTTTAAAGTGAGTGATTAAAAAAACCAAAGGAGAAATGCTATTTTTTAACAAAATCCAAAGTAAAAATATGAGTGCTATGGAGATAAAAATCCAAATTATGAAAATCTTTTTTAAAATAAATAATGCTATTTCCTGAGAAAAATGCTTTTGTAAAAAACCTAAAAAAAACAGAGATGCTAAAATGAAAAAAACTATCCAAAAAACAAGAAAAGTACCAAGTATTTTTCTAATAAGCGGTGCACTACATGCGAATTTAAGGGTGGTTAAATTGTAAATAGCACGCATAGGAGTGTCTCTTCTTTATTATAACTCTTTTTCCATAGATTGATAAAACCATGTTACATTAAGGGTATTTGCCCAATGGCAATCACCCAAATCATAGTGCCACCACTCAGCATTATAGTTGACAAAACCTACGTATTTCATAGCATTGAATAATAACCTACGATTCTTTCTGATTTCAAACCATTTTTCTTGTGTAAAGCCAAACTCAAGTTTAAATTCTTGTTCAAACCAATCTGTTTGAGAGCTTTCTGATACTTCATCAAATTCAGTCCCCATATCTAATTCTTGAGCATTAAATGCTAAATTTAGGTCAATAGCACCACCACTATTGTGCATAGGAATTTCATAAAGAGATTTTTCGTCTGGATGAACAATATATTCTTTTGTAATAGAAAAAAGCTCCGCATGTGATAAATTAGGGTTTAAATTTTTTTGTTGATCATAAATAAAGCGAAATAAATCATACTGAGTTTCAATGGTTCTAAACGCATCAAATACACAGAAATTAAATTCATTAGGCAACATTTCTAGTATTTGATTTAATTTTAAAACCACAGCTGCCCTTGCATACATGGTATTTAAAACCCCTTTTAATTTTATCTCTTTATAGGAATGCAGTGATTTAATACGGAAATTTTGTTCAATAAAAATAGGATTTGAGTTTAATTTCAGCCAATTGATTTCCTCTTGATTAGGCTTCTTGTAATCAAAAATAATGGGATTTTCAAAAAAATTGTTTATCATAAATCTCTCACTTTGGTAAAATATATTGCAATAGATTAAACACAAAAACTCCGAAAAAATTGGCAATGGAATAGCCTAAAACCCCAAGGATAATCCCAATGGCAATTCCGCTTTTCCACTTTCGTGTCTGAGCTAAGGCAACGGCAGTCCCTGGACCTCCAATGAGAGCTTGAGAAATAATAGATGTTGCAATTTTATTTAGTTTGAATAAGCGCGCTGATATAAGAATAAAAAGCGAGTGAGTGAAAATGATTATAACGGGCATCATAATAATCGTTTTTGGTAAATTTAAAATAGCTTGTAAATCGGATACAGCACCAATGCTAAAAAAGAAGCCCGCAAATAAAATTGCTCCTAATACATATGCCGATTTAAAATAATCCTTTAGTATTGGAGTTTGACCAGCAAACAGTGCAAAAATACTTATCCACAGTATTTTATGCATAAAACCCACGTATTTTACAGCATATTCAGCAAGAATTACAATACCTAAAGCAACAAACAGACAAGCTAAAAGACTGACTATGCTCACCTGCACACCATCAAAATTACTGCCATCATCATCAGCAATTTTAAACTCTTCGCCTTTATCATTTGCAAACCAAATACAAATAATAAGCCAAAAGCTTGTGACAACACTGTCTAAGGCAAAGGTACCAATAAAATAATGGTTGGGAATTTCTAGTAGCTTCTGCATAGCAGCTGCATTTTCGAGGCCACCAATATAACTTGCAGTGAGTTGCGCTGCTATTTTATATGAATCAACTCCCAACTCATGTGCAGCGGTAAAACCTGCAATTAAACCACCGAGTATACTACCTAACATCCCAAATATAAAAACAAAAATTATTTTTAATGGTAATCTAATGAAATCAGAAAATTTAAAATCTAAAGTAACCATTGCAATAGCTAGTAATACAATAGGAGCTTGCAAAAAATCATACAATTCAGAATGAGCAGGGACAATACCAATTTGACTTAATAGCATGGCAAATAAAATCAACAGACAGACGCTGCTAACATGAGAAATCCATGCTATATGACGCTCAATAGCATAACAAAATAGTGAAGATCCAAATATGATTAAAAGTATCATTTGAGTCGTCATAAAAACCTAATAAAATTAATATGCAATTTTTTTTAGAAAAGCTTTTGAATAGAGCAGAATTACTATTTGCAAAAACAATTTCAAATGGAAATATTACTTTTCATTTTAATTTTATTTTTGTCAAGTAATTGAAATTAAATATTTAATGTATTATTACCTGATAGATTACCAAAAAAAAATTAATTCATTAAATAATTAATTTTTTTTTATTTTATTTCAAAATAAAACGAAATATTGGTATAATTCTTCCTGAAATAACGTCTGATTCTTTTTCACCTATTTGAGTTCCACCAAGACTTAAATAGAAAGGCACAGCATTTGGATCTGCGGCAATTACAAAAGATGAGATTTTACTTTCACTCAATTCATACAAAAGCGCTTGCCATAAATTTTTTGCTATTCCAAGTTTCATGTAATCTGGATGAATAAATAAATATCCATCTGATACTTCTTCACTTTGAACTTTTTTGCGACACCAAAAACCAATTATTTGATTATTTAATTCCGCAATTAAAGTAACAGAGCTATTGATAATTTCAGCATTAATAATTAAATCTTTCTTCCATAAATCCATCCACTCTAATGGATATCCCCAAGATTTTTTTGAAAGAAATGCTAATTCAGTCAGTTTGTCAGAGTCTTCTTCTTTGGCCAATCTAATTTTATAGTCAACATTAATGCGATCTCCATGTGCTTTTGGAGTTGAAATGAGCAAAAATTCAAGGTCAGTGTTGGCAAAGTTATGTATACTATGGACATTGTCTTGAGTTAAATTATTCATATAGCCCCTTTTTAACAATTTTTACAAAGTCCGTTCTTCTACTTTTACAATATTTGTGGGAACAATCTTTACAAAGTCAGAACATAAATCATCAAGAATAACACTTCGCTTCATCTTTGAATGATTTGAAAGATAATCTTTGCATATATTTAAATCAAAGGGATTGTCATCCACGCGAACTTTAACATTCATCATTTTAAGATTAAGAAGGGGTTTAATATCTACAATATCATTATCTTCGGCAATAAAAACCCTCATGTTTTCCAATTGTGTTATGGCATTGATTTTTGTTATATGATTTTTACTCACAAATACCCACCGTGAATTTTTTAAATATTTAATTGCACTAATATTGGAAAGATTATTATTGGATAAACTTATTACAAACAAATTTTTAAGTGAAGTAAGAGGATTGATATTTGAAATCATATTGTTATTTAACCAAAGGGCACGCAAGTTTGTAAAGCTTCCAATAGGAGAAACATCAACAATTTCTTTGTCAGCTAAATTTAGCATTTTTGCATTAACTAGAGAGTTTTTAACATACTCATCGTTACAACATTTTGCATGTAATATGTCTAGAATTGCATTTACGGTTTTTTTTATTTCTTTACCTGAAGTCTCTTTTCGTTTGCACCAAGAACGAAATGTTCTATTCAGTCCTATGCGAAGAGCGATGGATTTTTTTGTCTTTTGACTTGTAATTTTATATTTACATTGAGTAAACGTAGTTAATAATTCTTGAGGATCATGAAATAATATTGATTTTTTACGAAAATCAATTGATTTTTCACAAACTACTGAGTCTGACTTATTTTCAATATTAATAAATGAATCTTTAAAAAAGGGACTTAATTTTTCATTTAATGCAATTCCTTGCATTTCAATAAGAAAATCGCTATTTGATTTTTCCGTAAGCACATTCTTATCATTAAAAAATATATTGACTAAAATATCATCAGGGGATGCAAATGCAGACAAGTGCATTATAAACAAATACGCTGTAAAAATTTTAATTATTTTTAGACTGTTACAGTTTTTTTTTCGATTTGCATCTTTCATAATTCATCCCTACTCAATAAATCAACAAAATGCTCATATACTATCAGCACTGTAAATTCAATTTTGATTTTGATTGTCTTCTAAACTGACACTTAGCATTTCTTTAAATTATTAAATCAAATAAATTTTTGTCATACTTTATTTTATAATTCTATTCAAAAATATCCATTTTCTTAATCTCTGACTTCATATGTTCATTGGAGTTTTTAATATAAATTTCAGTAGTTGTAACTAATTTATGATTTAATAGATTTTTAATTTCTATTATGGGAATTCCATTTTGATGAAGCAAAGAAGCAAGAGTTGTGCGACAGCTATGTGGACTGATTTCTTTTTTAAGACCAGCAGCTTCAGCACAAATTTTAACCATTCTAAAGACAGATGAACGACTTAATTTTGTTATATTTTTAGACATCTGTGTTTTTATAAAAAGAGGCTCGGCCTGTGATGCATCCGCTCTAAATTCCTTTAAATATTCGATAAGCACTGCTGCCGTGGCTGGATGAATTATAGGAGAGTGATTTAAATCACCTTTTGCAATCATATGCAGTTTCCAAATCTCTCCATTAAATTCTAAAGACTTTATTTTCAATTGGCAAAGCTCTTCAACTCTCATTCCTACAGTAAGAAGTGTATATAAAATTACATAACGTAATCGCCATTTACGATAAAAAAGATTATTTTTTTGCTGAAACTCTGAACATTTTAAATAAATATAATTTAATAATTGTATAACTTCATCGTGTGTTAAAACATTAGTTTTACCATCACGGCTCACGGGATCTTTAATTATTAATTCAATTATGTTTTTATGCATAAATTTTCTTCTTATAAGAAAATTAAATAAAGATGACAAAGCAGATAATTTTCTTCTTATACTTGATGCTTTTAATTGAGAAATACTATGTTTCCAAAGTAAAACAATCCGTTCGGTAACCTGATGAAAATCAATAACTTTAATTTTTAATTGCAAAAAGCAAAATAGAAAAAATTCTCTAATGTCTCTCTCATATGACTTTCGCGTATTTACGCTTCTAAAAGAAGCTAAAAACCATGAAACTTTTTCATTTATATCTTTCCCAAAATATTCATCATCATTACAAGAATATTTGTATTCGTTTTCTAGAGACATAATTTCTTTATTTTTAAGCATATACACCCATATAAAATGAAAAAGAAAAATTAGTTCTCAATAATTTCAATAATTTTACCATTTTTTATGAAAATTTCAGCAGGCAATTTTCTTAAATTATAATGACTTGCCATCGATCTGCAGTATGCTCCTGCCTCAAAAAAAGCAAGCACATCATTCTTGAATAATTTAGGTAAAAGTGCATCTTTAGATAGAAAATCACCACTTTCACAAACTGGACCTACTATTTGCCAATGAATCTTTTTCCTTAAAGAGTTTTGTTTTAAAAATTCTGAATTTTCAAAATTAACAACTTCACATTGATGCTTTGCATTGTAAATGCTCGGCCTTGGAAAATCATTCATTGCGCCATCGACAAAACAAAAATTATGATCATTTGAATTATGTTTTGTATACAAAACTTTAGTTAAAAATACTGTAGAGCTTGCTACAATACTTCTTCCTGGTTCAAAACAAACAAATAAATTTTCACATTGATTTCCCCAGAGAATATGAAGTTTTTTATATTTTTTTGCAAGATTAATTAATGTTGAGCAAAAAAATTCAACATGTACACTAATATCTGTTCCATCTAAAGAAACGCCTTCATAAGGCACCCCTAAACCACCCCCGAGGTCAATATGATAAGGTTTAATATTATTTTCAAACATGAACGATGCACATTCTAAAATCTTTTCAATTATAAGAGAAAAAATTTTATTTTCCATTAACTGTGATCCAACATGAACATGAATTCCTTTTAAAGGGGAGATCCATTCTTGAAAAGCTTGAGAGTTTGGAAAAACTTGTTTTATATTAATAACCCATTCTTCAAAATGTTCAAATAAGATACCAAACTTTGAATCAAGAGCACCTGTTTTTAAATGAGGGTGCGTTTTTACTTCAAGACAAGGATTGAGACGCAGAGAAATAACAGGAATGAATTTTAGTTTATTAATATTATCAGATATATAATTAAGAATATCTTTCAGTTCATCAAGGTGCTCTACATTTAGATAACCTAAACCACCTTCAATTGCTTCACGCCATTCCTCTTCTTTTTTACCAACTCCTGCAAAACAAATTTTTTGAGGAGAAAAGCCAGCTTTTAAAGCTGCACGCCATTCTCCAATTGAAACAATATCAACCCCTGCTGTCGTCTCTTGAACTTGCTTTAAAATAGGATTTGAAAAATTCGCTTTCATGGCATAAAAAATAGAATTATTTTTGAAATATTTTTTTAAAGTTGTTTGATAGATGTTAACTCTTTCTGCAACTGCATTTAGACTCGTGACATAAACAGGAGAATGATTGCATTCAAGAATTTTGGAGAGAGGAACATTGTCAATCAAAAATCCATGACCTATTTTACGTTCAGTTAATTTAGCGAGATCAAAAAAGGGGCGCATTGTTTTACCTTTTTTTAATTGAATAAAAATTAGACCCATCATAGGTCTTCTATTCATCTTTTTTAACAGTATGTATTTGCAACTGTCCAGTCGTTTAATTAAATTAATATTTTAATAGAATGGGATGATAGTTACTGAAAAAAATTCATAATAAATAACTATGATCTCATATTAAGCTAACCAATAAATATAATATCTATATTTATTGGTTAGCTTAAAAAGGCAAGCCACATAAATTAACAAATTAATCTTGCTATGTATAAATTTTTTTGATATTACAAACCAACACTCACTTTCATAAGAAAAATCTTATGAGCTTCTTTTTCGTCTGGCAGGATAAATTAGGGAAATGTGGTGAGATAGATTGAGAGACAATGCAAGGTAGGTGAATAGTTTGATATGAGAAGCTCATAAATCTTGCAATAAATATCCACTCTAGTTGTCCCTATGACAAGCTATATACAAGTTGTAAAAAAAAAAGACATTTGGTAATTTCTAAATTTATATTTTATCTATATTGATCTTTTATTAAATACTACAAGCAAGTGAGCCTAAGAAATTTCTGAGCACATAAAATTTAATAAGCTTAAATATAAAAGTGTCTTTTTTTCAGACATATAAAGCGACAAAAAATTGTTATGCTGCTTTTAATTTAATTATTTGTACATCTTTTTTCAATTCTTTTTCTTTTTCTGTTAAAAACCTAATAACAAGAACAGCTATATCATCTTTTTGAGGAATACCCTCAAAAAAACTATATGCATCATTAATTATGTTATTTATAAAATCTTCGGCGTTATTTGTACAGTGATTTTGAATTGATTGTTTAAACTTTTTCATACCATATTCTTTCGCAGCTGAATTTTCACCTTCAATGATCCCATCCGTATAAAAAACTATCTGCTGCCCTGGTAAAAAAGAAAATGACTGTGTTTCATATTTAGAACCTTTTTCATATCCTAAACGTGAACCCACTTTTGGATAAATATATTTTACCTCTGGAAGATCTGAATTCATCGAAATAAGTGCAGGAGGTGTATGTCCTGCCGAAGAAGCAATAATCTGTTGAGAATTAAAATCGATCAATGCTGCAACCATAGTCATAAAATACATACTTCGACCCGTTTCAAAAATACATTCATTGATAAATTGCAAAACCAATGCGGGTAAATTTTCATTAACTTCCATATTTCCTAAAGCAATATTTTGTTTTATTATGTCCGCCGCTCCGCGGGTAACGGCGGTTATAAGTGCTGCAGGGGTTCCATGCCCAGTAACATCTCCAAAAAGAACCAAAATTTTATCAGGACTGACCTCATAAACTCCATACCAATCTCCACCACACTGGCTTGCAGTTTTATAATATGTAGAAAAATCAAAGTGCAGTGATTTTGGGATATCACTTGATAAAATAGAGTTTTGCACGGCACTTGCTAACTCAAAGTCTCTTTCTATATTTGCTCTCTCTTTTTCCTTTAAGACATGCCAATAATTTTCAATAGCCGTCGCAAGTGGCACTCCTAAAGCTTTTACAACTCGGTTTTCTTCTTCTCCATATTTGAACTCACTTTTTGTAAACTCAATTTCAATGAGTCCAAGCATAATTCCTTTTGAATTTAACAGAGGTATAACAACTTTATTAATAAATTTAGAATTATCTAAATTATCATATCTATCATGCAATTCTTCTACGGTTGTTAAAATAAGTTTTAAAATAGGATCATTTTGTTCTAATTCTTTATCATCTGATAATCGCCGCATACCTCTTGCAGAATTCGAAAGAGCGTTGCTTGTATCTACCCATACATCTACTCTTTTAGCAGAGATTAGCTTTTGGCAGTAGCCACTGTAAACATCAGAAATTTCTTGTATATTTTTGCACTTAACTATTTCTTGAGACGCCTCTGAAAGTCCACGAATTAAACTTAAACTATTCTCAATTTTAATTATCATATAATTAAAATTTTCTGTTAACTTATTTATTTCATCTTTACTCTTAGTTGTTTTAATTTTAGTAAAGACACCTGAAGCTGCACTTAAACTTGCAATCATTAGCTTTCTTATTGGAGAAATAATTTGTTGTTCTAGATAAGCATAAGTTAAAACTATAATAGAGATACATAAACCTATAGTTAGATAGAGAAAACCAAATATCTGTTCATTTAATCTTTCAGAAATATATTCGGTAGAAAAATGCATCACCGCAAAACCTAAAAAACGCGGTTCGGAAAACTCTGTTTCTTTCCACCATAAAGATCCTACAATTTCATACATATTATCTGTTAATTTTTCTACTTTATACAGAAGCTTTGAAGGAATTAAGGTAAATGGCATTTTTTTTGCATCTATTTTTGCAAAATCAAAATTATAGACACTTTTTATATTTTCAGGATCCGTTATTTCTATTTCTTTTTTAACTTTATCTTTCAAAAAGACGCCATTAAATAGCATACCAGAATAATCATAAAGAATAATGTCACGAACCGTGCCTGTTTCAAATAAAGGCTTCATACCTCGCACCGAAATATCTTTATCCAATTCCCACAATGACTTTGAAAGAAACCCAAGTGAATTAGATAACATGAGCGTATGATTTTCCTGTGCATCTTTAATTAAAGATTTTTCTACATTTTTAATTTGAATTATACTATAAATAGTCATAACACCAAAAGTCACTGCGAGCAGTAGAATTATAATTTTTGGTGCTAACTTCATCCGCACTCTCCACAATCAGAGATAATAAAATTTATACCTATTGATAAATGACATATTATGACTCAAGAGAGTATCGGAGTTTTTTTAGGGAACTTAAAACAGAGCTAAAGAAAGGCTCAATTAGGGTAACACATTAATATAACAGAATTTTTATCACTTAGAAGACTCAAATCTGTGTTAGCTGATAGGAATACACAATTCCCGACCTGACAAAGAAATTCTTTTTGATTTTTATCTATTATCTTTATGCTACCACTCACTAAAAATAGAATTTTATATTTATTCTCACTTTTAATTCTATAAATACAATCATGATTTATTATTATTCGAGTTGAAGTAAACTCTTTAAATGAACAAACTAATTCTTCTAAATAAAGATCATTTTGTTCAATAATATCTAAATCCATCATTTGAGGTGGATGTACATTCATGATAGCAATAGCATCCTCTGAATCCCAATGCGCTTGAGTCAATACTTTTTGAGCAAAACTTATTATCAATCTTTCATAAGTCGGTGTTTGAAATTCAATTACGCGCACACCATGTTGTAATGCATGTGGGATATGGGTAGATACGCTAATCACATCTCCAATATTTAAATTTAAATATCCAGCATAGGAATCCATTTCTTGACGCATTTTAAATTCTAACGAAAGCAATTCTTCGGGGATACTTTTGTGCCACAACTTTATTTTTTCAGCGGGCAAAGGCAAATTGAGATCAATACCTTCAGTTATACGAAACTCATCAATAATAGAATCTATTTTTCTTCTAATTTCTTCATACTTTTTAATACAAATTAAAAAAGAATCTTTATAATCATTTTGATTTGAAAATGATTTTAATTTTTCAGTATTTGCTCCAAACTTTATGCGTCCATTAGTCGAAGTAATATCAGTAACAATATAAACTTCATTCTTTTCAGTATGCAATTCATAGTAGAGATCCCCATACACTTCATCAGGTAAAGGGTCTAGAATTTTAACCAGAGTTAAATTTTTTCCTGAAAACTCTGCTCCCTGCAAAAGACTTGGTAAAGCTGAAAAGATCCATGGAAAAGGAAGGCTTGTAGAATTATCTACAAAAGTTTTTATGTTTGAAACTCCCCTTTTTTCAACTCCTGTGAACCAAATTTCTTGACCCCATGGTTTTGGTATTGCGACAGGGTCAAACAAAAATGGTTCATTTATTTTAAATATTAAACCTTTATCTGAATTTTGTGAGTATTTTTTATTAAGATCTTGAAAAGAATGTAAATCTAACTTTACGGTTATGGTATTCTTTTGTGGTTTGCTTTCATTGTTTTCAAATCTTACATTAAATAATTTTGCATTTTTATTATGCACTTCTGAAGAGTCATTTTGAGGAGCTTCAATTTCTTCAACTAGAATAGATTCAATTATTAATTTATTATTATTAGGAATTATTCTATAATATGCGTTTAAAAAGACTTCATTCCCCAACCAAGGCTGAAATAATTTATATGGAATAACACAATAGCCTGTTTTAAAGTTTTCAATATTTATATTCATATTTAAAAAATATAAAATCTCTTCCACGGTTTTTTCAGGATTAGAACTTAAGTCAGAATACAAAATTACATATTCTATATTTTTTATTTGCTCACTGCTAATCATATAAACCTTGCTTTAATTTTGACATAAGGGGCAATACCAAGAACTTCTTCCACTTTGGGGAACTCTTAATATAACACCATTACACTTTTTCTTTAAACACTTTTCATTTTCTCTGCCATAAACCAAATGAAGTTTTTGAAATGATCCTTTTTCGCCATTCAAAGATCTGTAAGTTGAAATACTAGAACCACCATGTTCTATAGCTTTATTAAGTAATGAAGGAATTTGTTCAGAAAGTTTTCTCCACTTTATTTTAGAAATTTGATCACAATTTTTTAAAGGTGAAACTCCTGCTAAAAAAAGCGCTTCCAATGCATAAATATTACCTATTCCACCAATTAAGTTTTGATCCATAAGCATATCCTTTACAGAACAACTTTTTTGATTTATTTGCGTTGATACAAATAATTGTTCAAGATCTTCTTGGTTGAGTGGATCACAAATTATTTTTTTTGGTTCATCTGAATCTCTAACTTTCCAAAAACCAAATCGACGCGGATCTAAAAAAGCGAGGGACTGCCCATTTTTAAAATTTAACGTAACATGTTGATGTTTTTCAACTTCATTCTTATTCGCTTCTTTAAAAGACCCTGTCATACCCAAACTGACTTGAACAAAACCTCCAGTGGTTTCTAAAATAAGTTGTTTTCCTTCGCGAAAGCATTTTAAAAATACATTTCCATTTGCAAAGATTTTTTTTAATTTCTCTTTTTCAAACGGATATCTTAAGTTCTCCCTATGAAATACAATTTCAGTAAAACTTTGACCGACATAATTTATTTGTAAGGCTTGAGCAAAATTTTGCACTTCAGGAAGCTCAGGCATAATCTCTCCGAAACATTGGCTTAAATAAAAATAAACGCAAAACTCAACATTAGAGAGTCCTACTTACAGCGAAAGAATATGCCTAGAATTTGTCAATATCAAGTGCTTTTTATTCATTTAACATATTGATTTTAAAATGTTTTTTAAAATAATCAAAAGGGAATAATTTTCACAGCTCATTCTTGACGAGTAAAATTTTTAAATAGCAAAAGGAATATATAATATTTATATTAGCATTTTTTTGCCGCAAAAGAAGGAGTGACCTATGAGCCAAATTTTTAGAACGGCCACAAGTCAAGCGATACGTGAAATAATAGAAGAAAGTGGAGTAGAAGGTCGTTTTGGACTCATATTAACCGAAGACAGCCTCGAAAAAATAACCCACAGAGTTGTAGATCTGTTTGAAATGACTCTTGAATTAAGAGCAAAAACCCAAGAAATGTTTGGAAATTTAAATGTAGGACAAAAAGCAAAACCTACGAATTCTTCAATGCATGAAGCAAGAAAAAGAAATACTTTTTTCGATGAAGAATCCCCATTTCCAAAAACTAAAAACGCCGCAGAACTTTTAGATTACGGTTCAAAACAAAACATTGGTATAGACTCCATTCCAACAGTGCCAGCCCATAATTTAAAGTTACCTCGAAAAAGATATGAACTTAGCCTAGAGGAAAGAGAAAGAATGAGTCGAAAATGATAGCTTTAATTTCGCTTTTCCTGCAACCAACGTGCAACAGATGCAGTAAAACTTCGCGGTAAAAACTTTGTAGAACAAGCCCCTATTTTATTACTGAGCCCCGGAATAACCACTCTTTGTGACGTAAAGAGACCCTTATAACCCGCATAAGCAACAGAAGAGGAATCTGCAATCATTGTAGAGTTAAATAGTTTTAAATCATTTCCCATCTTTGCGGCCGCTTGAAAACCGGACTGTGTAGGTCCTGGACATAAGACAGTCACAGAAACCTGCGTACCATTGAGTTCATTGGCTAAAGCTTCTGAAAATGAAAGCACATATGCTTTGGTTGCATAATAAACTGCCATTAAGGGTCCGGGTTGATATGCAGCAGTTGATGCCACGTTCAATATTTTACCTTCCCCATGTTCAAGCATTGGATTTAAAAATAATTTTGTTAATTCGGTAAGAGCTGTGATATTAACCTGAATCATTTCAGATTCTGTTTTGAGATCTATGTTTTTAAAAAAACCATGTGCACCAAACCCAGCATTATTGACTAGAATATCTACATGCAATCCCAATGATTTTGTTCGTTTGAATATCTCTTGCGCAGCACCTATTTTTGCCAAATCACATGGAATTATTTTGCAATTAATTTTATATTTTTCACTCAATTCATTTGATAAATGAAGTAATTTATCTTCACTTCGTGCAATTAAAATTAGATTATAATTCTCTTTAGCAAAAATATGTGCAAATTCAAGTCCAATACCGCTAGATGCACCTGTAATAAGCACAGTTCCGGCATTGCCAACGTTATTTATTTTAACTTTTTTCATACACCAGGCTTAACTCCATTGCGTTTTAATATAGATACCATTTTTAGAAAAGCAGCAAGATCACCCGTTATTGTAACTTTACCAGTTACAAAAGCAATACGTGCTTTTAAAGTACCTATTAATAATTTATGCAATGTCGATGAGTCGGTTAGAATTGTAGCGCGTGAAGAACCTTCAATGACGTTTTTAATTTGTAAAAAATCAACCTTCCATGGACATTTTTCATCAACAACGAACTTTAAAGCATTGTCTTCGCCTGACAAAGCAACTGACCACGCACCTAATTCATCTATCATAACAACAAAACGTGGCTTGCCATCAATTGCAAATAAGTAATCTCCACGCAAAAAAATACGTTCAGAGAATTCAAGATTTCTTAACTCAGAACAGACCCAATATCGAAATCCATCAGCAATTTTCCTTAATCTTTGCTCTTCAGTCAGATGATTCTTATCAGAATCTAAGTTCTGCAATAATTCCAAAATATTTTCCTTCCAATTTAGATACTTTTCAATGGATCCAAGAGAATTTCATTTGCATTTCTCCTGAGTTCATTGTGAAGACAATAGTTCTATCATCGATTTGAGGCAAACTTTGATTCTTATCATTTTTTTGCCTAACATTAACAGACTCTATTTTGTCTAAAATGGGAGGAGGCAGCTTAAAAAGAACTAAATAAAAACGACTCCAATAGTTATTATCTGGAAAATAGGATGATAACATGTCTTTATTCTTATAATAAATAATTGAATCTGGCGAATAGTCCTTACCATCAATATTTAATTGAAGAGTCCAAAGTTTTTGATCATTTAGTTCTAATAATACTCTATTTTTTGTAAAATGATTTATAATAATACCAAAAGTTGAGCTATCATTTAAAATATTTTTATCAATTTTAACATTATTACCTTGAGTTTCGATAAGTCTTTTTTCATAAGCATTTTTCATTTGTGGTGATAATAAAGTTGCTGAAGAAACAAACAAAAGTTCGAGGTCTCTATATTTATAATTTTCCCTAAACCATTTTGACAAAATCGGTTCATAATTTTTATCTTCCAAAGGAAGAAGTGAATAAGAGGATTCGATTGATTCTGCTTCTTTTAAAGTAATTGACTTACATGCTATACAAAGTAAAGAAAAAAGGATAAGTAAAAATCCCTTAAAATGGAAACTCACAATTCTGGAACTATATTTTAAGTTGTTTAAATGGAACACAAGTGCTTAACCCCTTCATAATAAGATGAATCACTGAGTTATCATGGGGCTTTTTGCATAAATCCGTCAAGAAGCTGGAGAAATAAAATGAAAGCTCTCAATACGTTTATTATGGAGGATTGGCTTGAAACATATCGTTTTAATTCACGATTTAATCTTGGTGAATCTGGCGGAAGTCCACGTCATGTCAAGGATTTGCTACTTGGCTCAGATCTTACTGAAGAACAAGCCTCACAAATTTTTTTAAATACCATTTTGTGTGACAGTCCAAATCGCGGCAGAGATGATTTGCGTAATTTAATTGCAGATTTTCATCCTGGCAGCACGCGCGAAAATGTACTCATAACCACTGGAACCAGTGAAGCTCTCTTTTTATTATTTCGTTATTTATCCCCTAATAAGATTGCTCTACCATTGCCTGCATTTCAACTCCTATATGAATTGCCAAGCTCATTAGGAGCGAGTGTAATACCTCTGCCAATTCGTTTTTTAGAAGATGGCTCACCTTACATTGATGAAAAAGAATGGATTCAGATTTTAGAAAAAAATAAACCTGATTGCTTATTAATAAATAATCCCCATAACCCTTCAGGATATATTTTTGAAAAAATATTCTTACAACAATTGGCAAATACAGCGCTTAAAATTGACTGTAAAATAATTGGGGATGAACATTATCGATTTCTCTCTTCTGAAAGAAATATTTTAGGAGAAACAGTATATAAACCCAATGGAAATACTTTTATAACGGGATCATTTATTAAATGTTTTGGTGTTCCTGGCTTAAGGATTGGATGGTGTGTTGGTCCTAAAAATGCTCTGGATACAATGCAAAATGAAAAGAATTATACGACACACACTGTAAATCCAATTACTGAATGGATCTCTTTAGAAGTCTTAAAAAATAAAACAAGCACCATTTTTAAGACTATAAAAGATGAGTGGATTGAAAATAAAACAATCCTCAACGATTTTTTGAAATCTTCAAATACAGTTTACGGTGTGATTCCACAAGGTGGACTGGTAACTGTTTTAGGTTTTAAAAAAGCAACGACCCAGAAAGAATCCAATACACTAATTCAAAGACTCATTGATGCAGGTGTTTTTGTTTTACCACTCTCAAGTATGGAGTTTGGTAAATATGATTTTCAAAATGAAACAACTTATAAAGAGTATAGATTGTCAAATTTAAATAAGGGTTTTGGTTTTCGCTTAGGATTAGGCTGTGCACCAACAAAATTCAAACTCGCTCTCAAAGAAATTGAGAGAATCTTGTTAGAAAATTAATATTGAATTATTTCTTTAAGAATTTTATAAGAATAAATCTCATACGTTGATATATTATGGTTTATTAATAAAACTTTTAAACTTAATTACATTCAACTAAATTTTAAATGTCAAAACAATAACGCTGCAAAATAAATTTTATATTTTTTATATTATATTGTATTATTTTTAATATAACTCTTATTTTTCACAAGAAAAAAGATAATTAATTTTATGAAAATAAATTTAAACTTTATTACTTTAATATCAATACTTTTTATGAGTTGCAGAACTCAGACAAATAAAATTGAAATTGATGAGACAAGATCAAATTTAGCTGCTGATAAAAGTGATGAAAAAAAATTGAGTGAAATTGTAAATAGCGAAATAAAACAAAAAACAATTATTGATGACACCTTAAAGTATAATATAAATGAAAAATATTTAAAAGTTAATAAATATCAAAAAAGGTTTAAAGATGAAAAAGTCACGGCCATTGTCTTCCACTATACAGCTCTACCATTTAAGAAATCACTAAAACATCTCACTGAGGGAGGACATGGAGCACACTGGTTTATACCTGCTCATTCCAAAACAATTTATAGCTTAGCAGATGAAAATAAGAGAGTTCCCCACAGTGGAGAAAGTGAATGGAAAAGTAGGCAAAATATAAATGTTATTTCTATTGGAGTTGAGATTGAAAACTTGGGGTTTAAGTGCAAAATTCGCAAAGTAAATTGTCCTCAAGAAAATATGCAATGGATACCATATTCTGAAACTCAGCAAAAACTTATTATCAGTCTCTCTAAAGATATTCTAAATCGACATAAAATTGATCCTCTGTGTATTGTGGGACATTCTGATATTGCACTTGATAGAAAATTTGATCCAGGTCCTCTTTTTCCTTGGAAAAGATTATATGAAAACGGTATAGGAGGTTGGGTCACAGAGAGTGAAATTCAAACTGAGATTGCAAATATTAATAAATACATTCAAGGAAATGTATCAAGAATAGTGGTGCAAAGTAGACTGTATGAACTCGGATATAATATTGAACATGCTCGAAATAAAAATAAAAATCCTAAAAATAACTCAAATTTAAGTGTTGAGAAACGACTTTTAATGAGGGGATATAATTTGAGAGAAACAGAGTTTTCTGATTTAAGTGCATTAAATAAATTAAATAAATTTGGTAACAATTATATTAAAAATTTTATTTTTGATGAGAATAAAACAAATTCTGCAATTGATGCATTTACTATGCATTATGTACCACAGGCATACTTACATAATGAAATTCTAGAAAATAAAAAAATACTAGCAGTTATACAAGCTCTCCTTGTTAAATATCCAAACAGAGCAAAAAAAGGCTGCAGTTATTAATTAAAATTATTTTTATTACTTTCCAAATACTATTTCTTCTGTCTTTATCGTTATTAAATTTATTTCTTTACTAATTTCTAAAACCTCTGAAGATACAAGAATTGATTTATCGGCATTTGATAAATTTTTTGTCGCTGACATATCTATATTTGCCATTGCAGTAGAAATTTGTTTAACACCAATTTCTTGTTCCTTCGTTGCTTCAGTAATTTGCGACATTTGATTTTGAATATCATTCACATCATGAATAATTTTATTAAATATATTAGAAACTTCAATTGTCTTTTTCTGTCCTTCTGAAACACGAGAGATTGTGAGTTCTAAAATATTTTTAACATTCACTCTGCTTTGATCTAATAATTCTCTTATTTCATTTGAAGACTTACCACTCGTTTTTGCTAAATTACCGACTTCTTCAGCTACAACAGCAAAACCTTTACCATACTCGCCTGCCCGAGCAGATTCAATAGATGCATTTAAAGAAAGTAACTCTGTCTTTGTTACAATCTCATTAATAACCGTAGCTTTCTTTTCAATTTGTATTATAATTTCTTCAATTTCTGAGAGTTTTTGACTTGCTTCTTGAATGGCGTCCATAGATGAAACCATATCTGTTACAGCTTTATTGCCCAAAGCAATTTGATTGCTTATTGTTTGAGATAAATTTTCAGAGTTACTCGTAAGAGAAGAAGTTCTTGAAATCATACTTGTCACTTGAGATATTGCAGAAGCGGTTTCCTGAATAGAATGGGCCTGCTCTCTAGAGGAACTTCCCACAGCTTCACTCATTTGAGTTAACAATTCTGATTTTTCCTTCATTTTTAAAGAAGATTGCTTAAGCAAACCTGAAAGTTTTGAGAGTGGTATTGATATAAAATTAGCAATTTTATTTCCTCCAAGCATCAAAAATGAAGTTATTATAATAAAAATTAATAGTTCAAAAAGTATATATTTTTGCTTCTGCTTTTCTACATCTTCAATATATATACCTGTACCAATGTACCATTTCCACTCAGGAATAGGTAATAAATATGTAAGCTTTCGAAATTCCTTGTTACTACCAGGTCGAGTTGTTGAATAAGTTAAAAAATCTCCTCCTTTATTTCTTAAAGAAATATCTAAGAAATTTTTATATTGAGGAGAATTTTGAACCACACCATCATCTGAAGGGCGTTTGGGATTTATAATCTGTCTTAGATCATTATCACCAACAAAGAAATAATTATCTCCGTCGTATCGAGCACTGTTCAAGGCAATTTTAATTCCTTCAAGCGCTTGTTGATGTGTTATTTTTCCTTCTTTTTCAAGGTTCATATATTTATATATGATACCACCTGCAGAATCTGTTAGATTTTTAATTTGTGTTTTCTTTTCATCCATAAGTTTATTTATAGAGTCATTTCCAATAATTATCAGGAAAATCATAAATAAAATAATAATCACTATGTTCCAAAAAATCATTTTTTTCTTTATGCTAAATTTAGATAACATAACAAAATCCTAATTAGATTATTAAGTTTACTTTAAAAAAAAAAGAATATATTCAATCTAGAATATATCATACTTTTAAATAAATATTTATAAAATTTTGACTATTTGAAATTTCACAGACATTTTAAATTACTTAATTAAATAACTTCTTAGAGATTTAAGTGCAAGCTCAATTTCATCTTTTGTAGTATTCCTTGAAAGAGAAATGCGAACAGCGTTTTTTGCTAGCTCAATGGATTTTCCAAGGGCTAAAATAACATGAGATGGCAAATTAGCCCCACTGCTGCATGCTGACCCGGAGCTTGCACAAATTCCTTTTATATCAAGTTCAACAAGGAGGTCTTCCCCTCGAAGTCCTTTTTCATTGATTGAAAAATTAATTGTATTTGGCAACACATTTTTTTGAGGTGAATTTAAAGTAACAGAAGAAATTTTAGATATCTCTTGAAAAAGATAATTTCTAAACTCATCCATTTGCTTTATTTTTTCCCACCAATTTTCACTTAATAACTCTTGAGTGACTAAACCAAAACTCACAATTCCTGGTAGATTTTCGGTGCCAGCCCTCCGATTTTTTTCTTGAGCTCCCCCAAGAATAAAAGGCTTAAATTTACGCCCTCTTCTTAAAAAAAGCGCTCCTATCCCCTGCAATGCGCCTAATTTATGTGCAGAAATTGCACAGGAGTCAACTCCAGGAGAAAACCATTCCTCAATTTTTAATTTTCCAAAAGCTTGTACCCCATCAACATGAAAATGCATTTTTTTCAGAATTTCATTTGAAACTTCTTCAGAAAGATTTTGCCCTAATTCTTCAAATTCATTTTTATCGGAAGGGTTTGCCAAAACACCCCATCTTTTAAAATGAAGAAAATCTCCTAGTTTTTTTGTCGACTGTATAGAGCCAATTTCGCTATTTGCTGCCATTATTGTTATTAATGTTGTATTTTTATTTATGCTTTTTAAAATATCAATTAAAGAAACAAAACCCTCTTCATTGGCTTTTACCCATGTTATATTTAAACCCTCAGATTTATTTAAATACTCTAAAGGTTCACGTACCGCTGGATGCTCGATAGTTGTTGAAACTGTGTGTTGCTCTTTTAAAGGAATGTTGGTTTGACGCAAAACTCCTGTTATCCCTAAATTATCCGCTTCTGATCCTCCAGAAACAAATAAAATTTCAGCAACATCCACTCCTAATGCCTGTGCAATTGTACGACGGGCTTCGGTGATAGCGACCGAAGCAGAACGGCCAACTGAATGCGGGCTAGAAGGATTTCCAGAACATTGCGAAATTTTTGTAAACAATAAACTAAGATGCTCTTTTGAAGGAGGACTTGTCGCATTGTGATCGAGGTATATCGTATTCATATTCTCTTATAAGTCCTCGATGAATTTACACGTGAAGCTTTTGTTACTTTTTTTGAATTCATTTTCTTTTTCTTCTCAAAAGCAATTGACAAAACTTCGTTTAATGTAGAAACAGGCATAACTTTCATTTCTTTTAATACTTCAGCAGGTATTTCTTCAAGATCTCTCTCATTTTCAAATGGAATTAAAACTTTTTTAATTCCATATCTATGTGCAGCAAGCAGCTTTTCTTTAATTCCACCAACGGCAAGAATCTCACCACGCAATGAAATCTCACCAGTCATTGCAAGATCTGAAGCAATTGCTTTCCCTGTAAATTGACTGACCATTCCTAAAAAAGCAGCAACTCCAGCACTTGGACCATCTTTTTTTACAGCACCTTCTGGAAAATGGATATGGAGGTCTTTTTTAATAACACTGCGCGAGTCTACACCACATAATTTTGCATTTGAACGAATATAAGCAAAAGCTGTCTGTACAGATTCTTTCATAACTTCACCTAGTTGGCCCGTAAGACCGAATTTGCCACTCCCTGGTGCACTTGAAGCTGTTTCAATATATAAAACATCTCCCCCATTTGGAGTCCAAGCAAGTCCAGTTACAACCCCAACAGGGAGTTCCTGTGGTCGTTTTCTATCAGAAAAAATAATAGGTCCTAAGAACTTTTTAACCTCTTCTAAAGTAACAACTCTTTCAGGTGGTTTAACCTTCACTAACTCTTGCTCCGATTTATCACTCGCTTTTACATAGCCTGCTTCAACAAACTCCCTTGCAATCGAGCGTATAACACCAGCTAATTCTCGTTTTAATTGTCTCACACCAGCTTCACGAGTATAAAAATGAATAAGATTTTTCATAGTTTCTTCGGTCATTTTTATATCAGCGACCTCTGCCATCCCATGGCCTTCTATGACTTGAGGTAATAAATGTTCAAAAGCAATGTGAGTTTTTTCTTCTAATGTGTAGCTGCTCAGTTCAACAATTTCCATTCGATCGCGTAATGGAGGAGGAATAGAGTGTAAGTTATTTGCGGTTGCTATGAAAAAAACCTTACTTAAATCTAATGGAACATTTAAATAGTGATCTGTAAAAGTACTATTTTGTTCTGGATCAAGTACTTCGAGCAACGCACTGGATGGATCACCTCTGCCGTCATTGGCAAGTTTATCAACTTCATCAAATAATATAACAGGATCCATCGAACCTGCTTTTTTGAGCGCATCTGCTATTTTACCAGGCATACTTCCAATATAGGTTCGTCTGTGACCTCGAATTTCAGCCTCATCACGTACCCCACCCAGCGCAATACGGGCAAATTTACGTCCTAATGCTTTGGCGATTGATTTCCCTAAACTTGTTTTTCCTACTCCTGGAGGGCCTACAAATAACAAGATAGGACCTTTTAAAGAGTTTTTTAAAGCGCAGACTGCAAGAAATTCTAAAATTCTCTTTTTAACTTTTTCTAATCCATGGTGATCGAGATCGAGAATAGACTTAGCTTCTTTTAAATTAACCTCATTCTGAGTATGAGTTTCCCAAGGTATATCAAGTAACCAAGTTAAATATGTGTGACTGACCATAAACTCCGGAGAACCGGGTTGCATAAGCCCCATTCTTTCTGCTTCACGTAGAGCGACTTCACGCACTTCTGCTGACATTTTGCTATTGAGAATCTTTTCAAGTAGCTCAGAAGGGTCACCTGAACTTTGCGTTGTACGACCATCGAGTTCTCCAAGTTCTTTTTGAAGAAGTTTTAGCTGTTCCTTAACATAATATTTTCTTTGCTGTTTCCCCATTTCTGAACGAACATCAGAATTGATTTTTTGAGACACTTCTAAAACTTCAATTTCTCTCGTTAATAGAACATGAACTCTTTTAAGTCGCTCTTCAAGATCATTGATTTCGAGTAAAGACTGTTTACTTCTAAAATCAATACTTAAATAAGGCACAATAAGATCTGCTAAATAGCTAGAATCTTGAACATTATCTATAAATAAACTGACTTCATTTGGAATATTAGGTGATAAACTGATTGCCTTTTGGACAAGCTGTTTCATAGCCTTTCCTATTGCAACTACTTCGATATTTTCTTCAGTTGGAGGAAAGTCAGATAGATATTCGACATCCGCAGAAAAACGTTCCTTCTCAATGCTAATAAAATTACGGATTTTAAAACGTCTCATTCCTTGGATAACGGCGCCATAGGTATTATCTGGAAATTTCATTATTTTTAATATCTTAGCTTCAGTTCCAACTGAATAAAGCTCACTTGCCTCAGGTGAATTTGATTCAGGATTGATTTGAGCTAATATACCAATTTTCCCGCCAATTCGAATTGCTCTGTCTACCGATTCATTGGTCCATTCTTTTCCGGCGGTAAAAGGAAGGACATTATGAGGAAATAGAACAATATTTTTTACTGGAACTATCTTAAGTATATTTTCTTTAGACTCAATTTCATCAGATTTTTCTGATATTTCTTTATATTTATTAGGGATAACTCTAACTTTTTTATTTATAACGACTGGCAATTTTTCTGTGTCTAATTTTATCACATGATCTTTTACTTGTTTTTTATTTTTTTCATTCGGAGATAATCTATCGCTTTTTTTGTCTTCCATGATATCCTCTTACCGCCTCTGATAGCACTTACCAAAGGAATTTATTTACGTTCTAAGCAAATATGGACGCCATTGAGAATCTGTCAATATCCCAAAAGAATCTTACCTTATAGCTGAGAAAGGCTCTTGCCTCGCCGTAGAAATTCTGCTACAGCCTTTATGCTTACGACGGCTTCTAGGGGTTTTAATTTCCTTTAAGTCAGTTGTTGAACTCATTTTTGAAGAAAAAAACTCTTGGAGGTTTTGCTATGTCACGTGTATGTGAGCTTTCTGGTAAAAGCGGTCTTGTTGGCAACCGCGTTTCTCACGCTAAAAATAGAACTAAAGTTCGTCTTCTCCCAAATTTACAAGAAAAGAAATTTTATGCTCCAGGTCTTGGTAAATTTGTTAAATTCCGTCTTAGCACAAGCGCTTTACGTACTGTAAATAAGATCGGTATCGAAGCTTACTGCGTTAAAGAAGGTATTAAACTCGGTTAATATTTTTTGTTAATATAAAAAGGTGGTTTTCAGCTATTGAGAACCACCTTTTTATATTTTATAAATATTTCTTTATAATAGCTGCCATTTTTCCAGATTTCTTTGCAATCAAAAAATTTTTATCAAAATTCATAATAATTTTATTTGCATTTGGATAGTTTTTACTTATACAAAAATAAAATTTTACACTGGCAGGTTTTAAAAAAGTAATTTCTCTGAATTGTAAATTTTTATACGCAAATTTTTTTGCAATATATTTATCCGATTTTTCATTACTAGAAACATAAAGATCAGCAGAATTATCATTAACTAATTTTAGCACATCAATTAAATTAGCTGTTCGATAAAACTTTACATCTTTATCATCGTTAAACTGCTCTTTCGCCCATCCATCACCAATATATCCAACCATTTTAAAGTTATTTAATTCTTGTTTTGAAGATATTTTAATAAATTCATTAATTTTTTTGCTCTCTTTAGAATATACTAAGGCAACATTTGAACTTTCGATTTCAATTGTTTGAAATAATAAAACTTTTTCACGTTCCGAGGTTTTTGCAGTAATATGAGAATTAAATTCACCCTTTCTCACTAAATCTTGAGCTCTCCCCCAAGGAAAAGAATTAATTTCAACTTTATAGCCCATCATATCATGAAGAACTAAATTAACAACATCGACAAATATTCCAGTTGTTTTTGAACCCTCTTTAAATGAATAAGGAGCAAAATTCTCATAAAATGCAACTTTTATAATATTATTATCAGCTGAATAAATTTTATTTTCGGCAATTATCGCAAGAGATATAAAAAATATAAAAATTCTAATTTTGCGCATCATGATCAGCTAACTCCATGAATTTCCATATCTAAAGAAGCAATTTTATTTTTCATAACACTGTGAGCAATATTAACAATTGAATCAATATCTTCAACTTTAGTATCACGCGTTGGTATTGGTTCAAGAACCTCTACAAGCACTTTACCAGAGTTCCACTTGGAAATGTCAATTGCATTTTTAAATGTACTTGAAACTATGGGTTGTAAATTGACTTGATTTTGAATTGCAGCATAAAAAGCCCCTTTCTTAAAACCATTTAGTCCACGCCCATGACTCCGTGTCCCTTCTGGAAACATCCAAAGTGAAGTTCCACTTTGGATAGCAGAATCAACCACTTTCATAGTATCCATTGCTTTACTATGATTTTTACGATTTATAAAAAGATTTCCACAGAGAAAAAATATCCACCCAAAAATGGGTAACCAAATGAGCGATTTTTTTCCCATCACAACAGCTTTATCAGGGAAAATTCCACCAAAAATGACCGAGTCAAAATAAGATTGATGATTGGCAATTAAAACAGAAGTGCCTTCCTTTTTTAGCTTACTTTTCCCTCTATATTCAACTTTTACACCGAGTAATTTTATAAATAAAACCGATAATATTCTTGAATAAATATAATTATTTTTTGGATTTTTATATCTAAAGATAAAAAATACACAAAAGATCACATTAATAATTGTAAATAAAACAACAACCAATACGTAACGAATTAATTTTAAAAGAAAACCTAGCATACGAAATCCAATCCTATAAAGCACTCGCAAAAAATATACAAAGAAATGGAAAATGTAAAGTCATAAAAAAACTCAACATATATAATAAATTTGACATATAATTCGTCTAAATTTAATCTAAAATGAACCTCATTGGCTCTAAAAATATAAATGGAACATTTCTTATGCTACAGAATTATCTCAATAAATTCGAGTCTTTCGCAAAAAAATATCCGGGTCCCATTGAAGATAGTATATCACTCCATTTTGGACAGCATAAATATCATATCGTTTTTGGATGCTTGATTCACGGAGATGAAACAGGCTCACTCCCGGCAATCTTAATGGCAATCGAAAAATTAATGACCTCTTGCATAAAATATGGAGGTATTGTTACTTTTATTTTAGGTAACAAGCAAGCTGCTCTAAAAGAAAAAAGATATCTTGAAGCCGATCTCAATAGAAGTTTCTCACCAAAAGAAATACCAAATGAAAATTCATTTGAAAGAAAACGAGCGATTGAGATTTCAGGCGTTCTAAAAAATGCGGATGTTTTTTTAGATTTCCATCAAACAAAACTCCATTGTAAAGAGGCATTTTATATTTTTGAAATGCACGAAAAAAGCTATTTGTGGGCACGCTCAATTGGAGTTGCAAAATTATTTGTCACAAGAAAAAAAGGTGAACCTTATACACCAAACGGAATGTGTTCAGATGAATATATGCACTTACAAAATAAAGTGGGCATAACCCTTGAACTCGGAGAAAAAGGATTTCATAAAAGTGCTTGCAAAATATGCCTTATGACCATTGAAAAAAGTTTATGGAGAATGGATCAAATATATTTATTTAAAAAAAATATAATAAATATTGCAAGAAAAAGTCCTAAATTAATTTTTTTAGAAAGAAAATACACCGAACCTTTCTCCTCTCCTAAAAAAATTTTAAAGGATGGCTTTTTTAACTTACAAAAAATTAAAAAAGAACAGATACTCGGCTATGATGAGTCAGGAACACCCCTCATCTCTCCACATCAAGGTTATATTTTATTTCCACAATATCCAAAAAGAAATGAATTTGGGATATCTATTGAGGAAAATGATGCGTATATCTATTCCATAGTATGTGAAATCGAGAATCCCAAACTTTTTATTTCTTAATGCCTTGCATTTATACTCTTCTCTATGATTTACAAAAGATGTTAGCACCCATATTGGGTTTGTTTTCATACCATCGATGAGGTGAGCATGACACAATTTGCAAAAGTACAGGCTTCCCGATCTGCTTTTCTTCGCGCGGATATCATTGTAGTTTTAATCGCTATAATTATAGGCATGGGTTTTACAAATTTCCTTTCCACTGGAAATGCCGCATTTATTGAACAAGTTAAAATAGATACATCGTTATCTGCACTTCCAAATTATGCTCTCCTTTCTTTTGTACGCAGCATGCTTGCATTACTTTTAAGTTATACTTTTGCAATTATATATGGCACGATCGCAGCAAATAATAAATCATTTGAGCGTTTTTTAATTCCTCTTTTAGATGTTCTTCAAAGTTTACCTGTGCTTGCTTTTCTTCCTGGTTTTGTACTTGCATTAATTTCAATTTTTCAAAGCAGTCGCTGGGGACTTGAATTGGCTTGTTTACTTACTATATTTACGGGTCAAGTTTGGAATCTTGCATTTGCATACTATGAATCACAAAGAACTTTACAACCCGAATTTAAAGAAGTTTCAAAAATATATCGACTTTCCATTGTACAAAAATTCTTTTTTGTTGATCTCCCAAATGGATACCGTCCATTAATCTACAATGGAATGATGTCCATGGCGGGCGGTTGGTTCTTTTTAACGACTTGTGAAGCATTTACATTAGGAAATAAAGATTTTCGATTACCAGGTTTAGGAAGCTATATATCTGAAACATTTTCTACTGGTAATTATTTTAATTTTTGTTCTGCAATTTTAATTCTAATCGTTATAATAATTGGTACAGATTTTTTACTTTGGAAACCTCTTATTGCTTGGGTCACGCGTTTTCGAGAAGGCGATGATGGCAAAAATGTTGTTGTGGAAGAAAGCTGGTTTTTAAATATTATTCATCAAACGAGTATTCCTGATCTCATTTCAAATGGATTTAAACGTACCGTTGTTTTTTTATTTCCCAAAGCAGATATTTCAGAAAGTGGTGCAACTCGAAGATATTTAATAGATAATATTGAAAAATGGGGAACAGTTATCAGTCCTACCAATTGGTTGAACAATGATAAAGTTAATAAAATAAAACATTCTTCATTGTTTCCATTGCTTGTTACGTTTGCTGTGGGCGGACTTGTTTTTTCGTTGTTACCTAAACTTCCAACGTTAGGACAGTCACTTGCATCACTTTCAAATAAAGATTGGTTCACCTTAATTCATGCAGTTTTTCTTACGGGCGCTAAAGTCTTTTGTGTTATAATTTTAAGCACTCTCTGGACAATTCCGGTTGGATTATGGTTAGGATTAAATCCACGACTCGAAAGACTTTTTCAACCCATCATTCAAAATTTAGCTGCTTTTCCGGCACCTGTACTTTTTCCTTTTCTAGCACTGGCGTTGAGTTCTTTACACTTACCAAGTTTTTTAAATGCAACTCTACTGATGTGCGTTGGCAGCCAATGGTATATATTATTTAATGTCATTGGTGGCGCCTCTCGAATTCCAGCTGAATTAAAACTTGTTACACAAATATATAAATTTTCCTTATGGCATCGCTTTAGCAAACTTTATTTTCCAGCTATCTTACCCTCACTTGCCACCGGCTGGATTACAGCTGCGGGAGGAGCATGGAACGCAAGTGTTGTTGCAGAAATTGTTGAATACCCTGGAGGCTCTATGCATTCTGAAGGCATTGGAGCTGAACTTGTAAATGCAACTGCTTCAGGAAATTACCAAAGACTTATTGCTGCAATAATATGTATAGTTGTTGCTCTTGTGATTTTAAATCGAACCGTTTGGAGAACAATGTATATTTATGCTGAACGCGTTAAGGATTAAATTATGAATAAGAAAAAAGTTGTGCTTTCCGTTCGTTCACTCTGCAAAGATTATCGTCGACCTAACGGCAATATGTTTACAGTTTTAGAAGGAATTAACTTAGACATTTATGACGGAGAGTTCTTAGCGCTCGTAGGTTTATCTGGTTCTGGAAAATCGACATTATTACGCTGTATGGCGGGCTTACTCACACCTGATAGAGGCACTGTGAGCTATGCAACACCTTCACCTGAAAATATGCAATTAGGAGCCTTTGTTTTTCAAAGTTTTGCTTTATTTCCATGGATGACTATTCGTGAAAATATTGCTGTCTCAATGCCAAAACTCACTCGCAATGAACAAAATGTACGCATCGACAGAATCATCCAACTTGTTGGTCTTAAAGGCTTTGAAGATGCTTTTCCAAGGGAATTGAGTGGTGGTATGCGACAGAGAGTGAGTCTAGCGCGTGCAATGGTATCCGATCCGATGATCATGTTTATGGACGAACCTTTTTCCGCTTTAGACCCATTAACCAGTGAATCTTTACGTGCTGAGCTTGTACGTATATGGTCACAAGCTGACAGAAAAATACGTTCATGCGTACTTGTGACTCATAGATTTGAAGAAGCTTTACAGCTTGCAGATAGAATTCTTATTTTATCTTCAAATCCAGGAACTATTTTTCACTCAATTGAAATTAACTTACCACGTCCTCGTATGCCAAATTCAAAAGAATATAAAGAAATAGAAGAACAACTAGAGAAAGCATTTGGATTGTTACACTTAGATAAGGTAACAGACGAACATGATTACGAAACTCTTGTACCTGATATCACTCAAATACAAAAGACCAAATTAAATCAAGAAAAGAATGAAAATACATTAAAAAACAAAGAAAAGTATACTCAAAATGAAGGAAAAAAAGGCAAAGACTCAATACACACCAAACAAAAACGAGTCAAACCTTTAATTAATACAAACCTCACTTTGGTTGAGGGGCTTGTGAGCCGCTTAAGCACCGAAGATGAAGAAACCGATCTTTATGATTTATGTGAAGAAATGGGACAAAGTGTCGATCAGGTTTTACCTGCTGTTGCAGCTGGAGAAACTCTTGGTTTTATCACAACTCCCGGAATACGAGTTGTCTTGACAGAGCAAGGACGACTCTTTGCAACAGAACATGATACAGAAGTGCGAAGTGAAATGATGAGGAGTGCAATATTAAAACTTCCTGTCGTCTACTCTATCTACGCACTTGTTAAAAATGCGGGTCAAGAAGGTCTTGAAGCTGATATTGCCATTGAACAAATTGTTATGATGCTGCCCTTTGAAGATCATGATGTTCAGTTTCAAACACTTTTAAAATGGTGTCGCTACGCCAATTTATTAATTTACGATTCTGATGAAGAAAAATTGTTTGTACCCGATTAAATTTGTTAGGCTGTGCAACAACGCTTCGGGTAAAAATCTCTGAGCCAATGGTTCCTGTAATTCTGTTTACTTTCCTGATAAGGACTTGTGGAAATTATGAGTGGTAATTTTAATTCTATTTTTCAAAATAACGCTGGCTATGTTGAAGAAATGTTTGCTCGTTATAGCTTAGATCCAAATTCTGTTGGAATCGAATGGCGAGCCTATTTTGAGGGTTTCAATGAAGGATTTGGAACAGCTTCTGCAATGGCAAAAGATGCTTCTCACTTTCAAGATCTCCTAAAAAATGTGAGTGAATACACTCCAGATCATTCAAATGCGCGAACTTCTGAAACTGCGAGTTCTGATTCTCTTGCTTTTGAAATGAAAGCTGCTGAGTTTGTTCATGCTTGGAAATCAAACGGACATCTTCAAGCCAATACAAATCCACTTCCAATTCCACCTAAAAAATACCCTATTTTAGCTCTTGAATCCTATGGATTAACGGCAAATGATTTAAAACGCTCAACTCATGCAGGCGCTTTAATTGGACTTGGCTCTATGAGCTTAGAAAAACTAATCCTTGAACTTGAAAGAAGATTTGCAGGAACAGTGGGTGCAGAAATTGAGCACGTAGATTCCGACGAAGAACGTAGATGGCTGCATGCTGAGTTTTCTAAAATTTATAATCCAATTGCAAAAGAAACACAAAAAGCAATCTATTCCGAATTGGCAAAAGCAGATTCTCTCGAAAAAACCATTGCAACAAAATACATTGGAAAAAAAAGATTTAGTATTGAAGGTGCAGACGCACAATATCCTGCAGTTGAAACTTTCATAGATGAATCAACTAAACTTGGAGTTAAAGAGTGCACAGTTGCAATTGCACATCGTGGTCGCCTCAACTTTTTAGTCAATGTTATTGGCAAACCACTTCAAAAACTTTTTGCCGAATGGGAAGGATATCATCATGATGGATTGCACGGCGACTGCGATGTTAAATACCATTATGGTTATGAATCCGAACGAAAATCTCGCTCAGGCAACGACATTTCTGTTTCAATGCCCTTTAACCCAAGCCATCTAGAATATGTAGATAGCATTGTTATGGGTGACACAAGAGCACGTCAAGTAATGTACTATAAGGGCGATTCTTCAAAAGTAGCCTCTATTGTTTTACATGGAGATGCCGCATTTTCAGGTCAAGGAATTGTTTTTGAAACTGTTCAAATGATGTCTTTAAAAGGATATAATATTGGTGGAACAGTTCATTTAGTTGCTAATAATCAAGTTGGTTTTACAACTGATCCATCAGATTCTCGTTCATCAACATACTGCACTGACGTAGCTAAGGTAACAGGATCGCCCATTTTTCACATCAATGCAGATAATTTAGATTCTCTACATAATTTAATGGTTCTAGCAGCAAACTATCGAGCAAAGTTTAAAAAAGACATTTATATTGATCTTATTTGTTTCCGTCGATATGGCCATAACGAAGCAGATGAACCTGTTTTTACTCAACCTCTTTTATATAAACTTATTAAGGATAAACCTTCTCCATTTGAAGAATATTCAAAATATTTATCCAGTGCGCATGGTTTTCTAGAAAATGAATTAAAAGCTATTTATGATAATTTTAGAGCAGAAATGAATTCAATTTATGACAATGTAAAAAGTAATCATGCAAAAATTGAGCAATTCACTCCACTGCGTGAAGCGGGGGAACTCAAATTAGCATCTGAAAAAGATATTTTAAAACCAGTAAAAACTCAAATATCATTAAATAAAATTAAATCTCTCGCACAAAAAATTTCTACTGTACCTGAAAGTTTTCGAATAAATCCAAAGTTAAGCAGAATTATTGTTGCAGAACGTAAAGATATGGCTGAAGGAAAAAAGAAAGTCGATTGGGGGATGGCTGAACTTCTCGCATACGCAAGTCTGCTCGAGGAAGGATTTAGCATTCGACTTGCTGGAGAAGACGCACAACGCGGCACTTTCTCACATCGTCACGTCACCTTAATTGATTCAGAAGATGCAAGTCATTACACTCTTCTTTCACCTTGCACGACTGATAATTCGCAAGTCGAAGTCATTAATACATTACTTTCTGAAGAAGCAGCCATGGGCTACGAATATGGTTACGCTGTTCGTCAAGCAAAAGGTCTTGTTTTATGGGAAGGACAATTTGGTGACTTTGCCAACGGAGCACAGGTTATTATCGATCAATTCATTGCCTCTGGTGAGACAAAATGGTGTCAAACGCAAGGTCTTGTTTTATTACTTCCTCATGGCATGGAAGGACAAGGAGCAGAGCATTCGAGTGCTCGTCTTGAAAGATTTCTACAGTTGTGTGCAGATGGTAACATGCAGGTCTGTTACTTTACCAATGCAGCACAAATATATCATGCGTTAAGAAGACAAATGCTTCGTAATTTTAGAAAACCCCTTATTTTAATGACACCAAAAAGCTTTTTAAGAAGTCCACGTGCATCAACGACTCTTGAAGAGTTAGCAACAGGTCATTTTGAAGAAATTCTTGACGATCTTCGTATTGGTAAATCTACAAAAGTTGATAGAGTTTTATTTTGCACTGGTAAAATCTCTCTTGATCTCTTTGATGCACTTGAAAAAGATGAATTTAAAAATAAAGCTGAGACAACAGCAGTTATTCGTATTGAACAACTCTATCCATTTCATATAGACAAGGCTGTGAGCATTCTTTCTCAATATAAAAGCGCCAAAACCGTCGCTTGGGTGCAAGAAGAACCTGCAAATATGGGGGCTTGGAGCTTTATTCGGCATGAACTCGAAAATGTCATTAAAAAATCTGGATTCTCTCATCAACTCGAGTATTTTGGCAGAAGAAGACGTGCTACACCTGCTGTTGGAATTGAAAAATGGCACTTTGTAGAACAAGAAAAAGTTATTAAATCTGCATTAGAATCAAACTCTTCTGTTGAAGTCTAATTCTATTAAATTCCACATAATATCTCATTTTATTTGAATTATCCAAGACATTATTTTCCTGTCAAAGTAAGCTCTCTCCTCACATTGATGATTATCTCTTTTACATGAATAATAAAAATAAAGTAAATCAATAGAATGAGGAACCCCCATGGCAAAAAGAATTACTTTTACGCTTATCGGCCTTCTAATCATTTTTGGAGGAATATTTGGCTGGTACGGTGTGAGACAATATTTCATGAAAAAATATTTCGCAACTTTTACTCCACCACCACAAACAGTCTCAGTGGCAACAGCAAAATTGGAAAGCTGGCAACCGTTCTTATATGCAGTTGGCAATTTAAAAGCCGTTGATGGAGTCGAAATAAGTTCAGAAGTATCTGGCCAAGTAAAAGTAATTTATTTTAAATCAGGTGAGTTAGTCAAACAAGGACAAGCACTCATTCAATTAGATGATGCAAGTGAACAAGCTCAATTAAAAGATATCAATGCGCAACTACAACTTGCAAAAGTAAATGATCATCGCACAAAAAAATTATTCACCCAAGGAGCAACTTCACAGGCTTCTGTTGATGACTCTTCTTCAAAATCAAAACAACTTCAAGCAAATTATGAAAATATCAGTTCGGCAATTGCAAAAAAATTAATTCGTGCACCATTTAGTGGAAAAATAGGGATAAAACAAGTCAATGTAGGTCAATATATTTCTCCTGGATTTTCATGTGCGAGTTTACAATCTGCTCACGTATTAAATGTTCATTTCTCATTGCCACAACAAGAAATAAGTAAAATTGCATTGAAACAAGAAGTTCTTGTCATCAGTGATGCTTATCCAGAATTAACTTTTAAAGGATCTGTCACTGCAATTGATTCAAAGGTAGACGAATCAACCAGAACAATTCAAGCACAGGCTACGATTGATAATAAAGAAAATAAATTATTACCTGGTATGTTTGTTTCTGCAAAAATTTTACTTCCAATAATTCCTAATACAATCACTCTTCCACAGACGGCAATCACTTATACCTTATATGGAGATGCTGCTTTTCTTGTTAATTTAAAAGGACAAAAAACAGCAACAGGTGAAGACCTTGGAACAGTCAGTCGAATTCTAGTTAAAACTGGGGAAAAAAGAGATAATACTGTTGTTATTTTAGATGGAATTAAAGCAGGAGATACCATTGTAAGTAGTGGTCAACTAAAACTCATAGATGGATCTTCTATTGTGATTAATAACTCTGTAAAATTATAAAATATTCTGAGCAGAGGAATAAAATGAAATTTACCGATATTTTTATACAACGCCCAGTACTCGCAACGGTTGTGAGCTTACTTATATTTATTATAGGTTTAAAATCTGTTTTTAATTTAGATGTCAGACAATATCCAAAAGTTGAAAACACTGTCATTACAATTACAACAACGTACCCTGGTGCAAATGCACAACTTATGCAAGGCTTTATCACCCAACCACTACAAACCTCAGTTGCTTCTGCAGATGGAATTGATTACTTAAATTCATCTAGTACCCAAGGTGTAAGCACAATTCAAGCGCATTTAAAATTAAATTTTGATTCATCTATAGCATTTACAGATATTTTAGCAAAAGTAAATGCAGTTACAGGTCAACTTCCTCGCGATGCAAATAGCCCTGTCATAACAAAAACAACTGGCAGTTCCATTGCGTTACTTTATATAAGTTACTCTAGTGATAAAATTTCAGGCCAACAAATATACGATGTTTTAACAAGAATTGTTCAACCAAAAATTCAATCTGTATCAGGAGTTGCAAGTGCAGATATTTTAGGAGGAAATCCCTTTGCAATGCGGATTTGGCTGCAACCAGATAAAATGGCTGCTCTTAATATAACAGCAGACGATATCAATAAAGCATTAACTTCAAATAGTTATCTTTCTGCTGCAGGACAACTTAAAGGCCAATACACAGTTACAAATATTAAAGCAGAAACGGATTTACACAGCGAAGAAGAATTTAATAAGCTTGTTGTAAAAGAAGTAAATGGAAAATTAATTCGCATGAGAGATGTAGCACAAGTCGAATTAGGTTCAGAAAATTATTCATCTTCAGTTACTTTTAATGGCAAAAAAGGGGTTTTTATCGGTGTAAATTCTGTTCCAACAGCAAATCCACTCACAGTTGTTCAGGAAGTGAGAAAAGTTTTACCTGATATTTTAAAATCAATGCCTCCTTCACTAGCTCAAGTTGTTGTATATGACTCAACAGAGTTTATATCTTCTTCAATTAAGGACGTTATTAAAACCCTTGCAGAAGCTACTATTATCGTTGTGATAGTCATTTTTTTATTTCTCGGTTCAATTCGCTCTGTAATTATTCCAATTGTAACTATTCCTTTATCTTTAGTAGGAGTTTGTTCAATAATGCTGTTACTAGGTTACACAATAAATTTATTAACACTTTTATCCATGGTATTAGCAATTGGATTGGTTGTTGATGATGCTATTGTTGTAGTTGAAAATATACAACGCCATATCGAAGAGGGAAAAAATTCATTCCAAGCAGCATTACAAGGTGCAAAAGAAATAGCTCTTCCAGTAATTACAATGACAATCACACTGAGTGCGGTTTATGCTCCTATCGGACTTATGGGTGGATTAACAGGAGCTCTTTTTAAGGAGTTTGCTTTAACCCTTGCTGCATCAGTTATTGTATCTGGGATTATTGCCTTAACTCTGTCTCCAATGATGTGTTCAAAAATATTAAGATTCGAAGAAAGCAATGAAGGTTTTGCTAAATGGCTCGATAAAAAATTTAATGAACTACAACTTTTTTATGAAAAAAGACTTATTGCCGTCATTAATTATAGGCCTGTTGTTCTCATCTTTGGTACCTTAATATTATTTAGTGTTTTTTTCTTATTTAAATTAACTCCAAAAGAACTTGCCCCTAAAGAAGATCAAGGATTTTTATTAGCAATTGCCAATGCACCTCAATATGCTAATATTAATTATTTAGAAAAATATACAGAACAAATTGATGGAATTTTTGCTAAATTTCCAGAACGTGCTGCGCATTTTATTGCAAATGGAAGAAACGGCGAGAACGGTGCTTTTGCAGGTTTTGTTCTAAAACCTTGGGGCGATCGACACAGAAGTGCTCAAGCATTACAACCACTTATTCAAAAAGAATTGAGTGATATTTCAGGAATAAATGCATTTATTTTTGCCCTGCCTGATTTACCAACAGGAGCTTCTGGATTTCCTGTACAAATGGTTTTAAAATCAACGGACAGTTATACAAATATTTATCAGGTGATGGAGGAGTTAAAAGCTTCTGCAAAAAAAAGCGGTCTTTTTATTGTTGTCGATAGCGATTTAAATTTTGAAACACCGCAATTAAATATAAGTATTGATAAATCTAAAGCAGCTGATGTAAATATTTCAATGCAGCAAATTGGTCAGCAATTAGCTACTTTTCTAGGCGGAAATTATACGAATTTATTTAGCATGGACGGAAGAAGTTATAAAATAATTCCCCAACTTTCAGATACAAATAGATACAATCCATCAGACTTAAAAAAAACATATATAAAAAGCAATTCAGGTATTTTTGTTCCATTATCTAACTTTATTAGTTTCAAAATGAGTTCTGAGCCAAATTCTCTTAATCAATTTCAGCAACTTAATTCAGCTACTTTTTCTGCTGTCATGATGCCAGGGCAAACAACTTCAACAGGAGTTGATTTCTTAAAAAAAGAAGCTGATAGAATCATGCCCTATGGAATGACATATGATTTCTCAGGAGACTCAAGAACTGAACAAAAAGAGGGAAATGCCCTTCTTCTAACATTTACTTTTGCACTTATTATAATATTTTTAGTTCTATCCGCACAATTTGAAAGCTTTCGAGATCCATTAATAATTATGATAAGTGTTCCAATGGCAATATGTGGAGCACTTATACCTCTTAATTTAGGTCTTGCTACCATTAATATATATACTGAAATTGGCTTAATAACACTTATTGGTCTGATAACAAAACACGGTATTTTAATGGTGGAGTTTGCAAATAAATTAAGAGAAGAAAATAATTATGATATACGGACTGCTATAGAAAAAGCAGCATCAATAAGGTTAAGACCTATTTTAATGACAACAGCTGCTATGGTGTTAGCTGTCATACCCCTTATCATTGCTTCAGGAGCGGGAGCTTCGAGCCGACACGATATTGGTATAGTCATTGCTTCTGGTCTAACCATAGGCACCTTATTCACACTCTTTATCGTACCCACAATGTACACATATTTAGCGCGCAGCGACGAAAAAGTAAAACATGAAAAAGCCAAAACAGAGTAAACTCCATTTTAAATAGGAAATATTTTTCTATTTAAACATAATATTGAATTAAAAAATCTATAAAATTAAAAACTTAACTTAAAACATCCGATCAGATAAACGTAATAGTTTTATATAAAGAAAGAAAAGGAATGTGTTTGTAAAAGATCTTAATATGAAAAAAATTTTATCCCTTATTTTAATATTTTATTCATTGAATAATATTAGTCTTGTTTTTGCTGTAAGCAATTTTGCCGATAATTCGCAATGCACTCAATATGAGGTAAAAGATCAAGAGAGTTTTATTCAAATTTTAAGAAATCATGCTCTCATTCCAATATTTGGAAATGAAGGTTCTTTAAAGAAAACATATGAGATTAATAAAATAGAAAAGAAAGAGAGAAAAGAACTCATTCATAAAGGAGATATTTTATGTTTACCTATTCGCATTCATTTTCCAGAAAATGCTCATAAGCAAGACCTCATCAATAAAGAAAATGATAATAAAGACGAGCATATTGGCATTAAAAATGAGGATCCATTAGTTGTTAATTTAATTCAGAATGATTTTAAATTTGATAATAAATTAAATTGTTATAATTATATTATTAAGAATGGTGATACGATAATTAAGATATTAAAAAATTATAAGCTTAGACCCGTTTTTGGAAAATCAGGAAGCCTTAAAAAAACATTAAAAATAAATAAACGCGAAGGATCAAAGGGACATCTGATTTATCAAGGTAATTCACTTTGCTTACCAATTATAATTAAAAATGATGAAATTGTATATGATAGTGAAATTGAAAAAAATGAAATCATATCTAGCCAAGATTCAAATACAGTTGAAGGAAAAGAAGAGGAAAATAGAGTTATTCCTAAAATTATTCCAATTCCTTCTACTGCAGAGTCTGAGAATTTAAACACAAATCAAAAGTCTAACACTATCGAAGATAAGTCTAATAATATTAAAAATGAATCTAATGCTATTGATGATAAATCTAATAATAATAAAATATTAAGCTCAGATAAATCGGAAAAATATGAAAACAAAATAGAGGAAAGAGAGAAATTTGAAGATAAGAAAGATGTTCTCCCCCAAAAAAATGAAAGCAAAGAAGAGTTAAGCAATAAAAATTTCGATAAAGATACAGAAAATCAATCAATTGTACAATATACTAAAAAATTAAAAAATAAAAAAATAGAGAATAAAGAAAAAATTATTAAAACCGATTCAACTACAAAAGCAGTGGAATCTATTAAAAAACAAGAGTTAGAAAAATGTAATAAATATATTGCAGACAAAAAAGAGCATTTAATTTATATATTACGCAAAAAAAACCTTTATCCATTGTATGGTAAAGATGGTTCTTTTCAAAAAACAGTTGAGTTAAATAAAAATTTAAATTTAGAAGACCCATATATAGAAGCAGAAACCTCTATTTGTTTGCCTGAATCAATTTCAAATAATACTGAAGATAAAACTCAAATTTTAAAAGCACAGGACGAAAGTAAAAAAATCGAAATTTCTAAAAGCTATGAAGAGAACCCAAATTTATTCTATACAGAATTTGGTATAAAATATTTAAGATTAACAGGAACTGACACAAGTAATAATACCAGTTCTACCCTTTTATCACGTGCAATTTTATTTGCTGAAGCAGGATTTATTCAAAAGTGGGATCAAAATTTTTCAACATATTTTGGCATAAGTTATGCAATTTCACAGATATTACAATCTGATACTAAAATAGTCATAGGTGACAGCATTATACGTTTAACTAATATACTTGTAGGTGCTAAATATAAATTTTATCCAAGATTTTACGCAGCATTACAACTGTCCTATGGAGATGAACTTGTTTATCGAGCTATGAACAATACAACTATTCAAGTTGAAAAAATGTCTTCAGCAAAAATGAAAAACACTGCTGGATATACTTTTCTTGATTATAATGAACTTTCCTTTCAAGCAGAATTAAGTTACCTTTTTAACACCTCATTTAATAATGAAATATACAATTCAAGTATTGGACAAGGTTTTGAAGCGGCCCTCATTCAATCTTATGAGGGAAAAGGTTGGGAATTTCGCTCGAAAATTTATTATTTAAGAGATTACACTCGGGTTACTCCAGTTAAGTTTGATTATACTGAAATTGGATTATTGATTCAATTTGCAGGTGAGTTACCTTAAATAAGCAAAAATAAAAATATTAATTTTTAATACATTAAAAACTCATACCAATTGGCCCTAGAAAGGCAACCCCCGATCCTGTTGTTGCACAACCACTTAAAGAACCATCAGCAATTGAAATTTTACATTTAATAATACTGTTATTTCCCCAATTCGCAACATAAAGTGAATCATTTATAATTGTAACACCTTCTGTGCTATTATACGATCCGGGAGATGGAGGATTAACTGTATTACTTGAGGCTATTGCACAGCTGCTTAACGAACCATCACTCGGACTCACACTGCATTTAACAATTCCCGGTAAACTTGCATTTGCCGTATATAAATAGTTATTAAAAACAGCAATCCCTGTTGGCCCTGATAAATTTGAACCACCTGCTGTACATGGTAAATTTATATTCCCGTTTGCTGCATTTATTGTGCATTTATTTATTGAGTTCCCTAACCTATTTGTAATATACAAATAGGAAGTGCTCAGATTTACATAACTCAACCCTTGCACACTTGGTAAGGTTGTTGAAGCACAACCAGACAATGCTCCAGTAGAAGTGTTTATTATACATCTTGTTACAGTATTTGTACTTCCTCCAACATATAAATAAACAGAACTTAAACCTTTACTTATTGTCAATCCATAAGCAGAAACTGGCATATTCGTAGATGTTGTAGTACAAGACACCAGAGCTCCAGTTGCGGGTGTGATTGTACAAACAGACACACCTATTGATGAGTTATTTGTCACATATAAAAAGTTATTATAACGAGCTGTGCCTACTGGAGTTGTAAATGTAGGAACGGCTTGAACGCAGCCAGTTAATGTACCATTTGATTGAATATTGCAAATATTCATTTTAGTTGTAACTTGTCCATTGCCAACATACATAAATTTTGGATAGTTTTGCAAGGTAGAACCAATTGTAGACTGCACCGTACGCCTTATTGTTTCCATATTTAAAAAACTCAATGCGTTTGAACTCCATGCAGCTGCCATTGCTAAATAATCTTGTAAGCCTGTATTTGCAGAATTGTTGAAAGATCCAAGAATCAATCCACCATTTTTAATTGAGCTTGCAGTGTCTGTATGCTGGAATTCATTTACCTGCATCGTAACAGCCGAACTATTTAAAGCGACAGCCCAATAATCAAAACGAGTGGGAGACAATTGATGACTTATTATTGAAGGATTAGATGAAAAACTCTCAAACTTAATTGAAGATGTATTTCCTCCATAGCCAAAACTATTATTTGAAGAAGAACCTGTGTAACCAGCAATACCTCGGTCATTGCCATTTGACGTAGGGCTACGCGCAACTGCAACAATAGTTGAAGCACTGTTACTGAATAAATTTGCAATCGTCGTTAAACCTGAAGAATTAGAAATAACTCCTCCAGTTGTATCCCAAGTTAAACCCGCAGCGATTGTACCATTATGTAAATCACAATAAAGATCATATATTTTTGTACCGGTTCCTGCATTTTGATCTGCAATCAGTGGATAAAATACGTCGGGTATATTAATATTATTTACAATTAATTGATCTAAAAAGTTATTGATTTTAGTTTTACCAGCTGCCGATAAAGTATTTCCTGGCACCAAACTCACTCTGGTTGAAAAATCAGTCATTATTGCACTGGTATTAATTCCAACAGCATTACTTGGCGAACTATTAAATACTTTTTTTGAATTAATGGCATTAGTGCAAGTCACGCTAAAAGAAATAATTTTGCATATGTCAGAACTAGTTGTCAAATATGTTACGTTAGGGGTTGTGTTACTTATACTTCCAGTTGCTGTAGGAATTGCAACCATATTTGCATAAAACTGATATGTGCATGTATTTGAATCTGTCCAAGTTCCAAGGTTTCCAATAAGTGAAACTCCAGAGCCAGAAACAATTCCAGAACCAGAAGCGGGACCATTTGTTATTGTAGGTGCTAAAATATTTTGTGGTGCATCATATTTAATACTTATAGATGGACTCGATGCCGATGAATTACCTGAAGCATTACTTGCAACAATAACAAAATAATAAGTTGTTCCTACAACTAAACTTGTACTTTGTACTAAATTATTTGTACAAGATGTCTGAATTGCATTATTAGGCAACACAGTGCAAAATAAGTTTGCAGATGTTATTGTTACAGAAGAACTTGTAGATGCATAAACTAAATAAGTAATATTCACATTACCAGCACTATAAGCATTCCACTGTGCTTGAATATAACCTATGTTTGCTATTGATAAACTCAAACCAGATGGAATTGTAACCGGAAGAGTGGGCAATGAATGCGTATTTGAACTTATTGTCGAACTCCCACCAGTGGCACTGTTTGTTGCTTGCACTATAAATGAGTAATCAGTATTTTCAGTGAGTCCAGAAATGACACAACTGATTGGAGTTGAAGTTGCTGCCACATTATTTAAGGTACACCCCGAAATATTTCCAGCACTCACAGAACTCCCATTTTGTTGAATATTAAAATTCACCAAACTATTACCAATATTAAATGTCCAATTTAAAGAAATACTTGTTCCTGTTACAGATGATGAAGTAATAACCAATGTTGATGTTGGTGCAAAAAAAGTGGTTGCTATTGCATCGGGTGAAACAATTGTAGTCGATGGAGACGGAGCGTTATTAGAGGCAGTGACTGCAAAATAATAGTCTTTATTTTCAGACAATCCTGTTACGTTACAGGTATTCGTAGCTCCTGGGGCTGTTGGATTTAAAGCAGGAGAACAGACGATTGGTGCTCCTGTTGTCGCAGCATTTGCAGAATCTGATTGAGAGACAGCATAAGAAATATTTTCACTCCCAACACTTAAAGTCCAAGTGAGAGTCAGAGTTGTTGCAGTCACATTTGATACATTCACAACAAAAGAACTCGAAGAATTAAATTGAGTTGTTACATTTACTGAAGTTGAATCTGCAGATGTCATTGTAGCATTGCTTCCCACTGCATCTGTTATAGCAACAGCTTTAAAATAATATTTTGTATTTGCCACTATTCCAGTATTATCGAGGCAACTTAATAAAGTAGGAGTAATGGAATTTGCATAAACAAAACACCCAAAAACAGCTGTATTATCGCTTGTATTAAAACCACTTTGGGTAGAATGATAAATTTTATAAGTTGTACCCACATTTATATAACTGTTACTTAATTGAATTGTTGCACTATTATAACTTAGACTGCTAACACTTAAATTCGTAGGAGCTGTAGGAATTGTTACAGTAGAAACTTCTGCATTTGCAGCTACAGAACCATTTGAATTTTTTGCTTTGACAATAAAGAAATACTGTGTACCAGGGGTTAAAGAATTAATAACACTTGTCTGAGTTGCACCAGCACTCGGTGTTATTGATACTGTAGTTGTGTAAAGCAGCGTTGTCATTCCATAACTAATATCATAAGAATTTGCCCCTGCTGCAGAGTTCCAAGTCACTGTCGCAGAATTTACAGTGGGAATTATTGATATTATAGAGAATGAAGAAATGGGTGTTCCTGTCACTTCAGCACTTTGAAAGTCTCCTCCAACCGATCGTGTCACAAGTAAAGCTAAATAATAAACCTGACCATTTGTTAAACCAGAAACCACGCAAGAGTTTCCTAATAATCCATCACATCCTAAAGAACCAGAAAGAGCCTGACCTGAAGTCGTAGAATAAAAGATTTTATAATCTGTCGCATTTGCCACCGTATTATCCCAAGTTATAGTCAGTTGCGAAGTACCTGCAACCACACTTAATATAGGTGAATTTAGTGGAGTGGCACTTACTTCTGCAGATAAAGTCTGTGCAGTTGAATTAACTCCAGAATTATTTCCAACGATAGTATAATAAACTGTCTGATTTGCTGTGCCCACAAAAGTGCATGGAGAAACTGTACAAGAGGTTAATATTCCGGAGTTATTTGGAGATGACTGGTTTGCAGTTAAAGATTGATAAACTTTAAATCCTGTTGCGCCCGTTCCACCTGCCCACGATAAAGTAATTTGCGTTGGTGTAGTTGCTACGTTTAATGAGGTTATACTGCTAATTGGTATTACGGTTGTTGCGGAACTCGCTGAAAGCGCATTTCCACCCGAATTGCTTGCGCTGATTTTATAATAAAATGGAGCACCATCAGCAGAAATAACATCGTTACACGTTAATGGAGTTGAAATATTTGTACAACCAACTACAGGTGAATATCCACTTGCTATTGAGCGTGATCTATTAATAGTGTAGGTTATGCTTGAATTTCCTGTTGAATTTGTTGACCATGTTAGACTTATATTATTTCCTGTCGCAACAATAGTTGGAGCATTTGGAGTCATGGGTAATGTGACTAATTGTGTATCTGGAGTTGATGTCACCGTATTTTGAGAATTCGTCGCTGTCACAGCATAATAATAAATTTTGCTGTCTGTAACCGTAGTATCAACAAATTGATTGCTTGTTGGATTCGTTGCTAAAAGAGTTCCATTTGCAACAGCCCCCGGAATTGTTGAGCGATATAATTTATAAGTTACAGTGTTGCTACCAAGTACGTTTGTCCACATTAAATTCACTGAATTGTCAGTTTTTGAGACAATTGTTATTCCGGGAGGATTTAAAATATTTGTTACGATAGAATATTGTGTTGAATTTATTTCCATAGCACCAGATGCACCATTTATTGCTGAAACCATATAGTAATATGCTGTATTTTCTGACAACAATGAGTCATTGAAGCTCAATAAGTTACCAGTATAAATTGGAGTTCCCCAATTGCTTGGATTACTTGTTAAAGATCTATATAATTTATAAGTAACAGGGGCTGTACCAGCACTTAAAGACCAATTTATTTTTGCAGAATTGTCTGTAATATTTGTTACTGAATTAATCACAGGTGCAGTTTGCAATGCCGTTATTAAACTAATAGAACTTGAAATTTGTTCAACCGCATTTATTGCATTGTTTTTTGCAGACACTCTATAAAAATATTGAGTGTTTTCTGCTAGTCCTGGATCAGAGGTATAACGATCTATTCCTGTATAAATTGCACTCCCCCAAGATCCTGTGGCACCTGTTGCCGAACGATAAAGACTATAGGTAACAGGCGAATTCCCTACACTAAAACTCCAATTTAAAGTAACAGATGTAACATCTATATTTGATCCATAAAGGCTCGTTGGTGCCGTATTTAATGCCGTAATCCCTTGTAATGAAGGAACTGAAACAGTCGATTCCCCCGCAGAATTTAAGGCAGATATAGCATAATAATATAGTGTATTTTCATTTAATGATGTGGAGTCAGTACATGTGTTTATATTTAAAGTAGATGATACAGCACAAACAGCAGCACTCGGATTTGCAACAAAAGGAGTTAAATTAATATCGGATCGATAAATATTATAGGTTGTCGCTGGATTGCCAGAAAATATATTCCAACTTAAAGTTACAGAATTTTTTGTAACAGTAGTAATATTTAATCCAGTTGGTGTACCAACTTGCATAACCAATTGCATTTCACCCGAGGCATCAACTGCTCCCGAATTGTTTTTTGCCGTCACCATAAAATAATAAGTACTTCCAGCACTCAATCCAGAAATCAAATAAGGTAACGGAGTCGCAGAACTAACGGTAAAAGTTCCTGAAGTATAATTGCCACTGCTCGTACCATATTTAATATCATAATTTGTTGCTCCTACTGCAGTACCCCAAGAAATATTTGCAGATGTTGTGTTTGCTGCTACGAGAGAATTAATGCTAAATGCACCAATCGGTGTAGCGAGAAACTCTGAACTAATAAATGTACCACCAACAGATTTTGTAACTTGTATAACAAAATAGTATTGTGTTCCATCTATTAAACCAGAGACAACGCATGAAAGAGCCAGACCTGCATCACAGCCCAATGTTTTTCCAGTTATTCCAGCAGTTGATGTCGTAGAATAATAAATTTTATAATTCGTTGCATTTAATACACTGCTCCATCCAATTGTGACTTGCGAAGTTTGCGCTACAACTGAAGTTATGGGCGAGTCATTAACAGTGGCAGAAATTTCGCTAGACGTTCGAGTTGCAGTGGCACTAGTACCCACATTACTTCCTACAACAGTATAGTAAAAGACTTGACCAACTGTGGCGGCAATCACACACGGAGAACTTGTACATGCAGTTGGCGAACCCGCCGGGGGAGCAGACTCACCTGGCGTTGTTGAACTGTAAACCAAATAACTTGCTGCCCCTGTTCCTCCCCCCCAAGTCAATGTGATTTGTGCAGAAGGCGAGGAAGTTATTACAGTTGTTGCCATAAATCCTGTAATTTGAGTTATGGGAGTGACTATACTTGGGGAACTGTAGGCTTGAGAACTTCCTCCTGCTGTTATGGCTTTTACAATATAATAGTAAGGCAACCCATCTGCCGTGGACACGACATCTGTGCACGTTCTACCCGTATCATCTATATTTACACACCCAGAAACATCACTTGGAGTGTCTCCGACAAATCTATACTTTTGAACATTATAAGTAATTGCCGCATTGCCTGCCGATGGACTTTGTGGCCAAGTGATTGTGACTACATTATTATTAGCGACTGTTGTAGGGGTTGTAGGGGTGTTTGGTAAAGTAACAACCTGCAAAACCGGTGCAGAAGTTAAAGTATTTTGTCCATTTGTAACAGTCACAGCATAATAGTAAGTAGAACTCGCAGATATGCTTGAGTCCGTGTAAGTTGTTGCAGAAGAACTTGAAAATATTTCACTTCCAACTGTTGTATTTACAGTGCTTGTTGTTGAACGAAATAATCTATACGTTACGTTAGCATCGCCATTAGCCATTGACCATTGAAATGAAGCAGAAGAAACTAATACTGAACTTAAGTTTAATGTTATTGCAGTTCCTAATGCAGTTGTAACTAAAGTTTTTGCAGATTGAAGAGAAATTGCATTGGGACGATCATTTTTCGATATAATGGTATAATAATAATTTGTATTTTCAGATATTAATGTATTATCTCCTGAATTTGGGACTCCAGCAGGCAGCGATCCATTATAAATAATATTACCTAAATCTCCGGCAGTATTATTGAAAGATCTATAAATAGCATATAAAACCATTGCATTTCCAGGTGCCGCTGGCCAATTTAGTTTTAAGCTATTACTTGTAATATTTGAAGATGTTAACGTTGATGTTGTTAGCAATGCAGAAGTTATATTTTGCTGTTGTGATTTTCCTGAAGTCCCACTTACATTACTTGCAGTCAATGCATAGTAATAAATCGTGTTTTCGCTAAAAGGCCCGGTGTCATTATAAGATGTGATCTGGCTGCTTGGAGTAGAAATAAGACTGATTAGTTTATTCGCAATATTTGTCACATCTACCGGATTTACAGTTGATCGATACACATTATAAGTAACAGTTGCGCTTCCTGTAGAAGCCGACCAGCTTAATGTATTGCTCGTATTATTTGGCGCAGATAATTTAACACCTGTTGGTATAGCAGGGAAAGTAACAACATTTGCTTCACTTGAAAATGGAGAATCACCCCCTTCATTTGTTGCATAAACAATATAATAATATGACTCTCCAGAAAGCATTGATGAAGCGTTTTCTGTACAAGTCAAAGCATTAATATTGGTACAAGATGCAATTGCATTGTAAGGACCACCAGAATTTCCACTTTTTGCAAGTGTATAACGAATTGTTCCTGCACCAACTGCTGCATTCCAGTTTAAAGTAACTTGACTTGAACTTATAACTGGAGCTCCTGAAAAGGTAGGAGCTGCTGGAGGATTGATAATAAGAGAAGATCCCATCAGACTTGTGATAGTGCCAGATGAATTAGCTGCAGTAACTGTATAATAATAAGTATTGCCATCAATAAGACCCGTCAATAAATAAGAATTGCTTATTGAAGAAATGCTTTGATTTAAAGATGCTGGATTTATTCCGAATTGTAACGAATATGTTGTATTAGCTAGCCCTCCAGTAATATCAGACCATGAAATAATTGCAGCATTTGATGTTCCTTTAATATTTAATGAATATGGATTAGGGGTACCAACTGCTTGACTTGCAGATGCTGTCTTACCGAATCGATTGCGTGCAAAAACTTTTAAATATAGAGTTTGACCATTGGTTAAACTTGAAATTGTACAATTTGTTACCTTAATATTTGTGCAATTTGATACCTTCGTTGTATAATTTCCAGATGCAGTGCCATATGATACAGTATAATCATCTACCTTTTCAGATGCAGTCCATGCCATTTGTATTTTGCTATCTGAAACTAATACTCCACTAAAATCAAATGAACCTGGAGTATTTAAAAAAAGATTATTTCCCTCATCAAAATGGGAGTGAGATCCTCCCAAGGGATTATAATCACAACTGTTCATAAAAAGATGCAACATAATGTATGGGAGAAGTCGTTTTATGTAATATATAAAGTAACGCATCTCAGACAAACCTTATGCATTTATATTTATCTATAAAGTAAATAATTAATGACAAAGTTTGCATAGAAAAAAATGCTTTAAGTCATTGCAATGACAAAATTAATACATTTGCTTTTTTAAAGCATATTCGAGTTCATTCAACGAAGTGTGAATTAATTTCCTATTGATATAAATAGAGGAGGTGCCATGAAATTGAGGAGATGAAATGAAGTTATTGCGTGAATCCAGTACAAATTCATTTGTCTTATCTGATTTAAGACAATTTAAAAATTTGGGTGTCACTAAATTTAATGATTGAGCAATTTGTACAACAGATGAGTTATAATTCGCTTTTAATTTTTCAATCGACATTAAAATTATTCGGTTATGGTATTCAAAATATTCTTTATTGCCTATTTCTTGAGCACAGAAAGCTCCTTTTGCAAAGGCAGCTCCCATTCCGCTTACAGATTTTGCAATAGGAATATTCACGAATTTAATTTGATTTGAAAACTTCTTTGCTAGACTTTCAATACGCACATTCGATTCAGTACTTTTTGGATCTTCATAATCAAAAACATGTATGAGAGTGATATTAGATTTTAAATTTCCTCGAGTTGGGAACTTTGAAATATCGGATGAAATAACTTCTTGGACTGGGTTTTCAATTAATACTTTAATTCTTTTTTTATTTACATATTCAATTAACTTAGCTGTTGAAATATCAGATATTTTTTTATTTAGCATCTGCAGACTCAACTGATTTTTTAAAACTTCAAATGACTGCCCGGCAAAAACTACATCCCCATATTTTTGTAAAGTCTCATCATAATATTTTTTTACTTCTGCTTCTTCAGGATGGACTATTTTTATTAAATCAGATATATTTCTTACTTCATCATATGAATTTTGCTTACCAAGATCATTAGCAAGTGCCACTTTTAATGCCGCTTGTTCATATAATGATTTTCTTGCGCTGTAAATATTACTCTCTAAATTGTCAAAATCAATCTGGGAATTTAAAGGAAGTGACGTTGTAGTCCAAGTTTTCCCATCTACTTCAAAAATAGGCTTACCCAAATAATGCTCAATAATATAGTTTTTTTTATCATTCATTTTATCAATATAAGCATCAAAATATAAATGACCAAAGAATCCTAGAAAAATTCCAACCACCAAAAACAAGTTATTCATCCTAAAAATAATTTTTTTTAAGATCCTCATAAAATCTCCTGCATTAATTACTCATTATAGTTAGAAATACAAATTATATTTTAGTATAAAAAATAATTATCTTAGACAAATATTTGACATTTAAATTTTTTATCTTATAAAAAAAAGAGAATTTTTTTCCGAGTCAAAAGCCATTTTTTTCTTAAAAAAACAACATAAAAACACCAATATAACATTCCGATATAAATGAGTAAAAACAGTTTTTTAGAAGGAATTATTATTTTGAAAGACGCAAAGCAATATACTTTGCGAATTACAGCTCTAATAAAAGCAATTTTAATACTATTTATTTTAATAGTATCTGATACATCTTTTACAAAAGAAAACAAAAATACACAATACATTATTCAGAATGGTGATAGCATTAGCTTGATTTTAAAAATGCATAAACTACTCCCTGTCTATGGAAAAAATGGATATTTAAATGAATTATTAAAATTAAATCCTAATACAATTCAAGAAGATGGGAATCTAATTTATCCTGGTGATATAATCATCTTGCCAACTAAAAGATTAGATATAAGCATTGAAGATAGCATTAGTTATGGAGAATACTCATCATCTATTTCAAAGTTTAAAAGTAAATTCGATAACTTCAAAGGAAACAGTGAATATGTATATATGGTTTATACTGTTCAAAATGGAGACATTATAAGCATACTATTACAAAATTTAGGAGCAGTTCCAATTTATGGAATACATGGATCCTTAAATTTTACACTTGAATTAAATCCAAATAAAAGAAAAACAAGTGGGGATCTTATATTTCCTAAAGAAAAATTACTTTTATTTATACCCATAAAAGTTGCTTTAAAAATTCTTGAAGATAATAAAAATATTGCTTTTGTTTTAAAAGATAAGCCAAAAAAGTTAAATAGTAATTTGTTTAGAGATAAAAATAATTTTTATACATATGATGAGCTTAATAAAAAGCATCAAGAAATATTAATTAAAAAAGGTTATGAAGACAAATTAGAAATAGATTTAAAAGAAAAAGACAAGATGGATTTTGGAGAACTCAATAAACCGATAAATAGCGAAGAAAGTGATAAATTTAAAAGCGAAATCATTAAAGAAGAAAATCCTTACAATAATGAGAATATAGCAGATATTAAAATAAATCCTATTCTGTTAACAGGAAAAATAGTTGACGACAAAGTAAAGCTCAATTGGAATGAGATGAATAAAGATTATTCAAATATGTATGAAATAAAGCGTTCTCTAAAAAGTAAAAATTCATACTATTCAATAAAAAAATATAGCACTCGAAATGAATTCTATGATTTAAAAACCATACCTGGAAACCAATATTTTTATACGGTAATACTTCACTATGGTAAGGATAGAATTGAAAGATCAAATGAAATATCTATAATTACTCCACCCGAACCACCTAAACTATCAATTTCCCTTAAAAAAGGATATGTGCAACTTAAGTGGAAAACTAAAAATAATTTTAAAGCTTTCAAATATGAAATTTTAAAAGCAAATAATGCTATCAAAAACTTTACTAGCATTCAACAAAATTATACTCAAACGATATTTAATGATAAAGAAATCACACCAGGGAGTTCTTATTTTTATAAAATAAGAATATATTATGAAAATAAAATTATTGTTTACTCAAATATAGTAAAAACAGAAACTCCACAATTAAAACCAAAATTGTTCGGGAGTTTACTTAAAAATTCAATAAAATTATCTTGGACAAGTAGTCAAGGAAATAAATCACTTAAATATGAAATAAAACGCTCATTTGAAAAAGGTAATAACTATACACAAATTGCAAAAGATATCGTTGATAATTATTATTTTGATTCATCAATTCAAAAAGGATTTACTTATTACTACATTGTGTCTGTATATGATGAAGAAAATTCAATGATCCAAACAAATGAAGTAAAAGTTTCAGCCCTACCGGCTACACCAAATAATTTTATTGCAGAATTTGATTTAAATAATAATTTAAAATTATCATGGTCCATTGAAGAAGGAAATAATTCATTAAAATACATTTTAAGCAGATCCTTAAAAAGCAAACAAGAATATGAAATAATTCAAGATAATTTAAAAGAAAAGTCTGTAATAGATTATAGTGCTCAAAAAGGTCAAAAGTATTTTTATATTATTACGGCAATTGATAAAAATGGAAATCTTCAAGATTCCTCTGAAATTTCAATCATTACTCCACCTCAAACTCCTGCAAACTTTAAAGCTGAGTTGGTCGGCAATGTCATAAACTTACAATGGGATGAATATAAAAGTAATATTGAAAAACATTATATCATTAAGAGAACTTCAATTAAAGATGAAGATTATTTGATATTAGATGATAACATCAATGGAAATAGCTTTGTTGACAATTCAATTCTTCCTCAAGAAACTTATACATATATTTTAATTGCAGAAAATGAAAGTGGTCAGTCTTTAGAATCCAATAAAGTAACAGTTAACTCTCACTTCGGTGAGCACACAGCAAATTCACTGGGAGTAGAATTTGCTGTCTCTTACTTTACATTTAAGGAGAATAATAAATCTATTGGAAGTCATGATACTTTTTACTCATCTGCAAGCCCTTTACTGAATATTGAACACATACATAATTGGACAGATCATGCAATTTCATATTTTGATTTAGGTTTCATATTTTTGGATGTTTCAAAATCCCCTATCTACGAATTTCCACAAAGACAATTTTATTTATTTCATACAAGTGCTGGGGCACGTTTCGATTTAAATAATCAATGGTATTTGCACCCAGAGTATTCATTAAGTGAAAAAGTTCTTTTCCAAACAGATGGCTATAATCAATTGACAAATCTTATTAAGAATTTTCAAAGTATAAAACTATTAAATGGCTACACATTTTATAAATACGACTCGCTCAAAGCACAAGTTGAAATAGGTCCTACTCTCACGGTGCCTCTACAATTTTCAATTAATAATTTAGCTTTTGGCTATGAGGCATCATTGAAACTCACACAACAAAATAAAAACTTTGGGTTAGAAGGCAAGTTATTTTATAGATCCACTCAATTTATTACAAATGAAGTCAAGTCACAAGAAAGTGAAATTGGACTGAGTGGTGAATTCATATTTGATATTGGTTTTCAATAACTATTTATACTCTTAGAATTTACAATTTCCTGGGGTGCGTGGAAATGGAATAACATCACGAATATTACTCATTCCCGTAATCCACATAATAAGTCTTTCAAGTCCAACACCAAAGCCTGAATGCGGAACAGAACCAAAACGACGAATTGAAATGTACCAATCCATTGCATTGGTATCAATTCCTAATTTTTTCATTCGCGCTATTAAAATATCTTCTCTGTCTTCACGTTGGCTTCCGCCAATAACTTCACCAATACCAGGCATTAAAATATCCATAGCACGAACAGTTTTTCCATCATCATTTAAATACATGTAAAATGCTTTTAATTCTTCTGGATAATCAAATACAATTGTTGGAGATTTAAAATGCTCTTCGCAGAGATAACGCTCATGTTCACTTTTTAAATCACATCCCCAGAAGACAGGATTTTCAAAATCTGTTTTACACTTGCTCAATATATCAACAGCTTCGGTATAGCTCACACGGACAAAGGGGCGTTCAAGAGCCATTTTTAAATATTCACGTGTGTCATTTTGTGTTTTTTGAATACAAACATCTATATCATCAGAACAATGTTTAAGTACATCAGAAACAACAAAGCGAATCATGTCTTGAGCAAGTTGCATATTGTCATTGAGATCAGCAAAAGCAAATTCAGGCTCAACCATCCAAAACTCAGCTAAATGTCTAGAAGTATTTGAGTTTTCTGCTCTAAAGGTAGGTCCAAAAGTATAAACTCTGTTAAGCCCCATGGTCATTAGCTCACCTTCAAGCTGACCTGTTACACAGAGCATTGTTGGTTCTGCAAAAAAATCTTGAGAAAAATCTGTTTTACCCTCTTTTGTCTTAGGAAGTTTATCAAAATCAAAATTTGTTACCTTAAATGACTCTCCCGCTCCTTCTCCATCCGCTGTTGTAACAACGGGCGTATGCGCATAGAAAAAGCCTTGCTCTTCAAAAAAACGATGAATTGCCGTGCTCACTCGACTTCTTATGCGAAAAACACTTGAAAAAGTTGATGTTCTTGGACGAACATGCGCAACCTCTCGTAAATATTCAAATGTCATTTCTTTTTTTTGTAAAGGAAAAGTTTCAGGGTCAGCATAACCAAAAACATGTACATTTTTGGCCTGCATTTCATATTTCTGCCCTTTAGCTGGACTCAAAACAAGATTGCCTTCAATTTTAACTGAGCAGCCTGTGGTTAATTTTTCAACGTCAGCATAATTTGATAAAGATGCATCTACAATAACTTGCAAAGATTTTGCACAAGTTCCATCATTGATTTCAATAAAAGATAACTTTTTGGATCCACGCTTGGTTCTAACCCACCCTGCAATTGTAATATGAGAAGGGGGGATTTTATCCGCATGAATTTCAGAAAGCTGAGTCAATTGGGAAAGTAGAGTTGTCATTTCTGCACCTTAGTTAAGCTTAATATTTCTCAAAAGCAATGGGGAACATTTTGCATTAAAACAATTAATTCACCCATTCAAAGCGGAAAGTATGTCACAATTTAAGTAATTGCGCAATAATCCATTTCATAAGAAAATGCATTGAAACTATTCGAAAGCATAGCTCGTTTCATTCTTAAGAAAGGATATAATTTATAATTATGTCATTTAAAAACAAATGGATTTTCTTTATAAAAATAATTCTATTTATTATGACACTTTTATATATTAATAAAGGATATTGTCAAGGATATGGATCAAGCGGTGGAGGAGGGTCTTCAATTACTTTAAAACGTCAATCAGATCGAAATAACGAACGCTGGTCATTAAGCACCTTCATTTTTGAACGCAATAAATTAAAAGAATCTGATCTGCTAATACGATTTTATACCAGTGGCAAAGATTCCAAAAACACGCCTCGGTTAGAACCATTTGTAAATGGAATTTGGTACAACGGTTTTGAAACCAATGGAGACACTTGGGAAGGGGCTGGCTATGGAGGAAGTCTTTATTTCAACAATTTTATTTCTGGAACATTTAAAATTCCAACTCCCAACATTGTTCTTGGAATAATCGGAGAACATCGAGAAGAGGTTTCTCACGGTATATCGCACTTTGATACTTATGGTCCATCATTAAGATTTTTTGGTCGAAATCAACAGGATTCAGCAATATATCTCAACTTAAAAAACACTCAAAGACAACTGGAAAATCAGTATTATGAAGAATGGAATTGGGAAGCAGCAGCTGTCATATACCTTGCTCAGGGATTGCGCGTTGAAGGATCGTGGCTTTTTCCAAATAGCGATTGGATGGCTTTTCCTTCAAATTATGCTGCTCAAAAAGGTTTTAAAATTGGAGGAGGAATCGAAATTGGAATTTTAAGGATCAGCGGTTTTTATGAAAACACCAATTTCGAGATTAAAAACCCTGCTGCAAATGCAAGACAGTTTTTTAACGAAACCCGTAGAATTATTCAAATTGGTTTATCTATATAAAAAACAAACCGATAACTGACTATTAATATCATCCTTTTATAAATGAGATTAGTATGTCTACTCCCCAAAATGAAGATATAAGCACACCTATTACATTAATTGAACAATTTCCATTAAATGACATTATTTTAAAAACGATTGCAAATGCAATTGATGAACCTGGCATGATATTAGATTTTCAAGGCAATATTGAATTACTCTTTAATATTAATAACTATTATTTAAATGAGAATTTAAATAGAAAAAATATTTTTGAAATAAATGAAAATAATGAATTTTTAAAGAACATAAAAATTATTTATGATTATCTTATTTCCAATCAAAAAAGTATGCAAGTTGAATATACTTCTGAAAAAAACAATGAATATTTTCAAATTTGTGGAACTCTCATTGAAAATGAATTACTTAATAAGAAATTTATTATAATTAAGATTAAAGACATAACTTCTATAAAAAAATATGAAAAGCAACTACAGTCTGCTGTGCATTTCTATGAAAAACAAAGTTTTGCACTAAATGAAGCAGCAAGCATAAGTATAACTGACAGAAATGGTAATATTATTTTTGTAAATGATAAGTTTACTAAACTAACAGGCTACAATGTAATTGAATTAATAGGTAAAAATCATAAAATTTTAAATTCAAATACACATTCAAAAACATTTTTTGCGGATCTTTGGAAAACTCTTTTAAGAGGAGAAATTTGGAAAGGAGAAATACAAAATAAAAACAAAAATGGAAATCTTTATTGGATTGAAAGCACAATTGTACCGATCAAAAATGAAGACAATGAGATAATACAATTTGTATCTATTCGCTTTGATATTACCGAGAAAAAAAATAAAGAATCTTTAATCATTCATGCAACAAATATGTCCTACTTAGGTGAAATGGCAGGAAATTTAGCCCACGAAATAAATAATCCTCTGACAATTATTTCTGGAAAAATATTTCAACTGGAACGAGACCTCTCCTTAAATAACTTGATTCCAGAAAAATTAAATGAACAGTTTAATATAATAGATTTGTCACTTGCAAGAATTTCAAAAATAGTGAATGAATTTTTAAAATTCTCCAGGCACTCAGATTACGAACCTTTGCAAAGTATATGTGTTGATCACTTGATCAATAATGCTCTCGATTTTTGTAAAGAAAAATTTAGAACCCATGGAATTGAACTCTATTTAAGTGATTTTATCTCAACTCAAATTCGCTGCAAACCAACAAAAATTTTACAAGTTATTTTAAACTTATTAAATAACTCTTTTGACGCAATCTTAAATTTACCTGATAAATGGATAGAAATTTCTGTGTGTGAAAATGAAAATAATTTTGTCTCTATTATTATTACAGACAGTGGACTTGGAATTGCTGAAGAAATACAATCTAAAATCTTTATGCCTTTCTTTTCAAATAAAAGTAACACCCACGGTTTAGGATTGTGTATTTCAAAAAATATTATTGATGATCACAAAGGCATCATTCAATACGATGTTAACTCTAAAAACACCCGTTTTATTATTTCTTTAAATAAAAATTAGGCTCTCAACTTATCAAAATTTATTTTTGCAGATGCTAATATTGCAAACATATCTACCAGTATAACATTTTTTTCTTGTATTTTTCCAATTCCTGTAACAATCCCTAAATTTGAAACACTACATATTTCAGGTGTTAAATCAATTTGTTTGCAATTGAAATCCAAAACATCCTGAACTGCATCAACAATAATTCCAACCTTATTCGTACTGGTATCAACTATAATTATACAAGTTTGCTTTGAATACTGCGTTTCTATCAAATGTAATTTAAGACGAAGATCCATAATTGGGATTATATTTCCTCTTAAATTAATAACACCTTTTACATATGTTTCCGTATCAGGGAGAGCCGTGATTTTGTCCATACCAATAATTTCGGAAACACATTGAATTTCAACCGCAAAAATCTCGTGTCCAAGTTGAAAACTCAAATATCTTCCCTCAGAAGCAACTTTATTTGATTTTGCCGTCATTTCAAACATGCTCCCATTTTAAACATGCTCCCATTTTAAAACCCCTGAATTGTACCGATATTTGGCTTTGGCTCATCATCAAAACCTTCACTATCTGAATCAAAAGGGATTACTTGTTTTGCTGATTTTTTTATCGCCTGAGTCTCATGAATAGGTGCATTTGCTAGATTTTTTACTTGATTGAGTGAATGCGAAAATGAATGATCACCTGCAAATTTTTTATTTAAATGTGTTGATGCTTCTGTATTATTTTTATTCAATTTCTGCACAGCATGACTCTTATTAATTATTTTTGAGTTAAGTGAATTTGCTTTTGAATTTTTAAATTTTAAATTTTTACTTTCAGAATCAAACATATACCTTTTTCCGAGTTTTCCCTCTATCGTCAGTTGTAAATCATAAACAACCTTTGTAACTTCTTTTGAACAGGCAGTGACTTCTTGACTCATCTCTAATGATTGTTCAGCTATTCCAGCATTCACTTGTGTGACTTGATCAAGTTGATTCATTGCTTTGCTTATTTGCGAAATTCCTTGCGCCTGCTCATTGCTTGCATTAGCAATATCAGTGATTAAATTTGAAACTTTTTTTGCATTTACTACAATTTCTTTTAAAGCTTCAGCACTGTGAATAGCTATTAATACACCTTTATCACTTTTTTCCACACTGTCCTTAATTAGATTTGAAATGTCCTTCGCCGAAGAAGCACTTCTTTGTGCTAAATTACGAACAGCTTCGGCCACAACAGCAAAGCCTTTTCCATGCTCTCCTGCACGGGCAGCTTCGACAGCTGCATTTAAAGCAAGTAAATTTGTTTGAAATGCTATGGAATCAATTACAGTGATAATTTCATTTACTTTTTTGCTTGAGTCTGCAACTTCGTTCATAGCAGTACAAAGTCCAACTATTTCTTTTTCACCTTCTTCAGCTGACTTTTTTGCAATCTGAGCAAGACTGTTTACTTCTCTTGCATTATTGGCATTTTGCTTAACCATGCTCGATAATTGCTCAAGTGAACTCACAGTTTCTTCAAGCGAAGCTGCGCTTTCAGTTGCTCCCCGCGCAATGTTCTCACTTGCATCTTTCATCCTGTCACTTGCTCGCAAAGCCTCTTCACTTGAATTAAGTAACTGTTTAGTATTTTCAAGAAGTTTATTACTTAATTTACTGACCACATAAAATCCAAATCCAAGTAATAGAAAAGTGAATATAAATCCGCCAGATATAAGCAGAACTTGAAACATATTCATTTCTGCTTCACTCTTTTTTCCAAGCTCATTAGTAATTGAAACTCGAAAATCTTGCATTTTTTTTATTTGAGATTCTAGCTCAAGAGCTGTAGGATAAAGGCGTTCATGTAATAAAATTTTGGTCTCAAGACTCATATTATATTCATTTTTTCGCATAATACTGATAAATTCATTACCATATTTATTAAATTCATATAGTTTTGGTTCTACTACTTTATATATCTCTGCTATTTTTCCAGAGTGGGGCAATTGATCAAATTCACTTTTTAGTTTCTGTAAATACAAAAGACTTTCTTGAGTTTTTCTAAAGTTCTCTAATATTTCGTCTTGAGAACTTGAAATAAAAATTGCTTGCGCATAACGCAAAGTAGCATGTACTTGAGCCATCATTCTTTCTGTATTGATTGTTGAAGGTATTCTTACTAACGTCATATATGAAAGTGAACCAGAAGATTCAGAAAGTTTTTGAATTGAAAAAATACTAAAAGTTATTAAAATAATAACTGGTAGAAAAATGAGACTGAGCATCTTTCCTCGAATTCCATGTATCCATATTGAAAAAGACATTTTTTTACCCTTTAAAATCAAGAAAAATAAAGATTAATTTTTGTCTTAGGGAAGTTTTCGGAGAGATAAACTCTTAAATAAAGAATAATTTAATTTTCTATTATTTGATTCAAAAATTTGACATAGGTTCAAATCTTCATCTTTAAAAAATGACGCTTGCAATCAATAAATATCAAGAAATATAAGTGAAATACGAAATAAGCATATCAAATTTAGGAGAAACTAAAGTTAGGTAAAGAATTATGAAACTAAGTATTACAAGTAAAATTATTAGTGCAAAAGTATTTTCAACGCTAATTTTTAGCACAATTAATTTTTCATTTACCAATGAGGAATTATGGAATATATAAATAATGACACAATAAAAGGTAGATACCTCAGCTTTTTTCTAGGAAAAGAAATGTATGCTGCGCCCATAGAAAATATATGGGAAGTCAATGCAATGATCGACTACACCGAAGTTCCTCAAACAGCACCATTTGTAAAAGGAGTTTTAAATTTAAGAGGAAAGGTTATTCCTGTTATTGACCTCTGCTGTAAATTAAATTTAGCTCCAACGTCATTTAATCGCTACACATGTATTGTGGTAATGCAAGCTCATACAAGACAAATTGGCGTTATAATTGACTCGGTTGATTCGGTTATAGAACTAGCGAAGGACCATATAAAATCTAATAATTCACTGGGTGAAGAGAAAGAAATGAAATTTATTTCTGGTATGGGAAATATTGAAGGTAAAAGTTTAATTATACTTAATATTGAAAATATTCTTTCCGATGAAGAGCTACTCATTAAATAGGCACTGCAGCCAATAACTTCTTTTCCCGATAAAGACACTCGTCCATTATACATTTTGAAATCTTTTGTAAAGGTAACACTGTATGAGTTGCACCAATAGCAATAGCTTCTTTGGGCATTCCAAAAACAATACTTGTATTTTCATCTTGAGCAATATTAAAACTTCCTGCATTTTTCATTTCTAAAAGACCTTGTGCACCATCATAACCCATCCCAGTTAACACAACACCTATGGCATTTTTTCCCACTAATTGAGCCACTGAAGAAAAAAGTGGGTCTGCGGCAGGTCTCACACCATGCACAAGAGGACCATCTTTTAAGCGGACACAAAATTGTGATCCATGTTTTGCCAATATCATATGCAAATTTCCTGGGGCAAGAAGAACCCGCCCTGGATGAACAATATCATTAGATTCCGCTTCTTTTACTTCAAAAGGACAAATACTATTTAATGAATCAGCAAATCTCGCAGTAAATTCTTTTGGCATATGCTGAACAATCACTGTCCCAGGTATTTCTGCAGGAAGATTAGAAAGAAGATGTTTAAGAGCTTCTGTTCCCCCAGTAGATGCAGCAATGGCTAAAATCGTTTTTTGTGTCTTAGAAAAATTACCTGGAATTACTTTTTTTACATTTGTATTTAAAGGATGATTCATATTCATAGAACGAATATTTGAAACCTTAGCTCCTGCAGCCGCTTTTACCTTTCCAATCAGTTCAAGCCCAATGGATTCTAAAAGTGTATTTTTATCAAGAACAGGCTTTGCAAAGATATCCACAGCACCAATTGCCAATGCTCTCAATGCAGTTTCTGATTTCTCTTTTACATAACTGCTAATCACGATTGTTGGGACTGGAAAATGTTCCATAACTTTTTCAAGAAAAGTAAGACCATCCATTTTAGGCATTTGGATATCGAGCGTCATGACATCGGGTTTTAATTCAACCAGTTTTTCACGTGCAACATAAGGATCAGGAGCGAAACCAACAACCTCAATATCAGGATCAGAAGAAAGCATATGAGCAACAAGTTGGCGGATAATATTTGAATCGTCAACTATTAGAACTCTAATTTTTTTATCAGTTTGACTTATCAAAAGCTTCTCCTTTCCGTCTTTAATGAAACATTAACCAACAAATTCATGAAAAACTTCAAAAGTATGCGTAGTAAATTTAATTCTTCTGCTTAAACTCCCGCCTACATTATATTCTACCACAGGAATTTTTAATTTTTCCAATTCTAAAAATGCTAAATCAATATTCTGTTTTCCAACACAATCTGGAAATATTGTAGTTCCTAAAATATTTCCTCCTCCATATAACTTGGCTTGAATATGCTCAAATTTACCATTCAATAAGTCATGTAATTCACTATATAAAAAAGCAATTGCATTAGTTCCATACTTTAAACTTAAATTATTTTCTTCAATTGGATAAGGTAATAAAAAGTGATTTAATCCACCCATTTTTCTTTCAGGACAGTAAAGAGCGACAGCTATACATGATCCTAAGACTGTTGATATTTGTGTCGGTTCTTTTGTGACAAGAGCATGACCTGGGTAGAGAAAAACAGAATTCATTAGATTTTCTCCAAAGTTTTTCCTTTTTTATACACCGAAGGAGCGATTGATTTCAATGATTCAGGTCCATTTAAAATTGATTCTGAATGACCTAAAAATAAATACCCATCTTCATTTAAACAAGCTTCAAATTTTTTGATGGTTTTTTCAATTTGCTCTTTTTCAAAGTAAATAAGAACATTTCGACAAAAAATAATGTCAAATTTGTGCTGAAATGGATAATATTCCTCCACTAAATTAAATAAAGCAAAATTTATTTTATCACGGAGATCCTTAATCACTCGATGATAACCCAAATGCCGCCCCTTTCCTTTTTCAAAAAAGCGTAGATTATATGATTCGGGAACATTCGACATTTCTTTCTCACCATAAATACCAATGCTGGCTTTTGTCAGAACTGCTTTATCGATGTCAGTAGAAAGAAAATGAAGTTGCCAACCCTCATTTTTGGGTATATTTTCGTTAAGCACCATAGCAATTGTATAGGGCTCTTCACCCGTACTTGAAGCTGAACACCAAATACGTAGATCATATTGACATAAACTTCTTTTTCTAATTAATAATTTTTCAATTAAACTTGGCAGTAAATCAAAATGATTTGCTTCACGAAAAAAACTTGTCATATTCGTTGTCATTGCCAAAATAAATTCATCAATTAATTTTTTCTCACCTTCAATAAGTTTATTATAAAATTCTTTATGATTTTTTAATTGATATTGCTTTAAAACACGTGCCACTCGACTGGATAAAAGTGTTTGATTTTTATCGGAGTATGGTAGATTTATTCCAGTGTGATTTTTTAAAAAACAAGATAATTTATTAAATATATTTTCTTCAATTGTATAATCAAAATTTACATTATTAGTATGAGTATCTAGTATTAAATTTTCATGATCATTTTCATTCATTTTGAAATTCCTAAATTTATTTCAGAATGAGCCTGCGGAATAATATTATGTTCATTATGAATATTTTGCCCTTTATGGGCAGATGCTATCAAGCCTTCTAAGTCAAGAATAAGACCAACTTTTCCATCACCCAGAATTGCTCCTCCGCCAATTCCTTGTACATGCTTAAATACATCTCCAAGACCTTTAATTACAACTTGACTTTGTCCGAGAACTTCATCAACCAACAATGCAACTTGATTTCCTCTTTCTTCAACTACGACAACTGTTTGAGTCCCCTCAATAACTTCTAATTCTGTAGATAAAACTTCTCCTTTAACCCATTTTCTTAAACGTATAAGGGGAAGAAAATTACCTCTTACTTGAATAACTTCATTTTTGTTACTTAATCGGGTAATTGATTGAATATCAGGTTGCAAAAGTTCACAAATATTTTCCATTGGAAGAGCATACACATCATTGTGAACTCTCACTTTCATTGCATCTGCAATTGCTGTGGTTAAAGGAATCCACAAACGAAAACGAGTTCCTTCACCTGGTTTACTTTTGATTTCAATATTTCCTTTTACTTGCTCTATATGAGATTTAACAACATCAAGTCCAACTCCACGCCCCGATATTTCACTAACAATCTCTGCAGTGGAAAACCCAGGTGCAAATAATAAATCATAAACTTGTGCGTCACTCATTTGATTGTGACTATCATTATTTGGGATAAGACTTTTTTGCAAAGCTCTTTTAATAATTTTCTCTCTAATTATTCCTCCCCCATCATCTTCTATATCAATAAAGACTCTCCCAGACTGATATCCAGCAGCTAAATTTATTTTTCCAACTTCTATTTTTCCTTTAAGAACTCTTTCATTGGGAGACTCAATACCATGATCAAGCGCATTTCGACAGAGATGCATAAGAGGATCTCCAAGAGATTCAAAAACAGCTCTATCAATCTCAGTTTCTTCACCAGACATTGTAAATTCAACGGGTTTACTCAATTTAATAGAAAGGTCTCTTACAGCTCTATTCACTTTAAGAAATAATGGGCGAATTGATGTCATGCGCATTGATAATGCTTTTTCCTGTAACTCCCGTACTATTTTATCTAGTAAAACAAGAAGTGAACTTAAATGCTGATCTTGATTAATACATAAAATTTCATTACAAATTAATTGGCTTTTTACAACAACAAGCTCTCCAACTAAATCCAATACAGAATCTATTCTGTCCGCACTTAATTTTACAATTGCAGACTTATTTTGTGTCTGAGGGTTATCATTATTTACTTTAGCAATGATATTATTTTTTATTTCATAATTAAGATTTTGAGTTTGTGAATTTGTTTCTTCTGATTTTACTTTTGTTTCATAAGTGGAAAACTTCTCATCAAAATTCATTTCGCTTTGATCATCTTGCTTTTTCTGAACATCTTTTTTTGGTAAATTTTCATCAAAAAACCCAAACCCTAGGTTTGCTGATTCTGATTTATTTTGTACAGTAGAGTCTTCAGGCAGATGATTCACAAGCACAAAACTATTAATTTTTTCGACCAAATCAATGCAATTCGGCTCAGCATTTAAATCTTGTTTTAAAGCAAGTACATAATTTTTTAGTCTGTCATTTATTGCAAGCAAGAGAGAAATAATTTCTGTTGAACACAATTCTTCTTTAACCCTTAAAATACATAATAATTCTTCAGCAGCATGGGCAAAATGACTAAAATGCACAAATCCAATTGAACCAGAAGAGCCTTTCATTGAATGAACAAGTCTAAAAATTCGATTCAGCTCCTCTTGTTTACTTTCTACAGATTCAAGATTCATAAACGCTTCTTCACATTCCTCAAGCATAAACGTGCATTCAATAAGAAAAGATTTTTTTAATTCTGTTAAAAATTCTTCTTCTGTTTTAATTATATTCGCCATTATTATTTCCCTTAATCAAAAAAATTAATTTTATTTATTTATTTTTTTTACATTTGAATTAGAAAAAACAACTCGAATATTTTGCATTGCGAGCAATTTTTGTGCTGCAAGTTTCACTCTTGGAGATATATATTGTTCCATTTGGACAGTTTCGGTAAAGTTTTGAATATCTTTTTTTGCCTGTTTTATTGCTAATGAATAACTTAACGCATCTTGTACACGATTGACTAAAACATGTGGCGCAAATGGTTTATTTAAAAAATCAAACGCCCCTAATTTTAAAGCTGTAATCGTAGCATCCTGATCGCCATATGCTGTTAAAATAATAAAAGGAGTTTCTAAATCAAACTCGCGTAATTGTTTTAATAAATCGAGTCCACCCAGTATGGGCATACGCAAATCAGAAAGAATCACATTAAATGGATCTTTTTTATGTTTATCAATTGCTTCTTGTCCATTGTGAGCAGTTTCAACCCAATCAAATGATTCACTTAAAAGATCTTCAATAGCACTTGCCAATCCATCTTCATCATCAACAACTAAAATTCTTCCTGAAACTTCAATTTGAGTTGTGTCCATGGAAGCTCCCTCCACATTTAAAATAAAACTTTCTCTTTTTATTTTACCGCATAAAAAATAGGGGAGAATAATCAAATTTGTTAGAGTGCTAAGAGAATGACGTTGATTTTTTTATTAACATGGAACGAGGTGCTGTGCTTTTTTTTCAGACGCACAAATTATTTCTTCTTTATCATAATAAACATTCATTAAAGTAAGCGGCCATGCAGGAGCACACATCCCTGTTTGTGTTCTGTCTTTATGAATAAATGCTTCGGTTATGGTATTCATTGAGCGCTTTCCAGTCGCCATTTCTACTCCTGTGCCAACCATATTGCGAATCATATTTTTTAAAAATCCTTCTCCCCAAATATCAATTACAATCATTTCTGAATGGATTGGGTGTATCCAAGCATCCGCACTCATAACCTTGCGCACCGTTGTCTTTGCCGAACAATCCGAAGAACGAAATGCGGCAAAATCATGTTCACCCTCAAACTCTTTTAGAACCTCTATAATTTTTTCTGGGGAAAACTTACTTCGAACATGCCATGCTCTTTTTGTTAAAAAAGCATGTTCTGAAAACCCATACCATATAAGGTAACGATAGTGTTTACCAGTCGCGTGAAACCGTGCATGAAAGTCAGATGCAACAAATTCTGCCGAAGTAACACAAATATCAAGTGCTAAATGTGAATGCAATATACCATTCATTCCACGCACAATTCGTTCACAATCTGATGTTGTTTTTGTATGAAAATTTAATACATAATACTGGGCATGCACACCAGCATCCAGTCGACTGCAACCACATAACGTTACCTTTTCAGAACTAAACACATTCCAAGCATTGGTAATTGCTTCCTGCACAGTAAAAGCATGTGGCTGATACTGATATCCACTAAATTTTTCTCCATTCCAAGAAAGAATAAGTTTCAAATTTCGATATTCATTTATTTCCATTTTAATCACCTGAAAGCATAAATAACTGCTCTTTTAAAATATTTATTTTATCTCTTAACTCAGCCGCCAACTCAAATTCCATTTTTTGCGAAGCTTTTTGCATTTCTTTAACGAGCTTTTGTATATGTTTTTCAAGTTTTTTAGGATTATTTATAATATTAAGATCTTCTAAATGCGAAACCGCTTGGAGCAGTTTCTCTTGATAATCATCACCATAATCTAAATTATAAAGTTTTCGCAAATTTTCTGGTATTTTCTTTGAAATAGTTTGGGGTGTGATATCATTTTCTTTGTTATATTGTAGCTGTTTATTTCGTCTTCGTTCTGTTTCAGTTAAACAAAATTTAATACTTTCTGTTTCTTTATCTGCATATAAAATGACTCTTCCATGCGCATTTCTCGCTGCTCTACCAACAGTTTGAATGAGACTTGTTCTACTTCGTAAAAAACCTTCTTTATCAGCATCTAAAATAGCAACCAACTCAACTTCAGGAAGATCGAGTCCTTCTCTTAATAAATTAATTCCAACTAAAACATCAAAAATTCCAAGACGTAGATCTCTTAATATTTCAACTCGCTCCATGCTTTGAATTTCTGAATGTAAATATTTAACTTTAATTTTAAAATCCGAAAAATAACTTGTAATTTCTTCAGACATTTTTTTTGTTAAAGTTGTTACTAAAACACGACATTTTCTAGCAATTGTTTTTTGAATTTCAAACAATAGATCATCAATTTGCCCTTGGGCAGGTTTCACAACAATTATAGGATCAATTAAACCTGTGGGACGAATGACTTGTTCAATAATTTCATTGCCAGCTTTTTGCAATTCGTATTGCGATGGAGTTGCTGATACGTATATTGTTTGTCCCATTCTAGCCTGAAATTCTTCAAAATTGAGAGGACGATTATCAAGCGCAGAGGGTAAACGAAAACCAAAATGAACCAGTGTTTCTTTACGAGCTCTATCTCCTCTATACATTCCACCAATTTGCGGAACTGTCACATGACTTTCATCAATTACTAAAAGATAATCCTTTGGAAAATAATCTAATAAAGTGGATGGTGGTTCACCTTCAGTCCGACCATCAAGGTAACGAGAATAATTTTCGACTCCTTGACAATAACCAATTTCTCGAAACATTTCTATATCATGAAGAGTTCTTTGTTCAATTCTTTGCGCTTCTAAAAATTTTCCATTTTCTTTAAAAAGTTTTAATCTTTCAAGAAGATCTTTTGTAATTTCAACAATAATACCTTCAATTTTTTCTTCTTCAAGAACGTAATGAGTTGCGGGATAAATACTTACTTTTTTAATATTTTCTATAACAGTGCCACGCAATGCATCGATAATAGAAATTTTTTCAATTTCATCTGCCCAAAACTGAATGCGAATAGCCTTTTCTTTTTCATAAGTTGGGACAAGCTCAATAATATCTCCACGCACTCTAAACTTTCCACGTTCTAAAGAGATATCATTTCGAGAAAATTGAATAGAAATTAGATGTCGAATAAAATCATCTCGAGCAAGCTGCATTCCCTGTTCAAGTAAAACACGCGCATTTAAATAGGATTCGGGTTCTCCTAAGCCATATATACAACTTACAGAGCTAACAATAATCACATCACGTCTTTCAAATAAAGCACGCGTAGCGCTGTGGCGCATTTTATCAATATCATCATTTATTGTTGCCGTTTTATCAATAAATGTGTCGGTACTTGGTACATACGCCTCTGGTTGATAATAGTCATAATAACTTACAAAATATTCAACTGCGTTATTTGGAAAAAGTTCTTTAAATTCTTGAAAAAGCTGTGCTGCAAGAGTTTTATTATGTGCAATAACAAGAGTTGGTTTTTGAGTTTGCGCAATCACATTAGCAATCGTAAATGTCTTTCCTGACCCCGTAACACCTAACAAAACCTGATCTGTTAAGCCATTTCGCACTCCACTCACCAATTTTTCGATAGCTTGAGGTTGATCGCCCATAGGCTTGAGAGACCAAGTGGCTTGAAATTTCTCTTCGCTCATAGACTTTCCCTTTTATTATGCTTCTCGAATTATATCTGCAACTGTTTCAGACCACTTCGCATGGGAATTCAAGGAGGTGACAAGCACGAGATCTTCTCCTCCCAATGAAAGCCATTGCTCTTTTGCACGCATTTGAATTTCCTCAAGAGTTTCAAGACAATCAGCGACAAAAGCGGGGCACATAACAGCAATACGTTTTGCTCCCTTGCTCACTAAATCTGGCAATATGAGATCTGTATAAGGTTTAATCCAGGGATCTCTGCCAAGCCTCGATTGAAAAGAAGTCATATGATTGTCATCAGTCAATTGCAATAATTTAACCAACGATCGCGTTGTCTCATAGCATTGTGCTCGATAGCAATATTTATTTTCAACTTGTATAGATTCACAGCAGTTATTTTTTGTTAAACAATGATTTTGCAAGCTCGAAGTATCTGATTTTTTCACATGCCTTTCTGGCAACCCATGATAACTAAACAAAACAAAATCAGCACGAAAATGATTTATTTGTGGCTTAGCAATTTCATAAAAGCTTTCTAAAAATCTCTTATCATTATAAAAATATGTAATGTATTTTAATTTTGGTATATTCCATTTCGAATTACATATTTTACCAACTTTTTCAAACACACTCCCAGTTGCGGCAGATGAATACTGAGGAAAGAGTGGAAAAACAATAATTTCATCTATATTCTTTTGGATCAATTTTTGTATTGCAAATTCTATTGAAGGATTTTGATATCTCATACAGAATTCAACTTCGTATTGATCTCCTAAAATTTTTCCAACATTTTCAGCTAATATTTTCCCATGTATGAGTAAGGGAGATCCTTCTTTTTTCCAAATCATTTTATATGCATGTGATGATTTCTTAGTGCGAAATGGTAAAATTATAAAATTTAATAATAAAAAACGCCCTACGGCAGAGATATCTATGACTCTTGGATCGGAAAGGAACTCACGCAAATATTTTCTTACATCAGGAACTTCAGGGGAATCTGGCGTACCAACATTAACAAGCAAGACTCCAGTGCGTTTTTTTAAATTCATTGTTCAATCCATTTACCTTATAAGTTCTGTTTAAAAATGAAAATTTGAGGTATTATATTATCTTATAAGGTATAAGTTAATATAAGCCCCTTCAAATGGGACAGTTATCACTATTGTTTAAAGAAAACAAACTTCATTTTTACTACACCTGCAGTTCTAAGAGCATTCAACAATATAAAATCGCAAACAATATATCTCTGTCATGCAACAACCTTGACAGATAGGACAACATGTCACTTTTTGCATAAAAACAATACATTTATACTTAATATTGAATTCACTGACTCGGCAATAAATCCTAGACAACTGAATCTTTGATTTTTTATAAAATTACAAAAGACAAGGAGGTGGAGAGTGCATTCAATTCGAATACGCTTTCTTATCTCTATGTGTATTCTTGTCAGCATAACATCATTTATTTGCCTCTTTTTTGGTGGCTGGCTCTTTTTTGAACAACTCCGTAACTCTTCAATAAATAGATTAGGTACAGGGAGAGAAATACTAAATGCTGTCATAAATTATGAATTTATTAAATTAAAAAGTGATTCAAAAATACTATCAAATTTATCTGATTTTATTAAAAAAGTAGAAGCTCGGCAAAGCCAAGCCGTTTTAAAAGTAGCTAAAAAATTTCAAGAACAAATGCTCATAGATGATTTTTCGAGTTATGATAACGATGGAAATCCCATTGCTCTTGCAGATGAAACAAATAAAGAAAATATTCTTAATTTTTTTTCATTACCAAAAAACAAAGACATTGAATTGTCATTTAAAGAAGCCTTAAAAGGCAACTCAAGCATTCGCTTTCACGTTGAAAGTGAAAAGGTCAATTTTACTTCAATATCACCCGTTATTTCAGATAAAAAATCAATTTGCGGAATATTAACTACTTCCTTAAAACTCGATAACAAATTTACTGATAGAATAAAGGAACTTTCAAAATCAGATGTGAGTATTTTTGCTAATGATCGACTTATTGCAAGCTCAATAGTCAACACAGAAGAAAAAAAACGCTTACTCGACGAGTTTTTAAAAATTCCTAAGAATAAAAGAGAAAATAAAAATATTTGGAATATAGAGACAGAATATTATTTACTAACAAACTTTGATAGCAAATATGATGGAAATCACATTTATGCTCTATTTTCAGTTTCAAATAAAGAAAATATGTATATATTTGAATATATCAAGAAATTTATTATTTCATTCGGAATTCTAACCATCGCTGTTAGCATTATTTTAGCAAGCTTAATTGCATCAGGAATTACAAAGGGACTTAAAAAGTTAGAGAAAAATGCTCTTGCTCTTTCCTCTGGCAATTTAGACATTACAATTGATACAAAAGAAAAAGATGAAGTCGGAAAACTTGCAAGAAGTTTTGATAAGATGCGCAATTCAATAGCGACCCTTATCGCTGACTTAAAAGAAACAAATGAATCTTATCAAAGATTTGTTCCAAGTCAGTTTCTTGAAATTTTAAATAAACATGGAATTCTAAATGTTAACTTAGGCGACTGTCGTCAAATGAAAATGACAATTCTTTTTTCAGATATTCGAGATTTTACAACTCTTTCAGATAGCATGACTCCAAAAGAGAGTTTTGAATTTATCAATCAATATTTAAAATTAATTGCACCCATTATTAAAGAAAAAGGTGGGTTTATCGACAAATATATTGGTGATGCTGTAATGGCTTTATTTCCAAGCAAAGCTTCACAAGCTCTGGACACTGCAATTGAAATGTGTAATTGCCTAGAAAGAATAAATGAAGAAAGAGTAAGGCATAACAAGAATCCACTTCAAATAGGAATAGGTCTCAATACGGGTATGGTTATGATTGGAATTGTAGGTGAGGAGCAACGCCTTGATGCAACCGTTATTGGTGACTCTGTAAATGTTGCTTCAAGAATTGAAAGTATGACAAAACATGTTAAAAATAAAATATTAATTTCACATGAAACTTTTTTAGAATTAAATGAAGAGCAAAAAAAGTATATTAAATGCATTGGAAAACATCATATAAAAGGCAAAGAAGAAGAAATCTCTTTATATGAAGTACAACTAGATAAAATTAAAAATAGTTAATCAAAATAATTATGATTTATTTTCAAATAATTCATCTAAATAGGTGATAATAAACTTAGGTCGTAATTTTTCATCGGCAATAGAAATTAATTCTGGATTTTCAGGATAATAGCTAAGTAAAGGGATCAATGATGACTGTCCAATTATAGATCGATATGAATTATCGGCAGGTTTAAAGCCCCAAATATTATTATGCACCCAAGGCTCATTATTATAATTCCCAATATAGAGCATAATATGACCTTGAATATATACTAAGGTTACAAATTTACGGCCTAATTTTGAAAGCGAATTTAATCTTTCTTTAGTACTAAGAGCACTTAAATCAAGCGTTATTCCTTCTTGGTATTGTGCTGCAGAATTACGTGGAAGCCATACTCCAAATGCTGAGAATATTGCTTTTAGTTCTTGAGAACAGTCATTAAAATAATACAGTCCTCCCCATCCATAGGGCCTGCCAAGCAATGGATTTATTACTTTAACAAAATTTTTGGGAGTTGATTCTAAAGGAAAAATGGCAATTTTATCGGAATGAATTCTACCTAATTGAAGTTTTGCAAATCCATTTTTAAGTGCAATAGGATAAAATATTTTATTTTTTCTCTCAATATGTTGCCCAGGAAAAACGCTTCCTGTGTATCCAATTTGCACTATTTTACCTGAATTATTTATTATAGAGGTATCTGGTTGAATAATAACACGCAATCCATTTTCATTTACACTTTCTAAATATTGAGAAATAAACTGTTCTGAGGCAAGTGCAATTTTATTGCTTGGTACCCAAGTTACAAAACCAGAGTTTGTTAAAACAAGTGACCATTTTTTATCTTGTGATTTCCCTACAATATACAATGGAGTGCCAGTCCAAATCGAGGTCACTTGCAACATATCAAAGGGATAACCTTCTCCTGCTTGTCTATAGCTATAAAAAAGTGGAGAATTTGTTGGCAAAGTTCTTGCGCTTATATTATTTATTGCTATTGCTCTGTTATTAAAATCAAATTCTATATATTTATTATATTTAGTTAAATTCATATTTGACAAAATTTTATTGTCAAACCATGAGCATGTATAGGGTTTAAAATTAAGAGAAAAGCTCTTAGGATTTTTCGTATCACAGTTTTCTCTAAATTTCTGAAATAAAAAATTCTCAATGCTAAAAATATCATCTGGGGTTTTCTTATTTATTGAATTTATAACAAACTCTTTTGACCAAGGAGATTGATTGCCAAACAAACGCTCTTTATAAATATTTGCTTTTTCTAATTGCACCCATTTTTTAATAAGTGGAGTGTCATAGTCATTACTTTCTGAATTGATGTAAGTATTTAAATTTTGACTATAATTATTCAAAGGAAAAACTTGAACTCTATTTTTTTCATTTTGTGTTGAAGAACATGACTGCATTAGTAACATTATAATGAGCAAAGATATTTTTTTCATTTTTATCCAAATTATATATAAATATTAAGGTTTATATTTGAAAATCTCTGAAAAAGAGATATAAAATCGATTTCGAAGAAGTATTAATAATAAGAATCATATTTGTCAACCCTTATTTTTAATCTTAACTAATTAGATAAAATAACACTTTAATTAAGTTATTCTTAATATATTTTAATATCAATTGAAAATAAAAAAAATTTAATAAATACTTTCAAAAAAATATAATATAAGATTTCATAATAAATTTAAATTACTTAAATTATATTATACAATTTTAAGCAACAGAAATATTATCTTCTACCGAAATATTTCTTTCGTGAGTATTTTTACTCTCATCTAATTTTTGAGATAGATTTTCTTCATTTATAAAATACTCTTTTATCACATCTTCTAGAGTCGAGACAAACGAAACATTCACACGCCGCCGTATAGTTAAAGGTAATTCTGCAAATGAGCCTTTATTTTTTTCTGGTAGACATACTTTACGGATTCCTGCTCTAAGTGCCGCTAAAATTTTTTCTCGAACCCCCCCTATGGGCAAAATTCGACCATGTAATGTGATTTCACCAGTGACAGCTATATCTTGACTAATTGGTTTATTTTTAAAAGCAGAAATTAAAGCAATAGCAATGGCAACACCTGCGCTGGGCCCATCTTTTGGAATACCCCCCGCAGGAACATGTAAATGGACATCAAAGTTTGTAAATTGACTGCTCTCAATTTCAAGCTCTTTAGCAAAACTGCGCACACAACTTAATGCCGTTTGCGCAGATTCTTTCATTACCTCACCCAATTGGCCGGTTAGTGTTAATTTGCCTGTCCCATTTAAAAGTTTTACTTCAAGCTCAAGTATTTCTCCACCCGTTTGCGTGTAAGCAAGACCTACTCCAACCCCTATTTTTTTATTAAAAATATCATGATCATCACTAAAGTAACGCTCTTCGCCAAGCAGTTCTTTAGCAATTTTAGCAGTTACTTTAACAAGTTTACGCTCTTTTCCTTTTTCATCATTTTCAGCAATATATCGAGCTAATTTTCGAGTTATAGTTGCAATATGTTTTTCTAAGCTGCGCAAACCCGATTCTCTTGTATAAGCATTAATAACTAAATTAACTGCAGTATCTTGAAATTGCACAAGCTCAGAATTAAGTCCATTTTGGACAATCACTTTAGGAATAATATATTGTCTCGTAATTTCAGATTTTTCTTCTTCACTGTAACCAGAAACTTCTATTATTTCTAATCTATCTCTCAATGCGGCTGGTATTGTATCCAATCGATTTGCATTCGCTAAAAAAATGATTTGGCTTAAATCAAATGGGACAGAGATATAGTGATCAGAAAATGTATGATTTTGTTCAGGATCGAGTACTTCAAGAAGAGCGCTAGCGGGATCTCCTTTGTAATCTGCACCTAATTTATCAATTTCATCTAGCATGAGAATAGGATTTCTTGTTCCCACAGTTTTTAATGTTTGAATAATTCTACCAGGCATGGCACCTACGTAAGTTCTGCGATGACCTCTAATTTCCGCTTCATCACGCACACCACCAAGACTGATTCTTACAAATTTACGGCCCAAGGCTCTTGCAATACTTCTACCAAGACTTGTCTTTCCAACCCCAGGTGGGCCAACAAAACAAAGAATGGGTCCTTTTAATTCTGGGTTTAATTTTTTGACTGCAATATATTCAAGTATTCTATCTTTTATCTTTTCTAAGCCATAATGATCTTCATCTAAAATTCTTTTACAATGTGCCATTTCAATTTTACTGTCACTCATTTTTGCCCATGGAATATCAACCATCCATTCAAGATACGTTCTTGTTAATGTCGCTTCACTTGAATCTTGATTCATTCTTTCAAGACGCCTGAGTTGTTTTAAACATTCAGCTTGCCCTTCAACGCTCATACCTGCTTTTAATACTTTATCTCTCAGATCTTCAATTTCATCTTTTCCATCAAGCTCACCTAACTCATGCTTTAGAGCTTTCAACTGTTCCCTTAAATATTGTTCTCTTTGATTTTTAATTGCATCTTCTCGCCCTTGGGTAAAGCCTTTTGAATTTGCTGTGTACGATTCAAGTTCACGCAGGAGCAGAGTGTGCACTCTTCTAAGGCGTTCAAAGGGTTCAATAGTTGCTAATACTTTTTGAGCTTCTACAATTTTTAGACCCAAATTACTAGCAACTAAATCTGCTAGCTTACCTACTTCTGTAACATCTTCAAGAAGCATAAGAAGATCTGGAGAAATTGTTCTTCCAAATGTAACAATTTTTTCTAACTGCTCTTTAACGGCACGGCACAACGCTTCGCTCTCTTGAGTGCTTTCTTTATCAGGCAACAATCTAAGGTTAACAATAGGAAAAGGTTCAGTTTGTTTCAAATTTAGAATAAGTCCCTTTGAAACCCCTTGAATAAGAACCTTAGTTCGACCATCTGGAAGTTTTCGAGTTCGCATAACAGTAGCTATCGTTCCAACATCATACACATCAAATGGAGGCGGAGTTGACACTCTCAATTCAGAATACGAATCATGCTCACGATTTACTTCGGAACGAAAGGCAGATAAAAAAATAAACCTATCTTTTGCACATGCAGCCTCAACAGCTTTCATACAAATGTCCTCTGCTACAAAAACAGGTAAGATCATTTGAGGGAAAACCACTATATCTTTTAATGGCAAAAGGGGTAAACTTTCCGCAACTTTATCAATTCCTTGCAGCATGGAATGCATTCCTCTTAAGCAACTGTTTTTATTTTTTTCATATTCTCTTATTTATTTTTACAGATTATTTATAAACTCAGTGAGTCGCAAAAATGGCAGGAACAGACAAGATCTTCTCAGTCGATAAAATTACAATGCAAAAATGTCTGCAAAAAAATAACTTATTTCTTTGCAGATGTTTTTGCTTTAGCCGCAGTAGTGGAAGCTGTTTGAGTGACAGAAGTTTGAGCACGTGCGCGTTGTTCTTGTCTTTGCTGAATTTCTTCTTCAGTTAAGAGAACTCTATCTGGAGCTTTTCCATCACGAATACATTCAGGTGTTAAGGTAATTTGTTTAACATTTTTTTGTCCTGGAATATCAAACATGGTTTCAAGCATAACATCTTCGAGAATAGCTCTTAAACCGCGAGCACCCGTCTTTCTTTTAATAGCTTCTTGTGAAATAGCGACAAGTGCTTCTTGAGTGAATTCTAGAAGCACTCGTTCATAACTAAACAACTTCTGATATTGCTTAATAATAGAATTTTTGGGTTGAGTTAAAACCTGCACAAGTGCGGATTCATCTAACTCAGCTAAAGTAACAATTACAGGCAATCTTCCCATAAATTCAGGAATCATTCCAAATTTAAGGAGATCTTCAACTCTCACTTTTGCAAAAAGATCAGTAACAGTCATTTTAGATTTATTCTTTATGTCTGCGCCAAATCCCATTGCAGTTTGTTCCATACGATTGCGAATAATTTCTTCGAGTCCTGCGAATGCACCACCGCAAATAAAGAGGATATTTGTTGTATCAACCTGTAAAAATTCTTGTTGTGGGTGCTTGCGACCTCCACGAGGTGGAACATTTGCAACAGTCCCTTCAAGAAGTTTTAACAATGCCTGTTGTACACCTTCACCAGAAACATCGCGCGTGATTGAAGTATTTTCGCCTTTTCTTGCAATTTTATCGATTTCGTCTACGTATGCAATTCCTTTTTGCGCTTGTTCAACGTCAAATTCAGCTGCTTGAAGAAGATTTAAAATAATATTTTCAACATCTTCACCAACATAACCTGCTTCTGTTAAGTTAGTTGCATCGGCTATTGTAAAAGGGACTTGTAAAATACGTGCCATACTCTGCGCAAGCAATGTTTTACCTGAGCCTGTAGGTCCAATCAGTAAAATGTTACTTTTTGCAAGTTCAACGTCTTCTTTTCCTGCATTTGAACCATGTTCAATGCGCTTGTAGTGGTTATGAACAGCGACCGAAAGAACTTTTTTTGCTCTTTCTTGGCCAATAACATATTCATCAAGAACTTTTTTAATTTCACTTGGACTGGGAACGCCTTCTGCTATTTGAGCAGCATCGTCTTTTTCCATTTCCTCAGCGATAATTTCATTACAAAGCTCAATACATTCATCACAAATATAAACATTAGGTCCTGCAATGAGCTTTTTTACTTCTCTTTGGCTTTTTCCGCAAAAACTACAATGAAGTCCATGAGAGCTGTTTGAACCACCACGTCCTGATGAAAATTTTATTCCATTTTGTATCATAACAATTCACTACCTTTTATCAGAGACCCGTAAAAGCTACTCTATCAGATCTCGGCATTAAAATATCGTCAACCAAGCCATAATCCTTAGCTTCAGATGCAGACATGAAGAAATCCCTATCCGCATCAGCTTCAATTTCTGCAATTTTTTTGCCGGTATGAGCAGCTAAAATTTCATTTAAACGCTTTTTAAGGGAGATGATTTCTTTCGCTTGGATAGCAATGTCTGTTGCTTGTCCACCCGCACCTCCACTGGGTTGGTGAATCATAACACGGCTATTTGGCAATGCATATCGTTTTCCTTTAGCTCCAGCAGCTAAAAGTAACGCACCCATACTCGCGCATTGTCCTACACAAAAAGTACGAACTTGCGGACGAATGACTTGCATTGCATCATAAATTGCAAGTCCAGCAGTAACACTTCCCCCAGGACTATTTATATAGAAACTTATATCTTTTTCAGGATCTTGAGATTCGAGAAAGAGAAGTTGTGCAACAATAAGATTGGCAACTTCATCATAAACGGGTGTCCCAAGAAACACGATTCGATCTTTTAGAAGGCGAGACCACACATCGTAAGAACGCTCTCCTCGATTGGTTTGCTCAACAACTATAGGAACAAGTGGCATAGGTCTTCTCCAAACAATGTGCAGTGGCAAAAATTGCAAATCACTGATTACAAAATAAATATAACCTAGAGTGTCACTTCCTGCAAAGATGACACTGAAAAACTTCAGAGCTAAAGTCTTAAAACACTTGCTTCAAAATCTTCAAATGACCATACTCTGCGAAGCCGAATTCAGCAAACTATGAAAAAAGGCTTTTAAATGCAATAAAAAGGAGCGAATAAATGAACCGTTTTCAAGTTTTTCCTGCACTCAATATTGGCAATGCTCATATACGCCCACGTCGATTGAGAATTAATAAAAACATTCGTTCTCTTGTACAAGAAAATAAATTGCAAAAATCAGATCTTATTTTCCCACTTTTTATTTCAGAAAAAGGAACTAAACGCTATGAGATTCCAAGTCTTTCTGGAATTTTCCGCATACCTTACGATGAATTGCTAACTGAAGTTGAAGAAATTCAAAAACTTGGAATCAAAGCAATCATGTTATTTCCTGTAATTGAAGGCACAAAAAAAGATGATTATGGAACAGAAGCTTATAACCCAGAAGGACTTATGCAAAATTGCATAAGAAAGATTAAAGAAACATTTCCAAATATGATTTTGTTTGTTGATGTTGCTTTAGATCCTTACACATTGCACGGCCATGATGGAATCATCGATGAAAAAGGTTATGTTTTAAACGATGAAACCGTTGAAGCTCTTTGCAAACAATCCCTCTCATACGCAGCCTGTGGTGTTGATTTTGTATGTCCAAGTGACATGATGGACGGAAGAATTGCTGCTATTCGCACAATTTTAGATAAAGATGGTTATATTGGTACAAGTATTCTCGCCTACAGCGCAAAATTTGCCTCTGCTTTTTATGGACCGTTTCGGGAAGCCATTGCCTCGGGCGCAAGAGGGCTTGATAAAAAAACATATCAACTCAATCCTGCTAATTCACGTGAAGCAATTCGTGAAGCAATTCTTGACATCCAAGAAGGTGCAGATATGGTTATGGTTAAACCGGGATTACCTTATTTAGACATTTTGAGTAAAATCAAAAGTCAAAGTGAAGTTCCAGTTGTTATTTACCAAGTCAGTGGTGAGTATGCTATGCTAAAATGCGCTGCTCAAAACAATCTAATAGACGAAAAAGCAGCAGTTTATGAAAGCTTAATCTCTATGAAAAGAGCGGGAGCAGACTTAATTGTCACATACTATGCTAAATGGCTTTGTGAAAATTTATTATAATAATTTCATATGCTGGAGTTAAAGAAAATTCGATGGAAAATAAAATAAACAATACGCGTGTACGTTTTGAAAATGCTTTAGAATACATTATTTTTGCAAGCCGCTGGCTACAAGCTCCTATGTATTTTGGTCTCATAGTAGTGCAGGTTATTTACACTTATAAATTCATCGTCGAATTAATTCATATAGTGGCTTCAACAAATGTTAGCACAGAACTTCAAATATTACTTGGAATTTTAAGCCTAGTAGATGTTACAATGGTTGCAAATCTTGTCGCAATGGTCATTATTGGAGGTTATGCTACTTTTGTAAGTAAACTGAATTTAGACCATCACGACGACAAACCTGACTGGCTTGATCATATTGACCCTGGTGCTATTAAAGTTAAATTAGCAAGTTCTCTTATTGGTATTTCAAGTATTCATCTTCTCAGATCTTTTATTGATATCGACAAAATGGATATCGATAAAATAAAGTGGCAAATTATTATTCATATGACATTTATTGCTTCAACTGTCTTTTTAGCCTTAAGTGAATATATTATGTCTAAAAAGCAAGCCCATTCAAATAATAATCATTAAGATAATGCTATATTCAGAGAATCTAAAAATATCAAAAATAATTTCACTTTTAAAATTTTAAATTAAGCAGATAACTCTCTTTTTGATGGATTTGTTTTTAAAGAAGACTGTGGAATAATAAGCTGTATTTTAGAAGGAGAGATCTTTTGTTACAAACTGAAATCAAATATCTTAATGATGAACTTATAAATCAAATAAAAGCGGGAGAAGTTGTTGAGCGCCCATATAATGTTGTTAAAGAACTTGTAGAAAATGCTATTGATGCTGGTTCTAAACATATTTATATTGAGTTGCTCGATGGCGGTAAACAATTAATTCGTATTACGGACAATGGCTTTGGTATGTCTAAAAACAATCTTTCTCTTGCTCTAGAAAGACATGCAACGAGTAAAATTAGACTGTTTAAAGATTTAAATACTTTAACAAGCTTTGGTTTTCGAGGAGAAGCTCTACCAAGTATTGCTTCTGTTTCCCAGTTCTCAATTAAATCAAGAGCAACTGAACAAGAGTTAGGGAACGAAATTATTTTAAATTGTGGTAAAAAAATCTCTGAAAAAGAGGTTTCAACTCCATTTGGCACTACAGTTCAAGTGAAAGATCTTTTTTCAGGGGTACCGGTAAGACTTAAATTTTTAAAATCAACCGCAACAGAGTTTTCTCATATTCATGACTTTTTAACCGCTGTTTCGTTAGCATTTCATAATATTTCATTTCGACTTTCTCATAATGGAAGAGAAATTTTTTATTATAAAGAAAAAAAATCCTCTAAAGATCGATTTACCGAAATCTTTAACTTTAACAACAATGATTATACAGAAATAAATTTTACGAGAGGTTCCTTTAAATTAACAGGCTTTGTTGGCCTTCCCCATACGGCAAGATCAACTCCCAGCCATTTTATAACGTTTGTAAATGGCCGCTACGTTAAAGATAAAATTGTGCGCTCAGGTATTATTCAAGCCTACCAAGGTTTACTCTTAAAAGGTATGATAGCCCCTGCCATTGTATTTGTTGAGGTCGATCCATCCTGGGTAGATGTAAACGCACATCCATCAAAAGTTGAAGTCAGATTTTACGACAATGCAGTTATTCAAGATCTAATCTGTATGGGAATTCAGGATAGAGTAAAAGAAGTTATCCATAACAAAACCAATCACCTAATTACAAAAAACATCCCAAAAACAGAAATATTAGATGAGTTAAAAAGCACGGTATTTAAAGAAAATTTAAAGTCACCTGAAAAATCAATTGAACTAAAAAATGAATATATCAAACAAGAATCTTTAAAAATTTTTAATACATCCGAAAAAAATATTTATCCAAGACAAAGTCAATTCAACCTTAATAAAGAATTTTCTGCTTCTCAAAAAGGCAGCTATGTTGGAAAATTAAAAATGGATGATAATGCTTTTGAAAAAAAGACTTTCATCAATGAGATTTCCCAAGAAAAAAGTAAATTAACCAACGAAAATGTTTTTGAAAAAAGTAATCTTGTAAAAGAAATTTTTCAGGAGGAAACAAAATTTAAAGAAACACTTAATAATGCAAAATTATTTCAAGAAATTAAAACTTCAATATTTGATAAAGCAAATTATTTAGGTCAATTTGCAAACTGCTTTTTATTACTTGAAATTTGCAAAGAGCTTTGGATTATTGATCAACACGCATTCCATGAAAGAATTCTATTTGAAGAATTAATTCACTCGTACAAAAAAAATGTAACAGCAAAGCAACAACTTTTAGCTCCTCTTATTATACCTTCAACCCAAATTATCACTGATATTATCATTGAAGAAAAAGAGAAAGTTAAGAATTTAGGTTTTGATATTGAAGCATTAAAAAATGGACATATAGCCATACATTCTTACCCTAGTTTTATAAATCATCAGAAAATTCCTGAAATATTTGATGAAATTATTGCAAGGATTATTTCATTCAATGGTATTCCACAAACTGAAATTCACCCACTCATTGATAAAGCAAAAAAAGCGAATAGCGAATTAAATGAACTTAATTTACAAGCACAGACATTGGAAAGTGAAAAAGTTTATCATCTTTTATTTGCAACTATGGCATGTCATAGTGCCATTCGTGCAGGCGACCCTTTAAACGAAGAACTGGTTAAAAGACTTCTTGCACGTGCAAAAGATGTAGATTTTTATGCCCATTGCCCGCATGGACGACCTGTAATTAGAAAATTCTCTGAAAAGGATATTTCCTCGTGGTTTCAACGAACTTAAACTCCCAACATCATTTATTTGCATTTATTTTTATTGGTCCCACCGCAAGCGGAAAATCGGGATTAGCGCATTCATTAGTAGAACAATTTCAAAAAGAATCTATAACCTGTGAAATTGTAAACCTAGATGCATTTCAAATTTATAAAGAACTTTCTGCGGGCACTGCAAAACCAACGGAAAATGAGAAAAATAAATATAATTATCACTGCATTGATCTCATAAATATCCATGAAAATATGGATGCAAATACATTCGCAAAAAAAGTAACAGAGTGTTGTCAAGAAATTATTGCCAGAGGAAATATCCCATTTTGTGTAGGTGGAAGTGGTCTCTATTTAAGATCTTTTCTGCATGGCCTCGACAACTTCCCTGCTCGTGATGACGAATTTAGAAAACATTTAAGAAGTCTTGCAGAAGTAAATGGATGGCCATGGTGCCACAAATGGCTCAGCGATGTTGATCCCATTCGGGCGCAAGAACTCCATCCAAACGATAAAACTCGGATTGAACGGGCATTAGAAATTTACACATTATCAGGAACACCTATGAGTGTTCTTCGCTCCAAAACAGGTCAATTAAATGAGCAAGAAACTTTATTTCCTTGTTACGTAATTCATATGGAACCCAATGACGAAATTCTGAAAGAGAGAATTAAACAAAGGATTCCAATATTATTTAATCAAGGATGGCTTAAAGAAGTTCAACAACTTTACAAGAAATATTCGATTAAATTAAATACATTTCATGGGTTTCAAGCCATTGGCTATAAAGAAGTTTTAAATTATATAATCAATTCAGAAAATCAAACAGAATTAGCAAATAAAAATTTAAATATCAGCGAATTACAAGAGAGAATTTCTACTCTCACATGGCAATATGCAAAGAGACAAGGCACTTGGAATGCAAAAGAGAAAAAAGATTTCGTCATAACTTCTCTAAATGATTCAGAGTGCAATAGACTCTTTTCCGAGATTTTAGATAAAATTAAGAAATTTCGTTCCATTCAAATAAATTAAGTTACATTAGCTCCTTGATAGAACTGAAAAAAGAGATTACCATATCTTCGTATGGTAATCTCTTTTTTCTTAAATTCAAGAGGCTTTCAATGCTCGAGCTAACAAATGCACAACGTAAAGTAATAGAATTTATTTTAAATCATTTGGATGCGACAGGGACACCTCCAACTATTCGAGAAATAGCTAATTACTTTCAATGGAAATCTGTGGGCAGCGCTCAAGATGTCATTGCAGCTCTGCGTAAAAAAGGTTTGTTACTTTCTCCCATGCCCGGAAAATCTCGACAGCTCGTCCCTTCCGCAGCAGTGCTTGATGGATTATTTACTCAAAATTTGGCCGATAATATTTCAAGCAAAAAACCTAAAATCTCACATAGCAAAAGAAAATATTTTGATAAACTAAATAATTCAAGTGTTTTACCTGGATTTGAAGATCTTTTGAGAGTTCCCATGCTTGGAATTGTACAAGCAGGCGACCCACATGAAGCCATTGAAAATGCGGGAGAATTCATTACTTTTCCAAGTGTTGCTCGCAATTCATTGCGAGGCGGTAAAGTCTTTGCTTTAAATATTGAGGGTTACAGTATGCTCAATGTGGGTTTTCTACCTAAAGATATTATTTTAGTTGAAACAATCAATACAGCCCAAGATCGTGATATTGTAGTTGCTTCTCTAAATAACGGAGAAGTTACAGTCAAAAGATTCGCTCAAAAGGGTTCAGCACTCTATAAACTCGCTCTAAAAAATTTACAAAATAAAAACCCCCTCCCTCCAGCTCTTTTAGTACCAGAAAATCCAGATTTTGAGTCCATTCCCTTTGGCCTTGAAGAGTCTGATAAACTTATTGGAATTGTTCGATCTCTATACCGAAAATCAGTTTTCTGAGCCTTATTTTAAAAGTTTTAAATTCTTACTTGCCATTGTATTGAAAAATATATAAGCTTGTTGCTGTCATCGTACATGATAATGTTATGCTGGTCATAAACATTTCTCATATAAAATGAGTGACTCAAGCAATCGATACGGAGCAGAGCAATGCAAACGAAAATAAGATCTAAAGTAATTCAGCGAAATACTCAGCTTTCTTCACCTTTATCATCTTCTTGCACGACTTCTTATTTTACCTATCGATTTTATTTCTTCTTTTAAAAATTCCTTTTTCTAAAAATTAAATATATTTTTTAATTTACATATTTTTGTATTCAAACTACATTTTGTGGAGTTAACTTTCATGAGTAAAAAAATCCTTGCTCTTCTTTTAGGTTTGGTCGCTGTATTAGCAGCTGTTATTTTATTAAAAAGAAATAAACCGTCCACTGATCACATTACTATTGGAATTTTACAAACAGCATCTTTTCCTCCCCTTGATGAATCTAAACAAGGATTCATTTCTGAAATTAAAAAAGAATTAGGCGATAAAGTAATTATTATTGAACAAAATGCTCAAGGCTCAATGACTCAAGCCCAAGCAATTGCATCAAGTTTTAAAGCAAATAAAAGCATTTCTGGCTTCTATGCTATTGCCACTCCTGCTGTTCAGGCTCTTAAATCTGAAATTAAAACAAGACCTATCGCCTTTGCTGCCGTTACAGATCCCATTGGATTACATCTTAGAGAAGAGGGCTTAAATATCACGGGTGCCACTGACAAGGCAGATATTGAAAAACAAATTTCTATTTTAAAAATACTTTTACCCAACGTTAAAAAAGTTGCGCTTTTATATAACCCAGGAGAAACCAACTCTGTTATTCTAGTTAAACAAATGAAAATTGCTCTCGAAAAATATGGAATCACATACCAAGATAACGGTGCAAATAGCCAAGCAGATGTTGCTGCTGCCGCTCAACATGCTGTACAAAATGCACAGGCCGTTCTCATCCCTACTGACAATACGATTGCTTCTGCATTTCCAATCGTGAGACAAATTGCTGATAAAGCAAATATTCCTGTTATAACAACTTGGACGGGCGAAAGCGAAGGACCTCTCATGCAATTTGGAGTAAATTATGAAAACTCTGGCGTCCAAGCTGCACAGTTGATGAAAAAAATGCTCGTCGATGGAATTAAACCTATGGACCTTCCCATTGTTGCTCCCACAAGCAGCATTATTATCAGTAAAAAAGCTCTTGAAAAATATGGACTCGAAATTCCTGACTCTCTAAAAGACAGTGTTTCTTTAATGTGATTTTATTTGTTAAGTTAGGATAAATGTACATGCTTTCGTTTTTGCCTGTTGTCGTCGGAATTCTTGAACGTGGTTTTATTGGTGCTTTTATTGTCATGGCCATTTATCTTGCTTCACGTGTCATGAAGTTTGATGACTTTAGTATTGAAGGTACTTTCGGACTCGGCGGCGCTGTTGTCGCTTGGTCCCTTTTACACAATACAAACCCTTGGCTCGCTTTACTCCTCGGCTGTATTGCTGGAGGAATTTCTGGCTGCATCACAGGTCTCCTTCACACAAAACTTGGGTTAAATAAATTAATCGCTGGAATTGTTGTCACCACAATGCTTTTCTCCGTTAGCATTAATATCGGGGGTGCAAATGTCGCTCTCGGAAACGCTCCCACTGTCTTCTCCGCTTTGCACAATTCCTCTTTTGCTTCTCTCATTTTATTAGCCTCAATGGCTCTTGCTGTCGCATTTATCTTTATTTGGTACATGAAAACGGAAAGTGGATTTATTTTAAAATCAACAGGTATAAATGAACAATTTGTTACTTCTTTAGGAAAAAGTGTTCCTTTATACATCACTCTCTCTTTAATTATGGCAAATGCTCTCAGCGCTCTCGCAGGAGGTATTTTTGTTCAATACAGTGGATTCTTTTCTGCTTTTGGAAATGTCGGTATTTTAATTGCAGCTCTCGCAGGATGCATGATCGCTGAACTTATCGCAATCAATATGTTTATCATGGCTTTATTCGGCTCCATTATTTATCAATTGATCATTGCTATCACCATCGAACTACAAGTTGAACCCTCTTGGCAAAAACTAATAACAGGACTCCTTATTGTTGTTATTCTAGTTGTCAAAAAATTAGAAAATAAAAAAATTAAAGGATCTGTCGCAGCATGATTAATTTAGAAAATGTTAATGTCGAATTCGGTGAGTTTAAAGCTCTACATAATATCAATTGCTCTATCAATGCAAAAGACTTTATTCTTATTCTCGGACACAATGGTGCAGGAAAAAGCACTCTACTCGATGTTATCTCCGGAAGACTCACTCCCTCAAGCGGGAAAATACTTCGCAATAATGAAGATATTTCTCTACTCTCCGAAGCTAAAAGAGCTCGATTTATCAGTCGTGTTTTTCAAAACACGAATATGGGCTCAGTGGCTACAATGACTGTTGCTGAAAACTTAGCTATGGCTACATTAAAATGCAAAACTGCTGGATTTAACTTTGCTATTAAAAATTTCCCGCAACAAATTGTCGAAGAAACACTCAAACCTCTCGGTCTCAGACTCGAAGAATTATTAAACACCCCTATCGGTAAACTCTCAGGCGGACAAAGACAAATCATCACAATTATTATGGCTACCCTTTGTGAACCTGATATCCTTTTACTCGACGAACCCACTGCAGCTCTCGACCCCGTTTCTACTGAAAACCTTCTTCAATTCGTCCATAACTTTACTAAAAATAGAAATATGGCCACCATGATGATCACACACGCTGAACAACAAGCTAAATTCCTTGCAAATAGAACTTGGGTTCTACAAAAAGGTCTTTTGAACACAGGTTTATCATAATATGAGCCTAAATCTATTTCTTTTTTTTAAAAATTCCTTTAGGTTAGTGACTAAATTTTTTTGTATTTCGACTACATTTTATGGAGTTAGCTTTCATGAGTAAAAAAATCCTTGCTCTTCTTTTAGGCTTAATCGCCATTTTAGCCGCAATTGTTTTATTAAAAAGAAATAAACCATCTGCAGATCACATTACTATCGGAATTCTACAAACAGCATCTTTTCCTGCTTTAGATGATTCTATGCAAGGTTTTATTTCTGAAATTAAAAAAGAATTGGGCGATAAAGTAATTATTATTGAACAAAATGCTCAAGGCTCTATAATGCAAGCTCAAGCAATTGCATCAAGTTTTAAAGCAAATAAAAGCATCTCTGGCTTCTATGCTATTGCCACTCCTGCTGTTCAGGCTCTTAAATCTGAAATTAAAACAAGACCTATCACCTTTGCTGCCGTTACAGATCCCATTGGATTACATCTTAGAGAAGAGGGCTCAAATATCACGGGTGCCACTGACATGGCAGATATTGAAAAACAAATTTCTATTTTAAAAATACTTTTACCCAATGTTAAAAAAGTTGCGCTTTTATATAACCCAGGAGAAACCAACTCTGTTATTCTAGTTAAACAAATGAAAATTGCTCTCGAAAAATATGGAATCACATACCAAGATAACGGTGCAAATAGCCAAGCAGATGTTGCTGCTGCCGCTCAACATGCTGTACAAAATGCACAGGCCGTTCTCATCCCTACTGACAATACTATTGCTTCTGCATTTCCAATCGTGAGACAAATTGCTGATAAAGCAAATATTCCAATTATAGCAACAGGAACAGCAGAAAAAGAAGGACCTCTCATGCAATTTGGTGTGGATTATTTTCAATCTGGCGTCCAAGCTGCACAGTTGATGAAAAAAATGCTCGTCGATGGAATTAAACCTATGGACCTTCCCATTGTTGCTCCCACAAGCAGCATTATTATCAGTAAAAAAGCTCTTGAAAAATATGGACTCGAAATTCCTGACTCTCTAAAAGACAGTGTTTCTTTAATGTGATTTTATTTGTTAAGTTAGGATAAATGTACATGCTTTCGTTTTTGCCTGTTGTCGTCGGAATTCTTGAACGTGGTTTTATTGGTGCTTTTATTGTCATGGCCATTTATCTTGCTTCACGTGTCATGAAGTTTGATGACTTTAGTATTGAAGGAACTTTTGGTCTCGGCGGCGCTGTTGTCGCTTGGTCCCTTTTACACAATACAAACCCTTGGCTCGCTTTACTCCTCGGCTGTATTGCTGGAGGAATTTCTGGCTGCATCACAGGTCTCCTTCACACAAAACTTGGGTTAAATAAATTAATCGCTGGAATTGTTGTCACCACAATGCTTTTCTCCGTTAGCATTAATATCGGAGGTGCAAATGTCGCTCTCGGAAACGCTCCCACTGTCTTCTCCGCTTTGCACAATTCCTCTTTTGCTTCTCTCATTTTATTAGCCTCAATGGCTCTTGCTGTCGCATTTATCTTTATTTGGTACATGAAAACGGAAAGTGGATTTATTTTAAAATCAACAGGTATAAATGAACAATTTGTTACTTCTTTAGGAAAAAGTGTTCCTTTATACATCACTCTCTCTTTAATTATGGCAAATGCTCTCAGCGCTCTCGCAGGAGGTATTTTTGTTCAATACAGTGGATTCTTTTCTGCATTTGGAAATGTCGGTATTTTAATTGCAGCTCTCGCAGGATGCATGATCGCTGAACTTATCGCAATCAATATGTTTATCATGGCTTTATTCGGCTCCATTATTTATCAATTGATCATTGCTATCACCATCGAACTACAAGTTGAACCCTCTTGGCAAAAACTAATAACAGGACTCCTTATTGTTGTTATTCTAGTTGTCAAAAAATTAGAAAATAAAAAAATTAAAGGATCTGTCGCAGCATGATTAATTTAGAAAATGTTAATGTCGAATTCGGTGAGTTTAAAGCTCTACATAATATCAATTGCTCTATCAATGCAAAAGACTTTATTCTTATTCTCGGACACAATGGTGCAGGAAAAAGCACTCTACTCGATGTTATCTCCGGAAGACTCACTCCCTCAAGCGGGAAAATACTTCGCAATAATGTAGATATTTCTCTACTCTCCGAAGCTAAAAGAGCTCGATTTATCAGTCGTGTTTTTCAAAACACGAATATGGGCTCAGTGGCTACAATGACTGTTGCTGAAAACTTAGCTATGGCTACATTAAAATGTAAAACTGCTGGATTTAACTTTGCTATTAAAAATTTCCCGCAACAAATTGTCGAAGAAACACTCAAACCTCTCGGTCTCAGACTCGAAGAATTATTAAACACCCCTATCGGTAAACTCTCAGGCGGACAAAGACAAATCATCACAATTATTATGGCTACCCTTTGTGAACCTGATATCCTTTTACTCGACGAACCCACTGCAGCTCTCGACCCCGTTTCTACTGAAAACCTTCTTCAATTCGTCCATAACTTTACTAAAAATAGAAATATGGCCACCATGATGATCACACACGCTGAACAACAAGCTAAATTCCTTGCAAATAGAACTTGGGTTCTACAAAAAGGAAAATTGGAATCAAATTAAAAAAATTCTTTCTATGTATTAAAATATTGTTTGCCCATATTCAAACGCCACTCGTAATAATATTCTTGTTAAATTAACGACCGCTGTTTAAAAACATAATAGTATTTAATTTAAATATTATTTTTCATTTTCATGCAGCATAATTTTCTTTCTTATACTATAAAAAATTTTTTCTAAAGAATTTCATTTTTAAAAATATTTAATTTATTGATATCAAATAAACTTATTTAAAATATAATTTTGTTCCATAATCAGTCGATTGGCAATCCGAATTATTTGCTTTAATATCATATCTATCCATTTGTCCAGGACCATAAGGAGCAACGATAAATATGCAAGAAACTCTCCCTTTACTTAGCATCGGATTTGGTTGAGGATCATTCCTGACTCCCATAAAGGCATAAGTTGAATTAAAACCTTTTGCCATATTGACAACCATACCTAATTTTTTCAATTCATTTGCTTGTAAACTTAATTTTTGATTGATATCGATTGGCTGACAATTTGCATCCACAAATGAAATATTATTTTCATAAAGACGTGAGAGCTGAACAAACCACTCTGATTGTGAATCATTTTTAAGTGAATACCAGACATGGACTTTTGGCTGACAGCTTGGATTCTGCGCAAAAGCACTCATTGAAAATAATGCAGAACTCAATAACAATAAACTTTTTTTCATTATAGGCTCCTTACAAATTGAAATAATATTGAGAATGATTATTAATATCAATAAATAAATCTGTCAAGGAATTTAAAATAAAAAATTGCATAAGTCTTTAATATAATTGCTTATTATTTCATTAAACAAATTAATAAGCAATTATATTTTTTTATTAAATATTAAAATTTAAATATATATTTTAAATTGAAATTCTTTATAAATAAGGAAACTTTTCTTGGATATAACCTTTAGCGTGATTTATTCCTTGCATAGCTTCTGCAGTTCCAGTTCCAATTAATTTCATTTTACCTGGATAAGTAACTATATCTCCAGCAGCATAAATACCAGGAATAGAAGTTTGACGATTGTGATCAACAATTATTGAATTGCCCTCCATTGCAATTCCCCACTGTTGAACAACTTCTAAATTAAAAAGGAGTCCAACAGCAATTATAACTTCATCAATCTCGACTTTTGTTACTTCACCTGTTTTTGTATTTTTAATCATTGCACTAGTGAGATGATTTTCATTTCCTTCTATAGCAGCAAGCTCAGAAAACGTTCTAATTTCTGCATCAGATGCATACAATTTTTTAGTGGTTTCTTCGTGTGCATTAAAGCGATCTGAGCGATGCAATACATAAAGATCTTTACAATCATTTACAATTGTTAAAGCTAGATCGAGGGCACTGTCTCCCCCACCTACAACAGCCACTCTTTTATTTCTAAATGTTTCAAGAGAGTGCACGCCATAGTGAACCCCCTTTCCTTCAAATTCACGCAAATTTTGAATATCAAGTCGACGTGGAATATGAGCACCCATGCCTAAACACAAAATTGCAGTTTTTGAATGCATCACTGTTCCCTTACGGGTTTCAATACACAAAATATTATTTCTATTTTTACGAATAAGCACAACTTCTTCATTTAAACTGTTTGGAATATTATATGGAGCTGTTTGTTCCACTAAATTTTTATATAATTCTTTTCCACGAATTGCTGGAATACCAGTCATATCGTATACCCATTTTTCTGGATAAATAGCTGTTAACTGCCCGCCGAGTTCATGCCGTCTGTCAACAAGACGTACAGACATATCACGCAATCCAGCATAATAAGCACCAAATAATCCTACTGGGCCACCACCGATAATTATGGTGTCATAACAATCTAAAAGTCCGGCATTCACAACGATTCCTCCTCAAACACAATAACCATTTTCATCTCTCTAATTTCTCATTCTTGGTTTAAAACCAGCTTCTTCGAGCTTTTCAAGAAGAGAATATTGATGCTCCGAGTTACGAGTCTCTAATGAGAGTTCCACATCAACATCGCCCACACTCACTTCGCTATAAGTCCGATCGTGGATAAGATCGAGAACATTTCCTTCAAGCGCTGAAACACACTCTAAAAGTCTCTTCAATCCTCCAGGTCGATCGCTCACACACACACTCACCCGTAAAACTCGGCCTGTGATATTTAAACCTCGTGTTACGACTCGAGTCAGGAGTTGGGGATCTATATTTCCACCACTCACGCATGCAATAACTCGTTTCCCTTTATAAAAATCAGGACGCTTAAGAATGTCTGCCACAGCTGCGGCTCCAGCACCTTCGGAAAGAATTCGTTCTTGTTCACAGAGTCCAAGAATCGCCTTCACGATAGAGTCATCGGACACAGTGCTTAAATTCTCAACAAAGCGCGTCATATAATTATAATTTAAATTGCCTATCATCCCGACTGCAATCCCATCCGCAATTGTTGCATGGGGGGCTATTGAACTTGCAGTTTGACTTTTATATTTAAAACTTTTTATAGCAGAGTCATAATATTCTTGTTCTATTCCAACAATATTTGCACTTGTCAAAGCTTTTAGAACCAATGCAGCCCCAGCCGCTAAACCACCTCCACCTACGCTGCAGGTGAAGAAATCAAGTTCGCCAAAAGGTGTTTTAGATAAGTCAGATAATTGTAAAAGAGCCTCGTAAGCGCAGGTTGCTTGTCCAATAATAATATCGTAATTATTAAAAGCATGAATAAAGTGTGCATTTTCTTTTTCTGAAAATGCGAGGGCTGCCTCAAAAGCTTCCTCTAAATTATTACCAATAAGGTAAATTTTGGCACCCAATTTTTCAGTTGCATCTCTTTTTACGAGAGGAGCAAATTTTGGTAAAAAAATATGTGCTTCACATCCTAAATTTTTTGCCGCAAAGGCAACTCCTTGAGCATGATTTCCGGCAGAAGCAGCGCATACATTTATAATTTTTGAATTGTTACTTTGATTATTTTTTATAATGTTAGAAACCGCATTTAAAGCGCCCCGAACCTTAAAAGATCCATTTGGATTTAAAGATTCAAGTTTAAGCCAAACTTCACCACCCGTGATTTCGCTTAACCAATCTGATTTACGTAAAGGACTTGGTTGCATATACTTACAAATAATATTTTTATGAGCATCACGAATTTCTTCAATAACCTCACTTGGATTTTCAAACTTTTTGCCCTCAACAAAATTCAAACGCTTTAAAAGCTCAGGATTCATTGGCTTTCACCTTTCTTAGTCCTAACATGAAAAGACAAAATAGAAATCTATTTTGTAAAATTGCCCATTTCATAAATTCTCTGTTATCATAATATTTGTAGGAGAGATAATAAATTTGTCTTTAAGCCAAAGAAAAAAACAAAGACAAGAGGAAAAATGAATTTTGAAAATATTTGCAGCGTTTTTCCCAGTGAAGAGAAATATTGGCCCTGCCAACATCCTTCTCGCGCACTTCCTTTTTATATTAGAGCTCATTTACGTAATTTATTTGGCGGTGTTTTTTCAGCAAACGATCTCAATAAAAGAAATTTACCCTCTCGTTTAGGTATCACTATAAAGCCCTTTGAAAAAGGTGATCCTATTTCATCCATATCTAAAAATCATTTTATTAAAACACAAAATTTATTAACTCGTGTTGACTACGGTCATGGTAGACAGCGTGTTGTTGTTCTTTTTCATTGTTATGAAAACATGCTTTATCATTCAGAAAAAACAACAATAAATAAGGGACAATTGGCTATAGGCATTACTGCAATTCTTGAAGAAGCACATAGAAGTCTTGCGCATTCTTATGACATATTTGCGGTCAAAGAAAAAGATCTTTTTGCCGGAGCACTCTTACATAATAAAAGTTTACGTGTTGCAGATCATATTTATATCGTAACAGATCTTTTATATGATTCCACTGAACCATTTGCAGCTGCTGAAAATTCATTAAAACTCATAAATTATTTACATCTTAAACAGTGTGTTTTTTTTATCACTCGAGATCCTCTGGAGTACCCAATTATCAATAATGATAGTTCTCAAATTGAAGAACTTATTCCATGGGAAAACAAAGATATATCAAAAAATTCACACTATTTTAGTGGAAATACCTATCAAATTAATTCACAAAATCAAATTAAATACTTTCAAGACAAAGCATTAGAAAGTAAAAGTATTGTTAATGTTGTTAGTCCACACGATAATTTAAGCAATTTTATTCAGTTTATTATAAAAAATAATCTTAGGAATAAATAAGTATGTTTCTTATTTTATTATCATCTTGTGTTTCATTAATAACTCTTTTAATTCTTTTCTTTAGAGTAAAGAACTCAAAAAAAAGAACTATTCCATCTTGGTTTTTAGGAAAAAAAAATAAAATAATTATTAATAATAATATCATATTTAAAAAACCACCGTTTATCCCTTTTATTCTAATACTAATAGTAACCACATGTTTTGCCTATCTTTATCACCCAAAAGAGTCACCTAAAAGTTCCGATCTACAAAGCAGCTCAAGTTTAATTTGGCTTGATCCATCTTTTTCTTCAAAAATTTCGAGATCAGCAGACAATTTTGATGCTAATGAAGAAGCAGAAAAAATACTATCGTTTGGTTTTAACAATTTCGGACTTGAAACTAATTTCATAATTAAAAATGGTATACCAGAAGTTAATTACAAAATTATTTCCTTAAAATCTAAAACAGACATTAAAGATTTTTTAGAAAAAGAAAACAACAAACCAACCTCACCTTTTCATCAATCCATTCACACTGAAAAAATCAATAAGCTTTTAAAAGAAAGTCCATTCTTTTCTGAACACAAAAGCAGAATTATTATTCTTTCAGACGGAAAATTTGAAAGTTTACAAGGAGTGTTATCATTAAAAAAATTCTTTAATTTTGGCTCTCTTAAAAAATCGTCACCTTTCCAAATGAGCAAAGAAAATGAAATTGAAATCATCCCTAAAGAATTGTCTTTATTATGGAATGAACAGAGTGAGAGCAGTGGACAATTTATAGAATTCAACTCCAAGTTATCAAATATTCCTGAAGAAGCTCGCCCACATTTTTTTATAAATACAATTCATTCAGGTGATAACGCATATAAATTTTTGACCTCTAAAAAAACAAAAAATGAACTCCCATTATTTATTGTTTGTACCGATCGCTTTCCTGGCACTATTGAACTTGACCCGTTTTCTAGTTTAAGAAGTCTCGTAAATTTCTTTAACAATGAATTTATTGAAAAAAGCTGTATTGATAATCAACTCGAAAATATTGAGACAAGCAATGCTTGGAAATTTCGCAATCCAGCATTATGGGTTGTTCCTTTAACAGAGCAAATTATTTCATTGATGAATAATGATTTTAAATTTTGGACGCCAATAGGATTTGATTCGAATTATGACACACTTATTTATGTAGGAAGTGCAAATTTAAATAATGAGACTTTTGAGATTAAGAAATCCCCTGTTCAACTCGACACTGGCACCTATCCCATTCCCATTTATTTATTGCCCCCTCCTCCTTCAGCAGAAATAGGTCATAAAATTTATGGAGAAAATTTAGAGTATAAAGGAAAATTCAAAACCTTTTTTAATGCGCCTGATGGCACGCCCTTAGCTTGGAAAACCTCTTCTCTTCCATTTTTTTATCTACGGACAACCACTGCGACCCCCAATGGAGAACTTGGTCGATCACGTAGGTGGACAGATTTTTGGTTTGAAGTTGCCCGTACTGTTAAAAAATCAAATTTAGCATTTACGAAAATGACGCTCGATGATGTAAATAAATTACAGGATAGTTTTGAGGAAGCAGGTATAAGTAACATAAATAAATTTTCAGAAATACTCGATCTTAAAACGCTAAATTTTAAGATTTCTGATAACTTTACATCAGGTCTTTATAAAATAGAAAATGGAAAGAATTGGATTTTAGTAAATACAGTAGAAAACGAATCTAATCAAATTTATATGACTCCTGAAGAATTCTCTCAAAAATTTTCAGGAGTTACATCTATAGTTAAAGATAAGAAAGAGCAGAAAAACACATCGCAATTATTAAATATGAGTATTGCCATTCTTTGCACAATCCTTTTATTTTGGCTATGGAAAAAACCTATAAAATCATCACTTTTTTTCATAATATTCTTCATTAGTTTTTCTACAATGAATAAAATATGGGCTGAAAATTTTGAGGAAAGAGAGCAAAATAGTTTTTCTATGCCAATGTTTTATAATGGAAAAATGCCAGTCCATAATGTAGATCCAGAAAATATTCCATTTAAAATCGCATGGTGCGCAAAAGATATTCCAAAAAATGTTGAAGAAAATTATGCAAAATTTAGAAATGTTCTTATCCGGAGAGGAACAATAAATCTGCCTAAAAATCTAAAAGCAGACAGTTGTAAATCAGGAGAAGCAGAAATATGGTGGACCGATAATCTATCAATTCTTTCCAGAAAAAGCTTGATAGAACATATATCTAACGGAGGAATTTTTATTATTGAAGGAGCAAAAAGTTTTCCACCTATGCTCTCTGAACTGACTGATTTAGGAACTGGAATAGATTGGGAATCACCACCAAAACGTGGAATGTTTTATAGAAGTTTTTACCTATTACAAACATTAAATGGATGTCTCAATGATTCAACGAAAGTTCTTATGCTCAAAAAAAAGATTAATGCGCAGGCTCCATTTGCCCTCATAACAGATGCTCGTTTTTTTTCCTCGGGGGAAGATTGTTTTAAGAATAACTCTGATTATAAGATCAGAAGTTTTATTAATATTATGTATTCATTTTTGACTACAGATTATAAAGAAGATCAACTTCAGCTACCTGAAATTCTAAATAGAATTCGTAATCTTGGGTTAGAACCATGAAAAAAAAAGCAATATATGTAATTCGCCTTATCATTATTCTCTTTCTATTTTTACCAGTTCTATTACCATTTATAAATCAAAAAGAAAATAATTTATCTCAATTACAATTACAGATATTAATTCCTGCTGACATCAATTTAAAATACGAACAAAAGAACAATTTAAAAAAATTGATGACAGATTATTTTTCACCTGATATTGATATTCACTACAATTCATATGGAAAAAAAAATAATACTCCTATTCAAGATTACGAAGATTTATTACAACTCATCGATAAGTCTCGAGGACAAATTATTATTATATCAGATGCTATTCTTTTTGGAGAAAATTCTTTACGCTTTAATAAAAAATTGAAAGAATCATCCGCTTTTAAAGAAAAAAGAATCTTTTTCTTACCTCTTGAAAAAGTGGTTCAACGAGAAAAAAGAGATGAAGAGTATATTGTAATATCTGATATTTTTATACCAAAAATTAGTTTCTTAGGAGAAGAAAGCATTGCCACAGTTTCATTAATTGGAAAGGCAAAATCCAATAGCAAATTTAAAATTGAAGTCACTTTGCACACTGGTAATTCTTTTTTAAATTCAAAAACTGTAGAGTTGATCGTTCCTGAAAATTCACTCATAAGACAATCAGTGGATATACCAATTAATTTTGCAAAAACGGGCACCCAAGTTATTACAGCGGATATAAATTCAACATTCGCACATGCTCCGCTAAATTCAGCAAGCACTTCAGTACAAGTTGTATATTCAAAAACAACTGTTTTACATATTAGTGTAGGTCCTGACTGGAGTTTAAGAAGCATCCGACAAAAATTAAAATTTTGGCCAAATCTTGATTTGCTGAGCTACTATATATTAAGAGAAATTAATAGCGATCAAAGTATTCCAAGCTCTCAACTCTCACTAATCGAATTTCCTGCAGAAAAATTATTTGGCAATGAACTACAAAATTTTCATGGAATAGTCGCACAAAATTTTTTATTTGATACTTATTTAGGAGAAAAAGAATCAGAAAACCTAGTAAATTATGTTTATAATGGGGGTCGTTTACTTATTCAAGCTGGTCCCTTAACTTTTTTAAGTGAAAATCAATCCATAAAATCTTTGTTTCCTTGTGAAAATGAACCAAAATGGGATATGGTAAATACTTATCACTGGACAACAAATGAAACAGATTTTATAAGCAATTCCAGTTTTTCAAAGGGTCTTGAACATATTGTCACTCATGCCACAGCATTACAATGTAAACCTAAAAAAGAAGCGGTTGTTTTAGCAAAAACAGCAGAAGGAAACCATCCTATCTTACTTGCTATGCCAGCACAAAAAGGAATTGTTTTAAGCTTTCTTGCAGGTGATTGGCTAAATGGATATACACAGGAAAGTTTAAATAAAAGCAATGAAAATACTTTAAGAATGCGCAATGCAGATAGCAGCGAAGCTATTTTTAATTGGATGATTGAATTCTTGCAGAGACGACAAGACAGTGGAATCCGCGCACCAGATATTTTAGGGCCTAGACTTTATGCTCAAGAAAAATTTATTGATATTCGCAATCGAGGAGGAATTCAGCTGGGTAAACCTGTTTCTTTATCAACAAGTAATAATAAATCAATCAAAGGTATTCCTTTTAATTTAAAAAAACTAGAAAAAGAAATGATCGAATTCTCCTCACCTTTAAGTTCAATTATAAGTTTACAAAATTCAAATAAAGGGTCGAGCACAATTATAGAACTTGCGCTGGGCCAAATAAATGCAGACAAAAGTATATTAAAATTTGGTAATTGGCCTGTTTTTCCACAAACTGCAAAAGAAATGGAAAAAAATGAAAATCCATTTCTATTTGAAAATATACCTTTACTTACAAAAGCAGAAGAAGCCACTAAAGAGAACACAACAATTGTCGAAAAAACCCCGCTTTTAAATGCTTTTCCTTGGCTTTTAGCATTGGCACTTGCTTTGTTATGTTTTGAACAATTTTTGACACGCATCCTTTGGAAAGAAGAGATATAAATTTATATATGTTATTAGTAAAATTCTTGAAAATTTAAGCAAAGGTGAAAACGATGGCTGAAGACACTCCAAAGCGCAAAGAACCTCGATATGGCACAGCTATTGTTGTCGATGTGCAAATGACAAAATGGAATCCCTTAAAAAAGGTAAAAGCCATATTGCTTGATTTATCTTGGCATGGATTTAAAATTGAATTTGTAAAAAAAGTGCAATTAAAAAATGGCAATCCCCTTCACCTTAAAATTCCTATAGAACAATTTCAAATTGACAGCGCAAAGTTTTTAAATCTAAAAGTGATCGTAAAATGGTTTGATGAAGAATTACAAAGAACCGGAGGAGTGTATATCCATCCTAAAGGCGAAAATGGTATGACTCTCGAAAAACTCATTCAAAAGCTTGCAAAATTGAAACAAACAGAAGATGAATTAAATCAAGGAAGCGAAACAAACCTTTCTCATGACAAAGAAAAAGCTTCCTAATTGGGAGACTTTTGAATGTCATTTTTTAGTTCTTGTAAGAATTTTATTATCGAAATCAACTATCAATTCAGCAAACCTTCTGTGGATGCATCCGTCTTTCAAGTCTATGATTTCTCACAGTGGAAGCTGCAATCAGACTCCGTAACAACAAAAAATTTATTAGAAGCAAATATTGATTGGCTTAAAAAAGCGCGAGCTGAAAGCATCCATCCTTTTGGAGTGATCGTAAGTTCTCCGAAAGAAATCGAATTGGCAGCAAAATATGCTCATTTTATATATATTCCTGGAGAATTATGTAGACAGAGCGATATCCTAGAAGCAGCATCTCAGACAAAATTACCGCTTATTGTAGAACGTGGATGTTTTTTAGCGCCTATTGATGTTATACGAGTCCTTGAAAAGTTAAAAGATGCTGATGTTGCCCTGGTCGATTGTGGCACAGCAAATGGCTATTCTGACACTCTTTTAGACCCTCGTGTGCTCTTTCTTATCAAAAAAACGGGTAAAAAATTCGGGCTCCATTTAAGTGATCTCCTTGCTCCAGAAGGAATATCCTATACCCATAGACCCAACTGGTTGTCAGACTCTTCTTTTATAGAAGCTTTTGTTGCGACAGGACAAGCTTTGGGAGCTTCATTTTATGTTATAAAATCTTATGGTAAAGCTGCAATTTCTACTGAAATTGCCCTTAAATACACTTCAGGAAAATTATAATGTCATTAAATAAAAACTTATTTCCAGGCAATTGGGATGGAAATATCACACATGAAATTCGGCTGTCCAGAAAAAAACCTGTTATTATGGCTGGCCCTTGTATGTTTGAAAATCGTGAAATTGGCTTTCAAGTTGGCTCATTTCTTAAAAAAAAGTGTGAACAACTCAATTTACCTTTTGTCTTTAAAAGCAGTTACGACAAAGCAAATAGAACAAGCGCAAACAGTGTCCGTGGTCCTGGGGTCAAGCAAGGGCTTGAGTGGCTCAAAGAACTCCGCCAAGAATTAAATGTCCCTATTTTAACGGATGTTCATTCAACAGAGCAAGCACTCGAAGCCGGTAATATTGTAGATATTATACAAATTCCAGCATTCCTTTGTAAACAAAGAGAATTGCTTGTAGCTGCAGCATCCACAGGTAAAGTAGTGCAGATTAAAAAAGGACAGTGGGCAACTCCAGAAGAAATGCTTGAAATTGCAAGATTCTTAGAAAAGTGCGGAAATTCCAAAATCACCTTGGTCGAAAGAGGATCGTGTTTTGGCTATAACAATTTAGTGGTCGACTTCAGAAATCTTGTTGAAATGCACAAAGACGGACATGCCGTCATTTTTGATGCCACTCATTCCGTCCAACTGCCTGGGGCTGGCTGCGGAAAATCTTCTGGATTGCGACACATGGTTCACCCACTTGTTCGTGCTGCTGTCGCTGTAGGTGTTGACGGAATATTCATGGAGGTTCATCCAAACCCAGAAAAAGCTCTTTCCGATGCCGACACTCAATTGCATATGCAGACTGCAGAAATTATTCTAGAAGATATCGCACAAATATTATTCTAGAAGATATCGCACAAATGCTTAATAATTAAATTTTCTAGAGTTTATTTTAATTTATCTAAAATTTTTACCATTGCTATTTATTTGCCCTTGACAGTAGCTTTTAAGTGAACTCAGTGAACCCAAATTTGAAGAAATAAGCCCCTTATTATGAAGTGCTTTTTCAATGGAGTAGGATAACCAACAGTGTGCATAGCTCGTCGGATGGGGTGAATTATAAAACAATGAAAATTGATTTAAAGAATCATCTGCAAGCGTACATGAATTATTTAGCATAAACTGATTAGCTTCTTCATTTGTTTTTGTGAAAATAGCATTAAAGTATCCTCCTACATAACAAAAATCTTGAACATAATTTGAATTAGAACCAGGGATTAGATATTTTGAATTCATTTTTTTAAATCCATAATCAAAATCAGATTTATCAAGAATACTTTTGTCGTTCAGTAAATCTGAAAAGTCTTCATTAATATCAAGCAATGTAACATCAGCCTTTTGGGTAAGCGATTTTTGCAACTCTGCAATTGAGGCTTGCAATAAATCATTATGTCTTTTTGTTAGTTCACTTAATCGCTGCGATAATTCAGCTTTATTTTTATTATCATCAGAATATTTTTTATACTCTGAAGTTAAAACAATGGGCGACTTGCCTAAATCTGGTAAATTCAAAACTAAAAAATGCTTTCCACCTTTTTCATAGATAAGCTTTATTTGCTCAATTATATTTTTAATTGTTACTTTATAAGCGTGATTAATCCCTCCTGGATGCTCTGGATCATCAAGAAATGGTTTTGTTAAATTTTTATTTTCAAATTTTTCAATATAATCATTGGCTCCAATCCAAATTATAAAAAGAGTTTCGTCTGGTTTAGCTAAAGTTTTATTAGTTGTATTATATGAATCTGTTGTTAAATACTTACTTAAATAGGTATTAATATAATCTTTAGAATTACCTGTCACTAAATTTCTTGCCATACCTTTTAAAACATCAGGAATTGTACTTGCATAATACTCGTTTTTTCCATCCGTTTTAGCTCCACCATATGAAAAATTAAGAATTGGAATTTCTGATCTACGAGATAAGTAATCCACCCAAATAAGTCCATCTGAAAAGCGGCCAAACCAAAATGGAAAATAGGGCATAACTTTTGTCCATCTCTTTAAATTACCCGTATCAGATAAACTGTCTCCAAATAAAACGATCTGCTTTATTTTAGATTGATTTTCATTTCCTTTTTCAAATTGAATAGGATATTCAAAACCAGCTAAATCAGAGACAGAAGCTTTAAAATCGAGTAAAGTATAACTTTCTTTTGCGGGCCAAAGAATAGAACCACTTTCGATTGCAAAATTACATTTTTCAACAACATCATTATAAGTTAAACTTTCTTCTACAAAAAATCCATCTACAATTTTACCACTAAGTTTTGTATATTTGGAATAATTTGATTTTGAATCCTTTGCCCAATAGTAATTTAAACTAGGGCCATATTTTTGAACCATTAATTCAGGATTTTTACTTGAAAGTGAAACATCAGAATCAGAATAATAACAAGAAATAAAATAATCTTTAGATTGTGCGTAAGAAGAAATGAAAAGACTTGATGCGAGCACACAAGAAACTTTTGCAAATACAGATGACATTCGTGTCATATGACCTCCAAACTTTGATTAGTTTAACAATTTAATTATTTCTTATTTATATTAAAACTTTTGGCTAGTCAATTTGTTTTATGTATTTGCAGTATTTGTAATATTTTATAATTATGTGTAATTAAATTTAAGTGAAAATTCAAATTTTAATTTACATATTCGAAGAAAAACAATCTAATTCATATAAAAATAAGATTAAATGAACTCACCAAAAATAAGGTTAATTAATATTTTTTTTAATTTAATGATTACCTTAAATCAATATTGTTGTATTGTCGTTTTTAATTTTTATTTTGTCGATTGGAAGAAATATATTTTAATATGCTTTGTCATTTTATTGACGAAAAGTTAATTCCTGACAAAAAAATGACACATATAATAAAAAGAAGAAATTTTTATTGATGAGTGATGCGCTTTAAAAAAGACTGCAAACGTTCTGTCTTTGGCGCAGCAAACATTTTTTTTGTATCACCTTGCTCGACAATATAACCATTTTCAAGAAACATAGTTCTTTGTGAAACTTTTTGCGCAAAATAGAGTTCATGAGTCACAACGATCATAGTCATTCCTGTGGCTGCAATATCAACTAAGATATCCACAACCTCGTCAACAAGTTCAGGATCAAGCGCACTTGTCGGCTCATCACACAATAAAATTTTTGGATTGATAGCAAGAGCGCGCGCAATGGCAACACGTTGCTGTTGCCCGCCAGAGAGCCCTTTTGGAAACTTATCCATATGATTTGCTAAACCCACTCTGGCCAAAAGATCTTTAGCCATTTTATAGGATTCATCTTTTGATTTTCCAAGAACAAGATTTGGCCCAAGTGCCACATTTTCAATTGCTGTCATATGTGGAAACAATTCAAATCTTTGAAAAATCATGCCCGTATTACGACGGATCATATGCAAAGATTTTTTTGAATTACGGTAATTGATTCCACAAACCTCAACATCACCTGAAGTTATAGTTTCGAGAGCATTGATAGTGCGAAGACATGTGCTCTTTCCACTCCCTGATGGACCAATTAAAGCAACAACTTCACCTTGCTTGACTTCAAAATTAATACCTTTAAGAACATGATGTTCTGTCTTAGGAGTGCGAAATATCTTATTAACTTCTTTAAGGCTGACAACTACTTCTTGTGACATATTAAATAAATTCCAATTTACTGTTTGAGACTTACACTTAATCTTTTTTCAAGGTAACGACCAAAAGAGCTCACAAGAGTATTAACAACAAAATACAAAAGTGCAATAAAAAACCAAGTTTCAAAGCTACGGAATGTAACTGTCACTGCATTTTGTGCTTCTTTCGTTAACTCTGGAATAGCAACTACGGACAATAAAGAACTGTCCTTAATTAATGAAACAAATTGACCTACAAGTGGTGGCAACATATTTCTGAGTGCCTGTGGAGCTATAACTTTGCGTGCAATTTGTAATGGACTTAAGCCTAATGCTTTTGCAGCATCAATCTGTCCTTTTTCAAAATTTGCTAAAGTGCCTCTAAAAATTTCTGCAACATAAGCTGAGCAAAAGAGACTCATTGTTAAGACGCCAGCGACACTTCCCGATAAATTAAAAGCAGTTCCAACAATGAAATAGGCTACATAAAGTTGAACTAAGACTGGTGTATTTCTAAAAATATCGACATATATAAGAGCAGCTGTTTTTGACACTTTCTCATTTGTAGTCAATAAAATTCCAAATATAATTCCTAATATTGAGCCGAAAAGAATGCCCTCGAAACTCATTTTAATTGTAATCCATAGACCTTGTAAGAAGAGACCGGGGCCTCCTCCATCACTAGATGGCAACCAAATATAAGGTCCTAAAACCGAAAAATCCCACTGGTAATCAAGGTGGTAAAAGCTTCGCACTATTATAAATGCGATAATCCCAATGACAAAAAAAGACAAAAAAGAGTAATATATAGAGAGTTTTTTATCTGGCATCGTATTTCTTATTTCCAAAATAAGGATGTTTCAAAGAGTTTTCATACACAAGTTCAAGATTCACTATTTATCGAGAAGAGAAAGCCATTCTCTTTCCTCAAAATAATATTTCATTGTCTTTTCATAACCACCGTTCTTTTTCCAGTCAGTTAAAAAAGAATTGAAACTTTTAAGAAGATCAGCATCTTTCTTTCGCATTGCGACTGCGAATTGATCACCATTAAAAGCATCGGGAATTATATACAATTTTCCTGGATTATTAAGTGCTGCAAGCTTAACGTAGGGAGTGTCATAAATAAATGCAGTGGCACGTGATCTGAGAACAGCGCTCACAGTATCGGCATCTGCATCAAAACGCATGATTTCTGCATTTTTAAGTTGACCTGAATTTTTGATATAAAGATCTGGAGCAGAACCCGTTTTAACAGCAATTTTAATGCCTTTTAGATTAAAGCTTTTTAAATTCTTGAATTTTTCTTTATTTTCAGAATTATCAAGAACAGCAATGAGAAATTTATTGTCATAATACGGCTCGCTAAATGCAACCGCTCTCTCACGCTCTTCAGTTTTAGCCATTGAAGAGGCGATCATGTCACACTTAGAAGAGATAAGTGACGGTATGATACCATCCCACTTAGTGTCTGCCATTGTTAATTTTACATCTAATTCTTTGGCATAAGCACTCATCATTTCGAAATCGAAACCAAGCCACTTACCTGATGCAGTTTTCATTTCAAGAGGGATATAGCCAGACTCAGAACAAACAACCAATTCTTTTTTCTTTTTTATAGTCTCAAGCGTTGTTGGTTTTACAGCTGCATGTGATTTCATAAAAATTGCAAATGATGACAACACACAAATTGATAAAGAAAGCAATGTGCGGCATGCAGTGGGTTTTAGCCCAGAAGAACTCGAGCTTGTCATGTATAGATACCTTTCGTTGAGACATATTCTGAACACGAAAAAAGCAGAGCACCACATACCATATAAACTAGCATGGAGCAAATGTTAAATAGTGAAAAAAACTCTACAATATGAAGCAAAATCCAGCATATTTTTCTTTTTTGAGACGGCAAATGTTAGTCAATAAAATTTGTCGGATGCAAAAAATTATCTCAAGTAAACCTAAAAAACATGAAATAATTCAAGGATTAATGTTTAAGAAAATGAGGTTCATTATGAAATTAAAAATCATTGCATACCTTCTTAGTGCTTTGGTTATAGGGGGATGCTCTACTTTCTTATCCCAAAACTCTAAAAGAGGTCAGAATTCATCTGAATCAAGACAGTCTTCAAGTTTTTTTGGGAATCTATTTCATGATGAAAGTGACAATGAAACTTCTGAAATGCAAAGAGAAAATGAGAAGTCGAGCCTAAACCAAGAAACGATCTCACGCCAAAATAGAAGGAAAAACTCTCATTCTGAGGCACCTCTCTCTAACCAATCGATGATCGCTGCTCTTAACCTAACACATATTGAAGGTAATACTTGGAGAACAGCTGCACACCCAGCTCTTGTTTTTAGCATCATGGCCAGACTCCTCTCACAAAATTATATTATCTCCTCTGTTGATCGGAAGAATTTTAATTTGCAGACAGATTGGGATAAGTTTTTTATAGATGGCAGACTCTTTCGCAATCGAATTAGTATCATGGTTTTTCCAGTAGGACCGCGCCAAACTGAAGTGATTGCAAAGAATATAGTTGAATATTATTCAGGTAATCCAAATAGTAAACTTGAAGAAAATACAGCTTGGCTACCAAGTCCAGATATAACAGATGAAATTTCTAAACTTGTAGAAAATACGAATCGACAAACAACTCTGCTGTTAAATCAAGTGCAAAAAGTACGTTAAGAGAACATGTGAAAAAAATTATTTTATTTACACTTCTTATATCTATTTTAATTTTTTCATTTTTATTAAATAAAAAGGCAATAGCTGAAGGTCATTATTTTAATTTAACAATAAATGGAAACTATCAAACATCATATTCATCTACTTATAAAAATACTCAATTAACTTGGGGAGTCGAATTAGGTATACCTTTATTTCAATATCTAGAGCTGAGTTTAGGAAAGAGTTACACAAAAGATACCTATGAATATACAGACGATTATAAAAACTCACTCACAAATAAGGGATTGGTACTGCCAGCCGGTACATTGACACAAGAAAATGACACTTCCGACACATATATAAATTTAACGTTATCTCCAATCTGGACATATATTAATCCATCTATTTTTGGAGGATTCCTTATGAGAAATGTTTGTTCACGTGATTATTTTGGCGATAATACTTGCGAAAATCAAGCTTTAACGTGGAATGCGGGAGGTGCAATATCGTTTTATTTATCACAGTATTTACGTATTAAATTTAGTTATAAAATATCGCCGTCTGGTTATAGTCTTAACCAAAAAAAATATTATGATGAAACAATAACGGCAGGTATTACTTTTGTTTATTGATATAAGGAAAATTTCTTAAGGATCCTTGAGCTTCTACAATCATTTCGATTATAGCCAAACGATGCCTCCATAATAAAACAAGACTTTTTGTTGATAAAAAAATTTCAAGTTCTTTATGTTTATAAATATTTTCATCCGAAAATTTTTCTTCAAAAAATAAATCAGTTTGTAAAATATTTTCCTTTAAAAAACATCGTTCCATAGTTTTAATAATTCCAGTCCATTTAGATATAGAATCAACACATTCAGAAACAAAAGTATTAATTTCATTTCTCCCATGATCACACAAAAGATAATGAATATCACTTGAGCGCATTGATTTAGGAGTTTCAATTTCTATTTGATAGGCTAGTTCTTCTAAATCAAAATAATCAGATAAAAATGTTTTCTTTTTTTTATAAATAGGTTGAGAGCTTCTGTGCTGAAAAGAAATTCCATGGATTTTTTTTCGATAATTTATACTTCTCATTTTAACGTAACCTACTTTCAAGATAGCGAATCATGGGAGAGTCGGATTGTTCTCCTTGACTTTTTAAACGCGCAATCTCTTCTAAAATTTTCTTGCGCCAGCTTGAATCGAGCAGACCCTGCGCAGCAAGCACATCCATTGAAGAACGGAAGGCTCTTGCATCTTGCTCTTTTTGCAATTCTTTATCACTCTCTTCTTCATTTTGTAAACTCATTAAAGCTTTTTCAATCGCAAATTGGGCTAATCGAGTGTTCTTTTCTAACTCTGAATCATTCTTAGCTTGGGCAGATTGCTGAGATGCATGAACCTCATCTTTAGCTTCGGATAAAGCATCATTAAATTCTTCACCCAATTGGGGAGTTCGATCAAGGCTTTGTTTTGTAAGCATAAGTTCTTGCATAATTTCATTTTTAGTCGCAAGCGTTTTAGACTGTTCTAAATGATTGTCGGCCTTTTGCAATTGCTTACGTGCTTCTTGTATTGTTCTATTTCTTGCTTGCTGCAGTATTTGCATTGCCATTCCCAAATGCTTTGTACCCATCTCAGTAGCATTTTGAGCGCCTTTTTGTGACTCATTAAAATCTTTTTGTTTAAGATGTGCTTCTGTCTCTTTTAATTTTTCAACAGTTTTATCTGTCTGCAAAATCTTTTGAACAATTGATTTTTCAAGTTGAGTTAAACCAAATGAAGGTTGATACGACATTGCCAGTAATTGTTTATTTAAATTCAATGCCATATTTTGTAATTCTTTTGTTTCTGAAAGAACATCTTTATAATTAACTTCAGAATTTTGCAATTTTGAAATATTATATTTAAGATTTTGGAGTCGAACAAGAAAGTTTACGCTTTCATCTAACTTTTGCTGACGTTTTAATAGATCGAGAGTTACTTGAATTTTTTTTACTGATTCTTTATAAAACTTATCATTTTTTTTATTAATATTTTCTACGAAATTCATAGATTCAATAATATTTCTGCGAATCATCCCTGAACGTCCAATTTGCTTTGCAAGCTGCGCTCCCTTAGAAAGAGGATCTAATACTTTTTCTTTTTCAGAATTATTTGCATTTTTCATAGAATTTATATTTTTTAAAGCTGTTTCTAAGCTTAAAATAATATCTTTTCTCACCTGCAAAGGAGTTCTTACTGGAAATTCGAGTTCTTTTGACTCACCTATAATATCTGCTAAAACAGTTTTTGCCAGTGCTTTAACATAAAGAATATCTTCAGGCATAAATGGAATACCTAAAGTCACTAATTCAGCAGATTCAGCCTTAAAAGTTAATTGTGATGCATTTGCAAACTCCGCGATAGTTTTATCAAAGCGATATCCTGATTTTGTTCTTACTGAAAGTACAATCAAAGAAAGTGGGACTGCTGAAGAAGCACTCACAAAAAAATGGAGTTTTCCAACGATTTTCTCGCCATCTTGCTCTGAAAACTGAATGGGTTCAAGTTTCACAATGGGCAATGGCGTTGGATTTATTTCAAGCCTTCCATAGTAGTTATCTTTGCCATTCGTCAAAAAATATTCAATATTTTTCATTTCATTCTTAATATTTATTTTATTATTTTCTTCTGATACTTTATTTTTATCAAAATTAAATTGTTCATAAAGTGAAGAAACAGATGAAGACCATTGTCCTGATGAATTCAATTGATATTCAAATTCATTATAATTATTTATATTTATTTGTTTTAACTTAAGCTTCCAAAAAGAATTTGGTTTCAAGTTTTTCACTTTAATTTCTAAAAAAGAAGAAGTGTCTATAGATATACTTTTATTATTTTCGAACAATTTTATTTCTTCAGAAGTCACTTCTGAATAGGATGGATACTCTATTCTTAAATAAGGATGAGTAAACTTAAACTGTTGAGAAACATATTGATAAGTAGAGTAAATATCTTCTTTTAAAATAAAAATAAAACTAATAAGCGAAAAAACAGATATGAATAAAATGCGAAGTTTTAAAATCGAATAGAAAGAGCTTTTTTTTATTCCTGCGGCTTTTAAATTGAGTTCAATTCTTTGCTTTGAAAAGGTTTTATATAAATAAAATCCACGTAAGATAAAAAGATCAATCCATTTTAAAAAAATAAGGGATACAGGGAATGAGAGCCAAGCAAGATTATTTCCTAGAATACGAAAAAACAGTAAATACAATGTAACAATTGATAAAATTGAAAATAAAAAAATGTTAAGTTTAAATTTCACTCGTATACATTTCCTAATATTTCTTTTTTACCCCAACATTTCTTCACGATACGAAGAAAAGTCTGAGATTGTTTGCAGTGAAGGGTTCTCATCAATTATACGCCAAAGAACTCCCGCTGTAACTAAAATATCGCCAATGGAACGGTGACGCGATTCGAATGTCAAACCAAAATGGGCTGCAAGAGCATCTAAGTTTCGTCTTTCAATTTTTACTAAAGCACGCGCCATTTTTAAAGAGCAAAAAATTGTATAATCACAAGAAATTCCAAGGCGATAAGATTCATGATGCAACATCCCCACATCAAATTCTGCATTGTGCGCAAAGCCAACACATCCCCTTAAAAAATCATGAAACTTTGGGAGAATATCTTGAATAAAAGGTTTTCCTGCCAACATTTTATTATCTATACCCGTTATTCGAGTGATTTCTTCTGAAACATTCTCTTTAGGATCGATAAGCTCAGAAAAACGATCAACTTCGACACGATTCACATATTTTATTGCGCCAATTTCTATTATTTTAGCAGAACGTGTGTCGAGACCCGTCGTTTCAAAGTCAAAAATCACTATGGGGACATCAGACATTTTATCATCCAATGCAAATCGAGACCCACTCACCCCCCCCATGATAGCCACATGTGAAGAGGTTAAATTTTCTTTTCGTGAAAGTAAAAATTGAAACATGCTATTATGAAAGGGAGAACTCATTAAAATTGTAACCTTAATTATAAATACGCTTGAGCACGTTTACAAATTCAGCGGATGCGGGAGTCAATTCACGATCTAAGACAGAACAAATTTGAATTGAACGTTCCATTTTTAATCCTTGGATTTTTAAAATATGAATGCCTTTTTCATTTCGCAATGAATGAGCACTGACAATACTCAAACCAATATTTTTTTCGACCATTTTTATCATACTTTGAGCGGATCTAAGCGTCATAACTGTTCGATGACGAATCCCTAATTTTCTAAATTCCATTTCAATAATATCATAAATTGCGCTGCCTGATTCAAATAAAATCATAGGCTGACGATTGATATGAATAGGTAACAAAGCCTTGCCTTGTTTTTCAAGCAACTGAGACATTTGCACTAAAGGGTGCTGTGGTGCAGCAATAACTTCTAAAGTATCAATTATCTCTGCATGCACTTTTAAGCCGACGAGAGGATCTTCATTTTGAGAAATAAAGGGATTTCTCGTAATAAGACCAACATCCACAGATCCATCATGTAAAGATTCAATAACAGTCGCTGAATCCTTTTCATGTAATGTAAATTGAATTTGTGGGTGTTTTTTTCTGTATTCTGATATTGCATCAGGAAAAACTCCTGCAACCGCAGTCGCACCACCACCTAAATGAACAAACCCTTCGCGCAGTTCAAGATGATTGCGCACAGTCGTTTGCAATTGTCCCATTCTTTTTAAAATATCAACAGCAATTCCATATACAAGTTTCCCCATAGAAGTTGGGCGCACACCTCGTGCCGTTCTTTCTAACAGAGGACAACCAAGACCTTCTTCTAAAAGTTTGAGTCTTGCAGAAAGCGCAGGCTGAGTGATGTGAAGTTTATTGACGGCTGATGAAAGGGAACCTTCTTGAACAACTGTAACGAAAGCTTGCAAACGATAAATATCTTGTAACTCTTGCACTCGGCACTCTCCAATCTGAGAATAGACACACTAGGAACAATACTGTAAGCATGAATGTCGTCAACCTAATTAGCTAATGAAAGAGCAGCATAGGAAGATTATCGTGAAAGATACTGAATTTTCTCAAGAATTAAGAACTGGTATTGCTCAACTTGCCATTTGGACAAGAAAATTTGCGCAGCCTCTACATAGAATAATGAATGCAAGTTTACAAAAAATCACCGCTTCGGAACAAGGACATATCATTTTATCTGTCTACAAACCGGGCGATGATAGAAGTGCTATTTTACTTTCCATGAAAAAGGGGGAAAGTGGAATTTCAACAACTCGACTCAAACCAACAACATTAAAACAACCAAATTCAATTGTACAAATCTCTCGAAAATATATACAGGGAAGAAAAGTCTGTTCTGCATATGCAACGATCTCGCCTATTTGTATCATCATAGAACTTTCCGATGCAAATAAACAAATTGAAAATTTTCAGGAAATAAACGAAGGTCCAAATTGTTTAATTTTAGATTTAGACGCAAAACCTCCAAGAATTATTTTAGCAAAAAAATATCTTTCCACTCCAAGTCGCTATAAAGAACAATATGGAATAAATTTCTCACCGTCCGATTCTTTCTTTGAAAGTTGGTGTGAATGGAGTGAAGATTGTACAAAAACTAAAAAAAGAGCGTGCTTTGAATACCCACTCATAGCATATTGCCCCCTTCCACAAATTGAACAAAATAAAGATTCCCAAAATATCGAAGTGCTGCATACCGAATTCAGTGAAATAAAATTAAAATCGAATCCATATCCTTTACAATTAAATACAGCGTTAGAAATTTTACCAACTCATATTCGGAGAAGCGCGAAAACAAAACTACAATTTTTAAGTCGCAGATTAATTAGACAAAAAGCAGATATGCCCGATGAAAAAGAGATATTAAGGCTACAAAAACAAAGTGAAGGTTTTAAAACACACCTTTATCTTTGGCCAAAAGATTCTGTAAAGTGGTATGTCCCTCCGCAGTTTATTCAAGAATTTGGTTTACCAGCATTCTATACCCTTAAAAAAGGGGAAAAACCAGGCGATTTATTAAATAAAATACATCATGAAATAGATATTTTAAAAAGAAGAAAACAAGAATTATCTGCTAGGATTATAGAAAGCAAAACATCAGAGTATGATTTTCAAAAGTTAATTATTGAAAGTGCCGAAGAATTAAAAAGTGCAATTGATAATTATAAAGAAAAACATTTTCATCTGCAGACCGATCTTAAAAAATTTGAAAAATACTCTCTTGATTACGTTCTTATTAAAGAAGATCTACCTTTACTTTCACGTTTATGTGGAATGCTTGATATTTCTATGACAGAAAGTGAACAGGCTCAAAAAATAAAAGAAGAAAAAGAAAAAAGATTTCCTTTTAAAGAATTTACTGCTTCAACCGGCGAATTTATTCGTGTTGCACGTTCGGCTGAAGATGGTGATAAAATGATTAAACTCATGCCTTCCCATCATACTTGGATCCACGTATTAACTGGCGAAGGAAGCCATGTGTGGTTAGAAAAACCAAAGGGAGAAAAACCTTCATTACAGGCAGTGCGTGAAGCTGCGATTTTAGCTGTCCATCATTCTAAACACAGTCGTGCACAAAATACAGATGTGCAAATATCAACACGTGCTGATATCGAAAAACGCAAAAACCTTCCTCCAGGAAAAGTACTTGTCCGTCGCTGTGAAACATTATTAATTAAATATGACAATACCGAACTTCACAAAATAACGGATAATAATAATTTAAAAAACAAACGAAATTAGATTAAAATTTGTAAAATTAAAAACATATTAAAAAGTAAAATATAGTTTTACTTTTTCTCAAATAAAAAATTCAATTCCGCTCAATCTTTTAAAATAAAAACTATCTTCAACTTTACAAACCTCATTTTATATTTCATCCATTCACTTTTAAGAAAATAAAACAGTTTAACTTTACAAATAATAGATTTAGTACCTATAATAACTATTCAATATCCAATATTCTGTCGCCCAAATCATCGAGGTGCTGTTTGCAACTCAAAGAAAATTTTATCAACCAAACAAAACATTTGAAAGTTGCTATTGTGCATGATTGGATGTTTTCACGCAGAGGTGGCGAAAAAGTCTTAGAGCAAATTCTTAATTTATTTCCCAATGCAGATATGTATTATCTTTTTGGAACTCCTGATAAAGTTTTAAACCTTGAAAATAAGCATAAATTTAATGCATCTTTCCTAGCACGAATCCCATTTATAAAAAAAATATATAAAGGTTTATTACCTTTTTTTCCAATAGCAATTGAAAGTTTTGATCTATCTCAGTACAATTTAATTATTTCAAGTAGCAGTTGTGTCGCAAAAGGGATTGTGCCTCCTCCATTGGGTTTACACATTGCTTATATTCACAGTCCGATGCGTTATGCATGGGATCAAGAACATCGTTACTTTACAAAAATTCCGAGTTTTAAAAGACCATTAGAAATATTAAGAAGATTTTTGCTTAATCGACTGCGTATTTGGGACATAACTTCTTCAGTTAGAATTGATAAACTTATTACAAACAGTCAATTTGTTGCAAGAAGATGTTCTTTATTTTATGGAAAAGAATCTAAAGTTATCTACCCTCCAATTCATACTCATTTTTTCCAAAACAATACAAAAATTTCTTGTGCTTCAGTTGAAAAAAGAAAAGTTTTGCTCTTTGGTGCATGGACTCCTTACAAGAAAATGTTTGAAGCACTTGAAACTCTTATGCAGAATGGAATTCAAGTAATAGCTGCAGGGCATGGTTCAGAACTTATAAAAGCAAGTAGAAAATTTAAAAACAATGTTGAATTTTTTATAAACCCCTTAGATGATGAAATTCCAATTATTTTTTCAAAAGCACACACACTTCTTTTTCCTGCAATTGAAGATTTTGGAATTGTTCCCTTAGAGGCAACGTCATCAGGACTTTGGGTTGTTGCCCCCAACCAAGGCGGTACAAAAGAAACTGTTCTGAACGAAGTAACGGGATTTACTTTTGAAGAAAGCTCAAAAGAATCCATGCTGAATGCTGTCTTAAAATCTTTAAAACGAGATTTATTGGAACATGATCTCAATAATATGAAATCTCAAGTAGAAAAATTTTCAATTGAAAATTTTCAAATAAATTTTACAAAAGAAGTATTAATGACTCTTAAGAAAGAAACTAAATTTTAATTAAAGGTCTATGAAATGCTTTTAAGCAGACACTCCGAAAAATTAAATTTATTTAAGGCAATCTCAGACACACTCTGCATAACATTCGCTTGGATATTGGCTTTCATAATTCGCTTTAACAGTGACATTATTTCTGTGACAAGAGGACAAGATACACTCGTTAACTACCTGCGCTTATGGCCTTTGCTCATCTTCAGCTACCTCTTTATTTTTATTTCAACACATGTGTATAGTCAAACAATTGAAAAGAAGAAAGTTTGGGATGAGAACTTTGAAATCATTAAAAAACATACAATTGCATTCTTTATTTTTGTTACGCTTTCATATTTTATTTATGATCATAGATATAGTAGATTAACTCTTCTCATTTACTTTTTTATCCTCCCTCTTATTTTTCCGATTGGGAGAAGTTTCGTAAGAAAAATAAATAGAATCTATTTAAAATTTAGCAGAAAAAAGAAAAAAGCAATTATTATTGGCAATGGACCACAAGCTCATAAAATTAAACAAGCCATATTAACCCGATCCGATTGGAACTTAGATCTTATTTCATGTCATTCATTTTCAGAAGTAAATGCAGTTGATAGATATTTAAAAAGTAGCAATGTCGATTTGGTATTTATTGTTCCAAATGCCGATGAAACTGCACATGTCAATGAAGTGTATATGCATCTTGATAAAAATCTTTCTGAAATTTTACTCATTCCATACTTAGGCGAAAGAATATTTTTTGAACCAAAATCAATTAAAATTGAAGGAATGTTAACAATAGCATTAAACTCATCAAGTCTTCACAATTCTGGTCGATTTGCAAAAAGATTATTTGATATTGTTTTTGCATCATTATTCGTAATAGTATTTTTACCTGTTTACTTGATTTGTATAGTTTTAGTTAAATTCAGCAGTTCAGGACCCGTTTTTTTCAAACAAGAGCGCATGGGGCTCGATGGTAAGAGATTTTATTGCTATAAGTTTAGAGGAATGTATGTTAATGCCGAAGAAAAAAGCGGTCCTGTTTGGGCTAAAGCAGATGACGATCGCACAACACCAATTGGTAAATGGCTTCGCAAAACAAGTCTAGATGAAATTCCACAATTTATAAATGTTTTAAAAGGTGAGATGAGTATTGTTGGACCAAGACCCGAGAGACCGATCTTTGTCGATAACTTTAAGACTCAAATCCCCGGATATATGTTAAGACATAAGGTAAAAGCGGGAATTACGGGTTGGGCACAAATTAATGGTTGGCGTGGCAATACCTCATTGGAAAAAAGAATTGAATGCGATTTATGGTACATACAAAATTGGAGTATGTGGCTTGATTTGAAAATCGTTTTTTTGACTCCTTTTAAAGGTTTAGTTCATCCAAATGCATATTGAGAGTATTTCTTTGATCGATTCTAAAGATCTGATACAATTAACGTAACAACTGTATATACGAAAAGCTTTTTTGGAGATTTGTGATGACTTCTGCTGCCAACCCACCTTCAAGTCAAGCCCCATCTCCAGCTTCAAAAACTTTATTCAATATAAAAGCAACTCCAGACGGCATGTCTGCTTATATTCCAGAAAAAACCCATATATCACCAGAACTTATTCATTTAAATTATGAACAAGTTTGCTCCTATTTACAAAAATTAGGTTATTTATTAAAACCAACCCCCGAATCAGTTGAACAAATAAAACGTGCGGCTAGTTCTAAACCACCGCAGTTTTCAAAGGATTTTGTATTTTTAAAAGGAATTCCATATACCGAAATGAAAGGCGCTACGATTCGTTGGCTCAATCCAATCACTATGCCAAAAGATCTCATACGACCCAATATTCCTTTCGCCATGATCAAACAAGCTGCCCCCGCCTCACCAGCAAAATCAATTTTTGGTCAAGAATTTCCAATGCCTCCGCAAAAAGGAGAGACAAAAAAGATAATTGTATTAACTCCCGATCCCGCTTTTACAACAAATGAAAAAGGAGAGCTTGTCTGTGACAAAGGAGGACAAGTTATTGTTTCTCCAGAGGGAAATCTCAAATTTGAGTCAGTCTATACGATTAAAAGTTTTAGAACCGATCAAATGAAAAAAATTGAATTCCCATGCAGCGTCATCGCTAAATGTGACATCACGGGCTCTTTAGAGTGGGTTATAAATGGAGATTTTACGTGCGAACAATTTTGGGCCGCAACAGGAATTACGGTTACAGGCAATGCTGTTGCCTTAAGTGGAATTCAAACAAATTCAGCTCATGATGATTCAAAAGCTATCATTATCAATGGGAATCTTGAAGCAAACTTTATTCAATCGAGTTGTTTTATTATCGAAGGTAACATAAAGGTTGAGAAAGCAATTCTTGCTTCTCGAATCACCACAAATGGAAATTTGGAATGTTTAGGAGAACCAGGAAAAATAACGGGTAGTGAGATTTTTATGAAAAAAGGGACATTAAATGTTAAGAAAGTTGGCAGCGAAAAAGAAAAACCAACTTATATTAAGTTTTTTTCCGAAACACTTGCAAATTCATCAAAAATAGAAACGTTGTCTGAAGGATCTCGAATACAAATTCAGAAAACAAACATCATTATCCAAAATTCTCAACCGTGGCCATCAACTACAAAATAGGCAAAGTTTGAATCTATGCAGCATCATCGCAATCGGCAGAAATCGTTTCACACTCACAGATCTCATTTAAAGAACAATCAACATAATCTTGTAAAACATGAAAAAGAAACTTTAACTTCATACGCCCTCTCTACGGACGGCAAAGCAATTGCACGTGGGGAAGATGGAATTATCGTTTTTATTAAAGATATGCTTGAAAATGAAACTGCAAAAGTTGAAATTATTAATAAGAAATCAAATTATAAAAATGCAATTATAAATAAAATTGAATCCCCTTCTCCACACAGAGTCACACCTCCCTGTAAATTTACCGACAGATGTGGTGGATGCCAGCTGCAACATGTTTCACCAGAAGTTCAATCAGAATTAAAATCACGCTGGTTTTTTGAAACATTAAAAAGAATTGGCAAATGGGACTCAGCCAATATAAATTCTGCAGAAAAATTATTATCTCTTATTTTCTTAAAACAGGAGCACTATAGAAGAAGAGTGCGTTTTCATTTTAATGGAAAAGAACTTGGATTTAGAGGAAGCCATTCAAATAGAATTGTTGATATTGATCACTGCCTCATAGCAAGTTTAAAAATAAATGAAAAAATTTCTTTTTTAAAAGATAATCTAATAAAAGCATTTAAAGAAATCCAAGAAAAAAAATTTGGGAAATTGATGGAATGCGAAATTGAATTAACTGAATGTGATGATGAAAAAGTTGTTTTAAATATTGCTGATTTTCAAGTTGATCAAGATCCTAATAAAGAAATTTGTCTCACAATTATTGAAAAATATTTAACTATCCAAAATGAACAGATCATACATTTAAAACATTCTGAACTCCCACGCTTTCGTTTAAAAAAACAAAGTTTTATTCAACCTCATTTAGATTGTATTCAATTATATTATCAACACATAAAAGAAAATACAGACGATTTTTTTAAAAATATTATCAAAAATAAGCAAGATAAAAATCAATTTATTGCATGGGATTTATACTCAGGAGCAGGTATATTTTCTCCATTACCTTATTTTTCAGGAAAAAGATTTAATGTAGATGTTCAGTGTTTTGCGGTTGAAGGAATTAAAGATGCAATTGATTCTTTAAATATAAACTGCAAAAATTTACCCGTAGCTGGTATTGTAAATGATGTAGAAGTTTTTGTAGATCAAGAGTTTAAAAAGAAATTAGATCCACTCACCCAATTCAAAGATATCGATATCATTATTCTTGATCCTCCACGTGCGGGTGCAGGAATCGAAATCATGCAAAAAATTGTTGAACTCTGTAGCAAAAAATCCCTCGTTATGTATCTTGCTTGTGACCCTGCAAGTTTTGCCCGTGACACAAGAGTGCTGCTTGAAGGCGGCTTTCGCTTAAAAAGCTTAAATCTTTTTGATGCCTTCGGTCATACCATTCACTATGAAGTGTTAGGGTGCTTTGAACGAGGAAATTAATGAAAAATTCTTTTAAACAGGTATTTGTCTGCACATCATGCGGCGCAACGCACCCAAAATGGCTTGGAAAATGTCCTGATTGTGGATCATGGAATTCAATTCAAGAAGAAACCATTAGCAAGGTTCAATTAAGTCATAATAAATCCAAAGCAAATGTTGTCTCTCTTCCAAAAGTTGAGGAAAAACTTGAAAAAAGAATATTTTGTGGCGTACCTGAACTTGATCGCGTTTTAGGAGGAGGGCTCGTTGTAGGCAGCCTTGTGCTACTGAGCGGTGACCCTGGTATTGGAAAATCAACCTTACTTTTACAAGCATTAAATGGCCTTGCCCAAAGAGGTTTTAAAGTTCTTTATGCGAGCGGCGAAGAAAGCTGCACACAAATCAAATTGCGTGCAGAAAGATTAGGCTCATTAAACCCAAATATTCTCGTAACAAACGAAACCAATATTCATTCCATTCTCGACTCTACAAGGCAAATTCGACCCAATGTGCTTGTCGTTGACTCTATTCAAACGGTTTATAATCCCGAACTCCCTGGAAGTCCTGGTAATGTAAGTCAAATAAGAGAATGCACAAACCTTATTATGCAGTTAGCCAAAAGCGAAGAAATATCAACATTTGTCGTTGGACATGTCACAAAAGATGGATCCATTGCAGGTCCTAAAGTGCTCGAACATTTGGTCGACACGGTTATGCATTTAGAAGGTGACACCTCAAGTGGCTATCGAATTTTGCGAGCAAATAAAAACCGTTTTGGTTCAACCGGTGAAATCGGAGTTTTTGCAATGCAGGGGCATGGTCTTGTGGATATCCCTAATCCAAGCTCAATATTTTTAGACGAAAATAAGCGCGATTGCGAAGGTGCGGCCATTTCCGTAAGTATGGAGGGAACCCGTCCCATTCTTATCGAAGTACAAGTCCTTGTTGGTAAAACTTCATTCGCCTCGCCCAGACGCTTAGCAACGGGTTTCGACACAAATCGATTTACAATTCTACTTGCTGTGCTTGAAAAACGAGCGGGGTTATATCTTTCTAACGTAGATGTTTATGCAAATGTTACCGGAGGTTTTAAAGTATTTGAACCTGCTATTGACCTAGCGACAGCTGCAGCAGTGGCTTCCAGTTTATTTGGCAAACCTTTGCCCACAAAAACAGCATTTTTTGGAGAAGTGAGTCTTTCGGGAGAAGTCCGCATGGTCAGTCACGCACTTCCACGCATATTAGAAGCCCATAAATTGGGTTTTGAAAAATTATATATTCCATTGCGCAACTATCAACTTGAAAAAGAGCATATTGTAAAACTTCTTGAAAAATCTGAAAAGCCATTCTTTATTATACCAGTAGAAAGCATCAATGAAATCGTCCGTTTTGATAATTAAGCCGCACATAAATACTTTGCAACAGTGCTTATAAGAGAGAAGAATTCTAGACACAACTTAGGTTTTGCAATACCTTGGCGAGCATATTGTGGCACCTTTGTGAGTCTAGCTTGACTCTATTTTTAAGAGTGCCATTCTAGTTACACTTCAACTTTTTTAAAACCTGGTGAATAATGGCGACCTTACACGACCCCTTTAAATCTGAAATCGCACATATAGTTTGTGCTCAATTAAAAAAAACGGCTCAAGAGCTCGGTCTCGACGTCCAAATCACCGAAAAAGACATCTACAACCAATTGACTGTTCCTCCTGATTTTTCATTAGGACAAGCAGCTCTCCCATGCTTTTTATTTGCAAAATCTTTTAAAAAAGCACCAAATAAAATTGCTCAAGAGCTGGCCCAAAGCCTTAATTCGCAAGAAAATAAATTGGTTGATAAAATTGAATGTGTAAATGCTTATTTAAATTTTCACTGCCAATTCAAAAAACTTGCAGAAAGTTTTTCGAATTCTTTAAAATCTGGAGAATACTTTAAAAGAGATCTCCTAGAAGAAAATGAAAAAGATAAAATTGTTGTTGAATATTCTCAACCAAACACACACAAAGCAATGCACGTTGGTCATTTGCGCTGCCTTGTCCTAGGCGATTCTGTAAGCAATTTACTTGAATATGCTGGCAATGGAGTCGTTAGAGCCACATATCCAGGAGATGTTGGCACCCATGTTGCAAAGATTATTTGGTATTTAACGCATCCTACTAAAAAAGAATTGCCAAAAGAAAATCAATGCCGTTGGCTTGGACAAATGTATGCGGAAGCAGATGAAGCATTTAAACAAACCAAAGGAAAAGAAGAAGAAGTTGAAGTCAAAGAACACATTTCAGAAATTCTTAGACAACTTAACAACACTTCTGGAGAGTACTATGAATTGTGGAAAGAAACCCGCGAATGGAGTTTAAATGAATTAAAAGATATTTATAAATGGCTCAATTCACACTTTGATATTTGGTATTTTGAAAGTGAATGCGAAGCCCCTTCAAAACTCCTTGTAAAAAGAAAATTTGAAGAAGGATTTTTTATTAAAGACAATGGCGCCATTGGCATAGATCTCAGTCAATGGAAGTTGGGTTTTGCCATGTTTTTAAAATCTGACGGAAATGGTCTCTATTTAACGAAAGATCTCGACCTAATTACAAGAAAATTTTCCGACCCTAAAGTAACAAAATCAATTGTTGTAGTCGATTCAAGACAAAAGCTCCACTTTCAACAGCTCTTTAAAACAGCAGAGCTTATGGGCTATCCACAAGCCGTAAAATCTGTACATTTATCTTATGAAACAGTGAACACAGAAGATGGAAAGCCCTTTAGTTCAAGACAATTAAATGGACTTCAACTCGTTGATCTTCGCCTTAAAATGGAAGAAAAAGTTAAAACAGATTATCTTGAAAGATATCGTGGACAATGGAGCAATGAAGAAATTGAATTGACAGCTAAAAATATTACCATCGGTGCACTTAAATACGGAATGTTACGAGTTGATAACAACACTCAAATTAATTTTTCACTCGAAGAGTGGTTAAAGCTTGATGGAGAAACAGGTCCTTATTTGCAATATGTACATGCACGCTGTTCAAGTATTTTAGAAAAATTAGGCTCTGCTAAAGAAAATATTAATTTTGTGATAAATGAGAATGCTGAAAAAGAACTTTTATTTATTCTTTCACGCTTTAATGATTTTGCTTTACAAGCTGCACAGCAAAACCGCCCATCCATTTTAACGGGTTATCTTTATGATACAGCAAAATCATTTAATCGTTTTTACGAACAGTGCCCAATAAAAAATGCGGAAGAAAATATTAAAGAAACAAGACTCACTTTAGTAGAAAACACTAAAAAAGTAATTTCTGAAGGACTTTCTTTACTCGGTATTCCTGCCCCACAAAAAATGTAAAAATTAATTATTGAGTTTAAGTTTTCCGCATTGAATATTTTCTAAAGTTTTTAAAGCGGATTTAATACAAGAATCAATAGTTAATTCAACAACCTCATGAATAATTTTTTCTCCTACTTCATCTTCAGAGTATCTTGCAGCAACGACTCCACAAATACTTGTTGCATGTAATTTATAGACGCTCGCCATTTTAAACAATGTTCCTGTCTCCATTTCAAAATTCAAAATATTTAAATTTTGATATTCTTGAATTAAACCTTGCTGTTTTCTTAATAAATGTGGATTAGCGTTAGCGTAACGTTCCTGCCCTTCATAGAACGTATCCACCGAAGCATTTATACCAAAATATACAGTTGGATGAATTGCGTTCGCCGTATAATAAAGATCTGTTGACAATAAAGGGCAGGCAACAGATGGAAACTCATTAGGTGCTATATCCAGTGCTGCACCCTGTTTACACAAAGAAGCATAATTAATAATAAGACTTCCTGGTTCAATTTGTTTTTGAATTGAACCTGTCGTGCCAACACGAATAAGAACATTAATTCCAGCCTGTGCAAGTTCACTGACTACTATACTCGTTGAAGGAGCACCCATACCCGAAGTTGCCGCAAGAATCGGCAGTCCAAGTGAGGTTTGTCCAACATAACAAAGCAAGCCTCGATTATCACAGACAAGTTTAGCATCGTTTAAATATTTCTCTGCAATTAATTTTGTTCGACTTGGATCACCAGATAAAAGACATAGTTTAACATTACGAGTGGACAAAAAATCCATTTCAAAATTAAGATGATTCAGTTTCATTTAATTATTCCTTACATTATTAAAAATGTTACTCATTAAAATAATATCACCCTAGAAAATCGTAAAAATAATGTTTAATTCTATCTTAATTTTTTGTCAATATTAATTAAAAAAGAAAAGATGAATAATTTATTTAATTCAGAATATAGCTATGTAATACTAGGTCAAAAAAAAATTTGATAAATTAATTCTTTAAAAGAAAAATAATTTTAAGATCAAGTCAATGTTTTGACATGATTAAACATTAAGATCCTTACAATTTAAGAATTTAGAGTTAGTCTGAAACGATTCTAGAATCAAAAAGTTAATAATTAAGTAATAACATGATTTGTCAGAACAAGATGTTAGCAAGTCATTATTTGAGTTAAATTGTTGATAAAATAACATTTATCAACATTATAAAATTTAAAACAAGGAAAATGCAATGTCTCTAATTAAAAATTCAATTAAAATTATGTTACTGGCTCCACTCTTTACCTTAATACAAACTCAATCACATGCTTATCCAGTCGATCCTAATAAAGTTCCAGTGAGTATTGGACAAGATGCAAAATCATTACATGATTTTCAATTAGCATATGATTCAAGTGACAAAAGTATTATTTATTATGCGCCTAAAACCGGTAGAGTTGCAACAATAAATGGTATGCCTACAATAGGTTTTCAAACACTTCCAGATGGAACAGGAGTCTTAAACGTACAATTTGAAACAGGAGTTTTTGGTTCTGACAGAGAACTTCTTATAAAAAATATTGAGAAGGCTGGATTCAAAGCTCTTCCCTTTCCCTTCTTCAAAACTAAGGTTGTTCCATTAACTCCTGGTATGGATCCTGTCACTAAAAAACCAATTTGTATTACAGAAGAAGATCCCTCCACTGGAGAAAAAGTGACCACTTGCGATCCAACTCTATATTCATCACTTGCTTATTCGAACAGCGGTCCTTCTTTAAATCAAAATATTGCAGTGAGCGGATTCTTAAATAAAATAGGCGCATCCGTTTACAAACAAATGCTAAGAGGTGGAAACGCTTTACAAATAAATTTACATGCACTGTATTACTCAGCAGGCGATGCTTTTACAGCGACTGTTGAAGTAAATTACTCAAAATTGTTTCAATCATATCATGTCTATTCTTCGAATTGGAATGGCTTTTTGGATAGAAACCAATTGAATCAATTTTGGGTTCAAGAAGGACTTTGCTTTAACAAACCTGCCGATCAATGTGGCGTAAGAATTACATATAAGGACAGTCGGGGCAATACGATTACCAACATCACGATCGATCCAAATAATAAAGAAGCTCAAGAAAAATTGTTACAGTCAGTTGAAAGACTCAGACAAAAACTCGAAGATCAGCTTTTTTCAGCAATTGCACATAATGCAAATATTGGTGATTCAGCAACAACTGCTCCACAGTTTAATTATAAGATAAATGAAACATTCTTTAGGAAAGAAACAAATGTAAATGCTAAATTTGAATTCCAAAGTCCAAGAGGGTTAAATGTTTCTGAAACTGTGTTCCCACTCGCAGTTGGCTGTATTCAACTCTCTGATGATGGAAGTGTGAATAGAAATTTACAAGGAGACTGTAAAAAGTATTGGAGTGGCACTTAAAAATTAAGTGCATAATAAAATAAAACATAAAGATTATGGATCTTGTTTAAGGGAATTTTCGATGTCAATAAAAAATCGTTATCTTAAATTCTTAATTGCTTTTAGTTTTCCATTAAATGTTTTTGCATCAAGTGCAAATATTACTCATTTTGTAGAATCAGAAAATGCTGTTTTTTTTGATTCTACTTCAGAAAATGCAAAAGAAGTTGTCTTTTATTTTCCAAAAACATATGTTGAATTTCAAGCATTTTATAACGATGAGATAATCCCTAATCCAGATCCAGATCTTTTTATTGCACGTGTTAGAATAAATTCTTTCATCTATAGAGAACCAAGTTCTTTAACTAGAAAATGGCAAGGAAAAATATTACGACCATGGAATATCACTCCAGTTGAAGAGTGCATTTTAGAAACAAAAGAAAATGCGCTTGATATAGTTCAAAGTATAGAAGAAGTAAATCGAGAAATAAGCGGGGCATCAACAGCTCCTATTTGCGAATTCTATTTTAGAATAAAAAATAAAGATCGAAAAAAAATACTAGATGAATTTAAAAATCCAGAAAAATATGGATGGAATATAAAACGATTTTTAATTCTTAGACTCATCAATGAAAGAAAAGAAGTGAAAATAATATATCTCTAAAGTCAACTAGATTCTTTTTTGATCCTTTTTTGCTAAAACATAATAATCAGGAACTTTAATAATCCCTTCAATAATAGCCGCACGAATTCTATTAATCTTTTGAATTTCAAAACCACTAAATAAAGGTTTATTATTGTTATCAAAAGACCAATCAATACCGCCATTTCTTAAATCATATTGTTTAATATTACCAATAAATTTATGATTAACGAGGTCTTCAATCGAAGAATATACCGCCATATCTACATGCTTTTCCATACTGGTTAATATGAGCTTTGGAGCTATTCCATTTTGATTAGAATCGACTCCAATGGCAAAAGATGGTTTAGAGTTTTCTTTAAGCCTTGCTTGTTTAATAGCATCAAAAACTCCCATTCCAGAAGGACCAGCAACTTGAAAAATGACATCAACTCCCTGTGCAATTTGAGCAAGCGCGAGTTCTTTTGCCTTTGCAGGATTGTTCCAAGCTTCGGGTGTAGGGCCAATAATACTTTTTGAAATATGAACTTTAGAAGAAACATGCTTAGCGCCCGCTTCATAAGAAAGAGCAAAACGCTTCATCATGGGAATATCCATTCCACCGATCATACCAATTTTTTTTGATTTTGATTTTATCGCAGCAATACTTCCCATTAAAAATGCTCCTTCATCTTCGCGAAATAAAGCTGAACGCACATTTTTATGTGAAGAAATTGTCTCGTGATCAATAGTTAAATATTTTTTATTTGAATATTTTTCTGCAAATTTTTTAACGTAACTTGAAGGATTAAAGCCAATTGTTATTATTAAACTGCAGGTAGAATCTATAGAAAATGCTCTCAAAAACTGTTCAATTTGTGCATCTGAGTGAATTTCAAGAAATTTACTCTCTGCAGAAATTTGTAAATTATCCATGGCTTTTTGAAAACCATTTACAGCAGATTCGTTAAATGACTTATCATCTTTACCGCCCCTATCCAGCACCATACAGATACGAGGTTTTGCTAATACATTTTCTGCAAAAGAAAAGCTTGGAAATAAATTTAGAATAAAACTTAAAAAAATTATTTTTTTCATATTATTTTTCCAAAAAAAACTCAAAGAGATTTTCTCTTTGAGCTAATAATGTAACAGATAAACAATATTTGCGGCATATTTTTTAGCGCATATATTATATAACTGGGATATTCCAATTTTCAAGAACATTTTTTACTGTGCTTAAAAACTTACCACTGTCTGAGCCATCGATAACACGGTGGTCAAAAGAAAGCACACAATAGCACATTGTGCGAATTGCAATTGCATCATTTATAACAACGGGTTTCTTTTGCATTGCTCCAATTCCAAAGATAGCAACTTGTGGCTGATTTATAATTGGTTGTCCAATGACTGTACCAAATCCACCATAATTACTAATTGAGAAAGAACCTCCGCGCACATCATCAGGGGAAAGTTTTTTATTTCGAGCTTTTTCAGCTAAATTATTGAGTTCACGCCCAAGACCTACAAAGCTTCTTTCAGAAGAGTTCTTAATGACAGGGACGATAAGCCCCCAATCAAGAGCAACAGCGCAGCCTAAATTGATATCTTTTTTATAAAGAATTGCATCGCCATCTACGCTCGAGTTCACGACTGGGACAGCTTTAATAGCTTCAACCACAGCCTGTAAAAAGAACGGCATAAAAGTCAATTTAAATCCGTTAATTGCTTCGAATTTATCTTTAAATTTTGCGCGCACATCAACGACTTTTTGCAAATCAATTTCGATGACTGAAGTCACATGTGGACTTGTTTTTTTACTCATTACCATGTGATCAGCAATTTTCTTACGCATTCCCGTCATAGGAACACGACTCACGCGAACTCCATCAATAACTCCTTCTGAAGAGCCACCCGTTGATTTTACGTGGTCAGAAGGGGCTTTAGCCACAGGCGCCGTTGCAGCTGCTGCTGCGGCGGCAACCAGCGGAGAAACTGATTTCCCGCTTTCAAGCGCAGCTAGCACATCATTTTTAACAATTTTATTGCCTTCACCAGAACCTTGTAATTTAGAGAGATCTACAGAGTGTTCTTCGGCAACTTTACGAGCAAGAGGACTCGCTAAAACTTTTGCAGATTCTTGAACGGGTGTTGATTGTGAAGCAGTTGGCGGAGGAACCACCTTTGGAGTTTGCGCTGCTGTGGCGGCAACAGGCGCTTGCGCAACAACAGAACCAGGCTGCGCTGCATCATCAATAACAGCAACAACAGAGTTTACGTTCACGACATCATTTTCTTTGGCAAAAATTTGAACGAGCACTCCACTGACAGGTGAAGGAATCACGGTATCTACTTTATCAGTTGATATTTCAAATAATTCTTCTTCACGCTGAACTTTATCGCCAACTTTTTTATGCCAACGAGTCAAGGTGCCTTCTTGGATTGACTCTCCCATTTGTGGCATAAGTACATTCTGAGTTGCCATTTTTAAATATCCTTTGTCTTCATCAGTTCTTAATTACAAAAGCAAACATATCACATATTAATTGGATGTCCCATTGCTGCATGCGCAGCTTCTTTTATAATTTCTGACACAGTTGGGTGTGGATGAATTGTGTGTGCCAATTCTTCAATTGTCATTTCAAGGTTGTTACCTAATGCAAATTCAGAAATCATTTCACTTGCCTTAGTATTAACAATATGAACGCCAAGCACTTCACCGTATTTTGGATCAACAAGAATTTTTACAAATCCTTCCGCAATGTCATCGATGCGTGCCTTTGCAACTGCAGAGAAAGGAAATTTAGTCGCTTTATATGCGCGACCTGATTTTTTTAATTGATTTTCAGTATAACCAATACTTGCAATTTCTGGATAAGTATAAATTGCGGCCGGGTTTGTTAAATAATTAATGGCATGACGTTTTTTGCCTGCAATAATATCAACTGCATAAAGTGCTTCTGCTGAACCAGTATGTGCAAGCTGTGGTGTAGGAATAACATCACCAACAGCATAAATACCTGCAATATTTGTTTGGTATGTCTTAAGATCTACTGGAATAAATCCACGATCATCAAGCTTAATACCAACTTTTTCGAGCCCGATGTTTTCAACATTTGGAGCACGGCCAACGCTTAATAAAACTTTATCAAAAGTACGCGGTGCATTTTCACCATCAATTTGCACTTCAACTTTGTTACCTTTTGCAACGATAGATTTAGTTTTTGTACTTGTTAATATCTCACAATTTTGTTTTTTAAGCGCTTTAGTTAATTCAGCAGCTGTTTCGTGATCTTCAGTTGGACAAATTTGATCTGCCATTTCTAATATTGTTACTTTAGTCCCGTAACGGCCATAAGCAGAAGCAAATTCGCATCCAATAACTCCACCACCCAAAACAGCCATGCTTTCTGGTACTTTATCAAAAGCCCAAATTTCTTCGGACGTAACGATATTTTTACCATCAACTTTAATACTAGGAAGATGCCTTGCGCGGCTTCCTGTTGCTATAAGTATATTTTTACAAGTGTAATTTGCTTTTTTCCCATCAGTGGTCACTTCGACCTGACCTTTTCCTGCAATGGAGCCAAAACCACGTATAACGTCTATTTTGTTCTTTTTCATAAGAAAACCAACACCATTTGTCATGGTCTTCACTATTTCATCACGGCGCTTGTTCACTTGGGGGAAATCAAGTTCAGGATTGTCAGCACCAGCTATTTTAACACCATAACTTGCAAATTTCTTTGCTTTTTCAAACATAAGAGCGGATTGTAGCATTGATTTTGCTGGAATGCATCCAACATTGAGGCAAGTTCCTCCAAGCCACTGTTCTTTTTCAATAAGCGCAACTTTCATACCCAACTGGCTGGCATAAATAGCGCCTTCATACCCAGCTGGGCCACTTCCAATAACAATGAGATCATAATTTGTAGTCATTTAAATTTCTCCCCAGTGACAATAACCTAAAAAATATCCTAAAAGGCACTTGGAATCACCCGCAGTTTGTATGTAGTCTTGCGCTTCGTAAAACGCAACCTTGGGAAAGGGAAAACTCCCCATGCGCGAGATCAAATTGCCAACACAAAATTTTATACAATCTCTCTCTGAAAAGAAAACACCACTCCGTGTCGAGTTCGTGAGTTCAGGGATGATTAATTCAGACCTTCCTCCTTCAACTGTGCCCGAATTTGCTTTAGTCGGAAGAAGTAATGTGGGTAAAAGTTCATTACTCAATTACCTTGCTGGACAAAAACAACTTGCGAGAGTGAGCAATACACCAGGTAGAACGCAGACAATTAATCTTTTTTCTGCCGAAAAAGGAGAATTTCTACTCGTAGACCTGCCTGGTTATGGTTATGCAGAGTCTTCTTTATCAACTCGAGCTCATTGGCAAAAAGCCATGCAAGAGTATTTTGAAAAAAGAGACGGACTTTTTGCTGTGCTACTTCTTGTTGATATCAGAAGAGACATTCAGCCAGAAGACGAGGCTTTGTCACGCTGGTTTCAACAACTTGGGTTAAAGGTAATCGCAATTCAAACAAAATGCGATAAGCTGCACAAAAGCAAATGGAATACTATTCGCATCCAACATGCCAAAAAGCTAGCACTCACACCAAGCCAAGTTTTAACAGTGAGTTCAGATAAAAAAATCGGCTTACCAGATATTCTGCAAACTATGTCAGGGTTACTAGACTCCCTCGATAAAGAAACAGAGGATCTGGAAAATGCCCCATAGACTTTCTAATTCACAAATAAAACGCAATGCAAAATTGCAAAAGCAAAATGTGGAAAAAGAAGAATATACTGGAAAACTTACTTATAAACTTGGCGAAACATTACTCGACGAAGACAATGCTGTTACGTTAGAGTGCCCAAAACTTTTGTATGAAAAAACAGGATATTTAGAACCCATTAGCCGAGATAATTTGCTCAAATTTCATCCTGAAGTTGTTCTCTACTGTCCGCAAATTCCACAAAATACGGGCACAATTGCACGCCTGTGTGCAGCATTCTCATGCACTTTGCATTTAATAGAACCCATGGGTTTTCATATTACAGAAAAGGCATTGCGGAGAGCAGGACTCGATTACTGGGAGCATGTAAATGTTTATGTGCACAAAAATTTCGAAGATTTTTTAAAAACACGTCCCAATCGCCGTCTGCTCTTTATCGAAACAGGTGGCAACGCAACCCCTATTGATTTTGAATATCACCCAGGAGACCTGCTTATTTTTGGTGCAGAAACATTTGGTATTCCAATTGAAATAATGGATAAAGAAATTCAAAATAAAAATGGCCATAAAATTACGATTCCAATGTTTAACAGAGGTGTGCGCAGTTTAAATTTGGCCAATACTGTTTCAATAGCTTTATATGTTGCAATTGCAAAATTACGTCAGTAAAAATATGAAAATCCAATTATAAATCAGTTGGATTTTCATATTTGGTAAGTGTTAAAAAAAACACTCTTTTGAGTCTCAAAAGATTTAAGAATTAGAAAATTTATCGCTTGAGTTTATAATAGCAAATCCATTTATACAAGAATCCAATTCATCTTGAAAATCTATAAAACTTTTGCTTAAAATCTCACTATTTAATATATGTAATTGCTTAGTTTCGACTTCATCAATAACTTCAACGCCTTCTTTTTTATCAATGATTTCTCTTGAAAAATCAGCCCACCTCGATTTTACTTTGCAACCCTTAAAAGATTTATTCATTCGATACACATTTTTTAATAACGTAAATGACTTAAATTTCTCCTTGTTATCTATGTAAAGATCAGACTTTCTATCAATTGTATTGATTAGATATAAATTAGAAAAATAATCTAGTGCATTTAATTTATAACCCTTCCCAAGGTCAGTTTTGATTTCATCAGACTTCATTTTAATTGAATATTTTATTAATTTATCACTCATAATTCTTGATTTAAAATCATAATTTCCAAAATTAAAAGAAATGATATTACTATTCAATGGTGTCAATAAATTAGATAAATAACTATCAATCGCATCTCTTGAATATTGTAATTCAAGTCCAGTAAAATATGATGCAGCTCCTCCTTTTGCTTCAAGAGTGCCCTCCCTTAATACTTTACCTTCTTCTGAGAAATCATGAGTTTCATTTTTAATAAATTGAAAACTTTCTGATTGCATTGCTGGAATTCTTTCAATTCCTTTTGTATTCGGCATAAATACAAGTGCATTTCTGTTTGCAATAGTAGGAAAAATTCCTTGAGAATAGCTCAGAGTTTGAGTTGGATCTATCCATTTCACCTGATCATCTTTATCGACACGAACGATCATATGATTAAAAGTAAATAAATTGGGTAAAAAAAGAGGAGGATCTTGATATTTATATCCGCTAAAGACCGCTGCCATATGTGCAGAAATTCCTATTTTTCGTAATATCGCTGTGGTAGAAATAGAATAATCTTTGCAATCACCCAATCCAGAATCAGCAATATCAGAGAGATCTCGTGGGTCAAAACCACTTTCCAAAGTTCTCCAATCTCCAAAATATTTTATTTTATCTGCTAAAAGCGATGTTACAGTATTGATTTTAGCATCTAAAGTTTCTTTTTTTGCAGCTTCAACAGCAATCATTTCAAATGACTCTGGGAGTTTTTGTGAAAGAATATTTTCATATTTTTTTAACTTATAATCCGCAATTTTCTTCCAAGAATCATAGGTTGATATCATAACTATTGGAACTTCTAAATTATTCAAATAAGGATAAACTTCATCAGAAATATTTTTTAAAAAAGGTTTTTTTAGTTTAATTTCAAGTGTTTGTAGTGATTTACTTTTAGTTTCTTTAATTTCTAATATTTCATCTTTATCACTTTTTGCTACATAAAATGGAATTTTAGATGAAACTTTAATTTTTGCATTTAGTAAATATCCACTAAAGTTGAAAAAGAATTCTTCAGAATATAGTTTTGGAACGACTGTTTTCTTTGAATTTTTATATGCTTTAAGATATAGCTCCGCCCCTTTTTTAACATTTTTATACTTAATCAATATTTGATTTCTACTTTGAAAACCAATTGAATCGCTTGCTACACTTTTATCTTCAATATCATCTTTACTAACAATGTATTTTTTACCCTCAAAAAAAGTATATGCTTCTTTAACTCCAAAGGTTTCAATCTTAGACTCATAAATATAAGGTTGAGTTAGAATATTATTTATCGATGAATCTTTTGTTATTGTAATTTTAACATTCAAAATCTTGGTGTACGTACCATCTGAATTAATTTTTATATCCTGATCTAAATAATCAATATTATAAGTTGTATCATCTTTTGTTTGCCATCTAGCATGTGCAATTTCACTCAATAATAAGGAAGATAATATAATTAGTAAATTAATAACCTTAAAGCGTAATAAAATTTTAAAACTCATTCCTAACTCTCCATTAGTAAGATATATTAACCATTTCAGAAGAAAGTAAAACAAATAAACTTATTAAATATATTAACTATTATTTATCTATTTAATTTTAAAAACTTCATTTTACTTAATTTAAATGCTTTAGAAGAAGATAATAATATTTCTTTAAATAAACTTGATTGAAAATCCTTAAATTTTAATCTTTTAATGTGATATCAATTATACCAACAGTGTCATTCTTATAAAAAGCTCTCACTTGCCATAGACCTGGCATAAATAGTTGCATACTAGAAATATGCAAGCAGCCAAAATATGGATTTGCCGCTGCTTTATCTTTTAATAATGCAGGAATTTCTTTATGTTCTGCAACTGTAGGGGGTTGGCTGCCATGACCCATATCAGGCATATAAAGATCCACTTTTTCTATTTCAGCAATTTGATCCGCACAAAAAATAGCTTGAGCCATATTCTTTGAATTAGGTTCTCCCCCTAAAAAAGAAATAGTTCCAAAATAATTTTCAGGAGAATGGCTGGCTGTCTCTTCAACTTTTCCTGTTTCTTTATTATAAATCTTAGTAATCATTGTTAATTGCTGAGGTTCCTGCTTCTTTTCTGTTTTTTTATTAAAAACAAATGCAGAAATACCTGCCACTAACAATCCTAAAATTAATAAAACTTTTGAAATTTTTGTCATTTTCAAACTCCTTAACAAATAATAAAATCAAATACGAACCATAGACAAAAAGCAGTGCTAGCAGATTTATAAAAAAAAGAAAGCATATATTTAAATATGATCCTCATCTTCATTTTATTTAAAGAAAAAAAAGTGTGAAATCCTTGGTAATATATTCCATTTGAGTTAAGTATTCACAAAGAGCTTCATTAAGAAGCAATAAAAACAATGGATTTCATATGTCTATAGAACTCATTCAAAAAAAAATTTCAAAGCTTATTTTAGGACATGGTTTCCCAGATGAAAATCGAACCAAACTCACTTGGCTCATCCGCTTACGATGGCTCGCAATTGTAGCACAAATTATTTGCCTTTGCTACGCCATTCACTATGTATGGATTAACAAGGCTTTCATATTTGTTTATTTATTTACGCTTATTAATTTAGCATTTCTTAATATCTGCGCATTTTATCTCACAAAAAAATTAAAAAATATTTCAGATGGAATTATTTTTTTCCAGCTTTTTTGTGACCTCTGCGCTGTCACTTTTTTACTTATTTTAACGGGAGGGGCATGGAACCCTTTTCTCCCAATAATATTTCTCCATATTTCGCTTGGCGCAATTTTACTTAGGGGCAAATCAGCACTTATTTTTTGTCTCATCGTTATATCAAGTGTGCTGTTATTGCATTCACCTGCAGATATGCCACCTGCTCTTGGCGCAAGTCCCACATCGAGTCAATTTTTATTACCTTCGCAAATTACAGTAAGTGTCCTTATTTTTATTCTGACTTATTGGTTGACATGTTCATTAGGATTACAAAAAAAGTATTCTGAAAAATTACAAGCTGAAAACAATCGTATTGATAAATTGAGAGCACTTGGAGCACTGTCATCGGGCTTTTCTCACGAATTTGCTACACCATTAAATACAATAAAATTAAGATCAGCGCGTTTAGCTCGAAAAAATAATTTAATGGAAAACGAAGACTTTAAAATAATTTTAAAAGCTATCTCTCAATGTGAAAATGCAATTCGACATATGAGCCAAAGTACTTTATCAAACGAAAAATCAAATTTTGAAAAGAAAAACTTAGCTCTCATTGTTAATGATGTTATAAGCAGTTGGAATACAAAAAAAAGAATTGCAACAATCTTTATTCATGAAAATGCAGAAAAATTCGAATGCTATATACCAACTCTTGCATTCACAAAAGCTTTTATTGATATTCTGGACAATGCAGAACAAGCAACCTTAAATACAAATAAAAATTATGAATACATACCCATTTTAGTTACGTTAAGAGCAGAAGAAAAAAGTTTAATTTTATCTATTATTGATGAAGGTTCTGGCTGGCCCGCAGCTGTAAAAAAATACGCAGGACAACCCTTTGTCACAACAAGAACTGAAGGTGTTGGACTTGGACTTTATAATGCATTTACTTTTGCAGCCGCAGTAGGTGGGAAGTTTTTATTAGAAGATAATTTTAAGCAAGGAGCATGCGCTCGATTTCTCATACCAATTTATGAGGGAGGTTATTAAATTGAAGAAGAAAAAAATATTAATTTTAGAAGATAATGAAGATTTTCGATCCTCACTTTCACTTGAATTTGAAGACAAAGGATTTGAAGTTATTGCAATTGAAAATATGAATGAAATTCCAGAAATACCTTTAAATTATGCAGTTGTTGATCTTCGTTTAAAAAATGATAATGGCCTTCAATGCATTGAAAAAATTCATAAGTTATCTCCCTCATGTCGCATTGTCATGCTGACAGGTTATCCAAGCCTTGCAACAGCCGTACAGGCAATGAAAAAGGGGGCTGTTAATTATCTGACAAAACCTATTAATCTCTTGCAGCTTGAAAAAGCTCTTTTTGAAGAAGAATTTACATTACCAAATCAAGTAGATCCCATACAAAACAGTTCACCCAGTCTTGCTCGACATGAAAGAGAATACATCGAATATGTCCTCGCCGAATGCCAAGGTAACATCACAAGTGCTGCAAAAAAATTAGGACTACACAGACAAAGTTTACAAAGAAAATTAAAAAAATATCCGCCGCGCAAATAATCAAAAGTATATATTATAAGTGGAGAATAAAAATGACTCAAGCATGGCTTAAAAATGCGATTAAAAAAATAAATGCCGATTTTAATCGCTCAGCAGACACTCATTTAATTAAAGCAAATATTCTTGGCATAGATGAAATTGATATTTATTTTAAAGACGAAGCTGCTCATCCGACCGGTAGTTTAAAGCATAGACTGGCCCGCTCATTATTTCTTTACGCACTTTGCAATGGCTGGATTAATGAAAAAAGCACAATTATCGAAGCATCTTCTGGCTCAACTGCAGTTTCTGAAGCCTATTTTGCAAGAATGCTTGGGCTTAAATTCATTGCTGTTATGCCTAAAAACACTTCAAAAGAAAAAATAGCAAAAATTGAATTTTATGGTGGTAAATGTCATCTGGTAGAAAATGCAACCCACGTCTCAAATGAAGCAGAAAAACTTTCTAAAAATAGAAATTGTCACTTTATGGATCAATTTACATATGCAGAAAGAGCAACAGATTGGCGTGGAAATAATAATATTGCCGAATCTATTTTTCAACAAATGGGTCAAGAACGTTTTCCAATTCCATCTTGGGTGGTCATAGGAGCAGGGACTGGAGGAACCAGTGCCACAATTGGTCGTTATATACGATATCAAGGGTACGAAACAAAAGTCTGTGTCGTTGATCCAGATAATTCTGTTTTTTATGATTATTATAATGGCAAAGCTTCCGATGAAACTATCCTTAAACAAGGCTCCTGTATTGAAGGAATCGGCAGACCCCGCGTTGAAAAATCATTTATTAAAAATATTATCGATCACATGATTCACGTTCCAGATTCTGCTTCTCTTGCCGCCATGCATTTTTTAGCGAATGAATTGTCTTATGCACGAGGCCCTTCAACAGGCACAAATTTTTATGGAGTGTATGAGATCGTTCAAAAAATGAAAATGAAAGGTGAAAAAGGATCTATTGTAATGTTATTCTGCGACTCCAGCTCCCGTTATTTAAAAACATATTATGATAAAGAATGGATGAAAGAAAATAACTTCGAACTGGAACCTTATTATTCAGATCTTAAAAAGTTTTTTTCATAAATTAAATATCTATATCTTTAATATTTTCATTCCATTCCAAATAAGCGGTCATATTTAAAAAATAACTTAATTTCGGCTGCTTAAAAACAATTGGCTGTTTTTCATAAGAAGCTAAAATAGATTTCAAAATATCATTCACTTTTTTATTGATCTCAATCCTTATCTCATCTGGAACTTTTTTATAGGAATAGGCTAAAGTAACATGAAATGGGTTCGGTATTTTTTTTACTATTCCATATTGTGTGGCTACATCATAAATTTTTTCTTTCTGAGAATCGTCGAGAGGAACTAATAAACTAATTATGGAAGATACCTTTGGCGTGAGTAGAGTCGCAGAATTCACACGAGGTTCAAAGGCATTACTTTCAAGAGTTGCCTTCAAATTTTTAAAAAATGAAAATCTAGAAGTCACAAAAGTTTTCCATTTCCTACCTTTTTTGCCGCCTTCATATTTCTTAGTGTATAAGTTTATTGTTGTCATATGATAACTCTCTACAGGCAAGAGTGCAAAATACTCTGTAATTAAGGGAATATCACTGAGCTTTTTATAAACTTTTTGCCACATCTCACGATTTTCATCTTTTATATTAGAAATTACAGTCACACCAGGAAACGAGCAGTAATTACCAGAAGAGTCTATTTTAGTGAGTACTGCATGAGCTGACAATTGAAAAAAAAATATAATTCCTATTAGAACAATAAAAATAACATTTAAATACGAATAAAAAACTGATTTAATTAATAAAGATAAACTCATTTCTTTTATTTTTCCATTCAAGTGTTTTCGAAAAACATAGACTACTGCTTTAAGCAACTTCTATTAAAATAACTTTTTAATTCATATTGAGAAAGTTTTCTAGCTTTTTTAAAGCTTTTATTATGAATTTTTCTAAAAAAACTATCATAATACTTTCCAAATTGAGCTCCCGTAGCTTTTACAATATCATAATGATCAAAATAATATTCTATTTCCCTTCTAGCCATTTTCTCATTTTCATCTTGCTCAAAACTTTTCTTGTCTTTAGCAAGCGCTTCGTACTTTCGAGCAGCTCCCGGAGAAGATAAATTATAAATTTTATCATGAATAGTGTTCCAATCAGCGACATCCACAGCTTCATTAGATTCACTCAACGGTTTTATTTTTTTTACAACCTTTTCTAAACTTTCTAGAGTTTTAATTGGAATATGAGTTTTAAAATAAGCATATTCTGGATCTGGATATTCAATTAAGCCCCGTAAATAGATTGCAACTATTTTTGCTGCTGTTAAAACTTCTTGTAAAAAATGCCCTGTATCAACTGAAAGAGTAGACCAAGTTGATAGCAAAAATAATCTCATTTCATATTCATTTAGCTCCGTACCAAAAGCGAATACAGACCAAAGAGCTACATTTGTCGTGCCAGAAATACCGCAAGCTAGAGGAATTTGTAATTCAGCTACGGATTTAGTATAAGAATTTCCTGAAGCTTCAGTGACACATGAGTCTCGACCCCAATTTCTCCAAGGTACGCTATTAGCCAGCGCTTTTAATTCAGGAAGATTAAACTTAACAATACCATAGTAGAGTGTTTTATTCTCAGGCACTCTGTTACCTCTATATCCTCTCATTCTTCTGCCTAATGAATAAAAAAAGTAGTCTCTTTCTTTCTTGAATTTTTCATGTGATCCCTGAAACCCAATACCATCAGACCCTTTTGCATTGTACAAAAGATAGTCCAATTGCAACGAATTATTAGGTAAAGGATTTCGCATACCATTGTTATCAACCTGTAAACCAATAGCATATTTTATAGCAAGTTCTTTACTTGGAAACTGAACTGTGGGCAAAGAATACAGTTTTTGCCTTTGCAAAGAAGGAAATACAATATCTGTGTCGTCATGAATTGCCCATTTGTGTATTGAATTTTGAAATACACTTTTTCCCATTGTTTTCTTCATTGAACGAAATATTTTAGCAAAAATAGGAGAAAACTTTCTCCTGAGATTCATATTTTGCATGATATTCTTTGCGAAAAGCGATTCATATATTCTATTCAAATTTGAGTCATCACACTCTACTTTACAAGAAAAAGACTTATTTCCATCTTTGAATAAGAAATGATTCTCCATTGAAATGAAGAAAGTTTTTTCTGAAATATGCGCCGAGGACACCTTAGAATTAGAACTTAATAGATTGGTCAGGTCAGAAAAATAATAACACGAATTTTCTTCTGTCCTTTGTGTTGCAGGAGGCGAAGGATCCTTCCTACATGAAAAAGTAGAAAAAATCAAAATATAAAGAATTATATAAAAAGAATATTGTGTGTAATTCATAGAATGAAATACTCCATTATTATTTATTAGAATTTGAAAATTCATAAATTACAATACTTACATTTTGACGATTTTTTCGAAAAGCTTAAAGCTGAGATACGATCGAGTTTCTTGCAGTTAGATCGAAGTTTGAAGTGGTTGAATGGATTTACAAAAAAGACAAGGGGCTAAAATTCAATTTATGGTACATAGTATAATTATAAGGAAAGATCTTTAAGTCGTTTTTATGAATTATAGCTTAATCTGAATGAGCAAAGGTTTTACCTGATTTCATAAAACTAAAACACAACGCAAATAATGAAACACCTATCATATAAAATGCTGGTGAAGTATTTAAATTTGTCTGCTTAATAAGAGTTGTCGCTATGAGAGGAGTGAATCCTCCAAATATTCCAAAGGCTAAATTATAGCTTAAAGAAGCTCCAGAGTATCTAATTTTAGCTGGAAAAGATTGAGCAAGAATATATATACTTCCAGCCGTAATGCTCGCAGTAGCAACAGAAACAATTGCATAACAAAAATAAATTGAATTAAAATTATTTGCACTGAAGTTATTAAAAATTGGATATGAAAAAGCAATTAAAAGAATAAGACCAAAATTTAAAACTTTTCTTGGACCAATTCTATCAGACAGAATGCCAAATAAGATAATAATAACGGCATAAAAAAAGACTGCCGCTGAATTAATAAATAAAATATCACCTGATTCAAAACCATGATATACGCTTAAATAAGTTGGCAAGTAAAGCAAATAAAGGGTAACAGCCACCGCTAAAGCCCAAATACTCGTTCCAGTTTGAAATAATTCAAATTTATATTGTGAAACAACAATACCCACCGGAAGTTTTATATTTTCTTTTTTCATTTTTTTATAGACTGGAGTTTCTTTTAAAAAACGACGCAGATAAACACCAATAAGTCCTAAAACACCTCCCGCTAAAAAAGGCAAACGCCATCCCCATGAATAAAGTTGTTCCTTTGTCAAATAGTGAGAAAGCAATGCTCCAACAGATGAACCTAAAAATATACCTAGAATAATTCCACAAAATAAAACACCACAGGCAAGCCCACGCCGAGATTTATGAGCGTGTTCATATATAAATGTAATTGAGCAAGGTATTTCACCACCAATTGCAAGTCCTTGCGCAATACGACAGGCGATCAATAATAATGTAGCCGCAATTCCTATTTGTGAAAAGGTTGGTAGCACTCCAATTAAAAATGTCGGTGCTGCCATTAAAAAAACAGTTAAAGCAAATGAGTTTTTTCTTCCACTTTTATCACCATAATGACTGAATATAATACCTCCAAAAACCCTTGCCAAATAACCACTGGCAAAGACGGTGAAGGAGAGTAATAATCCACCAATGGGCGTGCTAGAGTCAAAAAACAATTGTGCAATAATTTGTGCAAAAAAAACATAAACTACGAAATCATAAAATTCTAAAGATCCACCTAAAGCAGATATAGTAAAAGTTTTAATTTCATCACGGGTTAAAGAACTTGATTTTTCGTACTGATCGATATGAGCTGACTCTAGCTGATCCATATATAATCCTCTAATTTAATGGATTTATTCAATAAAACAAGAATTCTATACTATCAATTTCAGCTAGATTTGCAAATCAATTTATGTGGATTTTTACTTATCGATCAGGGGAATTAAACTTGATAATTATCTGTGAACTTCTCGCCCCTAAAGGGAGCGAGCTTCTGAAGTCATAGGAATCAGCGGATTAGATTGCTCTAATTTCGTCTTACTTATTCCTCGTCCAGCTTTACTTCGGCTAGTCCCTAGCCTAGTTCTT
>NZ_WFLN01000016.1 GCF_009208585.1 Fluviispira multicolorata
AGGTAGCCGTAGGGGAACCTGCGGCTGGATCACCTCCTTTCTAGGAATACAGACAGCTCATACCTTCGGGTACAGAGAGTCCATTCTAGGTCAAGGGACCCGCACTCTGTTTCTGCAATCTTTTCAAAGTCAATAGAGACGGCTCAATTAAGAGTTATTCAAATTAAGAGGCTCAGCTTTTTAAGTGGAATTCTTTAAATTGAGGCGTTTTTGCCTTAAGGGCGCTTAGCTCAGTTGGGAGAGCACCAGATTTGCATTCTGGGGGTCAGGAGTTCGACCCTCCTAGCGTCCACCAGATTTCTGTTTTTTGACAAGAGAATAAGAAGAAGAAAGAAAAGTTTTCATATCCTAGTGAGGAGAGGGAGACGAGAAACTAGAAGAAGAGACTTGTAGGAATCTTTTTCTAGAGAATTTTCTAGCAGAAAGTTT
>NZ_WFLN01000017.1 GCF_009208585.1 Fluviispira multicolorata
TAAGTCGTAACAAGGTAGCCGTAGGGGAACCTGCGGCTGGATCACCTCCTTTCTAGGAATACAGACAGCTCATACCTTCGGGTACAGAGAGTCCATTCTAGGTCAAGGGACCCGCACTCTGTTTCTGTAATCTTTTCTTGGGTCTGTAGCTCAGGTGGTTAGAGCGCTTGCCTGATAAGCAAGAGGTCGGCCGTTCAACTCGGCCCAGACCCACCATTTAGTTTTTTGACAAGAGAATAAGAAGAAGAAAGAAAAGTTTTCATATCCTAGTGAGGAGAGGAAAACGAGAAACTAGAAGAAGAGACTTGTAGGAATCTTTTTCTAGAGAAGTTCAAGACAAGGCGACTTGTTTTGAGCAAAGGTTTATAAGCGAGGAGACTTGCTTAAAAGCGAATAGTTTGAGTGATATT
>NZ_WFLN01000001.1:0-1854 GCF_009208585.1 Fluviispira multicolorata
GTGGGTTGTGTAGCTAAAGGTTCTCGCTGCTAGCGAAGTCACTCATAAAAAGAGAAGGCTAAGTGAAGCAAAGAGAAGTTATTTGACAAGAGAAGAGAGCAGAAACAGAGTGCGGGTCCTTAGAGGCTTTGAGTCAATCGGCGTAAGTTGAGAGATAAAGAGGCTTCGGGGCTCGAGATAAAAGACGAGCCGTCAAGAGAAAAAAAAATCTTCTGAACGTAAGTTTGGGAGTAAGTAATTAGAGCTAAGAGTTTGATCCTGGCTCAGAACGAACGCTGGCGGCGTGCCTAACACATGCAAGTCGAACGGATGTAGCAATACATTAGTGGCGCACGGGTGAGTAATGCATGGGAATCTGCCCTTTGGTGTGGGATAACTACGGGAAACTGTAGCTAAAACCGCATAAGCAAGCGACGTAAGTTGTTTGGAAAAGCCGGGACCGCAAGGCCGGTTGCCAGAGGATGAGCCCATGTCCCATTAGCTTGTTGGCGGGGTAACGGCCCACCAAGGCGAAGATGGGTAGCTGGTCTGAGAGGACGATCAGCCACACTGGAACTGAGACACGGTCCAGACTCCTACGGGAGGCAGCAGTGGGGAATATTGCGCAATGGGGGAAACCCTGACGCAGCAACGCCGCGTGAGTGATGAAGGCCTTCGGGTTGTAAAGCTCTTTCGGCTGGGAAGAAGGGTGCAGGAGTTAATAAGTCCTGCATTTGATGGTACCAGAGTAAGAAGCACCGGCTAACTTCGTGCCAGCAGCCGCGGTAATACGAAGGGTGCAAGCGTTGTTCGGAATTACTGGGCGTAAAGGGTTCGTAGGCGGGAAGACAAGTCAAGTGTGAAATCCCCAGGCTTAACCTGGGACGTGCATTTGAGACTGTAATTCTTGAGTTTTAGAGAGGGTGGTGGAATTGCTGGTGTAGGAGTGACATCCGTAGAGATCAGCAGGAACACCGGAGGCGAAGGCGACCACCTGGCTAAATACTGACGCTGAGGAACGAAAGCGTGGGGAGCAAACAGGATTAGATACCCTGGTAGTCCACGCCGTAAACGATGATAACTAGGTGTTGGGGGAGTTGACCCCCTCAGTACCGTAGCTCACGCGCTAAGTTATCCGCCTGGGGAGTACGGCCGCAAGGCTAAAACTCAAAGGAATTGACGGGGACCCGCACAAGAGGTGGAGTATGTGGTTTAATTCGAAGCAACGCGAAGAACCTTACCTGGGTTTGACATACCGTGAAAAGCGCAGAGATGCGTAATAGTAGCAATACACACGGATACAGGTGCTGCATGGCTGTCGTCAGCTCGTGTCGTGAGATGTTGGGTTAAGTCCCGCAACGAGCGCAACCCTTTCCCTTATTTGGCATCATTAAGTTGGCAACTATAGGGGTACTGCCGGTGATAAACCGGAGGAAGGTGGGGATGACGTCAAGTCCTCATGGCCCTTACATCCAGGGCTACACACGTACTACAATGGCCAAGACAAAGCGAAGCTAGACCGTAAGGTGGAGCCAAACGCAAAAACATGGTCTCAGTTCGGATTGTGGTCTGCAACTCGACCACATGAAGTTGGAATCTCTAGTAATCGCAGATCAGCAGGCTGCGGTGAATACGTTCCCGGGTCTTGTACACACCGCCCGTCAAACCACGAAAGTTGTATAAGCCAGAAGCATGTGGGTTAACCGCAAGGAGACAGCATGCCAAGGCTTGTGCGATGATTGGGGTTAAGTCGTAACAAGGTAGCCGTAGGGGAACCTGCGGCTGGATCACCTCCTTTCTAGGAATACAGACAGCTCATACCTTCGGGTACAGAGAGTCCATTCTAGGTCAAGGGACCCGCACTCTGTTTCTGCA
>NZ_WFLN01000018.1 GCF_009208585.1 Fluviispira multicolorata
AATATCACTCAAACTATTCGCTTTTAAGCAAGTCTCCTCGCTTATAAACCTTTGCTCAAAACAAGTCGCCTTGTCTTGAACTTCTCTAGAAAAAGATTCCTACAAGTCTCTTCTTCTAGTTTCTCGTCTTCTTCTCCTCACTAGGATATGAAAACTTTTCTTTCTTCTTCTTATTCTCTTGTCAAAAAACTAAATATTATTTTGCTATTTAAACTTGAAAAGATTGCAGAAACAGAGTGCGGGTCCCTTGACCTAGAAT
>NZ_WFLN01000019.1 GCF_009208585.1 Fluviispira multicolorata
CATAACTTAATTGATTACTAGTTTGAAATGGAATTACAATGCCACGATCAATTCCTACAGTAAGGTAATTTAGTGATTCCTCATCCAAATTGGAATACTCATCTAATAATTCTTGCTCTGATTTCCCACTGTTTTCGACTTCGTAACAGAAAGAAACAAACCAATTATCATTCTTTTTCCCAATTACAATTTGTTGTGGAGATCCGAATTCTCTATGAGCTTTGAATTTTAAAATACCTAATTTTTTTGATTTAG
>NZ_WFLN01000020.1 GCF_009208585.1 Fluviispira multicolorata
CCAAATATGCGAAAAGCCAAAGCAGGTTTAAATAGAGAACTGCTATCAAAAGGATTAGCAAAAACAATAGAGTTTTTAGAATATAAAGCTAAAAAATATGGTAAATTAGTTGTTAAAGTTTCACCTCATTATTCTAGTCAGGAATGTGCCAATTGTGGCCACACTCACGCCGATAATAGAAAAACACAAGATAATTTCTTATGTTTATTATGCGGAAATCATGACAATGCTGATATCAATGCAGCAAAAATAATT
>NZ_WFLN01000021.1 GCF_009208585.1 Fluviispira multicolorata
TGTTCGGTATAGATAACCGCTGAAAGCATCTAAGCGGGAAACTGATCCCAAGATGAACTTCCCCGAGAGAAATCTCACAGGGCACTTGAAGACTACAAGTTTGATAGGATGGATGTGTAAGCGCTGCAAGGCGTTCAGCTAACCATTACTAATCGCCCTGACGGCTTGAGAAAAATATCACTTCAATTATTATCTTTATCCTTTACTTTCTTTCTTCTTCTTATTATCTCTCTATTCTAAGTCTCGTTTTGGCTG
>NZ_WFLN01000022.1 GCF_009208585.1 Fluviispira multicolorata
CATAACTTAATTGATTACTAGTTTGAAATGGAATTACAATGCCACGATCAATTCCTACAGTAAGGTAATTTAGTGATTCCTCATCCAAATTGGAATACTCATCTAATAATTCTTGCTCTGATTTCCCGCTGTTTTCGACTTCGTAACAGAAAGAAACAAACCAATTATCATTCTTTTTCCCAATTACAATTTGTTGTGGAGATCCGAATTCTCTATGAGCTTTGAATTTTAAAATACCTAATTTTTTTGATTTAG
>NZ_WFLN01000002.1:0-1842 GCF_009208585.1 Fluviispira multicolorata
GCTAAAGGTTCTCGCTGCTAGCGAAGTCACTCATAAAAAGAGAAGGCTAAGTGAAGCAAAGAGAAGTTATTTGACAAGAGAAGAGAGCAGAAACAGAGTGCGGGTCCTTAGAGGCTTTGAGTCAATCAGCGCAAGTTGAGAGATAAAGAGGCTTCGGGGCTCGAGATAAAAGACGAGCCGTCAAGAGAAAAAAAAATCTTCTGAACGTAAGTTTGGGAGTAAGTAATTAGAGCTAAGAGTTTGATCCTGGCTCAGAACGAACGCTGGCGGCGTGCCTAACACATGCAAGTCGAACGGATGTAGCAATACATTAGTGGCGCACGGGTGAGTAATGCATGGGAATCTGCCCTTTGGTGTGGGATAACTACGGGAAACTGTAGCTAAAACCGCATAAGCAAGCGACGTAAGTTGTTTGGAAAAGCCGGGACCGCAAGGCCGGTTGCCAGAGGATGAGCCCATGTCCCATTAGCTTGTTGGCGGGGTAACGGCCCACCAAGGCGAAGATGGGTAGCTGGTCTGAGAGGACGATCAGCCACACTGGAACTGAGACACGGTCCAGACTCCTACGGGAGGCAGCAGTGGGGAATATTGCGCAATGGGGGAAACCCTGACGCAGCAACGCCGCGTGAGTGATGAAGGCCTTCGGGTTGTAAAGCTCTTTCGGCTGGGAAGAAGGGTGCAGGAGTTAATAAGTCCTGCATTTGATGGTACCAGAGTAAGAAGCACCGGCTAACTTCGTGCCAGCAGCCGCGGTAATACGAAGGGTGCAAGCGTTGTTCGGAATTACTGGGCGTAAAGGGTTCGTAGGCGGGAAGACAAGTCAAGTGTGAAATCCCCAGGCTTAACCTGGGACGTGCATTTGAGACTGTAATTCTTGAGTTTTAGAGAGGGTGGTGGAATTGCTGGTGTAGGAGTGACATCCGTAGAGATCAGCAGGAACACCGGAGGCGAAGGCGACCACCTGGCTAAATACTGACGCTGAGGAACGAAAGCGTGGGGAGCAAACAGGATTAGATACCCTGGTAGTCCACGCCGTAAACGATGATAACTAGGTGTTGGGGGAGTTGACCCCCTCAGTACCGTAGCTCACGCGCTAAGTTATCCGCCTGGGGAGTACGGCCGCAAGGCTAAAACTCAAAGGAATTGACGGGGACCCGCACAAGAGGTGGAGTATGTGGTTTAATTCGAAGCAACGCGAAGAACCTTACCTGGGTTTGACATACCGTGAAAAGCGCAGAGATGCGTAATAGTAGCAATACACACGGATACAGGTGCTGCATGGCTGTCGTCAGCTCGTGTCGTGAGATGTTGGGTTAAGTCCCGCAACGAGCGCAACCCTTTCCCTTATTTGGCATCATTAAGTTGGCAACTATAGGGGTACTGCCGGTGATAAACCGGAGGAAGGTGGGGATGACGTCAAGTCCTCATGGCCCTTACATCCAGGGCTACACACGTACTACAATGGCCAAGACAAAGCGAAGCTAGACCGTAAGGTGGAGCCAAACGCAAAAACATGGTCTCAGTTCGGATTGTGGTCTGCAACTCGACCACATGAAGTTGGAATCTCTAGTAATCGCAGATCAGCAGGCTGCGGTGAATACGTTCCCGGGTCTTGTACACACCGCCCGTCAAACCACGAAAGTTGTATAAGCCAGAAGCATGTGGGTTAACCGCAAGGAGACAGCATGCCAAGGCTTGTGCGATGATTGGGGTTAAGTCGTAACAAGGTAGCCGTAGGGGAACCTGCGGCTGGATCACCTCCTTTCTAGGAATACAGACAGCTCATACCTTCGGGTACAGAGAGTCCATTCTAGGTCAAGGGACCCGCACTCTGTTTCTGCA
>NZ_WFLN01000023.1 GCF_009208585.1 Fluviispira multicolorata
TTTTTTTTGACGTGCTAATTTTCTTTGATACTTTTTTAACTTTTTTTGTTTAAGCTTAATTTTATTTTTTAACTTATCATCGAAATCATAACTTAATTGATTACTAGTTTGAAATGGAATTACAATGTTACAAAATACAGACGTGGAGTTTTTACAAAAGAAATTCTTGAACGTACTAAGATTATTTTTAAAGAAACATGCGAACAAATAGATTGCGAATTAATCGAATTTAATGGTGAAGACGATCACGTG
>NZ_WFLN01000024.1 GCF_009208585.1 Fluviispira multicolorata
TGTTACAAAATACAGACGTGGAGTTTTTACAAAAGAAATTCTTGAACGTACTAAGATTATTTTTAAAGAAACATGCGAACAAATAGATTGCGAATTAATCGAATTTAATGGTGAAGACGATCACGTGCACATTCTTGTTAGCATTCCCCCAAAACACTCTGTTGCAATTGTTGTTAGCAAACTAAAAGGGAAATCTTCTTATTTTATTAGAAAAGAGTTTTGGGAACTTATT
>NZ_WFLN01000025.1 GCF_009208585.1 Fluviispira multicolorata
ACGAGAAACTAGAAGAAGAGACTTGTAGGAATCTTTTTCTAGAGAAGTTCAAGACAAGGCGACTTGTTTTGAGCAAAGGTTTATAAGCGAGGAGACTTGCTTAAAAGCGAATAGTTTGAGTGATATTTTTCCTCAAGCGATTAAGGGCGTACGGAGGATGCCTAGGTATCGAGAAGCGACGAAGGACGTGTCAGGCTGCGAAAAGCATCGGCGAGCTGCCAAGAAAGCTT
>NZ_WFLN01000026.1 GCF_009208585.1 Fluviispira multicolorata
TTTTTTTTGACGTGCTAATTTTCTTTGATACTTTTTTAACTTTTTTTGTTTAAGCTTAATTTTATTTTTTAACTTATCATCGAAATCATAACTTAATTGATTACTAGTTTGAAATGGAATTACAATGCCACGATCAATTCCTACAGTAAGGTAATTTAGTGATTCCTCATCCAAATTGGAATACTCATCTAATAATTCTTGCTCTGATTTCCC
>NZ_WFLN01000003.1:0-1779 GCF_009208585.1 Fluviispira multicolorata
AAGTTATTTGACAAGAGAAGAGAGCAGAAACAGAGTGCGGGTCCTTAGAGGCTTTGAGTCAATCGGCGCAAGTTGAGAGATAAAGAGGCTTCGGGGCTCGAGATAAAAGACGAGCCGTCAAGAGAAAAAAAAATCTTCTGAACGTAAGTTTGGGAGTAAGTAATTAGAGCTAAGAGTTTGATCCTGGCTCAGAACGAACGCTGGCGGCGTGCCTAACACATGCAAGTCGAACGGATGTAGCAATACATTAGTGGCGCACGGGTGAGTAATGCATGGGAATCTGCCCTTTGGTGTGGGATAACTACGGGAAACTGTAGCTAAAACCGCATAAGCAAGCGACGTAAGTTGTTTGGAAAAGCCGGGACCGCAAGGCCGGTTGCCAGAGGATGAGCCCATGTCCCATTAGCTTGTTGGCGGGGTAACGGCCCACCAAGGCGAAGATGGGTAGCTGGTCTGAGAGGACGATCAGCCACACTGGAACTGAGACACGGTCCAGACTCCTACGGGAGGCAGCAGTGGGGAATATTGCGCAATGGGGGAAACCCTGACGCAGCAACGCCGCGTGAGTGATGAAGGCCTTCGGGTTGTAAAGCTCTTTCGGCTGGGAAGAAGGGTGCAGGAGTTAATAAGTCCTGCATTTGATGGTACCAGAGTAAGAAGCACCGGCTAACTTCGTGCCAGCAGCCGCGGTAATACGAAGGGTGCAAGCGTTGTTCGGAATTACTGGGCGTAAAGGGTTCGTAGGCGGGAAGACAAGTCAAGTGTGAAATCCCCAGGCTTAACCTGGGACGTGCATTTGAGACTGTAATTCTTGAGTTTTAGAGAGGGTGGTGGAATTGCTGGTGTAGGAGTGACATCCGTAGAGATCAGCAGGAACACCGGAGGCGAAGGCGACCACCTGGCTAAATACTGACGCTGAGGAACGAAAGCGTGGGGAGCAAACAGGATTAGATACCCTGGTAGTCCACGCCGTAAACGATGATAACTAGGTGTTGGGGGAGTTGACCCCCTCAGTACCGTAGCTCACGCGCTAAGTTATCCGCCTGGGGAGTACGGCCGCAAGGCTAAAACTCAAAGGAATTGACGGGGACCCGCACAAGAGGTGGAGTATGTGGTTTAATTCGAAGCAACGCGAAGAACCTTACCTGGGTTTGACATACCGTGAAAAGCGCAGAGATGCGTAATAGTAGCAATACACACGGATACAGGTGCTGCATGGCTGTCGTCAGCTCGTGTCGTGAGATGTTGGGTTAAGTCCCGCAACGAGCGCAACCCTTTCCCTTATTTGGCATCATTAAGTTGGCAACTATAGGGGTACTGCCGGTGATAAACCGGAGGAAGGTGGGGATGACGTCAAGTCCTCATGGCCCTTACATCCAGGGCTACACACGTACTACAATGGCCAAGACAAAGCGAAGCTAGACCGTAAGGTGGAGCCAAACGCAAAAACATGGTCTCAGTTCGGATTGTGGTCTGCAACTCGACCACATGAAGTTGGAATCTCTAGTAATCGCAGATCAGCAGGCTGCGGTGAATACGTTCCCGGGTCTTGTACACACCGCCCGTCAAACCACGAAAGTTGTATAAGCCAGAAGCATGTGGGTTAACCGCAAGGAGACAGCATGCCAAGGCTTGTGCGATGATTGGGGTTAAGTCGTAACAAGGTAGCCGTAGGGGAACCTGCGGCTGGATCACCTCCTTTCTAGGAATACAGACAGCTCATACCTTCGGGTACAGAGAGTCCATTCTAGGTCAAGGGACCCGCACTCTGTTTCTGCA
>NZ_WFLN01000005.1:0-145371 GCF_009208585.1 Fluviispira multicolorata
CTAGGCTAGGGACTAGCCGAAGTAAAGCTGGACGAGGAATAAGTAAGACGAAATTAGAGCAATCTAATCCGCTGATTCCTATGACTTCAGAAGCTCGCTCCCTTTAGGGGCGAGAAGTTCACGAATAACCTCCAAATGTTTGTTTATTTGTTTGCTTGTCAATACCATTATATGTGCCAATAAATCCAGCATCGCAATATTGCTCCACTCCTTCCTTGCAAGCAGGACAAGTTCGACAGGAATCAATGAAGCAGCCTACGCCGACTTGATCACCAATTTTAAATTGAGTCACCTGTGATCCTATTTTTATAACTTTTCCTGCAATTTCATGGCCAGGCACTATTGGATAAATGGTTCCGCCCCATTCATTGCGAGCAGAGTGAATATCAGAATGACACACTCCACAATATTCAATTTCAATGAGAATATCTTTTGCTCCAACTTCTCTTCGTTCAATTTTATGCATTTGTAATTTTGATTTTGCATCGAGAGCTGCATAGGCTTTTGTTAAATTCATATAAACTCCATTTATGAGATAAAAAATAGCATCCATCATAAAGTAAAAACATATTGAAAATCACATTAACAGAAAGTAATTAATAAAAGCGAGTGTTAATCATAAAATTTAATTTTATACATTTAGATTAAAATAACTATAGTTTTAAATTTTAAGTATTTTTTAACTATAAATAAATGCAGCAGATGTATGATTTTCTACTGCTAAAATAATTGCTTTTTGGCAAAATGGGTGAAGGAATTAATTTTAATTAAAATGGGAAGCTTATTCTCCATCAGTAATGCATCCTAAACTTGCAGAAGAGACATTTTTGATATATTTAAATAAAGTGCCTTTTGTTACTTTATAGGGTGGCATGACCCAGCGTTCTTTTCGAATATTTAATTCAGCATCTGAGACTTCTAAGTGAATTGTATTGGTTTCTATATCAATTAATATAAAATCATTATTTTCGACCAGAGCGATTGGACCACCCACTTGCGCTTCGGGAGCAATATGTCCAATTATAAAACCATGAGATCCTCCTGAAAAACGACCGTCGGTAATAAGGGCAACATTATTGCCAAGTCCTGCCCCCATAATAGCAGATGTGGGGCTAAGCATTTCGGGCATACCTGGTCCACCTTTAGGACCTTCGTAGCGAATGACCACAACATCACCTTTAAATATTTTATTATTTTCCAGAGCTGCAAGCATGTCTTCTTCAGAATTAAAGACACTTGCTTTTCCTCTAAAGCGCAGGCCTTCTTTTCCTGTTACTTTAGCGACTGAACCTTCTGGTGCTAAATTTCCTTTAAGAATTTGTAAGTGACCTGTTTTTTTTATGGGGTCACTTAAAGGATGAATAATTTTTTGCTCAGGGGCAAGACCTGGTACTTTGCTTAAGTTTTCTGCAAGGGTATTTCCTGTAGCTGTTAAGCAATCTCCATGCAATAAATTATTTTCAAGTAACATTTTCATAACAGCTGGTGTACCGCCTTCTTTTTGCAAGTCAGCCATTGTGTATTTACCACTGGGCTTAAAATCTGCTAATAAAGGAACCCTGTTACTTATTTCTTGAAAATCATCAAGAGTTAATTTTATTCCAACAGAATTGGCTACAGCTATTAAATGCAAAACAGCATTGGTTGATCCTCCTAGTACAGTGATGAGCACCATGGCATTTTCAAAGGCTTTGCGGGTCATAATGTCAGAAGGTTTAATGTCATTTTCAAGGAGATTGCGTATAGCAGCGCCACTTTGAAAACACTCTTGCACTTTTAAATTATCTATTGCAGGAGTTGAAGAACTATAAGGTAAACTCATACCCAAAGCTTCGATAGCACTGGCCATTGTGTTTGCAGTGTACATTCCACCGCAAGCGCCTGCTCCTGGACATGCTTTTTTTAAAACTTTTTTTCTTTCTTCGTCACTGATTTTTCCAGCTAAATATTCTCCATAGCATTGAAAGGCAGAAACGATATCAATATCTTTATTATTTAATCTTCCAGGTTGAATGGTACCACCGTAAACAATGAAGCCTGAGCGATTGAGTCTCCCGAGAGCAATAAGACAACCTGGCATATTTTTATCACAGCCAGGAATTGCAATACAGCCATCGTACCACTGTGCAGACATAATTGTTTCAATCGAATCTGCAATTAAGTCACGAGACTGTAATGAAAAACTCATTCCATCGGTGCCCATGGAAATACCATCACTCACACCTATGGTGTTAAAACGCATTCCGACAAGACCGGCATCTTCAACCCCTTTCTTAACGTGTTCGGACAAATCTAAAAGATGCATATTGCATGTGTTACCTTCGTACCACATGCTGGCAATGCCCACTTGTGCCTTTTTAAAATCTTCATCTGTCATTCCTGTTCCGTAGAGCATAGCTTGGGCTGCGCCATGAGAAGCAGGTTCAGTAATGCGAGAGCTAAATTTATTTAATTTCATCATCAATATTCTATTCTGTTACTTTAATAAATGAAAAATAAGAGAGTTTAGAGAAATCTATAATAAGTATTAAAAACTTCTCTACTCTTTTTGCCAGTTTTTTAAAAATGATTAAGGACGAAGTTTTCTTACAGTTTTACCAACCTGCCAAATTTCTTCATTGTGTAAACGATCGAGTTCTTTTTCTAAGCATTCCTTATAATCGGGTTTGCTATTTGCAGAAATAACAATGCGTGCTTCCTCGCCACTTGCTACACTTTTATAGAGTGAATTAAAAACGGGAAGAGTTGCTTTTTTAAAGCGTGGCATCCAGTCAAGAGCCCCTCTTTGTGCTGTGGTTGAGCAATTTTTAAACATCCAATCCATTCCATTTTCAGAAATTAAAGGAACAAGACTTTGTGTTAATTCTTCGACTGTTTCGTTAAATGCTTCGCTTGGAGAGTGCCCATTTTCTCGTAAGACTTCGTATTGTGCTGCAATAATTCCTGCCAATGCTCCCATTAAAACACCACGTTCACCGCAAAGGTCACTATAAACTTCATGTTTAAAGTTTGTTTGAAATAAATAGCCAGAGCCGACCCCAATTCCATATGCGAGAGCTTTTTCTTCGGCATGCTTAGAAGCATCTTGGTGAATGGCGTAGCTAGAATTGATTCCTTTGCCTTCTTTAAAAAGTGTTCTTACACTTCGCCCAGAACCTTTAGGTGCAACGAGAACAACATCAATTCCTTGAGGAGGGATAACTCCTGTTTTGTCAGAATATGTCACAGAAAATCCATGTGAAAAACAAAGTGTTTTACCTGGAGTAAGATATTCACGTACGATATTCCACATTTGCATTTGTGCCGCATCGGACAAAAGGTAACTGATAAAGGATCCTTTTTTACAAGCTTCTTCAATTGAAAATAAATTTTTTCCCGGTTCCCAGCCATCTTCAATTGCTTTATCCCATGAGGAAGAGTTCTTTCTTTGTCCAATGATGACATTAAAACCATTGTCCTTTAAATTAAGTGCTTGGGCTGGGCCTTGTACTCCATAGCCAATAACTGCAATGACTTCGTCTTTTAAAACATTTTTTGCTTTTTCAAGAGAAAATTCTTCACGTGTAAAAACAGTTTCTTCGGTAAAAGAAAATTTTAATTTTGACATAAGTAAACATCCTTATTATTGGTATTAAAATGATTTTTATGAACAGCTTTGATATCTGAAAGTTCAATTATTTTTTTTAACTGTTTAACGACTCGTTCCATTTTTATTTCATCTGTACTTATTTCAATATAAAAATGAGAGTTTAAATTTTGTTTTGATGCTTCAAAATTAAATTGATTTATAAAAAGACGATTTCGAGAAAAGACGACCGATAATCTTTGAAAAATATCTAAAGTATTTTCTGCAATGATTGATATAACGTAAGTCGAATTCATGAAGTCTCCTGTTAAGAAAAGCGAACATCACTCACACCTGCTCCAGCAGGGATCATAGGAAAAACATTTTCATTTTTTATAACCTTAACCTCTAAAAAATAAGATTCTTTGGAAGCGAGTAGTTCATCTAAATAATCATTGAGTTCTGTATGATTTTCCGCTTTATTTGCACGGATTCCATATCCTTCAATTATTTTAATAAAGTTTGGATTGTGCATTTCAGTGCTCGAAATTCTATTTTCAAAAAATAATTCTTGCCATTGACGCACCATTCCTAAAAAACTATTATTTAAAACAATTATTTTTAATGGAATATTTTCTTGCATAACAACACCCAATTCTTGGATATTCATTTGAAATCCACCATCACCAATGATTGCAATCACCTCCCTTTCTTCTGCCCCTAGTTTTGCTCCAATGGCTGCAGGCAATGCAAAGCCCATTGTGCCCAAGCCACCTGAAGTAATATGCGAATTATTATTAGTAAATTTATAATAACGCGCAGCAATCATTTGATGCTGTCCAACGTCCGTTACTAATATTGATTTTCCATTTGTTTTTTCTGACAAAAGATTTATCACTTCCGCCATTTTTATTTCTTTTTCATCTGATTTTTCAAGATCTTTTTTAATCACTTCTTGATATTCAATATCATCACACTCTCTAAATTTTTTGAGCCAATTGTCATGATTATTTTTTTCAACTCCATTTATAAGAATTTGTAAAATTTCTTTTGCATCTCCAACTAATGGAACAGTGCATATAACATTTTTATTTATTTCTGAAGGATCGATGTCGATGTGGATGATTTTAGCTTGCTTGGCATATGATTTTAGATTTCCTGTGACTCTGTCATCGAATCGCATGCCAACTGCAATTATTAAATCAGCTTCATTTGTAAGAATATTAGCTCCATAATTACCATGCATGCCAAGCATGCCCACATATAAGGGGTGATTGCATGGAAATGCAGATAATCCTAAAAGAGTGCTTGCAACTGGTATTCTCGTTTTGTTTGTAAATTTTAATATTTCGTCTTCAGCTTTTGCAATTGTAACACCATGTCCTACTAATAAATAAGGTTTTTTTGCTTTATTTATTAAATTTATTGCAAGAGAAATGTTATTTAAATAACCACTATTATTTATCTTTATTAGGTTTTCAAAAGAAAATAATTTCTCTTCATATTCTGTTAATTCAAATTGTGCATCTTTTGTTATATCTATTAAGACGGGCCCCGGTCTACCGGTCATTGCAATGTAAAAAGCTTTTGCAATGACAAATGGAATTTCGTTTGCTTTTGTAATTTGATAGTTCCATTTTGTAATTGAAGTTGTCATTGAAATAATATTTGCTTCTTGAAATGCATCTGTGCCTAATAAATTACTTGGTACTTGTCCTGTTATACAAACTACAGGAGTGGAATCGAGCATGGCATCGCAAATACCAGTAATCAAATTAGTTGCTCCTGGTCCTGAAGTTGCAAAACAAACTCCTGTTTTGCCTGTTACTCTAGAGTAACCTTGCGCGGAATGAATTGCGCCTTGCTCGTGTCTTGTTAATATATGCCGAATTTTTTTATTATAACTAAATAGAGCGTCATATATCGGCATAATTGCTCCACCAGGGTAACCAAATATCAATTCCGTTTTTTGACAAAGTAACGACTTGAGCAGCATGGCTGCACCAGTGATTTTTTCCATTTTATTTTCTCTTTTAATTGGAACTGAAAAACCCCCGAGCTTTGGAGCTGCGGGGGTTTATAGTTAGTTATTTTGTCTGAATAACTTTATACAAAGCCCTCGCTGAGTGGGAGTAGGACTACGAGCACAATAATAATGACAGCTAGGACAATAGTAGAAATATTTAGTTTGTTTTCGCTTATTTTATTTTTCTTATTATGAGTCGTGTTAGTCATATTTCCCTCAGTTGCTTCGTATTCGATTTGAACAGTAAAGATTAAATGAATTACTGTCAAGCAGCTCATGCATTAAAAATTCCAATAGGCTGCGGGTTCAAAACGTTTTCCATGTTTTTGAGCTAATTCTTTTAATTTTTCTTTTACATTCTTTTTTCCAAGCACTTTTGCATAATGAAAAGGGCCACCTAAAAATGGAGGAAATCCGAGGCCAAATATTGCGCCTAAATCACCTTCATCTTCAGACTTAATTATTTTTTCATCGAGACAACGCGCCGCTTCATTTAAAAAAACATACATACAACGATCTGCAATTTCTTGGTGATCAAAATTAATTCTTTCCATATTGAAGTGTTTATAAATGGAAGAATCAGGCTTGTCTTTTTTATTGTCTACATAACAATAAAATCCCTTATTATTTTTTCTACCTTTACGATCTTCTTTTGCAATATTTTCTATTTCATTTGGTACTTTAAGTCTTTCAGAAAAAGCTTCAAATAAAACTTGAATAATATGTTCACCAACATCAATTCCCACTTCATCAAGCAATGTAATAGGGCCTACAGGCATGCCAAATTTTTCCATTGCGTTGTCTACATCTTCTATTTTTCCGCCTTCTGCTAAAATATTTAAGGCTTCAGCAATTTGGAATGCTAAAATACGAGTCGTATAAAATCCTGGACCATCATTTACAACAATAATTTGTTTTCCCATTTTTGTAGCCAGATCAAAAACAGCAGATGCAGCTTCGTGTGAAGTTTTATCTGTCGTAATTATTTCGACTAAGGGCATTTTTGGAACAGGTGAGAAGAAATGCATGCCAACAACATTTTCTGGTTTTTTAGCGCCCGCAGCAATTTTATGAATAGGAAGGCTACTTGTGTTGGTTGCAAAAATAAAATTAGGATTTGCAATTGAATTTTCGCATTTTTTTAAAACATCATGTTTTATTTTTACATCTTCAAAAACGGCTTCTATGACAATGGGAGATGTTTTAAGAGTTGTAAAATCCATTGAAGGACTCACTCTGTATATTTGTGAATCTCTTTCAAACCATTTGATTCTTCTTTTTTTAAAGCGCTCTTCAAAGTAACTGCTGACAGATTTTAAGCCGCGCTGTAATCCAGCCGACTCTCTGTCAATCATTACTGTACGAACTTTTTTTTCAGCAAGCACAGTGGAAATTCCACTTCCCATTAGGCCAGCACCTAAAACTCCCACTGAGGAATCTCCGTTTAAAAGAACGTCAATATATTCTTTTTTTGCATTTTCTTGTACTGCTTTTGTATAAGGATTTTTCTTTGCTGCTGTCATGATATTAAAGATATGAACAAGTGCTCGACTCTCTTCGCTGACAACAAGCTCACTAAACAGCTTTGCTTCAATAGCAAGCCCTTTTTCCATAGGCATCTCCACACCACGCATTACAGCTTCTAATGCCTTTAAAGGAGCTGGATAACGCCCTTTTGTGCTTTTCATCACCATCGCACGGCTTTGTTTCGTTATCATTGCTCTGCCAAATGGATTTCCTTCGAGAGCAATTTTTTGCATGTCGAAGTTACCTTGCATTGAAGTCACAATTCCTAAAGAGGAAGGCAATCTTCTTATATTGCCTTTTTTCTTTTTGCAGAGTGCAATAGCTTTTTCATAGAGTTGATTCTCTGGGACAAGATCATCTACCAATCCAATTTTAAGAGCTTTTTTTCCATCTACTTTTTTCCCAGTGAGAATGAGATCGAGAGCTTGAGTGATTCCGATTACGCGTGGAAGTCTTTGGGTTCCTCCTCCTCCTGGTAATATTCCCAGTTGAACCTCTGGTAATCCAAGCTGAGTTGAAGAATGAGTTGTGCAAATACGATAATGACATGCAAGTGCAAGTTCCAGTCCACCACCAAGACATGTGCCGTGAATAGCCGCAATTGTTGGTACTTTAGCATTTGCAAAATAATTCATTATTCTGTGAAGATCTTTGCTTCCTTTCTCTCCTGCTTCTTGACTTGTAAATGTTTTAAAAATTGAAATATCTGCGCCTGCTGCAAAACAGTTGTATTTTGAAGATTTAATGATGATGCCTTCAAGCTTTTCATTTGAAAGTATTTTCGGCATATTTTCATCAATATCTGCAAGCATTTCAAGAGTAAAACTATTTACACCTTTGCTTTCATCATTCATATCAATAATACATATATTATTTTCAAATTTAAATTGAAATACTTTTGATTTTGAAACTAAATTAGAGGACATAATTAAATAACTCCTATATTGTTACTTTGTTTCAAGTAACACAGCCATTCCCATACCACCTGCTGCACAGACTGCAACGACCGCATATTTTCCATTTTTTCTATTTGCAATTCTTAAAGCATTTCCAATTAATCGTGCACCAGTTGCGCCGAAAGGGTGACCAATTGCAATTGCTCCTCCTTGGATATTTATTTTTTCAGCGGGAATCTCTCCAAATGGAGGCATATTTAATTTTTCTTTACAGAATTTTTCATTTTTCATGGCATCGAGGCAGCTTAAAACTTGGCCCGCGAAAGCCTCATGAATTTCATAGACATCAATATCGTCTTTACTCAGATTATTTTTCTTTAAAAGTTTTGGAATTGCATATGCAGGACCTATTAAAAGCTGATCGTTTGGATCGACTCCAACCGTAATAAAATCGACTAGATATCCGAGTACAGGGAGTTTTTTATCTTTTACATAACTTTCACTGGCAAGAAGCAAACCAGAAGCTCCATCGGTCAATGGACTTGCATTCCCAGCAGTGATTGTCCCATTTTTTCTGTCGAATACGGGTTTTAATTTACTTAAAGCATCAACTGTTGATTCAGAGCGAATCATATTGTCTTTATCTACAAAAATTGTTTTATCTTTTCCGCACCAAATTGGAATAACTTCATCTTTTAAATGACCAGCTTCAGTTGCTTTTGCTGCATTATTATGGCTTTTATAGGCAAGTTCATCTTGGCGTGCACGGGAAATATTATTTTTTACACACATAATCTCTGCATGATCACCCATTGTTAAACCTGTAAAAGGCTCCGCTAGTGCGGGTGGTTTTGGTAAAAACCATTTAGGATTTACGCTTCCAATCAAAGAAAGTCTTTCTTTAAATGATTTTGCTCTCGACATTTTTGTCAAAAAACGGCGTGCTTCATCTGAAAAAGGAATAGGCACATCAGAGAGAACTTCAACCCCTCCTGCAAGTACAAGCTGATTTTTTCCAAGGCGAATGCGATCGGCTGCAATTTCTGCTGTTTGCAATGAAGAATTGCATGCTTTATTTAAAGTAAATCCTGCAATTGTTGTTGGTAAGCCTGAAAATAAAACGATTTCTCTTGCAAGGTTAGCATTTTTGGTTTGAGGAATCACGACTCCCCAAATGCATTCATCAATGTCCGACGCTTGCACTCCCGTTCTTGCAATAAGCTCCGTAGCAACACGTAAGCTAAGAGAAAGTGCTGTTTCATTTTCAAAGACACCAAAGGATTTTACAAAGGGTGAACGAACTGCGCCGACGACGGCCACACGTTCATTTTTAGAACCGGAATTTTTTCTGTTTTCGCCATATCTGTCTTGGCTTTCATTATTTTCCATTTTATCCTCACAGTGTTGTTAAAAGTAAAAATCCACTCATTATTGGGTGTACAGTATCAGAAAATTTTCTGAGCCCCAAATTTTTGAGAGCAGCAAAACATAGAGTTTGCTTCTTGCAAGAGTGGCTTGCTTGATACATTATATAAATGCTTGATACATTATTTGAATTATAGACAAGGTGTCTGTTTCTTTTAAAGGGGAGTTCAATGTCAGTTATTAAATTTACAATTATCCTTTCTACTCTTGTTGTTTCTTTTGTTGCAAATGCAGATTTTGTCAGTTCTAAAAAAACGGATGGGGAAATTACAATAAAAGCAGCTCTTGAATTAAAAGATAAAGACAGTGTTGTTATAGTTGGTAAAATAATTAAAGAAATTAGAAGTGAAAAATATTTAATTGTTGATAATAATGGTGGTGAAATTTGTGTTGAAATACATAAAAAAGATATGCCAACTGAAAAATTTGATGAGAATGTTGACTTAAGAATTTCTGGTGAAATTGATAAAGATTTTAAACCGAATGGTGATCAATGTGATAAGTTTAAAATTGAAGCAAAAAAAGTAGAAATTGTTAAGAATAAATAAAAAAATCAATTCTTTATCTCTCCTTCTGTTTCTTCGCTTTGCATTCCGTAAGCAAAATGGTAAACCTTTCAAAAGTGCATTTCTCTTACGGAATGTTGCATTTATTGTTCAATTAATATTTTTAACTTATTAAAAAGGGATTTTGTATGGGTCGTCATAATACAATTGCAGGTCGTATGGCATCAAGTGCTGCTGCGAAAGGACGTCTTTTCACTAAGCTTGCTCGTGAAATTATGGTCACTGCACGTGCTGGGAGTGATCTTAATAGCAATTCTGCATTAAGAACCGCTGTTAATAAAGCTCGAGATAATAGTATGCCTAAAGACAATATAGAGCGTGCTATTAAAAAAGGTGCAGGTGAAATGAAGGGGATGACCTTTGAGGAAATCACTTATGAAGGTTATGGACCAGCAGGATCTGCAATTATGGTTGAAGTTTTAACTGATAATAGAAATAGAACACATCCTGAATTGCGTCGCATTTTCCAAAAAAATGGTGGAAATATGGGGGAAATGGGAGTCGTTGCTTGGATGTTTAAAAAGCGTGGTGTATTTGTAATAGATTCTGAAAAAGTAAATGAAGAAAAAATAATGGAAATAGCACTTGATGCAGGTGCTGAAGATATTATAACAGAAGATAACTACACAACAGTTTATGTAGAAGTTACAAATTTTGCGACTGTTCGTGAGGCGCTCATTACCGCTGAAATTCCATTTGAAAAAGCAGGGCTTGAACTTATTCCCGAAAATTCTGTTACTTTATCCGGAGAAATGGTAAAAACAGCGCTCGAATTAATTGAAAAACTAGAAGATCACGATGATGTTCAAAATGTTTATCATAATTTTGATATTGAGGATTAGCATAATTAAAAGGAGTTTTTTATGTCAGAGTATCTTTTCCATGAAAAATATTTAAATTATAAAGATATGATGAGTGACATAGAACTCCTATGTAATCATTTTCCAAAAAAATGTGATGTTGAAAAACTAGAAATTGCAAAAACAATTGAAGGACGAGCAATTATTGCTATTCGAGTTTATCCTAAAGGAAAGCAGGTTGAACAACCTACCCTTTGGTTCGATGCAAACATGCACTCAATTGAGCTTATTGGTACCAATGCAGTATTAGCACAAGCAGAATTTTTACAAGCAAAATTAAATGAAAACGAAAAGAAATATTTTGATATTAATTATGTATTTGTCCCTCGTATTTGTCCTGATGGAGCAGAGCTTTATTTTACGAATAGCAAAGTGAGTCGGAGCAACGCACGTGATTCTAGATCTTTAAAAGAACTGGGAAGTGTTTGGCAAAGAGAATGTTTACTTGAAAAAGAAAATAGAAAAATTAATATTGATTTATTCCAAAATAAAAATCGTATTGGATATATGCGGAAAAAAAGTGAAGCTGGAGTTTGGACTTGTGATGAAATGTATCCAGAATTAATCCGATACAGAGAGTTGGGTGATACAGGTCCATTTTATGATATTTATCCAGAAGGTAAAATTATAAATTTTGATGGAAGTTACATTCCCTCTAGTTTTAATCTTGTAGATAATGAAATCGATCTCAATCGCAATTTTCCGCATGACTGGGAAGCAAATATTAATGAAAATAAAGGTGGAAAAATGCCTTTATCTGAAAATGAAAGTCGTGCAATCGCAGATTTTTCGGCTAAAATACCGAATATTTATTTCTGGATGAATTATCATACTTTTGGTGGTGTTTATATTAGACCATCTGGTAAAGTTCCTGACGCAGAGATGAATATGTTTGATAGAAGTATTTTTCATAATATCGATACAAAACTTGAAGAGTTAACAAAATATCCTGCGGTTTCTGGTCACCAGGAATTCACTTATATTCCTGGAAAGCCTTTACGCGGAGCACTTACAGAATATATTTATCATGCTTATGGAGCTTATGCTTATGTTTGTGAGTTATGGGATTTACCAGCACGTTTGGGAAGGCAGGAAAGACCATTTATAAAGCGTTACGAAAATTGGTCAAAAAAAGAATGGCGTCAATTCTATGAATTCGATCGCAGTGAAAATAATTCGATGGTTTTTGGGCACCCATGGAAGGGATACAATCATTCGCAATTGGGTGAGGTTGAAATCTCTGAGTTTCCTGTACAGTTTGGAATTAATAATCCTCCACAAAAATTAATTTCAGAAGTCATTCAAAATCAAGTTAAGCTTTTTCCATTACTTGTTGATTTAGCACCAAAACCAAAAATAGAAATCAAGCTCATAGATTCTAATGAAAAAAATTTAAAATATGCTGAGCTAACTTTGTCTAATGTGGGATACCTACCCACATTTATTTCTGAAGCAAAAAAACATGCACAAGGAACTAAAAAAATAAATGTTGAGGTGGTTGAAGTTAAAAAAGGAAAACTTATCGGTGAACGTATTTATCACTTAGATGAATTATATGGTTTTGCACGTATTCATGATGGTTGGTTAGACAGTGCAAATAAAGGAACAATTACTCCAACTACAAGAACAATTAGAATTCCTTTTTTAGTTGATAAGAATGATTTGGGAGCTATTTTTAAAATTAGCTTTGCAAGTGTTGGTGAATATATTGTTACTTTAGGTGAGGTTTAATATCAAATAATTTTTCTTCGTCTTCTATCCATTCATTAAGTCCATGTTTTCTGAGAGCATCTATTATTGCTGAACGTTCTGTTACTATCATTTCTCGTTCACAAAATTTATTATCTAAATATCCTCTATGGTCATCATAGGGATTGCAAATAGCTAAGCGATGTTCTGATAATGGAGCGGCCCCAACGCTCATCAAATCATCAAAATTTTCTAGACTGACTTCAGAAAAATCATATTTAAGTTGTTGGCTAGGAATATAGGGAAGATTGTGTGAACGTGCTAAACAACGGGCAAGAGTGGATTCGTCAACATAATTTAAATCGAGGAGTGCATCGGCGACTGATAACTTCCAAGATTCAGCATACTTTGTCACAATAATCCAATCAACTCGATCTATTCTGATTTCATTAGATAGCGCTTCAAACAAATGGGGAAGGATAAAAGAGGTTGTGGTCATGCAGATTCCGTTTCAGTCTTCTTCTGGATTTATATCAATAGCTTTTTTAGCTTCCATAATTTTTGCTTCTATACTTTGATGAATTCGAGCCAGTTCAGGATCGGACTCCAGCTGATAAGGAAGCATATCTTCTAAAATTTTGCTAGTACTTTCTAAAGTTCTCAATGAGTCTTCAAAATATTTTAATTTCATTTGGGCAGATGCTAAATGATATAAAATAACAGGTTCGTCTGGCTCTATTTTTAAAGCATCTGAAATATATTTGAAGGCATTTTTAAAATCATTTTTTTGATAATAAAGCCAACCTAATGAATCTAAATAAAAACCATTTTTTGGATTAAGAGTAACTGCTTTTAAAAGAACTTTTTTTGCTAAATCAAGTTTTTTATTTTTTTCTACCAGAGTATATCCTAAAAAATTTAAACCGTCTGCATAGTTAGGCCAACGGGATACAATTTTTTCTGCAAGTTGGAGAGAGGATTCTCCAGACTTTATATATTTAAGATATTCAGCCTTTTTTAAATAAAGTTCTTTTGCATCAGAATTTGTTGAAATTGATTTATTCAATGTATCAACTGCATCTGAGTATTTGTTAAAATAAGCAAGAATTGATGATTTAAAAATTGTATCTTCAATTACATTTTTATCTGATAAGGTAAATTTAAAAATTTGCTTTTCGGCTAAATCTTTTTGATTCGTATTTATTAAAATAATTATTTTTGCTTTTAAAGCTTCACTGTAATATTCATTATCTTCCTTTATTTCATTTAGTAATTGCAAAGCTACTTCAAAATTTCGCGTTTTTTCATTGCAGACTGCAAGATAATATTTAATTGATCCATTTTCAAAATTAATTTTTTGTAATTCATTTAATCTTTTCTCTGCATCTTTATATTCTCTATTTAAGAGTAAAATTTTTGCAATTTGAAAGGTAAATTCTGGAGGAAATGGAACTTGCTCATCTGAGCTTTTTTCAAGTTTTAAAAGAATAGAAAGAGCTTCTTGAGTTTTATTTTGGAATAAAAGTATATTGACATAATTTTGTGCGTTTAAGTTATTATCCATTTCTTTATCAAAGGCGAGCTTGAAATATTTTTCAGCTTTAGCATAATCTCTGCTGTTTTGATGAATTTTCCCTAATAAATTTATTGTTTCAACAATATCTTGATCAATTGAAAAAGCTTTTTTTGCATATATAAGTGCAGTTGAATAATTTTTTTCTTGAAAATAAATTTTTGCAATAGTTATAAGTACATTGTTAGATCGTGGATTTCTTTTTAAAAAATCTTCTAAAACTTTTTTAGAATTCTTTTTTGAATATGAAGAATAGAAAATAACGATGGCTTCATCATTTGGATATTTTTTATAGGCTTTTTCAAGATTTTTAGTGAGAGCAACCGTATTATTTTGTAATTGATAAATACTTGCAAGAGCTAACTCAGGTTCTGAAGATTTAGGATATAAAACCGTTAGACGATTGGCAATCTCTTGAGCTTCATTTAATTTTCTAAGTTGAATTTTTAAATTAACAAGATTTAAACCTACAGTCAAACTTTGTGAAAATTGATAATTTATTTGGAAAAGTATTTCTGCAGTTTCTAACTGGCCTTTTTCTTCAAGGCTTTTCCCAAGTAAAAAAGCCTCATCAGCTTGTGATCCTGTCAAATGCCCTGTTTCAGAATCATGAATTATTTTTGCAAGTCGAATTTGTGCGTATTGTGATAACGAGGGAATAATTGTATGCTGTTGATCTTCGCCATTAGGCTGTGTTTCGTTAGATGTTTTTTGTGATTGGCATGAAGTATAAAAAATTAAAAAAACTATACAGTAAATAGATTTTAATTTTAAACTGGAATCTTTTTTCAAGCAGCGCATTTTAATCCTATTTGCTAGAACTCTTTTGCAAACCGATGGGGTATTCCATCAAATGATCCACTCGACATGAATACAATGGTATCACCTGGCTTTACTTCTTGTTTTAGAGTGGCGAGCAATTTTTCATTGTCGTCAAAATACCGAGCTTTTTGACCACAGGCTTTAGCAACAGAAAGCCCATCTAATATTTCATCTTTTTGCATTCTCATATCTTGAGGAACTTTACCAAGCAAAACTTCATCAGCATGAAAAAAGCTTTGACTCAATTGATCTTGTAGAACTCTTCGACGCATTGTTGCATTGCGCGGATCAAAACAAGCAATGAGTTTACCTTTTTTACCAACACTTTTCATATAACTGCGAAATGCTTCAAGCGTTGTCACGATAGCGGTTGGATGATGGGCAAAATCATCAAATACAGTAATATTATTACGCTCTTGAAGAAGCTCGAAACGTCTTTTGACTCCTCTAAAGCTTTTCATTGCTTTTTTAATTTCATTAAGATGTTTTAAATTTGTCTTATATTTTTCAATCTCTTTTAAAGGCTTTCCTTCTTTTAATACTTGGTTTGCTTGCAAAACGGCTAAGACACCAATGGCATTAAGTGCGTTGTGTTGACCAAAAATTCCAGATTTAAATTTAAATTCTTTTCCATTTGGCTGAAGGCATGTTACTTCTATTCCATCTGAGAAAGTTTTATATCCTTTGAGCAACCAATGTGGGAAATGATTTTTTATATTTTTATTGGCACTAAAACCAATAACATGAGCTTTTGATTCTTTAGCGCATTTTAATGATCTTGAGTCATCTAGATTAGCAACAACAATTCCGTTTCTTTCTTTTGTTAATTTAGCAAGACGTAGGAATTCAGATTCAATTGCTTCGACATTTGGATAAATATCAGCATGATCAAATTCAATATTATTTATAAGAGAAATTTTGGGTTCATAATGTAAAAATTTTGGTCCTTTATCAAAAAACGCTGAATCATATTCATCTCCTTCAAGAACGAATAAATCCCTTGAGCGTAAGGCGAAACCAGCGTCGAAATTAGCTGGCCTTCCTCCAATTAAAAAAGAAGGATTTTCTTTTAACTCAGTTAATACATGTGTGATTAAACTGCTTGTAGTTGTTTTGCCATGGGTTCCACTTACAATAATATTTCTACTTTGAGAAAGAAAATATTTTCTAAGAGCAGAAGGAAAGCTTAATACCGGAATATTTTTTCTTAGAATATCTTCTAGTTCATCATTTTTCTTTAAACTTGCGCTGATACGGCTAACAACATTGGCTAATACAATTGCATCAGGATTGTACTTCTGAATTGTTCCATTTAAAAAACCTATTTCTGGATGAATACCAAGATCTGCAATAATTTTATCCATAGGAGGATAAATTGGATTATCGCTTCCTGAAATTTTATAGCCCGCAGATTTAAGTAACCCCGCAACTTGTGCCATACCTGTGCCACCAATTCCTGTCATATGTATTCTGAGTTTTTCATGAGCATTATTTATCTTTTTACAATATAATTCTGTTGGAAAATTTGTTGCAATACGATCGTTGCTTTCAAGCTTATTTGTAATTGAAATAGTTGCTGCAGAATTATTTAAATTTATAATGACTTTTGCTTTTGCTACCAAAGGAAAGCGATATTCATCATGCCCAAAAATGGGGAGATCAAGTATTGGTAAACTTGTTTTATGAGCAATTATTTTAATCAGGTGCGATCTCTCAATCTCCTTTTCTTGTGCATCAAGACATTGTGTGAAGTTTCCAAGAACGATTGCTTTGGTATTTATTAAAAAATTGGAATTGATAAGACTATCTATTTTTCTAATAATTCTATAGAGATGTTCATTACAATCTTCTAGAAACAATATATTATGCTCAGGAAGCTCAATATGTTTTAGGGAGGAAAGACTTTCTGCTAAACTGAGGTTTAACGGTATACAAACGCCATTTATCTTGTGATTTTTGAAAACTATTTTTTCATGAAAGAAGCTTGTATTAAATGTAAATGCAGCTTCTTTTTCATTGAGTAAATCAAACAAAACTTTTTGATCGAGCATTGGTCCAGTAAATAAATTTGAAGAAAATGCGTTTTGTCCATGGATATATCTGAAGTTTGGGTATCGTAAGGATAAATATATACCTAAAAATGAAATATCTGAAAAACCTACGAGAGTTTTACATGGTAAGACTGGTGGAAGTAGATTTTCTAAAAAAGGGATAAGTTCCGTGCATCCCACTCCTCCTTTTGCAGCAAAAATAATTTTATATTTTCTCATTGTCAGTGCGTGGCTTAATTGCATAGCGCGTTCTAAAATGGGAGAACTTGTACACCCATCAAGAGAATCTTGTTCAGGTTTAATTTCTGTAATAAGAAATCCCATTTCTTCAAACTTATTTATATTTTTTAATCTTTCTTTATCATTTATACGAACTTTCCCAGCGGGATGAACAATGGCTATGTGCTTTGTATCAATCATTAAATGCTCCTTTTCATTCCCTATCTGTGACTCTAAAAGATAAGCTCATTTTATTTTTTTGTGACTCTGTCCATAATACCATATGAACGTATGAAATAAAGTTTGTGTTATGAAACTGTGATTGAACTTTTTTTATAAGTTCTTCCTTAAAATAATCTATTGAATAGTTTAATTTTTTAAAATTAGGACATTGAAATGAAAAAATAGAGCCATTTTTGTCCATTCCATAGCAGTAAGATAAAATATTTGCTTTATCTTTCTTTGAATAAGATGTTGATTCAATTTTATCATCAAATTGTATTTGACAAATAACTGTATCAGAATCTTTAAGATCATTAAGTTCAAATTCAATACTTGGTTTATTAGATTTAAGTTGTAAATAATTCTCGCCATTTACTAAAATAGAATATTTATATGTATTATTAAATTTATTTGTCATTTCTGGAGTTGACTTGCAAATAAAATTTGTTCTCTGATGCTCTTTGGATTCATTTAGAGAAAAATATGCAGATAAGAAATGGGCTCGAAAGAAATTAAGATTTTCTTCTTCATTGCTTTTGAAATAATTTTCAGATCCATTTTTAGAGTTCTCATTTAAAAGGTTTTGATTACTTTTTTCATCTGAATGATTTTTTAATAAAGTGCTAAATAGATTATTTTCAACTATATTTTTTGCATAATAAATTGAGAGTGTTTTTTTTTCATTTTGATTAGAATATTGTAAAGAAAATGGATTTTTCTGCAATTCTATGTTACTAGGATGGAATGATATTTGTAAAGGTTCATTTGATATATCCAACTTTTTTACAAAATTAAATGCAAAATCTACTTTAGCTCCTTTTTTCGCAGAAATTTTGTATTTTTCTGATTGATGATTTTTTAAAAGTTTTTTAAAGTCAGAATTATTTTGATTTATTGATGTTTTGACCTGAGCGACAGTTGTTCCATTACTCACTGTTATTATACAGGTGTCTTCTGCTTTTTTCTCTTTAAAGGAACTAGAATAAAAAAATATATTTTCTTTTTTTAGCTTTTCTATAAATTCTTTACTTATGAAATTATTTTCTTGAAAATTTTGCTCATTTAATGAACTTGCGTATCTTGTAATACGATTTTTTTCAAGATAAAATTCAGTGGAAAGAAATAAATTATTAGGATCTTTAACAAAAATATAGCATTCTTGTGTCCCATTCTTATGAGTTTGGATACCGCTTGCTAAAATATTTGGTTTAAAATTTTGATTAACAAATTTTATTTGACTGAAATAATTTCTTAAGTTATTTTTTTCGTGAAGAGAGATTTTGAGTTGTAGTTCGGGTAAATTAAATATGTCGATCGGTGGAAATGCTTTGTAATAATTACTTATTTCATTTAAAATATGGTTATTAAAAATAAGATAATGTGTCTTATCTTTTTGTTTTTCACAAACATTGTTTAAAATAATATTGTTATTTTGATCCATTATTGAACAATTAACATCGTATATATTCGACTCAAAATTCTCAGTAAATAAGAAAAATTTATTAGGCATATTAATATTTACAAGGTAACTGTCTTTAAGCCACGAAGGATTTTCTTTGCTGGGATTTTCGGCAAAATAAGATTTTGCTCCCAAAATACTTCTATTCAAAACTTTTCCAGCAATAATACAAGTAATATAATTTTCATTTAAAAAAGTACTAATTTTATTTAAATTTCTAAAAGCAGTTATTTCTTGATTGTCAAGGTACCAATAAATATTATACATGGCTGATTTTTCGAGTGAATCTTCGAGATTACAAGAAAATTGATTTTCATTTTTAGAGACCTCAAATGAAATATTATTTGAGATATTTAAAGTGGAATCTTGACTTTTCTTTGAATTAAATACGATGATTTCTTTTTCAAATAAGTCGTCATCAACTGTAAGAGAAAGTTTAATTTTTTCAGGAAATACAGATGTTTTAAAAATATTTGACGGAGTGATTTTCAAGTTTATTGCTTGATCCTTTTGATCTTTAATAACTTCACATTTAATATTTAGGCTGTTTTTGCAACTCCATTCATATTCATTCTCAGGTAAGTATAAATTCGCATCATAGTGAATGATTTTATTTTCTTCATTTTCTAAAATTTCAATTTGTTTTAATCCTATTATTTCTAAATATTTCCTTGAAACTTCAAATTTATCAGATTCGCCATTATTGTTTGTACATGTGTATGAGCTTCCAAGCTGTATAAAATTTTCAGGTAATAAATAGGAATAATAGTCTGGTATTTCTTTGTTGTTTTTTTGCCAAACGATTTTGTCATTGTTTGGTGTATATAGATACTCGTTACTGAAACATTCTAAATTTTTTCCGTTGTATGTGGAATTAAATCGAATATTTGGCGGGATTGAAAATTTTTGAGTGTCATCATTTTGAATTATAAACTGAATTCCCGTACTTTGTATAGTTTTATTTTTCTGTTTTATTCCAATATTTAGATTTAAAATTTTATATTTTTCACTACCAATTATATTTAAAATTTTATGAGTTTCATTATTTTTTCTTTCAATACCTCCAGTGTCTTTATCAAGGAGCGAGCAAAAAAAATTTTCTGCATCTTGTTTTGCCGCACTTTTACAGAAATAATATTGAAAATCCTCTTTATTCTTAAAATAGTTTGAAATTGAAAAATTAAAAATATTGGATAATGAAAACTTTTGAATACCTGGCGCAAGATTAGGCCAATTTTCAAAGTTTGAAAATGAGTTAGATATTTTTAATTTTTTAAAGAGCAATCCATCAAATAAAATAGTTTCACATGTAACATTAGGAAATTTTTGTGCAAGTGAAAAATCAAGTAATGAAACATCAGATTCGATTGTTCTTTTCTTATCATAGCTTTGTAAAAACCATTTTTTTTGAAAGATTTTTATATTTGAAGCTGTTTCAAGTAATTCACAAGAAATCGTTCTCTTTGAATAATCAACTGCTAATTTTGTATAATTTGAATGTTGTATTTCTTGATTGTCAAAATGATAAACAGTTGGAACTATAATAGGCATTTTCAAGTTCTTTCACAAAAAAACCGTTGAATTTAAGCCTATCCTATTTTCTAATATCTTGGAATAGATGCATCTATTTTTGAACTATAAAGATCAATTCCACCTTGCAAGCTTCTTGCATTCGTAACACCATTTTCTCGCAAATATAAAGTTGCGTTCATTGAGCGGAGTCCATGGTGGCATACAACAACAACGCATTCTACTTTTTTAGAGTTCTCACAGGTCATTTCAAAATTTTCTTCAGTGAGTAATGTTGAATTAGGTATCTTTGCTATTTCAAACTCCCACTCTTCTCTCACATCGATAATAAGTATTTTTGCATTGCGTTTATACATGTTCGCAAATTCTTCAACTGTGATTTCAGCTTTTTGCATGTCAAGAAGTCCTTGATTTAAAGCTTCTATCATGGCAATGCCATCTTTCTTGTGTTTTGTTGCAACTTCTTCAATTGTTTCAGTTGGTTCATAACCACAGCTTGCACAGCCTCCCACATGAAATTTGCTATGAAGAAGCGCACGTGCAAAAGGATAATGAGTTTCAACTTCTTGCATGGATGATTGCTTGCTAAATTGAATTTCCATTTAAAAAATTCCTTATGATGTATAAAGTTAAGAAACATGGCGCAGGGCTTTGTTTCATTATATCTCAAGGCTATAATCTAATTCATGTTAAGTGAACACTGTTTTTTGAGGATAAAAAAACATGTATCCAATTGAATCTTGGGTTGCAGAACGTCTTAATAAGATTAGCTATAATAGGTTTGGCGGAGAAGAGCGAAGACATTTTTCTTTAAATAAACTTCATGAAGTTTCTGTAACTTATTATGAAGTTCCCCTTTCAACGGGAGGCGGGAATGCATTTCTATCTGTCCCAAAATATTTTGAAAGCGCTCAAAGATCTCTTATTATTTTGATGCATGGGCTTGGTGATGATTGTTCATATCCTCTCTTGCACTGGATTCGAGTGTTAAATGCAAATGGAATGTCCGTTTTATCTTTTGATTGGGATGGACATGGGGTTGGTGGATCCTCAGTGCTTGATTTTCAACAAGCGACTCGAAGCCTTCCTTTATTGCTTTTTCGGTTATTTGGTGAAGAGTCACGCAGTGGACTGAGTGCCAAACGTGATGGTCCATCCTGTTTTCTTATGGGTCATTCTATGGGTGCTTCTCTTGCTCTCATTGCAGCAACACGTCCAGATGTTGCACGAAATATCAGTGGCGTAATTGCTGTATCTCCTGCTTTAAATATAAATTCTTATTCAAAAGCAGCAGGTGAAGTTTGGAATTATTTATATCCAAGTGCTTGGCTAAAGGATTTTTTAAATAAGTTTACTTACTATGGTTTTGATGGGTTATTTCCTGCAACAGGTTCTTTTATGAGAAAATCTTTTCCCCTACGTATGAGAACTGCTATAGGTTATGTTGATCAAGCACGAAATTTTGTGAATGAGACATTTGAAAAAAGAAGAATTTTGAGGGAAGTAAGAATACCCGTACTTTGGATGCATGGTATGAAAGATCGTATTGCACCATATCCACAGGTTGCATCATTAATGATGGAAATTCCGTCTGCCTTTTTTGCACATAATGATGAAAAAAGAGGACATTTGCGAATGGCTTTTTCTGATCAGATTCCAAAATATTGTTCGACTTTTATAAAGCAATGTTATGATTTAAAAACTATAAATGAGTAAGGTAGGATAATTTGTGAGCACTCAGAAAAAATGGTTAATTGGTATTTCAAGCTTTTTTTTAGTAATTTTTTTAATTCTAATTGCTCTCCCTTTTATGATTGATTTTAACAAATTTAAACCACAAATTCAGAATGCAGTTGAGCAAAGATTAAATGCTAAAGTTAATTTTTCATCGGCTCGCCTGACTATTTTTTCCGGACTAGGAGTGAATTTACAAAATGTTACTTTAGATAATACCGATGAAAATTTTTTTAATACTCAGTTACTTCGAGTAAAGGATGTAAAATTTAAAATTGATTTATTACCGTTATTACAGGGGAAAATAATTGGTGAAATTGCCATAAAAAACCCAGAAATAACTGTAGTTAAAAATGGGAATAAAACTAATCTTTCAAATTTAATAAAAAGAAATTCAAATAATTCAAGTTCTGATTTATCGGCATATGCCGCCGAGAACACTTCATCTGAAATAAATTCAAATCTGAGTTCCTTATCTAAGCGTGTTGTTGTTAAAACACTTTCTATTCATAATGCAACTTTCGTTTTTTCAAGTGCATCTGGTGCATATGATCGTGAGATTGCAAAGGTGAAAGACTTAAATGTATTGGTTTCTAATATTGGTTTAGATCGTGATACAAAGATCGAGATTTTTTCTGATATTGATATTAATAGTCAAGAATATTCTGTAAAAGGTCCAATAAGTTTAAAAATTATTGCTAATACTGAAATGAGTTCAAATGAATGGAAGAGCACAATTTTTAGCGGACTATTGAGTTTAGATAAATTAGATATAAACTTCAGAGATGCATTTGTTAAAAATGGGAAAACTTCATTCAATCTTAACTTTGGTGGAATTGCAAAGCCACAAAATATTATGATAGAAGATTTTAAATTCTTACTTCATACTTTAAATGGGCGAGCAACGATCTCACTAGATAATTTTCAAAAATTAAATTCCGATATAAAAATATTTTTAAACTCATCTGATCTTTCTGATATGGGAATTGTTTTTCCTCAGCATAAAAAAATGCTTTTAAATGCTTCAGTTGATATGATAACAAAAGTATTTGGTTCATTGTCACAACCTAATCAACTCAACTTAAATATCGATCTTTCTTCAAAGTTAGCAGATTCCGATTTAACTTTAGCTCTAGCCACAGACTCAATTAAGCCACTTAATGGATTATTAAGAGTTCAAAGTAAAAATTTAAAATTGGGGGATATTGTTAAGCCATTTTTAGTAAAAACCCCACCTCTTCCAACAAAAAAAATTGAAGAGAAAGAAAAAAAACCTGTAGCGATTTCATCTGTGGATAGCGAAGAATTTAGTTTATCTGAAAATGAAAAAAGATTGCTAGCAGATTCTGATTTTAGCACAGAAATTAACATTGGGAATTTATCATATGATGATTTAATTTTTAATAATTTTTCATTCATGGCTCGAATTAAACATTACTCACTTGCAATAAGTAAATTAAATATGAATGCATTTTCTGGGAGTTTATCTTCTATTCTAAAGTCTGATTTAGGAGCCTCTCCAATAAATTTTTCTGGAAATATTGCATTAAATAAAGTACGAATTGAAGAAATTGCTCACTTTGTAAAAGCTGATTTAGTTAAAAGTCCATTAGATGGTATTACAGATATAAATATGCTATTCAATGGGACTGGAACGACTCGTCCAAATTTATCAAAAACATTAAATGCAAAAGGCTCGTTTTTCTTTTATAATGGCTTTTTAAATACAAAGAGTTTGCTTGCTTTAGCAGGAGAACAATTTAATAATTTTATTTCTAACACATCATTTGGAGCATTAAAAGTCGATTCTTCAACTCTTAAAAAATTAAGTTTGAGTGAAGATGAAACTTCAAAAAAGAATTTAAATAATGTAAAAGGTGATTTTGAAGTTAAAGACGGAAAATTGTTAGTTCGAAATAGCATAGATGGTGATGATGGACTTCTAAAACTTAATGGTGACGTTGGACTTGATGAAACATTGCGTGGAACTGCGATCTTTACTGCGAGTAAAAAAACTAAAGAAAAGTTGCTTCAACAAAGTAAATATGCAAAATATTTTTTAGATGAAAGTGGTAATTTTGTGTTGAATATGACTTTAGGTGGCACAGTCTTAAATCCAGAGGTTTTTCTTGACACGGCACTGCTTCAAGCAAGATTTACAAAGAATGGCACCAAAGAACTTTCCACTAAAATAAAGGAAGAAATTAATAAGAATCCTAAAATTCAGAAACTTCAAGAAAATGCTAAAAAGTTTCTTGAAATGAATGGAATAAATCTTAATAAGTTGGGGTTATAAAATGTTAAAGCAGTTTGAGAATTGTAAATTAAATGGACAACTTGTTTTCATACGACCTCTTATGCTAGAAGATGAAGGGCTCCTTTCAGAAGTATTTAGCCCGAAATTGTTTGAGTATTTTCCAATTAATTTTAGGACATGTAAAGATTTTATAAGTGAATCTTTGGAGAGAAGAGCTCATAATAAATCTTTTCATCTGCTGATATTAGAAAATAAATCAGGAAGAGCAGTCGGTTCAACTTCGTTTTCGAATGTATCTTTAACCGATAAAAGACTTGAAATAGGTTCAACTTTTTTTGGGTTTGATTATCAAAAATTGGGATATAATGTTGAAGTAAAATTATTATTATTGCAATATTTATTTGAAGTGCTGAATTTAAATCGAGTTGAATTTAAATCGGATGATTTAAATACTGCTTCTAAATTAGCTATGGAAAAACTTGGGTTTGTTAAAGAAGGCTTATTTAGAAACCACATGATTATGTCTGATGGTCGTTTAAGAAACTCAGCTTATTACAGTGTAATACAAAATGAGTGGAACCATACTAAAAAAATTATTATCGATCGTTTTAATAAAAAACTAATTAAATATCATTTTTAAATAAAAAAATTCAAATATATAATATTTTAATTATTATACTTTGTTACCTTGACAGGTTATTTATTCTCAAGTATTTTAAGAGACCAATTAGTTTAAAGTAATTTATTTTTAGGGGGCTCATATGTCATCAAACAATGATGAATATCAATGTGGGATAGTTAGATGGTTTTTAGAATCTAAAGGAATTGGTTTTATTCAAAGAAGTAATGTTGGGAGTGATATTTTTGTTGAGCATACCACTCTTGAAGAAGCGGGTTATAAAGTCTTAGTAGAAGGTCAGAAGGTTGAATTTAAAATAAGAAACGGCTCCAGAGGACCTGAAGCCGAAAATATCAGGATTGTTTCATAAACATTTAAATTTAAAATTTAATGTCTATCTAATTCATTATCTTTGGTCTCTTTAATAAATAAGGTGCCAATGATAAAGGTCATCAATGCAATTGCAATGGGATAATAAAGTCCCGCATATATATTTCCCGTCTGCACAACAACACTGGCAGCTATTAGAGGTAGAAAGCCGCCAAACCAGCCATTGCCTATATGGTATGGTAGAGACATAGATGTATAGCGAATTTGAGTTGGAAATAATTCAACAAGAAATGCTGCAATGGGACCATAGATCATGGTAACAAATAAAACTAATATTGTGAGTAATAAAATAACCATTGGGAAATTAATTTCATTTATATTTGCTTTTGCTGGATATCCCGCTTGAGCTAGAACTGTATCAAATACTACAGTATCAAAATTTTTAACTTCTATACTGCCTATTCTTGTCATTAATCCTTCTTGAGAGATAGCTTGATATGCATAATTATATCCTTTTTTAGATAAATAATCTTTAAGGTCTTTACAATCTTTTTGGCAATTATTTGAATATATAACGATTGGGGAAGATTGTACGGCCGCACTTAATGCAGGATTGCCAAATTGAGTTAAACCTTTAAATATAGGTATAAATGCCAATGCAGCAGTGAGACAGCCTGTCATCATTACCTTTTTTCTACCTATTTTATCGGATAATTTACCAAATATAATAAAAAAAGGAGTTGCAATAATTAAAGATGCTGAAATTAATATATATGAATATTGAAAATCAATTTTTAAAGTATTTTGTAGAAAAAATAAAGCATAAAATTGACCCGTATACCAAATGACTCCCTGACCAGCCGTTGCACCAAACAGGGCTAAAAGTACAATTTTTAAGTTTTGAAATTTTGCAAAACTTTCTTTTAAAGGGGATTTTGATAACTTCCCAGCGCTCTGCATTTTTAGAAAGAGAGGTGATTCGTGTAACTTTAATCTAATATAAACAGAAATAAGTAAAAGTATTACTGACACTAAAAATGGAATTCTCCATCCCCACGCCTTAAATTCATTTTCTCCAAAATAAAGGCGACATGTTAATATGACTCCAAGAGATAATAGAAAGCCTAGGGTGGCTGTGGTTTGAATCCAACTTGTGCTTGATCCTCGTTTGTCTGGTTCAGAGTGCTCTGCAACAAAGGTAGCCGCTCCGCCATATTCTCCTCCTAAAGCAAGGCCTTGCGCCAAGCGCAAAAATGTTAAAAGAATGGGTGCTAAAATTCCAATGTCCTCATATGTTGGCAGTAAGCCCACAAATGCAGTGGAAAGTCCCATCACAATAATTGTAATTAAAAAGGTGTATTTTCTACCAACAAGGTCACCAATTCTTCCAAAAATAAGTGCACCAAAGGGTCTCACAGCAAAGCCAGCACCAAAAGTGGCTAAACTTGCCAGAAAAGCAGCAGTGTCATTGCCTTTAGGAAAGAATAAAGTACCAAAAAAAACAGCAAGACTTCCATACAAATAAAAATCATACCATTCAAAAACAGTTCCGAGTGATGAAGCCGTGATGACAAGTCTATCGGATTTTTTCATGTTTTTTCCCCAAAAAGAAGACTCTTTTATAAGTTTACTTTGTGAGAGTGATATTTAAAATATTAGTGTCATTTTTGCGTTGTAATTTTTAATAAATAAGTTGGATTAAAAGTATTTATTATAACTCTTGTCGTATTCTCCGTCCTTTTTCCACTGAGCTAAAAAGGTATTAAATTTATCAATTAAGATTGCAGAATCATTGCGAGCTGCTACACCAAAGTACTCTTCTTGAACATCCGTTTTTTTAGAGTCCATAATTGTCGGAAATTTTTTCACTAAAATATTTGAATGATTAGAATCTGTAACAATTATATCTATTTTCTTACTTCTTAAGGCATTTATAATGTCTGAGGTTTCGTTGAATTTTAAAACTGTTGCATTTTTTAGATTTTTACCTACATAGAAATCACTTGTATAGCCTACTTTTACACCTATTTTATATTTTTTATGGTTGAGTTCTGCAATGTCATTAATATTTTCAATTTTTGCATTGTTTTTAAGATACATAAAACTTAAGCCATCTTTGAAATAGGGGTCACTAAATAATACAGTTTTTTTTCTTTCATCTGTAATAGTCATTCCCGAAAAAATAAGATCACATTTTTTAGTGATAAGAGCAGGAATAATGCCATCAAAGCTATAGTTAATAACTTCAAGTTTAGTTTTTAAAAAGGCGGAAAAATTTTCTGCAAGATCGATATCAAAACCTTCCCAACCATCTTTAGTATAAACAGAAAAAGGAATAAATCCACCTGATGTACAAACTTTTAAAATACCAATTTCTTTATTTTCTTCTTCATTAGCGACTGAATGATCTGAAAAAGAGAAACTTAAAAAGGAAAGAAAAAAAGCAATTTTTGAAGATTTGAACTTTGAAATGATCATTTTGTTCTCTTTCTTAGTGAATTAGTTTGATCGAAGAAAATATATGGGGTGATATCTTATCACATTCTTCTTTTGTGAGTTGACTAAAGTATTTATTGTTATCGAGACAATAAATGACTAAATTGCCAATTATTTCGTGAGCGATACGAAATGCTATTCCTTGTTTTACGAGTTGCTCAAGTAAATGTGTTGACCAAATATAGCTATTTGTAGCAGAAATTTTCATATTATCTGTTTGAAAAGTAATGCTATTTAAAAAATCATTAAAAATATCAAGACAATTTTTAATTGTTTCAACTGTATCGAATAATCCTTCTTTATCCTCTTGAAGATCTTTATTGTAGCCGAGTGGTAATGCTTTCATAACTGTTAAAATGCCCATTAGATTTCCAAATATTCTTCCTGTTTTTCCTCTAATAAGCTCTGGAATGTCAGGATTTTTTTTATTTGGCATGAGTGAAGAGCCAGTTGCATAAGCATCATCTAATTTAATAAAATTAAATTCTTCTGTTGCCCAAATGATCATATCTTCTGAAAATCTTGATAGATGAGTAATTATAATGCTTGCTGCACTAATGAATTCAATAATAAAGTCTCTATCACTGACAGCATCAATAGAGTTTTCAATCACTCCATTAAAACCAAGTTTTTTTGCTGTAAATTCTCTATCAATGGGGAGAGATGTGCCAGCTAAAGCTCCAGCCCCAAGAGGAGAGTAGTCCATTCTTACTAAACAATCATTTAGCCTTGTTGTGTCTCTTAGAAACATACTTTGATAAGCTTTTAAATATTTTTCAAGTGTAATAGGTTGAGCTTTTTGTAGATGAGTATAGCCAGGAAGAATTGTTTCTTTATGAAAATATGCAATGTGTTCAATCGATATATTTAAATTATTTAAAAGGTTTTGGATATTTTGAATTTCATGTTTTACATAGAGTCTTAAATCGAGAGCTACTTGATCGTTCCGACTTCTACCGGTGTGTAATTTCTTTGCTGTATCTCCGATTTCTTTTATAAGGAATAACTCAATATTCATATGAATATCTTCTGCTTCTTCACTGAACTCTATTTTATTTGAATTTATTTTTTTACTTATTTTTTTTAATCCATTTATGATTGCATGCGACTCAAATTCTGAAATAATACCTTGTTTTGCTAGCATTTCTGCATGAGCTTGACTGCCTAAAATATCAAACTGTGCCAGTTTTTTATCAAACGAGATAGATTCATTAAATTTGACGGTCTTTTGAGCGAGAGGTTTTTTAAATCTTCCTCCCCAGACGGGGGATGAATTTGTTTTCATAATTAAATCCTTTTTATTTCTATAGTTTACATTCAATATTTAAAAAGTAACTTTCAGTAAAAGGAAGCGTATCAGTGCTAAATGAATAAAAATCCATTTGAATGGATTTTTATTTACTACCGAAATTTTGGGATAAGTGCAAGTTTTTATGAAAAAAATAATAAAAATAGATAAGAATTTATATAAGTATTCAATATTATTTAATTTAATTTACTGATGAGTTGTATTTGGAGTTTTTCTTTTCTTTTAATTTGAGAAATGTTTAACTAAATGATTGCAGGTGTCACTGTTTGGATAGAAAGTTTAAACTATGAGAAATACAGATAAAAAAGATGATGAAGTGATATTGAATTTAATTCGATCGGAAAAAATTGCCCATCAGCAGGAACTTGTCGCAAAGTTAAAAAGACTCGGGCTATCTATACCTCAATCTACTTTATCCAGAAGATTAAAAAAATTAGGTGTAGTGAAAGTGCAAAATTGTTACAAAATATTAAATTCAGAAATTAAAACATTTATTCCAATTCTCGAAATAAAAGTCTCACCCCCCAATATTTTAATTTTACATACACTCCCCGGTCATGCGAATTCATTGGCTTTTCAGCTTGATCAAAATATTGTACATGGAACAAATGAAATATTAAAAAAACGTTATGACTCATTAATGGGGACGGTTGCAGGGGATGATACGGTTCTTGTAATTGCAGATGGAACAAAAAAAGGTCTTGATAAGCTTGTTGAAGAAATTGAAATGGATTTTGAAGTTGAGCATTTTCGTGATGAGAAAAATTAATTGGTTTGGTTGAGTTTTTATAAATGAATATACGAATATTTTTTTTCGATGAAATATTTATATTTTTCATAGCAAGTCTGTCTAAATTATCGACAATAAAACCTGAATTTTAAAAATAAAATATCATTTAGCATTTCTTTGAGTTCTTTAATCAGACATGGTATAAAATAATATAGATTCATAATTCATTTTTGGAGGATATTTTTATGTTAAAATTTATTAAAGTTTTCTCTATTTTTTTCATAGTAGTTTTTTTCCAGAATTTAAATGCAAGTACATTGTTTAACAATTTAAATATAAATCCAGATTCAAGTAATATATTTAGAATAAATGTTTTATCTGCTTATCAATTTTCCATTGATAATATTGTTATTATTAACTCGGTGGAGTTAGATGTTGATCAAAACTCTGTCAATGGTTTCAGTCAACTTCCTACAGCTAAATTTCGTATTTATCAAGATAAAAATAATCAAATAGGGAGCGTTGTTACGCTTGGAACTTTAACCGATAAAGTAAGTGCTTACATACCTTATAGTGATAATGATAAACTGAATGCCTTTTTTAAAGGAGAAAGTATAGTATTGTTGCAACCTGGAAAATATTGGATTGTGTTTAGCAATGAAGCTGCAAACGTTGACTATTTTACCTTAAGGAATTTTACAACTAGCTCTAAAGGATTATCTTTTACTGGAAAAGCTGGATATCTCGGCGATATAACTTATAATGGTTACATACCTCATATTAAAATTGATGGAAATACACTTGCTCCATAAATTAAAATAGTTTTTAAATAGGTAATTAATAGAGAAATACTATTACTATAGCGGTTTGGGATAGTATTTTATCAGAAAAATAAAATAAACTATTTTAATATCATTTTCTTTTTCTTCTCATTACATACTCTGGAGGTTCAGCCGTTTTTGGATCATCTGGCCAAGAGTGTCGAGGATATTTACGGGATAATTCTTTTTTAATTTCTAAGTAACCTCTTGCCCAGAATCCTGCTAAATCGGTTGTTACTTGCACTGCTTGCATATTTGGAGCTAGCAAATGCACAACTAAAGGAATTGATTCTTTACAAATTCGCGGAGTCTGTAAAGTACCAAAAAAATCTTGTAGACGTGAAGCTACCCAAGGAGGCTTATCCTCTTCATAGTTTATTTTTACTTTTCGTCCTTTGCCAATGACAATATGGCTAGGAAAAAATTCATTTAATAGCTTTTTTGTTTCGTACGGTAACAGTTCATCTAAATAATCTTCAAGATCTTTATCTAAAATTTCATCAAAACTTTTTTTATTTTCACATATATGGCATAATAAAAGTTTAAAATCTTCATCTGAAAAATTTGGTGTATATATCGTAAGATCAGCTAATTTTGCAAGTCCAATGCGTTTTGTTAAATATCGAAGTGCATTGTCATCTTCAAACGGTTTAGGCCAAGCAGAAGCCAGTTCTTTTAATAGTATTTCTTCATGTTTATTTGTGTGTTGTCTAATGGGGATTTCTTCTAAAGTGAGTTTTCCGTAAAGAGTTTTTTTTGATGAGCGAACTCTTTGAGCATTTTCATCCCAAATATAATCTTCACTTTCTTGAATGAAATAGGCAGGAGCTGCAATAAGAATTTCAGGATTAATTCCGTGGCAAATTCTTATTTGAGTAGAATTTGCTTGGGATAAAGCTTGAGTTGACTCTTCGGCATCTATTGCAATTAAAAACTCGGAATCTTGCACAACGCTTGATTGTGACAAAAATGCTCCACCACCAAGGCATAAATTTAGTTCTTTTTTGCCAGATAAATTCACTTTATTTTGTTTTCTAATTTGACAAACTCTATCTGGATATCCCATTAAAATTATATAGCTTAAATCATCAATACTCACCGGTTTAAAGCAATCTGTAAATTTTATTTTGTTTTGCTGACAGAGGTGTCTAATATGCGTTTCCACTCTTTTTAGAGACTGAGTCTCTATTATGCTTTTCTCAAACAGGGAATATTCATTTTTTAAAACATAATTCTTTATTAAATTAAATTGAAAATAAAGATCGGATTCTCCAACGTCAGGTGCTTGTATGCCTCTTTTTAAAATGGATCCCTCATTTATTAGAGAAACGATAACAATAGCTTGAGAGAAAATATTTTTTGAATGAGCCTCATATAAAATTCGTCCGAGCCTTGGGTGCAAGGGGTATTGAGCAATTTCAATACCTATTTTTGTGATATTATTATTCTCGTCGAAAGCATTTAGAAATTGTAATAATGCTGAGCAGGAGTGCAGAATATTTTGAGGTGGAGCGTCAAACCATGGAAATGAAAAATGAGTGTTTGTATTTTTTAATTTCAGTTTTTTTTCAATAATTTTCATTTCAAGCAGTGTTTGCGTGAGATCGACTCTCTGAATTTCTGGTTTTTGAAAAGTAGGGCGCATTTGAAAATCAAATGAGGTATATAATCGTTTTGCAATACCTGCTTGGGTGCGACCTGCTCGTCCTGAACGTTGAATGCAGGAGGATTGACTGATGGGCAGTGTGTCTAAAGTTGGCAAACCGCTCCAACTTGCATGCCCCGCTATTTTTGCTAGACCGCAATCAATCACTCCTGTGACTCCTTCGATTGTGACAGAGGTTTCCGCCACATTTGTCGATAAAATAATTTTTCTTTTTTCAGATGTTCTAAAGACTTTTTGTTGTTCTACTGGAGAGAGATCTGCCTTGAGTTGGAAAATAATTGCATTGTATTTATTTGCGAGATTTTTAATATTTTCATGTGTTTTTTGGATTTCGTACGCACCACTTAAAAAGACAAGAATATCACCTGAATATTTTGGATTATTTAATAAACTTTCTATTGCATCATAAATTAAATTGGGAAGCTTTTTATGTAATAAATTGGCTTCTAGATGTTCAATTTCAATTGGAAAAGTTCTTCCGAGAGAGGAATGAACTTTCGCATTTGGCAAGTAATTTTGTAAGCCAAAAGTATCAAGAGTTGCAGACATAATAATAAGTTTTAAATCGGGACGAATGCTTTTTTGCAATAAATTTACAAGCATGAGAGCAATATCAGTATGGACATGTCGTTCATGAAATTCATCAATAATAACGCAAGAAATATCTTTAAGTTCAGGATCTTCTAGTATGAGTCTAGAAAAAATTCCTTCGGTTATGTATTTTACTCGAGTTCTTGCTGATTCGCATTTATCATAACGAACATGGTAGCCTATTGTTTCTCCACACTGCTCGCCAATTTCGTGAGCAACTCTTTCTGCGGAAAGACGTGCCGCTAGGCGACGTGGCTCAAGCACAAGAATTGTTTTTTTTGTTACATTAATAAGTGCTACTGGAATTCGAGTTGTTTTTCCTGCCCCAGGTGTTGCTTGAACTATCAAAGAGTTTTCTAATTGAAAATCAGCTATAAGAGCAGGCAGCAATTCATCTGTTGGAAGTTTTCCATTTTTTTCTGACATAATTAAAAAACCTTAGTCAGGTGAGCGCAGTCTATAAAAAAGAGTTTCAGCATTGTGTGCTGTTACTTTTGCGAAATTTTCAGAATTAATATTTCTTAACTTAGCAATAAACTCGCAGGTGTGAAGAATATGTGATGGTTCATTGGTTTTTCCTCTTAAAGGAACAGGCGATAAATAAGGACTGTCTGTTTCAATTAAGATTCTATTTTCAGGAATATATTTAGCAACTTCTTGTAAATCGATTGCGTTTTTAAAAGTAACAATTCCAGAGAAAGATAAATAAAAATCTTCTGCAAGATAATCTTTGGCCTCGCTCAATGTTCCTGTAAAGCAGTGAATTACACCTTTTAAGCCTTTCTTTGCAAATTGTTTTATTCTTGAATAAACATCTGTATGTGTTTCTCTCATATGAACAACTATAGGTAAATTTAATTCGAGTGCCATTTGTAAAAAGTATTCAAAACATTCTATTTGTTTGCCCATTGGGGATAGGGTGTAATGTCCATCAAGTCCAATTTCACCTATTCCTACAATTTTTTGATTGTTTAGAGCAATGGGGCGAATTTTTTCTGCTTCTTCAATTGTAAATTGACTTGCATCGTGTGGTTGAATACCTAATGTTGCATATAAAATTTCTGAAGTTTTGATCTGTTCTTGTGCAAGAGTTATAGTTGCAGGATCATATGCAATATTTATTATTTTTTGCACCCCACATGCTTTTGCTCGTTCAATTATTTCTGGTAAATTATTTTTGAGTTTATCTGAAACAAGATGGCAATGGGTATCAATTAATTGCATAAATACAAAATCCTTTACTCAAAGGCAGCAATTCCTGTGAGCTGTTGTCCTACAATCAGTAGATGAATATCGTTGGTACCTTCATATGTATAAACTGATTCTAAATTGCACATATGGCGCATGCAACGGTATTCTCCACTGATTCCGTTCGCTCCTAAAATGTCACGCGTTGTTCTAGCACAGTCGAGCGCAATTTGTACGTTATTTTGTTTGCCCATACTAATTTGAGCAGGTTTTATTTTTTTATTTTGTTTGAGTTTTGCAAGTTGAAGAGCAACTAAATTCCCTTTTGCTATTTCTGTTGACATAATTGCTAATTTTCTTTGAATGAGTTGGAATGATGCCAATGGTTTTTTAAACATAATACGTTCTTTAGTGTAATTTAGAGCTTCATTTAAACAATCTTCTGCTGCTCCAAGCACACCAAAAACAATACCAAATCGTGCTTGATTTAAACACATAAGTGCATTCTTTATTCCGACTGTTTTTTCAAGTATATTCTCTTTTGGGATTTTGCAATTGTCGAAAAAAAGAGATCCTGTTTTAGATGCTCTAAGACTTAATTTATGGTGGATCTCAGGGGTTGAAAATCCTTTAGCTCCTTTTTCGACTAAAAAGCCCCGTATACCATTTTCTGTTTGTGCCCAAACAATAGCAATATCTGCAATGGGAGCGTTTGTTATCCATGTTTTTGAGCCATTTATGACCCAATGTTCACCCTCTTTTTTTGCAAATGTTTTCATGCCAGCAGGATCTGAACCAAAATCAGGTTCGGTCAAACCAAAACAGCCAATGCATTCTCCTGCAGCCATTTTAGGTAAAAAATATTTTTTTTGTTCTTCTGAACCAAATGCATAAATAGCGTACATAGCAAGACTGCTTTGTACGCTTGCAAAACTACGTAAGCCGCTATCACCCCGCTCAAGTTCTTTCATGATGATTCCATAAGAAATTTCATCGAGACCTGCGCAGCCATAGCCATGTAAATTGGAACCAAGTAAACCTAATTTTCCCATTTCCTTAATTAATTCTTTTGGGAAATGACCTTTCTCAAAATTATCAGTGATATTTGGTAAAAAATTATTTTTTACAAATTTTTGCACTGTTTCTTTAATTAATATTTGTGAGTCATCTAATTCTTGAAAGGCGTCTAAGAAATCTGTTGCAAGAATATCCATGGATCAATCCTTTAAATATTATTTTTTAATATTTTCATATGCAAGTGTGACATCTACTTCATTAAATAGTTTTACAGAAGTTCTTCCTAAATTTTTTGCTAAAGAAAGAACGTATGCAACTCCTGAATCTACATCTGAGGGAAAAATAGCATCTTGTTCAATACAGTATGATAAAATTGCCCACAATTGATTGACTTCATTTTTGGGATATATCTTTTTTTCTTTAATTTCATCTTTTAAGCGTGCACCATTTTGTTTTAAAAAAGAATCAACTAATTTTGAAGTTTTCACCATGACAGATCGAGAAATGCGCACAATGCGATGAACAAGTGAAGAGAATAGAAGTTGTAAGCACTCTGAAAGATCCGTTTCACTTAAATTAGATGCATCTACGTCAAAGCGATGGGTAGAACACACTTCAATGAGATCAAAAATTTGACCTAAGACGCGCACCCAATTGAGCATCAACGCCTGTGCAACAAATTTCGATCCCACCGATTTAACGTGAGGTTTTCCAACGACTGTTTTTACGTAGGTTGAAGAACAATGCAGAAGCCTTGGCGGGCACATGATAGCCCATGTTTGAATTTTTGGGTTAATCGCTTGGTTTGAAAAGTAAAGATTAAACTCAGCCTCGAAATCGGTGGTTGAGCGAAGGCCACGAATAAGGTGTTCAATTTCATTTTCTTTTGCATAGTCAGCTACGAGTCCTTCTTGGGAATTGACTATGACTCTATCACCTATATGAAAGGGTGGATCGAGTGCCCACCAGTCTGAAAAAGGATCAATAGAATGAGCGATAACTCTTGCCCTGACTTCAGGTTTTAACAAGCTTTGTTTAGCTGGGTTGATTGCTGAGATAACATGTACGCAATCAAAAACCTCAAGAGCAGAATCGAGTACAAATTGATGACCAAAAGTCCATGGGTCAAAGGATCCAGCATATACAGAAGATTTCATAGTTCACTCTTCATTTTTAATTTCATTCAAAGCAAGACAAAAATAAAGTTTTATCTTGATATGCCAAAGATGTGGCACGGAAAACCACTGGAGGAATTTAACCCCTTCTTTCATAATTGAGCAAGGATTCAAAATAAAATATCATTACTGAGAAAGCAAATTTAATAAAGACAAGGTAAGGGTGTGTATGAAAAAAATACTTTTTTTTGAAAATAGCCCTGCGCTGCAGAGAGCATTTCGGATACTATTTTCAAATATTGATGTTTATGATATTCATTTCGTAGAAAGTAGAGAAAAATTTGAGTTATGTCTAAAAGATGATATTTTTGATTTGATTGTGTCACATATTGATAAATTATTTACAGATGAAAAAATCAATATAAAAAAGAAAAATTGGAGCCATGAAAGTATATTACTAATGTATGAAAATGGCGATAATATTTCGCATATTCAAGCAGATGGTTACGTTAACTTTATAGAAAAACCATTTGATGGTGCAACTTTTATTAATAAAGTTAACTTCATATTAGGTATTGATGATAATATTCCAACAAAAGAATTTCTTTCTCCAACTAAAGAAGTAGAAGAGTTTATAAAAGAAAAAGTTGAAAAATGGTTAATTGAGACAGCTCCTCAATATGCAAAAGAGGTGATTAGAGAAGAGATTTTAAAATTGATAAATTAAATTTCAAAAGATTTTCAACTGAGCATAGCGACTAATTATCTCTTAATACTACTAAATTAAAGGGGAGATTATTTTTGCAAAGCTGATAACCAGGCATTACTGTAAAATTATTTAATTTTGGATTTCCTTTTGCAAACCGATACCAAGAATCACTTCTTGCTTCTCCTGGCTGTGCGTAATAATTATCACCGCAAATTTTTTCAATCACTTCATAATTATTGTCATCTATAAAAAAGAAGTTTTTTTCAAGTCTTGCTTTAGGGAAAAAAATATAAGGTGAACAAATACCAAAGCTTTGAATACCATTTACTTCAAGATAACTTCCATTTGGATTCATTACCCAATACCAAAAGGATATATCATTTTTAGATACGCAGTATACGAACCTCTTTTCAATTTCATTCGCGTAAAGATTTGAGCTAACTAATATCGATAGGACAAATAAATATTTTCTTAAATTTGGCATGTTTTTACATTCCTTTTCAGATAATTTTTTTAACTAATTATTGCTTTGATCAAAGCTTGGAATAAATGAGCAATAGTCCCTCGGAGCATATACAAGCCTATTCCCATACATTGCAATAGAATCGGAATATTTGAATTTGGGATTAAGTGAAGCACCCCAAATATAGAATATGGAATCTTCATTTTTATCAAACCTAAAATAATATTCATCTAAAACTGGAATAAGAATTGGCCATCGAAGGATTGATACACAAAATGTATTTCCTATTTGCTTATTTTTAATTGAATAGGTGCTTCCTACTCCTAGAGTAGTAGAGCAATTGCGACTTCCGTTGGTTGCAGTATCCATGTCAATTTGGCAAATACGTGCGACAAATGCGGTTCCAAGAGCAAAATCAAAGTTTACTTCAATTGCGTTTGAAGATAAGCTTGGTAACATGATAGTACTTAATAGAATTAAAAATTTTTTTTTCATAATACTCCTATAATATTTTTAGTTGCCATAGATAAAATTTAAAATCAAGTAATTTTTTTGTATTTTTTACTTAATTTTATGATAATATACTATGAATAATGGAATGGTACTCTATTAAATTATGTTATTTAGATTAATTTTTTAGAAGAAATAAAAAATTTTATTTTTTTAATAGTTGTAAATCGATAATTTTTAATTATTTATTTGTAATTAAATAAAATTTACTTATCTAAACACTTTCTTAAATTTCCATCATTTTCTTTTAATAATTTCTCTGCAGTTTTTAAATTTTTATATTTAATAAAAACACAGGCTAACTTTGCATTTCCCTTGCATTTTTCAATTGCCGCAAGCGCTGTTTCATTATCAACTTTACAGATATCTGAAACCATATTAACGCTTCTTTTAATGAGTTTTGCATTTGTTGCATTCAAGTCAACCATATAAGAATCATATACATGATGTAAGCGTATCATAATTGTTGTTGTTATCATGTTTAATAAAATCTTTTGCGCTGTGCCTGCTTTCATACGAGTAGAGCCTGTGATGACTTCAGCTCCGGTATCAATAAAAAGTTTAATAAGGGCTTCATTTAGGAGGGGTGTGTTTGCAGTTGAGGAAATACCAATGGTTAAAGCTCCTGCTAAATTTGCTTCGCGCAAAACTCCAAGAGTAAATGGAGTTCTTCCGCTGGCTGCTAAACAAATAATAATATCTTTTCGATTTACTTTAATTTTTTTTGCTTCTTTTTCTCCATTTTCAATATTATCTTCGGCATTTTCAACTGCTTCAGTAAGTGCTTTAGGGCCTCCAGCAAGCAAGAACATTGTTTTATCTTTTGGCCAAGAAAATGTTGGGAAAAGCTCAGAACACTCCTGTGCTGCAATGCGTCCAGAAGTCCCTGCGCCAGCAAAAATAAGTCTGCCCCCAGCTTTTAACAAGGGAATGGATTTAGTAACAACAAGATCAATTTCTTCTATGACATTTTCAATAACGGATACTGCATTTAATTGAGATTCTAATATTGCTTGGAGAATATCTTTTGTTTCCCATAAATCAATATTATTATATCTTTCTGATTTTTTTTCCGTATTCATATTTTTTACTTTACTATTTTAAAAGTTTTTTTATTTTTGCTTTTAGCAGCGTTCTCAATATCTTGTTCAATAATATACTTTCTCATTTGTATAGACAATTCATCCATAAAGTTTTGTGTAGCTAAAATGCTTTTTTGGATTTTTTCTTTACCAAAAAGTTCAGTCATTTGCCGAATAAACTCATCTGCAAACGCAGCCTGTAGTAACAAAAGTCCAGAAAGCTCTTGAATAAAGAACTCCTCTTGTACTTTAAAGGCTTTTAATACAGATTGCAGATGATTCACTGATATTGTTTGTCTTGAAGCTTCTTCATTGAGAGAGAACCAAATGGACCAATTTCTTTGATCTGTTTGCTTGTGATACGAAATGCAAACCTGCATATTCTCTTCGTTGGAAAAGGTTAGATAGGCTTTATTATCAAGCGACATACGTTCAAACACTTCAAGAATGTTGTGAATTTCTGGTAGCATGAAGGGCCTTCTTTTCTGCTGAATTTAGACTGTTATTGAGCGCTTCACGAATCGTTTGTCTTAAAAATTCTTTTGTAATCTCAATGGCATCTTGAATGATTGAAAGGTCTTCTTTTGTGTAGGTATCTGATTCTTTGTCTGAGTTGATACAACGGAAACATTGTTCTTGAATATTATATAAATAAGTCAATTTGCTTGTATATAGCTCGTATCTCAAATCAAGTGTGAGATCCGTGTCATCAATAGGAGCGCATATTTCTCCTGCTAGCTCTCTATAAAGCTCGTATGAGACATCAATTTTAATTGAATTTGCGCTTTGCTTTACCACTAAAAACCCCTTAAATATCAATTATTTATATGAAATTGATATGTTCTACCTTCTTTGAAGATATCGGAGTCTGTACTCAATTCTTTAGAAAAGTGTGGAAGATAGGTAGTTTTTTAGAAAGCTTGTGCGATGGATTGGGCTAATACCGATCTGTTGTATGAGACTGAGATGTTTTGGAGTGCCGTAGCCCTTATGATTAGAAAAACCATAAGTAGGGTATTGAAAGTCCTGTTTTTCCATACAAGTATCTCGATAAACTTTAGCAATAATACTTGAAAACCCTACGCTTACAAAAAGATCGTCTGCTTTAATGACCGTTATTTGTAAATTATTTATAAATTTTAATGGAAGTTTTATAGAATGATTACCATCCATTAAGATCACTGCAGAAGATAATATAGAGTTTTTAACAGTCTCATTTAAATGCGTTCTTTCATTCAATAGAATGAGTGCGCGTGCTGCGGCCAGTTGCACTGAGTTCCAGATATTATAATTATCGATTTCATTTGCGGTGACTTCTCCTAAGGCGAATGAAATGCATTCAAACGCTGCGGAGCTTTTTCTTTCAAAATCTTTACCAATATTTTCATATTGATCTAAATAAATGTGTTTCTTATTTTTTGAAATAAATATTTCTTCTGGATTATTAGGAAAATTACATTCCACAGGTATAGATTCAAAAGAATAATTATATTCATAAATAATTTTTTGAAAACAAGCTTTTCTTTTTTTCTCTGAGATTTTTTTACTGTCTTTAATTTCAGAAAGCCATTCTTGTTTTTTAAAGGAATATTGCTTTAATCTGTCTTTTAAAATCCATAAGCTTGCGCAGCTAACGACCGAGCCTGCAACACAGCCACGACCGACTTCATCAATAGCTATAAATGCTGAAAATTCGTCTTTAGAACTGAATTCTGTAGAAAGAATTTTCAGCAAAATATCTTCATTTTTAAACCGATTTTTTTGTAAATTCATTTTAATAATTAATGAGATTCACTGTTATGAAGGGCTTCAATTTGGTTTAAAATGACTTTTTTAGGTTGGTTGCCAACAAGCTCTGCAACTTTTTGTCCATCTTTTACAAAAGCAAGAAATGGAATGTTACGAATGTTAAATTTTGCCGCAAGTTGTGGATTTTCTTCAACATTTACTTTGCAAACTTTGATTTTATCTTTGTGCTCATCAGCTATTTGTTCAAGAATTGGTGCGAGCGCAAGGCATGGACCACACCAATCAGCCCAAAAGTCTACAAGAACTGGAATTTTGCTTTCAAGCACTTCGGTTTGAAAGTTTTTATCTGTAATTTTTGATACTAAGTCGGACATGGGATTCCCTTTCTAATTATTGGCTCAAAACGTTTAAGAACCATACCCATAAGTTGTATCGGCTGACAGTCTTGGTCAAGGGGGAAGGAGCGATTTACTCAAGTTCGGCATGGCGATGTTCAACATTTACGAAAGGGAGAGTCTCGCGGAATATCCGAGCGAGTTCTTCAGAAATGGCTACGCTTCGGTGTTTTCCTCCTGTGCAGCCAATGCCAATTGAAAAGTAATGTTTTCCTTCATCCAGATATAGAGGATACAGAAATTGAATGAGATCAACAACTTTATCTATAAAAGGTTGCACACGATTGTCAGAAAAAACATAATTTTTGACAGAGGGATCAAGTCCTGTTAACTCGCGTAAATGAGACTCATAATGAGGATTTTTAAAACAGCGAACATCAAAAATGGTGTCGAGATCATTTGGTGAGTTATATTTAAATCCGAATGAAACGATATTAAGTAAGAGATGTTTTTTAAGATCTGATAATGCAAAATGATTGTGTAGAAATCTTTTTAAATTTTGTGTAGACATATTTGAAGTGTCTAATATGCGATTTGCAAGATTTTTTATTGGTTCTAAAGTAACGATATCAAGATTTATTGCCTCAATTAAACTCAACCGAGGTTCATTTGTATTTAAAGGATGTTGTCTTCTCGTTTCACGAAATCTTTTAATGACAACATCGTCTGAAGCTTTTAAATACAGAATTTGCAAATGACATAATTCTGATAATACTTCATAGTTTTCTTGAAATGTATTTGGAATATCTTTATCGCGAGAGTCAAGGGCAAGTGCAATATGAGGGTATTTAATTTTTTCTGATTTTATAGAATCAGTAAAAGATTTTAAAAGAACTGAAGGTAAATTGTCTATACAATAATAACCTAGGTCTTCCAGTGCGTGGATTGCAATTGTTTTTCCAGATCCAGCTAAGCCAGTTACAATGACTAATTTTTTTTTATTTTGAGAATCAGTTAAAAGTATATCATTCATGGGCTCTCCAATATCTGTAATATTTCATTTAGATCTTTGGCAGCTTTCATTTTGAATCGTACATTATCAACTCTCATTGTGCGGCAAATGTCTGCCATGATTTTAAGCGAAGAAATATGTGGTTTTTTAGGTGTTTTAGGTGATAATATTACAAAAAATAAATAAGAAAGCTCAGAGTCAATTGAGCTAAATTCTATTCCGTGAGGAGAAAGAAAAAAATAGAGTTCAGTTTCTGAAATTTTATTAAGGCTTGTGTGGGGAATTGCAACGCCAAGATCAACTCCTGTACTTGCTTTTGCTTCACGTTCTTGAAGCCCCTCAAAAATTTCGTCTTCCTTAAGATTTTTTTTTATCTGCGAAATTTTATAAGCTATTTCTTTAATAACGTCTTGTTTAGAGCGTGCTTCCAGGTGAAGAGAGGTATTTTGATCTTTAATTAAATTGCGGAGAAATTCACTTGCCATGTTTAATTCACCTGCTTAACGAAGAAGAGCTTAAGATAGGTGACCTCGAAGAAGTCGTTTTGTTGATAGGTAAAAATTTCAATTCTGTCAATCTGAAGTCTTACAGCTAAATTATATTATATGATTTTTAATTTTAAAAAAAAGGGGATGGGAGGGAAAATTGAGCCCACTATTCATTAAGAAGTATTAAATTATGAAGTCAATGAAAAGATTTTAAAATTTGTAAAAGAAATTCCCACATTGGAAAGAAAGAGTTTCTTTCCAATGTGGGAGAGACGAGATGCTCAAAGAAGCACTTCTTAAAACCAAGCACTTTTAAAATTTCTAGCTCACTTTGCGAACGTGATCTTCAAAGTCAGAGACATAAAGTGTCTCATATTTATCAAAAATATTTTCATTATTTTTACTTCTAATTTTGTGTAGCCTTAAATTTGTTGCACTATAGTCAGACATTTCACTAACAGATGAAAACTCAGCACGCTTATGTCTTACTTTTTTTGAAGCTTTTCTTAATGAAGATTCAAGTTTAGTAATAACTTTGTCTATTGAATGTGCAATATCTGTTGCACTTGCATTGACACATGTACTCATTTTTCCTGCAATAACAGAAATTTTAACATGGTGTTCGATGCCATCAACACTGAAAAAAGCTCTTACTGAAGTTGTATTTGATGAAAATTTTTCTATACAATCTTGAATTTTTTCTTCTACTAATAATCTAATTAGTTTAGATTTAGGGAAATTTATAAACTGCACGTCTACTCGCATGTAACCTCCTCATAGGGATAAGGGTAGGACATTAAAAAATATTCGGAAATTACCCGCCAAAATAAATATGACTACAGCAAGATAATAAACGATATTTACTGTTTATTATCTTGCCGAAAGGTAGCATTAAATAAAACGAATGTCAATGAATTTTGGCTAATCAGTCAGAACTTTTGAATTCTTTTTGAGGATGATGAAATTCCTAAAGATTCTCTATATTTAGAGACTGTTCGGCGAGCGATTTTTATGTTTTTTTCTTTATGTATTTTTTCTGCAATTTCCTGATCAGATAAGGGCTTGTTTTTATTTTCATTTTTAATAAACTCGGCAACCTGTTGTTTTACCGCTTCATTTGTATACTCTTTACCAAAATTATTTTCGACTGATGCATTAAAAAAATATTTTAATTCAAAAATACCTCTCGGGGAATATAAATACTTTCCTGAAGTTGCTCTAGAGATAGTACTTTCATGAAGATTTAACTCTTGTGCAATAACTTTTAAGGTCATTGGCGTGAGAAAATCAACTCCATATTCAAAAAAACGAGATTGGTACTTAATGATCGTATCAACGACTTTTAAAATAGTTTTGTCACGTTCAGCCAGAGATCTTACGAGCCATTTTGCAGATTTAATATTTTCAGAAATATATTTGTAAGTTTCTTTATCATTTTTTTTGCCAATATTTTCTTTAATTTCTTTGATAAGTTTAGTATATTTTTTTGAAAGCTTTAGGCGTGGTAAATCATTTTCATTTAGACTGCAAATCCACTGACTTTCTCGTTTGTATACAAAAACATCTGGTATAATAATCTGATTTGTTTGAGAGCCAAATTGCCGAGCTGGTCTTGGATCTAAATTTGATTTTATAAAACGAAATGCATCTTTTATTTCTTCTAATGTGGTTTTTTCATTTTTAGCTATTTTTTGAAAATTCTGTTTCTGAAATTCTTCCCAATAATCAGCAAGTAATTTTTCGACAATTTTAGATTTTTTTTCAAGCTTTTTATATTGTAATAAAAGTGATTCTTGTAGACTCCGTGCACCCACACCCACTGGTTCGCATTTTTGAATGTTTTCAAGTGCAAAAATAAGATCATCAAAATGAATGGCATGATTTTCAGAAATTACTTTTATGTCTGTATTGATAAAACCATTGTCATCCATATATTGTAAAACAATATTTATACATTCTTTTTCATAAGGACTTAAGCGTAAAGTTGACATTTGATTTTCAAGAAAATCATGAATAGAAGATGTACTCGAGTTATCAGCAAATTCTCTTCTCTGATTAGACGAAGAAATATTTTCAGAACTTTTAATATCATTAAACTTTTCAAGAAAATCACTTTGATTAAAGGATTTTTGTAAAGCAAGCTTTAACTCTTCATAATGATTCCTTTGTTCAACTTCATTTGAAAACGAAGCGTCTTCAAGGCAAGGGTTTTTTTCTAATTCATTATTAACAAATTTTTCTAATTCAATTCTTCCTAGAGTCAAAACAGTAATAGAGTTTTTTAATTCTGTTGAAAGAGAAATTTTTTGGGAGGTTTTAAGTCCCTGTTTAATTTCCAAAGCCATTCATTTTTTCTCCGCTACCCTATGAGGTGCAATATGTGTTCTGGAAGTTGATTCGCTTGAGCAAGTACAGCGGTGCCTGCCGTAACAAGTATTTTACTTTGCATAAAGCGCGCACTTTCTGATCCATAATCTACATCTCTTATGCGAGATTGTGCTGCACTCAAGTTTTCACTCCCTACATCTATTGATGTTATCGTAGAGTTAAGTCGGCTTTGCAAAGCTCCAAAAGTTGCACGAGCCTTTGTAATCTTTAGCATAGAGTCATCTAAATTAGAAAATATATTTTCAGTATCTCCACCACCAATTTCATTGCCCGATTCACCTTCAATATTTAAATCTTTAAGGTTTGATAGAGATTCATTTAAATCACTTATGTCTTCAAACTTAAGTTTTATTACTTCATTTTCATTATTCGTTTCGCCATTTGCTTTTCTAAAATTGACACCAACTTGTATTGCAATATCATTTTTTTCATCCTGAGAAAAAAGACTTCTTCCATTAAATTCTGTTTGATCTTTAATTCTATTTATTTCGGAACCAAGTTCTTGAAATTCTTTGTTAAGATAACTTCTTTCGGTTGAACTCACCGTATCGCTTGCAGCTTGTGTTGTTAACTCTCTCATTCGAATAATTAAATTATTAAGTTCGCTTAATCCGCCTTCACCTGTTTGTAAAAAAGATATGCCGTCCGATGCATTTCTTTTTGCTTGTGCAAAACCGCGAATTTTAGCGCGCATTGTTTCAGATATTGCAAGACCTGCAGCATCATCAGAGGATTTATTAATTCTTAATCCAGAAGATAATTTTTCTATACTGTCACTTAATTGAGCTTCGTTTTCATTAAGTCTTCTTTGAGCAATTAAGCTTTCTACATTTGATTTAATTCTTAAACCCATGGCATTATTCCTTTTGTTAAATTTTTAAAAATTTAGCGAAGAAGTGATAAAGCCATTTCTGGGCGTTGATTTGCTTGTGAAAGAACAGCTAAACCAGCTTGGCTTAAAATGCGACTTTGGGTCATTTTTGCTGTTTCTTCAGCGAAATCTGCATCGCGTATGCGGCTATTTGCAGCCATCATATTTTCTGTTGATACTGAAATATTACTGATCGCACTGTTGAGACGAGATTGTGTTGCACCAAGAGTTGCACGCGTATTTGCAACCATATAAAGCCCAGCATCAATTTTATTTAAATTTTCTGCAATTACTTCTCTATCATCACCACCAAGAGTTGATTCTTTTAAACCTAATGTTTCACTTGTAATACCTTCTGGTGCATCTCCTAATTGTAATTTTAAAATGTCATTTGCTGTTCCGTTATAGCCTACTTGTAAAATAACTCCATTTTCAGATGATTGTGGCCCTAGTAATTTACGTCCATTAAATTCAGTTGTTTCTGATATACGATCAATTTCTTCCATTAAGTTTTGATATTCTTTATCAAGAAATCCTCTTTCTTGTGGTCCAACCGTATCAGAAGCAGACTGAACAGCGAGTTCTCTCATTCTAATTAAAATATTACTTGTTTCGTTAAGACCACCTTCTGCAACTTGAACAAGTGAAACACCATCATTGGCATTTCGTTTTGCTTGCATTAATCCTCTTGTTTTTGCTCTTAATCCTTCAGAAATTGCAAGTCCAGCAGCATCATCAGAAGATTTATTAATTCTTAATCCTGATGATAATTTTTCCATACTGGAATTCATATCCGAATTATTATTTGATAGAAATCGTTGTGCAGATAGAGATTCTACGTTGGTTCTTATGCGAAGTCCCATGACTTTTCCTCCTTGATGGTCCTAAATTTGTGTTTTTGATACACAAACGACCGTTCGCAGCACCAACCTTGGTACTTTGCGAACTTATAGGCCATTCCTCTGTTATCCATGAGGTTTCCGTGACCTATGAGGAAGGTATCGTGGGTATTTTCAGGAACTTAATAAGTAAATTGAGTAAAAAATAAAAAAATATTTTAATACAAATAATATCAATAACTTATTTTAATTTTTTTAAAATTAATTAAAATTGTTTTAATTTATAGCTCTTTTTTTTAAGAGATTAAAATAAAGAATTGTTTTTACATCAGTTTACAATCTTCTTGTAAAATTCTTGACTTTTTATCAATGATCTGGTTGTCTTTGCGATGTTCTAGTGTGTTTTTTACGTGAAATTCAGGGGTATTATAATGAACCGTCTTGACTCGATCAGTTTTGGTAAAATTGTGCAAATACGTGAACATCTTCTCAAACTTCAAGCGGGCGGAAAAAAAGTTTACCGTCTTGAATCAGGCGATCCTAGTTTTTCGATCGCACCTCATATTACAGAAGCAATAAACAAAGCTCTAAAAGATGGTAAAACTCATTATATTCCAAATGATGGAATTCCTGATTTGCGCAAAGCTTTGGCGCAAAAATTACATTTTCAAAATAATATTAAAGTAACAGAAAATGATATTTATATTACAAATGGGGCAATGCATGCTTTATTTGTTGTATTTCAGTGTATGCTTACTCAAGGTGATGAAGTTATTGTACCAGAACCTCTTTGGACTGAAATTGGTGATAATATTCGTCTTGCAGGTGGTGTGACTGTATCTGTTCCATTAACAAGAGAAAAAAATTATCAATATTCATATGAAGATATTTTGAATAAAATCACCCCAAAAACGAAAGCAATTTTTGTTAACTCTCCACAAAATCCATCTGGTGCAATTGTTCCAAAAGAAGAGCTTAAAAAAATAGCAAATCTTGCTGCTGAACGTGGACTCTGGCTTGTTGCAGATGAAGCTTATGAAGATCTTGTGTATGAAGGAGAACATTACTCCCCAGCAAGTGGGTTACAAGGTTATGACAAAGCAGTTTCATTATATTCCTTCTCAAAAACTCATGCAATGAGCGGACTCAGAGTTGGATATATTGTAACGACAAATCCATTGCTAAAGGAACGCATTCCTAAATTGTTACGATGTACTGTTAACGGTATAAATAGTATTTCTCAATGGGGCGCCTTAGCTGCTGTTACTGGTCCACGTGATCATTTAAATTATATGCTTTCTGAATATAAAATTCGTCGTGAAATTATTTATAATGCAGCGTCAGCAATTCCAGGTCTTGTTCCATTTAAACCACAAGGTGCGTTCTATTTATGGTGTGATGTTGAACCTATTCTTCTTGAAAGACTAAAAATTAAATCTGTGTCACAACTTTCTGACTTTTTAGTAGAATGTGGAATTGGCAGTGCACCTGGTGATTGCTTTGGTGAAAGCTGTGCCAATGGGATTCGTTTTGCATTTAGCTGCAGCACTGAAATGGTTACAGAAGGCGCTAAGGCTTTAAAAGAGTTTTTAACGCGGAGTTAATTTTATTTATTTAAAAAGACTAATTTAAAAAAGGCTTCAGTTAAGTGAAGCCTTTTTTGTTATGAATTCATAATGAAATCATAATGAAATCATAATGAATTCATAATGAATTCATTATGATTTCTTCTATTTTTTCAAAAATAATTTTAAGAGAAAAATCTATATTTTCAATGTGAGTGCGAAATGAGAGACATGCTATTCGTAAATATATATCGTTATTAATATTTGTTGAAGATAAAAATATGCGGCCATCCTTTTGTATTTTTTGCATAAGCATTTCGTTAAAGTCATTTATTTTTTCGGAATTTTCTGGTTGAAAACGAAAAACAACAATGGTGAGTTCGGGTTCACATAATACTTCCATTCTATTTATTTTTTTTAATTCTGAGTACAAATATTGGGCTAATAATAGTTTCTCTTCTAATGCAGCTTTAAAGGGTTCAATCCCGAATATTTTTAAAGGGAGCCACAGCCTGAGACTTCGAAAGTTTCGAGTGAGTTCTGGCGATAGGTCTGCTGGAGAAGGACACTCATTTATTGATTTACAATCTCGCATATAACTTGCTTGGGAAGAAAAAGTATTTAATAAATTTTGTTGATCTTTGACTACAATGATACCAAGGCCATAGGGCATATAGAAACTTTTATGAGGATCTAGAGTAATTGAATTTGCTGAACTTATGTTCTTAAATAGCTGTTTTCCTTTTTCTGTTAGAATAAAAAAACCACCATAAGCTGCATCGATATGCAACCATAAATTGAATTTGTTTGAAATATTTGATATTTCATCAATGGGATCAACTGAGCCAATATCGGTGCTTCCTGCCGATGCCACAATAAGCCAAGGAATGAGATTTTTATTTTTATCTTTTTCAATTTCAGATTGTAAATGATTAGGACACATTCGATATTTATTATCAATATTAATTTGACGAATATGTGCTTCGCCAAGTCCAATTGTTTTTAACGATTTAAAGATAGAATGATGTGTTTTATTTGTTACGTAAACAACTGTCCTTTCATAATCTCTGCTTTTTAAGGCAATGCTTTCTCTTGCGCTGGTAAGTGCGATGAGATTTGCCATGGATCCACCAGAGGTCAATACTCCCCCCGCAGTTTCAGGAAAGCCAATTAATTTTGCAATCCATTTTATTAAAGTATTTTCTAATTTTACAGCACCAGGAGCAGAAAAATAAACGCTTGAAAATTTATTTGTAAAGGATGCTATGTAGTCCCCTAGTACTGCGGGGTATAAATTTCCACCTGGAATATGTCCAAAAGCGTTGGATGAAAGTTGATTTACCCCGCTTTTATCAATAAATATTTTTAAAAAATTGATAACCTCTTCTATAGATTTTTTTTTATCAATAATATGAGGATCAAATTCATCACTATTAAGATCATTTTCAGAAAAATACGCGTGCGTGTTAAATTTACTATTATTAAATTCATTCTTATAAGAAAAAATAATTTTTTCTAAATTATTTTGATCATCTTCTGACATCTCAAATTCTTTAGAAATATTTCTAAATATATTGATTTGATTTAACATCTAAGTTCCTTTTTCTTGGTTGTTATTTAAAATAATATAAATAAAAATATTAATTTTCATTTATATATATAAATATTTTTTGAAATTGAAATTTATATTAACTTTTTTTAGGATTAGATGAGATAGATGTCAAAAAAATAGCATTCACTTCATGAGGGAGTGCAATGATAAAGTCTATAATCTTGACATTTTTAAGATTATCAAATACCCTAGCGCAGGTTTTAACTTCTATTCATTAAGGGTGTCATGAATATTTAATTCATTTCTTTGTAACTATCAATAACTACTAAAAAATTTATATATATTTTCAATAGGAGTCTTTTAATGTCTTCTTTAATTTCGGCGCACGGCATTTCTTTGGAATTGCCGGATGGAACTTTGTTATTTAAAAATTTTACTTTTCAATTGGGTAAAGAGAAAGTTGGAATTATTGGAAGGAATGGGTTGGGAAAAACTTCTTTATTGCGTATTATATTTGGAGAAATTAAGCCAACAGCAGGAACAATTATTATTGAAGGAAAAGTATCCTATTTACCACAGAAATTAAGTGATTTTTCTAAAAATACGATTGTAGAAACACTAAATGCATATAAGAAATTAAATGCACTTAGTAAAGCAGATCAAGGTACAGCGAATATTGAAGATTTAATAGAAATTAGTGATGATTGGGACTATAAATTTAAGATTCAAAGCATTTTAGACTCCCTTAATCTATTTAAGTTAAATTTAAATCGTCTTGTGACTTCTTTAAGTGGAGGTGAGCTTATGAGAGTTCTTTTTGCGCGCCTCCTACTTGAAAATCCTGATCTCATTTTACTAGATGAGCCAACTAACAACTTAGATACTGAAAGTAAAAAACAGTTTTTTAATTCAATTAAATCATCTAAAAATGCATTTTTAATTGTGAGTCATGATCGAGAACTCTTAAAGGAAATGATCATTTGCAAAAATTTGAATTATAAATTTTCAGATCAAAAGAATTTTTTATGGGAGAATAATTTAAATTTTAACATTATTGGTAATAAAAGAGTATCTATTTCAGGGAAAAATGGTTCAGGAAAAACAACTTTAATAAATATTATTGTGCAAAATATAATTCCTACTGTTGGAGAGATTAAAATTGGTTCTAAAAATATTGCAATTCTTGATCAAAAATGCTCAATAGTTAATGATGATCTTAGTATTTTAGAAAATTTAAAATATTTTGCTCCCATTGAAATGAAAGAGTATGAATTGCGTATTCGGGCAGGAAGATTTTTGTTTTATGGTGATGATATTTATGCAAAAGTAAAGTTTTTAAGTGGAGGAGAAAGATTGCGTCTTGCAATTGCTTGCCTATTAGCGGCAAGTAATTCACCAGATATATTAATTTTGGATGAACCAACAAATAATTTAGACATTGAGTCAATTGAAATTCTAACAGAAAGCTTAAATAAATACACTGGAGTTTTAATTGTAATATCTCATGATCGTCATTTTTTAAACGAAATTAATATTAATATGAAAATTAATTTATAAAAATATTTTTTTATTCAATCGTTAAATAAATTTTTTTCTAAAACGAATATTTTATTTGACTCAAATTTTTCAACTTATTAAGAGAAAGTGATAAAAATACCTTTTGATCGATGACTTCAATACTTCCCAAACACTGTCAAATTATTATAGTGATGAAATTCAAGTTAAATGTAAACTGGTTGTTATAGAAGTGTTTGTCATTTTGGGAGGTAGTATGAAATGCTTAAAAGTTAGATTTATTTTTTATAAAAATAGTAATATTTTTTTAGGAAAAATAAAAGTATATATAACTCAACTTCTTATTATTTCATTCCTTTTTGCTATTCAAGTTTCAAGCTTGGCTCAAGAAAAAATTATATTAACCACTGAAGACTATCCTCCATTCAATATGACTGAAAATGGCAAAATTACAGGTATTGCAACTGATATTCTACGTGAAGCTTTTAAAAGGGCCAATATTGAGTATTCCCTTGAAATGTATCCTTGGGTAACAGCTTTTCAAATGACATTAAAGCAAAAGGACACCGGGGTTTTTTCAGCAGTAAAAACTCCGGAAAGAGAAATGCAATTTAAGTGGGTAGGTCCAATTGCAGAAGACAATTGGGTTTTAATTGCCCTAAAAGGTTCAAAAATTAAAATAAATCAATTTGAAGATGCAAAAAATTATTTAATAGGTGTTTATAATGGAGATGCTCTTTATCAGCACTTTATGAAAAGTGGTTTTACAATAGGAAAAAATATTATATTGACCCCAAAAGATAGACTCAATGCAGTGAAATTAAAGGAAGGTCACATTGATATGTGGGCGACCGAGTCTAAATTAGGGTTTTGGCTTGCAAAAGTAGAAAAAGTAGATAATCTAAAAGTATTATACGTAATAAAAAAGACAGAGCTTTATATTGCATTCAATTTAAATACAGATCAAAATATCATTAATAAGCTAAATTTTTCAATCAAAGAAATGAAGGATGATGGCACTGTGGATAAAATTAATAAACTTTATTTAAAATAAATAGTGCCGTATTTTTTAGTGTCCTAATAATTATGAATAATATATTCATATCCAATGTCTTGTAGAATTTTAATTTTATCGTCTTCATATTTTCCAATATAAGCAATAATTTCTGCTGTTTTTGGTATTAAATTAGAAATATTTAATAATAAATTATAGTCAGGAGAAAAGCTGAGTGGATTAAAGCCAGAAATAGCAAAATAGGGAGCATCTGTTTCTAGGACAGTTTGTAGTTCTGTTTTATTTTGGATTATAAAAAAAATTGAGAAATGAAAATCACGGCCAATTTCGGTAAAATATTGAATTTTAAACTTATCAAGTCCTTTACAATAGAGCATCATACCATTAAATCCGAAGAGAATAGATTCATAAATTTCGTATTCATTTGTATAAAATCCGCTTCGAATAACAAAACTTTCTTCGCTTTTACAAATCATAAGATCTTTCCAATGACTTGAAAGTTCTGAAGTGAAAAGTGAGAATATATTTTCTTCAATAGCATCAAATTTTATGTTATTATTTGCACTGAAAAGAGTACGAAATTCTTGATCAAGTATGATATGTGGGATATTTTTTCTTTTACAAGAACTTTTCATTGCTTGAGAGAAGGAACTTAAATTTTCTTTTTTGAAATAATTTATTTCGCACTGCTCTTTTATTAATTCAAGAGAAATATTTTTTTCTTTTAAATTGGTTAAATTATTTTGCTGAGACAGAAAGAAATCAAGCATATGAATTCCAATATTTTATTTATGATTTTTCCATTTTTCAAGAGTACTTAGTGCATTTCCAGAGGTAATTGATAATTTAGCGAGTTCAATTCCTTCGGAAATGGAATTGCATTTTTCAGCACACCAAAGAGTAGCAGCTGAATTTATTGTTACGGCATCCATGACAGCTGGGTGTGCGTCATTCTTAAGAACATCTATTAAAACTTTTGTATTATACTCAATATCTTTTCCAACGAGATCTTTTATCTTATGAATTTTAAAACCAAGTTCAGTTGGCTTTAGAACTTCATGGGTTATTTTTCCATTTTCAAGTTTAGAAATATAGGTTGCACTGCATACAGAGATCTCGTCCAATCCATCTTCTCCATGCGCAACAATAGCTCTTCTCCTTCCCAATTTTTTGAGGCAGTTGATTATAAGAGGAAGAGAGTCTTTGCTATACACACCAACAAGTTGGCCTGTTAATTTAATTGGATTTGCTAACGGATATACTAGGTCAACTATAGTTTTAAAACCAAGAGTTTTTCGTATATGTGCAAGATGTTTTAAGTTTGGATAATATGAATTTGACGGAAGAAATGCGATATTATATTTTTTTATATTATCACAAGCATCTTTTAATGAATTTGCAGGTGTTAAATCTAACATTTTTAAAACATCACTGCTTCCAGATTTACTTGAGATGCTTTTCCCCGCAAATTTTGCAACGTTTGCCCCAGCTCCTGCAGCTACAATTGCAGCTGTTGTAGAAATATTTACAGTTGAAGTGTGGTCTCCGCCTGTCCCTCCGCAATCGACAACATTTTCGAGTGAATTTGACTCAGTTACCGGATTTTTTTCACGAATTGCACTTAAAATGGCAATAATTATTTCTTCAGTTAAAGTTATAAAGCGAAAGCCAGTTAAGACAGCTGCAACTCTCACTTCTGATAAAGTTCCATCGATCATACTATGTACGAGAGCTTCTGTTTCATCTTTTGAAAAACCGCGACCAGCAAAGACTTGTTCCATAATAGGAGAAAAATTCTTATCAATAATCATGATTATTCTCTTTTATTTCTATGGGGTTTGTGGGATAAGGTTTGGAAACAGAAAGCAAAGTCTTAGTGAATGGATTGTCTCTAATTCCAAATAAATTTAAGAAATGATTTATTTCAAGGTAACAATTTATAGGCGCTTCTAAGGAGAGTACATGCGCACATTTTTCTACCCAAAGAGCTTTTATATTTGGTATTTTTTCAGTTAGAACATAAGGTATTTGATTGGATAAAAGTTGATCTTCTCTACCCCATAAAAGTAACACAGGACATTTAATTTTAGATAGAAAATTGTCCATAAAATGCTCTGGTTTTGAAAGTTTTAGGAGATCTTTAACATGTTCACTTTTTAAATTTCTAAATAGGGCTCTTTTAGCAGTTTTACTTAAAAAAAGTGCTCCTGTATAAGGAAAAGCTTTCATAATACCTGGATAAAGAGTTTGAAATTTTGTCCAGCTTAAATATGTTAAAGTATCTCTTAAAGCAAAAAGATTAATTTTTAATCCTGCCGGATTCATTAAAATAACTTTATTAATAAGCTCCTTTTCTGTTGCAGAAATATGAAGAGAAATCCAACCACCCAAACTCAATCCGCAGATATCAACTTTTTCATTTGTAATTGTTTTAATTAATTCGACAATTGATTTAGAATGTTCCAAAAAATCCATTACAGGATTATTTGCTTTACTAAAACCAGCCATATGAAAAAGATCTGGCATTATAATGCGTCTTTTATTTTCGAGCATTTGAGCTAATATCCACCAGCTTTGAGCACTGCTTCCTAGGCCATGAATAAATATTAATGGTGTTAAATTAGAATTTGGAGCGCTATCGTAGTAGTGCATTTCTCCAAATTGAGTTGGAATTTTTTTTGACTGAAATCCAATTGCATTTAAATATTTTTTAAATGCAATAGATATACTTTTATCTAATTGGATTTCAGTGGATTTTATTACGTCATGATCTTCGACTTTTCTAACGGGGCGAACAATATATTTTAGTAAGTTAAGTCGAATAAAACGATTGAGCTTAGTATTCTTTGCTAGGATATTTGAACTTAATCCAAGATAGCTCATTGTATTTGTTTATCCTATTTCTTTGAGAAGCTCCTGTTCTATTTCCAAAGCAATTGTTTGGAGTCGTGAAAGTTCAGGACCTTCCAGAGTGATGCGAGCAAGAGGTTCTGTTCCACTGTACCTCAATAAAATTCTTCCAGAATCACCAAGTTCCTTTTCAAATTCTTTCACCAATGAATTTGTTGCATGCAGTGATTGAAAAGGGGGTTTCGCTGATACTTTAACATTGCGCGTAATTTGCGGGAGTTTTTGCATAACAGAAGTGAGTTCAGAAATACTTTTCCCAGTATGACACATCATTTCGAGTACTTTTAAGCAAGCAATGATGGCATCTCCTGTTGTGCTTGAATCCAAGAAAAGAAGATGGCCTGATTGTTCACCTCCTAAAACAAGTTTGCGATTTTGCATTTCTTCTACGACGTTACGGTCACCAACGTTTGTTCTATAAACCTGTATTCCAGCATTTTGCATTGCAATATCAAAACCTTTATTACTCATTATGGTAACACAAACAGCATTGTTTTTTAATTGGTTTTGAGATTTCATTTCAAGAGCACACATTGCTAAAATGTGATCTCCATCTAAAATGTTTCCTTTTTCATCAACAACAATAAGTCTATCTGCGTCACCATCCAGAGCAAATCCAATATCTGCTCGTAGATTTAGAACCTCTTGTTTTAATTTTTCAGGATGCATCGCTCCACTTTCAAAATTAATATTAAATCCATTTGGTTCATCATTTAAACAAATAACTTCAGCACCCAGTTCACTAAAAACTTTCGGAGCAACTTTATAGCCGGCTCCATGTGCGCAGTCGAGTACAATTCTTTTTCCATCGAGTTTTAAACTTTTTGGGAATCGTTCTTTTAAAAATACGGCATATTGTCCAATGGCATCATCAATACGTTTGGCACGCCCCATATTGTCGGATGAGACTAAATATTTTTCGAGATCATCACTGTCTATAAGGTTTTCTATGAATTCTTCGTCTGAATCTGGAAGTTTAAATCCATTGTGATCAAAGAGCTTGATTCCATTATCGTGATATGGATTATGACTTGCTGAAATCATCACTCCTGCATCAGCTCGCATTCCTCTGGTTAAATATGCAATGCCGGGTGTGGGGAGAGGGCCGACAAAAAGCACATCAACACCTACACTACAAAGTCCTGAGGAAAAGAGCCCTTCAATCATATAGCCGCTCACGCGCGTGTCTTTACCAATAAGGACTTTAGGACGGTCCGTTCTTTTTTTGAGGGCAATACCAAAAGATTGCGCAATTCTCAAAATATTTTTGGGTGTCATTACTCCAAAATTGGCTTCGCCTCTTATGCCGTCTGTTCCGAAATATTTAGCCATAGAAAATTAAACCTTCAAGGATTAAGATGAACTGAGATTGTATCTGGATTCATTTTAACAAGAGTTATATTATCTGGAATTTTTAATATAATCCGCTTGTCCTGCCAGCCTGTTTCTAGATCGGATGTATCGAGAAAAACTCTTACATCTGATGGATCTAGGTTTTTTAAGATATCTTTTTTCCCAGAAACTTCAATATCCACAGCTCTTGGTCTGATTTGTAATTTTGAAATAATATTTTTTGAATGTCCTTTAAACTCAATAGGTACAGATCTAAATGTTCGATTGTATTTTCGGGGAGATAAAGAAACTGTCACACGAACATTTTTTTCAGCTGCAGTTAATGAAGAGTTTTCTTCGAGTTCAATATTTGCTTCAGTCGAAAGAGTATTTTTAATTCCTTCAATAATTATTGGAATTGTGAAAAGTCCTTGAGTTCTTATTAATTCTTGGCGAGCACCTGTTACTTTAATTTGATCGGGAGAAACCGTCACTTTATCAATTGTAAGACCTGCTTGTGGCTCTCCTTTTAATACTGCTTGAATAGGAATAATTTTTTCTTGTAATTTATCAATGTCAACATCTATAAAAGGACGATCAATAAAGACAGCATAATGTTTTGGTAAATTTGGAAAACTATCCTTTGTGATTTTAACGCGAACGCGTCCGGGTGTTTCACTGAGTATATCAATTTCGCCCGTGAGCTCTGTATCTGTAGGTGTTACAGAAAAAAGGGAATTATGGTGTTTTATAGTAACATCTACCGTTCTTTCTGAAGCTCCTAAAATAATCATACTTGGAGAGGTAACAAGTTTAATTTTTGCAACCTTTTCAAAACTCATATCTTTATCTGTTCTTACTATGGAAAATAAAACGATTGCAAAAACGACGGACAATACTTTGAGCCAAAAGTTATTAACAATTATTTTTATAAGTAATTTAATTATTGATGTCTGCTCTTGACTTCCTGTTGGCATTATTTCTTTTCATCCTTATTATGAACTGCAGATTTTTCATTTTCATTTTTCTCTTCAATTGGAGGATCAAGTGGAATTCCACCTATGGAAACATTTCTTGGTGGGGGTGATTTGGGGATCGGAGGATCAAATCTATCTTCTGGTGCTAAATCATTTAATGATTTTAATGCAGAATTAATTTTACTTGCATTTGTTGTTTTAGAATCTTCTTCTTGTAAATTAGATTCATCATTTTCATTTAATTCGCTCTCATCTAATAGATTTTCCTCGGGTGAATCTTTTTTAATATTGAGAGTCGGAGATGCATTGATATTACTTGTAATAAATTGAATTTCTGAATAATTTATTTGTTTTATTTTTGAATTTTGTGGAAACTTAATATGGATATTTTTCGGAGAATTAGAAGCTAATTTATTTTCTTGCTCAATTTGTTGAAGAGCTAAGCTTTCTAATGAAGAAACTTTTTTTGGGTTTATAGATTTTTCAGATGGTTTTCTTTTATCTAATTCTGGATTAGTTGTAATATTTTTTGAATGCAATATTGTTAATTTAATTTTATTTAATAGCTTATAATATTTAAAAATAACTTTATTTTCTATCCAATAAACTAAATTTGATTTTTGTCCTCGAGGAATAAGTAATACAGAAAGCATTTTTCTTGTTGCTTCTACTGAACTTTGTTTTTGTAAATTTCCTTCCCAGGCAATAGAAATATTGCCAGTTTCTTCACTCACGACAAGAACGACAGCATCTGTTTCTTCCGAAATTCCAACAGCAGCACTGTGGCGAGTGCCCATTTTCTTTGAAAAGCGTGGATTTTTTGAAAGAGGAAGCTGGGCTGATGCACAATTGATGCGCGTTTTTTGAATGATGACAGCTCCATCATGCAAAGGTGAGAATGATTGAAAAATACTGCTTAAAAGTTGTTCAGAGACAATAGCATCAAGTTTTACACTGTGATCATACAGTTTATCGAGTCCCACTGATCTTTCAAAAACGATAAGAGCACCAATTCGTTCATGGCTTAAAGATTTTGCTGCATTTGTGACTTCTTCAATAATATGCGTTCCCGAGAGCACATCGAGGCCAGTGACAAAGGGTCCTCGCCCTACTCGAGTTAGTAATCGTCTGATATCATCTTGGAAGAGTACAATAACTACAATAATAAATGAGGCATAAAATTTGCTTATTATCCAATGAATAGTTTCGAATTGAAGTGAGTTTGAAATGACAAAGGCAATAAATATAACGAGCATTCCTATGAGAACCTGAGCTGCTCGCGTGCCTTTTAATATCGAAATTATATTGTAAAAAAGTGTCGCAACAATAGTTATGTCAACTATTGATCTCCAAGATAAAATTGTTTTTATGCTTTCTAAAAAATTCATTCCTTCCCATTATAATTTATCCACAACGATACCTTGTGGTGGTGTAAATTGAAAAACTTCATCAGTTAAAAGCTTTAGTGAATGATTTAAAAACACAAGACGGATTCGGTTTCCATTGAGTTGGACAATACGAAGTTCTTGTATAAATCCCGTCTTCACCTGAATAATAGCGTATAAAACTTTTTGCTGTTTGTCTCCTTTCGGAACCAATTTCAAAAGGATAAAATCATTGTTTTTTTCAGGTGGTGTGTCAGACTCGACAGGTGAGATATTTGCCGACTGATTTAGTTTTTTTGCTTCTTCATCTGTCCATTGTGAAACATGATAATATTTTTGTAATTGTGATAAATTAGTAAGCACTTGTACAAAGCCAAACTCTTGCGATAAGTTTTTTAAATATTGAGCATGCTTAAGATCTGCAACATATTTCCAAAATTCTTTACCATTAGAAACATAGAGTTCATTACGAGGTTTAGTCACTTCAAAACGAAAAGAAGCTGGCTTTTTTATGGAGAGGATGCCGTTTGATTCTGAAACTTTATTACGTAATAAAGAAAAAGTTTGTTGGGTGAATTCAACTGAAAAGCTTTTTTGTTTTGTAGCTGCTTTTACAACAGTCTGTAAATCTGTTGTAAAGCTTTGAACTTGTGTTTTTGTTTTTGGATTATTTTGTGTAACTTCATTTGAGAAAGCGTTTAAACTAAAAAAAACAAGGTTAAAAAATAATATCTTTTTTAATGAATTTATTATCATAATATTCCTTAAATACTTATAAAAGTAATTTTTCTATATCATGTAGAGAACGTGCTATGCAAAAATGGTTTGCTGGTTTTTCGATTATATTGATATTCGAAATATCTTCAAGCCAATTTAATAAGGGTGCATAGAAATTAAGATAATCAACAATTATTAAAGTTTTTCGAGGTGAATTTAAATTGTTAAATTGAATTGCTGTAAACAATTCATCTAGACTTCCAAAACCACCAGGGAGAACACATAGCACATCAGAATGGGAAATTAAAAGTTTTTTTCTTTCATCTAATGATTCGCAAATGATTTTATCATTTAAATTCTCAAAATTACCTTCTCTTTTAATAAACTCCAGTGTAATAATTCCAAGAATATCACCTTTTTCTGAGCAAACACCTTCAGCAAGTTTTTTCATCATTCCTTGATTGCCGCCCCCATAAACGGTTTTAAAGTTGTTTTTCCCTAGAAAAGATCCAAATTTATATGCAAAATTTAAAAAATCATTTGGAATATTATTTTTGGCAGAACAAAAAACACCAATGGATGGTTTTTTTAGAATTTTCATTTTTAATCCTTTAATTAAAATTTAATTTCAAAACTACCCGCATACCAAGTCTTTTTTGAATTATCCTGAAAAGTATACGGAATAAATTGAAAGTCAAAATTATTTTTTGTGTTTCCCATCTGTTTATTTATGCTATCGATTTGTTGCACTCGATAAAAAACGCTTCCTGCAATAACCGTTCCGACAAGTCCACCTACAATCACATCACTCACATGATGAGCATTATCCGCAACTCTTGTTAAAGCTATCCATGCAGCAGTTGAATATGCTGCTATGGTATAAGTCCAACTTAGATAGGGGTTTTCTGAATATTTAAGCATCAATGCGCTTGTATAAGTTGCAAATGTAAATGCATGAGAAGCATGTCCGCTAAAAAAACTGAAACGATCATCTTCAGCTGGAGTGAGCTGTGCATTCACTTCAGTATCATAAAAAGGCCTTTTTCTTTGAAAACTTACTTTTGCGGCTGAGGTTGCAATTTCATTTAACAAGTGTGCGTGCAAGAGACCTCGAATTTGTGTGCCTATAAAAAAATCATCATTGCTTAATTTTAATCCCCCAAAAACGAGTGTTGCTACACCTAGGCTATAAGGTAACAAAGCTGAGCGTGTGAGAGTTGTCTTTGCGGTATTTTTATTTGCAGATTCATGATTGAAAGGCCAAAGACTTTCAGCTCTTGGAGAATAAAAGGCATTAATAGCGCCTATTATTGCTCCTTCAAGAGGTAAGGTAATAAGATCTTGTTTTAGATCCCCAGGATTAAAATGAGCCCAGCTGAGTGGAGCTAAATCTGTTTCTTTTGGAGGAAGATCTGGGGATGAAAACATATTTATTACTTCTCAGCGATATGCACTCTCTCAAATGATTTATATCTCTTTTTCCATTCTGGACTATTTTCTGAAATATTTCTTCGTGTCAAAAATAAAAAAATGATTCCGATAAAGGTTGTTAAAATACAAAGAATTTGTCCCATTGTAACAAACTGCCACCATTGAGAAAATTGTGAAACATTTATTGGTTCCCAAATAAAATCAAATATATTAAAATAATTTAACTGTGAATCAGCAGCCCGAAAATACTCATTGATAAATCGATAAATGCCATAAAAAATAATGAAACAAACAGAAAGAGTTCCTTCTCTTCGCTTAAAGCGAGATATAATGAATAGAGTTAGAAATAAAAGCCATCCTTCTCCAATACTTTGATATATTTGACTTGGATGACGCGCTATAGGACCTCCATCTGGAAAAATAACAGCCCATGGCACATGACTTTCAATAGGTCTACCCCAAAGTTCACCATTCATAAAATTACCTATGCGCCCCATGCCAATTCCAATCGGGACAATAAAAGCTATTTTATCAGTTAAATGGAAAAAAGGAATTTTATATTTCCTACAGAATAATATAAGTGCTATTGATACACCAATAATTCCTCCATGAAATGATAGACCGCCTTCCCATGTTGCAATTGCATCAAGAGGATGATGTTTATAGAAATCCCAGTTATATATAAAAACATATGCTGATCTTGCACCAATAAGCATACCAATAATGCAAACAGTAATTAAATTCATTAACATGTTTTCAGTCAACATCAATGTTTTCTTTTTTATCCAATATGTGCAAGCAATATATACAGACATAAAGCCGATAAGATACATTGTACTATACCAACGCAGTCCCCAATTAATATTAAACTTTTGCAAAGAAAAAAGTATGACAAAAATTCCTAATGCATAAATGAGTAAAGACTCGATATAAGCATACCTTGTCATAGTATTATTAAGTTTCAGATTGTTTTCATTTTGTTTAGAATTTGCTATCAGACTTTTTGTGGAGGATATCTTTTTTCGAGTAAATAAAAATCCTCCAGCAAAAATAATTATTAAAAGGGCAGCTCCCCATATGGTTGTGACCCAATTAAAATTAATATTCTTTACCTGAAAAACATAGGGGCTTAAATCAAATCTCCAATATTGGAAAGATGGGTTCATGACACTCGATCTCCTCTTGAATGCAGTAAGGATTATCATAGACTAGGCAATATGTATGACAGCTGGTTGCTTTGAGCAAGTAAACAGGGCATGAAGGATAGGCACGTTTTTGGAGTTCATATGAAAAAAATTATACTTGTATTTTTATTTCTCTTTTTTTTGGGATGCGTGCCTGTTGCAATTGCTACAAGTTTCGTTATTTGGCAAGTTTATGCAGGTAATTATGCTGATTTTGAGAAGTCTAAAATTATTGATATACTTTCTAAAGAAACAGTTCTTTATTATGCTGATGGACAATCACAATTAGGAAGTTTATTTGGACAAGAACACCGCATTTATGTTGGAGTTGATTTAGTTCCGCAAGTAATGAAAGATGCAATCGTTTCAGCAGAAGATGAAGATTTTTATACAAATATAGGTATAGAACCAAAGGGTATTTTACGTGCGGCTGTGCATAACCTTATTTTTAGAACAAGACAAGGTGCTTCGACGATAACACAACAGACTGTTAAAAATCTTTTTGGGAGAAGAGAAACAGATCTTTATATTAAATTTCAAGAAATGATAAATGCATTTAAACTGGAAAAAATGTATTCTAAAGATCAAATACTTGAGTTTTATTTGAACCAATTTCACGTAACTGGAAACGGAAGAGGAGTTGGGGTTGCCGCAAAATATTATTTTAATAAAAATGTTGAAGATTTAAGTTTAATTGAAGCTGCCTTTATAGCTGGGAGCGTAAAAGCACCTGAAAAGTATAATCCATTTACAAAAATAACAGTAAATGGTCAGGAAAAAGCTAGAAATGAAGCGAGAATTCGTAAAAATTATGTTTTAAATAGAATGTTTAAAAACCAAAAAATAACTGCGCAGCAATTGGAAGACTCTTTAAAAGAGTCTGTTCCTTTTAATCAAGGACGTTTTCAATTTAATGAACTTGCAGTCAATCAAATTATTTCAAAACAACTTGCACGTCCCGAAGTTTTACAGGCAATTGGTGCAAATAATGTGGATGAAGTTGGTACAATGGGTTTGCATATTACAACAACTCTTGAAAAAGATATTCAAAATGCAGCTCAATATGGATTAAGGCAAAATTTAAGTCGAATTCAATTAATTTTAAACGGATTCAGCGCAGAACCTCAATCTAATTTTATGAATATCCAAAAACCAGAAGAAAATGGATTTTATGTAGGAAAAATTGAAAGTATTGAAAGAATTGAAGATGCCGAGAAAATAAGAATAAGTTTTGGTATTCCAACTTGTGTGGTAAATACGGAAGCTATAAATCGTGTTTCATTAATCATGGATCAATCCTTTAAAAAAGGCTTAAAAAAATCAAGAGATGCTTTTTTATCATCTGTACATATTGGGCAGTATGTTCTTGCAAGTGTGAAAAATATTACACCTGAAGGGATTATGTTTTGCGATATTGAATCACGTCCGCGTGTACAAGGTGCTGTTATTGTACTCGATAAAGGTCGAATTATTGCTATGGCAGGAGGGTTTTCTTCTAGTGAATACAATCGAGCCGTCTTTGCAGAACGCCAACCAGGGTCATCATTTAAACTTACAGCTTATTATGCGGCCCAACAACTTGGTTGGACTGTTCTAGATCCTTTATCTAATATGAGAGATGTTTTTACTTGGCAAAATGTATTCTATTTCCCTAGACCTGATCATGCACCTAGCTCGCTAGAAACAACTATATTAGGAGCAGGTGCAAAGTCTGAAAACTTAGCAAGTATTTGGATTTTACGTCACCTTACAGACAAATTAAATTACGATCAATTCTTGGATCTTTTAAATTTCCTTGGAATCACAGGAAATGGCATGTCAAAAGAACAGTCTTTAGCGCTTATTGCCAAAAAGTTTAATGCAACTCCAGATAATGAATATTACTTAAAGCATGGAATATTAGAAAAAATTAAGGCTGATTTATTATCTGATTTGTCTGTATTTGGAAATAATAGATTAAAAGTCTTTTTAAGAACTCTGCATTTTGGTAATGGGTTTGAAAAACAAGAACAAATAATTATTGAAGATAAAGATTTAACACCAAAAGAAAAAGATCTAAGAATAAATCTTCTAAAAAATAATTTATTAAGATTTAATAAACTTGCTGCACAAGCAAAAAATGCTATAGAAGCTTTAAAAGAAACGTCATCAGGCTCAGCTATTACAGAAATCGATAGAGATTTTTTACTTTCATTTGCTAAATCCGAAGATGGTGCTTTGGTATTTCAATCACAAGATCCTTGGCGTCCTGAAGTCACTTCAAATCTGGTGACTGGTATTAAAACAACGCCTTTAAGTATTGATGCATTATTAACTCTAATTCGAGCAAACTCTTCTATTTTAAACTCAACAAATATTTTATTAGATGGAGTTGTTCCTTTATCATTAATTGAAACAATAAATTCTGATTTAGCAAAATATTGGAAAAATTTGCAAGAAGCCTCACCTTTTGAAAAACTATTCTGGAATGCTGATTTTAGATATTCTTTAGGAATGTATTACACAGCAAATATGTCAAATTCAATGGGAATTCAAAAGCCTTTAAAATGGGTACAGTCATTTCCTTTGGGGTCAAATGATATTACTTTGTCAGACTTGGCTTTAATGTACCAAACTTTTTTGACTGGAAAAACTTATCGTTATTTTAATTCAGTGCAGCCGAATCAGCTTGTTCTTATTAAAAGAATTGAAGATTCAAATGGAAATTTATTATGGGAAGCTAAAGCAAAAGAGTATCAGTTTGCCGATCGTTTTTATTCCCCTTCAATGATGAATGTTTTGCGAGGTACTGTAACAGCTGGTACCGCATATGTATTAAATAATGAAATAATTTTACGTTCAAATGATGAAGTTATTGATAAACAGCTTCAGGCAGCAAAAATTCGTATTCCTGTATTTGGAAAAACAGGAACAACAAATGATTATAAAAATGGTACTTATATTGGATTTATTCCCTATCCTGCATCAAATGGTGATGTTTTGAGTCCTGACAATGCCTATACAATAGCTTCATATATTGGCTATGATACAAATGAACCAATGATTCGTAAGGGCTATAGAGTGTATGGAGGGGGAGCCATTCCTGCATGGCAAGAAATAGCTCTTTCCATTATTAAAAATCAAAATTTTGCAGAGAAATTAGATTGGAAATATTGGGCAGAAAAAAAAGCTCATGTTGTGCCATTTGAGTTTGGTTCAAATTTGAGTCAAGTTATTGTTCCTATTAATTCTGGTGTATCATTGGCAAATCAAGAAACAGATGATGATAATGCAGAAGAAAAGAACCCTTATGCAAACGATTATTCTGAAACAGGAAGAAGGTTATTTAAAATTTATATTACGGGATCATCATCGGACAATGTTTTTATTCCAAAACGAAAGGTTTCTTTTTACACTCCTGTTCCACCGCCACAAAACATTTTTTCAAGCCCTAATAGCAATGAGGTAAGTGATGTCACAGCTTCATTAAATAATAAACCCGTTGTGCCTGAGCCACTTACAAAATCAACTGGTAAATTAGATTTTAATGAAGATAAAAGCTCTTTAAATTCTGCGGATGATGAAGAATTGCCAAAAGCAAAAACAGGAGCTAAAAATTATGATGAAGAATTGCCATTGCCACCTCCTTCATTACAAATTAAGTAGATGGTTTCATTTTCTTAATCATATTTCCCCAATAGGTAAGCATTTGTTTAAGTTCTTTCATGTCAATTGGCTTACCTAAATAACCTTCCATACCAGCATCAAGACATACCTGGCCTTCTGCTCCTCGTGCATGCGCTGTCATTGCGAGTACTTTTGGACGCGTGTTACTTTTTGGATATTTTTTTATAATTTGTCGAGTGGCCTCGAGACCATCCATTTCAGGCATTTGTACATCCATAAAAATAATATCATATTGAGCGCGGGTTAAAGCTTCGAGAACTTCATTTCCATTAGCAACAATATCACAAATATATCCATATTTTTTAAGCATATTTGATATTAATTTCTGATTAACTACATTGTCTTCAGCAATTAATATTTTGAGTGGATATAAATCTCCTATTTTCTGTTCTTCTACTTTTTGTAGAATATGGGATCCCGAAGACTTTTGTGTCGAAGCATCTAATAAAATTTCATATAATAATGAGTAACGAATAGGTTTAAATATATTTCCAAAATAACCGCTTGGTATTATTTTATCTTCGGGAGAATACATGCTTGAGTTTTTGAAGACAGCAATAAATATAATATTTTTATCAGAGTATTTTTCAGTGATTTTTTCTATAACTTTAACTTTATCAAAATCATCAATACTGACCAAAACAAATGAAGGAGAAATCTGCGAAGGAATTTCAATTGCCTCTTCAATAGATTCTGCAGAAAAGGCTTCTAATCCCCAATATTCGCATCTGTTGCGGATTGATTTCTGCAAAAGTTTTTTCTTTTCAAGAATATAAATGACTTTTTGACTAAGTTCAGTTGAATTCATTAAGTTGCATGGACTCGGTTCAAATTTATATTTTTCGGTGTTAATATTTTCTGTTATTACATTAAAACTAAAGGTAGAGCCTTTATCTATTTCACTTTTAACGTGAATTATTCCTTGCATCATTTCTGTTAATCTCTTTGCAATACTCAATCCTAACCCTGTTCCGCCATATTTACGCGTGGAAGAATCATCTATCTGTGAAAAAGTTTGGAATATTTTAGTTATGTTCTTTTTTGAAATTCCACTTCCAGTGTCTTCTACATCAAATGATAATTTAATCTTTCCTGAATCATTTGTTGTTGAGTGAACGGAAATATAGGTGTAACCATTTTTTGTAAATTTAATAGCATTGTCAGTTAAATGAGTGAGAACCTGTTGAATACGTGTCAGATCTCCTACTACTTGAATTGGCACATTTGTATCAATATCATATATTAATTCCGTATCTTGACTCGCTGCTGCAGGGGCAAGAAGTTCAAATACATTTTCGACACAAGAATTGACTTCAAAAGCAATATGTTCTAGCTCGAGTTTATTCGCCTCTAATTTTGAAAAATCAAGTATTTCATTTATTATTACAAGCAAATTATTTCCGCATGCTCTTAATATTTCTAAATATCCCCTCTGTTCTTGATTCAATTTTGTCCCAACAAGTAATGTTGCAGAACCTAAAATTCCATTTAAAGGAGTTCGTAATTCATGACTCATATTAGCCAAGAATTCTCCCTTAAGTCGAGTCGCTTCTTTCATTGATTCAGCTACTTTAGAAATATCAACACTTTTAATTTCCATTTCATCTTTGAGTGATTCAAAACGTGAGTATTCAAATCGAAATGCTGTATAGGAATGTAAAAAAGCAATGGAATATATATAAAGCTTTAAGAAACTTTCAACTAAATCAACTGAGTTACTTTTGTAAAATATTTGAAAATTTATCAAAATTATTAATGGAACTGTTAAATATAAAATCGCTGTCATCCAAGGTTCTAAGCGTTCTATTTTGATATTAAATTTTCTTTTATTTATTATTATAATAATAAAAATAATTATAAATGGAATTTCTTCGGCGATAATATTTAATTTTCCAAAAATTGGAGTTTCACTTAATGACAAAAAGACAGACATCCAGCTAAAAAATGCTAAAAGAGCAACAATTTTTGAATAAATTAAATAGTTTTTCCGACCACTTTGGTGCACTAATTTAAAAAGAAAATAGGTGATCGTTATTATCCACGCATTTAATATATCATAAAAAAGAATAAAACTATTACTGATAATATCTTCTCTTATCGTTAAAATATAAATAGAAATAATTGCAATTACAGCTAAAATTCGTTTACTTATTAAGTAGTATGGAATTTTCCAAAAACGACTTTCGCTATCGATCATTCTAAAATCCTTCTCTTAGGCAGTGTTTTTATTTCCCCATTTTTTCAATGTTTCATCTAAATTTTTAATCTGTAAGGGCTTTGTCATGTAGTCATCCATTCCAGCATTTAAGCAGCGTTCTTTATCTCCTGCCATTGCATTTGCAGTGAGTGCAATAATTTTTGGTTTAGGCTGAATAGTGTCGTTTGATTTAATTTGTTTAGATGCTTCAAGTCCATCCATTATAGGCATTTGTAGATCCATAATGATGATATCATATTTGTCTTTTAATGCAGCTTCAACTGCAAGAGCACCATTTTCAACAAGAGTTGCATTGTATCCTATTTTTTTTAGGATACTCATAATTAACTTTTGATTCACCAAATTATCTTCTGCAACAAGAATTCTTAAATCCTTTTTATTAGTTTCATTTACATCTTGTATTTTAGGTGATTCTGTTTCTATTATTGGGAGTTTTTCTTTTTGAACCCATTGCTCAATTTTTTCATTAAGAGTTTTAATTTGAATTGGTTTTGTTAAGTAATCGTCCATGCCAGCATCTAAACATCTCTCTTTATCGCCAGGCATTGCATTTGCGGTGAGTGCTAATATTTTGGGTCTAATTTTTCCTTTCTTATTAATAATAATATTTCGAGTTGCATCTAAGCCATCCATAATTGGCATTTGCAAATCCATTAAAATGAGATCATAATTTGCATTACTTTCTTCTTCAACAGCGAGTTTACCATTCTCAACAAGTTTTGCATTGTGTCCCATTTTTTTTAAAATACTCATAATTAATTTTTGATTCACTGGATTATCTTCAGCAACCAGAATATTTAGTGGATTTTTACTTTGGATGAGATTATTTTTGTTTGTTACATGATGTTGTAAATCAGAGATAATATTAATATTATCTTCTAATTTTATTTGAGTTTTATGGTCTAAAATTTTTTTCATTGTTTTTGCTAAAAAATCTGTTTTTAGTGGTTTAGTAATTGTTTCATTTGAGATTAAATGTAAATTTGGTGCCGAGTATTTTCCAAGATTTATGAGAGCTATTGAGGGAATTTTACCGGTTGGATTGATTTGATTTCCTTTTAAAAACATACTTGCTTTTTTGCTATCATTGACAATATCAACAATTAACACCTGAAATTCTTCTATTCCACTTAAATGCTGTGCCTCTTCGAAAGTTCTAACTATTTTTGCAATCATTTTCCATTGTCTAAACCTACGCGTTAAAATATATCGCATGGTTGGGTTTTCAGAAATTGCTAGACATTTTACATTTTTTAAATGCTCTATATTTACAGTCGATTTTGGAGTGCTTTTTCCGATTTTGCATTTTAGTGTAAATAAAAAGCGAGTTCCTTTACCAACAATGCTTTCTGCCCAAATTTTTCCTCCCATGAGTTCAATAAGTTGAGCAGAAATTGCAAGCCCCAATCCTGTACCACCATATTTTCTTGAAATGGAAGCATCCGTTTGTGAATAGGCTTTAAATAGTTTTTTAATTTTACTTGCCGGAATTCCAACACCCGTGTCTTTTACTTCAAAGAGGAGTTCAATTTCATTTTCATTTAAATTGTCTATTAAAGTTACACCTATAAATACTTCTCCTGAGTCTGTAAATTTAAGAGCATTGTTACTAAAGTTTAAAAGTATTTGACCAATACGTTTTTGATCGCCAATAATAAATTGTGGAACAGATGGTTCAATAAAATAAGTCAGATCAAGACCTTTTTCAAAGCTTTTGGGACTGACAACATCAATGACACTTTCGACTAGGTTAGAAATATCAATTTCTTCTTTACTTAATATAATATTTCCAGAAATTAAGTTTGGAAGATCTAAAACTTCATCAATTAATTTCATTAAGTTTTTACTGCTAATTGTAATCATTCCAAGCAAGCGTTGTTGCTCGTCAGAAATATCTGAGTCAGAAAGAAGTTCGGCATGGCCAATGATTCCATTGACTGGCGTTCTTATTTCATGGCTCATAGTCGCTAAAAAATTTTCTTTTGCCAATTGTGCTTTTTGTGCTTCAATATGCATCATGCTTAACTCACCCATTTTTCGGGCAAGATTGATCGACATTTTTTGAATGTCTTTAAATTCACAGGAAAGGTAGCTATAATTACGAAGACTAAGCGTTATAAGACATATAAATAATAATGATTCACTTATGAAATTACTATAGATTAAATTTATATTTAAAAAAAGGCCTAATTGAAAACTTGCACAAATATAACTAACAAATAGAATTAAGCTTAAATGAGATTTACCTGATTTTGATTGTGAAATATTTTGTAATTCGTTGAGTAAAATAAGAATTGGTAAGAATAAAGCAATAGAAAATGATATTTTTATATCTTGAGTCAATGTATTTGCAGTGAGTAATGTGAAAATTGCAATTGTTGTTAATGATGTTTTTGAGACGTAAGTTCTATCCTGCTCACTTTTTTCGAGGAATGTCCGTCGTTTTAAAAAAATAATAGCAGAGTTAAATGCAATTGAGTTCCAAATAAAAATATTTAATAGACTGCTGATAACTTGTTTTGAATTTGGAAAGATATGGATTACTTCAATTAGATATATTATAAAAATTGCTAATATTATGAAGGAAATTGATATGGTATTTGTCAGAGAGAATATTTTCTTTGAAAAATTATATTTAATGTTTAGAAATGTTATAATTGTTAAAATTATTAATAAATTACTAATAAAAAGGATTGTTGTAATTGAGTTTGGAACAGAATAAAAATAATTTAAATTAAAAAATGCTCCACAAAAAATGCTAATTGATGATGTACTTAAAATTATAAAATATTTAATATTATCGTTGAGTTTTATTAAAAACTCATCTGTTTTTGTGAACATTCTATAACTAATCCTCACAATGGTAAAATATCTCAGAGTTTTCTATCGGTTAGCTCTTTCTAAAAGCGCGCTTTTTTTTTGGCTATGTGGACATTTTGACGTATTTTTAAACAAGCTTGGAGTGAATTTAATGAGTCAAAAGGATTAAATGTATGAGGTTTGAATTATTTACAATGAAGCCTTTGCAAAAGTCAAAAAACGACTTTTTGCCTGAAGGAATGCTAAATTTAATGCATTGGAAGCAAATGAGGATTCGGAAAGATTGTTTTTTTATAAATAATATACTATTTGATGTTCTGTCTTATTTTATGAAGCAGCTTTATTGAAAAATACTATGTAAATAAAGCTGCTTAAAGAAATGGTTGGATATGCTCAGTAAGAAACTAATTTTAAACTTATGCGTTTCATCTCTTGTGTTCTTTTTTGTAGTTTTATTATCAATTTTTTATCTTGATAGAGAGTTGGTTTTTATTTTAAAAGGGAACATAATAGCAAATAATTTTCTTAAAGAATTAAATTATATAGTTTTAATTCCTCCCGTCTTGTTTGTTATTTCGCCATTTCTTATTTTTATTATTCTTTTAAAATATATATATACAAAAAGTTATATAAAGCTAGAAGTGGTTTTAGTTTTATCTGCTATGAGTGTTCTAATTTCAACGAGCATTAAAAGTATTCTAAAGTTTATATTTAGCAGAGATAATATATATATGTTAACGCACAGTAATTCTTATAAATTCCATTGGTTTAAAGATGAACATTCTTGGAGTTCTTTTCCATCAGGACATGCTGTAGTGATGATTTCTGCAACTACACTTTTCTGGTATGCTTATCCAAGATATCGTTTGTTTTATATATTATTTAATATTTTAGTAATGTTAGCATTATTGCTATTGAGTTTTCATTTTATAAGTGATCTCATTGGAAGTATTTTCTTTGGATATTGGATTTCTTATTTTACTTACTGCGTATTTTCTGATCTGGTAAAGAAGAAATATTTTTAAGCTCATTGTAAATTATTAAGCAAAACTTGTATTGACAATATAATTTTCTCCATCTTGAACACATTTTTGTACTTTTGTTTGCAGCTCACCTGCTTTTTTTAAAGTTGTAGCGGCCTGAGGACAGTTTATTGAAAGCTGAGCGCCTTCTTTAAATTGAAATTTAGATTGAAAAACGATTCCAGAAGGTGTGAGTTGTGTAATTATAATATCAAGTACAATCGGCATATTGGTAATTGTTGCGTTGAGTTCAAGTTTTGCTCCAGTTGCAGGAGTTTGAGGTGAAATCGGTTTAGCAGCAGCCCCAGCAGCTGGTTTTGCCGCAACTGCTGGAGGAACTGCAGTCGGAGGAGGTTTGCTGGTTGCAATGGGTGGTTGTGGGGCAGCTGATGGTGTCGCTTGTTTAGGCGCAGCTTGAGGTGGTTGCATTGCTGGTGGTGCCATGGGTTTTGTTGCTTGGCTCTCTTCGGCATTGATAAGTTTTTTTATTTTTGTTTTTAAGACTTGAATATCAACGGTTTTATGAATGAAGTCATCTGGTTTTAGTTCGTTGATTTTTGTCTGATCGAGTTCTCCCTTTTTACCACTGAAAAATATCACTTTAATATTTTGGGTTTTTTTTAGTTGATTAATAAACTCTAAAGTTTGATATCCATCTAAATTTGGCATGAGAACATCTAGAATAACAAGATCAATTTTTTGATCTCCAAGAATTTTAAGTGCATCAATTCCACTTTTAGCTTCAACTGGTGTAAATGCTAAAGAATTAACAATTCCTTTTAAAAAAAGTCGTGTTTCTACTGCATCATCCACTATTAAGATGGTTTTTCCACTCACAGCAAATCCCTCTTAAGCTTTTTCAATTTCGATGATTTTATTTTTTAAAACATCTACAGCTTTTGTTGTTGCAGAGATAACTCTTTCAAATACAGGTTGTGCATTCTCGAGTTTTTTATCAAATCCCATGTCTTCTAAAGTTTGGCAATCCTCTGCTAAAGCAACAAGGCCAATCAGGCGAGAGCTAGATTTTAAGGTGTGTGCAGATCTTTCTATAACGGGAGCATCGCTTTTTTTCATTGCTTCACTTAATTCTGTAACTCTTTCAGAGAGATTCTCTAAGTAAACAGTGATGAGTTGAACAATTAATAATCGGTTTGCAAAGGCTTCATCACCATTGCCAAGCTCTTTCATATTGCTAATGATTTCTTCATCTAAAAAGGGAAGATTTGTTTGATTATTCATAATTATTTTGGAATAACCCCTCTGTATTTAATTTCGACCGTTTGTTCTGAAGCTAATTTGTCAATTTCGACTATCTTTTGTTGAACTCTCTCAAATTTTGGATCAACTTTTAAGATGCTATGGCAAACTTTTTTTGCCCGCTCATATTCCCTCATGGTAATAAGGCATAATACTTTATTAAACATTATTTTTACATCATTGGGATTTATTTTTAAAGCTAGATTATAATAATTAACAGACTCTTCGAATTTACCCATTTCCTTATAACAAATTCCAATACTATTTAAAAAGCTTGGGTTGTTAGGATCTTGCTCATTAGCTCTTTGAAGAAAATCGAGAGCCTTATCTTTCTTTTTTTGAGATAGAAAATTTCGACCAACTTGTGCATATAATTTGGGGTAAACAATTTTCATATTGACTGCACGCATTAAAAAATTCTCTGCTTCTTCATATAACTCACAGCGTGTGAGTATATTGGCCGCTTCTTCATAGCGCATTGGATTTTTAGGATTGACGAGTAAGGCTTGATCGAAAGCTTTTAAAGCAGCTTGTTTTTGATCGGTTGCAAGCAGACAAATGCCATATTCAATATATGCTTGGACATGGTTTTTATTATTTTGCATGGCAAATTTTAGATTTTTTACAGCTTCTTCGCTGTTACCTAAAGCTCTGTTGCAGCGAGAAATACCAACAAATGCTCTGGCTGAAGTTAAATTTTTCATTGAGATATTTTTATACCAGCCTAATGCTTGTTCGTATTCTCCATTCATATAAAGATCTCTTGCAATTTCATAGTCAACTTCTATATTTTCTCCCTCACGATAGCGCATGAGTGTTTGAGAAATTTGAGTAGAAAGATCCTTCATAACAAAAGGCATTTTTAAAAAACCATCTGGATTTGCTTCAGGAAAGCGGACGCGATCTTCTTTTGATTGTTCTGTCCCAACAATCATAAAAGGAACTCGTTTGATTTCTAAATTTTCATGCATTTCCATCAAAAATTCATAGCCGCCTAATTGGCGCATGTCTTTTTCGCAAATAACAAAGTCAAATACTTTTTCTTGTAAGAGCTTTAAAGCTTCGCCTTCACTTATTCCTTCTGATACTTTTTTAAACCCGAGTGTTTTTAGAGTTTTAACAATGGTTTCACGTGATGCTGGAGCATCATCCACAACCAAAAAAGACATATCTGGCGATAATTCGATGACTGTTGATGCCATAAGAATTTAACCCATTAAAGTAGAGTATTTTTAGTAATATATCATAACTTTTTAAAGATAAGGTCAACTGGAGTGTCAACTCCTTTGTTTTTATTACATTCTCTACAAGCAGGGACAACGTTACCCGGAGCTGTTGTGCCACCTCTTGCTAAGGGTACGATGTGATCGAGAGTCAATTCTTTAATTGGAAACTTTTTACCACAATAAGCACAAAGGCCTGGAGCACATTTTTGTTGCCACCAACGGCTTTTTTTTGCAGCCTTTACCTTGGCTTTTTCTCTTTTAATATGTTCTTCATCAGCAAATATATAACTATTTAGATTCATTTTATTTCTCAAGCAGCTTTCGATGGGGGTGGAGATTTGCTACTGTCGTCCTCACTTAATATTTTAGTAGTTGGCAATTTTACTGTAAAAATAGACCCAACTCCCATTTCTGACTCTAACAATAACTCGCCACCATGTTCCATTACTATATTTTTCACAATACTTAGACCTAAACCTGTTCCTTCGCCTTTAGGTTTGGTTGTGAAAAAACTTTCAAATATTTTAGTTTGTATATTCTCAGGAATACCAGAACCTGTGTCACAAACTGAAATATATAAAAAACCTTGATTGATAAATACTTTAATTGAAAGTTCTTTTTTTTCTTGTTCCTTCATTGCATCGCATGCATTGCTCATTAAATTCATAAGAACTTGTTCAAATTTATTAGGATAACATTTGATTTCAATTTTGCTTAAAGTAATATCTTCTTCATGGATAACTTTAATATTAAAATTTCTTATTTTCTGTTTGACCATAAATAAACTATTTTCTATGAGAGAATAAACATTTATAGACTCTTCTTTTTCGCTGTGATCATTTCTAGAATAGTTTCTAAGATGGTCAACAAGTTTTTTTATTTTTCCACATGCTTTAAATATTTGAGATAAATGTTCTTCGAGTTCTTCTTTAGAAAGATTATTTTTTTGTAAAAAATCTTCGTTTAAATCTTCGCAGGTAAGTTGAATTATGCCAAGAGGTCCCCTAATATCGTGGACAATTGTTGCAGATAATTCGCCTAAAGCCGTGAGTTTTGAAGTGTGTAACATTTGTTCACTTAAATAATTATTTTCTTTTTTTAAAAGAATTGAAGATAATGATCTTTTTACTATTGGTACAATATCTTTTTCAACTGAAAATGGTTTTTCTAAAAAATTATAGCATCCATTGCGAATGGCTCGATTGACTATTTTATTGTTTAAATGACCAGACATTATTATAATGGCCGCTTCTTGGTTTTTTTGCTTAATTGTATCAAGCAGGCTCAGTCCATCTCCATCCGGAAGTTTTATATCTAATAAAAAAAGGTTAATTAAATGAGCTTTTTCATTAATATATTCTTTAGCCTCTGAAATAGTTGAAATGGTATGTGTTGCATAATTTAGAGCAGTAAATTCTTTGGTTATTACTTTACTAATATACTCATCATCTTCTATTACGAGTATATTAAGTTTAGCATCATCCATTAAAAAGACCTTTGTGTTTAAATAAAACAAGTATTATAAAACTTTGGTCTTATCGGATAATCTAGGTGAATCATTTAGATTGATTGATGGTTGAAAAAACTTCCCACTGCGTACGAACTCAAACCAAGGTAAAAGCTCTGATTTTCTATTAGAGATATATTCAAATGCACTTGAACATGTTTTTGCCATCCAATGCTCTAATACAAGTTTCTTTTCTTGCTCTGATAAATAGAGTTCACAAGAATTTATTTCCATAAATTCACGAAGTGCTTGTAAAATAATACCTGCGCATACTGAGACGTTAAGAGATTCCATAAATCCAAACATTTGCACAGACACGTACATATCTGCATGATTCTTCCATTCTGGAGAGACTCCATGGAGTTCACTTCCAAAAATGAGAGCAATTTTGTTTTTTCCAATAAAATTTTTAAAATCTTTTGATGAAAATTGATTGCTTGCAAATGAAGGAATATTTTTAGCATAATATTCAGATGTTCTTGAAAAATCTGGTAAGGAAACAAGTGCAATCTTGTAGCCATTTTGTTTTAATATATTTGCACAGTTTTCAATAGATGTAAGCCTTTTTGGCATGAGCCACTGACTTGCACCTCTATCAATCGTATCTGCAGTGCGAAATCGCATTTCTTGATTTGAATATAGAAAGAAAAGATCTAGAAATCCAAAAGCATCTATTGTTCTTAAAATAGCACTTATATTGTGTGCATGATGAGTATTTTCAAAAACTGTTAAAACTTTTCTGCTTCTTTTATCAGCTACTTTTTCCATTTTTGCCAAACGAGACTCAGTAAAGAAGCTGCGTAATGCGGCATCAATTTTTCCAAAATCATTTTTAAGATGCTCTGGAATGAAGTATTGTGTTGATGAATCACAAGAAGTTGTTGGACCCGTCCAAATCATTTTTTTCCTTTCTCCTCTTTTAAAACTAGCGAGGATATTTATGTCTATCCATAATGTAAGCTCTTTCACAACAAAAATTTTTAAGCCTGGGGAATCAGCTCCTAGAGGCAAAAAATTAAATACAAAAGGTTGGCTACAAGAGGCTGCACTGCGTATGCTGTTAAATAATTTAGATAAAGAAGTTGCAGAAAACCCTGAAGAACTTGTTGTTTATGGGGGGCGTGGCAAAGCAGCACGCTCTATACAGGACTTTCAAAAAATAACTCAAGCATTACAAGACTTAGAAGATGATGAAAGCCTGCTTATTCAGAGCGGCAGTCCTGTGGCTCGTATAAAAACATGGAAAAATGCTCCGAGAGTGCTCATTGCAAACAGCAACTTAGTAGGAAATTGGGCAAATTGGGATCATTTTGATGAGCTCGAAAAAAAAGGTTTGATGATGTATGGACAAATGACCGCAGGAAGTTGGATTTATATTGGTTCACAAGGAATTGTACAGGGTACTTATGAAACCTTTAATGAAGCATTTCATCAGCATTATCAAGGGAAAACAAAAGGAAAATATGTTTTTTCAGCAGGCCTTGGTGGAATGGGAGGGGCTCAGCCATTAGCCGCTGTATTGACAGGAGCCTGCTTTTTAGGAGTTGAGGTCGATAGAAAACGGGCAGAAATGCGTGTGAAATCGAAATATCTTGATGAAATATATGATAATATCGATTTAGCTATGAAATCTTTAAATAATCACCTTGAAAATGGAGTGGCTAAAAGTATTGCTATTATTGGAAATGTTGTTGATATACTGCCAAAACTTCTTGAGCGAAAAGATTTTAAACCGAGTCTTGTGACCGATCAAACATCTGCACATGATCCCGTTTATGGCTATATCCCCCAAGGTTATTCTATGGAAAAAGTAGAACAGTTGAGGAAAGAAAATCCAAAATTGGTTGAAAAAGATGCTCTAGTAAGCATTGCAAAACATGTTAAATGTTTATTGGAGTTAAAAAAGAGAGGAGTTCCTACCTTTGATTATGGTAATAATATTAGAGCTATGGCAAAAAAAGAGGGTGTTGAGAATGCATTTGATATTAAAGGATTTGTTCCAGAATATATTCGCCCACTATTTTGTAAAGGCAAAGGACCATTTCGTTTTGCAATGCTAAGTGGAGATCAGAGTGATCTTAAAAAAGCCGATGCGGCTCTTACAAATTTATTTTCAGATTATGAAGATATTCAACGCTGGCTAAAGCTTGCTCCTGAAAGAATTTCTGTCCAAGGTTTGCCTGCCAGAATTTTGTGGCTTGGGTATGGAGATAGATTAAAAGCAGGGTTACTCTTGAATCAGATGGTAAAAAATGGAGAAATTAGTTGTCCAATTGTTATTGGAAGAGATCACCTTGACTGTGGAAGTGTCGCTTCTCCTTACCGTGAAACGGAAGCCATGAAGGATGGAAGTGATGCGGTTGCAGACTGGGCTCTTTTAAATGCATTTGGGAACATTGCCAGTGGAGCTTCTTGGGTGAGTTTTCATCACGGGGGCGGAGTTGGAATGGGTTATTCTCTTCATGCTGGGATGGTTATTGTAGCAGATGGAAGTGATGAGGCAGCAGAACGTTTAAAACGGGTCTTAACTTTTGATCCTGCTATGGGAATTTTTCGTCATGCTGATGCCGGTTACGAAACTTCACAACAAATTGCGCGTGAGCAAATGACTGGAGAAGTTGGAGTCAGTTCTCCGCATTTTTATCCACGCAACCTTAAAAGTTGAGGTGCATTATGGCAGCAAAGATTTGGTCTACAAAAAAGAATAAAAAAATCATTTTTAGAAACTCCCCCTGTGTAGTTACCTTAAAAGGTTGGGATAGTGCAGAAAATGATAGTCTTTCTCAAAAAGGTTTATCGGTTTTAAAGAATTGTGATATTCTTATTTCTGATGGAGTTTTTATTGATATTGGTGAAAATCTTTTAGATACTCACGGGAATTTGGGTGATATTGAAATAATTGATGCTTCAAAGTATGTTATCGTTCCTGGGATGATTGATTGTCACAATCACCCTATTTTTGCAGGAAGTCGTGCAAATGAAACGGTCTTAAAATCTCAAGGGATGACCTATGAAGATATTTCTGCAAAAGGAGGAGGAATTGTTTCGACAATGAAAGCCACTCGTAAAGTGACAGGACATGAACTTTCTGAACTCTACAAATTAAATGCAAAAGACTCTCTCGCACGTGGTGTGGTTTTATTAGAAGCAAAGACGGGTTATGGCTTAAATCCTTTACAAGAAAGAAAAATGCTTGAAGCACTGTATGAAGCTCATTCAGGCAAAGATGCAATGGATTTACCTCATTTATGCCCAACATATTTAGGACCACATGCTGCAAGTCCAGAATACAGAGGACTCGATAACTATATTCAAGCGTTGGTTGAAGATTTGCCGAATATTGCGGCTTTAGGTGAAGAGGCTGTTAAAAAGGGCATTGCCTTTCCTTTAGCAGCAGATATCTTTCTTGAAAGAAATTATTTTACCAAAGAGCAATCAGAACGTTGGTTGGGAGCAGCTCTTCAACATGGTTTAGATGTCCATATTCATGCAGATGAGTTTTCTCGCAGCGGCGGCGCAGAATTAGCAGCTGAGCTTGCGCGCAGGCTCGAACAAACAGCTTCTAAAAGAAGAAAAAAGGGACGTGTGTTAACAGTTGATCATTGCCAATATGCGACAGAATCTGACCTCGGCCGTCTTGCTGTTTTGGGAGTTGGGGCTGTTGCGTTGCCGACAACGAGTTTCTTTAGTAAAATACCGTATGTTGATGCAAAACGATGGCGTGCATCGGGAATTAAAGTTGCAATTGGTACGGATTTTAATCCAGGCAGTTCGCCGATGAATAATATTTGGTTTTCAAGCTATTTAGCACTTTCTCAATGTGGATTTTCTCTAGCAGAAGTTATTGCAGGGGTTACAATAAATGCTGCTTTTGCTTTAGGACTTGAAAAGACTTATGGTTCAATAGAAATTGGTAAAAAAGCATCTCTTGTTGCATTTGATGGGGCATCTGTAGAAGATTACTTTAGTTCACTTCTCGGCGATCATGTTCGACATGTCGTTGTTTAAAGTGAACTTTACTCTACTTTTTCTTTAGTTTGCCACTTTGGTATAAATTTAATTCCTATTTCTTTCATAAATAGTTCTTTTATTTCTTGATGATTTGATTTTACTTTTTCTTTTTCTAATAAATTATTCAATTGCTCATTATTTATTACTTCAATTAAAGAACTAATTCCATAATTATTTTGAATATACTCAAAAAGTGAGCTTATTCTCTTTCTTTCTTCAAAAGAAAGAGTTTGAGTGATTTTTTGTATTTTTCCATTAACTAATATTTTATTATTTGCTAAACTTTCCTTAAAAATTTTTACCTGACTTCTTTCTGAAACTTGATAAGCTCCCCATGGACCAATCATTGAGACAAATAAGGCTATGAGTAATGATATTGGAAATATTTTAATATTATTTGATTTAGAGATTTTAAAATATAAAGAAATTGCAAGTAACCAGAAGGCTAGGAGTAAAAGGAAGTAGCGATTTTCTGTAAAACCATAAGTGTAAATTCTTGTAAATACCCCTAAAAAAAGCATTGCTAATAAAGGTAAGAGTAAAATATAAAAGTATTTTTCAAAAATTTGTGACCATCTTGTTTCAAGTGATTTTCTCACAGGATATAAAAACAATATACAAAGAATTCCAAGAACGCCTAAAGTTGAAACCATCCAACCCACTTGTCCTTTAGGTAAATTCCATGCAAGTAAAATTTTACCCAAATAAAAATAAAGAATTATCATATAAAGGAGCAAAAGAGGAATAAAAATATATTGGATAAATGTTTTCAGACCATTTGGATATTTTTCATATGTTTTTATGTTTTCAATACTACTGGGAATGCCTAATATAAATACAGATACTTGAAATATAAAAGCACAGAAAAACCATAATTTTATATAAATATTTTTAGGGAATAAATAATTAAGATCAAATAAGTACTGGGTTATAAAAATTGCAAAGGATAGGCCTAAAAATAATGTCATTGAGTATAATATTGCTAATATTAATCTATGCAGCAAATTTTTGTTAAAGCTCCAAAAATTATTAATATCCTTTTTAAAAAGAAAAGGTGAAACAGAAATAAATAAATGAAAGATAAGAAATAACTGTGATATTTTATAATAATAACCATTGGTAAAATCTAATTTTGTTGCAAAGAAATGCAATGTGACAAAAACAAAAGAAATAAGACTTGGTAAAAATAGATATTTTTTATAGTTTATGCTTTCAAAAAACAGATAAATAGCTATTGAGAATGGAATGCTAATAATCGAAGAAATTATTATTTTTAATATATAATCGTTTTTTTCAAGAATATCAAAAAAATAAATTCCTAAGAAAGAGACAATTGCTGATAGTATAAATGTAAAAGGAAATCTCAAATAGGACTTTTTTATATCTATTGCAATATTATTGGCAAAATTATTTTGGTTACTCATTTAATATTCCTTAATATGATTATTCATAGAAGATATTATTTTATCCATTTTTTAATTTGCATTCATATTGAGATGCATTTATTTAAGAACCAATAAATGCATAGAGAATACACAAGCAGATAGAACTATATACTAATGTCTATTGTCAATACATTAATTAGATATTTTCGGTAGAAGATGTCTTGGGAAATTACTCTTTCAAAAAAATTTCTTCTTCAGGTTTATAATTTCCTTGGTATAGGATTAAATATTTATATTTAATCTATATATGGTGAAGATAAAACAAATTTAATTAAATCTTTAAGGATTCAATTAAAGGTGAAGAGAAAATATGGTAAGGATCATATTTTTGGTAAATAGCTGATGCTAATTCTAAATCTGATACCGGTGCAATTTCAGAATAAAAAGATTTTGAAATTTGATTCTCTATAAATAACTTATTTTTCCACACACTATTTCTTTCAAACGCCCAGCCTTTGGACCATTCCACTCGGACTGCTGCATATGGTTCTGAATAGTTTGCAAAAATCCACTGTTCGATATTCATATAAAATTCATTTGAATATGGTGTTCCTGGAAAAGTTAGAATGTTTAGCCATATTCCCACATCCCATTCCGAATATTTTGAATTTTTTTTCAGCGAAGATAAAAGAGGTGGAAGGGCGCTTGTATTGATTATATCGTCGCTTTCTTCAAGTCCTGTGACTCTAATTTCAACAGGACCATTTATTGGGTATATACTTCTTTCTCTATATTTTTCAATAAGATAGTTATAATAGGTATAGAATTCATTCAATACGCGTTGAATATTTGATCTTTTTGTTAAAACAACATAGCCACTTTCTGTTACTCTAAGTGTGGAAGGTTTTACATAAAGCAATACGTTTTTAGACCATCCCCAAATATCAAAAGATTGATTGTATTCTAAGCCTCCGGCCGTTATAAAATATTCGAGCTTTCCAAATTGAGGTGTTATGCTTGTTTTTCCAGAGATAATAGTTTTAATCATTTTTGCTAATTCATCGCAAAGATTATCTGAAAATGGATAATTATATGGGCTCTTTACTTCCCTAGATGCTTTTGGTTTTTGTTCATCTGTTACACTCCAGACTTTAATCCAAGGTTTATCTGTAAATGGAAACCAAATTGCCTCCACTCGGCCATTTTTTTCAACCAATTTTGCAAAACTAAATTTGGATACTTCTTCTTTGCCAAATATTTCAGATGCTGGGATTCCTATGATGCTTTGGCAGCGCATTCTTTGATTTTTTCCAACTTGCAATGTGACTTCTGTAATAAATGCTCTACCTAGGTGCACTAAAAATGCTTGGCAATTAGGCTCTGATCTTTCAAATTTTTTTAGGATATATTTATTTGATTCGTTATCTAATACAATTGCAGTCAGTGATATTATAAGATTGCTTAATGAGCCATAGCTATGGCCAAGAGAAAGACTGTTTTCATTTGCGGCTGCAACGGCACTTCCATGTCCATTGATTGCTAAGACGCCCCCTAAAGTTAACTCTCCGGGGGCGGGCGTCACTGTTAAACCAAGATCCTGTTCCTCCAGTGCGTTTAATAGATTTTCCATAGAAATTCCAGTTTCAGCTGTTACTTTACTAGGGAATTGTGATTTATCTATTTTGACTTTATTTAGATAAGGCTTTGTATCAATGAGTATGACACGGCTTGACACATCTATTCCATTTGCAATTGTAAGAGGAGACCAATTGTGCATTTTGCCTTTAGGACGGACTTTATAATTATTATTTTTTGCCCAATTTACAATTTGGAGAATTTCTAAAGAATTTTTTGGGGCATATGTCCACAATGCTCTTGCTTTTACTTCTCCAGACCAATTTTCAAATTTTTCAAGATAAGGAACTATACCATTTGGAAAGTTTGGTAATTGAAGTGCATTTACTGAGTTAAAGCCAAAGGATTTAATTGTACTTACACTTGAACTCAATGCAGCAATTTTTGCTAAATTTGCAATGAATTTTCTTCGAGATGATTTGACTTTAATATTTTTCATTGTATTTTCCTTGAAACTGTTGGCAACCTGCGATGAGATTGTAAGTTGTTTCTCGATTCAAAAACTGAATAGTTTCATCTCCAAATATATTAAAATTCGGTTTAAAAACCGTTCCCCAATATGAAATAACTGCTAAACTATTAGAATTTGTTACTTTGTAAAAATCACAAATTCTAGGAAGAGCAGCAATTCCAACATAAAAAGTATCACCCTTTTCAACTTCAATTGCTGTGCCATTTGTAATTGTAAAAGCAGATGAGCATGAATTACCAGAATGAGTACAAACCCACATCATGTATCCAGCACCAAATAATAGATCCACTCTTATAGAACTTTTTCCATTTTCTTGATTGTTATATTCATTAGTACTATTTGAGTATGATGGGAAAATTAAAAATAAATTAAATATTATAAGTATAAAAATCTTAAACATAAAATCTCCATTTAAGTTGTGAGAATAATATTGATATTAAGATGATTTACATGTATAGTTAGATACATGCAAGATAAATATGAATATTGTGTAAACAAATAAATTGAGATTTTAGTTTTTTTTTAGATATTTTTACATTCCATTTGGGAAATTTTTTAAATCAATAATTCCACTGTCTCTTACTTTTTTTAATGCTGAAGAATATTCTATAAATAAATTTGTTGTATATGAAATTCTTTTTCGAATATCAGAATCATTTGAACTTTGAGGTTCTTTGTCATTTAAAACATTATGGCAGTCACGAATAATGAGGTGTTCTGGAATATAGCATATACGGGTGTTTTTTGAGCTATTCATACGCAGTTCTGCTATGGGATAACTTCCACCCATTCCAGCAGACACAGAAACAATTAAACCTGCTTTATGTCCAACTTCATTCGCTTTACAAAGTAATAAAAAGTTTTTTACACCAGAAGGAGACATTCCATGCCATTCGGGAGTAACTATTATTATTCCGTCGGCTTCTTTTAATTTGCTTGATATTGGTTTCCAAATGCGAGCCCAATTTTCATCATTTCCATTGAGAAAATCATCATCAATGAATGGAATTGGATTTTTAGCCAATGAAATAATATCAACATTTAATTCTTTTTGATTTTTAATATTGGATTGGATATATAGTGAAACTTTCTCTGATTGTGATTTTTCTCTATGACTTCCTGATAAAATTATTATATTCATTTATAATTACCTTTCATAAAAATGAGCATATCTCATTAATTCTGAATATTATCTTATTGCTTTACTATTAAATATCAATTGATAATTTAATATTTTATTTTAGAAATTCAAGTAAAGATGGGGTAAGCATTTTAGATGTCGCTTGGAGTGTAAAATTAACTGCACTTTCTGTGCGTTTTAAATCAAGTGCAGACTTTACCATATCTGCCCCTTCAATATTGTTATTGTCATTGTGTAATTGTGATTCACCACGATCAAGTCTTTCAGAAACATCCTCAAGAGAGACTCTTCTTGCACCCAAGGATGCTGTCATGGTCACAACAGAATTCATTATGCTATCGAGATCAACCATGGATTGATGCAATTTATCTCTATCCCATGAAAAAAGCGACTCATACATATTTTGAAGTATTGACACAAGTGGAGGACGCTTTCCATCAAATTCAGCTGGTACATCAAAAATTTCTCTTCCATTCACATTAATAGGACGAAAACTATCTTCATCTACTTGAACAAAAATAATTCCGTCATCACCTAAATAATGCCCATCTGGCGAAATAGGAGGCTGAGTCGTTTGAAAACCACCAAAAACGTATTTATCGCTGTAAGATGTATTTCCTAAAATAATGACATGATTTAAAATTTGTCGAACTTCTGCAGCCACTGCTTTATGAGATGGTTCATCATAAGTACTGTTGGATTGTTGAATGCCAAGTTCTTTTGCTCTAATTAAAGAATTATAAATGGATGAAAGTGCATCTTCCGTTTTAGATAAATATCCTCTGCCAAAGTCTAATGTTTTTCTATATTGGTCTAAATTTGAAATTCTATTTCTATTACGTAGAACACGAATTGTTCCTACAGGGTCATCACTTATTCTTTTTAATTTTCTTCCTGAAGCAGCTGTTTCGTTTACATCATCAGAAATAGCTTTCACATTTCCAATTCTGTCAGATGTAACTCCGTAACGATATTGTTCTGAAATTCTAGGTTGAAGAGCCATAACTCCTCCTCAAAAAATAAATATATTACCTCTTTAGATCGAGAACTGTTTTAAACATTTCATCAGCCGTTGTAATCACACGTGAACTCGCTGTAAACAAATGTTGATATTTTAATAAATTTGCAGCTTCATCATCTAAAGAAACACCTGAAACACTTTCACGTTGTGATTTCAAACGATCATAAACAATTTGGGAGGCTGTTGCTTCTTCTTTCGTTCTAAGCGCAGCGATCCCTATTTTACTTATCATTTTGTCATAAATACCAGTTATAGTAACAGTATTATTATCAAATAAGGGCTCGTAAAAAAGTTTAATAAGTTGATTCGCAATAACATTGTCACCTGGAGTATCAGATGACAAAGCAATGCCAACTGCATTCGGATTGAAAACGATACCTGGATCGACTTCAATATCTTGGGCGGCTTCACCCGGTCCATTTAAACCTGCAAAAAAGTCTCTTCCTTTTAAATTGTGCATATCATTTATACCGTAACCTTTTTGATGTACTTCGTTAAATGCATCCGCAAAACCTTGAGCAAGCATATTTAGATCATCTCGCACTCTTTGCGCATAACGATCTCGAATATCAAGTAATGCTCCCATTTTACCTTTGCTTATAAAGTGAGTCATATCAAAGTAACGTTCTTTTTCAAATTCTGAAATCGAAATATCTGGCATATGTGTAGGTGTATAAACATCTTCTATTTTAAAACGTGATGAAAGATTTCCTTCAACAAGTAAACATTCTGCAGGTCCGCGAACAGTAATTTGATCATTTTTATCATGATATGCGTTGATATCAACTATACTGCCTATTTCTTTTATAAGTTTATCACGACGATCTTCTAGGTCATTTACATCTGTTAAGTTACCGGCTCCCATTTCACGAATTTGTCCATTGAGCTTTGCAACTTCAGCTATTTTTTGATTCACTAGAGAAATTGTTTGTTTAATTTCTTCATTTGCATCTGTTTGAACCTGAACAACATTTGCATGTGCTGCATTAAATGCTTGAGAAAGTGCTTTACCATTTTCTATCATATTTATTCTTACAGAGGGCTCTTCTGGGAAATTTGACAGTTCCCGAATTGAACTCACAAAACTTACAAAGCGATCGCGAACAGTGGAGGTTAAATCGGGATTGAAATAACTTTCAATTCTTTTTAGTCCTTCAGCTAATACTTCTGTTTTACTTTGAATTTGTATTTCTCGACGAAGCTGGCCTTCTATGAATTTATCATGTGCACGTTGAATAGATTGAATGCGTGCACCATCACCAAAAACATGTAAACCATATTCAATTGGCCATTTCGTTTCTAAGTTAACAAGCTGTCTGCTGTAACCAGGAGTTTGTGCATTGGATATGTTATGTCCTGTTACATCAACACCTGTCCGAGAGTTTTGTAATGATTCACTGCCTAAATTTAAGATGTGGTTTAAAGTTGCAACCATTTTAAGCTTTCACTCGAACAGAAGAATAATTATTGTTTTGGTTTAAGAGCGACTGTGCTTTTCCAAGCGAATCGTAATTCATGCCAACTTCAGCTTCTGACTGAAATAGACTGAGTGAGAGAGTAACATTACGCAATAATTTTTTAAGGATGACTTGATTTCTATATATTCTGGGGTAAATAAATTCGAATGTATTTTCATATTCTGCTTTTATTGAAAAAAACTGATCTTGAAGTTCTTTTAATTTGCAAAAGGTTTCAGAACTAATAAGTGACTGAATATTTTTTGTGTATGTAGAAAACGCTTGGGCAAAGAGATTTAATGAGAGCGTGAGTCCGCGACTGTCAAAAGCTATCATATAGCATATTTTTTTGATGAGAAGAAGTCTTTTTTCTTCGAGGGAGATCGCAATTCTTGATTTTTGATCTTTTAAAATAACAATTTTTTCTAAATAAGATAAATCATATTTACAAATAGCATTTTCTTCTTCATCTAAAATTGGAATAAATTCAGTGTATGTTACAATCTGTTTTTTTAATATATCATTAAATTGTGCAATAAGTGATATGAGTTCTTCCATTGCTTATGTCACTTTATAATTAATATGAATGAATTTACCCAAAAATAATACTTGGATCTTTAGCTATTTCATCTCTTATTGCTTCTCTTAAAATTCCATCAGCAATTTTTCCTGAGTCAGGATTATATTCACCTTTGTTAATCTGTTCTTTAAATTTTGCAACTTTATCTTCTCGGACATCAGGAGTTTCCTCAGCAATCTTCTTGGCCATGCTCAATTCTTTTGCGCGCGGAGAAATTTGAACATTGGCAGCATCTTTAACACTCGGAGCCTCTTTTGCCTTTGCATATGCTGTATGTGCTGCGTTTTTGGGCGCAGTTTTTTCTGCTTTTGCGGCTTCAGGAGCTGCAACTGCATTTGGGGTTGCTACTCCGCCTGAACCTTTAACTGTATTGACGCTCATGGCATTCTCCTTTTCTATTGGTTTGCTTCAAGTTTAACTTTATTTTAGAAAACTTTAGATGCAATTTAGGCTTTTGTGTCAAATTTTTCTTGTGTGTAGGAAAGGATATTCACACTCAAAAAATTACCCAATTTAGGTATAAATAGAGGAAAAAAAGTTCCTTTATCCATTGCGCTAAAAAATTATTTTTATTTCAATTTAGAATTTCCTTTTGATAGCAAATTTAAGATCAAAAAATTATGCAAAATAAATAAAATAAAGTTTGACGGCTAAAATAATTGACAAACTCTTAAAGTTGAAAAATAACAAACTAGATAATTAACTTCATTTAAGACGATGAGAAAGCTATATGTCTAGGATTATTTCGTTTACTGGAATTTGAAGTTATTTTATGGTTCGATACAAATTGCATTTAGAGTTTTAGAGGAGAGCTGAGATGTCTGGTAGTGTATTTGAATGTGTTGAACGTCCATGGCATGATCATTATGGGCATGGTACAAATTGTGAATTAGAAAAATTTGAATATAACAATTTAGCCGAAATGGTTTCTAAAAATTCTGAGAAATGGAAAAATAGAATAGCCTATCGCATGATGCTACCTAATGGAATGGATAAATCTTTAACTTTTGCTGAAACGGATACTTTTTCTAACGCTTTTGCTGTTTATTTAAGAGAAGAATTGCATTTAAAGTCAGGTGATCGTGTGGCCATTCAATTGCCAAACTGTCTTGCTTATCCCATTGTTGTATTCGGATGTTTTAAGGCAGGGGTTGCTATTGTGAATGCGAATCCACTTTATACTGCTCATGAAATGCAGCATCAGTTTTTGGACAGCGGAGCAAAAGCCTTAGTCATTATTGATATGTTTGCCGATAAACTAAAACAAGTTATTCCTAATACAAAAATTGAAAAAGTTATTATTGTAAGTGTTGCAGACCTTTTCGCACCAATTAAAAAAATATTAGTAAAAAGTGTCTTAAAATATGTTAGAAAGCAAATTCCAAATTGTGAAGTTCATGCCATTCCTTTTGAAGAATCTCTTAATATTGGAAAAAAGGTTTTAAGAGAGAATAAAATTGATGTTATTAATTATTGGATAAATGTTACTTTAGATGATATTTGTGCTTTGCAATATACAGGAGGAACCACTGGAGTTAGCAAAGGTGCAATGTTAACTCATAAAAATATTATTGCAAATATGTATCAAATTATTGAAATGGGTAAATCAAAAATTACAAATGGGCAAGAAGTTCTTTTAACAGTTTTACCATTGTATCATATTTTTGCATTTACAGTAAATTTAATAACATTTTTTAAAGTAGGTGGGGTGAGTGTTTTGATTCCTAACCCTCGTCCGCTTTTAAATATTAAGAAAGCTTTTGAAAAAGCAAATATTACTTGGATATCAGGAGTAAATACACTTTTTAATGGATTATTAAATGAAAAATGGTTTTCTGAAAACCCTCCTAAACATTTAAAGGCTTCAATTGCAGGGGGGGCAGCATTGCATAAAGCTGTTTCTGAAAGATGGAATAAAGTAACAAATACATCTGTTGTAGAAGGATATGGATTGACTGAAACTTCTCCTGTAGTTACTTTTAATCCTATTAATGGAATAGTGAAATCAGATACCGTTGGAGTGCCAGTGCCAGGCACTGATGTCGTGCTTATAAGTGAAGAAGGAAAGGTTGTGTCTGTTGGTGAAGTCGGAGAAATTGCAGTTAAAGGACCTCAGGTCATGGTAGGTTATTGGCAAAGACCTGAAGAGACATCGAAAGTTTTAAAAGATGGCTGGATGTTGACTGGTGATATTGCAGTCATGGATTCCGATGGGTATATTAAAATAGTTGATCGTAAGAAAGACATGATTCTTGTAAGTGGTTTTAATGTTTATCCGAATGAAGTGGAAGATTGTATTGCAAAATTACATGGAGTTGGTGAAGTTGCTGTCATCGGAATTCCCAATGAGAGAACAAGTGAGGCTGTAAAAGCTTTTATTGTTAAAAAGGATTCAGCTTTAACTGAACAACAAGTCATTGAGCATTGTCGAAAATATATTACTTCATATAAAGTTCCAAAGCATGTAGAGTTTAGAAGCGAACTTCCAAAATCTCCAATTGGAAAAATATTACGCAAGAATTTAAGAACAGAAGAATTGAGTAAACCTCATAATGAGTGAGTAAATTATGTTAAAAAAATTTATTTCGATACTTGTATTGATTCTTTTTTTTAATTTTACATTTGCTCATGGAAGTGAAATAAAAAATGTTATTATTTTTGGTGACAGTTTATCAGATAATGGAAACTATTTTTTAGCATCAAAATCATCTATAAATCCAATGCCATTGCCTCCTTATTATAAAGGGCGGGCAACAAATGGACTGGTTTGGGCGGAGTATTTTACAAAATCAATTCAGGCGAATTTAGTTGACAATGCGTACTTAGGGGCATTGACCTCTGGAAATAATCCTCGATATCCAAGCGCAGTTCCATTGATTTCTCAACTAGATACTTATTTAAATAAATTAAAAAGTGGAAAAATTGATTTATCTAAAACACTCTTTGTTGTTTGGGCTGGATCAAATAATATTTTCACTATGGATTTTAATGAGCCTCGTGCTACATTGAAGTCTTTATGGAACTTATCTTTTGATGTTATAAATTCGGTAAAAATATTAAAAGAAAGTGGAGCGAAAAACATACTGGTTTCCAATTTACCCGACTTGGGAAAGATTGCTCTCAATACAGATATTGAAGAATATAAAAAAATGAGTTTCTTCTTAACAGCAGTTTCAAAAACAGAAAATTATGTGATTAAATCAGGTATTTTACGAATTAATGAGGCAAATAAAGATAAAGAATTTAAACTTATTTTTTTTGATGCAGAAGATATGTTAACTCAAATTAAGAAAAATCCTAAAAAATATAATATTAAAAATATTGAAAATGCTTGTTACGTAGGTGTTCCAAGCTTTCCTGCAAAACCAAATGTTGCATGTAAAAATCCTCAGGATTATTTATTTTGGGATTTAGTTCATCCATCTACAAAAATACATTGTTTTGCAGCGATTGAAATTCAGAAAAAGCTTGCTGAGAATAAACTTGTGAAAATGCCGACTGCAGATGAAATAAAAAAGTGTGAGAATATTTAATTCATTTTTTATTTTCCATAATATTTATTTTAGTAGCAGCAGCTTCTTGTAATTCATCGGCTTTTTTAATGTAAATAGCAGTGGTTGTTATGCTATTGTGGTTTAGGATTTTTTGTATACTTGCGATGGGAGTGCCTTTCTTATGGAGTAAAGTCGCAAGAGTTGCTCGGCAACTGTGGGGGCTTACCTTTTTTTCAATTCCAACTTTTTGTGCAGTATCTACAATCATATTATAAATTGCAACTTGACTTAATTTGTTTACATTTTTTACGTCTTGCGTTCTAATAAAAAGATACTCATTTTCTTTTGCCTCTGATCGCATTTCATTGACATAATTTTTAATTAATTTTGCGATTGTATCGTGAAGAAAAGGAGCATGATCTTTGTTACCTTTTGTTTTCAAATGGACACGGGAAAAATCTTCGTTAAATTCTAGATCACTTATTTTTATTTCACATAATTCATTAACGCGCATTCCAACAGAAAATAGAGTGCTAATTACAGCATATTTTAAATAAGCTGCCTTATATTTGCGGACACATTGGTTAGATTTTTCAGATAGTATTTTCCATTCATTTTTTAAATATGCAACAATTTTTTTGCTTTCAGATTCTGTAAAAGCATTTGTTTTACTTTGTTCAATTAGCTTAGGTAAACGTATAAATTTCATGGCATTTTCTTTAATTAAGTCTCTTTTAAAACAAAATTCTAGAAAAGAAGAAAGAGTCATTAATTTTCTTCGAATGCTCACCTGCGATAAATTTGTTTTAGTGCTTAGATATTCGTGCCAAGTTATTAATATTTTTTCGTTTACTTCAGATATACTTTCGCATTTATAATTTATATTAGAAGTAAAATTTAAAAAACTTTTAAGATCATTTAAATAGTTTTTTTGCGTATGGATACTTTGAAAACTCATTATAAAGTGCAAAATTGTATCATTTAAATTTTGAGATAAAGGTTTTTGTGCCCAAAGGCTTAGAGCTTCTTTAGAATTAAAACTTAATTGTTGATTACGAGATTGTATTGTTGTTTCTGGTAAAGGTCTATGAGATATTTCATTATGATTTTTCGACATATTGAGGCACTCTTGTTATAAAAAGAGAGTCTTTATCAAAGTGAGAATATAAAACATCTGGCTTACTTTCAAATAATCCCAAAACCATTCCTCCTCCACCAGCGCCGGTAAGTTTTGCAGCAAGAGCTCCTGTATCTTTAAATTTTTGTATAATTGTATCTATTTTTTCTGTTGAAACACCCATTTCGCATAAATAATTCTGAGCCGTGTTTAAGCAATTTGCCAATAATTTTAAATCTCCAGCTGTTAGCGCTAAAATAGACTTTTCAGCTAAAACACCAAGTTGAATTAAGGCGTTTTGCATTTGCTCTGGAATAGTATTAAGTTTTTCAGCAACTTTTTTTACCATATGTGCCGTTTCACCCCGCTCTTTTGAATCAACAAGAGCAAGCCAAAATTCTTTTTTATTTTGAATATATTCAGGTAATTTACCTTTTGAAAACTCAATAATTCCATTGCTTGCTACAGTTGAAGCGTCAAGACCGCTCGCTTTACCAAAATGAAAAAGGCAGTCAATTTCGTTGGCAAATTGAATTTGTTGTTGAAAGTTTAATCCTGCTTTTGTTTCGTTATTTAAGTTAAATATTTGATTTGCAATTTTTAAGAGACAAGTGCTGATTGCTGCACTGCCACCCATACCTCCACCAAGAGGAATATCAGATTCTATCAGAAATTTTTGGGGTATATAGTACTGCAAAGAAGAATCAACTCCACATAAAGTAAGTGCTTTTTCGAATGCTTTAGTTAGAAGTTGAGTAACTCGCTGTTCTGGAATAAAAGAATTTCCTCTTATTTTTGTGAACCATGCGTTGTCCCATGAGCTGATATTTTGAGAATGATCTGGAGCAAAAAAAGTAAGTTTAAGTTTTACATCTGGCAATGCAATGGCAACAGCTTTGTGTCCATACACAACAGAGTGTTCACCAATTAAAATTGCTTTTCCAGAAGCATATGCAGTCAAATTACTTTGAGTTAAAAAATTCATATGGATACCTAAACCTTAAAAATTTCAATTAATACTATTTTTTAATATTTCAATAGAACTCAAATTATCGAAATTTTCTTTGCCTATAAGCAATCCACTTCTATAAGAATTCATAAAAACGTTTATTTTTTTATTAAATAACTCTTGCAATTTTACATGAAAATTTTGAATCATTTGTTTTGATTCTTGGGTGAAAATTAAATGAATATTTGGTCCTGCATCTAAAGTCCAAAATGCTTTTAATTCAGATTCGTCTCTTAATTTAATAAACAGTGCAATTGCTTTGCTTACATCATGATCAAGATAACAAGCTGCAGGAGTTCCTGTTTGCATAACTGCATGCATAGAAAGGGCATCTTCTTCGCTTAATTGTTGAAGAAGTTCAAAATCAAATTCTTTCAATGCTTTGCTTATTAATACCATTCTTTTTGGAATACCTGCTACTCGAATTGCATTTAAAGCAGATGTGTTGGCAGATTTATGTCCCTCAGAACTTGAGATCACTTTCTCATTTGAATTTAATACAAACACACAGTGTTCAAGCTGTTTCCATTTTGGATGGTGGGGCATGAGAGATGTCTTTGTGAAACTTTCATCATGAGCACTTTCTAACTCCCATTTGACAAAGGAGTCACCTGCGCATTCGATAGCACTACGAGTTGCAGATCCGCTTCCTAAGCGAGCCCATTCTGTGAGCCAAGTGTGTAATTCTTCTTTTGTAAGATGATTTTTTAGTTGGAGAAGATCAGCTATTGCTCCTATAAGTGCTGCGTATCCTGATGCACTTGAAGCAATTCCACATGCAGTGGGGAAATTATTGTGACTTTCAATTTTAAGAGAAATTTCGTCAGCAAAATTATAAAAAATGGATTGTATCAATATATCCATTTTTTCAGGTAATATTTTTTGATTTTTATCATTATTTAAAAATAATCTATTTTTTATTGGTGGAATTTTATTGCAGGAATCAGGTAAAAAACGTCCCTGAGTCGTGATTTTAGTAAAGGAACGAAATCCTCCAAGAGTGTAACTTAAATTTGAATTTGTTGGTATTTGCGATCGATTTTGTGCTTTACCCCAGTATTTAAGGAGAGCAATATTGCTTGGTGCTGTTGCATAACCTTCATCACCATTTTGAATTTCAAATTTATTTTCACTTTTTAATTGACGTAATTTGTCTTGAATTAATTTAAGTGATGGAGGCAAATCTTTTATTATATGATTCATATAGAATTCCCAAGATTATGAAATACAAAAGGGATTTCAAGTTTTTGTATTTTTAAATGCTTTAAAAATGTATTCTTATTATATAAAACCCAAAGGCAATCTCCATGGCCTGCTCCCATTGTTTTATAAGGGATATTGAGCTTATTTAATTGATTGATAATTTTATTTAAGTTGTCATTATTTTGTGGAATTAAACCTTGTTCTTGAGCTATTTTTCTTGATAATTCCATCAATTTATACGTGTGCTCAATATTAGAGTTAATTATAAATTCATTAGCAAGAGACGTGTGTTTTAAGGCGAACTCTTCTTTTTTTGCTTGAGATTGAAAATCTTTAATGACCTTAGAGGTGTCAGAATACATTTGTGTGGCAAGAAAAAATCCATAATTTTCAATTTTATCTTTTAAAATAAATCTGTCTATAATTGGAACAGAATTGTTTTCTTGATTCTGGAAAATCCAAAATTGAATATTATTTTGTAAAATATTTTCGTGACTGGCGGCAAGTTGCACAGCAATATCATACCCACTGCCATTTCCTTGAATTTCTTTCAAGGAAGTTCTTATATAATTCCAGAATATTTCATTATTTAAATATGATATATCTTTAAAAAATAATTTCCAGAGTGATTTTGAAATTCCTGCTATCAAAGCCGAAGAACTGCCAAACCCTAGGGATGGGGAAAATGATTTTTCAATTTCTATCGAAAGATTTATTGATTTAAGATGATTTTTCCAAGGCTTTAATAAGTTCTTAAAAAAATTAATATCTGAGGTTTTCTCTGAATTTATGATTTCATCATTTTCAAACTCAATGAAATTATTTTTAAAAAATGAACTTATTATTTGAGTGGAAGCCTTTGATTGAGTAGACTGAGCCTGAATATGAATTAGAAAATAATGTTCAAAAAATGTGCAAGCGATGGCTTTGCCACCGTATAATACACCATATTCTCCTAAAAGCATGGCTTTGGCTGGGACATATAGACTCATCTTATACATTTGCAAATTTTTCTTTATTTATGGGTGTTATCTGTTTCAACTACAGATATGCTTGGAAAATGGTCATACTTTCTCATCATTTCTAAGTTCTTTTCATGAAGAGCCATATGCCCTTTTTGAATGCCTTCACATCCTAATGCGCGAATTGCAGATAAATTTTGTGCTAGGCCTACACTTGCAATAATGGCTGACAATTTTGCTGATGAGGGTGATCCCATTAATTTCAAACAAGCAGTTGCGGAAGGATGCAGTTTAGTAACACCCCCTACAGTCCCAACAGCAATGGGAACAGCAATTTCGCCTTGTAAACGATTACTTTCATTTATAAACCACTTTGTTAGAGGCTTATACACCCCTGTTAAAGAGGCAAAGGCATGGCACCCTGCTTCAACGGCGCGCCAGTCATTTCCGGTCGCAATTACAATTGGGTCTATTCCGTTCATAACCCCTTTGTTATGGGTGGTTGCCCGAAAAGGATCAAGATCGGCAAATTCCCATACAGAACAAATACGTCTTGCAGCTTCTTCACCAGAATAACCATCACGTTCTAACGCACTAAATTCAATCTCACATTTAACTTTTGTTATTCTGTGTGTTGTTAAATTTGTAAGTATTTTAGGACCCACTATGCAAGGAATTATTTCGGGTAATGCACGGCCGACTTCCTCAGCTATCGTATTGACAATATTGGCGCCCATTGCTTCACAGGTGTCAACGTTCACGTGAATGACAAAATACCCAGGTTTAGAAAGTGCTCTTAATTCAATACTTTTAACTCCGCCTCCTCTTGATATGAGACGTGGATGGCATATTTGAGCAATTTCAAATATTTTTTCTTTAGCCGTGGCATTAAAAATATCAAAAATATTTTCTGAAGGCGAAGTATAAAATTGAATTTGGCAGGTTGCAATTGTTTCTGTGGGTTCAGATATAAAGCCTCCACCCGTGCGAGCGAGTTTAGCACCATAACTTGCAGCAGCTACGACACTCGATTCCTCAACAGCCATCGGTATAAAAACTTCTTCACCATCAATTAAAAAATTTGTAGCAATGCCAAGAGGTAGAGTGTAGCCTCCAATACAATTTTCAATAAATTTTTCAGCCTGTTCTATATTAAGGGCACCTGAATTATTTAAATTATGGGCTTCTTCATTAGAGAGTATATTGCGCGAAATCATTGCTTGCGCGCGTGCTTTTGAATTCATTTGAGCAAAATTTGGTATGCGGCTTGAAGATGGAGTCGCATGGTGAGCTATTGGCTTTGAAATAGCTTCTGCTTGTGTATTTGAAGTTCTTGTAATGACTTGTTGAGCGTCTTTTACCATTGTTGTTACCTTTTCTTATGGAACTTCTTGAACTATGCGAGAGCTTAATTGACTTAAATTCTGAGCTCCTGCACAAAACATAGTTATAGAAAGAGATTTTTTAAAAAAACTAAGTTCTCTTTCTACGGATTCCAATGGAGTTTCTCCTGCTTGAGGGGAAACGGCAGCCTTAAATAAAGGCAGTCCGACACCTACCATTGTGGCGCCCACCGCAACCGCTTTTGCAACTTGCAGCCCATTTCTTATACCCCCTGTTGCAATCAAGGGAACATTGTATTGAAGATTGTTTTTGAGTCCAGAGCAACTTAGGAGAGAGTCATCGGTGGTGAGTCCCCAGTCTTTAAACAAATCGCCAAGCCTTTGTCCTTCTCGATCGGCTCTCAAACCTTCAATTGCACTCCAACTTGTGCCTCCTTTACCGCCAACATCTACAGCAGAGACCCCTACAGAAACAAGTTTTTTAAATGTTTCTGCTGAAATTCCGGATCCAACTTCTTTGACAATGAGAGGTACAGATAGATTTTTTGCGATATTCTCTATTTTTTTAAGCAGTTGAAAGAAATTTCGTTCTCCTTCGGGTTGAATACACTCTTGGAGAGCATTGAGATGAATTGCAAATGCTCCAAGTTCAAGATCATCAACCAATCTTTGAATATCATCAAGAGTAATGCCATAATTTAGACTTACAGCACCTATATTACCGATGACAAAAAGCTTTGGTGCAATTTTACGAACATCAAAAAGTCTTTTAAATTTAGGATCTTTGATCATCATTTTTTGTGAGCCAAGACCCATTGGAATATTATATTTTTCAGCTGCAAGAGCAATTGCTTCATTTATTTCTTGACCTTTTTCAATGCCACCCGTCATTCCTGTGACTAGAACTGGCATTGAAAAAGTATTATTTAAAAAAGATTGTTCTAAGTTGATTTCATCAAAATCAATTTCGGGTAAAGCCTCGGGAATAAAGCGAAATTTAGCAAATGGAGTTCCATCGGACTCTATTTTTTCAGTTTGGCAAATTCGTATGTGATCGTTTTTGCGACTCACCATGAGCTCGGGGGTGTCTTCTATATAAGAAAGTAATTTTGAATGCTTATGGTTTTTTATATGCGGCAATGTAAAATGCTCCATAATATAAGTAAGAAAGCCACAGCAGGTAAACAAATTTACCTTTTAATGACTTAACATACAATTAGCTACAATCAAGAATAAACAATAGCAAAAAAGACTTTAAAATTTTGCTTTGAATGTCGATATAATTACGGAGTGTTAAAATTGACTATTAAGTCGTTATATTTTATGATTTAAAAAAATAGTCATAAAATTAGGTTCTTGGAGGCATAAATGGCTCCGAAATCAGTTGAAAATACAATTTGGATGAATGAAAGCAATGCAGTTCAGTTCTTTCATGAAAAAGTTGTAGAGGCTCAGGAAAGACAGCATCTTAGATTAACAGAAAACGTAGAGTTTTATATTGTTAATCTGTTGTGTGAGCACGTCAGAATAAGTGACTCTGAAGAAACAGAAAGCTGCCTTGTTTTAATTCTTAAGAAAGCCTTAGAAAGTTCGTTTGTAGAAAAAGTTGCACTTTATAAGAAGTTGGCTGATACCGCCCTTTATTTTTCAGGATTTTTTCAAGAATATTTTAATAGAAAAAGCTTTGATATTAAATATTATGTCAATATGGGCGAGTCCGCTTATGGTGAACTTTCTCATTTGCTTAAAGGTAAAAATACTTATCAAGAAACAATGTCACAAATTTACCAAGAAATGAGCAGAAATTTCACAACTGCTGTCGATATATTACTTGATATTTCTGAGCAAACAACTCACCAAGACAGCATACGTACAACCTTAAGTATTTATGATGCTTGGTTAAATACGGCAAGTGCTAAATTAGAAAAAGAACTCTTAGCGCGTGGTGTTCACCCCATAAAGGTCAATTCACGTAAGGTTCAATAAATGACACAGACGAACATCAAGAAACAGATTGCAAATGGTTGTAATACTTCTCTAAATATCATCGCTCGCTATTATGGATTACAGAGTGAAGAAAGTATTGAAGACTTTGTGTTATTTCCTTCTGAAGATGTAGATGAAAATAGCGGACAAATATTATTTGAAGAAAATATTGAGAACGAAGAGTTTTTTATTGGAATTCAATTTGGAAAAAAAATCTATCATGAATTTGAAAATAAAAATATCATTTCATTAAATACGCTTGCCGTTGTTGCAGAAGAAACAAGTCATTTTAAATTGATAACAGATTCTGTTTTATTAAAATCAAGCTTAAGTAAACTTGAAATAGAAACATTGGGTGAAATCGATCGCTTCTTGTGCCTAATGCATTGGAATAATGAAAATAAAACTCATAGAATTGAAAAAAATTGGAAAAATCTTCATCAAATTTGTGATGAGGTTTTTCAAGGAAATCGCTTTAAAGAAAATAAAAATCCTCTTTATATTGATGCCGAAGCAATCGCTTTTAAACATTTACGTCAGGCATTTTCAAAAGATTGGGATTCTTCATACTTTAACTTTTCACTAATAGATATTCATGCCTGTAACTATTTAACAAAACTTAGAAAAATGATTTTAAGAGCTTAGCATTTTTAATTATATCTATTTATGTTAAATAAATAAAAATAAAATAAAGTATACTAATCATTATAATATATAGTTTTTAATTAAATAAAATATTTAGTCTAGATTGTTGCATGTTTCTAATTATTATTTTAATGCTAATTTGTGTTTTTGTAGTTAATAATACATACGAGGTTAAATATGAAATTTAAGTCTTTAATTTGTTTAGCAACTGTTGCTGTTACTTCTTCTGTTTCTGCTCAAGAGACTGAAAGTAATAAGAATATTAATATTATCGGTGGTCTTGGAGCTACTTTCTTAAATGATATGGATCCACAACTTGGAAGTGATAATAAAATGAAAGGTGCTGAATTAAATTTTTCTGGCCTTTATTCTTTCCCAAAATTTGGAATGGTAAGTCCTGTTGCTGGTTTAGGACTACATTCTGCTTACACAACTCGAAAAGAAGGTAGTGCTAGAATTGATGCCTATTGGACAAGTTTAGAAGCAAACGCAGGTGTAAAGATTGATATTGTTCCTCAATTTTCTTTATTTACTCTTGCGAATGTCGGTTATGCTATAGGAACTCGTACTGAAGTTAAGGCAGGAGATGTAACTATTGGTACAGATGCTAAAAATCATTACTATTTTGGTGCGACTGCTATGGGAATTGTTCCAGTTACAAGTACAGTTGGCGTGGGCGCTATGTTCTCGTACAATAGACATTCCTTGGAAACCAAAGACTCTTCAGTTAAATTGACATTCGATCAATACACAACAGGTGTAGTTGTTAGTTACAGCCTCTAATTTATTAATTAGAGTTAATATAAAAAGGATATTAATTATAATTAATATCCTTTTTTGTTGTCAGATAATTATCTGATTCATCTTCTGAATAATGTAAATTTAAATTTTCTTTTGATTGATTCTCTTTTCTCCATAAAAACCAAGCGATGGATTGTTCGGCAAGCCATGCATAGTGTTCCTGTGCATTTGAGGGGATTTGTGATTCGCAGAAGGATTTCGCTTCTTCATAGGTAGCACTTGGATTTTCGTCAAGCCATTTTCTAAAACAATTTTTAAATTCATTTTTATCAAACATATTCATTCACGCCTTTTAGCAGAACGTATAAAAATACTTGCTTATTACTCAAGCATTGGTTTTTTTTCGGAAAAAAAACTGGGTTCTTGAGTGAGATTTGCTATAAATTATGTGAAAATGGACAGGTACAGTCTGTCTGCTTTAAGATAAAGAACCAAAATTTAAGGAAACTAATATGAATCGAATCACAATTGAATCAAAGTTTGTCAGCAATGACGCCTTGTTTGAGCTCAAACGTGCATCCGAGCTTAAAATTCCCAAAGAGCTTTCTAATTTTTTACAAGAAGTGGAATTTCCATGGAAAGCTTTAGGTAAAGCCCTCACTCAGTTTGTTGAAAGCGCTATTCAAAAAATCCCTTTAGAGGATCGCATGAGAGGGCAGGTGAGTCCGCAAGCTATTCTTGAGAATAAGGAGTTCATAGTAATTTGCGAAGGCGCTGTGGTCGAGCCAGGAGCGTATATTACAGGCCCAACTTTTATTGGCCCCAAAGCTGTCGTGCGACATGGTGCTTATATCAGAGGGTCTGTTTATATCTCCGAAGGTGCTGTGGTGGGACATACCACTGAGTGTAAAGGGGCTATTCTTTTACCAAATGCAAAAGCAGCCCATTTTAACTATGTTGGCGATTCCATTTTGGGTTATGATTGTAATTTAGGGGCTGGAACAAAGCTTGCAAATTTAAAAATGAATCATAGCAATATTATTCTTCGTTTGGATAATAAAAAAGTGGATTCTGGCTTAAAAAAGTTTGGAGCAATTTTAGGAAATAGAGCGCAAACAGGTTGCAATTCTGTGACAAATCCTGGGACAATTATGTTACCCGAAGTTGTTTTATTACCCAACCAAACTGCGATAGGCATTTTAAAAAGATAATTACCTCTTATATAAATTTCCATAAAAATCACAAAATAAATTTACTCAATAAGTTTGTAGATTTGCATAACCTTATATGTTAGTTATTATACAATAATTGTGTTCAATACATTTTTACAGCTATTCTTTTATAAAATTAAATAATTTTATAATATTAACTCTATTTATTGATAAAATTTCTCAAGAAGAAAAATAAAACTTCATATTCACTTTACAGTTAACTCATATTATATAAATAACTAAATTTTTTTTGGTATGTTTAATATATAAATATCATGTTGATAATTATATATAAATTATTTATACTTAAATATAAATACACTAGTGTGTTATAAATTAAAAAAAGTTGGCCATCCACTTGTTTTTTTGCTAAATAAACTTAACATAAAAAAATAGAATTTTTACTATTCAAGGCTTTTGAGCCATAACCTATAGAGGTGGATGATGACTCAGATCTCTCGTCTTTTACCCGTTGTTTCTGTTCTTTCATTATTTTTAATATCCTGTTCTAAAAACGAAAAATATTTTTCAGAAAATATTCAAAGTGCAAATGAAATTACAAAAGCAAGGAGTTCTGTTTTAAACAGTGACGGATCGTCAGCTAAGCTTTTGCAAGGATTTAATAAAATGGGTTTCCTCTTTTCAGAAAGTTGTTTAGAGGGAGGTGAATCTGTTCTTCCAAAGGGAATAGAAAAATCAATTGTTGATTTTTCGGATAACCTAAAAGAAAGTGATTTTAGAAAAGTATTAAATATTGGGATTTCTGCGACAGTACCCGTCAAAGGTGTTGATATTTCGCCAGAAATTAAATATGCACGTGAAGCTTCTGCCACAAAATTAAGTCGCACAACAACTTATTCAGTTTATGTCCGTTATGGTGAACATAAAATCACTCCAAAAGAAGGTAATATTTATAAATTAAAAGCTGGTTTAGAAGATAATTTTAATAACAGCGGAAAATTAGAGAATGCATATAATTTTATAAAAAAATGTGGTGATGAGATAATAACTTCACAGAGATTATCTGCAAAAATTTTATTAACTATGAAGCTTAATTTTGATTCTCAAAAAGTTTTAAATGATTTTCAATCTAAAATTGGTGTTTCTGTTAAAGATGTTTTGACAAAGCAAGAGCGTATTGGAATTAATCAAAACTTAAAATTATTAAATGAGGATACAAAAAAACAAATTTACTTAAATGTATATGGTTTTCAATTAGGAGGAGATCCAACAAAATTAGCATCTGTCCTAACGACAAAAGTGTCTTGTCGCTTGGATAAAATTGAAGAGTGCCAGCCATTTTTTGATAGATTAAATCAATATGCTTCTGATGACTTCGTTAAACAATTGAGTGTAAAAGATGTAAATACTTGGGCTATCGAAAGTTCATCAACTGTTGAATATGATGAATTGAATATTGCAAATCACAATGGAGTAAAGCTCGATTTTGCTTTAACCCATGATATAAACACAATGGAGCAATTGAGTAGGCTCAAAAGTGATGTAAGTCATGCAATATCTAAACAGATTGATAATTATACTTTAGCAAATTCTTTAATGAATGTAAAATATTTAGCAGAAGATGAAAAAAATGGTATAGATAATATTTTAACTCTTTCGCATACAAATATAGAGATGTTACAAGCATTTTCTAGTCAATGCTATGTTAATTTAGTTGACTGTTTAAATAATTCTTCAGCTAAGTTAACATCACTTGTTTCACAATATGATGAAACTTTGTTAGAGCCAAATATTGGGGAATTAATAGCAAAAATTCGTTCAAATAATGCTCCTCTCTCTGGGCAAAAAGAACGTTCATCTGAAGATTTTATTGACTTTAGCAAGGTCATAGAAAAAGGAAAATATTCAAGCTTTTATTTCAAAGTAAAAAATATTGATAATAATTTGATAAGAAATGCGAATGCTCGGTTTGATTTAAAATGCAATAAGCCTTGGTATAAAGGATATGACCCAGTGCTATTTGCATCAATTCATCCAAACTATGAGGTTTTAACAGACACAGTGACAATGAACTATAATTTCAATTGTGCTGGTCAAGAGGCTGTGTATGTTGCAAATCCAAAAGATATTGTGGAGAAAGACTTTATTGTGGAAATCTGGGGACGTGAATAATCAATAAGGCTTTAAAAATTAAAAAAGGGTTCTCATTATTTTGAGAACCCTTTTTTAATTTTTAAAGCACAAAATTAGCGAAGAACTGCTAGAAGGTCTGCTTTAAGAATATTTTTTGCAATAAAACGGCCTTTATAGAATCCGCAGGACTCACAAACGGAATGTGGGAGTCTTGGAGCTGCACAGTTTGAGCACTTAGAAAAGTTAATTGGTGTTAAAGCGTCGTGAGCACGGCGCATATTACGGCGTGAACGGGAAACTTTCATCTTAGGAGTTGGCATACTAGAATCCTCTTAGGGCAAATTTTAGCACATTTTAAAGTATTGAATTTGCTGCACACATTGTAAGTAAAAATTAACGAATGTGATATCTAGAGAGCATTTTCCCCATCACATCACGCAACAAAACGTCACATGTACATAATGGAGTGAAGAGCCTCTGTCAATAGCTATCCGACACGCTTTAAGGGATTGTCTTGATTTTGCAAAGGGTTCTCAACATCTTCATTTCTCTCAGAATTTACGTTTGTATGGTCTACATTATCTTCAGTATGCTCTTTTAAGTGAATTCTTTTTGCCGAAGCTTTCAGTGCAGCTCCAAGTGTGGACTCGATTAAATCTGTTTCAGTAGGGACAGATTTTTTAATAAAATCAGATATATGTTTGAGTTCACTCTCACTTAACTCTGCAGTGCGAACGTTGTTTTGAAAGTTATGAAGAAACTCTAAGATGTAATTTATTGCGACTCCTTGCTCAGGATATGCTTGAGAAATGTCATACTGTTCTATCCTTTCTGAGCGTATGTGAGTCACCTGCGCTGTAGGAGAAAAAGTAAGCTTTTCTTTTCTCTCTTCTGAGTCTAAATTTATGATTTCATTGGATATAATATTTAAGTCCGTACGCGCTTTGTTAGCAAGACGGTGGGATGACCAATGAAACCCAGCACGTAACAAATTTTGGGATAAGAAATGTAATCTTTCTGTATCTTGGGTACTTGATTTGTCTATTTTTATGTTTTCTTTTATGGCTCTATCTTCTCCCCAGTATTTTGTAAAAGTTTCTTTTTTTCTTAGAAATGCTTTTGTTAGAGATATAAAAAAATTCTTTCTCTTTCTAATTTTAATACTTTGGCTTTGGCTGCTTCTTAAAAGAGCTGTATATTCAATGACTTTAAGCGCAAAAGACTCTGGCGCATATTCCATATGCATAGATGTATTAAACCATTGTCTAATTTGCTTCTCTTTCGCTTCCTGAGTCACCATAGAAGCACTTTGGGCATGCCCTCCTTCAAATAAATAATGAGTGTACAGAAGGAGCTGATCTGTTTTTTCAGCAAGTATATTACCTATAAACATTTCGTCCCCCGGAACTTTTTTTAGACTTGGGTGCACTTGTTTTAAAAAAAGAATAGTATATCCGATATCCCAATCTACTAATTCAAAATCTTGCATTTTTTTTATGTATTTCTGAATATTTGTTTTATGATTTAATATTTGATCAATTGGAAGTTTTTCAAATTCAACCAATAAATATAATTTATGTGCACATTGTCTAAGAGAAAGTGGCAATTCTCCAGAAGATGAATTTATTCTGTCTAAATTCTTTTTACTTTCATGTAAATCTCCTTCATAAAAAAAGGAACACCAAGCTCTCATTAAAAGAACTTCATATAGAGCCATATCATTGCCAATACGTCCAGATAAATCAGTTATTGTTTCAAGAATAAAAGATCGAGTTTTAGTTGAAATATTTCTTTCTGCACATAGAATTAAAGAAAATAAAAGATGAATAGTATCTTCTCCATCATTATTTTCAATTGTGAATTGCAAAGCACGCATTACTTGAGGAAACAGGATATTATTATCAATCCAGCCGACACAAGATCTAAGAAGTTGTGAAAGAACAATCCCTCGAATGGGTTTTGAGCGAGGAGAAAGTGGAAGCTTTTCTGTTTTAGATTCTTCACTGTTTTCAATTTTTATAAAACTTTTAAATAATAATTTAATATTTTTAGATTCCTCAGCGTCATAAAAAGCTTGAGGATCGGAAAGTTTTTTTTGAATTTTATACAACTCAAATTCAATTGCTGATTTGTAAGTAAAGTTTATACTGTGTGGTATATCTGAAAACAATTCGGCTTTCTCAGATTGTTGAATAATCTTTAAAAACTCTTCTGTTCTTTTCTCTTTATTTTTATATTGAGATGGAAAGAAATTTTTCATTGAAAGAATAGATTTTCTTTTTGAATTCATCAAATTCCAGCCAACAGCACGATAATATTTTTCAGCTTGCTCAATATCGCCTAATGACTTTGAAAGATCTGCAATATGTTCTCGTATTTTTGGAACGAGTACAGACGCATCGTCGGGACGATCTTTTTCGACAGACTCTCCGAGCATTTGCAATTTACTTATAACAAATTCAGCGGAATTTATATCAAATAATTCTTCTGAAGCGACGAGAAGGGAAGAATAAGCTCCAAAAGCACTTTTTGATAAATCGCTTTTTGAAAGGTATTCAGAAATATGAATGATGTCAAAAAGAGTGGTTTTATCATGAATATTATTACATAAATATTCTGAAAGTATATAATATATTTCAGACTTTGTTTTTTTGCTTAATAGTAATGATAAACTAAGCCATATATATTGATGTTCCCAAAAATAACATTGTAAATGTCCTGTTAACGCATCTCTATTTTCTGAAACCAACCCAATTTTGATTGCTGTTTTCAGTGCATCATATGCTAAGTGTAAAGGATCCTTTTTCTTTTCAAGTTCTTCTTCCTCTTCTTCTGTCAATGGTCTTACTTCTTCTACTTTCTTATCTTCTTTAATTAAATCTTCAGGTTCAGGGCCTTCTGGGAAAGTATCCACCTTCCCGTGATGATAATTGTTTGAGAAAATATCTTGCATTAAGATAACTTTGCTACTTAATAATTCAATAATTTCTGTGCTTATTTGTAAGTCAACCATAGACCATGTCGCTAGAAATCGAGCTTGTTGACTGGTTAAATTATTAAGTTTTGTGACCCAAAAAGATCTTGTTCTATCATCTTTTAAGGTTGAATATGTGGGATCCTGGTGTTTAAGAGAATTGAGTTCTTTTTTATTATCAATATCGTTGATTTCTTCTTCAGAACGCACTCCAATAACCCATTTAATATTTTTTGTTTGTTTTTTTAAGAGGCGAAGTAATACAGCAAGAGATGAATTATCGGCTCTATTAATATCATCAATAATTATCATACTTAATTTAGAAGAACCTAATATTTTTTCAAATATTTTGTCAATATTGTTATGTAAGCATTCATGTCTAACCTGAATAAGTAAATTTTTCATATTTTTATTATGAGAAGACTTATTGTCTCCATATTTTATGAGAGAAGGTAGTACATAAAAGACTGAATCAATTTCACTGCCTAAATTATAAAATAATGTACGAAGTTCTTGGAGAAAAAGCGGATTATAGAAAAGCGTATTATTAAGTAAACAATTGCAAAACTCATCTAAACTCGAAAATGGAATGTTAATTGGACTGAATTTGACTCCATAATAAATAGTATTTTTTTGAATTACATTCATTCCAGTATTTAAATTTCTCATAAATATATATTTATTTGCTGTTTTATTACGAGCATCTATCCAAAATCGGTTATTATGATTTCTGGCTTTATCTATACAAAATTGCACAAGGTTTTCAGGGATATCAAATTGTTTGTTAAGAATGTTTTTGTCTGAGTTTTCATCGAATTCTGGGATAAATTCATTAAAAAAATTATTTAAATTTTGGTGTTCAGTTGATTCAGCAAGTCTATTAGCTAAAAGCATAACTTCATAAGCGAACTCTCGAGATCCTATTGTTCTTTTCTCGGGAGCTGGATTTACAGCTTTGCTTAAGATGACTTTTAAACGTTTCATAACATCGGTAACGGGGTGGCGTGTGTTCCACTTATACCATTTTTTTCCAAAATTAAATACATTGCTATCGCTAATAATATATAAAGGCCACAATGCATTTAAGGCAGAACTCTTTTCAATTGATATCATTCCTAAATCATAAGCCATAATGGCTGCTAGGCTATAAATATCAGAGTTTTCCTGATAACAGCCGTCTAGAATACCGCGTGCTTCGGGGGGAAGCCAATAATTTCTATTAATAATTTCATTCGCTTGAGATGATTTTTCTTCTAGATTATGCGATTGATATGGAAGAAAGTGAGCATAACCTCCGTCAAGTAGGGATATGTGTGGAACCTCCTCTTTTTTATCAAAAAATTCAGAATCATACGATTGTTTTAAGTCAACCGCACTGCGATCTTTTATAAGAATATTTTCTGGTTTTATATTTCCATGCAGTATTCCTTTTGCGTGATAGTAGGATAGATTTTCAAAAATGCGCACCCAAAGCCTAAGACGATTGCGAAAGCGAATAATTTCTTCTGGTTTGTAGGGCAGTTCTTTTTCCATATTTTCAGCAAGAGTCACGCCATCAACCCAAAGTGAATAAATTTCAATCTCATTGGTTTTTAAATAAAGCTCCATATTTTCACCATATTCGATGAAAAATATTTTTTTAATAATTTCTAAGCTGTCTTGGATCTTTAATTTTGTTAGGCGCATTTTTCCGAGGTTGATAACACGAATTGTTTTCTTTCTTAACTCATCTGCACGTTGCATACGAGAAATGACAGTGCTGGTTTTAGTTGAAAGTGTTCCAACTTTATCAACGCCAGCATCTTCTCGTTGAGATATTTGTGCTATGAGTTTTTCGTTTTCCATGATACCCCGTACAATAAACTCACTTTTTTCCAAATAATGTATCGGCGTAAAGTTTTTGTTCCGTAGGCGTGTTACAAAAAAATAAAATTCATTATAATTGTTGTTAAACTCAATGTCCTATCGCGTGTGAGTTAACTGTTTTGAAGGAGTGCATATGGGTGATTTGGCGTTTATAAGTGAATTTCCTGAACAAGCTTCATGGCTTGAAATTAGTCAAGCTGCATTTGTTCACAATGTCTCTGTCTTCAGAAATGCGGTTGAATCTCAAATACTGCTGGGATGTGTCTTAAAAGGAAATGCTTATGGGCACGGATTTATGCCTTGTCTTGAAATTCTACATGGCTATGTTGATCTTATTTTTGTAATAAGTCCTGTGGATGCTTTTAAAATACGTAAATATGAAAAAGAAAATGATCTCACCCAAAAAAGAGTGATTGTATTAGGTGTTATTACAGCGGAAGAAGCAGTGCGTTGCGCACGTAAAGTTATAGAAGTTGTTGTTGGAGATGAGGAATGGAAACAATATATTCCTATTTTAAAACAATCTGAAAAGGGAACGGGCAATTCTTATCGTCCGTTAAAAGCGCATATTCATATAGACACAGGCCTTGGTAGAGAAGGTTTTACTCTCGATAATTTAACGAAAAAAATTGATTTCTTAACAAAATGTACCGAGCTCATTCATATTCAAGGAGTCATGTCACACTTTTCCAATACGGAAGATGTGACTGAACAAGAGTATGCTTTTGAGCAAATGGCAAAACTTAATGAAGCATTTGATATAATTGAGAAGAAGTTTTCATTAAACTACTCCCTTGAAAAACATTTTGCACAGAGTGCAGCTTCTCTTGTCATCCCACGTTCACGTTATGATCTCGTGCGGGTTGGTATTTCAATGTATGGATTATGGCCCTCTATTGAAACAAAACTTTCTGCAAAAGTTGTGTTAAATGTATTGCCTAAGTTAATGCCAGTTCTTTCTTGGAAGTGTAAAAGTCAAAGTATTAAAACTGTTATTTCAGGTTCTTATATAGGTTATGGTTGTACCTTCCGCGCAGATAGAGATCTGAGAACGGCACTTTTACCTGTGGGATATTACGATGGTTACCCCCGTCTTATTTCTAATAAAGGCTATGTTCTGGTAAATGGATTGCGTTGTAAAATACTGGGGAGAGTCATGATGAATCATATAATTGTTGACGTGACCGAGGCGACAGGTGATGAAACATCTGTGGTTGCGACACTGATTGGCTCAGATGGGAAAGAGTCTGTTTCGGCAGAAAATTTAGCAGAGTGGGCCCAAACTATCAATTATGAAATAGTGACTCGCATTGGATCTCATCTCAAAAGATTGGTTATTGATTAGTGAAAACAAGTTTTTTTAATTATGAATTACCAGAGGAGTTAATTGCTCAAGTACCTTTGGAAAAAAGAGATAAAAGCCGTTTACTGGTATGCAGATCTTCAACAAAAACTATTTCAGATAGTTTTTTTGTAAATATAGCTGAAGAAATAAATAATATATTTAAAATAAAAGAAAGAGATGCGAAGGTTCTTCTCGTTGCAAATGACTCTCGAGTGTATCCAGCAAGGGTGCGAATACGCAGAAAAACGGGTGCACGTGGCGAAGTTTTTTTATTAGAAAGAGGAATTAAAGAATTTTATCATTGTTTACTAAGACCAAAAAGTAAAATCAAACAGGGTGAAATTCTCTATGCAGATCAAGAAGAGTTACTGCCTCTTTTTAAGGTGACAAATCTATCACCTCCATGTGTTGAACTTGTTAATGCAAATTCGCTTGATGAATTATTAGAAAAATATGGCGAAATGCCTTTGCCTCCCTATATTCAAAGAGGTAATAAACAATCTTATTCTTTAAAAGAAATTGATAAAGAAAGATATCAAACGGTTTACTCAAATAAATTAGAAGTAGGAAGTTCTGCAGCACCAACGGCTGGCTTGCATTTTACACCTGAAATAATAGAAAAATGTTTAAATAATGGAATTGATTTTGCCTCAGTAACTTTGCATGTTGGATTAGGCACTTTTTTGCCTGTTCAATCAATAAATATACACGAACATAATATGCATGAAGAGCATTTTATAATTTCAAAAAATGTAGCCGAAAAAATTTCCATGTATTTAGCTAATGATTGGCCAATTATTTTTGTTGGTACAACCTCTTTGAGAGCGGTTGAAAGCTTTTTTAGGGTAGCTTTTCCAAAGCATGATAAAAATGAAATAATTAAAAAAGCAAAAGAAAATAATTTAAATAATTATCTAAGTAATTATGTTGATAAATGGATAGCAACAAAAATTTTTATTCATCCTCAAAACGAAAATGATCAAGTGGTTCCTTGTGTTGGAAATGCAATAATCACAAATTTCCATCAACCTGAAAGCACTTTAGCAATGCTTATTTCTGCGCTCATGGGATATCAATTCTGGAAAGAATTTTATGCTCATGCTATAAATAAAAAGTATCGTTTTTTTAGTTATGGAGACTCAAGTCTTCTTGTCTTTGGAGAAAACTCTTGAATATGTTACCTAATAGAAACTTAATTGAATTTTCATTAATTAAATCTCTTGAGCTCAATAAAGATTTTAAAACTGGAAAATATGATACCGCAGATTTAAAGTCTCTTGATTTAGAGCAAGAGTTTTCTGTAGCATTAGAAAAAAAAGCAGCTGTAGAAAGCGAGAGAGATCTTCTTCATACAGTTGGACCACGTATCACAAAATTAAAATTTGGAAATATAGAACTCGAAACTCCTATTTTTATGCCAGTTGGCACTGTTGGAAGCGTTAAATCACTATCACCAGAAGATGTTTATTCCATTGGATATAGGCTTATTTTAGGTAACACATATCATTTAAATTTAAGGCCTGGGATGGAGTTAATGCGTGATTTTGGTGGTTTGCATCAATTTATGCGTTGGCCAGGTGCAATTTTAACTGACAGTGGTGGATTTCAAGTGATGAGTCTTGCAAAAATTCGTAAACTAAACGAAGAAGGAGCAACATTTGCAAATCATATTAATGGAGCAAAAATCACTTTAACACCAGAAAGCGTTGTGGGTATCCAAGAAGATATTGATTCTGATATTCAAATGGTTCTAGATGAGTGCACTTCTTATCCTGCGACTCATGCCGAAGCAAAAGCAAGTATGGAACGTTCCATGCGTTGGGCGCAAAGAGCACGAGAGGCACGCAAAAATAAAAATAGAGCGCAATTTGGTATTGTCCAAGGCGGCATGTATGGAGATTTAAGAGTTCAAAGCATAAAAGAATTGAGAAAAAATGATTTTGAAGGTTTTGCGATTGGTGGTTTGTCCGTTGGAGAGTCTAAAAGGGAAATGAGAAGGCTTTTATCAGCGACAATGCCTTGGATGCCCCATGACAAACCTCGTTACCTTATGGGAGTAGGAGCTCCAGATGATCTTATTGATTCCATAATGCTAGGAATTGATATGTTTGATTGTGTTATGCCAACCCGAAATGCACGCAATGGCAGTGTATTTGTAAGATCAACGGCCTCGGCAAATGGTAAAATGCAAATTAAAAATGCAGCGCATAAAGCAAGTAAAGAGCCCCTCGATTCAAATTGCAGTTGCTACACCTGTAAAAATTATTCTAGAGCCTATCTTCGTCATCTTTTTGTTGCTGAAGAACTTTTAGTTTTCCGCCTTTTATCAATCCATAATCTACAATTTCTTTATGACTTAACCGAAGAGATGAGAGAGGCAATTCGCACAGGAAGAATATTTGAAGAACTTCCTAACATTAGAAAGAAGTACGCACCTGGGAGCATTTAATAATGGGCGACTCAAATCGGACATCGTTTGACATTTCTAATAATGAAAAAGCTTTGTCTGTTCCAATTGGTGCGCATGAAGCTCAGAACTTTATGAATGATGTGATTCGCAATACTTATTCTCGAAGTAAAGATTCCCAAAATAAAACTGAAATTAAAAAAAGATGGTTTTGGCTTGGATTTATAGGCGGAGTTTTTATTTCTTGTCTTGGCATATTTTTTGTTTTTACAACAGTCTATTTTATTCAGTATTCTATTTTTGAAAAACCAAATTTAATTTATAATAAAGCAATTTGCGAAATAAAATAAAAAAAGTTAATGTCTTCTTTTCATGATTATTTTGCGAAAGGAATTTTATATGAGAAATATTAATAATATGAATGGTGTAAAAATTGGTTTAAGTTGTGTAACTTCTCTTTTATTTATTGCTGGCTGTACTTCATCCTCAAAATATATAAAATCCGAAGTGATTGCAAATTCGACAAAAACTTTAAAAACTCCTGATTGGGCTTTAAATTCTCAAGTGATGGTAGAAGATGGTGGTAATTTTATTTTTATTCATAAAATGACATTAAGTGGAACCTCAAGACCTGATGCTTGTATCTCAATGGCTCGTACTCAAGCAGTTGGCGAAATGATGAAGTATATTAAAAACTCAGTAACTTCTTCTGGCCAAGTTGAGGAATTAAATGCTTCTTCTGATCCATCTATGTCTTCTTTAACTGCTTTTCTATCACAAGGGAATATTTCAGGCGCTAAAGTAACGACTACCTATTGGGAACAAACAATGGAAGCGGATGATTCTGGAGTTAGACCTATAAAAAAATTAATGTGTGCAGTACAAGTTTCTATAGATAAATCTACATTGGAAAGACAAATGAAAGATGCCATCAATGGAGTTCCTGGTGGAAATCCTGAAATTCGCCAAAAACTTTTAGACGCTCAAAAGAATTTCATTGAAGGTGTTGCAAAAAAAGAACCAGAAGCTAAAGCAGCAAATTAAAAATTATAATTGATAGTTTCATATTTGTTTATAAAGGTCTTTTATGATTTTAAAAAATACAATTATATTATCTTCTCTCATTTCAATATCTCCTTTTGCATTTGCACAGACAGATTCTTGCTCTACCCTTGCAGATCTTCAATCTAAAAGCAATGAGTCTTCTTTTGTTGGTTTTGGGGCTGCTGCAACTCAAAAAGAGGCAGATCAAAATGCTCAAGTTGATTTAGCAAGAAATATTAGGCAAAAAGTTACAGCCTCATCTACGGTAAATGAAAATAATACTGATACTTCTTTAAATGCGACTTCAAAATCAGTTGTTTCTGAAATTTTAGTGGGGGCAAAGGTTCTTAAAAGATGTACTAACTCTGATAGCTTTTCGGCTGTTGTTACGTTAGATAAAGCAATGTTTATTTCAACTCTTTCTGAAAAACTTTCTACAAATCTAAAAAAAGCAGTTAATTTTAAAAAGTCAATTGAAAGTTCAAAATCTGAGGATATAACTGCTAAATTAATTGACGATGCAAAAAAATTCTTATCTGACTATCAGGAAAGTTCTGAAAGTGATTTAGAGCTTTGTAAAATATACAAGGGCTGTAAAGATCTAAAAATAGACACTGCTTTTCACGATTTAGCTGAGCAAGTTGCAAAAGATGGTGATAAAGATCAATATATTTTAATTACGGCAAATGATGATGTTGCAAATGGTTTACGTGGTGAACTCATTACATTGTTAGAGGCAGAAAAATTAAAAATAATGGATGGAACTGTCTCTGATAAAAGTCAAGATATTACCAGAAAAGTTATTGCAACATGTAAAGTAAAGGCTGGCACTAAAATTCCAGGAACCGAAGATCGTGTAATCGAAACACGCTGTATAGTCGAAGCGTATATTGGCAAGCAAAAAAAGTTTAGAAAAGTTTACTCTTGTAAAGCCGTTGGAGACAATGAATATTCTAATGAAGATGCTGTGAATTCATGTTCTGGTAGACTTCAACAAGAATAAATTATTTTAAACTTTTATTTTGTTACCTTTATACTTTAACAGACGAATCGCATTTAAGGTAACCAAAACAGTAGCCCCCGTGTCTGCTAATATTGCCATCCAAAGTTGAGTTTCTCCAACAATTGTTAAAAATAAGAAAATAGCTTTTAGTCCAATTGAGAGTGTAATATTTTGTTTAATATTTTTCATTGTTTTACGAGAAAGTTCAATTGTATCAACAATGGCAGAGATATTATTTCTAGAAATTACTATTTGTGCCGTATCAACTGCTACGTCTGTGCCAGCTCCCATGGCAATGCCAATATCTGCTGCTGCAATTGCAGGAGCGTCATTGATACCATCCCCAACCATCGCAATTTTTTCAGACTTTGAAATATTTTTAATATGAGAAAGTTTTTCTTCTGGTAAAAGTTCAGCTATTATTTCTGCTTCAAGTCCAGATGTAATTGCCTGTGTAGAAATTTTATTATCTCCCGTTAAGATAACACTGCGAACTCCCATTTTATTGAGTTTTAAAATCGAATTTTTAGCTTCAGATTTTAACTCATCAGAGAAAGAAACAAACCCAATAGCATTCCTTTCTAATAATACAACTGCAATTGTTTTTCCTTCCAATTGGGTTGAGCGAATTTGATTTTCTTGCTGCGTGTCTAATACTCCCTGTTGAATTGCATAGACCGGTGAACAAACTAAAACTTCTTGATCATTTATGATTGCCGAGGCACCAATTCCAGGAATGGTTTTGGCATTATGAACAGCAAGAAGAGAAATATTTTTATTTTGCGCATCAACTAAAATGGCTTTGGCAAGTGGGTGTGTTGATTTTTCCTCTACAGAAGCTATTAATTGAAAAAGTTTATTCTCATCATTCTTAAAACTGATTATATCTTTTACTTTAAGATGGCCATAAGTGATTGTACCTGTTTTATCAAAAGCAATTTTTGTCACTTTACCAATGATTTCGATTGCACTCGCATTTTTAACAAGAATACCAAGTTTAGTTGCAGCCGTAATTCCTGATGCAATTGCAGCTGGAGTAGAAATAACCAATGCACAAGGGCAGCCGATGAGTAAAATAGTTAATCCGCGATAAATCCATTCAATCCATGGAGCAGAAAATAAAAGAGGAGGGAGCACAGCAACTAAAGTACCAAGTAAAAGTACAATAGGGGTATAAATTCGGCTGAATTTTTCTATGCTGCGCATACTCCTAGATTTTGATCCCTGCGCTTCTTCAACCATCTTAATCATTTTTTGAACAGTGTTGTCTATGCCAAGACGAGTTGCTTTAATAATAATATTTCCATCTGTGCTTATAGAACCAGCAATAACTTTCTCGCCAACAGACTTATTTATTGGAAGTGACTCACCTGTTAATAAAGATTCATCAATATAGCTCATTCCAGTGTGAATCACGCCGTCCACAGGAATACGTTCGCTCGGTTTGACTTCAATAAGATTATCAATTTGAATATCTGAAGTAGGTATAGTTATTCTGCTGCCATTCTCTTTGATCAACAATGCTTGCTCTGGTAGGAGAGATGCTAATGATTGAATTCCGGAACGCGCTCTTCTTGCGGTGTATCCTTCAATTGTTTCGCCAAGCATAAAGAGAATTATAACAGCCGCTGCTTCTTCTGCAGATCCAATGGCAATGGCTCCAATAGCAGAAATGGTCATTAAAGTTTCTACGCTAAAGATATATCCCACTTTTGCCATAATCCAAGCTTTTTTTGCAACGGGAAACAGCCCGGTCAGAGTTAATGCAGTAAAAGCGGCAAAGCCAATCGTTTTCGCAAAATATTCAATCACTAAGGCAACGACAAAAGCGAGTGAAAAAATAAAAATAGGTAACCAGATATTTTTTTTATGTTCATTATCATGATAATGAGAATCATTATTATTAATTAATGGTGAGCAATTTTTTATATCAGTTTTTTTTTGTTTTTTCTCTAAATGGTTTGTGCAGCAAGAACTTTTTTCAATATGCTCTGAACTTGGAAGGTCGTTTTTTAGTAATTGGAAACCTAATGCAGCGACACCTTTTTCAAGTTTTTCTTTTGCGTTTGATCCATTTAAAACATGAATAATAAGAAGAGATTTTGCGTAATTTACTTCTGCATTTTGAATTCCTTTTATTTTAGTACAAAAAGTTTCAATTGTATTTGCACAACCGGCGCAGTCCATTCCTTTAATTGAATAAGATATTTCTTTAGTGTCATTCATAGTTTTATATCCCATAGTTTTTTTATGAAAATATTAAATAATTTTGCTTCTTAAAATATTTCCTGTTAGCTTAATATAGGATAGGGGGGTATGTAATGTCAATACATAAGAAAAAAATACACTCACAAAAACACATAATAACTAATAAAAACAAACTATTAAATAGAGTTAAGAAAATTAAAGGACAACTTGAGGGGGTTGAAAAATCACTCGCAGCGGATACGGATTGTAAAAAAATCTTACATATTTTGTCATCTATACGCGGCGCTCTAGGAGGATTAATGGCTGAAGTCATGGAGAGTCATATTTTAGAACATATTTGCGAAGAGAAAAATGAGTTGACTGAAAATGAAATATTGATGGCTCAAGAACTTGTCGATTCAATTAAGGCTTTTATGAAATAAACTATATTTTAAAAAGTAAAATTATTTCAAAAATTAACTGTAAAATTTATTTACACAGGAATTTTATTATGTTAGCTTTATTTATCTTTGAATCAATTTACAAAAATGGAACCAAAAATGAATTATTCTGTATATAATACTTTACCTGATATTAAACAAGCGTATTTCATAGCTCCAAATGCTGATATAATCGGTAATGTTCAAATTGGAAAAGCATCAAGCGTTTGGTTTGGTGCAGTTATTCGCGGTGACTCCGAAAAAATTGTTATTGGTGAGGAATCAAACATTCAAGATTTATGCGTTCTCCATGCTGATGGTGGAATAAATGTGACCATTGGTAATAGAGTCACAATAGGTCATAAATGTATGATTCACGGTTGTACCATTGGAGATAATTCGCTTATTGGAATTGGTGCCATCGTGTTAAATAATGCCAAAATTGGTAAAAATTGTATGGTGGGGGCAGGAAGTTTAATTCTTGAAAATACTATAATTCCAGATAATTCATTGGTTGTGGGTTCTCCTGCAAAAATTAAAAGACTTTTAACAGATGAAGAGGTGAATAAAATCACCCAAAATGCAATCAATTATAAAAATAAAAGTTTACAGTATCATAAAATGGAATCTCAAAAATTAGAACAAAGCATGCGTCTTTAAGAGAAAGATTTGTGATAAAATATTTTTTTTAATTCTAGCACTTCTTAAAGACATGTTTATATGTCTTTCTTTAAAAAATCTTGTTGATATTAAAAATCTTTTAATGCCTTTAAGGATGGAAATAAATGTTGTATTTCAGAAATTTTTAAATTGCCAATGACCACTCCATTTAGAGGTTCGCTCGATTGAATAACAGGAATATGCAGTTTAAATTGTAAATATTCACATAAGCCATCAATTAAAGTACCACCGCCCGTGAGTAAAATTCCAGTATGGTAGAGATCTCCCACAAGTTCTGGCGGCGAGTTTTCTAATGTTTCTTCAATTAAATTTAAGATTTGATTTGCAAAAAGAAGGAGAATTTTAGCTATTTCTAAGTAATCAAATTCTTGGGTGGAGGGTAATTTTGTTCTAAGAGAAAAGCCTGGAATTTTAGATTTAATCGACTTTCTTAAGTTTTGGATGCTTACTTGTTGTTTTAATTTTTCAGCTGTTTCTTTAGAAATAAGAAAATCATATTGATTTCTGAAATATTGAATTATTTCTTGACTGCAGCTTTCCCCTCCTTTTCGATAAGATTTGTAATTCACGGTTTCTCCCATGGAAATAAGAACAGACTCCGTAATTCCGCAACCGACATCTACGACAAGTTTTCCCTCAGGGGTCCAGACATCAAGACCCGCCCCCACTGCTGCGGACAAAGGTTCTTCTACAAGTAGAATTTCTCCTCCTCCAACGGATCTTGCAACCTCGAAAAAAGCACTTTTTTCGATTTTGGTTGCATCGCTTGGTGCAGAAATAATAATTCCTCTGCGCTGAATAAGAGTGTCTTTTAAAAAGTTTTTATTATTTTTAAGGAGCTCTTTGATAAGAGTTTGTGCTAAGGGGATGTCATGTACCATTCCATTTGCTAAAGGTGTTTTAACTTCAATAAATGAGGGCGCTTTGCCTTGCATGTTTAATGCGCTTTTCCCAACGGCAATTTGAGTGTTTTTATTTCTTTTATCATAAGCAATTATGCTGGGCTCATTTATTAAAATACCCATACCTTTTTTGTAGATAAGAGTGTTTGCAGTGCCAAGGTCGATAAATGTATCATAAATTATTTTCTTGGATTTAAAAAAATTAAACATTTTAAATTTCCTAGTCGCCTCAACTTTGAATAACCATAATTATAGCACTGAAAAAACATACTTATGCAAATGTCGATCATATGACATTATTTTAAAAACTCAATCATTTTCAGAATTATTATAATGGCAAAGTATAATGGCAATTTTTCAAAAAATATTTTATAATTTCAAAGAAAATTTAATGCAAAGTAAAATTAAATATCTAAAGAAATAATAATTTTAGGGAACAAAATCACTCCATAAATTAACATCAAGAAAATCGGAAAAAGCACTTATTGAAGTTGCATTTAATGAAAATTTAATATTGCTGTGTGGAATAAAAAAGCCTGCTTTAAAATAGGATTCAAAAGTTCTTTGTGCAAATACTTTAGAAAAAATTGGAGGTTGTATTGCTATTGTTCTTAGAAACGCCGCAGAGTGAGTTGTGATTGATTTTTGAATTAATTCATCACGAGTAAAGGAGCCCTTCTCTTTAACAAGTTCAATAGCTGTAGCCATTTGAATGCCATATAATTCGGTTTCTGGTTTAATAATCCGAGATAAAAATTGTAATGATTGTGTGATTGAAGTATTCTTAGAAAGTGTTATTATATTATCATTTAATTCTATAAATTGTAATTGAACAAAAATATCTAAACACGATTTTGTAATCAATTGACTAGAAGTTTTACTGTCCCAGTAAAGATCATCTTGCCAGATACGGCGAATTGAAGAAACTTTAGCTTCGAGTTTTTGCTGAGTTCTGTCTTCGCTTTTTCCAGTTAAAAGAATATGTGCAATGATTCCAAAGGGTGCAAGCGTGTGGAAAATAGTTCCTCGGTACCACCATAAATTCATTTCTTTGACTTCGTTGCGTGTGAATTCGAAATCTCCATCCTTATTCTTTTTCTTTTTCATTAATTCCCAGCGTTCACCCGCTGAAAAAATCTGATTTATAATGCTATAAACGGATCCTACTTGATTTTCTGTAATAGTTAAATCTGTGCTTAAATTAACATTATTTTTTATATCACTATGTAGATTTTCATTTAGTAAATATGGCAAAGAATTTTCTGAGTTTGAGCTAGTGGAAAGCTTCCAATTTAATGGTTTTGAAATTTCATTAATTAAAAAATGCAAAAGTATAACTTGATATTGAAGTGTTTTGTACTGTATTGAATCCTCTTGCGAAGAAAGTAAACAAGTTGCTAATAATGAGGTATCAGAAGCCGTGGCCGCACAATTTATTTTTTGATTTACACGTTTAGAAAGGTATTTTATAAAGCCTTGTACTTGAGGATCTCGTGTATCAAAGTCCTCTGGCAATAATTTTAAATTATTGGGTAAAATATTTTCTGGAGTAATACCAAATTCTTCAGTGGATTCTTTCTTAACTTTATCAATGTACTCTTTCCAAATATCCCCAATTTTTAATGGATCTCCAAAAGAAACATCAACACTACCATAATTTGTAAAAACTTTACGAACTCCATTTAAAAATTGCAATACATTTTCTTTTTGCTTTTTAGCACCTTTTAATTCTTTTGCATATGAGTCGTCTTCCATAACTTTATCATAACTAAAATAAACAGGAACTATATAAGTGTTTTCAGATTTACGTGTCAAAATGCTTTGCACACAGATACTTAACATGCCAACCTTAGGCTGCAGCAGTTTACCTATTCGACTTCTACCACCCTCATGAAAAAACTCCACAGGAAAACTATTCTGTAATAGAAAGTTTACATATTCTGTGAATGTATGCGCATAAATTCGATTTCCAGCAAAACTTCTTCTAATAAAAAAAGCTCCGCCCTTTCTTAAAATAGAACCAATCGGCCAAAAATTTAAATTAATTCCCGCTGCAATGTGAGGTATGACAAATCCTTTTTTAAATAAAACGTAAGAAAGTAATAAGTAATCGAAATGGCTGCGGTGACTCGGCATCCATAAAATCTGACCTTCTTTTGCAACACGTTCAATATTTTCAAAATGGCGAACACGAACCCCTTCAAATATTTTTGTCCAAATAAAGTCAAATATTTTTTCAAGAGCTCGGATTGTTACGTAATTATAATTTGCGCCAATTTCTCGAGTGTACTTAACAATTTGTTGTTCTGTTTTGAGAGGGTTTTCAGAGGATTGAATAAATTTTTTGGTTGTTGGAGTGCTTAATATCCATTGACTGATTCGTTCATTATCGTAAAGAGCTGGACCAAATGCGGCAGCACGTTCTTTCGCAAATTCAATATTAAAAAGTCGACGCATTTTTCGAGCATTATCAAATTCTATTTCAATGCTATCTTGATTTTCTTGGGTAACAAGTGCTGTGATGGTTTCATTTTTTGCAACATCTAAATTTTTTAATTCAATAAGGGGTGAATGAAATATTTTTCCAAATGAAATATTCACTTCACCTCTATGCAAAATCAGCATAAATAATTTTTGTAATCCATTGCCTGTGCCGTCATCTGGAAATAAGGATCTTAAAAGGAAGCCTTTTTCATGTCTTTCAGGGGCTCGACTCCAAAAAATACTGACAGGAATAAAAATAAGTTTTTCATTTTTTGAACGAGGATCGTTACGTATTAGGCGGACAAAATCACTTAAAAAATTATCTCTAAAAGAATTTGAGAATAAAAGTGAGCTGGATTTAATTGCCAATAGAGCTCCGTGACGAAAGCGTTTAGGCTTTGCTTCTAAAGCTACTTTTTTAATTTCTAATTCCATGAGAGCTTTATTTAGAACAAGAGTATCGATAATTGACATTCTTGGAAGGACATAAACCACAGATTTATTATTGAGTGTTTCTTTAAAAGACTCTTTTGTAATAGATTTAGGGTATATGCGGATACGCATAAATGAAGAAAGCGGTGAAATTAACCAAGCCCAGCGTCTAAAATGAATGCCTAACATGGAATACATATTAAATTATCTCCCAAAAACTAGCCTAATGCTCTTTTGATAAGCTCAACAAGAGCATCAATTTGGGAAGAATCGTTGCCAAGAACGATATTGTCAATAAGGCGGGTCTTTGATCCAGCATCTTCTATAAATTGAGCTAGGGCGAGAACACAATCTTCGGAAATGGTGTCTTCACATTTACGAGTTAAATCAGAGGTGAGGCGGAATTCTAGGTACTGAGGGATGAGCTTTTCCTTATTTAATTCAGCTTTACACAATTCGTCTAGTTTATGGACAGATCGTTCTCCTGCAAGAAATGCTTTAGCGACCTGAGCAAGTGCGCGTGGAAGAGTCGATGAAATTTTACGACCTTCTGGACTCAAAAAACGGTTTCGACTGCTTAAAGGCAATCCATCAGCTTCTCTGATGGTTGGGCAAGAGATAATTTTTATGGGTAAAGAAAGATCTTCTACCATTTTTTTTACGACTTGGACTTGCTGAAAATCTTTTTGACCTAAATACATCTTATCAGCTTGAGTCAAATTAATTAATAAGTTTAGAACCGTAGCAACACCATTAAAATGTCCTAATCTAAATGCGCCACAAAGAACTTCAGTGATTTCTGTTACTTTAACTTCGGTTTTAAAATGATTTGGATACATTTCTTCTACGGTGGGAGCAAATAACACAGTTCCATTATTTTTTTCACAGACTTCAATATCTTTTTGAAAAGTTCTTGGATATTTAGAGAGATCTTCATTTGCTGAAAACTGCTTTGGATTTACAAAAATAGAAATGAGAGTGCAATCGTTTTCAGAGGCAGATAATTTAACAAGACTTGCATGGCCCTCATGGAGTGCTCCCATTGTAGGGACAAAACCAATTGATTTTCGAGTTTTCTTTTGCTCTGCCACAAATGAGATTAATTCTTTTTTACGAGTGATAACTAAAAGTGACATATAAATTATCCTCCAAGATAAGCGCGTTGAACGTCATCATCATGCAGGAGAGATTGAGCTTCACCTTTTTTAATGACAGTTCCTAACTCAAGGACATAAGCCCTGTGGGAAATTTTAAGAGCTAGCCTTGCATTTTGTTCAGCGAGTAGAATTGTCATCCCTCCACGATTGAGTTCAGAAATTATCTTAAAAATTTGTTGAACAACAAGGGGAGCAATGCCAAGGCTTGGTTCATCTAAAAGGAGCAATTTTGGTCTTGCCATGAGTGCTCTCGCAATGGCGAGCATTTGTTGTTCACCACCAGACAAAAGGATCGACTTTTGGTTCATACGTTCACCAAGTCTAGGGAACCAATCTATCATTTTATCAATGTCTTTTTGAATTTCTTGGGAAGAATTTTTTGTGCAAAATGCTCCCATAAATAAATTTTCTTTAACTGTCATATCAGGAAAAACCATACGTCCTTCAGGAGATTGGCTTATTCCAAGTTTAACAATTTCATGAGATTCAATATTTGAAATATTACTCTTTGAAAAAAATATTTTACCACTTTTAGCTTTTACTAGTCCTGATAATGTTCTTAAGAAAGTTGTTTTACCAGCGCCATTACTTCCAACTAAAGAAACAATTTCGCCTTGAAATATTTCAAAGTTTACACTTTTTAGGGCTTGTATAGCTCCATAATTTACAGATAAATTTTCAACGAGAAGCATTTAATGTTTCCTTAATATTAAAATCATCTTCAATATCTGAACCAAGATAGGCTTCTATTACTTCATGGTTCGTTTGAATGATTTCAGGAGGTCCTTCTGCAATAACACTTCCATAATTTAATACTGTGATATTTTCACATAAATTCATTACAAATCTCATATCATGTTCTATGAGGAGCACCGATATTTTTTGTTCTGAAATTCTTTTTACAAGTTCTTGTAATGCGAGTTTTTCGGTTGGATTCATACCGGCTGCGGGTTCATCTAGTAATAATAAAGAGGGATCAGTCATTAAAGAGCGAGCGATTTCTAATTTTCTTTGCATTCCATAAGGTAACGAAATTGCAGGCGAGTCTTTATACTTTTCAAGACCACAAAACTCAAGCAATTTGTTTGCCTTTTTCCAGAGTTCTTTTTCTTTTTTGTAAGAGTTAGGTAACATAAAAAGAGATGAGAGAAATGTTCCCTCTCTTTTTATGCAAGCACCAGACATAATATTTTCGCAGACACTCATGTTTGCGAATAAACGGATATTTTGAAAAGTACGCGCTACTTTATGGTGAGCAATTACATGTGTTGGAATGCCAATAAGCTCTTTATCATTTACTTTGACTGAACCTGAATTGGGTCTGTAAACACCTGTAATAATGTTAAATACTGTGGTTTTACCAGCACCATTTGGTCCTATAACGCCCGAAATTCCCCCTTGCCTCACATTAATATGAAAATTATTTAATGCGACAAGTCCACCAAATTTAACTGTTACATTTGAAATAGAGAGGATATTATTATTCATTAGTCTTTCTCATTTTATTTATTCTCTCAAACAAAGAAGCAACACCTTTTGGATTGAGAAGCATTATAATAACAACAAGTACAGAAAAAATAAGAGTTCTATTTGATAAAATAGAATCAATTACAGGAATAAGAGAAGGTAAAAGAAATCCTTTTTCTGACATGAATATTAAATATGGATTTATGAGCTGAGGAATAAATCGCAATATTTCTGGTATTATCACAATAATAAAGGCACCAAAAATGCTTCCCATAACGCTATACATTCCACCAATAACAACAGCTAAAACAAGAACAACACTGTTATAAAAGCCTGCTTCGTCAGGGCTAATAAACTGGAGAGTGTGTGCATAAAAAACACCAGCAAGACCTGCAAGTGAGCTACCAATGAGAAATGATATTAATTTTGTTTTATAAATATTTATTCCAAGGCTTCTTGCTGAAATTTCATCATCACGTGTTGCACGAACTGCATAACCTAAATTTGTTTTATAAAATCGAATAATAAAGAAACAAACAACAAGCATAATTGAAAATATTAACAGTGGAGATCCCAATTTAGGAATATCTTTAAATCCTCTTGTTCCACCTACGAAATCTAGGTTTTTAAATACAGTTGCGACAATTTCACCAACTCCTAAAGTTGCCATTGCTAAATAATCACCTCGTAATTTTAAGCAAGGAATAGCAACAAGTAAACCTGTAAATGCAGCTCCTGTCATGCCAATAAGACATGCACAAATTAATAATAAAGTTGTGTCATGAATTCCGATGAGGGGTGCAATAAAAACTGTAAACATTGCGGAAGTGTAACCACCCACCGTATAAAATGCAGCATGACCTAGGGAAAGAAGACCAGTTCCTCCCAATATCAACTGTAAGCTCATTGCTTGGATAGCGAGAATGGAAAACATGATAAATGGCAATTGACTATAATTTAAAAAATCCATCATAGATATTAAACTTTAACTAGCTGTGTTCGTCCTAATATCCCTTGGGGTCTTATTAGAAGAACGAGTATTAAAATAACAAAAGCAAAACCGTCTTTATAAGTAGATAATCCATAACTGACGAGCATGCTTTCAGAAATGCCAAGAACCAGTCCACCTAGGACAGCTCCGCGAATTTCACCAATTCCACCCAGAACGGCCGCTGCAAATGCTTTTAAACCTGCATTAACTCCCATAAGTGGGAAGATTTGGTTGGTTGCCATTCCTTGAATTGTTCCAGCAATTACGGCAAGCACAGCTCCAATGAAGAAAGTTAAACTGACTGTTCTGTTAAAGGGGACTCCGCAAAGTTTTGAGGCATCGGCATGCATTGCTAGGGCACGTATTCCGGTACCTGCTTTTGTTTTGAATAAAAAAAGCTCAAGTAAAAATGCGAGCAGTAAAGTTAAAGAGAAAATACCAATATCTCTAATTCTTACAAAAAGCTCACCTAATGTCACAATATTCCCTGGAATATTTATTGGGAAACTTAAAGAATTTGGAGAGAAAAGAACTTGAATAATATTTTGTAAAAATAAACTCATTGCGACAGCGGTGATAAGGGGGGCGAGGCGGCTGTGCTTGCGTAGAGGTTTATAAGCTATACGTTCGATAACAACAGCTATTGTTCCTACAGATAAGAGGGAAAATAAAATTGCAACCCAAAGGGGAGCTCCCATAGTGAGAAATAGCATGACAAAATAAGCGCCAAGCATAAATAACTCACCATGTGCAAAGTTAACAAATTGGAGAACTCCAAAAACCATTGAATAACCAATTGCGATAAGTGCATAAAGACTTCCAATTGCGATACCATCGATGATTGCTTGTGTAAAATCTAGCATGTTACTTCTGTTACCTTAAAAAAATCTGTTTTAGTTAGATGACACTTTTGGCTTTATGCTTGTTATAAATTTATAACCATTGGGAATATATTCAAGTATTACTGCTGGTTTTATTGGGTTGTGATTTTTATCCATAGTAATGGAACCAGTAATACCTTTAAAATCTTTTAAATTTGCCAATGCGTTGTTTATTTTTTCAGGATCAGAAGATTTAATTTCTTTAATTATGCTGTGAATAATTTTATAGGAATCATATCCTAATGCAGCATGTGCGCTTGGTTTTGCTTTGTATTTTTTTGTATAAGCTTCGACAAATGCTTTTACACTTGGATCATCACTGTCTGTTGAATAATGTGTAGAAGTGTATCCACCAATTTCTGAACCTTTAGCAATTTTTCTTAGGTCGGGTGTGTACCAACCGTCACCTCCTAGTTTTTTGGATTTTATTTTGAGATCCTCAGCTTCTCTTAATATAACCCCAACTTGTTGGTGGAACCCTGGAATATAAAGGACATCGGGTTTGCTTTTGCGTACATCTCCTAATTGTGAAGTAAAGCTTGTGTCCTTCTGTGAATATTTTAGCACTTTGAGTATTTTTCCCCCTTCTTTTTCAAAGGTAGAAATAAAATTATCACTCAGTCCTTTACTGTAATCAGAGTCAGAATCTTCAAGTATTATAGCTGTTTTTGCTTTAAGATTTTGACTTGCAAAATCGGCCATGACGACACCTTGAAAGCTATCAATAAAACATGTTCTATAAACATATTTTTTTCCTAATGTAACAGCATCATTTGTCGCTGCGGGAGAAAGCATAGGTATTTTTGCTTTTTCAGTGATAGATGCAGCTGCTATCGCATTTGAACTTATTACCTCAGCAATAATAACATTTACGCGATCGGATGTGATTAATTTATTGATACCTTTTGCAGCTTCCACAGGAGTGCTTTGGGTGTCTTCAACAAATATTTTTAAATTGATATCTGAGTCAGTGAGTTCTTGGCGGGCAAGATCGATCCCATTTTTTGCTTCTTTTCCATAAAATGCTTGAGTCCCTGTTAAAGGTAATAATACCCCAACTTTAGCATCAAGGGCATTGGCATTTAAGCTACCAATTAAACCAACCAAAGCTGCAAAAGTATAAGTAACAATTTTTTTATTTTTAAAATTCATTTAACAATTCCTCCTTAAATTCTGCAAATCTTGAATACCTTTTTTAAGAATGTTAATTTTCTTGTATTTTTAAAATCATGGGTTTAAATATTTATATTTACTTGATTTTAACATTTTTAAAACCCTCTTATGGTAATCAAATATGAAAAAAATATATTGACTTAATATACCAACTTCATATGGTAGGCAGAAACAAATATCACTATTTTTATTCAATAGCAAATTAACATTAAAGAAATAAGTATTAATTTATGTTTTCCCCATAACCAGAAATTATCGAGATTGTTTTAAAATCAATCATCTTCGTAAAAATGATTGATTTTAAAATTTCTATTAACTTATATTGAAGTATTGATTTTAAAATTTAGAAAACATGAAATCAATTTTTTTGCTCAGGAAGAACACTTGTTATAAATTTATAGCCGTTAGGAATAAATTGAAGAATGACCGCAGGTTTAATAGCATTGTTGTTTTTGTCCATTGAAATATTTCCAGTCACGCCATCAAAATTTTTGATTTTGGATAGTTCATCTCTCACTTTTTCGGAGTTTGGTGAATTGGCATTTTTAATTGCTTCATAAATCATTTTCATGGAATCATAGCCGAGTGCAGAAAACGCACTTGGTTGTGTTTTGTATTTTTCATTATAAATTTTTATAAATTTTTGCAAAGTCGGGTTCTTGCTTTCATGCGAGTAATGGTTGGAAAAGTATCCTCCATTTTCAGCTCCTTTAGCAATTTGACGTAATTCAGGAGTGTCCCAGCCATCCGTTCCAACTAATTTCGATTTAATCTGTAGATCTTTTGCTTCACGAATGATGACGGCTACCTGTTGATGAAAAGCAGGAATGAACAAAACATCTGGTTTCATTTTACGAACATCACCCAATTGCGAAGTGAAAGTAGTGTCTTTTTGCGAGAACTTTAATATTTTAAGAATTTTTCCCCCTTTCTCTTCAAAGGTGGCTTTAAAGTTTTCAGCAAGTCCTTTGCTGTAATCGGAGTCTGCATCTTCAAGAATAATTGCAGTCTTTGCCGAGAGATTTGTATAACTAAAATCTCCCATGACTACACCTTGAAAATTATCTTTAAAGCATGTTCTAAAAATATATTTTTTATTATCTGTTATTGTATCGTTCGTTGCACTAGGAGTTAAAATGGGAATTTTAGCTTTTTCGGCAATAGAACCAGCGGCAATTGTACTTGAACTTGTCATCTCACCAATAACAGCAATAACTTTATCAGAAGTAATAAGTTTATTCATTGCCTTTGCTGATTCAGCTGGTGAGCTTGCTGAATCTTCAACATAAATTTTAATAGAAGGGTCAGACTTTTGGAGTTCCTCTAGTGCAATGTCAATCCCTTTTTTAGCATCTTTACCATAGTAAGCTTGTGAACCTGTAAGAGGTAAAATAATTCCAACGCGTGCTTCAAAAGCGAAGACATTTAAAGAAAATGCAAGTCCTGAAACCATTGCAAATCCACGGGTAAAAAAATTACACTTGCTAACCGAACTCATACGACGTTCTCCTCATGAAAATTTCTAATGTATGTCGAGCAAAGGAATTTCTGATAGCTTTCAATTGGAAAGTCGATTCTTAGGACAAATCTAAAATGATTCATTTACGTACAATAAAATAAATCTAGGTTGTCAAAATACATCAATCAGAAGTGAACAAATATCATCTTTATGTTTATAATGCAATTCATAAAATTTAATTTATTTTGTTTATGTAAGCTAAACATTAAATATACTGGCTTGTCAGTTAATTAAGCGAATTTTATTTAGCATATTAACGTATCAGCTGAGTTACTTTAAAAAGAGAGCGGCTTTACGCTCGTAACATATTTATATCCGTTTGGTATATACTCAAGTATGACTGCAGGTTTGGTGGCATTGTGATTTTGATCGATGCTGATAGTTCCTGTAACTCCTTTGAAATCTTTTATTTTACTTAATGAATTTTTTATTTTTTCAGGATTATTTGATTTAGCATTAATTACTGCAATATAAACCATATTTACTGAATCATATGCAAGCGCTGCAAAAGAGCTCGGATCAACATGATATTTTTCTTTGTATGCTTTCACAAAGTTTTTAAGGCTTAAATTCTCTCCTGAAGATGAATAATGATTTGAAATATAAGCGCCAACTTCGGCTCCTTTTGCAATATTTCTAAGCTCAGGAGTGTCCCAGCCATCTCCACCAAGAATTTTTGCACGTATCTGTAAATCTTTTGCTTCGCGCAAAATAACACCAACCTGCTGATGAAAACCTGGGATGAACAAAACATCTGGCTTTATACGACGAACATCTGCTAATTGAGAAGTATAACTCGTATCTTTTTGAGAATATTTTAATATTTTTAATACTTTTCCATGGTTTTTTTCAAAATCATATACGAAACTTTTACTGAGACCTTTGCTATAATCTGAGTCTGAATCTTCGAGTACAATTGCAGTTTTAGCATTTAAATTATTTAATGAAAATTTTGACATAACGTAACCTTGAAAACTATCAATAAAACAGGCTCTAAATATATATTCTTTCCCCATGGTAATTGTATCATTTGTTGAACTTGGGGTTAAAATAGGAATCTTTGCCTTTTCAGCAATGGAAGCAGCTGCAATCGTATTTGAGCTTGTCATATCGCCGATAACAACTTCTACTTTATCAGAGACAATAAGCTTATTAATGGCCTTGGCGGATTCGGATGGAGTGCTTTGTGTGTCTTCATAGACAACTGTGAGTTTTATGTCAGATTTTTTTAACTGATCTAAAGCTAACTCTATTCCATTTTTTGCATCTTGCCCATAGGATGCCAAGGAGTTTGTGAGAGAAAGAAGTGCGCCTATTTTTACTTCCAATGCATTGAGCAATGGAAAAAAAGTCAAGTTTAAAAAAACAATCGATATCAATAAAAACTTTATTTTTTTATCTGTAGCTGATTTCATTTTTACCCCGTCCAAAAAAGATTTATAATAAAATTATCTCAATTTTTTTTTGAAATTCAAGTTTTGCTACTGAGGATCCTTCTTGCTGTGGTTCAGGTTTCATATTAGCTTTTTTGTGTTTTAGATTGTGTATTCTTTAAAAAGGGTTGTTAAAGACATGAAAATTGCCATTGCTCAAATGAGAGTTTTATCTGCAAATTGTAAAGAAAACTTTGAAACAATTAAAAAGAATATTGAACATGCGAGGGAGCAAAATGCGTGTCTCATCGTATTTCCAGAAATGTCTTTACCTGGTTACTTTAATGGAGATATTTGGGAGCAAACATCTTTTTTAAAAGATTGTGAATTTTATAATAAAAAGATTTCTGAGTTATCTAAGGGAATAGATATTATTTTTGGATCCATTGGGATTGATTGGAAGAAAAAAAATGAAGATGGCCGTGTTAGAAAGTACAATGCTGTTTTTCATGCACAAAATGGTAAATTAAAGAATAATAAAAAGGCAAAGTATCCATTCTGGATAAAGGCTTTAATGCCAAACTATAAAGAATTTGATGATTCAAGGCATTTTTTTGATTTGAGAAAACTTGCTTTAGAGAGAGACTGTAAAGAAATAGATCTCTATGAACCCATAAGTGTTAAATTAGAGAATAAAAATATTAAAGTAGGTGTTACCATATGTGAGGATGGGTGGAGTCAAGATTATAAATTTTCGCCCTTTTATACTTTTTCACATTATTACAAACACGATTTTTTTGTAAATTTAAGTTGCTCTCCCTTTGAAGTTAGAAAGCAAGAAAAACGTCAAAGTGTATTTTATAATGAGTGTAAAAAAAACAATATACCTATATTTTATGTAAATTGTGTTGGGATTCAGAATGTCGGTAAAACCATCTACGGCTTTGATGGATCTTCATCTTTCTACAATCCAAATGGAGAAATTATTAACTTGTGTGGATTTTTTAAAGAAAAATTATCCATAATTGACTATGACTATGAAAAGAAATTTATAAATAATAATGATCAATTTAAAAGATTAAATTCTTTATCACATGCAGAAGAAATGCAAATTTCAATAGAATATATTATAAAAAAATGTTTAGAAGAATGGAATATCAAAAGGGTTGTTATTGGTGCTAGTGGAGGAATAGATTCGGCTTTAAGTGCCGTACTTTTTTCTAGGGTGCTTGGCTCTGAAAATGTTTATTTAGTAAATATGCCTTCAAAATTTAATTCCATATTAACAATAAATGCGGCTCAAAAACTCGCTCAAAATTTAAAATGTCCATTTGCCAGTATTGGAATTGAAGAATCTATCAATCAAAGTCTCGATCAACTTCAAACTCTTCATTTTGAAGCTGCGAATGAGCAACCTAAAATAACTCAGCTCGTTTTTGAAAATATTCAGGCACGCGATCGAGGTGGAAGAATTCTTGCGGCAGTTGCCCAATCACTCGGAGCAGTTTTTTCGTGTAATGCAAATAAAACTGAGCTGACAGTAGGGTATTCAACTTTATATGGTGATCAAGCAGGGTTTCTATGTCCATTAGCCGATTTATGGAAACATGACGTTTATAATTTAGCTTATTTTTATAATACGCATGTCTTTAAAAAAGAAATTATACCAAAAGAAAGCATTGATGTTGTTCCAAGTGCTGAACTGAGTTTAGAGCACAATGTTATGGAAAATAAAGGTGATCCTATTATTTATAGTTACCATGATTATCTTTTTCGTTCTTGGATAGAACAATGGGAAAGAAAAACCCCAGAAGACTGCTTAATTGCTTATGTGAATGGTACCTTAGAAAATCTTATTGGATGTGAAAAAGATTTGGTCAGAAAGCTATTTCCAACTGCTAAAGATTTTATAAAGGATTTAGAACGTTGGTGGATAAATTTTACAGGAATGGGGGTTTTTAAGCGCATGCAGGCACCTCCCTTAGTCGCAATCACTTCACGTGCATATGGTTTTGATATGCGCGAGCAAGTGGGTAGAGTTTATTTTTCTCAAGCATATTTGGCATTGAAGAACAAATTACTAGCTTAGTTCTAAGGTTTTTATATCATAATTTATTATTTTTTTTAAATTATTGATTATAAATTAAAAATATATTAAATTTATAAACCTGAAAAAATAATTCTTAAGGATCTTTTTTATCGAAATATAATAGATTTGATATCTATTTTTACTGAATTTAAGGGAACCTTAATCCATTAAATTTATTTAAAAAATAATATTTTCTAATGATTATAAACTATTATACGTATTAACTTCAATAATTTAAAAAAAAATAACAAAATAATCAGTATGTTATATTTAAGAGAAATTTTAAAATGGTTTTCATTTCCACTGAAAAGGTGGATTCCTTTAAAACTGTATAGTAACAAATTCAAAGAAGGTGGAAATCTTCATAAGATTACAAAGGAATGAAAAACTTTATGGATGAAGTTAAGATAAATACAGATGAACAAAAGCACATACGGACATTATCACATTACCTTGAGAAAATTCATACAGCCACAGGTTACCAAAACAAGGAGGTTGCGGAACTTTTGGGTATGGATAAAAGTTATTATAATAAAATTAGGCTGAAAAAATTTTCGCCTTTAACAAATAGTATAACAACTCTTAGGAAATTTGCTTCTTTGAATAATCAAAGTCTAATTCATTTTTTGGCAGAAATAGAGGAGATTTCGTTAGAGGCTAAAGATAAAGAATGGATGATTGTTGCAGAAAAAGCGTTTACAGATGTTGGACCTATTTTAAGAAGAGCTCTGCTCATCAACCGAATTAAGCCAATAATAGATAAAGATGATGAACAAATAGATATACTTATTAAAAACTTTCTCTTGCTTTGCTTAATAATCGATATCTCAAAAAAAGAAAAATGGTTTAAAATAGTGTTTGAATTGATTTTAAAAATTTATCAAAACATTGATGATGAAAAGGATAATGATATTCGAATTCTTATTGAGAGAATAAGAAAATATAAGGAGGAAGCAAAGGAATGATTAGAAAATTTAATTATAATTATCAAATCGATTTAATGTGTTTCTTCTTCTCTTGGAAAAACTCTCTTTAAGAGATCAGGATTCTCTTGTAGCATTCTGCTTCCCCTTGTTACGGTTGCTATGCCAACGCCAAGTTTCTCAGAAATTTCGCGTTGAGCCACACCTTTTGAAATGAGATCGACTATTTGAACTCTTTGTGAAATGGCATCGATTTCTGCGGGAGTTAAAAAGACTTTAAGAAGTTGTTCACAGTCATTTGAATTTAAATCTTTATATTTAACTTCATTTAAAAAGTGTATGATTTCTTTTGAGGTTTTCTGAGATTTATTATGAAACATGGGAAAAGTCCTTTAAAAATAAACTGAGATTGCAGTATTTATGGGCTTAAAAGAAATATGGCTTCCACATGCTCTGTTACTTAAGCCATGGGAAGGCCTTTCTAATGAGAAATGCCCATTGTATTCTGCGCCTAATATTTCAAGAGACCCATTTGTTCCTCTTATAAAAGTAGAAAATAACATTTTATTTGCTTTAAATATTTCAAACTCGAGTGAAGAAATAACAACTCCTCCATGGAAGAAACAAATTCCTCCAAAGGGTAGTTGGCAAATAAACCGCTCTGCTTCAAGAATATTAGCAACTTCATGATCTCTTCTGCCTCCTAATCCATAAAAGATTTCTAGGAAGACTTGATGATCTGTTGTTTCTTTAAGAATTCTATCAAGAAGAACAGAGAAGTCGTTAAAGTCCTTGTTTTTCACAAGAAGGATTTTTTCTAATGGATAACTCTTAGAATTTTGATTCTTGTTATTGAGAGAAGAATTGTCAAGATATTTTTTTGCTTTATTATCTAAACTATCTGAGTCTCCTGCCCAAATAATTTTTTGGTAACTTATTTTATTTCGTAATATATGGTTTAGAGCACCATCAGCTACATATAGAGTATCAAATTGAGTTATTTTTGAATCAAAAGATTTTATTTCAGCACAATTAACTTGAGCAGAAGAGGATTTATGATTACCATTTAAAAAAACTACATATTTCTTAATTTTCAAGTTCATAATTTTTAGAGCTATTTTCGTTTGCGATCAGTTTATTGTATTGCTCCAAAAGCCAGACTTGTCGTACTGAAGTTTCAAGTTGTTCTGAATGAAATAATAAATCTTTTGCTTTAGAAAATCCGAGAAGAAGTCCAATTAATAGACTCATAAGTGCTAAGATAAATCCTACTGTGCAAATAATAATTATTGAACTGTGAATTGAAGAATCATTTATAATATCAGAAAATTTACCGCCTTGAACACTTGAAATAATTGCTTTTTTAAAAAAAGAAACTGTTAATGCAATGCAAGCAAAAAAAACAATTGGAATTAAAAATGAAAGCAATGGATAAAAAAAACGCACAATATTAGCATTGCTTTTTGCTTGTAATATTCTACGGGCGTGTTCAGGATATGTTTTTTTTAAAAAGTATTCAAAGGTTGAATCGCTTGATTTTTTATACAGTGACATAAATTATAATGGCCTCGAGTTCAATTTTGTTTTGATTTATTAGATTCTTCTAGTGCTTTTATTTTTTGCATAACTCCATCAGAAATATCTCTCCACTCTTTCATGAGCTCATACCATCCACGTGGAAAAAAGAAACGAAGTTTTGCTAACCTTAAAAAACCAGGGAAGAAGTTAACACTTTCTCGAACTATCAGACTCAAAGCAAGAAATGTAGGAGTCATAATTAAGAAAGCAATCCATATTACAAGTTTATTTACATTTGGTAAATAGCTTCCAAGAAGATAAGTAAATACAGATGAGGTAAAGAAAGCCCACATAGGAAAAAACCACATTCCATGAGCAATCTTCATAGTGGCGCGTACATCTCTATCTGAAGTGCTTTTTTTTGCAAGAGATTCGCAGAATTTAGAAGGAATAGCCCACACAATTGTTCCTAAAAATTCAATGGGCAAAGTAAGGAATAAATAAAACCATCCATGCCTAAAAATAACCCAAAAGAAATTTCTTCTTTTATAGTTTACATCTCCCCAGACAAGTTGAATAGGTGAAACATTAACTGCCTGCATCATGCGGCGCATCGTTTGTATGCGTGCCATTAAAATGGGATCGACGTCAAACTCTGGTCTCAGTTTCTCAACAAATATTCTAAACTCTCTTGATGAATATGCTTGTCTACCATAAGAAAGTTCAAATAAAAATCTCCAATTTCTTTTTTCATCCCAACTAAAGAAACTTGCAAAACCAGATTCTAGTGATTCACGCACTCCATCCATAATATCATTTACTGAATTATCGGCGGAGGTAATCACAACGGGTTCGCAATAGTGTAAATTGAGTTCGCTACGAAATTCATCTTTTTCTGAGTAATCAATTACAACAGGTTGAACTACAACATGAAAATCATCATTATTTGCACGGCTCATTGCTTGAAGAGCCATCCGTGCAAGTCCTGTTTTAAATTTATAAATAAAGGGGTCGTCGTGACTGACACCTTCGGGAAAAATAAGAATGCAATCTCCGTGCAAAAGTGCATCTCCCACAGCTTGGAAAGCCTCATTATTTGCTTTTGCTCGCCAGTCAGGGTTGAAGTTACCTTGTTGAAGCATTTCTTTTTGTGCTTGCACATCCTTTTTGATATCCTGCAAGCGTGTTACAGGAATTGCTTTTGTAATTTGCAAAATTTGTTTCATGACAGGCATTTCCCAAAGGGTATGCTTGGCCAATGGACGAATTGGAACAGGTGCAAGTCCTAGCATCACGGCGGGATCAACAATACCACTTGAGTGATTTGCCGCCCAAATTGCAGAGCCACCTGTATAAGGAGTTCCTGAAACGCTTATGCGTTTAAAGAAAATCCTACAAAGAAGAAATGCGAGAAGACGCATCATGTGATTGCCCCAAATGTTTTGCGGTGTTCTAAAAACAAGTATATTGCCTTAGATGGTATTAATAAAACGTCAAATTCACCTATGGAGAAAGAATGTCAAATCAGCATAACATCAAATGGATAGGATCAAAAAGTATTGATAAACTTCAGAGTCCTTTTAAGACGGTAGCCCAATGCAAAGGAAACGAAGTAAAAAATGTTATAATCGCTTTACATGGATTTGGTGACACTGCTGCAAATTTTGCATCACTAGCGAATGAAATTAAAGTGAACGACGTTCTTTGGATTTTTCCCCAAGGACCAAGAAATTATCCAATGGGAATTGATGGGGCACAATGGTTTCCACTCTTCAATAATCCTACAGAGGAAAGAAGAGTTTCTGAAGATTTTATTTTACAGTTAATTTATAATGTAACAGAACAAACATCTGTTCCTTTAAATAAAATTTTTATTTTAGGTTTTTCTCAAGGTGCTTCAATGGCTCTTAATTGTGGATTAAAAGGAAAAGAAAAGATTTCTGGAATTATTTCTTTAAGTGGATTTATGATTCAAGCTCACGTTATAAAAAATAGTTATGCAGGAGAAAAAATAACAACACCTGTTTTTATTGCACATGGATTGCAAGATCAAGTTGTATTGCCAGCAATGTATTTTGAATCTGTCGATTTATTAAAAGATATGGGCACTGTGAAATTAAGATCAAAAACATATCAAATGGGTCATAGTATTTGCCAAGAAGAATTAAATGACATTTCAAAATTCATAGAGGAATTTCGTTGAGTAAAAATAATATAGACATAGAAAAAACTTTAGAACTCGAAAAAGCTAGGCAACTGCTTGAAAGTCGTGTTCAAGGTGGAATGAAATCCTATTTAGTTAGCTTAGAGTTACCCGATGATGATCCCGTTGAAATACAAGAAAGCTTGGTTGAACTGGGTGCCCTTGTAAGAACGTTAGGGGACGAATGCGTTGGGGTGACAGTTCAAAAAAAGGCTAAACCCGTACCAGCAACCTATATAGGGCTTGGAAAAGCAGAGGAAATAAAAAATACCTGTGATTCTTTAAAGTTTGATTATGTTATATTTGATCAAGAGCTTTCTCCTACACAAGTCAGAAATTTAGAAAATTTAATTGTGAAACCTATTCTTGATAGAACTGGTGTTATTTTACAAATATTTCGTAAAAATGCACGTTCTAAAGAAGCACGTACACAAGTTGAAATTGCCCATTTGGAATATATTGCGCCACGACTTTCCAATGCTTGGATTACTTGGGAAAGGCAACGTGGGGGGGGAGGTTCCGGTGGTCGACTTAAAGGCGCTGGAGAAACTCAAATAGAAATTGATCGTCGTAGAATGAAAGATAAGATTGCAAGCCTTAGAAAAGATCTTGAGAAAATTCAAAAAGAAAGAGAAACACAAAGAAAGAATCGAGCCGATGAGTGGAATGTTGTGTTGGTTGGATACACAAATGCTGGTAAAACGACTTTAATGAATTTTTTAACTGAAAGTCATTTATCAGCTAAGGACTCTCTATTCGAAACCCTTGATTCAAGCATACGACGTATTCGCGGTGTGAATAATATGAATATTCTTGTCACTGATACGGTAGGTTTTATTCGAAATTTACCTCACGGATTGGTTGCCAGTTTTAGAAGCACCCTTGAAGAGACAAGCAAAGCTGACTTATTACTTCATATAGTTGATATTACACATAAATCATATAAAGAGCACATTAAAGTAACAGATGAAGTTCTTGCCCAAGTGGGTGCATCTGATGTTCCAAGAATTATCGTTTTTAATAAAATCGATAAAATTTTAGGGGAACCACGTTTGCCAAAAATACTTGCAAGGGGCTATCCAAGAAGTATCTGCTTGTCTAGTTATAAAGAAGAGGATATCAAGCGATTTCGTGAGATGATTGTTAACTTTCTTGCCCAAAATATGGTGGAAGAGGTTTTCCATGTAGCGTATGGTGATTCTAAAATGCTGTCGCTCATTTATTCTCATGCGCGTGTTTTAGAATCTAACTGGACTCAAGATGAAGGAATTTTTAAGGTGCGCATGTCAAAGAGCATTTATCATCGATATTTTGCACCTGTTAAAGCTGAGGAAGAACAAGAATGGCAAATAAAATCGAATTAAAAAAAATACCAGAAAATATACAAAGAAAAATTTCTGAACTCAAACAAATAGAAACGAAGTTAGGCCATTTACCACCTGAAGATTGGAAAGTGGGAGAGTTATTTAATAGAATTGATAATCCAGAATATTATCAAAGTTTTGTACAAATGGAAAAGAAAACAGAGCTTTTATTCTCTGAGATTTGTGAAGATTTAGTTGTGCGCAATTTTAGTCATGCAGAAATTGCGCATGCAATTAATTCAGAATTATTTTATGAAGGTGGACCAAAATATTGCAATGTAAAAGAAGTCCTTGAAGCTTTAGGACATTAAAAAATGGAAAATCTCCTGCCTCATTTTTTTTTAGAAAATCAACCTTTAAATAATAAAACATATTATAAAATGGGTGGTGTAGCGCGCTTCTATGCAGAGCCCAATAGTATCTCTGAAATTCAAGAGGCTTTGTTTTGGAGTCAAAAAAATTTGTTACCTTGCGCAGTGCTTGGTTCGGGAAGCAATTCAGTTTATGCAGATGGTGAGTTTTTAGGGCTTGTTATCTCCTTAGAAAAATTATCTGCTTGGCATTGGGAAAGTACAGAAATATTATTTGCTGAAGCAGGAGTTACAAATACGGAAATTTCAGAAATATGTATGTCTGAAAATCGTGCGGGTGCCTCTTGGATGTATCGAATGCCTGGTCAATTGGGCGCATCGGTGCGTATGAATGCACGTTGTTACGGTGGTGAAATCTCTCAAATTATTTATCAAATTATAACAATAAATACGAATGGCGATTTAAAAACATATTCAGCTGACGAAGTGTTTAAGGGCTATAAGAGCACACTGCTAATGAGTAAACCTGAAATTGTTGTGGGCGCTCGACTCCGTTTTTCATTAAGCGAAAATCCTGAAAAACTAATACAACATATGCATGAGTGTGAAGCAGATAGACATAAAAAAAGACATTTTTATTTACCAAGTTGTGGTTCGACTTTTAAAAATAATTATGAGGTAGGAAAGCCAAGTGGTCAATTATTTGATCAATTGGGTTTAAAAGGCACCCGTGTGGGAAATGCAGTTGTCAGTGAGTTTCACGCAAATTTTGTCTGGAATTTTGGCAACGCAAGTACAAATGATATGCTTACCTTAACTTCAATTATGAGAGCAAAAGCAAAGAAAGAGTTGCAGGCTGACTTAGAATTAGAAGTTCAACCTATTGGTGAATTTTCAAATGATCTTTTTACTTCATGTGGTATGCAAAAACTTGGACCAAGTTATTGTGGAATGGATCATAAAAAATGGGTCGGCATTCTTTGGTACCCGCAGAGTGAAAATATTTCATATAAAAAAAAACAAGAAAATATAATATTTCCTTTAAAAATATTTGAATCGCCTTTTATAGAATATTCACAAACTCAAAATATTGGGGTTCCATCGATTGGAGTTGAAGTGTTTCAATTCCAATCAATAGAAAAAGCCATGAAAAAAAAGGATGAACCTTTCTTAAAATGGATAACATATAGTTTTGAACCTTTTGAAAATAATTTTTTATATTTTCCACAACAAAGAGAAAGTAAATACACTGCATACTTTGTAGATGAACTTTGGAAATTTAGTGTGAGTGAATTATTTCTTGCTTCAGCTATAAATTCAAGCCATTATTTTGAATTTGAAATGACTCCAAGAGGGGAATGGGTTGCGATTGAGTTTGACGCTATTAGAAAAAGAACAAATAAAAATAAAACTTTAAATGAAAAATATTGGTCAGAATTAAAATTTTTAAATCTTGAAAATGAAAAATTTAAAGACAATAAAAATCGATATACTTTTGGTATGATTTTTACATTTAATCAATTAAAAAAAATGATAAATCCAAAGAACCCAGAGCTACTTTTGCAGGCAGCTTTAAGTCTTGGTGATGCAAAATATTTTCTTGCTCCATATTGGAAACACAAAAAGTATTCTAGAGATCATAAAGGTGTTGTGATTGAAAATTCCACAACACCCAATTTTCATCAGCCAAATAGATACTGGAAAGTTAAATTAATTTAATCAAAAATATTTTCAACTTCAAAAGGAATTTTGCATTTATCTTTGATATTTAAGAATTCAGTTAAATTTAATGCCTGACCAATTTCAATTGTTTCTACAGGTTTTATTTCTTTTCTGTTGTTTATCATTATATCCTCAAATTTTTGATATTTAAATGAATAATTATTTCCTGTATTAACATATTGATAAACAACATTTTCATTGTAATTCTTTGGTGTTAAAATAATGTGTTGGTTTTCTTTATCTAAATGTTGAATATATGTTTTAAATGTTTCGGCTTCTGAATTTTCTTTAATTATGCAAGTGTAATAAATATTCCTTCTAATAGAAATATATTCTTCAGTATTTTCACTTGTGTCTTCAGTTAACTCATGAGTTTCTCCATGATTAAGTAGAGCACTTCTTGACTTACTTCTTATTTTCCATGTGTTTTGTAAAAATAAGTTGCTAAAATCAATATTATTATATTCATGATTCTTTAATGGCTGATTGCTATTGGAGACTATTTTGTAATTGTTTTTAGAATCATTATTTTGACAAGTCTGCATATTATTGCAAACTCTTAAACTCTTCATGAAATCAATCTCATTTAAAGATGTTTCTTCTAGTTCAGTAAGCTTATCAAAGGCTTCATTTGGAAATTCAATTTTTGTATTTGATAAGAGTGAAACCTTTTTAAGTTTAGGCAGCATGTCAAAAGTATCAGCTGAAATTTCAGTAATTTTATTATTCCCTAAATAAAGCTCCTCGAGATTATTTAATCCATAAAAAGATTTTGGTGATAACTTTAAAATTTGATTTTCACTTAAATCAAGTTTCTTTAGATTTTTCATATTTGAAAAAATTCCTCTTGGAATTTTTTTAATTTTGCTTCCGCGTAAATCCAAATTGCTAAGATTAATAAAACCACTCAGTGGACTTAAGTTCGTTAAATAATGAGTGTGTCTGGACAAATCAGACATGTTTTTAATGGGCAATTTGTCAAATTCTTCACTTGAAAGCTTTTTATATGCTTTACAATTGTTAAAGATATTATTTGCCGACTCTTGAACACTTTTTAAAATATCTTCTTCACCTGATGGACACCAATCAATAAAGGTTTTATTGAATAGAACTTGAAACGTACTCAATTTTTTATTTTTATCATAAACATCATAGACACAACTCTGAGCTTCTTTCATATTTTTATATTTACTTTCAGATATATTTTCAATATGAATGAAAGTTGTAGCAATTTTTTGAGAAACTTTAAAACTAAAATCATTGCAATATTTAATTTTAGAATGTCTATTTTTGACTGTAAAGTCAGGCAAGACTAATGACGTTGCATCGGTATAAATTGGAATTCTAAAGTCCGCAAGATTATGACCAGTTACTCCTCCGTAATTTGCTGCACCTGAATAATCTTCTGCAGAATAGGCTCCTATTTTTCCGTCTTCATGTTTAATAAGATAAGCAATTTTAAATGAAAGATAATCAAAGATCTCAAAAAAACTATAACTCATAAAGAAATCTTCAGTTATATCAAAATCACTTACCTTAGAATTCTCTTGATTTTTATCTTCATCTTCTTCGCTATCACTTTCTGTGATTGACTTTTTATTATCTATTTTTTGAATTTCAACAACTTTTTCTTCAATTGTTTGAACATCAGTTAATTTTTGATTGTCTTCACTTTTGATTGTATTGCTGGAATTAGCAATTAGAGTTTGAATATCTGTATTTTGAATAAGAGTGTCTGTTTGGACTAGTTCATTTTGTTTATTTTTTTCATCACTGTTTATATCGGTTTCAGATTCTTTTTCATTCAAAAATTTATTAAAAATATTTGTAGTGGTTTCGACTAGAGAGTCAACAACAGAATTGACAACTGTGTCAGCAATTGTTTCAATAATAGAATCGACAACTGTATTTTTAATATCGCCCAAAAATTCATTTTCTATGCCGTGAATTTCTTCAATATTTTCTGTTGGAGGCAATACTGTCACTTGACTTTGAGGCTCTAACTCTGCACAGATTTTTTTAATTTCTTCATATTTTTCTTTGGTTAAACGAATTCCTTCCCAAATGGTTCTTGAATTATCTGTAAACTCTTTAAGTAAAAAGTTATCTCCAGTTTCTATTTCAATATTATTGGCTGAGGTACTATCATAATGTTTAATTTGGTTTGGTTTTGAATCTTTGAAAAGGAGATCTGCATAACCAATGTATTTAGGTTTGTCAAAATTTGATTTTTCAAACATACAGTATTGAATTTTAGAGTTTTTTAGGGTGATAAATATACTATTTTCACCTAGAAAGTTTGCTTCCTTTTCTTCTGAGTTTTCGGTTTCAATTTTTTTAAAGGTTGTTATTTGCCAAATATCTTCGCTTTTTATTTTTTCTGTTTCAATTGCATGAGTTTGAGGAGCTTCTGGCAATGAATTTACAAATTCAGGAGGAGAAAACGAACATTTTTCCTCCAAAATTTTTGCTTCAGAAATATTAATTTGACTTCCATACCAATTATAAGAAACTTCATTTTCAAAACGCCTTAAGCTAAAAGCATTTGAATCATCATATTCTATTAAATTAATTTCGTTTTGATTAAAAAATTGAATGCTTGGAAAAAACTCCTCTTCCAGTGATAGCTTCGCATAGTAAATTACTGCTGGGCGCTCATTATCAGAACTGTCATATGTACAAAATTGTAAAATAGAATCCTTTTTTGTTACAAAATATGTATATTTTCCTAATAAATCGATTTCTTCAGAATTTTCTAATTTAATATTAAAATTAGGATCTATATTGTATTTATTATAAGTATGTATTTTCCATTTGTTGCTTATATTTTCTTCTTCTTTGATTTGTTTATTTGATTCTGCTATAGAACTTATAATTTTTAAGTTATCCGTATCTATTTCTTTCTCAATAATTAAGTTTTTATCTATTGTATTTATTAATATTTCATTATTTAAATCAGCATAATTTTCTGTTTCACGTGAGTCTAAAATATTTTCTGAGCTGACTAAAATGACTCTTGGCTTTTCTAAAGGAATAATATGATTTTTAACAATCACTTCTTCAGTAACTTCCTCCCTAATGATTTCCTCTTTAATGATTGATTCAGTTTTGAAAATATCTTCAGCTTGATCGACTTCAGTATCAGCCTCTATTTCTTCTCTAATATGAGTCATAATTGGACTAGATACTTCAATCATAGGATTTTCAATTTTAGCAATAATTGGGCTGGAGACTTCAATTTTATTATTAGGCAGAGGTTCTATATTAGAGTCTTCATTTTTTGTAGCAACAGGTTTTTGTTCAATGACAGGTATGGTTTTAATCACACTGATTTCATCATTTGTAACATCAGGTTTTTGTTCAATGACATTGTTACTTTGAGAAGCAGTAATTTTATGTTCATTATTTATTATTGTAGGAATAGGAGCTTTAATTTTAGGGACAATTGCTGTAGATTCTTTAACTTCAGAAATAATCAGAGTGGGTTCTTTAACTGCAGGATTTTCAATTTTAGCAATAATTGGGCTGGAGACTTCAATTTTATTATTAGGCAGAGGTTCTATATTAGAGTCTTCATTTTTTGTAACAACAGGTTTTTGTTCAATGACAGGTAAAGGATTAATCACACTGATTTCATCATTTGTAACATCAGGTTTTTGTTCAATGGCATTGTTACTTTGAGAAGCAGCAATAGCATGTTCATTGTTTATTACTTTAGGAATAGTTTTTTCAATTTTAGGGACAATTGCTGTAGATTCTTTAACTTCAGAAATAATCAGAGTGGGTTCTTTAACTGCAGGATTTTCAATTTTAGCAATAATTGAGTTAGAGATTTCAATATTATTATTAGGCAGAGGATCTATGTTAGAGACTTCATTTTTTGTAACAACAGGTTTTTGTTCAATGACAGGTATGGTTTTAATCACACTGATTTCATTATTTGTAATAACAGGTTTTTGTTCAATGTCATTGTTACTTTGAGAAGCAGCAATAGCATGTTCATTGTTTATTACTTTAGGAATAGTTTTTTCAATTTTAGGGACAATTGCTGTAGATTCTTTAACTTCAGAAATAATCAGAGTGGGTTCTTTAACTATAGAATTTTCAAGTTTGACAATAATAGGGCTAGTGGCTTCAATTTTATTATTAGGCAGAGGATCTATGTTAGAGTCTTCATTTTTTGTAACAACAGGTTTTTGTTCAATGACAGGTATGGTTTTAATCACACTGATTTCATCATTTTTAACAACAGGTTTTTGTTCAATGGCATTGTTACTTTGAGAAGCAGCAATAGCATGTTCATTGTATATTATAGCAGAAATAGGATCTTCAATTATAGGGACAATTGCTGTAGATTCTTTAACTTCAGAAATAATCAGAGTGGATTCTTTAAGTATAGGATTTTCAATTTTAGCAATAATTGGGCTGGAGACTTCAATTTTATTATTAGGCAGAGGATCTATGTTAGAGACTTCATTTTTTGTAACAACAGGTTTTTGTTCAATGACAGGTATGGTTTTAATCACACTGATTTCATCATTTATTATTGCAGGAGTAGTTTCTTTGGCTTTATCAAAACCAGTGATAAATTCTTTAATTTTAGCAATAATAGGATTAGAATTTTCTGCGTTTGAAATAATTGGAATTTGCTCTTCTGCTTTAACATTAATATTTGAAGTTAATTCAACTTTAGAAATAAGAGAAGTGGATTCTTGAACTTTAGCGGCAATTGGGGCGGATACTTCAATTTTAGGGACAATTGCTGTAGATTCTTTAACTTCAGAAATAATCAGAGTGGGTTCTTTAACTATAGAATTTTCAAGTTTGACAATAATAGGGCTAGTGGCTTCAATTTTATTATTAGGCAGAGGATCTATGTTAGAGACTTCATTTTTTGTAACAACAGTTTTTTGTTCAACGACAGGTATGGTTTTAATCACACTGATTTCATTATTTATTATTGCAGGAGTAGTTTCTTTGGCTTTATCAAAACCAGTGATAAATTCTTTAATTTTAGCAATAATAGGATTAGAATTTTCTGCGTTTGAAATAATTGGAATTTGCTCTTCTGCTTTAACATTAATATTTGAAGTTAATTCAACTTTAGAAATAAGAGAAGTGGATTCTTGAACTTTTGTGATAATTTGAGCAGATACTTCAATTATAGGAGCTTTAATTTTAGGGACAATTGGTGTAGATTCTTTAACCTCAGAAATAATCAGAGCGGTTTTTTTAGCGATAGGATTTTCAATTTTAGCAATAATTGGGATAGAGGCTTCAATTTTAATATTAGGCAGAGGTTCTATATTAGAGACTTCATTTTTTGTAACAGCGATTTTTTGTTCAATGACAGGTAA
>NZ_WFLN01000005.1:145469-671308 GCF_009208585.1 Fluviispira multicolorata
ATAGAGGCTTCAATTTTAATATTAGGCAGAGGTTCTATATTAGAGACTTCATTTTTTGTAACAGCGATTTTTTGTTCAATGACAGGTAAAGGATTAAGAACACTTATTGCGTCATTCTTAACAACAGGTTTTTGTTCAAAAGCATTGTTACTTTGAGAAGCAGCAATAGCATGTTCATTATTTATTATTGTAGGAATAGGATCTTTGGCTTTTTTTGCATGCTGAGTGTCTTTTATTTTTAAATGAGCCGTCGGTTTTTTCTCGGTGACAATTTCATTTTCAGTAATACTCTTATCAGTTGGTGGGTTTGCTTCGGATTTTTCAATCTTTGGAGGTTCTGTTTTCGGTGGTGAGCCTGTTTGATTTTTCCCACAGCTGACTATTAATAGAGCAGTACAAGTTAATAGGGACTTTAATGTACATAATTGAAAATTCATAATAAATCCTTTTTTATTGGTGATAAGTTTATTACAGGTACAAAAAAAGTGTCTTTTTATTTATATTTACAAAAATATAAAAAATAAAATTTTTTTGTAATAAATATTAAATTATTTAAATTATATATTTATTTATAGTAAGTTATAGATTTAGTAAAAATGAAAAAGTTGTTTGCTATTGGTTATGAAACTCTTATTTATATGTATTTTTTACTTATATTTTTCATTTCATTAGTTAAATGAAAATTTTTAATAAATAGATTAAGGACAAGATGAAGATAGAATCAGATAACGCATCAGAAATTATTGAAAAGTCAAAAAAATTATGGCAGTTGGAACATTTATCTCTTTTGAAAAGTACAAATAATATAAGAATATATGTTGGGAAACAGAATCAAAAATCAATTGTTTTAAAGCTGTCTTTAGATGAAAATTCTTTAAAAGCTGAAAGCAGATATTTAGATTATTTTCAAAACATAGGCGCAATCAGAGTGCTCGGAGTAGATAAGAATTTAATTTTAATGAAAAAAGCCATTCCAGGGAATACTTTAAAAGATTATTTTCTAAAATCCGAAGTCGAAAGTCTTGAAATTTTCTGTAAAGTAATGCTCAATTTACAGAAAAATAATATGTTTAACTTAAACGAATTTCCTCATATATCTGAGTGGCTATCTATACTTGATAAGGAATGGAAAATTCCAATTAAGTATATTGCAAAGGCCAAAAAGTTGCGTGATTATTTATTAGAATCGTCAGCAGATAATATTTTACTGCACGGTGATCTCCATCATGAAAATATACTTTTACACAATAAAGATTGGTTTGTTATAGATCCAAAAGGTGTGATTGGCGAAAGAGAGTATGAGATAGGTGCATTTATTAGAAATCCAATTTCTGAATTATCGCAATATAAAAATGCAAGTGAGATTATAGAAAATAGAATATATAAAATATCAGCAATGACTCGATTTGAAAAAAGACGAATTGCTGAATGGTGTTTTGTTCAAATCGTTCTTTCTTGGGCTTGGGCACTTGAAGATAATTTACAGACTAAAAACTATAATTTTTTAACAAACTGTTTTTATAAAATAATTGTAAATAAAGAGTAAAAAAAATAAATCTTATTATAGGTACTAGTGTATTATATTAAAGAAAAATAAATCCTAAATTTATGTTTGTATTTTAAAAAAAATATTATACTTCATCAAGAATAAATTTATTACATGGAGTTTAATATGTTACGTTCTCAATGGAGTTCAAAAATTGGATTTATTCTTGCCTCTACAGGAGCAACAGTCGGACTGGGCTCAATTTGGAAGTTTCCTTATGTAACAGCAATGAATGGTGGGGGAGCTTTCTTAATTGTCTTTTTATTGATTATTTTCACTCTTGGGATTTCACTTTTATTCGCAGAAATTGCAATTGGAAGAGCTGCTGGTTGTGGAGCTGTTGGAGCCTATCGGAGTTTAGGCGGTAAAAAGTGGTCCTTTATTGGATATATGGGAGTCCTTTGCGGATTTATTGTTCTTTCATTTTACAGTGTCATTGGTGGATGGACAATTGGATATTTAATGAGAGCTATAGATGGCCGAGTGATGACAAATAATTCTAAGCAATTGGCTTCACTTTTTAATGAGTACGTCTCTCATCCTTATGAACCCATTTTGACTCATGGTTTATTTGTATCTTTAACTTTACTTATAGTTATTTTTGGAATTCAAAAAGGTATTGAAAGAGCAAGTAAAATTCTTATGCCAGCTCTCTTTATTTTGATGCTCATATTAATTATTAGATCTGTTACATTACCGGGGGCAATGGCAGGGGTTCGTTCTTTATTATCCCCTGATTTTTCCAAAGTAACAGCACCAATGATTGTAGATGCATTGGGTTTAGCTTTTTTTTCATTATCTGTAGGAGCTGGCTGTATGTTAGCTTATGGCTCTTATTTATCTAAAGATACTAAATTAACAAATGCAATAATCTGGATTACAAGTTTAACAATGCTAACATCCGTGTTAGCTGGCCTGATGATTTTTCCGGCAGTTGCATCATTTGGACTTGATCCTGCATCTGGACCTGGCCTAACCTATATGACTATGCCCATAGTTTTTAATCACTTGCCTTTTGGACAATTTTTCGCAATTTCATTTTTTTCACTTTTATTGGTTGCATCATTGACTTCAGCTGTTTCTTTATTGGAGTTGATAATAATTTATCCAATAGATGAATGGAAATTAAAACGAAAATCTGTTACCTTTACAGCATGTGCTCTTGTTTTTTTAGTTGGCATTCCTGCTTCACTTTCATTTGGTATTTTATCAGAATATAAAATGTTTGGTAGAAATATATTTGATTTAATGGATTATTCTGCGACAAATATTCTTCTACCAATCGGTGGTATTGGCACAGCCCTTTTTACGGGGTGGAAAATTTGGCCTTTAATTGAAGACGAGCTTGTGTATTCACCTAAACTTTCATTAGGAATGAAGTGGATATGTCGAGTTATAGCTCCCTTATTAATAGCATTCATTTTAATATATAATATTTAAAATATATTTTTTGTTGTTAGGAGTCGATTTCTTTATTTAAAAGGAGAATAATATGTCATGCGAAAAAATTCTTGTTCTAGACTCTTTAGATGAAAATTCATTAAATAAACTTTTTAGTGGAGAAGCTTTAGCAATACATATTAAAAAATATGCTGATAAAGAAATTTCAAATAAATTAACAAATTATTTTATTCAGCATCCAAAATTAGAGTGTCATCCACATGATCTTAAAAAAGAGGATAAAACGGTATTAGTAGATTACGGTGTTGATCGTGTCGGGGTTTCTTATAACACCACATTTGGTCAAGCAAAAGAAAGCGAAAATTATAAAAAATATTTTGAAGGTGCGTTACCTGCAATACGAGAAGTTAGAAATACTTGTGCACCTTATCTAGCCCCTTTTGACAAATTTCGACTGGAACTTGATGAAATGTGGAGTCCTGGAGCTAGCATTGCAAATTTTGAAGGAAGAAAAATGCATGCTGGTATTGCACGAGTTATGAAACGCCCAGAATTATCATATTCAGTTGAAAAGCAACCTCATTTTGATGGGCTTCAACAAAAAGAAGTAAAACTAATTGGTCAATATTCAGTTAATATATATATATATATGCCAGAAATTGGCGGAGAGTTAGAACTTTGGGATGTGCCAGCAATTCCTATTGAAAATCTAATAGAAGATTCTTCTGAATGTGATTGGCGAGGTATTTTGCCAATATCTACTATTATTAGACCTGAACAAGGTGATTTAATTATGTTCAATACCAGAAAACCTCATGCTATCCGTAGCTTCTCTGCAAGCTATCGTGTAACGTTACAAAGTTTTATAGGCGTACTTCCAAACAAACATTTAATGCTATGGAATTAGAGAATGGAATCGATTTTAAATCCCTTTGCAATTTTTATTATATTAGGACTTGGTGCGGCAGCACCAATAGGGCCAATAAATATTGAAATAATGCGGAGGCATTTAAATATAAGTTGGGTTCATGCTTTAGTTTTTGGATTGGGTGCCTGTCTTGCTGATTTAGTTTACTTAGCATTGATGGGTTTAGGTCTATTAGAATTATTTTCAAATTCAATTTATATGCCTGTCTTTGGTATTTTAGGTGCTTTATTGGTTTTTTGGTTTGGAATTATGAGTTTTAAATTACCATCTACCTCAAAAAGTGGAGACTCTATTAATAAGTCCTTTTCCAAACAGTTATTTGATGGTGTTCTTTTGACATTTTTAAATCCATACAATGTTATTTTTTGGTTATCTGTGAGCGTGCAGATAAATAACCTTGTGACCAATAAAGGCTCTCTTCTTATTGGTGGTTTGGGAACTATTACAGGAATTTTGCTATGGGTTATTCTAATCAATTTAATAATTTATTTTTCTAAGAAAAAGCTTACCCATAAAACGGTTAAAATAATTAATTATATAAGCGGAGTTATTCTTATAGTTCTTGCTTCCTATTTTGGATATAATTCTATTAATTTACTTTTGAATAAACTTTAAAATTATATAAACATCAATTTAAGAGAAGTTTATCAAACTGATTGAGAGTGGTTAAAACAAAAATCAAAAAAGTGAGAATGAGCCTTTATGGAATTACCTTTGACAAATCGCCAATTGTTTAGAGAAGGTTTGATTGATGCTTTGCCTATTTGGCTTTCATTTTTTTTTATGTTTTCTTCTTTAGGGTCAATTTGTCAAGCGAATCATTTAAACGATATTAATTCTTTGCTCTTAACTCTATTGATATTTGCTGCACCAGCACAACTTGCAATTTTATATGCCTTAAAACAAGATGTTAATATTCTATATATAATATTTATTGTATTCGTCGTTAATTTTCGTTTTTTGCTGAATTCTGCTGTCATGGCTCCTTATTTTAGAAATGCAAAACCAATCCATTCTTTCATTGCAATGCTTATGTTTAGTGCAAGTACATTTACGGTTGCTTATACTAAATTTAAGTCGGAAGATTTTAAGCAAGGACATATCGCATATTTTTATGGTGTGGCCATTCCGAGTTATATTTTTGCACTCGTTTCTACTATGTTTGGATATTACTTTGTCAAAGAGTTTTCCGACGAAAGAATTCCACTTATTTTCATGATTGTTATGCCGCTTCATTTTGCAGCTCTCACTGCAAGACGTTATCCAGATATTTTTGCAATTGTAGCAACACTCAGTGGATTTTTAGCAATGCCTTTTATACAAAGTTTAAAAATTAACTTTATAGAAATTATATATGCTTTGATTATAGGGGTTCTTTTCTGTGTTTTAGATGCAAGAAAAAAAGGAAAGAGCAATGCATAAAGAAATATTCCTTGCAATTTTGGCTGCTGCATTTATAAATTACATGTTTAAAATAACTCCGATGATTTTAAGTAGAAATATTCAAATAAAAAGTAATAATTTTATTAAAATCTTAGACTATGCTTCATGCTGTATTATTGGTCAAATTATTTACTCAGCAGCTTTCAAAAATGCGAATTTTATTTTGCTATGGGAGTCTAAAAATTTAATTCATCTTATAAATTTTATATTTATCTTGCTTTCTTTTTATATTTGTCTTAAAACGAATTCAATTATGAAAAGTATTTTTGTTTCTCTCACTTTATTTACATTCGTCATTTTTAGTTTCACCTAGTGAGTTTTAAAAGGACATTCGAGCATGAAAAAAATTCTTTCTTATTTCTTATGCATTTTTTCAATTTTAACATTAACTTCTTGCGGACATATTTTTACCAATATAGATAAATTAGAAGATATAAAACATTTTTATATTGTTAAAGAAGAAAAATATGTCGATAAGTTTGATGGACTATTAGATTCAAATAAGCACATGCTCAATAGTGCAGTTGATATTTCGAAATGTTATAGAAATAATAAAAGGAACTGTAACTACTTTATTATTGGTGTTAATGATGAATATGATAATATAATTGTAAAGGAAAACTGTTTATTTTGTAATAATAATAAACTAAAAAATGAATCAGCATATTTTAATGCTGTGCGTGATATAGATTTTAATAAGAAAGTGCAAGATATATATGTTAAAATTGAAAGTAATATTAATATTTTTCAGGAAAAACTTATTTTAACTCTTGTTAAAGTTGATAATAGAGCTGAGCAAGAACTTTTATTGAATGTGTTTAGTGGAAAATTATGATTTTATGTTGAGAGTGTTGTACTTGAATTGAATGCACACATTCATTTTAATGAAGATATTAATTTTCCTTTGAATATAATTAATCTTTTCTTTGATTAAAAAAACTGAAATAAGAGAATTCACAATCTACATTACCTTTATTTTCAACTTCGTGTAATGCAAGTATCTTCTTTAATAAACTTTTAGCATCGTGTATTATTTCATCATAACTCGTTTTTGGAATTTTTTTATAATTTAAATAAAACATCTTTGTTGTATCAAGATTTTCTTTACTCATAACATCTAGACTACCTTGAAGAGCTCCTGCTATTTTTCTGACTCTTTCCTTTTTTGAAACTCCTTCAAATAGAAGATCATCATACTGAGCAGAGAATCCATTTTTATCTTTTGCAATCAGCTTATCTTCTAATAAATGCGGAAGAATAAGTTTTTTAATTTTAGCGCAAGTATAATCATTATAGCCTTCATAAATATCTATTTGATAAGATATTCTTTTATATATATCTATGAGTAATCTTAATTCAATGTTTTCACGAATTTGATAGCAACACGGAGCCGTATCTTTATTCGCAATAAATTTAGTCTTTTTTATTGCTTCTATTTCTGGATCTGGATTAATATTCATTTTTCCTCCATATTGTTTACTTAATTAAGTAAACAATATGGAGGAAAAATGGACAGTCAAGATTTATTGGAGAAGTATATTAATAAATATAAATTTTTTATTTTTCTAAAAAAAATAGATTACCAATATTTTAATGAATAATTATGATTCAATCATTGACTTATATTAATGCAAAAATAATGTAATAATGGACAATAAAATTATTCTGAGAAGATTCAAATAAATGTCTTCTTGTGAAATTTATTTTATACTTCGCAAACTTAATCCCTTTTTCATCTTTTAAATTAAAGGAGTTAGAAAAATAAATATGAATGCTCTGTATTTAATGGATGCTATATGTATCTTAATCAAAAGATTGTAAATATTTCTTCTGCAGATGGCGCTGACTTTGAATTAATTCAAGTAAAAAATTTAGATTTATATACGGAATATGTTAATGAAATTTTTGATATTGGAAAAAGCGCTCAGAATAAGCTAAAAATAATTTTATCAGAAAAAAGCAAGGAGAATTTGCAAAAATCATTTTTGGGATATTTAAATGTTCAAATTTGCTGCACGGTGTGTATGATAAAGTGTGATCCTGTTTATTTTTTTATTTTAAATTTAGGTATACTTCCGAAGTTTAGAAACTTAGGATTATCTAAAAAGATATTAAATAATATTTTAGTACATTCCGAAAATAAAAATTTTTATATACACACAGATGTCAATGGTATATTATGCAAATATGTACTGCCTAATCTAGGATATGAATTCCTTGGAAAACATAATTTATTGGATTTAGATAAATTATGTGAAAGTTTTAAACTGATGAAAAAAAATATAAATTAATTTATTATACTATTTTCATTGCCCATTGGATTTATTATAATTTTAAAAATTACTCTAAAATTATTTTTTATTTATAATATAAGTTATCAAAAAATTTCTTAGAATATTTTTAATGGAATTAAAAATATTCTTCATGTAATGGAATCCACAAGTAATGCTTTTATAACTAAAAATGTTATTTATATTTAAATATTGTTAAATTTCGTAATCAAACCTTTGTGGGGAATATGTCAAAAGTCATATGATCAAATTTATTTGCAGGCGAGTTCTCCTAATATTTTATTAAATAATTTACATAAATATTTTTTGGCCGTGTTTCTTTTCCGCCTGTGTTTGTTGTTGTGCCTTTTGCGTCCCAATCCCAGCCAGTACCTCCAGCATGTGAAAATATGGAATTAATTCCTCGAACCATATAGTCATGGTTATGCGACATAAATTCATCAAACTGGAGAGAGCCAATTTTATTTCCACCTTTGCGATTGTCTTTATCGGGATCCGCTAAATTGTCACTACGGTCTCCATTCATGCCTCTTAAAAATAATCCTCTGTAGTCCGGTAATTTAAATGTATAAGCTTCGTTCCCACCATAAATGTTTTTAATCACTTTAAAAAGCTCTGGATATTGAGATTGTTGAAATTCACGTCCATCACATAGGAGCCATCCTGCTGGAATATCAGTTCCTGCAAAAGCAATGACCTGACCCGTCATGTTTCCTTTCTGTAATTCTTCAATTTTTGTTTTAAGCTGGTTTATTTTTTTAGTACTCTCTTGGTAGCATTCAAATAGATTTGTCGGTGAACATGCTTTGTCTGCAAAAGCTTGTGAGTTAAATTGAGCAATTAAAAATATGGGCACAAATTTGAATAATTTTGTCATAATATTTCTCCTAATATTTATTTAGTTGCTATTTCAAGTGAGATCTTTGAACAAGAAATTCCATCACATTTTTGTAAAATCTTTAAAATTTTATCGGCATTTTCAATACACTTACTATCAAACTGTTTACAGAGATCAATTACATTATTAATAGTTCTAATGTTTTCAGAAATTAACTTTGCAAAAGAATCGAATTTTAAACTTTCAGCAAAATTTGGCCTAAGATTTGCATTTGCATTGTGTTGCAAAAAGTAAATTCTATCCAGTTTTCTAAATTGTTCGTCGTATTCATCCATTAATGAATCGAGTGTATCTTGGACTTCTAAATAATGTATTCTAGTTGGCGATTTCAAATCACTTGTATCTAAATCAAAATAACCTACATGTGCATATTTTGAAAATCCATACGCAATGATTGCTGGGCCAATCTTGGAATCTAAGGAATATTTTCCGTTGTTCATTTGTGAATATAGGCCATCGCTTCCTTCTGCATCGACTTTACTATAAGCGATTATATCTCCATAAGCTTTTACGCATGGGTCAAAATTATCTAAAGTGCACCCTTTTAAAATTTCGCGGTTCTTTCCAATCAGAGCGTCTAATTTTGAGGGATCACCTCCGTACTGGTATGCATTTAAAGAAACAACTGTATTTTTCTTAATTTCTTCGCTTGCATCAATATGCGTAACTGTTTTTGAAAGTGCGCCCCATAAAGCTCCAATATTCACTTTCTTAATAAATTCTTTTTTTATTGTTGAATTTGTAAATGTTACTTTAAGTGAGACAAAGAATTTAAGGCCGAGATGAATTGTGCTTATGACATAATTTCCACACATTTCTCGAATTGTCTCGGGATCTTTTAAGAGTGCATATTTTCCTTTTTCTGTTAAGATGGGCTCCGCTAAATAAGCTGTTGGATAATTGAGTGATAGTTCATAAACACTATTATATGTTACATCATCAGTGCTTAAAGCCTCAGTGAGTGAAATATGTGCCTTTCCATAGAGAACCCTCCCAATATCCACACTTCCTTCACCTGAGGCACTGAGTTTATTACGAATAGCCAATTTATTTAGTCCAGTGTAAAAGTTAATTGCAATATCGCCTCCGCCAAAATATTTAAGTTTTTCGATATCCCCTTCAATGCAGTTGTTTTTAATTTTATATAAATTTTTTTCAATCCCAACCCCCGGAAATAGTTTTTGTTTTGGAATAAAACTATTTGCATAAGTTTTTTGTGAAAAAATAAGCATAATAAAAATTAAAATGACTTTTATTTTTTTCATTCTTTATATTCTTTCAAAAGTTTCTACATCTTTAACGCATGCAAAACGATCGTCCGTTTCGCTACAGGGAGTGACTTCTGCTCTACATTCTTGTGCTTTTTTATTGTCGACGTTAACTTCTCTTAATTGGAATGAGTCTTTATCAATAGGCGTGATTAGGACATCTTTATCATATGTACAATAAAAAGAGGTTTTTTCCTTAAGGGGAACATGGATCTTAAAGCGCATATATATTTCATTTAAACTTCTTAAGCCACCTGAAGCATATTGTGTGATATATCCTTCATCTATATGCACATTTTTAATGCCATTTAATATTTCTCCAGTTTGCACTAAAGATAAAAAAGAGTATTTATCGGATTGCCAAAATCCTGTGTAATTAAAAGGAATTTTTGTTAAGTTGCTGTCGATAAAATTGCTCAATGCTTTTCTATCATATTTAATGAGTCTATTATAAGCATTTTCTGCTCCTAATACACAAGCTTTCGCATTGGCTCGGCTGATATTTACATCCGTTGTTGTTTGGTTAATAAAACAATTTTCAGCGGCATCGGCTAAGAATGTTCTGTTTTTTTGGCTCACTCTTGCAATGTCATTTAATTGTTCTTTAACCCCATCTGGGAGGAAGAATTTAAGCAATTCTTGTGCGCGAATACCATCATATAATGTACGTAAATATCTATCTTTAAGATCGAGGCGTGTATTTTTGACTTCATTGGCAAGAGGAAGGGAGGCTGTTGCCGGGAAGAGCGTAACAAGGGAATCTTTATATTTCAAAGCATTTTTTGCATACGAAACAGTGTTCCATTTTAAAGCCACTAGGCCGAGAGGTTTAGTTTCATCGTAGGTGCTATTAGCAATTTGTTTGGTAAATTGCTCTTTTCTATATAAGTCAAGATTTTTTAAAATTGCAAAGCATGCATCTACATCTTCCCCACTGCAATTTGTAACCGATGCTCGATTTTCTGTAGAGATTGCTTTGGGCAATTGAGAAGGATCTCCCCCCAATTGAAAGGCATAGACTGTAAGGTGAAAAGACTTTTTAAGATAATCATCTAATTTTTTTATTTCCCCGTTTAATTCACCAAGATTCTGGAGATTGGCTTTAACTTTTCCTTTAAATAAAGTTTGAGTGCTTTCATTTTTAAAAGAAAACTTAACGGTTGTATAGAGTTTTGCGCCTATGCTGACGCTGTCGACAAAAGAGTCACCACAAGCTTGTTCGGCTGTATTAAGTGCCTCACCGTTGCTATTTAATTGCGACTGAGCCAATAAAGAAACAGCTTTATCATTTGCGTTAAAGTCAAAACCTATTTCGCCGCCATCCAGTTCTGCAACTTCAGTAAAACTCACGCTCGTTTGGGAAGCACCTGCTTTTTTTGCATACTCAATTGCGCCATTTCCAGAAAAGATCGAATAGCTGACATCTCCAGCTAAAGTGCCTGATATGTTTTTTATTAAGCTTTCTGTAGATAGATTGTAAAGATAGCCAACTTTAAAATCACTGGTATTGATGGTTGGAACTCTAATTGTGCCCGTGACACAGTGGGATTTTAATATTTGACTGTTGCTATCATAACCACTCCCTAGCAACGCTGGAATCAGTGACTCCCCTGGTATAGTGCTGTTTTGGCTTCTTTTCTTAAGTGACGAAAGACTGAGGGAGCGAAGATCATCGTTCATGGGAGTGTCTTTTAGCGATTCTGCAGCACTCAAGTTTTCTGTCGGGCGGATTAAAATATAATCAGGTTTAGTAAATATTTTATGATATGCTGCATAGGAAAGACATGACATAACTATGCTTATTGAGGTGATTATAAATATTTTATTTTTTTTACTTTTCATTTTTTCACTCCTTTTTAAAATGGAAAACGCTCAAAACGAATTTTATCGAGACAGTCATAAGGATCGCCTTTGGTGCAAATAGGAAATTTATCAGTTTCAAAACATTCTATATAATTATTTTTTGATGAATATTTAATCCGTAAATCAAAATTTTCATCATCAATTATGGATAATTTAGCAGTTGCATTTAAGTGGCAATAAGTGTTGTCTTGCTTTCTTTTAATAACAGTGATGGGTAAAAAAGCAGTTTCGTCGTCGATAAAAGTTCCATTATAAGAATAAAAAGTAAAATCCCCACGGTAATCATAAACTCCCATTGCTATTTGTGCTCCCGTTTGGGCTAATTGGAAAATATTTATACTCGGAGTTTTCCATGAAGTCCATTGTCCAGTGAGATTGTATTTTGGTAATATGTTTGAAACATATGATTGCAAAACTCCAGAGTTGTAATTTTCGAGACTTGCATAGGCATCTTGCGTTGCATTTTTACAATTGCTTGGGTCTGAAAAGCAGGTATCAGCGGCAAATGATATTTTATATCTATTTTTTTTGGATTTAGAAAGAATGTCGTTTAATTGATCCTTTACATATTCGTTGTTGATGCCGAAATTATAAAGCAATGCATAAGCACGATTATGGTGAGTGAGTTCTTCTTCATATCTATATAATAGATCTTTCTTTAACTGTTCAAGTTCAAAATCGAGGATGGGGGAGTAATTTTTAGGAATTAAGCGAATAGCTGAATTTTTATTTGCGACGAGATGATCTGCATGCCGAGCTGTCTGCCAACTGATAACCGTAAAGCCATTTTCTTTCAAAGGATTCAACTCTATTTCATGCATTTGGTCTGAAAAATCATTAATTCTATATTTTTCAAGGCCATCTACTATGTCGATACACTTTTGAATAGTTTTTATATTGCAGTTGATAATTGAATCGGTGATTGCTCCAGAAAGTTTGGTTTTGTCACCACCAAATTGGCGGGCAGTAAGTTCAAAACTGATTTTGGACGATAAGTTTTCATCAAGTGTAGCAATTTTTCCAAATAATTGGCCGAGATTTGTAATACCAGCATTAATTGTTCCATCAAAAGTCTGTTTCTGCGATTTATTTTCAAAGTTAAACTTGATAGTATAGATTAATTTTGCCCCAACGTTTACTGCATTTACAAACTCATCTCCACATATTTGAGTAACATTATTTTTAACTGTATTGTCTGGATTGACAAATGCTGCGCCATAAAATGATGTCTTTAAATGAGTGAGAGTGAGCTGCTTTGCTCTATAAGTAGTTATGCTCGTAAAGGTTTCACTGTACTCATCACTGGCAATCTGTGAGACATATTCGGCAAGAGCACTTCCTTTAAAGACACTGTACTGAGCTTGGCCATTCACATTACCTGAAAGTTCATTCACGAGCGAATGCATATCCATATTGTGATAAATATTTGTTTCCATACTGTGCTGGCCGACATAACGGATATCTCCATCTATACACTTTGTCGTGCTTTCTTGTGATTTGCTGTCGAAACCAACACCGAGTGCTATCCCAGTATTGTCGGGTGGAATAATGCTTTCTGGTTTTTGCAATTCAGAATTTAAACTAAGAGAATTTTGCTTTAGCTGAGTTGAATTTGGAGTGTTTTGCTCCTCAAGTCTTTTCCCACATGAAAATAAAATGGATGATATAGATACTCCAAAAATAATGAATTTAAAAACATTTTTACGCCGCATAACTCGAACTCCTTTAAAAAGATTTTGGACAATGTTCAGTAAATAAACTTGAGACTTGTTTTTCACATTTTTCCTTTAAATTTTCTTTATTAGGGTTGTATTGATATTCTAAGTCAAGAATGCTTCCATTTAAGTATGGGTCATTGATACAATGTCTCCAACATTTTTTTAAAAATGGTGATATTTCTTGTAAGCTCGAAAAATCATTTATATGATTGTGGTTCAAACTAACTTCAATTTTCTCTGCAATGCTTTTTTTGTATAGATCTCCAAGAGGTAATATATCTTTTATCAAATTATTTTCTAATTTAATCTCTTTCAGATTAATAAGATTTCTTATTACAGCAATATTTTCAATTTTATTATAATTAAAATTAATATTTGTTAAATTTATAAGCTCACCTATAGCACTGATATCAGTTAAATTGGATTCGCTGAGTTCAAGCTCTTGCAGATTTTTGAGTTTTTTCAGAGGGGTAAGGCTTAACCCATCTCCTGCTTTCACGATTTTAATATTTTCAGCATTTATAAATGTTTGAAATGGAGAAATATCAAGAATTAATAAATTTTTATCATTATTATTAAAAGCTATATTTTTATCATTAAAATATCCACTATTTGGTCTATCGCCAAAAAGCGTGATGGAGCATTGCTGATTTCTATAATATTCACCCTCAGAATTCGTATATATAAATCGATTCATCATTCTTGGATCCCCATACTGGCACCAATCCATAAAGTGATAATTTAAACGCACTGTAAATTTTATGGGTGGAGTGCGAGTTTCTTTATTTGTCAGTTTATGGGTTTCAATTGCTGTTACTTCTATATCGCAGGTTGTGTGAGTGGTTAATGGGATTTTAATATCTCCATTGATATTAAGAGTATTATTCTCTTTATTAAAGTTGAGAGCTTGAGCGCATATTTTATATTCAGGGCTAAAATAATTATGATTTTTAGGTGTGTATTCAAATTCAATTTTGTTAAATTTATTTTTTTGTGAAAATCGAATGGGAAAACCTTCGAATTTATTTTTTTCGTTAAGATTCCAAGTGATGTGGGGTGCAGTTCTATACTGAGTTAGGTTTTCATCTATCAAGTAAGCGGACTTATCTTTTATCTTTTCATTTGGGTAACGGATAAAAACATCCATTTCTTTGTCGACGTTGCTGTCCACTGTAAAACTTAAGTCTTTTCCTGTTTCCCCTGATTCATAACTTTGTTCAGGGATAGGTTTATTTGAGCCATCATTTGATTTGCCGTCCTGATTGTCAGAATTCTTTTTCCCGCATGATAAAATAAGTATAGTGGATATGCCTATTTTCAAGAATAATAAATTCCTTATCTTCATTCAGTCCTCCCTTTTTAAAATTGACTGCAAAAGTAAGTGCTTAAAATTAATTCTTCTTTGCAATTACAAAACAAAAATTGAGGTGTCAAGGTGACAATAATATTGTTAAATTATTTGAGATTTATAAATTAATGAATAAAAAATTTAGGAAAAAATTAAAAGTTTATGCTAAAGAATGATTTTGAATGCATTTGACATAATAAAAAATAATTTTTGAAAATTTATCATTTCAAAAATATGAATATGAATTTAACTTTAAAAACGACACACTTTCGAATTTATTTAGCCAGAGCTTATCAGAATAACACTTGCAACGCTTGTATTACTCATATCTTGGATGTTCCCTGCGCTTTGGCTGGAGACAATTTTGTCTTCGACCTTAAAAAACTTCTTCTTTGAAAGTAAAAAGGAATAAAAGTTTGAATCGTAAATAAAAATTTACTTGCTTAATATATTTTTGAAGAGTTCATAATAAAAAATTTTCATTTTCTGCTTATATTTAGTGAAGTAGAAGCGTTCTCATTGTACTTTAGTTTAGCTTTTTCAATAAATAGTCAAGAATCAAATTTTCTTAACTATTTGATGACATATCCTAACAGAAATTACTTGCCAAATTATTCGAATTTTTTGAATGAAACATTTTCGCAAAATTTTGTATTCAGTGAATTTGTATTTTTCAATAATTTAATGTCTTCTTTGTCAAAAACGCACACTTCATCTGGACTTATTTCACATTCATCATTAAATTTAAATATTGAATGCTGAGGTTTAAATTGAATATTAATATTATATTTATCTACGTATTTTACTTTCAAATTAATATATGATTTGCATTTAGTATTTGAGTTGTCCTTAAATAAATCTTTTTCAACCGCACCAGCGAGAAAAAAAGTATTTTCTCCTAAATATCCACCTTTTGCCGTCGAAGTTAAATTATTAAGTTTTATTGAATTTACAATGGCTGTTACTTTGTTATTGTATTGAACAATATTTATTGTTGTCATATCATTTGAAACCCATAGACCAGAGATTTTCATTTTTGCATCTGTATTTTCAAATTTAATAAAATCATTTTCATCAAATTCTTTTAACCGACTTAATGCATATGAGGTTGATTCTACACAATTTGATATTTCTTCACCAAAGCAATGTTGAACAGCAGAAGCAATTATATATAAATTTGAGCTTATTAGCTCAGATGTTTCTTGTAGTTTAGTCATTTTAGAGAGTGGTATATTAAAGTGCATTAATTCAAAAGCTGTTTTAGATAATTTCATTTGATAATCAAATGCATCTTTTAATTTTTGTCTAGAATGCTTAATTTCTTGCGCAAGTGGGGGGGATGGGTCTTTGGGAATTAATTGAATTGGTTTATTATTATATGAAATAAGTGCATTTTTATATTTAGTTGAAATCCAGCCAAAATAGGCCCAACCATTGGGATTATGTGGGTCAAAACTTTTGTTTTTAAGTTGTGCTGAGAAGTTTGCTTTATAATTTGATAATTCTTCTAGTGTTTTGAGGCAGACTTCAATTGGTTTAACCTCTTTGCTATCTATTTTTATTGCTGCTTTATCTATACTACAATAGACGGTATCACTAGAAATTGCGTCTGAGAGTTTTTTTGAATCTCCGCCAATCTGTTTTGTATCTATAGTAATGATAGTTTTTGCTAAAAGACTTTCATCAATGCCTTTTAGTTGTCTTTTAATTTCAGCAATAGAGAAGATATTTGCACCTACTTTGCTAAAAAATTCTTTTTTATCTATGGAATTTTTAAATAAAAAATTGATATTTATTAAAAGCTTTGCACCTATAACTGCCTGTGTAATAAATTCATCGCCACAGAATAGTTCGATATTACTTTTAATTGAGCCATCTGAGTTGATGATTAAACTTTCCATACCCTTTGCAATTTTATAATTGATGAGTGTAGGTCTTTTAGGAATTATGGATATAATATCAGTATATGATAAATTTAAATCACTCGCAGAGTTTCTAGATGCATAATCAAATTGAGAATTTACATTGAAATATTGTAAATTAAGACTCCCTTTGACTCCTCCATTTATTATTTCAACTAAATCGCTATAAGTTGGGTTTAAGTAAAAGTATTCTTCAGCCGTATGTTTTCCTGCAAATGTAATATTTCCATCAATGCATTGTCCTGTTGTTAATTGGTTTTTAGTGTCATAGCCTGCGCTTAAAAAAGTGAATTTATTAAGACCAGAAATATACGTGTCAGCAAATAAACATTTACTTTGCAGGAAACAGAATAAGATAAAAAAAATTTTTATTTTCATATTAAATATCTTCTTTCATAATTTATTAATGAATTTAGAGAAATAATTATTGTCCATACTTATAAGCATTTTTTCATAGATTGAGGGCTTGCAATTTTCTTGATATATTTTTTCTCCTGGAAGATTGCAGGCAGTTATTGGAATTTTGCAATTGTTTGTATTAACTCGTTCAAATTTTTTTAATATGGGTTTATTGAGATCATTGTTAAGAATAAAAACCATTTTTTTGTTATACATACAATAACTGCCATCATTATATTCAATGATATTGTCTGAATCTAAATGGACAGAGTCTGTGTTCATAAATATTCCATTATTGTGTGAATAAATATTCTCTTTTTGAGAAGAAATAGCATCTACGCCAATTCCAATTTGAGAAATGTTTAATAGAATATTTGCGTTGCGATCATGCCAAACTCCTGAAAGATTAAAGAGAGGTTTTACAGAAATAAAGTCTAGAATACTTATATCATATTTTATAGAGTTTTTGCTGGCTTCTTCTTTATTTACAAGACAGTTTTCCATTTCTCTAAAACATGAAATACCTGCATGCGCATAATTTTTCATGTTTTCAGAAGCATTGTTTTGAATTTCCAATATTTGCTTTCTTTGATATTCACTAATATGCGTTGAAAGAATATCTTTTGCTCTCGAATATATATTTTGCTCAAAATTATACAATTGACTTAACTCATTGCGAGCTTGATTGATTGTAGGTTTAATATGATTTGGAAGGTTGCTTGTTAGAATAATACTGTCTAATTTATTTTCATTGTTTATATAATTTAATAGCGTGCGATTATAAGATGAGTGATTGACATATATAACTGCTAAACCACTTAAATTATTTCTATCATATTTAAGTTTTGCTAAGCTTGTAGTAAAAATATTTTTTCCATAGTTAACTAATTCTACTAACGTTGAAATACAAGAATCCCGACTTTTTCGATCTTCTAAACTGCATTTTAGAGCATCAATTGGTATTGCCGCTGCAAGTTGACTGACATCACCCCCTATTTGTTTGATAAATATTGAAATTGACTTGTCTTTGGCTGTTTTTTCATCAAGAGCAGTAAGATATCCTGCTATACTTCCAAATGCTGGTACAGTAACATCGAGGTTACCAGCGATTTTTTGTGCTTCTAGCGTATCATTTAGTGATATTTTAACGGTTATGAGTAATTTAGCACCCAGTGAAAGAGAAGAAACAAATTGATTTCCACAGACTTCATCCGAAATTTGGTTAATACTTTTTGTTGTTTTATTTATTAAGCTATAAGCATTTTTGCTAAGAAATGGAGTTGAAATCGTATTGTGGATGTTTTCATAATTTATTACATTTGTAAAAGTTACGCTGTTTTTTGTTCTTTGAGCTTTAGATGAATATTCAAATTCACCATTTGCTGAGAAATTGCTAAATGCTGAAGTCCCAAAAGCACTACCGTTTATAATAGTATTTAAGTCTTCGAATGACATGTTGGTTCTTTGTTGTACAGTAACAGTAGGTTGATGTGTATTGATAATCTCAGATTCTGTATCTGAGACGCATTGAGATAAATACTCTTCTGAATTGGAATTATATCCTTGTCCTAGTATGGGTTCTCTGGTTGTAATATTATCATCAATGACATTGTTTGTATTTGAACTTTCAATTTTTTGCACTCTATTCGAATTTATCATGTTTTCTATTTGTCTTTTATTCTCAAGTGAGTTTATTATATCAATTTTATGGTCAGAAATCTCAATACTAATCGATTTTTCGTCTTTACTTATTATCTCTTTGTCCGGAATTTTTTCATATTTATTACAGGATGAAATAGAAATAAAAGTCATGAAAATTAATGAAATAGATGATTTTAATTTCATATTATTGACATCCTAATTGAAAGAAATTAATGTAACTAAATTTTTGTAAGCTCGTTAAATACAGATAATAATTAAAATGCATACTATTGTTTCACCTTTCATAAATTTCCTTAGATTTTTATCGAATTTTTTAAAATCTTTGGGAAAGTGTTTATTAAATAAATCTTCCCCCTTCTAGCTAAAGACTGAATGTGAGTCAAACTAATAAAATCATTGTCTATTTATTTGACTTTAATAAATAATTGTATAAAAAATTTAATGGAAAAATATTTAATCATGTTAGAGAAGAATTAAATCTAGTTTTGATAAAACAAAAAATATATTATAATAAAAATTGTTTTTAAAAATATGATTTGTTTTTAATTATAAAAATATAAATCACTTCATGTGGTTTTGCCAGAACTCTGTAAGAGTAATGCTAGAGGCACATCCAACATTTATACTTTCCACATTGTTCGTAATTGGATTGCGGACAAAATTGTCTCCACCCTTTAAAAGTGATTGACTGAGCCCATTTCCTTCAGAAGCAAAATGCTTTTGTTTGGGAAAGTAAAATTGCTTTTACCTCGAAGTTTGTACAGACGTGCAACTAGAGACATTAGAGAGAACGACGTCCCCATGCTGTAAGCATACCCGCAGATAATTCCCAATAATTTGAATCAATAAATGCGCGCTCAGCCTGTGCTAAAGTAACTGCATCAATATAATTTTGACGCACCATTTGATCATAAATCTGATCCCACGTTAATTTCCAAAAGCGTGCCGCTGGAGAAAGCGCATCGAGTGATGGGAAATAAACTTCGGCGCCAATTGCCTGCAAACCTGCTTGACGAAAGTGATGCGGCATACTGCGTGACCATTGAATATCTAAACCAAAAGTGACATTTAACATCGAATAGCAAGCATCCATGACTTTTCGATACGGACTCGTACTTGTAGTTTCTAAATTGAAATCGATGCTGTCTGAAATCATGATAACTCCACCTGGTTTTAAGCAAGATATCAGGCGTTCCAAAACTATTATACGCTCAGGTAAATGCATAAGAACGAAACGGGCATGGATCAAATCAAACTTTCCTATTAAATTATCTGGCATAGTTGTCGTAAGATCATGTTCAATAACCTGTATATTTGAATGTTGTTCAGTAAGCTCTTTAAGCCCACGCACATCACGGTCAAGAGCAAAAATCTGACCTGTGGCTAACTCCGCCTGTTCTGAAAGCCAGACAGATATACTGCCGTTTCCAGCACCAACATCAAGACAACGTCCACCCCATGGCAAACCACGAGTTTTTAGCTGTAAGCGTGTCATAGGATCAAAAGTTTGAGCGAGCATTTTAAGTCGCTGCGCTTCGTTTGTATGGGTCTTCGTAAAATAAGAATCACCATATCTCTCAACATTCTCTTCTAAATTCATCATTCACTCCTAAGTAAACAAAAATCAATAAATTTCATTTCCACATTTTTCAATAAATTTATATCCCGAATTTAATCCAACAGAATATTTATGTACACTATTTAGAATCAAGAAACCATTTATGGAATCATATAAAGTAATTGATAAAAATGCTTTTACTGTATGCAACATATTGATCATATTAGGTGAATGCCAATACTCTTCAAATTAAATGTGTATTCCAAAAATAATGAGAGCATTTTTCAAGAACCTTCAAAAATAATTAACTTTGATAAATTTTATGCCGGTAAAAATATAAAATTCATAATACCTCCTAAAATTTTAATTGATCATGGTCTAAAAAATCCTTTATATATTGTTGCCCATGGTTTTGAAGATAGTAATAAAATATATGCTCCTGATATTTCAAAGCAACGACTCTTAACCGTACCTGAATTTATGCGATACTTTTTATATGAAATGTTAAAGCCTTCTCCTCTTGCCATTTTTTAACGTCATAAAACGTTTTTGTATACTCTCACTAAAAAAAGAATTCGCATATTTGCTTTCATGTTAATCCCAGCTTTTCCTCTTCTTAAGAAACAATGAAACTTTGGATTTCATTTGCAAGATTAATGAGAAAGTCTTTACGGTTAGGAAATTCATCTCTGATTTGAGGAGGTAGAGTATTTATAAATGAAAAATGACCAGCTCCATCAATGGTTCTCATATCAACAGGTATGCTATTTTCTAGCTGTTGCTTAAGAAAGTTTGATTGGTCTGGGGGTGTAATGACATCATTTGTGCCTGACCAAATTTGAATAGGAATGTGGACAGCATCTAATGCTCCAGGAGCCTGAAAAAAACCAGTGGCTGGAGTCAGGAGCACTAGCCGATTCAAATATTCGAGTGGTTTTATATCAAGCTTTTGTTTTACGTCTATCCATACTTGTCCACCAGCCAAGGCAATAAGCATTGTTGCACCGATGGAATGCCCTATTCCCATGATTGGAAGATTAGGACATGCAATAAATTCTAATGCAAGGTGCAACTGACGTGCTCTGAGAAGCAGAGCATCGCTGGTCGGCTGTGGTGAAACAAGACGATCAAAGTATGGAGCAACAACAATGCATCCATGCTCAGTCAATGATGTTAGAAGCGGAAGATGACTCTCAGGATTTCCACCAGCGCCGACTGAAAATAACACAATAAGCGAAGGTTTAGTTGTCTCTAACAGCATTACATCGAAAGGAATCCCGTTATCGTTTAGTAAAATTTTTTTCATGTTGGCTCCTAAAGCGTCACAGCCCCGAACGTTTATGAGACGCCAAAATTTTTCTCAAAGTACAACACAAAATGGTCACTTAATTGGTTACTAATTTAAAGTCATTTAAACCATCATGCAAATTGATTATGGAACTAGAAATTCCATTGGACTTCATTTTTTTGTCTTTTAGTGAAGTCAGCTTCTGAACAAAGTGACAGGTAGTGAAGATGACTCTTAAAATTTCATTGCTCAGTAGTCAACTGCACAAGCCTGTATTTATAGGGCTTTATAGTGAAGAGGAGTTCTGAAAATGACAAAAAGGATTAAGCGTGTTTTTTATAAAATAAAAACTATCTTTATTATAAGATAGTTTTTAATAATATGATTTGTTTTTAATAATATGATTTGTTTTTAATAATATGATTTGTTTTTAATAATATGATTTGTTTTTAATTTTAAAAATATAAATCACTTCATGTTGTTTCGCCAGAACTCTGCAAGAATAATGCTAGAGGCACATGCAACATTTAAACTTTCTACATTGCCTGTACTTGGAATGCGGACAAGATTGTCTCCACCCTTTAAAAGGGATTGACTGAGTCCCTCTCCTTCAGAACCAAATAAGACAAGCAGCTTTTTTGGAATTTCTACGTCATATAAAGATTTTCCAGTATGACTTGTGGTGCTCATGACCTTAAAATCACTTTTTCTAAAAGATTGAATGGCTTTTTCAAAATTATCAGTTGAAATAATTTTAATCCACTCAGCTCCACCTTCAGAGGTGCGGTAAGCCGCTCCTGACATACTGGCTTCTGCTTGAGAAAGTAAAATTGCTTTGACCCCGAAGTTTGCGCAGACGCGCATAATAGCACCTAAATTGTGTGGATTAAGCACATTTTCAAGGGCCACAACACAAGTGGGTTGATTGTTTTTTTCCTGCTCATCTAAGTAATCTTGTAAAGTAACAGTCGGAATTTTGCGTACTAAAAAGCAAACTCCTTCGTGATGGCTTGATTCTGATATTCTTTCAAGTTCTTCTTCTGTCACAACTCTGTAAGCTAATTTTTTATCTGCACAGTATTTTAAAACTTTGGTAAATTCTTTTAATTGACCTTCTGTTACGTAAGCTCTGATGATATCTTGCGCTCTCTTTTTAAAGACCATGTGGCAAGCATGGATTCCACAGATTTTCATTTCTACATGGCGACGTGGTTTTGGGACTTGGCGATTTTCTCCATGTCTTTCTTTTTTTCTAAATTCGCCTTCTATTTTTGTATCATTTTCATTTGTAGAATAAGATTTTTTTTCTTCTTTAGGAGTAAAGGTATCTTTGGAATATTCTTTTTTTTCAGCTCTTGGTTTAAAAGAGTCCTTTGAATATTCTTTTTTTTCAGCTTTTGGTTTAAAAGAATCCTTTGAATATTCTTTTTTCTTATCTTTAAAACTATGCTTCTTGTCCTGTTTCTTTATGTTCATTCAATTCTCCATTGACACTTATAAATTCACTGTTTTCATTTTGTGGAAGGCTTTCGACTTTCATTAATTTGTTTGAAATTATTTTTGAACGATGAGAGGCTTCCCCAATTTGTTTGCTGGCATCGTTGAGCTTTTCTTGTGTTTTTTCTAGCAAATCTCCAAACTTATAAAAATCTTTTTTTACGTTTCCAAGGAGCATGCGTATTTCATCGGAACGTTTTTCCACTGCAAGAGTTCTAAAGCCCATCTGTAAACTGTTTAAAAGAGCAACAAGCGTTGAAGGTCCTGCGACTACGACTTGTAACTCTCGACGCAAATATTCAGAGAGTCCAGCTATTCTTAATACCTCAGAATACAAACCTTCTGTAGGGAGAAATAGGATGCCGAAATCCGTAGTGCACGGAGGATCGATATATTTCTCTTTGATGTCTTTTGCAAAGTTTTTTATTTTTGTTTCCAATTGTTTAATAGAATGAGAGACTTTTTCGTGATCCCCTTTTTCATTGGCATCGAGTATGCGTTCATAATCTTCCATGGGGAATTTAGCATCAATTGGCAACCAAAGTGGTTTCTTATCAAAGCTATTATTTGGAAGTTTTACTGCAAATTCAATATAAAATGGACTGTTTTTTTTGGTTTTAACATTTTTTTCGTATTGGTCGACAGCAAGAATGTCGCTTAAAATTCTATCAAGCTGTTCTTCACCAAGAATACCTCTTGTTTTGATATTGCTTAAGACTCTTTGCAAATTACCAACTTCTGAAGCCATTTTTTGCATTTCACCAATACCTGTGTGAACGAGGTCAAGTCGATCTCCGACCTGTTTAAAAGAAGAGTTTAATCGTAGTTCAAGAGTTGCATGGAGCTTTTCATCTACGATGTTTCTCATTTTATCGAGCTGACTTTCATTTTCCTGTCTCAGGTTTGAGATTTGTGTGTCTAGAGTTTCTCGTATTTCACGCAGACCTCGCCCATTATTTTGTGTGAGTGAGTTCAGTAAAATACTTAAGTTTTCAGAAATTTCTTTACGCATTTTCTGCATGTTATTTGAATATTCTTCTCTATTTAAGCGGATTTCATTTTTTAGGGCACGTTCAAACTTTTCTTCTAAAAAATCAAATTTTTCAAAAATATCTTTGTTATAGATTGTTATAGATCTTATTTTATTGTAAATAATTAAAATAAATAGGCTTGTTATGGTGCAGACGGCAAGCAAGATCGAGACTTGTAATTCCATAAAATGTCCTTTTCAAAAATGTCCTTGATAATACAAGGAAAAATTTTTTCACAAATTGTTCGCTACAAAAAACAGCATACCATTGAAATGCACAATTTGACAGGATAAGTCATTCCTCAAGTGCTAAGTTATCCACTTTCAATGTGGATAACTTAGGGTAGATTATGCTTAATTATTATGCAAAATCGATAAACATAAAAAACGATTTTGAAATCAAAATTGACATTGTATGAAAGTCGAGTGAAGGATGCATGGTGAGGAGGAGTGAAATATGAGCTTGAGAGACCAGCTACTTAAAGCAGGGCTTGTTTCAAAAAAACAAGCACAAAAAACAGAAGCCGCCAATCGAAAACAAACACATGATTCTAAAAAGAATAAAGAGCTTGCAGATAAATTAAATGATGAAAAGCAAAGCGAAATACATAAAATTGAAGAAGAAAAAAATACGCGAAGAGAACTTGATAGAGAGTTAAATAGACAGCGTGATTTATTAATGAGTCAAAGAGAATCATATTATCGCTCTTTACAAATTCTCAATAGCAAGAGTTTAAATGATAGAAGCGCAAGTGAATGTTACTTTTTTGCTGAAGGTAAAAAAATTCGTAAAGTTATGGTAAATTCATGGCAAAGAGAAATGCTTGCACGTGGAAAAATGGGTATAGGAAAACCTCATTCTGAAATCGATGAATTTGTAATTATACCTTTGACTGCTGCACGGGTGCTAAATGATATTTATCCTCAAAAACTTATTACGTTGCATTCAGAAATTGATGATACTGAAGAGTTGGAAGATGGATTTTAATATCAAACTGTATTAAAATATTTAATTATAAAATTATTATTTCTAATTAACATCGGAGTTATAATGAGTTTAAATGATAAAAAAGATTCAAACTGGAGTACAATAAAAAGTGTTGGCTTTCTCTTTGGAGGAATTGTCTTAGGAAGTTTACTGACTGTCGGAGTTGTTATTTCTAAAAATAATAAAAAAGCTGTCGATATTTCCGATGCTGTTGGAGTGCCTTTATTAACTGTAGATGGCAAGACATGGACGACGACAGATTTACCAGGTGATTCTCTTATGGAATATTTTGATTTAGAAAGAAACATCTATAATGCACGTCAAGGTATTGCAAGTCGTATTGCAGTGCGCCTTGCCCTTGCTAAAGATGCAGGAATGACCATAACAAATGATAAGCTCCCAAAAATTGAAGATTTGTTAACTATCCAGCCCGTATCTGATATTGATACGCAAAATTATTATGATCAAATAATTGCAAAAATGGGGCCAGGATTCTTTTCTGGAAAAAGTTATGAGATGATAAAATCTCAACTCCAACAGCAGTTAAGTCAGCAAAAAATAGGGCAAATTTTAGAGACAAAAATAAAAGATCTTGAAGATGCAGGAAGAATTAAAGTACTTGTAAAACCTCCTGTTTCTCCACCTGTTAAACTAAATTTATCTGGTTTTCCTGTGCGTGGAAATCACAATGCTTCTACGACATTGGTTGAAGTTGCAGACTATATGTGTGCACACTGTCGAGAATCTGAAGGTGCGATTGAAAAAATATACAAAGAATATTCAAATAAAGTTAAATTTGTGCATGTAGCATATCCTTTAGCACCACTTGGATTGAGTGGATCGCTCGCGCGTGGGGCGTATTGTGCGACTGAGCAGGGCGATAAAGAATTCTGGAGCTATCATAAAGAAGCTTTTTCTGTTCCTTTTTCAAAAATGCAACCACCAAGTGGTGTTGATGCCGAAAAAGCTTTTGATAACGAAACAATCGAAGTTGCAAAATTAGCAAAAATTAATATTGAAAAGTTTTCCGCTTGTCTTGGATCAGAAAATGCGAGAAAATATATTGAAATCGTACAAAAACAATTTAATGAAAATGTTGGTTTTTCTGGAACACCGACATTTTACTTAAATGGAAGTATGATTCAGGTAAGTCCACAACAACTTGCCTCAACTTTAAGAGTGGCTTTAAATTGAGTTTGTGTTTCGTTCATTTTTTAAGGAGGATATTATGAAAGCTCCAGCTCGGGTTCTTTTAATTTCTACAATTGTATCTGTTTTAGTTATGGGGGTTGCGCTTTTTCGTTATGGTTTATTAACAAAAAGTGGTTCTACAGGAGCAGTTTCTGAACCTCTTTTACCCGAAGTAACAGGTGAGGCGGCAAATGCAGAAGTTGGGAAAGCTCCAACTGCTAAACAATTGGCAAACGGTAAAGATCTTTATACCACAAAAACATGTGGTGTTTGTCACGGTGCAGATGGAAAAGCTGATAGCCCCACTGCAAAAGCAATGAAAGCAACTAATTTAGTTTCTGGAGTCTTTCATAATAATAAATCTAAAATGGAGCCTGTTGCCTATATTGCAAAAGTTATTGCAGAAGGTGTGCCCGGAACTGGTATGGCAAGTTTTAAAGCGCAAATACCGAAAGAAAGCGATAGAATGGATTTAGCAGAGTATGTTCATTCATTGGCAAAAAAATAAATTAAATTAATCAATTTTTGTTGCTCTTTGCGGAATATATTCAAGGCATTTATTATTTAATAAAGTTTTAATAGCAAATGCTCTTGTATTATCTGTAAAATATTTGAACTCCAGTCCTGCGCAATATTCTCCATTATGATTCATTGCTCCATTCCAAATAATTTCCCCAATACCCGATATTTCTTCTCCACTTTTAAAAATAATTTGAAATTGAATATAGGCTCCAGCGTTTAATAGGGTTGTGCCTGTAGGAATAAGAGCGCCTCCTCTTCCTATTTGGAATTGAGCAGCACTTTCTTCATTAAGAATAAAAATATTTTCTTCAATGGCAATGTCTTTAGGTTTTACTGCATAGCGTTCGTTTGGAGGTAAAATAAACCATTCAATTGAGTTTAATAGATTGAGCAGGTCAAAAGGTTTCGCAAAGAGACCTTCAACACCATGTGCATGTAATTCTTCACGAGAGTTATCTGAGTAGGCAGTGATAAAAACAAATACAGGCTTATTTAAATCTATTTTCTTTGTTTCATCTAAAAATTCGATACCATTTCCGCCTGGCATACGAACATCACTTATAATAAGATCAATTTTATCATTTTTGACAATTCCAATGGCATCTTTTCCATTTTTAGCTTCAAGTGTTTTTGCTCCAATATTTTGTAATTCATATACAAGCATTTCCCGTAAATCAGTTTCATCATCAACTACGAGGACAACCTGATCTTTTAGAATGCTCATAAACAGCTCCTATTTAATCAAAAGATTAAAAGTTTTATGATTTATGTTAAACTTAATTATTTTTAAAACATATTCATCACTTAAAATAGTAAGCTAGAGATGGATAAACTGACAAGCTTTGGTTTGTGTTAGAAATCCGACGCAAATTTTATATTTTTGCATAGAAAGGCCGAAGAGAATTAAGAGTAAATATAGAGCTTTAAACGTTTTAACTGAAAGTTATAAAAGCGTGGCTGAAACAGAACAAAAAATTCCATTGCCTCATGATGTTTTAATGACGGATACAAATGGATATTCAATTTTAGCTAAGAAATTATTTGAACACACTGGAATTTTTATGGATCCTTGTGAGAAAAACTATTCTCTTATGTCAAATAGGATGCAAAAAATTCTTAGAAAATATAACTGTGTTAATTATCAAGATTTTATTATTATTTTAAATGCCAATACGAATAATGAAGCTAAGGAAGATTTTTATCAGGCATTAACTACAAATACAACCCAATTTTTTAGAGAAAATGAGCATTTTAATTTTTTAAAAGCACAAATGCCAACAATTGAAAATTATTTAAATACGGAAAGAAGAAAAGAATTACGTATTTGGTGTGCAGCAGCGAGCACAGGCGAAGAACCTTATACAATTCTTATGGCAACACTCGAAGCATTAAATCCTTTAAATAATATTAAAGTTAAAATAACTGCAACAGATATTAATACACTTGTTTTAGAAAAAGCAAAAGTTGGGGTTTATAAAAAAGAGTTACTTGAGAGTATCCCTGCAGGTCTTATTCTAAAATATTTTGAAAGAAATGAAAATACAGGTGAAGGTTTTCTTCAGATCAGAGAGAAATACAGATGTATGATAGAATTTTCAAAATTTAATTTGAATGCTGAAGGTTATTTTTTTATGAATAAGTTTGATATTATATTTTGTAGAAATGTATTGATCTATTTTACTCCAAAAGCGGTTGAAGAAGTTATTATTAAATTGTCTAAATGTCTCGATAAAAAAGGGTATTTATTTATTGCTCACTCTGAAGCAATTATGGGCGATAAAAATGGTTTAAAATCAGTTGCAGCTTCTGTCTATCAATTTAAATAATTATTTTGAAAAACCTAAATGTTTTGCAATCGTAGAATAAATTTTATTCCAAATAAATTTATCTATTACAACTTCTTTGGAAAGAATTCCTTTTGCATCGAGCATTAGAGGAGTTTCTTTTGATTTTTTTTCATTGGTCTCACTTTTCCAAGCCAATTGTACGGGTTGAAATCCAACACGCATATACAGTTGTTTTAATGCTACGGGAGCGCTTGTTAATATATGTGTGTGACCTGACTCTAAAACTATTCTGACCACATGCCGAATCATATTTATAAAAATATCACTTTCTCTATAATCTTTTTCCCAAGCAAAACGTGAAATTTCTACGAATTTTTTTGACCACAACCAATCGGGCATATTTATGATATAGGAGGCTATTTCACAACGACTTTTATCTTTATTATTAAAAATAATTCTTAAAGTAGCAACAGCTTTCTTGCCAACTTTACAGATGACATGTCTTGAAAATGTATCAAATTTATCTTGTAATCCACCATATGGATTTTCTACTAAAGTATCTCCCACTTTAATAAAAGCTTCAGTTGATATTTCAATTTCTTCAAATAAACTGGTTTTTCTTAATTCCATAATCTTCGCTGTTTCATCTTCAGATGCATAATAAAATGTGAGACTTTTTTCTATAATTGAAACTGGAAGTTTTTCATTTCTCAACTCTTGTGGCGTGACGTCGACACCGCAAAAGAGAATATATTCTACCATCATCTGCATAAATGCATTATTAATGTTTGTAAACTCAACATTGACTGCATATCTATCAATTAAGTTTGTTGTATTTGAGCTTTCCGTATTTATTATTTTTATATGAACTTCAAATTCTCCTTGAAAAGGGAGATACATTTTAAGAGTGAGTGGAAGATTGGGAATAAGAGTCTTGTTGCGGGCAGAAGTGACTAAATACATTCCATTTGCATAAAAACTAATGACTTTAAAAAGAAGTTTTTCTTGAAAGAAAAAGGGATCATTGCACCAAGCATGTGGACCAAAAATTTCTGGAACTTCAAATCTTTTCATTTGAATATTAGGATCTGTTACTTTAGGTTGATCGATTATAAATGAAATTCCAAAACGTAAATACATTTTATCGTCTATGGTTAAATTTGATATATTAGCAATTTTACCTTTGACATAAGTATTAATTTTTTCTTGAATTGTATAATGAATTCGTACAATATCATCTAATTTTGGGTAGGTTGATAATTTTTGATCGACAATTAAAACATTCATTCCCCAAGGAGAAAGGTCAGTTGCTTCTCCTTTTACAGAATGAACTTCACTATCGTCTTTTAAAAAAACTTTTATACCTTCACCTAAATGAACTGTTCGTCTTGACTCTCGACGTCTATTTGTTTTTCCGCTCATATGTTGGATCCAGTTAAAAATCTTTTTATAAAAAAATTAAGAAACAATATCTTATAAGAGATTCGGATTTTTGTAACTTTAAAAAAAGGAGGGAAAGTAAAAAGGTGTCAAAAATTTACTTATAAAGTGAAAAAAACAAAAATGCGACAGGAATTCCAAGGATAAGAGAGTCAATGCGATCTAGAAATCCACCATGTCCAGGAAGAAGGTGGCCACTATCTTTATACCCACCCGCGCGCTTGAAAGCACTTTCCATAAGATCTCCAATTTGTCCCGCAATTCCCATGCATACTCCTACTACAATAGAAAACCATGGAGGAAATGGAAGGTTAAAAAGTTTTGCAAGGATAAGTGCTGTCAGACCACTAAAAAACAGCCCACCAAGCGCACCTTCGATACTTTTTTTAGGAGAGACTTTTGGAATAAGTTTGTGTTTACCAAATTTAGAACCTATGAAATAAGCTCCTGTATCACCCATAAATACAGTGGCAAGGCAGAAATAAAGTTGAGCACTGCGATAAGATCCTTCAAAATGAATGAGACTGAGGCTTGTTAAGCACGCAGCTGGAAGGGCTAGATAAATGAATCCTGCTATTACGTTAAGAAGCTTATTTGATGCTGTGTGCATATCATTTGCTCTTCTATAAATAAGAGCTGCAGAAATAAATAGGCAAAGAAATGTCCAAGATATAGGTATGATAAGGATTTTTTGTGGTTCCTGCGCAAAAATAATACATGAAACAGAAAATGAAATAATAAGAAAAGCATATGAAAAACCAACAGCAAAGTGCTTAGCTTTAAGTTTTGGTCTAGGCTGCTCGATTGCGCTTGTGCCGTCTAAAATATTCCAACGCAGTGCTGCAAACTCGGTTCCTGACAGGAAAATTGAGATTGTTGTCACGGTTACGAAAAGAGGATAAAAAAGAGAGGCTGGAGAGAAGCTAAGAATATAAATTATGACTGCAGAAAATACAGCAGCAGTAATCAGTCGCGTTTTAAGCATATATAAAAAACCATTCTTTCAATTTGAATTATAACTATTCCGGCTTAGCCGGTTTGCATTATGCAATATGCCATAGTAATCACACTCTATCAAATAGACATGCCCGCACCTGAGCTAGGAGCGCACTTTGGAGTCTGTAGCATGAATGTTCTTCAGTTCAAGAAAAAAAATAAAGAAAATAACAGAAATAATAGTTATAGTTCAGAATCTTTTCAGAAGATACCACAAGGGGCATCAGCGATAGGTATTGATCTTGGTACAACAAATTCAGTTGTTTCCGTATTCTCTATTGGAGCTACTCATCCTGTTACGTTAGAATATGAAGACTCATATCTTGTGCCTTCAATGGTCTTTTATGATCAAAATGATAATAATAATTTTGTTGGTAATAAAGCGAAACTACAGAATGAATTTGCGCCTTCTGAGGTTATAAAAAGCACTAAAAGAAGTATGGGGAAAAATAATTCTTTTTTTCAATCTAATGAAAAGCAATTCTCTGCAGAAGAAGTGGCTTCACTTGTTTTAAATTATTTAGTTTCTCACTCTGTTTTGCAGGAAGAAAAAGAAAAGTTTGGTGGCATTTGGGCTGTTATTACAGTCCCTGCACATTTTGATGATGCCGCTCGTCTTGCAACAGTTGCTGCTGCTGAGAAAGCTGGAATACATGTTCTTCGCATTGTAAACGAACCCACTGCGGCTGCTTTAGCTTACAGCATGATGCCTGAAGATAAAAATACAGAAAAAGAAACACTGGCTGTCTTTGACTTGGGCGGGGGCACATTTGATGTCAGCATCGTCGATCGAGATGGTCTTATTTTTAATGTATTAAGCAGTGAAGGAGATGTGCATTTAGGTGGAGATGATATTGATGAAGCTATCGCAAATTCTCTTTTAGAAAAAGTTCATCCTCAGTTGGTTGCACGTCGGTCTTCAAAAGCATCAGAGCTTTACCGAAATCTATTAATTTTAGCTGAACAAGCAAAAAAAGGACTGCAAACTGAAGGGATTTATCTTGTGCAAGCAAATAATCTCGACGGAAAAGGTTCATCCATTGAACTCGAATTAACTCGTGAACGTTTTGAAGAAATGGTTGCACCTATTTTACAAAGAACTTTATTTTTGACTGAAAGTGCAATGCATGCTGCTAAAAGAAATCCAAAATATATATCCCGTATTTTACTTGTTGGTGGAAGTACTCGTCTTGTTTTAGTGCGGAAAATGCTTTCAGATTATTTTTCTTGTATTGTCGATGCACGTTTAGAGCCTGATTTAGCTGTGAGTTGGGGAGCATCTTTACAAGCAGCCATTATTTTAGGAATTCAGCCAGACACTATTTTAGTTGATGTGTGTAGCCATTCACTGGGTATTGGGGTTGTTGAAAATACAGAGGCCATAAATGAAAATTTTAAGGTTGTAGCTAAAAAATTTGGAATTCCATATCCAATATCTGAGCAGGAGTTACATAGAAAACTAGGTGCAAGAATAGAGGAATTTAATAATGAATTGCAAAAATTGTTACATGTAGCTCCAATTTTACATCGAAATAGTGCACTACCAGCAAGGAGATCTGAGTTTTTTAATACAATTTATCATAATCAACATGCAGTGCATGTTGTTGTTGTCCAAGGCGAAGGGGACAGCGTGGGTGAAAATAGATTGATTGGTTCTTTTTTATTTGAATTGGAACAACCTTGCCCTAAAGGAACACGCTGTGAAATTCAATTAACATATGATGTAAATGGAATGGTCCACGTTTTTGCAAGGCAGCTTGGTACAAAAAACGAAGCTAAAGCTCAGTTTGATAGTCGTACAGGTGAGGTAATTGGTTGGACTGCATTAAATCAAGAGGAAGAATTACAGTTTGCGGAAAAAGAGAATGTGAGAAAAGTTGATGAAATATTTGAAAAAATAGAAGTGTCAAAACAAATAAATAACAATTCGGCTCATGAAAATATTGTTTCTTTTCCATTTGGTAGAAAAAAAGAAATTATTGTCCAATCTGAAATTCTTGAATATGAATGCGAACCCGAAATTATTAATGCATTAATTTTACGTGCGAAAAGATGTTTAGGAAAAATGCAGAAAGGATCTTCTGAATTTAATAATTTATTAAATATTTTGAAAAGCTACTCTTCATTACTTTTAAAAGCACAGCAAGGTTTTGAGAATGATGATGAAATAGAATTAGTTGAAAATAATTTACTTGCTTTGTTGGAAGGAAAATAAAGCGATGTTGAATTTAATTTCAAAAAAAATTATATCTGAAATAACAAATAATTTTGAACTATTTGAGAAATATTTATACACACCAACATCTATTAAAGACTTTAAAAAATTTCTAATTAATTATAGAGGCATGAAAGTTCCTGGCACTCCTCAATCATATAATCGTGATGAACTGTCAAAGCAGACTGCAGAAAATATTGTAAATTTTTTTATTAATATTTTTGCAAAAGAAGGCCTTGCTGATCACTCTGAAGAAGAAATTCTTATCATTTTAAATGAAGTTGAAATGGGTGTTAATCTTTCACTTTATTATTGGTTTGGTTTAAATGACAGAAATTATCAATTTAGAACTTTAATTCATTTTTTTGAATTAGATGGTGTTGGTTCGGTTTTTCTCACTAAAAATAAACATGATTTTGCTGTTTCTTTAAGCGAGGATGGTATGCGCTTTGGGCTTGCCTCAAGTGAGCATGAACCAAAATATATGCCTGTTTCAAAAGTTTGTGAATTGAATTTATTCACAGAAATGGCAAGTGAAAGAGTTTTATTTGCTCGAATTCGAACAGTACAGCGTGAGATTTGTTTACTTATAGATGATTGGGAGCATTTAAATGCCATTTTAGCTGTAGAATATGGTAGAACTTTTCAGGATTTTCAAAATTTAAGAACAAAAAAAGCTGAAGAAGATCATTTGATGGTCGTGAGTAAAATGAATGCAAGACGTGATACTTTAGCGCAATGGTGTCTCGAATCTTTTTGTGATTTTCAAGAATGGATTGAAAAACTTTTTGAATTTAGAAAGTTTTCAGATGATATTTATTCTGAATTGCAAGCTGCATCTGTCGTACTTTTATCTGGATTGCAAAAAATATTCTTACCCGCATCTGTGAGTCGACATCGCTACTGTGAAAATGTTCCCAAACTTTTAGAAAGATATGCTCTTTCGAGAGTGCGCATGAATAAAGATGATGTTTCATCCCGACTGCTATTACAAGCTTGTCAAAGTGCTTTGGGCAAAGTATTTGATGCGACTTTATTTGATTTTGTAGATAAAAAACCATTTGAATGGGTCTTTTCTTTTGATCCTTCTGCGGCCATAAAGTCATTTTCATGGAGTTATTCTAAAGAACTTCATTTGGTTCTTAGCGCAATTTATGGAGTCTGTTGTTTTAAAAAATCGTTACCTAATCCGATTGATATAAATTTTTTATCAGATATCGCTACAACTATTCAAATGCCTGAAACTTTCCCAGCTGATTCAAATTTAAATCGTAAAATTTATGAAAATGAAGTAAATATCTTAGACGAAAAAATTCAAAATACGTTTAAATTATTGCTTAATTTTATTGATAAAAACGTGAAAGATTCAAAAAATACAAAAGAATTATGCCAATTTATTATAAAAAATCTTCAACCTACACAAGAGGCTTTAAATGGATCAATTTCATGAAGAAAAACATGAAGAAAATATGATCGTCCCACGTAGGAGAGCTGCAAGCGAGATTAAACTTTTACGTTTGGAATTAATTCCAAAAGGAAAGACTCCGTGCGAAGAAATCGGCAGTGAATGGTCTTCCGCACAACCCGCTGAAAATTTATCACCTTCAAAGGCTGCAGCTTGTCTTGGAATAGAAGTTTGGGCACCTGCATCTGTAGTAAAAAAAAGGTATAAAACTCTACAACTTCGTTATCCGTCAGATCAATTTGTAGAAAAGCATATTGAATGGAGACCTTCTGCAGATCTATTAGGAAATCCATTAAGCCGTTTGAATTGGTTTTGGCAGAGTGGTTTTATTCCCCTTCCAGAAAGCTCTTTATCTTTTAAAGAAAATTCACTTTGGGATAAAGAAAATGCGGAACCTATTTTAGACAGTTATATTGCATTAAAGCGTTTATCAGAACTTTAATTTAAATACATATCAAGATAATAAAAAAGAGCGTAAAGCTTATGCCTTACGCTCTTTTTTATTAATATTTTCTTACTTTACTTCGGTGTGATCCATTTCCATCGAATTAAAGAAGTTATAACTCATATAATAATTACCGCTTTCGCCTACTCTTGTTCCCCATGAATTGCGGATTTTAAAGAGTTTTTGAGTATCATCAAAGCCTATGATGACAATTTCATGCCCAGCATTGCTTCTGCCGCAGTAACTTCTACTACCTGCTTGATCGCAAGCCCAAAGACCACCATTGGTTTTTTTGCCATTGATAGTAAAGCTGAAGCCATTGATTCCATTGCTGTCAGCAGTTGAAAGAAGAGAGCCAATAGCAACTCTGTGGCCACTTTTAAGTGCTGCTTTTACCGCATTGATATCTCTTCCACCAACATAATTCCAATTGATTTTGGCTGCGTGTGATTTGTCACTCGTACTTTTGTACTGTGTTGAATTGACAGATTGATTTGGGTTTGGATATTTTGAACCAAAGCATTTGTTTTTAGGAATAATACCATAAGTCTTTAAGGGTTGAAGAATTTGAACGGCTGTATAGGCTCCATCCCAAAAATCATCGCCAAGATATTTGTTGAGGGCAAGGCTGCATTGTTGATCTATATAATCGCCCACATTAAGTCTGGCATCGAGAGCTGCCGTTGCAGCAAAAGTAACGCATGTTCCATACTGGCCTTGATCAAGAACAGGGGTGATTCCCATGCCGAGGTCAACAGCACCAGGGGATTTGTCAAAAGATATAATTGTGCTGTAGTTAGGTTCAGCTTTGATTTTAGTTTGATATTCTCTTACGGCCGCATCATTTTCATCCAACATTTCTTGCGAAGGATTGATAGTAAGAAGTTGGATTGTTTTACTTCCAGTAACAGCTTCTATATCTGTGCTCATTTCATATGGATCGACATCAACAGGAATTACTACTGATTGTGAACCTTCAACTGTGTAGCGAGGAGAGTTTTCACTGCTTGCTGCGTATGCAGCAATTGATAAAAGAGCGAAAGACGATATGACAGCTTTTGCTTTCGAAGAATTACGCATAACGAGTCTCCTTTAAAAAGAATTTTAGGTTAACTGTCGAACAACTTCGCACAGTGAGTGTAGTATTTTACAGTAATTGTAAGAATTTGTTCTTATATAAATTAACCTTCTAAACGATAAATCAATTTAATAGCAACGTAAAGATTCGTGTTTCAATCTCTAAAAATATTCTTGATTGATTACCATAACTAAAAAAAATAGTTTTTATTCTTTCAGAAAAAATTTTTTAAAATAATATTTTTTTTTATTATTATAATAGATATATTAAGGATTATAGAGAATATATTTTTGAATATTGAATGACATATTTGAGTTTATTTGTGTTGCACTCATTTTGCTCTGTCCGAATTTTATTTTAGGCTATCTAGTCAATTAATTGGTTTATTTTTGTTCTTTTTTATTTTTTTAAAAATTACATATAATTGATTTAATAAAAATAAGGTAACAATAATTTTTATTAAATAATAATATTCTGAAGATAAAAAAAAATTACTGCAAATTAATTTGTAAAATATTTCAAGATATATTTTTGTACAAGTAAATAATTAATTATCATTTATGTGTAAAATGAGGGATAAATTTTGGGCATGCATTTTTAATGTTTTCTTTGAAAAAACTTTAGAAAATATGTCAAGAAAATGACTGTCAATTTTGAGATTAATATTAATTAATTAAACGGTTATTGAAAAAATTTCTCTCTAATAAATGAAAAGAGACGTAAGAAAATTTATTACGTCTCTTTTGTTGAATTAATATTATTTAATTTCAGTATGATCCATTTCCATCGTATTAAAGAAATTATACGTCATATAATAATCACCGCTATCACCTACTTTTGAACTCCAAGAATTGCGAATTTTAAAGAGCTTTTGACTGTCATCAAAGCCTATGATGACAACTTCATGACCTGCATTGCTTCTACCACAGTAATTTTTACTACCAGGTTGATCACAAGCCCAAAGTCCTCCGCTCGTTTTTTTGCCATTAATTGTAAAGCTGAACCCTCTCACTCCTGTGTTGTCAGCCGTTGAGAGTAAAGTGCCAATTGCGACTCTGTTGCCATTTTTGAGCGCTGCTTTTACCGCATTGATATCTCTACTACTTACATAAGTCCAATCCATCTGACTTGCAAATGATGTATCACTCTTGTCAGAATATTGATCTGGAGAAACTTCTTGATCAGTATCTGCATAAGTTGAACCAAAACATTGATCTTTTGGAATAATTCCATATGTTTTTAGCGGATCAAGAATTTGTTCCGCCGTGTAAGCTCCATTCCAGTAGTCATTTCCAAGATATTTATTAAGAGCAAGACTACATTGTTGATCAATATAATCTCCAACCTTTAATCTGGCATTGAGCGCTGCGGTGGATGCGAAAGTGACGCATGTTCCATGTTTCCCTTGATCGAGAACTGGGGTGTTTGCCATGCCGAGGTCGACTGCACCAGGTGATTGATTAAATGGTATAATTGTGCTGTAGCTTGGTTCCATTTTTATATTAATTTTATAATTATTTAAAGCGACATCATTTTCTTTAATCATTTCTATGGAAGGTTTAACTTTGAGAAGCTGAATTGTTTTCATTCCTGTTAATGCTTCTAAGTCTGTGTTTATTTCATTTGGATTGATTTTCACTTGAATTGTGGTAGGGAGAGAACCTTCGATCGTGTAACGAGGAGTGTTCTCGCCACCACTTGCGTTTGCAGCGAGTGAAAAAAGTGTAAATGACGATATGACTGCTTTTACTTTCGAAGATTTACTCATAACGAAACTCCTTTAAAAAAAGTTTAGACTAATTATAGAGATATTAATTACTGTAAAAAAAATTTGCAGTAATTGTTTAAATATATTCATATAAAAATTAGCCATTCAGACATTAAATTAATTCATTACTATCGTAAAGTTCTGAGTTATTTCTTTGTTCTTAATTTTTATAGATTACCATAACTAAAAAATAGAAATTCAAAAAATTTTTATAAAAAAATTTTTTGAATTTCTATTTAAATGTCATTATTGATTATATATTGAGAATTAGAAAGAATGTTTTAAAGGTTGCATTAAAAATAAGTGAGTTAATATTTAAAAGCATGTGTTTGTTGAGTTGCAATTTTATTTTAGGCTATCTAGTCAATTAATTGGTTTATTTTTTTTCTTTTTCTTTTATTTTTAAAAATCATTTAATTGATTTATTAAAAATAATCTAACAAAAATTTTTATTAAATAATAATATTCTGAAGATGAATAGAAAATGGGTCGAATAAATTTGTAAAATATTTTTAAAATTATCTATATATAATTAGATAATTATTGAATATTAATACAAGAAATTCGATGGTAAATTTTGCGCATGGATTTTTGATGTTTTCTGAAGAAAAGCTACAGATTTTTTGTCAAAAAAATGACGATTTTTTCGCTAATATCAGTCCCTGCAAATTTGTTCTGCCAAGAATATCACTTCTCCACCCCTCTAATTCATTTAAAGAAGGTCGATACAGTTTAAGGATTATTTTCTTTGCCATCTTTATTTTTTAAAAATGAGGGCTTTAGATGGCTGCTGGAATGCATGATCACTTGAGAGCAGTTGTGATCGATGATCAATTAAATATGAGAAAAGCAGTCGTTCGAATCCTAGAGAAATCTGGGAGCTTTATCATTGAAGATTTTCCAAATTCACGTGAAGCCATTTCTTGGTTAAAAATACACAGCGCAGATATTGTCATTACGGATATTTATATGCCTCAAGGGGATGGATTTGATATTTTATCTTTTGTGCGAAACCGTACCATGCAGAATGATATTCCCGTTTTATTTATATCAGGAGAAGCAACTAAAGAAGATATTGTTAAAAGCGTAGATTTAGGTGTCTCAGATTATATTTTAAAGCCTTTTGAGTCTCATGATTTGGTTCAAAAAGTAATGAGTTTGATTGAAAAATATAAGAATCCACCTGAAAATATAAAAAAATTAAGGAATGCAGAGCATTTATATCTAACTGAAAAATATCAAGAAGCAAAAAAAGAATTTTTACAGTTAATAAATTCTGGAAAACCCAGTGCGCAAGCTCTTATTGGTATGGCGCATATTGAAATTAAACTTGGAAATGTGACTTCAGCATTAAATTATATAAATCAAGGTATTAAAATTAACGGAATGTATTTTCCTGCATTTTCTACAGCAGCGGATCTCCTTATTTCATTAAAAAGAAAAGAAGAAGCAATTCCTTATCTTGTGCAAGAATTAAAAATCAATGGGAAACAACCCTATAGAAGAATAATTCTTGCAGATATTTATTTAGAATTGAATAATCCAGGCTGCAAAGATCTTGCTTTAGGTCAAATGAAAATAGCACTGCACGACAGTCCAAGTGATGAAGTGGTACTGCTAAAATTTGCTGATATTATGAAAATAATGGGGAACTTTGAAAAATCTGTGCATTATTGCATGAAAGCACGCCGACAAAATCCAACAAGCACAAAATCGATTATGCAACTTGCTAATATGTATATTTCTGAAGGAAAATCAGCAAAAGCAATCTCATTATTCTCCGATCTTATTATTAAAAATACGAATCAATTTGATATTTTTTTATGTAGAGCAAAGATTTATGAAAAAATGGATGAAAATGAAAAAGCTATGTCTGACTTGAATAAAATACCAATATCTGCACCTGCCTTGCGTATTGAAGTATTAAAAGCAAAAGGCCGTATTTTTGCAAAAATGAATAAGCTTCCGGATGCTATTGCGGCGTGTGAAGAAGTTGCCAATATGGAACCGACTGCTGATAATTTAGCAAGGGTAGGTTTATTATTTATTAGAATGAAGAATTATAGGAGTGCTTTAGGTTGGTATGAGCAATCTACAATTATGGAACCTAATCATTCTAAATATATTTATAATTTAGGATGCTGTTACGAAGCTTTACGTGATAAAACAAAAGCAATTCAATGCTATGAAAAATCACTTAAACTCGATCCAAAAGCGCGTGAAACAATAGTTGCTCTTTCACGAATTAAAGGAACAGCTTTGCCAGGAAATGTAACGCGTCAAAAGAGTTCAAAAGTTCCACAAAAAGCAAGTTAGTTATCATTTACTTTGCTTTCTTTTCTTTTTTCTCTTATATTCCTTTCAGAGAGCGTTTATTTTGTGAGGTTATAAATGAATCATAATAAAAATTCTGAAAAAGAAAAATCAGAAAAAAAGAAAAATCAAAATGATGATGAACAGCAAAAATGGTTTGCTCAAGGAGATTTACAAGATTTGGCAAAGATTGGTGGCGATATTCTTAAAAAAACTGTCGCAACAGGTATTGATGTTATTAAAGAAGTTAAAGATAATTTTCCGAAAGATGCAACTCAGTTTATTGTAAAAGGAAAAGATGAAATTATAAAAGGCCTCACACAAGAAATGGCAAAAAGTATGATTTCTTTTGGAATTGAAAAGTTTTTTTCAGTTGCCAGACAACATAAAGTCGAATTTACAATTCGAGTGCGAAAAAATGAAAATAAAGGTAGTAAGAGAAAAATTTTAAGAAAAAAAGCTTAAGTTATAATTGATAAAAAAAGAGGATAATTACATTTAAAGTAACTATCCTCTTTTTTTATGTTAATTTAAAATTAACCTTTTGCAGCAGCTGCAACAGTTGCCGCAACTTCAGCAGCAAAGTCTTCTGCTTTCTTTTCTACGCCTTGGCCAAGTTCAAGACGAACAAAAGAAGTGACTTTAAGTTCAGAAATCCCAAGTTTTTTACCGGTGTCAGCAACATAGGCAGCAACAGATTTGCTATCATCTTTTACAAACAACTGATCAACAAGACAAATTTCTTTGAACCATGTTTTAATGCTGCTTGGAACGATTTTAGCAAGAGCTGCTTCAGGTTTACCTTGTTGGATAAACTTATTACGAATGATTTCTTCTTCTGCTTTAATAGTTTCTGCAGGAATTTCTTGCTCATTTAAGAATTGAGGTTTCATTGCGGCAGCTTGTAGAGCTACGTCTTTACCTAATTCAATAAGAGCTTGATTGTTAGCATGTGCTTCAATTCCTGAACCTGAAAGTTCAACGAGAACACCAATTTTTCCACCGCCATGAACATAGGATGTGACAAAGTTTTTGCCAGAGCCAACGCGTTCAAAACGACGAACAGTAATATTTTCACCAATTTGTGCAACAAGAGACGTCGCAGCATCTTTAACTGAGTTTGCAGAATCGTATGAGCTTACAAGTAAAGATTCAAGATTTTGTGGTTTTGTTTTGCTGATAAGAGTTTGAAGATTATTTACAAAAGCTTGGAAACCATCATTTTTAGTAACAAAATCTGTTTCGCAGTTGACTTCGAAAACAAAGCCAAGGTTATTGTTGTCAACAACTGTTGTGACAACGCCTTCGCTTGCAGCGCGAGAAGCTTTTTTAGCAGCGGTTGCAAGTCCTTTTTCACGAAGAATAACAACAGCTTTTTCCATGTCGCCTTCAGCAGCATCAAGCGCTTTTTTGCAATCAGACATACCTGCTAAGGTCATTTCACGTAATTCTTTAACCATTTGTGCGGTTACTACAGCCATTTTATTTTCCCTATTTTTTAAGTTTAGAAGAAAGAAAGGTGCTCCATTCGGGGCACCCTTTTTATTTAGTTTGCTTCGTCTTCATCACGGGATTTAAGACGTTTCACCTTAACCTGAGAACGACCACCTTCGGAGGAGAAGGAGGAGTCTTCTTTGGTCAATTCAGATCTGCGGCGTTGTTTGCCTTCAAGAGCTGCATCGGAGATAAGGCTTGCATAAAGCTTAATAGCTTTAAGGCTGTCATCGTTACCAGGGATAATATAGTCAATTCCGTTTGGATCGCTGTTTGTATCGGTAACTGCAATAACTGGAATTCCGAGGCGATTTGCTTCTGCAATAGCTGTGAATTCTTTTTTAGCATCAATAACAAAAAGAGCAGAAGGAAGTCCTGGCATATTTTTGATACCACCGAGAGAGCGCTCAAGCTTAATGCGAAGACGTTCTTTAAGAGAAACTTCACGCTTAGTGATGCTTTCGTAAGTTCCGTCATTGGCCATTTTTTCGATGCGTTTTAGTTTAGTGATGCTAGAACGTACTGTTTGCCAGTTAGTCATCATACCACCAAGCCAGCGGTGATGGATGTGGAACATTCCCGCTCTTTCAGCTTCTTCAACAACGATTTCTTGAGCTTGCTTTTTAGTTGCAACAAAAAGGATGTGTCCACCTTCTGCAACAGTTTGCTCAACGAAAGAAAGAGCATCTTTAAAGAGTTTTTGTGTTTTTTGAAGGTCAATAATGTGAATACCATTGCGCTCACCATAAATAAACGGACGCATTTTTGGGTTCCAACGGCGAATTTGGTGACCAAAGTGAACGCCAGCATCTAATAAATCGCGCATTTGTACTTCAACAGTCATACGTAACTCCTGCTTGGTTATAATGGTTTTAACCCCTTGTATTGCCACAGATTTTATAAATCCACCAAGCATCTGGCAACACAGAGAATGCTCTAAAACAGGCACACATCTTAAACAATTTTTTGCCAATGAAGTCAAGATGAATTTCTACTAGTCTTTGTCTTTAGGGGATATAACAGGCGAAGTAATTTTTAAAGTGATTTATTCATTTAAAACTTAAAAACAGGATTTACCTGTCTATAAAATTTGTATAGTCTCACTTGGTTATTTCTCATAGCCGCACACCCACACTGTATGTGGGGAGCGTTCATAAAAGGAGTCGTTTGTGAGTTCTTCAATTCAAGTTTTTTTACCCGATGGATCTTCTCGTTCTCTGTCTTCAGCTGCTACGGTTCTTGATTTAGCAGCAAGCATCGGATCTGGTTTAGCAAAGAGCGCAGTTGCTGGAAAAATAAATGGTCAAGCTGTCGATCTCGACACTGTTTTACCACAAGGTGCAAAGGTTGAAATCATCACCGATCGTTCTAAAGAAGGTATTGATATTATAAGACATTCAACTGCGCACATCATGGCAATGGCAATTCAGGAGCTCTTTCCTGGTACGCAGATAACCATTGGACCCGTGGTAGAAAATCAATTTTACTATGATGTGTATCCAAAAGAAGGCACAAAAATTGGAACAAACGATTTTCCCCTTATTGAAAAAAAGATGCAGGAAATAGTTGCAAAAAATATTCCAGTAAAAAGACGTGTTGTCAGTAAAGCTGAAGCAGTCGATCATTTTACTAAACTTGGTGAAAAATTTAAAGTTGAAATTGTCGAAGCTTTACCTGAAACAGGTGAAATAAAAATATATGGAATTGGTGATTGGGATGACCTTTGCCGAGGACCTCATGTTTCAACTACAAGTAAATTGGGTGCATTTAAGCTTATGAGTGTTGCCGGTGCTTACTGGCGCGCAAATAAAGACAACGAACAGCTTGTTCGCATTTATGGAACAGCATGGGCAAATAAAAAAGATCTTGATGCTTATTTAAATATGCTTGAAGAGGCAAAAAAACGAGATCACGTTTTGTTAGGACGCCAACTCAATCTATTTACATTAATGAGCGACATTGCTCCAGGTGCAGCTTTCTTTTTTCCAAACGGCGCTAAACTTTTCAATCTTTTGCAAAACTACATTCGTGTTAAGTGGGCTAAATTTGGTTTTCAAGAAATTCAAAGTCCGCAAGTTATGAATGTAAACTTATGGAAAGTAAGTGGACATTACGATAATTATCGTGAAGACATGTATGTTTTTAATGATGATCATGGTGATGAATTTGGAATCAAACCAATGAGCTGCCCTGCTCACGTACGAATGTTTATGGTCGGTCAAAAATCATATCGAGACCTACCGTTACGTTATGGTGAGTTTGGTGTTGTACACCGCAATGAATTAAGTGGAACCTTGCATGGTTTGACACGTGTGCGTCGTATTACTCAAGATGATGGTCATATTTTTTGTATGCTTGGACAGGTTCAAGCTGAAATTGTTTCAGCTTTGCAATTTGTTAAAGAAGCATATGCAGAACTTGGTTTTAATGAAGTGATTTATATGCTTTCTACCCGTCCTGAAAATCGAATGGGAGCAGAGGAGGTTTGGGACATTGCAGAAAAGGCTCTTGAAGACTCTCTGAAACAAGCTGACGCTCGGTACCAAATCAATCCTGGGGATGGGGCATTTTATGGTCCTAAAATTGATTTTAAAGTGAAAGATGCTATTGGTCGCATGCATCAATGTGCAACAATTCAACTTGACTTTATGATGCCAATGCGTTTTGGTATAAGCTATCAAGCGGCTAATAATACACAAGAAACTCCGGTTATGATCCACCGTGCTGTATTAGGTTCTGTAGAGCGTTTTATGGGGATTTTCATTGAGCATTGTGCTGGACATTTTCCTCTTGGTTTTGCTCCAATTCAATGTCGTGTTGTTACTGTAACTGAAGCTCAAGAAGAATATGCATATAAAGTTTCTCAGTTTTTAAAGTCAAATGGAGTGCGTGTAGAGACTGATTTTAGCAATGACAAATTAGGAGCGAAAATTCGCGATGCGCAGTTGCTAAAAATTCCTTATATGCTTGTTATAGGTGATAAAGAGTCACAAACAAATACTCTGACCGCAAGATATCGTGATGGGAAAAATCTAGCTCCTATGTCTCCAGAAGATTTTTTATCACATGTAAAAAATGAGTGCGGTTCTTTCTGGGGAATTGATACCAATCAAAAATAAAAATTTGTTTTCCAAACTTAGATTGTTTATGTAGGTTTGGCAGATATTCGACTCCATATTGGAGTTCACACGTTATTTAAATAAAATAAGTGGTTTAAGTTTATTCACTTATTTTATTTCTAAATTATAGATGAATTAAGGAAAGGTATTTATATGACTTTAGTTAAAATGATTACAAATCTTGGTGAAATTACAATTGAACTTAATGATGAGAAAGCACCCATGACCGCTTCAAATTTTGTTAAATATATTAAAGCGGAACACTTTGATAACTCTATTTTTCACAGAGTAATCCCTGGTTTTATGATCCAAGGGGGTGGGTTCACAGTTGATATGAAAGAAAAAAAGACAAATAACCCAATCGAAAACGAAGCTAAAAATGGTCTTGGAAATGAGCGTGGAACATTAGCAATGGCGCGTACAAATGATCCGCATTCGGCAACTGCTCAGTTCTTTATTAACTTAACAAATAATGATTTTTTAAATAATCGTGGAGCTCAATGGGGCTATGCCGTATTTGCTAAAGTAACAGAAGGAATGGATGTTGTTGATGCCATTGCTAAAGTAAAAACAGGTCGTCATGGTTTTCATGACGATGTACCTACCACTCCAGTTATTATTGAATCTGTAAGAATTATTGAAGCGACAGTTTAATTAAAACTATTTAATTAAAAAATCCTAGACTCCCGCCCTCGTTCGGAAAACTCGGAAAATCCCAGTTTGGACAAGCGGCGGTTTTTTTAATTCTTGTTACTATATGATAGCCATTCTTATCTTCATAAGTTGCATCATCATATTGAACACTAATATAACCCCAAGAAAAAGCAGGAATGGATAGCTTTGCTACACCAATGAGTGAGTATTGTGATCCTAATTTTAAGCATTGTTTTTTTAATTTATCACAAAATGATTTTGCTCTAAATTTTGAAAAATTTTCTTTATTTACATTTGCATGAAGGACTGGATGAGTATTTTTATTAAAATCAAGTGATCCTGAGATTCGTATGCCTTTTTCATCTCTGGGAATATAAGGGTTTCCAAACCCCCAGTGATTATATTCTTCTAAAGGTATGGGTGGAGCCCATTTCCAATCAAAATGATTATCTGAATTCACACAAAACATATATGAGTCAGCATATGAGAGTAAAGGTAAAAGTGAGATACTAATAAGAGAAACGTAGGAGAAAACATATTTTTCCATTTTAAGTACCAAAAATAAAAGTATTAAGTTAAATAGTTTTAAAACAATATATTTTAACTATCAAATATAGATAAAGTTCCACCATCATTTGGAAAGTCTGGATAAGTCCAATTTGGACAGGTAGTTGATTTTTCTTTTCTTACTATTTCGGAATAATATCCATTATCTTCTGTGGTGCTGACAAAATATGTAAAACTTATATAGCTTTTATCTAATGAAGGAATGAACTTATTTGCAGCGCCAATAAGATTATATTGTGGACCTAGTTTTAAGCACTGTCTTTTTAATTCATCACAAAAACTTCTTACTTTATCAATAGTGAAATTTTCTTTATTTACTTTGGTGTCGAGAACTAAATGAAGATATTTATTCCAGGCTATTGAACCAGAAATTAATGTTCCTTTTTCGTTGATCGGAATAAATTTATTGCCTCGTCCCCAGCGTGCATGTTCCATTTCTGTTATAGGAGGTGCCCATTCCCAGTCATCATGATTATTAGAATTAACACAAAGTAAATATGCATCTGCATAGGAAAGTGTAGGTAAAAGAGAAAAACTCATCATTGGAATTAAACAGCAAACATATTTTTTCAATGTAAACTCCATAGAATAAAAATATTAAATTTTTTATAAGCTCAAGAATCGAGATTTTGAGCGAATGATTAGAGTTGTTTTATAATTAATAAAATAAATAAATGCAATAGTACGATATTATTTTATTTTTTATGGATTTTTTTTGTTTATAAATGAATCATATTTTCAATGGATTTTTTAATTTATTAAAAAGAGGATTCTTAATTTATGTTGGAAATAATTCCGAAGCTTTATAAGAACTGCGTACAAGTGGTCCCGCCGCTACTGCTTTAAAACCAAGTTCTTTCGCGCGCGTTTTCCAGTATTCAAATTCTTCTGGGTGAACAAACCGCTTTACGGTTAGATGTTTCGTTGTTGGTTGTAAATACTGACCAATTGTAATGATTTCCACACCCACATTGCGTAAGTCTTTTAATGTTTCTTCGACTTCTGCAAACTCTTCACCCAGCCCAAGCATGATAGCGCTTTTGGTAAACATACTTTTAGGACCAATTTTGAGGGCATTTTGAAGAACTTTTAAACTTTGATCATATTTAGCGCGCGCGTCACGAACTCTTGGACTTAATCTTCTTACGGTTTCAACATTGTGAGCAAAAACATCAAGTCCACGCCCAGCATGCACAACCTGTTGAATGCTTTCAATTTGCCCACGAAAATCACCAGCAAGAATTTCGACTCTTGTCTTAGGATTTTCTGTGTGAATGGCTTCAATGGTTTTTGCAATGTGAACTGCGCCTCCATCAGGGATATCATCTCGGTCAACCATGGTGATAACCGCATAACTCAGGTTCATCATGCGAATGCTTTCCGCAACTTTAAGCGGTTCTTCAGCATCGAGTAAACCTCCAGGGTTACCTGTTTTAATATGGCAAAATCGACATCCCCGGGTGCAGACATCACCCATAATCATAAAAGTAGCTGTTCCAGTATTCCAGCATCCAGAAATATTAGGGCACTTTGCTTCTTCGCAAACTGTATAAAGCTTTTTTTCTCTTAAATCTTTTTTGATATTAAAAAGAACTTCCCCGCCTGCAAGACCTACTTTTAGCCAATGAGGTTTTAGAGGACGGCCTGTTCTTGGATTGATTTCAGGCTCAATGGCAAGCGAGGCCAGTTTGGCATAAATTTCTTCTCTGTTTTCAAGGTTGCTTTGAATAATTTTAGGGCTGTCTATTTGATTTAAGTTGTTCTTTTCTGGCATATTTGCACTCTCCAAAAGACCTATGGCACATTCGACGTGGCACAATCAGTTTATCCCTAACAGTGTGCACAAAATTATGCAAATCACATAAGGACAATCCAAATGTCGCGAATATCAAGTCTTGAAATGCAATTAGCGCATGTGAAATCTTTATTAAGAACGATGTGTGATGCCGTTCATGCTGGCTTGCAAACGCTTGAACAGCATTTTGAGCATCCCAATACAAATCGGTTGATTAAAATTGTAGTTTTAGACTCTGAAATAGATAACTTGGAACGTGCAATCGATGCTTCTATTTTACAGGTTTTTGCGACACAGCAGCCATTGGGGTATGAGCTGCGTTTAGCTTATGCTTGCGCAAAAATTGCCCACCACGTGGAACGAATAGGAGATGCTGTTGAAAGTTTAGCAAGACAGCTTGTCAATGGAGATGTACCAGAACAAAAAGATATTTTTTTAGAAATGCTATTAGATACTAAAAACCTTTTTGAACGTTCCTACACGGCAATGTTCGATGGTGATTTGTCATTGATACAAGAAATTCATATTTTAGATGATAAAGTGGATGTTAAACAAAGGGAATTATATCATATTGCAAAAAATATTTTAAAAAAAGGCAATAAGTCAAGCATAGAAAAAGCTCTTAAAATTATTAGTATGAGTTCAAAACTCGAAAAAATAGCAGATTTATGTTGTAACTGGGCAGAACAAATAGATTTCGCAGAAAATGGAATGGCACGTCGGAAAATAAGAAAAAGAAAATATCGACTCGTATTTATTGATAATGTAGGTGGTATGATTGCAAGTTTAGTCGCAGCATTTTTACATCAAAATGTGAAAGATATTGTGGAGTTTTCTGTCATTACAACTCAAACAATAAAAACAAATAATATTCTTAACTTTACGAATTTGCTTGCTGAGTATGATATTACCCCGCAAATTTTTCCTATTGCACGAATTACAACTATGAATTGGAATAATTGCCTGATGTTAATTCGACTGGGAAAATTTGAGCTATCGGCAGAAGAAAGCGACATTGTTCCTTATAAAACCGTTCAAATTCAATGGCCAGAAATAACTTTTGAGCCTAATGAAATAGAAAATGATCCTAAAAAATTCAAAGAATTTGCTCATATTCTCTCACGTCGTACAAATCAACTTGCACAAATAATTGCGAGAACACAGGAACAAAACTAATAAAAAAAATTCTGACAGAGGAAATTTTTTTCAATAAACTCGTCTATTATTTGCATTAATAAACAATTTGACACGTCAAAAATTCTCATTCTGACAATTTTCAGACTGACATAAGAGAACATCTCTCAGGTAAACTAAAAGAAATGAAATTAATTTACTCGTAATAATTTTGGAGGAAGAAGAGTTGTTTAAGAAAAAACTCTTCACATATTCATTCTTTACATTTCTTTCCGTCGGTGGTGGGGTTTTTGACTCAAATTCCATTTGTGCTCAAAATATAAAAATTAGAAAAGAGAAAATTTCTCCAACTTTTCTTGCTGGTGAAGATAGTTATCGCATGATATTTGAGTTAGGTGAACCAAGAAGATATGCGACTCGCTTTATTAACGAAACAAGAACTTTACAACTACGTGTTATACCAGCAAGGGCAGAGGAATTTAATAGCACATCTTTTTATGATACTCGCTTTGTAAAAAGAGTGAATATAAAAGAAGATAAATCTGAAGTAATAATAAACATTCAACTGAAAAATTTACCAATAGGTTGGGTTGTTGCAACTCAAAATAAACCTTGGAGAATTTTAATTGATTTTTGGAAAACAGAACCTGAAAATAAGAATTTAGAAGCAGATTGGAACTGGCAACCTGATTTTATTGATGGTTTGAGTAAAGAAAATATTCCCGAAATTATGCCAAACTATACTATAAAAGAAAAGGAAAATAGTGATAAAAATTTTGTTCCTACAATTCGTTCACAAGTTGTGATACAGCAATCAGAAAAGCCCAAAATAAGACAGTTTCCTAATAAAGAAAATACTAAAAATAATATTAAAGAAACAGAAAATATCAAGAAAACAAATATTACTTTACCTGAACGAAATATTTCGGAAGTAAAAAATAATAAAGAATATAATTTACCTGAAATTTATGGAAGACTTGAACTTGTTAAACCAATAAGTGAACATAGAATGACTATGTTACAAGCCCAAATGGGGGCTGTCTTTGGAGGAAAAGAGGAGTTTGAAATTGGTAAAAATTTTGCAGATGAGCTTTATAAGAGTGGGAATGAAGAACAAGCTTTAAGTATTTATAGACGACTTGTTGCGTTGTCAGAGAAGAATTTTAAATTGGATCCAAGAATACTTTGGAATGCTGGAGAATCAGCGTATTTAACAAGAAATTTTGATTTAGCAAATGATTATTTTCGCTCTTTATTATTAAACTCTCCCGGAAGTGAATTTGCAGCATTAGCAAAACTAAGAATTTTAGATATTGATGAATTAAGTAATTCAAAGACAAAAGGAATGGGTAAAACAGGTTTTCAAAATGCTGAAAAATACTCTGAAATGGCTCTTTATGATAAAAACCCACTCATTGTAAAAATTGCATCATCTCTTAGGGTTTTGAATAATCTTGTGGATGAAAAGCCTCAAGCGGTAAAAACGTATCAGCAAAATCTAGACGCCTGTGTCACTTCTGGAAGTATTCCGTTTGACCTGCTGAAAAATTGTGCATATAATAAAATTAGATCTTCAGTTGAAAAAGAAAATATCAACGATGCTGATGCTGCGGTTCAGCAGTTTAAAAAACTGGTGGCCGGTGACAAAAGAAGTGTACTTCTAGAACAAATTGTTAACAGCAGAGTAAAAGATCTTCTAAAGAATACAGCTCAAAATAAACAATGGGAAGTATGGACGCGCTTTGAAAAAGGCGCAAGACAAACGTTGCTCCAATTTACCTACTCAGATTCGGATGCTCTCTATACAAGAGCAGAAGCATTTGATGCTGTAGGAGAAGTTCAAAAGTCGATTCAGCTTTACAGTGCTTTTTGGCAAGCTTCTCCTGATCAAAAAAGAAAGAATGAAGCAGCAGCTCTTGTCGCACGACTCAATTATCAGAGTAATAAACCTTCTGAAGCAGAAATATATTTGCGTCGAATTGAACAGGATGAAAAAAGAAAAACAGAAGGATTAACAGATAAAACGGTGCAAGCTCTTAGAGAACTTTCGGTTGCACCTTACCGTAACAAAATAGCGTTACGTTTACTTTTAGATGAGATGAAACTTGGACGTTATGTCGAACGCGATTTGCCAACTCTGGGTGAATGGGCTCGAGCTCTGCGCGGTACCCCTGATGTCGAACCTCTATATGAGAAAATTCTGGCATTCCCCGCAAAGTCACTTGATGAAATTCAAACAGTTGAAACGTCAATCATGCAATATGCAGAAGATTTACGAGATTCGGGCAGATTTGCGAAATCGGGAGATATGTTTCTTGCTATGGCAAATTTAGCACAAGGAACACATCGAGCCGAAGCCGCATATAAAGCAGGAGTTGTATATGCGAGAGTTGGGCTTTTTGATAAAGCAAAAACAGCTTGGCTCTTAGCAGCAAACGACACGAACGACAAGCGGTACTCTTCGTTGGCGAGCGAAAGGCTCGATCGACTCAATAAGTAAACAGGTTTTAAGAATAATAAGGGGAGGTTTGTTTATGAGTGATGTGCGTCCTATGGGATTGTTCGACATAGATTCTGCAAACTATGGAACACAACAAGGTAACAATGCTGTGGAAGGACGCAGCATTCATTCTAATAATGTTCCAAACGAAACAGACCTACGCATTTCTGAAGAAGAAATGTTAAGACATTATCCAACTCGTGATGAAAAAATATATAAACTACTTGAAGTAGCCAGAACAATTGCACCAACTAAGGTACCAATTTTAATTACAGGTGAAAGTGGAACTGGCAAAGAAACATTTGCAAAAGCAATTCATATTGCGGGTGGTCGTGAACGTGGTCGCTTTGTTGTGGCAAATAGTTCCAATATACCAGCAAACTTTTTTGAAATGGAACTCTTTACGGCACAACGGAATGGACATGATTATAATCAAGGGCATGCTAATCGCCCATTAGAAACTTGTTCACTTATGCTTGATGAAGTTACTGAACTCGAAGCATCAATGCAGTTAAAACTTTTGAGAATTTTAAAGGAACAAGATGTAAATAAAGGTGCAATTAGAAGGGGAACAGCTGCAGATGCTCGGATAATTGCTTGCAGCAATAAAAATATTCAAGATGAAGTCAATGCACAAAGATTCAGAAATGATCTCTTTTTTAAATTGCATGTAATACATCTAGAAATTCCTTCTTTAAGACAACGTTTAGTGGATATTGATTTTTATTCTGAAATTTTCTTACGTGAGTTTAATATTCAGTTTTCAAAAAATGTCCAACTTTCACCAACTGCAAAACAAGCGCTTAGAACTTATACTTGGCCAGGGAATATTCGTGAATTAAGAAATGTTATCCAGAGATCTGTATTGCTTTCCACACGTGATTATATAGGAGTTGAAGAACTTCATTTGATGAGAGCAAATAGCAGAACTGAAGTTGCAATGGGTGAACCACTTCCTCAAGTTACTTTAAGGGAGCTAGAGCAACGTTTAATTTTACAGACATTGAGAAGAATGAATGGAAACAGAACACACACGGCAAAGGCTCTTGGAATTTCACTGCGCGCACTTCGTTATAAATTAAATGAGCTAGTCGATTGTGGATATGAAGTTGAAGGAAAGAATATATGAGCACGGTTATAGGGAATCAAATATTTGGCAAACCTGATTCTGTACTTGAAGAAAGTCTCAATCAAAGATTAAAAAGACAAGATGTCAATGTTGCTAATATTACAAATTCTCTAACACCTGGCTATAGATCTTTAGGTTTTGATTTTGAAAAACAGCTTCAAGCTGCCATTGGTTCTGACAAAGATCTTATTATGAAAGTAAGTAATCCTAAACATATTAAAGCTCCAGGTATGGGTGCAGACGGTATTTTAAAACCAGATCTTTATGTTAAACCAACTGAAAGCATTGGTAACGATGGCAATACAGTGGATGTAGATCAAGAAATGACAGAAATGGCAGGTAATCAAGTTATATATAAAGCTACAATTGAAACTTTAAATAGAAAACTTGGAATGTTACGTTATGCAATAAATGGTGGACGATAGTTTTAACTAAACAACTTATAGGAGTAAAAAATTATGAGTTTTTTAGAAGGTTTAAAAATAAGTGCTTCTGGACTTTCAGCGGAACGTATTCGCATGAATGTTATTTCTTCAAATTTAGCGAATGCAAATACATCACGTACAGAAGAAGGTGGCCCATATAAAAGAAAAGATGTTTTATTTACAGCAAGAAATTCAGGACTGAGTTTTGATAACTTAATGCGACTCGCATTTGACCCAAATTTAAAAGAAGTCAAAGTGGATGGAATTACTGAAGACAGACGCGCACCTCGCCTAGTTTTTAATCCCAATCATCCTGATGCAAATGAGAACGGGTATGTAGCAATGCCAAATATTTCAATAATGGAAGAAATGGTAAATATGATTACAAGTAATCGTTCATTTGAAAGTAATACTCAGGCAATTAATGCAACAAAATCTATGGCAACAACTGCAATCAGTATTGGCAGATAAAATAGGTGAATGCAATGATTAAAAAACTGTCAGCAAATGATCTTCATTTTTTAAAGTTACAACAGGATTTAGTGAATTCATCTATTCCAAGTGGTGGAGGTAGTCCTCCAAAAAATCCATCAGCCACCGAATTTCTTGATCTAATGGAAAAAGGAATTAAGGAAATAAATATCGGAGCACGTGAAGCTGAAAAAGCAAGTATGGATTTAGCATCTGGCAGAACAAGTAATATTCACGAAACTATGCTTGCGGTAACAAAAGCTGAACTTGGTTTTAATATGATGGTACAAATGAGAAATAAAGTAATTGAAGCATATCAAGAAGTAATGAGAATGCAAATTTGATTAAACCTTTATTGCAATATTTATTACTTTGAAGAAAGTAAAAGGAATGATAGAAAAATTTAAGCAATTTTGGTCACAATTTATCGTTCAAAGTAAGGCATTTTATGCTGGACTTACGAAAGGACGTAAAATTGCAATTGCTCTCAGTCTTTTTACTGTTGTCTTTGCGCTTGCTATGTTTATTTTTTGGAAGCCAACAATTAAATATGAAACAGCATATATGAATTTATCTGCTGATGATAAAACAGCAATTTTAGCACACTTAAAAAAATCAGGAATAAAAGATTTTAAAATGGAAGGTGATTCTCTTTCCTTTCCTGAAGATAAAATATTAGAAGCGCGTATGTTACTTGCGCAAGAGGGCCTGCCAAGTTCAGGAATAGGAGTGGGTTGGGAAAAATTTGATGACAGAGCTTTTGGGATGTCAGATTTTGACCAAAGAATTAATAAATTACGTGCATTGCAAGGTGAATTAGCAAGAACAATAAATAAATTAGAGCCTGTTGCAAACAGTAGAGTTCACATAGTTTTACCAGATAATGCTATTTTTGCAGAAGATAAAAAAACTCCAACGGCGAGTATTTTTTTAAAGTTAAAACCAAGTAAACTGCTTTCTCAAAGGCAAATTCAGGGGATCATTCATTTAGCTGCACGTGCTGTAGAAGGGCTTGAACCTAAAGCAGTGAGTATCGTAGATCAGGATGGGAATATGCTCACGCAACCTGATGAACAGGATGGTGGCATTGATAAAGTAACATCAGCACAGCGAGAGTATCAAAAGAGAGTTGAAAGAGAGCTTGAACAAAAGATTAGAGATATTTTAGCGAGAGTCGTTGGACATGATAAAGTCGTTTCAAAAGTTCAGGCATTTGTAGATTTTAAAAAGGTAGAAACTACAATTTCTGATGTTGATCCAGAAAGAACTGCAGTTATTGCTTCGCAACGAAACGAACAATCATCACAAGGCAACGGGCTAAATCCTACCGGTGTTCCGGGGGCAAAGAGCAATTTACCTGGCGAACGTGAGGATATAGGTGTAGCTGGTGGGCTTACTAATAGTACGAAATCAAGCACTGAAAATTTAAACTTTGAAGTTAAAAAGACTTTAAGTAAAATAGTAGAACCAATTGGTAACGTAACTAAATTGAGTGCATCTGTTTTGGTTGATGGAAAAATGGTTGATGGTAAGTTTGTGCCGCGTACCAAAGAAGAAATGGAAATGATTACGAAATTAGTAAAAAATGCAATTGGTTTTCAAGAAACGCGCGACGCTATAACAGTAGAATCAACTCAATTTGAACTCGATGAATTTGCTCTTGCAGAAAAAGCTTCACTATCAGCGCGGCAAGCTTCACTTATTCAAACCGCAATACTTTCTGTAGTTGCTTTAGCTGCTATGTTTTTTATTTACATTGCACTTGTTCGCCCTTATTTCAAATGGCTTACGTATGATCCTGATAAGCGTTCAAAAGAGCAGTTGGAAATGTTGGATTATGAATTAGAAAGATCGGGTGCAGGAGCTCGTCGGGTGCAGTTGAAAGAGGATGTTCCTTTTGATAAAATGTCGCCTAAAGAGCAGATTATGTATTTAGCAAAAAATGATCCTCAAAAAACAACCGAAGCCATCCGTCAATTGCTCAATCCAAATCATTAAAAACACTTTAAATATCTAATTCAATTCCCATGTCAATTAAAGGTTTAAAACTTCCTTTGCCTGAATAAAATGGTTTTATATCTGGAACAGGTGGCGTATTGGGCTGAATAGCTGGGACTGCAACAATATATTCAACTTCAACATTGCCATCGCCAACCATGAGAGCTTTTTTATTAAGCTCAAATGTTTTTTTTGATATATTATCATCAGCTAAGCTTTTAATTTTACATATAAGTACACCCGGAATACTATGGGTTGAAGTATTATAAGGAATTCCTGGTAAAACAACAGAAGACTCATCTCCTTCTACGCATATTTTTCGTTTGAGAACATCAGAATTTCCACTACCTGTAATAAAAAATAATGCTTTAGGGATTAAAAGATTTGCTCCTTGAATAGAATCAAAAAAAAATTGATCACCAGAGAGTAATAATGAGTTTTTGCTCATAAATTTTCCTAATAAAGTAATAAAACAGACTCAATTTAATTATTAATTTATTTTTTAATCTGTGGCAAGTCATTTGTGAGAGCATAAAAACAAATAGGGACTTCTTCTTATTTAAGAGGAAGGTTCTATTTTAAAGATAAAAAGAAAAAAAATTTTATTTATAAACATAACAATAAAAATATTAAATAAGATTTGTATTGTTCAGGATTTTGATTTTTGTCTAAGAAAATAGCTTACCAATTATGTTTAATTGATTGTAAACAATAAAAACAATGATTTTTTTAATTAATTAAATACATTGATATTTTATTGAATTTATTAATTTTGACAAAAGTGCATTGGTATTATATTTGCTATAAATAGAAAAAGAATACTGACAACAGTATTTTTTAACTATCAGTGCAAGTTCAGGCTGAAACTCATATGAAAGGAATGTGAATAATGTCAAGGAGCACTCAACATAAAATTTCTGGGTATAAGCCGCCACGCGTGCAAATCACCTATGATCTTGAAGTAAATGGAAATCCAAAAGAGCAAGACCTGCCATTCGTAATTGGAGTGATGGCAAATTTTTCTGGGCATCTACACCAGAAGACAAAAAAATTAAAGAATGAAAAATTTCTTTCGGTAAATAAAGAAAACTTCAATTCAGTTGTGCAATCCATTAGTCCAAAATTAAAAATAAAAGTTTTGGATAAAGTTAAAAATGATGGGGGCTCAAAACAAGTTGAATTAAATTTTAAATCCATTGAAGATTTTAACCCCGGAAAAATAGCTGAAAAAGTCGACTCATTACGCACTCTCCTTGAAACAAGAAGAAAATTAATTGAGTTGCAAACCAGCGTGGACTGTAACGATAAACTTGAAGAAACTCTTATTCAATTTTTAAAGGCGCCTGAGGCTTTAAAGCAAATTACAAGCACGCAGACATCTGAAGCAAATGCATCTGAAGTTTCTGATGATGCTGAAGCAAAAGCCTAAGCCGCTAAAGGATATGAAATGACTCTCAATACAGATCTTGCAATAAAAACGAATTCTTTTTTTAACTTAGAAGATGTTAATGTTTCTGTTATCGATCAAGCGTTGGCAATAAGTAATTTAAATAAAAATAAAGATCAAATGAGCCATGCAAAAGAAATGCTTACAGTTTTTGCTGATGAAGTTATTTCAGAAAGAATGGCATTTAAAAAGAATATTTCTCATATGATCAGCGAGAGAATTGCCGATATAGATGTGATTCTTTCTGAACAAGTCAACGAAATTATTCATAACCAAGAGTTTCAAAAACTCGAAGCATCTTGGAGAGGTCTTCAATCATTAGTAAAATTTGCAGAACCTGATGATAAATTACACATTCGTGTTCTTGATGCAACTAAAGAAGATATTTTAAAAGATTCTGAGACTGCAGCAGAGTTTGATGATTCAGGTTTATTTAAATTGGTTTATGAAAATGAATATGGTACATTTGGTGGAACACCTTATGGAATTCTTGTAGGTGATTATTCTTTCGGAAAAGGTCTTGAAGATATTGAATGTCTTAAAACTATTTCTAAAGTAGCATCTGCCGCACATGCTCCATTTATAGCAGCAGCGAGTTGTGATCTTTTTAATATTAAATCTTTTGAAGATCTTGACAAACCAAGACATTTAGGTCGTTTATTTAATTCAGCTGAATTTGGTTCTTGGCAAAGTTTTCGAGCACTTGAAGATTCTAAGTATGTTACTTTAACATTGCCGCGCGTTATAATGCGTCATCCTTATGGACCAAATGGAATTCCTGTAAAAGAATTTTATTTTGAAGAAGATCTTAACGGAATAGAGCATGAAAAATATTTGTGGGGAAATCCTGCATTTTCATTAGCGCAGAGAATGGTTGATTCTTACCGCTCATTTGGTTGGTTTTCAAACATACGCGGAGCTGAAAATGGAGGTGTTGTTGATAGCTTACCATATCACCCATTTGTCGATAGCGAAGGTAACAATTCATTTAAAATGCCTGTTGAAACTATCATCACAGATAGGCGCGAAAAAGAATTAGATGAACTTGGATTTTTATCATTAGTTTATAAACGTGGAACTGATACAGCCACTTTCTTTGGTTCAAAAACGATCCATAAATTAACTGAGTATGACAATGATCTTGCAAATGCAAATGCACAACTATCTACAGAGTTGCCATATTTAATGGCTGTTTCTCGTTTTGCACATTATTTAAAAGTAATTATGCGAGACAAAATTGGTTCTTTCACATCACAGGGGGAGATAGAAGCATATTTAAATAAATGGATTTCGCGTTATGTGATTTTGGATGATTCTGCGAGTAGTTATATTAAAAGCTGTCATCCTTTGCGTGATGCAAGGGTCGATATTTTACCTGTTCCAGGAAAAGTGGGGGCATATAAAGCTGTAATGTTTTTAAGGCCACATTTTTATTTAAACGAATTGACTGTTTCTTTAAGGCTTGTAACTGAACTGCCTCAAGGATAATCGCTTAACTATACAATAAAATATTTGGAGAAAAACATGTCTGATGATATTAAGGTTTTATTAACATTACCTGAAAAACTTTTAAAAGGAAGTTTTATTGAATATAAAGTTCCACCATCGTTTGAATGTACAATTGACGGCGAATTCCCATTGATAAAGTCAACTGCATCAAATAAAATTGATAATTTTAATGGTCAAATTACCGCTACAATTGTTGAAAAAAATAAAGCTGACTTTGTTAAAAATATGACAGATATTTTAACTCAAGCTGAAGTTGCAGTATCTTGTGCAAAATTTCATTTGTGTACAATTGAGAAGAATGAAGGCAAAGAACCAATCTTACTTTTAAAACAGCAAATTGCTCTTTTCAATTATACTTTTACAATTGAAACAAACCCATATGAAGCATTTAGTTACCGCTTTATCTTTTCGCCGAATAACAATCAAAAAAGTGATTTAGTTCCAGGCGGAAGGCAAAGGGTTTATACAATTGAAAATGGTAAATCTTCATTAAGCAAAGTATTTTACTTTGATATTGCGAGTTCTTCGATAATGAATAAGTGTGACAATGCTTGGAAAGAGAATGAAGCAAAAGACATTACTTAAATCTAAGCTTAGAAGAGTCTTTTTCTTTATTTAGGTAGATATTATGAGTTATTTAAATAGTTTATTTTATATTTCACCTATTGAAGATCAAAAAGGCTCTGATTTTAATTCTATTACTCGAAATATATATAATATTTTAAATACGCGTAGTTCTTTGTCAGTATCTGAATTTTTAGAAAATCAAATATTAAATACCCTTCATTTTGGGGTTCCGAGCTTCTCACACTTTGCAATGGACTCTGAAAATGATAGGGATTTATTGTGTCAAATTGTACAAAAATCACTTAGAATATTTGAAAATAGACTCTCCTATGTTGATGTTGAATTTTCTCTATATGACAGACTTAAAAAAGAAGCAAAACTTTCTATTAATGCCGTTTATCAAAAAGGAAATGTAAAGGTAAATTTATTATTACGTGTTGCACTTTGGGAGTTTATAATTAATGACTGGCAAGTATAGCAATCAAGATTTTTTAAAAATATATATTGATACCTTAGATGAACTTAGAAAAAATGGCAGACTATTTTCACAGCAAAATCCCGATTTAGCTCCCTTTCTTGATTTTTCATATAGAAAAAGTAACGACCCAGAAACGGAACGACTTATTGAGTCATTTGCATATATGAAGGCACAAGTTGACTATAAATCTTTTCTAGCTAAGAGTGACTACGCTATAAATTTTATTGATCATATTTTTCCAGAATTAGTTTCTCCCATTCCTGGAATGACAATATTAAAAATTCAGCCAGCAAAAAGTTTTTTTAAAAAAGATAAATATCAATTTAAGATTGATAAGGATACTTTATTTTTTTCTAAAAATGTGGATGATGAAGAATGTTTATTTTCTGCAACTCAGGATACAAATATATCTTGCTGCGAAGTTAAAAATTATAGATATATTGATGTAAACACAAGCAAAGAAGATATATATGGGTTTAAAAAAGCATTTGTATTTGATATTGAATCATCATTGCCTATTGAAAACTTTCAAAATATAAACCTATCAATATTTATTGACTCTGAGTTCCAGTCAGTTATTTCTATTCTTGATACTTTACTTTTATCTAAAAGCCCTATCTTCATCTTTAAAGATGAAGAAGCTATTCCAATAAAATTATCAAGAGAATCTTTAAAGTTAATTTATCAATTTAATGGTCACTATGACCAGTGTGAAGAGAATTTATTACATCCTCTTTTTGATTTTATTAATTTCTATCAGAAGTATTTATTTTTTAAAATTGACATTAATATTCCAATAAATATTTTAAAAAAAATTAAATTTATTATACCCATAGATGATGATTTTTCTGGTTCATTTAGAACAGATAATGTTTTTTTTAGATTAAATTGCGTCCCAATTTTGAATGTATTTGAAAAAAAACTAGTCCCAATTAAGTATAATGACACTCAAAACGAGCATCGTATGCGAGTTGATAATGATCAGAAAAATAATATAGAAGTTTTGAGAGTTAATAAGGTTGTAGCCTATAGTTCCGTGTCTGGAAAAGCATTAGAAATTCCAAATTTTCATAAGAAAATTCACAGAAATAGCAATGATAGTTCAGGTTATTTTTGGGCAACTAAACGAACTTTTAATAATACAACTAGCGAAAATGGCTGTTTGTATTTAAAACTGCTTAACTCTGATAAAGATCTTCATTTAAAATCAGAAGTGCCTGACTATATATTTCCATCTGGATTATGTACAAATAGTCATTTGGTAGAAGGAATTAAACCTAATTCAATTTTTAATTGCAATGTATATGATCTCCCAATTGAAAAATCCATGTCTTTAATTTGGCCCAAATACTCTCGAAAGCCACTTGATCTTAATGAAAATACCGAAGTGGTGAAACTACTTTATAAAATAAATCAAGATTTATTAAGTAGAAATGCATTAAATAATTATGATTTTAGAAAGATAATTGAAATTTTATCTTCAGGGCAAAGTCCTATAAAGATTTTATTCCAGCAAATGCTAAACCAATCTACTGGTTTTGAAGCTGAAGAAACTCTTTCTCAACAAGTTTGGAAAAATCAAAGCTACTATGTGCCAGGTATTTTATATAAATTTCAATTTTCAAAAATGACAGGGTTTCCACTCGGAACATATTTTTTAATGTCATTTTTGAATTCATATTTTAACTATATCCGTGATTTTAACTTTTATATTGTTTTTAAAGCTGAGAAAGTATGAATAATTTACAGAAAATTGATTTTTTAATAGATCAGAAAGATTATCAAAAAATTATTAATATAATTAGAAATTATTATTCATATGAGAGAGTTTATTACTCTCCAAAAATGCTTTTTTCTTCGACAAGTTGTTATTATATTAAAGATGAAAAAGGTTTATATAAAAAGACTAAATTTCCTTTTAAGCTATTTATTCCTGACTATATTTTAGAAAATTTTACGCAACACTCTCGTCAGAGAAAAAAAATAATTATTGATTTTCTTAAAATATTTATAAATGAACTTGTGATACAAGATTATATAGTAAAAATGAATAAAGATAATTTTCTTTATAGTTATTCAATGTCAAATAAGAAAGAAAAAAGTTTTAATTTAAATAATAGAAAAAATATAAACTACTTTTTTTCAAAATTTTTTCATAAAGAAGTAGTAATTTTAGAAAATTACCCGAAAAAATACATAAATAACAATCAATTTGCACTTGGAAAATGTAAAATATTTTCTAAAAATTTTAATAAAGGCTGTATGATTGGGGCAGACTTTTATTCTTTTTTAAATAGAATTGTGGTTGAAATAGTTGTAAATGTTAAAGAAATTAAAAACCTAAAATATGTTTTAGAATTATTGGAATTAAAAAATATTATTATAATACTTTCTAATTTTGATAGAGGTGTTATGAAAAATATTGATTATAAATATAATTTTATTATTGAGGGTGGTAAATGTGTTAATGCTTTTGCAGTGCCTAATTATTGAATATAAATTTAAATATGTAGGAAATATAACATGAATACTGATATAAACTATTTGACGTTACCGGTGTTTGAGGACAAACCCTTTGGAGAGTATTTAAAGCGTCATCCTAAAATAATAAAATTAAAAGACTTAAGAAATGCAAATATTGAAAGTAGCACTATTGATGAAGGAATATGGGCGAAAAAGGAAAATTCGGGACCAAATTGGCAAAACTCAATAGATTTATGCGAAGAAATATTAAGAGAGAACTCAAAAGATCTTCTTGTCTGTTCCTATTATATCGAAGCTCAGTTTCGTGTCAACGGTTTTGAAGGATTGAGTTTAGCATTAAAAGTAATGCTTTATTTTTGTGTAAATAGTTGGGAAGAAATTTTTCCTCCACTCGAAGAAGATAATTTAGAATTGCGCTTATCTCCTTTTCATTGGCTTGAAGTCAATATGCCTTTGGTAATTAAATGTTTTTCATTGAATAGGCAAAATCCTGAGGAAGTAAAACTAACTTGGGATGATTATGAGAGAGCTGTAATTACTGGACATGAAGAACATATTCGTATTAAGAATGAATTAAAAAAAGCTTTAGCAAATGAATCAAAAGATTATATTATGCAGCTGCACGAGTCTTTAAGTTCAATTTTACATTCTCTAAATCAACTTGAAGAGTATGTTGTTGATCTTGCAGAGAGTTGCGGAGAAAAAACAAGTTTAGATTCTCTTATAAAACTTTGCCAAGAAATTTTTGAGTTCATAGAGACTTTTGTTGAAGAGAATAGAGAGCTTGAAAAGGGAGTGGAAGATAATAATTTTCAATCTTCAGATAATTTTATTTCGAGAGAAAATGAAGAATATGCTGATGAAGAAAATAATCCAGAAGATTTTGATTCAAAGCAAAATGAGTTTAGTTTAAATCAGACTATCAATTCAATTGAAATGGCTTATTCAATGATAGAGAAAGCAAATTTATATTTATTAAAAAATAATTCGCACTCACCATCACCTTATTTAATAAGAAGAGCACTCGAATGGCAAAAAAAATCACTGTATGAAGTTTTTATTGAATTGTTTACAACTACTTCAAAACCATCTGAAATCTTTACTTTACTTGGTCTTTCAAAGGCAGATGCTAAGAACAAAAAGGTATAAATAAAATGAATGATGAAGATAAAACAAATTTAGATAACTATGCAAGTTTTATAATGTCTGATGGAATGATTTTACGGGAGCTGATTGAAATTAAGGGAACAGATCTTGATGAGTTATTTTCCATTTTAGGCCCCAAAGCGCTCATTCAAGAAATATTATCGGATAAAAGAAAAATAAATTTGAACCAAAAGAAACTATTAGCAGATTTTTTTGGAACCAATCATGAAATCTTTTCGGATTCAGGGAATGACTCAGATTCTTTAAGTGAATTACCTGACATTGAAAATATGCAGAATGATTCAAGTGAATTTAAAAATGAAGAAGAACAGCAGAATGATTTTAACGCGCATAGCTTTGGCCAAGATAATATTGAGAGCTCAAATATTTCAGAAGAAGAGCCATATATAAACTCTCAATGGCAAGATTAATTTACTTAAGATAATTTTTTTATTTTCATGGATCAGAGATCTCACAACAGTTTTTTTATTTCTTAATTCTCATTGAATTCAATTGAATTGATTTTTGGCCTGTTACATTTGTAGAATCTGTATTGATTTTCAATCTTTCCTGAATATCAAAATCAGTGTTTTTAGAATTAAGTGTAACTTTTCCTTCATCGGTTAAGTCAAGCTTTGAATTTTCTTTAATATTGATAGCAAAGGATTTTTCATCAATATTGAGTTTTGAATTTTCTTTAATATTAAGTAAAAGTTCTTTCTCACTAAAATCAAAAGATGACGTAAAATCTTTTGAATGAAGTACAAGATTTTCCTCATTTCCTGCAACAAAGCCCCGCATTTTTCGTTTTTTCGCATCATTTTCATCAATTAAAAATGGGCATTTATTTAAGCTATTATATAATGAACCAACAATAATTGGAGAATCAATGTCATCTTCAAAAATAATCAAAACTTCATCTCCAGGGGAGGGTATGAAAAATGCTCCCGAATTTTGGCTTGCCCAAACTTGTGATAAACGAGCCATAATAAAAGGAGAGCAATTTGTTTCTGAGTCTTTTTCCTTAGGTTGCCAGAAGAACGAAACAGGTATCATCATGGGGGATTCAATTTTAGTATCTTCATTTTGTTGGCCATAGACGAATGCAGTTGTTGCAAGCGGAATATTTTTTTTATCAGGATTAAAGTCTTTAATAAATTTGTCTTCAATTGGAATAACAGTGATTGTTGCCCTATAGGGTGTTTCTTGATTATTAAGATTTATCTCTTTCTTTTTAATTGCGGTATAATTTTTCTTCAAATAATTATGTTGTATAGACATAATTCTAAACTCTTTTTTATTAAGATAGTTAATAAAGATTTTTTTAGAATTATTAGAATCTGTATTGTACTCAAGAGATATTTTTTTACCGATAAGAAGATTTGGCTGAGAACATTGAAGAATAAGTCTATTATGAATAGAATTTTTCCTTGCCATTTCTTTTATTGCAAAAGCTTGAATAGGGTCGAGAGGATCGATTGATTTTTGATGATGTGTTAATAAAGTCCATTTACTAAATACTTTATTTGTCGAAGTTTCTCCATACTTAATACTCTTACCATAATCAGATTTAATATTTTTAAAATCACAGTGCATTACTGCTACTTTATTATGTTTTAAAGAGATTTTATGTTCATATCCGGTAGAATGTAAGTTACTTAAATTTTCAGATAATAAATTTTGATTTCCATCTATTATCTGTGTAATAATTTTTTCTTCGTAATCTTTATTTTTATTAAAATAATCTTCTATGTTATCTGTGATAATTAATTCGCTACCTTGCTCATTTTGTATAATCAAAAAGTTCAAATGATCTTCATGCATAAGTCTACAAATAAAGTCAAAATCAGAATCTCCATATTGAACAGTATTTATTCTTTTAATTAGGGAATCACGCATAAAAATTTTAAAACTAAATTTGAAGTCGTCAAATTTTTTCTTATATAAATTCAGTACGTTGCTAATGACTTCTTCAGAATTTATTTTATTCCAAACTCTAAAGCCATTGCTAAGTGTTAAAAGCCATAAATAAGGTCTAATGACTATTATGAATTGAGAAGGTGTTTCTTGATTTTTAAAGGCATTTAATTTGATCTCCGTGATTATTCCTGAAAAAAAACGAACAGGGACCTTGTCATATGCAAAATTAACTTTAAAAGAGACAAATTTACTAAGAAAATCTTCTAAATTTTCATTAATTGAAGCTGAGTGAATCAGCAAATTGATAGTATATAAATTTGATATTTCATCATCTAATATATCAAATGATTCAATAATGATATCACTTGAAAAAGGCCCTTTTGTAAATACAGCTTCAGAATGTGAGTAAATAAAATTTTTAGTATTCGACATAGAGCAGCCTTTGCTTTATTTATGTTCCTTTTTGTTCTGAACTTTTTAATAAGTAAGGAGCAAATTTTGGAAATTTCGGGAAATTTATGCGGGTTCCATTTTTGTTCTTTAAATAAAGAGAGATATAAAAACGGATTATCTTTTTAGAATTTACAGGCAAATCAAATTTTAAATCATTTTTGTTACAATAATGATTTTTTGGACAATCAGCATAATCCTCAATGAATTTTAATAATGACCATCTATTTTTAATTGTAAAGAATGCTGTATTATTTGAAATAAATACATTTTTATCCGAATTATATTGTTGCAAAGAATACTTAGATCCTTGCGCTAAACTTACTGAGAATTGCAGAGGTTGTAAATAATTCCATGAAAAACTTCCTTTTGTGTTATTACCCTGTCTTGAACCAATAATTTGATTGCCAGATTGCAATGACCAATCAATAATCTGATTGCCGAGAATTTCATTTGCTGAATTTGTTCTGAAAGCAAACTCAACATTCCAGGTAACTGGTAGAGGATTTCCTTCTTTATCTAATTGTATAGCAAAAAAGTTTTGTAAAATATCCATATGTTTAACAAACTTTTGAATGTCGACTCTATTTTTATAAAGAGTGCTGTATTTTTGTAAGATTGATAGATCTTGTTTTTTGAGTTGAGAATAAACGGAAAAAACAAAATTTATATCTGAAAGCGAAGCGAATTCTCTTGAATTTGTACTTTCTCCGAAAGGAAATTCTCCGGATATTGCTGAATTATAGTTATCTGCAAATCGATCAAAATTTGCCAATGCTTGTTTTATGAGGAGCTTTTGGCATCTTTCAGCTAGGGTATGATATAAGTTATTTTGTTTAATTGAAAAGAAATCTTTTTTTGAAAAAGAATCCAATCCTTTAGAAATAAATATGGCACAATTGCTTGTTCTTAATGGCAAAAGTGAATTAATAAAAAATCCCTGCAATTCATTAAAGGCTGTCCCTTTTGTAGATGAGTCAAGTGAACTTTGAATAAGATTAAAATTATCAGTAATTTTACTATCGCCTACATATTTATCAGAATTACCGAAAAATAAACTCTTAGCTTGTAAAATAGGTGTAATATTTTTATTAAAAAACTTTTTGAGAGAGTCTCGTTGGATGCTCAAATAAAGTTTTAAATCTTCATCACTGGTGACACTAAATGCCTTATATGTTGGAGATGATTCTCCATCCCACCAATTAAAGTCAGGATAAATAGGTGAAAAAAATGAGCTTGAATTTAATATTTCATTATATTTACTCAATTGTCGGTCGATTTGTTGTCTAATAATACTACTTAAATATGTATTTGTGTCATTTTGCTCATATTGTAATAAAAGGTTTGAAATTCCTTTTAGAACAGGAGTAGAGAGCTGAATATTTTGAATATAGGGATCCAGTGATTGATCGTAATCACTTTTGCTTTTTTCATTCATATCAAAAATTTGAAGACTTGTTGGCAGTTGTTTACTCCAAAAGCTTTCATTCAATTCTTCTTCAATATTGGCGAATAAATCGGAAAGTTCTTTTGGATATTGGAGTTTGTTTATTTGTGATGTGGCTGAATTAAAAATAAGGCCTCTTTGTAGCAAGCTTTGAATATTATCAATTGACCAGAGAGCGTTTGTAGGTAAATTAAGTGCAATCGATTTTAGATCTGTAGAAAAAGATTTTGAATATGTTGCTATATTATTTTGATCAGTTAAATCAAAAACTTGATGCATTTTCTCTAACGAGTCAGAGAGTTTAATAAGCATTGGATTGACAGAAAAAGAACTCTCTTTAAGCACTACAATTGGAAAGCTATTTCCAAGGGGTGTAATACTTGTGATTTTAGCTTTAATCTGCTTAAATTGCTCCTCTGCAATTGAATTTATATTTTCAAATATTTCTTTACCAAATGTAGGGTTATCTTCGACTTCTTTGTACATATTATAAAAATTATTGCCAAAAAATGAATTCAGATTCTGAAAATCGAGTTGACCTTTTAAAATAGAATGCTGCAAACTGTTTATGTCACTCACTAACGTTTTAGAAAAGCCAATAACCTCAGATTTTTTAAGACTTTTGAGTTGGATGAGATCTGAGTTTATTTTATTTACAGAAAGATAAACATCATTATTTTTTATAATAGTATTAAAATATTTTTGAATATGCTCATTAAGAATTGCTTGTGACTGTCGCTTGAAAAAATTATAATCTACGTTTATAAGGTCAGCAATTTTATTTCTCTCTACATTTTGAAATAAAAAATAATTTTGTTTATTTTTAATACAGTCAATTCCAAATAGAAACTTTGCTGCTAAAGAAAGACCTTCTGTTGTTTTGCCTTGTTCACTTGATAATATATTTAAATATATTTCAGTCAGTTTTTCATTTTCATCAACAAAGGTGTTAATTTGGCTTAATATTGAAGATGTATCTTCTATAAAAGCTAAATGATTTGCACTATTTTGTGAAAGGTATGAGTTAACTTTTGAATTGAAGTTTTTCATTATGAGTTTACTGAAAAAATTTGTCAAAGTAGAATCAAAATTTTGGTCAAGAGTATAACCCAAATTTGAATTCCACGATGGAAAATTTAATGGATAGTAAAGTGATACATGATTCAGTTGATTGGCCGTATTAAATAGTTCACAGGATTGTGTTTTTAGATCGTCTAAATTCGTTAATGATTTTGGATTTTCCGAGTATTGAGAAATAAAATTGTCTAGTTTAGCAAAATTATTAATATAAAATTTTGATCTATTAAACAAATAATGATTAGATGCATAAAGTGCGTAAATTATAAAAGAAGCGCTTGCAGCTGTAACGGCACTAAAAATATAATTTTTATAAACTTTATTTCTAATACAGTTATTCGAGAAATCAGAGTTTCCCTTTAAGTTTTTAGAAATATATTCAAATATATTAAAAATAGATGAATTATTTTCGCTATAGAAGGATTTTGAATTAAGAATAAAATGAAAGTTGATCATTGATGATTCATTAATATTAAAATTTCTATAGAAATAGTCACAATAATTTTTAGAAAAAGAGATAATTCCGAGCTTTAATTGATAGAAAAATAAAATGATTTGAGTTTGGGTTTCGTTTTCAGATTTTTGCAAAAAATATTGCATTTGCGACTCTAATGAATTGACGCAACTTTCAATATTATTTTTAATTTCTCGACTGAGTTTTTCTGTTTTATTTGAAGATTTGTGAAAAAATCCAAAGTTGTAATTAACGCACTCCTCATTTTCATCTTTAAGTAAATGCAATGGCGGAGGATTTTTAATCTCAGAGTTATCTATAAAAAATATTGGAATTTTTGCATTAAGAGATTTACAAACTTTTTTAACAATTTGTGAATATAAAAAAGACTCTTGTTTAAGATTGCTATTTATTGTCTGAGTGTTAGTAAATATTTCATTGTGCGGAAAAAATATGATGCCATCAATAAGCTTATTTTTTCTGATTTTTAATATATTGTATAAATTATAGCGTAATCTTCTGCTTAGTTGTATTTGATTTTCATCATCGCTTTGTAAAAGATTTTCATGAAAGAAGAGTAAGATTGAATCATCTAATTCAACTTTTTCAAAAGGCTTTTTTGAGTCTGAAAAAGGTTTTTCAAAAACAGATTTCTTATCTATATTTTTTGCGACACTTAATTGATGGTATAATTCAGAAGAGTTTTTACTGACAATAAAAAATATATTCTTTTTTTGTAATAGGTTTTTGTTTTCAAAAAACCAAAACCTATCAAATATAAACTCTTTTATTTTTTCATTTTTAATAAATATTGAAATATCTGGATTCCAGATTCTAAACAAAATAATGCACAGAAAAAAAAGTAAGGTTATGCAGAATAAAATATAGACCATTACAAAAATCATGGTATGCGTCCATCTAAAAATTTGTTAAAAAATTTATCCCTTTTGATATCATACTTGTATTATTAAACCATATATAAAATGAACTAATAAGAAAGATTGATACTAAAATAAAATTAATTAAAAGTAGGGAATGTGAAAATTTTCTTTGTTTTTGGTTTTCTTCTGAATTTGTTTTAATAAGTAAGGATGATTGAGGTATGACACCATCAAAATCATATTTAATTTCAATATTATTTTCACCGTAAAAATTATAGAGTGAGTTTTTAATGCGATTTATTTCACTTTGATTGTCACTTGAGTGGTATTTCCCTTTGAAGCGTGCACATAAACATAGATAATAGCAATACGACAGATTTCTAAATTTATAATCTCTATTTGTCAGTATTTTTTTGCAATTGTCAAAAAAGATATCACCTGCTGAACGACTTTGGAAAACTTTTTTTTCAAGTGATTCATTTTGCCAGTAAACTCTGCCAGGCCAATTTTTGGTAATGAGTTTTTCATCAGCGAGAGCAATAAGTGCAAAATGTAATAAATTAATGACTTCGCTATCATAATTTTTATGCTTTTTCAGAGTGTCTATTTTCCTTCCAATGCATTCACAGAGGCTGGTTGAAATTTTGATAATTTCAGCCTCTTCAAATGTGTAAGAATTTATTTCTTTAGAATTTTCACTATCATTTAATTTCTCCATTGATAAATCAATGGCATTGATAATATTTTGAATTTCTAGAATACATTCTTGTGTAAATAGAATGGGGCACTCGTAATTTTGTAAAAGAGTCATATTTTCTTCCTTGTATATATAAGAATTTCATCGGGAGAAAATTCGGTATTATCAATTATACTTGGAGAAATTATTATGTTTAATTTTTCTTTAAGCGTTTTGTCGAGCTTTACGCGAACAAGATAAATATTTTTCTGAGGTATTAAATTTTCGTATTTTTCAATGAGAGTTCTTTGTAATCCTAAAACTCTTCTTTCTAAGAGAATTTCAAAATTCTCTTCTTCGCAAACAATTGCAGATTTAATCCAGTTTAAGAAGTTGATTTGGGATATATCAGAACTTTTCTTAAAGCCCAATAAGAAATGTGATTCGTCATTGACTCCTAAAGCTCCTTTATGAATTGATAAAGTAAATTTATTATCAATTTTAACAGCTTTAGTTATGTTAAAGTCGCTTGGAATTTCTTTTTCTAAGTATTCATTTAAAATTGTTTTTAATTTTATAAAACATGATAAATTATCGTAGTGATTGTATTCAATTAATGGAGCAGGCATTTCATAAATTTCATTTGCTAATATGCTTGATACAACAGAATATGTTTCAAGGTATAATATAAATGGATGCATTTGTTCTGAGTGTATGCATGCTTCAAGACGTGGTAAGCAACTTTTCATACTTTTTAAGGTTTCAATGCGATCGAGTAATTCTGTATTTACATGCATTTTGTTAAATTTTTGCAGAGTTTCTATGATATCTTGAATTTTATAGCGAAGAGTCATACAGATAGAATGGCATATTTTCCAAACAGCAGATTTTTTTGTGATTTTCGTTGATGGCTGTGAGAACTCTCTTAATTTATAAATACTATTTTCGTGATAAATTTTTAATAAAGGAAGAGATATATAATGTTGTGTGAGCTCATGCTCAAATAAAAGTGAAATATTTGGTCTAACCCTTGGAATAGGAATTTCATCTTCACCGGTATTTTCATCAAATGCAATATTATCAATATTTGCAACTTTATATCGAGAATATGTGTTATTTAGAATGCTATTTTTATTTTGTATTTTAGGAATGCTGATATACAGAGTTAATGTTTTACTTTCTAAATGCTCTTTATATTTACTGAGGTCTAATTGAACCTGATTTGAATCATAAATTGAATTGTAATAATATTCTAATCCATCTTGAAAAATACATTCCAATTCTTCGATTTTAAACAGTCCAGACGCAAAAGATGTTTGATCGATCGCAAAGTTTTTTATTCCGAACGGATAGGGAGATGATTCATAATTGTGATAGCGAATGATATTTTCGCATCTTTTAAATGCCTGTTGAAAATGTTGAGGTGATAATAACATACCATCATGCCACATAATTTGATCGGGAATATATTTTAAACTTGGCATCGAGGCTTCCTTATTTACTTAAAATTCAAAGAAAAAGAAATATTTGCTTCAACTCCAGAAACTTGTTTTTGTAAATCTTTGGAGCTATTTGAGAATACAAACTGATAGGCTGATCCGAGAGAAAAGTTAAAATTTTGAAAAAGATTGACTTCAAGAGCTATAGAAGGTTTTAGGGTCCAGAATAAAAGACTAACGGTTTGGTTTGAAGTGTCAGTATTATTTTGTGTTCCATAAGCGTTTCCAGCTCCTCCAAAGATTTTTAATTTCGGGTGAAAAATAGAACTTGCCATAGGAACATATGCAAATGAATTTCCGCAATACCAAAAATTATTAATTTTGGATGTGCTCCCGTCGCTATTATTCAGTTTAAAACTTTGTATAAGATAACTACAGGTGATTGATGTCTGGATATTGTGATTGAGAGCGAGAGAGAGCTCGGTGGTTAAGGGAAAATAAAAATTTCCATTTATTTTTTTAAGGGCAAGTTCTTGGTTAACAAGTATGTCTATATTGTCAGAATTTAGTTTTTGATTTGAAGTAGAAATCAAATTTTGTTGTATGTAGATTTCTTTGTCTATAGGAATTTGTTGGGCATCTATATACATTCATTCCTCCTGATTTTGCTTAAAATCAAAGCCATTGTAGAAAAAACTAAGTTTTAAATTTTTATAAGGGTTTATATAAGGAGGATAAGTATCTAAGTTATTTAGTAATCTCGTAAATAGAAGTGCTCCGAGAGTATTACGTTTTATAGTTAGAAAATATTGAGTTTGATTGAATTCAGGGGTGAATTCAAAACGAGAAATAAAAACTTCATTTGATTTTTTTATATTTAAAACATCAGGAGAATTGCTAAACCAATCTCTCATAGAAAAGCCAGCAGCTTTTTTATACAAATCAGGATCTTGGATAAATACCAACTCAGTTAAAATAGCACTGTTTTCATTTGAATCTTTTTGTATTTGCACTTGAATGCTAATAGTTCGTCCAAAAAAGCGATCCAAAAAACTTCCAGGAGGTGGCGGAAGTTTGGTGTCGTGTGGAACGGACATTTCTGTTTTTGGAATGCTATTTTTGAGATCAGAACCGAGCTCAGTAAATTTTTCTGCATTATCTTTTAGGTTCTTTGCGTTTTCTGCAGATGAATTTATTTTATCAATATTGCTTTCATCTTGCGAATAGGCTGGGATAAATATAAATAAATTGAGGCTTAAATAAAGGAGTGATGAAATAATACAAAAGAATTTTTTGGGGCGTGAATATAATAGAGCCAATGGGTTCTCCATAAATTTCTAAGCGAATTCAGATATATAGTTATATTTTAAAAATATGTACGTTTTTTTTATGATTACCATACATATTGCTGTGTATGTTATATTTTATTTTTCTATTTATCAAGTGAGATTAGTAAGTAATGCAAAAAAATATCTGTTTGAGATTATAAAGTAAACTGTTCAAATATATGATATTGTTTTTGAAAATAAAAGTTAAAATTTAGATTAAAAAACTATAAAATTCTCTTGCATGAGTCTAAATGTCAATATATTTCTTGCTATGTAAAGTTTTACAAAGCGTAATTCTTTTCTGTCACAATAAAATGCAAGCATATGACTATGCAAATGCTTAATAATTAGGTAGATAATGAATTTCTTTAATAAAAGTCTCAATAATATTAAAAAAAATCCTTTTAATTGGCAATTTTATCTGTCATATTTAAAGAAAAAGTATTTTAAAAGAATTTTTAGATCTGTTATTTTTTGGATTATATTATTATATTTATTAATGTTAACTATGTTTATTTTTTCTAAAAAGTATAGAACTGCTTATTTTTTTAAATATTGTGAACAAGCTCTTATAATTAAGGCCTTTGAACAGCGTAGTATACTTTTTGGTATTTATATTAAAAGCATAAAAAATATAAATGATCCATTTATAAAGGAGATCTTAGAGTTAAATAATAATTCTAAAAATGTCTTTTATACTGCTTTTTATGATAAAAAACAAAAACTACTCGCCACATCATACAATCAAGAACCATTTTTTTATAATCTTGAAATTGATGATTCTTATCTTATTGATTATCAAAAAATTAAAAAATTAAAAATAAAAAATTTAAAAAATACAAATTTATTTCCAGTATCGACTCTTTTGCTGGGTACAAAGTCAATTCCTAATACAGATTTAGTGATGTTAATTGGCTATGATAGCAATAAATTTATCAAAGCAGCAAAAGAGTTTTCCCATACAAAACTTTCTCTCGATATGAATTCAATAGTTTTTTTCTTTTGTTTTAGTGCGTTACTCTGTGTTTTTTCTATTTATTCAGTATTTAAGTTTATAAAAAAAATAAATGTATATAAAATAAACTCACATATGTTTAAAAAGAATGAAGGGTTTGAGTTTAATCATATAAAATCTTTCAGACTTGTCTTGTATAAAGCATTGAAAAAAATAGAAAGTACTGAACAAGATCGTGCACAAATGAGAGAATCATTACAAAAGCATCATCAAGATATTAAAATTGGTAAATCAGTGGCCCAAATAATACATGATATCAAAAGCTCTCTTTATGTATTTGACGAGTTATTGTATAATCGAAAACATAATTATTCAGAAAATATTATATATCAATCAAAGATTTCACTTGCAAAAATATTTTCAATCATTGAAAGTTTACGCGATCCAAATCGTGAAAAAATATTGAACTTAACGAAACAGTCCATAAATTTTGAAGAATCCATGGGAAGTATTTTTTATTATGCAAAAAAGAAAAATGTAACTATTAATATTAAACCTGCAGTCGAAACACCTCAAATATATTGCGATCATCAAAAGCTTGAACGTTGTTTGCAAAATTTACTTAAAAATGCCGTAGATTACTGCTATAGTTATTGTGAAATTGAATGGAAACTAGACCATTTAAATAATTTTGTAATTCGTATTATAGACGATGGAGACGGGGTTCCCGAGCATTTTATAGATAAGTTATTTCAATGGAGAAGTTCATTTAATTTCAACGATGGAACAGGATTGGGCCTAACGTATGCAAAGTTTGTTGCCGAACTGTCTGGTGGAAGTTTAACTTACACTCGCATGAATCATCTTACTTACTTTACTCTTATTTTACCAAGAGTTATAAATAATAACTCATGTCAAATTAAAATGATTGAACTTGAGCAGGCTCACTTTGTTAAAAAAAATCTTCCAAATAATTTGAGAGAGAGAAATATTTTATTTCTTTTAATCGAAAATTCTTTGCTACTTGCCGAATTTAAGAAATTGGATTGGCCAAAAGATATAAAATGTATATATTCAATCGACTCTGGTGAAGAGGTCGATTTAAGTCAATGTTTTTGTATTTACACAGATACAGCCTCTGATCTTATAGAAACTGCTCTCTCATTTGGTGTTTCAGTTATTTTACATAACAGTAATCAAAATAAGAATAAAATCTTACAAAAAATACTGCAACTAAAAAAAAATTAATGGTGCTAACTGTATGAAATTTGAAGAGCTTAGTATACTTATTGTTGAAGACTGTCAGGATGAACTCGAAACATATATTTCGCTTGCCAAAACATGCGGACTGATTGCCTATGGGGCTTCTACTTCAGACGAAGCCAAGCAATTGCTCTCTATAAAAGGTTTTGATTTTTTATTAACCGACATACATTTATCTGCAAATAAAGACAGTGAGATTGGTGAATTTGGCTTTGAAATTATTCAGTATGCTTTAGAAACTCAACCTCAACTCACTGTTTTGACTATGTCTCATGACATGGATCGAGCTATTTTTGAAAGAGCATTTGCCCTTGGTACGACTCATTTTTTAAGAAAGCCAATAACAAGCGCTGATGAAATTGGAATTTATATAAAATTAGCATCGCAAAAGAAGATAGCATCTCAAAATGATGATTCTTTATCTGTATTTTTAAATCAATTTTCAAATAATAATTTGTATAAAATATATAAAAATGGCGTTATAATTTCTTCAAAACAAGATAAATTTTTAAGTGGTGTTGCTAAAAATAAAAAAATCCCACTTGTATTGTATGGAGAAACGGGCACAGGTAAAGAAGAGTTTGCAAAAATACTTCATAAAAAAAGAGTTGAAATTGAAGGTATGATACCTTTTGTGATTGTAAATTGTCCACTGTTGGACAATGATCTTACAAATTCATTGTTATTTGGACATAAAAAAGGCGCTTTTACAGGCGCAAACGAAACGACAAATGGTTATGTTGCCGCTGCAAATAATGGGATTTTATTTTTAGATGAAGTACAAAGTCTTGATATTCCTACTCAACGTAAACTTTTACGTGTCTTAAACGATGGGAGTTACAGTCGTGTTGGCGACATGCGTATTATTCATACATATTTTCAATTAATTGTTGCAACAACTAAGGATCTTGATGAAGAAGTCGAAGCAGGGCGAATGCTTGCCGATTTTAAGTATAGAATTAGTGGCGCAGAGTTAACTCTCGATCCTCTACGTGATCGTTTGGATGATATTTCTATATTTATTTCGGTTTTTTTTAAAAAAGAGGGGCTTTTTGTAAACGAAGAACTCATCAACCAAATTGCCTATAAATGTAAAAATTGCTTTTGGAAAGGCAATATTAGACAACTTTTTCGTGTTTTACAAAGAATGATAATCAATTCTCAACTTCATGAAGAAGATCTTAATATTCATCATTTACAGTTGCCAAATGAGAATGCAACTAAATCTTTATCCGGAAAAAAGATATTTGCTTGCGTAAATGAACTTATAAACCCAAACGAGAATTCTCAAAATGAATTAGAATTGTTAAATTTGCTTCAACAAGCTTTTCATACGGATCAATCATTAAACCATCTACTCGACGAAATTGAAAAGCAAATCTTAATCAACGCAATAAAACGTCATGACAGTATTGCAAAAGCTCATACTGGGTTAGGGATCAGTCGAAATGCAATTGATGCAAAAAGAAAAAAATATAAAATTTAAGATTGTTTTTGTATTTTGATTTTTATTGTCAATTGCAATTGAAACGATTTCAGGTGTATCTCTCTTTTTGGTGCTGTCAAATTAGCATTCCTTCATTCAAGGAGAGAACTCGGTGCAAAATGAACTTTTTGAAAGAGCTAAAAGATTTCAAGAGAATAACCCCATAGTGTCTTTTGCTGACCTTAAGAATAATAATTTGTGTGATCAACAGTTTCTTGATCCCGTGTGGAAAATATCATCTCAAAAAAATGGCGAATCTGCATTTTCAAATAATTTATTACATACTTTGCTATATGTAAGAAATATTTGTAAGTTATCTTTTAATACAATTGAAGGAATTGAAGCTTGTTCTGCAAAAAGCTGGCTGGCGCAGGAACACAATCCTGAAAGAAATTTAGAGGGAGGTGGCATAATGACAGTCATTCGTGCCAATCATCTCGAAAAATCCGCAGTTAATATGAGTTGCGTTTGGGGACCAAGTTATCCGGCTCTTGAAGGAGAAAATGCAGGAAAACCTTTTTCCGCTACGGGCGTTTCTCTGATATCACATCCTCGCAATCCTTATGCACCCATTATGCATTTAAATATTCGTTGCATTCAAGTTAAAGATGGTAACAAAGTAACAACTTGGATAGCTGGTGGCGCAGATCTCACTCCCATGCATAATTTTGAAGAAGATACGGTATTATTCCACGATGCAATGAAAAAAGTTTGCGAAAGAAATTCAAATATTGCAAATTATGAAAAATATAAAAAATGGGCGGATGAATACTTTTATATTCCACATCGAAAAGAAGCGAGAGGTGTTGGGGGGATATTTTTTGATTTTGTTAAAATCGAAAATGAACATGACTTCTCTTTATTACTTGATGTTGGTCAATATGCAGCCAAAGCTTATGCAGAAATTCTTTCACGTAGAATAGAATTACCTTATGATGAGGAATTAGCTGAGAAACATCTTTATTGGCGTGGGCGTTATGCTGAATTTAATTTGGTTTATGATCGTGGCACACGCTTCGGTTTGATGACTGGAGGAAATCACGAAGCAATATTTTGTTCATTACCCCCTAGAGTAAAATGGTGAAACATGGTTGAAGTTGGTTTTTATTCTTTATGCTTTGGCTTGTGTCTTGCTCTATATGGCATGATAATGGGGCTTTATTCTTTATTTAGACCTAATATTGGCGTTGTTTCCAGTGCACGAAATGCTCTTATAGCCGTTTTTATTTGTGTGCTTTTATCTTCATTTGTCATGTGGAATTCAATATTTTTTCATGATTTCTCTGTAAAATATGTCTATGAACACTCTTCAGTCGACATGCCACCTCTCTATCTTTTTACTTCATTTTGGAGTGCCCTCGAAGGGAGTCATTTGTTATGGACTTTATTAATGAGTTTGATTGTTACTTTATCATTGGTAACAGTTAAGAAGAGTAATATTTCATTATATCCTGCATTATGTGTGGCATATGGTTGTTCACTTTCTTTTATGCTGTTTCTGACAGTTACCTTCTCCGCTCCACTCACTCGAATGTTTCCTGTGGGTAAATTTGGTGAAGGTATGAATGCTCTTTTACAAAATCCGTATATGGCTATTCATCCTCCTATGCTATTTACTGGTTATTGTTTACTTATTGTTCCATTTGCCTATTCGTTTGCTGCGCTTGTGCGGGGTGGCTTTACGACAGAGTGGTTATCTACAGTCAGAAAATGGTCTTTATTGGCTTGGGCTGTCTTGTCTATCGCAATATTTTTAGGTGGTAAGTGGGCTTATGTCGAACTGGGGTGGGCAGGTTATTGGGCATGGGATCCTGTAGAAAATAGTTCTTTTATGCCTTGGCTCGCTTTGACAGCAGGAATTCACACATTATTAGTAACGGATAAAAGTGGGCGCTTGCCTCGTATGATGTTGTTTTTATTTATGTTATCATATTCTTTAACTTTTCAAGGTACATTTATCACCCGTTCTGGTGTTATAAGTAGTGTTCACTCATTTGCTGAAAGTAACATTGGACCTGCTTATTTATTATGGGTCTGTTTTTTAGTCTCTGTTTCTATTGCGTTGGTTTTCACCAGAGGCAATCGTATACAAGGTGCAGCCAAGTCCAATGAATGGAGAGTTTCTAAAGAAAGTGCTTTGTTGTTTACAAATTTCTTTTTACTTTTTTTATTGGCCTTAGTTTTTATTGGCACTCTTTTACCTCTTATTGTCGAAGCCACTCGTGGAATTAAAATTTCAATTCAACAACCTTTTTTTAATGCTTTTGCCCCGTGGATTGGATTGTGTTTAGTTTCGTTATTAGGTGTTGGCAATCTTATGCGTTGGAAAAATGGTAAGATTGAAGATCCCATTGCTTGTCTTCTTTTTCCATTTATTTGGTCTACTGCTATAACAATAAGTCTTGCTATTCAAAAAAATTTCGATTTTAAAAGTTCATTTATTTTTCTGTTAGTGATTTGGACTTGTGGAATTTTGATCATGGATCTTATCTATAAATTAAAAATATTGCGTTGGAACGGAAGAATTTTATTAAAGTACAATCGACCTTATTTGGGAGCATTGATTATTCATATTGGTTTTTTATTTGCAATTGCTGGCTTTGCTGGGAACTATAGGGGAATTTCTGCAGAAGCAAATTTAGATTTAAATCAATCCACCCATTTTAATGGTTATACAATTTCGAATGAAGGTCTCAATTACAACCGAAATTATAATGCGCAATATATAGTTGCAAATGTTAAATCAAAAGATGAGAAATCAGGTGAAGTAACCATAATAAATCCTATGCGCAGTAAATTCACTAATAATGAGCAGTGGTTTAATGAAATAGGAATTCACTCAACTTTTTGGCATGATCTTTATATTGTTCTTGCTTCTTTTGATGTAAATAATCAATCTATTTCTTTGAAAATGAGTTTTAATCCAACTGTTAAGTTTGTTTGGACTAGTCTCGTTATTATGGTTTTAGGCGCTATCTTGTCCTTAACGCATAGAAATAAAAAGAGAAGTCTTGAAGTTGATGAATTTGGTAATGTGCTTGGGAATCAAGACTCATTAGAAGATCTCTTAAGTGAATCCATTGAACGCTCCCCTCTTAATACGCAGTTTGCATCTAAGTTGGTTTCTACGCTTTTAATCTTATGTGCTATAGTTGTTACTTTATTTGGGATTTCAGGTGTATCCCATGCTGAGGATGTTAAACCAACTCAGTTAAATCCTTTAATGGAAGATGTTGCTAAGGAACTGCGATGCCCAACTTGCCAAGGAGTTAGTATTTTAGAAAGCGGAACACTGCAAAGTATTGCAATGCGTACAGAAATAGAAAAGCAATTGCTCGAAGGAAAAAATAAACCAGAAATTATAAAATACTTTAAAGAGTCTTATGGTACTTGGATATTACGTGAACCCGATGCCAACTCAACTTTAGGGCTTGTTATATGGGCTGTTCCTATAATTGGATTTATATTGGGACCTGTATTTATATTTATGGCCATTCGCAGGTCCAGAAAAAATCAAGAAAAAGAAAATATTGCACTTTTTGAAGAAATACATTTATTTATTCAGAAAAAAAAGGCAGAGGTGAAGTCATGATATTAACATTAATTATCTGCTTTGTTTTTTCACTTTTCCTTTGTATTTTTGTTTTGTCTCCATTGCTTTCTAATCGGAGTAAAGATATTTTAAATACGTCCTTTGAAGGTTTTAATAACTCTGAAGAACTTCTTAAAATAATTCAGCTTCGTGATGCTCTTTTTCAAAAATTAATATATGGGAAAAGTTTAAATAAAACTATTAATGAATATAGTAATGAAGATGCTCTTAAAGGAGTTGTTGCAATCTGCAGTCGTTTACAAAAAGCAAGTTTGTCTTGGCAGCCAAAATCTTTAGAAGAGCCTATTGAAAAAAGAAATATTTCAGAAAAAGGATCCACTTCTTTTTCTTGTTTAATTTGTTGTTTCTTTATTTTATTTAGCTTTTTTCTCTTTTCTTCTACATTTGCATTTGAGAGTGAGAATAGCAGTCATTTTAATCAAGATAAGGTAACTGCTCCCAGTGATGTCGTCATTCCTCCTCCCACTATTTTGCCTGGGTCAAGTCACTGGATTCCTTCTGTGAATCAATTTATTTTAATGCCACTACAAGGTAAACTATATGTATATTATGTGGGAATGTTCTCAAATATACATCAAGAAAAAGAAGCTAAAATACAAATTCCATTACCTAAAAACTTTCAAGAATTAAAAATAAATGGCAATGAAAATATTGTCTTTGAGAAGAGTGAACACAGTTCTCCTATACTAAAATTCCCATTAACAATGGGTTTAAATCAATTGAGCGCAGAGTTTTCTCTATCTGCTTTTAATGGAAGTGTTGAGTGGTTAGCAAATGATTTAAAAATCTTACCTGGTTTTTCAATATTTATTATGCCTGAATATGTTGGAACTATTAGAAATTTATTTTCAATAGTGAGTGATAACTTTAATGTTTGGCCTCCTCGTATTTTACAAATTCCCGAAGATTATAAATCATTTGTAGGGGCAGATCCTTTTGGAAATAAAGCTGATGTGAAGTCACAGGATACGCAGCAAGCAAGACAATTGATCCGTGTTGGTAATGACCAATCACCTTATCCTTCATTTGAAATAAAAGGAATTGTGCCACAAAGAACTCCGATTTATGTTCTAGCTTTGTTTTTTGCTTGTTTCTTATTTGGTTTGACATCCTTCTTTATAATTAAAACGTCAAAATAATTACCAGACTTAAAGAAACTAAAAAAAAATCGGAAGCCTTCTTGCCCGCATGAATTCTGGTAGATACAATGTCATGTGTTGAACATGGAGGTTTCTTTTTATGATACTAAATAGTGAATCAGTAGAACTTATTAGAGCAAACGCGCACCGTCTCGCCCAAACAATCCGTAGTAAAGACGATCTTGTCGATCTTGCAACTGCAAGTTCATTTGAACAAGTTTTTTCTGCTATTGAAACAATTCTTACAAATACTGAAATGTATTTTGATGATAATTTACTTATTCAATTAGATGTTCAAACATGGCAAAGTTTTAAAGCCGTTTTACTTGTTTATACTCTAAATGTTGTAAATCGTCAGATTAATATTGCACGTGAAAATGAATTCAATCAACAAGCCGGCCGCGATTTTGGAGCAAGTAGCACAAATATTTAATTAATTTGTGCTGCTTCCTCTTGCACTCTGATCTTGCCTCAAATATGATACCCAAAGAATTAAAGTTACATAGTTTTTTCGTTGAAGTGGTGATTTGTTTTTTAGTGTTACCTTATTGGAGGATTTACATGAAAAGCTTTCTCAAAACGATTTCGCTTGTTTCTCTTCTTTCGGTTCCAGTTCTTGCATTTGGGCAAAGTCCTACAGATATGTCGAATTTTTCGTTTCGTTTAAAGTTACAAACACGTTACGATTTCTATGATACCTTCCGTAAAAATCAAATGGATATTTTTACGACGACTGCTCGTACTGGACTAAATTATAAATATAAAAATGTTTATGGAGTGATCGAATTTCAAGGGGGCTCTGCTACAGATGCTTCGAGTGCAACTGCCAGTGCTTCAACATCAAATGGACAACAAGAATTATTTATTGTGCGCAGAGCAAATGTAGGTCTTGAGTTAGTTAAATCGGATCCTGCAACACTTGCATTTATAATTGGTCGTGATCACAATGTTTCTTCTATTGTTTATGCACCTGATGGTTTTTCTAACTTAGTTGCGACAAATATTGATAATATTTCTGCTGCCAATAGCCAAGATGGTATTGCCTTAAAGTATAAAGGCAATTTTGATTTTGGAGGCGTTGATGCTCAGGTTGGTTATTATAATAACTTCCCAGTTGCAGTCCTTGCTGGTGGTAGTACAGGAACAACTTCACAAACTTCTCCCTTTGGAACAAATTCTAAAGGTGTTGGTGATGCCACTTATAATTCCCAATCAAAGTCAGGATCGCGTGCTATTGCTGCTCAAGTAGGAGCAAATGTGAAGGCTGCAGATGGGGTAGTTGAAGTACGGGCTTTGTATAGCAGTCAACCTAATGCAGTTTTAACTTCAGGAGCAAGTACTTATACCTCTACAGACACAAGTAATATTGAAGCCTCGGTTGGTTATAATTTTAAAAGCAACGAACTCAAGGGCGGTGTTTGGTTCCAGCAAGTTTCAATTGGAAAAACTCAATCCAGTACAGGTTCAATTGTGACGAACGATATTACCTATGCCAATGGAGCGACTGATGACTCCTACACTGCGACAACAATTGGCTTGGGTGTGACGGGTAATTCAAATTTATTTGGACTCAATAGTTTATTAGTAAGTGGAGATTACCTAACATATGGACTCGGTTACCTAATGGTTTCAGGCCAAAATTTTTCTAATGGCGGAGGTTCAGGAGTCACTGCGTTTTCGAATCAGAGCGTTGATGTAAATATGATTAATATTGCCGCTGGATATACGCAAGGTGTGTATTCTTTAGAGCTTGACTATATTATGTCAAACGCAGATAAAGAGATTTATGCTGGAACAGATGGCGCTCTTAATCAGAAAACGGCCAGTTTGTTTTATTTAGTAGGAACTATTGCGCTTTAATTCATTATTTAAACTCTAATAAAAAAAGGCAAGGATTATTCCTTGCCTTTTTTTATTAGAAAACTTATTTAAGTAAAAAGATAATCATACTGTGCTTGTAACCTTATTTAAATTTTCTGGTTTGTCTGGATTTCTTCCTTTGCTGAGAGCTAATTTTGCGGCAAAGGGATAAAAGGTGTTAATGAGTGAAATACAATCACACAGTGGGTGAACTGAGTTTTGGGTTGGTATGAGAATAGGATTTTTCTTTAATTTTAAATCATCTAAATTTAAGATATTTTGAGCACCAATAAGAATCATTTGCGCATTTTTTTCATCGATTTTTTCAATAAGTTTTAACATACTGCTATAAGTCGCATCTTTTTGCAGATATATAATTACGGGACAGTTTTTTTGAATCAACTCAAATGGGCCATGTAAAATTTCGGCACCGCTAAAGGCTTCGGCATGGAGTCCACAGGTTTCTTTAAGTTTCAAAGCAGATTCAAGAGCGATTGGAAATCCAAAACCTCGACCTAGTACTAAGACATTTTGTTCACCTTTTAAAATATCAATAGCTGAACTTAAAGAAACATCTTTTTTTGTATTTAATATTATAGGTAAATCATGAAGATATTGTTTTAATTCGCCATGAAAAGTCCACTCAGCAATAAATTGGATTATTCTAGAAAGTGAAGCAATGTAGCTTTTGGTGGCTGCAACAGAGTTTTCTTTTCCTGCAAGAAGAGGAATATTGTATTCACTTTCTTTTGCAAGCGGAGAATGTTCTTCATTTACAAAAGATAAGGTTACAGCGCCGTGTTTTCTTGCATATGAAAGACTTTCTATAAGATCTTCACTTTTTCCTGACTGAGAAATACTTATAATAAGACTGTTTTTATAATTTAATTTTGATTTATAAAGTGTATGAATTGAAGGAGATATAGTTGCGGTGAGAATGCCCACATGAGTTTCAAAAGCATATTTTGCGAATGCAGCTGCATGATCGGAGCTTCCGCGTGCAATTGTACCGATAAAGGGAGGAGGATCTTTTTTTAATCTTTTAACGATATCTGCAAAAATATCCAAATTTGACTTTAATTGGTTTTCTATTATGGAAGCTGATTCTTGTGTCTCTGACTCCATAAGGGTTAAATTAGTCATTCATTCTCCAGTTACATTAAAAGGGGATATTTTTGTTGGCTCTTAGAAAGATTTTTATCGATCAATAATGATATCAGTGCAGCTGCTGTTCCTGTTAGTTTATCTTTGAAAGATTCTTTTTTTGGAGTAAAAATATGAAAAATGTCATACTTCTGACTTGCTTCAAGGAGATAGTCATCGCTTGTTTTAATTTCATCAACTAAATTTAATTCCAACGCCTGTGTGCCATACCAATATTCTCCAGTCGCAACAACACTCATGTCTAAGCTTGCTCTGTATTTTTTAATATGATTTTTAAAGAGTTCATGAGTGTCTTCAAGTTGCTCTTGGAATTTTGCTTTACCTTTTTCGGTAATTTCTCCAAGTGGTGTGACGGTTCTTTTGTATTCTCCAGCGGTCATTTCGAGATAATCAATATCATTTTTACGTAACAATTTATTTAAATTTGGCAAGCTTGCAACCACTCCAATTGATCCGATAATTGCAAATGGAGCAGCTATTATTTTATCAGCTAAACATGCCATCATATATCCACCGCTGGCTGCAACTTTATCAACGCAGATTGTTAAAGGAATATTATGTTCGCGAATGCGGGCAAGTTGAGAGGAGGCTAAGCCATAGGAATGCACCATACCACCAGGGCTTTCGAGTCTAACAATGATCTCATCAATTGGTCTTGCCGCTTGTAATAGTGCCGTGACTTGTTCGCGAAAAGCTGTAACGGCGCTTGCGGCAACATCTCCGTTAAAGTCGAGAACAAAAATTCTTTTTGGTTTTTCGGTTATCGGAGATTTTTTATCTGTTTTCTTTTTTGCCTTATTCTCTTCTTTTTCTTTTTTTTCAATTGCTTTTAACTCTTCGGAAGTTAATATTTCATTTAATATTTTTTCTTTGTTTGCTTTAAAATTTTCATTTATATTTTTAATATTAATTTTAACGTTATTATTTAATTTATTCTTTTTTAAAACAATCAGAGCTATAATTGCAAAAAAAAGTAAAAATAGTCCAAGTACGCCAAGTCCACTTAAAGTTAATTGAAACCAAGAAAACAAATTATTAGACATATATCTCTTTCTATAAATGTTTATTGTTAGAAATGCGGTTTGCTGTTTCTATAATTTTTTGGGTTGAAACAATTCCTTGATATAAAACATCAGGAGTTTCGTTAAAGGATGCAGTGCTATTAAAAAATCCAAAAGCCGGTAAGCCAACAATTCCCCAGCGATTGATTAGAATTTGAAGATCAGAAGGGCTGTCGGTATAGTTTAATTGAACAGCAATAAAATGGGTATTAATTAGATCAACTAATTCTTTATTATGCCAAGTTGTTTTTTTCATTTCAAGACAAGCTGTGCACCACTCTGCCCAAACATCAAAAATAATAGGTTTTTTAGTTTTAATTGCGAGTTTTTTAGCGTCGTCAAAATTTTTAATCCAATGGATGGAAGAATCAATTTGTGTGTCCACTCTTTCAGAAGAATTATTATTTAAAATAAAACTGCTTGTAGTTGCTAAAGTCAACCATAAGGCTAAAATTGAGCAACATATTATCAAGCCAATTTTAGATAGTTTTCCAATAATATTTATTTTTATGAATAATAAACAAAAAACAAGTGAGAGCAAAATTAAAATAATAATATTTAAAAAATTTGGTTTATAAAATAAATTTTGCAGAATAGTTATATTTTGCAGAAAATTTCTTAAATAATAAATAGATAAAGCAAACATAAGTGATGCAAAAAATATTTTTGTAAAGTTTATAAGCTTAGGAAAGCGGGGAAGTTTAGAGATTTTCTGTCCAAAAATTCCTAATATTAAATAAGGAAGTCCAAATCCAACTGCAAAAAAGAACATGTAGGTAAAACCGGTGATAGGATTTTTATTTTGAGCAACTAAAACGAGGATCATGCTGAGCACGGGTCCTGTACAAGGCGCTGAAATAAATCCAGAAACAGCTCCCATAGTTCCTACTGCAATACGAGGGTATTTATCGGCAAGAGGAATTTTATGAGCAATATTTTGCAGAAAACTTAAATTAAAAAAACCAAGCATGGAAAGACCGAGGGCAAACATAATAAATGCTATAATAAAATTCACAATAGGGTTTGCAAGTTGGGAGCCAAAGATGTTTCCTGACATTCCTGCAAAAACACCTAATAATGAATAAGTCATAACCATTCCAAAGACATAAATTGCAGGCAAAGTGATGGAATGAAATTTTTTATTTTGCGATTTTTTTGTTCCAAACTGGCTTAAGACATTTAAAGTAATAGGTATCATAGGGTAAACACATGGAGTTAAATTCATTAGTAAGCCTGCTAAAAATAATGCAGGGAAAAGTATAAAGCTGCCAAAACCTAAAGCTTGTTGAATTTTTAGTGCAAGGCTATCATGCATATTTGTAATTTTATTTGAAATTTCCTGATTCTGAACGACATTTTCATTTTGATTATTGTTTGATTTTTCAGAATAATGAGTTGCTTTATTATTTTGCGGCTCAAAATAAAGATCATCTTTAATCTCTTGGGCAAATCCATTTCCACTGAGAGGTAATATGAGCTTTGTTGGGACAAGGCATATTGAACTTGAGCAAGATTGCACTTCTATTTCAATTTTATCGTTGTGCGAAAATGCTCTATAATTTTTTAATGTAAATAGAGTGCCAGATTGAAAAATTCTTTTATTTTTTTTATAAAATGGATCTTTATATTCGATGGATGGTTTATTGGGAGTATATGATATTTCATATGGAAAGCTATTTTTAGGCACAATATTAAATTTTAATTTATCTTCATATATTTTAAAGTTATTTTTTGTTTTTAATAGAATATTAATATTATTTTCAGTTAAATTATTGTCACGGTGAATTTGAAATTTTACTACATCCGTGATTTTGACTGCAGAGTTTTCAATTGATCTTTTATCTTGATAAAATGACTCATTGGTAGCATTTACTTGAAAAGTATAGAGGAAAAGATAAGTTAATATAAAATATAAAATAGGATTGAAATTTTTTTTTGAAATTTTTTTAGTCATGACTCGCCTCTATTTCTTTACTAAAATTGACCAAACGCATAAGCATGAGTAGATTAGCACAGCCCTTCGCAAATTAAAACGAAGGAAAACTTTGGAGAAGTATATTATGAGTCTTTCAAATTCTTTTAAATTAAAGCGTATTTCTAAACCACAAAATAATTTAAAAATACTCACAATTGTTATGGACGGAGTGGGCTTTACCAATCCAAACTCAAATATAACAGCTGAGCTTTCAAAAAATCAGGGCATTCTCCCTTCTGAAGCCTTTTCATTAGGAAATGCTGTAAATGCTGCTTATACTCCTCATTTAAATCAACTTATTTCAAGTTCATTGTTTCGTACCATCAAAGCGCATGGAACATCCGTTGGTTTACCAACGGACGATGATATGGGCAATAGTGAAGTGGGTCATAATGCTTTGGGTGCAGGACGTGTGTTCACTCAAGGAGCAAAACTCGTGAACACTGCAATTGAGTCAGGCGGCTTGTTTGCTGGCAATGCATGGAAATGTACAGTTGCGCGTGAAGAATTAAAAAATGGTTCTAAAGCACTGCATTTATGTGGTCTCTTTTCTGATGGAAATGTTCATAGTCATATTGATCATCTTTTTGCATTAATTATTGGAGCAAAGAAAGAAGGTATTAAGAAAGTTTGTTTGCATCTTTTATTAGATGGGCGTGATGTCGGACCTTTAACTGCAACAGAGTATATCGAAAAGCTTAATCAATTTTTAAATAAAGTAAATTCAAATGAATTTGAATGTTTGGTTGCTTCGGGGGGAGGACGTACATTTGTAACTATGGATCGTTATGAAAGCGATTGGAGCATTGTAGAACGCGGATATAATGCTCATGTATTGGGTGATGCACGTTATTTTACTTCCTTACTTGAAGCGGTTGAAGTTCTACGTTCAGAAAAAAATTATTACGATCAAGACTTGCCTCCTTTTGTTTTAGTAAAAGATGGAGTTCCATTAGGTGTTGTTGAAGATAATGATAGTTTTATCTTTTTTAATTTTAGGGGCGATCGAGCAATAGAAATCACCCGTGCATTAACAGAAGATAATTTTACACCCTTTCAAAGAAAAAGATTTCCAAAAGTCCATTATGCTGGAATGATGCAATATGATGGAGATCTCAAACTACCTGAAATATTTTTAGTCCAACCTCCGGCAATTGATCAAACAATGACAGAGTTATTAAGTTCAGCGGGAGTAAAGCAGTTTGCTTGCAGTGAAACACAAAAATATGGGCATGTTACTTATTTTTGGAATGGCAATCGCAGCGGAAAATTTGATCCAAGTCTAGAGAATTATATTGAAATCACATCGGATCTTTTTCCATTTCAAGAAAGACCTTGGATGAAGTCTGCAGAAATTGCTGATGTAACAATTAAACAAATGTATGAAAACTCATTTGAAATTGGGCGTATTAATTTTGCCAATGGTGATATGGTCGGTCATTCTGGTGATTTCGCAGCAGCAGTGCTTTCAGTGGCAGCAGTTGACTTAGCATTGGGTCGAATTATGAAGGCAGCTAAAGAAACAAATACAATATTAATAGTTACAGCAGATCATGGCAATGCAGATGAGATGTTTGAACTCGATAAGAAAACTAAAAAAGTAGTTAAAGATAAAAATGGTGTAGCAAAAGTGAAAACAAGTCATACACTTTCGCCTGTGCCTTTTGCAATATTTAACGAAGAGGCTCTTGAAAAAAATATTAAACTTAAAGATAATTTTGCAAATGCAGGGCTTTCAAATATTGCAGCAACCGTGTTAGAACTTGCAGGATTCGAAGCCCCCCATTTTTACGACCCTTCATTGATTTCATTTTCAGAAAAAAAAAACTAAAAGCTCCTCAATCTGAAAATTTTTATAATAAAGAAAATTTAGCAGAGCGCTACGCTTTAGCTCGTTCCGCTTTAAATTTTGCAGATACTATTGCAAAGTTAAGATCAGAAGAGGGTTGTCCATGGGATAAAGAGCAAACTTTTTCTTCATTAAGAACCTATATGATAGAAGAAGCTTATGAAGCTGTTGCCTCATCACAAAATATTTTAGAAAAAAGTCAAATAAATAGTGCTAAAGATTTAAATCATTTTTGTTCAGAATTGGGTGATGTTCTTTTGCAAATTTTTTTAAATTCTCAAATTGCTCATGAAAATAATTATTTTAATATTAAAGATGTATTTGAAAATATCAATCATAAAATGATATCGAGACATCCACATGTCTTTCAAAAAGGAAATTATAATGTTGAAAATTCAAATGATGTAGTAACACTTTGGGAGAAAATAAAAGAATCAGAAAAAGAAAAAAATGGAGATATTAAATATCCTAAAAAAGTATCACTTTTAAAAAAAGCGATTAAGAAAAATTCTTTACCGACATTAAATTTTGGGACTGAAATATCAAAAAGTGCTTGGAAATTAGGTTTTAGTTGGCAAACAATAAATGAGATATTTCAAGATGTCATTTTAGAAGTTAAAGAACTTGAGGATGAATTAGTTCATAATGAATTCCAATTAGAAAAAGTAATTGATGAAATAGGAGACGTGGTTTATGCTCTTTGCAATCTTGTTAACTTTATTAAAGAAACAAGAAATGAAGCCTCGTCAATTGATTTTGATTTGATTGCTAGAGCATCATTTCAAAAATTTATAAATCGATTCGATGAAATGGAAAATATTATGTTAGAGAATAAGACGCCACTTGATGAAGAATCAGCTAAAAAACTGACTCTTGATCAATGGAATGATCTCTGGAAAAAGGCAAAAAAAAGGCGTTACCGTTAAGGGGAACCCTTGCTAAATTGAGGGACTCGTAGCATGTTTATGTTTTGTTGTCTAAGACACTCTTAAAGGAATTTATTATGGTATTAAAAAATCTGTTTGGAAAAAAAGATCAAACACAAAAATCAGCTCAATCCAATGTAAATCCAACTGAAAATAACGACGAAGTGTCTTCACCACAACCTTCGCAACCTGCTGAACCTCAGCCTGCTGTGCATCTTGAAGGAGCAATGCTTGAAAATGCACGTAATGATTCTCCTGAAACGAGAGCAAAAGTTTATCAAGAATTACTATTTTCAGATCTTTTATTAGCGCTTGCGGATACGAACTCTAATGAAACTTCTGAACAAACTACTGCAGATGGGAAGCCTGAAGTCAATGTTGCAATTCTTTCCAATGCGCAAGGTATTCAATTTGCAGCCGCATTTACAAGTGCAATTGCTGCAAGGCGTTGGCGTGTGGATGGAGGACAGTATGTTTCCATTCGTGGACAAGATGTTTTTAAACTTCTTGAACCCAGTCCGGCAGAAGTGATTGTCATAAATCCAGGCAGCGCACCTTTTGCTGTTTTAAATAAGGTTGATTATAGACAACTTGCAATGGGGATTGTTCCGCAATCGCAAAGAAGTCCAGTACAAGTTAATGTGAGTCCTGAACAAGAGACTCAACAGCAGCAGCAAGATGGAATGCAACTTGCGTTCCCTCAAGATGTCTTTAGCGATGAACAAAAACAACACACTTTTCATATCCTTTCTTCCATTGAAAAAGTAGAGGCAGCAGCCTTAGGCGCTATTCTTCCTCCAAATGCTCCTCAGGACTCAGGTTGGGTAAGAACTGTATTTTTAAGAATTTCTGGAGTTGAAGAAAATCAAGAAGCTGTGCAAAACTTTTGTTTAAAAATTCGTGATTCTATGCGCAATAATAATGAATTGTTTCAAGAAACACAGTTTGAAGTGGGTGTCATGCCCGATCCTAATTTCTGGATGGCTATGCATCAAAATAATTTTATTTTACTCGATAAAAATCCGCCTGAAATGCCTCCAAAAGAAGAATCCGCTCTTATTTAATTATGAGACAAAATAAGGTTTAAATTTATGCATAATGTTATTATTGAAAATGCCATGAAAAGGGCGGAACATATTTCGAGCGCTATTCATTGGTATGCACAATCGCTTAATGAAAATGAGACTTATAATAAAAATTTTATGCAGCTTGTAAATGAACTTGTTCAATGTGCAACAGTTGAAAAAGCAAATAAACAGGTATTCTTCATTGCTGTTGGTAAATCAGCGTTGGTTGCTCAGTTAGCTGTCTCTATGCTCGTGAGCGTAGGAGTTTTAGCTCGTTTTGTGCATCCGACCGAAGCTTTGCATGGAGATTTAGGAGTTGTAGGAAAAAAAGACACAGTCGTTCTTATTTCTAATAATGGTAGAAGTGCTGAGTTATTACAGCTTTTACCTGGGCTTGATGATAGAAATGTAAGCACATATGCTCTAACTTCAAAAGAAGATTCACCCTTAGCAAAGCTCACTCAATATCTTCTTCCTATTCCTTCTGTTGAAGAGTTTTGTCCATTATCGCAAGCACCAATTACAAGTACTGTGACTTCATTGGCCTTGTGTCAACTGTTAGTGGCGGCAACAGTGGAAATGCGTAATTATCCTATTGATGATTATGCCCGAAATCACCCAGGTGGTGCGATTGGCAAGAGAATCTTTTTAAAGGCTGATTCTCTTATGATTCAAGGTGATGAGCTGCCAATTGTAACAGAAAATGATTCCTTCCAAGCTGTTATTTCAACTTTTACAAAGTTCTCAAAAGCAGCAGTGCTTGTTTTAGAAAAGGGAAAGTTTTTAGGACTTATTTCTGAGAAAGATTTGCGAAAAGCTATGGAAAACTTTGGGCCTAAAGTTTTTGAATTAACAGCAAATGATATTATGAATAAGAACCCTACTTCTGTCCGTCCTGGATTATTAGCACTTGAAGTTTTCCAACTTATGAATTCTAAAAATCCACCATTTAATTTGTTACCTGTGATTGACAGTGATGGAAATGGAATAGGAATTGTTAGGTTTCTCGACTTTGTAAGTGCAGGTGTTACTTTATAATTTTTATCTATGTTTTAATGCGAGTTTATCTAATGTTCCCACTGCGATAGCTCGCATTTTTATGCTCTCATGATAATTTGAAATCCAGATAATTTCACGTTTAATATCACCTCCTCCAATTTTTTCCATCAATTGAAATAAACGAAACTGCGCCCAAACTGGTTCCTTGCGAAAACTTCTAATCCATGCTCCAATATTATTCTTAGCAATTTTGGCTATTTCATCTCCAAAAATTTCTTTATAAGATGGAGTTGATGCTGCATATATTATATTTAAATTAGCTAATTCATCCTCATTTAGTTTATTTTTTCTTTTGACATTTTCAATTAAATATCTGTTCATTAAAATAGGAGTCCAAATCCGTATCTGATCTGGATTTTTAAGTTCGATATTTTCATTTTTTATTTTTCCATATTCTGAACTTTCAACTAAGGAAGCTTTGTCTATTTCACGAATGGCTTTGCCAACTTTAAAAGCCCAGTTACTTAAAGATTGCATATAAGCTTTATCATCAGATTCTTTAAGAATATCTATCCAACTACTTAAAAATCCTTTGTCAATTTCAGTTTCAATCACTTTATATGCTTCGGGAATTTTTGCCATTAAAGCAAGTGATAAAAACCCTTGTTCCCCTAATTGTGGTTCGTAGTCTTTTAAAGACAGCATATTTGTTACGTATTCTCGTAATGCACTTTCGCATCCTTTAATTTTTTTTTGAACCAAATCTTTTGCAAATTGAGCTCTTACCTTGTCATCAAGAAGAACTTCATTTTTTATTTTCTCAATAAATTCCTTCTGGTACTTTATGTTTTTATTTGTTTCGTATTCATTACATAATTTTGTGACTTTTTGCTCAGGAGTAATTTGCTCTTTAATAGGAATATCTTGCTTAATCTTTTCAACTGATTTTGCTCTCGCTTGAAAAAATACTAAAATTAACACGATAAAAGTTATTTTATTAAACATTTATATTCTCCACTAGCCAATTAAATTTACTATTTTCAGTGTTTTCTTTGTATGATATATGTATCTTTTTTAATTTATTTTGCGAAGTAATTGATTTTATAAATTCATTTGCACTTAAAATCTGATGATTATATTCAAAGAAAATTTCTTGGCCTAATGATTTTGGATTAATTAATGAACTTAAAGAAAGTAACAAAGTGTGTGACTCTTTTTTTGTATTAAAGCTATTGATATCGATGGAGAATTTGATTTTAAAGGAATGAAATAATTCTTGTTCTAATGTTCTAATTGCTCTAATAAATAAACTTCTATTTTGAGTTATATTTATATTTTGAAGGCATAAAGAGGGAATTAAATTTTCTCTTAATGATTGATATCTGTTGTGTAGAATAAACCAAGCGACACCAGCCCAAACAGCAAATATTGCAAATATAAAATGAAAAATAAAATTTGCTATCAAAAAATTCTCCTTTTCTTTACAAAAAGCTTGTCTTTGTGCAAAATCTATTATGCAAATTGTTGCATATTCCAAGCATTTTATTGCACTAAGGGAGTTTTTTCTGCATGGGATCTGAAAATACTAAGACACCACCAAATCAACCTGAAGCACCTGATTCAGAATCATTGAGAACTCCCAATGAAGATATAGAGAAAATAGCACATGATGCCTACCTTTCTCTCAAAGAAAAATGCATGTCCTATTTAGCTCCTGCTTCAGAGCCAATTCTTTTTAAAGCATTTAAATTTGCTCATAATTTACATGCTGGCCAAAGAAGAAAAAGTGGTGAACCCTATATCATTCATCCTCTCGCTGTAGCAGAAATACTCGCGGAATTTAAAATTGATGAAACCTCATTGGTTGCTGCAATTTTACATGATGTTGTTGAAGACACTCATGTCTCGGTAGAAGAAGTTTCTCATGAATTTGGCGAAGCTGTTGCAACTTTAGTTGAAGGTTTGACGAAATTAGCAAAAGTTCAATTTCGCTCCTCTCAAGAAAAGATGGCTGAAAATTTTAGAAAAATGATTGTTGCAATGTCTCGTGACATTCGCGTCATTATAGTAAAATTGGCAGATAGAACACATAATATGAGAACTCTTCGGGCGTTGAGTCTTGAAAAAAGACAGAGAATTGCTGAAGAAACTCTTGAAATTTATGCACCTTTGGCGGGTCGCCTCGGTATGTATAAAATAAAAGCAGAACTCGAAGATCTTTGTTTAAGAGAACTCAAGCCATCAGTTTATTATAGCTTAATCGCTCGAGTGGCGCAAAAGAAAACCGAAAGAGACAAAATCATAGACACAGCTCGTGAGCATTTGGCTTTAAAACTTTCTGAAGCAGGAATTCATGCAAAAGTTTATGGGAGAGCAAAACATTTTTACTCTATTTATAGAAAAATGTCTGATAAGCAAATGGAGTTTGAAGATATTTATGACCTCTTTGCTTTAAGAGTTATCGTTGATTCCCCTAATGAATGTTACGAAACCTTAGGGATTATTCATAATATTTATCGACCTGTTCCAGGGCGTTTTAAAGATTTTATTGCAATGCCTAAAGCAAACTTATATCAGAGTTTGCATACAACAATAGTTTCTGCCAAAGGTGAATTGCTCGAAGTACAAATTCGAACTGCTCAAATGCACAATATTGCTGAAAACGGAATTGCTGCACATTGGGCTTATAAAGAACGCAGAAAAGACACTGGAGAAAATAATTTAAACCCCGTAGATTTCGAAAAATTTAAATGGTTAAAGCAGATTGTACGTCATCAAAAAGAACTTTCTGATCCAGATGAATTTCTTGAGGCTGTAAAAGTCGATCTCTTTGATGAAGAAGTTTATGTTTTTTCTCCGAAAGGAGATGTGTTTGAATTGAGGAAAGGATCAACCTGTCTTGATTTTGCTTTTGCAATTCATACAGATTTAGGTCTAAGAACTACGGGCGCAAAAATTAACGGACGTATTGCAACATTGCGAACTCGCTTGCACAGTGGCGACGTAATTGAGCTGCTTGTTGGAAATAAAATACGTGCTACAAAAGACTGGTTAAATTTTACAAATACCACAAAAGCTCGCAATAAAATACGTGCATGGTTGCGCAGTGAAGAACGTACACATGCTAAACAACTTGGGCAAGAAATCCTTGAAGAAGAACTTACAAAAGCTGGATCAAGTTTTGAAAAATTACAAAAAATGGGAGTTTTTCAAGACATTAATAAATATTTTAGTGTTGGTGGATTTGAAGATCTCATCTTACAAATAGGTTATGGAAAACTCGATGCAAAAACAGTTGCGCAAAAACTATTTCATGCTCTTCCAGTAACCAAGAGTGAGGCTTTGACAGAACCAAGTAAAACAATTCAACAAGAGCTATTAGAAGTACAAACGGCACAAGAAACTCTTAAGATAAGACAAAGTAAGAAAAAAACTGACAGTGAAGATGCTGTTCGTGTGCAAGGAATGACTGGTATCATAGTGAGAATGGCACGCTGCTGTGAACCGCTTCCAGGGCAACCTATTGTTGGATTTGTTTCGCGAAGTCGAGGTGTTACAGTTCATGCAGCCAATTGTTCTTGGGCTTTATCAAATGATCCTGCCCGTCGGGTGGATTGTACTTGGAATGTTGTAACTGCAGGTGCACACAATGTACGTGTTCGTATCACAGCTCATGACAAACCAGGAATTTTAGCTGCAATCACTAAGGTTGTTTCCTCATCACAGATAAATATTGGAGGGATGGAATGTTTTACGAATCCACAAAAAAGAGCTATAATTTTATTAAAACTTGAGCTTGCTGATATTCATCAACTTAAAGATATTCATCAAAAAATAGAAGCTGTGGACGGAATAATTCACGTGGAAAGAACTATGGGATGATAAAATATAATTATTCTCCGATTTTTTTGCTGATGCTTGCAGAAGCATTGGAGAGGTTTGCTTATTTTTTTGTATCCTTTATTTTCATTATTTATATGATGACTCCACTTTCCAGTGGAGGGCTTGGAATTTCACAAGAAATTTCATATAAAACAGCAGGAATATTCTCAATTTCTCTTCTTATTTTACCCCTTATTTTATCACCTATTGTGGATCGAAAAATCGGAATGCAAAGGGCGACATCTTACGGGGGGGCACTTTTATTCTTCGGTTATATTTTTGCTTTTCTTTCATTTTATATAAATACAAATATTATTTATTTTTCATTTGCATTGTGTGCCTTGGGATCATCGCTTGTTAAACCTTCTATGAGTGCACTTGTCTCTCGAGTTATACCAAATAATTTCTTTCTTTTAGATATTCTTTATATTATTTTTATTGTTGTTGTGAATATTTCATCTATCTCATCGGCATACATAGCTTCTTTTTTTGTAATGAAGTTTTCAACTTCCTTATATAATAACTTTCTATTTTCTGCCTTCTTATTGCTAGTTTATTTTATAGTTATTGGAGTTTTTCATAAGAAAATTTCTCTCCAAACAGAAGAAAAAAAACTTGTTCAGAAAAGCAAATTTTTATATTTTTCTTGTTTTTTATTATGTTTTCTTATAGGAATTTCTGTTACTTTATCCTCGAAAATATTTCCAGCTCCTTCTTCTGCATTGTTTTGGAGCATTGTTTTTATAGGGATATTTTTATTCACATTTTTTCTCTATAAAATAAGAAAAAATAAGAATAAATATGTTTATTCTTATTTGATAATTTTATTTTTGATTTTCTTTTTTATTGCTAATTTATTTGTTAGAAAGTTTGGAATAGTTTCGCCAATTATACCGAGTTTATATTATTCATTTGATATGCTTTTTAATTTTGTTGCCTTCCCTGTTGCTCTTTCTATAATAGCAAGAGTGTCTCATAAAAAATATTTAGTTACATCTCAGGCATTCTTATTATTCCTTTTTGCCTATGGCTCTATCCTAATGAAAAATAATTTGAGTCATGCTCTATTTATTGAAGATTCAAAATTTGTTTTTCTTGCTGTAATTATACTTTCAACCGTAACTCTTTTATTTATTCTCTGTTCTCAATTTTTGTCAAAATTAAATAAATAGCTTCTTATAAATACATTCTTTTGTAGAATAATTGACAGAATGAACATTTTTGTGACGCCATCGTTTGATTAAATCCCATAAACTAATTCTATACTTCGCTCTTTTTTTATCACTCATAACATTTATTTTCTGATTGATAAAATGAATGTTTAATAGCTTATTTTGGGAGAAATCAATGGGTTATAAAGTATTTATAGGTAGCTTTCACATCCCTTTTTCAATAGTAAGTCTTTTAATTGGGGTAATGAGTTTAAATGCTATAGCTAAAACACAGTTTTCTGCCAAAGAGGCTATAAGTAAAGTATATAAAGAAGTATTAAGTGAAGATAAGAAAATGAGTGAACAAGAGAGAGGAAAAGTAGCTGATTATATCCCTGAATTGGCCGCAGCAAATCCAGAATATTTTGGAATTTCAATAGCTACATCAAATGGAAGTGTGGTTAGCGTTGGTGATTCAGAAATACCTTTTTCCATTCAATCTATTTCTAAACCGTTTATTTATGGGTTGGCTTTAAAAGATCATAATGATGATAAAGGATTTTCTGTAAATAATAGAGTGGGTCTTAATGCAACTGGGCACGCATTTAATTCGATTTTATCAATAACTGAAAAAGAAGATCATAGGCAAAATCCCATGGTAAATGCGGGAGCGATTCAAGTTACAAGTTACGTTAAAAAAGGTTCTGAAAATAATAAATGGACGCATGCCTTAAATTTCATCAATAGCTTAACCGATGGAAAGACCTTTCTAGGTGAAAAAGTTTATCGTTCAGAGGCTGCAACTAATCAAAATAATCAAAAAATTGCTAATTTATTATTTGATTATAAAATGATTGATGACAATCCAATGGATGCATTAGATAGATACACAAAAGCATGTTCAATAATGATAACTTCAAAGCAATTGGCATTGATGGGCGCGACACTTGCAAATGGAGGAATAAATCCTCTTACTAAAAAAAGAGTTTTGAGTGCTAATCAAGTTAGAGATGTGCTTTCTCAAATGGTTGTGAGTGGTCTCTATGAAAACAGTGGAGCATGGTGGACTGAAGTGGGTTTGCCCACTAAGAGCGGTGTAGCTGGAGGTCTATTAGCTGTTTTTCCACACAAGTATGCAATAGCTGTGTTTTCTCCTCGCTTGGATAAAGCTGGAAATACTGTGCGTGGACAAGCAGTCATTAAAAAGATTTCTCAAATGTATAATCTTCATATGTTGCATTGAGTATATATAAATATATATTTTATTTTAAATAGAAAAATTTATTTTATGAAATAAGAATAAAATTATTCTTTCTTTTTTTTCTCGAGCTTTGAACTATATTCCTCTTCAAATTTTGCCACACCTTTCGCTTGCAACTCTAAAAGTAATTTTTTTTCAGGAATTAAGTCAAATTCATCCGATGCAAGTGCTTCTTGAAAGTAGTTACTTGCATCTTTAATTTCACCTTTTTTAAAATAGGCAAGTCCGAGATTAAAATTAATATGTCCTCTATATTTTTGAAAATATTGCATAGCATTTTTATAAAATGAAATTGCTTCATCATATTTATGTTGTTTTACTAAAGAAACACCTTTGTTATTGTAAAAACTTGCTAAATGTTTGCTTTCAAAATCACCTTGAATTTTATCAAAAAAGGATTTCGCAACTTCGTGTTTTCCTGCTACTGAATTTACTTTACCAAGTCCCATCAAAGCATCTGTGTCTTTGGGGTGTAATTCTATTACTTCATGAAACTTTTCTTCAGCCATATAATTTTTATTAAGCCCCAAAAGAGCTTCTCCTGCCATGCATTTGTGAGAGAGGTTTTTTGAGCTTTTGGCTTCAAGGCGTTCAAAAATCATAAGAGCTTCTTCAAAACGACCCGCAAAGCAGAGAGCTTTTCCCAGTGAGCTCATAGCTTTTAAGGTTAACATTGCATTGTTTTTTGAATCATCTTTTATGTGACTCTGAAAAAAATCAATGGCTTCTCCATACTGATTTTTTAACATATGAATTTCCCCACCCAAATAAAAAAAGCGAGGATTTGTATTAATTTCTTCAGCCACTTGAGCATCTTGCATTATTTCATTACACAATGCTAAGTTTTCAGTATGAATTGCGTGCTCTAAATTCTTTAGTTTTTTATGAACAGCAGATAATGAAATATAGCTATTTCTGATTTCTTCCATTTTTAGCATGAAAGATTTTCCATTAATTATTTTTGGAAATGTATGATATATATCAAGCTCTGCAATTAGAAAATTATCATCATCAGTTAATATTTGTGAATAAACTATAAAATCTATGTGATCAAAACTTGGGTTTTGTCTGACTTGCTGTGCAAATATATTACCAGGAACTTCTTTCATTTTCCAATCAAAAAGAATAAAATGAATTTCATGAGATTCGGCTTCTAAAATTTCAAAAGCAATTAAAGTGTTTGCGGCAGTTGTTGCTGTAAATAGAGGACTTGCTTTTAGAAATCCAGAAAAGAAAGATCTTGATTCTCTTTTTTCATCGACTAATAGAATGCGAATAGCATCTTTTTTTTCGACTTGTTCATTTTCCATGGATGACTCCCCAATCACAGTGTGTTTAAATTATAGCAAAGTTAAACTTGGATTGAGTCGGGTGTTCACTGAATCATGACATTGAAGAAATAATGCTTTTTAAGTTTTAAAATATTATGGTGTGTTCTCAAATACTGAAGAAGACTTGATTTTTTGTCAGTTTCTCGCAAAACTTGAATTACCATATCTAAAATAAATATGGTTACAGATTCTCATGGAAATCCTATTGATTTTATTTTAAGCGCAGGACAAGCTCACGACAGTAAAGTTGCAAATCAACTTATCGAAAGAAACAATGCAGAAAATTTAATTTTAGATCGTGCAGTAATAATTAAAAAGTAAAAATAATTTTGCCTGAATGATTTACATGGGATGTTTCACCATTTATGGAAAAATTTGAGAATGCACCCCAATAGAATTGACATATATGTTTTAAAAAAATACATAAATTACTCTGTTATTCTAGTATAACAGCACAAATCCTCTGCAAATTTTTTTGCTAATATAGTAAAATAAGGAGTTATTATGAAAATATTAAAATTATCTTATATTTTATCAACAGTGTTTTTTTGTTCCTACTTAAATCTGGTATATGCTAATGAAAACAAATATATATCTCCCTTTAAAGATAAAATAGGACAAGCTTTTGAAGGAGGAAAATGGTATGATGTTAGAGATTCAAAAAAAGAGAGCTTAGACTCCATTGAAGGAGCTGGAGACTTTATTAAGGTAGAAAATAATCTTTATACTTATAATGATTATCTAATAAATATTGATAAAAAATTTATTACTACAAATTTTACTGGAGGAAATGAAGGACAAGGATCTTTTAGAATACCATACTACTGCACAGTTAGAGAAAAATGTTATTATAATATATTTGGTTTCATATGTAATAATTCATCTGATTGGCAAACATCAGGAACTGTCACCGGATCCTTTAAAGTTAGTAAAGATGCCAATTTTCAAAAACATATTCTTTCTATAAACAAATCAGGAGGTGAATATCCTCCAATTCATGACTCAGGTGATAGTCAAGGCTGTAGCAATACAGTTATAAAATATATAAATGAAATTGATAATTTTGAAGTACAACCATGGCAGAAACCAATCAGTATTGATGGACTTGAATTAGATTGATTTTAAAATTTCTTTTCTAAGATAAAGAACAGTATAGCATATAACGGCACGCACTTATCGGAACATGGGTGTACAATAAGAGCGTGTCATTATTTGGTACAATTATTTCTTAAAAAATTATTTGCAGTAATTAAAGCTCTTCTTAAAAAACTTTCATTTGCAATGGTTGCAAAATTAATTCCAAACTTTTGCTTATAAAAACAATTATATTCTCTTATTGACTCAGGAGTATTTATGCTTTTTAGTTCATCTAATTTATTTTCTAATGCAGAAACTGTGTAGTTATAAAGATCTTGAGTGTTTTCTATAGTATTGTAACTATTAAAGATTGATATTTCAATTCTATTATTTATACATTTTTGAAGAAGGACTTCTGAAGTCACTGTTCTAACCTCATAAGTTCGTAGAATTTCCATATTTCTTTGATTACTTGCATGGCATTCCTGTTCTATTCGATTCCTTTCATTAATACTTATTTCTTGTGAAAAAGAATTCGCAACAAACAATATTGGAGCTATAAGTATTGTGATTTTTATTAATTTTATCATAAATTACCTTTCGTAAGAATCCGATTTAAGAAGTCAGAATTGATAAATTATAAAAATATAATAAATTTGTAAAATATAATAGCTTACCAATCTAATTTTTTTTATTTATGAATAGAATTTAAATCTGGCTTAAGGTGAGGATCTGCTTGAGGCATGACGGCTTTAACTTCTGCCATATTTACCATTGGAAGGAAACGGACAAAAAGGCAAAATAGATGGAAGAACAATGCTATTGAACCAATAAATAAAGAGATATCCCAAAATGATGGAATGAAATAGCCCCAAGATGATGGCAAAAATGTTCTACTTAATGTTGTTACTATAAGAACAAAACGCTCAAGCCACATTCCAATATTTATAAGAATTGCTGCTACAAATAGCCAAATAACATTGCTTCTCCATTTTTTAAACCAGAAGGTTTGTGGAATTGCAATATTGAGAATGACCATTGCCCAGTACGCCCAGCCATATGGACCGTTGATTCGGTTCCAATTCCAAAACTTTTCGTAAGGATTTCCGCTGTAAAAAATGGTGAAGAATTCGATGACATAAACATAACCCATAATAATACTTGTGAATAATATAAATTTTGCGCATATGTCGATATGTCTATCTGTTACGAGATCTTTAAAATTAAAGATTGAACGGACCATAATTAATAAATTTAAGCATAAGCAAAAGCCAGAAAAAATTGCACCTGCAATGAAATAGGGTGGAAATATTGTTGCATGCCAACCAGGTAAAATTGAAGTCGCAAAGTCTAAAGATACAATTCCAGCTGTTGAAAAGACGGCTGGAGTTGCAATACCAGCAAGCAATATACAAGCTCTTTCATAATTTACCCATTGACGCGCAGAACCGCGCCAGCCAAGAGCAAAAAAACCATATGCAAGACGTCCTATTTTTGATTTGGCTTGGTCACGCAATGTGCCTAAATCAGGGATCATTCCAACATACCAAAAAATGACACCAATGCTGAGATAGGTGTTCACTGCAAAAACGTCCCATTCGAGAGGGCTTTTAAAGTTTGTCCACATTTCCATTTGGTTAGGAAGAGGAAAGAGCCAATATGCAAACCAAGGCCGTCCAATATGAACTGCTGGGAAAATAGCAGCCGCCATTACAGCAAAGATTGTCATACCTTCAGCAATTCGATTGATAGAGGTGCGCCATTTTTGTCTAAAAAGTAGTAAAATTGCAGCAATAAGAGTACCAGCATGTGCAATTTCAATCCAAAACACAAAGTTTGTGATATCCCATGCCCAATCGACTCGGTTATTGTTCCCCCAAACACCAATCCCTTCCCAGAAAAGATATGCAAGGGATATAAGAAGAAGTCCAACTCCCAGTCCTGAAAGTCCAAAAACTATATACCAACCTGGACCCGCTTTGCGGCCTGCGAGAGTGGCAACAGATTGTGTTACCGTATGAAAAGATGCATCTTTTCCTGTAACAAGGAGAGGACGACTGTCGACGGGATCGCGTCCTTTTAGTTCAACCGAATGTTCCATGGTTCACCTGTGATGGATAATAGGTCATAAAGTAAAAAACCAATTGTGGTTTAACGAATTTGTACTTCGTGATCAAGTATACGGTAAAAATTATTAAAAAAATACTTCACATTGTTTCATCTACAAATTATTGTCGCGTGTGCAGCAAAATGATTTGATTTTGCATTATCAACACGAATTTAAAGGTATGTATGCAACGTATTGACGCTTCAAAACTTATTTCATTGCTTTTTGCAACTGAAAAGTCGGCTGAGATCAAATTTGTACTTGCTGAAAATCCAATTTTTAAAAGAATTATTGAAAATAAAGTTCACTTAGAAGTTGGCAATAGCCCACAGCGCTTTATTGGAAAAAACGCAATTATTGAGTTCATTGAATATATTGCCACTGGAAGTTTATTTTCTGCCCCACAAAAAAGCATTGTTGAAATGCCTGAAAAATTAACAGCAAAGCAGTGGAATGAAGAAAAAGAATTATTAAATAGAATTCCGACACCGTTAGAAACCTCGGCGTATTTTTTTGCTCCCACATCCTATCGTAATATATTAAAAGAAACTGATTTTAAAAGTTTGGGATCAGTTTATTTATGCTATGAGCCTAATGAAACAGATTTGTTTCGTTGTGTAGAAATACTTTTGTTACGTTATTCTTCCCTTGCAAAAAAAAGTAGAACTGAAATAGCTGAGCTCTGTTGTTATGCACTCGAGTGTTACTCTGGAGATCTTGTCTCTTGTGATATGCATTTTGCACGTATGGAAAATGCAGGCTTAAATTTCAATGCTGCATTAGCTGGAAATCCTGAAGTAAATGGATTTCATGTGGCCGATGCATTGTCACGTGGTGATAGACATTTAATTGAACTTAGACTCTCACAATGTGAATCTTGTGGTGAAGAGGCTGCGAGTGTTTTTATGGCATTGGTTTATTTTATAAAACAAGTTTGCTTTATGCATGCAGCACTCGAAGAAACAAAAGATATGCGCAGTGCATTTGATAAAGCTCGTATACCATTTCCATCGCAAGGAAGAGTACAAAGAGCTTTACAGGTGCTGACAAAAGAAAAAATAGGACATTTTTTTATTGCTGCACCTCAAATAGAAATGCAGCTCAGATATCAAAAAAATGCACACAAATGGCTGGCATCTGAGCTGATTTATTTTATTTCAAATTAAATTCTTTAATATTTTCTAGTACTTTTTCTTTACTTAAAGAATTATAACAAGCAAAATAAAATATTATTATACTAAAGAGAACTGCAACTAAGTTTCCTTCGAGCGTAGAAAATTTTTGAATTCCACTGCCAAAACCAGAAAAATAATTAATAATTGTAAAGCCAATAATATAAATAATCATCCACAACGAAGACTTAAAGTTATATTTATTAAATGACTTTTTACCTTCTTTGTATTTCAGTAAAGAAAATACAATGGCGAATAAAGTTATAATTGTTGAAAGTTTAAGTAGAACAATATAGCCAATCCAGTGCATCATGAGGCCGCAAATACAAAAGGCTATAAGCGACATAACGTGATAAAATGGAAGTTTAAATGGTCTTTTTGCATTAGGGTATTTATCTCTTAAAACCATAAGTGCAATAGGAGTCACTGATAACGTTAAAACGAAAGAAGATGTTAAAAATGTAACCATTTCTTTCCAGCCAGGAAATGGAAAAATAAGTATAAGACCAACAAAGAAACAAACCCATAAAGAAGTTTCAGGCGAGCCATTCTTGTTTAACTTTGTCATTGATTTTGGAGCAGCTCCAATACTTCCTAGTGTGTGTAGAACACGGGAAGTTGTAGAAGTCATCATGAGTCCAGAACCAAATGGAGAAACAACAGCATCGATATAAAGTAAACTACAAAGAAGTGTAAAGCCACCAGCAAGAGCAAGTCCTGCAAAAGGTCCCATGTCACCAGTGAAGCTTAATTTACTCCAGCCTTCGGATAAATATTCAGATGGAATGGCAACAATAAATGCAAATTGAATAATAACATATAATAAAGTTACAATAAAAATTGAAAGCAAAGCAGCTAAAGGAATATTTCTTTGAGGATTTTTAGTTTCTCCAGCTAAAATAATACCAGACTGAAAGCCGCCAAACGCAAAAATAATCCCTCCAATTGACAAACTTGCAAATATACCTTGCATGCCATTAGGTGCAAAACCATGAAAATGATTAATATTTGAAAATTCGCTACTTGTGCTGAAGATAAAAGCCATTGCAATAGCTAAAGGAACAAATAATTTCCAGACTGTTGCTAAAGAATTTGTTCGAGTTAAAAATTTAACACTAAATCGATTTATAAATACAATAATAAATAATACAATTACCGAAGAAAAATAACCTATGGTCGATAATTCGGGTTTTCCATTTGTGCGAATTACAAGTTCAGGAAAATAATTGCTTGCATATTGAATAACAGCTAAGGATTCTATTGGTGAAATTGTTACAAAGCAAAGAAAATAAATCCATCCTGTTAAAATACCCGAAAATTTACCATGTGTGAAAAAGGGATAGCTTGTAAGGCCTCCCATTATAGGAAACATAGATGATAGTTCTGCAAATGTAAGAACAATAAAAACAAAACAAAATCCACCTAAAAGCCAGGATGTGATGGATGCAGGTCCAGCCATTTGTGCTGCATACATAGGCCCAAAAAGCCATCCAGAGCCAACCATACTTCCCACGGAAGCTAAGGTGACTCCAATCAATCCAACATTTCTTTTAGGTAACACAGTTCGCTCCTATATGTAATGAAATTGTAATCTCTTGATTTGTGCTAATCAATTTAAGAGATTAATTTATTTGTATTATTTTTCTCTAAGCGGAAGAAAGAGAAAATCATATGTACTAATATACTAGTATGATTTATTGGTCAAGATATTTGCTCTGCAAAAACAATTAAATATAATAATGAGATAAAAAGGTGCAAATATTTAAATTATATTTTCTAAGATTTAAATAGATTTTTCAGAACAAAAAATACATTTTCTTTTCGTTCTGAAAGTCGTCGTGCATAATAAGCCTGCCATTGCACCCCATAAGGAACATACACAGTCATATTGTGACCTTTTTCTCTAATTCGTGACCATGTTTTTTCACGCATTCCATATAGCATTTGAAATTCGTATTTTTCATTAGGAATGTGATTTTTTTCAATGAAGTCCATGCAAAACTCAATAATGTCATCATCATGAGATGCAATACAGACCCTTTGCCCTTGGGTTAGTAATTTCTGTATAAGTTTTTTATAATTTTCAACTATAATTGGCATTTTTTTAAGTGCTAGTTCGGCGGGCTCTTTATAGGCTCCTTTGCAAAGCCTTACCCTTCCATTGGCAGTTAAGACGCGCTCTATGTCAGCTTCAGTTCTTAATAAATAAGCTTGTAAAACAATTTCAATATATTTGAATTCTTTAGCGGCTCTTTCGTAAATTGCAATTGTACGTTCAGTATATTGTGTGCCTTCCATATCAAGGGCAACCCGAATTTCGTAATGATCAGCAACTCGCATTATTTGAGAAAGGTTATTGTAACAAAAGTCAAAATCAATATCGAGTCCAAGCATTGTGAGTTTAATTGAAACATAACAATTTAATTTTTTTTCAGAAATTTTTTTTAAAAGAATATCATATTCTTCTACAAATTTTATAGCTTGTTTTTGCTCAGTAATATTTTCGCCAAGAAGGTCTAAAGTTACGCAAATATTTTTCTCATTAAGCCGCTCAACAGTAGCAAAAGCTTCTTCAATATTTATTCCAGATACAAATTTTTTGGCATAAAATGGAATTGAGCTCATAGGACAGTCCTCATTATGTAAAAAAGCAATTGTAAAAACTTCGGTCGATGTCTTTTTTACAATAAATTCTTAGAATGACAACTGTTGGAGAGGACTATTTTTGTGGTTTGTCTGAAATTTCTTTAATTTGAGAAATAAGATTGTTTATTCTTTGAACACTTTGTTTGATATTTTTAATTTTAATATTTAATAAGCTTTGTTCACAGATATTTTCATCTTTTAAAGCAAATATTTCTTTATTTTTAATTTCGAGCTTTTTCATTCTAAAATCATTTAGATTATATATATTATTTGTAATGATTTGATTGTTTTTCATGATAAGAATTTGAGCTTTCAAAAATATTGAACAGCTAGAGATAAAAGTTATTGTAAGAAAACTTAAAATACCTTTATGTCTAGCGGTTTAATTATTTAATTCTATAACTTTTTATAACATTTTTATTTGCTTGTTCGCGCTCTTTACGCAATCTTTCTTGGTTTGCCTTATTACGTATTGCTTCTTTGGCAAAGTCAGATTTAGAAACATGCTCTTTGTCACTTTTAGCTACAGCTATACTACCGTTATCTTTGATTATTTTTCTGGAGAAGAAGTCAATTACATCACCCATTGGAGATACCTCATTTAAAAAACGTTCCTATTTTGCTAAGCAATTATTGTGCCTCGCACTCTAATAGTTTTTTTGTATAAAAACAAAGGATAAGGGAAAAAGAAGAACAATCATGTAAAAAGAATGAACATCTGTTGCCCATAAAAAGTGCTAATTGAAAATAAAGCAACTTACAAGTATAAGCTTTCTTTTTGGGCAAATTCTTTGAAATTTTTGGATATAACCAATAGCAAAAGTCATGCGCTTAGGTTATGTTAATAAAGTTATTGAAATTATTGATAAAAATATACTATCAAAAGTTTGGTCAGTGAAATTCAGAGTTTTGATGAATAACTTTACAGACAGCTACATATAATTGTCATTTTACATTTATATGTATATCAGGTATTGCTACTTAGAGAGAATCGCTAATAACTTCTCAAATTCTGAGTTACGAGGAGAGTGTATGAGTTTTGTATATTTTTTTGGTTCTGGTTACGCTGATGGAAATGCTTCTATGAAATCGGAATTGGGTGGTAAAGGTGCGAATTTAGCTGAAATGACAGCTCTCGGTTTACCAGTTCCCGCAGGCTTTACGATTTCGACTCGAGTCTGTTTGGATTATATAAAAGAAGGAAGCTCCTTTTCTAAGGAGCTTATTTTACAAGTTGAATCTGCTTTAAAAAAAACAGAAGAAGCCATGGGAGCCAAGTTTGCTGATTCTCTAAATCCTCTTCTCGTAAGCGTGCGTTCAGGCGCCCGGGTTTCAATGCCTGGTATGATGGATACTGTTCTTAATTTGGGTTTGAACGAAATAACTGTGGAAGCCCTTTCAAAAAAGACAGAGAACCCTCGTTTTGCATATGACTCTTATAGACGTTTTATTCAAATGTACTCAAGTGTTGTTAAAGACTTAGAAACTCATTATATGGAAGATGAGCTTGAATCATACAAAAAACAGTGTGGCTACAAAGAAGATACAGAACTCACAGCCTCAGATCTTAAAGAATTAATTGTTCTTTTTAAATCAATATATCAAAAACACATTATGGAATCCTTTCCCGAAGACCCTTATGAGCAGCTCTGGAACGCAATTGGAGCCGTTTTTAAAAGTTGGAATTGTCCTCGAGCAAAAAAATATCGTGAAATTCACTCAATCTCAAATGATTGGGGGACGGCTGTAAATATCTGTTCAATGGTTTATGGCAATATGGGAGAAACCTCTGGGACGGGAGTGTGTTTTACACGTGATCCTTCCACTGGCGAAAATATTTTTTATGGTGAGTTCTTAATAAATGCTCAAGGTGAAGATGTTGTTGCAGGTCTTCGAACTCCAAAATCACTGTATTTATTAGAAAAAGAAATGCCAGAAGTTTTTGTTCAGCTTGAAAGTGTTAGAAGTAAACTTGAAAGACATTATCAAGATGTTCAAGATATTGAGTTTACCATTCAGGAAAGTAAATTGTATATTTTGCAGACTCGCAATGCAAAAAGGACGACGCAGGCGGCTTTAAAAATAGCAATTGATTTTACTAAAGAAGGTCTTCTTACAAAAGAGGAAGCTATATTAAGAGTAAATGCACAAGATCTTGATAAATTGCTTCATCCTACTCTTGATCCGAGAGCACATAAACAAATTATAGCAAAGGGACTGCCTGCATCTCCGGGAGCTGTGTCTGGAAGAGTTGTATTTACGGCCCTCGAAGCGGAAAGTTGGGCTGCTCGTGGTGAGCTTGTCATTCTCGTCAGAGATGAAACTTCACCTGAAGATATTGGTGGAATGTATTCTTCGCAAGGTTTTCTCACAGCGCGTGGAGGAATGACATCGCATGCTGCTGTAGTTGCTCGGCAAATGGGTAAATGTTGTATTGCTGGGTGTTCTTCTTTAAATATTTCTCAAACACTAAAATCTATGAAGGTTGCAGGGATTGAAATTTTAGAAGGCGATTGGCTTACATTAGACGGAACAACGGGCGAAGTTATGATTGGAAAAGTAGAAACAAAAAATGCAGAACTCAGTGGTGATTTTACTACTTTTATGGAATGGGCAAGAGAAATAAGGACAATGAAAGTTCGTGCCAATGCAGATACTCCAAGAGATGCTCAGTATGCTCGAAGTTTTGGAGCTGAAGGAATTGGATTGTGTAGAACAGAGCATATGTTTTTTGAAGAAAATAGACTTCCTGTTGTGCGCCAAATGATTCTTTCAAAGAATAATATAGAACGAAAATTAGCACTTGATAAATTACTACCTTTTCAACGTGATGATTTTGTAGGTATTTTAAGTGCTATGGAAGGGTTTGAAGTGACTATTCGTCTGCTTGATCCACCTTTGCATGAGTTTTTACCTCATACTGATAAAGATATGATGATTTTAGCAGCACAACTAGGGCTTTCGTTGGATGACCTTGGGCAGCGGGTTAGATCATTGCATGAAGCAAATCCAATGCTTGGACATAGAGGATGCCGATTGGGCATCTCTCATCCTGAAATTTATGAAATGCAAGTCAGAGCAATTCTTGAGGCCACTGAAATATGTAAAGCGCAAGGAAAAAAAGTTTATCCAGAGATTATGATACCACTTGTTGGCATAGAATCTGAATTAAAATGGTTAAGAGAACGTCTTGTGAAAATTGCACCTCACTTTCCATTTGGGACTATGATAGAAGTACCTAGAGCTGCATTGACAGCAGATAAAATTTCGCGTCATGCCGATTTTTTTAGTTTTGGTACAAACGATTTAACACAAACAACTTATGGTTTTAGCCGCGATGATTCTGCTCCTTTTTTAAGAGTCTATAAACAAGAGAGTATTCTTGAAGAAGATCCTTTTGCGGTGATTGATCAAGATGGTGTTGGACGCTTGATAAAATATGCATGTGAATTGGGACGACAAGAAAATCCAAACATTAAACTTGGAATTTGTGGAGAACATGGCGGTGAGCCATCAAGTGTTCAATTTTGCAATAGTCTTGGTTTAAATTATGTAAGTTGTTCTCCGTTCCGAATTCCAATTGCTATGCTTGCTGCAGCGCAAGCGGCTGTTGGAAAGCAAATGTCATAAATACAATTGTTTTGATGTTTTTTTGATCGTGTTTTGATGTACCAAAACCTCATAAATGCTTGTCCATATAGCCAAACCTATGTGATTTTATCCCTTAGATGTAAAAAACACACAGAGCTGCTTCACATTAATTAAGAATTCCAATACTTACTTGTATGAAGCTTTTCCTTTTAGAAGAAATGAGTTCAACTCATTATCTAAGGACTCTTTTCCATTTCCAATATTAGAGGCTAAAATGGTTACAGTTGCTCAGAATCCTCAACAAAATGATCCCCAAATAATTACAAACCAAACAGAAAAAAGTAATGCAGCAATAGGTGTTGTTTCAACTTTATTTTTTCTTTTTGGTTTTATTACATGTCTTAACGATGTTCTTATTCCTCATTTGAAAGAACTATTTACTTTAACTTATGCACAGACAATGCTTGTACAAACCACATTTTTTGCCGCTTATTTTATTGTTTCATGGCCAGCAAGTAAACTCATTACTAAGTTTGGTTACAAAAGTAGTTTTTTAATTGGTCTCATTTTAACAGCTCTTGGCTGCTTTTCTTTTGTCCTTGCGGCAAAAATAGCAATATATTATGTTTTCCTTTCTGGATTATTTATTTTAGCAAGTGGTGTAACTATAATTCAGGTTGCAGCAAATCCTTATTTAACAATTATTGGTTCAAAAGCACGTGCATCAAGTCGTCTTATTTTTGCACAAGGACTAAATTCTTTGGGCACGACGATTGCGCCCTTAATTGGTTCGGCTCTTATTCTTTCGGTTGCAGTTAAAACAGCAGATGAAATTGTTGCACTTTCTACTACAGATCTTGCAATCTATCGTGCAACACAAGCAAGTTCCGTTCAGTTACCTTATATTGGTTTGACTTGTTTTGTGATTTTAATTGCTCTTGCTTTGTGTTTCTTTAAGTTTCCAAATAACAAAATCGTAGTTCAAAAAACCAATACAATCAGTAAAAAGTTTAAATTATTTGATCACCCAACACTGGTCATGGGTACAATAGGAATTTTTGCTTATGTTGGTGCTGAAGTGGCAATTGGGAGTCTCATGATTAACTTTATTGCAGAACCAACAATTGGAAACATTCCATTTAGTGAGGCAGGAAAGTTTTTATCTGCATATTGGGGCGGCGCAATGGTTGGACGTTTTATAGGTTCTTATATAACAACTAAAATTCAGCCTAGTAAAGTTTTATTTATTCATGCAATTATTGCTTGTACTCTCGTTGCTCTAACTATTATGGGAACAGGATATTTTGCATTGGTTTGTATTGTAGCTGTTGGGCTTTTTAACTCAATTATGTTCCCAACAATATTTGTATTAAGTACCGAAAAGCTTGGTGTTCATGTAGAAAAAGGCTCTGGAATAATCTGTATGGCAATTGTTGGGGGTGCCGTTATTCCCTTAATTCAAGGATATATTGCAGATATTTCAAATTTAAGTATAAGTTATATTGTTCCTTTAATCTGCTATGTTTATATAGCGTTCTTTGCTCTTAAAACAAAGGGTGAGTCAATCACTAGGTAATTTTAATTAAATAATTGTTAAAGGTGTCGTACAATATTCATAATTGAACGTCACTTTTTTATTTATTAATTGAACAAAAAAGTTGTATTTCCTCCTCTTTTAAACGCTTCTTAACTTCGTATAAACTGCTTATAGTTATAATAATTTTTGTTGCTCTATGATAAAGAATAGTTATCGATAGCGGCACGTTCGCTTGTGTTTATCTAAATTATATTATTTTTATAAATATAAAATTTAATTAATTTTTATATTGTTTAAATAAATAAAAATAAATTATAATAATTTAAATATAAAAAATGAGAATATTTTATAAAAAAAACAATAATTAATAAATTTTAATTTAATTTATTTCCAATCTATTTTTAGTATTTTGACTTTTTATATTTATTCTGTAATTATTATGAGGTCTCAATGTGTAATAGATCTAAATTAAAGGAGTTTTTATGAGCAGCATGACGCGTAGGTTATTTGTTCGTTTTTCATCTATGGGAATTGCTTTTTCTTCATTATTATCAATAAATGCATTTGGTAATGAAATTCGTGTTGGAATATCTTTACCGACCCAAAGAGATGTTGCGTGGGTACGCTATAAACAGGGTTTAGAAACGGCAGCAAAAAAACTTGGGGTAAAAATATTAATGCAAGTTTCTGACCAAGATGCCTCTGTCCAAGCGGCTCAAGTTGAAAACTTACTTTCACAAAAAGTGAATGTTCTAATCATTGCTCCTCAAGATGCTGCAGCCGCAGGAACACTCATTGATAAAGCGCATAAGGCGGGAATAAAAGTTATATCTCTTGATAGACTGATTTTAAATTCAGATCTTGACCTCTATATTTCATTTGACAATTCTAAAATTGGCGAGTTGCAAGGGCAATATCTCGCAAAAAATGTTCCAAAAGGAAATTATGTTGTCTTTTTAGGAGCTCCAACAGATAATAATTCTAAAATATTACATGAAGCTGCAATGAAACATATAGAACCTCTTGTTAAAAAAGGTGATGTAAAAATAGTTATGGAACAAAACATACAAGACTGGCAGCCCAGTGTTGCTCAGCGTCTGATGGAAAACTCATTGACGGCGAATAAAAATAATATAAATGCCGTTCTTGCACCAAATGATAATACTGCGGGGGGAATTATCCAAGCCTTGGCTTCGCAAAAACTAGCCGGGAAAGTTTATGTAACAGGTCAAGATTCCGAATTAACTGCAGCACAAAGAATTATTGCAGGAACGCAGTCAATGACAATTTATAAAGATCAAAATAAATTGTCAGAGCTTGTTATTCAAACTGCAAAAGATATTGCCGAAAATAAACCTATTAAAACGAAATTTTATTCTGCAAATGGTAAGAAAAATGTTCCTTCAATTTTTATGGAACCAATTATTGTTGATAAGTACAATATTGATAAAGAATTTATTGAATCTGGATTTTTTAAAAAAGAAGATGTTTATAAGTTTAAAGCAAAGTAAAAATAATTCAGTTTTTTATTGAATTTATTTTAAGGAGGATTTTTTGATTTGTTCTGCACTTGAAATGAAAAATATTGGGAAAAAATTTGGTGTAGTGCAAGCGCTTTCGTCGGTGAATTTTTCGGTTAAAAAAGGGGAGATACATGCTCTATGTGGAGAAAATGGAGCAGGTAAATCAACACTTATGAAAATAGTGAGCGGATTATATCCTTCGGGTAGTTTTGAAGGAGAATTATTTGTTGATGGAGTGTTACAATCATTTAAAGGAACTCGGGATAGCGAGAATGCTGGTATTTCAATTATCTATCAAGAGTTAGCGCTTGTTAAGGAAATGACTGTTTGCGAAAATATTTTTTTAGGGCATGAATATACAAAAAATATATTCATTGATTGGGAAAAATCATATTGCCAAGCAAAAAAAATATTAGAGGAAGTTAATTTAAAAATAAATCCAACTGATAAAGTTTCACAATTAGGAATTGGTGAGCAGCAGTTGGTTGAAATTGCAAAAGCAATCGCAAAGAATGCGAATATTTTAATTTTAGATGAACCAACGGCTGCTTTAACTGAAAAAGAAGCAGATAATCTTTTAGAAATAATTAAAGAACTTAGAAATAAAGGAAAAACATGTATTTATATTTCCCACAGATTAAAGGAGGTTTTTAAAATTTCAGATCGTGTGACAATATTGCGCGATGGCAAAACAGTAGTGACTAATAAAACAATTGAAATTAATGAAGATAAGTTAATAGCTAAAATGGTTGGAAGAGAGCTGACTCAAATATATCCTAGAATTGAAAAGAAATTAGGTAGTCCAATTTTCGTAGTTAAAAATTGGACTGTAGAAAACCCTAATACAGGCCAAAAAGTTGTAAATAATGTAAATTTTGTTTTGCATCAAGGAGAAATTTTAGGAATTGCAGGATTAATGGGGGCTGGAAGAACAGAACTTGTAATGAGTTTATTTGGAGCTTGGGGTAAAGTAACAAATGGAGAGATTTATTTAAACGGTAAGAAACTTCAAATTGTTTCAGAAAAAGATGCAATTCAGGAAGGAATTGCCTTGGTTTCTGAGGATCGTAAAAGGTATGGACTTATACTCGGAATGGATATCAAAGAAAACACGACTCTTTCAAGTATAGAAAAAATCTCAAATTTTGGAATTGTAAATGAGAATAAAGAGATTTCTGCGAGTTATAAATATGTTAATGAACTTAGGATAAAAGCCAAATCAATAGAAGAGAAAACTGGAAATTTAAGTGGTGGAAATCAACAAAAAGTAGTTCTTTCAAAGTGGCTAATGACTCATCCAAAAGTTTTAATTTTAGATGAACCAACCCGTGGAATTGATGTGGGGGCAAAGTTTGAAATATATAAAATCATGAATGAATTAGTTGAAAAAGGAGTCTGTGTTTTAATGATTTCATCTGAATTACAAGAAGTATTGGGGGTGAGTGATCGTATATTAATAATGCATGAAGGAAGTATTGCAGGTGAAATACTTTACAAAAATGCGTCGCAAGAAAAAATAATGCAATATGCAACTGGATATTTAAAAGGAGAAAATTTGATTTTATGAATTTGCTAAAACAAAGTTCAGTAGAAAATTTAAATTCAGATTTAAAAAAATCAGAATTTTGGGAAATCATATTATTTTCGTTTAAGAAAAATATTCGCCAATATACAATGTTAATTGCTTTATTTGTAATATGGTTGGTATTTACATTTTTAACCGGCTCTCTTTTTCTTTCACCAAGAAATTTATCAAATTTATTTTTACAAAGCTCTACAGTGGGCGTTTTAGCAATCGGAATGACTATGATTTTAGTGGCAGGTCATCTTGATTTATCTGTTGGTTCAGTTGCTGGATTCATTGGTGCTGCGGCAGCAATTTTGCAAGTCAATTATAATTGGCCAGCTGTACCCACGATACTAACAGCCCTCGCTTTAGGTGCGCTAATTGGGGTGTGGCAAGGATACTGGGTGGCTTATAGAAAAATCCCTGCTTTTATTGTTACGTTAGCAAGTATGATTGCCTTCCGTGGTGCAATTTTGGGTATTACAGATGGCCGAACAATTGGCCCAATGAGTGATTCTTTTAAACTTATTGGGCAAGGATATCTACCTTCCATTATTTTTTCGCAAGTTACTCAAATAGATTCTTCTGGAAAAATTGTGCTTGATGAACTTGGCAATCCTGTTCTTGGTTTCACTTCTTTATTTTCAAATAGTTTTACTATTGGAGAACAGCCTCCATTCAATGATTTAACAATATTATTATCATTCATTTGCATCTCCGCTTTTATTATGATGAGAATTAAGAAAAGAAATGCAAGAATAAAATATGGTTTTACTGTCCTACCAAAATCTTTAGAATTTGTAAGTATAGTTTTATTTTCAATTTCCATTGCGGCGTTTTTTTTAGTGATGGCTTTTTATATGGGAATTCCTTACGCAGTTTTATTGGTATTCATTTTAGGAATTATTTTCCATATAGTAACAAATAATACAATTTTTGGAAGACATTTATATGCAATGGGAGGAAATCTTGAAGCAGCAAAACTTTCAGGAATAAATATTAAGAAAAGAACTTTGAGTGTTTTCATTTTAATGGGAACTCTTGCAGCTGTTGCAGGAATTATTTTAACAGCGCGATTGAACGCGGCAACTACCTCTGCTGGACAAAACTTTGAACTCGATGCAATTTCGGCAGCTATCATTGGTGGGACAAGCACAATGGGTGGGGTTGGAACCATATTTGGGGCAATCATTGGTGCATTAGTTATGGCTAGTTTAGACAATGGTATGAGTCTTATGAACATTGAAGTCACATGGCAGTACATAGTTAAGGGGAGTATTTTATTATTAGCAGTCTGGGTAGATATTGCCACTCGAAAGAAAAATGAATAATAATCGTTAATTTCTCACCTATAATGTCGCTTATATATCCACCTTCCGATATTGATAATCGTTATCATGAGTGCTAGCATAAGTTGTGCTGGTTGTTTCCAAAGTCCGGAAAATACCATTAATTTCATATAATATCAAATTATTAGAGGTTTCCTCAATGCAAGTAAAAACGGCTGCAGCTCATGCTGTCGATCTTGGTCTGAAAAGCTGCAACGATCTAGCTGCTCCTCAAAATTTCTTTTCTTTATGCGACTTAAAAAAAGGAGAAAGAGGTGAAGTTGTTCTCATTAGTGAAAAACAATTAGATTCTGAAAGCGCACTTCCTGCGGGTGAACTAGAAAAAAGGCTCTTAGAAATGGGTTTTGTGGAAGGCACTGAAGTTACTTTAGAGCATGAAGGAATGATTGGAAAAGATCCAATTGCCGTTCTCATTCGCGTTTGTTCATTAGTTGCATTGCGTCGTAAAGAAGCTCAAGCAATTTTAGTAAGAAAGATCTCTTAAAATGTCATCTCAAGTAAATATTTTAACTCAAACGCGTATTGCTTTAGTTGGCAATCCAAACTGTGGGAAAACAGCTCTCTTTAATGCTTTAACGGGCAGTCGCCAAAAAGTTGCAAATTATGCAGGCGTTACTGTTGAAAAAAAGGAGGGAGCTTATCTTAGTCCTAAAGGTAAAAAAGTTAAAGTTGTAGATTTACCAGGAACTTATAGTTTAAGAGCACGTAGTCCAGATGAAGAAGTGACGCGTGACGTAGTTTTAGGAAAATTTGCGAATGAAAGCATACCAGACGCAATTATATGTGTTGCCGATGCAACAAATCTTCACCTCGGTTTAAGGCTTGTTCTTGAACTTAAAAAAGTAGGTAAGCCCATTGTTTTAGCATTAAATATGATGGATGTTGCACGCAAGCGAGGGTATGATATTGACATTAAACTCCTCTCAAATGAATTGGGTGTGCCTGTAATTCCTACGGTTGCTATTCGTAAAAATGGTATTAACGAGCTTGTTGCTGCTGTGGAACAAGAGGTCGGAAAGTTTATTACTGAAAATAGCAGCGTAGAAACGACGAATAACCAAAATAATTCTTCTCATTTAAAATGTGTTTGGACTGAACCAAATGCAATAGAAGTTCGCTCCTACCACAAAGAAGTTGAGCGTATTTTATGTGTTGCAAATAGAAAGCAAGGCTTTGCCTCTGAGTGGACAAAAAGGCTCGATGCGTTTTTATTACATCCCGTTTTTGGTTTGGTCACTCTTCTTGCTATTTTGTTTTTAGTATTCCAAGCTGTATTTACACTATCAGAATATCCAAATGGATTAATTGAGTCTTCTTTTGCTGCCCTACAAGGTTTAATTACAGAATATTTGCCAGATGGAATTTTACGCAGTTTAATTTCAGATGGAATTATTGCGGGTGTGGGCAGTGTATTGGTATTTTTACCACAAATTTTGTCATTGTTTTTCTTTTTACTTTTACTTGAAGACACTGGATATATGGCACGTGCTGCTTTTTTAATGGATAAACTTATGGGGGGTGTTGGCCTGCATGGGCGCGCCTTTATTCCTCTTTTATCTAGTTTTGGCTGCGCTATTCCAGGTATTATGTCAACCAGAACAATTGAAAGTAAAAAAGATCGTATCATCACAATTCTCATTGCACCTCTTATGACTTGTTCAGCTCGCTTACCGGTTTATACACTCATAATTGCAGCCTTTATTCCGTCTAAAACTATTTTGGGTTTTGCAAATTTGCAAGGTTTAGTTATGTTTGGTCTGTATGTTATTGGAATAATTTCCGCTTTAGTTGTTGCTTTTATACTAAAAAGATTTTTTATTAAAGGGAATGTTCACCCATTGCTTATGGAACTTCCAACATATAAATTGCCAAGTATTAAAAATCTATTTTTGGGTCTAACAACACGTGCAAAGCTCTTTCTTAGTAAAGCTGGAACACTTATTCTTGCTTTGATGGTGGTTATCTGGTTTTTAAGTACCTTCCCCAGTGCGCCTGAAGGTGCAACTTTGCCTGATATTGACTATACTTTTGCAGGAATGATAGGTCATTTTTTCGAGCCTTTTCTTGCTCCTATAGGATTCAATTGGCAGATTGCAATTGCTCTTATTCCTGGAATGGCTGCACGTGAAGTTGCTGTCGCTGCACTTGGTACAGTCTATGCAATTAGCGGAAGCGAAGATGCTGTTGCAGAAGGTTTGAAAACAATGCTTGTAAATGCTTGGACATTGCCAACTGCTCTCTCATTTTTAACATGGTATATTTTTGCACCTCAATGTGCACCGACTCTTGCCGTTGCAAAACGTGAAACCAATTCATGGGTTTGGCCAACTGTTATGTTTACTTATATGTTTGGTTTAGCTTATTTATGTTCATTTATTGTTTTTCATGTGACTCAATATTTAATTAGATAAATTGTAAAAAAGGAATTCATCGTGCTTCAAGAAATTATTGTTATATCAATTGTTATTGTTGCGGCACTGTTTCTTATTTACAAATGGTGGCCCAAAAAAAAGAATGTACTTGAGAAATCACAAGGATGTTCATCTGGATGTGGTAGTTGTTCAGTGGACAAACCTACAAAGTTCAAAAAATTTTCTTAGAGAAAATAATTGGAAATTATTTTAAAAAAATATGATAATAAGATTTTGACTCATATGGACTAGAAATGGAGGTTCTTTTTCATAAAAAAGTACCTTTATTTGTGTGAGAAAAAAATGAACACTCTATTCCAAAATGTAATGACAGCAGAAGAATTTATTTTAATCCATCTTGATGATGATCCACTTGAATTAAAAAGTTTTGCTCGTAAAATTCAAACAAATAAAAAAAATATTTCTTTTAATATTATCTCTGTCATCAATTTATTAGAGTTTAAAAAGATGATCCAGAAAATAAAGAAAATAGATTTTGCAATTCTTGATATTTATCTATCTGAAAAGGATCAGCAAGACGGAATATCAATTGTCTCTGAATTAAGAAAATTACATCCTGAAATTATTGTACTTATGAGTTCAAATTTAGATGATCCAGAATCTATTTTACAAAGCTTAAAAGCTGGAGCGGATGAATTTCTTTCTAAAAAATTTAAAATGGATAATATTGTCGATAAAATTTTGTCTATTCGTAAATCAGCATTTTTAAAAAGAGGAATATCTGATGTTTTTCAGCAAAAGAAAGAATGCCAGCATGATTTTTTGCATAGCTTTGCTGGCGCAACTGTAAGAAAAATATATTACCGTATTCCGCAAATAATAAATTCAGCAATCACATCAGTCTATGTTGAAGGAGAGTCTGGTACAGGCAAAGAAATAGTTGCTGATTTATTTTCTTATTTTGTAAAAGATATGCCTTTTATAAAGGTAAATTGTGGGAGTATTTCGCAGAGTTTATTAGAAAGTGTGTTGTTTGGTCATGTTAAAGGCGCTTTTACGGGCGCAAATACACATAAATCAGGTTTGTTAGAAGATGCGCATGGTGGCTGGCTTTTTTTAGATGAAGTTGCAAGTCTCTCGACAAATGCTCAAGTGGCACTTTTAAGAGTGCTTGAAAATCAAGAGGTCACTCGAATTGGAGAATCAACTCCGAGGAAAATAAATGTTCGATTTATTGCGGCATCAAATATTCCATTAGGTAAACAAGTTGAAAAAGGAGAATTTCGTAACGATCTCTGGCAGCGACTTTGTGAAACTGAAATATTATTAAAATCATTAAGAGAGAGAAAAAATGAAATTCCAGATCTCATTTCATTTTTTTGTAAAAAAATGCGAGGTGGTCCCTATAAAATTGAACAAACAGCAATGAATGTACTATGCCAATTACCTTGGGATGAAGGCAATGTTCGTGAGTTGCGCAACTGTTTAAGAGCTATGACAGAGCATCAAAATAAAAAAGTTTTATCTCCAATGGGTATTCCTGAAAGAATTTTAGAAAAATCGAAAGAAAAAGATTTGCGTTATAATGAATTAATAATTGATAAAGATACTTTGCAAATTCCTATTAAAAATCAAGAAGGAAAATTATTTTCATTTAAAGAAATGTGTGAAATCCTATTAAGGACTTATCTGAAAACATTTTATGCAGAGAAAATGAATTTAAGCTTAGTGGCTAAGAAACTTGGTATTGCAAGAAGCACCTTACAAATTAAATATAATAAAATTAAAAGTAAATAAAATTTTTTTAACATATTGGAGCAATTCATTTCTTACCTATAAATACCAAATTTTTAACTAAAAATTATAAACATATATTTTGCTTTTAGAGATTTTCAGGTTTTGCATTAATTTGCATTTCATTATTATTATAAAGATCTATATCTGGTTGATATTTGTGTAGTGACTTGTTAAGAAAGTATCCTGAAAAAGGGGAATCAGAATTAGCTTTAACAAATTGAATCTTCACAGTAAGTTCTTTGTTTGTAAATAATTTAGTTTCTTTGATAACTGAAGCCACATTTTCATTTGTAATAGATGTAAGATGGTTCTTACTAATTAAAAATTCACTATGAACAGTGGATGTAGCACCTAGCATATAATAACGTGTATTATATAATATTTTTCCGATATTATATGCACTTTCTTTAGAGTCTATCGATATTAAAACATAATTTTTTTGCATTTTTATACTCATTCCACTACTGGATGAAATGATTTCACCATTTCCATTTCTTAAATATAATACAATAGGTATGCTTTTATCTATATCACCATGAGTTTGTCCTACGTGATATGCTGATGCCTCAGACATTCGAATGACTGTAAATTTTGGCATTGAAAAATTATCACTCATTTTAGAAGAAAATGAGATGTCTTCATAGATGGGGATTTCGATTAAATGAGTATACTCTCCTTGATTATTAAAGTAACTATGAGCTGTCTCTGAATACACATAATGTTTTGTATCATTATTATACTTTGTATTTTGTTCATAATTACTAATCTCATCTACAGGTGATGCATTGGCATTTAAACAAAAGAGTGTAGTGAAAAAAATAGTATTTTTTATTAATTTATTATACATCAAAAACCTTTCATATTAAGTATTAGTTGGAAAATTTATATGTAAATAAATTTATTATTTTTAAAGGGGTAAGGCTTTAAAATATGATGGTATAAATACTTAAGAAAATTCCATCATCAAAAAAAATATAGATGAACTTTCAAAAATCGTCAAGAATTTTTTCTTTAATATTGACATTAAATAAATATTAAAATTAGTTTTTTTTACTGATTTTTTTAAAAAATAATTTTTTAATTGAATAAAAATGATCAATTAAATTTGATAATTTACTTTATCCATCTAGGATGAAAAATATTTTTAATATTTCATATATTATAAGCTGTTGGATTAGCCGTGGTGAGCAGCTTTTAAATACAAAAAATCAAATGATCCAGGCTTTCATATAATCAATTGTGAAGAAAAGATAGAATATTTTGCTGTAAAAATTATAAATAGATATGGAGATTCATATCTATTTTTTCTGAATATTTTATTGTAAGCCTTTAAAAAGCATATGGATATATTTTCATAGATTCTTTATTGGTTCTGAAGATTTTAAATATAAATTTAAAGACATTAGGGTAGCTTTCAACTTCTATAGAAAACTAGATTTTTGGGAGGTTGCCTGCAAAAGTTGGATTACGAAGTCTAACTTATGAGAGGAAACATGTTGAGAACAAAGGTAACAGATCAATTATGATCAAGGCTAGCAACGAAGTTAAAAAAATTTAAAATTCATTATTTGAGAGGGAGTAGTGGTGGTATTGTTTGTTGGCAAATTCAGACAGAGATTAAGAAGTAATTATAATTTTATCAAGATCGTGTAAAAAGTATAAATAATAATATTTTTAATAATTCTGAGAATTTATAAATCTGAAATTTTTTCAGGAATAACTTCATCTTTTTCTACCCAACGATTGGACTGTTTTAATTTTTTATTAATTATATTATACACTTCTTGCATATACTCTCTGTTATCTGCACGTCTTTCAATTAAAGAAAGGTGCATTTTTAAAGTATCTATAGAATTATATGCTGTTTCTATAACGACATCAGATTGTTCATAAGCGTCTTTTCTTTCATCCCAAAGAATATTTACTTTTTCTTGCACGTCTTCAATTGTTTTACAATTTATAAAAAGTGGGCGAGTTTCTTTTATTTCAAAAATGCGTTTGCTAATGATTTCAAGAGGAGTTTTAAGTGTTACAATAAGCCCTAAGCGACGTGCATAGTTTAAATTATCAGGTTTAAGGAGAGTTCCTCCTCCCATTGCGATAACAAAATTATGCCTACGTTCAAGCTTATGTAAAATCTTTTCTTCAAGATTTCTAAAACCATCTTCACCTTCAATTTCGAATAATTGTGTAATAGACTTTTTTGTAGTGGACTCTATGAAAGCATCGAAATCTAAAAATAATCTTTCACTAACGTGAGCATAGATTTTTCCGAAGGCTGTTTTTCCTGAGCCCGGCATACCTGTTAGTATGATATTTTTAAACTTCTTTGCCCAATACTTTGTCATGATTGTCCTTTCAGTGAAACTTTCTAGCATGTGAGCCTGTTTGCATCCTAGAATGAACATTTGTAGACTATATTTTATATTAACTGAAGACAAATTTTTAAGTGAGGAGGGATAGCGCTGATGGGTATAAGGTTTGAAACCTCTATAATCATTTCAAGTTTATTTTTCTTTTTTACAATTGAAAATAAAGCTTTTTCACAACTCATGGCCAATGCTGACAAAGCCGTACACTGGAGTTATGAGGGTGCTACAGGTCCAGCAAAATGGGGAACATTAAAACATGAATTTCAATCTTGTATAGCTGGTAAAAAACAATCTCCCGTTGATGTTAAGTCTAAGGAAAGTAAAAAAAATGATGAAATACCCGTTCTCAGTTTCGCCTATTTTAGCACTCCTTTAAATATTTTGAACAATGGTCATACAATTCAAGTTAATTATGAAAAAGGGAGTAAATTAACCATAAATCATGATGTGTATGAGCTTTTACAGTTTCACTTCCATACGCCGAGTGAGCATGCTTTAGATGGCAAACGTTCAGAAATGGAAGTGCATTTTGTCCATAAAAAAGAAGATGGAAACCTTGCAGTGGTTGGGGTTCTAATGAAGAAAGGTAATAAAAATAAAGCATTTGAAGCTTTGTTTGATAACCTACCTGAGAAGAGTGACAGTGAAACAAAGGTTGAAGCAAAGTTTAATGGAATAGACATTTTTCCTCAAGATACTGGGTATTATAATTATTCAGGCTCATTGACCACTCCTCCTTGCTCAGAAATCGTAAATTGGATTCTTTTAAAAAAGCCAATTGAGGTATCCCCTAAGCAATTAGAAAGATTTTCTAAAATATTTCATATGAACGCTAGACCTATCCAGAAATTGAATGACCGAAAAGTTGAGGAAAAAGAGTAAAAATGCTTAGGAACTTTTTCATTGGAGTAGACGGAGGGGGAACGAAAACCCATATTCGTTTAGAGTCAGAAGATGGAAAGGTTCTTGGAGAGGGGTGGGCTGGGCCAGCCAACATTCGTTTGTCTGTTGACGTTGCAATCTCATCAATATCAAATGCATTTGAGCAAGCTATTTATGCAGCAGATTTAAATGATGTTCATAAATCGAAAGATGTACATTTTCATGTTGGTATGGGGTTAGCAGGCTATGAGGTTCAATCTGTTCGTGAAGAGTTTTTAGCCAAGCAAAAGAATTTAGGTTTTACGCATTGTGAAATTCAATCCGACGCATTTGTAGCTTGTCTAGGTGCTCATTCAGGTAATTATGGATCGATTATTATATGTGGAACAGGAGTTGTTGGTCTTAAATATGCTAAAAAAGGAAAATATCAAGTGGGAGGTTGGGGCTTTCCTCATGGTGATGAAGGGGGAGCGGCTTGGCTTGGTCTCGAAACCATTCGAAAAACTCTTCATCTTTGCGATGGAAGAGGAATCGACTCTCTGCTTTTGCAACACGTCAAACAGAAATTAGGCGGCAGTGCAGAAAGTGTGACGGAATGGGCATGTTATGCAAATGCAACAAAATATGCAGAAATTGCAAGAGATGTTTTTAAATTTGCAGAGCAAAAAGATACAATTGCTCTTTATCTTCTAAATAATGCTGCAACTCATATTGAAAAAATATTTTTTGCATTGGATAAGTTTGAAAATGATTCAAAAATAAAACTCCCTTGCTCTTTTGTAGGAGGGGTTTCACAATTTATTGTTTCTTTATTAAAACCGAATATTAAAAAGCGTTTGGTTCTTCCCAGAGGAGACGCGTGCGATGGAGCTCTTCTTATGATAAGAGAAAAATACAATCAGAGCTAAATTTTGATTGTAGTATCATAAGAGGTTATTCATGATTTGCCTTAAAAACGCACGGGTTTTTGATGGGATTTCTTTTGTCAAACAAAAGAATATAATAATTTCTGATGGAAAAATTAAAGATCTCACTTCTCGACAACCAAATAAAAATATTAAAACAGTATTTGACTTAAAAGGGAATATTGTAGTCCCAGGATTTATAGATATCCAATTAAATGGTGGAGGAGGTTGTTTTTTTAACGAAACACCAACAGAAAATGCTCTTTTAAAAATTTCTCGTGCTCATATTATCCATGGAGTTACTTCATATTTACCAACATTAATAACCGATGATTTTCTGAAAATATCACAGGCAGTGTTAACGATTAAAGATTGTGTCAAAAAATTCTTACCAGGAATTCTTGGCATTCATTTTGAAGGCCCTTTTATTAATAAAGAAAAAAATGGGATTCACTCTAAACAATATATAAGAACGCCTACAATTGATGAAATTCAGTTAATGACTTCTGTAAAAAATGCTGTGACACTTATTACCCTTGCTCCAGAGGTAATTGAAAAATCAATTCTTAAGGCTTTCAGGCAAAAAAAAGTAATATTATTTGCTGGTCATACCAATGCAACTTTTGCACAAATGAATGAGGCTTTTAAACAAGGCGTTAAAGGTGTGACCCATTTATTTAATGCATGCAGTCAATTTGGAAGTCGTGAACCAGGTGTTGTGGGAGCTTCTCTTTTACATGATGATTCTTGGTGTGGAATTATTGCGGATGGCCAACATGTTAGTTTTGAATCTCTAAAACTTGCATTTAAAGTTAAGAATAATAAAAAATTCATTTTAGTGTCTGATACCATGGCCCCTTTTGGTACAGATATGAAAAGATTTTATATAAATGAAAAAGAAATTTTTGTAAAAGATGGAAAATATATAAATGCAGATGGAACTTTAGCAGGTTCTGCTATTTCTGTTTATGAAGCATTTAAAAATATAGTAACTCAAAAATTAGTTACATTAGAAGAGGCCCTGCCAATGACTTCTACAAATGCAGCTGAGTGCTTAGGAATTGATGGCAGCAAAAAGAGTATTTTGAAAAAAGGCAGACTCTTGCCAGAATTTGATGCTGATCTAGTTGTCCTTGATTCTAAAAACTTAAGAATTAAAAGTGTCATACAATTTGGAAAAATAATTATTTAGTTTTTAATGAAATATTATATATAATAAAAGGAAAACTTAAATGAAGATTAAAACTATTTGGCAAGGAAAAGAGTATCCGCACAATTGGGAATTTTATGCGGAGTGTGATGAAGGTGAAAAAATACAAATATCAGTAAAAAATGGGGATGCAGTTAAAATTGCTCCAAATCCAAAAGAGCTCGTGTTACAAGGTATGGCTTCATGCACTTCGGTTGATGTTATCAGTACATTGCAGAAAATGCGGCAACCTCTCGAAGAATTGATAGTTGAATGTGATGCAGAACAAACGACAGTCCATCCCAAAGTATTTGAAAAGTGCAATATTAATTATTATGTAAATGGTAAAGAACTTAATGTTGAAAAAGTTGCAAATGCTGTTTTTTTAAGTTTTACAAAATACTGTGGTGTGAGTGCCATGTTAGAAAAATCTGGATGTCATATGACACCTAAACTTTTTGTAAATAATAAAGAGATCGATATATTTGATCCAGAAAATAAAATATCGGATAAATTAAAACATTGGATAAAAGATGTTGCAAATAACTGTTCAAACGGTGTTGCTCTTGTAACGGGTGCTTCAAGGGGGATTGGCAATGCATTGGTGAAACAATTGAGTCAAGAAGACTTTGCAGTTATTCCAACGGCTCGTTCGAAAGTTTTATATGAAAATACAAATATATTTGACTCATTATATCTTGACGTAACAAAACCAAATTCTATTTCTTATTTATCAAATTTTTTGAAAAAAAACTCTATTGAGCTAAATTTAATTGTGCACAACGCAGGCGTATTTTCATTAGATAGTGGAGCTGACTCTCTTGATGTTAATTACACTGAAATTCATAAAATATATGAAGCAAATGTTTTTGGTTTGATTGAAGCAAATAATAAATTTATGCAATTAATGAGTTCATGTTCGACTATAGCATTTGTCTCAAGTCTCATGGGGCATGATTCTTATGATACATACTCTTATGCAGCTTATCGAATGTCAAAAAGGTCAGTTATTCAATTTGCAAAAAATGTTGCTTTACAATTTCAAAATCAAAATAAAAAAATATGTATCCTAAGTTTGCATCCAGGAAGTGTCAAAACAGATATGAATCCGAGTGGTAAAATTTCTGTCGAAAACTCTGCAAAAAATATAAGCTATCTTCTTTCAAATAAAATGTTAGAAACGCGCATGAAAAATAATGGTGGATTTTGGAATTTTGATTTGACGAAGGAAGTTTGGGAGTGTTTAAAGTAAAATATATTTAATTTAAAAATGCTTTGAGCATAAAAAATAATATTCTGAGGTGTTGATATGAAATCTGCAGGGTTTTTAATAACTGGCAATGAAGTCCTTTCTGCAAAAACGAAAGATACTAATGGGCCATTCATGGGAATGCATTTAAGACGTATTGGTGTTTCGGTTAAAGCTTCCATGATGTGTTCAGATTTAGAAGAAGATCTCATTGATTGTTTAAATTATCTGGCAGAAAGATGTGATGTTATTTTAATGACTGGAGGTCTAGGCCCCACATCAGATGATCTCACCGCAGAGGTTGTTGCACATTTTTTTGATATTCCTGTTAAATTTAATGATGAGGCTTGGGCTGCTTGTGCAGCATTTTTTGTCAAAGCTGGCAGAGAATCTATTCCTGAAAGCAATAAAAAACAAGCATTTTTACCAGAAGGCTGTGAACTTATTCCAAATAAATTAGGAACTGCTGCTGGTTTTTGTACCACGGGCAAAAAATTTGGTAAAACAATTAAAATTTATTCTTTACCAGGTGTGCCATATGAGATGGAGCCTATGTTTTTAAATTCTGTCTTACCAAATTTATATGATGAAACAGCTATGCCTGTTTCAAAAAATTGGCAAGTTTTTTTAATGGGCGAATCATTTATGCAAACAGCAATTGAGGTTGCTGAAAAATTGCTTATTGCCCGCTTCCCTAATTCTGTGATTTCTTATCAGGCTCATCCTTATTATGTTTCTTATGGTGTGACTCTTTTTCCTACTTCTAAATCTCAAAAATTTGAATGCGAAAATTTTTTAAATCAAGATTATCAATCTGCTGTTGAAAAAGCATTTGTAAATAATATTTTATACAGTGAAGATAAAAAAGTTCCCAATTATATTTTAGAGCGGCTTAATAAATTAAGGTTAAATATTGCATTTTCCGAAAGTACCTGTGCAGGCTATTTAAGTAAAGAGTTGAGTTCATTAAATGAAAATTCTACTTATTTTGTAGGAGCAATTGTTGCAAATAATAATAGAGTAAGAAAAGAAATTCTTCAGCTTCCAGATAATATAGTTTTGCTAGAAAATAAAGCTTCACATGATTTAGCATTACAAATGGCTTTAGCGACTTTAAAAAAATTCAATTCAGACATTGTTTTAGCAGAGTGTGGCAATAAAGATGAAATCCATTCGGAGTCAGAAGATCAAAAAAAGGAAGGATTTTATTTAGCAATGGCATTTAAAAAGAAAAGCTTATCAAATATTGAATCAGCTAAAAAAATTCTTGATAAATACTCTTGGAAATTCGTTGAAATAGAAAATGAAGAAGATACATATTCTTTCACTTGCTTTATAAAATCAAATCAACGTCACACTGCGGATGTGCAAAAAACAAGAACTGCGCATTATTTGCTCTGCTCTCTTTCTGCAGTTCTATAATTTTAAAAATTTGTTGAACTATCATGCCATTGTTTTAATAATAAATAAGAAATAAAATTGAATAGACTGTAAATAAAAATTCCAAGTACTGTAATAATAAAGAGAGCTGCAAATAATTTATCTGTTTCTAAATTATAGCCGGCCATTAAAAGAATATAAGCAATACCTGATGCTCTCCCTCCCGTTCCTGCAATAAACTCTGCGGAGATTCCACCTATTAATGCCAATGCTCCTGATATTTTCAATCCACTTAAAAAGTAGGGAAGAGCCGAAGGAATATATAATTTTTTAAGCATAAAAGTTTGAGAAGCTCCGTATATTCTGAAAATTTTTATTAATGATTTATCGGTGCTTTTTAAACCAATGAGGGTGTTTGAAATAATTGGAAAAATACAGGCTATCCATGCACAAATAACCAAGGTAATGAATGTATTACTTTTAAACCAAATAATGAGTAGAGGAATAATTGAAACAATTGGAGTCGTTTGTAAAATAACAATATAGGGCGAAATGGTTTTATCAAGTATTTTATATTGGAATACTCCTATTGCAATTAAAACTCCAGAAATGATTGAAAGAGTAATGGCAAGAAATGTAATGCTTAAGGTAACTAATGTTGCTATTAGAAAAGTTTTAATATTCAAAATGAATGCATTGAGGACATTGGAAGGAGAGGGGAGAAAATATTTGGGTATCTTAAAATAAATAATTAAAAATTCCCAGAATAACAAAATAAAAATTAAAAATAAAAGAGGGTATAAAAATGAAGTTAAATTAATTTTTGTTCTATTCATTTGAGTTTTCCAAAATTGTTCTAATTTTAACACATGTTTGATGAAAAACATCTGAATTTCTGTATTTTTTCATGTCCATATTGCTTTTATTAATTTGAATTTGACCAATAATTTGTCCTGGATGAAATGAAAAAATATAAATACGGTTACATAAAAAGACGGCTTCTGCAATATTGTGTGTAACAAATATACCCGTTAAATTTTTCCTTAAATATATTTCATAGATTTCATCGACAAGTCTTTCTCGTAATATTTGATCGAGAGACGCAAATGGTTCATCCATAAGTATGACTTCAGGATCGGTTACGAGTGCACGTGCAATTGATGCACGCATTTTCATTCCTCCGGAGAGCTCTCTTGGGTAATTTTTTCTAAATTTATATAGATCTAAAATCTTTAAATATTTATTAACTTTTTCTTCAATTTCTTGTCGAGATAAATTTAGAATTTCTAATGGTATTGCTATATTTTGTTCAAGTGTCTTCCATGGCATCAAACAAGAATCTTGAAAAACAAAAGCAGATTTACCTTTTGTTGAATTGTTATGTAAAACACCCGAAGATATTTTTTCAAGGCCAGAAAGAAGTGTCAGTAAGGTAGATTTTCCACAGCCAGAGGGTCCTAAAATTCCAATAAATTCCCCTTTATGAATTTCCATTGAAACTTTTTTTAAAACTGTGAGATTTTGAAACATTTTACTCACGTTGTCTAATTTGATAAAGTCCACATGTGATCTCGTATTTAGAAGTGTTTGATAAAGCACAACATCAATTCCATAGGATAGTGTAGATGAGAAATCAAATTAAGAAAGAATTCAGAACTATACCATATTTTATTTTGCTCGTAATTTTAGCGGTAATGATTTTTTATGTTTTAGGAAAGAAAAATCATGGAACCATAAATTCTAAGGAAAATAATGATTATTTTCCTTTGGTGCTTGGTACAGATTGGTTTGCGCAAGCAGAGCATGGAGGCTTTTATCAGGCTGTTGCTGAAGGAATCTATGAAAAATATGGTCTCAATGTCAAAATAAAAATGGGAGGTCCCCAGGTAAATGGGATTCAACTTTTATTAGCAGATGAAGTGCAGTTTTATGTGCCAGCATCATATATTATGATGAGTGCAGCAAAACAAAAACTTCCTATTATTAGTGTGGCTGCGATATTTCAGAAAGATATTCAAGTTTTGTTAGCTCACCCAAATGTGGGGAATGATACATTAGAAAATATGAAAAATAAGCCAATCTTTATTTCTGCTCCTACAGCTGCTTCTATATGGGGTTTTTTAGAAGGAAAATATGGCTATAAAGAGAGTCAAAAGAAATCATATTCGCATTCTTTGACACCTTTTTTGCAAGATAAAAATTCAATTCAAGAGGGAATCCTAACTTCAGAACCATATTTAATAGAAAAAAACTTTGGGTTTAAACCTGTCGCAATATTATTGTCTGATTATGGATTTTCAGGTTATGGAGAACTTTTAACCACCACAAAAAAGTTTGAAGAAAAACACCCTAAAATTGTTCAAAATTTTGTTAATGCAACTCTTGAGGGATGGAAAAGCTATTTAGAAAATCCAACCCTTGGGAATGAACTTATAAAAAATGCAAATCCAGAAATGACAGATGAGTTGTTGCAGTTTGCTCATCAAAAGTTCATAAACGAAAAAATTATTTCGGGCGGCGATGCAGAGTTGTACGGTATGGGAATTATGACAGATGTGCGTTGGCGTGAGTTTGCAAATATGTTGATCGAAAGTAAAGCATTTGATAAAAATATTGATTACCATAGTATTTATACATTAAAGTATTTAAATAATACAAAGTGATTTAAATTATTTTGCATTATTTAAATAGCAATAAATTATTTAAAATTGATATTTTTAATATATAGTATTAATTTTTTTTTAAAAAAACAAAAAATAATTAAAAAATATAATTTATATTATTTATAATATACTTTAAAATAATAGATGGATTTTTATTTTTATAAATCTGCCTGTTTCCTTGATTTTGTCTATTAATTGAATTAACTCGATATTATAAGAATTTTCTTATATGACTTCATTTGTTTCAAGTTATTTTTAAAAAAAAGGGATAGAAAGGGATTTGTTATAAATAATTGATTTAAAATAATATAAATTTGTAGACTATTTTTTATTTTATAAAAATAGTTATTTTTTTGTTAAAAATTTTTATCTTTCAGGTGAATTAATGAATTTAAATTATAAATCATGTATTGTTTTTTGGTTTTTATTAGTAATTATAAATATATCATGTAGAAATATTGAAAAAGAAAAAATATTTATAAATAGAGATCTTACTTATGTTAAATCAGTTGATTCTTTAAATAGAAAGGTTTTTGTCGATAATAAAAATGGTTTTATTATTGTTCAGGGTATAAATAAGCAAAATGAATTAGAAAATAATAAAGAAGAAGTTATTTTTCAATTTGAGGAAGGATATGAAATATATATCAATAACACTCTTATGGCAAATAATTTAATAAAAATTTCAGATATTTTATCTGTGTATAATAATAATGTTCCAACTGATATTTCAATTATTATTAAGAAAAATTTTGAGTCATTTGAAGTTAAAAGATTTCTTTTAACATTTTCAAAATTACCTATTTTTGAAATACAAAAGAATAGTATTCAAAATCATCCTATAATAAATGATAATATTTTAACTTTTACAGATGGTCTTTCAACTGAAAACTTACAAGCTAAAATTAAAATGAACACACGAGGAAAAGGGAGTTTAAAAAATCCAAAACAGTCCTTTGCATTATATGGAGATAATGATCTATCTAAAATATTTAAAGAGAAATTTAACGTTTATTCAAAATCAAATGAATACAGTTTATATTCATCATATTTAGATTCTTCAATGATTCGTGAAAAATTTGGTCACGATCTATTTAACAGGCAAATTGCTGGGAACTCAATTCACGAAAATATAAATATGTCCTATATAGATGTTTTTATTGAAGGCGAATACTACGGTGTGTATGCCCTCATGAATACTGTCAATCCATCGGATTTAGTTTTTAAAAATGACTCTGAGAACTTATTTAATATGTTTGAAATGAATAATCAGAATGTTTATTCTATAAAAAAGAACAATGAAGATGTTTTGAGAGATGCGTTACTAGGTAAAAAAGGAGATTTATTTAGTGTTTCAAAACTACATAAAAATGGAGCAGGATTGGCTTCTTTTGCAAATAGAAATGTTATTTGCAATCCAAATTTCATACAGTTCTTTGATAAAAACTATAGTCAAGCATACCTGTCAACTATTTTAGCAACACAAGCTCTCGATAATATAACAAATAATGTGCATTTAGCGGTCTATCCTGCTTTAAGTAAAAACTCAATTTGGAATACCAACGAATTATTTTCACAAGATTTTAAAATTTATTATATTCCATGGGATCTTGATATGTCTTTGGGCGCTGTAGGTTGGATGAAAGACGGTGCTTTTGATATTGATTATAGTAACTATAAAGAAATTTACAATAATAAAGCAATCAATACAAAATTGACTTATAATGTATCTATTGAAAATCAGGCAAGTCTATTGACTTGTTACACACGAACAAATAGTGAACATATTTTATTTAGGAATAATTTTAATAAATATTGGCTCGAAAATAAAAGAACAAGTGAAAATCATTTTAATAATATTCGCTTAAAAAATCATTTAAATAATTTATTTACCCACTTAGAAGAAAATGGAGCGTATGCACGAGAGTTTAAACGTTGGTCTTCACGATCTGGTAGCAAATTTACAACTTATGATTTAAATAAAATGATGAATTGGATTGACAATCGTTTAGAATATATTGAGAAAAATTTTCTTAATATAGAAACTAAGCAGTTAATTAAATATAAAAAATTATTTGGTATTAAAGATCATTCAAATGTGAATGTGATTGATTTCAATCCTTCTCAAGTTCAACTTGCAATTGAAACTAAAAATTTTACATCAGGATCAAGCAGTAATAGCAATGATAAAAATATTTTTAACAATGGAGCTCTTACTATTCTTGATCTTTTGAAGCAAGATGATAAAAATATTGCTGGAATTACGGGCGGATTTTTTGAATACTGGCATAATGGAAACTTTGTTCATTATCAAGATAATAATTTGAATAAAGAAGATATAAATAATCATTTTAGTATTTTTAATACAAAAATGATTTCAACATGTAGTGAGACAAATGAGTATCCTAAAGATGGAGTAGTAACTCTACCAATTGGAATATTAAAGATAAATGATAAATGGTACTCTTCAGAAGATAACTTTACAGATGTTGTTGGTTGGAACGATAAAGGTGAATATAAAATTGATAGAGTTAAAGTTATTTGGGATGTACTCTTTGCGGATGGTACTTCTATATTAAATGGATTTAATAATTTAGGTTCGTCATATATTATGTCTTCGCCTAAAATAAATGTTTTTCGTTCTGATACAATTTTGCAATCTGGTAGCACTGATTATTTAGAAAAAAATATTGAACCTAAAAGGCGTTCTCACAATGTTGTTATTTATTTTGATACATTTTCTGAAAGAACAAGAACTCCAGAAGGTGGGCTTGAAGTTATAGTAGAGAATGACATTATTACAGATATAAATGACAATGGTAATAATTTTATTCCTAAAAATGGCTTTGTTGTGTCTGTAAGTAGGAATTATATTGAGAATGAATTGATTAAGTTAGATTTTAGACGACTTAAAGTAGGAGAAAGATTAAAAAGTGATTTTAAATTCTATAATGAAAGAAATGAAATCGCTCACACTTTCAACGATATGACTTTTATTCGTGGTAAGGTGCAAGCGCTTGTTATTAATAATAAATCAGCAATTGTACACACTTTTGGGCATCCTCGCAATCCCTTTGTCGATTCCAATCGCACTGTTCGCAATCTTGTTCAATATCTAGATGTGGACTTTTTTGGAAAAAAACATCCAAGAACAGCTTTATGTTTTAGAAAAGGAAAATTAAATGATGATGGATCCTTAAATGAAGCTGAAAAAAATTGGGCGCTTGTTTTAGTAGATGGTCGTAAAAGAACTTCATTTGGCATGACTTTAGTAGAATTATCTCAATATTTAGTAAATAAACTTAATTGTGATGATGCCATTAATTTAGATGGTGGAAGTTCAGCTAATATGATTGCAGATGGATTGAAAATGAATGTAAGTGGATCATGGAGAGGATTTTGTGAAGGAGTTCCTCGACCTGTTTCAGATGTGATTGTCCTAAAAGAGAAAAGGTCAAATTGATCATTTGACCTTTTTAAGTCTTTTATAAACTTCTCTGATATCAATAGGATATTTAGGATCTTGAACGGCTTCTATAGGAAGTTGTAAGTTTTCTGCAATAATTTCTTGAATACGCGAAAGGTGTAAGTTTGTTCGTTCCAATTGACTTTTTTTAGCCCACTTTGCGGCTGCAACAATAAGGCTTGAAACTTGATCTGCGGTGAGTTTTTCGGTGTTGATTGTTACGTCAAAGTCGCTGTGATCATCAATATCAAGACCATAAAGTCTTAAATATCTTTTTCTGTTTTGCTCATCACGCTTGAGAGTTTTATAAAGAACCTGCTCATAACTGGATTCTTTTTCGGACTCTCTGCGATTGATACGTGTGGCACGGATTTCAAGTGGAGCATGTAACCAAATGCGTAATTCCGCATCCATTAACCAAGCCGCAAGGCGAGTTCCAACCACAATATTTTCATTAGATATTGCATTACGAATTAAGGTTAAGTCTGTTAAATAATCATAAATAAGATTTGTACTCGCTTCTTTATGAATATCTTCAAAATTTAAGGATAAATCACGCGCCAAATCGCGGAAAGTATAGTTTACTATTTTGAGCTGAAGGGCTTTACCGACATTTGTTGTCGCTGTTGTATTACCGCATCCGCTATGTCCTGAAATTGCAATTCTCATGAGAGTCTCCATTTTTACGCGTCGCTTTATCCATAAATGCATTTGTTAGTTGATTCAATGCCCTTGTCAGATTAGTTTAGCAAATTGTCTATTGGATAGCTTTGAAAGGATTTTTCATTTATGACAACAGATTTTTCTCGTGAATCCGTAAAACGTATTGCTGAACTGAGTCGGTTGCATCTGTCGGAAGATGAAATAACTCAATATCAAAAAGAACTTGCTAAAATTATTCAAGCTTTTAATGCTCTTTCGCAAGTTCCATTACCTAAAGAGCTTCTAGGCGATGCTCGTTCTGCTTTGGGTATGGCTAAAGGGATAGGAGCAGATGACTCTCTTTCTCGTATGTGTTCCGATGAAGCAAAAAATTCAATTGCCACACATGATTTTCTTGCTCAATCGCCAGATAGAGAAGGTGTTTTTGTAAGAGTTCCAGCAATTTTAGCTTCTTCAACTTAATGATAAGAGAATAAATTATGAGTTATAAAAATCAATTTTCTTCTGTATATGTTAATGAATTGAAAGAACATACAGCAATGTCATTGGTGAAAACATTTTGTTCTGGAGAAAGAAAACCAAGTCAATATCTAGAACAATTATTTGAGCATATTGAAAGAATCAATCCTGAATTGAATGCAATAACCAGTTTGCAAAAAGAATATGCACTTTTACGTGCAAAAGAATTAGAAGCTAAAAAGCCAGAAGCACATCAAATGCTTTATGGAGTGCCAATTGTTATAAAAGAAAATATTCAAAAAGTTGATTTTCCAGTGGAATGTGCTTCGAAAATGCTAAAAGGTTATCGAGGGCAATTCAATGCAACGGTTATTGAATCTTTAGAAAATGCAGGAGCAATTATCATTGGCAGCGCAAATATGGATGAGTTTGCTATGGGATCAGCGAATGAACACAGCTCTCATGGTGTGGTGCGCAATCCACATGACCCTAAGCGTGTGAGTGGAGGATCAAGTGGAGGATCTTCAGTTGCATGTGCTGCTGGTTTTGCTCCGATCACTTTAGGGTCTGACACGGGTGGCAGTGTGCGCGAACCTGCGGCATTTTGTGGAATTTATGGTTTTAAACCAACTTATGGTCGTGTTTCTCGTTATGGATTGGTGGCATTTGGTTCGAGTCTCGATCAAATTTCTCCTTTTGCGAGATCGGTTGAAGATTTAGATCTTGTTTTAAAAGTTATTGCACATGAAGACCCATTAGATTCAACTTCTTTAAGAGGCTGTTACGAATCTCAAATAGAAAAATATACTTTAAAAGGAAAAAAAATTGGGGTTATTCGCAGCCTTTTAAAGGCTGGTTTAGATGACAATGTATTGCAAGAGTTTCAATCTCTAGAAGAAAATCTGAAAAAATATGGAGTTGAGTTCGTCGATATCGAAATTCCATCCTTAGAACACACTCTGAGTGTTTATTATGTGATTGCTTGTGCTGAAGCGTCTAGTAACTTATCGCGATATGATGGAATCCGCTTTGGTCATCGCGCAGAAGGAACTGAAGACCTTAATGATCTATATAGTAAATCTCGTTCGGAAGGGTTTGGTGCTGAAGTTAAGCGTAGAATTATGTTAGGAACTTTTGCATTGAGTGCTGGTTATTATGATGCATTTTATGGACGTGCACTTGCTGTTCGGGATATGATGGCAAAAGAATTTGCTTCAGTTTTTGAAAAATTAGATTTTATTTATATGCCAACAGCACCAACAAGTGCTTTTAAATTTGGTGAAAACTCTCACGATCCTCTCAAAGAATATCTCTATGATGTCTTTACTATTCCAGCCAATTTGACGGGCATTCCTGCTATTTCTGTTCCAACAAAAGTTGGGATGGGATGCCTACCTGTGGGTGTTCAGTTTATGGCGGCGAAAGGACGAGACGCAGAATTAATTGCATTTGCATCTGCACTTGAAAAAACAAAGCTCATTGGAACAACAGCATTGGTGTGAAAATTTTTAAAAGGTAACAGAAAACTATGAGTGAAAATAATTTAACAAGTTATCCAAATGTTCTTGAGATAATGAAAAAATATGATGTTGTTATTGGCATTGAAGTACACTGTCAACTTGCAACAAAGAGTAAAATGTTTAGTCATGCTAAAAATGCTTATGGAGATTCTCCAAATTCAAATATAGATCCTACTTGTTTAGGTTTACCCGGAGCATTACCAACAATAAATGAAGAGTGTGTTAACTTAGCAATACGTATGGGGCTTGCTCTTAAGAGTGAAATTCAACCTGTAAGTGTTTTTGCCCGCAAGAACTATTTTTATCCTGACCTACCTAAGGGTTATCAAATCACTCAATATGATAAACCTATTTGTTTAGGAGGTGAGTTGATTTTACCAAATGGTAAAAAAATAAATATTGAACGTGTGCAAATTGAAGAAGATGCTGGAAAAAATATACACGTCGGAGCTACCTCTCTCGTCGATTACAATCGATCAGGTGTTGGACTCATTGAAATTGTCAGTGCGCCTGACATGACTTCACCAGAAGAAGCCAGTGATTATCTGCGCAAACTCCACAGCTATGTTGTTAATTTAGATATTTCTGATGGTGATTTAGAGCGTGGAAATTTTCGTGCCGATGCAAATGTCTCAATTATGCCTAAAGATTCCAAAGTTTTTGGTCAGCGTTGTGAAATTAAAAATGTAAACTCATTTAAATACCTCGAAAAAGCAATTGCCTATGAAATTGAACGTCAATACGAAGTGATTGAGGCAGGTGGAAAAATCCATATGGAAACACGTGGGTATGATAGTGAAAAAAATATAACAGTTGGGCAACGTAGCAAAGAATCTGCAAAGGATTATCGTTATTTTCCAGAGCCTGATTTACCTCCCCTTATTGTTTCATTAGAGAGAATAGAAAAAGTTAAAAAACTTATGCCTGAGCTGCCAGAAAGTAAAGCAGCAAGATTTACTGAAAAGTACTCTCTTCCTGAATATGATGCAAAGGTCATAACCGCATCTCGTATAAACAGCAGTTATTTTGAATCACTTGTAACATCGCTTCTTGGGAAAGTAGAACCAAAAAATATTTCAAACTATTTTATGACTGATGTTATGAGAGCAAGTAAATTATTTGCAGAGGCAAAGGGAATTTCTCTTGACGAATTGCTTGAAGTACCTGTTTCTTTAGAAAATAGTATTTCACTTTTAAGTTTGCAAGCTTCAGGAACAATTAGTGGAAGAATTGCTAAAGAAATTTTTGAAGAAATGATTTCAACTGGAAAATCACCAGTTGAAATTGTTAAGGAAAAAAACTTAGTGCAGATATCTGATGACACGTCCATAGCAAAAATATGTGAACAAGTTATCTTAGATAATCCAGAACAACTTTCTCAATATTTGTCTGGCAAAGAAAAATTATTTGGTTTCTTTGTAGGACAAACAATGAAAATTTCTGGTGGCAAATTAAATCCAGCAAAAGTGAATGAAATGTTAAAAAAATTACTTGATTCCAAAAAGTAATTTTAATTTCATTTTAAATAAGGTTCCACCGAGTTTTTAAATTCGGTGGAATATCCAACCTATTAGCATTGTCTGTTTATATTAAATTGATTATAACTGAGTGTTAGGAAATTGTCAAATTTTTATTCCTCTAACGTGCTAAAATTAATAAGCAAAGAGTATTAAATGAAAAATTATTAAGAATCTTTTGAGAGGTTTTTTTATTTGAATTTGAATTAAATAAAATCTATCTAATTCCTGTCGTGAATATATTAATATACTGCTTTGCTAATTCAAGGCATTCATCGCGTGGAATGCATAATAATGCTTGTCTATTAAATCCAATCATATACGACAAAGAATAAATCATCATAACCAATGCTTCACAGTTACAAGTAGCAGAAATTTCACCTTGTTTTTGTTTGAGTCTAAAAAATTCAATTTGTGATTTTAAAAAATCCATATTTTTAAATCTAATTTTAAAGTCTTCGAATTCAGGGTCGGTGAGAGCTCTTGAAAGAATAACACGAATTAGCTGTTCGCTTTCTTTAAATTTATCTATATAAACTTTCATTATTAAATAAATTTGATCTTCAATTTTGTTAGTCTCACATAAACAGTCTAAGATATCTTTTTGGCTGTTGACTCGACCATTATTTATAACAGCAATGAGAAGATCTGATTTTGATTTAAAATAGCGAAACAAAAGCCCATCTGAACATTTAGCTTCTTTTGCAATGTCACGTATAGTGGCTGCATCATATCCTTTTTCTGCAAAGACTTTTTTTGCGCTACAAATGAAATCGTCAAAGCGATCTTCTCTGTTTTTTCTTTGGCGTTTAGGGATAGGTTTTGAGCTAACGTCTGAGAGTTCTGTATACATAGTAATTTCTGCGCTTTCTCTATTGAGTAAGTATTCAATTACTCAACTGTAATTTAGTGCGTATCTCATTACTGCGTATGAGTCAAGTGGAAGTTACTATAACAAAATGATATCTTTTTATAAAATAGAGTTATCTGAGTTTTTCTGGTTGGGTATCATAAACGCGTGGAAGTTCTTTAGACCAACGAATTAATTGAGCTTGTTCATTGCGTAAATAGTCGGATACTTTCTTCATTTTTGGATCTGTGCGCATTTCATCAATGATATCTTGTAATGTGAGTATTCGATCTGATTGAACTTCAAGGGACATAATATTATCCATTATTGAATTAAATGTATCTTTTTCATCAGGAGTAAGGCCTGTTGTAATTGAGTGACGATGAAATTTATTAATCATATCTTTATCAGTGTTTATGACGACTGTTCCATCTTCACGTTTGTCCTCTACAACCCCAGGGTTTGTATAAATACCGACCTTTGACACATAATCACCTACCTGTATAAATGCGCCTTTTTGGGGGGGGGGAATATAAACCATGAACAATCCTCCTCAGAATGTGTGCTTATTAAATTCCTAAAGTAATCGGATCAACCGCAAAATTTTCAGGTGCAAACTTTTCTCTGACAATTCTATATTGCAATTCATTTTCTAAATATTTTATGACGCGTTGATCTGTATTGCCATTTTTTAAGCTTTCAATTTTTGCGTAAAGATCTCTTATCTCTTGTCTTTTTTCTTCGCCTTCAATATCGGAGAGTGAAGTCTTGTAAGCATCTTTAAGTTTAGGTTCAAGTCCATTTTTAATTCCTGTTTGAGCTGTATCTTGAATCTTTTCAAAATCAGGATCAAGAATTATTTTCCCAGTTTTTGGATTTGTTTTTTCCACTCGAATGGGATCTCCATTTCGAGTCCAAACGATATCATTTGGAACGATCGCTAGGGTCATGGCATTATCCTATCTTTGAAATGAGATCATGTTCTCTTTTTATTTTTAACTGATTCTTATTTTTTGAGTGAGGCATTTTTTATCGAAAGGACAGAGAATTGACATTTTATAATTATTTTGAATTTCGCGGAGTGAGAATTCTAATGTTTTCTTGTTGAAAATTATAGAGTTCTTTAGTGAAGGAAAATGATTTTTCAGAAGATTTTTGTATTCCATCAGCATCGAATATTTTTTTAAAATCTGTATTTTTCTCTTGTACACAAAACTCTAAACCGTCAATTAATGATTTAGAAATTTCAATAGGAATTTTAGGATTTTCAACAATAACTTTCATTGGAATACTTTGAGAAACACCGAGAATAGTAAAATGTCCTATTTGTGAACCAATTTTAATTGGAATTGAATTTGGAAATTTTTTTTCCAAAAAATTTTCTGAAATTACTCCAGCTGTTGCAAGTTCTTCTTCAATAGACTGTAAAACTGAGTCATAATCTCCTACAAAAATTGCACTGTTTGGAAAAATATTTCTTTGTAGAAAATACATTCTCGGAACTAAAAAGCCCACATCACTTTCAGGAGTTGTATAAGCAATTGTTGAGTTATTAAAAAAAAGAACTGTATTTTCATTTTGAAAAGTAAAAATATTGAGTGAGAGTCCTGATTTATTTAAATAACTTTTCCACACAGAAGTTTTACCAATAATGATTGAACGTGTAGAAGGAGATCCTTTATTTAATAAAACAAGAATACTTCGCAAAGAGGTTTTTGCAGAGGCTCCTACGTAAGATAAAGCACTCATTAACGCAAATTGTGCATTTCCACGTGAAAGTGCTGAAATAACGGCTTTATCGTCGGTAGCATAATTAAAGTGAATTCGATATCCCGTTTTATTTTCAATACAGTTTTCTAAATTTGTCACTGCAGTTTCATCGACATGCAAAAATTCTGAACTTTCTAAATAAAACTCAACTGGAAGTGCCTTTGAGCCCAGTTCTGGGGAATTAAAGCACATTTGTGTACAACTGGTTAATAGAACTATACTAATAATAAGATATAAATGAAATATAGTTTTAGCTTTCAGTGAATTAAATTTCATTTAAAACCCTTTTTCGATCCACATTTCATTTATAACTGGTATTTCATCTTTTTCTTTCATTTTATAGAGCTCTCTTTCAAACTGAGATAGGAGTTTTTCTTTATTAGGATATTGTGCTTTATTTGGAAATACACAATAATAATCTCTCCAATATAATACATTTCTGTACTGAAAGACAGTCTCTTCAGCACCTAATTTCTTTAAGAGCGCACTTGTTCTTTCTCTGTCTGCAATAAAGAGATCAATTTTGTTTTGCTTTAATTTTATAATATTATCTTTATAATCTTTTGTTTCATATAACAGTCTATTTAATTGTAAATTTTCATAGGGATAGAAATCCCAAAATTCTTTTGGATAGGTAAAGCCAACCACAATACCTACTATTAAATTTTTAGCAACTGCTTCTTCGTAACTTAATGTTTCACTATCACCAATTTCAGTTTTTAATCGATGAAAAATATAATTGCGTGTGCGAAGAGAAGTTCTCGGAAAATAAGCATACTTTTTTAAAAGAACCGATTTTTGAATGCCGAGGGCTATATCTGCTTTGCCTTCTTTTATCATGGGTACTAATTCATTCCACTTTACGATTTCTACTTCAAAAGGAATTTTTAATTTTTTTAAGATTCGAGTGACAATTTCAACATCAGAGCCAACAATTTTTGGAGGAGCATTGGGATCAACTGGCTCGACTGGATTTTTAGGATCTTCTTTCTTAGGCGGAGCTTTAGGATCTATTTTAATCACTTCATAAAAGGAATGCATTTGTACTTCTTCAGCAATGATTTTAATTTTTTTTTCTTCACCTATTAATTGCTTTTGAATGCTAAAAAAAGCAATTATTATGATTAAAGATGATTTCTTAAAAAATAGAAATTTTCTAATCAGCATTGGCGTATCCTTTTGAGAAGGTTATACTGCTTAAGTTGAAAATTTTTTTCAAGAATATTAGTAAGAAAGAGTAAAGTATTTTTATGAAAATTTGGGTTGATGCAGATGCCTGTCCTGCTGCGGTTAAAGAAATTGTTTTCAAAGCTTCTGAACGATTGAAGGTAGAAGTGTGCTTGGTCGCAAACCAAGAGTTAAAAATCCCAAAGTCACCAATAATTACAATGGTAAAGGTTCCCAAAGGTTTTGATGTTGCCGATGCATACATCGTCCAAAATTTGAATGCAAATGATATGGTAATCACAGCTGATGTGCCTCTTGCTGCCTTAGTTGTTGAAAAAGGAGCTCTTGCAATCAATCCACGTGGGGAGCTTTATAATGAAGGTAACATTTCTGAAAGGCTTTCTGTGAGGAACTTTATGCAGTCTATGCGTGAGAGCGGCCTCATACAAGGAGGAGGACCGGCACAATTTAATCCTGCCGATAAGCAAAGATTTGCTTCTACATTTGATAAATATTTACACATATTAATAAAAAAATCTAAATGAAATATTAATTTTGTAAAATATATTTTGTGACACTGCGCGTGTGAATGCCAGTTCGTTTCATTAATTTATATGAAATATTCATAAGAATATCTTTTTGGTCAGTATCTAAATTTTTAATAATATCTGATGTATTGATATTAAAGTCAAAAATATACTCAGGATCATATACATATTTATAAGGCAATGTGCGAGCAAGCAAAGAGGAAATATCTTTATTATATTTTTCAAATATAACACTCCCATATGTTGGTAGAGTATCAAGGTTTGATTCTTTTGTAATTGTTTCTCGAATATAATTATTGATGGTATTTGCGTCTAATAAATTACTATCTGGAAGCGCTAATACATAAAGAAGTCTATCATTTGCTATGTTATTTTTTCTTAAATAATAAAGATAATTATAGACAATTTGCTCATATATTAAATGTCTATTTGAAATGATATTTATAGCATCGCTTTTGCTCTTGTGAGTTTTAATAAATGTGCCTTCAAGAATGTCTAAAATATTGAATGCAATTAAGTCACTGCTTGAAAAACCAGGTAAAGGAGTGACATGAAATGGCTGAGTTAAATCTTGAATATAATGTAAACTCCAACCTAGAAAGCGGTATCCCCAGTAAGGATGTCCATGTTTAAAGGCAAATTGTGCAAGTTCTTTAAAAAGATAAAAGCGAAACTCTGCATAGGTTTTAGTTAAAAATGGAGCAGCCTTATAAATAAGTGAGGAGTTTTGATAAAAACCCATATGAAAAGGAGCTTGGCTGCTAAAAACAAGATGTGGATTTCCAAAGGGTTGAATTCCAAATTGATAATTTAGTTTGTCTGCATTTGGACTATCATCAAACAAACCAATATCAAATCCATAGTCCGGTTCATCTGATGCAGTCGTGACAATGTTTAAGGGGGACAGTTGTTCGTTCTGCTCAATTTTTATAAAAGAATATGAAATTGTGTTTTTTGATATTTCAGGTAGAAGAATTTCAGTTGATGGAATTTGTATATGTCTGTCACTTGCTTCATCACCTGGAAGAAGTTGTAAGTAAATTGGAAACTTCATAGCAGGGTTTATCCGCATTGCCATTAAGAACTTTAATTCAATATTTGGATCGTTTTTATAAGAGTTAAAAGAAAGTTCTTTAGGAGTTGCTGGATAGTAAGAGTATTTATAATTCAATTTTCTATTTAGAGACCAATTTTCTATTTTATTAAATAGATCAGGCAAATCACTGTATGTATTATTTAGAAAGTTATTTAAGCTTTCAGGAACTATAATTTTATCTTTTTTAATTTCAGGTAAATTTTTTAAAGCAATTTCTGTAACTAAAGAATGATTTGACCAGGCAAAGAGACTAATAGAAGGCATAATTATTATCGAAATAATACAATTAATACCAATTCGTAGTATACTCATTTTTCATTTACTTTCTTTATTGCTGCATTTATTTTCTTCATAGTATTCTCACTAATTTCTTTTGAGCACATAAAATATCGAGATTCTGCATCGACAATATCTTTTAATGTTTTTATCTTAACTACTTGTCTAATTTTTTTATTATTTTTGATGTGAAATTGTATTTCATTTAAGGCAAAGTATGTGTAGTCGGCGTCTTTATGGGCTACTGATTCTAAAATGCCTTCAGGCTCTAATGATGTTACTTTAATTTTATTTTTATCAACTTTTTCCAATTCTGTAGATATATAATTTTTATTTTTTGCTAGAACTTTATTCATATACTCACCAAATGAATAACCAATCTTAGTAATTGGAATTAAAGACTGATCTCTTGTTATATCTTCAAACGTACTATATTTATCAAAACGTTTGTCCTCTTTTCGAATTGCGAGTACGGTTAACTTGTCTTTATAATAAGGTATAGAAAAATGCGAAAATTCTTGTCTGTCTTTTGTTATATATGCGGACGGTATACACACTTTTTCTAATCTTTCTTTTATTGCAAGTATAGAGCGAGATGTTGGTGAAATTTGAAATTCATAAGGTATTTCCGCTTCTTTCATTACTTTTTTAATTAAAATAAAAAGCTCACCCCCTTCTAATTTTTTACTAGTTTTATTTATAATAAAATATGGAGGACGATCTTGGTAGTGAAGATATATTTTTTCTGATTCAGCAAATAAACTTTTATTTATTAATATGCCAAATAGAGTAAAAAGTAAAAATCGAATCATGCATAATCCTCCAATATATTTAAATAAACTCTACGATTGATTGCGTTTATAAGTCAAGAGTAGCTCAGTTAAGTATATATCTAACATATTAACTATTATGCAATAAATTAGCAGATATCTTTAATAAAAATATGAATTTATATGATTTATGGAATAATATTTGTTTGGATTTAGAATAGTTTTTCACTTTGTGGCGTCAAAATACCTTGATAAAGAAGAAAATTTTGCCGTTGAAAATATTCCTAATCAAGGTGTCGTATATATATTTGAATTTGTGCTCAAAAATAAATTTAAAATATAATTGAATTTATTTTTTTAAATTAATCACAAATACCTTTGTAGTTTTGTCTAATTTGTTGCTCAATTTTTTCTAAAACATTTGAAACTCTTGAGTTTATTATGAAAATAGGTTTTTTAATAGACTTTGATTCAGTTTTTTCAACGCCATTTGGATCTTTATATTTGTATTCAAAGTTTGTCGCAAGCCAAGTACCAGTTACAAGGTTTGGATCACGAATACTCTCGTCAGAAGCAATGATTGCATTATTATTTAATATATTGAGTGCATCGTTTGCCTCTGTTCCTTTAAGTGCAAACATACCTGTGCTTTGCTTTTCTTTAGAAATTTCTTGAAATTTACATTTAAGTGCATATGCGTATACTGTATTATTTTGTTGAAAAATAATAGCTTCCATTTGGCCGCCGCCTGACCTTACTATTGAAAAAAAATTAATAGAAACATCTGACGCAAAAGCTGTACTAGTTGATAGCATTAAACCAAAAATAATCTTTTTCATAAGATCTCCTTTGTATTATAAATAAAAAAATATACGGACATTAATAATCTATATGGCATTTAACACCGCACAATAAACAAGTCAACGGGCTAAAATAATTAAATTAAATTTTGTCAGTCAGATTTTAATTAAAATAATTTATAATAAAAAAAAATAAAATTATTTTTAAATAAGAAACATAATTTGAAATTCTATTTTTTTTAAATGCACTTAATTTATAATTAAATTGTGAGGATTTTTTGGGATTTTTTTAAGAAGCTACTTGAACTATTTTTTAAACTCTTTCATACTTTTCTTGGATAACTGTGTTCTCAGAAAGAGACATTCTAACAGGACAGGTTTTACCAACTCCGACGAGTCTTCTAAAATCATCATCTGAACAATTCGTTTTTAATAAAAAAGTAACAATTAACTTTGATATTCTGCGCGGTGAAGTAGACATTTCTTTTTCTATGTGAAATTCGATAGAAGATAGATTTATATTATTTCTATTTGCATACATCCCTATAACAGTTGATGCACAGGCACCTAGGGACGCCGCACAGAGATCGGTGGGTGAAAATGAACTCCCATCTCCTCCATTGTCTACTGGAGCAGTTGTTTTTATAATTGCTCCGGAAGGTCCGTGTGTTATTTCTGTTGAATTTACGCCGACCAACTTACCTGTAATTTTAAGACCCATAGGAATTTCCTTTATAAATACCTGATAAAACGACTTGCAGCGATAGAGCGAAAAGAATACCACTGAAGTGATGTTTGTTCTAGTGGAGGATTGATTATGTACGATATTATACTGTTTGTTCATTCCTGGTTAAGATGGATTATAATTTTATCCTTATTTATAGTCTTATTTAAATCCACTCAAGGTTGGCTCAAAAACGCCACCTACCAAAAAGGCGACAAAATTTGGGGTGGAATCCTCATTGGCTCAATCCATTTACAGCTTCTCATAGGGCTTATTTTATATTTTTCTCTCAGTCCTATAGTAAGGACTGCAATGTCTAATATGGGTTTTGCTATGAAAAATCCTGCTTTGCGTTATTGGGCAGTTGAGCATTTTGTAAGCATTCTTATTTTTGCAACTTTAATTCAATTTGGTAGAATTTTTTCAAAGCGCGCAAATCAAGACCTTAAAAAACATAAGAGAATGGCAATTTTTGCTTGGGCAGGAATGTTAATTCTTGTTGCAACATTGCCTTGGCCACTCCGTAAAGATATTGGTCGCCCTCTTTTTGCAGACTTTCCAACTCATACTCAACTTATTGCCAATCCAGAGTGAGCATTCTTATTTAAAGTTTTAAAGGTTATAGCATGCAAGATACGCAGAATTTTTTAGACAACCGCAAAGTTAAAATTGCAAAAGTTGGAATTAAAGATGTTAAATATCCTATTTTTTATAAGGACACATCTGAGAAAAATAACTTTCCAAGCGTAGCGAATTTTTCATTTTATGTAGAATTGCCTGCCGAAAAAAAAGGGACTCACATGAGTCGCTTTCCTACGTTACTTTATGAATTTGCTCCTCACTTTTCTCTCAATAAATTCGAAAAAATGACTGAAAATATGTTGAATACATTGGAAACGAGTAAAGCATATTTAGAAGTTGATTTTATATATTTTTATGAAAAAGAAGCGCCTGTTTCAAAATTAAAAGGTGTGACTGATATTTGTGTAAATATTCAAACTGAAGCACAGTTAAATCAAAAAACAAAAACTAAGCTCAGCTTGCAAATTCCAATTAAAAGTCTATGTCCATGTAGCAAAGCTATTTCCGAATATGGTGCACATAGTCAGAGAAGCCATTTGACTATTTCTATTTGGAATCCGACTCTTTCAATTTTAGAATGCATTGACATTGCGGACAATTCTGCATCTTCTGCAATTTATCCTATTCTTAAAAGAGCAGATGAAAAATATGTGACTGAAAAAGCATACAACAATCCACGTTTTGTTGAAGATCTTGTACGTGAAGCTGCTCTGCTTTTAAAAAATAAATGTCCTCACTCCCGTTTTGAAGTGAGTTCAGAGAATTTTGAATCCATTCACAATCACAATGCTTACGCATTTATTTGTAGTGACGATCTGAGTTGAATTTATAAGCGGAAAATCAGTGAAGCAAAGTTATTTTTATTGCTGTCATAGCAAATAATAATAGTAGAAAGAGGAGTCTAATAGCCACAATAAATGCCGTTTGCATCTCCCCCATCTCCATAAAAGTGATCACAAACATTATATTTTATAGTAACTTCTTTATTTGTATTATTTTTTATGTAGATATTATATAGATAATTATAGTTACTTCCTTCTGATAAGGTGGCGGACGCATCACCTGACATTTCTGCTACTGATGATGTCCATTCTCCTCCAATGCCATTAGACAAGGTGCTTTTTACCTGCACTGAGCCATCAGAAATAGTGCTTGTTGGGCTAAAAACCATCTTTGGCACTGGTTTAAGAACCCCTCCTCCAACTGGGTAATAACCTGTATCGTGAGAGAAAGGACTCATGGTATACCAAAAACTATGATTCCCATTACTCCCATAGTCACAATGCTTTTGTTCACCAGGTTGGACTGTACATGTATTTGAATAACCACAGTAGTTATGTGTGGTGTAAAAGCCACCTGGACAATCTTTCGCAAAAGCATTTATTGTGGTTCCACATAAAACAGTAGCTATGAATAATTTATTTAAGTTATTCATTTGAAAATTAGCAAATTTCATCTTTTAATCTCCTATAAAATAATAAAAATTTTTTTGTATACAGTTTCTTGAAAAAAAACATGCAGATATTCACTCGTATAAAGTCAGCGAAGTATTAAATATTAAATGTCAATATAAGTTCTAAAATATTTTCCTTCATTTCCTTAAAACTTATTTCTTTAAGTGATAAGAATTCAGTATCATACCTGTTTATAAAGTCAAGATAGTTTATTATTTATTCTTTAAATTTGATTTTATGTTGAATTGCCAGCCTAAAAAAATGAGATTCATATGATTTGCTTTCCTTCGTTACTTTATGATATTTCTCCTCACTTTTCTCTCGGTAAATTTGCAAAAATGCTGAATATATTGGAAGCGAGCAAAACATATTTAGACGTTGATTTTATATATTTTTATGAAAAATAATAACTTGTTTTAAAATTAAAAGGCGTGACTAATATTTGTGTAAATATTCAAACTGAAGAAAGATCAAGTGGAAAAAAATAAGATCAGTTTGCAAATTATAATTAAAAGTTTATGTCCATGTAGCTTTGCAATTTAACCTATTCTTAAAAGAGCAGATGAAAATATGTGACTGAAAAAGCATATAATAATCTACGTTTTGTTGAATACCTAGCACGTAAAGTCGCTTTGATTTTAAAAAATAAATGTCCTCACTCCCGTTTTGAAGTGAGTTCAGAAAATTTTGAATTTATTCACAAGCAAAATGCTTACGCATTTATTTGTAGTGACGATCTGAGTTGAATTTTGAACAGATGTGTAAAATTAAGCGATGAAAAGTGTCACATTTTTTGACGAATAATTAATATCAATATTATTTTTGAGCATCCATAGAACTGCTTTCTCTTTTATATTAGCTCGTTTACTTTCATAAATAAATTCTCTACTATCAATATATAATTTTATTTTTTCATTTTTTGTAATATTTTCAATTTAGAAAAATCATCTATCGTTATTTCAGCACCATAACTTTTCATTGATTCTTTATTTACTACGCCTTATCTCTATCGCTCACCACAATAACTTTTGATTATTGCAACATAGAGTTGTTTAAAGCCTTCGCCTGCAAGACGACTTTGAGAGGTCGACTCTCATCTCATACACAGCATTGCTGTAAAATATCTTTCGATATTCACATCATTCGTGGCACACTTTTTGCAAGACCTCGCCAACTGAATCAGAAAGTTTAAGATCTTTATATTTAACAAGTCTATCCTAGATCGTTTGAATTGGGCACTGTAACTAAAAGTCATTTATTCTGAAGTTTGCACACTGCTGCTTTTAAGGAAGATCACGGTTTGTAGATAAATAATTTAGATCCTCTTTTACTTTTTTTCTGATCTGATCCAGTACTTCTATTTTTCTTCTTTTAATCGCTCTAAGATTAAATTCATTTATTTTATATCTTCCGCAGTTTTTACAATCGATAGAAGCAATATCATCACTCGAGTTGGTTTCGATTAGGGCTTCTTATGATTGATCCTTCTTAAGGCAAAATCAACATACAAGACCCCTTATAAGGGGCTACATCAAATGGGACAAGCGAGGCTGGACTTTTCCTAAGCTCCAAGAAATCCTTGGAAGAATGGGATACAATATTAAAATTTCATTTGCCCCAAAGGACAAATAATGGTGGAAACTTTATGATTCTGAAAGAAAATCTGAACCCCGAATATGATTTTTTTAAATTTTTGTGCTCTTTCAAAAGGATTAAGAATACCTATTGCTAATTTAATATTAAAAATTAAATTTAAAAACATAATATCAAAAGTTTGAAATTTATGTTTAATTAGGGTGTGTAAATGGCGATGGAGGTAGGGTTTTGAAAATTATATCCAGTTAAGTTGCAATTTGTTAATGATCCATCACTTTGAATATTACACTTACTAACTGAATCATCTTCATTGTTTACAATATAAGCAAAATTATTAAATATAGCTAAATCATTGGCATTATTAAATCCAACAGCTTTTATTCTGCAATTTACTAAAGTTCCATCTGAATTTTCATTACATACAGATACACTATCACCTCCATTATTTAATATAAATGCATATTTATTATTAAATACAATCCTTCTTGAATTATTGAATGTAGAACCTGTTTCATTGCAATGTGCTAATTGTCTGTTTTTAATAAAGCAATATGTAATAGTCTCTTTCGAATCACCTGTAATATATGCTATTCCGTTTTGAATAGTAATCCGTCTAGGTTCCTTAAATCTAAAATATAAGGTATTTCCACAATTACTTAAAGTATTATCATAATTTTGTTTACAATATGAAACCGAATTGCCTGAGTAATTTGAAATAAAGGCATATCCACTAAAAAAGGCAATTCCCATGGGAGATGTAATATTCGTATTAGACAAATTGCAAATGGATAGAATTCCATTGTAATTCACTGGGCAGTAGCTAATGGTATTAGAACTAGAATTTGATAAATAAGCATTATTATTGTTATCGAAATCAATTGTATAAGGATTGCTTGACTTTGGAGCCGTTGGTAGGCAACTGCTGAATGTACCATCTTTATTAACAATACAAGATGTAACTCCAAAACCATCACTGTTTACATTATTTACAACAAAAGCATATGTTATATTTTGACTTACTGTAAAATGCTGCGTTTCTCTCAATTTATTTAAATCAATGGAATATGCTTGCATACTAAATATTATGAATAATGCGGGCCAAGCTAAACCTTTTTTAATCCATGAAAAAATCATAGCAACTCCCTGTTATAAATTTTCTTTTAGTTAAACTCACAAAGAGTACAAAAAAATAAAAAATAACTATATTGTCAAAATACTGACCATCATTGTCCCTTGATATGGGGTGCCCCCAATATCATTACCCAAAGACATTAACACTAAAATTGTTCCATACTGGTGCGCGACTCGGATTCGTGTAAAAAACGCACTTGCTTAAAAAATTTGCAAAAAATTAATGTCAATTTGAAGCAAACTCTATCTTTACAATTTAAAAGCCAAATTTTCTGTCAACATAGACTCACTTTTTTATTTAACTGACAGATTTTAAATGAACTCTATGGCTCCAAACTGACATTTTTAAGAAAGATATAATTAAATTTGTTTAAAAATACGGCTAGTGCGTTTTTTACGTGAATATGCGTCGCGCACCTTATAGACTGTACATTCTTTTGGTGTAATTCATTCGGCGATAAATGTAAGGAAATAATTAATGCAAATGGTAGACAGATGGAAAGATCTGCTGCTACCTTACCCGTACACGAAAGCTTACCAAAAGATAATTTTTGCTTTAAATTTCTAAATAGTTCTTCGATCAACCAGCGTTTTCTTCCAAGTTCATATAGAAATGCGCCACTTATTTTCAGATCATTTGTTACGTAAATTGAAAAATGACAGGAATCAGTTAACTTATTGTAAACTGCAATTGTTTTTAATATTGATTTTCTTCCCTTAATGTATACAAAGCTTTCTTGTATGTACTTTGTTTTCCTTGATCTTTTTTGATGCTCTGTTTTTAAAAGTTTGACTCTGTATCTCGTTTTATTTTTAAAGTGAGATTTCCAAGTTTTCCAAGGCACTTTAGATGATTTGCAATGCCTAACCTTTCGATTATCTTTTGTATGAATGCAAAAAGAAACTTTCATGTCATCTAAATTCTGCATTAAAGATATCGAGTCAAACCAAGAATCTAATGCGACCGGAAGAATTGGATATCCTTCGTCAAAAATATCTTTTAAAAGTTTGATTGTTAACTCATGTCCAGATTCAACAACTTTACCATCAATTTTTTTACAGATAAAATAGTGCAAAGGTAATGCATAACCTTTTCTTTTATTTACAAGAGAAAGTACAAATATTTTTTGGCCCGTATATACATTATTATTGCTTTTACCCCAATTACCAATACCAAACACATTTTTCCCTGACTTTATATTTGAAGTATCATCGATTGCATAACAAAAATTTTCATCATTTATTTCATTTTTTAATTTATTCAAAACTCCCGAACGTAACCTTCTCATAAATCGATTTGCAGTAAACTTATGTAAATTACTTTGAATGGACAAAACGGATTGACTCCATCCCAATTCCCTTGCGGCAGAAGATAAACTCTTCATCCCAAACAGATGCAAGCATAAAAGAACACAAATACAATTATAATTGCTTGGAGTTTCAAAAAATACATCTTTATAGCGGTCTGCTACTTTACGAATTTCATTTGGTGCTGTAATACTTATCATAGGTGACTCTTGGTTAGATTTTTTTTGCAACTAAACCTTTATCTTGAGTCACTCAATTTGTCTATGTTTTAAGCCTGCGGAACGCAATTCTCTTTAAATTTCTATATGTATTTATGAGTTTTTTTTGTATTCTGCTGTTAACTTGTCTGGAAACTTGGGTTAACTGTAAATAGCGATGTGTGATCATTCTAAGCTCAGAAGATATATCATGGAAAATTCTCTTTTTTTATATTATGAGATATTATAAGTATTATTTTCCTTTAAATGCAATTTTATCTCTTCATTCATTTTTCAGGCCAAGTTTTATGATCTTTTATTCTTGTAAAACGTTCTTCACTCACGGCACATAGAACTGAATTATTTGCAATGATACAAGCTCCTGCTTGATCATTGTTTGTGACCGCAAGAATTTTCATCTAATTATCCTTAAAGCGATTTTAAAATAATAGGATTTTAAAAAAAAATATCTGTAAAGTAAAAATTATGTAAGCATGAATATATTTAAAATATTATGTTATTTATGTCAACAATTTTATATTTAAAATTTTTCTACTAATAAATGTCTATCGAATTTTTCGCTTATTAAAAATTTCCAAGCGTCTAATACTTCATAAGGCAGAGCGCATTCTTTTTGATATCCGATCTTTGGGTATTCTATTATTCTATGTAAATCACCAACCATTTCGTCAATTAATCCTAAGACACCCACGGAATTTGAAACTCCCCAAGGGAATTCAAAATCAGGAGCATCGACATAATAAATTATATTTGGATTATTGATTGGTATTGATAATCCAAGCCGTCGCACTGTATTTGGTTTTGTAATAAAAAGAATACTTTTTGCTTCAGGAAAATGTTGAGAGGAAAATATAATATTTTCGGCAAGATTTGTTGCTCTTTCTTCTCGAAAAATATTTTTTGCTGAAATGCCTTGATTGAGGGCTCTTTTATAAAAAACCTCTGCTTCTGTTTCACTCCACAAATGCTTTGTCCAGTTGCCCGTATTGCCAGAAACAATTAATTTATCGGCATAACCCTCTTTTAGCAATGCGCAGGCATAATCGCACACCCTTAAATCATACGAGCCACAGGCAACGAGTAAGTCACATTTGGTTCGCGACCTTCCAGCGCAAAGAAAATCCCATAGAATTTTTGCCTTTTGTAGAACGGTTGAGCCATTTAAATTTTGCATTGAACTCTTTTCTCCTTTTGGAAAGCAGAAGTTGACTGGTGTTTAAAAATACTAGATTTCATATAACACTATTTGATGGCTTCATTTATTAAACTAAAGGACTAGTGGCTCTTTTATAAAGTTTATAGGTTAAATAGTCAATTAAGTTATTTGCAGATGGGATATGCGAGCTGGGGAAACCGATCCATTTTGCAACAGATTTATTAGCATTTTCAGCATAATAAATAGGTACTTCTGAATATGCTTTTGACAACGCACTTTTTATTTGTTCAGGTCCAATGTGTTTTAAGAAGCGTATTGTCTTTTGAAATTCACCTTCGGGATTGTTGTATAAGCCAAAATGATCATAGTCTTTGTAGTGATTTGTAGGCCTTCCAAGTGCACTAAAACCAGACCAAGGAACACTTTTATAATTCATACGATCTTGAAATTGAGCAAAGCTCCAACCATGGTCAATTTTAACAAAATGGTACCTGTTCTTTTCAGTAGATGTTCCGATATTTGCAATGTGAACGTCGTAATCCCCAACCCACAGTGATGTAGCCAAAATACGACCTAAATTAGAATTTTTAAAAACGTTTACAAAATGTTTTGAGTCTTTTGAATGAAAGGTATTTAAAAAACGAGGTCTTTCTTTATAGCCCATTATTTTATGTATTTCAAAAAAATCTTCAAAAAAAACGGAACCAATATAAATATTATAATGGAGATCATTTTTTTTCATATTTTTTGTAAGAGTGACATCATTGTATTTTGAAAAAAAAATATTTGCTGCATAACCAGGTATAACTAATTCATAAATTGCTTTGGCTAAAAATTCACAAATTGTTTCTCCATCATTTCGACCTTGCTTAAATAAAATTGTATATTTTTGATTGTTAATGTTTTTTTCATAAATACCTCCATGTGGACAACGTGAGACTTGTCCTCCAAATTTTTTACCTTTTTTTGAATAATCTATTATAAATTTAGGAAATGTTGGCATTGATTTATTTATTGAATTACTTAGCATGAACACCTCTGAGAAAGAATTATTTATTTTGTATAATAATTTGGGTGATATGAAATTAAATATAAAAACCAATTAAGGTTTTCTACTTAAAATATAATTGAAATTTATCAAATTGACAAGAGTTGTTATTTAAAAATATAATCTAAAAAAATGAATGAATTAAAAAAAAACACCTCGAGAAATGTCGTGGTGTTTTTTTAAATCAAATCTAATTGACTACATAGTTAGAACTTCTTTTTCTTTTGCAACGCAAAGCTCATCCACTTTTTTTGCATAAGTATCTGTTAATTTCTGAACTTCTTCACTTGCCCGCTTGACTTCGTCTTCGGACCAACCATGCTCTTTTTGTGAAGCTTTTGCTTTTGTATTTCCATCTTGACGGTGGTGGCGCACAGCAACTTTAGCTTCTTCTGCAATTTTTTTAACTTGTTTCGCTATTTCTTTACGGCGTTCTTCGGAAAGAGCAGGAATAGGAATACGAATGACTTTTCCATCATTATTTGGAGTCAAACCTAACCCAGAGGTTAAAATAGCTTTTTCAACAATGGGTAACATGCTTTTATCAAATGGATTGACTGTGATTAAGCGTGCTTCTGGAGTTGCTAGAGTCGCAACTTTGCTAAGTGGCATTTGTGTTCCATAGGAATCAACTCTGACATCGTCAAGAAGAGATGCTGAGGCTCTGCCCGTTCTAATTTTTTGTAAATCAGATTTTAATGAATTGATTGTTTTTTCCATGCCTTCTTTAACTTTGTCGACAAGTTGCTTTTTATCCATGAGCTATCCTTTTCTATAAATACAAAAAGCAGTCTTAAAACTGCTTGAGATCAATTTGAATTTTATTACCAACCAATACTACTTCTTTTGAAGTTTTTTCTAATTTTTTCGATACCGCTCCAAACAAGTTCTCCTGTGGAAATATTTGTGAGCTTCATTTCAATTTGATATTGAACGGAACTCTTGCCACCTTGCTTTGAATTGATACTAGAAATTGCTCCTGACAGAAAGAAATCAGCTCCATGTTGATTTCCAGGGCCTTTAACCGCTCCTTTTTTAACCACACCAGACTGCTGGTATTTGTATTCATCTAATATTTTTTTACGGAGATCTCCATCTAAGAAACGAACTTTTCCATTGTTGAGAATTTGACTGCGGAGATCTTCGAAAAGTGCTTTAGTATCAATGACTTCACTTGTTCTGTTTTCCATATCGTCAACTAAAACAAAGGGTCTATCTGCTGCTTTCTTTTGCATATCTTCGCGCCAGTTGAGAATCCATGGTGCTGCAGTCATGTCCGTTACCATTTTTTTAACAGTTTGAGTGGCATCAGTTGGATTCCAGCGATCATCTAAAATTTGTGCTTGATCAGGATCGCCATAATCCCCTTGGAACGACGTACAGCTTGTGAGAGATAAAGTGCTTGCGATGAATAAAGACGATACAGAAATCACTTTTTTCATTTTTAACATCGAATATTCCTTTCTTTCATTAAATAAAAAAATAACCAGAACAAGAGAATTAGTATTTCTTAGGTTAAACATTTGCAAGTATATGCGTTTTATTTGCAAGCTTGCAAGAGTAAACTATCACGCATAATGTGCTTTCTCGAGTTTAGTGAGCTTCACTCTGTAAAGGTTTTAGCAATGAAGAAGAAATCATCTCTCCAAGTTATTGATAATGTAACATTTGATTTTTTGATTATTGGAAGTGGTGTAGCAGGAGCTTCACTTGCACTTAAGTTGAGCGCATATGGAAAAGTAGGATTATTGTGTAAAGAGTCTTTCTTTGAATGTAATACCCGTTGGGCACAAGGTGGAATTGCATCGGTTTTAAGTGAAAATGATAGTTATAATTTGCATATTAAGGACACTTTAATAGCTGGAGCGGGCCTTTGTCATGAAAAAACAGTTGAAAAAGTTATTGGAGCAGGTCCAAATACAATTAAACAATTGATAAACTTAGGTGTGCAGTTTACTCAAAACTCAAATGAAAATCGACTTTATTATGAATATCATCTTACAAAAGAAGGTGGACACAGCGCAAGACGTATCATTCATGCTGCAGATATGACTGGAATTGCTTTGCAAGATACTTTATCAAGCAAGGTAACAGAAAATAAAAATATTGTATTACTTGAATATCATACAGCAATTGATCTTATTGTAACCGATAAAGTGACTCCTGATTTTTCCCGCAATCGAGCCCTTGGAGCTTATGTCTTAAACGAAAAAAGCAAGTGTATTTATGCTATTTTGGCAAAAGCAACAATTTTGGCGACGGGAGGCCATGGAAAACTTTATCTGTATACTTCTAATCCAGATGTTGCTTCAGGAGATGGAGTGGCCATGGCGTGGCGTGCGGGAGCTCGAGTTGCAAATTTAGAGTTTATGCAGTTTCATCCGACTTGTTTATACAGTCCTAAGACAAAGAATTTTCTTATTTCCGAGGCTCTGCGTGGTGAAGGAGCTCTTTTAAAGACCCTTGATGGTCAAAGATTTATGGAAAATATTCATCCTTTAAAAGAATTAGCGCCCAGAGATATTGTTGCAAGAGCTATCGATTCTCAGATAAAAAAATCAGGAGATCCTTATGTTCTTCTTGATATTTCTCATAAGGAGCCTGAATTTATTAAAACACATTTTCCAGGCATATATGCAAAATGTCTTGAAATTGGACTCGATATCACTCAAAATGCTATTCCCGTAGTTCCTGCCGCACATTATAGCTGTGGTGGAATCGTAACTGATATTCGAGGAAGAACGGGCATTAAGTCGTTATGGGCATTGGGTGAAGTTGCCTGTACGGGGCTTCATGGTGCAAATCGATTGGCATCAAATTCTTTATTAGAAGGACTTGTTTTTGCAGATTTTGTTTATGAAGATATAAAAAACTTATTGTCTGATTTAAATCTTTATAGGAATCCTGATGTTCCAAAATGGGAATTAGGCACTGCGGCAGAGCCCGATGAGATGGTTGTTATCAGTCAACTTTGGGACGAAATTCGGAGAACGATGTGGAATTATGTTGGTATTGTAAGAACGGAAAAAAGATTGGCACGAGCCGCTGCGCGAATCGATCAAATATGCCAAGAAATAGAAACGTATTATTGGAATATAATTCCAAGTCGCTCTTTAATTGAAGTAAGAAACTTAGCAACTGTTGCACAACTCACTGTTAAATGTGCAAGAATGCGTAAAGAGAGTCGAGGAATTCATTATTCTTTAGACTATCCTTTAACAGATGATATAAAATATAAAAAAGACACAGTGGTCTTGAGTTAGTTATTTTAAGTAAAATGGAGTATAAATGACAAAGCTTTCTCTCATAATTCCTACTTATAATGAAAGTAAAAATATTCCTATTTTACTTGATAAACTAAACTTATGTCTATCTGACATAGATAAAGAAGTGATTGTAGTTGACGACAACTCGCCAGATAAAACATGGGAAATTGCAAGGGAATTATCATCTCAATATCCTTGGCTTAAAGTCATTCGTAGAATGACAGATAGAGGTTTGAGTTCAGCTGTAATAGCTGGTTTTGAACAAGCAGAAGGAAAGATTCTCGCTGTGATGGATTCCGATCTTCAGCATGATGAAGAAGCCATCGTTCATTTTCTAATTGCATTTGAAAATGGTGCAAATATTGTAGTTGGTTCACGAAAAGTAGATGGTGGAAGCGTCGAAAACTGGAGTCCAATACGTAAATTTGTTTCTTGGGTTGCAACACTTATGGCAAAAATGGCGTTGCCTTGTAACGTAACAGACCCAATGAGCGGTTTTTTTGCAATGAACCGAAATGTTTATTTAGAAAATAAGAGTAAAATTAACCCAAGAGGATTCAAAATATTATTAGAATTTTTGGCACGAGCTGAAAATGTACATGTAAAAGAGGTTGGGTATACTTTTAAAGGCCGTATTCATGGAGAAAGTAAGCTCTCAAGTCGTGTTATTTATGACTATATTCATGCTCTTTATGAATTAAGTCTTGGTCAATATATTCCTACTCGATTTATCAAGTACGGAATTATTGGAGCATCGGGATTATTAATTGCAACAATGGTCATTTTTATTTGCCAAGAGTTTACTTCTCTTTCAAATGCAAATGCTGTGTCCATTTCTATTGAAATAAGTATATTAACAAATTTCTTTTTAAATAATTTTTGGACTTTTAGAGATAATAAATTAAATGGATTTTGGAAAATGTCGCGTGGGCTTATTACATTTCATGCAATATGCTTAGGTGGTGCCTTTATTAATCAAGGTATTGCTTTAAAAATGCTTAGTTTTGGCTTTGATGTTTATTTGTCAAATGCTTTAGGATATTTTATTGCTGCAATTTGGAATTATATGATCAATGTTAATATCACTTGGAAAGCTAAAAATTAATTTTGTTTTTTTACTTTTTTATACTCATGCGAGAATGATATGTTAGAAAATTAACTACATTATAAAATGATTTACAAAATAACGTTTGTGCTTCTCCTTTTTTATAAATCCTATTGTTTTCAGCTTTCTTTTTCGTGTTACCTAAAATGTTGTGTACGCTACTTCTTGAGACATTTAATGCACGCGCAATTTCTGAATGATTTTTTCCTTCTTTTTGCAGCCTTTTCATTTCATCAGCACATTTTAAAGCTTTACCTAATCTTTTATTTTGAGAGTTTTTTATTTGTGTGGATTTTGGAGTGGAAAGATTATTTTTAAAAGAACTTTCTTTTTCAAATTTTGCAAATGCAGTAAGAATTTCTGAAAAAGTTTTTCCGGCAGGAGATAATGAATCAAGAGGTTCAGATAATGAAACAAAAGAGACACCATATTGAGAAAGTTCATCTAAACTTAAAATGAGATCACGGGTGGATGCTGTCCAACATTTTAAACTCCAAACGAGAACGACATCGATTTCTTTTTCTTTTGCGAGTTGCATAAGCTTGTCACGCTCACGTGCTTGACGTTTTTCAGAGAAATAATAATCTTCAAACTCATTGATTATTTTCCATCCCCGCTGCAGAGCGTAATTGTGCAAACGGCTTTTTTGCTTTTGAGGCATCTTGTGTTCATAAGAATCATTTTTGCTGTAAATAGCTACTTTCATTAGAGGCCCTCCCTTAGCAAATCGCAATATAATAAGGTAAATTCATTATGGCAATTTCTATTAAAAATCTTAATTCGTGCAAAAATAAAAAGATATCATTGCAGAAGGTTGGGTTTTTGTGGATGATACTGTGCGTTTTGATTTTGCAACATCAAACTTAGGAAATAACTATGGCTAACTATATTTTCAACATGGTCAAACTCCGCAAAAACATTGGCGGAAAAGATATTCTCAAAGACATCTATTTATCTTTTTTTCATGGGGCTAAAATAGGTGTTATTGGTTCAAACGGAGCAGGTAAATCTACACTTTTGCGTATTATGGCGGGAGTGGACAAGGATTTTGCTGGGGAAGCTTTTCCTCAAAAAGGAACTAAAATTGGTTATTTACCACAAGAACCTCAATTGGATTCTACTAAAAATGTAGTTGAAAATATTGAAGAGGCCGTTAAGGATGTAAAAGATCTTATTCGTAGATTCGACTCTCTCAACGAACGCTTGGGTGAGCCGTTGAGCGATGATGAAATGAATAAAATTTTAGAGCAAACAGCCCTTCTCCAAGATGAAATTGATGCAAAAAACGGTTGGGACATTGACCGTACCCTTGAAATTGCAATGGATGCTTTGCGTTGCCCTCCAGCCGATGCAGACGTAAAAACTCTTTCTGGAGGCGAGCGCCGTCGTGTTGCTCTTTGTAAACTCTTGCTCGAGAAACCTGACCTTTTATTACTTGATGAGCCTACAAACCATTTGGATGCGGAAAGTGTACAGTGGCTTGAGCGTTATCTTAAAGAATTTACAGGAACATTAGTTACAATTACACATGATCGCTATTTCCTTGATAATGTAACGGAATGGGTACTTGAACTCGATAAAGGTGAAGGCATTCCTTGGCAAGGAAACTATTCATCTTGGCTAGGACAAAAAACAACTCGTCTTTCTGAAGAAGAGAAACAAGAATCCGCACGTCAAAAGACTTTAAAGCGCGAGCTTGAATGGATGAGTATGTCGCCAAAAGCACGCCAAGCCAAAAGCAAGTGGCGTATTTCTGCATACAATGAACTTCTAAAAGAACAAAATGAACGCAATGAAGGCATTCGTGAAATTGTATTTCCTCCAGCTCCGCGCTTGGGTGACAGCGTTGTAGAAACTGTCGACATAACAAAAGCTTTTGCCGATAAGGTCTTGTTTGAAAACCTAAACTTTAAGCTTCCTCCTGGTGGTATTGTTGGGGTAATTGGACCAAATGGTGCAGGTAAATCGACTCTCTTTAAAATGATTGCAGGACTTGAAAAACCTGAACAAGGCGAAATTAAAATAGGCGACACTGTAAAAATCAGCTATGTCGATCAAAATCGTGATTTTCTTGATGGTGATAAGACCGTCTTTCAAGAATTGAGTGGTGGTAAAGATCTCATCCAAGTTGGCAATCGTGAAATTCCAGCACGTTCTTATATTTCTTCATTTGGCTTTAGAGGAGCTGATCAGCAAAAATCAGTTGGTAAACTCTCTGGTGGTGAGCGCAATCGCTTAAACCTAGCAAAAATGGTAATGAATGGTGGAAATCTTTTGCTTCTTGACGAACCTACGAATGATTTGGACGTAGATACCTTGCGTGCCCTTGAAGATTCTCTTGTGTCTTTTCCTGGTTGTGCTGTTGTTATTTCCCATGATCGTTATTTTTTAGACCGTATTGCCACTCATATTCTTGCCTTTGAAGGGGACAGTAAAGTTGTTTGGTTTGAAGGAAATTATCAAGATTATATGGCAGACAAAAAACGTCGCCTTGGCGACGATGCAGTCAATCCAAAAAGAATAAAATTTAAAAAACTAATACACTAATTTTAATTTTTAAAGGCACTTTCTTAACTGAGAGCGCCTTTTTTTATTTTAATATTTAATGAGTATCATTTGACTTTAGATTTTTAGAAGTTTCTAAGGAATTTTCGTTTAAATCATTTTCTGATTTTGCAACACGCTCAATCATATTAGAGATCTTTCCACCAAATTCAAAATAGAGCTTTGTATCATTCATTCTAAGGTCAGAATTGTTTAAATATTTAATCATGTCAATCAAATCACTTTTAATTTCACGACAGAGTTCGTTTTTCATATTCATTCCTTTGTACCTTAATCTTAAATAATTTACATTATTAAATTAAATAATTTTTTAATCGTATAAATGTAGTTTTTAAACTTAAGAAGTGCTTTAAATAATTAATTCTTAATTTTATTAATATGAGTTATTTAGTTGAAAAAATAAAAAATTTATTAATAATAAATTTTGAAAAAATAAGTAATCACAGATGATCTCCTATAAAGATAAGTTGCTATTTAATCTAATCCGTGTTAGTCTTTCTTTGCGAGAGAGGGTGCATTTACGGATGTACTCTTTTTTTGTATCCTTTGCTAAGTGTGTTCACTATGAGAATATAAAAACAATATTAATTTATTATTAACATTAATTAAAATGGATTGCAATTATGTTAGAGAAAAAAAATGAAAATGATTTAGAAGAACTTGAAAATTGTGTACGTAAGCGTTTTGCAACATTATTGCGAAGAGAGCGTTTGCGGATGAATTTAACTCAAACTGAATTTTCTGCATTAATGGGTTTTAAAGGATTTAACTTATTAGCCAAATACGAAAATTCAGATATTGTTAATATTCCTCTTTCAACTTATTTTAAATTCGCAGAAATTACTGGACTTAATTTTAAATATGTCATTTGTGAAATATTCTTATCTAATATGAATGATAATCATGATATTCCTAGAAAATTAATTGATTTTATTTTTTCTGAATTTATGACTTACTATAAAGCACCAAAATCTGATGATGTGGGCAAAATGCTTGATATGAAAAATGCTTTTAGAATTGCATTAATGTGGGCTCGTTTACCCGCATTTCGTAAGTTAAGTGTAGAAGAAGTTATTTTAAAAGAATTATACGTTGAAGAAGAAAATTCCGAAGAACAACGATTTCTACGGGAAAAAACAATGGGAATATTTGATATCATGACGGGGAATATCATGAAGCAGAAAGATTTTTGCAAAATAAAAAGAGATGAAGCTAATTAAATTCTATTTTATGATATTTCGTTAGCAAAAAAATGGGATATAAATAATGATAAATTTGCATTTCATTCATGGCTTTTTAGGTTTTCCAAACGACTGGAATATCTTTAAAAAAGATTTAATAAATTATAATTTTAAATTTCATTCTATTTCTGAATATTTGCCATCTACAGAGGATTCTTCTTTTAAGGAATGGTGCAAAAAATTTAATGCAGCGGTTTTTAATCAGAAAAATAAACCTCAAATAAATATCTTGGTAGGTTATTCGTTGGGTGGAAGGCTTGCCCTTAGAGCAATACTTGAAAGTAATGATTGGAATGCTGGCATAATTATATCGGCAAACCCAGGATTAAAAAATGAAAATGACAGGCAAGTTCGTTTACTCAATGACAGTATTTGGGCTAATAGATTTTTAAATGAAAACTGGGATGATGTGATGAACTCTTGGAATTCCCAAGGAGTCTTTGCCAATATAAAAAATATTTTAAAGCGGGAAGAAAGTGATTTTAATCGGTATGAGGTCGCTCAAATATTAAATTATTTTTCACTAGGTAGGCAAGAAAATCTTCGGGAAAAAATAAGTACTTTACATATCCCAATTTTATGGCTTGCAGGAGAAAATGATATAAAATTTGCAGAAATTTCTGATGAAATGAAGCAATTAAACTCTTGTATTCAAAATCATATTATAAAAGATGCAGGTCACAGAGTCCCTTGGGAATCTCCTCATGAATTTAAAGAAAAACTATTTTCATTCCTCAATAAATTATGAGTGTTTGGTAAAAAATGTCATTAAAGTAATTTCGCAAATTGTACCTAAGCGCATAGGAGGTCCCCAAAAACCTGTGCCTTGATTGACATAAATATGTTGTTTGTCATTTAGCTTATAAAGACCTTTATTGTATTTTTGATCTTTTAGAACAATATATTTAAGTGGCCATATTTGCCCTCCGTGTGTATGACCCGAAATTTGTAGGTCAATAAAGGGAAATTCAGGCATGAATTTTGCATCTTTGGGCTGATGCGCAAGTAAAATATTTAAAGATTTATCTGCATGATGTCCGTGTTGATGCATATGAAAAACAGCAGAGTGTAGTCGTCTGTCATTTTTGCGTGGAATTTTCTCGTGACTTAACCAATGTCTATCTTCTATTCCAAGAATATTTATATTTAAATCATCTATATTAAAAGAATATGAAGAGTTTGAAATAACTTTCCAATGGAACCTCTCGGATAAGTGCTGTTTCCAACTTTTGGGACCGCTGTAGTATTCGTGATTGCCGGTAATATAAATGACTCCATGTTTTGAACGGAGATCTGCTAAAGGGGCAACTTCTCGTTTAAGTTGTCTAACCGATCCATCCATAAGATCGCCCGTTATGAAAATAACATCGGGAGCAAGTGAATTTATTTTCTTGGTTAATTTAATCATTCTTTTTCTGCCAATTAGACCAGAAACATGTATGTCGCTAATAACAATAACACGAAGATTTTTTAAATTATCAGGTAGGTTTTTATAAATAGGAATTTTTGCTTCAATGACTTGAGGCGCTTTTAAGGCTTTATACATTGAATAAATAGTCAATAAAAAACCACAAATTATGACTGAATAGCATAAATATATTTGACTATAGCCCATGATATTTAAAAATAAATTAATTGGCGAAGTTAAAAGACAGACTATTAAAAATAGAAATGCAATTCCCATCCAAAGAAACATAAAAACTTCAAATATTCTGCGTAAGAAATGAGGTACGATGCGTAAAATTAAGAAACCAAAAAAAGTCACTGCCCAAAGAGATGTAAACAAAGTAATTAAAAAAGGGTTTACTCCAAATAATGGAGATATAAGTCTAATAAATAGATAATAATGACCAGATGCAGTAACAGTGAATGCTAGTAAAATTGCAAAAATAAGTTTTAATAGCATTTTATTTTATTTCCAATAACTGTAGAGAACTTGGAAATTTGGATTAGAGTTAACAGGGGTGTTCTGATTTTTTGAATTAGGATCATTCGGTTTATTGGGATCATTTGGTTTATTAGGGTCATTTGGCTTATTAGGGTCATTTGGTTTATTGGGGTCATTTGGTTTATTAGGGTCATTTGGTTTATTGGGGTCATTTCCACCTTGTTGTGCATTGTTTGTTTGTGATGGAGCCTGTTGAAAAACAACCACAAGAGTTCTTTCCACATCATTGACGACACCCCTAGACTCAACTTTAAAAATATTATCGGATGTTCCAAAAAGTTTATCTGCGATATTTTCACTGTCTTTATTTCCTTTGAAACCCGAGATATTCGTTTGAAACCATTCTTTTATTCCTGAATTTTTAAAAGAACTTGAATTGCGGTAATTGTCAAATTTATCCCAATCTGAGTCATTTATGTCAGTCTTTTCAGGGGTCAATATACCTGCAATGAGCTCAGTTGGAGCGGAGTTGATATTTAAGTTGTTTTTGTTGCCTGAAAGAGGCCAAATAGTTAAATAAGGAGTATACATATTGTAGATATCGTCAAGATGAAAACCAGGTATGCGCCTGAGTTCTTCTAGTGATTCAAGAGCGGCATGTTTAGGTTGGTATTTTGCGGACACTGCATCATAGGCGCTCTGAGTTGCAGATTGTAAATATCCATCTGTTACAGAGAGTTTAATGTAGACACCCATATTGTCTACAAGTTGTTGAGGAGTGTAGCCAAGGCTTTCTAAAAATTTTTCAGAATCTTGAGTTGAAAAGATTCTTAGAAGTGCTTTTTGTGCGTCAGAATAATCTCTTCCTTGTAGCATATTTACATTGAGCTTTGTATTTTCAGAATTTATGTTCAGAACAAAATAGCCTTTAACAGCTTTCAGAGCGTCTTTAATTTCAGGTGCAATTGCATTTGATAAATTAACGCCTGATAGTTTTTCTATATTTTCAAAACTATTCGAGCCAAGTGGTTGTCCATTTAATAAATTATACATATTTTTAGGAATTGGAATAGCAGGGTTATCTTGATATTGTGCAGCAAGTGCATTTAATCCGAGGAGAAATTTTGCAAATTCAATACCGGTGTAGGCAGTGCTTTGTGCATCGAGTTCACTGCGTTGTTCAAGTGAGCTTTTAACACTCACTTGTGTTTGATATACAATATCCGCAATGACCCCTAAAATCATTGCAATAAAAACGAGAATAAAAATGAGTGCAAAACCGTTTTGCTTTTTAAAATGAGTTTTATTTTTAAGTTTTTTTAAAGATATTTTTATTGCCATTTATAATTTCCAGAAGGATTGATCACGTTGGACACTCCATTTGTACTCATAATATAAACTATGGTGTCGAGTGCTAAGGTTTTTCTATTCTGTTGGCTGCTTGAATTCGTATCACGTAATTGTTTTTCAAGAGCACTTTCGGGAAAATATGCTTCTAAATGAATTTTAACAAGTTTTGGCAATTTATTTTGTGTGTCATTTGCAGTGCTATCCCATTCCTCTCGATAGTCACTTCCATTCCAAAATTGCACTTTAAATTCTTTGATATCTGGGTTTAAAACTTCAGTTAAGCCAACTTCATCTCTTTCAATACTATCAGACATATTGGTATCGACTACACGCATAAGTTGATTTCTTGTTGAATTTCCTGGGTCAGTTCTAACAAAGTAGCGTACAAATGCAAGATTACTTTGTGTTGAATTTGCAATATAGGATTTATAGTTTGAGGTTGAAAATACTAAATTTTTGTTACGATAATAAAGCTGAGGAATAATTTGTCGTGCTCCCAAATTGAGGGCGGCTGTGTAGTTTTGATCAGAAATATATGCACTTTGTAAGTCTTCATATATTTTTTTCATTGCCATATTCATTGCATGTTTTTGTGAATTGTAATCTGTTACTTTTTCACGGGTATTTAATTGAGTCGTTAATATATTAATTGTTAAGACACTTAAAGTTGCTAAAATCGATAAGGCTAAAATAATTTCTAGGAGTGAAAAACCATGTTGACTTTTAAACATATTATTTTCCTCCTTGCGGAGGATTTTGATTTTTATTATCACCACCTAAATTTGGCAAATTAATTCCTTGCAAAGCATTTTTGTCAATTAGAAAAAAACCTTCGGAAATATTTCTTTGGACAGAAGCATCTTTCCAATTGACGGATATTGTAACGTTGTTAAAAAAACTTTGTGATTGGGCTCCTGCTGGAGCATCGAGCAGTGGGGTGATAGCAGAAAAGGTAGAAGTGACATCGGTTTGTTCATTTCCATCGGGTGATATTAAATTAAAGACACCTAAGGCACTTAATAAAAACTGTGAAGGTTTTACATCTTTTAATTCTTTTTTAATTAAATTAACTTTAAATTGCTCATCTGTAATCCAAGGGAAATCTGTTTCATTGGGAATTGTTGATGCTCCCCCCGTGTCAACTAAATATTGCAATTGAGAAATTGCGGATCGCATTGCCCAAGATGCTTTCATATTGTCGCCAGAAATTTGGGTGGATGAAATAATTGAAGATTGTAAACCAACAATAGTTCCAATGACAATAGAGAGTATTGCAATGGCAAGAACACATTCTAGAAGAGAAAATCCGCTTTCACTATTTTTTAGGCGGTGTAAAATCTGCATTTTGAAAGCCTTCAAGCAAACGAGATTGTCCCGTAAGAGTATTTATGTTGATTGTAAATTTAGGTCCATTTTGATCAAGTAATGTTGATTCATTCCCACTTTTAGAAGTAAATTGTAATGAAGTCGGAGTGAGTAAACCATTTGGTAAAAAATAAATATATCCAAATTCTTTTTTATTTTTATCGCTATCTCTTGCAATGCTTTCAAAGGTTAATTCTTTGCTACTTAATCCAGTTAAAAACTTTGCAACAACAACTTTGCTTAAAAATTTTTGTTTATAAATAATTGAGTCATTAATTTCTTCCCAATTGATAGGGCGTAATACATTTCTTTGTATTATAGGAATACTGCGAATTGTATAAAATTTTTTATTACTTGCAGTGCTTGTTCCAAGTTCTCTATTCATAAGCAATTTAGCTCTGTCATCGAAATCTTCTAATAATTTTTTTCTTCTATCTTTTTTCAAGAGGCCATCTGCCGCATCGGTATTTTCGACAGGAGGAGGCCGGCCTTCATAACCAAGGGGTGCTTGTTCAACCCAATATTCACTGTTTTTAATATCGATAACCATACGATGCAAGCGACCGGTGAAAATAGCATTGTTATAAGATGAACGAACTTGTGAAGTGAAGTTTCTAAGTGAAGTAGACATTTGTGAGTCAACTGAAAGAGTTAAATTAGGTAAAATAACTCCGGCTATAGCACCAATTATTCCGAGAACAATGATGATTTCTATGAGTGTGAAACCATTTTCAGCTAAAATATTCTTTTTAAATAATTGAGTTGAAAGTTTTTTTTTAGAAAACAGATATTTCAGTTTGGAGCTCCTGCTTCGACAGTTTTGCAGTCCAATTTTTTACCATTAAGGAAACAGAGGGATTCGTTGCTTCCTGGTTGTCCATCTTTACCATTAGAAATAATGAGAGGGCCTTTATTTGTTAACTTATAGTCGAATGAATTGCCCCAACCATCACGAGTGTCTTCTTCAGCTGCAATTGGAGTTCCTGGATTTGTAATTAAAGATTGTAATCCTTGTGCAGTGGTTGGAAATTTACCATTTGCAAGTTGATATTGAATTAATTTTGATTGAAGTGTGTACGCTTTAGTGTCTGTTATACCTGATTTTGCATTATCAGTACCGCCAGATATGCGGCTGACAATTACACCCATTAAAGTACCAATAATCGCTACAACTATAATAATTTCTAAAATAGAAAAACCTGCTTGTGCAGCGAGTTGTTTTTTGAACTTTAAATGTTTTTTAAGATTCATAATGTGAAATCTCCAAAGGGATAAAAGGAATTTTTAGTATACTGAATCACTTTGTTAATGCAACCCATTCATGGCTTCAAGCATCGGTCCTATGACAGACATGACCATTAAAAATACCATTCCTGCCATAAAAACCATAATAATTGGGCCAAGTAATTTTGTTGTGATTTCAACTTGATTATTTACATCTTCATCATATACCTCTGAGATATTAAATAACATTTCTTCAAGCTGACCCGTTTTTTCACCTGTGCGCAGCATGTGAATAACCATTGTAGGGAAACGCCCTGTTCTTTCAAGTGCTGTTGCAAGTTTATCTCCATCTTGAACTTTAACAATGGCCTCATCCAGTGCTTTTTCCATGACGGTATTGCCCACGACTTTTCGTGTTAATTGAAGTGCTTCAACAATACGCACACCACTGGAGAGAACAGTGGAAAGGGTTTTTGAAAAACGTGAGACTGTTACCTTTTGAATAAGTGGACTTATGATTGGGGCTGTAAATAAAAAGAGATCTATTTTATAGCGCCCTTTTACAGTTTTTGACCAGGAAAAAAGTGCAAAACCAATTATTATAAAAATAATAAGAAAAGGGAGCCACCAATTTTGCAAAAAATTCGATAAATCATTCATAATAACGGTATACCAAGGTAAAGTAACTTTTATTGAAGTAAATGACTTTATCATTTCAGGCATTACTTTAACAAATAAAAATACTGTCACTAAGATTGCTACGATAACCATAAATGCTGGGTAAGTTAATGCACCAACAACTTTTCTTTTGATTTCAATTTGATAATTGATAAATTCAGAAAGTCTTTGCATGACCAGTGGCAATGCTCCTGCTTTTTCAGCGGCAGCAATCATATTTATATAAATTGAACTAAAGACTTTAGGATATGTTCTATGTGCATCTGAAAGGGATTTTCCTTCGGAAACAAGTTCACGGATTCGAATATAAATCGCTTTTAATTCTTCGTTTTCAATTTGCTCTGAAACAGCGCGCAAAGCATCATTTATATCCACTGCTGACCTTAGTAAAATTGCAAACTGCTTGGTGGCAAGAGCTAAGTCTTCTTGTTTAGGAGGCTTGCGATTGAGTTTCGCAATGAAACTTGTACGTCCCTCGGCTGCACTGGCTCGATTGTCTACTTTCATATCAATAATGTAAATGCCTTGTTTTTTAAGCTTAACCCGTGCATCACGAGGAGATTCAGCTTCAATAAAGGCTTTTACTTTTTTTCCAGTTTTAGCGTATTGACCTTTGTAAGAATACAAGGGCATGATTATAATACCTCTTTTTCCTGTTCGCTTTCTGATTGAGTGGCAAAAAGCGCTTCCTCAAGAGTTGTTTCTCCTTTGAGGAACCTTTCTTGAGCTGAGTCTCTCAGTGTTTTCATTCCACGTTGCACACACATTCTTTTTAAACTTGCTCCATCGGAACTTTTAAGGACAAAACTGCGAATGTGCTCATCAAAGACGAGGAGTTCATAAATTCCAATGCGTCCAGAATACCCCGTCGATTTACATGCTTGGCAGCCATTTTCCTTTGCCTTATAAAAAACTTTTCCTTCAACTTGTTTAAGGCTTAAACCAAGAAGTCCAAGTTCTTCGGGTGTGTGGGTAGTTTGCACACGACATGTTTGGCAAACCTTACGAACGAGACGTACTGCAAGAATTCCAACCACAGCGGTGGTGATTTGGAAAGGTTCGATACCAAAGTCAACAAGTCGAGTGACCGAAGCTGCTGTGTCGTTTGTGTGCAATGTGCTTAAAACAAGGTGACCTGTAATCGAAGCTTGCACTGCAATTTGCGCCGTTTCACCATCACGAATTTCACCAATTAAGATGATATTTGGGTTTTGTCTTAAGATAGAACGCAATGCAGCAGCAAAAGTCAATCCTGCTTTGTCGTTAACCTCCACCTGACTCACTCCAGGAAGTTGGATTTCCACTGGATCTTCAACGGTAATAATACTCACATCAGGTTTATTGATAGACATAAGGGCTGATGCCAATGTTGTCGTTTTACCTGAACCTGTAGGGCCCGTAACAAGTACAATTCCATGTTTTTGATTGATGATGGTTTTGAAGTTTTTAAGCAGAACTTTGGGCATGCCAATGTCTTCAAGGTCGGGCATGCCTCCAGATTTATCAAGAATACGTAACACAATTCTTTCGCCAAATTTAATTGGAAGAGTGCTTACGCGCACATCGATTTCTCGAGTTCCAACTTTAAGTGTAATACGTCCATCTTGAGGCAAACGGCTTTCTGCAATATTTAATTTGGCAAGAATTTTGATACGGGTGGTGACGCTCGATTGGTATTTTTTTGGAATCACTCTGACTTCACGTAAGCGACCATCTATGCGAAATCGTACAGAAACGCGATCTTCAAAAGGTTCAATATGAATATCCGAGGCTTTTTCAGTAATACTGCGTCGAATAATCGCAGTCACTTCCTTACGCACAGGTGCTTCTTCATTGTCTTGCAATAGATTGTGGGCAACATCAAGCCCTTCTATACCATCGATGTCATCATCTGCAGTGAGACCTTTCCCTTGGTCAGCAAGCTCTTGGCGTTCAAATACGTTGTTGATAGCAGCTTCGACGAGGTCACGTGGAGCTACAATTCTTTTAATATTTTTATTTAATATAACGCGTATGTCGTCGATGCTGACTGTATCCAGTGGATTTGATACAGCGACTGTAACGTTAAGTTCGTCTTCTGCAATTGGTATAAACATATGTTGAAGGCAAAAACTTATATTTAAATTTTGAATTATTTTTGGATTGATATCACTGTATGCAAAGTGCTCTTGAAAATCTAGATTTAATAAAAGAGCTAGAGCTTTAATTTTATCGACTTCTTGGATGACATCATTTTCAACTAAAATATCCCCTATGTGGAGATTGTTTGTTGTTTGCTCAGTAAGAGCTTCATCAATTTGCTTTTGAGTCACACGAAATTTTTCGATTAAAATTTCTTCAAAAGTTTTATTTTTATTTAAGAACTCAGGGTATTCCTCTTTACCCTTTTTTAAAGAGATTCGAGAGAGAATATCCTCTAAGTTAATAGTATTTTCTTTTTCAGTTTGCTTTATAGCCATTCCGTTTTTTACCCCTCATCACTGGTATGGTGGTGGGGGTGGAGGAGGTGGTGGAGATGGAAAACCAAAGCCTCCTCCGCTACTCGTACCCGAATTTGAAGAAGGTGCATTGATTGGATTTGGATCTTCACTTGGCAATACAGCTCTTTTCGTTGCAGGAGCAGGTTCGTAGGTTTGGTTTTTATCATTTTCTTGTTGTTCTTCGCTTTTGGACAGAGTTTTAGGAGCTTTCCCAGCTTCTTCGTTTGGTAAAATAGAATAAAATTCTTCGTCTTTATATTTTTCTCCATAATATATTTTCAAAAATAAATCTCGATCTTTTATTTTATTATTATATATTTTTTCGAGATCTTCTGAATTACGAACAATATGTGGAGTTACAAATAAAGTTAGACTTGTTTTCTTTTTCTCTTTTGTCACAGATTTAAAGAGCCAACCTAAAATTGGAATATCACCTAATAAAGGTACTTTTGATTCACCTACTTTATGACTGTCTTGAGTGATTCCGCCAAGAACTGCTGTTTGACCATTTTGTACAATTAAAGTTGATTCGGCAGATCGTTTGCTAATTGGATTTGGTTTTCCATCTTTATCAAGGGGTCCTGCATCATCTAAGTTTAAATTGATTTTCATTGTAACAAAATCTGCCCGTGAAATTTGTGGGGTGATTTTTAAAGAAGTTGTGACGTCATATTTAGTAACCTGTTGTATAGAACCTTGTCCGTTAGGATTTGCGGTCGTTGTAACTGAGCTGTATTGTTGGTTCGATTGAAAATTTGCTGTTTCGTTATCGGAGACCATCATACTTGGTGTTTGTAGAATATTTGAATTAGAGTCTTGTTTTAATGCAAATAAAAGTGCTCCAGGTGTTAAAGTAAATGGTCCAAGATTTATAGATTTATTACTTAAAATACCGAGAAGGAAATTATCACCCGCTCCTTTTAATGAGTCTATATTTGCGGTGGAATTTGTTTGATTTACTACGAAAGGTGCTGCTTGAGCTGCATTAAAACCAAAAGGCATAACGTAACGGCCATCGCTTAAAGTAGCGCCACCAAGTGTTGCTGGTTTCCAATTAAATCCATTATTAATATTCATATCGATGATATTTGCTTCAACATAAACCTGAGCCCTGCGCTTATCGAGTTGAGCAATAATTCCATCAAGTTCATCATAAGCGGATTTGCTCCCTTGAATAACGAGAGCATTGGTCGCTTTATCTGCAGTTACTTTAACGCCATTTAAGTCAGCAACTGCTTGCCCTTGGGGTTGACCGGGTGGAGCATTGGGTGCACCTGGAGGAGGTGGTGGTTGAAAGAAAGCAGGTCTGTAAGGTGAATTTTGATTGCGTGTATTTTGTGTGAGAGCTTGCAAAGTTTGTGCAAGTTTTTCGGAGTCGGCATAGTCAAGAGGACGGACACGTACCATGGTTTGCGAGTTTTGATCAACTGCTGGTTTATCAATTCTTTGTACAAATCGAACAATGTCGTCGAGACCACTTGCAGGGCCAACTAATATTATGGAATTTGTGCGTTCATCAGCTAAAACTTTTTGTAAACTTAAAGATGGACCATTTCTATTGCCAAAAATATCATTTACTTTTGCTACAGCATCTTTGGCATCCATGTAATTAATTGGAACGATAGAAACCAAAGGTTGATTGGTTTTTGAATCGAGTAATTTAATAACTTCAAGAATACGGCGGATTCGATTTCCAGTGTCGGTTAAAATAAGAGAGTTTGTTGTCGTAAATGCCGCATATTGAGTGATACCAAGCAATGGTCTCAATTGGTTTATAACTGAATTGGCGTCGATATATTTTAAAGGAATAACTTGATTGATAATTTCATCGGTCGATGGCGACCAGTTTTCACCATAGTAGGTTTTAATATTTGAAGATTTAGCATTGGCAATGGGCAGAATTTTTACAACAGATCCTGTATCAACTGTAGTAAAACCAGAGATATTTAATGCACTTAAGAAGGCTTGATACGCTTCTTCTTTTGTCACTGGTTCTGGAGAAATGATGGAAATTCTTGAGGATCCAGCGACTCCTTGAGCCAGAACAAAGTTTTTTCCGGTCCAAAGGCCAATAGTTTTAATAATATCACTTAAATTTGCACCATTTGGAAAGTCAATGCTGACAAGTTCTTTACCATGTGGGATATCATCCACTGGATTGGTTTTTTTGTTTTTTTCCTGAGATTTTTCCTGAGATTTCGCATTTTGCTTTTCAGGAATATTTGGCGATGTAATCGAAGATTGTGGGGCTGATTTTGGGGTGACTGCAGTTCCTTGAAAAGTTTTTCCTCCAGGAGCAGTCGGTGAATTTGGGGTATTGCCATTTGATGGTGGAGTTGAGGGTAATTTAGGTATTTTGTTTGTATCATTTTTATTCGGTGGTGTCTTGCTTGAATCGTTTGGTGGTGAAGGTGGTAAAGGAGGAATAGGCGGCGCTTGTGCAATAACTGTACTATTGAATACAATACTCGCAACTGTCGTCATTACAAAAAAATTTAATTTTTTATTATTTCCTATTCTTGAAATACGATTGTTATTTGATCTTTTAAAAGTCTGATTCATCTAACTGTTACCTTTTTTGTCATCTGCATTCCCGCTCTATTTATTTCTATAACGATATTTGTTTCGTCTTGTAAAGCTTCATAAAGTTTAAAGCCCTGAGAAGGATCCTCAAGTTTTATTCCGTTTACAGTTGTAATAACGTCACCATTTTCTAGCTTCATTTTATCAAAGAGACTCCCTGCCGTAATTGAAAAAATTTTAAACCCAAGTGTTTTTCCATTTGAAACTTCGGGAACAAGACGAGCGGAGTTTAGGATCTTTGAAAATCCAGGTCCAATTTGTTCGTCAACAAAATCTGATGTAAATTCATAAGACTGTCCTTCATTTTGATTATTTTTATCGCTCTCTATTGGATATCTTGATTGTGTTCCGGTGGAAAGACAAATTTTTGTATTTGCTTGCCGAATTTGCACTGTGGAAGGCGTTGGTATTTTATAAATTTCATAACTCTCATTTTCAATGAGAGTTTGGCCTTCTTTATATACATCTGCGGTCGGAATGCGAGAATCTTTAAAGGTAACAAGATTGGTGTTTGGATTGCCTGTAAATAAAATGCCGACTAATTCAACAGGAAGTTTTTCGTCGTTTTTAGAACAAGGAACAGAATCGAAATTTTGAATAAGTCCATTATTTTCTACTGTGTCTTCTACAGGGATTTCTCCAGAAATATTAAAGATATTACGATCTATAATCTTTTCTTGCATTTGTGGATATGAAACATTAGCAGATAAAATAATAGGATTATAAACATGTCTATTAAAATTTGGTGCGGGTTTTGAATTATCTAATAAATAAAGAGAGGCAGTTGTATTAACAATATTTGAGAGTAAGATACATGTAGCAAAAGTTAATGATAAATTACGAGCAAGTAAAATATTTTCTTTGCTTAGCTTTGCAAAGAACTTATTGTTTGTAATATTTTCAAATAATTTAATTTTTTGCATTTTACTGTATATTCGCCTTCAACTCAATTTGTTTACCATTTCTTAAAATTTGCACGTTAATGGAGTTTTCATTTCTCATGGAATTGAGTGTTTGAATAGCTCTCGCAGCATCATTTAATTGAATATTATTTATTGAAGTTACAATATCTCCATTTTGAAAACCTAATTTTGAATAAACACTATTAGGTGTTATGCTTGTTAATTGAAATCCTTTAACCTGTCCGCCTACTAAATAAGGTGAAGCTTTGGCTTCTTCAAGGGTTTTGGCAAAGTTATTATTTAAAATATTATTTACCCATTGTTTTGACGTTGTGGAAACATTTCCATTACGTTCAAAACCATTTTCTTTATAACCTGTTCCTGTATTTCCGACTAAAGCTTTAGTGTCACGGCTTTTAGGAGGAGTGGGATAAATGAGATCAATAAATTCGGGGCAATTTTTATTTGTAACTAAAATTCTATTTTTTTGGATACCTGCTAATTTTCCGCCCATGGGAAGAGTGTCACCAAGTTTAAAACTATTTCCTAACTTACTTTGGGAACCACTGCTTTCAAATTGAACAATACTTGATTCGGAACTGCCTCCAAAAACAATTCCAGATATCTTATAGGGGAGATCGGATTTTATTGGAATTTCTGGGCAGACAAGCTGTCCATTGCTTTCGGCATCAGGAATAGCGCCTGTTACGTTAAATATGTTTCTTTTAATTATTGCATCAATATTCTTTTTTGCAATTTCATTATTAAAATTTTTTTCGATTGTATGATTTTGTTTTTTAGAAGTTGATTTATTGAGGCCTGTAATTGTGGTGACTAAACCAAAGGCAAATGAAAGTCCCACAATGGAATAAACATAGGGTAATACTTTTTCGGCAGGCGGTATAGCAATGTCTGACGAGAAAATCTTATGTTTGAATTTTGATACAATGCTCTTCATTTTAAATAGTTCTTAACATTAAAGTTGATTTATCCTTGTTACGACTATGGTTATATCATCTTCTAGTGGCTTTCCAGAACCATAAAATTCTAGAGCTTCTTGCAGGAGATGCTCAATAAAAGCAGCGCAACTTTCAGTATTATTTTTGTCTATAAATTTACGTAATCTCCTTTTACCATATTCTTCATCTTGATCATTTTTATTTTCAATAAGTCCATCTGTATAGAAAAATATAAAATCATCTTTCTCAAGTGGAATTTCCTTCTTTTCAAAGCTTTCACCATTGGTATTACCAAGCCGGTGGCCACTTGCAACCATACTTACAACTTTTTTGTCTGCTCGTACAAGCATCGGAAAGTTATGCCCAGCATTTGAAAAACGTATGACTTTTTTATCAAAATCAAAAACACAAGAAAAACAAGTCATATTATAGCGCACGTCGTTGCTATTGCCCATGCTCGAAAGTACTGTATCAAATCCTACGAGAATGTCATCTACATCAAGATTTTCTCCTGCAAAAAGTTTGCTTTGAACTGCAACAAAATATCCTGATACAGCAGCTGTCACCATGGCACTGGCTGTCCCATGTCCTGTTACATCTGCAATGAAAACGTAAAACTTATCTTTTAAGGAAACAGTATTCCACCAATCTCCTCCACAAAATGCAGCAGGAATTGCTGTGCCTGCGCACTCTACATTTAAATGCTCAGGTGCTTTTTGCGGAAGAAATGTTTTTTGCACCAATTGACTTGTTGCAAGTTCCATTTCAAGAGTTCGGCGTTGACCTTCTTTTTCTTCGATTTCTTTTTTAATTTGATCATAGCGTTTGCCAAGTTCATCGTTTGCTCTGCCCAGTTCGTAGTTACTTTTATTTAATTGGTTAAATAAACGAACTGTTTCAGCTTGGTTTTTTGCGATCATTGTATAACCTAACAAAGTACCTGTTGTGCTCTCAATTTTTACTCCATTGATTGAAAATGGAAGAAGTTCTCCTTCTGAAGTCTGAACAAATACTTCAACATCTCTAACAAATCCTTGGGTTGTAAATTGTATTTCAAGCTCTAAATAATAATCAACTAAACTTTCTGCATGTGGAAATAATTTTCGAATATGTTGGCCAATTAACTCTGCCTGAACATATTTTGTTGTATCACATGCAGATTTATTTGCTTTCATGATAATGCCATCTTGATTTAAGAGAAACATCATTTCAAACATGTTATCTACGACTTGATCGATGAATCTTTGATGTTCTAGTATTCCACGGGCAACATCGAGTAATTTTAAATGTGACTCAGAAGTAAAGCTATTGAGCTGCTCTTCGGGCAAGAGATCAAGATTTTGAATTGATACCATTTGAATGGTTTGTAAAAGTTTTTGAGTAGGCTCTGTAAACTCTGCTTGCCATTCTTCGATAAGTTGGTTTGATTTTTTATAAGTTTTATAAGTAAACACACCTGAAAATATTGTGAAAATAATCATGAAAATATTGAATGCTAAGTTAACAATGAAAATATTGCCGATTATTCCTACAACAATAAGAATTCCAATATAAGCATAAACGTTTTGAACAATATTCAAAAGTTTTTTTGTCCACTTTTGGATGATGTCTTCAATCGTTATATTGCTCAAAGCTTTATTCTCCCGTCACTCAATTTTATCAGTTCCGATCTGAGTGGGATGTCAGTTAAATGAAGCTTTGAAATCTTCTTTCACTATGTCAATACTGTGGCTCTCTATATTAATGTTACAGTATCCGAAGTGATCATAGTAAAATATTTTATTCGACTGCGACTTGGAGTGCTTCATGGAAGAAATCCGATTTAAACCCACAATTCTAGTATTACTTGCCATAATTGGGGCTGTTGTGATCGCAGCAACAGGCTTTCTCTCAACCGATTGGATGCTCACTACAGCAGTCGGAGTTGTGCTGTTTCTTTTGTCATATGTTTGGTTTTTTGCAGTCAGAAAAAGAATTGATGAGATTTTGACCCATGATTTAGATAAAATTGCCAACGAAGCTGCTCGTGCCATTCGTGAAGAAATGGAATCCAAAGGTGGAAATGTAACTGATAGAAAAGTTTATGAAAAAGAAAAAAACTTAGATTCTCGTGAAAAATCGTTTGAAGGAAAAGAAAAATCAATAGAAAATAAAGAAAGAGAAATAGTCACGCGTGAAAAAGATCTCATGAGAAAAATTGAGGAATTTGAAAGTAAGAAGAAATCATTTGAGCAGACAACTTCTATTCCTTCAGTCACAGTTGCTGCTTCATCACGCTCAAGAGAAGGAACAAAAGATGAAATTTATGAAAGAGATATTATAGCGCTCAGACATCAGCTTCTGCATATGGAAGAAGTTAACAATGCACGTCTTGCCACTCTGCAACATGAATTCCAATCTAAAAATGTGCAAGCTCAAAAAAATATGGAGTTTTGGAAATCTTCTGCTGAGAGCATGAATAAAAAGTTGCAAGAACAAAAGAGAGAGTTTGAGTCATTGGCAAAAACTTTAGAGAGTCGGGCTGTTCTTTCAGAGGAAAGAGCACTTGAGCAGCAAAATAGATTAGCAAAACTTCAACTTGAAAATTCACAAAAAGAAGTGGGTGTGAGCGAGCAAGTAAAGCGGTTAGAAGAAATTATATCGCTTGTTCCTGAAATGACAAATCAACTTCATAACGTAACTCATCAAACAGAAAGAAGTGCAATTGAAATTGGTGATAAAGTTAGATTTATTTATGAAAAAGCACAAGAACATCTTGAGGAATCTAACGAAATATCTGCGCAATTTAGAGGTGGTAAAGGTAACAATAACAACACATCTTTGAGTGAAGTTATTCAAAGCAGTTTATCATTATTAAGAGAAATGATAGAAATGCTCGAACAAAACTCAAAATTAAATATGGATTATTCAAAGGCAATAGATACAATCCTTGTTAATACAGCAGAAATTAATAAAATCAGTGACGAAATTCAGTACATTTCTGACCAAACAAATTTACTTGCGCTTAATGCGGCCATCGAAGCGGCTCGTGCCGGTGAGCATGGTCGAGGTTTCTCAGTGGTGGCAGAAGAAGTTCGTAAACTTTCTGATAGAACCAGTCTTGCAAGTAATAATATTATTCAAATTGTTGGAAAGGTAAACTCAAGTGTAAGGGATATAAGTAGAAGTTTACTAGAAAACTTAAAGAAAAACACAGAAAAGAAAACACATGTGGACCACGCTGTAAATGAGCTTGTGCGCACTGCAGAAGAGAGCACAGAGGTCTTTACAAAACTCATTTCTAATGCTGTAGCAAGTTCTGAAAGTGTGGCGAAAAATATTGACCAAATTATTTTAAGTCTACAATTTCAAGACATCACCAAACAGCAAATCGATCAGGCTCTCCAACCGCTCGAAAGAATAAAAATTAATATTGAAGATCTGTTAAACAAAGCGCTTCAAAACGATGCTCTTGCTCTGAAAACAGCACATCAAGGTGGTAATGGTGGAGGTGCTGCAAATGGCGGAGGCACACCTCCACCACCTCCTTCGACTCCGCCAGCAGGTTCACCACCCCCATCTATGACTCCTCCAAAAGCAAGTGCTGCTCCAAGTGGTGCGACATCTGCGCCAACGCCCTTAAAACCTGCGGCGAAATCAGCAGAATCTACTTCGCATGCTGAAGAAGATGAGTCTTTAACGAAGGGCGATGTGGTTTTCTTTTAAAGAAAAATTTTTGCCGAAAAAACTCCCAATTGTGGTCTTGTTATATTTTTTACATGGTGCAATAATAACAATCAGTCAACCCAATTTTATATATGTCTACTGCACCAGTTAATGCCAGTTTTGGCAAGGGGAGGAGATCGTGAACGGATCTTATGCGCTTATGGGGTCGAGTGCCATTATTCGTCATGTTCAGCATCTTGTATACAAGGTTGCAGAAAGCAATTCGGCAATATTAATTACAGGTGAACCTGGCACGGGTAAAGACGCAATTGCCAAGATCATTCACGAAAGATCTCAACGCAATAAGTTCCCATTTGTTCCAATTAAATGTTCCGCAGGAAATGAAGAGTTGCTTGAGATAGAACTTTTTGGCTATGAATCAGGTTATGTTCCACAGAGCCCGCAGGCGCGTGAAGGTCATTTCAGACAGGCTGAAGGTGGTACCTTATATCTTGATGAGGTGAGTAAATTAAGTGATAAGCTCCAGCTTGCTTTATATAGAGCTATAAGTGATGGAATAATTCGCAGTCTTGGAGGAAAAGCGGATATTCCAATTAATATTAGAATTATTTGTTCTACTTCAGTAGATCTTGAACAATTGGTGAGAAGAGGGCTATTTAGAGAAGAGCTTTTTTATAAGTTATCAGCCACCTCTATTTATTTGCCTCCAATTCGTGAGAGAAGAGAAGATATTCCTATTTTAGCTGAATTTTTTGTGCAAAAATTTAATCAAATTAAAGCAAAAAAGATAATTGGGATTTCCCATGATGCAATGAATGCTCTTTTACAAAATACTTGGGCAAATAATATTCAAGAATTAGAAAATTTAATTGAAAGAATTGTTGTTTTAAAGAATTCAGGTAGCATTGAAATCAGTGATTTACCACCTCGTTTACGTAATTTTGTAACAGATAATATTGATGCATTTTATGATCGAACTCAACAACCGATTATGAATCAAAATAATATTATGCAGACGACGGGCAATTTATATCACAGTCCAACGCAATCGAATATTTCACAGTATGCAAAACTTGGTTCACAAAACTCTCAGGTACCACCTTACAGTCAATCACAAAGAGAAAATGCTATTTTGAATGGGCATAATAATCATTTTAATAGAAATAACCAAGCAAATTCTCCTGCGAATAATAACTACACACAAGCTTCGCAACCGCAACAAAATTATAATCAAACATATTCTCAAGCACAAAATAATTTACAAAATTCAAATCAATCAATTTCTAGAAATTCTATGTTTGATGATATTCCAAGTGAAATTGATCAATTTATTAAAAAAGAAATTGATTTGGGTTCTGGAATAGATTTTTACCGAGTGGTCGAAGAGTTTGAAAATAGATTAATTTCAGAAGCTCTTAGAAGAACAAATCATAATAAAAATCGTGCCGCTCAATTGCTCTCTATGAACCGTACAACCTTGGTTGAAAAACTTAAGAAACGGGCAACCACTTCACCGATTAAATCAGAAACAGGTCGAGTCAAAAGAAATTCAGCATTCACTATTTTTGATGGGTTGGGTAATGACAATCCTGATTTTGACACCATTGATTTTGTTAATTTAGCTACAGAAGAGGGTGTCTGATTGATAAATTAGACTAATGAAAAATAGAAAGATCAATTGATCTTTCTATTTTTTTCTACAAAAAGATCTTGAATTTCTTGTGATGCATCGCTGAGTTGAATAACTTTTTTTTCTTTTGAAATGCTTACACTATTTCTAGAAAAATCAACAAATAATGAAGATAAATCTGGAAAAAAAACCTCGGCTTCTGGGACGTTGTCATTTGTAACAACAAATCCTGTAGAAATACGGAACCTATTTTCAGGAATAGTTTCTAATAATGACAGTCCATCAATTTTTGCCACAGGTTTTACAACTTCCATAAGTTGTAAAATTGTAGCAAAGATATCAGATTGAGCGATAGGGGAATTTGCTTGGTTTTTAATTTGCTCTAAATAATGATCAGGCGGAATAACAAAAAAGGCATTGTGAATAATGTCTTTGCTATAGCCTTGATTAAAAATAACTTTTGATTCGTCATCATTTTTATCTTTTTCTTCAAAAACTTGTTTTATTTTATTTGTCCATGCAGAAAAAATTGAGTTTGACTCGTCTTTATTATTATTTTTTGCTTCAGAGTTATCTATGTTCTTATCTTTATAGTTGCTATCAAAATCTTGTTTTTTTTCTTCATGAGAAGCGTTTTTATTTTGTGCAAGCGCAACATTTTGACCATGATCTGTTGTATAAAAAATCCAAATATCGGGATCTTTTTTGCGGGCAGCCTCAATTAAACGATTTAAATAGACATCAGAATATACGATTGTATTATCATATGCATTGGTTCCATTTGGGCTATTTTCAGGAAAATATTTTTTATATTCTTTTTCAGAGTGAATATTATATGGATAATGGCTTCCATCCATATGAGCAATTAAAAGAAATGGGGATCGCATTTCTGATAAATGAGGTAAAATACTTTTATCAAGAACCTTTATGTCATCGGCTCCTTTTGATACGCTTACATTCGTACTAAAGTCAGGACCAGAGCGGTAATAATCTACTAGCCCATTGCCAGTGAGCTGGTCAAAATTTTTCCAACGTAAATCTTGAGCGCTGATAAATGCTGTGTCATAATTTCGGGCTTTAGCGTAATCAAAAATATTTGGAGCTGAATAAATAGTGCCAAAGGGATCGATATTTTGTTTTCCAACCAGCATATATGGAACAGAAATAAGAGTGTGTGGGCCAATGCTGACAACATTTTGGAATGGAATAAGGATTCCTTCGTCACGCATTTTGTCTAGATTAGGAGTTGTATTGCGTTGATATCCGTAAAGGCTCATGTGGCTTTTGGCAACAGACTCACCAACTATCCATAAAATATTTGGAAGCTTTTTAGTCGTTGGAGATAAACTAATTGTCGGTTTATCTGCTTTAAGTTTTTTAAAATACAATGATCGAGCTGTCTCGGGAAGTGCGGCATAAACAGAGACCATTGAATGTTGATAATCTAAAATAAGGTACCAATTGACCCCACATAAAATAACAAGTGGTATATATAAGATCGAATAAAAGATCATTTTTGATTTTCTAAAAATAAGATCTTTTTTCTTGGGCAAAAATAAATAAATAATAAAAAAGGAAAAGAGAATAAAAAGAGTTGTTTTAAAATAATTAATATTTTCAAATCCAAGTTGAGTCGTTAGCATGGGTTCGCTAAAGAAAAAGCGAATTCCATAAGCTGTTAAAGGTGCGTTGTAAAAGGAATAATGTGCTGTTTGAATGCCTAGAGGAATAAATACTAAAAGAACTGCTAAGAGTTTTGAAAAAAATTTACCTTTAAAAAGAAGATCGATAAATAAAATAAAGAAGATAAGAGTAATAACACTTAGTAAGTAATTAACAAAATATCTTCCGCCAATTATGTCATATATAAATTTCAGAGGTTGTTTTATAATAAATATGTCATACATTATAAAAAGAGCGATAATAATAGAAATTCTTTTGAAAGAACTCATTCTTGAAATTTTATGGGAAAAACTCGATATCATTTTAAAGTCCTAAAAATTCATAGATAAATAAAGAACTATTTAACATAAAACAAAAAAACCGAATCTTCAAATTATGAAGACTCGGTTTTTTGTAAACTGCTAAAAAGATTTTTAGCGAGCGTCGTTGCCTTGGCCATAGCTTAAAATAGCCATAGTGCGTGCACGTTTAACAGCAACGGTTAGAGCCCGTTGTTGTTGTGCGCTGGCACCACTGATGCGACGTGGAACGATTTTTCCGTGTTCAGTTACGAAACGGCGAAGAAGTTGTGTGTCTTTATAGTCAAAAGTGATTTGTGGATCGAGCGTTCTTTTTGGTCTGGAATAACGACGCTTTTTCTTACCTGTGGATACTGCCATGGTAAAACTCCTAATGAAGTTTGTTAAATAAAATGCAGGCAGCAGCGTTGGGCTAATTTGCCAACGCAGCAACTCAACAAAACATGAAGACTCAAATAAGCACAGCTCAGCTAATGCGTCAAGTTAAAAGAGGGTTTGTTCGTTAGAGAGAAGGCGTTCCTTTTGCTTTTTGGCTAAATTTTGTTGTTTGGCAAGAGTTTTTAGCAAATGAACGCTTTGTTCCCCTTCTGCAAGTTGTTTTTGCGCTGCAAATTCTTTAAGGATATAAAGAACTTCAAGAGCTTGACGGGGTGTTGTGCCATCAAGGTCAAGGCTCGTGAGAGCCATTTGCAAACTATTTTTTATAGGGCTCTCTTGTGGGATCTTGATTTGATTGCTTTTTAATTGAATGGGTTTTGCTTCTGGCTCCTGTTCAAGTTTTAGGAGAACTTCTTCTGCTCGGGCAATAATGCTGCTTGGAATTCCTGCAAGTTCAGCGACATGTAGACCATAGCTCTTTCCTGAGCCTCCATGTGCATATTTTCGTGAGAAAATAATTTCTTTTTTATCTTGATTGTTCTCATCTTTACATGTCGTTTCGACAACGGACATATGCATGGGGCAAATATTGTTGTGAGTCTTACAGACTTCTTGTAACTCATGATAATGAGTAGAAAACAATGCTCTGGCTGTTACTTTTTCGGATAAATTTTCAAGAATTGACCATGCAATGGAAAGACCATCAAAGGTTGATGTTCCGCGACCAATTTCATCGAGCAACAGCAGACTTTGCGGGGTAGCAAACCTCAGCATATTAGCTGTTTCAAGCATTTCAACCATGAAGGTAGACTGGCTTTTAAGTGCATTATCACCAGAACCTATGCGGGTGAAAATACGATCTACAAGACCTATTTCAGCTTTTTGGGCAGGTACATAGGAGCCAATTTGGCAAAGGACTTGGGTCACAGCGACTTGTCGCATAAGCGTGCTTTTACCGGCCATGTTTGGGCCCGTAATTAAGTGTACTAACGGATTCTGCTCTGAACTTTCATTTATAATTCCAAGTGAAATATCGTTTGGTACAAAGACTTCAGTTGTTTGTAAATTTGCTAAAATAGGATGAGTTGAGCCAGTTAATTTAGTAAATATTTTGTTACTTAAACTAGGGTGACACCAATCGTATTGCTGAGCGAGCTGTGCAAAGGTAACAGAAAGATCAATGTCTGCAATAAGTTCAGAAGCCTTTGTCAAAATGCTTGAATATTCTAAAATCTGTGTTCTTAAATATTCGAGAATTTCTTTTTCTAATATGATGCGTTCATCACTTGCATTTAATGATTTTTCTTCGAGTTCTTTAAGCTCTGGTGTAATATATCGTTCACAATTTGTTAAAGTTTGTTTTCTAATAAAATGTTTTGGTGCTTGAGCTATTTTTCCCTTAGAAATTTCAAAATAATAACCAAATGCACCCGTATAGCCAATTTTTAAGGTTGAAATTTGTGAGATTTCGCGTTCTTTTTGTTCAAGGGAGTTTAGCAACTCAGAAAAATTTGTTGTAAGGGCAATGGCTGCATCGAGTTCTTTAGAATAACCTTCTTTAAAAACAATTCCTCCTTTTCCCATAACAGCTGAAGGTTCTTCGGCGAGCGATTTTATTAAAAGATCTTTTAATGGTTCTATAGATTTTATGATGCTATTATTTTTAAATGGATTAGACTTAACTTTATTTAAAACCTTTTCAAGTGTAGGTAATGATATTAATGTTTGTTTTAGCCAAGCCATTCCTCTTGCATCTAAATTCTTTTGTGCAGCTCTTGATAATAATCTATCAATATCTGCGGTTGAACGTAGATTTTCAATTATTTCATTGACAATTTCGGTTTGCTCTAAAAATTCACTTATAATTAAATGAGATTTTTCAATTTCTTTTAAATTTTTAAATGGATAATTAAGTCTGCGAATCAGTTTTCGACTGCCTGTTGCCGTTGAGCATTTATTAAGAAAATGGAAAAGACTTCCTTTTTTCTCACCTGAAGCTGTATAAAAAAAGTCTAAATGTTTACGAGTTCCTTCGTCAATTATTAGATGAGCTGTTAAATCATAGTAAGTGATAAACTGTATGTTTTTTAAAACAGACTTTTGTGTTGATTTTAAATATTGAAGGATTGCGCAAGTGCATTGTAAGCCATTTGTTATTTCATTTAAACCAAAAGAATTTAAATCTTTTTCTTTAAAAAACTCAAGAAAGAGTTCTTTGCAGTTTACAGGTGAGCGCAATATCCAATTATCAATTACATTCACTGTTGTGGAATGATTTTTTTGCAGAGATTTAATGAGTTCGTGAATGTAATTTTGAATACTTTTAGGCACAAGTATTTCGCGTGGAGCAATGGTCGCAATTTCTTGGCTCAATAACAATTCATTTAAATTTTGTGTTATTCGAAACTCACCAGTTGAGACATCCACATAGGCAATGCTGTATGTTTTTTTATGTTCAATAATACTGGCTAAGTAACAACCGAATTTTGTTTCATGACTTGTTTCTTCGTCATCTAAATCGCCTGGAACGGCTGGTGTGGCTATCCGAGTGATTTCTCTTCTTACAATTCCTTTAGCTTGGCGTGGATCTTCAACTTGATCGCACACAGCGACTTTAAAACCAGCTAAAATACATTTTTTTAGTGCATTTTTATAACCAACAGCGGGTGAGCCTGCCATTGGTACAGGGTTTGCACTTGATTTATCTCGAGATGTTAAGGTTAATCCGCAAATATCTGAAACAATAATGGCATCAATGCCAAAGAGCTCGTAAAAGTCACCCATTCTGAAAAAAAGCAGTGCATCGGGCACTTCGTCTTTTGCAGTTTTAAATTGCTTCATCATAGGTGAGTCGAGCTGATTTAAGGATATTCCAGATATATGTTCGGAACTTAGTTTTTCAATAGCTGGTTTTAAATGCGGAGGGAGTTCTTTGCCATTTGCAAGCCAGTGTTTCAAGAGTGAGTGGGTGGAATTCATATTTAAATTTTCTACTAAGGTCATTGCGGAAAGCCCTTTTAAGCACAAGAGTCATAAGCAACACACTATAGAATATAAAAAAAGGAGAGTAAAACTTACTCTCCTTTTTCTCTGCGGGAAACACTGCGTTGGTTGGAAGCGAGGGTGCGCTTACGAATACGAATGTTCTTTGGAGTGATTTCAATCCAGTCATCATCTTCAACCCAGTCAAGAGCGGTTTCAAGGCTCATGCGAGTTACAGGGGAGAGTTTGGTTGAGTCATCGGATCCAGAAGCACGCATGTTTGTTAGCTTTTTCTCACGAACAGCGTTTACATCTAGGTTAGAGTCACGATTGTGTTCACCAACAATCATGCCTTCATAAACTTCTTCACCTGCACCAACAAAAAGACGACCACGTTCTTCAAGTCCGGAAAGAGCATATTCAGTTGTCTTACCTGAGCGGTCAGCAACAAGTGCTCCGTTTACACGTGAAAGGAAGCTTCCACGGTTTGTTTCCCAGCCTTCAAAGTAACTGGACATAAGTCCTTCACCTTTAGTGTCTGTAAGGAAAGTACTGCGGTAACCTAGGAGTCCACGGGTTGGGATGCTAAACTCAATACGTGTGCGACCGTTGTTGAACGCCTGCATATTTTCGAGACGACCTTTGCGAATAGAAAGTTTTTCTGTAACAGAACCAACACTTGCGTCTGGCACGTCGAGAACAACTCTTTCAACCGGTTCAAGGGTTTCGCCTTTCTCTTTTTTTGTAATAACTTTTGGACGTGCAACCATACACTCTCCACCGGCACGGCGAAGATTTTCCATAACGATTGCAACTTGAAGCTCACCACGGGCTTTTAAAATGAACACTTCTGGGGAGTCTGTGTTTTCAATTTTTAAAGCAACGTTGTTCATAGCTTCTTTGAGTAAGAACTCACCAAGCTTACTGCTTGTGAGGTATGTTCCTTCGCGTCCCGCCATTGGAGACGTGTTTACACTGACTTCAACACCAACTGTAGGTGGGTCAACTTCAATACGTGGAAGGGCTTCAGGGTTTGTTGCATCTGCAATGGTGTCACCAATTGCAAGATCGTTTAAACCAGTGGCAAGAATAGCAATATCTCCCGCAGAAACGGATTCTACATCAGTTTGCTCAAGGCCTCTGTAAGCTCTCACTTTAATAATTTTAGCTTGCTGTTGCTTACCTTCTTTATTGATAAGAACGATATTTTGGTTTGCTGTTAGAGTGCCACGTTCAATGCGGCCAATTGCCAAGCGACCTAAGAAGTTATTGTAACTTAAATTATTAATTAAAAATTGAGCTCCACCTTCAAGTTGTACGCGGGGTGGTGGAACATGTTCAAGAACTGTATCGAATAGGTCTTGTAAATTATCTGTTTTAATATCTTTTGACTTGCTTGCCCAACCGTTGCGGCCTGAAGCGTACAAAATTGGGAAGTCGAGATGGTGATCTTCAGAAGAGAGTTCTAAGAAAAGATCTTGAACCATTTCAGATACTTCATCAACACGTGCGTCAGAACGATCAACTTTATTGATAACAAGAATCATACGGAGATTGCGTTGTAAAGCTTTTTGCAACACGAAGCGAGTCTGAGGAAGGGGGCCTTCAGCAGCATCTACCAAAAGGATTGCTCCATCAACCATCATTAAAGTGCGTTCCACTTCGCCACCAAAGTCTGCGTGTCCAGGAGTGTCGACGATATTAATACGAACATCTTTGTACATCATAGAAGCATTTTTTGCTGCAATGGTGATTCCGCGTTCACGTTCAAGGTCCATACTGTCCATGACACGCTCTGCAATGGATTGGTGAGCTGCAAATGTACCTGATTGTTGAAGAAGTTTGTCCACAAGCGTAGTTTTGCCATGGTCAACGTGTGCAATAATTGCAATGTTACGCATATTTCCGTTAATAGTTGTCATAAAAAGCCTTTCAGAGTTTTGGAACAAAATGTTTCCAAGAAAGTTTCCGTACTGTTGGTATTCACAATTTTAAAAAAAAGCAAATCAAATCAATATAACTTATCATAAAGTTCGAGAGTTTCTTGCGCCATATTTGACCAAGTGTATTTTTGGGCAAGTTTTAATCCATTTTTGACACGAATATGAATGACTTCGTTATTTTCATTGAGAGCTTCTTGCATACCTCTTTGCAGATCGTGAATGCTTTCTGAGTTCACATATGTAGCTGTATCCTGCATGATTTCGGGTAATGAAGTTGTGCTGCTAACAACAACAGGGACACCGCAGGCGGCAGCTTCGAGGGGGGGGAGGCCAAATCCTTCATAAAGTGAAGGGAATATAAATGCAGAACTGAGCGCATAAAGGAGAGGAAAATCTTCTTCTCTGACAAAATTCAAAAAATAAATTTGATTTTTTTTATTAAATTTTTTAGCTAACTCCAAATTTTTATCGTTAAAATCAGATAAAATAACCAAAGGGAGATCAAAATTTCCAAGACAATATGCTTCGGTAAGTTTTTCTAAGTTTTTATGTGGCTTATGGTTTCCACTGGCAAAAATATACTTTTCGGGCAGGTTATATTTTGCTAAAAATTCTTTAATTCTGTCAACACAAAACTCACTACGCTGTTTAAAATTATTATAAACTCCGTTGTAAATAACGCGAATTTTGTCATCAGAAATTTGAAAATACTTCATGATCTCATTTTTAGAGAAATCCGAAACAGTTACAATATATTTTGCTTTAATAAGTCTTCTTTTTAAAAAGAAGTTATAATACAATTTTTGTTTTAAAGTGTAATTTTTGGAAAGTGCAACATGATTCATATCGTGAATCGTTGCTATTAAGGGAGTATTTCCTAGCAGTGGAACAATAAAATGAGGTGAATGAAAAAAATGAGGGCGATATTTTAAAGTATAAAAAAACATTTCAAACTGCCCAAATAAATTATAAAGTCCAGTTTTTAATTTAATAACTTTAAAATTTTTTGGAAGCTTTTGTTTAAAAAAAGGAGAATTCTTATTTACAAGTAATAAAAACTCAATAGCGGGATTATTTTTGTGAATAAGATTGTAGATAAGTTCGCGGGTGTGACGTGCAATTCCATGTTCATTGCCTTCAATAACAACACGTGTATCAATCATAATTCTTTTTTTAAACGAATTCATTTTTCCCCTCATACCTCAAATGAAACTAAAGCATTCTCTTTTTTATAAAGTAACACTTTAAATATTCAGAAGAATCTGGAGTTGCCAGACGCGTATGACATGGGGACTGCTCCCCTTTATGGAGAAGTACCCAGTTTTGTGTACTTAGACCAAGAGAAACACTTTCAAGAAATTCTTGGTCATCTATATGGCGGCTGCAACTGCATACAATTAAGATACCATTTTCATTCAATAAATTGTGAGCTAAGCGGGTCATTTTTGTATATGCTCTTTTTGCTTCGGCAATGTTCTTCTTCGATTTGGTAAAAGCTGGGGGATCAGCGATAATAAGATCGAATTTTTGAGCACTTTTAGTGAGACCTTGTAAATGTTCAAACATGTCACCATGCAAAGTTGTAATTTCGGGAGAGTGTTGTGAGTTTTGTATAATATTTTTTTGAGCAAGCTGCAATGCCCAAGCGTCTTGATCAATAAGAGTCATGTCCATAATTCCTGCTTGTGCCGCGATAGCGCTCCAAGCCCCAGCATAACTGCAAATATCAAGACTTTTCTTAATATTATAATTAACTAAGAGATCTGCTAGGTATTTTAAATTGTTTCTTTGGTCTAAAAATAGACCTGTTTTTTGTGCTTTATTTAAAGAAAAACTCATTTTTAAATGTGCTAAATTGCATGTTACTTCATAACTTTGTTCGTTAGCTGGTTTTTGAATCCAACGGGTTCTTTCTGGTAAATTTTCGAGTTTTCGAATTTGTCCTGTACTTCTTTCAAAAATAGGTAAATGAATTGTTTTTTTAATTGCTTCGACAATAAAAGGAAGCAAAAAATCACCCACTGCAGAAGAACTTTGTATGACAAGAACAGATTTATAATCATCGATAGCTAAAGCGGGTAAACCATCGTTATCCCCGTGCGAGAGCCTATATGCTTCATTTTGAGCAAATGAAAAACACTGTTTTTCTTTATAGAGTTTGCTTAAATAAAGATTAAGTTGATCAATAAAATCTTCTTTAGAAATGAAATTATTATTAATTTTTTCAAAGAGACAATCAGGTAACAAACGAATCGAAATAAGATTTGATTTACAATAAATACCAAAATTTTTTGTTCCTTTAATTTGCACCAAAGAAATTTTCTCATCGTTAAGTAAATTATCGTCTAAATGGTTTACTTGGTTACTAAAAATCCAAGGACTTTTAAAGTATTTATATTTAGAATCAATGATATCAATCTGAAGAATTTTTAACAAAATGGGATCTCCTCTGGCTGACTTTATTTTATTTGAAGCTTATTGTTTTCAAATCAAAAGAAAGATATAAACTTGTTTAACTTTTTTTGTAAAATGTTTGAACCTATAATTTGAATGATGTAATAACTGATGCTGCTTTCCATTGTCTGAAATGAAAGCGTGCTTCTTTTTTTTGAGGTGCCATATGCAAAAAGTGATACATAATGTATCAGAATTAACTTTTTTAATTGATTCCGTTCCCGCAATGCCTCTTGCAACAAAAGTCATGATGGTAAATCCAGTTTATTTTAATGTGGACACCCCTATAAATGCGCATATGGTCAAAGAAGATGGTTCCTTGCACGAACTTGATAAAAATAAAGCTCAAGATCAGTGGCAAAACTTAAAAAAAGCATATGAAAATATTGGGTTAAATGTTTTTGTTGTCGATCCCGTTGAGAATCTTCCTGATATGGTTTTTTGTGCAAATCAAAGTTTCCCTTATTTAGATGCTTGTGGAAACTTACATGCCGTTTTATCAAACATGCACAATGATATACGCAATCAAGAAGTTCCTTATATCAATTCGTTTTTAAATGCGCATCAATATCAAACCCATCGCATTGCTTCACGCACAGAAGGATATTTTTTTGAATCCATGGGCGACGCTCTCTGGATTCCTGAACGACGTTTCATTTTGGGTGGCTACGGATTTCGAACTGATAAAAGAGTATATGAAATTTTAAGTGAAACCACTGATGCCCCTGTAGCTTTATTTGAATTGACTCACCCTAAATTCTATCATTTAGACACATGTTTAAGCATCTTAAATAAGAACACAGCGCTTGTCTGTAAAGAAGCATTTACAAATGAAGGTTGGGAACTTTTATCGGGTATTTTTTCAAATTTAATCGAAGTTCCTTTAAATGAAGCAGATTCACCTGGATTTGCTTGCAATGCACATTGTCCAAATGGAAAGCATGTGATTATTCAGACAGGCTGTAAAAAGACAAAGTCACTCCTAAAAAGCAAAGGCTTTGAACCTATTCCAGTGGATACCTCTGAATTTATAAAATCAGGTGGTTCTGTGTTTTGTATGAAATTAATGTTTTTCTAAAATTTCATAAATTTTTATAATCAAATTTTGTAAGGCAGCAGGGATCTGTTTGCATATGCCATTCTTTTTTTATTCTTTTAAGATTGCCTATTCTTGCAGTCCCGTTTTTTCTGTCATAGCGTATACCTTGTGTGTTTGAGGTTTATCTCAAACGAATCCTATCAGTGATTGTCATAAAAAATTGTTTTCGATTCTTCTTTTTTTGGAGAGTTTCATAGATGACTCAAAAATTATCAAATCAGCTCCTAGTGGCTTTTTATAAAGAAATGCTACTTGGCCGTCGCCTTGAAGAGCGCGTGGGACAGCTTTATGTTCAACAAAAATTTAGTGGATTTTGTCACCTATATATAGGTCAAGAAGCTGTTTCAACGGGTTGTTTAAATGCTATTCGTAAAGGCCAAGACTATGTTATTACAGGCTATCGCGATCACGTTGCACCTGTTGTTTTAGGTATGGAACCCGGTGTCATGATGGCTGAACTACTCGGTAAAGTAACTGGGTGTGCGCGTGGAAAAGGTGGTTCCATGCATATGTTCTCTGAAAAATTCCGTTTTATGGGAGGGCATGGAATTGTTGGTGGACAAGTTCCATTGGCAACGGGAGCTGCTTGGAAAATTAAATACAATAAAGAAGATTTAGTTGCTCTTTGCTTTTTAGGAGATGCAGCTTCAAATCAAGGTCAGTTTCATGAAGCGCTCAATATGGCTGCTATCTGGGATCTTCCATGTATTTTTATTATTGAAAATAATAAGTACGGAATGGGAACTGCAATTTCTCGTACATGTTCTTTAACAACTCTTGCTGACAGAGCAAAAGCCTATAACATGCGTCAAGCTGTTGTTGATGGAAGAAATGTTGTAAATACATACACTCAAATGAAAGAAATTGTCGACGAAACACGTAAAACCTCAAAACCTATTCTGGTTGAAATTCAAACTTATCGTTTCCGTGGCCACTCTGTTTCTGACCCAGGCAATTACCGTACAAAGGAAGAAGTTGAAAAAGAACGCGCACGGGATTGTCTTGTTTTACTCAAAGACATCATGCTGAACCAAAAAGCTGCAAAAGAAGACGACTTCGAAAAATTTGAAGAAGAAATTGCAGATAAAGTCGAAGCTGCTGTTGCCTTTGCTGAAGACTCACCAGAACCAGAACTCGATGAACTTTATAAACATGTTCTTGTTTAGTCACTAGAATTTGAGGTTTTAAAAATGGCTATTTTAACTTTACGAGAAGCGCTCAATCAAGCGATGAGCGAAGAGATGGAAAGAGATCCAAGTGTTTTCCTTATGGGAGAAGAAGTTGCTGAATATGATGGCGCTTATAAAGTTTCCAAAGGTATGCTTGCAAAATTTGGTCCTATGCGCGTTGTCGACTCCCCCATTTCCGAAGCTGGATTTGCTGGACTTGGTGTTGGTGCGGCTATGTGTGGATTGCGTCCAATCATTGAAATGATGACCTGGAATTTTGCCATTCAAGCCTTTGACCAAATTATCAATCATGCTGCAAAAATGCTTTACATGAGCGGTGGTCAGTACAAAGTTCCCATGGTTATCCGTGGACCACATGGGGCTGCTCACATGTTATCTGCTCAGCACAGTCAGTGTGTCGATCATATGCTCGTAAATTGCCCTGGTTTAAAAATTATCAGTACAATTGATCCTGCCGATGCAAAAGGTCTTATGAAGTCAGCTATTCGCGATGACAACACCGTTCTCTTTTTAGAAAGCGAAATGCACTATGGCCGTTCTGGTGAAGTTCCAGATGGTGAGCATATTGTCCCAATCGGTGTGGGTATTGTTAAGCGTGAAGGAACTGATGTTACCTTAGTTGCTTGGAATAAAATGGTGCTTTTAGCCCAAGATGTTGCCGTTGAACTTGAAAAAGAAGGTATTAGTGTTGAAATAATTGACCCACGTACTCTCATGCCTCTTGATGAAGAAATAATTTTCAATTCCGTACGTAAAACAAATCGTCTTGTTGTTCTTGAAGAAGGTTGGGGAGTTGCATCATTTGGCTGTCACATTGTCGATAGAGTTGTAAAAGAGTGTTTTGATGACCTCGATGCTCCGCCTGAACGTGTGACAAATCTTTTTGTACCAATGCCTTATAATGAACGCCTCGAGCACGAAGTCATGCCAACGGCAGAAAGAACAATTTCTGCAATTAAGGCTGTTTTATATAAATAAAGATAATTTTTGGAGACATCATTATGGCTACAGTAATGGAAATGCCAAAACTTTCGGACACAATGGCTGAAGGCTCTGTGGCGCGTTGGTTAAAAAAAGAAGGCGATAAAGTTTCGGCTGGTATTCCTGTCATTGAAATTGAGACCGACAAAGCAACTATGGAATATGAATCTCCTGCAAGCGGAGTCTTATTAAAAATTCTTGTAGGTGATGGACAAAAATGTCCTTTGCAAGCTCCGATTGCAATCATTGGTAAAGCCGATGAAAAATGGGAAGAAGTATTCGAAAAATATAAAGCTAAAAAAGGCGGCTCTGCTGCTAGTGCAAAATCCGAAGCACCAAAAGCTACAGCGTCTGCTCCAGCAAAAGCAGCTGCTCCACAAGCGACTTCTGTTTCTCAAGTAGATGTTAAAGCAAGCCCACTGGCTAAAAAAATTGCTGCTGACAAAGGAATCGATCTTAAATCAATTCAGGGAAGTGGTCCAAATGGCCGTATAGTTCAGCGCGATTTAAGTCAAACTTCATCATCTGCCGCGACAACTTCTCCTGCATTTGCAGTTGCATCTGGTGGTGTTGTTAAAATTCCTCATACCAATATGCGCAAAACAATTGCACGTCGTTTGGCTGAAAGTGTGAACACAGCCCCCCACTTTTTCCTATCCATCAGCTTTAATATGGCAGATCTGTTGAATTGGAGAAAATCTGCGGTTGCTAAATTACCTGAAGATCAAAAATTCAGTGTCAATGACCTAGTTATTTTCCTAGCTGCGCGTGCACTTAAGCGCCATCCCGCAGTCAATTCTTCTTGGCAAGATGATTGTGTTCTTCAATACGGTGACGTGCATATAAGCGTTGCAGTTGCATTGCCAAATGGTTTAATGACTCCGGTTGTAAGACATGCAGACAAATTGACAGTTGTCCAAATTGCGCAAGAGACAAAACGTCTTGTAAAAATTGCAAAAGAAGGAAAGCTTCAGCCAAATGATTATGCTGGTGGAACTTTTTCTGTTAGTAATTTAGGTATGACGGGAATTGAAGATTTCACAGCAATAATCAATCCTCCTCAAGCTGCTATTCTGGCTGTTGGTTCCACTCTTCCGACACCTGTTGTACTCTCTAACGGTTCTGTTGGAGTTGAACAAAGAATGAAAGTGACCTTGAGTTGTGATCACAGAGTTATTGATGGAGCAGTTGGAGCCGAATTTTTAAAGACTTTAAAACAGTATTTTGAAGATCCTGCAACAGCATTATTTCTAGGTTAAAAATTAGCTTTTTTTAAACTAAAATGACAGAACTCATACCAGTTTAATCCGTCTGGTTATGCAAGTTCTGTTTTTTTTTATCATGTTGGGAAACATTATTTATGAGTAAAGATCAAAAAAACGAATTGATCAGATTGAATGTATTATTGCAAGAGTTAGGCGCTGCTTCAAGACGTAAAGCCGATGAACTTATTGAAGCTGGAAAAGTAAAAGTAAATGGAAAAGTAATAAAGAAACTTGGTATAAAAGTTGAAAGTGGCTCTGCAATTTCTGTTGATGGAAAGTTACTTAAAAACGCTCCTCCTAAAGTAACATATATTTTAAATAAACCATTTATGACAATCACCAGCAGAAAAGACGAAAAAGAAAGACCAACTATTTTTGATTTACCCGATCTCAAAAAACTTTCATTAAATGTCCAATCTGTGGGACGACTTGATTATCGCAGCGAAGGTTTGCTTGTTTTAACGAACGATGGCGATTTAGCTCTTGCTCTTTCGCATCCAAAATATTCGGTCGAAAAAACTTATGCTGTTTTATTATCTGGTCCAGTCAATATTGAAGATGCTGAAAAATTAAAAAAGGGAATAGAACTTGAAGATGGCCCTGCAAAAGCACTTTCGGTAAAAATTGGTAACAAAGAAACTTTAGGGAACAGTGTTGGTCAGTGGTTAGAGCTTGTTGTGACTGAAGGTCGCAATCGTCTCGTACGTCGTATGATGGAAGCTTTAGGGCTGAGTGTTGTAAGACTTGTTCGTGTTGCTATTGGTGATCTTCGTTTACCAGGAAAACTTGAGCCAGGGAAAATGAGACAAATCACCGAACAAGAAGGCAAATATTTGGGCGAAATTAAACTCGAAATGTTGAGTGAAAATAAAAAGAATAAAAAGCCTTCTGTTACCTTACCTAAGGAAATTCTTGATGCCCGCAAACTCAAACGTAAAATGAAATTGAATGATGCGGATTATGCTCGTGAAGCAGAACGTCGCGATATGCGTTCAAGTCAAGTTATAAGAGCTCGCAAACAAAAAGAAAATGATCTCAAAAAAGAAAAAAGAAACTCGTGGAACAGCGAAGAAAAGCCAACTGAAGAAAAGAATGGATCACGCTCTTCTTATCGGACGGAACAACGCCAAGAGAAAAATGTTCAAGAAAAAAAATCTTATCGTGATGAAAGTAAAGATAATAAAGCACAAGATCGTAAAAAAAGCGATGGAAATTCTTTTCGTAACAAAAAAGATTCTCGTTCAGAAAAGATAACTGAAAAACCCAAAAAGAGATTTGAACGTGTTACCGAAAAAGAATCTAAAAAAGCAAATACCAAAAAGTCAAACTCTAAAAAGAGGTAATTTCTATGAACTTTGAATTATATTGGTTTTATTTCTTAATTGGAATTATTTTTATATTAATTGAAGTTTTTACACTCACATTTTATTTCTTGCCCATTGCTTTGGCTGCGCTATTAACAGGTTTTTTTGCAATATTTTTCGATAATATTTATATACACGGAAGTGTTTTTGTATTATCTAGTATAATGTTGTTGTTTTTAATTTCTAAATGGCGAAAATCACGCTTTCTAAAGCCGAAGGATAGTCATTTTATCGTTGGTCTTGTTGGCCAAATGGGACTTGTTGTCGAAGAATTTAAGTCACAACAAAATACAGGAAAAGTTAAAATATTTTCTGATATTTGGGAAATTTACTGGGATTCACACCATGAAAAAATAATTGTAGAATTAAAAGTGGGTGATCGCGTTAAAGTTACTTCTGTTCAAGGTAACAAAGTTATCGTTGAAAAATTAAAAATTTAAAATAGGGGTTAAGCTATGGTTGAAATTATCGTTTTATTAGCAGTTGTCTTTCTTGTTATCTTTATATTCTCTAAATATGTAATCGTTATTAGGCAACAAGAATGTATAATTGTTGAACGTTTGGGTAAGTTCCACGCTGTATTAAATTCTGGTCTTAATGTCCTTATCCCTTTTGTCGATCAATCCCGAGCTATTCTCTGGAGTCGCAATGGTATGATTACAAATGTCGATCGCATTGACATGCGTGAAGTTGTTATCGATATTCCTGCGCAACAGGTTATTACCAAAGACAACGTTGGAATTAATGTGGATGCAATTATTTACGTACAAATTACCGATGTAAAACGCGCAGCCTATGAAATTCAAGCATTGCCAATTGCAGTTGCACAACTCACTCAAACAACACTCAGAAGCTTAGTGGGTGAAATGGATCTCGACCACACCTTAAGCAGTCGTGATGTTATAAATTCACGTCTTAAAATAGTCCTTGACGAAGCTACTGACAAATGGGGTCTTAAAGTCAATCGGGTTGAACTTAAAAATGTGACTCCTCCACCTGAAGTGCAAAATGCCATGGAAAAACAAATGCAAGCCGAACGTGAAAGACGTGCAAATGTTCTTACAGCTGAAGGTTCAAAGCAAAGCCAAATTTTAAATGCAGAAGGCGAAAAGCGTGCTCGTATTGAACACTCTGAAGGCGAAAAACAAGAAAAAATCAACCAAGCTCTTGGAGATCAAGAAGCAACTGTGGCTCGTGCTTTAGGTCAGGCTAAAGCAATTGAGTCAGTCGCAGCGGCGCAAGCAAAATCTATTGAGTTAATTAAAGGAGCCTTTGGTGGTCCAGAAGTAGCAGCAAATTATTTAGTTGCAATGGAGTATTTAAAACGCTTTGGTGAGATGACTCAAAAAAATACAGATAAAATATTTATTCCTTACGAAGCAACTGCTGTTCTATCTTCTTTAGGCTCAATTGGAGAAATTATGAAGAAAGTAACAGGCGACGATAAATTAAATTTACCTAGAAAATAAATTTTTAATAATTATTTATTAATAAAATACTCTCTTAAGCTCTTGAACCCATAATAAGAACTTCGATGTTTTTTGCAGTTTCATCAAGTTTATCGCTTTGCTTAATAAGCTGAATAGATGATTCTGTTGTCGTGTTCACTGCACTTAAGCAACTTTGAGTTGCTCTATCAATTTGATCCATTGCGGTAGAAATCTGCCGCACTCCAATTTCTTGTTCATGAGTGGCATCGGATATTTGTTGAATAACTGCTGTCATATTAATAATATCTTCTGAAATTTTAATAAAAGACTCTTGAGCTTCATTTGTTACTTTTTTACCGTCAGTGACTCTTGAAATTGTTAAATCAAGAATATGATTTACTTCTCCTTGGCTTTTCCGAATGAGTTGCTGTATTTCTTTTGCAGATTTTCCACTAACTTTTGCAAGTTTACCTACTTCATCTGCGACCACAGCAAAACCTTTACCATGTTCACCTGCACGTGCTGATTCTATTGATGCGTTTAAAGATAATAATTCAGTTTTATTTACAATGTCATTAATAACTTTTGTCTTTGTATTTATCTCAGCAATAATATCTGCAATATTTTGCAATTGACTGTTCGATTCTTGAATTGTGTCCATTGCTGAGACAAGACGTTGAATGGTTTTTTGTGCTCCTTCTGCTTTTTCGGCAGCGCCTTTAGCGACTTCATTTGAATGTCTTGCATTTTCAGAAGTTCTATTAACCATACTTGTAATTTCATTAACAGCGGCCGTTGTTTGATGAACTGCAGCTGCTTGTCCATTTGCAGCATCAGAAAGCGATGCAGCTCCATTTTTGAGTTCAGATGCTATTTTACCTGTAACAACACTTTGATCTTTTAATTTTAAAACGGCAACTGAGATAGCACGAGTGGATTTTTGAATGAGTCTGAAAATAATAAATGCAATAAGTAAACAAGCAACAATAATACAGCTCATTGTTATACTTGTAATAAAAGTTAAGTTAGCTCCTTTATCGGTTGAACTTAAAGCAATATTGTAATCAGTTTTAATAATTCTTGCAAAACTTTCAACCATTTTATTAAGCAGACCATCACCTTGATCAAACATCAACTTGAGAGCTTCTTTATTATTTCCTTGATTGCTGAGTTCAATAAATTTTTCAGATATTATTTTATATTTAGCATAGTCTTCTTCAAATTCTTTGAATTGTTTTACTTCTGTAGGATCTTCTACATACTTTCTATAAACATTAATAATACTAGATACTTTCTCGTAGTTTTTGAATAAAGTTTTTTTATTCAATTCTTTAAATTTTGCTTCTTCTGACGCCAGTGTGCGCAATTCATTTCTTCTTAATAGACCAAGAGCAGTTTGAATTTCATATGCATAGTGAAAGCTTGGAAGATTATCCTCGCCTGTATTATTCGCATACTCTTGAGTTTTACCTATCATAAAAATTGAAAATGAAGCGGAGCCAAATATTATAAGTACAAGGCATACGACTGAAATATAGAGTTTAAATGCAAGGCTTTTTTTAGCCATTTTAATACCCTTTACGCAACGCTTCCTTTGACAAGCAGCTCAATGTCTTTTGCTGTTAAATCAAGGTTATCGCTTTGTTCGACCAGTTTATTTGAAGACTCCGCGGCACTTGTGCTGGCGGCCTGACTGTTTTGTGTTGCTTTGTCAATTTGAGTCATCGCAGAGGCAATTTGCCGCACACCAATTTCTTGTTCACGAGTGGCCTCTGAAATTTGGTGAATGACATTTGTCATATTGGTGATGTCGTCTGAAATTTGTAAAAAGGACTCTTTAGCTTCTGTTGTTACTTTTTTGCCTTCAGCAACGCGTCCTTTTGTGACATCGAGAATTTGATTCACTTGTTCTAGGCTTTTATTAATAAGTTCTTGTATTTCACTTGCAGATTGTCCGCTAATTTTAGCTAAAGTACCAACTTCTTCAGCCACCACAGCAAAGCCTTTGCCGTACTCACCGGCACGAGCTGATTCAATAGAAGCATTTAAGGAAAGAAGTTCGGTCTTTGCTACGATATCGTTAATAACCGCTGTTTTTGTATGAATTTGTCCAATAATCACTGATATATTTTGTAATTGTACGTTAGATTCTTGTATTGTTTCCATTGCTTTAACCAGACGTTTCATTGTGGCTTGTCCTTCTTCAGCTTTTTCAGAAGCTGCTTTTGCCACGATGGTAGATTGGGTTGCATTTTCAGTGGTTCTGTTTACCATACTTGTTATTTCATTTATGGCAGCACTGGTTTCGTGAATTGAAGCGGCTTGATCGGTAATTGAAGTTGCTAAAGAATTTGAACTGTTTTTTAAAGTTACAGCAATTTTATTAGTTGAGACACTTTGCATTTTTAAATTTTCAATTCCAGAGGCTACAGATCCCATAGAGTTTTTAATTATAAGTATAATAACAAGTGCAATGATAGTTGTGATAATTAATATTATAATCATAGTAATTGTTGTAATATTTGTTAAATTGGCTCCTAATTTTGTTGAATTAACTGCACCCTTATAGTTTATTTCAACAAGTTTTTCAAGTTCTTCTTCCATACCAACAAGGAGGGGATCCGTTTGATCTCGAATAATATTAAGAGCTTCTTTTGTCTTTCCATTTTTACCTAATTCCACTACTTTTCCATTTAAAGCCTTAAATTTATACCAATTTTCTTGAAGTCTTGTATAAGACTTTCGCTCTCTCTCAGATGTAATAAAAGCAGCATATTCACTGCCTAGTTTTTCTATTTCATCCGTTTCACTTTTCCATTTATCAATGAAAAATTTTCTATTTTGTTCACTTTGAGCAAGCATTATTCTTAAAGTACTTTGCCGCATTAATGTAAGATCTTCTAAATAATCATGAGCAATACGAACGCTTGGAAGCCAAAATCTTTTGGTTTCTGCAGCATATCCTTGTGTCTTATTAATCATAAAGACTGTATAGGCTGCTGAGACAAGTACAATAAAGAGTATAGTAATAACCGAAGTATATAATTTGTAGGATAAACTCTTTTTATTCATCACTCATCCCTAAGTAAGAATTATTTAATTATTAATTAATGCGAAACAGGTGATGCTTTGCCATTAATTAAAATTTCAATATCTCTTGCTGTTGCATCTAGTTTGTTACTTTGCTCAACTAAATTATTTGATGACTCAGACGTTGTGTTAACAGACACTTGGCTATTTTGAGTGGCTCTGTCAATTTGTGACATAGCGGTTGAAATTTGTCTCACACCAATTTCTTGCTCACGGGTTGCTTCTGAAATCTGTTGAATGACATTTGACATATTAGAAATATCTTCAGATATATGCAGGAAAGACTCCTGTGCTTCGGTTGTGACACGTTTACCATCAGCCACTCGTTCTTTTGTAATATTTAATATTTGGTTCACTTGTTCTTGGCTTGCTGTAATAAGTTCTTGAATTTCGTGAGCAGACTTTCCACTTATTTTAGCTAAGTTGCCAACTTCTTCAGCCACCACAGCAAAGCCTTTGCCATATTCACCGGCACGTGCTGACTCAATAGAAGCATTTAAGGAAAGCAGTTCTGTTTTTGAAACGATGTCATTAATGACAGCGGTTTTTGTGTTAATTTGATTGATAATTCCAGCAATATTTTGCAGTTGAGCATTAGACTCTTGAATGGTTTCCATGGCTTGAACAAGGCGTTTCATGGTTGACTGACCTTCTTCTGCCTTGTCTGACGCACTTTTTGCTACATTTGTTGATTCTTTGGCGTTTTCTGCAGTTCTATTCACCATACTAGTTATTTCGTTAATAGCAGCACTGGTTTCATGAATAGAAGCGGCTTGCTCTGCAACCGAATCTGATAGTGACTGTGAACCTGCTTTTAAATCTCCAGCAATTTTGCTGGTCGAAACACTTTGTGTTTTTAAATTATTCACAGCACTGGAAATTGAACCCGTAGACTTTCTTATTATTGTAAAAATGACTAATGAAACAAGAATAGAAGCAATGACAATGCTTGCCATTGTAATATTTGTAATAGCAGTTAAAGAATTCCCTTTGGTTGAAGAAAGAACCCCATTTTCATAATTATATTTAGTGAGTTTATCAATTGCAGTGCTAACAAGCAATGCGGCTCCTTTAGTATTTTTCTGGTAATGCTCAAGCCCTAAAATAGGTTTTTGCTTAACTAAAGTTAAGTCTTGTTCAACAAAATCGGAATATATTTTCCATGCTTTTTCGACTTCATCAAGAATTGCTTTTTCATCTGGTCCTGAAACCAAGTTTTTTTTATGATTTTCTAGTAGATTTTCAAAGTTCTTTTTCCATGTGGTTAAATTTTCAAAATCTGTTTTTATGCCCTCTGTTTTGTTACCTAAATATGATGCTATAACAAGCACTTCGCGGCGAGAATAGCGAGTCATTTCGTTGCTCAAATTTGCAGTCGAATTAACGCTTGGGAACCAGTTATTCGCCACATCATCGGCATAGCCTTGGGTTTTATTGTTCATTAAAATGCTATAGACTGCACAAGTCAAAATAAAGATAAGTAAAATTAAAAAAGATGTATTGAGTTTAAAGGCTAAGCTTTTATTCTCCATAAGACTGAACTCCATTCTCGCATTTACAGAATTTCACTTCTTAGGAGTTTTATCGGTGGTAAAAAAATTTTCTAAAGAAGGTCTTAAATTAATTTTAAGACGCTTTGCCATTAATTAAAATTTCTATACTTTTTGCTGTTGCATCTAGTTTGTTACTTTGTTCAACTAAATTATTTGACGATTCAGATGTTGTGTTAACAGACACTTGGCTATTTTGAGTTGCCCTGTCAATTTGTGACATAGCGGTTGAAATTTGTCTCACTCCAATTTCTTGCTCACGGGTCGCTTCTGAAATCTGTTGAATGACATTTGACATATTAGAAATATCTTCAGAAATATGCAGAAAAGACTCTTGAGCTTCGGTTGTGACACGTTTACCTTCAGCCACTCGTTCTTTTGTAATATTTAATATTTGGTTTACTTGTTCTTGGCTTGTCGTAATAAGTTCTTGAATTTCGTGGGCAGACTTTCCACTTATTTTAGCTAAGTTTCCTACTTCTTCAGCCACCACAGCAAACCCTTTGCCATATTCACCGGCACGGGCGGACTCAATAGAGGCGTTTAAGGAAAGCAATTCTGTTTTAGAAACAATATCATTGATAACAGCAGTTTTTGTGTTAATTTGATTGATAATAACCGCAATGTTTTGCAATTGAGCATTAGATTCTTGAATGGTTTCCATGGCTTGAACTAAGCGTTTCATGGTTGACTGTCCTTCTTCTGCCTTGTCCGATGCACTTTTTGCCACATTTGTCGATTCTTTTGCGTTTTCTGCAGTTCTATTCACCATACTTGTTATTTCGTTAATAGCAGCACTGGTTTCATGAATAGAAGCCGCTTGTTCTGCAACCGAGTCCGCAAGTGACTGGGAACCTGTTTTTAAAGCTCCCGCAATTTTACTGGTCGAAACACTTTGCTCTTTTAAATTATTAACAGCATTTGAAATTGAACCCGTAGATTTTTTTATTATTGTAAAAATACCTAAAGAAACAAGAATCGAAGCAATAACTATGCTTGTCATTGTAATATTTGTAATAGCAGTTAAAGAATTCCCTTTGGTTGAAGAAAGAACCCCATTTTCATAATTATATTTAGTGAGTTTATCAATTGCAGTGCTAACAAGCAATGCTGCTCCTTTAGTATTTTTCTGGTAATGCTCAAGCCCTAAAATAGGTTTTTGCTTAACTAAAGCTAAATCCTGTTCAACAAAATCGGTATATATTTTCCATGCTTTTTCGACATCATCAAGAATTGTTTTTTCATCTGGTCCTGAAACCAAGTTTTTATTGTGATTTTCAAGTAGCTTTTCGAAGTTTTTTTTCCATGTGGCTAGATCATCAAAATCTGTTTTTACGCTTTCTGTTCTGTTACCTAAAAATGATGCTATAACTAGTACTTCGCGGCGAGAATAGCGAGTCATTTCGTTGCTCAAATTTGCAGTCGAATTCACGCTTGGAAACCAATTGTTTGCAACGTCATCGGCATAACCTTGGGTTTTATTGTTCATTAAAATACTATAGACTGCGCAGGTTAAAATAAATAATAGCAATACTAAAAAAGATAAGTTAAGTTTAAAGGCGAGGCTTTTTTTTTCCATAGGATTAAACTCCACTTTTAATTCTAAAATATATTTATCTATTGTTTTAAATCTGCGCTCTATATAAAGATTATTTAAATTTAAATTAAGAGGTTTTTCCCATAATCAAAATTTCAATATCTTTAGCAGTTATGTCGAGTTTATCACTTTGTTCGACAAGTTGTTTGGAGGAGTCTGCGGTGGTGTTGACAGCCATTTGACTGTTTTGTGTCGCTTTATCAATTTGATTCATTGCAGTTGAAATTTGGCGAACGCCTATCTCTTGTTCATGTGTAGCATCTGAAATCTGTTGAATGACTCCTGACATAATATTTATATCTTCTGCAATATTCTGAAAGGAACTTTGGGCTTCTTCGCTAACAGTTTTACCTTCATTCACTCTATTTTTAGTGATTTCAAGAATTTTATTCACTTCTTCTTGGCTTTTTGAAATGAGAGCTTGAATTTCATGGGCAGATTTTCCACTTATTTTAGCTAAATTTCCAACTTCTTCGGCCACCACAGCAAAACCTTTGCCATATTCACCGGCACGGGCAGACTCAATGGATGCATTTAAAGATAACAGCTCTGTCTTTGTTACAATGTCATTTATAACTGCTGTTTTGGTATTTATTTGGTTTATAATAACAGCAATGTTTTGCAGTTGACTGTTAGACTCTTGAATGGTTTCCATAGCTTGGACGAGGCGATGCATGGTCTTTTGGCCTGCTTCTGCTTTGTCTGAAGTTGTTTTAGCTACGCTTGTTGACTCCTTTGCATTTTCAGCAGTTCTATTCACCATACTTGTAATTTCGTTAATGGCTGCTGTGGTTTCATGAACAGAAGCCGCTTGTTCTCCTACAGAGTCGTTTAAGGCGCCAGCACCTTTTTTTAAATTATTTGCAATTTCACTTGTAGCAATGCTTTGCTTTTTTAAATTAACCACAGCATTTGCAATAGATTGTGTTGAGTTAATAATAAGTTTAAATATTGCAGCGGCTACCAGCAATCCAGAAATGATAATAATCATCATGGTTGTTTTGGTGAGGGTCGTTAAATAATTACCTTGTTTCGTTGAATTGATTCCGCCTTTGTAATTATAGTCTGATAATTTATTAAGAGCTTTTTCGGTAGAATAGACGACAGGTTTTCCTACAATATTTAAATTTTCAAATGCTTTTTTTTCTTCTCCTGCTTTAATAAATTCAACTGTTTTTTCGTTAATTATAAGATATTCTTGCAGGTTTTTTTCAACTTCTTGGAATTCTTTTTTTTCTGTTGAATCATTGATAAGGGATTGATAATTTTTTATCCAATCTTTTATTTTTTCTCTAAACTCTTCTATTTCTTTTAAGTATTTTACTTTTTCATTGGCATCTTTTTCTAATAATGCTCTTAATTCTCTTCTTGAGAGGTTTGCAAATATGATATTCGCTGCACTTATTGAATTGAGACTTGGTAACCAATTTGAGCCTGTATTATCCGCATACTTTTGTGATCTTTCAATCATTATTATTGTATAAATCGAGGAGCATAATATAAAGAGCAATAGAATTGATATAGAAATATTTAATTTAAATGCGAGGCTTTTCTTTTCCATAAACCCACTCCGTCAGAAATAAGACGCTTTCTGTAAAGAGAGTTCGGTTTAATAAATGCTAAAAATGAGTGCATTTATGAGTTATTGCGCTTTTCTTCGGACGGATGTATTTAAAAACCTGAGCCTTTAAATTTTTTGTAACCAATTTTGTACCTTGGAGTGTGGGAATGAAACAATTAGGTCTGCTGCCTTTGACCGTTCTAAACGACGAAGAGACACTTTTTTTTAGTTCTGTACAAGATTTTGCCAAAAAGGAAATTCAACCACATGTTTCTCATATGGATGAAACCGAAACTTTAAATCCTAAAATAATTGAAAAAATCTTTGAAATGGGGCTTATGGCAATTGAAGTTCCCGAAAAGTATGGTGGTTCGGGTGGGTCGTTTTTTCAAGCGATTTTAGCTATTCAAGGTATTGCTCAAGTTGATCCCAGTGTGAGCGTATTTGTAGATGTGCAAAATACTTTAGTGGAAAATGCTCTCTTGAAATGGGGTTCTGAACACATCAAATCTACTTATTTTCCACAAATGGCAAAAAAGAAAGTCGGGTCATACTGTTTAACAGAGGCACACAGTGGTTCCGATGCTTTTGCTTTAAAGACAAGAGCCGTTGATAAAGGTTCGCATTATGAAATAAGTGGGAAAAAAATTTTTATTACCAATGCAAAAGAAGCAAGTTTATTTCTTGTATTTGCAAATATAAATCCTGATCTTGGTTACAAAGGTATCACTGCATTTTTTGTTGAAAAAGAAATGGAAGGTGTTTCTTTAGGTCGTAAGGAAACAAAACTTGGTATAAGAGCAAGTAGCACTTGTGAAGTTATTTTTGAAAACGTTAAAGTACCAAAAGAAAATATAGTTGGTGAAGTTGGTAAAGGTTATAAAATATCAATTGAGACTTTAAATGAGGGGCGCATTGGTATTGCAGCGCAAATGTTAGGACTTGCAGAAGGTGCTTTGGCTGGAGCAAAGATGTATGCACAGCAACGGGAGCAGTTTGGTAAACCCCTTTCTTCGTTTCAGGGAATTCAATTTCAACTTGCAGAAATGGCGACCCGTATTGAAGCCGCGCGTCTTATGGTGTATAATGCTGCTCGTTTGAAAGATGCAGGAAAAAGTTTTGTCAAAGAGGCAGCAATGGCAAAGCATTTTACCAGTTCGGTTGCAGAATTTGTTTCCAGTTTATCTCTCGAAATTTATGGTGGATATGGTTTTGTTAAAGATTTTCCAGCAGAAAAATTTTATCGAGATGCTAAAATTGGTAAAATATACGAAGGTACAACGAACATGCAGTTGCAAACTATTTCAAAGATGATACTAGATTAAACGTGTTGTTTTTTTAGTTTTAATTGGAGTGCATCTATCAATGAATATAAAATCTCTTTCTATGTCTTTAAGCTCAATCATTGCGACAACTTTTATTGCGGGTCAGGCTCTTGCACAAGACGCATCCACTGCTGTCGCAACGGCTCCCCAACAAATTCCGGCAGGAGCGGCTGCTGCAGCACAACCCTCTGGTTCTGGGTGGCTTAACTTTGCTCTTATTGGCGGTATGATTCTTTTTATGTGGCTCTTTGTTTTTCGCCCGCAGTCTAAACGTGCTAAAGAGCAAAAAGAATTTTTGGCTTCTTTAACTGCAGGTTCTGAAGTTATTACTGCTGGTGGAATTATTGGCACAGTTGTAGAAGTGAAAGAAAATATTGTTTCACTCAATGTGGGCAGTTCCACTGTGCGCGTTCTCAAAAGTTCAATCTCTGGAAGACTTGATTCCGCTTCCACTGTCGCTGTACCAGCAAAGTAAGAGTCGGTTTTGCATCTTAAATAAGAAAACCGCCCGCTCTAATAGGGTGGGCGGTTTTTTCTTTTATAAAGCTTTTTTTAATTGATAGACATTGGGTGAACTTATGCAGAACAAAAGCTCCATGCCACCAATGTGGTGGACTAAGAGTGTCATAATTCTTTGTGCACTTGTATTTGGCATTATTTATACTCTTCCAACATTTTTAGGAAATCCTTCTGATTGGCAGAGAGATTCCAAAGGTGTCCCAACTCAGTGGTATGAAAGGGTGGCAGAGAATCTTCTGCCAAACTCTCGTATTAATTTAGGACTCGATTTAAAAGGTGGGTTATCATTAACTCTCAATGTTGAAGTTGAAAAAGCAATTCAAGACTCCATTCATCGTTCCATAACTTTGGCAAAAGATTTAGTTTCAACTGAAGGAATTAAAATCACTTCTTTTAAAGTTAACCCCGACTTTTCGGCAACTGTTGAACTTGAAGATGCAAATAAAGCACAGCAAGTGCAAAAAAGAATTCAAGAGCAAACTCTCCTCGTATTATTCGATAAAATAGTTGATAAAACTCTTTATTTCCAAGTAAATCGCTCTTATATATCTGACTACGAAAAGCAACTTATGCAGCAGGCTATCAATACAATTCGCAATCGTATTGACCAATTTGGGGTGGCTGAGCCCAATATTTTTCAAGCGGGCAGCACACGTATTATGGTAGAATTACCAGGCATGTCTGACACACAAAGAGCAAAAGAGCTTTTAGGTAACACAGCTCAGCTTGATTTTCGTCTCGTGCTCAACAGCATTCCGCAGGCTCAGTTGCCAACATTGTTAAATGAGGCTCGTCAAGCGCTTAAAATTACAAATGATGACAATCAACCCGCAACAATTGAGACTTTGTCGCAGTGGTTACGTGACAAAAATAAATTACCAAAAAATACAACCATTATTCTACATCGGGTGACTTCTCCTTCTGCACAATCAATTAAAACTATTTCAACTCTTCCTTATTTAGTAGAATCTCATGCTAAATTAACAGGAGATTTAATTGAAGATGCTCAAGCACAACAGTCTACAGAAAATTATATTCCTCAATATGTTGTTTCTTTAAAATTTAAACCGCAAGGTGCAAAGCTTTTTGGGGATATTACAACTCAAGCATTTCAACCTAATAATGCACCACATCAAGTTGCAATTATTCTTGATGGCAACGTGCAAAGTGCACCTGTAGTAAATGCGCCTATCACCACAGGCAGTGCGCAGATCACTATGGGCAGCAGTACAAATTTAGTTGATCAAATGAAGCAAGCTCAAGATTTATCTTTAGTTTTAAGAGCTGGTGCGCTTCCAGCATCTGTAAAAGTTGTTGAAGAAAGACAAATCGGACCAAGTGAAGGTGCACAAAATATTCATGCAGGTTTTGTTTCTACAATTATTGCTGGAGTATTAGTTGTCGTTGTTATGCTTATCATTTACGGAATGTCAGGTTTTGTTGCAAATATTGCAATGCTCTTTAACGTTCTTCTTATTTTAGCATTTATGGCATTATTTGGAGCAACTCTCACTTTACCAGGTATAGCAGGAATTGTCTTAACAATGGCAATTGCAGTGGATGGCAACGTTGTTATCAACGAACGCATTCGCGAAGAAATTCGTTCAGGCTTTTCACAAAAACAAGCTTTTTACAAAGGTTATAACACAAGTTTTCGTACTTTAATCGATGCGCATATTACTTCTGCAGTTGCAGGAATTGTGCTTATCATTTATGGAAATCCAACTGTAAAAGGCTTTGCTGTTACTTTATTGTGCGGTATTATTTGTACTTTATTCACTTCTTATTACGTAACCGAAGTAATTGGCCAATGGTTGGTTGAAAAAACTAAAGTAAAAAGATTTGGCTAAAAAAGAGGAAAACGATTATGGCTTTCAAAATTGGAAATATTCAAGTTTTCCCACATAATTATTTTTTCGACTTCATGAAATGGCGTAAAGTAACAGTTGGAATATCTGTCGTACTTGTTGCTATTTCATTATTTATTGTCGGAATAAAAGGCTTGAATTACAGTATTGACTTTTTGGGTGGTGCCGAAATCCAAGTCAATGTTTTAAATAAATCTTTAACCCGTGAACAATTACATGAAGCCGTAGCAAAAGCGGGTGTAAATCATGCAGAAATTACAACTTATGGGTCTCTTGCTGCGCGTAAAGACAATTCCGAAGCATATGTTATTCGTATGCAACGTGAAAAAGGGCAAGATGAAAATGCAACGACAAATCGTGCTGATAATCTTGTGAATATTCTTAAATCCGAATTTGGAACCAATAAAATTCAAATTGCATCTATTACTAATATTTCTGGAAAAGTTGGAAAAGAAGACGAATACAAAGGTTACATGGCTTTGTTACTTTCTTGTATTGGAATTCTTATTTATATTGCTTTCCGTTTTGACTCCCGCTTTGCACCAGGGGCTGTTTTATGTCTTGTCCACAATGTTATTATTGCGCTGGGTGTAATGACTTTATTTGGTCGACCTTTCACGACGGTTTCTATTGCAGCATTTTTAACCATTGTTGGTTATTCTATCAATGATACCGTGATTGTTTACGATCGTATACGCGAAACCCGTATGCTCCAACCTAAAATGGCCATGATTGATGTTGTAAATCGTAGTATTAGTCAAACTATGAACCGTACTATTTTAACTTCAACAACCGGTATTTTAGCTCTACTTGTGCTTTCTGTTTTAGGTGGAGGTTCCATTGAAGACTTTGCTATTACCATGCTTGTGGGTGTTGTCGTTGGTACTTATTCTTCAATTTATGTCGCAGCTCCTTTAACATTGATGATGGATACTTACTTCAATAAACTAGGTTGGAAGAAAAAAGACAATAAAGAATTAGCAAAAGAAGTGCGTCCAAAAGATTTTGCACCTCCAATAAATGTTAGAAAAAAAGTTCCTCAGGAAAAAAAATAAATGGATTTAGAAACGATTTCTCAAAGTAAATTGACTTCTCATCATTTTCTTTTAAATAAAGAAAATATATGTACTACAGGTCGCTTTGCTTGGAAATTAAGAAAAATATTTGCTGAAAATGGTAAACAAATAGATAATTATATTTTCGAAAAAAAATTATCATTGCTTGAAGGTAAGAATATAGAAGAGGGAGTTTCTCCACTTTCTTTGTTACCTGAACCTTGGGCATTAAAAGACATTCGTAAAGCTACGGAACGTATTTTATTAGCCATAAAAAATGGCGAAAAAATAACCATTTTTGGCGACTATGATGTCGATGGCACAACTTCTTGTGCCATGTTAAAACATTTTTTTTCTGATTTAAATTATCCAGTAGATATTTATATTCCTGACCGTTTGCTCGAAGGTTATGGATTAAATAAAATAGGTTTACAAAAAATTTCGGATAATGGATGCAAACTTGTTATCACAGTGGACAATGGCATTGCAGCGGTGGATGCTTGCGCGCATGCTTTATCTCTCGGTGTTGATGTTATTATTACCGATCATCATGATATTCCTCCTACTCTCCCAAAAGCTTTTGCAATATTAAATCCCAAACAAGCAGACTGTTTATTTCCTTATCGTATGCTTGCAGGCGTAGGTGTCGCATTTTATCTTATGGTTTCTATACGCTCTCTTATGCGTGAACAAGGATTATCCTGCCCAGTTAATTTAAAAAATTATTTGGACTACGTTGCTCTTGGTACAATTGCCGATATGGCTCCTTTGACGGGCGTGAATCACACGCTTTGTAAGGTTGGTCTCGAAGTTTTGACCCAAAATTTACAAGATGGCAAACGCAACGGATTATATCATTTATTAAAATGTGCTGGTTGGAACGAAAATGCAAAGGTTGATTCGGCTGATGTGGGATTCAAAATAGGACCACGTCTCAATGCTGCGGGTCGACTTGGTAATGCTCTCAATAGCGTGGACATACTTTATTCTAATGAAGATCAAAATATTTTAGAAATGGCGCAATTTCTCCATTCTGAAAATGCTGAAAGACAGACCCTCGAAAAAGCGTTTACACAAGAGGCTCTTGCACAAGTTGCTTCTCTTAAAGAGCTTCCTGAAGCATTGGTTCTTCACAAAGAAGATTGGCACCCTGGGGTTGTGGGACTTGTTGCGACTCGTGTGCTCGATAAATTCTATCGTCCTGTTTTGGTTTTTGGGACACTTGATGGCAAACTAAAAGGGAGTGGTCGATCGACGCATTCCTTCGATCTCTTCTCTGTGTTGAATGAAGTCAGGCATGAGTTTATTTCATTTGGCGGGCATTTTCACGCTGTTGGGCTAACGCTTGCACCTGAAAAATTATCTTGGTTAAGAGATTATCTTGCAAAAAAAGCAGGTGAGATCATACTAGCCAATGACAAAATTCCTCCTTTACACGTTGACGGTATTTTGTCACTAGAATGTCTAAGTTCTAATTTTTTGCGAAAATTAGAACAGTTTGAACCCTATGGAGTTGAAAATCCTCGCACGCGTTGGCTTGTTGGGCCAGCAAATGTAAAGCATGTTAAACGCATAGGAAAAGATATTTCACAGGGTCACGCAAAGGTCTTGCTGCTTGAAAATGGGCAAAATGTTTGGGTAACAGCATTTGGAATGGCAGATATTTTTGAAGAGTTTTTAGCAACCGGCGTTGATATACAACTTGTGGTTGAAGCCAAGCTAGGCAACTGGAATGGTAAGACCTTACCCGAGATTAGGGTTATTGACTATGCTCCTGTTATTTACTCGAGTGAGTCGACTCTCCCATTTTCATTTTGATTATTAAGGGTATAGTTGTATAAAATATTTCTTCTTTCTTATTAAATTGAGTGGACTTGCTTATGCTCCAGTCGCAACGAAATGATCCAGAACCATGGTATGTTCGGAAAAAAAAAGTAAATACAACACAACAGACCAGTCGTGTTCAAAAAAATACGCCCGAAAATATTATTGAAAAAGCTATACATGTTAAACAAGGTGTTTCTTTAGTCGCACCATTTTTCTTTTCTTTGCTTTTTGCAATTGCTTCGGGCGTTTTTTTTGCATTTTGTTTTTTAGCAGAAGTGCATGGTTTAAAACTTTTTATCTATGTTGGCGGAGGAATTCTCTCGCTTATTTTCTCTACATTTTTCTTATTTTATAAAATAGGTGCTATTTGTTCTTATCTGTCACCTAAAAATGATGGAATGAATTTAGTTGCGCTTGGAATAAAATATTTTCAAGGAAATGTTCATCCCGATGAACCTCGTAAAGGTATTCCTGCACCCGAAATGGCTCTTTATCAATTTATTCAGCAAGTGCGTGCTTATGCCATGGAAAAATCATTTTTAAAACAAAAACAGGAACGTGCACCCGATCCTTTTTCTTCATTGAATGGTGCCGATCCAAATTCTTTACTAAAAAGACGTTGGAATGACGTGGTTGACAGTCTCAATGAATTTGAAATTTATTTAGCCAATGATCCTAAAGGGATTATTGAAAAACTTATTGTTAAATCCCCGCCACAAAACATGGATGTTTCACAAATATTTAGAGACGTTGCCGAGACTTTTGACACGACTTGGCGTCGTAAAGGAATTAATATTGAGCAAGCCATTGTTACGCCTTTAAAAGCAAGCACCAACGAAGCTGTGTTGCGTCGACTCCTCGTGGGACCTTGGCGCAGTTCCGTATATTTTGCACGCCGTGGCAATGGTGTTGTTTTTTCTGCTAAAAGCATTGAAGGCAAAATCAGTGCACGCTGGGAGTGCGAAGGCATGGCTTTCCCCGAAGAATTTTTTGACCTTATGCGCAATTCTGAATTGAGTGTGAATGAACGCATTGAACAAGGTATGTTGCTGATCGCCCCTGATCCTAATAGTCCTAATACTTTATTTGCTCTTATTAGCTTTGTCACTTGGATTGACCTTGCAACCGCAGCTGGCTGTGATTATGAAATTAAACAGGGAACTGAAGGTATGGTCATTGAATTGAGATTGTAAGGTATTTAATTTATGTTAGTATTTTGTTATATTTATTTATAAATAAGTTATTAATTATATGAGTTTAATAAGGTGATCTAAACTAAGAATTAAATTTGTCGAAAGAAACTATTTGAGTTATGAAACTAATAAAAAGTATAGTATAGTTGTAAAAAACATGCTTATATTTGACTATGAGGAGTTTGCAAAAGAGTAGGTGATTAAAAAAATACCAAATTAGTTTATGAAATTATAAAAAAATATGAAAATAATTATAAAAATGATCTTACTTTGCTTAAATTTCAAAAACTTGCTTATTATTGTTTTGGAGCTGCTTTAGCATATGATTTAGATAATGAGGTAAATGGAATCGAATTTGAAGCTTGGAAATATGGCCCAGTAAATCGAAAAGTTTATGATTTATTTAAAAATCCAAATGACCCATATTATAAAATTGACTCAACACACCATGTTTTTAATGATGGCAATGAGAAAAGTAAAATATTTTCAAAGCAATTAATTGAATTGATCTCTGCTATAGTTGATATTTACGGCAGACTGTCGCCAAGAAGTCTTGTTAATGAAACGCATGAAGAGAAGATAGAGGATCAAGATAATCCTTGGAAGAAAACATATCATAGCGAAAAAGAACATAATTTAATTGATAATATGCTTATTAAGCATTTTTTTAAGAAAAAATTTAATAATGAAGAACAAAAAACTTTTCTTCCTTTAGGCTTGTTTGATTATAATAGTTTTTTATTAGATAATATTCCAATTGTTGCTTTTAAAGATATTTTTGAGGTTGCACATTATCTTAATCAAGAAATAAATATGTTAAAACTGTAGTAAAATTATTTCTTGCATTGATGAAGACTCAGTTTTAAACTTTTTATTTTAAAAAAAATATGAAAAATATAGTGGAAATATAATTGCAGATATTTGCGAATTGAATTTTATTTGATTCGCAAATATTTTCCGCAACTTCTATTTGAGTTCCTGCATAATGTCATTTCATTTTCGTTTAATGTTACTTTAAAAGTTAAATCATAATTCAAATGGTCATATTTGACTTGAATATTAAAAACCTCATTACTTCCTTCATGCCAAGAATTTAATATCTTATAAGTGCCGCTTGTCATGTTTTCTGAATAACCTGTTTTGGTTGTACAACTCATATCAGTGTAATACACAAGGTATCCTTCTATTTTATTTCCATTGCTAAATTTGTAATTATAGGTTCCTTGTAAAATACTATCTGCATAAGGACTGCAGTGCGTTCCGCTCCAATCGCTATTTTCAAAGGTATTTTGTTTTACTAATTGAGAAAAAGCAGAATGCGCACTTAATAAAGATAAAAGAGTAATTGTAAAAAAAGTTTTCATAGCAACCTCTAAAAAAAATGAATTGAATTTAATCATAACAGAATTCTTTTGTTTTGAACACGTAAAATTTTTTTTATAAAAATAGAGTGAAACTTAAACTTGATTTTTTTATTTGATATTTTTTATTTTTTTTCAATATATTATTTATTAAAAATTATTATTTAATAAATAATACTAAATAAATTTATGTGGGAGTGAACTCGTCTTCCGATTTTGCAATAATGACTGTACCTACAGTGTTCCCTACAATATTTGTGACAACCCTTGCATCGGACATAAAGCGATCAATTCCTAGGAGGAGTGCAAGACCTTCAATAGGAATAACGTGCCCTGGCATGGCAGCTAAAATAGCAGATAAAGTAACGAAACCTGCACCTGTAATTCCTGCAGCACCCTTTGAAACAATTAAAATAGTTACTAATAATGTAAAATATTCGCTTAGACCAAATGGAATATTATAAGCTTGTTGAATAAAAATTGCCCCAGCAGTCACATATATTGCAGTTCCATCTAAATTAAAAGCATAACCTGTCGGCAAAACGAAGCTCACTACTTTTTTAGAGCAACCAAAGGTTTCAAGTTTTTCCATTAACTGAGGGAATACAGATTCTGAAGAGGATGTGCCAAAAGCAATAGACATTTCTTCTTTAATATGTTTCATAAGCTTTATAGCACTAAATCCATAAAGTTTGCCGACAATATAAACTAATATCCAAAAAGTAACCATACTAATTCCCATTACTAAAATAAAATAGGCGAGCATGGTGAGAGCTTTTACTCCCTGTGCACCTACAGTTGCAGAGATTGCTGCAAATGCGGCTATTGGAGATACCCGAGAAATAATTGCAATCATTTTGAAAAAAACTTCATTTGCCTGTTTAAAAAAAGTAACAACTTTAACATTATCTTCAACCTGTAAAATAGCTACCGAAAAAATAACAGCAAGAACTATAACTGCAAGTAAATTATCACCCGCTAAAGTACCAAATACGCTTTCAGGAACCATGTGGGTTATGAATTCCATAAAACCACCAGTTGTCCCAGATTTAGGCTGAAACTTAGAAACATCTATACCGCTAAATGAACCGACATTAAATCCGCTACCAGGATGGAAAAGAAACATGTATGCAAAAGTAATAACCACAGCAATAACAGACATAATTTCAAAATAAACAAGGGTTTTAAATGCGAGTTTTCCAATACTTCGGTGTTCTTTGTTTGCACAAACACCTAAGACGATTGAAACAAAAACCACTGGTGTTATAACCATTTTAATAAAACGGATAAATATCACTGCAATTATTTTAAGATCGATTGCAAATGTAGGTAATAATACCCCAACGATAATTCCTAATATAACTGCTATTACGACCTGTAAAAAAAGTTGATTTTTAAAAAAATGAGAAAGACGAGAAGACGTTGCTGCTGAAACCATATTAACCTCACAAAGATAATTAGTGCCATTTTTACTATATAAAAAAGTGAGGGTCTTGTGAAGATAGGAAATTATTTTATATTTGACGTAGATTAGCAGAGCTTTTAAAAATATCTGGTTTTTCTTGTAAGAGATCAGATAAAAACCAGTTTTCTGCTAAATGAGTTCCAGTCGATGCTCCTAAATTTAATTTTCGAGAGAGAAGAGAACCAATTTTTTCAGAAATAGATCGATAAGTAGTATATTTACCACCATAAATAGTTATTATTCCAGGTAGAGTTTCTTCTAAAACTGTTTCTCTTGATAAGCTCGAAATGTTTTTGTCAAGACTTCTCACATAAAATGGCGAGTTAAAAGGTTCGTTTTGCCACTTAGAGTTCATACTATTTATTTTATTTTTTTCTTTTAGCGGCATACAACGAACACCACAAAAAATTTCAGAAATATTTTTTTCAGCTTCATTTAAATTCAAAGTTTCTTTGGCTGTGTGCATTAAATAAGCTTTATCTTCCTCTGGGTAACGAACGCCTGAAGGTTCGCCGACAAGAATTGATTCTGTTGTTCCATAAAGCCATTTTCCAAACCAAGGAATAAAAAAGACGATACGTCCATCTGGTTCTTGAATTAAAGTTGCCGAGTTTTTTGATACATCACCATTTGGCACAGCTTCGGGATTAAAAATAATATGTGTACCTAAATTTAAAAGACATGTGATATTAGGAATAATATTCCATTTCAACAGATTGGCGTTGCACCATGCACCTGAAGCATTTACAATTGTTTTTGTTGTTAAAGTTTTAGTCCCTCCTTTTGATACGATTGTTACTTTAAATCCGTTTTGTATGGGCACAACTTCTGTTACACTTGCATTTTCTTCATAACTTGCACCTAACTTAACAGCCGCTTCAGCAACAAGTCGTGTGATTACATCGTCTAACATTTGTGCATCGTAGTATTGAAATGCACTGAGCATTTCTTTTTCAACTTTATCAGGATTTAAATATGGAGCATATGAAAGAATATCTTGTTTATTTATTGAAGATGCAGCAGGAAGACCGCCATCACCTGCAAGCATGTCGTAAAAAAAGAGACCAAGACGAACCATCCAAGGAGGTCTTTTATCACTCTTAAAATTAGGCAATACAAAAGGAAGTGGTTTTACGATGCCTCTTAAGATACGTAATAAAAGAGCTCTTTCTTTGAGAGCCTCATGAACGAGTCCCCATTGATTAAGATGTTCAAGATATCGAAGTCCCCCATGCACAAGTTTTGTGCTTTTACTTGAAGTGCCTGATGACAGAAGATTTTTTTCGACTAGATGGACGCCCGCAAGTTTGCGACTTGCAAGATCATGCAAGAGGCCTGTTCCATGTATTCCACCGCCAACAATAAGAACATTCAAATCCATAGCGTTATATAATCCTTATGAAAGAGTTGCTGACTTTTTTCTTAGGTTTAATGCTGAATGAGCGAGTCTTTGAGCTGCTTCTCGAACTTCATTTTCAGAATTTGTGAGACCAAAACTCACTCGAAAACTCGACAACGTATTTTCGAGATCTATTCCCATAGCGACAAGGACGTGACTGGCAGTTGCTTGTAACGTCTTGCAGGCGCTGCCGACGCTTGCGCAGACAGTTTTTGTTTCTTCAAGAAGTTTCATTGCGTTGACATTCTTAAAGGAGAGAGTGAGAACCCCTGGTACTTTATAATTTTCACTTGCATAATATTTAACGTTGATGTATTTGGACAATTCTTCACAAAATATATTTTCTAATTTTTTATAATATTGAATACGTTCTTTTGCTTCTTGTTTTTGAAAAATACAGGCATGAGCAAAACCCAAAATAGCAGCAATATTAGGAGTGCTTGAACGAAGATTAAACTCATTCCCACCACCTGTTAATTGCGCTTGTAATTTAATTCTTGGTTTTCTTTTTTTTATAATAAGAGCTGCAGCTCCTTTGGGGCCATATATTTTTGAAGAAGAAATTGTCATTGTGTCGTAATCAACACCTTGTGCTATGAGTTCACTGCGCGCAAAACCTTGCGAAGAGTCAACATGTAGAATTGTAGCAAATTTCAAAGTGAGTTGTCTAATTTTTTCGAGTTGAATTTGCTTAATGCCTGTTTCATTATTTACATCCATTACGCAAACACAAAGAGTATTATTGTCAATTATTTTTTGTGCTTCATCTATATTTATTTGTCCATCTTTGTTTACGGTAAGCTCAGCAAATTCAATTCCTAACTTTTTATCAAAATTTTCAACGAGAGTATGAATGGTTGTAATTATGCTTGAGTGTTCGGTTGCACAAAAAACAATTTTATTGCGTTTACGGTGTGGATCTTCAACGAGCCCACGAATAAGAAGATTATTACTTTCAGTTGCGCTCGCAGTAAAAATAACTTCTTCAAATGAGACTGAGAAAACTTTAGCAATTGAGGTGCGTGCCCAAGCAAGTGCATGTTCAGTTAATTCCCCCATTGGGTGTGTTCTGTTGGCTGCATTTGCAAAATAGCCAAGCATCCAAGGCGTCATTTTTTCGAAGATACGTTTATCGAGTGGTGTGCTTGCTGCAAAATCAAGATAAATTGTGTCATGTGGGAGAGAGACACCACCAAAAGAAATGTGCTCGACGTTTTTTGTGCTTGAATTCATCAACTCTGAAGGGAGAACAAAATTTTCAATAAATGTATTTTTTTCCATATTCCATTCCATATTTTAACCAAATCTACAGATTTGAATCTAATTCGTGTATTATTAATTTGCAATCAAAGTTGTTTGCTTTTTTTTTATGATCGGAGTAGGTGATTTTGATGATTAGAATCTCTTGTTGTTGAGCAGGATTTCTTATATGACTTATTTTGAAAAAATGCGATTTTTAAAAGGAAAAAGCTTTGCGCCTAAACCAGCTATTTTTCAAAAACGTGATTTTTTTCTTTGTATCCTTAGTTTATTTATCGGAATTTTTATTGGATTACTTTCCGAAGCTTTAAAATTAGTTATTAATATTGTCACAAATTTATTTTATTTCGGTAAATTTTCATTATCAGATATCTCACCTGCACATCATCAATTAGGTAATTGGGCATTTTTTATACCGATTATCGGTGGCCTTATAATTGGTTGTATGGCTCGTTTTATTAATCCTGCTATTTATGGTCATGGAATACCTGAAACTATGGAAAAAGTTTTACTAAATGACAGCATTATTTCAAAGAGAATGCTTATTTTAAAACCAGCTGCCGCAGCTATTTCTATAGGAACAGGAGGGCCTTTTGGTGACGAAGGTCCTATTATTGCAACAGGAGGTATTTTAGGATCCGCTTTTGGGCAAATTATAAAAACTTCAGCATATGAGCGAAAAATTTTACTGAGTGCAGGGGTTGCTGGAGCTGTGTCTGCTGCCTTTGGCAGTCCCCTCGGCGGTATTTTTCTTGCAATAGAATTAATGTTATTTGAATTTAAAATACGTTCTCTTATTCCTGCTTCAGTTTCTGTTATTGCAGCAGAGTTTATTAGAATGAAATTTATAGGTGATGAGCTCGTTTTTCCAATGTCAATTGTTACTTTACCATCGGCTTCAGTAGAAATTTTTTGTTTTTTAATTATTGGCCTTATTGCAGGTATAGTTGCTGTTGGAATAACTCATTGCGTACATTTTTTAGAAAATGGTTATGCCAAATTACCAGTGCATTGGATGTGGTGGCCTGCTCTTGGTGGAGTTGGTGTTGGTGCGGTCGGTTTATTAGAACCCCGTGTTTTAGGTGCTGGATACTTAACCATAAGTCAAATATTAAATGGTCATTTATTAGGATACTCTATTGTCTCTATTTTTATATTAAAAGTTATAACATGGCTTATTGCTGTGAGCAGTAGAACGACTGCTGGTACTTTAGCTCCATTATTTATGGTTGGAAGCGCTTTAGGAGTTACTTTATACGGAATCATTGTAAATTTATTTCCACTCATTACTCTTGATGTTAAAGTTGCTGCTTTGGTAGGAATGGCAGCTTTATTTTGTGGAGTGACACGTGCATTTTTGGCTTCTGTTTTTATTACATTAGAATCCACTCATCAGTTTTGGGCAGCAGTGCCTGTTTTAACTGGATGCATAGCAGCTTATATTGTCTCACTATTTTTAATGCAGCATTCTATCTTAACGCAGGAATTAGGAAAGAAAGGAGTAAAGTTTCCCCATGATGAAAATATAAAAGCATCAGATAATGAAAATCAGCAAAAGCCAAATGACGTTTATTAAGTTCTGTTACTTAAGTTTTTAAGGGATTTTTATGTTGCTTGCAATTCTCGATTACAGTGGATCTTTTGCATTTTGTGTGAGTGGCGCATCAATTGCTGCCTCACGTAGGATGGATCTCTTTGGTATTTTTGTGATGACAATTATTGCTGGTTTTGGTGGGGGATGTTTACGCGATATTCTTATTGGCAAAACACCACCTACTGTGTTTGACACTCCTGCCTATTGGATTATTGCTTTATGTGCGACCTTTCTCGTTTATTTCTTTAATATTCAAAATAAATATGTAGAAAAAATTATTATTATTTTCGACGCAATGGGTCTCGCTTTTTTTACGGTTGTAGGTGTTAAAGTTGGTATACAATCAGGTCTTTTGAATTATCAATGTGTCCTTATGGGGGTTATTACAGCATGCTTTGGTGGAATAACGAGAGATGTTATTGTCAATCGTGTTCCCTATGTTTTTCAAAATGAAATTTATGGCGGGTTTGCTTTATTGGGTGGGATTCTCTATTTCTTTTTAAGAAGTTATATGTCAGAGGGAATACCAGATCTTATTGTTATTCCTATAATTTTTGCCGCTCGTATGATTTCAGTCTGGAAAAAATGGCATTTGCCGAGGGCGGGTGAGGTTTCTATTCGAAAAAGAAAGTTTCCAATGACTCGAAAGCCTAATCAACGTATAAATATTTAAAATTACTAATAAATATATCTAAAGCCACTTAGAATAAGTCTAAAAATAGCTTGCACGATACACTCTCTTCTTATACTCTCGAGCTGAAAAGGGGAGTGTATGAAATTAGATCACGGCCATAAAATTTATAATCAATTGACTTCAGCGCAAATTGAAAAGCGCTTAAATGACATTGGAATATCTGCAACTGCGCAAAGAATAGCAATTTGTAAGTACATTTTATGTGAAGCGGATCATCCGACTGCTGAAGATATTAAAAAATGGACAGATGTAAATTTCCCTAAACTCAGTCGTGCGACGGTTTACAATACACTTGAAGTTTTAGTCCAAGCAGGCCTTTTAAAAGAATTAAAATTACCACATACCGGTAAAATAGTTTATGATACCAATGTTGCGGAACATTTTCATTTTCTTGATAGCAATACAGGAAAACTTTTTGATGTATCACCTGAAGAATGCCAAGTAACTCTGGCAATGCCAAATGATATTTCTGTCCAGGGGGTTGAAGTATTTTTGCGTGGGAAAATTTCTATAAAATAAATAATCCTTATTTAATCGATGCTCACTTTCATTTAAATTATCTTACTGACATAAAAGCCTCTTTAAGCAGTGCTCTAAATTCTTCTGTAAAATCAGGAATAGTTGCTGGAATTTGGAACAATGACACTCTTGAGAATTTATCTTTTATAGAAAATCCAGATTTACATAATTTAATTTTTTTTAAAAAAGAAAAAGCTAATATTAATCTTATTCAAGAAAATCATTTTGTCTGCTTTTTAGCGCATGGTTTACATCCTATATATGTGCATGAAAAGTGGCTTAATTTAGATGGTACTTGTAATAATGATTTAATTCAAACAGATATTAAAAATTTTAAAGAAATTCTTTATAAAAATATCAATTATATTTGGGCTATTGGAGAAACGGGTTTTGATCTTTCAAAAGAGATTTTACAAAGTGAAAAATGTAAAAATTTAACGAAACAAGATATTATTTTATTACAAAATATAGCTTTTGAAGTATGTGTACAAGCGGCTATTCAATACAGTTTACCACTTATTTTACATTTAAGAGGAAACTGGAATTTATGTTTGCAAAAAATTAAATGGGCAAAAAAGAGTGGAGTAAAGAAAATTATGGTCCACTGTTTTAGTGGACCAGCAGAAGATATGAAAGTATTGTCTCATTTATCTATTTATTGTTCTTTTGGTGGGGTTCCAACTTGGAAAAAGGCAATTAAAAATAGGAATGCTTTTTTACAGTGTGATCCAAACTTTTTAATGCTTGAAACGGACTCACCTGATTTACCGCCCGAAATTTCAGATATAGATAAACTACAAAAAAATGAACCAAAATATTTAAAGAATATTGCCGAAATACTTGCAAAATACTCAAATACTGAATTAGATTATTTTATAAAAAATTCTAATAAAAATATTTTAACTTTCTTAGGTGTTTTTTGAGGAAAGCTCTTCCCATCTAAAATAGCAGGAATCAATTTCAGTTTGCTTTGCTTTTATTTCATTTGAAATACTTAATGTTTCATTATAAGATTTTCCATTTGCATAAGCTTCTTCAAGTTGATTTGAAAGTGAAATTAAATTTTCTTCAAGAACTTCGATCTTTTTTTCAATGCCTTCAAGTTCGCGCTGTTCTTTAAAACTTAATTTCGATTTTTTTGGTTGTGCACTTATATTTTTAGAAGCAATTTCAATTGTTACTTTATCACTTTGCTTTTTAGGTATTTCAGTATCTTTGTATTTTTCCATGGATTCTAGAGCTTGGTCTAAGTCAGGTAGCATAAGCCAATCACCAGTAAGAGCCCCTTTAACATTTTTCTCACCTAAAAAAGTGAGCATACTTGTTGCAACTCTTTGGACAAAATAACGATCGTGGCTTGTAAATAAAACGCCGCCTTGGAAATCACAAAGATTTCTTTCAAGAACCTGTAGGGTAGAAATGTCGAGATCGTTTGTAGGTTCATCCAATATCAACAAATTACCTTGTTCAAGCATCAGCTTTGCGAGTAATAAGCGTGCTTGCTCGCCACCTGATAATTCACCAACTTTTCTATTAGCATCAAATTTAAAAAATAAAAAACGATCCAAATAACTCATAATATGCATGTATTTTCCGGCAAAATGCACATATTCCCCTTCAGGGGCAATGGTTGTGCGCACGGTTTCGTCTGGATCGAGTTTTTGTCTTTGCTGATCGAAATGTGAAATGCTGACAAGTTCATGGTAAGTGACTTCGCCAACTTCTGGTTGTGTATGGCTTGCCACCAAATTCATTAAAGTTGATTTTCCACATCCATTTGGTCCTAATAAGGCAATGCGCATTTTAGGTTTTATAACAAGTTCTAAATTTTGGAAGACAAAATGTTGATCATTCTTTGCGCCGGGATGTTTTATTGTAACGCTTTTAAGACGAACAAGTTCTTGTTCTCCTAAGTTTCTAACGACAGAAATAATATTATCTTCGTTGTTACGTTGTTCGTCTGTCATAAGTGCATCAAATGTCATTTCAGCATTTTTTGGTATATTTGCTCTTTGAATTTTTGAATTTAATGATTTATCTAATGCGTGTGCCCTGTCAATACGTGATTTTTGTTTCGTTGTTCTTGCTTTTGCACCTGTGCGCAACCAGGCTAACTCACGACGCATTAAATTTGCCATTTTTGAGCGTGTTTTTTGTTCTACAATTTCATTTTCAAGTTTGAGCTGGCTATAGTTCTCATAATTGCCATCGTATTGCTTGGATTCTCCTGCTTCAATTTCAAGAATTTTATTGACCAATGTGTCAAGTAAAGCACGGTCGTGTGAAATGATAACAAAAGCCACAGGTTCAGTAGATTCATTTTTAGGTTTAAAGCCAAAAAGTCCAACGCCTTGTTCGACAACTTCGAGTAAGAACTCTTCAAGCCAATCGACAGTTTGTACATCTAAATGATTTGTGGGCTCATCAAGCAAAATAAGATGAGGATTTTTTAAGAGAGCTGCTACTATTTGAACACATTTTTGTTGCCCGCCCGATAAATTTTTAAACTCTCTATTTCGCAAAGAAAGAAGTTTGCCTGCTTTTAGAGCGCTCAGAATGACATTGTCTGTTCCCACTCCTGAAATATTTATAAGTTTATCATTTAAATTGCTGAGTTTATCTCCCCACTGAGGATCATTCATTATTTCAGGTTTTTTTTCTGCTAAAAGGGAGTGATTTTCTATTTCATTTTCAATATTTTTAATTTGTAAATCGAGATCATATTCTTCTGGTAAGGATTCTCGCAGAATATTTTCAACTGTCATTTCAATGTCAAAAGTATATTTTTGATTTACAATGGCTACTCTAATACCGTTTCGAATAGAGATAGAGCCTGAATCTGCCGCTTGAGCTCCTGTTATCAGTCGAAATAATGTAGATTTTCCTGCACCATTGGGACCAACGATACCCCATCTTTCACCTGGGTGAACTGTAAAGGATAGATTGTTGAATAATTGAGTAGAACCATAGCTTGTAGAGAGGTTATGACAACTTAAATACGGTGCAGATGACATGAATAAACTCCAATTGAAGAATCAAACGCTTCTAACAAAGCATAAATTCTTCAAAACAGAAAGAGTTTATTTTATATTAAAACTAAATAGGTTGCTTTGCTTGTTATAATACTAATTTCCCATACCAATCCAAAGAGACTTATTTTCTGTTAATTTAATGGAGTCACTTGTTATATTTAAAGCTTCTTGTATTATTAAATCATTTTGAGAAACAATTTCATCGACATTATTTCCTTCTTTATCTTTTATATCTTTAGGATTTTCTTGATCTTCTAATGATTTTGCATATTCCTTTGTCAAGAGCATGGGATGCTTTTTCTCTTTATTATATTTATCAATTTTAGAAATGACTTCGAGGAATTTAGAATTTTTTAAAATTCTTTCCTGACTAAGTGATTTTAGTTTAGCAATTAAAGGAGATAAATTTTGCAAAGGCTTAAAATTTTTTGCAGCAGGAATTGAGTCTGATGGAAGAGCAAAATCCAATTGATTTTCTCCAATTTCATATGCGTCTAACATATCTGGAATGATTATATCAGACTGCACGCCATTGAGTTGATTGCTATTTCCACTGGGTCGATAAAATTTACTTTGTGTTACTTTTAGGGCACCATCGCTTCTTCTTCCTAAACTTCCTGGTATTTCTTGTACTACTTGTACAGTAGCTTTCCCATAAGTACTTTTATCTCCAACAATAATTCCCCGTGAATAATCCTGAATCGCACCTGCAAATATTTCCGATGCTGAAGCGCTGTATTTATTGATTAATACAACTAATGGACCTCTATAAAGCCAATTTGATTCACCAATAAGCTGTCTTTTTACAGATTGATTTTTATCTATAGTCTGCACAGCGGTGCCGTTTGGAATAAATAAACCAGTCAGACGAATGCTTTCCGGAAAATCTCCACCTCCATTGTTACGTAAATCAATTAAAACTCCTTCAACTCCCCTATTTGTAAGTTTTCGAAGTCCTTGTTCAATATCATAAGCTACACCATGACATTGAGAAAATATTTTTATTTTGCATTTTAAATCTGTATAAAATGTAGAAACTTTTATAACACCAATTTTTTTTGATCCATTTTCAATTACACTTGTCTTTACTTCATCATCTTTTAAATCAATTTCATCTCGAGTGAGAAGAATATTTAAGCGTTCGTTTCCTTTTTGATTTTTTCTCAAAACAACTAAGCGAACATATGTTCCTTTTTTTCCACGAACCAATTCTACAGTTTGTTCGACATCCAGATCATTTAAATCTTGAAGACCACTTCCATTTCCTGGATCAATTGCAATAATTCTATCATTTGCCTTTAAACGACCATCTTTTTGAGCAACTCCACCCTGAACAAGTGAACGAATTATAATGAAACCATCTTTTTCTTGTAGTTGTGCACCAATGCCTTCTAGTTTATTGCTTATATGAATTACAAATGAATCATGATCGAGGGGGAGCATATGGGCAGAGTGAGGATCCATAGCAAGAGCAAAACTATTTAAAAAAATAGAGTAAATCTTATCATCATCAAACTCAGTGTATTTTTTTTCAGATTTAATATAGCTTTTTAAAAGTCTCTCTCGGACTTTTGCACTTTCATCTTCGTTCATTTTTGCAGATAAATATTGCAATTTAATTCTTTTTTTCAATCTTTCATTTGCTTCATTTATGTTTACACTCCAATCAGGTTTTCCAATTGGAAGATAATCAGGTTTTGCGAAATCAAATGGTTTTGATAAAAATAATTTAGTATATTCGGTACGTTCATGCACTCTTTTTAAGAAAACATTATAAATTTCTAAGATAAAGTTACAACTATTATTTTCAATATTTTTTCCAATTGAGTTTTCTAGGTGCATAAATGCTTTGATATCAGATTTAATGAAATAAACTTTATAAGGATCCATGGTTTCAAATATTTTTTTGAAGGTTTTCTTTGACAAATCTTCATTGAACTCTTTATAAAAGAAATGGAGATCGAGCATTGCATTCAAACGCAATTTTACTTCTTTGCATGAAAGAACAGGTACATTAATTCTTGCATTTCTCGAATTGTCTCCGTAAGCTATTCTTGGAGCAATTGACTCCCAAGCAGTGCAACAAAGAAAAAATACGAGTGACATAATTGCAAGTAAACGCATATTTTGTTTCCTGTGTTTAAATCGAATGTTGTATTGTTTATTGTCAATTTTTGTTATTCAATAGTCAATTTGTTTTTTTGTGAGATTTTATGACGACAGCGCGTAGTCCTCGAGACTCTTTGCCAAAGAGAGCTCATTTGCATCAAGTGTTTGAGTCCTATCTTAATCAGCTCGGCCTTAGACAGACGAGACAAAGACGTATTATTCTCGATGCAGTGCTTGCTTCGGGGCGCCATGTCGATGCTGAAACAATTGCAAATGAAGTGAAAAAAACGGACAGTTCAATTGGTTTGGCTACTGTATATCGTACTCTTAAAATGATGACTGATTCTCAAATTTTAGTGGAACGCCATTTTGGTGGAGATCGGGCAAGCTTTGAGTTTGCCGATCAAGGTGATGAACACCATGATCATCTTATTTGCAAACAATGTGGTGAGATTGTCGAATTCTATGACGAAGAACTTGAAAGACGTCAAGAAGACGTTGCAAAAAATTTAGGCTTTAAATTGACCCATCATAAAATGGAGCTTTTTGCAGAATGTTTAAGCTCTGACAAGTGTGATCGTAAAAATTCAAAATAGTCAATTGATCTTTATCCCTCCTAGTTCTATTTTCTCCATGACATTTTGAAGGGCATTTCAAAACGGATCCGTTTGGAATTTCCCAAACATTTTTTAGAGGAAGAAATCGGATATGAAGATAAAGTCAAAGGCGAAACTCATTTGGACAGTCACAAACAACGGTTGTGAGAAATTAGGAGTCGATCACATCGCTTCTACAATTGCAAAAAATCGCCTGAATGCAGTCAGAATGACATATTCTACAAATGCATATCCAAATATATTAAAATTACGCGAAAAAATTACAAAACAACTTGCAAATGAAGATAAGCAACCAGCAGATGGTAAAGTTCCATTTTTATTAAGTTTTGTTGGTAGACGAGCTCTTCTTTCTGTTCCTGGAAGTGAAGTCGCAGTTGAAAGTGGAAGTGAAGTTGAATTGTTATTTTATGTCGATTTTGCTGCTTGTGCTTCGATGACACAATGCAATTCTAAGTCAAATAAATTTGAAGTGAGTGTTTCTTCAGAAGATCAGCTTTCTACTTTAAAAGCAGGTTCAATAATAAATATTTCATTTGGTTCAGTTGAATTACAAATTGTTGAAGTTCTTAAAAAGTCAGCACAAGAATTAAGTGCGCGTTGTATTGTTGAACATGGTGGAACCCTTATTTCGGGTGTAGATGTTCATTCACAAGATATGTCTCGTGATCTCTTTCCACTTCTTGCCGATGACGAAAAAACTTTACGAGCTGGTTTTTCTTATCTTGCTGATTATGTCATTGTCGATGGAATTAAATCTGAGCAAGAGCTTTTTGCAATTAAAGCTGGAATTTTAGGTGAAAATGCTCCATTTTCTGAAAGACATCCAAGTATTCCAATTAATAAAGATGTGCTTGAAACCGAAGCTTTATTGCCACCTCGTTTTTTATTAAAAGTTGACTCCAGACGTTCTTTTGAATTGTTACCTTATTTATTAAAACATGTTGATGGTGTCTTTTTAAGTCGCTCAGAGCTTGGAATTGATGAGCATCCTCACAATTTACCTATCTTGCAAAAAGAGTTAATTGATCGCTGTAACAGAATGTCAAAAACAATTATTGTAGCCTCTGAACTCATGCACTCCATGCGCGTCAATGCAAATCCAACGCGTGCTGAGGTTTCAGATATGGCAAATGCGGCTGCAGACGGAGCCGATGCGCTTGTTCTTTCTCATGAAATTACGGAAGGTCCAAATGCGGATCTCGTTGCCGAAGTTTCTCTTGAAACTCTTGTTAATTCTGAAGCTTGGGAAGAAAAAAAATGGCATCCTTTTGAAATGGATCAAATTCCAAGTGATGATGACGCTGTGACATATGGTGCTATTCGCATTGCTCAGCAAGCAAATGTACGTGCCATTGTCTGCTTCACAGAGGGCGGTTATACAGCTATGAAGTTGTCTTCTATGCGCACACCAACAGAAATTATTGCAATCACTTGCAATAAAAAAATCATGCGGCAAATGAATTTGCTTCGTTCAGTCACTGCAATGGTTCTTGAATCACGCACACAGGTTGAGCGCATTTTAAATGAGACAAAAGATATTCTTGTAAATGCATTTGGTTTTAAAAAAGGCGATAAATTTGTATTTGTTTCTTTAACAGCATCAAGTGTTTCACAAAGAAATTCAAATTTATTCACTTTACAAGAAATTGATTAGTATATGCAATTTACAATATTCTTTATTGTAAATCCCAATGCAAATTCTGGTAAAACAAAATTAAATTGGGTAAAAAAAACTCTTCCGCTTATTCAACATAATTTTGAACAAGCGGCTTGGATTTTTACTGAAAAAGAAAAAGAAGCCTCATTTTATGCATTTTACGCTAAAAAATGTGGTTATAAGACTGTTGTGGCTGTTGGTGGAGATGGCACAGTAAATGAAGTTGTCAATGGTTTATTAGGAAATCCACTGGTTTTTTTAGAAGATTTTCAACATAGAATTCATGGATATTTACTTTTAGATAATAATATTGAAAATAATATCCCAACTTTTGCTTGTTTGCCGATGGGAACGGGTAGCGATTTTATTCGTTCACTTGGTATTCCAATTCAATTAAATAAAGCAATTCATATTTTAAAAAATAATAAAAGTATTTATTGTGATGTAGGAGTTATAGAGAATATAGACGTCACAAATTCAAAGAATATTCGTTACTTTATTAATATTGGCGGTGCGGGTGCGAGTGGTGAGGTTGCGCAAAGAGTAAATCTTTCTCATAAAAGATTAGGAAAAAACGGGACCTATATATTTGCAGCAGTTCAAACTCTTTTAAAAAACAATCATTTCCCAGTGCAAATTACTTATGATGATGAAGCTCCTTTTGAAATTGACTTACGTGTTATTTTTATTTGCAATGGAAGATATTGTGGAGGGGGTATGGAAGTATCCCCTTATTCTCAATTAAATAACGGGTTTTTTCAAATTATTCAGGTAAGAGAAATGAATAAATTAAAATCAATATATTTAACAAAGCGTCTTTATTCCGGCAATTTTTCAGGTCTCGAAAAAGATTTTATTTTAAGAACGGCAAAGAAAATAAAAATTATTCCTTTAAAAAATTCGCTCATTCCAATTGAATGTGATGGAGAGCAACCTTTTTTTGCCCCTGTAATTTTTTCAATTCAAGCGCAAAAATTAAATGTAATTGCAGATTTAAAATAATAATTATTTGGTTTTACCCATTTTTCCTGCAAGTCTTCTGTCTTCGATTCTTTTTAATTTATTTTGAACAGAGGCCTCTAAATTTATTTTTCTAGCATTGCAATAATTTGTAAGGGCTATAAAAACGTCCGCTGCTTCATCAGCAAGCTTGTCCAAATCTATCACTTCACTTGGATCTCTCCATATCTTTTTTTCAAGATTGGCGAGTTCTCCACATTCACCACAAAGCTCTAAAGAAAAAAAACTTGCTTCTCGTTGTTCAAATGCACAGTTTTGATATTTATCAAATTCACTTTGTATTTCGGCTAAGCCCTTAATATTTGGTTCAATAATCCTTGATTTCATAATATTCTCTCCCACTTTGAGCGCCAATACTTTAGATACTGAAACATATTTACCTACTTCGCAAATTTGTTTTTTACAAATCTAACCGAACCTTATCAAGGAAAGATCTTATAAAGGTTTTTTGAGAGAGTAGAAAAATGCTGCGATTGTTATGGCGTGTGTCCGTAAAAAATAAACTTTGGATATTATGTATAGGCAATCTTGTTGTTATTTTATTTTATTGTGTAGCAATAATAATTCGTAATCATTTAGTCAGTCCTTATCATATTTTTTTATACATTTTATTAGGTATCATTACTCTTATTTCTATTTTTTTGAGTCGAGTTTATATCAATGAATTTGTGAATGGCATGTCAGATCTTTCAATAAAAATGAGTAAAACTTCTGGACAAGGAAAAGAGAGTTTACTTAAAATTAGGGATGATCTTACAAATTTTATAAAAACTTCAGGCTCTCAACTCGATAATTTACGAGAGAGTTCAAAACTTATGGTAAATGTTTCAGAAATGCTTGCTGGGACTACAAAAGACTCAGAATCAACAAAGGATCTCTCTGATAAAGTCACTCGAGATGTAAATGAAGGCAATGAAATTATGCAGAAAATGGTTTCTGCTGTTCTCATCATTGAAAAAACCCGTGAAGGTTTAACCGAAATTTCTTCTCTTATAAATAAAATAAGCAATGATACCCAAACGATACATACCATTGTTTCAACAACTGAACTTTTGTCATTAAATGCTTCTATAGAAGCAGCCCGTGCAGGAGTGGCGGGTAAGGGGTTTTCTGTGGTCGCCGAAGAAGTAGGAAATCTCGCAAAGCACAGTGGTGTTGAAGCAAAGGAAATTGAGAATATTGTTGCTGTGAGCCAACAGCAAATTCAAACAATTATTGAAGCCAATCAAAAAAGAGTGGATGTGGGAAAAGTCGCAAGCAATGAAGCATTAGCGTTATTTTCAGCAATTAAAACAGAAATGTTTGGTATTTCGAGTCGGTCTGAAAATATTCGTGCTGCCACATGGGAGCAAAAGGTTGGTATTGATCAAGTCAATCAAGGATCAGATGAAATTAAAAATATCTTAAAAAAGAATATAAAAGACACTGTCAGTTTAATTAAAATTTTTAAAGCGAATGAAATAAATTTTAACAATATAAATGAAATTGCAATGACGATTGATGATTATTGGTTGGGTAAAACAAAAGAAATTGTGAAAGTAAAGAAAAAACCTATTAAAAATATAAATGATGGTATTAAAGAAATAGAAGTTGGACCTATTTTAGAGAAAGAAAAAGATAAAAATATGTCATCCTAAGTTTCCAAAGAGGATATATGGATAAGCAAACTTTATTAGAAAATCAGCAAAAATCAGGGTTTAAAACAAAAATTACCATTTTATTAGGATTTTCTAATTTTATAGTGTCTTTTTTAACACTTTTATTTGTCTATATTTTAGGGGATAGAAGTATTTTTTATTATCATGTCATTGGCATAAGTGCAGTTATTCTTTTTTTTCATTTAATTTTAGCAAGTAAGTTAAATAGAAATCAGCAGCGCTCATTTATAGTGGGAAGTCTCTTTCAAACTTACATTCAAAAAAGTCATGAGATAAGTTATGAGTTTGAATACCCTCGAAAAAACATAGAAAAGTCATTTGATCATCAATTTGATCTTATCAATCAAACAGCGGCAGCAATAGCTGAAATAACCCAGATGATTGGGCGAACAAATGATCAAATCAATGACTGCATAGCAATTACTGAAACAACCGAAAGAAGAGTTGAGGAGGGCAATGAATTGATGAAAAAACTTGCTACTTCTATAGAAATTATTAAAAGTGCCACCGAAGATATGGATAAAATGGTGCAAATTATCAATCAAATCAGTTTAAAGTCAGCAGTTATAGCAGATATAGTTGCAAAGACAGAGCTTTTAGCAATGAATGCGTCTATAGAGGCAGCTCGAGCAGGTGATTACGGCAAAGGATTTTATGTGGTTTCAGAAGAAGTGGAGAGTTTGGCGAGGACCAGTGGAAAGTCTGCAAAACAGATTAAAGATCTTTTAAACGAAAGCTCTTTAAAAGTTACTCAAATAATAAGAACAATGAATGAGAGAATTAAAGAAGGAGAAGTCGTAAGTTTACAGGCTTTTTCTGCATTTGAAAGAATGAAAGAAGGTGTTGCTATTTTAAAAGAGAAGGTTCAAATAATAAATGAAGGTACGAATATGCAACAAAGTGTGATAAAAAACGCCTCAGAAATATTAGAACAGGTGACTCAAGCAATTCATACAAATGATAAAATATTAGAAAAAAGCGATCATTCAATTAAAGAACTTGTTGATGTTAACATATTACTATTTGAATTGTCAGAAGAAATTCAGCGTGTGGTTTCAGGACCTATTGCTGCAGTTAGAATGAAAGAAAATAGAGGAAGTGAAGTTAAAAGAATACTTCAACAATTAGGTTATTAAAATATTAAATTAAACTCTATTTTCTTTTTTATCGGTGACTTCAGCGAGTGGTATGTCATCTGCAGATTCCATACTTTCTGCTATTTTAATTGCGAATCCTTCTTCCATATCAAAACTTTCAGACATAAGATCTAGTAATCTTTCTGTCGCTTGTTTACTTGTTTTTGCTGCATTTTGATCATAGCAGGATATAATTTCTACTTGAGAACCATCTGGTGCAATGCAAAATAAAGTATATTTTTTTCTAACAACACCTGCATAAAATCCGGACATAGAGACTCCTCTTAGTTAATTGAACATTTTATAGAAAAACAATTAAAATTAATTAGAGCTAATTAATTTTAATAAATTTTTGTTACCTTCTGCGTGATCCTCCAGAACGACCACCACCAGAAAAGAACCCACTCTTTTTTGGTCTATCGCTGCCTGATGAAAAACTGCTATTGTCTTTTTTAGAAAAGAAACTCTTTTTATTAGATTGAGAATCGTTTGAATTGCTGAGATTTGATTTTTTAGAAAAAAATCCTTTCTTAGCTGGTTTATTGTAAGTTGATTCGTATTTTTTATTTAATTCATCTGGGCTTTTTCCAGACACCCCTCCCGTTACAAGGCCATTTGAACCTGTTGCACCTGCGGGTGGTGGCAAATAATATGCTGGCGCATAGCGAGGTTGCATTGCAGATGAAATAGCATTTCCTACCAATGCTCCCATTAAGAATGGAGCCCAAGAGCTTCCTCCGCTTGAACCTGAATGTCCGCCGCCTTCACCGTTGCCAGTTGTATTATTTACAACCTTTGGAGGAGCTGCCAGTTCAATTTTAAAACCTTGAGTCATTTCAAGCACAGGTTCGCAAGAACCATTGTCTTTTTTAAATTGCAGACGTGCAAAATCGGAGCTTTCTCCTTGTGGCATAGGAATTTGTGCCATTTGAATATTTTCAGTGTTCAATGGATTTTTAATTTTTTCGCCACCATTCGTTGTGGTGTGAAAAATGGTGTATCTTCCTCTGTCTTCATTATAAGATACAGAGAGGACTTTCATTGGCGCAATTGGGCACGAAGCTGCAGAAATTTGAGTTGTATTTGGAGGCGCGTGTTCAGTACATCCTACTAAAAGTAAGGGTGATGTGAATAATATTTTCAATTTGTGGCGCATTTGATTTTCTCTTTCATGAAAATTATAATCAGCAAAACATGAATGGAAGCACTTGCCCTTTTTCATTTAATAGGTTTTAACCTGAAAACTCGGAAAATGGAATTGAAATCATGAAAAAATAGCACCGTCCTAGTTGTCTTGATGGAGTTCTAAATTGACTATGGAAAATGAGAATTTTTTTTCTTATTTGAAGAAAATAAGAAAAAGTAAAATATTATTCTTCGTGTTTATAATAATCTCAGCTATGACTGCGTTGTTGGTTTACTTTAATCAGGACTCTTGGATATTATTAAATTGCACACTTGGAAAAAATTCAAATTCATGTGTTTATAAATTTGAAAGATTGTATTTATTACCGATCACTATTTTTTTGTTGTTAAATGTATGTTTGTTTACGGATGAAATATTTAAGTTTTTAAAATTAATGAGTATTAAGCTTGAAAATTTAGAAACAAAAAAAAGTGCTCATTTTTTGATCTCATTCTCAGTTGTTTTTTCTTTGCTTTTGTTTTATTATCGATTTTCTTTTTTTATAATTGATCCAACCCGAGTGTTTTGGATCAAATCTTTAGGCACCGATAGCTTACAAAATTTTTTAGGCTGGCATGTTTTTAGAAATTCTCCATGGGATTTCCCCTTCGGAGTTATGCAAAATATAAATTATCCAATTGGAACATCAGTAGGGTATTCTGATAGTGTTCCTTTTTTAGCTTTCCTTTTTAAACTTTTTACAAATTTCCTACCAGAATACTTTCAATATTTTGGAATTTGGGTGTTTTCTTGTTATATTTTACAAGGTTTTTTTGCGGCACAAATATTCAAAAATTTCAAGTGCTCAATGAAATTAAAACTGCTTGCTGTGCCTTTTCTTATAATGTCTACGGTACTATTAGATCGTTTCGGACATTTAGCACTTAATTGTCATTGGATGATTTTAGCTAGTTTTTTCTTATACTTTTCTAAAGAAATATCTGTAAAAAGAAAAACAAAATGGCAAACTTTGATTGTTATTTTTTCAAGTTGGGTGCATCCTTACATCACTTTCTTGATGTTTGCTTTGCAAACAGCTTTATTTATAAAATTATATATTGAGAATAAAAAATATTTAAAAGAATTATTATCATATTTTCTTATGAGCTTGTTTTTAGTTTTTTCTTCATGGTATTTAATTGGTTATTTTTATTTAGATGGTGGAAATGATCCTAAAAATGTCCTATTTAGCATTAACTTAAATACTCTGTTTAACCCTTTTGAAAAATCTAAATTAATGCAACCGCTTGGTGCTGGTCCTCGTCACTATGAAGGTTTTGCTTATTTAGGTGTAGGCTTGCTTATTATTTTGATTGTTCTTCTCTTTGAAAAATGGGAAGAAAAAAAATATGTATTTATAAAAGAAAATAAACCTCTTATTTGGATATTAGCGATATTAACCTGTCTATCATTGAGTTATGAAATAAAATTTGGGACTTTGACAATAATAAATACTCCAATTCCTGAAGTTTTAGAAAGTTTTTATGGTGTTTATCGCTCAGTTGGGCGCTTTATTTGGCCAACCTATTATTTTATAGTTATATTTATTTTACTATCTTTGCTCATGAGAGAGCGAAGTCTTATTAAAAAATGTACTCTCTTATTGATTGCTCTTTTATTGCAGTTTATCGATATTTATCCTTTATACAAACCCGTGAATTTAAATTATAAAAATGATTTTAATATAGAGCGTAATTTAGCACCTTGGCTTCATTTTATGGCGGGAAATAAAAATAAAATTATTTTTTATCCCAACCGACAATATTCATATATTGATTTTTGGATGTTAGCGTCGAAATACCATTATTCTGTTAATATAGGTTATTTTGCTAGAAATAACTCAGAAAAAATATTGGAAAATGATGCGAATACTTACCAGAATATTATTAATGGAAAAATTCCAAATGATACCATTTACGTTGTATTAAATGAAAATATTAAAGTATTTGAAGTAAGTTCCTATAAAGATAATTTTATTTGTGAAAATATTCAAGAATTTTATGCCTGCAAAAATAAAAATTAATCTAAATTCAATTTTTTTCTTATAAGATACACAGGTCGACGTTTCGATTCTATATATGTTCTTCCTAAATATTCACCTAGAATACCTAAAAACATGAGCTGAATTCCACCCATGAATAAAATTGCAACGATGAGAGTGAGAAATCCTTGAATTTTTTCACCATAGAAAAAATATTTACTAATGTAAAAAAGTGAAAGAAGAAACGAGACTGTCGATATACAAAAACCAAAATAGGTAGCTGTTTTAAGAGGCATGTTTGTAAAAGACGTGATTCCTTCTAAGGCAAAATTCCATAACTTAATATAATTGAATTTTGTTTTGCCGGCAATTCTTGCCTTTCTTTTATAAGGAAATGCAATTTGTTTGAAGCCAACCCATGCAAAAAGCCCTTTCATAAAGCGCTGTGTTTCATTTAAACTGCGCAGGGCCAGGATCACTTCGCGTGTCATAACTCTGAAATCACCGGTATTGCGAGGAATGTCAATATGGGTCATTTTATCAATAATTTTATAAAATAAATATGAACTTAGTTTTTTAATAGAAGATTCACCTTCTCGTTCTGAACGCACTCCATAAACAACATCAGACTGTGTTTGTTTAAGCACTTCGATCATTTTTGGTATGAGTTCAGGTGGGTCTTGTAAATCAACATCTATTTGCGCAACAAAATATCCATTAGCGAAGTCAAGACCTGCACTCATTGCAGATTCTTTGCCAAAATTCCTCGATAAAAAAATACATTTTACACTCATATCATGATAAGAAATTTCTTTCATGATTTCAGAAGTTTTATCTTTACTGCCATCGTCTATAAAAATAAATTCAATCCTATTTTCTAAATGGTAAAAAACTTTTTTGAGTTCTAAATAACATATGTTCAAAGCTTCTTGTTCATTAAAGACAGGAATAATAATGCTTAATTCGATATTTATTGTATTCTGTGTCATATGAATTCCTTCAAACTTTTTAGTTTGAAGGAATATAACTTTTTTAGAATAAAAAAGAAACCCTCGTATTTTATATAAAAGGGCTTCTAATGAATTGAATTTTAAACTTAACTTTATAAAAGTGTTTACTAGATTTAAATGCTGCTCAAAGCGATTTTTCTGACTTCGAGATAAGCAGTGTGAGCTGCTTTAAGGGCTGCTTTTTCGTCAGAAGAAAGATCTATTTCAAATACTTTTTCAGCACCTTTATTTGTTAATTTAACTGGCACGCAAAGACATGCGCCTTCAGAAATGTCATATTCACCTTTGAGTTCAACAGAACAAGGCAAAATTCGTCCCTGATTTAATACAATGCTTTCTACCATAGCTGTCACGCCAAACCCAGGCGCAACCCAAGCAGAGGTTCCAATGAGTTCTGTAAGTTCTGCGCCACCGCGTTTTGTCCTGCTCACGACATCTGCAATCTGTTCTGCTTTTAAGAGTTTATTGAGAGGAACGCCGCCAACTGTTGCTGTACTTGTGATAGGAACCATGTCTTTATCGGTGTGTGCTCCCATGACAATTGCTGAAACATCTTTAATATGTACGTTTAATGCGCGTGCAATGTTTGAACGGAAACGAGAAGAGTCAAGCACACCAGACATACCAATAACTCTTTCACGTGGAAAGCCTGTTACTTTTTGTGCAACAGTGAGCATAGCATCCAGTGGATTAGAAACAATAATGACAATTGAATTTGGAGCATATTGCTTAACATTTTCACAGACTGCTTTAACAATGCCGGCGTTAATTCCAACGAGTTCTTCGCGTGTTTGTCCTGGTTTACGTGGTACACCTGCAGTGATAACTACGATATCAGAATCCTGCATATATGATGAGTCATCAGAAGACGTAAAGGTTGCATTGAAACCTGCAAAAGCACCACCTTGAGAAAGGTCTAAGGCACGTCCTTGAGCAACATTTGGTTTGAGGTCAATAAGAACGAGGTCGCCAAGTTCTTTTTGTGCACACCACTGGATAACAGATGCGCCCACATTTCCACCAGCACCCACAACAGTAATTTTAGGTCTCTTTAGCATTTTTAGCTCCTCAATAAAGAAACAGTCAATTCGTAAGTTAACTCGATTGGCATAATGCTTGTTTTTTTTAATCAAAACAAGCTGAGTATAATTTTTTTAACTCTTTTTAACTGCTTTGAAAAGTCGCGTTGCGCCAGCGAGCCAGCATTTTTGTTCGATTTCTATAAAGCCAATTTCTGAAAGTGTTTTTATAAATTCGTTTCCACTTGGCATTGAAGAGACACTTTTTGGCAGATATTCATATGCGGATTTATCTGAAAAGATACCACCTATTTTGGGTAGTATCTTTTTAAAATAAAAATCAAATAATTTAGCCATAATATTATTTTTAGCAGGAAAAAACTCTAAAATAAATAAAGTACCACCATTTTTTAAAATACGATGAAACTCTTGCAATGCTTTTTCTCGTTTATCAACATTTCTAAAACCAAATGATATAGTAACAGCATCTGCTGAAGCATCTTGTGCCGGAATATTTTCTGCAGAGGCTTGTTGAAAATATATATGTGAAAACTTTGATTTTCCTCTTTCTTTTGCTTGTTCTAGCATTCCGTTTGAAATATCAAAACCTGTAAGATTTTGATAATCATTTCGTTTTGTGGCAGTAGAAAATAAAACGTCACCTGTGCCACAGGCTACATCATAGAGTGTGCCAGTTTTATTTTGAATTTTTGGTAATTTCTTAATCATATAATTTCGCCAGCGAATGTCTTGTCCAGCAGAGAGTAATCGATTGAGAAAATCATATTTTCCAGAAATTTTATCGAACATTTTTTGAACTTCTAAAGACTTTTCGCTTAAAATCATTTCTTGATTTTGTTTCGTATCAATAGACATAAAGAGCTCCAAAGTAATTTAATTTAAATTCAATTCAGAAAAAATATATTCAGAATTTATTATCCCAAGGGGCGAAAATCCATTTTGCCTTTTCATGTGAGAACTTTTTAAAAGAAGATTCTGACCTGCAATACTAAAGGATATTATTTGTGCTGCATCAGCAAATAAATGATTTATATAACCCATAGATTCGCGAAAGAGTCGCCCACTTTCTGAGCTTGGGACAACACCTTCCCCCACTTCATTAGAAACTACAAGGATAGGACGTTTTATATTTTGAATTTCTTTTAATAAATGATTTGATTCTGTTTCTAAATGCTTTAAAAGTTGAATTTGTGAATAGCTCTGAAAACTTTTACTAAGCTTCCAACCCATCCAAAGTGTTAAACAGTCAATTATCAAAGCATCGGGATTTTCTTGCTTGCAGACGGAGGAAACATCTTCAATTTCCATTGGATATTCTATGGTAAGCCACTGGCTTGGTCTCCTTTCTTTGTGTTTTAGGATACGACTCTCCCATTCAGGAGAATTCTCAATTTGTCCTCCTGTGGCATAATAGGCGACAGACTTCCATTTTGCCGCACACTGTTCAGCAAATTGACTTTTACCCGAATGAGCTCCTCCTAAAAAAAGAGCAAGGGTTGATTGATTATTTTCCATTTTCAAGCCTTTTGTGAGAAAGAAAGTTTAGAAAAGTTTTGCCAAAGTCAGCTAGATTTTTAAATGATATTATTTCTTCTGTATCTTTAGCAGTGTGCCATTCACTTATATTTGTCCAATCGATAATATGTAAAAAAGGTAAATTTAATTCTTTAAATGGTATATGATCATCTTCCATTGAAAGCCATGTTTTTTTTATTTGAGTATTTTTTGTTGATTTAATAAATGCTTCAGAGTAAACATCGTTTGATCCATCTGTTATCATAAGGCTTTGTTCTTTATGTCCTATCATATCAAGGATAATAGTAAGATTAATGGGGCGATTTTCAAAATAATATACATTGTTTTTTTTATGAATATATTTATTAACAAATTCACGTGATCCATATAAATTATCTTGAATTCCTAAAAGAAATTTACCTTCTTCCCAATTTGGTAAAAAAGCTTCTTCACCATCAAAAAAAACAAGAGAGATTGAGCAACTTCCTAAGGTACCAGCTTTAAATTTTTCTTTTTTTAAAAGACGTGCTAATTCAAGCATAAAAATTGTTGAGGAACCACCATCATTTGCTCCCACAAAACGAAAGTTTTTAAAATATTTTGTATCATAATGACCACCTATTATAAGAGAGCAATGCTCTTTTCCACTTAAGGTTCCAATAATATTATACCCATTTATGGTTTTTGTTGCTTTTTCATTTTTATGATCACCATTAAATTTTTCTGAGTCGACGTTTGGTACCAAAGTATTGAATTTTTGTTTTGTTGTTTTCCAACCAAGTTTTTTGAGTGTGAGTTCTAAAGTTTGTGCAACTTTAGTCTGATTTTCGCTTCCCATTGGGTGGGGATTTAAAGTATACCAAGCTAACGACTTTTTCATATTTTCTTCTGAAAAATGTGAAGAATTTTGAAAAGTAAGGGGAGAAGCAAACAATGATTGCCTTCCTAGCAGTCCAATCCATAAAATAGTCCAAATCAATGAGGTTTTTTTCACTATGCATCTTCTCCTATCTAATGATGATGGTTATTTGGCAAAAGGTATGCAAGTTCTTATGAACCACCTCAAATCCTTAGGTCATAAAATAACAGTTGTTGCACCAAATGGCGAACGCAGTGGGAAATCCCATGCTATGAGTTTTTATGATCCCATTCGTGTTAAGAAAATTTCCGAAGAAATTTATGCTGTTGACGGCACTCCTGCCGATTGTGTGGCTTTGGCTCTTGGGCAAATATTAAAAGAGGATAGACCTGATTTTGTTATCTCAGGAATCAATCACGGTATGAATGTTGGGATTGACGTAAATTACAGTGGCACTGTGGGTGCAGCAACCGAAGCCGCCATGATTGGTTACAAAGCCATAGCTGTTTCAGCTGATTCCGACAATCGAGGAGGATCGCAAGCAGAAATTGATGAGGCATTTTTAAAAGCAGCTCAACTTGTTGGTCAGGTCATTGAACAATCTCACACACTTGATTGGCCACGTTTAGAAATTTTAAATATCAATGTTCCTATCAAAGCAAGAAAGGCATCTATTGCTGAATGTGGAGGAGAATCTCTCTATGTTCCAAACTTTGATGAAATGATTCCAAAAGATAATAAAAATATGAAAATATATCTTATTGGTGGAGTTTCTCGTTTTGAACCTCAAGATATGTCACAAGATGTTTCTTTAGTTTCAAGTGGAATAATAACATTCAGTTTTGTACAAGCTAAGCAAAGCAGTACTAAAAGTAACAAAAAATTAGAAGGGTTTATTGGTAATTTAAAAATATGATTTCAGAAAAAAATTGGGCACAAGAATTAGCAAAATCATTAATCAGTTTAAATCAACTTTCAGAAAAAGCAATGATCTGTGAAAGTGAAGTAACTGAATTACAAAAAGTAAAAGACACTTTTGATATCCGAGTGCCACAATTATTTATTGAAGATATAATACAAGGAAACACAGCTCTCGCAAAACAATTTATTCCTTCAAAAAATGAAATCATATTTTTACCCGAAGAGCTCGAAGATCCTATTGGAGATGCGCGTTGGACACCTGTAGAAGGGATTGTGCATCGCTATCCAGATCGAGTTCTTTTTAAGCCAACTTATTTATGTGGTGTTTATTGTCGTTTTTGTTTTCGCCGCAATAAAGTGTCGGATGCATCTCATAATTTAAAAAGTGAAAATGCAAAGACAGCAATAAATTATATTAAAGATCATTCTGAAATTTGGGAAGTCATTTTAACAGGAGGCGATCCTCTTGTCATGACAGATAAAGTATTACAAGAAATTTTATCTGAAATTGCTGCAATTGATCATGTTAAAGTGATTCGATTCCACAGTCGTATTCCATCGGTGTTACCATCTCGTATCACAAACTCACTTATTCAACTGCTAAAAAGCACAAATAAAAGTATTTGGATTGCTGCGCATATGAACAGTGCAGATGAATTCACACCCGAAGCAAAAATCGCATTAGCAAAACTCATCGACAATGGAATTCCAGTTCTTTTACAGAGTGTTTTATTAAAAGAAATTAATGACACTCATGAAACTCTTGTTTCTTTATTTAAGGTTGCTATTGAAAACAGAGTCAAGCCCTATTATATTCATTACCCAGATCTTGCTAAAGGAACAGAACAATTCCGTATTCCGCTTAAAAAAGCTATTGAGCTTGTAAAAGGTTTACGTGGCACAATATCTGGACTTTGTATTCCGCATTTTATTATTGATATACCTGGAGGCAGCGGTAAGATTGCTATAAATACACACACTGCAAAAGAATGTAAAAATAATACTTGGGAGTTTGAAAGTCCGCTTGATGGCACTATAATCACAGTTCAATATCCACATGGAGATGAACACAGTGAAACTTTTAGATGATATTTTTATTAGCAATGAAACACAATTAAAAAATAAAAGAGCTTTAATTACGGGTGCTAGTTCTGGAATAGGTCTTGCAACGGCTGCATGGCTTGCGCGTGAAGGTGTTCACCTTTATTTAGTTGCGCGTCGACTGGAAAAATTAAATGAACTTAAAAAAGAAATTTTAGCTCTTTATCCTGAATTAAAAATTAATATTATTCCACTTGATCTTATGCAAAATGACTTTTTATCTGTTCTTGAAAAAGAAAATGCTCTAGATGTCGATATTTTTATTAATAACGCAGGACTTGCACGTGGACGAGATTCTGTTGCTGATATTAACTTTACTGATCTTGACGAAATGATACACACTAATGTTACAGCAGCATTTAAATTGGCGTCAGCTGTGGTTAAAAGAATGGTTATAAAAAAATCAGGTCATATTGTTAATTTAGGAAGCATTGCTGGACATTCTACTTATGAAGGTGGCTCTGTTTATTGTGCAACAAAATTTGCAGTACGAGCTTTTAGTGAAGTTCTTCGTCAAGAAACACACGACAAAAATATTCGTGTTTCTTTAATTTCTCCTGGCATGGTAAAAACAGATTTTAGTTTTGTTCGTTATTATGGTAATAAACAAAAATCAGACTCAGTCTATGCTGAAGTAAAAACATTAACAGCTTCAGATATTGCTCGTGTTATTTTGCAAACATTAAAAGAACCTGAGCATATAAATATAGATGAAATTATCGTATTGCCTTTGGTACAAGCACCTGTGAGTTTTAAAGTGAAAAAAGAAATGATGTAATTATAAAATATTTTCATTTGTGTTTCAATTTTTTTTATAAAATAGAAGCATTAACTTCAGGTTGAATTGGTTTTTTCTTAGGAAGTAGAACGCTAAAAATAATTAATACAAAGAATAATAAAAACGTCATCAATGGAGAAACTTCACCAGTATTAGGGAAAAATCCATAAACAAAGGCAAATGTAACAACAACGGGGAATCCAAGAGCATTTGAAAAACCAATTATTCTGCCAATTTCTGCTGGTTCTAACACTGCAAGCAGTTCATTGCGTAAAAGTATTCTCAATCCACCAAAAGAAAAGCCAAATATAAAGATAATAAGCATCATTAAATTAAAATCTTTAATTAAAAGACATAATGTAAATACAGAAAAAACTCCCAAAATTGAACTAATGCACATTCCTTTAGAGGAAAACATTTTTTTACCAATAAATGTAGCTAAAAATAGACCCGCACCCGCCATACCTAAGCTTAACATGGCATCGAGCAGAGCAACTTTATCAATGACACCATTGAATCTATTTTTGCCAAGAATGGGTAACATCATATTTACCATGCCAAGAACCGGCCAGATAAAAATTAATGATGCAAATAAAAAGAGGGAAGGGCCTTTTTTATAAATTTCTAATATACTTTTTTGCTGTATTTTCTTAGAATTTGTTCCATAACCTATTTTTTTAGATAATCGATATTTGAATTCATAGAACAGAATACAACTGATTACTATTAAGTATAAAATAATCGCAGTATAAAATGGCCCTTGTTGACCAGCGTATCTTAAACTTGGCCCAACGAGAAGTGGACCTAACATAAGTGACACTTGTGAAATTGTCATTGTGAGTGAATTAAGATTTTTTGCACTATCGCCTTTTACTCCTGAAACAATATCCGCAAACCAAACTTCCCATGTGCTTTCAAGAAGGAAAAATACACACCATAAAAGAAAATTTAAAATAATAATGATCAATGGATTATGTATGAATAAAATCATAAAAAAAGAAAACACAATAATACTGATACAAGCGATGAGAGTAGATTTTATAGCAGAAAAATATTTAAAAATGTGATTTGTAAGTGGTGCAACAAGAAGTGCTGGCAAAAAACTTCCAACAACCACCCAGACTAAATTTTTTTCAGCAGCTTGACTGTGGTTTAATAGAATCCAACTGATTGCGAGCACTAGGCATCCATTTGCTAAACGATAGAATAGAACAGATAATACATATGCTACCACTTTATTTACCCCATTTTTTAAATAGAAATATACTTAAAAAAATTTAGATTGGCTTTTTAAATAAGATCACTGCTGTATTTCCAAATGCATCGGTGTTTTTGCAGTATGCTTCATGTACTTTAAAGCCTACAGCTACAAATTCATTGATTAAACTATTTTCATCGGATTCAAAATAAGGAACCACTTCTAATGGGATAAATTTTTCATTATTATTCATTAACTTAATCCTTCTATTAATAATTTCTCCAGGATTTAATTTTCCGATTTTTTCCCAATGTGGTATAGAAAAAAATCCTTTTCCCCACTCAGATTTACAGTGGGCAACAAGAAAATATCCGCCCGGTTTTAAAATTTCATAAACTCTTTTTATATGCAATAGTCTATGATTTAAATCAGAAATCATATGAAGACAGCCCATGTTGATAGCGGTATCAAATCCTTCAAATGGTAAATTCCTAAGGTATATAACGTCACGTTCTAAAAAACATAGAGAAATATTTTTTTCTTCTGCAATCTCACGTGCTCGTTTGAGGGCACTTGCTGAAACGTCAACACCTATCACTTCAAAACCTTTATTTGCAAGATACAGAGAATCCCGTCCTTCTCCACACCCTAGATCAATGAGTTTCTTACCTAGTTTTTCTATTGGAAAATGTTCTAAAAATTGAACTAAAATTTCATTTGGAGAGTCACTTTCCCATAAGAATGCACCTTCGTCATAAACTTTTTTATATCGCCTTTCATAGCCATAGTAATAATCATTTAATGATAAAAGTTTATTTTTTAGATGAATGGATTCATTTTCGATGAGTTCGGTTGTTGAAATCTTGCTAGATAATTCACCTAGCTCACAAATTATAAGATCTACAGGTGTCTTTTCTTTTGTCAAATAAATAAACTTTGAGGGTTCTATAATTGTAAAAGGTTCAGATGGGCCAATTAAGATTAAATCTTTTAATTCTTGTTGATTCAAATCATTCAAATTTTCTTTGAGTATGCCTAAACTTATTACACCGTTAATAGGAATAAGGATTGTTTCAATTGAATTTGTTAATTGTTTATGTGCAATTTCATGAGTGGCACTGTATAAACTTAATCGGCAAAAATTGCTTTCATAAAAAATATTTTCTTTTTCATCTTTTATGTGTTCTAAATTAATTTTAGTAGTAAAATTTCCTGAAAAGATGAGTGCTCGAATATCATTTATATTTTGAAAATTCATAAATTTATTATCATTAAAATAAGCTTGATTTTCCATTTTACCACCAGCTAAAAATTATCATTTAAAATCCTACAGAATTTTATTTGGTATATTTAAAAATTTTTCATCTATTTTTTCTTCTCGCAAAAGTTTTTCTGGAACTTCTGGCCACCAAGCACCACAATCGTCCGATACAATCCCTTGTCTATTATTTTTAGTATCAAAAACTTTCATATCATGGATAGCGGGAGAGTAAAAGTGGAGAGTAACTAAACGATCGTCTCCCAGTGATTGCATTAAATGTATTATTCCTTTTGGTACATATATAAAGTCTCCTTTATTTAGAAATGTATTTATGAGTTCTCTTTGATTACTTTGTTTATTTGAAAAATTAAATATACTGTTTTTTCCCTGACCATTAACAACATATATGGCTCCTTCGGATATTCCATGATCATGTGGTAAGCAAGCTTTTTCAATTGACCAGGTCATAATAAGACATTCAATTAAAGAAGATTTAAAAACTAACTTTCGACCATATGGTAAATTAAGAGGATCTTCTAGGTAATTTAATATGTCTTTTATTTCGATAGATAAATTTTCAATTTCAATTTCTAACTCTTTCCAGCTCACACTCTTATTAAGTGATTTTAAATATTTTACTAATAGAGTTATTTTTTTTGGAGTCATAAATTTTCATCCATTTTGTAGAGATTAATAAATAGATATATTATAATAATGTATCTAGTAGTTAATTATTAAAATAAAAAATAAATACAATTTATTCTAAAATTTAACTTATATTTTTTGTAAATGGTGGTCAAATTTTTTTTAATTTTATTTAACCTATGTTTTTTTTTATTATTTATAATAGTACATTGATATTATAATTAAAGAAAAATTTTAAAATATTTTTAATGACTTGCAGAGTCTTTACGTAATATCCAGCAATAAGCAGAAGCAACCATACAACAAGCGACAGTGAATTCATTTAGAAAGAATCCAATGAAATCTATAAAAACTCCCATATATGGAATCATTGGCGAAATATTACGAATAAGTGGAAGAGCAAAAAGAAGTCCTGCTATAAAACCAAATGTGCCAATATCAGGTTTAATTTTACTTTTTGCTATGCTAATTGTCATAAACAATATAACCAATGACAAGACCCACATAACAATGATATTTATTATAACTATAATTTTTGTTGAAATAGGTCGCATTATATGTGTTTCGAGTGTTAAGATATTTCTATTTTTATCAAAAATATCTTTTGTATTGATCTGATAGCCTCTAATAGAACAAAAATCACAATTGTTTTTAAATGGTACTCTTTCAATGACACCTTTAGAATTTGTTTTATCTAAAAAATAAATTAAGTTGATTTTGTAACTGTCGAAGGGATAATAAAAGTGATTCAGCGTGCTATCAAGTTGGTAGTTAGAGGAGAGACCATTGTCAAATGCTGCATATCTTTTATTGCCTTTAATAGTTAAAATAGATTCATTAAAGTTAAGAACATCTATAAAATTATACTCATCTTGCACAATTCCACTTTCATTGACTAATTTAGGGGAGAAGAATAATTGAAGCTTTGATGTTAAGACTGCATTAACGTCGTCAAATGAAAGCATGTTTATTTGTACAATAGGAAGATCGTTCTTTGGTTCTTGTGAATTTGTATTTTTAGAATATCGCCCTTGTCCAAGAATAAAAATGACCGAAAAAGCCAGTATAAGAAGCTTAAACCAATTTTTTGTGCCACTGTTTTTCATAGAAATGCCCATATCAGATTATTATTTTTAAATTCACAAATTTTTTTCACTCAGCTTTTTTGAGTATAGTATTAAAGAATACTTTTAAAAAATGAGTGTGTCTGCTTTTTGATAGGGTGTGATTAAATCGTTTTGGAATAAGAGTTTTTTTATAAAATTAAAAGTTTAGAGTTCTTGCAAAAAGTGAGTGAATGACAATATTTTGAGAAACTTCTATGAAATGGATTTGTTTTCTTCACTTTCTTGCAAAGAATAGTTTGAATTTTCATTCCTATTTTTTATAAAAAGTGGTACAGAAGTTATAAAATATTTGCTAAAATAAAAGGTAATTGATAATATAATTGAGAATAATCCTATATAAAACCAATAATAATTATTATTTTTAAATAAGCTATAAAACCATATTCCTAAGCTGCCTCCAAAAGATTCTCCTATGGCAGTACTGATAGAGACTAAACTAATCCAAATATTTTTATACTCTTTTCCGCAAACAGACAAAGCTAGTACGTCTAGGGATGGGCCAAAAAGGACTTCAGCGAGAGCAAGAAAAGCAACAATCAAAGCCAAGAAGATATAATCTTCACAATTGAAAGAAATCAATAAAAAAGCTAATCCATATGCAATTGCAGATCTATATAAATTCTGGTGAGGACTTCCTTTATCGAGTTTATTTGTCCAATTGCTAATAGGAATTTGTAGGGCAATAATTAAAATTGCGATAACAAAATATAAGGTACCAAGTAAATCAGGCTTATTGAGTGTTTGACCTATATGAAGTGCAAAAGTATTAAATATTTGCCCAAACAGTGACCAAATAAGCATATTTAGTGCAATGAAAAGTAGAAAAGATTTGCTTTTTAAGAAATGCATATAAACGTTAAAACTCGAAGAATTATTATTTACTTTTTCTTTAATAACTAGATTTACATTTTTTGATCTATTAAAAAAATAGAGAAATGGTATAAAAAAAGAAATAGAGAATAAGATTAAAAGCACATCTTCATAATTATAGCGAAACAAAAAAAGTGCTGCTGGTTGTGACAGGGCTGCTGCAATATTTACGACCGTTGTAATAATTGAGAAAATATTTGCTTTATTTTCACTTTGATCAGCAATGTTCATAACAAGTACTTTGGTGGCAATACCATTTATTGATATTCCGAAGCCGATAATAATAATTGAGGCTATAACTAAATAAATATGTGTTGATAAGTAAAAGAATAGAAAACCAAGGGAAGATAATAGACAGCCTATGTAAATTCCTTTTTCATTATGTAATTTATCGAGAAAAGGTGCAAAGAAGACTTTTGATGCTCTGTATGAAATAGTATAAATAAGAGAAATTAAAGCAATAAATTCTGAGCTTATCTCTCTTTTTGAGAGAATGAGAACCAACGTTGCCAGAAATCCAAAAAAAGGAATATGTGTAACAAAATAATGAGCTGAAATTAAAAAATAACTTTTATTCATCTTTAAACTTAGTTTCACTTATTATTTCCTTAAAGAAATTATTATCTTTGATAAGAGATCGTCATTTTTATGTTAATACTTAAGTTTATAATAAAGCGCAAGAAAATTTTGTTAATATTTTAATTTTATATCTATAAAATTACTAAAATATGTTTTGGTAAGCATTGAAATTAATAAGTATAACATTTTTTAATATTTTAATTAATTTTAACAATATTATTTTTGTTTATTATTTTTTTTAAAGTAAATGAAGTAAGGTTTTTAAAATAATTTTTAGAAAATTAAAATTATATATTTTAAAAATTATTATAATTATTGTTGAAATTAAATTTTTAATTGTATAGATTGACTGGTAAGTCAATCTATACTGGAGCAAATAAATATGAAGTGTAGTGAAGAACAATCGGATCCATTTAAAAATAAAAAAATTTTTTATGTGTCTGAAGACACTGCGCCTTTCATTAATAGAATTTTTGATTCACATTATGCATATACAATTAATACAATAGTTCAATCAATAAAAGATAATTCAAACGATATTTTTAAGTATTTAGGAACGACTGAAAATGTTGAATATGCTAAAAAAATAATAATACCTGCACTCTTATTGGATGGTATTATTTATGAAAGTGAAGGAGGTCTAAAATGTGATTATGATTTAGTTTTTGTTGTTTTTGGAGACAATAAATATTATACTTCAAAATATACAGCTCAAGCAGCTCTTGCAATAGCTAATAAGTGTGCTATTTCTGATAATCAGACTAATATTACAAATTCTTTTGAACATGTGCAAAAGCGATCAAAAATGTATGTAGAAGAACGACGGCAAATTATTCGAAAAGCTTTAAATGAAATAATGACCGCACCTTTTGCAAATACAAAAGAAGATCAGTGTGTTGTAGATTATGCATTTATTATGCGAATTGAAAATGCTTAAAAATTATTTAATTAGAGGAGTTATTTCATGTCGAAAATAAAATTTCAATCTTTTTTAGAATTTCCTTCTTTTGAATTGGAAAGATATTTACGGGGTCAACCTGCATTTGGTCAACCTGCATAGATAAATTTAATTTATTTTAGTGAAGCATTTTGACTTTTTTTTAAATACTTTTCTTTAATTGCTTCACTTATTCTAAATAGTTTATCATGTTCCATTATAATGGTTGACTTGCTTTCGGTTAGATCCTGTTCATCAATCGAATCTATATTTTTATTTGCCATTAAGTATAATTTAACAAACATATGAAACTCATCTTCTTTCTTTAATAAAAGATCATAGTCAATCATCAATAGAAATCGAGAAATTCGTAAAAGACAAGCAATATTAAGTTTTATATTTGCATGGAAGGATGATTTCTTTCGAATCATTTTAAATAACAGAGTAAACTCATTTTCTAAGTCTGAATTTAAAAAATTAATAACATCCATATAATCATCAAATTTATCATTCTCTTTATAATTATCTTCTTCTTCAATTTCTTTTACTAGGTCTGAAACTTTTCTCCCTTGCAAACGTGCAAGGCATGCAATAACTCGATATGGGGGAGATTCAACATTTGCATTTGCATATTTTCCTGCATTTGCTGTGGAAACTTCGAGGTACTTTGCAATTTGCGCTATTGTAAGATTTTGCTCTTTTCGTGTTTTATTTATCTCTTGAGCTAATTTTGTTTTTAATGAGGAACATTTTACAGAAGAAACTTTTTTTTTCATTAATTTCATGCCTTTATTGACAGAATATCGACAATATGTTACTTATGAATTATCATTTTTCTATAATTTATTTCTCATAAATGAGAAATAGCGTCAAGGAGATAATGTAAAATAATTTTGTTCAAAAAAAAAAGAGCACACATTGTGTACCCTCTCCTGCAAACTTAGGATACACAAAGGTGCTCATAAAGTAAAGGAGAGCACTGATGTTTTATAATAATATTATTTAATTTACTTCCAAATAAATTCTTTTTTTAATTAAAAAAAGAATTTAAAATTAGCAATGTTTAAAAAATAAAAATCTATTTTAAGGATAAATTATGAAAGCTTCAAATTGTAATATCATGAAAAGAGAAATTCTCGATATGATAAAATGTTTAAATAGCTCAGACTTGAGGATAAATGACAAGGGTCTTTATTATGCCCTTGGTGCAAAAGCTTCTTTGTTTATTGAATTGCTAAATGAGGATAATGGGAACTCAGATGACAATTCTAAATTTGATGAACCTATTGGTTTCTTTCATTGATATTTTATTTTACTTAAGTTTTTCTGCAAAGATTAAATAATGTTTGCAGAAAAACCACTCTCTCCTTTTAAAGATCGCGATGACTATATTGTTTTCTAAGGTCAAAAGCGGCCTCTGTCATATTTTTTAAAGCAATTTCTACTTCAGGCCAATTTCTGGTTTTTAAACCACAATCAGGATTTACCCAAAGTCTTTCCGCAGGTATATATTTCAACGCATTTTCCAATAATTCTTTAATCTCCTTTTTACTAGGAATTTGTGGAGAGTGAATGTCATAAACTCCTGGTCCTATATCATTTGGATATGCAAAATTTTCAAAAGCTTGTAACAATTCCATATTTGAGCGTGAACATTCTATTGTAATGACATCAGCATCTAAATCTGCAATTGATTTTATAATATCGTTAAACTCTGAATAGCACATATGCGTATGAATTTGAGTAGAGTCTTGCACTCCTGCAGCTGAAATTCTAAAGCAGTTTACAGCCCAAGTTAAATATTCTTGCCATTCTGATTTTTTCAATGGAAGAGCTTCTCTAAATGCAGGTTCATCAATTTGAATTATTTTAACATCAGCTTTTTCTAAATCTATTACTTCATCGCGGAGGGCGAGAGCAATTTGCAATGCTGTTTCTTTAGGAAGTTGGTCATCTCGGACAAATGACCATGATAATATGGTGACAGGACCGGTAAGCATTCCTTTTACGTGTTTTTGTGTCAACGATTGTGAATATTTTATCCAATCAATGGTCATTGAGGCTGGTCTTGAAATATCACCAAAAATAATTGGTGGTTTTACACAGCGTGTTCCATAACTTTGCACCCAGCCATTGGAAGTAAAAACAAAACCTTCGAGGAGCTCTCCAAAATATTCAACCATGTCGTTGCGCTCTGCTTCACCATGAACAAGAACATCTATATTGAGTTCTTCTTGTTTTCGAATAGACTCTAAAATATGATTTTGTATTTCCTTTGTATAATCCTCTTTGCTTATTTTTTTATTTTTATAATTATTTCTTACATTTCTAATTTTCTGAGTTTGTGGAAATGAACCAATAGTTGTTGTTGGAAAAAGTGGTAATTTTAGAGTTTCTTTTTGTTTTAAGGCACGAATTGAGTACGGATTTTTTCGATCACCGTCTTTTTTGTTGATCTCTGAAACTCTCTTTTTGACAGCCTCATTATGAACTCTCTTTGAATTTTTTCTGCTTTCAATTGCTTGTGCATTCTCGTTCAGTAACAATTCACTTTGTTTTGTATCCTTACTATTTATAATATTGGAACAAAGTTTAATTTCTAATACTTTTTGTTTTGCAAATGCTAGCCAGTTTTTAATTTCGGGATCTAAGTTTTTTTCTTGATCTAGATCCACGGGGCTGTGCATAAGTGAACAACTGCTACTCAACCACAATTCGCCCGAAAACTTTTGCTTTATCTTACAAATTGTGTCTGTTATTTTTGTAATATTTGATTTCCAAATATTACGACCATTTATTAAACCAAGGGACAAAACTTTATTCTTTGGATAGTTTTTTATAACTTCATTTATTTGCTCAGGATTTGAACATAAATCTAAATGCAATCCATGGATTGGAATTTTATTAACAATGTCAATATTATCTTGAATTGAACCAAAATAAGTTGTGAGTAAAATTTTTAAATTTTTAAAATCAAATTTTGTATAAACATTATAAAATGCCTCTTTCCATTCGGGGCTGAGATCTAAAGTCAAAATAGGTTCGTCAACTTGAATCCATTCGATATTTTTTAATGATAATAAATTAAAAATCTTTGTATATTCCTCGATTAAGTTATTTAACAGATCTAACTTATTAAAGTCATTTTCAGAGGCTTTGCCTAGCCAAAGATAGGTTAATGGTCCAATAAGAACTGGTTTAATTTTGTATCCAAATGACGATGCGTGTTCAATTTGTTCAAGTAAAGAATTTAAAGAAATTTTAAATTTTTGTCCCTGCTTAAATTCTGGAACAATATAGTGATAATTTGTATTAAACCATTTGGTCATTTCACATGCACGTGCATTTATATTATTTGGTGCGTGTCCTCTCGCCATGCAAAATAAAGTGTCAAAATTAGCTTCACTGCCTTTTTCTAAAAATCGATCTGGAACATTTCCAAATAATAAACTGGTATCCAGTACTTGATCATAAAAAGAAAAGTCACCGACTGTAATAAAATCTAAACCGGCTTCACTTTGGATTTTCCAATTTTCTTCTCTTATTTTTTTCCCAATTTTTTTTAGTTCCAGTTCGGTGATTTCATTTTTCCAGTATGCTTCTGTTGCTTTTTTTAACTCGCGTTGGCTGCCAATTCTTGGAAATCCTAAAATATGGTTACAAATATCTGACATTTTATTTTCCTTTCGATTGAAAAAATATTTAATTGTTGTGAGCACGGAATTTACTGGAAACTATGTCGAAGAGAGTAAAGATATAAATTGAAAAAATTGAGAGTAAATAGATTAAAAATAATGAAGATAAAAGACATAAACTGACTCCCGCTTTAGCTATATTTTTTGAGCGCTTGCAAGCTGATTTTCAAATGAGCGCTTATCATTTTTATGGTAGCAGAATTATTAATAATTGCAAGAGGTGTCTGATTTTTGATCGGTTCGAAATGTCACGGAGAATTAAAAAATTGTATTGAACTATATTTTAATTTCAGGTAATTTTATGAAGAATAGTTGAATTTAAATTTCATTCATTATTAGTATTCCAGTTTGGACATGTATGCTTTTTAGGCTCTCCTAATTCAGACAAATACTTCACATTTATGCTGCGCCACTGACTAAGAGATGAGATAGATTGTCCAACATAATAGAAATTTAAATCATTTGAATTTTTTTTGCATATATCGCGCAATACTTTGCAAAAATCTTTTGCTTTATCAAGAGAGTTAAAATTATAATTGAGTGTTTCAGGTTCATTTGGAATCGAAACATACCCCGAATTTGAGGAAAAATAAATTGAAGGTGTGCTATTTAAGTAAATCCAGTTATTTATAATAGAGATTGGTTTTTGACTGAGAGCTTTTTTTTCATTTTGTGTGATATTTGCCCAGTGCCAATTTCCCCATTTATCATTTTTAGCATCTTCTTGACTGATGCAAAAAAGATACTCAGCTGAAGCAGAAAAACTTAGAAATGCAAATTTAAAAAGCAATCCCAAGTATAATATTTTTATCATTTTTTACTCCTTAATAATAAAAAGATTTAACTTTATATTAAATCGATCTGTTTATATGTATTTTTTATTTTTTGTCAATATATATTATTTTGCATAAAAATATAATTTTTATGCATTTATTTTTGGCTGTTTTTTTGTGCCATGGATTTCCTAATGGAATAATATGACATAATTTTATTTCTTGACTAAATTTTCACAGCACTACAAAGAATCATAAATCCTCTAGAACGATTTACTTTGCAATACTCTGGAAGTTTTCATATCTTTAAGAACGACTTTTGCATTTGAATAATAATCAATTTGAATATTTTCTGTTATTACTTTATATTTTTCGCCATTTAAAATATTATTAATTGGATATGCCCAAAAGTAATGACCTTTAAATTCTGGAAAATAATTAACTGCAGCAAATCCTGTTAAAATTAAGTAATACTTAATTTTAACATTCATTTTACCTCTGGTTGCGACGAGTTCAGCAATTACAGATTCATTTGGATTTAATGTTACAGATAGACCAGTTGTTGATCCGACTGTTGTCATTTGTCGTGTGGTGCCCCCCTTTCCCCAAGCGTGTTCAAAGCCAAAGGAAAGGGATGGTTCAACTTCGGCTCCGTAAACTTGTACTTTTCCTTTAATACTAAAACCTGCTGATATTTTATTTGATGTATTCCAAGTGCTTTCTACGGTATTTGCTACAGAGTCTGAAATAGAAGCATTGTAGGTTGCAATTTTACGACTTTTATTTTCAAACACTTTATTAGCTATAATGACTGGAACTTGTTTAATTTCTGTTACAACAATGTCTTTAATCATATAATTACTTGTTACGGGTTGCCAATCATATTTATCATATAAACTACCCCAAGGCTCATCGCTGTTGGTTAAATTTACATCTTCAGGACGATTGCCTGAATGGTTTTCAACGACATCTAGAAGTTGAGAGTTTTTCCCAATTTGAAAGAGTTCTCTTTCATCTTGTCTGATTATATGAGATTCATAACCTATTGCAGTTACGTTTGACGATGATCTATCAGCTCCTACAACAATATCAAAGGAAATTGGCATGCAAATGCTCCTTTTGAATTAGAAATATTTAGTTTAAAAAAATTAAATTTATAAATGGGTAAAATTAACTGTTTATAATAGTTAAGATGTATTAACTATAAAAAGATAATTAACCACAAAATTATTTTAATAATTTTTTTAAAATGATTGCTTGAAACTATATTGAAGGTAATTACAATGTCTTATTGAATATTACAAGTGTATTTTTGCAAAAAATTTCGTTTTTGATTTTGAAAGAAGATATGCTTATTTTGAAAAATAAAAATTTATATATTTACAATAGTTTTTAATTACATTGTTAACAATTGTTTATTTGAGGAATTTATGTTTCTAAAGTTGTCTAAAATTATTTTAGATTAAATATTATAAAACTAACTAAATTTTAAACAGCTTACCATTGCTCCGCTGTTTGCTTCTTTAAGTTCAGGTTCTATTTCAGAACAGGTTTTTTCTGCTAAGGGGCAACGCGTACGAAAACGACAGCCACTTGGAGGATTGATAGGTGAGGGGAGATCTCCCTGTAAAATCTGTACAACTTTTTTTCTTTCCAATTCGGGATCAGGAATGGGCACTGCAGATAAAAGTGCAATTGTATATGGGTGTTTTGGATTTTTATAAATTTGATCACGAGTGCCAATTTCAACGGGACGACCTAAATACATAACTAATATGCGATCACTGATGTGTTTTACCACACTGAGATCATGTGCAATAAAAATTAAAGTCAATCCTAATTCTCGTTGTAGTTTTTTAAGTAAGTTAACAATTTGGGCTTGAATAGAAACATCTAATGCGCTGACAGGTTCATCGCAGACTATTATTTTAGGTTCTAATATAAGTGCTCTTGCTATACCAATGCGTTGGCACTGTCCACCTGAAAATTCATGAGGATATTTATTGATATGTTCTGGAATAAGACCAACAAGGTTCATCATTTGTGATACTTTGTTTTTAACTTCATTGTTGGTTAAGTTTGGATAAAATGTTTTTAGAGGTTCTGCAATTATTTGTCCTGCAGTCATACGTGGATTTAAAGATGCCAAAGGATCTTGGAAAATCATTTGAATATCTTTACGTGCATTTTGAAGTTGATTTTTATTTAAAGATAATAAGTTTTTTCCTAGTAACGTAATTGTACCTTCGGTAGAAGGTAATAAGCGCATTATGGCACGAGCAAGTGTAGATTTACCGCATCCAGATTCTCCAACAACCCCAAGCGTTTCTCCTTTAAAAACTTCTAATGTAACACCATCAACAGCTTTTAAATTCACTTTTTGAAAGAATGTTCCTTTTTTAGAAATAGGAAAATGAACTTTTAAATTTTTTACTGAAAGAATAGGTTCGTTCATTGTACTGACTCCCGATAGCAAGCTTTTTTACGATTGTTACTTAAAGAAACCAAGGGGGGAGGTTTAATAGAACACTTTTCTACTGAATACTCACAACGCTCTTGAAAAGGACAACCAATGGGTAAATTGAGCAAACTTGGTGGATTGCCAGGAATAGTAGGGAGATCTGAATAGGAGTCGTCCGTAAGACGTGGGATGGAACGTAACAATCCTTGCGTATAAGGGTGTTGAGGATTGTAAAAAATATTATTAACTGATCCGTATTCCATCGTTCGACCAGCATACATAACCATCACATTGTCACAAATTCCTGCTACAACACCTAAGTCATGTGTAATTAAAATAATAGCTGTGTCGAGATCGCGTTTGAGATCTTGTAATAAGTTAACAATTTGTGCTTGTACTGTTACATCAAGTGCTGTTGTTGGTTCATCTGCAATAAGAAGATCGGGTTTACATAAGAGACTCATGGCAATCATGACTCTCTGTCGCATACCACCTGAGAACTCGTGCGGGTACATGTCTATTCTATTTTTAGCTTCGGGAATACGCACCATATCAAGCATATGGATAGATTCTTTTTTTGCTTCAGCATAACTTAAATTTTTATGGAGCATGAGCACTTCTGTCATTTGCTTAGAAATGCGCAAATAAGGATTGAGTGAGGTCATGGGATCTTGGAAAATCATGGATATTTTATCGCCACGAATTTTATTTAATTCATTCTGAGATAGGCCAATGAGTTCTTTATCATGGAATTTTACACTGCCAAAAGTTTTTCCATTTTGGGCAAGTAGTCCTAGAATACCAAGGACAAGTTGACTTTTTCCTGAACCAGACTCTCCAACAATACCAAGAGCTTCGCCTTTATTTAAGGACAAGCTGATGCCATTTACAGCGCTCACGGCACCATCAGTGGTCGAAAAAGCGATATTTAAATTATTAACACTGAGCAAAGACATATTTTAATTCTCCAAAAACTTAACGATCTTTTGGATCGAGTGCATCGCGTAGACCATCTCCGATGAAGTTAAAACAAAATAAAGTAACAACTAAAAATGCAGCTGGAAAAACCAAACGCCACCATGCAACTGTTACGTTTTGCGCTCCGTCGTTAATTAAAACTCCCCAGCTGGTTGCTGGTTCTTGAACACCTAAGCCAAGAAAAGAGAGGAAAGATTCTGTTAATATAACTTGTGGAATAGTTAAAGTAACATAAACAATTACGATGCCTAAAATATTTGGAACAATATGACGAAATATAATAACTGCTGAACTAACACCGCCCGCATGAGCTGCCTCTATAAATTCTTTGCTTTTTAAGCTTAATGTTTGTCCCCGTACTATTCGTGCCATATCAAGCCAGTTTACTGCCCCAATGGCTACAAATATAAGAAATATATTTCGTCCAAAAAATGTCATAAGAAGAATTACAAAAAACATAAAAGGAAGAGAATAAATTATGTCTACAATGCGCATCATGATGTCATCGGTCTTTCCACCAATATAACCAGCTGTTGCACCATAAGTAATACCAATAACAATACTGACGACACTCGAGATTATGCCTATCATCAGCGACATTCTGCCGCCATAAAGTGTACGTGCAAAAACATCACGACCGAGATCATCTGTGCCAAAGAAATGAAGAGTCGAAAAGTTAGGAGCAAGGCCTATGGAACCCCAGTCTGTGTCTTCCATTTGATAATGAGATAAATAAGGGGCAAATATCACCGCTAAAGAAACAAGAAAAAGAATAATAATACTGACAACCGATGCTTTATTTTTTGACAACCGATTAAAAGCGTCTTTCCATAGACTGCGTCCTTTAACCTCTAAATTTTTATTTAATGTTTGCATTGCGAGTGTTTTTTTATTTAAACCTGCTGTTGTTGGTATAACTGACATAATCCACCTATTTCTTAATATTTAATTTTTGGATCAATAATGGCGTAAAGAACATCAACAATAAAATTAAATGCAATAATAATTGCTGCAAATAGGATAACGGTTCCTAGTACCAACGTATAATCTCGATTTAATGCGCCCTTTGTAATGTAACTACCGAGTCCTGGTAGACTGAAGATTTGTTCAATGACCACTGAGCCGGTTATAATTCCAGCAGTAGCAGGTCCTAAATAGGAAACTACAGGTAAAATTGCAGGCCGGATTGCATGTCTGAAAATAATAATTCTGTTTGGAATTCCCTTTGCTTTTGCTGTTCGAATATAATTGCTTTTTAAAACTTCAATCATACTGCCACGCATAATTCGACTGACTATTGCAATTTGCGGAAGGGCTAATGCTGTTACAGGTAAAACCATGCTTGAAAATGCACCATCGTTCCAACCACCTGCAGGAAGCCAATGAAGGATAACGGCAAATAAAAGAGTCATCATTGGTGCTGTTACAAAAGATGGAATAGAAATCCCTGTCATTGACATTCCTGTTGCAAGGTAGTCAATCCAAGTGTTTTGTTTAAATGCAGCTAATGATCCAATTAGAATACCAATAAAAACTGCAATAATAATTGCCCAACCACCAAGCCATATCGAAACAGGAAAACCCTGTGCGATAAGCTGATTTACGGTCCAGTCTGGATATTTAAAAGAGGGGCCAAAGTCACCTCTTAGCAATGACCATAAATAGTCGAAATATTGCACTATTACAGGGTCATTTAAATGATATTTTGCATCGAGGTTTGCCTGCACTGCTGGGGTGAGAACACGCTCTCCTGAAAAAGGTCCACCGGGGGCAAGTCGCATTAAAAAAAAGGAGAGTGTGACTACGACAAGAAGAGTCGGCCATGCACCAAAAAATCTTTTTATAGTGTAGGAAACCATAAATAACCAGCCTTTTGAAAAGTATGTATCAGGAAAAAAAAGCGGCTGATATTTTCAAATGAACCGCTTTTTTAGTTAACGTTCAGCAGTTGTTTGACGATTGGTAATATAAAAATATTGTGATTTTTGTTTGTCTTGAGAATTCAAGCCTGTATACCCACCTACATATGGTTTTACTAAGTGTGTGGTCACATAAGTGAACAAGGGCACTGCAGGGTAATCGTTCATCATGATAGCTGAGGCCTTTTGTAAAATTTCAGCTCTTTTTCGTAAATTCATTTCATTTGCAGCTTCGACTATAAGCGCATCATACTTTTTATTAGCGTATTTAGAATTATTTTGTTTGTATTTTGTTTGAAACATATCGGTAAAGGAACTTGCGTCGTTGTAATCAGCGATCCAACCGTCTCGTGCTACTTGAAAGTTTCCATCGAGGCGATCCTGAATAAAGACTTTCCATTCTTTATTTTCAAGAGTGACTTGCGCTCCTAGAGTTTTTGTCCACATAGAAGCAATGGCTGTGTATATTTTCTTATGCTGTAGGTTCGTATTATATAAAATATTAAATTTTACCGGATTTTCTTGGGAATAGCCAGCTTCTTTATAGAGACGTTTTGCTTCGGCTACCTGTTTTTCTCGTGGCCATTTAACCCAATCTGGAGCGTTTTGTTTGTAATCGCTCGTGCCCCACGCAACTACGTCATAAGAAGGAACTTCGCCCCGTCCTGTAATTTTTTCGGTTATAACTTTTCTATCAATTGCCATGGATAAAGCTTGGCGTAATTTTAGATTGTCTTTAAATGGCGGCTTTTTATTATTAAAATCGAAATAGTAAATGCTTAAATATGGATTTGTTTGTACTTCTTTGCCCAAAGTTTTTTTAAGCATTTGGTATTTATCTGCAGGAAACTCGTAAGTGAAGTCAAGTTGTCCAGTTTGATACATTTGATATTCAGTGTTTAAGTCGCTTATGGGAAAATAATTTACTGTATTGATGACTGTTTTTGAATTATCCCAATAATGAGAGTTGCGCACTGCGGTTATTTTATCGCCTACTTTCCAGTATTTAAGAGAATAAGCACCGCTTGTAACAAGGTTACCGGGATGAGTAAATTTATCACCATATTTTTCAACATTTTCTTTTTTTACGATTAAGCAGGTGTGAAATGCAACGAGCTTTAAGAAAAAAGGAGTTGTTCTAGAAAGATTAATTTGAATAGTTTTTTTATCTAAAGCTTTTATACCGAGACTTTCAGGCTTAAGTTTACCCTCATTTATTTCATTGGAATTTTTAACCATATTTATAAAATCAGAATAAGTAGAACCTGTTTTAGGATCGACAATTCGTTGGAAAGAAAAAACTACGTCTTCTGCAGTTATAGGAGAGCCATCGGAAAACTTTGCATTGTTACGTAAATGAAAGGTATAAGTCAGTCCGTCGCCGCTAACATCCCATTTCTCAGCAACTCCAGGAACTAATTCTCCTGCGTCGTTGGTTGACACAAGTCCTTCAAAGAGATCCTCACCAATTCGGCTGCTCACATTATCTTGCATTTTTTGAGGGTCTAAAGACGGTGCTTCTGAACCCACTCCTACATTTAAAACTTGGTCTGCAGCAAGCTTTGTTCCTGGTGGGACATCTGCAGCAAAAGCTGAATGTGAAAAGGATGCAAAAGGTAGAAATGCAACGCTTGTAAGATATGTATATGCAAAGAATTTATGATGAGCCATAATGATTTCTCCAATATCGAAGGAACAATATTTTACGCCACCGGAACAATAATTTTTTACTTATTGACTTACTAGCCGATTTTTTTTCGGGTGTCAATGAAAAACCGCTGCATTTATATTCTATTTTTAAAATTCTAGACAAATTAAACAGTTTGCATGAGAATAGTAAAGTATTTAAATAAGTAAATATAATAGACTTTTTTTCATTAAGGAGAGGACATATGCCAATACGCTTTTTTTCATGTGTTGCTTTTATTTTAAGCGTTGTTTGTAGTCTATTTGGGACCTTTCATTTATTCGGAAATGACAGCATTGTTGCTTATTCTTTAATCAGTACATTAAATTTTTTAATTTGTTCTGCACTTTTATTAGAAACTTTTGTGCATATTTTTGTTTTAAAATTTTCGGTAACTCGAGCTATTCTCATTGAAGCAATTCTTATTTGTATTTGTTCAAGAATAATTAATAGCTGGTATGCTTGGGTAACTTTTTTTGCAATGATTGCAATTATTTTATTATCAATTGGTCAGCAGATTTTGGATAACAGATATGTGAAAGAAGAAGAAGAATTAAAAGAATTGAGAAAATTAAATTTTAAATAAATTTTTTAAGTAGAAAAGTAACGAGCTTGTGGATGCCAGCTGACAAGAGCACTTGTTGTCATTTCAGGATCCATCTGAAAAGCTTCAGATATTTTAACACCAATTCTATCTGCACCTAATAGTTTTAAAAGTGGAACATTGCTTTCCATATCAGGGCATGCAGGGTAGCCAAAAGAATAGCGCGAACCTTGGTATCCTTGACTAAAGAGTTGTCTTAATAATTTAGCATCTTTTTTAACTATTTCAAGCTCAGAACGTATACGTTTATGGATCAACTCAGCATAGGCTTCGGTTAGTTCTGTACCAATTCCATGTAAATAATAATATTCTGAAAATTTTTCTTGCTTATATAGTTTTTCTGTTTCTTTAGAGATTTCAGCACCTATACTTACAATTTGTACTGGAAGTGTATCAATTTTTTTTGTGTTTTCATGACAAATAAAGTCAGAAATACATAACCTTCTACCAGAAATTTGGCGTGGAAATTCAAATTCAGCAATAATTTCTCTCTTATTTGGATGAATATCTGCTGTTGTGCTTAATTTATAAATAAGTATTTTATTTTCTTTTGAACAAGCGGGATAATATCCATAAATTGCTTTGGGCTGGATTATTTTATTTTCAATAATTTCATTCTTCATTTTTTTATAAAGTGGATAGGCTTTTGTATTTAATATTTCATCAAATTCAGCATCACTTTTGTTACCTTGAGAAAAGCCCCAGCGGCTGCGAATGAGAGCAAACTCATCAAGAAAAGCAAAAATATTTTCCAGAGGTTCTGTGATAATTTGGGTTCCCCAAAAAGGTGGTTTTGGAATTTTTTCGTCTTTTCTCACCCATGCACTTTGTAAATTTTCGTCAAGTGAAATTTTAGGTTCACCTTTTCTAATAATTTTAATTGTATTGTCATTTTCTTCTTTAATTTCTTTAGGAATCGCTTTGGATTTTTTACGGATTTCAAGTATTTCTGTTGCAGTTATTTGACCTCTTTTATTAGAAAGACCTTCCATAACTTTAAGACCTTCAAATGCATCGAAAGCATAAAAAACGGGTCCCTTATAAGTTGCTTGACATTCATTTTCGACAAATTCTCGTGTGAGTGCAGCGCCTCCTAAAATAACAGGAATGTCAAAACCTTTTTCATTCATATATTCAAGATTTTCTTTCATTATAACTGTAGATTTTACTAGCAATCCACTCATGCCAATGGCATCGGCATCGGAACCTCGGTATTTTTCAATTATGCTTTCAATAGGCTGTTTTATACCTAAATTAACAACTTCAAATCCATTGTTTGACAAAATAATCTCAACTAAATTTTTTCCAATGTCATGCACATCCCCTTTAACTGTAGCAAGAATAATTTTTCCTTTGCTATAGTTAGATTTTTTTTCCATAAAAGGTTCAAGAGCTTTTACAGCAGTTTTCATCGCTTCGGCACTTTCAAGGACAAAAGGCAATTGCATTTCACCAGAGCCAAAGCGTTCTCCTACAACTTTCATGCCATCAAGTAAAATTGAATTGATAATATGAAGTGGCGCGTATGTTTTTAAAGCTTCATTGCAGTCTTCAACAATAAATTGTTTTTCGCCATCAATGATATCGAGTTTTAATTTTTCCTCAATAGACATATTGTTGCGTTTAGATACGTTCGAAATATTATCTTTTTTTATGTTGGAAAACTTAGCTAATATTGTTTTTAATGGATCATAATTTTCTGCACGATTGTCATAAATAAGATCTGTAAAAATTTTTCTATCTTCTTCTTCAATTCGTGCAATGGGAATTATTTTAGATGCATTTAAAATGGCTAAATCAAGTCCATTTTTGACTGCATAATAAAGCATCATTGAATTTAGCATTTGCCGAGTGAAAGGATTTAAACCAAAGCTGACGTTAGACAATCCTAATATTGTTCGCACACCATTAAATTTATCTTTAATTTTTTTAATGGCATCAAGAGTTGCTATGGCTGATTTTCTAAACTCTTCGTCACCACTGCCTAAAGTGAAAGTCAGAGGATCAAAAATAAGATCGCCTGCATTTATTTTAAATTCATTTACAACTAAATTATAAATTCTTTCTGCTATGAGAATTTTTCTTTCGACTGATTTTGCCATTCCTTCTTCATCAATTGTTAAGGCCACAACGGCTGCACCATATTCTTTACAAAGGGTAAGAATTTTTCTTGCTTTTTCTTCACCATCTTCAAAATTTATTGAGTTTACAATACATTTTCCAGGAGTAAGTTGAAGAGCTTTTTCAATAACAGAGACTTCAGTCGAATCAATCATTATTGGAATATTAACTTGGGTAACAAGTTTTTTTAAAAAATGCTCCATATCTTCTGTTTCGTTACGTGAAACATATGCAACACAGACATCAAGAATATGTGCACCTTCTTTTAATTGTCCTTTGGCAATTTGAATGAGTCCATCGTAGTCATTTAGGGCTAGAAGATCTCTAAATTTTTTGGATCCATTTGCATTGGTTCTTTCACCAACATAAAGAGGCTTTGGTTCTAAATTTAATGAAACAGATGAGTATAAGCTGCTTACGCTGCGTTCTAAATTTATTTTACGAATACCCGCTGGGAGTCTATTAGCTAAAGTAACTAATTCTTTAATATGTTCAGGAGTTGTTCCGCAACATCCTCCAACAACATTTAGAGAAAAATCCTTTGCCATTTCTATTACTTTTCTTGAGAAATCAGTTGGCCCCAGTGGGTAGACTGTTTTTCCCCCAATATTTTGCGGTAAACCAGCATTGGGTAAAACACTTAATGCAAATGGGGCTGCTTGTGCTAAATAGGCGATATGGGATCTCATTTCATCTGGACCTGTTGCACAATTCATACCAATTAAATCAATATCTAAACATTCAACTGCGGTTAAGGCTGATTGAATATCGCTTCCAACGAGCATTGTACCTGATGATTCAATAGTCACTTGAGTCCAAATTGGTACTTTAACTTTTAATTCACGCATTGCATTTTTAGCAGCTCGTATAGCAATTTTAACTTGATTGATATCCTGTGATGTTTCAATTAAAATAACATCAACCCTACCTAACAATAAACCTTTCATTTGTTCATAATAACTTTTGTAAAGAGTTGGATAATCAATTTGTAATAAGGTGATAATTTTTGTGCCTGGACCAACACTGCCAATGACATATTTTGGAGTTTTATAACTATCAGCTACTTCGCGCGCAAGTTTAGCAGCAACAGTATTTAATTCACATGTTCTATGCGCAATACCAAATTCTGCTAAAACAACTTCGTTACAGCCAAATGTATTTGTTTCGACAGCATCTGATCCTGCATTAAAATAATTGCTGTGAATGGTTTGAATCCATTCCTTTCTTCTTTCATTTAAAAGCTCAACACATCCATCAAAATCAACTCCACCATAATCTTCTATAGTTGGATTATTTGCAAATATTTGAGTGCCCATTGCACCATCAAGAACGAGAACTTTTTCTTGCATTAATTCTTTAATCGATTTTTTCATTTTTAGAGGCCTATATAGCTTATTTTACAGTTACCGTTGATACTAACTTGGCAACCGAGTCTTTCATTGTTTTCAGCTTCAATGGATATTAAGAAATCTTTTTCTTCTCTCTGCATTTCAGAAAGATTATTTGAACCTTCATCAATTCGTATTCGACAGGTTCCGCAAGTTCCATTGCGACAGCCAAAAGTAACATCTGCTTGACAAGCATCGACAACTTCTTGAAAAGGCGTTCCAATTGGCACTTCGACATCCATGTCTTCTAAATCAAAATGAACTATAGGTTTTGACATATTCATTCCTAATAATGTAACAAAAAAATATATAAATTTTTATAAAAGTTTTAATGCAAAATCAACCAGACCAAGCGGTGCACTTATTTGTAGACCTTGTACAGAAGATTTAATTTCTTCTATGAGTTCTCGCGCAATAAGAATTCCTTCTTTTGCTTGTTCGTCGGCTGTTTTACATTTGCGCATGCGTTCTAATATTTTATTTGGAATAAAAACTCCTGGAACTTCGTTAGCCATAAATTCTGCATTGCGTATACTTTTAAGCGGCCATATTCCAGCAATAATAGGAATTTTAAATTGAGATGAAAATTCAAGAAAGCGAAAAAGAGATTCAGCATCAAAAACAGGTTGAGTAATAGCCCACTCAGCGCCAGCTTCAACTTTATAGCGAAAACGAGATTTTTCTTTTTCGAGATCAATTGCGACTGGATTAGCCCCCACTCCAACACTCATACTCGTGTGCCTACCAATGCTTGATCCACCTAAATCAAAACCTGTATTGAGTCTTGTTACCATGTTAACAAGTCCAATTGCATCGATGTCAAAAACAGCAGTTGCATTTGGATAAGGACCCATTTTAGGTGGATCACCAGTGATGCAAAGAATATTTTTAATTCCAAGACCTGATGCACCGAGTAAATCACTTTGAATTCCGAGTAAATTCCTATCACGACAAGCATAGTGAAGTATGCTTTCTATACCTACTTCTCTTTCAATAATACAAGCAGTTGCTAAAGAGCTCATACGCGCTGATGCGCGAGGACCATCAGGAATGTTAATGGCATCAATTCCATGTTTTTTACATATTTCAGAACGTTCAATTATTTTTTCAGTTTCGAGACCTTTCGGGGGAAGCAGTTCCATACAGACTACGAATTGTCCATCCGCAATTTTTTTGGCCCAGTTACTTTGTTGAACTCTAGGCACAGTTGTTGGGTGGACAATTTTGTGATCAATAATTTCATTGTGTTTAATTTCAACTTGATCAAATGCTTTTGCTTGCCGTAAAGCGCCTGCCATAATTTTTATATGGGAAGGAGAAGTTCCACTACTTCCACCTAATAAACGAGCTCCTTTAAGGAAAGCTTGACGAGCAAATTCTCCCATATACTCAGGACTTGCCATGTAAATAAGTCTGCCATCGACCATACGTGGTTGACCTGCATTGGGGCAAAGAATAATTGGTTTTTTTGTTGATGATTTAAATTTTTTTAACAGTTCAAGCATGGGGGTTGGACCATTTCCTCCATCAGCTCCAACAACATCTGCACCCCATTCATCGAGTTTGCGAATGTACCATTCAGGTTCAGTTCCATATAAACTATGGCCTTCTTCATTTACACTCATCATAGCAATAATAGGAAGATCTCCGAGTTCTCTTACTGCACGTATGGCTTGTTGAATTTCATATAGATCAGCAAAACTTTCCATAATAAATAAATCAACACCTCCTTTTATGAGCGCTTCTGCTTGTGCTTTAAAAACATCTTTGGCTTCATCTAATGAAGTTGGTCCCCATGGTTCAATACGCACACCTAAAGGTCCCATTGTGCCTGCAACCCAACATTGATTGTGAGCAGCTTTTCGAGCTATTTGTGCACCTGAAATGTTTATTTCTGTAGATTTGTTTTCTAAGGCAAATGATTTTAATTTAAAAGCGTTAGCGCCCCAAGTATTTGTGCTAATGATCTGCGCCCCAGCAGCAATAAAATCACTGTGAATTTGACTTACGAGATCAGGTTGAGACAAATTTACTTCATCAAATGATCGATTTATAAATATGCCTTTTTCATAAAGAAGAGAACCTGTTGATCCCCCCAAAAGAATGTACTCTCCATTGGCAAGGGATTTACGAAAAGAACGACAACAACCGTTTGGTGTTTTGGAAAGAATATTAGTCATTTTATGACCCACTCCATAATATTTTGTCTCACAGTGGACAACCACACAACACAGCCACAATGGGCGAGAGAACAAAAGAGTTTAGGTAATTCAATGTATTTTATAAATTGATAAGATCTTTAAAGAAACATTGACATACGATCATGACATGAAAAGAATTTTGTGACAAGTGTGTCGTCGGGTGATGCTAATTTTTTTCTACACTATTAGTTACATAGGTATAGCCGACTCCGCGAACTGAAATAATATGGATGGGTTTTGCGGCATTTTTTTCGATATATTTTCTAAGTTTACCTACAAATACATCAACTGTTCTTGTTTCGATAGTGGCTTCGTATTGCCAAACTTTTTGTAATAAATCGGTTCGAGCGAGAATTTTATTTTCATTTTCAATAAAAATTTGAACTAGTAAACCTTCTGTTGGAGAAATCCTGTGAGTGGTTCCATCTGAAGTGGTTATTGTTAATTGTTCAGGATCAAAAAGAGAGGATCCAAATTTTTGAATAGATTCTTTACCGTTTGGTTTATACCATTTTCTTCTTTGTACAAGTCTTTTCACTCTCAAAATAATTTCTGAAAGACTAAAGGGTTTTGTTACATAATCATCTGCACCTAATTCAAATGCTTTAATACGATCAACTTCAAGACTTTTTGCGCTTAAAACTAAAATGGGTATTCTCTCAGCAAGAATTCTTGTTTTTTTTAAAATTTCATATCCATCTATTTGAGGTAGCATGAGATCAAGAATTATTGTAGAAATTTTGTCATAATTTTCTTTTATAAATTGAATTGCATCTTTTCCATCTGAGACAAGGGCAACTTCAAATCCTTCTGCTTCAAAATTGTATTGTAAACCCTCACCAATAGATTCTTCATCTTCCACTATGAGGAGGAATTCTTTGGAATTCGACATAAAACGTTGTTCCTTTATTAAGTCCATCACTCATGGCAAATATTTTTCCATGATGTTCTTTTACTATGGAATGGCAAACAGAAAGGCCAAGACCAGATCCTTGAACTTTTAACTTTGAATTTCTTTCAATTCTATAGAATTTTTTAAAAACTTTTTTTAAATTGTTTTTTTCAATTCCTTGTCCATTGTCTTTGACGTATATTTGTACACATTCTTTTTTTTGTAAAATTCCTGCTAGTATTGAACCACCTTTTTCAGTATATTTAACAGCATTATCGAGCAAATTATCAAAAAGCATTGACAAATGATAGGGATTTCCCCAAATAAAAAATTCACTTTCATCATTTGGTTTGTTTAATTCAAATGCAAAAACTCTATTGTCACCAAAACGATCTTTTACCTGAGAACAACAACCAGAAAGGAGTTCACTCAAGTTTACACGGCCATGTGCGAGCGATGATTTATCTGATTCAAGGCGAGCAGATATGAGCACAGTATCGATCAATCTTTGTAATCGATTTGTCTCGCTTAAAGTGCGGTTTAAAAATTTTTTTTTCTCGTCTTCACTGACATTACGAAGAAGCATGGTTTCTGCATAAAGTCGTATACTTGCTAAAGGAGTTTTTAACTCGTGTGTGACACTGCTTAATATTGTATCTTGCATTTTAGTAATTCGAGAGAGCCTACGTTGGCTGACAAAGATCATATAAAGAGCAATAAGGATAAATCCCATGAGAATGCACCCTTGTGCAAGAATGACCCATTGTCCTGAACTTGTAGCAGGCACAGAAATTTTTTCGATGAGACTATTTATTTCTTGGCTTCTAAGAATGTACCATCTGATCCAGACAAACATTAATAGACCCCAACTAATTTGGGCTAGAATGAGAATCGATATGGGATGTAAAAGCCATTTAAGTTTTTTAAACATGCGTGTCCTTTTCATTGCGGCTGTCATGTGCTGCACGATGAATATACAGTTTTCTCATGCTAGGGAAAACCTAAATTCAGAAATAATGGGAAAAAAGTATATCAATTTTTATAAAGATTTTCTTATGATTAAGAATCTAAGAGAAAGGGATTACCTAGAAGAATTAAAACAAACTTTTTTAAAGAAAAAGCAAAGTTCAGAAAAAATTTACACTCTTTTAGGTATGTTAAATCTTGCAATTGAAGGGGAGGAGAAAATTTATGCCGAATTTGCGATATATAATTTAAAAAAGAATAGAAAATATTTAAATTCAGATGAAAATGAAATATATAAAACTCTTTTTGGAAAATACCTTAATCAGCAAAAAGATTTTTCTGGTTCTGTTTTGGTTTTAAAATCAATTGCAAATAGATCGGATTCTGTATTATTTTCAATAATATCTCCACTATATATTGATGCTCTTTTAAGTTCAAATTTAAAAGCTGAAGCTTTAGATTATTATGCTAAATACAAAAAGGTGATTGATAAAAATATAGATTGGGAAAAATTAAATGAATTATTAGTAAAGTTAGCAAATGCAGCTTTGACTTTCAACAATCCAAACCTCTCTCTTTCTTATCTTAAAAAGCCACTTTTATTTTACCCTTTAGAAAAATCTGGAAGAGATGCCATGATTCTTCTCTCAACTATAGAATGCTCTGGAGGAAGCCTTGGCAGTCTCTATTTTAGAGATGAGAGTATGCAATATTTATCACGGGAAATCTTTAAAAGAATTGGAAAACAACCTGATTCAAGAAATTATATTTTATCATTGATTGGAGTTAATCCAGCAAGTGTTCATCCTGCACAAGAAATTGAGTCTTTGCCAATGACTGAAAAGGAGAGGTTATTAGGTCTTGCAAATATGTTAGTTACAGCTCGAGAATACTATTTGGCCAATCAAATGTTAGATTATTTAATTGGTGCAAAAAACTATAATGAAATATTTAGTCGTGACAAAATTCTTGAACTGCGTGGCAGAGTATTAAATTCACTTGAATTACCTGTAAAAGCAGCTCAAAACTATAAAGAACTCTTTACAGAATTTCCAATTTCAAAGATGGCAGAAATTGCGCGTATTAAGTACAGCACTTCACTGCATTTTGCAAAAAGACATTCAGAATCAGCAAATTATTTGTTACAAAACATTGTTTTTCCCACGAATGAAGAACAAAATTGGTCATTATTTTGGCAATATTATTTATCTTCACAAAAAAATGAAGCTGAAAAAACGGCAAAAAATTATATTGTAAAGGAATTTAAAAAACAAAATAGTACAATAGCACGATTTCAATATTGGCTTTCTCTTTTAGATAAAGGTAAATTTTATAATGTAGAATATAAAAAGGAATTAGAATTTATTGGCAAAAAAGTAGAAGAATATCCTTATCCAATTTTTTCGCGCTGGCGGCTAAATAAATTTAAATGGTCAGATCCTCAAAATGATAAAATGCACTTCAATAGTTTTAAAGACTATTATAACAATAAACTGAATCCTTTTTTTAAAGGAAAACTTAATAATAAGAAAATCGAGCATTTAAGACGTCTTGTACAATATGATTTGAGTTCAATTGCATCATTGTATATTGATGATTTTAAGAATAAGAAACTTAAAAAGAATGAAGCAATTATTTTGGCAAATTTAGCATATTCTTCATATGACTATAAAAATGCAGGGGATCTCGCTCGAAATTATTTTGCAAACCCTATTGATGATTATAGTTATAAAGAAGTTTGGACTGAAAAAACTAATTTTTGGAAACTGAATTTTCCATTGGCTTATTGGCCTGATGTTTCTTCAGTTGCGAAATTACTTGATTTAGATCCCTTTTGGATCCTATCTATCATGCGGGCTGAATCGCGTTATCTTTCGCGAGCAGAAAGCCCAGTTGGTGCAATAGGATTGATGCAAATCATGCCTTATACGGGTATTAATATTGCTAATAATATTGGGAAAGATGACTTTAAAATTAGTTCGTTAAAGAGTCCCTCCCAATCAATTGCATTTGCTGCTTGGTATTTAAAAATGTTGCTGACTATTTATAAAGGAAATTATTTATTGGCAACGGCAGCCTATAATAGTGGTCCAGAAGCTGTAAATCGCTGGATAAATCAAAATAATAGTCTAACTGTGGATGAGTTTTATGAAAATATACCTTATCAAGAAACAAAAAAATACGTTGCAAAAGTTCTAGGATACCTTGACATGTATTACAGAGTACATCTAGGAATAGGCGACGGCTATAGCTTGGAATGTGGAGAGTCTATTCCAAGTCCTAATACAAGATTAGATATTTTTTAGCTTAGATCGATTAGAAAACTGAGGAGTTTTTGCGTGACATTTCAGCCAGCACGAGATTACGAGTTTATTTTGCAAGTGAAAGACCTTGTTAAAACTTATCCTAACGGAACAAAAGCTTTGAAGGGAGTGAGCTTTAACGTTCCCAAAGGGGCATTTCTGGCTGTGATAGGACTATCCGGTTCTGGAAAATCAACTTTGTTACGTTGTATAAATCGAATTCATGAACCAACTTCAGGTTCGATGATTTTTGAAGGACGTGATATTACACATGTAAAAGAGCAGCAATTAAGAGAAGCCCGTACAAAAATTGGGATGGTTTTTCAACACTTCAATTTAGTCAATCGAAGAAATGTTTTAAATAACGTCTTAACCGGAAGATTAGGACGGCTTGAAAATAAATTTCTGGGTGGAATTTTTCAAAAATGGCCTGAAAAATGGATTGAAGAAGCTTATCAAGCTCTTCGTATTGTTGGTATTGAAGACAAAGCACTTATTCGTGCAGATGGTCTTTCGGGTGGTCAGAAACAGCGTGTTGCAATTGCACGAACGCTTATGCAACATCCCGATCTTTTATTGGCCGATGAACCTGTTGCTTCATTAGATCCTTCCACAAGTTATTCCGTAATGAACTATTTACGCGATCTAAATCAAAAACATAATATAACTGTCGTTTGTAATTTACATTTTTTAAGTTTGGTTCGAGATTATTCCACTCATGTGATTGCATTGAAAAATGGTGAGTTGGTTTTTGAAGGTAAACCAACTGATATTACTGAAAAATGGTTTAAAGATATCTATGGCTCTGATGCTCGTGAAGTGGAGATACACTAATGCGATTTCCTTTCTTTGTTCCTGTTGTTGAATCTGAACGTCGTAAAAGACAAATTGCTGGTGTTATTATTGAAATGTTTATTTGGGGATATTTTCTTATATTCTTAAGTAAAATTTTGGTATTTTCTATAATATTACCTGGAATAGAATATTTAGCATATAATGATCCACCCAATAATACTGCTTTAAATATAATTGAAACTCTTAATTTTGACAGTCGTTACTTTGAATTCCCATGGCTTTGGTTTTTTAATATAATGGGAATTGGAGCTGTTATTGGTTTTATTATTTCTATAAAATGCAAAGGGTTTGGTTCTTGGATTGCAAGTATTTCAAAACTGCAAGTAAACAATCCTGAAGATTCATTAAAACTACACAATCACTGGAAGTTCGCACGTATTGAAGCTGTTATTCTTGTTATTGTCACTGTTATTACAGGTTGGGTTTTAACAAATGTCAGTATTGCAAAAGTTTTCCAAATTGATGGATTATTAGGAGCAGGGCGATTAAGTTTACAACTTGCTTGCGGCATTCCTGGAGTTGGTGAAAATATTGGTTCGTCTTCTTTATACGATGCAATGCAATGGTTCTTAAATTTATTTGTTAAGTTACATAATGCGGTTTTTTCAAATCATGTAGATCTTTTTTCAGTTTCATGTCAGCCTAACGATTTAAGTTACTTTAGTAAAGCTATCGGAAAATTAGCAGAGTCTATTTATCTAGCATTTATTGCAACATTCTTTAGTGTTCCAATTGCTTTTGTATTGTCATTTTTTGCTTCACGAAATTTAACTCGCCACAGCCGTGCAATGCGTTTGGTTTATGTCCTTATCCGTTCTTATATGAATATCACGCGTTCAATTGAACCTCTTATTTGGGCTATTCTTTTTTCTGTTTGGATTGGTATTGGTCCTTTTGCTGGGTCACTTGCCCTTATGATTCATAGTGTTTCAAGTCTTGTAAAACAGTATTCTGAGGCTGTAGAAGGTGTTGAAGAAGGACCTATTGAAGCATTACAGGCAACGGGTGCAAATCGCATTGCAGTAGTTTGGTATGCGGTCGTTCCACAGGTTATTCTTCCTTTCTTAGCATTTACTATTTATCGTTGGGACATCAACGTGCGTATGGCGACTGTCATTGGTCTTGTAGGGGGCGGTGGTATTGGTAGCATTCTTATTCAAGAGCAAATGCTTGCGCGTTGGACTCAAGTGGGTAGTCTTGCTTTCCTTATTTTCTTAGTTGTTTGGTGCATGGACTTTTTATCTGCACGTATTCGCGAGGCAATTCAATAAAATGGAAATTCGTTACCTTGGAATATTACCGTACGGAGATGCCCTTGGTATTATGGAGTTAATCCATAAAGAACGTGTTGAAGATCCAAATCGTGAGGGGGTTATACTTGTTGTTCAACACCCCCCAACTGTAACTATGGGTAAGCGTGAGCTTTACGAAGATATGAAAATCCCTCCTGAGGAGCTAAAATTCAAAGGCATTGCCTTCCATAAAATAGACAGAGGAGGCAGTGTTACTGTTCATGAACCCGGACAAGTTGTTATTTATCCTATTGTTCATATGGATCAAATTAAAAAATCAGTGCGTTCTTATGTTCACTTACTTGAAGAAGCAATGATATCAACAGCTGCTCAATTTGGAGTTAATGTAACACGCGATGAAATAAATCCGGGTGTTTGGGTTGGCCAAAATAAAATTGGTGCAGTGGGAATTCGCATTGCAAATAAAGTAACGAAACACGGGATTTCTTTTAATGTGAATAATACGCTTGATACATTTTCCTCCATAGTGCCTTGTGGATTAAGGGGAAGGGGTGTTATTAATTTAGAAATTGCTGTGCAAGAAAACTCACGTAACAGCGATACTCCTACGCCAAAAATTGAATATGTAGCTATTGAGAAAATATTAGCTGAAGAAATATTTAAACACTTAAATTGATTTTATTTAATTTGTTTTGCTGCGTTTTTTATTCTATCAATGATTTTATGATTTGTACTTTTATTAATTGCTAAGTACAATGAACTATCTAAATTTTTAAGCTGGAAAATTTCTTCTAAAAGTTCAAAATTATACTTTAAAGATTTAAGTTTATTTTTAATGCCAATCTCTGATGAAATAATAAGATCACATCTTTCTTCCATAAATTTTTTAACATTTCTAAGAGAATCACTTGATACCTCTAAATTATTAAAGCCTTCTTTTTTTAAATATTCGTGTCTAAAATCATCACGTACGACGCAGATACTGTGTTTTTTTGCTTCATTCATCTTTTTAATTGTAATATTTTTACGAGCTTTTAATTTATATAAATAGGTGTATGAGTCAACTAATCTTATTATAAAATTTAATTTTTTGAGTCTTTCTTCTGTTTTAACTATTGGAAATACTAAAATATTTTCCTTATTGATGGCCTCGCTATAGGCACGTGCCCAAGGAACAATTTCAATTTTATCTTTTGGTAGATGAAGTTTTTCTAAAAGTTTAAAAACTTTTTCAGTTGCTAAACCTCCTTCAATTAATTTAGCTTCATTCACTGTGACATAAGGAATATCTTCTTCAGTATAAATAGTAATGTCATTTATATTATATGAGTATGAATTTGAATTTAATAAAAAAATGTTTATGCTTACAATTAGTGAAAATATAAAATAACTCATAACTCAATTACCTCATTTTTATATAATATTATAAGGAAATATTTAAGGAGTTGTATAGTCATTTAATTGACTGTTTTGCCGCTGAGTATTTTAGAAGTGATAATTGTAAATGCACCATTTCCTAGAACATTTGCAGATGTTATTATTGGGTCTAGTAAAATATAGAGTGCAGTAATAAGTCCTCCCATTTCAGGAGTGAAACCAAGATGTGTTTCGAGAATTGTGATCATAACAAGAATGCCACCACCAGGGACAGCTGCGACCGCAAATTTAGCAAGGACAAAATAAAATGAAAAAACAAGAAATGTAGAAAAATCAGGAAAGCCTGAGCCAAAAGTGCTCATGATAACAAGTGCAATCATAGGTATAGCTATGCTATCCCCAATTAAATGAATATTTACAGTTGCGGGTGCAATTGTTCTTGAGAGATCAACTTTTTTTGTATTTTTTTCTGCTGCTTGAATTGTAAGGGGAAGTGCGGCCATACTTGACATGGAACTAAATCCCATGATTCCTGCTGGCATAACATTCTTAATAAAATAAATAAATTGTTTAATATTAAAACCAGAACCAATAAAATATAAAATGGCAATATAAACGAATTGAGTGATAATTATCGCAAGCACAAGAGGAAGGTAAGAACTTAAAATTTGAGATAAAATCCCATCACTTTCAAGCTTTATGATAAAACCTAATGCAAAAATTGGGAGCACTGGAATAAACGCTTTATTTAAAAATAAAGTAACATAGTCACGTAGTTTATTAGATAGAAAATCAATACGTGGTTTGCGGAATTTTGAAAAAATAAGTCCGCCAATTAATCCTGAAAAAAGAGCAACGTTATTTGAAATAAGAACTGGAATTTTAAAGTCCCAATATGGATTGAGTGATTCTTTTGTAGTATTATTTATATTAGAGAAATTTTCAAGATTCGATAATGTTATATGCGAAACATTATAACCGATTATTGTTGAAATAAAATTCGATAAACAAATGCATAAAATTAAAATAATAATAAATTTAAAAACATCTGATTTAAAAGAAAGTAAGCAAGAAAAAATACAGCTAAAAATGATAAAAGGCAATAAAAAAATAAGTGACTCTTTTAAAGTTAAGCTGATTGCGTAGAAAATGGATTGAATTAGGATAGGTAGGTATTTGCCTACAAATAGACCAAAAATAAGGGCGAGAATGAGCCTAAAGATTATATTATTTGCTACTCTTGAAATATGTCTTTGCATTTTGCAACCTTAATCTAAATTTTATACTGTCTCAAATATACCTAAAAAGGAATCAAAGTGTCCTAGATATTAGGTTGAATAGCTCTAGCTAAATCAATATTGGGAGTCAATATAACATGTCGCTTAAAATTTATTCTTGGAATATTAATGGTATTCGTGCTTCTGCTAAGGCTGGTTTTTTTAATTGGCTGGAAAATTCACAGGCAGATATTGTGCTTTTACAAGAGGTGAGAGCCTTGCCATCTCAGCTAAATTCTGAACAAATTGAACCATTTGGCTATAAAAGTATTTGGCATCCAGCCCAGAAAAAAGGATACAGTGGTGTCGCAATCTATACAAAACTTTCCTTTTCAGAGTCAGATATTCAAATGGGAATTGGAGATCCTAAATTTGATGATGAGGGAAGATTTTTAGGATTTTTTTATAAGAATATTTTTTATGCAAGTGCTTATTTTCCAAATAGTCAACCAGAAGGAAAAAGACTAGAATATAAGCTTGCTTTTTGTCAGAAGTTACAGAAAATATTAGCAGAATTAAGAAATAATAATATTTCTATTGTTTTAGGTGGTGATATTAACATCGCCCACACCGAAATTGATCTTGCAAATCCTAAGCAAAATCTTAAAAATCCAGGGTTTTTACCTGAAGAAAGAGATTGGTATTCGAGTTTCCTTGCAGATGGATATGTTGACTCGTTTCGCATGTTTGAAAAAAATGGAGGGCACTATACGTGGTGGAGCAATCGCCCTGGGGTTCGGCAAAGAAATATTGGGTGGAGAATAGATTCGCATTTTGTATCAGAAGACCTTATAAAGAATATTAAGAATGCTGGCATTCATTCTGATATTTATGGTTCAGATCATTGCCCAATATCGCTCGATCTCTCGTTTCCTTAATTATAGACTGGAGAATTGACTTTGAAAAAACTTTTTTTCTTATTTTTATCGCAACTTATATTTATAAATTTTAGCGCATTTTCTCAAACTTTAACACGTATAAAAAAAGAAGGTGAACTTAGGGTTTGTACTTCTGCCGGATATGCGCCTTTTGAAGTGAAATCCTCGAGCGGTGAATGGGTCGGTTTTGATATTAAAATGTTTGAACTTTTTTCTAAAGTGTTGAATGTAAAATTAAATATGCTTGACATACGTTGGGAAGGCGTTTTTCCAGCCCTCTTAGCAATGAAATGTGATTTTATTACTGGAGGCATGTCAGTAACCAAAGAACGAGAAAAGGTGATTAACTTCAGTGATCCTATTTATAAAAGCGGAAACTCTTTAGTTGTTTCAATGAAAGCAAAAGACAAATATAAAGTTCTTTCAGATCTTGATAAAGTTGGTGTAAAAATTGCGGTTAAAACGGGAAACACAGCCGATTTTTTTCTTAAAAAAGTTTTAAAGCACGCAAAGATTCTACGTTTTGATACCAATGCCGATTTAATCACGGCTGTCCTTGAAAATAGAACCGATGCTTTTGCGCAAGATTCTATTTTTTCAATGATGGCATCTAGTGAGCACAAAGGTAAATTATATATTTTAAAGGATAAACTTAATTATGAAGATTTAGCTGTAGGTATTAGAAAAAAGGACACGGCTCTTTTAAAAGAATTCAATAACTTTTTAGGTGAGTGGAAAAAGAATGGTGGTTATGATAAAGCTGTTCATTATTATCTGGAAAGTGATGATTGGAGAGCTGAGCTGAAGCATGAATAGAGTTATCTGGATATAATTTTCAGATATAAATTGAATTTGCTTTTAAACTAGATAATTCTTCGAGATCTCTATTTCATTATACGAAAAGTATCAGCTCTTTATATTATATAAATAATTTATATCTTAATATATAAGCCTAGCATAACCAAGATTTGATCTAATTAATAATTCGATATAAGTTATTGAAGTAGATTCACAATGAGTCAAATGACTCTAATCAATTATTAGGAGAGGAATTTTTATGCTTAAAAAAACATTTATAATATTATCTACAATAATAGCTACTCCAGCATTTTCTAGAGAGTCTATTTTGCCAATGACGACTACTTATGTTTTCTGTTCTTCTGATAAAGATCGTTCTCAATGGAGGTGGGCAAAGGATACAAATAATAATTATGTTACTGCAACAGGTTATTGGAAAGTAATCAGGCGCGATGAACAAATAGTATATGGAATTAATTTTGATCCATTTTCATTTGTTTTCGTTACAACTTCAAATGAGCATATAAGAATAGTTAAATTTTGTAAAAAAGATGAGTCCACTCAACCCGCTGATAATTCTACATCTTCATGGTATTCATTTTCTATAAGTTAATGGGCACTTAAATTAGAACAAATTAATATTTTTATAATACAATTATTTTAAATATTGAAAATATTAGAAAACTAAGGTTGCTATTTAAAGTGAATAATTAGATTAAAACTTCAATAAAATCAACTCTTCATATTGACAAATTGCAACGGTATTTTTAATTCTTGCTGTTTTTCTTTTAAAAGTGAAATTACGCTTTGCAGATCATCTATTTTTTTTCCAGTAACGCGAATTTGTTTGTCTTGAATTTGGGTGTCCACTTTTATTTTAGAGTCTTTAATTGTACGCGTGATTTTTTTTGCCATATCGGTTTCGAGACCTTGTTTGATGCGAATGCTTTGGCTGAGCATCATGCCTCCAATTGGCTTGATTTTATCAATATCAAGCGCTCCTAAATCAATTCCGCGCTTTAAAAGTTTAGAGTTAATAATGTCTGCAATTGCCATCACGTGTGATTCGCTATCGGCTGAAAATTTCATTTCAGCTTTTTGTTTATCTAAGCTGAGTTCGTACTTTTTTCCTTTAAAGTCATAGCGTGAGGCGATTTCTTTTTGCGCTTGGTTGATTGCATTGTCGACTTCTTGAATATTTACCTCTGAAACAATATCAAAACTTGGCATAAATGAGTCTCCTGAGTTATTGCGAGGTTTCCATTTGTCCCACCTCTTAATTATAATCCCAGATCATTCTATGACTTGAATTGTTTTGTCAACCGCAACTTTTTAAGCTGATCAGAAGCAGCAAAAAGGGCAAAATGGGGTGTTTTTTAACAATTGGATTTAAAATTGAATTCATGTAAAGATTAAATTAAATAGAAAAAAGCGTTTTGAGTGGATTCAATTCTATTTGGAGAGTTCTAATGATCTTATATGAAGTCACATATATCTTGAAAGATCATGAATATGAAAAAAGATTTGCTGATTTTATGATCGATAGACATTTGCTTGATCTCTACCAAACGGGGTGTTTTTTATCTGTTTCATTTGCTAAAACGCAGGAGGCAGCTACTTACAAGGCAACTTTTTATTTAAAAGACAAAAAAATGATGGATAAATATATAAATCAATACTCAGCAAGTCTTAGGAAAGGTGTGACTGAGAAGTTTCCGCAAACTGGAATAGAATTTTTTCGAGTGTTTAGTTATTGCTTATTTTTTAAATCAGAACAAACAACTCAATCGAGGAAAATATAAACGATATTATCTTCGGATTCATTCCTAATTTCAGTCTGATAAACAGGCAAAGAGACACAAGCAGGTGCTTTTTTTACTGCTCCATTTTCAGCAATATTAAAGACAGCTTTGTGAAAAGGGCAAGTGATTTCTGTTGTTTCTGAATTCCATAAACCATTTTCTAAAGATTTATCTGCATGGGTGCAAGTGTTATCAAATGCCCAAACTTTATTATCATTTAATGCCTTTACCAAAAGAACGTCAAGACCATCTACGGTAAATTTTTTTGGTTTATCTGTAGATAATAAAGAAAGAGAACATACCTTAAAATATGCCATTTTTTAATATCTCTTTCTTTTATTTATTCTTGAGGAAGTTGGTTGAGAGCAATTTCAAGTGAATGTTCGGCAACATTTAGTAACAGACTTTCACTTTCTAAGTTAGAAAGAGTTTCGAGTGCAAAACTTTTAATTATAAGTTTACGAGCTTCTGCAATAGAAAACCCACGTGTGGTCAAATAATAAAGTTGTTTTGCATCGATTTCACCAGTAGCACTGCCATGTTTGCACATAACATCATTTGGTAATATTTCGAGGCGAGGAGAAGCATCTACCCGTGCATTTTTACTCAGCAATAAATTTTTATTCACTTGCATTGCTAAGGTTTGAGGTGCATCTTTATCGATAATTACAAGGCCTTGAAAAACACATTTGGTACGATTGGCAATAATCATTTTTATATTTAAATGAGAATTCCCTTGAGAAACTTTATGTTCTTGAATGGGTTCGTAGTCAAAATTTCCTTGTGTTGAAAGTACAGCAACAGAAGATTTAGCGATGGCTTTTTTGCCAGAAAATACAATGTTTGAAGTCACTCTTGTGTTACCTTGAGGATTCATAATTTGCGCATCAATAAACTTAGAGTTTTCTCCTAATGAAACATTGCGTTCAAATAAAGTATTTGAACTTTTTAATTCACCTGCAGTAACATTTAGCCAAAGTTGAGTGAGCTGTGAATTTTCTTCTAAAATGAGAGAATGTCTTAACATTCCAAACTGAGAACTTCCTTCAATTAATATAAGTTCTGCTTGGCTCCCTTTAGATAAAACTAATTTAAATGCGCTGTAAATTTGTGAAAAGTTAGAATTCAAATGATTTGTTACTATAATTAACGGTTTTTCAGTTGAATGTGTTGCAAGTTTCATAACAATTTCATGGGGAGAGCTTGCTTTTAATCTACTTGCTAAGGCAAAACCAATATCACTTTTTGGAGCAATTGATATTGCTTCAAATGGGGCAGATAAAAACTCTATAGAGGATTTCAATTCTGTAGCAGAATAAATATCAACTACACCATGTCCAATTTCAACAAGAATAATTCTGCGCAGTTCATTTTGAAAAATATTCTCGCATGAATCACCAAAATATTTTTTTAATAAAGAAACACGAGTGAGAGTGTCTTGTGGATTTCTATAAGATACTTTCCAGGGCAAAAAAGAGGATACTTTTTCTTGGACGCTGTGGCCTTGAAAATTTAAGACTTCTTCTTGTGGTAAAAAGAATATTTCTGGATTTGTTTTACGCCAACTTTCCTCAGGATACTTAGGACAAAGGGCAAGTTTTTTATTTTCTAGGTGAATAAGTGACATAAAAATTAACCCACTCCTTCAAATTCGATTTCAATCAATCGATTGAGTTCAACCGCATATTCCATAGGTAGTTCTTTAACAAACTCTTCGATAAATCCATTAATAATCATTAGGGTCGCTTGTCTTTCAGAAAAACCGCGGCTTGTAAGGTAATAGATTTGATCATCACTGACACGACTTACACTTGCTTCATGCCCAACTTCGGTGCCATCCTGTTCTTCTATTTGCATAGTTGGATAGGTTATGGAGTTTGATTTGTCGTCCATTAAAAGAGCATCACACTGAACTTTACTTTTGCAGCCCTTCATACCTTTCGGGATTTTAACAAGGCCACGGTAGGTTGTGCAACCACCATCTTTGGAAATTGATTTTGAGGTAATGACACTGGTTGTATTCGGTGCCGCATGAATTATTTTGGCGCCTGCGTCTTGGTGCATTCCATTGCCTGCAAAAGCAACAGAAAGTATTTCACCTTTTGCGCGTGGTCCAAGTAAGTAAACAGCGGGATATTTCATTGTTAATTTAGAGCCGATGTTACCATCGACCCATTCCACTGAAGCATCTTCATAAGCATAAGCACGTTTGGTCACAAGATTATAAATATTTTTTGACCAGTTTTGTATTGTTGTATAGCGTATTTTAGAACCCTTCATTGCAATTAATTCGACCACTGCAGAGTGGAGAGAGTCACTGCGATAAACGGGTGCTGTACAACCTTCGATATAATGTACAGATGATCCTTCATCCGCAATAATAAGCGTTCTTTCAAACTGTCCCATATTTTCGGTATTAATACGGAAATATGCTTGCAATGGTATGTCAACATGCACGCCTTTTGGTACGTAAATAAAGCTTCCACCGCTCCACACAGCCGTATTTAATGCGGCAAATTTGTTGTCATTAGCAGGAATCACGGTAGCAAAATATTTCTTAATTATTTCGGGATGCTCGCGTAGAGCTGTATCCATGTCGAAGAAAAGAACTCCTTTTTCTTCAAGGCTTTTCTGCATGCTGTGATAAACAACTTCAGATTCAAACTGCGCAGAAACACCGGCAAGGAATTTTCTTTCAGCTTCAGGGATACCAAGGCGGTCAAACGTATCTTTGATTTCAGAAGGAACGTCATCCCAATTGGTTCCCACTCGCTCTGTAGGACGTACGAAATAGTGAATATTTGTAAAATCTATTTCGTTTAGAGCTTTGGTATCGCCCCAGGTTGGCATTGGTTTTTCATTAAAAATATCTAGAGCTTTTAAGCGAATGTCGAGCATCCACTGTGGCTCATGTTTGAATTCAGAAATCTCTTTTACAATTTCCTTTGTAAGCCCTTTTGCTGATTTAGCGCCTTTAAAAACGTAGTTTTCTTTTACGTGAAAGCCATATTTGTAATCGTCTAAGATATCGACTTGTGAAGAATCAAAGTCTTCAATTAATGTAGAGTTTTTATCGTTTTTCATATGCAGCTCCTCTTCAAGCTAGATTTAAAGACTTGAAGAATTAGGTTGACGGATGTATTCGTATCCTTCACGTTCGAGCTCTTCAACCAAAGACATATCGCCAGATTGATTGATTTTTCCGTCTAAAATAACATGAATTTTATCGGGATTGATAAAGTTTAAAAGCCTTTGATAGTGTGTCACTATGATAAAGCTTGTGCCGATTTCTTTTGCAATGTGCTTGATGCTTTCTGCAACAATTTTTTGAGCATCGACGTCAACGCCTGAGTCAATTTCATCGAGGATAGCAACTTTGGGTTCAATAAGCATGAGTTGGAGCATTTCAAAGCGCTTCATTTCGCCCCCAGAAAAGCCATCATTTAAATATCTTTGCAATGAGGCACGTTCAATATTTAATAATTCGAGTTTGCTTTTTAATATTTTTCTAAACTCAGAAACACTCACTTGTTTTGAGTGACGTAGATTATATAGATTTCTTAAATATTCAGAGATCTTTAATCCTGGAATGGAAACTGGGTATTGAAATGCTAAGAAAAGACCTTTCTTGGCTCTTTCCGCTGTGTCAAGTCCAGTAATATCTTCTCCATCAATCAAGATTTTTCCTGTATTTAAAGTATAGTTTTTTGAACCCATAATTACATGACCAAGAGTAGATTTACCAACACCATTTGGTCCCATTATAACATGAATTTCCCCTGCAGGAATTTCAAGGTCAATTCCCTTTAATATTTCTTTGTCACCTACTGACGCTTTAACATTTTTGATGGATAGCATACGGAATCTTCTCCTAAAGAACAAAGAACAAAATTTTAATTTTCTGTAGAAACAATCTTTAATTTACGTTGATTTAATGCTGATTGAGCGCAATTAATAAGTTTATCGCATCCTTGTTTTGGCAATCCCGCTTCATCAAAGTTATCGCTTAAGAGGAGGTGTAAAGTTTTCCAAGGAAGAGCTGCACATTTAACTCGAACTGGGAATTTGCTCACTCCATGCAGTGCTTCAATATCATGCTCAAGATCATCAGAATTAACAGGCGTTTTTCCTGTATAAATTTTTTCAGCTTCGTGTATAAGGTTGCGTGCTTCATTTAAGGTAACGGACTGTAAAGAATTGCACATTATGCTCGCACTTGCTTGGCTAATGGAACAACCTGTGCCGTCAAAGCCTACAAATAATATAGGTTGTTTTTCTTTCATTTCGACTTGGCAATAGACGGTGATGTTATCTCCACACAAAGGATTTTTGCCTTCTTGGCAAAATCGACAAGGCATATTCTTAGATTTAAATCTAGGATTCCTTGAATGGTCTACAATAACCTCTTGGTACAGGGCATTGAGTTCGACTGATTGTGAGGATTTAAGACTTTCTGTCATTCACTAAACTCCAAAATGCTTAATAATAACGCGAACAATCGCGCTCTTATAAGGAATACCACTAGATTAACGTAAGATCGACAAATGCGACGGTAAAACAACAAACTATAAAAAATAACAATGAAGTTAGGTTATATTTGAAGCTTTTTTTATAGCTGCCAAGGCAATTTCTATATCATCTTTGTCAGAATATGCGGCAAAACTACATCTTACGAGAGCATCAACGCCTAAGAAACGAATGAGAGGCCAAGCACAGTGATGACCTGCTCGCATGGCAATGTTATCTGCATCTAAAATGGTAGCTAAATCATGTGCATGTATTTTTTTATGGCGAAATGAAATAATTGTTTCTTGACCTGTAGAGGGTGAAAACACTTCAATATCTTGTATTTCTTGTATTTTATTTAAAAATTCGCTTGCAAGAGCGGCCGCATGATCATGAATATTTTGCTTTCCAACCTTTGCAACCCAGTCGATTGCTGCGCCTAAACCTACTGTTTCAGTAATAGGAGGGGTACCTGCCTCAAATTTTGCAGGACCGGAAGTCCATTGGCTACCTTCTAAAGTAACATCTGAAATCATCGCTCCTCCAAATGTAAATGGAGGCAAGCGTTCCATAAGTTCCTTGCTCATAGCCAGAACTCCAATTCCAGATGGGCCATATATTTTATGTGGGCTGAAAGCAATTGCATCGGCACCTAAAGCAAAAAGGTCTTCATCAATGCAAGTCATACTTTGTGCGCAGTCAAGAATAACAAGTGCATCTACTTTTTTAGCGATTTCAATTATTTCATGAATTGGATTTATTTGTCCTAAAACATTTCCAACATGTGCTAAGGAAACTACTTTGGTATTTTTTGTAATAAGTTTTTTTGCTTCAGATAAATTAAGTTTTAATTTATCTCCACTTTTTCCTTCAAAGGAGATATATGCCAATTCGCAATTTTTGCGTAAAGCCACTTGTTGCCAAGGAATTAAATTAGCATGATGTTCAGCGGCTGGAATTACAATTCTGCTATTTTCATTTAAGAACTCTTCGCCTATGCCACTGGCTAAAATATTAAGACTTTCTGTTGCTCCACGCGTGTATACAATTTGTTCTGGTTTGACTGATTTTCCAATAAAATTAGCTACTTTTATTCGGGTGTTTTCATACATTTGAGATGATCTGATGGAGACTCCATATGCTCCACGGTGCACGGAGCCATAATCGTATTCTAAGTGATGTGTCATAGCTTTAATGACACTTTCATGTTTTTGCGCTGAAACAGCTGAGTCTAAATATGAAAATGGTTTTGTTTGTCCATCTTCAATTTTTTTATTATTTTGAAAAATTGGGAATTCATTGCGAATGTGAGAACCGAGCTTCGTTGCTTTCATTTAAATTGCCTTCCTCTGAGGGGCGGGTGAAAAATCCGCCATCAGTATTTATCTGACATAGGGCTCGCAAAATGCTAAGAGCATGTCAACAATTCTATAAATGGGATGATACCCGTAAATAAAGGTATTGATCTTCATTTGGGGGCAAAGACGCATGCAGAGTGAACGTATCAGAAAAAAAAGACAAGCTCTCGAAAAAAAGAAAAAGAACTATAAAGACAGTCTAGAAAAAGTAGCAGCAATGGACTATCGCTGGGTGGTCCCTTTAGCTAAAAATATTAGAACAAAATCAAATATACTCGCGAAATTTATTTCCTTCGTTTTTTCTGATATTGCTACCACACCTTTATTAAATCAAAAGATGTCTGTAAATAGATTCACACTTATGAAAGGTCTAACTCGTATCTTATTTCCACAAAGCGATACTATTTTAACTAAAATAGAAAAATCAATTCGTACTTTGCAGGAGAGTATTGGTGAAATTTCTTCCGAAATATTAACAGATACCGAAGTTACCCAAGAATTACTTGCTCCATTTATTGAAACTGTTTGTACTGCTGTAGAAGCAAATCCACAGCTTATAGCATTATTTGGCCAGCCACAAATATTGGAAGAAGCTTTTGGTCCATTGGGTGAAAGAATAGCTGGGATGGTTTCTCTAATTCCTGCTTTATCTTCTCAAGCAGCAGAAAAATTTCCTGATCTTAAAGAAACATTTTTTCACTCACTTTTTCAGTTAAATAAAGAAGAAAGAAATCAAATTTATATTTTAGCTGAAAATATATTAGGTGAGGTTTATAAAGAAAAAGTTTTTCCAATGTTAAATAAAACTCTTTCATCCGATCCTCGAGGAAAGGTATTAGCACCTATTTTAAGTGGCGCTATTGAAGCAATACCAGGCGAAAGTTGTATCAATGCCTTGCTCTCAATTGCTTGTACACCACATAATGAATTTTCAAATGGACGTGTTATTGCTATTGCTATTCAAGAAATTGGTGGATTGTATATTAAAATATCTCAGGTTATTTCTGAACTTTGCCCTCCTAGTTTAGCAAGAGAGTTAAGAACAAGTCAGGACGATGCAGGAGGTATCTTTCCGAGTATAGAAAAATCATGGAGCTATTTTAAAGAAACTCTCGATCTAGAAGAATATTCTTTTTGGAAACCTTATTTAATAATTCCAAAAAATCCAATCAGACATTTTGCGAGTGCCAGCGTAGGAGCTCTCTATAATATTCAATTAAATAAAGAGGGCAAAGAAAGATTTGGGGTCGATAATATTTTAATTAAAATACAAAGACCAAAACTACGTGAACTATTTGCAATTCAAAGTGAGCATATTTTAAAATTAACAGATGATGCACATAAGATGCTTTTAGAAGATTTAACCTTAACATCAGATGTAAAATCTGAATTATTGGGTTTAGTTTCGACGTTAAGAAGAGCTGTTTTAAATTATCATAAGCAAAGTCAAGAAGAACTTGATTTTACCCTAGAAGAAAAAAATGCAGAAAAAGTAAGAATTGCATTAGGAGAAAATAAGTCAATTCAAGTTCCGCGTTTTTTTCAGACTCACATTGACACGGTTTTCATGGAAAAAATGAGCGGTATTAAAGTAACAAAAATAATTCAAACTAAATATTTAGAACGTCGAGAAATAGCGGACACCATTGCAAAAGCATATATTGAATTGGTTTTCAATAAAGGAGTCGTTTGGGCTGATCCACATCCAGGAAATATATTATATGATGATTTGACCAATCAGGTTTCGATGATTGATTTAAATCCATGCTTTGTATGGGATATAATGACTCGAGAAGAGTTCAAGCATCTTATTTATAGATTGCTTCTACGTGATGCAGCTGGAGTTTATCGGACTCTCTATCACTTAGTAGAAAATCCAGAATCGCTCCATTCAAATACTATTTTAGATGATTTAGGACGATTTTTAAATCTTTCTATGGGAAGTGCTAGTCTCACGAGATTTGTAGGTGAATTCATTAAAACTTTAAGTGAAAATCAAGTGGATTTAAAAGTAGAAGTGCAAGCAGCATTGCGTGGTTTAAGTCAAATTGCACTTACGACATCTTCTATTTCGGCACGAAATCATTTTGGTACCATTTTAAGAAAGCAATTTACATTAAAAGAACTTGTGGGTACGGTTTGGAATGTAGGGGTTATTCGTGTTTCTAAAGTTATTTTATCAGCACTTTTTGAGTTTACTCGGCAAATGCCTGAATATGACATTGGCCCCGTTCTTGATGAACGGGATATATCAATGCTTTCTGAAAGAACTCACGAATTAGCAAAAGCAAATGTTTGCCACATATTATTTCGTCGTGTTTCTCCTGAAGATCATCCGAATTTAAAAATAAGTCAAGACGGACAAATGCTTTTAATTACTAGCGATCTTTATATTGAAATTATTACAAAAGTAAGGCCTGCAAGTGTTCGTTATGTTATTGAGACACCGTCGCGAAAATGGTTAAAAGAAAGACAAGAGTTTGTTAAGTTAGCAAGTATTGCGAGAAGTTTTTGTACTATAGAATGTCTTGAACAATTGCGAAGAAATTCATTAGATGATTATTGGCGAATTGTAGAGGCGTGGAGCAAAGATCCTTTTCTTAGAACGGTGGAAGAAACCCAACTTATTGGTGAGGTAAGAATTGCTGCACGAAATTTATACTCACTGCGTTTTGCAAATATTTGGGAGTCTGTATTTTCTGGATTACCATATAGCTCTAAACTTATTTGGCGTATTTTAATGAGCGTTGAATCTTGGAAAGAAAGTTCAAAACAAAATTATTTAGTTTCGCAAAAGAAAAAGTTTGGAGATGTCTTGTTAGCAAATTTAGCTTACGGTAGTTTTTTCAGAATTAAAATCTTAATTTTAGAAGCAATCCTTTGGTATTTAAGAAAAAAAATTAGTGGATTAAAATTTTCAATGCATTTATTGCCTATGTCGACTCAGGAACTTGAAAATTTAATTTTGTTTGGCTTAAGTCGTAATTTTACAAGAAATAGAAAATAAATTTTTATGCTTATTTATTCATTTAAAACTTCAATATCAACAATATAACCTTCATGCTTTCTCATATTAAAAACATGATTGCTTAAAAATAAATATTGTCCTTTAATTCCTGTAATTTTACCTTCGATTTCTGGATTTTTATCAAGAGATAATGATTTTATTGAAGCAATTTCTCCAGGAGAGTCATAGTTAATTTCAACTAAAGGTGGATTTTCAAAGAATTCAATTTCATTTGATAAGTTTAAATGAAGAGGAGTATTTACGATTAATTTTTTATTTATAAAATCAGGAAAATTAGCCAACCAATTTTTAACTTCCTCGTATTTTTCATTAAAATCTTCCTCGGATGGCCTTAAATTTCCATTTTTTAGCATCTTTATCCAATGACTTCGATCAGACAAAATTTCTTTCAATGCATTTTCAATAGTTCCCGCTTGGTGGCGTGATGTCACTTTAGCTAATAGTTTTGCACTTGTTGCTCCTTGATCAATCCAACGTGTGGGAATTTGTGAGATACGCGTAATTCCCACTTTAAATTTATCTGTATATGATAAGTAAACATAATGAGGCTTGTAACAAAAGCTTTCACCCCATTCAGGCTCTCTACAAGTTCCATTCATATAATGACATAAATGTGGACTCATGATACATGTATCTGCTGATGCTTTTCTCTTTAAACAAGGAAAGCAAAAACCAGAAAATAGTTTTTTAACTGTTTTTTGACAAGAAACGCACTGCAAAATACCCTTGTGTGATATCTTGAATGTCATTCCCTTGTTTATTGTCAAATTAGGTTTTAGTATATAATTAAAATCTAAAATAATTTTATTTTTTTGTTCAGTTACTTTGTTTTCAAAGAAAGCAGTGTTAGAGGTGCTTTTCTGCAATTCATAACTGTTTTGCAATTTTAAAATAAGATGCTCTGAACTTTTGAATTGATTATTCATGATTGACACTCTTTTCGTCAAAGACTAAACATAATGGATTGATTGTGTTGATTACAACATCATTTCAATTTTTGTAGCATATTAATATGCGTGCGATCATGCCGATAAGGACAGATAATGCTGTCGCAATACGGAGCATTGAAGGTGAATGATAAGAATTTAAAAAGAAAAGACATTCTAAGTGCTGTGCCAAGTTTTGGTGTAAGGTGCACTTTTCGTGTGGGCAAATTTTTTCCATTGTTCCTTTTACCTCTTTTTGCGGGCTGTCAAAGTGGATTGTATGAGAACACAATTTCCTTAAATAATAATCATGAAATTTCACATATTGAGTCCCTTACAGCCAAAAAACCTAGCACAGAATTATCAGGAAATAATAAAATTAATTCAAATGAAAGTATTGTGTTAAACGGAAATATAAATAAAGAAGCACAATTGAACAATGAAAAAGAAAAATTAATTTTAGAAAAAAAATCTCCTGAAAAATCAAAAAAAATAGCAAATGTCCCCACTCTTAAATCTCGTTCATCTGAAGGAAATCTTTTAATCGAATCCGAAGAGAACAGCTCTTCTCCTAACTCCGAAGATCTCGATGATCAAGAAAATCTTATTTTAAATTCCACTGATGAAGCATTATCAGCCGAAGATCCTCTTAACAATGTAAGTTCAGAGGACATGAATGCTGCAAGTACTAATGAAGACAGTGCTCTTTTGTGCCAAGACAGTGTTTATTATAATTCATGGCAAGAACAATTTGATAAAACTTGGATCGAAGAAAATGGCAAGAATTATAAGACAAATGTGAGTAGAAATAGAGCACTTTCTCAAGCACGGACAAATCGTTTTATTCAAATAGCATATCCCACGATTGATCGTTTGGAGTTTGATTTTCCAATTGTAATAAACTCTCAAGTTCTTCAATGGATTAACTATTTTAGAGGATCCGGTCGAAAAAGCTTTGTTGTTTGGCTCAAACGCAGTCGAGCCGTTATTCCTGAAATGGAAAAAACACTTGAAATACATGGACTTCCAAAAGATCTTGTCTACCTCTCTATGATTGAATCGGGGTATAGTCCTAAAGCATTGAGTTCTGCTGGAGCAGTGGGTCTTTGGCAGTTTATGCCAGCCACAGGGCGTGAATATGGGCTTAAAATTAACGATTATGTTGATGAAAGACGAAATCTTAAAAAATCAACTAAAGCAGCGGCACGATATCTAACAAATCTTTATGGCATGTTTGAAAGTTGGCATTTAGCTGCAGCAAGCTATAATGGTGGTCCAGGGCGTGTGCAAAGGACTCTTCGAAATTATGGGGAAGACTCAACTTTCTTTGATCTCACTTCAATGGGGGTGGTGAATAGAGAAACGGCTGATTATGTTCCAAAACTTATTGCAGCCATGATTATTTCTAAAAACCCAGATAAATTTGGTTTTGATATCACAGCAGCTCCATTATCTTCTCCTACAAAAACCATTCAGTTGTCCCGTTCTATTTCATTAAGTGATCTCGCACGTTCAATTAATGTAGATAAAAATACTTTGGAGTCGTTAAACCCTGAGTTGCGTCTTGGCATCACTCCCCCTCCTCATGCAACTTCAGCAGGGAATTTTGAGCTTGAAGTTCCTGCGAGTAAGTTCGATATGGCTTTGGCTTCCATAGATATGCTGCCAAATGCTCCAACTCAATATATGCTTGCGGCTCGTATCAAACGGCGTGAAACAGTAACTTCTTTTGCAGCTCGTTATCGCATAAAGACAGCTTCTGTTTTAAAGGCAAATGCTCATTTAAAAGCAAACTCAAATCTGCAGAAAGGCCAAGTCGTATATATTCCAGTGTCGTTGGGAACGGGGCAATATGCACGACTGGCATCAAGTAAATATGCAAATGCAAAATATTCTAAAATTGGAAAGCATAAAAAACATTTAGTTGTAAAAAATAAGATTCATAATAAATTAACTGTAAAATCTTCAATTAAAAAGAATAAGTCTACAATTAATGCAAAAAAAGTAACTCGCTCAGTGACTTTGAAAAAGAAAATAAACTCGGGCAAAAAAGTGGCAACTGCAAATCAGAAGAAAAAACAACATAACAATGTGCGTTGATTTTTTATTTAGAAGTATGTTAAACACTCCAAACCGGTTGGAGAGCTGGCAGAGTGGTTGAATGTACCTGATTCGAAATCAGGCGTGCTCGCAAGGGTACCGGGGGTTCGAATCCCCCGCTCTCCGCCATTTTAAACCTATATAAGTACAGAGTTTTGTAGAAAAACAACTCATTTCTTTTAAGATAATCATTTTCAAAAATTACAAACTATTTTTTTCGTTATCTGAATGCGACGACAGATATCTACCTTTGCGCCATATAAATGTTGTGAGTGTTGAGCTTTCAATCTTTCAAAAATTCTAATAAAGCCATGATTTATACTAAATTAATTGTTATTTGTTTTTGCACTCTACATTGTTAATTATATGTAAATTATAAATAATACTTAGTTTTTTTTCAAAAAATCAACTTATCTTTTAGTATTCCGATATTCATTTTTGGAAAGGAAATACAGAAATGGGTGAGGAAACTGAAGAGAAAAAGCAGAAAGATGATTTAAGTGTTTATTTCCAAGCAATAAAGCGAGCTGAACATATTTATGACACTATAACGAATATTAGAGAGCTGGCATTCGGAGCAGCTATAGCACTGCCAGTTATAGGTCTGATAAAAGATTTTATTCTAAATTCAACAGACAGCAATGCGGCTCTTTCATATATAACTGTCTATAAAGATTTTAATTCACTATTAATACATGATATAAAGATTCCTTTTATATTTGTTTTTAGTATAATATCTGTCTTATTAGTATTGTTTACAAAAATAATTGAGGTACAGATATATCGACCAAAACTTGAAGGAGTTTTTAAATATTTGGAAGAGTTTGAAGAAAAAGCTTCCGAGAATAATGTGTATATAGGATTTAAAAAAGATTTTGGACTAATAAAATATGAAAGAAATAAAGATAATAGTGAGCAAATAAATAAATTATATAATATTTTTGGGTTGGGTTGTTTTATAATTGGGGCAGTCTTAGGATATTTAGTAAATATTGATCCCTGTCGAGCTCATAATTTCTTTTCCAAAGTTACCTTAGAAGTGCATTTTCAATGTTCAATAGTTAAAAAAACCATTAATTATGACCATATAAACAATTTGAAAACTTCAAGAACCACAGAAACCAAGGAATGTGGTTGTGTTCCTGATTCTTTAAGGTAGTGAAACTAAGTCAGAAGATTCTATAAAAACCCAACTCTTTTATCATCGTATCCAAATCTTCTGCGTAGCATTGCGATCTGATTCATTGACTCTTCTATTTTTTATTGAAAAGTGCCAGATTGAAATGGAGAGCTACAATTATGCAGGTATTTATTAATAAAATAAAATTAATATAAAAGGAACTGTTGGTTTTCTTTTATAATTTACATTTAGATATATATAATATTATTGAATATAAATTATTTAAATTTTTATAAAATTTAAATAGACCTCCAATTAATTTAAAAATAATAAATTGACAACTTAAAATTATTCTATTAATAATGGACAGTGTATTTTATTTTTATAGTTTAAATTTAATTCCAATAATTTATTGCAATTAAGGGAATAAGTATGTTTGAAGTAAATCCATTTGTTCTGCAGGTGTTAATTTCAAATGTACCAACGGTGCTTACAAATGGATTTATACCAATTTTAAGTTCGTCATTTGGAACATCTTTGCTAAGTTTAGGCATGTTTTTTTTCTTAATGAGAATCGGAAATGTAGTTGGAAGCATTATATCTCCATTAATTCATAATAAATTTGCACCACATAAAATAGGAATTGTGGCAGAATTATTATTTTTTTCTACAACTTCATTAATATTGCTAGCTGTTTTTATAAAGTCAATCGAGTTATTTGTTGTCTGTGCTTTTTTTAAAGGAGTTATTGGTGGAGCTATTTCTATTTTAAGATTCGCATGGTTAAAGCAATTACCTGATTTTCAAAAAACAAGTAGATTAAATTTATTAGCAAATGTGTTAATGCAAGGTTCGTATTGTCTTGTGGGGATTTTTTTATTGATAGCTCCTTCTTTACAAATGGCAAAAGTTGTCCTTGTGCTAGACGCAATTGGCTCATTATTTGGAGCTATAATATTTTGGAAAATGAAGAAATTTAGTAAGATTACAAATAAATCAAAATCAAATAAGTATAAGGAAATGTTTTTATCCTTAATTTCTACTCCAGCACGAAAAGTAATTTTAGTTACTGAAATTTTAGTTTGTGCTGGATTTGGTGGAACAAATATAATGCTTTTTAAATATGGTGAAAATTTTTTTGGTAATGAATATGGTTATGCAATATCATTAATATTATACGGTTCTTTTTATTTTATAGGGGGTAAAATTATTGAATTAAGAAATAAAGGAAATATGATATCTCTAAGTATACCTTTAGTATTAATATCATTGTCAATTATTATTTTATCACTGATTCTTCTTCCGATTTCTAATTCTCTTCCAATGAAAATAGTTTTATTTTCATTGATATTTTTTTGTTATCCACTGATAAGCTTACAAATAAACAGTGAATGGTTTAAAATAAGTAAACCGCATGAAGCAGCAGGTATCTCAGCTGCTGGATTAATATATTCTCAAATTATTTTGGGGATATTTGAAATAATTTATAGTTTTATAAATTATGACAATACAATAAGGGCGCTATTTTTAATCTTAGCAATATTTTTAGTATTATTTTATTCAATACTAAAAAATGCGGAGTTAAAAGAGATTATCAATTAATCATTATGGAGTATATTTAATATGTATAAAATTAATAATTTACAAGAAAAAAAATGCATAAATATGGATCTAGATAAATTAGAATGTATGGATCTAGATAAATTAGAATGTATGGATCTAGATAAATTAGAATGTATGGATCTAGATAAATTAGAATGTATGGATCTAGATAAATTAGAATGTATGGATCTAGATAAATTAGAAATTAAATCGTTTAAATTTTTTGGAACAGTATTATGAGGAAAAGCAATGATATTTCTTGGAGATCCTCATAATGGCCAAAAAAGAGTTTATATCAATGCAGATAATAAAATTTATAAACCTCGCTGTATCTATTGGGAATGGATGTTTTTAGGTAAAAATAGTTTTTTAATTAATCATTTTAAGAATAATTTAATTAATACTAGTGATTTGTATCCTTATTGGTACAGTTTGCTGCCTTCATTGAATTTTTTACCTGATAAAGGTGGTTATTCTTCTGGCTATATTGATTATCAAAAAGTAGAAAAGATAACTCAACCAATTTTAAATGAAAATAATTGGGAGTCATTTGGTGCAATTATAGCATTATTTTCATTTTTTGGAATTACAGACTTGCATTATGAAAATATAATATTTGGAAAGAATATTGATAATGAAATTAAATTTGGTGCCATTGATATTGAATGCATCTTTAATAAATTGCATTTATTATCACAAACTCATTTATTGCCTTTAAATCCAACATTTGATAAAAGTTGCGGTTTATCAAAGTTAAAAGATGTTTTCAATTTAAACCCTAGTGGCTTTTATATATCATCTTTAATATATGGTTATTTGAGCTTTTTTGATATATATAATGATATTTATTTGAAAATACTATATAGTAAGAGAATTCAAAAAAAACCTATTAGAGTAATTCCTTGCAATACTAATATTTATAAAAATTATTTTTATAATAAAAATATTATAAGTAAATCAGAGAAAGAACAATTATTAAGAAATGATATTCCTTATTTCTATAGATATATAGATTCAAAAGAAATTTATTATTATAATATCAATAATGGAAAATACAAATTAGCAGATTTAAATGATGAGATAAAGAAGTTATTAGAAGAAAATATGTTTTCATCAAAAACTCAATTAAATCATATAAAAGAATCATTAAATCTCCTGAAAAAAGCTGGATCATTACAATTATTGAAATATTTAAAACAAGGAAGAGATAATAAAATATATAAAAATTTAAAACTCCTTATAAGAAAAGAATATATTGAAATTGAATTTAAAAATAAATTATGGGGATGTAAATGTTTATAAAATATAAAATGATATTCATAGTGATATTTTTAATTTTTCCTCTTTCCTCATTATCTCAGTCGCATTATAGAAAAAATTTAAATATGATTAATGTTGCTGTGTCAGCATTTCCAGAAACTCTAGATCCGGTTAAGGTTTGGAATTATCAGCATTATTTATTAGTTCAATGTGCTTTTCAGACATTAATTCGTTTTGATGAAAGTGGTTCAATAGTAGGAGATCTTGCTGAGAAATGGGAAATATCAAGTGATAAAAAAATATATACTTTTTATTTAAATAGAAATACAAAATTTCATAATGGGCATTTAGTTACTGCAGATGATGTTGCTTGGAGCATGTCAAGACATTTTTGGCCGAAATCAGAATCAATAACAGGTAGTTACCTTGAAAAAGTTTTAAGCAATTCAAAGTTATTGCAATATGGAGAAATTCATCCAAGTATAAATGTGATAAATGATTATACAATTCAATTTCATTTAAAAAGTGCCTATCCTGCATTGATTTATATATTGAGTATGCCAGCATTTTCTATTCTACAAAAAAGTAATATATCTACAAAAATACCTATTGGATCAGGACCATTAAAAGCAGAGTACTCAAGTGACTCTGAATCACTTATTTTTAAAAGATATGAAAATTATTCTAATATTAAGCCTAGCATTAAAAAAATATCTGTTTTTAAATTGAAATATACTGTAGAAGAAAATGAATTACTAAAAAATAATAATATTGATATTATTATTGGATTTCCAAGAGGAGAAATAGAAAATGTAGTATTACCAGTAGAATATGAGTTAAAAAAAATGAGTGGTTTAATATATACTCATTTATTTTTTAATTTGAGTAAAAATAGATTTAAAAATAAAAATGCGAGAAAATATATAAGTAATGCTATTCAAAAATCTTTCAATAGTTCTTCAGATTTTTCAAAATTCTATTCATATAATCCTTATTATTTTCCCAAAGGAGTTATGCCAATTGAGTATTATAAAAAAAGTGTCAATAGTGATTATGTATTTTCGTCAAAGAAATTAGACTTATTAGAAAATATTAAAATATTAGTGCAAAAAGGGAATATAAATAATAAAATGTTTCAAATATTTGAAGATACTTTTTTAAAGCTAGGAGTTAAAGTAAAATGGAATTTTGTAGATTTAAATTTTATAGACGAAATTAAAAAGAATCAATATGATCTACTAATTGCAGGATATGTTGGGAATTTTCCTGATCCAGATGGATACTTGGATCCGTTAAAAAGTAATAGTATCATTAATTTTGGTAATATTCCTACTGATAGTTTATTTAAAGAATTAGAAAAATATCGTTTTATAAGTGAACCTGTGGAGAGATTACAAAAATATTCTGATTCATTTAAAAGATTTGAAAATGAATTTTATTTCATTCCATTATTTCAAGCTAGTTTACCTATAATTAAAAAGAAGAATATTGTAATACCTGAGGAAAAATTTCGATATGAGGGTGAGCTATGGAAAATATTTTGGAAATAATATATAAGGTACCGTATGAAATTAAATTTTAAAAGAGCAATTTTTTTATTTACTTTTTTGCTTTTTATTTTAGTGTTTATAATATATGCATTGAGCACATTTTTTATTGTTAAGTATACTTTAATTACATCATTTAAAGAAAAAATATTAATGTCTCAAAATTTATTTTCTGATTCAATCAAAAATGACATTTTAACTGGTTTTTACGCTGAAGTATTTAGAAAGTGTAGATTATTTTATGATTCTGGCAGTCTTAAGGCTCTCCAAGTGCATGACTCAAATGGTAATGTAATATGTAATTTTCCAATTAATAAAAATATAACTCATAGTATAGGTTATATTAAAACTAATACATATTTTGATGAAAGGAGGAATCAAGTAGCTTCAACTACAATAGCAAATTATTCAGATTTATCAATAAAAGATGCCTTAATGAAATCAATTTATGCCATTATACTAATTATTGTAGTTACTGCTATTATATTGGCTTTTTTTGTGAACTATATGAGTAAATATTTTGGAAATCCTGTTCAAAATATTTCTTACTTATTACAAAATTCCTCTATTGAAGAAATTGCTGTTCAAAAGATTAGTTTTAAATCAAACTTTTATGAAATAGAAAACTTAATTAACTCTGTAGCATATATGGCTAAAAATATTGTTTCTTCTCAAAAACAATTAGTTCAAAAAACTGAATCTGAAGCTATAGCTAAAGTAGCGTCACAAGTTGTACATGATATACGATCACCTTTGTCAGTTCTAAATATATATTTAAAAAGAATAAGTACTTTGCCAGAAAATGAAAGAGTATTTATTCGTAATGCTACAGAAAGAATTGATGATATTGCAAATAATCTTATTCGTAAACTAAATAAAAAATCTAATTTAAGTGAAAATTCCATTTCTAAAGAGATTATTTCAATATTAATTGACAAAATTGTTTCTGAAAAAAGAGTTCAGTATTCTAATAAAAATATTAAAATCAATGCATTTATTGACAATGATGTGTTAACTCAAACATCTGAAGTAAATAGTTCTAAATTTCAATCGGTTTTATCAAATTTAATTAATAATTCTGTTGAATCAATAAAATATAATGGATATGTGAATGTCTCTTTAAGTATCATCAATAATATTTTTAATGTTAAAATAGAAGATAATGGCTGTGGAATTCCGGAGGAAATTTTACAAAAGGTGAAAGAAGGTGGTCTAACTACTAAAGAAACTGGAAGTGGTATAGGTTTATCAAGCTCAATTGATTTTATAAAGTCTTGGTTTGGAAATCTCAGTATAACTTCAAAAGTAAATGAAGGAACTGTAATTACTATTAAATTGCCGGCTTCAGATTCTCCTAGTTGGCTTCCACAAATTGTTCATTTACAAAAGGATAGTACTTTAGTCATATTTGATGATGATGAGTCAATACATGATGTTATGCGCCATAAATTAAAATCAATAATTAAGCCTGAATATAATATTATTGTTAAACATTTTAAAAACCAATTGCAGTTTATGGATTTTTATAAATCATTTAATCAAAAAGATAAAATATTTTTCTTTTTAGACTTTGAACTTATCGGTTCAAATTTAACGGGAATTGATCTTATTAAAGAGTATGATTTAACAAATAAATCAATTCTTATTACTAGTAGATATGATGATTTTATTGTGCAAGAAAAATGTAAAGAATATGGTATTAAAATACTACCAAAAAGTATTGCTTATTATATTCCTATAGAAATTATTTAGTTTTGACTAAACTTCACTTTATCTGATTCATTATTGAATGATTATTTGATTATAACACATTTTTTATAAACTATATGATAGTGTTAAGCGTTTTTAAAATTAGCTCAAAAAAAATATGCAAAGCTTTTTTCAAAAAATCCAAAATCCGTATATATTATAGATTTAAAGCGCCTTCTTTCCTTTGCGAAAAAGTTGTATTGGGAAATTATCATATACTAATTATTTAATTTAACAAAAAATAAATAATATAGTAATGTGATTTTAATAATATTAAAGCAAATTAATCAAAAAAATGCTCAAATTTTTTTGATTAATTTTTTTTTTCAAATATGATAGCCAGCAGATTTTTAGATTAATACATTTTATTTTTTTATATTTATTAAATATTAGTTAAGTAATTGATATTTAATAGAATATTTTAATTCCTTTAGGAGGATTTAGTGAGCTTCAAACCAGTTTCTTTTGGATTGCTTATTCCTGCTCTACTTAGTTACAATGCTTTTGCAGGTGGCCCAACAATTAATAATAAATGTGCATTAAGTAATATTAAACATCCTAATAATGCAAGTGGGATAGCATTTGATGAAGAATGTACAACTGGGTATGTATTACCTCCTAATATTGGGAAAGTAACAGTATCTGCTGTTCAACAAAATTCAAATTTGGGAATTTGCCCTGCACTAAAGAATGATTTAAAAGCACTGGAAGAAAGTACTAAAGTAAGGTTAATTTTAATAGAAAAAATTAGCAAAATGGTGAAAGACTATGAACCAATTTATAAAGAGAAAGAGAAATTACATTTAAAACTTACAGAGAAAGAATCTGTCTATGATGTAGCTAGCTCAATATATGAAAACGTTAAAACTACAGATAAAAAATATACGGATGAAATTGATGAAGCAAGAGCCACATATTCAAGACAATCGAGGATAGATCCTACTTCTCCAGAAACATTAGCAGCAAAGCAATATTTAGATAAATTAATGAATGACTATAAGTTTTTTTTAGCAACAGTATTTAATAAGGCTGAAGAGAATTATTATCAAGCAAAAAAAGAAAGAAATAAAGCTTCTGATGATTATGTATATCAAAATAATAAGTATGTGGAAGCTATTAAGCCATTATTGGATCTTCAAACATCTGTAGATAATATATCAAGTGCAGCAATTAATTCTTATCAGAGATATGTTATTTTAGAAGGACTTACTGCTCAAGTTATTTTTGATGTAGACACAAATTCATTAGTTCAACAATATCAGCAGTTGAATCAAAATTTAAATCTTCATTGGCAACCAATGTTAATAAAAGATGCAATGTTTAGCAGTTCATTAAAAAACAGCACGGGGGAAGCTGATTCAACTGTTTCTACATTAATAGATGCAAATATTCCTGGATTAAAAGCACAAACTATAAAAAATATTGATTCCTCTAAAACTCCTCCAACACTCAATGATAGTGAGAGTGAAGGTAAATCACCTTTTGGAAGTATTTCTGGAAAAATTAGATTGAATTTAAATGGTGCATGTACTTATTATGAAGATGTAAATAAACCAATTGCTGCAAATAATATAAATAATATTTCTGCAAATTTAGCTTTGAACGTAAATTATACTTATCAACTAAAAGCAAGAAGATCTTTTAAAGCAACTTATAATCTATATAATATGTTTTCTAGAGTAGAACGAAAAACAAGTAATGGAGGATGGTTTTCAACAACAAGTGTAAATTCTGTAATAGAAGATAAAGAATCTAAAGATTGGTTTTCAATTATTTTTGATGGAGATTCTTCTGAGTTTCAATATACTAAACAAGAGCAAGATGAAATAACAAGTCAGGAAAAGATTCTTTTAGTTGATAAAGCTTTAAGGCAATTTGCAATGATTAATTCTGGTTCAACTCCGCCAAGCTTAAATCCTCCTCCTACATCTGGAATTATGTATGCTTCAGCTCAGTTAGGAAGGTGTTATTATTATTATTGCCAAGTTGGTTCTTTTGTACTTGGAACATTTGGTTCAATTTTTGGTAATTCAACAGCAGTATCTGATTTTAAGACAAATACAAATGTTTGGGTAGAAGATAAAGTGAATGGATATCAAATATTAGATAGAAGTTCAACTCTGACATTTTCTAGTAAATTATAAAAAAATGCGATTAAAAAAATGATTTTTTAATCGCATTTTGAAAGGTTTTTTTATGAGATACGTTGATTTTTTTTTAATTTCTTTTTTTTCTATAATTTCATTTAATATTTACGCAGTAAATTATAATTTACAAATACCAGAAAGTTCTGAACCTGTTACTTTTACAATTGACGAATACAATCAAGTCTCTTTTGTTTCTCTTCCAAAAAATCTGACAGGCACAATAAATTTAAAAAGTAATAGTATTGGATCTTTTTATCCATCAGGTATTACAAAAGAAAGTTGTGCACAAATTGAGACGAAAGCCCTTAATGCCGTCAATACAATGTTTCCTGAAACAGTAAGAAATGAACAAAAAAAGTTTGTCAGAAAATTTAATATTGTATTAATAGCGGCTGATTCTGGTATCCATTTTAACTTGGCTACATTCAGAAAAAGAATTCTTGAAAAAGCTGCTGAGATAAAAAATATTGATATATCTAATTTTCAATTAGATAATAGTTTTTCTATTGATAAAATAAATTATATAATTGAATATGATAAAAATGCAATTTCAAACATTATTGGGCTCAAAGAAGAATTTAAGCCGCAAACAGATTTACTTCTTACACAAACTATGTTTACAGGCGGCTCTACTAATTTTGAAATGTCTTTAAGTGATTTAGTATGTGATCTATATTCAGGTAAAGCAAAAATTAAAATGAATTTTTCAGGTAAATTTGGAAAACAAAGTACTGTATCGCAGCTTCTTGAAAACAATGAAATTGTTAATTTATATCAGAATATGTTAACTCATAATTCTGAATACTATGATAATACAGTTTACAATTCAAGAGACAGAAATATGTTGTTATCAGGCTTATATTTAAAAGAATCTTTACAAAAGATAAATCTTGACAATATAGAGCACAAAAAATTTATTGCAATTTTTGAAAGATTAATTTCTCCAGATAATGGTAGAATTATTTTAAATATGGATAATAATAGTTTGTATAAAGCGATGCAGATTCAAGAAATAAATTCAATACCATATAATGCAAAGGTGGTTTATGAGTATCAAAAATAATTTAATAAGATATATTATATAACTATATAAAGAAGAGAATAGAAGGAAATAAAGCATGAAAAAGAAGTATATTTTTTTATTTATATCTATAATATCAATTTCTTTAATTGTCATATATATAAAGAATCACTTAAAGAATGAAATGGTTATAAATAAGAATACTCCTATAACTCAGGTGACGGCAGATCAATCAGTTCATAAAAATGAGATTAAACCAGAAGCTAAAAAAGAAGAAGCACCCGTTATAAATACGATGGAAGATAAGGAAAATACTCCTAATAATTTACAGTTAGCTGAAGAAGAAAAAACTTACTTAGAAAAAAAACTTGATTTAGAAAATGCTGTTGAGAGATTAAATTCAAATAGTTTATCAAAAGAAGAAAGAGAGCAGTACTCAAAAATTTATAAGAGAATAAGTATACTAAAAAGTTATATAATAAATTCAAAACTCAATAGCGTATCAGATAAGTTAAAAGATATTGAAGCACACCATAAAGAAAGACTGCAGCAATATGGTGTGAGTGATACTAAATAGTATTGTTTTTCTAGATGCCTACGGGTGTTGCATCATTTGGAGGAAAATTTGAGAACACACCCTAATTATACTCTTAAGAAGCAAAAAATATCTATCTCCATTGAAAATATTTATTTTATTCTTATATTAATTTATCATGTTTCTACTTATTAAGCACTTTGAAATAGATAAATTTTAACTATAAATTTATAAAATTACAGTTAAATTATAAAAGATAAAAAAATATATATTTTTAAAAAATGTTAGATTATCCGGGAAAAAGAATGATGAAATTACCTCATACAACTTTTGTTAGATTATTTGTTTTAATTAATTTTAAAAAATAAAAAAGAGTTAAAATAATAATCAATATTGAAACTGGAGTATTAATAATATTCAATAATGATATTGGTGGTATTTTATTACTAAATTGATAAATGAAAAAACCACTCAATGGTAAGCTTAATTGAGATATCATTACAATTAATCCGGTGCATTTACCAAGATTTTCTGATGGTATTAACCTAGATCTTTCACTTCGGATAAATATGTTAAAAACACTTATACTTGTAATTAGAATGGAAAATGCAAAAATCATAAAATATAAATTATTTAAATAGCCAAAAAAAATCGCACTAATAGCTATGGAAAAAAGTGAATAACATCCTAAAATTTGGAGATCAATTTTATTTAAAAATGAATTGATAGATATAAGTGTAAATACACAAAAAAATCCAGCAAATATTGAAAAAAATGACAGATAATATAATGGCAATTTTAAAGAAAGTGAAATAATTGGAACAAGAAGAGCTAAAATCATACCATAAATTACATTAATTAGAGTTGAAAAAATGAGAAAATAAATTAATTGAATATTGTTAAAAATAATTCCTCCTGCTTTTAAATTATCTTTAAAAATAGATATGAAAATATTATCACTTGAACGAATGGGAAAATTATCTAAAGAAGAAAAATAATTTTTATTTAATATAAAAAATAATAATGAAAAAAAATAAAAAAAAGCGCCAAATAAAAATATAATATTCATTTGAAAAAAACTTACACATACTCCGGCTATGGCAGGTCCTAATATACTATTTATTTGATTACTTGATTGCATAATTGACTGCGCTTTTTTTAAATCAGTAATTGAAAAATATTTACTAATGGCCGAATCTAAACTAACGAATGAAAATGCATTAAAAATAGATAAAAGAGCAATAAAAAAAATTAATAAGTTAAAGATATCTTGAAATATACTTAAACTCAAAAATATTAGAATAAGAAGCAACATTCTAGAAAACTCTGATATCATAAAGATTTTTTTTGAAGAAATCTTATCGCAAAAGACACCTGCGACGGGTAGACTTAAAACACGAGGAATCCATTCTATTGCAAAAGTTAACCCAGAAAGCGCAATGCTCTGAGTTAATTTAAAAACGATTAAAGGAATTGCATATAAAGTAAATTGATCTCCCAATGTAGAAAAAAATGAACATATAGAAAATTTTTTATAAAATCCTGCTTTCATAAAAAACCTCAAATAGGTTGAATATTTACATCATAAAATATATTTTCAATAAAAGTTCTAACTTCATCAGGACTTTTTCCAACGACCACTCCTGATAAAGGTACTTCATAAGCTTGGTATGTCATATTCTTTGAGGTTTTATTTGATAATTTATTATAGTTGATTAATAATTTAGATTCTACAAATTTTGAAAAACCATCTATCTTTATTCTCGATTCATTATAAATATGACCAGGATAAACAAACCATCCATAAAAATTTTCACTCTCATATGAATGGCTAAAATCAGAAGTATACTTTTCACCTACTCTTAATGCAAGTTCAGCAGAAGGCAAATGAATTTTCGTTTTTCTTTGAAAAGTTTCAACAACATCCGCTCCACCAACTCGGTTTGCAATTTCCAAAAAGATTGCTTCATTGCCTCTTAAAATCCATTCGAGATGAAAACTTCCTTCATTTATTTTTAGTGCACAAATAATTTTTTGAATCCATTCTCTATTCGTAATATCACTATATTGCTGCACTGAACCTAAAGGAAGTTTATTGTAAGCATAATCAAAACAAGTATTAATGTACTTACTAGATACACAACGAAGTATATTACCATTATTTACAATTCCATCAACATGAAATATAGATCCTTCAATAAATTCTTCAAGCTCAAAATCTTCTATATTTTTAATACTTTTTATTTTTGATTCAGATGATTTGGAATCAATTATACTTACTCCTTCGCTTGAAGCTCCTGAGCGTGGCTTTAATATTAATTTATTAAATTTAGATAATATATTCTCTCTATATGATTTATTTTCATAAAACATCTTTAAATTAAAAACTACAGGGATTTTAATATTATTTTTTGCACATTCTTCTTTCATTAAAACCTTATCACGTACAAGCATTGCGCGTGAAAATGAATTTTTATCTCCAATTGAAAGAAAATCGCGTAATTGTGCTGCTTCAAGCAATTCATATTCTGAAAGTGAAATAATATCGTCAAAACCATTAACTTCTTTTGACAAAGATATAACTTGATCTAAATACGTTATTTCAGTATTTCTAATTATTTTATGACAATTCAATTCACTAGGAATTGAAGAGAGGGATGACTCTAATCCAATATAAAAAACACTATGCTTATTATGATTTATGCCTAAATGATAATCAATTTTATGATATGGAATGCGATGTAAAATTAGAATTTTCATTATAAATTATTACCTTATTTTTTTATTTATAATTTCATACCAAATATTTTCTATAGTTCTTGAAATATCAATTATATAATTTCTTTCTTTCTCTGTAATATTTTGAGTAGGAATAAAAAGACATATGCTACCCATAAAGTCAGAATTATTTTGCAAGTCAGAAATGGTTTTTGAATTTTTTTTATGAATAAATATTTCCAAATCAAATATTTCTAAAAAATTTATTTGACTATAAAAACTATTTATATTCAAATGTGACAATATTTGTTCTAGAATGTCATTATTATTTAGATTTTCATATAAAATTCCTGTTTTAGGAGCTTTCAACATTTTAATTGCGCAAATCCCCTTCGGAACAAGCTTGTCTTCAAAATTAGGATTAGTATTTACTAAAAGATCTATCCAGTATTCAAATAAATTAATTCCAAAAACTTTTTCAGCCAAATACCAAATTTTCATACCTGCAGGACGTCGATTAGGTTCAATAATGGCCGCCTTTTGTGAATCAATGTTGACTTTTATCTCATTATGATAAGGGCCTATTAAACGCCCACAGATTTTATTTGCAAAATTTGAAGATAAATGAATAATATTTTCAATATTTTTATCTATTAAAGCTGGGACTATCTGCATGTATTCAACAGGATGTTCTCCTTCTTTATCAGTAAATTTCTCAGTAATAAATTTTAATTTTCCTATTCCGTCTGCAGAAAATTCTCTTTCAAATGATATTGATTCTTCACAAGAGACTCCTGCTTCCAAAAATTGCTCTACCTTTCTAAATGAATTTTCAATTTGTTCTATAGATTTAACTTTAATAATTCCTCTTTTATTACCTTCGCATGCAGCTTTTAAAAAAAATGGGAGTGTGTTTTTTTCTAAAAATAAATCAATATCTATTTTATTATTTACAATACAGAATGAAGGTCTATATAAATAATTTTCAATATTTGATTCTTGTTGTTCTTTTAATCTATATTCAATTTTGGAAAATGCTGCTAGTGCTTTTTCTGATAGATCTGATCTTAGATTATAATGCTCTGCAAGTGCAGAGCCGTTAATAACAGAATTGTCAGAAAATGGTATAATAGCGACAGGATTAATATTCATTTTTTCTATTTGATAGACAGATTTATCAACAAAATATTTATCTAATACCTGTAGGTCAATAACATGATCAGCAAGATTAAAATCTATCTTATTTGGACTTTCTCGAATCAAAATAACATGTAATTTGTATTTATTTCTTATATAATTTGACATTATTTTTACATCATTAAATCTAGTAAGATTATAGTCGATTATAATAACTGAATTAAGCATATTTTATCTCCAATAATTTATTAGATTCAAGCATAATTTTATGAGCCTTTTCATTGTCTATTTCTTTCATATGCCATATAGATTGAGCAATGAAAATTTCTCTTTGAGATTTAGGTGTTAAAATTGGCAATTTTATAAGAATTTGACATTCATTTGGTTCAATTTCAACTTCATTTCTAGAAACGGATAATATTTTTTTATCAGGTTCGCCAAAATAAACTCGGAAAAAAGAAGAAATGCCCTCGTATTTAATCGATTTTATTATTTTTTTATGGAGATTTTCTTCATTACCTAAAATAATATCTAGCCAAATGTCAATTAAATTTATGCCGCTCCATTTTTCAGAGCTTTTATTTATAAAGCTTCCACCAACTCTGCAATTAATTTCAATTATTTCCCATTTATTTATGGATCTTTCATACTTTGCCTCAATATGAAACACACCATTATTTAAAGACAAAATAGAGCAAACATCAGTAATATATTTTATTCCATTTTGTAATTCATTTTCTGTTAATGAAATTGGAGGACAAACACAAGCTGTTTCTAAATTTACAAATCCAGTTTGATGAATAAAATATTTTTCATTTACGGCCAAAATTTGAATTAATTCTTTTGAACATACAACCTCAAAGCTATACTCTTTGCCTTCAATGAAATTTTCTACAATTAAATCAGTTTTTGAATTTATGGTGCCATTAAAATCAAGATCTTTTTCAGCGATAAAGAGATGTTTTATAAGTTCATCATATGTATCATTATCTAATTTTTTTGTTAAAAATGAAGCCATTCCAATTCTAGGTTTAAGAAACATTTTTCTATTTTCTTTTTTTATATATTCTATATTTTCTCTTGTTAATATATATGATTTTATTGAACTTAATCCAAAATCATTTAGTTTCTTTCGCAGAAAATACTTATCTGAAATTTTATTTACATTTTCTTCAGTTAAATCATTAACGCAAATTAATTTATTTGCATAAGCCATAATAGAACGATAACTTTCCCAAACTGAAATACAGCCTAGTAAAAAGTAACCGCTGATGACAAGTTCTTCTATATATTTTTTTATATCAGTTTTATCAAGAAAATTATGTTCGATTATTTTATAATTATCAGTATTATTTTTTAAAAAATTATGTCTATCTAATATACTATTTGAATCAATACTAGAGCTAAGTACAAAACATTTTAAATTTCTAATTTTTATCCATTTAATAGTTTCTTCTAAAAAAGAAAACCCTCTATGGGAAAGAATAATCACCCCTCTGTTCATAATGATCTTCTTTCAATTGTTTCCGAATAGATTTCTTTAAAAAACATCCCTAAAATAGATTGATTTTCATCAATATATTTATAAATATTCTTAATATCAATTTCATCTTTAATAAGGTATCTGATTGTTTTCCATACCTCTCCTGGATGATCATCAAATATATCTGTTTTTGAGTGCGAATTATAGCCTTTTAGTTGTTTTTCGGTTAATTTATTTCTTAATGATTCAATTTTTTTCGGGTCTAATTTAACATTTACATACTCAACTAAATAGGAATATATTACAACTCCTAATGGTCCTTCATGATCCAATAAATAATTAAAATATCCACTTAATAATTTTGTAGATAAATATGGTTCAATCTTAAATATATCTTTTTTATTTACTCCTAATTGTTCTAAATCTGACATGAATAATTCATCATGGATCATTTCTTCCATTTCATAGTTAGCCCAAACCTGAGCAGCTTCCGGTGAGATTTTTGTAATTTCTACTAGTGCCTTTGACTCTACAACCCGAAGTAGCCTAATTCTTAAAACTGTTTCTATTAAAAATCTTTTATAATATCCTAAATGCAAACTTTCTTCTCTTTTAAAATGTTCTGCAAAAGGAATGTTTTGATTAAATTCTTCAATTTTACCGTCTATATAATTATCAATTTCAACGCGTAATAATTTTGAATCTTCTAATGATAAAAATAATTTCTTTCTAGGTAATCCAATGTTTTTGCAACGATTCATTCAAAAATCTCCATTATAATTTAAAAGCCATTAATTAAAACTGCTCGATAGAGAAATACTTTAACTTTTAAAGAGCGTCAAATTTTCACTTTTATAATATGTCATAAAATGTCGTATTTTTTTTAATTCGGAGAAATATTTGCTATTAAAACATATGGTTATAATTGTGACTATATGTTTTAATAGTTTCTAAAATAGGTTACCAAATTAAAATATGATTTCAGATAGATTACCAATAAATATAGAATTTATTTAATATCAACCTTGCTAAATATTTAAAAATCTATTAATAGTTAACTCCTTATTTATGAAAGGTTTCTTCTTGAGTAAAAAATTTTTAGATAAAGAGCATTATTTAATAAGTATGTGGTTCTATCTTGAAAGAGTAAAAAGAAAAGATAGAATATTTAATCATAATCTAGCTAATAAATTTGGATATTCATTAAGACAATTCGAAAGAATTACTAAAGATATTAATGGTAATTATATAAAATCACTTCAGTTACTTCATGATTTTGCTTGTCTCGAAGGAATGACTCTTTCAGAATTTATCTTATTCCTCGAGAATCGTTCAAATGTATTTAAAAATACTGAAGAAGCTAGTTTTCAGATTAAAACACTTTTTTTTATTCTTAATAAAAGGAGATTATCTTTATTTTCAAATCTTATTAAGGAAAAGATTAATTTAAAAAAAAGAGAGAAATATTTTGATCATTTGTTCCTAGTATTTTGCACAATTCTGTATGGTGGTAATTCTCTATTACAGGAAGTATCTGAGTTTATTCTTGAAAGGTCTGCTACCGATGGCAGTAAATCCTTTTATAAGGAAAATTTATAATGAAAATTTTGCAAAAATTAAATATAAATATGTTTCCAAAATTGATAATTTTTTTGGGTTTAAATTTATTCTTATTAACAACTTATATTATCATTTTCATATTAATTAAATTTATTTTATTAAATTCATTTAGTATTATAATTGATTTTAATAGTAATTTAAAAATAGTATCTATTTTCATTTTAATAAGTAATTTTATAATTTTAGGTTATTTCTGTTTAATTTTTCTAAATAAAGCTATTATTAATATTGCTTTATTTGCTTTTTTTTCGATTTTTTATATCGCATTTTTTCCTGGAATTCAGATTTTTGATACGAATAATTCAGTTATTTTTTTTATAGGGTTATTTTCAAAATATTGTTTTAACTTCTTTTTATATCTTTCTGCTAGTAATTTTTTAAATCTAAAAAGATCTAAAGTTATGGAATTATTTATATTGATTCCCACTTTTTGCATTTTATTTCTGGGAGTTTTATCCATTTTTTTTAACGAGGTCTTTACTTTTGTAGAAGTAAACGAAAAATATTTCATATTTATAATGATTTTCTTTACAGCATTAATTCCTAGTTTCTTTATTTTTCTAAATAAATCAAATTATGTTATTTCAAAAAAAAGCTCGTTAAAAGATAAAATTTATTTTAATTTAGTGGCTATTACTATTCTGATCATAAGCTTAATCAGAATTATTGATTATATAAATTTTATGAATGGAAATATTGTGCAAATATATTATTGCTATATTTTCCCTTCTTTCTTTTGCTCTATTTTTACTTTTGAACAGCTTTGGATCTTTAAAGAAAAGAAAACTCAATTGAGTCGTATGTATTTATTATCGTCTAATTTATCTTCTGAGTGCCTTGATCTACTGCATGATGGTAAGAAATTAAGTCGTTCTATAAAAAAATACTGTTCATTTAGCAAAGAAAAAAATATTTTACAACTAGCTGAAAAAAATTTATTACTTATGGAGAGTATGTCAAATCTTCTAGAGTTAAATTTAATCGAAAAAACATTCAGAGAAAATTATTTTTCAATTAAAAATATATTTGAACAAGCAGCTTTTGAACTTGAGTTAGAGTTAGGTACTTCTATTGATCTGAATTTTATTAATAATAATAATAATGATTCTGATTTTATTTTTTCAAATGAATTATTTATGAGCCGTATTGCGAGCAATATAATTAGTAATATTGCAAATCATGGGAGTAAAAAATCTGCATATATTGAATTTGAAAGTTGCTTAAAAAGTTGGAGTTTTAAAATTAAAATTTCAAATTATACGAATTTAAATCACATCAATTTAAATTCTAAAAGTCGCGGACTTTCTATTATTAAAAAACTAACTGAGGTCCAAGGTGGTTCTAGTCTAATAGATATAAAAGATAATATTTTTATTTGCCAAATTCAAATTCCCTTTAAAAAATCGGTGGTGTATATATGAATATTGCTTTTATTGATGATGAAGATGAATTTTTATTTTATTGGAAAGAAAATTTATCTTCTCACTCATTAGTTTTTCAAAAAGACATAAAATTTTTTATAAATTATTGTAATATAGATTTATTTGATTACATTATAGTAGATTTTTATTTTCCAGATTGTCATTTTTATGATATTTATGAAAAAAAGTATAAAAATTTAATAAATGAAAATGTTAAGTTATCAAATATTATTATATTTTCTGATGCAGCTCAAAAAATTCTTAAAAAAAAATATATTAAATATATTTTTAAGAAAAGCCAGCCAGAAAAAATTCTAAAAATGATTTTAAAGAACTCGTTATAGTTTTTTTTAACACGATTCTAAGTATATAAAAATTTTAGATTTGAACTTTGCAATATCGTAAGCACAACAGTCAACCCATTTTGTCGTAGAAAAATAATTGGATTAAAAGCAGAGAGAAATTACTTATTCCAATACCTTTTAATTTTTTATGGGTTGATAAAAGTTCACCACTCGAATAAAAAACTTCTAAATAATTCTTTGAATGGCTCACCCGAACTTCTTTACTGACATATGGAAAACGAATGTTTATTTTTAGATTCTAATGTAATGATAATACGCTGCATCCATCTTTCTTATTTGTGTCAATAGAATCAGGAAATTTATTTCTTGGTAAAACAATATTGGGCGTGGTTTGAATAAATCCATCATTATCTGTTACTTCAATAAAAGATGCACTCCACCCTGTATTGGGCTCTTTGATTGTAATTTTAAGTTGATGATTTTGCGGTGTTTGATATTTTATTTCATTGTATTTTATGCCACATGCATAGCGAAAATCTCTTTCTTTTTCATTAATAGCTTGCCAGAGTGAGACGGTTTTAATGCTAGGATTCAATTTAAGAGTAATTTCTTGAATTTTCTATTACTTTATGTGACACATAATGACTTGAATTTGGTACGTAGCGAAAATATGATTTTTCACTAAGATCTTTATAGTTTTCAAACACCTTATCAGGAGGAAAAAAATCATCACCACTTGAACTTAAAATGAGTTTTGGAATTTTTAAACGATTTTTCTTTGATGTATTTTTATATGCAAATGGATCAACTATATTCATAAGTTCTTTAAAACTATCTTTGTTAGTATATTGAAATAATTGCTCTTTAAAATAAGGATATAATGCAATTGGCCAATTATTCGCATAAATTTTTTTGAATTTTTTAATGAGCTCTTTGGTATTTAAAACATCAATAACTATTGCGGTTATTCTTGTATCAGCTATTGCTGTAAGCCATGTTGCCCAACCTCTTTTTGAGGCTCCTCCTAAAGTAAATGAGTTCATTTTATAAATTGATAAAGCGGGATCAATTTTGACTTGTTTCAATATTAAGTGAAAACAAAAGCTATTGGAAGAACTAAAGCAGATGCTTTTATTAAAAATGATAGATTTTTCAATTGAAACTCCTTATGTTACAATAAATATATTATTTTTTTAATTAAATCTAAAATTTCATTTTTTAGATAGGTTTTTTTGAAAAAATTGATGAAATTAAATAGTTTTCAAATACAGGAAATACCCCCGTTTTTCCTATTACTTCAATTTTAATATTACGATTAGCTAGTATTTGTCAAAGAGTATCATGAATGCATGGTAAATATAGAAAGATATTTTAGCAATGCTGTGCAAGTGCTGAAGGTCGTTCCTTCAGAGTTAGTCTATAAGGGATAGACTCTTAACACTTTAAGCCTCAGTGAGCATTAGAAAGACATATTTAATATATTATGTATAAAACATGAGGATCGGACCAATTGTATTAATTTTTAATGCCTGATCGTAATCCTCATTTCAAGTTGATACGTAGAAATGGATTCACAATAAATGTCATATTAATTCCAAATGATAAAAGTTTAAGATTTTGGAAGAATCAGGAGGGAAAAGATAAAATGGAGGCGATCTTTGGATGTGTATATCATAAAATAATTGAATTAAATCAATAATTATCGCTTTAAATCAACTAAGTCATCCATATTCTATGTCATAAGCAAAAATGGGGTAGGAACTGAAGATCTGTTAAAAAGTGTATTAAAAACGATAACCTATTATGGAAAAAGAATAGCAAAAGTTACTTTAAGATTTTATATGTTAATTATTTATTAAGAGAGGCTAAAAGTCTCCGATAAGTGGTTTTGGGAGGACTCCATTATGAATATGAATCCTAAAAAGGAAAAAAATCCTAGCGATAAATATACACGGGATGGTGCTAAATATGTTTGTTCCCGCTGTAAAAAGAAATATTTTTCAAAAGACGAAGTTGAAAAATGTTTTGATGCGCATCCTGTTAAAAAAGAAGAGACTGTTTAGTTAAATAAAACGAAATACTACAATTTTTATTTTTAAGATAAAGAGTGTGGATTTAGGTTTTTTTAAATTTAAATAAAAAATTGAATGAATCATTCTGAAATAATGATATTATTTTTGAATAATGTTTAAAAAATATGCAATTAACTGAGTTTGAAATAAATATAAGTTATTTTAGTGTATTGGTTAACTGTTTAAGAGTAAAATAAAAAAATATTTAAATTTGTAAATTTTTTAAAAAAATATTAATAAAAAAAACTAAATATAGAAAGTTCTATATTTTTATAATTTATCATAGTATTTGATTAAATATAGTGCAATTTTATTTATTTAGGGATTTTAGCATGTCAAGAAAAAAATTACGGAATTTTTTTATTATAGGTCTTATATTCACTTTAGAATGTTCACATTTATTTGCTTCTCCTATTGAAACAACTTATCCAATAACAAATCTCAATTCAAAGACTTTAGTAAACAGAAAGTCAAAAAGAAATGCTCCTGTAGAAGATATTTTATTTTGGGACAATGGAATTGTTCAATATAAGTTTAATGACAATGATTTTAGTGCGGAAGAAAAGTCGCAAGTGCGAAGTGCAATGCAAGCTTTATCCTCAGTCGCAGATATTTCATTTATTGAAAAAATAAATATCAAAGAGAATGATAACTATGTACTCATTGAAAAAGGAAATAAATGCTCAAGTGGTATTGGTAATATTAAAAAAATTTTTAACAACTATAAACAAACCATTGTACTTTCTGACAATGGAATATGTTTTAAACGAGTTGCACTTATGCATGAATTAATGCATTTACTTGGGTTTTACCATGAACATTCGCGTTTTGATAGAGATCAATTTGTAAAAATTGTCGAAGAAAATATTGATCCAAGTAAAATGCATAATTTTTTAAAAAGAAGAGAATCTACTATTCGTTTTGGTGAGTATGATTATGATTCAATCATGCATTATAGCTATGATTCATTTGGAAAAAATATAAAAATAGATTTAACCGAGAGCACAATTAAACCACTTAAGGAGGGAGCCGTTTTAGGAGCAAAAGAAAATTTAAGTGAAGGTGATAAAAATGGTCTCATTAAAGCTTATGGAGTTTCGCAAAAGTTTTCTCCTGCCTATATTGAATTTAAAAATAATGCTTTTTTTAATGCTCAGATTCAAATGGATTATTTGTATGATCATTTGGATGGGGATAAACCAGAGTATTATGGATGGTGGGGGCACTATGGCAGTTCTGCAATTTTTACTCTACCAAGTAATGTAAAATCTGTAGATGTAAAAATTTCATTTCGCAGTATATTTAGCTGGTATGATCTTGAGTATTTAACTTATCGAAGAGAGGATTTACCTGTATGTTTAGTAATATGGGGGACTTTATTTTCACCTCAGTATGATAGATGTGAGATCAATTGAGAATATTATAAAAATTGTTCTTATTTTGATTTTAAATTATAATTCAGATTATTTTCTAAACGATACTTAATAAATTTATGGGAGCGAAAATGAGAATAATATTTATTTCGGGTGATGGGCATGGAGCTGGAAAGACCTACCTTGCAAAGCGGATAGCAAGTGGCTCTCATCAAATGTACTCCATTGCAAATATGATCCGCAAGGAACTCGAGAAGATATATCCAAAATATGATTGGTATAATAAATCACCAAGCTTTAAAGATAACACGATTGTTAAAGAAACAGGCAAATCAGTTCATCAAATGCTTGATGATCTTGGAAAAGAAAAAAAAAGTAAAAATAATATTTATTGGGCTAAACAAATTGTAGAGCTCATTCAATATGGACGAGATACTGATAAATTAGATTTAGCAATAATTGATGATATCCGTCTTATAGATGAGTATTTGTATATAAAAAGTCAATTTCAAAAGGAACATATCACTCATTTTCATGTTGTGAATCACAGTGCAAAACCAGAGCCAATGTATCAAAATTTAGAATTGCGAAATCAAGCAGATTATCATATTCTTTCGCGCATTGTTCTGTCAACAACGCATTCTTGATGGAGTATTATATTTTGAGAACGCAACCTGTTTTATTTATTGGACATGGCTCTCCTATGAATGCAATAGAGAAGTCAAATTTTACTGAAGCATTAAACGCTTGGGGAATGCGTTTAATAAAAAATCCACCTAAAGTTTTGCTTTGTGTGTCGGCGCATTGGTTTGTAGATCGATTTATCGTAACAAATAATGAAGATTCTAATATAATGTATGATTTTTTTGGCTTTGGGGATAAATTAAATAAGTTTAAATACATGTATAAAGGCTCAAAAAAATGGTCAAAACGTATTCAAGAAATATATGATCAGGGTGAAATAAGCACTGACGATGCAAGAGGTATTGATCATGGCGTTTGGAGTGTTTTAGCGCATTTATTCCCAAAGGCACAAATTCCTGTGGTGCAGTTGAGTATGAATAAAAAATTAAGTCTTGAAGAGCACGTGAATTTTTATTCAAATCTTCATATTTTGCGTGATGAAGGAGCGCTTATTTTGGGCAGTGGAAATATTGTTCACTCTTTTGCTGGAATAAGAGAAGAAATAGAGGCTAATCCTTACGATTGGGCGTTAGAATTTGATGAAAAAGTTAAAGCGTCAATCTTAAATAATTCTATAAGTGATCTTATTCATTATGAGAATTTTGGACATTGTGCTAAATTAGCTGTGCCAACCGTAGAGCATTATCTTCCTCTTTTATTTGCAATGAGTTTAAAAAGAGAGAGCGACAAAATAAAGTTTGTTTTCGAGGGATTTCAATATTCAACTTTATCTATGCGCTGTTTTGAGCTTTCTTAAGAAATCTTAAAAAATAATAATATTAAAGGTAATAAAAATTATGTACATTAAAAAACTCTTAAACAATTTAATCTTTTTTTTAATTTTTTTACTTTCATTAAAATCTAATGAATCAAATGCGTATAAATTTTTAAGAAGTGAATATTTTATCAAAAAGGAGTCAAATGAAAAAGCTGGCTTTAATGACTTTAGTTCATTATTTAATGAAATTCAAAAAAATCCAGAGTCTGTTTGTTTAGAAATTAATCAGTTTATTCATGAATCATTACAAAATCATACTAAATATCATAAAGAAATAGATAAATCGTATTTAATTAAGATTACAAAGAATTATTCTTATTGTTTTAATGAAGAGTTGATTTTTAAAATGTTTAACACTTTTATGCCTAAAGCGTTTACGAGAGATGGACAAAACTATCTTAAAATTAGATACAAGCCTTTTGTAGATTATAAAGCTGCTAGGATTATTTATAAAAGATTTGAAAATTTTTTTTATGAAGAACATTTTATACGTTTGTATGAGTATTCTTTAGTTTATGATGTTGATTTTTCTCATGTGTTATTTTATAAAATGCTCGATAAGATTTTTTATAATTCTGAATATATATGTAATTTTGTAAACTATACAGTTCTTGCAAGTTTAAAAAATTTTAAAGACTATAAGAAACCTGTTAATTTAAAATATATCAGTGATAAATTTATAAATTATAAAAATTGTTATGATTCTCAGTCAATACAAAGTATGTTTGATATGGTTTTATCTCCAGAAAATAGATTGCTTTATTTAACCCAGAAATTTGGGGAGGAACAAATAAAAACAAATCCATACGTTGATTTTGCAACTGCCAAACTGATATTTGAAAATTTTGCTACTTATTTAACTGATGTGCAATTGTCATTGCTCTTTGAATATTCACTTGTTAATGACGTTGCATTTTCAGAAAAGTTAAAAAAATATTTTTCACAGGAGATAGAAGGTCATCATACTTTGATATTTCATGAACCAATTATTGAATCTAACAATAGAGTGGTTTTAGTAGAACGAATAATGACCATACTTTAAGCAGCACTTTGTTTGAGTGTATTTTTCTTTTCTTGGTGTGCCGCATTCACAATTTCGATCATCTTAGGTTTTATGAAAAAGAATATGATTGCAGCGCCTGCCATAAAAATTGTAATGGATAAATATATGTAAAATGGTTTTTCAATTGCATAGGAGCCAATTTTAGCAGCAATCAGTCCTGTAATTCCATAGCAAGATAAGTAAATAGATTGAAAAAATGATTTGTAGTTTTGCGGTGCAATTATACTGATAGCAGACATAATAACAGGATTTATGATTGTCTCACTTACAGAGAAAATAATAAGAAAAAGTGCAATTTCATAATATTGAAAAGGTTTTGGCATAAATGCTTGATTGTCAAATTTTAATGTTAAAAGAGTGAAATAAAATAATCCACATACGCATACAAATAAAGCAAAATTCATTTGTGAAAAAAAGTGTGGATATCTATTTTTGAGAGAACGACGTGCAAGAAAGTAGGTAATAATTGGTGTAGTGATCATGATTGTCAAACCTTCAAGTGCAGAGAAAAATGTCACTGGTATATTATAATTAAATACTGTTTTATGTGTGTGATGCTCTATAAAAAGTGAGAGAGTTCCTGAAGCACTTAAATTATAGATAACTGCCCAGAGTGCAAAGAAAGCAATTGAGAGTATGAGCATATAAAGTGCTTTACTTTGTTTTTGAGTCATTTTAGGTACTATTATTTTTAAATTTACGCTTTTTGCAGAATTAAATACTAAATATTTTCTACCAAAATAAAATAATGAAATACCAATTGCCATTCCAAATCCTGCTGAGGTTAAAGCAATATGATAGCCATACTGTTGCAATAAAAGTCCACCAATAACTCCCGCAAGCATGATTCCTAAATTAATTCCACAATAATACCAACAATATCCAGATTCTCTGCGAGGATCATTCCATTTGTATAAATTACCAAGCAGTGCAGGAATGCAAGGCTTAAAAAATGCTGTTCCTGATGCAATTAAAAATAAAGCTAAATAGAGAATATTAATATTAGCAGAAAAGAGCATACAGAAATGCCCGATCATAATGACTGCACCACCAAATAATATTGAGCGAAAATGGCCTAAATATTTATCAGCAATTAATGATCCAAATATGGGAAAAATATAAGCAGCTAATGTGTATAAACCACCTAAGGTAAGCGCATTTGCTTTGCTCCAGCCCAATCCATGTTCAGAAATAGGGCTTGATGCATATAAAACAAGTAAAAAAGAGAGCGTATAAAAGCTTAAACGCTCAAAAACTTCGGTCATGGCAAGAACATACATGCCTTTTGGATGTGATAATGTCATCATCTTTTCTTTCATGTATAAAGATTAAAAAATTAAGTGAAGGACAAAAATAAAATTTTTTTACTAACAAATATGAATTTAGTGGATGAGAGAAGTATTTCAAGCTTTTTTTTCTCTGTAATTTTGTAGTAAATACAAAAAAATCGCAAAATAAATATTTCAACCTAAAGTATTAATCAGCTAGTTATATATGTTATTATTGAAATAATAAATTTAGTTTAATTAAAATTAAAGAATATTTTAATTTTATAATTTTAATTAAAATCTCATTTTTTTTGAATTCGTAAAGATGAAGTCATTATAATTAATTTTTATAGCAAAAAGATATAGCAAATTTCTATATTTTAAGTGTACTTAATACAATTATGATTCAATTTTCAAAGATTGTTGCGCCGCTTCTTAAATCTGCTCTAATTTTAACCTCCTGGGAGGACAGTTCTAAGTACCTGCGCAAAATTGCTTGCTGAGTTCGATTTGTCTGCATGCAAGGGCATGGAATGCGAACTATGAGGTCGATTTGTTCTGGAGTCGGTAGCGAAATGGAAACTCTTGGTTCTAGACTTGCAGGGCCAAGTACAAAAGCATTGTCTTTACTGTTAAAGAATTTTTTTGCTTCAGCTAAATAAGGAGTTGTTATTTCCTTTGCTGCAAATAGAAGATGAGATTCGCATTGGCGCCAATCTTGAGTGCTTGCAAGCGGAACTATAAATGCATGAAAAATGTATTTTTCTAAATGACTTTCGCGTGAAACAGTATAGGTTAGATATACACTATTTGGAATAATTAATGTGCGTCCTGTATATTGAGAAAGACTTGTGATAGGTCCTATTTCAAGCAATGTTGTTGTTAAAAACTTGTAGTCGACCACATCACCGCGATAGGAGGCGATTTCTATTCGATCTCCAACAGAAAATGGTTTGGCAATCCACTTATAAAAGCCTCCTACAAAACACAAAGTAAATTCTTTGGTCGCAATTGCAAGTGCCGCAGCTATTGCGACGAATGACAAGGCAATTGTTTTGAGTTCACTTGACCAAATGGTAACAAGCGAGAAAAAAATTATAATAATAAATGCGTTTTTCACTCTGACTGTGATATTTCGTTTTGATTCTGCAGGAGTGATTTTGAGTTGTGATATTTGCCTAATAACTACAAATCTAATTGCAAGTAATGTTAAAAATATGATGACTGAAGTAAAGATATTTTGAACATAATCTTTATCCTGTAAAAACGAATACATGTCATTCCTTTAAAACACTTATTTTTTGCTACCATAGTGGAGAGCAGCCTGTTCTTTTGCTGATTCCATAGCAGCCTTTATCATTTTTTTCTTTAAGAAGAAATAGATTATTGCTAAAATAAGCATGATAATACTTAATGTTAAAAAAGTTTCAAAAGGAGATTTCAGTGAAATAGCTCCAATTTTAGCAGCAATAAGACTTGTGAGCCCAAAAGTGGCTAAATAAAATGCTTGAAAAAGCGACTTCAATTTTAATGGAGCAATCATACTGATTGCTGACATCATGACGGGTGAAATAACTGTTTCACTAATTGAAAATATTATTATAAAAAATGCGATTTCATAATATTGGAATGGCTTTTCGCCTGCAAGAAAACCTTGACCAATAAATGCTAAATAAGAAAAATAAAATAATGCTATTGAGCAGAGTAAAACTGCAAAATTCATTTGTGTGAAAAAATGCGGATATTTATTGCGAAGAGCCATTTTTGCAAGGAAAAAAGTAATTATAGGTGTTGAGGATATGATTGTCAGACTTTCAAGTGATTGAAAAAATGTTGTTGGAATTTCATAATTAAATACAATTTTATTTGTCTGATTTTCAATAAATAAAGTTAAGGTACCCGAAAGAGCAAGATTATAAACGACCGCCCAAAATGTAAAAAAGATAAAAGCAAACATGAGTGATAGCAGAGCTTTTTTCTGCTTACGCGTAATAGGATGACTGTCTTTTAGTTTAGTATTTGATTTTTTATTGACTTTATCGAGAACAAGATATTTGCGTCCCATAAAGAAAACAAGCATACCTAAAATCATGCCAACTCCTGCAGAGGCTAAGGCAATGCGGAAACCAAATTTTTGTAGGAGAAGTCCACTGCTTATACCAGCGACCATGGCTCCTAAATTGATTCCAAAATAATACCAACTGAAGCCTGACTCACGACGATTGTCATCTTGTGAGTATAATTGTCCTAATAATGCGGGCATACAAGGTTTAAAAAAACCTGTTCCAGATGTAACGAGAGCAAGACCTGCATAAAAGAAATTTATATTTTCAGAAAATAAAAGAAGAAAGTGCCCTAAAATAATTGTAAAACCACCAAAAATGACGGCTTTATAGCGCCCAATAAACATATCGGCAATAAATGAACCTAAAATGGGAAGCGTGAAAGCTGCCATAGTATATAAACCTGCAAGTGCAAGAGCATTTTCATTACTCCAGCCTAAACCACCTTTTTCAATTGATGCAGAAGCATAAAGAACAAGCAAAAAAGAAAGTGTATAATAGCTGAGTCTTTCAAAAACTTCAGTGAATGCTAGAACATACATACCCTTGGGCTGTTTATATTTCATTGGTCGGATCTTTCAAAAAATATATAATAAAGAGCTAACTCCGATTATTAGAATAGGCTAGCCAGTTAAACATATAGGTTAGCAAAATAAATGAGAAGAAAATATAGGCTGTACATTTTATTTATTATTGAATGCTTTTTCATTTGTCATTTAGCGGGTGGCTTTTAAAATTGTACGATTAAATATATAAAGATTTAAACTGTATGCTTGAAAAATAAACAACAGGATTAATTTGTTGTTAGATTAAACCCGTTAGTAATATTTTGCTATTTCTACCTTTTAAATTAACAGTTTGATAAAATATATGAATGTCATCTTTTGTGAAAAAATTGTTTTCTTTAACAAACATACAAGCAAACGTTGATAGAACATTATCTTCTCTAAGGTGTTCACAGCCTTTTAAATAAAGACTCTTGTCTAATTTTTTAATTTTATAACAATTTAATATTTTTGAAATTTTATTAACAAATATATCTGATTTAGTTAAATCAACTTCTCCTGTCACTTTGTCTTTTAAATTTGAATGTAATACATATGTATGAGTATTTGAAAATAATAAATAAAGAATACAACCGCTCAGATTATCGGTAAATAGCATTAAATTTTTTGAAATTCCGAGTCCTAAATTCATTCCACTTTTTTGAATGCTGAAGGCTGTTATATTTTCTTCTAAAAATGGTAAGAAAAGACCTTTGCATAAAATTTCTGTTTGTGAATTTTTAATATTTTTAGTACCTAAAAATACATACTGTTTTTCTTTGTTTATATACTCTTTATCATAAGTACAATAAAACTGGTAATCTTTAATATCAATATTCTTTATTCCATTAAAATTATTGATATTTAATATATATTGATTTTTTGAAAGTATTTTTTCTGAAAAATCGATGTTTTCTTCAAGCAATTCATCGTAAGAAAAGCCAAAGATATAATTATTTTTATTATTAATTAAGAGGTCAGACTTGTTTAAACTGTATCTCATATGCGTTCCTTTTTATATAAAATATTTATTAGGTAATGAGATTATTTTGATATTTTAATTTCACCTTATAAAATCAATTTAATTTTTCTATATAAAAGTTTAGAAAAACTAAATTGATAAATTATTTACATAATAATATAATTTAGTAAATACAAATTTTATAATTTATCAATTTTTATGAAGTAATTTTTATTAAGAATAAATAAAAAAACTATAAATTATTAAATTTACTTTAACTTTTTAAGATGATTGTATTTTAAATTCTTTGGGCATGAGCTTGGTTAGAGAGAAGTCTTAACAAATTTTATATTATTTTTTTGAAATTTTTCCAACAATAAAAGATTCTGGTAAAAGTTCTTTCAGTGTTATAACATCTTTCCTGTCAATTATGAGCGTGAAACCCATACCCATATTCCAAACAATAAAGGCTTCTTCTTCAGAAATATTTCCTATTTCTTGAAAGTATTTTATAATTGGAGGTGTGGGAATGTTATTTTTTTCTATGGAATAAGTAACATGTGATGGAAGAATGCGACTAATATTTGTCAGTCCGCCACCCGTAATGTGTGCCATCCCTTTTATTTTCATCTGCTTTTTTAATCTTAAAATATCTTTAACATAGAGACGAGTTGGTTCGGTTAGATAATCTCCAATGGTTTTATCTGCAAATGGAGAGTTTAAATCAATGTGATGGTCATGCATAATTTTACGAACAAGTGAGTAGCCATTGGCGTGAAAGCCGCTGCTTGGCAGTCCAACAATAATATCGCCTTCAACAATATCTTTACCATCAATTATTTCATTATTAAAGACTTCACCAACAGCAAAACCAGCAAGATCGAATTTATTATTGTCATAAAAACCTGGCATTTCTGCTGTTTCTCCACCTAAAAGAAGGCAACCAGACTCTTTACAGGCACGAACAATCCCTTTGATAACACGATGCGCTACATTTACATCAAGCTTTCCTGTGGCAAAATAATCTAGAAAGAAAAGTGGACGTGCGCCGCAGACGATTAAATCGTTGACACTCATTGCCACGAGATCTTGTCCCAGATCTTCAAAGCGCTCCATTTTTATTCCAAGTTCAAGTTTTGTTCCAACTCCATCTGTGCAAGCGACTAGGGAGCGTTCTTCGTCAAATGCATATAACCCTGCAAAACCACCGATAGCTGGATTGATCTCTTTTATTTTTTCGACGAGATTTTCGCCTGCAACAATATTAACTCCTGCTTTTTCATAATTTTGAGTTGTCATTGGGAAAGACTCTCCGTAAATAGAATTTTTGAAAGTGTGTCTATTAAAAGTTTATGTTCTAGTGGACGAACGCGTGCTTGAACTTGTGCAGAGGATTCATTGGGATAAATTTCAAATTCAGTGGAGTTGAGAACGCGACCAGAGTCTAATTCTTCAATGACTTCATGAACTGTTAATTCCCATTTGTTATATTTATTTTCCACTGCATGTTCATAAGCATGAGCACCTTTATATTTTTCTAAATTGGCTGGATGCAAATTAATGAGAAGAGGTGTTGGAGTTATTTTTTTCAACTCTTTAAAAAAAGTTGGTGATAAAACTCGCATATAGCCTGCTAAAGCAATAACTTTAATGTTTTTTAGAGTTTTTAGTTTATTTATTATTTCTATTTCATGATCTGCTCGTGAAGAAAATTTATTATGAGAAATAACAAAGCAGGGTATATTTTTAGCATGTGCTTTATTTATAACGGGTGCAGTTTCTTTATTACAAATAAGTGCAATTATCTGTTCAGGAAAAGCCGTTGCAATCGCTTCAAAATTTGTACCAGATCCACTTGCAAAAACAACAATCATTTTTCATCTCGCAAAATAGTTTTATTTAATTCATTTTCAGAAAACTCAAGTCCAATATCTGTTCTATAATGTGGTGCACAAGATGATCCGTCCAGATTTTTTAGAGTATAGTTTTTAAGTTGCGTATAAATTTTATTTCGAGCTATTTCAAAGTTTTCTCCACATGCTAATAGACCAAAAGCACGCCCTCCCGTTGTGAAGTTATCTGGTTCAATAGCAGTTGGAATAAATTCACAATTATTTTTAAATTCATTTTTATAAATAAGCTCTCGACGAGGAGCTGATTTTTCAGGATATTCCGGTGAAGCTGCAACAACAAAAATACGTTTTAATTTGTCATGATTAAATTCGCCCCCCAATTTTTCTGGACTTAAAAAGGGAAGATTTTTTGCTGTTCTCAATACTTCAATATAAAAATCTCGTTGTAAGCCAGGTAATAAAACTTGAGTTTCAGGATCGCCTAAGCGACAATTGTATTCAAGTAGCCAAGCTTTATTTTCGCTATCAACCATAAATCCTGCAAATAAAAATCCTTTATATGGAGTCTTTCTTTTGCTCAATTCTTTTAATGTTTTGGCGAAGGTATTTTTTATTTGATCTAATAATTCTTCATTTAAAAGAACAGGACTGACTGTACCCATTCCTCCTGTATTTGAGCCTGTTTGAGAATTGTTGCGTCGTTTATAGTCACGAGCCATAGGTAAAAGTCGAAAACTGTCTCCATTACATAAAGCAATTGCAGATATTTCTTCACCTATTAAAGTTTCTTCTATAAGGAAGCAAGGAGCATTTATTTGTTTGCTATAAGTTGGAGTCTTAACTTGAGCTGAGAGTTTTTCCCATTCTGGTAAATTTTGTTCAATTGAAATGAGTGCATTGTGCACATCTTCTTTATTAAATAAAACAAAAACCCCTTTTCCAGCTGCAAGTCCATCGTATTTAAGCACACAAGGCAGTTTAAATTGAGTTGTGTCTTCTCTTTTTAAATAATTAAGTAACTGAGTTTTTAAGTCATTCCATTTAACAATTGTCGATGCAGCCGTTTTAATGCCGGCAGCTTGTATGACTTCTTTACAAATAATTTTACTAGATTCCAGTGATGCACACTCCAAAGAAGGAGCGAGAACTGGTATATTATATTTTTGGCATTCAGCATGAATTCCTTGCGCAATTGGAAGTTCAGGCCCTGCTATAACAAGTTGAACATTATTTTCTTTTGCAAATTTAGCAATATCAGTCACTTTGGAAAAGGGACATTCTTTATATTTTGCATGTTCCCATTTTCTTTTTCCAGCCGCACAATAAACTGTTTTAACTTCAGGAAGTTTTGCGAATGAAGAAAATAAGGAGTAATCTCTACCACCATTCCCTATGATAAGTATATTTTCAGGCATGATTGCAGATGAAATTAATTTTTCAACCGTTTCAGGTGAAATAGGCCATGGAACAAGGCAAGGTGTACAAATATCATAAGGATCAATTTCGCCGACAAAAATTTTAAATAATTCTTGATAGCGAGCTGATATATTTTCTGCAATTGATTTTGTTACGTCTACATTTTTAAAAATAGGATGGTCGGCTGGATTACCAATTATTTCTTCTGGTTTTCCAACGATTTTAATTAACTCTTCTCTTAAGAACTCTTTAGACAGTTGCTTTGGATTTTGTAAATTTAAATCTTTTTGATGCCAATAACGAGAAGAGTCTGGCGTGTGGATTTCATCTACTAAAATTATTTTATTATTATATAAGCCCATTTCATATTTTGTATCGACTAAAATGAGCTCTTTTTTTTGAGCTTCTTGTTGTCCAAAAGCAAATAATTCAAGCGCTTTTTTTTGAACATAATCCCAGTTTTTTTCTCCAATTATTTCAGCTGCTTTTTCGCAAGTAAGAGGCAGGTCATGACCACTCTCTGCTTTGGTTGATGGAGTTATAATAGGGTTTTCGAACTTTTGATTTTGCTGCATGTTGTGCGGCAAATAAACTCCATATTCTGCATAAACTCCGTCAACTCCTTTGCTTTGATAAAGGCGCCAAAGGCTTCCTGTTAAAAAACCTCTTACAATAATTTCAATGGGGAATACTTTTGCTTCTTTGACTAAAGTATGGGTTGCATTTAAACAGCCGATTAAATTATTTTCAATAATATGAGATGTTTTTTGAAAAAAGTAAACAGAAAGAGCTTGGAGAATTTCAGCTTTTTTTTCGACATCAAATGGGAAAATAAAATCGAATGCAGAAATACGACTGCTCGTTTGTATGATTCTTGTTTGGTTATCAAGGACAACGCTGTTACGTACTTTTCCAATATAAATATTTTGAACTGTAGTCATCTCTTATTCCTTTAAAAGTAGCGTTGTATAGCAACCAAATTGTCTTTCATTTGTTCTAAATTAATATTTCCACCCGCAAAAACTCCTCGACTCACTGGAAATGTAATTTCATTTGGATGTTGAGCACACTTACTTATGATTTTCCAGTCAGCTCCTTGCGCTCCTAAACCCGGTGACAGAACAGACAACTCACTGGACTTTAACTCATCAGAAAAGAGAATATTTTCTCTATTAGCACCAATAACAACGCCAATAAGTTTATTGAGATCTTCCTGTCCTGAAAAAACTGTATTGCGTAAATTTTGGCAGGCTTGTAAGGTTTTTTTCCAATTTTCATCGATAAAAGACAGATCTCCTTTGCTACTTTCACTTGTAGCGCAAAGCACATAAACACGTCCTTTGCGATCTGCTTTTTTTGCACACTCTTCGAATGCTAATTGCAAAGTTTGTTCGCCTAAAAAAGGACTGATTGTCAATCCATGTGCATTTAAAGTACCAAAAATAAAATGAAGATATGCTTTTAAAGTTGTCGAAATATCATTGAATTTTGCATCAATAATGATTGTATAATTTTCATTATATCTGCTTACAAATTCTTCAAGCAATGAAATACCTTTGCTACCAAAAGAAAGAAAATATGCAAGCTGAGGTTTTAGAATTTTATCATTTAAATTATTACCATAAAAGTCGAGTATTTCCATATGTGCATAGAGAGCTGTGCGAAAATTTTCGAAATTTTGTTGGGTCGGATTTGGATCTATGCCAAGACAAAAATTTATATTCTTATAATTTTTCATTTAGATCACTCCTAAATTTTTCTGCATCTAAAATACTTTGTTCTCTGTTAAGAGAATGGGTCACAAAATGTCCCATTTTTCTATTTTTCTTAGCTTCACTCTTACCATATAAAACAACATCAATAACTTCTGGATTCTTTTCCCACGCATTTAGATTAAGCTGGTATTTATTTCCTTGCTCAATCCAAGTATCTCCTAAGAGATTTCCCATGCAGTAAAAACCATCATTAAGTTTTGGTGTCTGTAAGGGAATATTTAATAAAATGTGAGCAAGTGCATTAAATTGGCTTATATTGCAGGCATTAAGGGATATATGTCCTGAGTTGTGCGGTCTTGGTGCAAATTCATTTATATAAATATAATAACCTTCAATACACTCAAATTTATAATAAGGATTTATTTTTCGTGATAGAAAGAATTCTGTCGTTAAAAGTCCTGTTACATTTAATTTATTAGCAGCTTTTAGAGCGATAGATTTTAATTTTTCTTGAACTGAAATTGGTAAATGTGCGGGGAGAGTTGTATTATATAAAATATGATTCTTGTGTACATTTTCAAATACGGGTAAGCATACAGCCTTGTTATTTGAATTGCGCGCAACGATACAGCTTGCTTCAAGTTCAATTTGTATTTTTTCTTCAAAAATAATTTCAACAAATTTTATTGAAATTTCTTTTATAAAACTTTCAAAATCTTCTTTATTTTTAATGAGCCACTGTCCTTTTCCATCATAACCACCTGTTGCTGTTTTTATAATGTAAGGGAAGTTAAATTTTTGAGAAATGATGTTGGCTTCATGTATATTTTTTGCAAGTGCAAATTGGCAGACAGGAAAGTCATTATTTTTTAGAAATGTTTTCTCTAAATATCTATTTTGTGTGGTTGCTAAAACCTGCGCTGAAGGGAAGAGTTGAGTCCCTGTTTTTTGAACAATTTCTTCGAGTAAGTTAACCGAAACATTTTCAAATTCATAAGTAACAATATCAGATGTTGCAAAGAACTCTTCTAATTTTTTTTTATCTTCCCAGCCGCCTTGAACAAAACTTTGAGTTCTAAAATACGCAGGAGAAGTGGGATCAGGATCATAAAATTGAACTTTTGCACCAAGCTTAAAAAGCGCATCAGCAAGCATACAGCCCAACTGTCCACCACCTAAAACCCCAACTGTTTTCATCTTTTCGGTTTTCCTTAAAGCTGATGTTTAAAAACTGAGGAGCTTATTTTTTCTTGAACAATTTTGTTACCATCAAGTGCCAATTGAGCTCTTTTTTTACGCCAAAGTGCAAGGGATTGTTCGAGATCTTTATTTTCAAGAGAAAGAATTTGTAGAGCAAAGAGAGCCGCATTTGTTGCTCCGGCATTGCCAATTGCAAAAGTAGCTGTTGGAATTCCACCCGGCATTTGAACGATTGAGAGAAGACTGTCCATGCCATTTAAAGCTTTTGATTGAATAGGCACAGCGAGTACGGGTAGAGTGGTTAAAGCGCTCACCATTCCAGGTAAATGCGCAGCGCCACCTGCTCCTGCAATTATAATTTTAATTCCCTTTTCACGGGCTGATTTTGCAAATTCATACATGAGTTCGGGAGTTCTATGAGCACTCATAACTTGAATTTCATATGGGATAGTAAATTCAATTAAAATATCTTCCGCACTTTTTAATGTTTCGTAGTCGGAATGACTCCCCATAATAATGCTGATGCAAGAATTTATTGTCATGCTATTTTATCCCCAAAGTTTTCTGGACATGCGATTTTTTGCGCCGTGATATCTTGATAATCACCAGAGAAACAAGCAGTGCACCATCCACCATTTGCACTTTCTGATTTTTCTTCATGAAAGAAATTTGTTACCTTATATCTGTTTTTATTTTGAAATTTATTCATGACAGATAAAAGACTATCTTCTGATAAGAATTCTAGAGAGTCGGATTTTAAAAATTCATTCATTTCTTTTGGAGTCATATGCTGGGCGAGTAATTCTTTTCTTTTGGGAGTGTCTATTCCATAAAAGCAAGGAAACTTTACTGGTGGAGAAGAAATTCGCATATGAACCTCTTTTGCACCTGCTTCTCTGAGTAATTCTATGATTTTTCGTGAGGTTGTCCCGCGCACAATGCTATCATCGATAACGATTATTCTTTTGCCTCGGACTGTTTCACGTACGGGGTTGAGTTTAAGACGAACCCTAAAATTTCTCACATTTTGTGTGGGTTCAATAAAAGTACGACCTACATAATGGTTGCGAATTAAACCAATTTTGAATGGAATTCCTGAGGCGTTGGCGTAACCCATAGCCATAGGGACGCCACTGTCAGGGATAGCTATGACCATGTCGGCTTCTACAGGGCTTATGTGGGCAAGCTCTTCACCCATGGCAAAGCGCGCATCGTGGGCTGGAATATTCCAGACAAGGCTGTCAGGACGAGCAAAATAAACATGCTCAAAAATACATTTGGCTTTCTGTTTATTTTTGCTTTGGAATGCACTCATATTAAAGTAACAACTTTCATTATGACCTGTTGCTAAATCAATCGAAAGTATTTCTCCAGGAACAATATCTCGTATAAATTCTGCTCCTACTAAATCCATAGCGCAGGTTTCACTTGAAAGAACCCAACTGCTTTTTTCACCTTTTTCAGTTGGCAATTGTCCAAGAGAGAGGGGTCTATAACCACAGGCATCTACTACAGCATAAAGGTGCGTAGGAGTTAAAATAAGCAAAGAAAAAGCCCCTGCTAATTTTTCAAAGGCTTCTCTTAAACGTTCAATAAAGGTTTCTTTGGTACTTCGTGCCATCAGATGCAGGACCAGCTCAGTATCTGCCGTACCTTGTAAAATAGCGCCATTTTTTTCGAGATTTTGTCGAAGATCTTCTGAGTTTACAATGTTTCCATTGTGAGAAAGAGAGACAGGAACTCCACCAATACGTGCCGTAATAGGTTGGATATTTGCACCTAAATTTCCACCTGAGGTGCTGTAGCGAACGTGTCCAATCGCGTTTTTTCCTTTGAGTTTTAAAAGTTCTTCTTCTTTAAAAACATCGGAAACTAAGCCTGAATTTCTGAAAGAATGAGGAAGTTTTTCTTCATCAATAGTAGAAATTCCAGCACTTTCTTGTCCTCTATGCTGAAGAGCAAAGAGGCCAAGATATGCTATTTTTGAGGCGTTTTCTGCATTCGTAACTCCAAAAACACCACACATGTTTATTTTTCCTTATATTCGCAAGAAAGTGTATCAAAATAACGCTTTAATGAACCAGAATAAAGTTTAAATACGGCATTGAAATTAAGGACAGTTTTTTGAATTGAAGTGCCTGCAGGTTTTAAAATTGCAACGCACTCAGACGAAATATTTGATGAATATAATTGTAAGAATTTTTCAGTTTCTTCTTTACTTGTGAATCCAAAAATAAAACCCATATTACCTTCAGAAAAGAGATCTTGACTGGATTTCTTCCAAATATTTTCGTTTAACTCTAACTCACATTCTGACCTAAGGGAACAAGAAATTAAGCTTCCAAGTAATCCTCCGTGGCCGACAGGAAAGCATATTTTTGGTTTAATTTCGGATATAGCAGAAAGAGTGTATTTCCATAAACTTTTTTCGCTTGTGAGATTTAGTTCAGGGCAATGGGAGTTGGCTTTTCCTAGAATCCAAGCAGTTTGTGAAGCTTTATAACTAGAAAGCTCGCTGGCTTTATTGTCAGAAATATGTATTAAAAAAATAGATTTATTTTCTGATTTTTCAAAGTAACGAGATGGTAATGAAAATAATGGAACCTTTGTTACGTCATCAATGCGACCTACCATTCCGATCATGGGAGTAGGTGGAATTGGATTTCCAGATGTTTGATTATTTAAGCTCACATTTCCACTTACAATTGGAATATGTAATTCTTTTGCAACTAGATTAATGCCATCAACAGCATCTGAAAACTGTCGCATGACTTCGGCAGAGCGAGGGCTGCCAAAGTTAAGACAGTCCGTCATAGCAAGAGGAACTCCCCCTGTCGCGACAATTTTACGAGCCACTTTTAGGGCTGACAGTGCAGAGCCATTAAAGGGATCTATTTCAACCCAGCGCTCATCGCAGCCGCCTGAAATTGCAATCCCTGTTTTTGTTACGTTATTGTTTTTATCTTTTTCTTGTGCATAGTGAGGAAGTCGTACCACACCTGCTGCAGCTGATTGCATTGCACCACAGCCTGCCACAGTATTTCCTTGAACTGTAGAGCAGTAATTGTGATAAACTGGAGAACGTTTTGCATTTGCAGGGTGGGCAAATAAATGTTCAATTAAATTTGGATATTTCTCAACTAAATTTTCTAAATTAATTCCAGATAAAATGTCATTATGAGCACTGAGATTTTGTGCATTCAGCGACAATGAAGGTTTGCCTTGTGTTGCTTCACCTAACCAAATTTTTTCGCTTGTTTCGTTATGAATAACACTGTGATTCTTTAAATATTCATCCTTGTTTTGGATTGGCAAATTATAACGAGGGACATCTTCAATGAGTATTGGAATTGGAGTTGCTGTTACTATTTGATTGTCGAATATGCAAACAAATAAACCTGTTCTATTTACTTTGCCGATTTCTGCATAGGAAAGGTTAAACTTTTTAAGTTCAGCTAAAACTTCATTTAAATTTTCAGGTTTAACGGCGCACAGCATACGTTCTTGAGATTCGCTTAAGAGAATTTCCCACGCTTGCATATTGCTAGCTCGTTGAGGAACTTTTGCAAGATCGAGAGCGACACCACAGCCCGAGCGACCCGCCATTTCAACAGAGCTTGAGGTTAAACCCGCTGCACCCATGTCTTGCAATCCTATGGCAAGTTTTTTCTCGATGATGGAAAGTGTTGCTTCGAGTAATACTTTTTCAGCAAAAGGGTCACCCACTTGAACAGTTGGTTTTAAAGTTGTTCCCCCGCTCGAAAACTCGGAGCTACTCATGGTTGCTCCATGCACCCCGTCACGACCCGTTGCAGAACCAAAATAAATTAAAATATTCTCACCTTCAGGTAACAAAATGGACTCTATTTCTTTTGTTACTTCAGAGTTTATTTTTAATTGAGGAAGAATTTCTTTTGTTTTATTTTTAAGTGAAGCGACTTGATCTTCACTTGCATCGGAAAGTATTCCTCTAAATATTTTATCTTTATGAATTATTCCAGCCGTAAATGCATTTACTAAAATATTCTTATTATAATTGTGATGAAAGCTGATATCTCCCGTTACAGTTGGGACTCCAACACAATTTCCATAGTCACCAATTCCACGTACCGTGTCACGTAACAAAGTTGCATTCCAAGTCCCCTCACCAAAGCGTAAGCAGTTTAAACTTGCAATTGGGTTAGCACCCATACAGAATACGTCACGTAAAATACCACCCACCCCCGTTGCAGCCCCTTGATAAGGCTCTAAGTAGCTTGGATGGTTGTGTGATTCCATTTTAAAGGCAATGCCAAAGTTTTTATTAATTGCGACAACGCCCGCATTTTCACCTGGGCCTTGTAACACCCATGGTTCTTCAGTGTGAAAGCGTTTTAAATGAGCTCGTGAGGATTTATAGGAGCAATGCTCACTCCACAAAGCGCCACAGACGGCAAGTTCTTCTTTGGAAGGTATACGACCTAGTTTATTGTAAAATGCGGCGGCTTCTTCGTTGTTTAATCCGTAGTGAGTAGCCAATTCTAGAAATTCATTTGTGATAAGGTTTTTTTTGGACATCAATGAGTTCTCCCCATTTTTATTTTTTCAGCAAATTTTTCTAATTCACTTCCAGCTCGAATTTTAATATTTCGAGATTGTGAAATTCCTAATAAAAAAATGAGACCATCCACTCCACCAACTGCGGAGTCGGAGGCCCTTTCAGGGTGCGGCATCATTCCTAAAATATTACCAGCTTGATTTGTTATTCCTGCAATTGATTTATAACTGCCATTTTCATTGTGGTTGTAATAAATAACTGCATTATTTTCAGCAATATTTTTATCAGATTCATTAACTGGAGCAATCCAATTTCCCATACCACAAGACATAGGCACGCTGAATTCAGTTGTAAATTCTTTTTGCACTTCTTCTTGTTCATTTTCATTGAATTCAGGAATCCAAACACATTTTTTATTGCTGTTACTTTTGTTTATGTAAGCAGTTTCAATGCGAATAGACACTGGAAAATGATGATACCGGCGCGTGATATTTTTGACCAAAGCGCCTGGTAACAAGCCCGTTTCGCATAATATTTGAAATCCATTGCAAATTCCTAATACGGCAACTCCTTCCACGGCTCTTTTTTTCACAAAGGCCATTTCATCGGAGCGAGCTGCAATTGCGCCCGCTCTTAAATAGTCACCATAACTGAATCCACCAGGAACAAATATTGCGTCGATATCATCTGCTTTTAAAGTAGAATGTTTACTCAGATCGAGAAATTCTGCTTTTGATTCGAGATTGTCAGCGATCCATAAAAGCGATTCTTTTTCGCAATTTGTTCCAGGAAAAACGGGGAGAAGAGTTTTTTTCATTGAATAACCTCAACCTTGAACTGCTCAATGACAGGGTTGTATAAAACTTCACTTGCATATTTATCCATACAATCTGGGTTTGAATTCCCTGGCATACGAATAAAGAAACATTTTTGTTGGCGCATATCTATTACAGCATTTCCAGATAAGCGCATGTCATTTGCAATCGTTTTTGCTTCTGTGTCAAGGACATCAGGAAGAAGTTCAACAGTTACTTTGATAATTTTTTGGAGGGCTGGAACTTTATTCTGGATAGCTTCGGAATTCTTACGATTATATTCTTCGGGGGTTATTCCAAAAACCCTTTTAAAAGTAACAGGTAGAGATCTTAAATAGCGATCTGTGTCGAATAACCCTGTCAATTTGTCACTTCCAACTTTTTCTTTCACTTTTTTATTTTGCAAGAGATCTTCGAGAAATTGTTTTTTATTGATTTGATTTGTTGCAACTTTTCCTGAAATTTCCAGAGCTATACTTTGTACAAGTTCATAAGCTTCCGTTCTGTTCATTCCGCTTGTCACAAGAGCTGTCAACACACTTTGGCTTGCCCACAATCCACCTGATTTCCAAAGGTTTGCTTGCATTGCTTCGGGGCGAATTTGCATTCCTTCTACAAGATTTGCGCAACGAGAAAGCATAAAGTCAGCTGTGACAAAAATATCAGGGAGAGCCATGCGTTCTACACTGCTATGCGAAATGTCTCGTTCATGCCAAAGTGCTACATTTTCGGAAAGCATACCTGCGAATCCACGAATGGTGCGTGCCAATCCACAAAGATTTTCTGCTAATATTGGATTTTTTTTATGAGGCATTGCAGAACTGCCTTTTTGCTTTTTACCAAACGGTTCTAAAACTTCACCCAGTTCTGTTCGAGCCCAATGGCGCATATTTGTTGCAAAGCGATCCACGGCGTTGGTTGCTGATAGTATGGCTGACGCAACTGTGACAAAGCGGTCACGAGGAATAACTTGAGTAGCAACAGCTTCTGGCTGTAATTTGAGTTTTTGTAAAACAGACAATTCAAACTCAGGAGTCATTTGTGAATAGGTGCCGACAGCTCCTGATAATTTACCGAAAGACATAATTTTTTGCGCATTTATAATTTCAGTGTGAGCTCTTTGAAATTCAGAAAAATGGCTTGCTAAGACTTGGCCAAAGCTCATGGGTTCTGCATGAATTCCATGAGTGCGACCTATGCAAACTGTATTTGTGTGTTCAAATGCTCTTTTAGTAAGGTTTTCTCTTAATTTTTGGAGTGAGTTTGTAATAAGTTCGAGGGATTTTCGAGTGCGAAGGGAAAGACTGGTGTCAAGTACATCTGAGCTCGTAAGACCTTTATGGAGAAAGTGACCTTTGTCACCCATTGAGTCTCCCACTTCTGCCACGAATGCTATTACATCGTGACCGGTTTCTTGCTCTCGAGCTAAATAATCGGAAGGACTTTTGGACTTATAAGCATTGTCAAAAATGCTGAGGACTTCTGCAGGAGCTTCGCCCGTCTCTATAAGTACAGATAGATGAGCTTTTTCGACCTCAGCCCAAGATGCATATTTAGAGTCTTCAGACCAGATAGATTTCATTTCTGGGCGGGAATAACGTTCAATCATGATGCGAACCTCCGTTCAATTTTATCTCTTCACGCGGTCACTTTCTCTTAGAAAAATTTAGACTTAAGGACAAGGGGGATTAAATATTTTTGTGAAAAGATTAAAAAGATAGCTAACTGAGACCAACATCTAAGAACATCATAAGTACAAAACCAAATATAAATCCTGCTGTTGCTTTTGCTTCATTTCCTGAACGATGGAGTTCTGGAATCATTTCTCCGCAAATAACATAAAGCATTGCTCCGCCCGCTAGAGCCAGTCCACCCGGCAATAGAGAATGCGAAAAGCCAGTGGCAATGCAGCCCAAAAGTGCTCCAATAGACTCAGCAATACCGGCAATTAATGTTGCATTTATCGCGTATTTATTTGAAAAACCATAAGCCTTTAATGATAATGCAACAACTAATCCTTCAGGTATATCCTGTAATGCAATTCCAATGATAATTGGCAATGCTATATTTATTTCACCGCTGCCAAGTCCGACTCCGACTGCAAGGCCTTCTGGAAAATTATGAATTGTTATTGCTAAAATAAAAAGCCAAATTCTTTTTAAAGATTTGCTTTCAATTCCTTCTTTTCCTTTTAAAAAATGTTCGTGTGGAATAATTTTATTTAAAAAACTCAAGCCAACACTGCCAATAATGACAAAGATTGAAACTAATCCAGCAGTGAGTAATTTATTATGATACTTATTTTCAGCTAAAGAAATTGCCGGATTTAATAAAGAAAAGCACACGGCTCCAAGCATTACCCCTGCACTTATTCCAATTAAAATATCTCTTACTTTTATAGAAATATTTTTTGCAAAGAAAATGGGTAGAGCACCTAAGCAAGAAGCAAAAAAAGTGACTGCCATCCCAACAATAATAAGATCAATGAAAGAATTCGAAAATAAAATCACTCTGTTTATTATTCCTTAGCATTAAGACATATAAGCTTTAATTTCTTTTTCAGAAATTCCTAATATATTAGCAATTCTCAAAGCATAATCTTTATTTGCTTGATAAAAGTAACTAAGCTGGCGGACTTTGATTTCCTTTTCAACAGGTTTCATATGTCCAGCAATGTTTGAGGTTAGAGCTTTCTTTTCTTCCTCTGAAAAAACTTCATAAAGTAAACCCGCTTGTACAAAGTCGTCTTTCTTTGGATACTCTGTTCTGCCGCTGTTGCCAACCAATGCAATGGGTTGTTCTGTGGTTAAAGGATTGGAGCGAGGACCTCCATAGCTGTTAGGTGAGTAATTTATTGTTGAACCTCCATTTCCATCAATTCGCATTGCTCCATCTCGTTGGTAGTTTGAAATTTTTTTAGAATAGGGGCAGTTGACGGGAAGGAGTGCATAATTTGGACCTAAACGGTGGCGTTGGGTGTCTGCATAAGAAAAAATACGGCCCTGTAACAGTTTGTCCGGGGAAGCCTCGATACCGGGAACTAAATTAGCAGGAGTAAATGCTGCTTGTTCTACATCCTGAAAGAAATTTTCTGGATTTCTATTTAAGATGAGTTTTCCTACTGGAATAAGCGGATAGTCTGAATATAACCAGACTTTTGTTGGATCGAAAGGATTGTATTTATAAGTATTCGCTTCTTTTGTGGGCATAACTTGAATATATACTTTCCAAGTCGCCTTACCACCTTTTTTAATATGTTCAAAAAGATCTCGAGTGGCACCATCAACATCGGCGTGTGCAGCTTCGCTTGCTGAATATGTTTGAATTCCTGCATCCGTTTTAAGATGCCATTTGATAAAGAAACTTTCATTTTTCTTATTAACAAATTTAAAAGTGTGAACACCGAAACCATGCATATTTCGATAGGTTTTTGGTGTTCCTCTGTCGGAGAAGAGCATCGTTAACATATGCACTGTCTCGGGACTCAAAGAATTAAAGTCCCAAAAGGCATTTGCATCTTTTAAATTTGATTGTGGATTTCTTTTATGAGTGTGTACCATGTCAGGAAATTTAAGTGGATCTCTTATAAAAAAAACAGGTAAATTATTGCCAACAAGATCGTAGTTACCTTCTTGAGTGTAAAATTTGATGGCAAATCCTCTTGGATCTCTGTCAAAATCAGATGACCCTTTTTCTCCTCCCACAGTGGAAAAACGCACAAAAATATCTGTCTTTAATCCAACTTCTCTTAAGAAATCAGCTTTTGTATATTTTGACACTTCGTGTGTGACTTCAAAATATCCAAAAGCACCTGCGCCTTTTGCATGCACAACTCTTTCGGGTATGCGTTCTCTGTCAAAATGAGCTATTTTTTCTATGAAAAAGTAATCTTGTAAAAGAGCAGGGCCTCTATCTCCAGCTGTCAGTAAGTGTTCATTGCTTGGAATGGGTGCGCCCGAATTTGTTGAAATTGTCTGATGAAGTTTACCTTTTGGAGAAGCTGTTACTTTGGATTTGTTTCTTACTGACATTGGACACCACCTTTAATAACTATTTTCTGTTTCGATTGCAAAATATGCAGTGACAATTTAAAGGAACAAAAAATCATTATTTAAAATTTTAAAGGACGTTGAGTCCTTTTGCAACAGCAGCAATCCGCATTACGTCATGAATTTTAGTTCTAGAAACCTTTAAATCCATTAGCGCTTTTTCATGAGCAATAACACATTTTTCACAACTATTTAAAATACTTACTGCTATTGAAATAAGTTCAAAAGTTTCCTTAGGCATTAAAGGTTTTGCAAGAGAATTCATGCGTAAAGATGGAATTCCATATTCTTTAGCGGCGTTTTCATCATTTTTTTCTACAAAGAAACGAAATTTATAGTAAGTATTTAACATTCCCATTATTGCAGGAATCTGTTTTGCTTCATTTATAATATCATTTGAAATTTGAGACTGAATTGCAAGTTCTTGAGCTACTATTTCTAAGGATTCAAATTTTAATGTCCTTCCTAATGAAATTAAAAGGAGAGCATATTCTTCATTTGAAAGTTCTTCTGAATCAGTAAGTTTTTCAAAATTTAATTTTAAATCACTCACTGCTTTTCCGCTTGTAAATTCGGTTAGTTTTTCAAGATAAGATAAAATAACGATTTGTCTTGTCATGCCATTTTCCTTTTTTTTTAAAATAAAATCGCCTTTTAGCAAGCGATCTTATTTCTATTTTATTGTGTATTTATTAAAAACTGAATTATTTAAATTTAGATAATGAAATTATTTAAGAGTTGCTTGTCCTTTTTCCCAATTGCATGGGCACAGTTCATCTGTTTGTAATGCATCGAGAACTCTTAAAACTTCTTTTACATTGCGTCCAACGGAGAGATCATTTGCCGCAACCCAGCGAATAACACCTTCAGGATCAATAATAAAAGTAGCTCTTAAAGGAACTTTTTCAATTGGGTGTAAAATACCCAATGCTTCGCTCAATTCTTTTTTGTTGTCTGCAAGCATTGGAATCTCTAAATTTCTAAGATCATCGTTGTGTTTTCGCCATGCGAGATGAACATACTGACTGTCTGTGCTGACACCATAAAGTTCAGCATCACGATCATGAAATTGTTTAATTGATTTATTAAATTCAACAATTTCAGTAGGGCATACAAAGGTAAAATCGAGGGGCCAAAAGAAGAAGACAGCCCATTTACCATTTATATTTTCGTTGCTCAAAGTAGCGAACTCTTTTCCAGGTTCTAATGAAATGACTGCGGAGACTGAGAATTTGGGAAAAGGCTGAGCAATGCTTAAAATTCTTGACATATAGAACTCCTGTAAAATGTTGAAACTGTAAAAACACTATTTTTATAGCATCTATTTTTTTATAGATACTATAATTAGAATTAGTCTAAATCTTTATCTGTGTCAAGTTTTTTAAAATAAGCTTTTGTCTGTCTAAGTATTTGATATTTTTTAAAAATAAAGAAAGGTGGATTTACTATAATATTTTCTGTGATAAAAGAAAAACTCTCAATAAAAAATTATTGAGAGTTTTTAAAAAAATCTTATGACTTAAATTATGCATTTGCTTCCAAAGATTTTTTGAAAAAAGATTTTGCAGCAGCCATATTTCTTTTGTCACGCATGCAAACACTTAAAGTTGTATTTTGACGATCGTTTGCGCGATACATATATTTCCAGTCACCATTACATTTTACGTATGACTCTTCAATTTCATAGTTTGGAATACGCTTGCGAGTTTTTTGATCCACATTATTTCCGAATTTTTGAACCCATTCATAAATTGTCTTATGTGAAACTTCAACGCCATGGGCAAGCATTTTTTCGGATACAGAACGATAAGTCATATTTTCATGATAATATAATTGCACAGCGGTTTCAATTACAGGCCATGGATAGCGATGTTGTTTGTCAATTCTTTCTTTAGTTGCCATTATAAGAACTCCTTGCATAGAAACGATAGGAACTTCACGTTAGGTCATTTTTTAAATGAAAGGTAACGTAACAGTTTTTTTTGATATATCAAATGAATTATATAGGCAAGAGATTATTGTTATTATTTATTATTTTGCAAATGATTGTCTTGCAGGAGGTTTTCAGATATATTGAAAGCGTTTGTTACAGTATTAATTTCAAGTATTTGCGCGAATTTTGCACTCAATCCGATCCAGCGCTCAATGGAGGGTTTTACCATGCCAACAAGCACATGACAGGCTTCTTTTCCATGCTCATGAACTGCAAGAAGTGTAGCATCTTCTAGATGATTTGCAATTTTATCGAGTTCTCTTAAACATGTCTCTGCTTCGGGTTCTAACTGTTCTGGATCTTTATTTAATAAATAAATAGGTCTCGATGCGAGTGTAAGAAATAAATTACAATCACTCAATAATGTTTCAAGACTTTTTTCATAATTTTTCCCAGAGTCCCATAACTTTAAGGTTACCACTTTTAAATCAAAAACAAGAAGAGCAGCCATATCAAGGGCAACTTGCAAACTTTCAAATGAGAGCTGTTCCGCAGTATCTAATCGCGCATCAACTTTGTCATCTGTTTCAAGTTTTAGTCTGAGATATTCAGGATTATCAATGTCAATTGACGAATTATTAATGCTTAGTGAAGTGAGTGCACTGTTGTTATTGAGAGCAATATTTTCAAGTCTTTTCATTAATGTTGCTAAAGTATCTACACTTTGAAGAGGGGGGATTCTTTTTCCATTTACTCTTACATCAGCCATTTTTTACTCCTTATCAGTTTATCAATTAGATAATATTTCATACTTAAGCTGGTTTTCTTTGCTGTTCTGACTTTTGGATTTGGGAAATAAGAGAGTGAGCTCTGCTGTTCATTGGATCGAGTGCAAGAATATTTTCCATGAGTTGAAGAGCAATATCTTGTTTACCAGTTTTATATGTAATTGTTCCTAGAGTGTAAATCATATTGACATCATGAGGATGTAAGCTAATATATCGTATTAAAACTCTTTCTGCGTCGGCAAATTCATTCATTTCAAATGATAGTTTAACTAAATTATAAATAGCAACAGTATTGTCTGCTTTTAAGTGGCAAGCTCTAACTGTCCATGAAAGTGCTTCTTTGAATTCATTTAATCCTTCAAATGATAGGCCAAGGCCAAGACTTGCCATATCGTCATTTGGAGCTAAACTCACTGCTTTTTGGAATTGAGGAACTGCTATATTATAATTATTACGCTGTAATGCAACTGTACCTAAGCCAATATAACATTTAGCACAATAGGGATCGAGTTCGAGTGCTTTTGTATAATTTGTCACTCCATTGTCGAGGTCTCCAAGCTTTGTAAAACAATCACCAATTAAACGAAATAAATTTGCCTGTTGAACAACAGAAAGGGTATTTTTTTGAAATGCGAGAGATATTAAATTTATTGCATCAATATATTGTTTAGCAATAACCATTTCTTCAATTTGTTCTATCAATTTAGTTGAACTTTCTATTTCATTAGAAGGAATATTAACAATTAGAGACTTAAATACTTCTGAAATTTCATTTATATTTTTTTCAAATGGAAATTCATTTGCAATTGCTTTTTTTATTGCGAGTTTTACATTTGTTACTTTATCTTGCTTTTCAATAGTTTCTTGCATTAATCTTGCTAAAGAATGTATACTGCCAGAAGAATAAGTTTTATAAAAACGACTTATCCATTCTCCTATCCAATTGTGTCCATTTGAAATAGTTATAATTTCTGACGAAAGCGCACACATAACATCATATGTGCTGTCGAGGCATTTCAGTGGATTTCCATTGACTGGAGCAATTGGGCCATGAATAATTGCATCACAAACAGAAATAATGGATGAAAACTGATTGCCTGCAATTTCTTTTAAATCATCTCCATTTGGATTTAAAAAATAGACGTGATCATCTAAACCCATTTCCACAACACTTTGTCTTATATCAGCTCCCGCCGCTCCCGTGCCACAAAAACAAAGTCGCGCATTGCCTTGAAAGCTTGGATTGCTTTGCAAAAGATTTTTAAAAGCAAAGACAGAATCAAGTGCTCCTGATTCAATCTCAAGTGGGCCCAAATGGAAGAAAATAAAATCAGTTTCAGGTAGCCCGAGTGCTGTACGCAGTTCTATGCGTCTCATGATGGAAATTTCAGTAGAATATCTTTTTGTATTAATTGTTCTTGCTACCCTGCGAATTCTTTGTGCGCTGACTTCTTCTAAATAGGACCAAGTTGCTCCATCTTTATCAAAACAAAGAATAAGATCTGCATTTTTTAAGATCTCTTTGCGCACTGTTTTTTCTCTTGCAATATTTGGGAGTGGAGATCCATTTGGAGATCGTGTACCGACATTGGCATGAGGAGGTCGTGGAGCATTTTGCCAAATAATGAGACGTGCTTGATTTATTCTTTTGGTTTTCGCAGCTTGATAGCTTGCTAAGGAGTTTTCTCCGAGGGAAATAATGAGAGGATATTGCTCTAATTCTTTTTCAAGTCCTGATAAAAAGGTTTTATTTTCAGGCATGGAATCCATTGTGTAGCATGTTAAATATACAGGGGTATTTGATAGATTCATCATTTTAGCAAAATGGGTAAAAGCTCGGTCTTCATTATGGCTTGTATAAAGAGCCCCTTCAATACCAAGTTTTATTGCGCACATATTCCAAATTTCAAGTTCACAAGGATGGGGCAATTGGGGAGCTACAAAGGCTATTCTTTTTGCTCCACTTAAAATATGTGCCGCATGCTGTTGTTGGAAGTTCGCAAGATTTTTCCCGCCTTCACCCTCAATGAGACTGATCAGATCTGAAAAACTAGATTTCTTTGCATCCTTGATTATATTTTCAAGGGAGCTAGTGGTTTTCATTGTAAATTATCCTCCCGAAGATATATGAGAATGCGTATAAGCAAAAGTTGCTTTACGTAGGGACTGTAGTCGAATCAATTCATTAGAAAAATCATCTAATATTTGTTTTAATATTGTTTTAAAGTTTTCATCATGAATATAAATAAAATCTTTTAATAAGAGAAAATTTTTTTTTGAATCATTCTCTCTTTTTATTATTTGTGTATAAGAAGACACCAGCGCACTTCTTTTTTTCATAAATTTTTGTGAAAAATCATTTAATTCTTTTTCACTTAAAATTGAATCTTTGCTATCAATTTTTAGATTACAAAATAGATTTATATGCAGATTAATCCATTTTTCATAAAAAATATAAAAATCACTTTTTGCCAGCGTGGTTGAAAAGCGAAACGAAAGCTTTGAGGTTAAATCTTCATAACTTTTAAGCGCTGAATTTGATGGCTTTTCCACCTGTAGAATTCCTCTTAAAGAAATTTTTTAAATGAGTCTTGATCAAAGTTTATGAGATAGCTCTTGCATTAATCAATTATTTAGGTGTGTTGCTTTTTTGGCAAAAGGACTGTAGTTTTTGCTGGTAAGCAGAATTTTTCTATTCTGCCAATTTAGGAGACTTTACAAGTGATAAATCAAATAAAAGGCTCAACAATTATAGTTGATGATGGCCAGGTCACTCTTACAGATTTTATGGGTTCTGACTTGTCAGTGGTCAATGCTGCTCGCGTGAGTTTTGGAAAACGTAAAACAGAAATGGATGACAAAGATGTCAAACTCATAAAGTATTTAGGTGCCCATAAGCATATGAGTCCTTTTCGTCACGTCATTTTTACTTTTACTCTTGAAGGTGTGTCCGAAGTGGTGTGTCGCCAGCTTTATAAACATCAAGTTGGGTGTGCTTACACGAGCGGTGAATTTAAAGAAGCAGCAACGACATGGAATGAAATTTCTGGGCGTTATGTAAAACTCGAACCTGAATTTCATATTCCTTCCGAATTTCGCAAACAGAGTGCAAGCAACAAACAAGCTTCTGTTGAAGGCGAAAATGTTGATTGTGAAGATGAAGCACGTGCTGTTTATTTAGATGCAATGGAAAAAAGTTTTGCTGCCTATAAAAAACTCCTTGATTTAGGAGTTTGTGGGGAACAGGCGCGTATGGTTATGCCTTTGAGTTTTAAAAATTCATTAATTTGGACGGCTTCACTTGAAGCAACAGTCAATTTTATAAAACTTCGTGATCACGAAGGTGCACAACTTGAAATTCGCAATCTTGCCCGTGCTATTAAAAAACTAATCGAACCTATTTGTCCTCTCTCAATTGATGCTCTTCTTAACTCCCAAAAATAGAAAAAATTTCCTACAGAGGTGAAAATTTTATCCGATATGCAAAATGTACACGGTGCAATTTGCATGCGGTACATTTTTACTCGTCTGACCAAGGATGGTCGCACTCTTTCCAGTAGCTTTGGATTGAAGTGAGTTTCATGGAGGAAACAAGCTATGGGTTTGCGTATACAAACCAACATTCAGTCTCTCAATTCTCAACGAACTTTGAGAATTTCCACACAGGCGAATGATGAGTCCATCGAAAAGGTGAGCTCAGGCTATCGCATCAATAAAGCGTCTGATGACGCTGCCGGTCTTGCAATCAGTGAAAAATTGAAAGCAGACATTCGTGGTCTTAATATGGCAAGACGTAATGCCAGCGATGGTATTTCGCTTCTTCAAACTGCCGAAGGTGGTATGAATGAAATTGGAAATATGTTGACTCGCTTGCGTGAGCTTGCTGTGCAAGGTGCTTCCGATACGGTCGGTAATAAGGAGCGTAGCTTTATTCACAAAGAATTTAATGCGCTTAAAGATGAAGTCGATCGTATTACAAATTCAACCGAATTTAACGGAACAATGCTTTTAACAGGTACTGCTGAAGGCTTACCTGAAGCATTAACTTCTAAATCGAACCCTCCTCCACTTGAAATTCAAGTTGGTAAAAACTGGTTTAAAGAAACCGATGGTTCAGATGCGGATGGTGAATTTGGACGTAACCCAGTTGATATTATTCGTCTTAACTTCCAAAACATCAACACTAGCACAGTGGGCTTAGAACTTGGTCGTGCCAGTGAAGAAAGTATGGAATCGACGGGTGTGTTTTTGGAAGGGGGGGGACTCACCGACTCAAAAATGCGTGCTCAATTGTCTATAAATAAACTCGACAGTGCGATTTCAAAAGTTGCAGAGTTTCGCGCTGAAATGGGTGCATATCAAAACCGTCTTGGTTCAACTATTGCAAACTTGTCTGTTCAGACTGAAAATTATGCAGCGGCAAATAGCCGTATTCGTGATACGGACTATGCAGAAGAAACAGCGAAATTGGCACAGTCTAATATACTTAAACAAGGTGGTGTTGCTGTGCTTGCGCAAGCAAATCAAAGCCCTGGTGCAGCGTTGCGTTTATTAGGCTGATTATAATTTATATTAACTCTTTTCGCAAAGATTATTATTTTTTAATTAAAATATTAATCTTTGTTTTGTCTTAAGTATATTTTTTAAAATAAATTGTATTTACGAATTTTGTATGGAATATATTTCAATTGCATCTTTATTTTGAATATCAATTTTAAATTCAATTGCTATTTGATTATGTTCAGTAAGAAAAATAGAAACAGGATCTGCAATCACAAATGAGTCGTGAATATTATAAATTATAATTTCTTCATTTGCTACTGCTGGTGTAAATATTGGATAAGTATAATCGATAACATTTTTTGTTTTTAATTTACCTGTAATAAAGTGTGAAATTCGTCCTTTTAATAAGTTATCTCTTAATCCATAAATAATAGAAGGTTTAGCAATTATTCCTGTGTCATCTGTATCAAAGCTTAATTTTTCAAGTGATTTAATAATTTGATCTGCTGATGTCATAGGAGTCACCGGTATTCGTGCTAAGCGAGCTAAATCATAACAAGCAAGACCAATGCTGTCTGCAGCTAATGCTAAGATAACATCTTTTTTTTCTGATAAGAATTTGTCATCTAAAATAATATTATGTCCACCATTTATCAACATATAAGTTCTTTTTGCTAAGTTTTTTAAATGAGTTTGATTGGGTGGGATGATTTCATCCTTCGGTGCTTCATCTAAATTATACGCAATTGGATAGAGTTGTTTTGAGTCTAATGTATGGTATTGATTAATACCAATCAATGAAACAACTTGAATTGGACTTCTTTGGATCAGAGATTTGTAAATTTTTGTTGGGGCAGTTAGATTTAATGGCATAATCAGCTCACTCCGCTGGAGTAAAGAGTTTTATAATATATAAAAGTATAATATTAAGATTTTGCTTATTCTTAGTGAGACTCATCTTAAATTATAAACTTGCATGAGTGAGTATAGCAATTTCTTAAAAAAATTGTAACAAACCAAAGCTAAAGCCAAAAGTATGGAATGGTGTCAAAGTATAAGCATAATCAAGTCTGATTGCCACGCGATTGATTTTCATTGGCAGAAAGCGAATGCCAACACCGACGCTGGTTGCAGTGCGAGGTGAAACAATATTTTCAAATTTTTCTGTTGCATTGCCTGCATCACTAAATATTGCATGCTGAAGGGTTAAGTATTCACCAATGTAGCTTGGAATTCTCAATTCAATGTTGCTAAACCAAGCAAATTTTCCTGAGAACTCATTGTCGTAATATCCTCTAATTTTGTCTAATCCCCCTAAAAAATATTGTTGGGGTAATATATCACTCGTTGTCAGACTCAAGTTTGCTCTAATTGCTAAATAGGATTGACGTGGGAGTGGGATGTTAAATAATCCGAATGGAATATTTGGGTGAAAGAATAAGAGAGTGTTATTTAATGCGGTGTAATTATTCTGTGGGTTTGTATACATATTAGCAGTTGTATCGAGAATTGAAGTAAAATTGACTCCACTGCTTATGATTCCATCATAGTTTATTGAGCCTAATGTTAAACGACCTTCAAGTGCTAAGGATGTGGTTGAAGGTGGTAAATTATAATTTAAATTATTGTTTGTTGCTATATTTTCATTGCTGATGCCATCTGTATTTATATTATTTTCATAAAAAATAAATCCACCACCTAATGACAAAGCATTTGTTATTTTGATATCAGCATAAGAAGTCAACATATTTCTTTTATTTGAAAATGAACCAGTGATATTGCGATCCTTATCATAGGTGTGGAAGATATCGTGCTGTCTTGCGCCATTGATCACAAGATTGACAGGTCCTCCTAGAATGCTAGGATTTCTAAAAAAAATAAATGTTGAACAATTATCGTTTTTGCAGCCATAGGTAAAGTTGAATGTATAAAGTCGCCCTAGAAAGTTTGTGTCATATAAACCAACGACAAGGTAACTACTTCCTCCCCCTGATCCAGTTAGGAAATATGGTAAAAGGGTCCATTTCTCTTCTACATTTATCTTTAAGTAAATATTATTTTCTTCTGAATTTAATTTATATAATTTAATTTCTATATTTAAGAATATTTGTAAGTTTTTTAAATTTTGAATTGTATTTTTTAAATCAGAATCATAAAATCTATTATTTTCTTTTAAAGTAATTTGTTCTAGTATGATATCGTCACTTGTTTGGGTATTTCCATTAATTTCTATATTTTTTATTATTAAATTATTCGCGTTTATCGGAAGAACTTCTTTTCCTACTAGTTTAGTATCTAAATCTTGTGCAAAAACTTTGTCGTGATTAAAAATAATATGTATATTATAGAAAAGAAAAAGGAAAATTAAGATTTTTTTAAACCCATATGTTTTAATTATAGGCACAATATTTTATTTCCTAAGAGACAAGATGTCTTATTTGGTTAAAAAATTCATGATCGTTTCTTCGCAATTTTTCACAATTTCATCATAGTTAAAGACGCCTTCATCAAAAAGCCATTGTAAAGCTATTCCGTCAATTAAAGCAATAATAAGACTAGCAAATTGAAGAGAATCACCTTTGCGGAACACTTCTTGGTTGATTCCTTGTTGAATTATGTTTGCAATTGCTGCTCTGAATTTTGAATAATGACTTGCAATTTCTTGACGAACTTTTTCTTTTTGATCGATTTGAGTCCAGAAATCCATGTTTATTCTGTAGTACTCTCGTTTATTTTGCACCACACTTGAGCACATCCAGATGACATTTGAAAGTTTTGCAATAGGATCCGTATTTAAATCACCTGCATGCAAAAGGTTTTCAATGTCTGTACTGACATAGTCAAGTACAGTCATCATGAGATCTTCTTTATTTAGGAAATAATAATGAATAATTCCTTTTGATACGTCTGCAACACGGGCTACGTCTTGCATAGAAAAATTATTATAACCATAACGAGTAATACATTCGATTGTCGCATTTATAATTTGAGTTTTTCTTTCTGAAGCAAGGTCGGAACGGTTCATAATTTATATTCCTGTATTGTGACGTCAAATTCATATCTAGGAAGGAACTGTTATCCCTTCTGAAACACAAACAGCTTAAGATCTAAGTGCAACGAGTCAAGAGAATTTCAAACAAACAGTGTGAAAGAGGGAGTTAACAACTGTCACATGTATGATTTGCTTCAAATTATGCAGCAGGATGGGTATCTGTCTTCAATAGAGCTATTAGCTCTTAGAAAGACTTGTAAAGACTTGGGTGAAAATCCAGTACGAATGTTACGCTCTCTTAATATTGCTTCTCCAGAACAAATTCAAGATTATTTACAAAGATATTTTGGTGTGGGTGCGCTTGGGAAGCAAGCTCTTGCAATGTTGGATGAAACATATCAATCACTGGTTCCAATCGATCTTGCTATTCATTTTAGTTGTTTTGGCTTAGGTGAAGATGCCAATGCGCTTTATATTGCATTGGAAGATCCTTCTGATCGTGGAATTATAAATCAGCTAAGATTTTTCTTAAATAAAAGAATTATTGGAGTTTCCGCAACTGTTTTTCAATTAGCAGAAGGTTTATCAAAAATATATAAAGTGCATAAATCAGCTTTAAATTTAACAACAATACTTGAAAATACAAGAGGAGTTATTGGTGGAATTCGTTATGAAGTTCCTCATAAAGCGGAAGCGATTAGTATTGACGATGACTTTGTAAGCTCAAATTTAAAAGATTCTGAATCTGGTGATGATGAAGTCGTTGTAACAAAAAAACGAGAAAAAGGAAGAGATAAGAAAACAGAAAAAGCAATGAGTACAGAACCATCAGCAGAAATTTCTGTTGCTGAAGATACAGATGCATCTGAAAAAATGCCAACAGTTGGTTTTATTGATGGCAGCAGTGGAGAAGTTGATCAAGCAACATTATCTCAAAATGAAGAGAGTGGTGTAGAAAACGAAAAAGTTGAAGCCGTACAGCAAGATCCTGTAACAGAAGAGTCACAAGAATTATCAGAATCAACTCCAGTTGCAGAAGAGTCACAAGAATTATCAGAATCAACTCCAGTTGCAGAAGAGCCACAAGAATTATCAGAATCAACTCCAGTTGCAGAAGAGTCACAAGAATTATCAGAGTCAACTCCAGTTGCAGAAGAGTCACAAGAATTATCAGAGTCAACTCCAGTTGCAGAAGAGCCACAAGAATTATCAGAATCAACTCCAGTTGCAGAAGAGTCACAAGAATTATCAGAATCAATTCCAGTTGCAGAAGAGTCACAAGAATTATCAGAATCAACTCCAGTTGCAGAAGAGTCACAAGAATTATCAGAATCAATTCCAGTTGCAGAAGAGTCACAAGAATTATCAGAATCAACTCCAGTTGCAGAAGAGCCACAAGAACTTGATATGCAAGCGGCAGAAAACATTTTAACCGATGACAGTGAAATGGAGGTTGATATATCACCTTCAGAAGAGAAAGTATTTGAGGCACCGACAGAATCAATGACTGTTCAATTGTCTTCGCTTGCAAGTTTAGCGCTTGTAAAATTGTCTTTATTAGATGATAAAAATCAAGCAATTGAAATGATTAATTCGTTATTAAAACCTTTTAACACTTCTGTTACTTTGCGAGAGGATGAAAAATATTTAATTGAAGGAGATGATTTTTCTGTAGAAGGAGATCTTTCTTCTGTCGTTAGACCTGAAGAAAACTCAGTTGCATTTGCAATTGAGCCAATTATAAAAAGAGTTATTAAAATGAAAGATGCATCGTGATTTTTTGAAATTGCTATTTCTTATATGTGAGGTGTTTTGTGGAAAACGATATCAACTCATCGAATGCAAAATTATCTGCATCAGACTGCATGGCATCAATGTTAAATGCCCAGCGGCAATTATTGATTGCTATACGCCGATTAAATGAGCTTGTGGCATTTTCGCAAAGCACAGATATTGAAGCAAATCGACAATTTTTACTTGCTTTACAAGGACAATTTCGTAAGATTAGCGACAACGTAGCTAACGTAACAGAGAATTTAGGTAATTTATTAGAGTTTAGAAAAACAAAAGATAGAGAAATCCAACGTGCATCCTTTAATTTAGATAGCACTCGACAAGCTATTGGTGAAAGCATTATTACCTTGAATGTTACTGCTGATTATATAAGAGAAAGCATTGTAATGAGTAGACATTCTCTTGCTGAAACTCGAAAAACCGCAGACCGTAGCAGAGCATGGGGACGTTTGGGATCTGATCTCTTGCATGATTTCAACACTTTCCAAGATCAAATGGAGGAGCTCACTGAAGTCATTAAAAGCTGGGATGAGCTTATGAATAAGACACAATCTTTACAAAATGAAGTCTTTCAGCACTCACAGACTACGCGAGAAGCTATTCAAGGCGTTACTATGGGAATGATTGGTGGTCGTGACCGTATGAATGCTGTTCAAGAAAAAATATCTATTTTAGCAAATAGAGTTGCAGATATTGGAAGTATTATTGAAGTTATTGATGATATTTCTGAGCAAACAAATTTACTTGCGTTAAATGCAAGTATTGAAGCTGCGCGTGCAGGTGATCAAGGAAAAGGATTTGCGGTTGTTGCAGATGATATTAGAAAATTAGCAGAAAGATCTTCTACAGCAACAAGGGATATTTATGATAGAATTGAAGCTATTCAAGAAGAAACATCGGGGGCAATGAGTGCTATTCGAGAAGGTCATGCTGTTATAGAGGCTGGGGTTAAAAAAGCGGCTACAGCAGATGAGCTTTTAAAAGAATTAAGAGAAAAAATAGGACAACTTTCTCGTCAAGCAATTGGTCTCGATGATCAACTTGGTACGGCAAAAAACCTATCTGAAGGTAACAAAACAAGAACTCGCGAAATGTTCAGAAGCATTCGTAAAATCTCTGATACAGCAACTTTTGCAAGAGATTTAGTCACTCAAGTAGAGACGAGTTTAACTGGAATTGTAGCTGCTGGGACCAGCAGTTTAGCTGCAATACAGCTTGAAATTAAAAAATTAGTAGAAAATATTAATAGTTTAGAACAAGCGCAAAGTGTTGCAAGACAGGTTCATGATTGGGTGCATCATGTGGCCGTCGCTTTAGGTGAGGCTAAATCGGATTCTGAAGTGGCTGCGAGTCAATGTTCAAGTGGATTGCACCAAGTTGAACTTTCTTTCAAACACCTTGATACCGATAGATCAGCACTTGAGTCTATGCAAAATGTTGGTAAAGATATTTCTAGCTGCGTAGATAAAGTTATACTTGCAAGTGAATATCTAAAAAATATGCTTACCAATGGTGTTACTTTACAAATAGGCTCTCCGGGGCAGGTTTTGATCCTTAAAGATGATGGAAAATTTTCCGAGACAGATAGCAGCGTGTCTTCTATTAATAAAGACGCGGGGGGAAGTAGTGAAAGTGCTAAGGATGTAACTTGAACTATGGGACTTCGAATTACTGGCAATGGAGTGCTTGAAAGCAATATTGCTAAATCTCAAAAAGAAGTGGAAAACAGTTTAGAGAAACTTTCAAGTGGGATTCGTTTTACTCGAAGCGAACCTATGCCGGTTGAAAGAGCGCAGTCTGATGCCTTAATATCTAAAATGAAAGAAATTAATTCTTATAAACAAAATGTGAATGAAGGTTTGAGTTTTACTCAAACAGCTGACTCGGCCTTGAGTCAAATGACGAATACAACAATTCATTTGAAAGAACTTGTCGCGCAATCATTAAACCCCTCCCTTTCAGATAAAGAAAGGCAGTTCATATTTGTAGAATATCAAGCTCACTATGATGAAATGGATAGAGTTGCAGCAACAACCTCATATGCAGGTCGCAATATATTAGATCATACGAATTCTGTTGATGTTTCTGGAGTAGGCACCTCCGCAAATGCAAAGTCATTTTGGTCGAAGGTGGGGAAGCCAGTCATTGCCGATGGAAAAGATTTAAATCAAATTGGCGTTGAAAAACTCGATGAAATCAATGCGCGTCCAAAAGATATTGGTCTTATTTCTGCAGAACATCTTGCAAATTCAAAAGATGGTGTTTCATTGGATGAGGTGATGGATACATTTAATATTGATTCGAATCATTCAGCATCGAGTTTCGATGATGCGCAGTTAAAATTATCAGAACATAGAGCTTCGTTTGGTGCAGTGACTTCACGATTGACAAGCTCAATGCACTCTTTGGATGTTGCGTATGAAAACGTTGCTGCGGCAAATTCTAGAATACGTGATGTTGACTATGCTACGGAATCAACAAATTTAGCGCGTGCAAAAATTCTTGTACAAGCTGGAACGAGTTTGCTTGCACAAAGTAACAGTTCGCAAAATATTTTGACTTTAATTAAAAGTCTCGATCGTAATAATTAATTATTGAATATTAACTAAATTTGCATCAAATTGTATTTCTAAATCCTCCTCTGGCATTATTTGAACAACAGGTAAATAATGCATTTCTGTTTTTCTCAGTGCAAAAGAACTTTGAATCTTTGTAAAAACACGCACTGCCGCTCGTGCTATGGCATAATATCCTTCAGAGGTTTCAAAAATTTCAGATGATGTCATGCTTCTAAATTTAAATTTCCCAACGTATTTTCCCATATGAGAAAGTATTAAAGTTGTAAATCCAAATTCATTCTCTAGAGTTTCAAGAGCTAAATGACTATTTGTTTCACGATTTAAAATTATTTTATTTTTATCTTTTAGGCATAACTGTAACCAATATCCTTGAATAAAAATTGTAACTGTTGTGTTTGGAGAATAAAGTTTAAAAAATTCATTTTTTGATAAGCGTGCAAGTAAGTGACTAAACTTTCCTCTTTTATCAAAAGCAGATTCAACTTTAGTTCCCTGAAAAAGTTCAGAAGCAATTTCAGAGGGTGTTTTTGCAATGTCAGAATTTGTTTTCATTATATATTCCTCATACTAGCAAATAATATAGTAATCTTTGTTTATCCATTATTTTTAAGTTTGATGATCTCATCATTTATAGGTTTGAGGATCTACAGTGAGTGCTCCTCAAGAAATACATATATGAATTTTTAGGACAGAGTGTGTCGGAGAATTGACTGGTATTATTTTGGACACTGTTAAATAAATTAAGTTCCAATTGCTTTATTTAAACAATTGGAATTCTCCATCCATAAGGGTCCTGTAAGTTGCCCATTTGAATACCAATTAAATGATCTTTTAATTTAAGTGTAATTTCTCCAATTTTACCATTATTAATTTCTATTTTTTCGTTTTCATCAATGAGCATATTAATTGGAGTGATCACTGCGGCTGTTCCACATGCAAACATCTCTGTTAATTTATTGTTTTTAATGTCTTCAATTACCTTTGAAATTTCAACTTTGTTTTCTTCAACATCGAAACCTAAATCTTTTGCAAGTTCTAAAATTGAGGCGCGGGTGATTCCTTGTAAAATGCTGCCACTGAGTGCAGGGGTTACAATTTTTTTCCCGTAAACAAACATAACGTTCATAGCGCCTGCTTCTTCAACATATTTATGTTCATTTGAATCGAGCCAGAGAACTTGTTCTGCTCCATATTCCTTTGCTTTAACCATAGGCGGAAGTGCGGCTGCATAATTTCCGCCGCATTTTGCTTCGCCAGAGCCACCCACAGCAGCTCTTGAAAGTTTTCTTTCAATAAATACTGAAACTCCGGTTTCATTTGAGAAGTAGCTCTTTGCTGGACTTAGAATAATAAAAAAGCGGTAGGCTCTTGAAGCTCTGTATGAAACGCCTTCGTCGAGGGGAATCATGGCTGGACGAATATAGAGAGAGTCGGGCGCAGGAAGAATCCATTTACGCTCTACTTTAACAAGTTCTTCAACGCAGGCAACAAAAAGATCTTCGGGAATGGGTTCCATCCCAAGGCGCAATGCTGAAAGACGCAAGCGTTGAGCATTCTTTTCGGGGCGGAAAAGATAAACTTCTTCATTGTTTTCTTTTGAACGGTAGGCTTTTAATCCTTCAAAAATTGTTTGTCCGTAATGAAAAACAAGTGCGCTCGGGTTGAGAGTAAATGGTTTATATGGAATAATTTCAGGGATTTGCCAGCCATTTTTATGAGGAATGTAATCACAGATTAGCATATGGTCGGTAGTAACAGCTCCAAAGGGGATTGCTTCTGAGGAAGTGGGAGGAGTTTTACGCATGTGTTTTGGCAGTAGAAGTTTGATAATCTTAAAATCTTTCTTTTCATTAACTAAATTTCTTTTATTTATCATGTTATTCCCTTTGCGAGAGAGACGAAAGGGTTTCGTCTCTGAGTCACGACCATAAACTTTTTTTTTTTTTTTCGCCAGAAGCTTGACAACGTCTTGGAAGGTTGGCATACAGGTTTCACCGCTGGTGGGGCATCGACAAGTGGTAAGTCAACGGTTTTTGATACCGTCATTCCTAGGTTCGAATCCTAGTGCCCCAGCCATTACTTCCCCATTAATTGCCTCCTTTTTCTTTCTCAATTTCTTGCTAAATTAACTAAAATAAATTAGAGTAAAATTTAAACAAAATTATGTTTATCATTTATATGAGCTCGGGGAAAGACATGATAGTGAGAAAAGCTACTGAAAAAGATTTTCCTTCTATATATTTTATGGGGCATGACACATGGGGAGAAACTCTCACCCTTGAACAATATGCTCTAAAATGCAGTGAATCTGATAAATATGAGAGTGGGCAGTGGTTTGTTCTTGAAATTGATAATAAAATTGTCAGCAGTCTCATTTGCTATAGAAATTCTTTTGGCCTTGATGAAAATACCGTAGGAATCGGTTCTGTTGCAACATTGCCAGAGTATCGTAACAGAGGTTATGTGACTTATTTAATGAAAGAGATCACGCAAAAACAAAACCATGGGAAAGATGTTAAAGCATTTTTTCTATTTTCTGATATCAAGCCTTCTTTTTATGAGCAGTTTGGTTTTAAATTGCTGCCATTGAATTTGCAAAGGTATGAGAAATCAAAAGCTATGGTACTTGATCTCAAAAATCATTTTCATTTTCAGAAAAAAAATATAGAGAGTATTCCAGTCTATTTTTAAGAAAGTACTTTCATTTTTTTTATTCTTTTTTTGCTACCATTAAAGTTACAGCACAATTTCCTTGAATATTAAGCATAGTAATAAATGGATCAATAAGTGGCTCTATACTAAGCAAAAGAAAAATGCCAATTGAGGGGGGTATGCCTAAAGGTGAAAGCACAATTCCAAATGATGTTGCACTCAAAATTGCAGGTCCCGCCGTACTTGCAATGGAGGCGGCCCAACTGGCAAAGAATAAAGTTGTCATGGAAGAAATGCTGATTGGAATTTTATATAAATTCATAAGAAAAATGGCAATTGCTATACTTCGAATCATGACTCCTGGTTTAAATAAACTTACGCCTAATGGCATAACAAGCTCAACACTTTGCTTATTTACTTTAAAATCTTGTGTCAGAGCAAGCATAGCTGTTGGCATAGCTGCAAAACTGCTTGAAGTGCCAAATGCAATTAAATAAGCATTTTTTAATTTTTTCAAACATGTCAATATTGGTTTTTTTTGCGTTCGAGAAATAATGATGCTAAAAGTAATGAAAAATGTTATTATAGTCGCATAAATAAGAGCTATTAAGTCAAATAAAGATCTAAGTGTTTGTATGCCAACATTTGAAAGAAATCCTGAAATCAAAAAGAAAATACCAAATGGCAAAAAATACATGAGTATGTCAACCATTTTTAAGAAAGATAAAAAAATGGCATCAAAGAATGAAACAGCTATTTTAACACTCGGACTATTGGTAATACCAAGGGCAATACCAAGTAAAATAGAGAATAATAAAATAGAGATATCTTTTCTATCATAGATTGATTTAACAATATTAGTTGGAATAATATTTTCAAAATACTCTATAAAATTTACATGACTTGTACTACTTGGTGTGAAGCTACGTATAAGTTTTTCAGAGTTTCCAATACTGTTATTTAATAATTGTACAGCGTTAGTGCTTAGATTATTGCCAGGACCTATGATGATACAAAGAAATACTGATATAAATGTAACAGCAATCATGCAAGAAAAGAAAATGATGACAAGGCGTTTTAAATAATAAATTGAATCACTGGAGTGGAAAATGTTATAAAAGCTACAAATGAGTGCTGACATCATGATTGGTATGACTGTTATTTGAAGGAAATCTAGGTATAAATCTCCAAGAAATGAAATTTGTTTTGCAATCTTTGGCGCAAAAATCCCAAATAATGCACCAAGAAACATCGATATAAATATTGTCCAATGATTTAGAAGAAGACTTTTAATCTTTTTTATCATTTTAAATCTTTCAGATATTTTTGAGAAAGGTATTTATTTCTTCCTTCATACTTCATTCTTTTTACATAAAGATTTATCCAATTTAAAAGATTTTGGTTTCGCCAATTCACAACAATAGAAATGGGATCAATTTCTCCGTCGATATCTTTTCTTCGTACATAAATATTCGCAAGTTTTCTGTTTTTAATAATATAATTTGCATATATTTGATCAACATAAAGTGCGAGTATTTTACCATTCATAACATCAGTTAATGCTTTTTCGAGATCATCATACTGGATTGTTTCTGTATTTTTTAAGAGTTCATCAAAACTGGTTATATTTTGTTTGATATAATCTTCATATGCAGAATTTTTAAGCACAGCAATTTTCAAGGCACTTTTATCAATATCATTATTATTCTTAAGTTTAATTTCTAAGATACGATTCAAGATAAGGGATTGATTTGGTGATAAATAGGGATCAGAAAAGTTAACAGATAGTCCTCTTGAAAGTGTTGAACTCAATGCGCTGATTCCTAAATCAGCAGAATCATTTTCGACAAGTTTAATGACATCTGCAAAAGATTGAGCATTTCGATTGTACTCAATTCCAACCCCTAAATTCTTTGCAATATCTTGAGCCATTTCTATATCATATCCAATTAAAGCTTTTTTATCATCTTCATAAAAAAAGGGAGGGTAATTTCCATTTTTTAATGCGACTATAAGTTTTCCGCGTGTAATAATTTTTTTAATATCCGGTGGAATATCCTTTGTTGCATACAGCGGCAATTGCAAAAAAAATATCAGAAGAATAAAAAATAATAATTTTTTTAGAAAATTGAATTTAGAATTGATCATAATAAATCTCTCATTTTTTAATTTAATAAAGTTCATTCAAATTATTTTAACACGCTTAATAATTTGCAGAAGTGCAAAAAATTGAGCCAAAAATTTGAAATGGAGTTGGAAATAATTTCCTAATTTCTTTTTGACTGAATGCTGACTTTTTCTACTACAGTAAAAAATTTGGCTTTAAACTTAAGTAAGGAGATTTTTTTTCAAGGGGGACATGTGGCCATAAAATATTCAGGCCCTCAAAAGGCAGCTATACTTCTTCTTGCATTTGGCGAGGAAATTTCGGCTGAAATTTTTAAGCACATGACTGAATTTGAAATTAAGCGCATTGGTAGCGCAATGAGTCGTCTTGGTCGGGTGGATAGTGATGCAATTGATATGGTTATGGAAGAATTTTATCACATTCTTCAATCCAATAAAAAATATTTTTTAGGAAGTAATGATTTTACTAGGAAATTAATTGAATCAGCATTTAAAAGTGATCAAGCTAATGCTCTTATTGATGAATTATCATTAACATCCAATGCAAATCTAGAATCACTCGAGTTGATAGATCCAAAAATGTTGGCAAATTTCTTAAGAAATGAACACCCTCAAACGATGGCTCTCATTCTGGCCCATCTTGATCCTAAAAAATTTGGTGAGACATTAAAAATATTACCCGAAAGTTTACATACGGAATTAATCTTAAGAGTTGCAAGTTTGGAAAGTGTTTCTCCAGAAATTATAGATGAAATAGATGATGTCTTACGTAATGAAATTCAAAAATTAGGTAACGTAACAAGTTCAAAAGTTGGTGGAATTGAACCAATTGTTGAAATGCTCAATCTTATGGATAAAGCAACGGAAGAAAATATTCTCGATAGGCTTGAAGAAAGAGATCCTGATTTAGCTGAAAATATTAGAAAACTAATGTTTGTCTTTGATGACCTCATTAAGATTGATGACAGAGGTATTCAAACAGTTATGCGTGAAGTTAAACCAGAGCAATTAAAACTTGCATTAAAGACAGCTTCAGAAGGTGTTAAAGAATTAATATTCAAAAATATGTCACAAAAGGCTGCGGAAAACTTGCGAGAAGAAATGACGATAATGGGACCAGCAAAAATTTCGGATGTAGAGCAGGCGCAATTTGCAATTGTACAAGTTGCACGTCGTTTGAATGATGAAGGTAAGATTGTAATTTCAGCTAGTGGTGAAAACGCACTCGTATGATGAGGTTTTTGTGGGATCAAAAACTGGCAGGCTTGTAAAAAAAGAAAATACAAAAGTTATGAATACTTTGGAAATAGAAAAGTATCCGTGGCTTAATTTTAGCGATCAAAGCGTTATTTTTCCAGACAATCCAAGAAAGAGTGTCATATTACAAAAAATGCATGATCCTCAAGAATATGAAGCAAAGATTAAAACGGCCCGTGATTTTAAAAAGCAAATAGGAACTCGTGCAAAAATAATGCTTCCCACAGATATGACTTTGGATTTTGAAAAAGGTCGTAAGGAAATGGTTATTCGCAGACGGCGAACTATGATGGATGAAGAAGAGGCGATGGCATTAGAATTATCAGAAATGGAGCATCAGATTGAAGTCAAAACTGCAAAAAAAAATGTAGTAAAAGATCAGAAATCTGACAAAGAATCTCTAGAACAATCTAAGGTAGCAGAAGGGCAAGGTAACAACTCGCAAGAAATGAGTTTTATTCCTCAGGAACAACCAAATGAAGTTAAAAATGAGATGAAATCAGAAGCACAAAGGGAAGAAAAAACAGAAGATTTAGAAAAAGTTAAAGAAAAAAATGAATCAATATTTGCCGAAGCAAAGCGAGATGGGTTTGAAAAAGGTGAGAAAGAAGGAATAGAGGCTGGCAAAAAAGAAGGCTTTGTATCGGGAGAACGCGAAGGGTTTCAAAGCGGCGAAGAACGTGGGATGGCCGCAGCAGAGTCAAAATTTGAAAAGGCGTTTGAAAATATTTCAGAAGTTGCACAACAGTTAACAGATTTAAAAGAAGATATATTAAACCAGGGTAAAGATATATTTGTTGAACTAACTAAGCTTTGTTGTGAAAAGATTCTTAAAGAGCAAATAAAATCTAATGATGAATCATTAGCTCATTTATTTGATGAAGTTTTAAAACTTTACAATTCTAAAAACTCTTTGACTATTGAAATGAATTCTAAGGATGCTGAGCGCATTCGTAAACATCTTGAAACAAAAAAAGATTCATCTAAAATTGAAATTAAAGAAAATGACTCATTAGAAAATGGAGCTTTCCATGTAGAAAGTGATACAGGAGTTTCATTAGTAGATATAAAGAAAAGTGTTAATGTTATTATAGAAAATATAAAAAAGGATTTATTTCAAGAAAATAATAATATAGAAAAGGATACACAAAAAATAGAAAAGAAAGAGGCTTAAAATGTTTTCAAATGAAGCCCTTTCAAAACTAAAGAAACAAAGACAAAATCATTTTATTGAGACCCCCTTTGAAAAATATGGAAAAGTTATCCAAATTGTTGGGACTGTTATTGAGGCAACTTTGACTGATGCTCCGCTTGGAGCACTTGTGAGAATTTTTAACAGAGAAAGAAATTATTCAATTGAAGGTGAGGTTGTCGGTTTTCGCAAAGAAAGATCACTTGTCGTTCCTTTTTCTGATCCAATTGGAGTGTGTGCAAATTCACTTGTACAATGTATAGAGCGTGAACAAAAAATATTAATTGGAGAGCATTTAATTGGGAGAATTATTGATGGCTATGGACGTCCTATGGTTGGCGAAGAGTTTATAGGCAATCTAGGAAATTCATATTCAATTGTTCGTGAACCGCTCAATCCATTAACGCGCCGAAGAATTTCAAAGCATTTTGATACAGGTATTCGTTCTATCAATGCACTTTTAAGCTTTGGTGAAGGACAAAGAATTGGAATAATGGCTGGTTCAGGTGTGGGAAAAAGTGTTTTAATGGGTATGATTTCACGTTATTCAGATGCTGAAATAAACGTAATAGCTTTAATAGGTGAACGTGGGCGTGAAGTTCGTGAGTTTCTTGAAGAAAATCTTGGTGAAGAAGGTTTAAAGAAAAGTGTTGTTGTGGTTTCTACGGGTGATCAATCTCCACTGAGCCGTGTGCGTGCAGCACATGTGGGCACAGCAATTGCAGAATATTTTAGAGATCAAGGTAAAAAAGTTTTACTTTTAATGGATTCATTGACCCGTGTGGCTATGGCGCAAAGAGAAATTGGTTTATCGGTTGGTGAACCACCAACGACAAAAGGTTACACTCCATCTGTATTTTCTTTGTTACCTAAACTTTTAGAACGTGCTGGTAATAGTGATACACAAGGATCCTTAACTGGAATATATACAGTTTTAGTTGAAGGCGATGATTTTAATGATCCTGTTTGCGACTCTGCAAGAAGTATTCTCGATGGCCATATTAATCTTTCCCGTTCACTTGCAGAAAGAAATCACTTTCCTGCAATTGACATTCTGTCGAGTGCAAGTCGCGTTATGATAGACATTGCAGATGAAAAACATTTAAAAGCAGTTACGATTCTTCGAGATCTCATGGCTGAATATCAGAAAAATGAGGACCTTATTAACATTGGTGCATATAATACTGGGATGAATGTAAAGTTAGATAAAGCAATGAAACTTCTTCCTCAAATAGAGGCTTTTTTGAAACAAGATCGTATGTTAAAATGCTCTTTTGAAGATTCATTAAACTCATTGCATGAATTGTTAGGAGAGGATCGTACATGAGTTTTAGATTTTCATTACAAAGAATTTTAAATTTAAGAGAACAAGAAACAATTGATGCAGAACTAAGAGTCGAATATGCTAAAAGAGTTATTGCAGAATTAAAAAATATGATCCACAAAGAAAGGGATCTTTATTTTTCTGATAGGGATGAATTAAATCTTTGTGTGCAAAAAGCACAAATTCATAAGGTAACAATTTACGAACGATCTTTAAACATCCGACAAGGTAGAATTATGGAGCTGTTAGATAATTTAAGATCCTGTCAATCTGATTTAGAAGTTTATCAGCAAACCCTCATACAAGCACGAAGAAATCAAAAAATAATTGAAAAATTAAAAGAAATAAAAGAAAAAGAATTTCGTAGAAAAGAATCATATAAAGAGCAATCTGTTCTTGATGAAGTTGGTAATCAAAAATATTTGAGAACTCAATTTCAAGAAAAAGGCGAAGAATGATAAAAAAAATAAAATTATTATTCATTCTTATTTTATTTTATTCTCAAATGAGCATAAAAGCTGAGAATTTACCAAATATACCAAAAAATGAGTTGACAGCCTCTGAAGCTATGCGCATTCGTGATGAACTGGAGCTCATTCGCAGTGATGTGGAAGAAAAACTTGTGCGCCTTGATGAAGCCAAAAAAACATACGATAGATCGCGACTTGATATTGATACTCAGCTTAAAAAAATTGAAGAAGAAAGAAGATTGCTTGACGAAACTCTTCAAAAAGAGAAGAAACTAAAAGAGGAGCGGGTGAAAGAGGCTGTGGAGTTTGTTTCAAAAATGGAACCACGCAAAGTTGCTCCCGTCATGGATACGATGGATAGAGATTTGGTAATAGCCCTATTGAGCCGTTTGCCAGCACGTCAAGTTACAAAGCTCCTTGAAAACTCAACGCCCGCAAAAGCAACACAATTTTTGGAGTATTATACACGTATTCGCTCTGGCAGAGAATTTGAAATGTTAAGAGAGCTTGGTTTGTGTGCTCCATATAAGGATAAAAATGATAACAAAGGAACAGCGTCACCCCCATAGTTTTCATACTGACGAATATTTGGCATCCCCTTTTTCTCGCCCTCGTTTTTTTGTCTCTACTTCCAGAGGATTTGAAGACATTTTAAAAGAAGAACTCGAAGAAATTTGCGCAACCCATCAAATTAAATCAACAGTTTGGACAGGTTCTGCGGGTTGTTATATGGAAGGCCCATGGAGTGCTTGTATTGCAGCTAATTTAGCTTCAATGTGTTCGAGTCGTGTTTTATTAGTTCTTGCTGAAGCAGAAGTAAAAAGTGAAGAAGAGCTTCATTTCATTGCATCACAAATAGATTGGTCCACAATTTTTTCAAAAGATCTCACTTTTGCAGTAAATGCTTCGGTGAGTGACTCTTTTGTTAATAATTCTATGTTTGCATCATTAAGAATTAAAGATGCAATTTGTGATGTATTTCGTAGTAAAGTTGGTGAACGTCCAAATGTAAATACTGAAAATCCAGATGTAAAAATATTTGTTCGCCTTGTTCGCAGAAAATTAAGTATTTCGGTTGATACTACAGGTGAGCCACTCTCTCGCAGAGGATATCGTGTGGGTGGAGTCGAAGCTCCTTTAAGAGAGTCTTTAGCTGCTGCACTTCTTCGCATTTCGGGTTGGAATAAACTTGCAAATAGTATTTGGAACTCTACTGATGCTGTTTATTTAGAGCGTAAAGGTGTAAATGAAAATTCAGGTAAAAAAATACCAACACAAGTTTTAATTTCCCCTTTTTTTGTTGATCCCATGTGCGGTTCTGGCACGCTTGCAATTGAAGCTGCTCTTGCTATTTTGCATTGGAAACCTAATGTACGTCGTAATGAATTTGCATTTATGGATCTCTGTCCCGATAAAGTACCAGAAATGAAAGCAGCATTGCGCGATTTAAAAACAAAAATTTTATCTAATGAAAAACCTCTTGCAGATCTACCTGTCAGAGCTAAGCTTTATGCACAGAAAAACAATATTGAAGTATTTGATGATATTCTCGCTCCTATTAGAGCAAGCGATATTCTTCACCGCAATATTGATGTTGCACGAGACTGTGCAGAAGAAGCAGGCGTCGGGCGCGTCATAGCGTTTCAAACGAAAGATGCATTTTTAAGCAAACCCCATGCTTCCTGTGGTATGCAAATAGTCAACCCTCCTTATGGAGAAAGACTTGAAGAAGGAGAAGATCTCGCTCCATTTTATAAGTCCATGGGCGATCTTTGGAAACATAAGTATCCTAATTGGAACTCTTGGCTTCTTACTGCGAATGAATCTGCAATGAAAGCTGTTGGTTTACGTCCTACGCGAAAAGTTTCTGTTTATAATGGAAGTTTGCAGTGTAAGTTCTTACAATATGTTATGTATCCTAAAGAAAAAAAAGCTACGACCTGAGGTGGTCTTCTCGTTTGAGACCATGTCTTCTTTCTAACTAAAGGAGAGTTTCTCTGTGTCAGATAAATTTGCTGGATTTAAAGAGTATAGAGTTATGTATGTGGGCGTTGAAGCTCTCATAGAGTCTTTAAAACATGATTTTTTGAATGCAGGGGCAAGAAATCTCGATCCACAAAAAAGCAATTCTTTTTCTGTTTCTTCCTATGTTCTTCGTCGTCTTGCTTTGGCTGCCAATGCTTTTCCTGGGGCAACAATTAATTTTTATACAGATGTTTATCAACTTGCCCAAGAACTTCCTGTTTTTGATGCGGATTTAATTATTCTTGATGAGCGCTTTACGCAAAATGAGAGTGAAGTAAATGAAAATGAAATGTATGAGATTGATGAAGAAATTAATAAATTAGATCATTCAAAAGTTTTACATTCTTCATCAACGATATCAGAGCAAAAAGATCACGAGATTCCTGTTACCTTTGAAAATTTAAAGTCTGCAATTGAAAAATTCACCCCAAGAGGTTTTCATTACACCATGCGACGAGTGGTTGTTGTGTTACCTAATTCTGCTAAGACAACAAATAGAGAATTTCGTTTGAGTCTTGCAAATGTGCGTGCCGTAATCATTGATCCGCCTGATTCAGTAGAATTATTTTTAATTGCAACACGTCAATTATATGATTTTCGTCTCAATCATAAAAAAACAAGTATTTGTATTTCAGGTGGAGGGCTTGAAGGATATATTTACTCAATTGGTGTTGTAAATGCAATTGATAATTGTTTACTTGATCGTGAATGTGGTGATTTTGATATTTTTTGTGGAGTATCCTCAGGCGCTATTGTAACAAGCACTTTAGCCGTAGGAGTTCACTCAGACGATCTTGTCAAACAAATTTATCGAAAACATACAAGCCTTGAGCCTTTAGGTTTAAATACAATATTTGATCCTGCTGGAGCTGAAATTTTCCGACGTGTCTTTGATTTTATTCGTGCCTTTTCAACATTTGATTCTGCAGAACTGGTAAGTCGCTTACAAAATTCAGTGCCTACCGGATTTTTTAAGGGTGAAAAATTAAAGAAATTTTTTGAAAGACAAATGCGCCACTTTGGCATTGATGACAATATGGCAAATTTAAAAAAAGAACTTTATATTAGCGTAACAGATCAAGACACGGGAGAAAATATTGTTTTTGGTGAAGAGCCATGGAAAGACATTAGGATCAGTCAAGCCATACGTGCAAGCACGGCATTGCCTCCATTTTATCTGCCTGAAAAAGTTAAGGGACATTGGTTTACAGACGGACAATTAACAAGCGCTTCTGATTTTAATACTGCAATTCGAAAAGGTGCTGGTTTGGTTGTTTATATAGATCCCATGGTACCTTATACAAGTAATCAACCAGGTGCAGTTATGAAAAAAGGTGGATACTTTACTTTAGTTCAAGCTGTAAAAAGTCTTGTTCAAACAAGATCAAGTTCGATGTTAATGCACTCAATGGACAATAATCCTGATGTCGATTTTGTAATTTTTAAGCCAACAGATGATGTTATGGAAGCAATGGCAGGAAATCCAATGAAATATTATATTCGAACTGAACTAGTTGATTTAGGATATCGCTGCACAATTTCTCAAATATTAAATTCATATGATGCTATTGCACATAAATTTGCTAAACACGGTTTTGCATTAAAATCTAAAAAAATGATCCAAGATTTACTTAACTGACAATTTTCCTACATACAATTTACCTATAGGCAATTTCTGTAACGTTAATCAACTAAATAACTTTCCGATATAAACTCTGTATAAGGAATGAATTATATAGAGGTAGGGATTATGACAAATATTCGTTTAAAGAAGGGTGATAATCACAATCGGAATAAAGAAGAAGTTTCTGAAAAAGAAACTGTACAACCAAAAGACGAGCCCTTTCCAGATGCCACCGAAGACGAATTGACACGTAAAAGAAAAATGATTCTTACTGGTATAACTGCAGGTGTTGCCGTGGCAGGAGCTTCAGCGGCTGCATTACTTTTTTTTGGCCCTTATTCTCCTTTCGGAGTGAAACAAACTGAAAAACCAGTTAATCTAGCTAAAGAAACAAAACCTATTCCACCTTCTCAACCGGAAGTAGCACCCGTGATAGTTCCACACACACCAGAGCATACAACACCACCTGTTTTAGCAGTTGCCCCTATTCCACAAGTGGCAAGAGAAGCACCACATAAAGTAACGGCAACTCCTAAACCAAAAGAAACACCGCCTCCACAAGTAGCAATTGCACCACTTCCACCTAAGCCAATTGTGAAAGAAACAAAACAAAATACTCCTGTTCCAGTTGAAAATGATAATAAAGAATCTTCAGGCCCAGATTCATATAATTATAACATTCAAGATGGTGGACCTATAATTTCAATCCCAGCAAATAAAAAAGTACAAATTTCACGTGATCCTAGTTTTAAAACGATTTATCTAAATGGGGTTCCTGCTTCAGATGGGAAATATAGAATATCAGTGCCACCACCTGGAGAAGTTTATTGGAAAGAAGAGGGAAAGGCAGCTCGTAAATTAACAATTCTACCTCCAATCCCTTCAGGCTTGCGCGCAGATATTCCTCCTCAATTAAAATTAACCGATAGATTGGTTTGGACATCAACTGGTAAAGTTTCATTTTATCGAGTTGAAGTAGCTAGTGATGCAGAATTTACAAATAAATTAAAAACATTTTCTACTGTTAAAACTTCCCTTCCTGCAAATGCACTTGGCCAAGGAAAATGGTTTATTAAAATTTCAGCTTTAAATTTACAGAGTGGTGTGTGGGATTCTACAAAATCAATACCATTAAGTATTGAGGAAGATGTTGCTCCTGTTAAAAAAGTAGAAGAAAAACCTGTTGAAGCAGAAGCACCTAAAAGTGAAGCCACTCTTGAAACTCCGGAACCAACAGAGCCAGTAAAACCCATTGAGCCTAGAGTTGAGCAACCCGCATCTGATGTAAAACCAGATTCGGGTCCAGTCCCTCCAGTTGTGGAAGAGTGATTAGAAGTCTTATAAAAACTGAGCGGAATAACTTAGTCTTTATTATTTTTATTTATTTTTGAATCGTATAAATAATTTTAATATTTTTTTCGTGGAAAGGACCATTATTTGTAACTCTTGAAATTGCAACAACTAATTCTTCTTTTAAAATATCGCATTCCTTGTTTTCGACAAATCTTAAGTGACCATCTTCACGTAAATTAGAATTTGTATGACAAGTTGGAGCATCTTTAAAAGTGTAATTATATAAAATACCTGGTTCAATCATGCCTTCATCTAAATAATTATAAATAAATATATCTTTATAATTAATTTTATTACGATCAGTTGCATCTACTTCAATGTTTAATACTTGGGCTATTTCAATTGGATTTTTACTAATCTCATCTTTATGTTTACTTTTTATTTTATCTACAACATTTAATGTGATTTTTCCAAGATTTTTGCCATGTTTAGAGACATTGAATTTAACTGAATCACCTTCTTTAGGGTTATAATTTACATATCGAAGTATATAACGATTGCTCACTTCGACAGTTGCTCCTTCAGGGATTGAATTTGTATCTTCTTTAAAATCAAAATCATTAACTTCATCGTATCTAAATTTTGAATCAAATACTCTAAATCCGTCATCGATATCTTCTATACTAGCTTCATTTCTATACAGTGAATGTGAAGCAAATGCATATTTTTCTCCATTACCAGCGCTTAAATTTTGTACGAGAATATTTTTAGCAAACATTCTTCTATCAAATTCTTCAAATCTAAGAAAAGTCAATTCCACATTATTTCCATTAATTGTTACATTTTTTGTAATTTTATCGTAGCCATTAATTTTTTTAAAGGAATATTCACCATCTTCGTCTACTTTTAAGTCTGTTTCATTGTTATTTACATAATAAGTGTAATACCATCCTTCTTCGCGATTCCCTTTCGCTAATGTTGAAGAATAGATATCTCCTGTGAAGAAGTTATAATTGTCGTTAATGACTGGAAAAATTCTATCATATTGCTCGCTTGTTACCTTGTCAATTTTCTGTATTAAATCTGGTGCTATTTCCGTCCTTCTAGCACTTGAAACTGAACCTTCACAGATATAAGCATTTTGTAACTCTAGATAACTGCAATTTGTTTGACTATGTAAGTCTGTCTTAATTAAATTAAATAATCTTTGATCATCTTTAGCTACATTCACTTTACAACTGACTCTTGCTTGTTCATTCGGTTTATCAAAATCAGAAAAAATATCAGAACTTGCAACTACACTACAACTTGTATTTGCATTTAATTCTTTAAAACTATCCTCAAATTCTTTTTTTCCCGCAAAAAAAGAATCAATGTTTGAATTTATTTTAGCTTTATCACTTTCATTAAAATGTAAATTATTAACATAATATATAAAATCATTATTTAATTTGTTATTTGTGAGTAAAGAATTGATAATCTTCATAAAAGAATTAACATTATTTGTTTTAATACTTTGAACTAAGCTATCAAAAGTATCTTTCTCTTTATTATATAAGAAATGAGTGAATAAAAATCGATCTGAATATTCTGATTCATACTTAGAGTCAAGTATTTCAAAAACAGGCTTTATAATAGTTTGTTTGCTTCTTTCTTGTGTAAACGCATTATATCTTAAAGATGTGATTCCAATTCCATCTTTTTTCGCACCAGCAAAAAAGTCCGCACTTCCTTCCACAAACCAATCCATATATTGCCATGCTTTGACCGTATTCTTGGACTGAGCAAAATTCTTATATAAGTATCTACTATTTAAATAGTGAACATATTCATGCTTTACATAATCTTCAAGATATTCATTGCCAGCAAAGGTATAAAATGCGCCCTTAGAGTCTATATATACGCCGCCATCTTCTTGTTTATCTAAATCGCTCGCATATGGTTTATAATCCATATAGTCTTGGCGAGTTGGATATATATAAACATATAAACGATTATTTTTATCGTTTACAATTGGGTTAAATAGTTGCATACCTTGTTTAAATTGACTCTCTACTTGTTTCATTGAAAAATAAATTTTATCAGCCTCATTTTTAGATAAAGCTGTGTATATAATAATTGCACCTTCATCATAAATATAGCGATTCTTGAACAGAGATTTGCTCAATTTAGATATTACTTTACAAGCATCATTCCCATTTTTATCTGTAAATTCAGCGCAATTTTCAAAATTAAGAAGTTTGTAATATTCTAATGCAGATGTAGCTTCTAACCAAAATGTCGATGGTTTCAATTTTAGATCATTAAAGTCGCCGCCTGTTGTATTGTTAATTACAAATTTTAATGTATCTACTATTACAGGTTGGTATTCTTTATATCTAAGAAACTTACCAAGTTCTAAAATATAATTTTCATAAAAAGATTCATTGATGTTTTTCTTGTTTTTTGGATCTTCATAAAAAGACTCATTTAAATCCTTACCTTTATTAACTGCAGAGTCTCTAATATTTAAAATTTGGGCATTTGATTTTATAATATTTCGAATATTTTCTAATATTTTTATAAACTTTTCTTGATTCGCTTTATTTTTAAAATAAATTCCACCTGCGTCATGTGATGATGCCAATGCCATTTGTATTGGTAAAATTGAATATACGGATAATGTATCTTTATTTGTAATGTAATCAGAGTTTTTTGTTATATATTTTATTAAATCTAAATTTTCTTCAAAACCTTTTGAAGAACCAATCAGAGCAAAAACTTCTTTCGCTAAAATTCTAAATTTTTTCTTTTTAGCCATTACATCAGAATGATCTTTTTCATTACCAGTAATATTTTGATTATATGTAAGAATAGAAAATTTCATTGCAATATCTGCAATAATTTTTTTCAAATTTTCATCATCTTTTTTATTAGTTGTGGAGTTTTTGGTTATTGAATGAATATAGTATGCATTGTTCAGTATACTAGAGTATTTAAGTAATTCATCTCTTTGTGACTCAGTTAAAATATCTATTCCAAAATTTTCATCTTTTAATCTATCTTTAATTTGATTATAACGATCAGTTACAATTTTCGAAGCTAATTTTGCAATTTCTAACATGCTTTTTTGATCGATGAAATGAGCAATTTTGTCTTTTTCAAATGTCGCAAGTTTATTAAAACATTTTAAATTTAAATTGCCAATATTATTGATGAGTTGTTGTGTTGTTGCATATTCACTAATACTCTTTTCACATATTTCAATTGACTTGTCAAAGTCTCTATTTGAAGCAATGTCATTTTGATTTGCAAATGCAAGTGTTGTTAAAGTTAAGTTACTCAAAAGAACAAAGCTTGTTTTCACTAACAAATTCTTATTTAAATTATTTAATTTTCTTTTTATCATAAAAAAATAACTTTCTTATATTATTATTTCGATTTGATTATAAATGATTTATTATTTTATTGAATTTAAAAAATAAAATTATAATATCATCTGTATTATTTGTATTCTATATTCATATTTTGGTTAGTATTGTGTGCATTTACAGTCACTTGAAATGCTATAGATAAGGTTGTGATTTTTGCTATCTTCCATGATTTGCTTTTACAATTTTTTAATAAATTGATCACTTTACACTCCTGTGAATATTTTTTTTTGTTGGTTGTTATAAACCGAATTATTAAATAATTTAAAAAAGCTAAATTTGCAAATTTAGTTTTAACTATTTTTTCTATATTAAAGTATCTCATATAAAAAAAATGAATAATACTATCTTTTAATGTTGATTTTTTTTATAGAAAAGGATCTTTACTTTTTAATGTTTCGTTATTTATATTACTTATATAGATTTATTTGTATTATTTTTTTTTAATAAAGATATGATTCATAATTTTATATTATATATTTATTATATAAATGCGTATGTTTTATATTGTATTTTATGAATTTTTATTATGTATATTCAATATTATATTTTTTTAATTAAAATAGATAACCAAATTTTAAATTTACCATTCATGAGTGTTCGCCTTTTTTTTAAGCTAATTTTGATTTTATATTTGAAATGAATTCACTTTTATGATTTATGGGTGTATTCAGATAATGCCCATTATATTGGGACTAAATTTTTTTGACTATTAGAGAGTATAATTATGTCAATAGCTTCTGGATCACTCGCTCTCAAGCGATTTCAAATACTAACTCCCATAAAGGAAACCCCATTTTCTTGGATTGTGGAGCGTATGGCTAAAGCTTTTATATCTCCTATAGGCTTAGATGATACACGAGAAGAGTCAATCGGTTTTTGCCATCCTTTTACTGGTGAGCCTAAAATAGAAGATCCTTTTTCGTTGATTTATGAAAATGCATTTTTATTTGCTATTCGGGCAGACAAAAAGAAAATACCTGCTACTTTTATGAAATTGCAACTGCGTGCTGCATTTGAGGTGCTTGGTCATGAGAAAGAAGATGAACATGGAAATGTTCGTAAGGTCGGAAAAAAAGTAAGAGAGTCTATTAAAGACAGACTGAAAGAAGAGCTTTTAAAATCCTCACTTCCCTCAGTGCGTCTCATCGAAGTTATTTGGCATTTAGATACCAATCAAATCTGGCTTACATCTGCTTCTTCTGCGGTTATAAGTGAGTTTGAAAAATTATTTCAAGAAGCTTTTTCGCTTCCGCTTATTTTATTAAATCCCGGAACTTCATCTGTCGATTTTGAACGAATACAGTTGGGTTTAAAGGTTGATTTACAACCTCTTCATGATGTTTCTCCGGTTTCATTTTCAACAGCAGACTTAAAAAAATTCCAAACGAAGGGTTCAATAGAAAATGAAGCCCCCGTTTTTTAGGAGGAGACAATATGCCTTCAAAGAAAAAAGTAATAACTCCAATACTTGAAAAATATTATAAGTGTCCTAAATTTAGCACTTTAAATTCTAATGAAGAAAAAGTAACTTTGGCTGATTTTACCGACAATTGGCTTGTGCTTTATTTTTACCCTAAAGATATGACTTCAGGTTGTACAACAGAAGCTATTGATTTCCAAAATCAAGCAAAAAAATTTTCATCTGTACATTGTCAAATCGTTGGTGTGAGTAAAGATTCTTGCGTGAGTCATCAAAAGTTTGCAACTAAGGAAAATTTGAAGTTTACGCTTTTATCTGACACAGAAGGGAAAATGTGTGAAGCGTTTTCTGTTTGGAAAGAAAAAAGCATGTATGGAAAAAAATATATGGGAATAGAGCGCTCTACTTTTTTAATAAATCCTGAAGGATTTATTGTTGCAGAGTGGAGAAAGGTTAAAGTGACAAACCATGTTGATGAAGTTTTTAAGATTCTCAAACAACTTCAATAATTCATTTTTGACTCAGGTAAATTGATCCATCTTCATTACTGTTTCCTTATTGTTACTTCAATGATAATATTTCTAATTGAATGTTTCAAAAAAAAATTGAAATAGGAGATTGGATTATGCAAGACAAGGAACAATCTACTCCATCAGTAATCGTTCAGAGAGATAAAGATGAACTTGCTAAAGGATATCCAAAATGGTTTAGATTTTTAGAGACAATTGGTCTTATTCTTTTTTTTATCCTCGTTGCAATTATTGCAATTAGAATTTCCATCGTAGCAAATGAGCTTTGGTACTTTATTCTGCCATCTCTTATTTTAGGGTGGATTTTTAGCGATTTTATTGGTGGTCTTGTTCACTGGGCTGGAGACACTTGGGGATCGGTTGATATGCCTATTTTAGGACCAGCACTTATTCGCCCTTTTAGGGAGCATCATGTAGATCCTTATGCAATCACCCGCCATGACTTTATTGAAACCAATGCAGCTTGTGCGCTTGCTGGTGTGCCGATATTATTTTCATGTTTATTTTTAAAAATGGGGAAAGAATTTCCAATTTCTTCATTTATCGCATTTTTTGTCTTTTTTTTAACAATATTTGTTTTATTTACAAACCAAATACATAAGTGGGCCCACACAAAAAAGAAAAATAAAATATTAATTTTCCTTCAAAATGCGCATATTATTTTAAATCCAGAACATCATCAGATCCATCATACTCCTCCTTTTAATAAATATTATTGCATAACAACAGGTTGGCTAAATTCATTTTTAAATTCCATAGGATTTTTTCCAAAATTCGAGAAATTAATTATGAAATACACTCATGCTTTACCGAGGCGTGATGATATTGGAGTCTCTGCAGCTGAAAAAGAAATAAAATAAATTCTTGTTTTGAATTCATTTTAAATTTATAGCTTGTAAGGAAATGTGTTTTATTTGTTTATTTTTAGGGCATGATCGATCTAATGGACTTATTACAAAAAATTCAAAAACAAGTTCAAGATAAACTTTTAGCAAATGTCAATGAAGGTGTTGAAAGATATCCATTGCCAAGTAATATATTAATATTAAAAAACACGAATGAAAATATTATATTATCATTAGGAAAATCAGATAAAAAATTTCTTATTTTATCTGATTTTCCTATTCATGAAGAAAATATCTCTGAAGGGTTTTTAAGTATAATTGCGAATAATAAAGGATTAATTGTAAATTTATTAGAAAAATTAGGTATCATCGATGATGCTTATTTTGCGTATACATTGAGCAATTATATACCCTCACCCCTTATTTCGAACACACTTTCAGAGCATGTGAATCCCAAATTGTATGAGACAGTTATTAAACTTAAGCCACATGCTATATTTTGTTTTGGTCATCGCTCATTACTTTCTCTTTCTACTATAAGTCGCAGTCCCATTGCTGTGCCTCTTAACGAAAATCAAGAGCTTTCTCTTTTCCAATACGAGAATTCTGTAGCAAGGTTGTTTTATCTTTCAAGTATAAAAGATCTCTTAAGTTTTCCGATTTGGCGGAAGCAGGTTTGGCAGGTTTTGCATACTTTTTATAAAGATAACTCACAATTGCTTTCTTGATGATAATTTATCATTTTGATGACTGAAAATGCACTTCCGTATTGACCTATTAGCCTCTCTTTAGTAATTGATCCAAGCTAATAGCCTTTGCTTTGTACTTATTATTTGGGCTTGGCAATTTTTAAAGCAAAATCCTTTTGTAGGATTATTTTGTAAGTGGGAACAAAAAATGACATTTTCCTCAACAATCGAAGAAGTAAACAGCACACGTCGTAAGTTTAAAATCTCCGTACCAGCATCCTCAATCAAAGATGCTTTTCAAGCGGTGGCTACAGAAATTCAAAAAACCGCAGAAATTCGTGGTTTTCGTAAAGGAAAAGCGCCGGCAACTCTCATTCGCAAATTTTATATGGGTGATATTGTTAAAAAAGCTGCCGATCGTGTTATCAATGAGGCTTACTCAAGTGCCTCAAAAACTGTTGACTTTCAAATCGTAAGCCATCCTCACATCGAACCTGTAAATCAATTTGATGAAAGCCAAGATTTCGAATTTTCAGCAACTGTTGATATCAATCCTAAAATAGAGATTAAAGATTATCAGCAAATTATTATTAAAATGAACAAAAATCTTGAAATAGATGTTGAAGCAGAAGTTGAAAAACTTTTAAATAATTATGCACGTGCATTAGGTAAAACTGAAAAGGATGAATCAGGGCGAGTTATTGTCAAAGGTGATGTTGCAAACGTAAGTTATACTGTAACTCATGATGGTAAACTACTTGAAGGAAAAGAAGCAAAAAATCAATTAATTGAACTCAATGGCTCAAATCTGGCTGCAATTGAAGATGCTATTGTTGGAATGAAAGCTTTAGAAACCAAAGAATTTCCAGTAGATTTACCCGAAAACTTTGCGGATGCTGATCTTAAAGGAAAGACGGTACAATTTTCTTTAGTATTGAATAGCGTTGAAACTCTTGTCCCTTCTGCATTTGATGAAGAATTTGCTAAGCGTCTTGGTTATCCGGGAATGGATGAAGTGCGCAATAACTTAAGAGAAACTATTAAGAGAAGCAATGAAGAAGCGCGTTCAAACGTTGCATTCGAGCAAGTTGTTGAACAAGTGTTAACAACAAATGAGTTTGAAGTTGCTGAAAGTCTTATAGAAAGTACAATTGACAGGGCTATTGCTGATGCGAACTCACGCCTTGCTAAAGATGCGCAAATTAAGCCAGAAAACGAAGAAGCACGTACTAAATACCGTGATTGGGCAAATAAGCAAGTACGTGGAATTCTTGCACTTGGTCATATTGCCCGCCAAGAAGGCGTTTCTGTCACAGATGATGAAATGCTTCGTGACATGGCTTCCTATGCTATGGCAAATCAAATGGATCCTCAGCAGCTTGTAAAGCGTGCTGGTGCGCAGGTTTATGATGAATTTCGTGGTCAAGTCATGATTCGTAAAGTTATTTCAAAAATTCTTGAAACGGCTAAAGTAGAATACACAGCCGAAAATACAGATACAAAATAATTTTTTTGTATCTTGGAATAAACCTTCTTAGAGAGTCGTTAATATAATAGAGCATGATTTGCTCCTTGAATATTGATTCTTTATGGAGGTTTTATTATGAAACTTGTATCTACAATAATTGCATCTGTTTTTGCATTGTCTTCTGTTTCTGCTTTTGCTCAAGGTAACGAACCATCTGCTTCGCCTGGAGCTCCTACTGCAGCGGCAGCACCTGCTTCTGAAGCAGCTAAGCCTGCAGCAGCTCCTACAGCAACTGCGTCGGCTGAACAAGCTCCAGCAGCTGAAAAGAAAGAAGAGCACAAGAAGAAAGCTGAACATAAGAAGAAAGCTCAGCATAAGAACAAGGCAAGCAAGAAAAATAAGAAAGAAAAAGAAGCTGCTAAGTCTGATGCGCCTGCAGCAGAAGCTCCTGCTTCTAACTAATTAGAAGAAAAAGAGTTTTTAAACACCCCAAAAGGGTGTTTTTTTTATTTGAAGCGACATTTAAGTTATTGAAAATATAAAAAATAAATAAACCTCATTGTAACATATTATAAATATTAATATAATATAAAAATAAAATTTGTTTATTTCAACTCCTGTTTGTGCTAATATATTACATCTACGAGTTCGAGTCATTCGTTCTCAAAATATTTACCCAAAATTAAAAAATAAGAGGTCTTTAAGTTGGCTTTTTTTAAGAGCATATTCTTTATTATTTTTTGTTTGTTTCAATTTAAATTATTTGCGACTGAAAAAGCTTATGATCAGAAAATTGAACATGCATTAAATAAACAGAAATCAAAATTAAGAATTAAAAAAATTAAGACTATCAAAATGTATACTAAGGTTTTTGTTGTTACTCCAAGTACTTATTACACTCCTGATTTCTATAATCAAAACGACTTAAATAATATTTTTTTATTCGTTCAAAAAGTTCGTCAAAAAGTAGAGAAGCCAATTCAATTTAAAGAAGTTAACTTAAAAAATAATACTGAGATGAGTTTTGCAACTCATCTAGATACAGGAAATTCTTTTGAATCAGTAGAAGATTTTAAAGTAAGCATTGAGATTAAGGCAAAATTTTTATAAACTTTGCCTTAATTTATTTCTCAGTTTATTAGAGCCATTAAAATTTCTATTTTTTCCCCTTCACAATCTAATTCAGCAACATATTTTGCTTCTACTTTTAAAGTATCTACAATTTGGGAAAGCGTTTCATCTTCAATATATTCTTTATTAGAATTTATTGCATGTGCAAGCGCAGAACTTGTTTTTAATTGTAAATACATTTTATCTTCAACATTAAAATCAGCTGATTTTCTTGCCTTTTGAATAAGGCTAACAAGTTCTCTTGCAATTCCTTCAAAGCGAAGCTCTTCAGTCAATGTAGGGTCAAGTGCTGCTACCAATTCTGCGTCGGTAGCTACTAAATTACTTCCACTTGGGCGTAACTCAATAAGAACTTGCTCGTGATGTAAAATGAAATCTTTAATTTGAATTGTTTCTTTACGAAGGGCCTTGGCTGCATTTTCTTGAGAAATGTCAGAAAGTAGTGTTTGTAATTCTTTTATCCGATCTCCAAGAGATTTACCAAGAATTTTAAAATTAGGTTTAACAATAATTTTTGCAAGTTCAGATGGATCATATGTAATCAATACATCTTTGACATTTAACTCTTCACAAATAACATGCTTCATTTTTAAAATTTGTTCGCCATATTCTTTAGAAAGAACGCCTACTGTTAGTTTTTTTAAAGGTTGCCGATTTTTTAATTTATGTGAGACTCGAATTGTTCTTCCAAGTTCCACAACTCTGCGAGCAATTGCAACTTCTTTTAAGAGAGCTTGTTCCGTAGAGTTTAATTCCCTGTGCTCAGGTAACATTGATAAATGAACACTTCCCACTTTTTTAAGTTCTTTTGTAAGTGCAAGCTTTCCAAAGAAATATTCCGCTGCAAAAGGAGCAAATGGGGCAAGAATTTGAGTTGCTTGTAAGAGAACTTCATATAATGTTGAATATGCTTCTTTATTGCTACTCCAAAAACGTCTACGACTTCTGCGAATATACCAATTATTTAAATCATCAAAAAATTCAATTATTGTAGGTGCTGCCTTCGCAATTTGGTATGAATTCATAGCTTCATCTATGTTTTTTACAAGTTCATTAAGACGTAATAAGATCCATTTATCTAAAGAGTTTTCACTTTTAACAAGATCTTTTTCAGGATCCCAACAGTCAATTGAAGCGTATGTGGCAAAAAATGAATAAGCATTCCATAAAGGTAACAACACTCGACGGGTGCTTTCTTTTACACCATCGACACTAAAGCGAACTTCTTCAGCAACAGTGGCTGGCGAAGAAAGTAAGAATAGTCTAACGGAGTCTGCTCCGAATTCGTCAAGTGTTGCCATGGGGTCGGGATAGTTTTTGAGGCTCTTGCTCATTTTACGGCCATCTTCAGCAAGCACGAGGCCATTCACAACCACGTTCTTAAAAGCAGGTTTCTCAAAAAGCAAGCCAGAAAGTAAAGTTAATGTGTAAAACCAACCTCGAGTTTGATCGAGACCTTCACAAATAAAATCTGCAGGGAAAAGGTCTCTAAATTCTTCTGCCCTTTCAAAAGGGTAATGATGTTGAGCATAAGGCATTGAGCCTGACTCAAACCAACAGTCAAGTACAAACGGCACACGAGTTAAGACCGTGCCAGGATATTTTTTAGATGGAATTACAATATCATCAATAAATTCCATATGAATATCAGTGATTTTTTTATCAGTATATTTTTGTAGTTCTGCAACAGAGCCTAGGCATATTTCTTCGCCTGTTTCAGCATTCTTCCAGATTGGAATTGGATTTCCCCAATAACGGGAACGACCAATATTCCAATCCCGAGCATTTTCAAGCCATTTTCCAAAACGTCCTGATTTTATATGATCAGGCATCCAATTTATCTGGCTATTCATTTTTAAGAGAAGTTCTTTATTTTCTTCAATTTTTACAAACCAAGAAGGAACAGCTCTATACATAAGAGGTAAGCCTGAACGATAGCAATGCGGATAACTGTGAACAAAGGTTTCGTGTTTAAAGACAAAACCACGCTTTTTAAGATCCGAGATAATGAGTTTATCAGCAGATTTAAAATCTAAGCCTACAAGTTCTGGATGATTTCCTTCTTTGAATTTTCCATTGGTATCTAGATGGTCTAAAATAGGCAAATCATAGCGTTTAGCAGTGTTAAAGTCATCTTCACCAAAGGCAGGAGACGTATGTACAGCTCCCGTACCTGTGTCGTGTAATACGTAATTTGTTGCATATACCTTAAATGCGTTTTCACCTGCTTCTTCGAGCCATGAGGTAAAGAAAGGCTCATAACTTGTATTTTCAAGTTCTTCACCTAAAATTTCGCGGACAATTTTATATGTGTTTTCTTTAGGCCAGTAGGCAGAAATCCTATCTTTTAAAATATAGAAAGATTCGTTTGAAGCACTGTCGTGAACCTCTGCATAAATTCCTTTTCCATCAATTGCGATAGCTAAGTTTGCAGGAAGTGTCCAAGGTGTCGTGGTCCACACAAGCAGGTTTTTAGCGGCGTGTTTGCCTTTTAGTTTGGCTTTAACAGTTAAAGATGGATCTTGCACATCTCTATAGTCAAGGCTTGCTTCAAAATTTGATAGAGTTGTTCCTAATGCTGATGAGTAACTTACAACAAATTTACTCTCATAAATAAAGCCTTTGTCCCAAAGAGTTTTGAGAGCATGCCATACGCTTTCCATAAATGGAGTGTCCATTGTGCGGTATTCATTTTCCATGTCCACCCAACGTCCAAGACGGCGTATGTAGTTTCTCCACTCTCTTGTATAGCGGACAACAGATTCGCGGCAAGCTTGATTAAATTTTGGAATTCCATAGTTTTCTATATCAAGTTTTCCATTCAAACCAAGTTCTTTTTGTACTAGAAGCTCTACAGGAACTCCATGACAATCCCAGCCAAACCGTCTTTCAACTCTGTTTCCTTTCATTGTAAAATAACGAGGAAATGCATCTTTAATAGAGCTAGGGACAAAGTGACCAAAATGAGGAAGTCCTGTGGCAAAAGGAGGGCCATCATAAAAGTTGTATTTTTTATTTTCAGGGCGCTCCAAAATGCTTCGTTGAAAGATATTTTCATTATCCCATTTTTTAAGCATTTCTTTCTCTACCGCAGGGAAATCAATTCCCCTGGCTGGTTTTTCGACTTGCATTGAAACTCCCTTTGAAATTTGTCACTTTTGTTTATTTTAAAGAGATATCATAAACTTATATAAGTTTGTATATCTCTTACAACTCGTGTTTGTAAGAATTAAATCTTACAGATACATATCCTACTCATCTTTTGAGTGGAAACCGGATTCACCAGTAATGCGAAGGGTATAGCAAATTTATAATATATCCGTACAGTTTTTTAAGATAATTCCTTAAAAAGAAGAGACAGTGTATAAATCCACTGTAATGAGTGATTGTCCTTCTTAAATATCGAACAAAGGATGAGTTTTGAATAAGAAATTTTTAATTGAATCAATCTGGGTTTTGGCATTTATTTTTCTTTTAATTCTAATAAAATCATCTGCTTTGTGGTTTTATTATGTTCCATCTGGTTCCATGATGCCTACGGTCATTCTTGGGGATCGTATTCTTACAAATAAACTTGCCTATGGTTTACGTATACCTTTTATGAGTAAGCCTTTATTCAACTGGAGCTTACCTAAAAGAGGAGAAATAATAGTTTTCCTGTCACCAAAGGATAAAAACACATTTGTAAAAAGAGTTGTGGGTTTGCCTAACGACGTTCTTCATTTTCAAAACGGAATTCTTTTTGTAAATGGAGTTTCTGTAAATGAGACGCCCATACAAAAGATTACTTATGAGCACTTTGAATATATAGAAGTCATTGAAAAGTCAGATGAATTTGGCTTACCTGAACATTCTATTCTCTCTGCTCGCGAAGCAGGGCAAACTTTTTTTGAAAGCCGTCGTTTTGTTGTCCCTACGGATAAATTATTTGTTCTGGGGGACAATCGAGACAATTCATATGATAGTCGAGCATTTGGTTATGTGGATAAAAACTCAATTTACGGTAAAATGGTTGGAATTCTCTTTTCTACAGACAGAAATGAGCATTTTTTTCCTGAATTTCGTGGCGAAAGATTTTTAAAGAGCATAAAATAAGAGGAGCTTAAATTTTTTTATTATTATAATATCAAATTGTTACGTCAATAAAGACAACTTTTTTTAAAAAACGTTGTAAAGATTTTCAATAAGGGCTTTCCTTATGAAAATAAAAAACATATAGTGCGCCTGTGTTTTGAACATTTTATGGAGGTACTTAGTACATATGTCTCGTTACACTGGTCCACGCATGCGTATCGCTCGTCGTCTTGGCACATTACCAGGGCTTACAAGCAAAGAAATTAAAAGAAAATCTCGTCCAGGCCAGCACGGCGCTGCTCCACACAAAAAGTCGGAGTTCGCTATTGCGCTTGAGGAAAAACAAAAAATTCGTTTCAATTATGGTCTTACTGAAAGACAAATGCAACGTTATGTCAAAGCGGCTCGTAAGGCAAAAACCCTTACTGGTGAAGCTCTTCTCCGTATGTGCGAAATGCGCCTCGATAGCGTTGTTTTCCGTCTTGGTTTTGCACCTTCAATTCCAGCGGCGCGTCAGCTCGTTCGTCATGGTCACGTTCATGTTAACGGTCGTAGAGTAAACATGCCTAGCTATCAATGCAAAGCGGGCGAAGTTATTGTTCCAACAAACAAAGAGGCAACTCTTAGCCTTGTTAAAAACAATCTCGTTCACCGTCAAAATGCACAACCACCTGCATTTTTAAGCCTCAGCGCAGACAAGCTTCAAGCGTCTGTTGTAAGCGTTTGCTCACGTGAAGAAGTTCTTCTTCAAGTTAATGAGCGCCTTGTGGTTGAATACTACGCGCAACGCGGTTAATATTTGTTAATTCAATTAAGATCTCCTTGTTTTCTTACGAAATGCCTTCGTAGATGTTCTTTGTTAAGTCTTTAGAAGACGAACAAGAAAAACAGGAGGTTTTTTTTGTCTGAAATTATACTTTCTAAAAAATTTCAGGGTCGTAATTATATTTTTGAAGAGCTCATTTTAAGCCAAACCTCTCAAGATGCTTACATTCAAATGCAGGGCATTGCCACTCGCTTTAAACTTCATTATTTAACAGTTGAAGACTGTGTACATAGAAATCAAAGAACTAAAGTAGAATCTTTTGGTGAATATCATTTTATCGTTTGGTATTATTTTAATCCCTCTCTAGAGAAGCCAATAGAACTACATATTGTTCTTGGAAAAGATTTTCTTTTACTTATAACCAATGAAACTCCTCTTCGGATAGCTACAGATTGGAAGATGCTTTGCTTTCCAAAAGGACAAAGTATTTTTTTATATGATGCTATTTGCCAAATGTTTGATGTTCTTGTCGAACATTCTGAAATGTATGTAGCAGCTCTTGAGTATGGCATGCATGTCCTTGAAAAAAGAATTGTTACGAAACAAATCAATCCGAAAAAAATGTTGCGTATGAAATATCTTGTGAATGAGTTGGAACAAACTGTAGGTGCAGTTGGCACTATTTTTCATCAACTCGAAAAGTATGAGTTTAATTTAGATCAAAAGTTTCGAATGAGAAATATTGTTGATCACCATAATCGTCTCTTGGAAAATGTAATGCACTTACGCTTCCAATCCATGGCATTAATGGATATTTATTATGGTTCTGCGGGAGAACGATCTAATCAGCAAATGCGTAAATTAACCATGCTATCTGCTTATTTGTTACCTATGAGCGTATTGGCTGGAATATTCGGAATGAATTTTGAAAGTATGCCTTTTAAAGAGTCCTCATTCATGTATGTCGGTTTTATTCTTATTTTTGGAACACCTTTGTCAATTTTTATTTTTTTCATTTATAGAAAAATAAATTCAAAAAATTCAAAGAAAATGCGTAAAATTCATGATGAAAATCATAAAAAACATTATCCATTTTTATTTAGACAGATGGATTACTCTAATCATAAAATCGTCAATGAAAATAAAGAAAGTATGCAAAATAGTAAAAATTCGAAAAAAGATAAAAAGCACACTAAGGTTACATGACAAAATAGAAACGGACATGTTATGATTTTAACCTAAATGTACAGTCACTCCTTTTTAACTTTAAATAACGGTATTATTTTATGAACTCAAATTTGATGCATAAACAATTGCATATTCCAATTCCAGAAGGCGCGCTTTCCATAGAGGTAGCATATAAAGCTAAGTCTTCTTATCCAATTGTAGCAAGCCCATCCTGTGAAGGTACTATTGGGGCAGAAATTATTTCTCCCACATATTCTCAAGAACAGCATGAAACATGGAAAATAATGCTGAAAAAGCAATCTCAACTTGTTAAAGATTATCTGTGTAAAGAATATCTCGAAGGGATGAATTTATTAAATTTTCCTAAAGAAAAAATCCCTTCTTTGTCTCATTCAAGTGAAAGTTTGAAAAAGAGCACAGGCTGGCAAATTATTCGCGCTGAAGGTCTCGTATCTCCAAAATATTTTTTTGCATTGCTCGCAAATAAAGTATTTCCTTGTACTGATTTTATTCGACACATTGAAGAAATTGATTACACACCTGCTCCGGATACTTTTCATGATCAAGCAGGCCATTTAGCTATGATTACAAATCATAGATTTGCAGAATTTTTTAATTTATTTGGAATAGCGGGTGCGCAAGCAAAAGATGACGAAGAAGTGATGTGGTTTAATCGTATTTATTGGTTTACCGTCGAATTTGGACTCATAAATCCTACCGCACATGCCGGAAGAAATAGAGTTGATAATCAATGTAGAATATATGGTGCAGGTATCGCTTCGTCATGCGGAGAGATTGTTTATAGTTTATCTGATAAAGTAAAAAAACATCCTTTTTCTTTAGATGTAATTAGTGAAACTGATTTTGACATTCATCATATGCAAGATCAGCTTTTTGAAATAGAATCTTTTGATGAATTGGAGTCTGAATTTAGAAATTGGGCCCAGAAAAAAGGTTTTATATAATATATGATTTCTTTTCTAAGAAATTACATTTTAGTATTGTTACTTTATATAGATTTTTCGGTTTCTGCAGAAAAAGGAATTAGTATAAGTTATGGGACAGACGGTCAAGCTTCAGCATACTCAACATTTTTTTATCAAGATTTTAAATTAAATGATCCACTTGATAGAATTAAATTAGGTTATCTTATTCGTTTTAGTAATTTTAGTTCAAATATTGATCTGTTTTATACTGATTCAAGTTCCTCTGAAAAATCCTCTGCAAATTCAATACAGATAAAATCTCCAAATATTTATTCGCTAAATGGAGGTTTTGTCGGGAATATTGATTTTCTTTCTAACTTAGGTTTTGGTTTTAATCTTGATCTTTTTGGTATTTCATTTGGCGGCCAGAAAATTGTCGAAAATTCAAATGTAAAAGCAAATCCTGCTCAATATAATTTGTTTCTTTATAATATAAATGATCTTGGCAGTCTTAATTCAGAGTTTTATATATTTTATACACATAAAGAATTTATTCTTTTAAGAACTGGATTATCTCATTACTTTTCAGAATACACAACAGATGTTGCTCTTGCAAATAATAGCAAAAAATTTAGAAGAGTATCTAATTTATTTTTTCTATCCATAGGCTTAAATTTTTAAATAAAAAAAAATAAAAAAAAATTTAAAATTATTTGACATAAAAATATTCATGATTTATTTTCATTACAAATAGAAACTTAAAGATGTTTGTTCGTGTACTTAATACATCTATCATAGAAAGGGTAGACTTATGCTAAAGAAACTCGTTTTGGTCTCTTCGGTTTTATGCACTTTCAATGTTTTTGCATCCAATTCATCCGTTCTCGAATTGCTTTTAAATGGTACTATTACTCAGACACCATTTTGGAGCACAGATGGCGGCGTTTCAGTTGCTAAACAAGTTATTTATTCTTACAACGGGTATGTACCTGCTAATGGCGTAATTGATACAAATATTGTTGGTGTTTCACTTGTTCATCCTGTGAGCGCTTCATCTAATGTTGAATTATCACTTCCATCAAACTGCACAATTGGTGGTCCTGGTGGAACTGCAGTTAGCGTTAATGATACTCAGTTTGTTGTAAATAATAATACCTATGCAAATAATGCTACAATCGGTGTTGCAGAATTTCCTGACACTGGCTCCTATGGTGCAACAAGTATTAGAATATCTGGTTTAAGCCAAAATGTTCAAGGTGCATTGTCATGTCCTGCAAATGGTAGTTTAACTTATATTTATTAATTTAAATAAGTTTAAATTGACATGATTTTTATTTATTAAGACAGTTTTTTGGAAAAAATCATGTCAAAGTATAAATACTATTTATTTTGTTTTTATATAAAATCATCTTTTGCATTTCCTGTAAAAGATGATTTTCCTCATTGGATTGTAAATGGCAGTGATGAATTAAATGCAATTGTTTTTAATGCAAATCAATTTTTGTCATCAAATGGCATACTTGAATTTAATAGCTATTTTGTAAAACTTGTAAATGCCAAAAATAAAAATTCAAGAGTAAATTTTAAAAAAATGAGTGGTTGCAGCTTTAGCAATGGAGAAAATATTCCAGATTCAAATATTTTTTTACTTGTCAATTCTAAAGAATATCTTGAATATCAATATTTAAGTGTCACTGATTTTAATTATGGAGATAATGGAGCTGAAATATCTGTGCGTATTAAAGGCTTAAGTAATAATCATTACGGAACTTTTTCATGCAGAGTGAATGCTTCATTAATTTATATAGAATAAGGAAAGAGTATGAAGAAAATAATTTTAAAAAATTCATTGATCTTTATTTGCATTAATTTATCTCCTATTTTTATAGAGGTAAGTTTAGCGCAGGAAAATAAACCTATAGGTAGTATTTTTGTATCTCCTATTTCCGCATTTTCGGTAAACTCAGATGAAATGTTCTTAACATTAGCGAATACTTCAAATACACTTGGAAAATTTATCTTTAAAAGTAAATGTATAGTAAATAAAGTAGAATATGTTGACAAAGGTTGTGAGAAGTTTTTTTCTTTTGATCTTTCTGGTATGTTACAAGATAATATTATTACATTACCAGCCAATACTCAAAAAAAGATTCCGATTAAATTATTGAATAAACCAAATGGAAAAGAAGAGTTTTCAGCATTTTTTACTCCTGAATTTACTGTTGCTTCAGATGTTGATAGACCGAAAAACTCTTTAGGATTTGATTTTAAATTTGTGCCTGGAATTTTATTTTCTTGGAATTCTGCAAGTCCAAAATTAGATTTACAGGAATTTAAAGCAAAAAATTCTAAGGAAGGCGTTAGAAGTGTAAATTTTGTTTTTGATATATCAAAATTGAGTAATCCTCAAGTTGTAAGTGTAAATGCAAAAATAATTGATAGTAAAACAAATAAACTTATTAGATTTTTAGATTTAGGCAAAGAGAAGCTAATTGATCCAAGAAGAAAAAAATTAGTGCTAAAAGGAGAAATTGATAAAAGTAAGGAAAACGAAAAAGGTCTTTGTTATGAATTATTGTTGCAAGAATTGACATCTAACACTGCTTATAAAATAAAATCACCCACTTGTACATGAATTTAAAATTTTTCACATTTCTCCTTACTCTTTTAATTTCCTTGTTTAATACTAAAAAAGTATATTCTCTAATTTATGAAACAATACAATTAAATATAGAAGATGACTCTTATAAGGTTTCCTTAAGTGATAGCAAATGTGAATTTATTTTGGATAATAGTATTAATTATGAAGTTATAAAAAAATCAGATAATTATTTTTTTATAAAAGCAAATAAAGTTGATGAAAAAAGTGCTACTGTCATTTTTGATTGTGCAAGGGATCAATATATTTATAGAATTTTATATAAACATGGATTTTCTCAATCCTCATTATTTTATCAGAGAGAATTTAAGGGAAGAACATTTTTAAACTATAATTTTAAAATTGATAGCAATAACTCAAAAGTCCAATCTATTCAATATATTGATACCTCCTCTCCTAACTTATATTTTAAATCTGCACGTTTTGAATATGATGAAGGGCAATTTGAGAATAATTTACAGTTAAATTATACTGGCGATAAATCTGATTCAAAATTTGAAAATAATTTTTACAGCGGTTTATTCTTAGGAAATGGAAATGATGCCAATGGAAAGTATTTTACATTTCAATCTGGGATAGGTTTATATGATTATATTTTATCTTATCAGCATCGAAAATATATCAATGAAGGCGTTTATAGTAGGCGTCTTTCACTTAATTTACCGAATCCTATTCGCTTGTATTTGACCTATGAGAGGAAAACAGATGGGGGAGAAAAATACTCTGCTCAAAGAGCTTTTTCATTTGGAATAAATAACTTTCAAAGTTACCATTTTTTAAATGCAGAAAAAGAGTATAAAAAAATTGATTTAAATAATTCAAATCAAAAAGCAACAGTCGAAGATTCTTATATTCTTAATAATTTTAGCACTTATTTTTTCTCTTCATTTATTTATCAACAAATTAATTCGGATCTTTTTTGTATTGGATCAAATACGTGTAAAGTTGATAATTTATTAACGACCTTTAACTTTCAAAATTTAACGACTCGCTTACAGTTAAAGTATAATTTTATTCCACATGGCGTAGATCTTTTCTTGCAAAAATATTTTTGGAATCAGTCTGATATTCTTTTGGGTTACTCAAAGAAGTTTGATCCTATCGGTTTTTTTCAAAAATCGGATGTTACGAAAACAAATGTTTCAGATTCGCAATTCAGATTTTTTTCTTTAATGAATTTAAGACAGCGTTTCGATAGTTTTTATGCGACTTTGAGTGTTCCTCTTGTCTATTTAAATCAAGATTCATCTGTCAGAGTGACTCTTGACTATGAAGCAACGCAGTGGGTGGCTTATTCTTCGCTCTTACTCAAACCTACAGGAGATAACAATTGGGGAGATTTAAATTGGCAGTTTTCTACAGGTATTTCATATTATCCTACAAATAGTTTAAATTATGCAATAAACTATATGAAAACTCATAAAATAAAAGGGCATGTTTTTTCTAATTTAAATATTCCAGAGGAAAATGTGGAAGTACAATTAACATCCCCGAGTAAGGAAATTCGAGAAACTAAAACAGACGACAAGGGGTATTATGAATTTATTGATGTTGAAAAAAATGGAAATTTCGAAATTAAAATAAAAAAAGGTGCAATAGAAAGTAAGTCTGAAATATTGAAAGAAACAAATGATCTTGAAAAGAAAGTTGAACTTGATATTCCTTATTACACAGTCGTCAATTTAAGATTTGTGTTGGTTGAAAATAAAAAAGAAGAGAATTTACAAAATATAGTAAATAATGTTGGAGGATATTCTATAATTTCTATTCCAGATGCAATATATGTCGGGAATAAAGTAATTTTAAAAAGAGGTAAAATTGAAAATTTAAAAATAAATCCAGAAATTTTACCCTTTGGTTATCATATATTAAAAATGAGTGAAAATTTTGTAGATACTATGGAAAAAGAGAATTTAAATATTGTTGTTTATTTAAAAAAAGAAATTTAATCTTTTGCCCAAGCAGCAAGAGCTGTATTGAGCATGAGCATTGCGATAGTCATAGGACCAACGCCGCCAGGAACAGGACTTAGAGAATATGCTATTTCTTTCACATTCGAATGCACATCTCCACAAAGTTTTCCATTTTCTTTTCTATGTATACCTACGTCAATGATCACAGCATTTTCTTTAATATAACTTTTATCGATTAATTCTGGCTGACCGGCAGCAGCAATAAGAATATCTGCATTTTTACAAATTTGTTTTAAATCTTTTGTTTTTGAATGCGCCATTGTAACTGTGGCATCGGAGCTTAATAAAAGTAACGACATGGGTTTGCCAACAATATTACTTCTACCAACAACCACAGAATTTTTTCCGCTTATTTCGATTCCGTAAGAAACAAGCATAGCTAAGATTCCAAAAGGGGTACAGGCAATTGCGTTTGTAAATTCGCCTGTAGCTAAGGTACCAATGCTATGTGCGAGAAAACCATCTACATCTTTGTGGGGTGAGATGGCATTAAGTATTTTTTCGGTGTTGATAGTTTTTGGAAGAGGTAATTGGACTAGAATTCCATCTACATTTTTATCTTTATTTAAACTTAAAATAAGTGAAATTATTTTTTCTTCACTTATTTCATCTGATGAAATAATATAACTCTGAGAATCAAATCCAGCTTCCTTAAATATTTTTATTTTGTTTTTTACATAAACATGGGAAGCTGGGTTTTCCCCAGCAAGAATAACGGCTAGGCAGGGAACTTTTTTTCCGTCTTTTAAAGTTTTGGCTTGTGAAATTAAGTTTGTACTTAATGTCTTGCCATCCATTATTTTACAATTTGTTCCTTCGTAAACTTGAGCTGTTTTAGAGAAATCGGGTAAAATAAATCCTAACTTCTGTGCACGAGAAAAAAACTTCATATTAAAACCTTTATCCAATAATTTCAATTGAACTCTTTGTTAATAGATAAGGATATTCGCTAAAAAACCCTTTTACTTTTTTTAATATTCGATCACATTCTTGCTGAGTAATAAGACCTGCTCTAACATTTCTATCGAGTTGATTTTTATAGCCCATGAATATATCTTCATCACGATAATTCATAATACGCAAGATTTCGCCGACATCTTCACCTTTTACTTCTTCAATGGACTCTAAATCACCATTTTTTCCAATTCTAACGATAAGTTCATTCACAGCTCCAAATAGATTGTGATTGTTTCCTAAAGCTTCTTGGTAAGCACCAACTAGAAAAAATCCAATATGATAGGGTTCATTTGATTTTGGAATATGTAAAGCGAGAGAATGCTTAATATCTCTTTTATCAACAAATTTATCGAGGCATCCATCGCTGTCACATGTGAGATCCATAATGACACCATGGTGCTGAGCACGTTCATTTAATCTTGTAATTGGCATAACAGGAAAAAGTTGATCAATTCCTAATACATCTGGAATGGATTGAAACATTGAAAAGTTGGCCATGTACTTACCAAAACGACTCTTTTCGAGTTCGTCAAATTCTTCGAGTTGCATTCCAGATTGACGATAAAAATACAATGCTTTATTACAGAGTTCATAATAGAGAACTTCAGTTTTAGCACGCTCTTCAATTTCAAGATAACCCAAATTAAATAATGTAAAAAGTTCATCACGTGATTGAAGAGTATCGTGATAATATTCGACGAAATTTTTACCGTTCATATGCTTTATAGCGTTCATCATATCTGCAAGTAATTTATGATCTGTATCAGCGATATTCCATTCTTCAATGTCGCCGCCCGTTTTTTCAACTTCACGTACATCTGTAAGAAGCACTGCATGATATGCTGCCACGGCACGCCCACTTTCACTGACAATATGGGGAGCTTTGCATCCTTCAGATTTACATATGTCTTGAATAATATAAATAACGTCATTTGCAAATTCTTGCATTGTGTAGTTATGGCTAACATAAAAACTTGTTTTGCTTCCGTCGTAGTCAACGCCAATTCCACCACCAATATTTAAGTAACGTAAATTGAATCCGCTTTTTAATATTTTTGCATAAACACGTGCTGCTTCTTTCATAGCATTTTTTACACGTTTTATTTCTGTAATTTGTGATCCGATATGGTAGTGAATCATGGCTAAATGATCTTTAAACCCGGCTTCTTCAAGTAGATAAAGGGCTTCCATCATTTCAACGCTATTGAGACCAAACTTGCTCCCAATGCCCCCGGATTTTTCCCACATTCCAGAACCTTTAGCATACAGTTTTGCACGCAAGCCTATGTCTACGCAGTATCCTACTTTTTTTGCATGATTTATAATAAATTTGAGTTCATCAGTACCTTCAATAACAAGTACGACGTTTTTACCCATTTTTTTGGCATCAAAAGCTAATTCAATAAAATGTGAATCTTTAAATCCATTGCAGACAAAAAGAGCTTCAGGATGGAGGTCATAGGCGAGAGCAGCGAAGAGTTCTGGTTTCGTACCAACCTCAAGGCCGTAAACGTGTTTGAGACCGCTTTTTACTAGCTCATCAATAAATTCTTTTCTTTGATTTACTTTAAATGGAAATACTGCGCGAAGATCTCCTTCATATTTAAATTCTTCCATTGAACTGCGAAAAGCATTTTGCAGTCGTGTCAGTTGTGTGTCGAGAATTTGAGGAAAACGAACAATGAGGGGAGTTTGAACTTTTTTTTCGGCGGCAATTTCGAGAATTTTTGCCAGCTCTATAGAAGTGGATTTGTTTCCAAAAGGATAGACTTCAACTGTTCCTTTATCGGAAATACCAAAGTAACCAGATCCCCAATCATCAATACCATAAAGGTCACGAGACTCTTGAATGACGTTTTTCAACATCGACACACCCCCATTCAAAAAAGGAGTTAAAAAGAATGTTCGCAAAATCTTTGCGAGCGAAGGAAGCCCGTTTTTCACATATAATAGATGTAGCCCATGTCAAGAAAATTCTAGAAAAAAATATGCTTTGTTTGAAATCAGTTCTTCAATTAAGCTATAAATAGATCAAAAAATATAAATTAAGGGAGAAGGACAAATGGTATTTTGGCATAATCAACGTTATGAGAAATTAGAAAAAATTTGCACAGGAGATCCTTTAAAACAACTCCCAGAGCATAAATTCCCATGGCTACTTTTGAATTTTACTTTTCTCGATCTTGATGGGGACACATGGATTGTAGAAGTCTCCTGCACAAATATTAATCCTTATAAAAGTTCAAATAAAGTAAAAGCAGATTTTATTTTAGAAGCTCAAGCAAAAGTCTCATCTGAAAATTTAAAAAAAATGGAAATTTCGAGTCGTCGGCTTGACATGATGGGAGTGCATTCTTGGAACAAATTAGAAGAGAGCCTTCAAACTTCCGCAGTTTTGGAATTTGATAGAATAGAATTGAAAGCAAAAGAGGTTGCAGGAAAAATTATTGAAGATATTAAAAATAAATATTCACTGAAACTAAAAGCTCAAATGCTATTAAGTAAAATTAAGCTAAGTCCTATTTCTGGATTTTCCATGAGCGATTGAAGGTATTTGCCTAATTTAAATAATTTTAACTGTTTAACAATAGTTGTTTAAAAACACGATTTACTAACTTGCTTTGCTTGATTGATCTTTGTATTCTTTTTTGTCTTGTCTTTGACTGACTTTTACATTTTTTTAAATTTTAACTTGCTTTCAAATCTCCATTTTAGAAGGATATGTTCATAAATGTTTAACTATATTAACTTTGAATCTCAAGCTATGCTTGACACGGCCTATAAGGTTATTCTTGCCATTGTTGCTTTTGTTATTATTTATTTTATTAGAGTCTTGATTATAAAAGGACTTTTAAAAACCAATCAAAAAGTTCAAAAAATTGATCCTACGTTAATGCCAGTTACAGTGACTGTAATTAAATACACAGCTTTTGTAATATCTATTTTAGTTATTTTAAGTATTTTTGGGGCAAATACAAATGGAATAGTGGCCTTTATAGGTGCTGCTGGTTTAGGTCTTGCTCTTGCATTACAAGATACTTTAAAAAATATTGCATCAGGTATTATGCTTATTTTCTTACGCCCGTTTAATATTAATGATTTTATCGAGTGCAATTCAAATTCTGGAACAGTCATTGAAATCAATTTATTTACGACAACATTAAAAACGGTTGATGGGCTTTATTTATTTGTTCCAAATAATTTGTTATGGAATGCTTCCATTAAAAACTATACTCGCAATGGTCTAAGAAGACTTGACTTCACTGTTTCAATCGCTTATTCAGATCAACTTAACATCGCGAGTAAGTTACTTTTGAACATTGCTGAATCTGATAAAAGAATTTTGAAAGACCCTATTCCTTTAGTCGTTGTAACATCTCTAACAGATAATTCTGTTCAGCTTCTTATGCGCTGCTGGACTCGAGTGGATGATTTTTGGGATATAAATTATAATTTAAATATGGTTGTTAAGGAGTCGCTTGAAAATTCTGGAATAACAATTCCTTTTCCTCAGCGAGATGTTCATTTGCATATTTCCAATAAAACAGCTGAACATAAAAATAGAGTTCTCAGTGCGTTACAAGAGCATTGATTTTTATAATATCTGAAAAGGAGCTGTGTTTGAGGTTATTAATACTTTTTTTAGTTACATTGGCTAGTATTGTTATTTCATATTACTATATTGATGTGAATGTAGTTTTTTACATTGAATCCCATCAAATTAATAAATACTATATTTTGAAAAAATTATCAGAAACACCTAATTTAATTATTCCAATACTCGTTTTTTTTGTGATTTTATCGCCTTTTTTATTTAAGAAGTACATGAATCATAAGATTTTTCAAATGTTTTTTAGTGCAACTTTTTCCGTTCTTATGGCCGCTCAAATTAAAGATTTTTTAAAATATATTTTTGGGCGTTATTGGGCTGACACTTGGATTAATAATAACCCATCTTTAATTGTTAATAATGTGTATGGTTTTCAATTTTTTCAAAAAGCGAGTTCTTCATTTCCATCAGGTCACACCACCGTTACTTTTGCATTTTGCACAGTTTGTATTTTATATTATCCAAAACTTAAGTATTTATTTATTCTTCCCATGCTTGCAGTTTGTATTGGCCAAATAGGTATGCACTATCACTTTGTCAGTGATGTCATTGCAGGAGCATTTTTAGGTTATGTTGTTTCTAAATTCTTGACATATTATTTAACTTCTATGCAATTTAAAAAGCTTCTTGCATTAAAGTATAAATAGTTACAATATTAAGATTAAAAATTTTAATTTGAAAAAAATAATTAAATATTGTATGACATACTATAAGTCTAAGAGAGGGGTAGAATGTCAAAAAAATTAAAAAAGAAATCCTCTTTTTATTTCATATTTTTTTTATTTTTATTGATGGGAATGTTTTGGCTTTATTTTCAATCATCTTAAATTAAATTCTATTAGGTTAGTAGCAAGCAATAATGTATAGAATAATTGATATTAAAAAAAATCTTTTAACGACTTCTTGCAGATAATTTTTCTCGTGAAATAATCAATCCATGGCTAAAGTCGTAGGGAGATAAGCCCACTGTAACTTTATCACCTATAATCACACTTATTTGATATTTACGCATTCTGCCTGAAATTTTAGCAGATATGGTTTGACCTGTTTTAAGACTTACTGAATATTTTCCTCCAGCAAAGACATTAGTGACAGTTCCTTCCACGCTCAAGAGATCTTCGCGACTCATGGGGATCCTCCTATTCAGTTTTTATAAAAGTTTCTGAAAAGATTATTTCATATATACTATTATAAAATCAAGCGGAGTTTTGACATATTCATAACCTTAAGAAATACGTGAGAATGAAAATGGTACTTTTAATTTTCAAATTCAACTATCGTAACTCCATCGCCTCCTTCTCCTTGTCTGCCTGCCCTAAATTTTAATTTATAGCTAGCATCTTCGAGGAATTTTCGTACAGACTCTTTGATTTTGCCCATACCATGACCATGAATTATCACAACACGATCCACTTCCAGACGGCTCATTTTATCGAGTTCAATATCTAATTTATCGAGAGCTTCGTCGACTGTTTTACCTCGTAAATTAATTGTATTACCTGAGTGTTGAAGTGTGGGTGGAATTTCATGATCTTGAATATTTGTAAACTTTTTTTGTGAATTTAATTGAGTTTTATTTTTTGACTTTCCGTTTATTTTAATTGTTTTATTTTGCGCTTTGCTAATTTGATCATCAATTTCGCTTAATTCATGAAAATGAATTTTAACTTTCATAATGCCAAATTGACATTCAACATTTCCCTTGCCATCAGCTGAACGTAATACTGTTCCATTATCTTTAAATTTAGATGACTTTACTTTCATTCCGACTTGCCAGTGATCAGCAGTGCGACCTTGTGCTTGAATGGTCTGTGCGGTTTCTTTGGCTTTTTTAGCCTTATTTTTTGTGCTATTTTCAAGATCTTCAAGCGAGTGAATGTCATCCTCTAAATTACTTTCAATATCATCAAATGAATCATTTAGGAGTTCAAGACTTTCTTTTGCTTCATCAAGCAATGAGCGTGTTGACATATGTCTTGGGGCACGAAATTTTTGTGCCCGTTCATCTAAGGAAGTGAATTGTTTTTCTTCTTCATTTTTTTTCTTTTTAGGAAGTTTTAAGCCGGCAAGGGCATCAAAACCAGAAAGTTTTTGTGGTTTTGATGAATCTCTGCTTTGAATTTCTTTTGTAGGGATTGTATATTTATTTACTGCCGAAGAATCATCTGACTGCGATCCAATATTTTCAATTGTATTTATATTTTCAGAATGTTCATTTCTTAAATCTTTTAAAAAACTCTCTTTTTGTTTTTCAAATTGCCTTTCTCGAATATCAAGACGATTTTCATAGGCGTTCAAACGTTTTTGCAATTTTGCACGATATCCATCGACAAGATCATTGCGTAACTCTGAAAGTTTTTCCCTTTCATGTTTTAAAGCTTTTAATTCTGATTCTAAATTTTTGCTTAATTCCGCCTGTTGACTTAATTCTTCTTTAATTTGAATTCTTTTTAATTGAAGATCACGAAGAATATTTTCCATTCTTTGTGATTCATTACCATAATATTGGCGAGCTTTAGAAATAATATCTTTGCTCAAACCCATCCGTTCAGCAAGTTCTATGGCGTAACTTTGTCCCGGAATTCCTGATAATACTTTATAGGTTGGTAAAAGTTTATGCGGTTCAAACTCCATGCTGCCATTATAAAAGCGTGGGTCGCCATCGGCTAAAGTTTTTAAATTTGAAAAGTGAGTTGTAATAATAACGGTTGCATTCTTTTCAGCAAAGAGTTCGAGAGTTGCTCTTGCCATGGCAACTCCAATAGCTGGATCTGTGCCGACAAAACCTTCATCAAGTAAAATAAGTGAAAATTCATTGGCAGCTTCTGTTACCTTTTTTATTTGAGAAAGATGTCCTGAAAATGTAGAAAGATCCTCTTCACGATTTTGTCTATCGCCGAGTTCAACAAAAATATTTTCATAATCTAAAATTTCTGCTTTTTCGCAGGCTACAAAAAGACCTGCTTTTGCCATTAAGACAGTCATACCAACTGTTTTCATAGCAACAGTTTTACCACCTGCATTGGGACCACTTAATACCCAAATTTTAGGGGAAATATGATTTTCTTTTTGTGGCTTTAATTCGAGATCATTGGCAACACACTTTTTTTTCTCAAGTAAAAAAAGTGGATGTTTTGCTTCAATTAAAGAAAAACGTTTTGTTTTTTCATTTGCATTTAAAAATTTAGGTTTTGTTCCTACAATGGCACCTGCAAAGCGAGTGCGTGCTGATATATTGTCTAATTTGGTTAAAATATCTGAAGAATTTATTATATCTTCACAGACAAGGTAACAGTCTTTTGAAAGTTCTTTTATTATTCTCTGCTCTTCAATTTCAACGTCACTTTGTGCTTTTTCAAGTTGAGTGTGTTGTTGAGCAAGTGCATGCGGTTCTAAAAAAATAGTTGAACCAGATTGGCTGACACCGCGAGGAATTCCATCGATATCGCCTTTTCTATCTGCTCTCACTGGGAGAACGTAACGACCATCTCTCAACATCCAAACACTGTCTTGCACAGCATTTTTAACTTCTTGTTTTCGTAAAATATCTTCGAGATGTTCAACTATCCGTCTTTTAGCATTTTCTAATCGACTGCGTGCAGAGTGCAGTTCAGTTGATGCTGAAGAAAGAATATGTCCTTCAATATCAACGCTTTTTTGTAGTTTTGCGCAAAGATTTACCTGAGGTTTAAGCTCTAATATCAATTCATATAGTTTTGGAAAGCGTTGAGCTCTTGATCTTTCAAATTTAAAAAAAGCTTGTAAAATGTGGCAAAGTCTTACTACTATCAGTACTTGGAATAAAGCATGGGGTGATAAAAGCGCACCGCGTTTTAAAGGCTTTTCAAACATTTCTAAATCGAATGCTTCGAGTGTCAAGTTGTTTCCTTGAGTCGTCAAATCAAGCATTTCAGCGGTTGTTACAAAAAAGAAATCTCTTTCTGATGCATCAAGCCAAGGATCTAATTGTAATAATTGAGTTTTAGTATGAGGGGAAATCGAGTATTCGGAAAGATATTTTGTTAGTTTATTCCATTCAAGACGCTCAAGTGCATCTTTGCGAAGAAAATTCATAGAGCTATTGTCAATGTTGCTTTCATGTTCCATAAGAATCACACACCGTTTGTAGATTGGTTTCCAAGCGTAGCGGGATGATGTATAAACATATTATAAACAAACTTCAATAGGGAGTAGATACGTGGCTCGTGGTAAAAATTACATCAATCAGGATGAGCGACGTGATCATTTTCAAAAAATTGAAAAGATAAAAAAAGAAAAAAGATCCGTACGTGGCCGTAATGAAGATGATTGGATTGTTGACTCTCTTGAACAAAATAAGTCAAAAATAGAAATAAAAGAATATATAAAAAATTTATTAAAAAATGGTATGCGCAGAGGACGTGTTATCGAAGTGCAAAAAAGAAACATTTTTATTGCCGAAGAAAATGAAAAAGGACTGCCTGAAACTGAAAATCTTTGGCTTTGTTCAGTGGCAAAAAGACATTTTCAAAGAGCTCATAAAGAACGCAATTTCGTTGTTGTAGGCGATCGCATTTTATTTGAACCTGATAGCACCATTGAGTTTGATACTGAGGGGCAACCTCTTAACACCGATCTCCCTCGTGGAGTCGTGCAACATTCATTTGCAAGAACCAGTAAAATATCTCGTAAAGATCCCATGCACCCTGATTGGGAGCACGTCATGCTTGCGAATATTGATTTGGTTGTTATTGTTGCATCTGTTTTAAACCCTGAAGTGCGTTGGGGGCTTGTTGATCGCTTTCTGGTGCAAGCCGAGCTTGAGCAGATTCCAGCAGTCATAGTATTAAATAAAGTTGATCTTTTAACAAATACAAATCTTGCGAATGCAGAGTTTCTTGAAACTTATAAACGGCGTGTGGAAATTTATCGTAACATCGGTTATGAAGTTGTAGAAATTTGTGCATTAAAACCTAAAAAAACACCAGAATCTGTTAAACAATTGCGTCGTTTATTTAAAGGAAAACTAGTCGGTTTTGCGGGACATTCTGGAGTTGGAAAAAGCAGTATCCTCAATTTAATGCGTCCTGAATTTGAACAAATTGTTGATGAGAATCCTGAAATATTTTATAAGGGACGTCACACAACAACTTATAACAGTTTATTACAACTTGATATTGGCGCATATGCCATTGATACCCCAGGTATTCGTTCCTTTAATATCAGTCAATACGATGCGATTACGTTAAGTCATTGTTTTCCAGAATTTCGCCCATTTAAATGTAAATATCGTGAATGTTCACACGATCATGAACCAAGTTGTGGGGTAAAGGAAGCGCTTGCAGAAACTAAAATTTCTTATGAACGCTATCGCAGTTACCTTGGTATTTTAAAAGGTTTGAGTTTTCGTGAAGGAGAAGGTGATTCAACTGATGCTGGTATGATTGCCGATTTAAAAGCTCGAGTACAAATGAGAGATGAAGAGCAATTAAAAAATAAAAATCATGAAAATATCGGTGAAGAACAGCTTAAAGAAATTATGAGAATAAAAGTTGAAGAAGAATAAAAGAAAAGGTCATATTTATGTCAAGCACACAAGAAAGTAACAAAAATAATTTTGATATTGCTATTGTTGGTGGTGGCCTTTCCGGTATTTTGTTGGCACTTCGTCTTTCCAGAGATAAAGAAAAATTTAACGAGAAAATTGTTTTAATTGAGCAACAACCTCAACTGGGGGGGCGTAATTTTTTTTCTTCTCCTCTTAGCTTTTCTGGCAAATCCCATAGTAAAATAAATCAAGAAATTTTGTTTCATTCATCTCACTCTCAGCATTTAAGTGGACCAGGTTTTGAGTTTATGAATGTTGAATCTTTAAATGCAATGCTAAGACATCTACAATCTCATTTAACAGATGAAGAGAGTGTTCAATTTGAAGAGTATATTAATAGGATCGATGAGCTTGAATCTGAAAGAAGAAATCGTTGTTTTTTTATAAAAAAAGAATTTGTAACTGACAGCGAAATTCTCTCTGGGTCTTCTGAAATATTAACAAAGAGAGAAGCAGAATTATTGCGTTCTTTTGTTTTTGATTTTTATTCTCCCATTCAGAATTCGTATGAGGAAAATACAGAAAGAAACAACATTCCATTTGAAAAATCATCACAATGGAATGAGCTTTCAAAAGCAAGTAAAGAAACTTTGAGCGCTCTTTTTTCTTCTATTATTGGGCCTGAGTGGGAAAAATCAACTTTTATTTATGTCTGTAAATGTTTATGGACATTTTTTAACGCATACAAAGAACCTTTACCAAAATTTTTTAAAAGAAAAATTGCTCTTGAGTTATTTATTGAAAATATTCTGAGAGGACGCGGAATTGAAGTTCGTACATTGTGTGAAGTACTGCGTGTTAATCATAATAAAGAAACAAGTTTCAATCTAATATTAGCCGATGAGGTTAATCCGAGTCATAAAACAATTTTATGTGAGAAACTTGTCTTCGCAATTCCCCTTGTGCAATGTTTGGGAATAATTGCAAAAGAAAACTTTTCCCCAGAGCAATCTCGCTTTGTTTCCCGGGTGCGACCACTTTCTCTTGTTGTGTCAGAAATTTCAGACTTTCTTTCTGTGCGTTCAGAACATTGGCCTGATAATGTTGGGGCTTGCGACCGACTTCTTTTTCCAGTGGAACGTGTGCAAGGATTTTTAACTTCGGATGGACGCCTTCTCTTTTCGACTCAACTTGATTATGAGGATTCTTTGCAAGCTCCTGCTGTGCGTGAAGCCGTTGCAAGATTGCGCCGAGCCGTTGCACGTGTTGTTAAACCAGAAATTGCGGAAGAAATTAAAAGAGGAGCGCGTATTCCTCAAAATAAAGTAACAGAGAGAATTGTTTTATTACCAGTAGCGCAATCTATTCCCAATAATATTCCTGTGAATATCGAAGTGAAAGAGACTAAAATGGGAATCAAAGGTCTTTATTGCTGTGGAGATAGTTTCCCAACTTTAGCAGATGAACCTTGGAAGCGAGTTATTGCCAGTGTGCAAGATGTGGTTATGCGTTTGCATGGGAATGAGATTTAAAAATAAATTTAAACTTTCCCGCCATCAATTGATATTTCTGTACCATTTATATGAAATGCTTCATCAGAAAGTAGCATAGCAGTTACACCAGCAGCTTTTGAAGGTTCTGCATAAAGTTTATTACCAAGTGGGTTTAAGGTTTTAATTAATTCTGGGTTGACTCCTTTCGGAATATCAAATGAATTTCCAAGATCAGTTATTATTGCTCCGGGTAAAATGCAATTTGCATGTAATCCTTGTTGAAAATACTCTACAAATAAAGAACGGGTAAAAGATTTAATAGCACCCTTTGTTGCGGCATAGGCTGCTAACCAAGGGTGAGGTTGTTCACATGCTGATGATGAGGTATTTACTAAATAGCTGGTTTCATTTTTTAACAACCATGGGAGAGCATGTCTGTTAACATTAAATGTTCCAGTTAAATTAACAGCAATCAACTCGTTCCATTGACTGAGTTGCATTTCATGTGTCTTATAGGATCTTAAAATTCCAGCATTATGACTTAAACCTTGAACTCCACCTAAGGTATTACACAGTTTATCTATACAGATTTTAGTTTGCTCAAACTCAGAGACATCGCACTGTGAGTAGACTATTTTGACATCAAATTTTTTAAGATCTTCAACTAAAGTTATTAAATTATCAGCATGATTATCGAGGAGGGCTAGGTTTCCTCCTTCCGATGCTATGCGTAAAGCTGTCGCTTTTCCTATTCCACTTGCAGCGCCTGTGACGAGTATGTTTTTGTTTATGAAACGTTTCATATTTTTTCCTAATAAAAGAATATAATTGTTAATTTTAGAACTATGGATTTTATTAAAGATATATTTTCTATTTTAATAAAAAAATTTTTGCGCATTTAATATGTATTTAATTATAATGCTTTATAAGCTTAGTGAAGTTCGTTTTATACGTATATTTGTGAGAAGAGCTAAAGAGTGCATTTTTATAAAATTCCCAAATCAATTAAAAAGAGTCTTTCATTTTTAACAAGGCATTTTTTTCATATATTAATTTATATAGGATGTCCATTAATTTTTTAATTAAAACTATAGATAAATTAGAAAATAAATATATGTTTATATATTTACCCTGCAAAAAAGTTTCTATCAAAATTTAATGACAGACATTCTAACGCTAAAAATAAAGTGGTATTATTTAAATATTGATATTTATAAAAATTAGGGTGTTTTATGCATGATAATAGTTGCTATCTATATTCTTCTCGCTTTGGAAAGATGTGTTATTATGATAATAAATTAGAAAAAGATATTCTTCTTTTTATTCATGGTCTTTCAGTCAGTAAAGAAGTTTTTTATAAACAAATTGAATTATTGAATAATCAATACCGTATTATTGCAATTGATTTATTAGGTCATGGTGCAAGTGAAAATGCGACTCATGATCATGAATATGTTTATACTGTAAGTGGATTTTCTGATGTTATTACCGAATTTTTAACCAGTATAGATGCAAAAGATGTAACGGTTTATGGTTGGTCTATGGGAGGTTCTATTGCAATTGAATTGCTTGAAAAATATTCTGGAATTAAAAAAATTTTAATTGATAGTTGCACCCCAGTTTCATATATTCAAAATAATCACCGCAAAGCATATTTTTTTAATAAAGTAGCACGTCTTATTATTAAAAAATTTTACACATATGATGAAGCAATTGATTGTTTGAAGAAAGGTGGAATTGTTTCAACCCAAATCCACAGCTTTCAAAGTGTCCAAAGAGTGATAGAGGCCTTTTTACGAGCCAACGGAAACATGCGTGAAATCAGTTTTGCATCCTTAATGGAAATGAAAGGCTTAAGTCCAAAGGAATGTGTCGAAAAGCAAAGAGAAAAAGTAAAAATTTTGGTTGGTGAAAAGGATCCTAGAATTAATTTAAAATACTTAAAAAAACACTTTTCTGATATTACAGAAATTTTTCCGAATTCAGGGCACGCCGTATTTTGGGATAATCCTTTTTCAATAATTAAGTTCTTACTGCAAAAATAATATTAAATTTAGGTAGATTCTTGCTTTTCTTTTTCCCATTTTGCACGCACTTCTTTAGCTCTTTCTTGGCGTACTTGCAATGCCTTCATGTTATTCATGCGCATTATTTCAGAGCGCTTTGACTCGCGTTCTAAATGTTTTTCAAAGCAGTGAGGGCAATGATGATCTTTTTTATATTGAGAGCTTGTGAGATCTTCAGGCTTTAAAGGAGACCAGCACGCATAACAGATTTCATATTTTGCTTCGTTCAACTTTTTATCCACAGCAACTCTGTAGTCGAATACAAAACAATCACCATCATAATAATTATCTTCATTTGATGCCCTATTTGCTGTCTCTTCAAAATATTTAAGAATACCACCTTGGAGTTGATAAACTTCTTCAAAACCTTCTTGGCGCATAAAAGCTGTTGCTTTTTCACAGCGAATGCCACCCGTGCAAAAAGTAACAACTTTTTTATTTTTATGTTCAGCAAAGTTACTTTTAATCCACTGAGGAAAGTCACGGAATTGTTTTAAGCGTGGGTCGATTGCACCACGAAAAGTTCCGAGATCCACTTCGTAGTCATTGCGTGTGTCCAAAATAACAAGATCTTCGCCATCATCAAGCCATTTTTTTAATTCAAGGGCTTCGACATATTTGCCTGTAAAGTGAGCAGGTTTAATAGAGTCCATTCCCATTGGAATAATTTCTTTTTTCACTTTAATAATCATGCGGCGAAATGGAATGTGATCACTGTAGCTTTTTTTAAATTCGATATCAGCAAAACGACTGTCAGCATGCATATAATCAATATATTGTTGAATGCTGTCATCGCTTCCTACCAAACAGGAATTAATTCCTTCATGGGCAAGCAGAATTGTTCCTTTAATATTTAATTTATTACAGAAACTTAAAAGAGTTTCTCGAAAGGACTCTAGATTTTCGATCTCAACGAATTTATAATATGCAATGTTGACATAAGGATGAGAAGCAGAAAGGCATGTGCTAGTCATAAATTTCACCTTGTAAAGTATTGAAATTTAAAACAATGAGATCTACTCATTGTTTATATTTAATTTTTAAAATAAAAATGATGCCAATAATTAAGACATCATTTCTTTGTAAATCTTAGTAAGAAGTTCTTTATCTTTGCGTTCCCAAGCTTCAAATACACGACGTGCTTCACGATTTTGTAAGGCTGTCGTACGAAAGTATTGATTGAACCCTGTTTCGGAATCTTGTGTGCGTAAATTTTGTACTTTTTCAGCATCGATAAGGAGCTGGCTTGCTCCACGGCGAAGGATCAAGTTATTGCGGTTCCATTCTAAAGAAACTGCGGATGAAGTAAATGTCATAGTTATCTCCTAAGTAGTCAGACCAAAAAGTCAATTTACCACATAGCGCAAGCTTATTAGAGACTCAAGTTCTATTCTCCTTTGTCACATTTAAGTTCAAATTCCGATTGTCTTAAATATTATGTTGACCGACTGGCTAAATATGAAAATTTTTGATAAAAGTGTAGCCTAAGTTAATATTTAGAAAGTTAAGAGGTTTATTATGTTGAAATTATTGTTTTTTTCTGTAATTCCTTTTCTTTTATCACAAAATGTCTTCGCTAGCCTTCTAAAAGATGCTCAAGCTGCTAAAGTCCAAGAACTAAATATTAGTATGTTTGACAATCCAAAAAGTTTAGATCCTATAAGATGCAATGAGACAACCTGCGATTTAATTCTTCTTCAATTGTTTGAAGGCCTTGTAATGATTGGCGACTCTGGCACGGTAGAAGGTGCTTCTGCTGAAAGTTGGAAGATATCGAATGCAGGGAAGACCTATACATTTACTTTGCGAAAAAATTTAAAATGGTCCGATGGATCTAAACTCACTGCGTATGACTTTGAATACTCTCTCAAGCGCCTTGTTGACCCTAAAATGGCCTCTGAATTTGCAGCATTGCTTGAAAATGTGGTCAATGGAAAAGAAATTATATTAGGTAATAAAAAATCAAATTTACTCGGAGTTACAGCGCTTGATGATTTAACTCTTGAAATAAATTTAGAACAACCTATGGTGCATTTTTTACAAAGTTTAACTATGCATCATACTTTTCCAGTACAGAAAAAAAATGTGGAAGAGAAATCAAAAGGAGAAGCTGATTTCACTGAACCAAGTAAACTTGTGTCCAATGGAGCGTTTAAGTTAACTACAGTAAAAATATCAGATAAAATTATAATTGAAAAAAATATAAATTATTGGAATGCAGATTCTGTTCATTTAACAAAGGTGAATTTCATTTCGTTTAATGACATGATGACTCAATATAAAATGTATCAGACAGGGCAAATTGATATCACTGAAGGGATTCCAGTTGAACTTTATCATAAAATTAAAGAAAAATATAAAAATGAGTTCAAAAGTAATCCTTTTTTAGCATGCTATTATTATGTATTTAATACAAAAAAAGAAGTTTTTAAAAATAAAAATTTAAGACAAGCATTGAGTATTGCTGTTGATAGAGATGCAATAACAAAAAAGATTTTAGGAAGTGGACAAAGGTCTTTATATGATTTTGTTCCCTATGGAATAAATGCTTACACTCAAGCCAAACCTTACTGGCTCGATTGGCCAAGAGAAAAGCAATTAGAAGAAGCAAGAAAGTTATATAAAGAAGCAGGGTATTCAGAAAGGAAACCTTTAACAATAAATATTTCTTATAATACTCTTGATGTTAATAGAAAGATTGCAACAGCCATCTCTTCAATGTGGAAAAAAGAATTGGGTGTGAATGCCATTCTACAAAATGAAGAATGGAAAACTTTACTAGACAGAAGAATAAATGGCGATTTTGATCTCTTGCGCTATTCTTATGTTGCAGACATTGATGATGCTATCAATTATTTAGTTCAGTTACGCAGCAATGATCCACAAAATGATGCTCGCTTTAGTAATAAAGAGTATGATCAATTAGTAAATGCTGCTATGATTGAATTAAACCTCCAAAAAAGAAGAGATCTTCTTGAAAAAGCAGGAAAAATATTAGTTGATGAAGCTCCCCTTATTCCGATTTTTAGTAATAAAAATAATTTTTTACAGAAACCATATATAGTTGGTTTTAAAAAGAATAATTTAATGCAGTACTTTTTAACAGGTGTTTACTTAAAGGAAAAAGATAAATTCATTAATTGACAGACCCTTATTTATGCTAGAGAGGAAAAGCTATGAATCGATATTTAAAGATCTGTGCTATCTCGCTTACCTTTTCGCACGCTGCATTCGCTGCCATACCCAAAGACTCTCAAGCGGCTAAAATTCAAGAGTTAAATATTGGGAATTCGGATGATCCAACCTCACTTGATCCGCATGTCTGCCATGAGTCGGCATGTGCAGTCATTATTGAACAGATGTTTGAAGGCCTCGTCAATACTAATTATAAGGGAGATATTGTTTCAGCTCAAGCAGAGCGTTGGGATATAAGTGCGGATAAGAAAAAATATACGTTTTATTTACGTAAAAATTTAAAATGGTCTGATGGAACAAATATAACAGCTTATGACTATATCTATGGATTTCAACGTTTAGTTGATCCTAAAATAGCGTCTGAAAATGTTTCTTTAATTGAAAATATTGTTAACGCTAAAGAAATTAATCTTGGAAAAATGCCTTTAAATTCTCTTGGTATGAAAGCATTGAATGATCATACCTTAGAAATTAACCTTATACGTCCCACTCCATACTTTTTAGATGCTATATCTGTATCAAGTGTTGCACCTGTGCAGAAAAAAAATATAGAAAAGTATGGAAAAAGTTCCTTTATTCAACAGAATAATTTTGTCAGCAATGGTCCCTTTGTTTTAGCGCAAAGAAAAGTAGGTGATAAAATTGTATTGGTACCTAATAATAATTATTGGAATAAAGATAATATTTATTTAAGCAAAGTAAATTTTTATTCTATAAAAGAATTAACGACAGAATTTCGTATGTATGAGTCCGGACAATTGCATGTGACATCGAAAACTCCTGGGGATCAATTTAAAGAAATTAAATCAAAATATCCAACTCAATTTAAAACAGAGTCATCTCTTGCTACATATTATTATATTTATAATTTAAGGAATCCAAAGTTAAAAAATAGAAACTTAAGACAAGCATTAAATATAGCAATTGATCGCATAGCAATAACAAAATCAATTTTAGGTTCAGGCGAACTTCCTAGTTACGATTTTATTCCTTATGGTATGAAATCGTACACACAAAATAAAGCTTTTTGGCAAGATTGGCCTCGCGAAAAACAACTTAATGAAGCAAAAAAACTATACAAAGAAGCCGGTTATTCTAATGAGAATCCACTCAAAATTCAAATTCTTTACAATACCAGTGAAGGACATAGAAAGTTAGCTTCAGCTATTGCTTCTATGTGGAAACAAGCTTTAGGCGTGCAGGTTGAAATGGTTAATGAAGAATGGAAAAGTATGCTTGATAAGCGCGGTACGGGTCAATTTGAAGTTTTGCGTTTAGGGAATATAGCAGTTATGAATGATCCATATGATTTCTTTAGTCAGTTTCGTTCCTTTGATATAAATAATGATTCAAAATTTAATAATGTTGAATATGATAAGTTAGTTCAGCTTTCCAATAATGAACTTGATCCAGAAAAAAGAAAAATTTTACTTGAAAAAGCAGGAAAAATTATAATAGAAGAAGTTCCTCTTTCCCCAATATACAATTATGTTAAAAATTATTTAGTGCGTGATGATGTTGTTGGTTTTAAAAAGAATGCAATGGATAAATATTCACTTGTTGGTGTTTATTTAAAAGATAAAGGGAAAAAAATAAATTAATTTTACTTATAAAGGAATAACAATGAAAAAGTATATTGCATTATCTACTTTAATAACCTCTTTTGCTTATGCTGCATCTCCAAATGATCCTCTAGCAGCAAAAATTCAAGAATTAAATATTGGAAATCTAGACGATCCAAAAACTTTGGACCCAGCAAACTGTAATGAAGTGAATTGTGGTAGAATATTGCTCCAATTGTTTGAAGGGCTAGTTAAAAATACTTTATCAGGAGAAATAGAACCAGCTGCCGCAGAAAGTTGGAAAATAAGTCCTGATGGAAAAATTTATACTTTTCATCTAAGAAAAAACTTAAAATGGTCTGATGGTTCAGACTTAACAGCCCATGATTTTGTCTATTCCTTTAAGCGACTGGTTCATCCTGCTACGGCTTCAGAATTGGCAAACTTTTTAGAGAGTGTTGAAAATGCTCAAGATATATTAGACGGCAAAAAAAATCCTGATTCGCTTGCCGTGAAAGCAATTGATAATGTAACATTCGAAGTAAAGTTAGCTAAACCGACACCACATTTTTTACAGTATTTAACTCTCAATCAAACATTTCCTGTGCAAAGAAAAAATGTTGAAAAATTTGCAAATGAAACAGATCATTTTACAGCTGTTGGACGCTTAGTGTCTAATGGACCTTATGTATTATCAGGACGAAAAGTTGGTGATAAAGTCTCTGCAGAAAAAAATAAAAATTATTGGAATAAAGATAATTATTATTTAGACAAAGTTAATTTTTATTCTATTACAGACGCAAATTCAGAATATAGAATGTACGAATCGGGTCAGCTCGATGTCACTGCTATTATTCCATTAGATTTATATAAGAATATTCAAAAAAAATATGGAAAAGAATTTATGAACACTCCATATTTATCGAGTTATTATTATTTATTTAATTTAAAAAAATTTCCCTTTGACAATGTAAAAGTAAGACAAGCTTTAAGCATTGCTGTTGATAGAGATGTTATTACAAAATCCTTATTAGGACAGGGACAAAGGGCACTGTATGATTTTGTTCCCTATGGAATTTTTGGTTACACGCAGGCTAAGACCTATTGGCAAGATTGGCCACGTGCAAAACAATTGGCAGAAGCAAAAAAGCTCCTAAAAGAAGCCGGCTATTCTGAAAAAAATCCTTTAACTATGCACATTTCGTATAATACTTTAGAGTCTCATCGCAAAATTGCTACAGCCATTTCCTCGATGTGGAAAAAAGAATTGGGAGTGAACGCTATTCCGCAGAATGAGGAGTGGAAATCATTGCTTGATAAAAGAAAAAGTGGTGATTTTGAAATTATTCGTTTGGGGTTTCGGGCAGATATTAACGATCCTGTGAATTATTTAGTGCAAATGCGCAGTAATGATCCGCAAAATCATGCCCATTTTAAAAATAAAGAATATGATGCTTTATTAGATAAGGCATCTTATGCAAGCAATCTTAAAATGCGAAAAGAATTATTTGAAAAAGCGGGCAAAATATTAGTCGATGAAGTTCCTCTTATTCCAATGTATAGTTACGTAAGTACAAATTTAATGCGACCCTATGTCATAGGTTTGAAATATAATGCTATGAATAATTATTACTTAAAAGGTGTTTATTTAAGAGATAAAAATAAAAATTTAAATTAATAAATGAGGACTTACTATGAAATATTTATTTAAACTTATTTCCCTTTCATTTACTATGACACAGACTGTTTTTGCTGTGGTTCCTAAAGATCCTCTAGCTGCAAAAGTTCAAGAAATTAATATTGGGGCTGGTTCAGAACCTCAGACTTTAGATCCTACAAAATGCAATGAAACAGTTTGTTCTGACATTATAGATAAATTATTTGAAGGTCTTGTTCGTTCCGATGAAAATGGAGAAATACGTCCCTCGCAAGCAGAAAAATGGAGTATGAGCCCCGATGGAAAAGTATATACTTTTTATTTAAGAAAAAACCTTAAATGGTCTGATGGATCAAAAGTAACAGCTTATGATTATGTGTATTCTCTGCAGAGACTTGCAGATCCTAAAGTCGCTTCAGAGCAGTCTTCATTTCTTGAAAATGTATTAAATGGCAAAGAAATTACAGCTGGTCAAAAGTCAGTCGATACTTTAGGAGTGAAAGCATTAAGTGATAATATCCTTGAAGTTGTGTTAAGCAAACCCACACCCTACTTTTTAGAAATAATGTCGGTTTTAAATACCTATCCTGTCCAAAAAAAGAATCTTGAAAAATATGGTTCTGAAGAGTTTAACCATGCTGGGAAATTAGTAAGCAATGGCGCTTTCAAATTACTTTATAGAAGAAATGGTGATAAAATTATTCTTGAACCTAATGAGCATTATTGGAATAAAGAAAATATCTATTTAGATAAAGTTAATTTTATAATAACGAATGATTTAAATTCAGAATACCGTATGTATGAATCAGGACAATTGCATAAAACCTATGAAATCCCGGCGGATAGATATAAAGAAATTCAAGCTAAATATAGCAAAGAATTTAATAATAAACCTTACTTGTCAAATTATTTTTATATATTTAATTTAAATAATCCTAAATTTAAAGATAAAAAACTTAGAACAGCATTAAATATTGCTATTGACAGAGAAATTATTACAAAAACAATTTTAGGGCTTGGTCAAAAACCATTGTATGATTTAATTCCCTATGGAATGAAAAATTACGCACAAAATAAAGCTTATTGGCAAGATTGGCCACGGGAAAAACAACTGCTCGAAGCAAAAAAATTATTCAAAGAAGCTGGTTATAGTGATGGTAAATCTTTAAAAATACAAATTTTGTATAATACGAGCGAAAATCATAAAAAAGTAGCAGTCGCCATCGCTTCTATGTGGAAACAGGCTTTTGGCATTGTTGCAGAGCCTGTTAACGAAGAATGGAAAACTATGCTTGATACACGAGAGCTTGGCAAATTTGAGGTGATGCGAATGGGGGGAGTTGCCAATTTAAACGATCCATATGACTTTTTAATTGATTTTACTTCAAAGAGTAATACAAATAGTTCAAAATTTAAAAATGTTGAATTTGATAAATATTTTGAAATGTCTAAGAATGAATTAAACCCAAGTAAAAGACAAAAAATGCAGGAGCAGTTAGGTCGAATTATAATTGAGGAAGTTCCTGTTATGCCTATTTATAGCGGTACAATGAGTTTTCTATTAAAAGAAAATGTAAAGGGTTTGAAAGTGGATGTTAAAAGAAAATTCTCATTAACAGGAGTCTATTTAACAGAAAAAGCTAAAAATTTAAATTAAATTTTAAGTGCAGTTTTCTATTGAAAAATCTCTCAATTTAATGAGAGATTTTTATCCTTCTGTGACTTTAGCTCCGTTTGATTCAAGAACTTTTGCAAGTTTTCCTTCGATATCTTTGCGGAGAGCTTTGTGTGTGAGAGCAATTTTTTCGGAGCTATGGCTACAGCTAAAACCACTGCCTTCGTTTTTTACATTAAAGATAACTTCACTTTTACCAAGTTTAGAGAACATAATAACGATATTATTTTCTTTAACAGTCATACTGGCAATTTTGCCAAGTTCTCTGCCTGTTAAAGAGTCGGTTACTTTTTTAATAAAATCAGCAGGAGAAGAAGACTCTACTGCAAAGGATTTAATCATAAATATGGTCTCCAAAAAGTGTTTACAATAACGGTTTCGTTAGAGAAGTTAAATCTTTCACGCCAATTAAGTCAAGTTCGTCTATCTTTTTTAATAAATTAATCTGTTCTGCATTTGGGTTCCCCATAATAACAAGCACAGGTACAATTTCTGAAGAGGATAGTTTTTTAAGTGTTTCATTTAATGCATTTGCATAATGCTGTTTTTCAAGTTTTGCTAAAGTAAATTCAATAGGATTTACACTGGGCAACTGACCTTTTATCACCTGTGACATGATTTCATCACTTTTGTTAAAAACAGTGGATTCACTGGCAAGCATTCTATTAATGAGTGAAGTTCTAGAGTTGTCCAGTTCATCTTGGGAAATACCGTCTTTAATAAATTTATTCCATGTTTGAGTGGCTAATTTAATAGCTTCGGCTAGGCGTTCATTTGGACTTTGAAAATTAAGATTAAACACTCCAACATCTGTATTTGGAAAAAGCAATGTATCATTAAAATAAGCATGAGGTGAATAGCTGATACCCGAATCTGCGCGCATTGCTTTAGAGAAGCGATCATTCCCTATGACTCCGCCTGTAGAAGAAAATATTTCTTCTAATAAATCGAATTGAGTGGTTTCTATAGAGTTAAGTTTGCCTAATTTAGGGTAATAATAACGTAACGAAATATTACATTGAGTCATATCAGGTTTTGTAATTATTTCTGTGCGAATTTTCTTAGAATTGCTTTCATTCATTTTACGAGATGGATACCAAGTTTTTATAGATGGTTCCAAATATGGAATTTTCCCTATAAATTGTCTTAATGAGTCAAAATCTTTTTGTGAGAAAGAGCCTGAGATAGAAACATTTAAACCATTCCGTGTGATTGTTTTTGCATAAATATTTTTGATTTGATCGTAAGTTACTTTATTAACGACGCTTGGGGATGAGCGCTCAATTGCTTTTGCTATATAATGATCTTTTCCAAAAGCGAGAGCGGTTGCTTCAAGATCGACAAAGCGAAACTGTTTATCCAATGTATTGCTGTCGATTAAGTTTTTAAAAGAGTCAATGGCTTGTTGCTTCCAAAGGTCAAGAGCATTTTTTTCAAACTTTGGTTTTAATACCATATTATTTATGAGTGCAAGTAAGCGAGGGAAGTCTTGTGACAAGGCATCGGCTGTGATGACGAATTGTCCATAAGGGGTAACGCTTGTACGGATATTTATTCCATATTCAGTCGTATAATTTTGAATTTGGTCGAAATTGAGATCGCCAAATCCTCCTAAAGTAATAAGATCTGCAAATGCTCCAAACGCAGTTCTTTCAACTTGTGGAAAAGTATAAACTCCACCTGGAAAAATAAAAGTTAATTTAAATTTTAAAGCAGATGTGCTGTGCAGACTGTATATTGCAGCGCCTCCATCGACAGGAGTTCGAGTGTAGTTAACGCTGGGCCATTTGATGGAACGCCAATCGAGTTGTAAGGGTTTTACAACAACGCTAGGCCGTTTACTTTGTAAAGAGTCTTGGGCAAATGAATTTGTAAAAAAGCTACATGATAATATGAATAAAGTTAAATTTTTTTTCATGATTTGTTTCCTTATTAATTGCTTTTTTGAAATTCAGCAAACATATCAGCACAGCTATGGGCTTCGTTTGGAGTTACTATTCCAGTGATGTAATATTTTTGAGGTGAAATATTTTCATGAACCCATTGTCTTAAATTTTCTGTTGTTATCGATTGAATAATTTTTTCGGCTTGTCCAGATGCATTAAAATCTTTTAAGAAAAAATAATTATCAAGTACTGTATTTGTGAGTGCAGTCATGCGTTCTGCTGTATCGGCATTTGAAACAGCAAGTTGTTTTAAAATCTGCCTTTTAATTTTTTCACTGACAGGTTTATTTAAAACTTCTTGAACTCCTTTTTGCCAGAACTGAACAACAGATTCATATTTCTGTTCTTTTGTCAGAGAAAAATTAACGACAAATGGATTGTTTTGATCTTGCCAATATGTTTTATAAAAACTTAAATCAGTTGCAAGTTTATCTTTTACGAGTCTACGTTCAAATGTTCCATTGGGATGATCATCAAGCATAGCTTGAAAAACTAAAGAATAAGTTAGTGATTTTAAAGTACCTTGAGCAGCGGGATAGACAATTTTAAATCTTTTATTAAAGACAGGTGCGCTGCAAATAAATTTTTTACCAAAATCTCTTGTAAAATAATCTGTAGGATATTTTTCTTGTTGATGAGAAACTTTACCTTGCCAATTACCAAAATATTTTTGCACTAAATTCACTACATTTTTTTGTTCGAAGGGTCCACCTACAATCATAGTGGTATTGTCTGGTGTATAATAATTTTCATAAAAACTTTTTGCGGCTGCAATACTCATATTTTCGACGTCATTTTTCGAGCCAATGGTCATCCACTCCATAGGAGTTTCTCGTTCCGTAATGGCACGTATAAATTCATTGCTTCTTTGCAAAGGATCGTTTTCAACCCGTAATTTTCTTTCAGAAATAACAGCTCCTTTTTCTATAGAAAAATAAGGTTCTGCTAAATCGAGGTGTATGAAACGATCGGCTTCAAGCTTTAACATTGTTTCTAATGCAGGACCTGGGAAAGTTGAATAATAAGTCACAAAAGAATCACTTGTACCTGCATTCCCGCTTCCACCCACCGCATTTATAACTCGGTCATAATTTCCTTCGAGAGTGTCTTTTGTTTTGCGAAACATCATATGTTCAAAAAAGTGAGCTAATCCAGTTGTTCCTTTATGCTCACGATTGCTTCCAGCATTTAGAATAAAATGAACTGTTGCAATTGGATTTCTATTGTCGGGAACAACAATAAGTTTTAATCCATTATTTAATATATATTGATGCGCTTGTATGGTTGACCCAGGAATAATAGATGTGGATTGAATAAGTTTAGTATCAATTGCTACAACATGATTAATATTATTAGATATAGAGTGTTTTATTTTAGTATCATCTACTTTCGCATGAGCGATTATAGGAAATAAATTTAACACCGCTAGAGAATAATTTTTTACAAAAAAGTAAAAAATATTCTTGCGCTTCTGTTTAATATTTAAATTGCGCATATTTAATTAATCCTTTCTGATATATTTTTGAGCATATTCTCTTACGCCAGCTTCAGCAAGAATATGGAAAGTACGGACAAGGCGTATGTCCTCTGGAGGGAACTCATCGAGCTTTGCATAAATGATGCCTTTCCCACTTTGTTTTAGAATTTTTGAGATGTGTTGGGAAGGGGGATGATTAGAAATAAATAAAATACTTTTATGCTCTGTAGATAAGGCTCCTGCTAATATTAAACATTCTGTTGAATTTTGTGCATAATGTGAAATAAATGGATTTCCCCAAGGATTTTCCATCGCGCTTGGCAGTGGTATCACTGCAAATCCACCGAATTCACTTTTAGCAATTCCAGGGCCAATAAGATTATCCTTAAAAGGAGTTGCGTAAAACATGAGGTTGCTATCATCATGCTGTTCTGCTAACCAAAAAGATTTCCATGAGTATAAGTTATCTTTTTGGGAGTCTGCAAAACTAAACACAACGGCACCAATATCTGCCTTTCCAACATTGAGTAGATCTTTAATTATTATTTTTTCTTTATGCCAATTGCGTATTGTTTCTCGTAAATCGAGACCATCACAAAAATCGGCTTGTAATTCTCTAAAGACAATTTCTTGTGAACGAATTTTTTCGTTCATATTCTTTTTTACATTTGCAGCTAATCTTTCCATGAAAATATCTTCACTGGGAAATGAGCAGGAATAGGGATGATCTTCATTGACCCAGGTATTATCAGCGTACTTGTCTTCATTGACTGGCACGGGTTTATAAAATTTTTTTATTTTATCTACTGACTTTAATTTTGCTTTTTTAAAGGTTTTTTTACTTTGCAGAGTTTCAAATTTTTGAATGCTAATTTTTGCTGTATTTTTTATAAAATGATTTAAAGGAAAATCAACCACTGGTAAAGCTGCCACAAAATTAGGGTTTGTAGGATAGTCTTTGCATTCTTTTAAGAATTCAAAGGCAAAGTTTGAATCTATGACAGCGCTTGCTGACAGAAGGAGATCGAAGGTATTTGGAAAGATCATATTTCGATCTTTGGCCAGCCTATAAACAAAGCGAAAATAATCTCTTTCTTGACTCGCATTTATTTTAAACTTTGTCCATTCTGCATATCTATCAGAAGTTCGTATGAATGCTTGAGCAAAACTATGTCTTGCGAAATCAAGCCAACTGGTTATTTTCTCATTTAATTTAAGGAGATCATTGGCAAAGAAACTAGGAAGATTTATATAATCAGATGCTGTTTCTTTAGAAGGTTGACACAGTAAAAGATTATTTGCATTATTTTTATCTTGATTTTTCTTGATTTGAACAACTTTTTTGCTGAATATATTATTAAACTCTGTTTTATTTTTAATAATTTTTAATGTATTTTCAATTTTTTTAAAAAGTTCAATTCCACAAATAATGAGAATTGGTTTTGAATTATGAGCAATAATATGTTGTATTGTTTTATAGACAGCTTTTTCTAATTTTTTATGAATGAAGTTATGTGTGTCGTTATCAAATGAAAATACTTCATACATTTTTAGCTGTAACCAAGTCAGACTTGCACCTGAAAGTTGTAATTCAGAAGGAATGTTAAAGTTTTGATAGGGAGACATTTTATTTAAAATTTGCCATTGCAAATATGTTTCAATTCCTCCAATACAATGGACAGAGCTAGTATTTTTAGATAATTTGTTGAGTAAAAAGCGGCGAGAGTCAAGAGATTCTATAAATACAACCGGATTATTTTGAATTTGATTAACGAGACTGTCATTGCTTTCAATATAAGCATTTTGATCAACTGTTTTATGAGTTGCAAGAGAAACGCAACTTGGAAAACTTTTTATGATCTGTGTGATAATTTCTGAACCTTCTTCAGGCCAATCAACTAATATTTGCATATTTTTTGGGAGAAAAATTTCTGCTTCTTCTGGCAAATTTTTAAGAATGCAATTTTCTTGTAAACTGCTCCCCATGATCGGTAAAAAAGTAACATTGCAATGAGGTATAAACTTTTCAAGCAATGCAGAATGAATTTTGCCAACTGTATATTCCCAACCTAAGAAACTTTCTTCATTTTTAAATTTTTCCAGAAGATTTTTATCAAATTCAAAAAAATAATTTTCTGATATTTGTATTTTTTTATCTAAATTTTTTTGCTTCATAATCATACAGGTCTTAAATTTGGACGGGAAGACGGATTGTTTTCATTTTGCATTTGCTCGTCCGGTGGAAAATACTTCAGTGCTTCTTCTCCTAAAATTGAATATACACTGGTTTTTAAAGCTTTGGGTAGAGTTAATTCTTTATTAAGGGAACGAAGCCGTTGTGCATATTTAGCAATTTGAATTCCATCACGAACAGAATATGATTCATCATATTTATGGGCAATGGATAAAAAACTCACGAGTAAAGTTAAAAGATTTTCTTCAATATACGGAACTGCATAGCGTACAATACGTGCTTCTGTTTCGATATCTGCAAAATCAAGAAAAATTTGAGGATTGAGTCGGCTTTGTATGTATTCGGGAAGATCATAAACACTTGAATCATCATTCATCGTTGTAACAAAACGAAATTCTTTATGTGCATGCAAACGAATGCCTGCAATGACAGAATCAACGTAACGGCGATGATCGAGCAATGAGGCTAGACTTGCCCAACTTTTTTCGGACATTCTGTTACCTTCGTCTAATATACAGACGCCTCCAACTAACATTGCTGTTACGAGCGGGCTTGCAACATAGGAAATTTGTTTTCCTTCAGTTATAACTGGAGTGATAATAAGATCGTCAGGACGTGTGTCGCTGGTTCCTTGCATGAGGTAAACAGGAAAGTTGAGTTCACGAGCAACTGCGACTGCTAAAGTGGTTTTTCCAACTCCTGGTTTTCCAACAAGGCGAGGGTTCATGGGAAGGTCATCATCGGAAAGACGTAACCAAGAAGCTCTAAGCTGATGTGAAGCAAGATCATTGCCCATCCAATTAGCGTCCACTTCATATTCTTTTGCAAGGCGTACAGTAATATTACCAATTTGAATTAGTTCTTGATTTTTATTGAAATCAGTCTTTGTCATTTTTCGTCCTTTCCCAAATCAGGGTCATTTTGAGATTACCTGAAGTTTATGTGAGTGGAAAGCAAGTGCGGCACTCCATTTAAATAAATGCTTAAATTAAAATTGGTATCTTATGAAATGTGTCAAATTTTAAATAATAGATTTTATAAAAAATTGTAGCATTAATAGAAGATAATTAAAATATATTATTAGATATTCAATGATCCGCAAAAGGAGTCTTATCAGTGTATTTGAAAATATTTTATTATACTATTTTTATTTATATAATCCTATTTGTTTCAATAGAGGAAAATAAGGCATATTCATATGAATTAATGGCTGAGGGTGGTTACTCTAAAGTAAAATTAGGAGGAACAAGCCTTACGGGAGAAAATGCAAGTTTAAGGTGTTATTTTTATCCGGGGTCTTCTGATACATTTATGCTTTTATTAGGTGCTGGCGCACGTGCTGAAATGACACATGCTTCTTCGTCAGATACTACCAATGGTAATTCTTCTTCTATAATAAGCAAATATAAAGTGATTCAATTGGGTGGGGATATCGGTTTTAAAATAGTTCCTACAAATTGGTTAAATTTATATGCAGTTGTCTCTATAAATATTTCACCATTTGCAGCTTATGAAAATGATATTGCAGTTAATGGAAGTTCTGGGCAGGCCAATCCTACTGTGAATTCAGATTATAATATTGGAGCAAGTTTTAAAGCATCTATTAACTTAACAAATAATTTTGCAATTGGAGCAAGTTTCTTTCTTGCACGGGGTGTGGCAGACTACGGAAATTCTAGTTATAATGGCGTTATGCTTTCTGGTTCTTCTGGCGGTTATAGTATATTAAATTTTAATGCAATTATTTCATATTTATTTTATTAAAATAATTATTTTTTCCCATAATTGATATTGTAATTATTATTATTTAAAAATATGGATAGAATTTAATTTTATATATGAATAGACATTTTCTTTTTTATAAGCAATAATTTCAAATATATTTTTATCTAAAATTCATAGGATTAATTTTATGAGCAGAATTCTGTTAATTACATATGGATCATACGGGGACTTACATCCATATATTGGAATGGGAAAAGCATTATTAGCCGCAGGACATGAAGTGACACTTATTTCTCATTTACAATATAAAGAAAATGTTGAAAAATTTGGCCTTAAATTTATAGCTATGCGCCCAAGTGAAGAAGATTTTATTGCAAATATAAACTGGGCGGAAAAAGCTCATAATCCTAATACAGGCACTCAATATTTTATAAAAGAATTAATATTACCTTATCTTGAAGAAAGTTTTCAATTATTAGAAAAAGAAATTCCTAAATATGATCTTGTAATCCCTCACTTTTTGACTTTTGCTGCTCCCTTAGTTGCTGATAAATACAAAGTTCCATGGCTTTCATGTCTTTTGCAGCCTTCAGCAATTTTTTCTGTATATGACCCACCTTATATAGGTAATTTAAAATATTTAAGTTACTTTAAATTTTTAGGACCACGGTTTTTAAATTTAATTCATCCATTTTTATTTCGCAATTGGCATGAAGTATTATCTCCAGTGAATGAATTGCGCTTAAAACTAGGTCAACCTAAATTAAGTCATAAACAGCATTTTGGAGAGTTCTCACAAAAAGGTATTATTGCTCTTTTCCCTAAGGAGTTTGCTAATAAACAATCTGATTGGCCACAGGGTATCCATCAACTAGGATTTCCACTCTTTGATCAAGAGAGTTCTGCGACAATCTCAAATGAAACACAAAAATTTTTAGATAAGGGTGAGGCACCCGTTGTTTTTACATTGGGATCAACAGTTGTACGTTCATCAAATAGTTTTTATGAAAATGCATATGAAGCCGTAAAAGAAATTGGCCTGCGCGCTATATTTTTAGTTGGAAAAACTCCAAATAGAGTTCCTATCGCAGCATATAAGGATTCAGGAATTCATATTTCAGATTATGAACCTTTTTCTGCACTCTTTTCACATTGCTCCGTTGTTGTTCATCAATGCGGAATAGGAACTACGGGTCAGGCTTTAGCTGCGGCAAAACCTCAAATATTGATCCCATTTTCACATGATCAACCAGATAATGCACGAAGAATTGTTAATTTAGGGATTGGTTTAACAATTCCAGCAGATTCATTAAGTAAAAGAAAATTAACAAGTGCAATTCGTAAAGTAATCCGTAACTCTTCATTTAAAATAAAAGCAGAGAAAATTGCACAAGAAATTGAATTTAATGGTTTTAATAATCGATTTGTAGATGTCATTAATAAATTTCTTAAGAATAAGTAGGGCATTTTCTCAAATAATGAAGAAGATGATTATTTAGATTGCTTGCAGATTCGGCAAATTATTTATAATATTTATTTTATATATATATTTTATTATTTTAACAAAATAAATTAAAATAAAGTAAAAACTTTGCAATTAAATTAATATTAATTTGGTATTAATTATTATTAATAAAATACATTTGACATAAGTTTGATAGTTTTGCTATTAAAAAAATTCCATAACCATTTTTTATGGACGGTTATTTTTTTTTACTTTAGAAAAAATTCGAAACTCAGTTCTAAAAATATTTCTAAATTTTTTATGTGAAAAATTTTTAGTTTTAATGTTTCTATTACAAATTAAAATTTTGAAGTTAAAATAAACCGCTACTTTAGTAAATGAAATGACTTGTCGGAATAAAGCAAAAAGGAATAATTTATGTATGAATCTGTTTCAAGTCTTCCTCATTATGTGGAAAATGTACCAAGTAACGGGAAAAGGCCTGTTTTTCAAAATTGGGCTCCCGTTTTATTAAGGACACCAAACACTCAAAGTCCATTAAGGACTCCCAGCACTCCAGCTCCATTAAGAAAGACATCAACTTCTTCTAGTTTACTTAGTATTCCAGATTTAGGTATTTCATTTCCATTCAACAGTGGGGCAGATCCATGTCTATTTCGAAGTTCACAACCATACTATGGTGGTTCTCATGATTCATATCAAATGTATACTGAAGAAACGATAAATATACTTAAAACAGCTAAAATTAAAAGAATTTTAAGTTTGAATTATGAAAAAGCAAATACTCCTTTTTTAGCTAAAAATAAAATTGAATTTCATCATTTAAAAGTAAAAGATTTTTGCGCCCCTAAAGTCAGTGAGATTATAAACGCATGTAAATACTTAGAAAAAACCCCTAAAGGCGAAGCAGCACTGGTTTACTGTGGTTTTGGGCAAGGGCGTACAGGAATGATGATTACTGCCTTTCAAATTTATTATAATTATTTAGCTTGTTCTACTTTAAGTGATTTAAATGCTCTGCCTAATATAGTAAATGAATTTATTAAAAACTCCACAGCAGAAAAAGACAGTCAAGAAAAAACTTTAAAAGAATTATTTGATTATTTGTATAAGAAAGGGGCATCTAAAGGTAAAAACTGTTTGAAGTTTTGGAAACTTATATAAGACAGTTAAAAGCATTTATGTCATAATAATATTCTACTTATTTAGGCATCAAACAATTTTTATTTGCTTGTGTGACCAAGCGAGCGCAATCGACTGCTGCTGCTCAATCGGCTGCGAATATGAGCCGCTTTGTCTGAATATCCAGGTTTACCCATGAGAGCAAACATATTATTTTTATAATCCTCAACGCCTGGTTGATCAAATGGATTGATTCCTCTCGCATATCCACCCACACCACAAGCAAACATATTTATGTACATCCAGTACCCAAGCCACCATGCGTTTAATTCTGGCAATTCCCAAATGAGGGTGGGTACTTTTCCATCGGAATGAGCTAAGAAAGTTCCTTGTTGAGCTTCATTTTGAACATTTGAAAGATCGATGCCTGTGAGAAAATCAAAACCATCTTTTAAGGAAGGGTCAGGTATTTTAATTTTTCTTTTTAAGGATCCTTTTGTTAAAGAATATTCATCACCAATTTTTAAATGAGTTGCAAATAAATGGCGTTCACCTTCTTGAAAATACTGACCAAGAGAATGTAAATCGGTTGTGAAATTAGCGCTTGCGGGAAATATACCTGTGTTTTCTTTTCCATCGCTTTCACCAAAAAGTTGTTTCCACCATTCTGCTATTCCTTTTGCCTTTGGTGTCCAAGTGCAAAAAGATTCTATTTTATATTTATTTGCATATAAAATATTACGAACTCCTGCATAGCAAAGTGCTGGATTTGTTTCGAGTGAATGATTTTTTTCTGAAGTGCTGTCTGCAAATGCTTGTTGTGCACCTGCTACAAATTCAGTTACGTTAACTCCTGCGATTGCTAAAGGTAACAAACCAACAGGTGTAAAAATTGAATAGCGCCCACCAATATTTTTAGGGATTGGAAAATGTGGGTAGTTATTTTCCTTGGCAATTTTTAAGAGTGTCCCATCATTTGGATCTGTGATTGCAAAGATTCGATGACTCGCTTCTTCACTGCCAAAACGATCATCAATATATTGTTTTAAAACACGAAATGCTAAGGCAGGCTCGGTTGTTCCTCCAGATTTAGAAACTACGATAAGGCTGGGGGAGTAGGAGTCAAGAGCATCAAGAAGTTCGGAAAGTTCATCTATAGCAATATGATGGCCAGCCCAGAATAAAAGAGGGCGTCGGTGAAGGGTTTCCTGATTTACAATTGCAAAAGAATGAGTCAATGCTTCATAGACAGCTTTTGTGCCAAGTAAACTGCCACCAATACCGACAACAACAACGGCATCGGAGTGATTGCAAATTGTGTCGATATGTTTTTTGATTGATCCTAATACGGATTGGGATTCTTCTTTTACATAATCAACCCAACCTGTGAACTCTGGGCTTTTTCCTTTACCTGAAACGAGGGCTTTTTTTGCAGCAATAAGGTTATTTGCTTCACTGGCTAGATGTTTTTCTATAGGAAAAACATCGTGTACTTTTGTCCAGTCTAAAACTAGTCTTTTTTCTTGTGTCATGTTGTCGCTCTCCTAAAATAAAACGTCACAATCCCTTTCATCTTTCACATAGACTTTGTTAATTTGCAATGGGATAGAGCTTAAGTCTTGAGATATATTTATATTAAAAAATCGAATAAATAAATTCAAATGATAAGCTTTAAGATTTTTATAATAATTGATAATTTGTAAATCGTATAATTATTAAGTACATTGTATATTGCCAGAAGTGTAACTTTAAAATAAAGGAAATATCATGCAAAAATATTTTTCAAATTACTCTCCATCAACAGGAAATAAAATTTGTGAAATCGAAATTACAAGCGAGCAAGCTCTTGATAATATCATTCGTAAAGCGCAGTCCGCATTTAAAATCTGGTCAAGAATGAGTGGTTTAGAAAGAGGGAAAATATTAAATAAAGCTGCTCGCATAATCCGTGAACGGAGTTTCGAAATTGCACAACTTGAAGTTCTTGACAGTGGTAAGCCTATTACAGAGGCGCTTGAAGTTGATGTTCCCACATCGGCTGATGCTTTAGAGTATTTTGCAGGAATAGCTCCGAGTGTGCAGGGGGAGCATATTCAATTAGGAAAATCTTTTGCCTACACAAGAAGAGAACCTCTTGGTATTTGTGCAGGAATTGGTGCCTGGAATTACCCCTTTCAAATCGCTTGTTGGAAATCAGCTCCAGCTCTAGCATGTGGAAATGTAATGATATTTAAGCCATCTGAATTGACTCCCATGAATGCAAATAAATTAGAGCAAATTTATTTGGAAGCAGGAGTTCCTGAAGGTGTCTTTCAAGTTGTTCAAGGCGGCCGTGAGGTTGGAGAAATGTTGTCTTTGCATCCTGAAATTAGAAAAATATCTTTAACGGGTTCAATTCCAACCGGTAAACGAATTATGGAAAACTCTGCTAAGAGTTTAAAACATGTTAGTTTAGAACTTGGGGGAAAATCACCTCTTATTATTTTTGATGATTTTGATTTTGACAGGGCCAGTTCTATTGCAATTCTTGCAAATTTCTACACTCAAGGTGAAATTTGTTGTAATGGGACACGTGTTTTTGTTCATAAAAAAATTAAAGAAAAATTTATAGAAAGTTTATTAAGTAAAGTTGAAAAAATTAAAGTGGGGGATCCTTTTGACTCAAATACACAAATGGGTTCATTAATAAGCAAACAACATTTACAAAGAGTATTAAGTTACATTGAATCTGGTAAAGAAGAAGGGGCAACCTTGTTATGTGGTGGAACACAGCCGGAATGGAGCCCAAGTCAAATTAAATTTGCAAATGGAAATTTCATTTTGCCGACAGTATTTACAAATTGTCATGATGAAATGAAAATTGTTAAAGAAGAAATATTTGGACCCGTTATGTCAATTCTCGAATTTGAAGATGAAAATGAAGTTATTCAAAGAGCTAATAATACAGAATATGGGTTAGCTGCTGGTGTTTTAACACATAATATTAAGAGAGCCCATCGTGTGATTGAAAATTTACAAGCAGGAATGTGTTGGATAAATAACTATAATATCTCTCCAGTTGAAGTTCCATTTGGAGGTATGAAAGGTTCTGGTTTTGGTCGAGAAAATGGTTTAGCCGCTATTGAGTGTTACACTCAATTAAAAACTGTTTATGTTGAAATGGATGATTAGTCTACTAAGCGCTTTTTAAATAGAAGAGCAAGAAAATAACATGAAATAAATTATATTAATTTATTTCATGTTATTTTAATTTTTTAATAAAAAATATACATCATTAATAAAAAAATATTATTTTCAATTTATAAATTTCTATAAAATAATTCCTTATTTGATTCTTGACAATAAAATTCGATAATTATATATTCGCAAATTATTACTATACCTTTGCTTATAAAAATTCAATTTTGAAAAGGCTTTGTTTTATGATAAAACTAAAGAAATCTATTTTGCTTAGTTCTCTAATTTTAATCACGGCATGTCAAAAGTCTGATAAGGATATTTCAAATGATTTACTAAATCAGCTAAATAAAACAAATATACCAGTGAACGAAAATGACAAAAAGTGGGGCTTGCCAGAATTAACTTTAGAAGAGAAAAAAAATCTCATTTCCTCTGTTCAAATTGTCTTTAATGACTACTATGTTAATCGAAATCAAAAGAAAAAAGAATTTAATTATGATGCAATTATTGAAGCGAATAAATTAAATGAAAGCATGGATTCTGCAACATTACTTAAAAACACAATGAGTATATTTTTTAATATTAAAGATTTGCACACTGGTTTTATTTATCCTGTTCCAGCTCGTTGCTATACAGGTGGTTTTCCATTGACCGTCGGGTTAGCTTATGAAAATAACCAAGAAAAGCTAATTATTTCTGCAAAACTTTTAAAAGAATTAAATCCAAAAATCGCCAATGAAAAGGAAATAGACGATTATAAAGCCATTGAGGCAGGCGACGAAATTCTGACCATAAGAAATGTTGGTATTGAAGGTTTTGAAAATCAAGAAATATATGCAAATAATGCACTTAATTTAGTAGGTGCAGTTGGGCGTGGAGCCAATCCAGAAGCATTTAACAGTCGAGCAGCTCAGAGATTTTTTTCTCGAAGCGGTCGTTATATAAAAATTCCTGAAGGAAAATTTACATTAAAAGTAAAGAAGGTTTCGGATGGGCGTATTGTTAGTTATACTTTTCCATGGCTTTCCTACTTTTCTAATGAAGTTATTTGTGCAGATTATGCTGCTAGTAAGAAAAATAAAGGAAGAGAAAAGCAAAATGATTTATTAGAATCTAACAATAATGCTATTACCAATAATAAAAAAGTTGAAGAGTTTTTTGTCAAAGATTTTTATACTGTTGGCTCGAATAGTGGAAATATTCAGAAAAAAATTGTACAATTTAAGAACAAAAGTTTTGCTGTTATTCGTTTAAATATGTTTATTCCTGATGGAAATTTTGATTATTCAGATTACTTAACTGCACGTGAATACATAAATTCTGAAGTAAATGACATAAGAAATTTTATTGAGCAAAATAAAAATAATATTGATGGAGTTCTCTTTGATGTACGGAGCAATGGTGGAGGTTTTGGAAGCTTTCCACAACTGATTGCAAATGCATTTACGCATCAATTTGTCTCAAATATGAGCGTTCGCCCTATTGTTTCAAAAGTAAATCGAGATACCTTTTATAATTTAGAAATGGCTCGTTACTTTTCAAGATTAAATACAGTTGATCCTTTGGCAAAACCAATGCTCAGTACTGTAGAAGAAATGGATAAGTATTTAAATGACATTGCATATGAAGATCAAATTAAAAATAGGAATTTAATACTTGCTCCAGCCGATCGGTATGATGGTGATGAAAATGATGCTTTGCCTGACACTTATAAAAAAGATACAACAGATATTTTAAAGCCAATTTTAACTGATAAACCAATTGCAGTCCTGTCAAATAGCAATTGCTATTCAGCTTGCGATGTCTTTGTTTCTTTATTTAAAGACTATAAAATTGCAAAAATATTTGGAACAATGAAACAGACAGGTGGTGGTGGTGCAAATGTTATTGAATGGGGAGACTTTTTAAAACCCGTTGTAATTGATGCAAATGGAACAAAATCCTCTATTATTCCTAACGGAAAACCTTTGCCCCGTGGAAGTGAAATTCGTTTTGCTTGGAACAAAATTTTCCGTCACAATGCTGCAAATGAAAAAGAACGCTATATTGAAGGCTCTGGGGTGCTGTCAGATTTTGTTTACAGACAGACAAGTGATGATGTTTTAAATAATGATCGTCTCGTTTTCCAAAAAATATTTGCAGATATGGCTGATGAAAAAAATAGCAAGGGCTTTTATTTAAATCGATGAGTATTTTTCTCAATAATTTAGAGAAATATTTTTGATATTAAAATTATGAAATAATAATTCTGCTAAATAATAAAAAGATCTTGGTTTTAATACCAAGATCTTTTTATTAAATATAACAGAAAATTATATCAAAATAATTAATTATTATTTTGTGGAAGCAATACATGTGAGCAGTTTGGACAAAACTCTACAGATTTTCCACGGGCAATATTATTTAGAATTTGCGGAGATAGGCCAATGCGGCAATTGCCACAAGCTCTTTCAATAACACGACAAATAGGGCCATTTGGATTGCGAGTGATTTTAGAAACGCGCATATAGTGCTGCGCAATGCGATCATCAAGACGTGACAAATAAGAATCACGTACTTTATTGATTTCATTTAAACGGCCAGCGGAATTATTCTCTGCTTCTTGAGCTTTTTTGCGTTCACCTTCGGATGCACTGATAGATGCTGACAATTCTGTTTCAGCTTTTTGAAAGACAGCTTTTGACTGTTCAATACGACTTTCGGTTTCGTCGGCACGACGTTGAGTTTCGCGAATATCGCGCTCTACATGGTCAAGCTCACGTTTGAGTCCACGGTGATCATCGTCATTTTTAGCAGCAAATAAACGTGCAGAACGTTCTGCTTTACGTTCATCGAGGTCATCGAGTTTTTTGTAAAGACGACGGAGTTCAGCTTCGTGGAAAACCATGTCTGTGCGTGTTTTTGCAATAATTTCCTCGCTGATACGAGATTTTTTAGCAAGTTCAGAAAGTTCTTTTTGAGCAACACGCTGGTCTTGAGTGACGAGTCCAGAGTCGATGTCTAAACGATAGAGTTGTTCAATGATTTCATAATTTGGGTTCAAAGGGAATCTCCTTGTGAGATAAAATAGAGCAACTGTTGTATGTAACATAAGGCATTTGTTCTTTCAATGCCTTTTGTGTCTAATATTAGAGCCCACTTACCAAACGTGCCGATATTAAATTTGGGAGTTTACGAAGTCCAGCAATCACTTCGCTTTCGAGTTCTCCATCAATACGGATAAGACTCATAGCCATTCCCCCACGCCGATTGCGAGAAAGTTCAAACTGAGCAATGTTAACATTGTTCTTTGCCAAATAGGATCCAACATCACCAATCACACCCGGTCTGTCATGATTTTGCATAACTATGAGGTCGCTATCAAGTTCGATTTCAAAAAGAAAATCGTTAATTGAACTCAATCTTACGTATTTTCCATCATAGATGACTGCGCCAACCGAGATTTTTTCATTTGTTCCATTGCCAAAAACTTCAAATAAAAGTTCATTTTTAGTTGATGTAGAAGGCATTATATCTATTTCAAATTTTAAACCTTTGCGGGTGAGGAGTCTTTCCGCATTTACATAAGAAACAAATTCATCAGAAGCGTGTGATAAAAAACCCTTAATGCTAGAAAGTTTTAAAACTTGTAGATCTTCTTTATTGATATTTGCTTTTATAGAGAGCTTTAAAAGTGCTGGTTGAAAGTCAAATATTTGGGCACCAAAGCGAGAAACTTTTTCAGATAGGACTGAGAAAACTCTGAGATCATTTGTGCCAAGTAAAGAAACATGCGGCAGATTTACAGGATAGTCGACAATTTCTCCTCGCAGTGCTTTTAGAACTTGGATGGCAATTGTTTCACCAATTCGGTATTGTGCTTCGGCTGTGCTTGCTCCGATATGGGGTGTCACAATGACGTTTGGATGTTTGATAAGTTCTTGTAATGGCTTTGGTTCATTATCGAATGTGTCAACCGCTGCTCCTACAACATAGCCTTCATTTAAAACTTCAAGAAGGGCTTTTTCAGAAACAATTCCACCTCGTGCAGCATTTAATACAATTCCACCTTTACGCATTTTTTTAAGTTCAACAGTGGAGACCATTCCTTTTGTTTCTTTATTAAGAGGAACGTGAACTGAAAGTATATCGCATTCTGCTAGTAATTCTTCTAATGTATTCTTACGTTCTGCATGGTTTTTACGAAATACATCTTCAGAAATATAAGGGTCATAAGCTATCACACGCATGTCAAAACCCTTTGCAAAGCGTGCCACGCGGTGTCCAACATTCCCAAGTCCAACTAAACCTATGGTTTTACCCCCAAGTTCAGTTCCTGAAAATTTGTGACGATTCCAGCCTCCAGCGCTGGTGCTGAGATGGGCTTGAGGAATTTTACGGACAAGGGCAAGCAACAGGCCAAAAGTTAGTTCAGCAGCTGAATTGGTATTTTTACCTGGAGTATTGACAACAAGAATACCCATTTCGGTTGCGAGATCACAGTCGATATTGCCGTAACCAACAGCAGCACGGGCAACCACACTGAGTTTTTTTGCTTTTCGCAAAAGTTCAGCATCAACATCGGTTTCGGAGCGACTGATGAGAACATTTGTGTCCTCAATTTCTTTTAAAATAACATCGCGAGGAGCATCTGGAAGATAGACGATATTAAGTGACTCAGAAACAGTAAGCTCAGGCGGTTGCTGGTTTAATAGCTTGAGGGCTATCTCATGGAGTTTACCTGTAATAAGAATCTTAACTGCCTTTTCCATCTGTATTTTTCCTATGGCTTAAGTTAAATGAGAATGTAAACTCTCACCTAATTTTGAGAGTATTTTAGCTGGCGTACCATAATCCACGAGTTGACCATTGCCAAGTACAACTACATTATCCGCATTTTTTAACGTTTCGAGCCTATGGGCAATTATAATGACCGTTTTATGTGCAAAAGCTTTTTTTAAGGTTTCTTGAATGAGGCCTTCTGTTTCCATATCTACGCTTGCGGTTGCTTCATCCATGAGAATTATTTTAGCGTTGCTTAAAATGGCACGTGCCATACAAATGAGTTGGCGTTGACCAACAGAAAAATTATGTCCTCTTTCTGTTAAAATATAATTAAGTCTATTTGGAAGAGTTTCAATATAATCTTTTAATTGAACTTCTTTTAAAGCTTCCCACATTTGATCTTCAGTATATTTGCCAGTTCTATCTAAGTTGTATTTTAAAGTACCAGAAAAGAGATGAGGTTCTTGTGGGACAATTGCAAATGCACTTCGAGCTTCTTCAAGTGGAAGTTGAGTAATATCTATTCCATCAATTAATATGCGACCTGTGTGTAAATAAAGCATTCTAAAAAAGGCTTGAAATAATGTGCTTTTCCCTGCGCCTGTTCTACCAATAATGCCTGTTTTTTTTCCAGCTTCAAATCGTAATGATAAATTATTTATAACGATTGGTAAGTCTTTTCTATATGAAGCTTGAATATTTTCAAGTATGATTTCTCCCTCTTGAGGCCAGTCATTTTTTAAAGATTTTATTGTTACTTTATGTTCGATGTGCTCGCTTGGTAAACTTTTATATTCAATAACACGCTCAACAGATACCATTTTTGATTCAATCATAGAAAGACTGCGGGTGAGCCATTGCATTGTTGCATCAAGACCAATAGTTAAACTCATTAGAAAACCAGCTTCACCCACGCCAATTTTTTCATTTGCGACAAGAAAAACGGCAACTAATGTAACTGATAAACCAAAGCACTCTGAGATTATTTTAAGACGTAAATTTAGCCATCGCAACATTCTACTTTGTAGTAAAACGGATTTTGCATAATCATTTGAAATATGGATCAATCGATTATAAAAATTTTTACTTTTCCCATAAGCTCGAATGGTTTGATAACCAACAACGGTTTCAGTAAATAAACTCCAAATGGGTGTTTCAAGGACTTTAGTATATCGTTGTACTTCACGCGATGCAGTTTTAAATAAATTTTGCACAGCATAATAAAAATATATGCATGGAATAACAGAAATAATTGCACTTGGAGCTTGAAAAATGACTATGAATGACACAATTAAGAGTTCTATAATTGAGCATATAATGTCAGTGAATATATTAGGAATTTCATCTTTAAGCTGAATATAATCACCACTAAATCGCCTAATAAGTCTACCAGTCGGGTTTTCATCTATAAAAGTGACACGAACGTTTGAAAAACTTTCAACCATTTGATTGTGTAAAATACGTGCGCCATTGGCTAAAAATCCTATTAATACAAGCCAACTGATTGCTCGTAAAAGAATGGCTGCTAGACAAAATAAGAAAAAGAAAAGTGTTAAATGAAATGCATTGGCACTCTGTAACCAAATTCGAATTACATTTTTTAATTGAGTTGGATCTCCGCATGAAATAAGATTACAATCCGTTGTCCATAAAGAAACAATATAGCGAAATCCACTTTCTCCTAGACTTGTTAAAACAAGAAGGATTAATATAAGAGGCACAAAAAGAGCAAGCAATTGCATTGCAGCAATATATCGGGAATAAACTCCCAATCCAATTGTTCCTGTTTGTCTTTCTTCTTGTGCAATAAAATTAATTTTTTCGGTCATTTTCATTTAATCCTAAAATGAATTGATTGAGTCTTGAATTTATATTTTCTTTTAGTTCTTTGTAAGTGCCTATTTCTGATATTTTCCCATTGTCTAAAAATATAATCTCATCTGTATATTTCAAAAAATCTAAGCGATGAGTTGACCAAATAACCGTTTTCTCTTTTCCCCATTCACCTTGAAAGATATTTTGAGCAAGTTCCTTTTCAGTTTTTACATCAACAGCGCTTAAAGGATCATCCAAAAAAATAAGTGATGAATTTGCAAACGAACTTCTAGATAAACTGATTCTTTGTTTTTGACCGCCAGATAAATTAACTCCTCTTTCTCCAATTTCTGTGTCAATTCCATGGGAAAATCCTTTTAAATCAGCATGGAAACTAGCAACATAAAGTGAATTCATAATTGCATTTTCATTTTCATAATTTTCATCAATATACTTATATTTAAGCGGAATATTTTCTCGAATAGAGCTACTAATTATAAATGCTTCTTGTGGGACATAGCTTTGAATGGATCTTAAAAGTTGTAATCCAATAGAGGTGTGTACATTTCCAGTTATAGAATTTATTTTATATTGACTATCATTAATGTGAATAAAAAATAAAACTTCTCCTGAATTTGGAATAATATCACCCATGAGAACTTGAATAAGCAATGATTTACCGCTTGCAACTGGACCAATTATTGCAAGAGTTTTTTTTGCAGGAATTTCAATGTTTATATCTTTTAATACGTATGGTTCATTTTCTGAAAATCGGAGTGAAACATTTTTTATTGAAAAAGAAATTGATATTTCGTCAGTTACTTTTTTATTGATGATTTTATCAATAAGTTTTATTTCTTCTTCACTATATTCTATACTATTTTCTAAATTAAACTCTTCTTCTTGGATTCTCATTTTATAAAAAGACTTTAATCTGCGTGAAGCAACTAAAGCTTGTGACCAGGCATTGACAAACCATGGCAATGGAGTGATTTGTTGACCTAAAATACTTGATAACCAAATGGCTGCAAAAATGGTAGAAGCACTTTTTTGTCCATTAAAATAAACAATTCCTGCAAAAATAGCACTGCTAACCACCATCCACCAATTAAGAGTTAGAGCAAATGCGAAACAATATTTAACTGTAATTTTTATATCCTGTATGAATTCAGAAAGGGTTGCTTGATTTATTTCTTCTTTAAAATATTTTCCCCAGCCAAAGTAACGAATCAGCCGCATCCCTTGAATCCATTCCGTGATAAGTTGTAATCTTTTGTCACCTCGTTTCATCATTTCTTCGTGTAGAATATTTCCAATCCAAGAAAAGAAAAGTGAAAGAGGAATTTGTATACAAATAACAGCAAAGCCAATCCAAGCAACGTTCCCAAGAATTGAGATCATTAAAATTAAGACAAGTGCACAGGAAACAATTAGAACTGGAATATCAACAAGTGCATGTGCAAGAAAATTTCCTAAAAATCTTGAATCATTTTGTGCAAGATTTGTAATATCTCCTGATTGATATTGAGATCGATCCCTTTTACTGATTCTAAGAAGTTGTAAATAGAGTGATTGCATAAGTTTAAAAGGTATACGCCAGGAAAGGAGCATTTCTTTTTCAATTTTTTGGGCATGTAAACTTGCAGCTAAAATTTTTAAAAGAAAGATCACGACAGCAAGAGCTATAGTAAAAATAAGAGTTTGATTTGGAGTGGATTCATGATAAAAAAGATTTATCAATTTGAAATTTGAGGATGACTTTTCAAAACTTCTTAAAAGCTGAATGGCTGCTAAAGCAGAAATTAATGAAGTTATGACATCTGTAATATGAATGCAAAACATATATACAAATTGTTTTCTTTCATATTTTATAAGAGCTTTAAAAGGGGATTGTCTTAGATCCTTGAGTGATGTTTCAAAGTCGGGATAATCGTCTCCTTTTGCCAAAGTATCATTGATAAAAGGAACAGATTTTAAGTCTGATTTATCGATAGAATGCTTTGCTAGTTTTTTCATGACGGGTGTGACATCTGAAAACGAAAACTTTTGCCACAACGTAGTTTTTTGACTATTCAAGATAGGACCTCAATTTTTTGTTGGGAGATTCTCTGTGAATTTATTTTTTGATTTGGATTATATATCATCTCTTGTTTTAAAAATTGAGCATGGAAATGTATCTTATGCAGAGCATTCCTATTTGCAAAAAGTTATTGCAGCTCAAACAGTGATCAATGAATATCAAAAAGATAATAATATAGTCTTTCAAAAAATTTATCTAAGATATTATAGCTGGCTTTCTTTAAATTGGCAAAAGAATTCAAATAGTCCAAGAGAAAAAACAGATCATTTCTTATTAAAGAATGCTTTAGAGAAAAGACAATCAATCTTAATGCCTAAAAAAGATAATATTTATCAAAAACCACTTAATCATTTTTCAGTTTTATTAGAATTAGCGCGAATTTGGAATCAACCTTTAAAACAAGAAAGAAATAGTATTCTTAATTTTTTAATGTTTTTCTTAGAAAGAGTTTATGGAATTCCAAAACAATATATTGATACCATTTTTTCATTATTGGAAGAGAGTTGGAAACCTATTCTTTCTCCCCTAGGCGTCTTACCCAATCGAAAGTTTTCTTTGCAAGAAATTGAAGAATACTTTTTTGGAAATAAATTAAAACCTGAGTACAGTGTGCAAGTTATTCCTAAAATTGATAGATATTTTTCAATCATTGGGAAAGAACATAGATGCCATTTATTTTTACCTAAATCTGAAAACTTTGATCTTTTTGAGGCGGCCTTAGTTATTCATGAATTTCAGCATTTATTAGATATAGATAATTATGAAAATATATTAATAGATAATAAGAAAGAAATTATGAAAGATGAGAGTTATTCTAAGTTTTATGAAAATCTTTTTCTTTCAGAAAAAAATGCTTTGAATGCAGAAAGAGTTTTTATCTTGGGTTTAGGTGCAGCCAAAAGAGGGAGATTCTGTTGGTTGGAATCCAATCTCTTTTATCCTATTCTATTATTAAAGTGTGAACTGAATAATTTGCTATATGGTGATAAAGCAACAATTGATTTTTCAGAAATGTGCTTAAAGCATGGAATGGAGCCATTGCCTTTGTCGGCATTGTTTGAGTGGGGAGCCCCCTTTCAACTAAGTGCTTATTGTGCAGCTGCTATGGATTTAGAGCAGGGGTGGCAAAAGTTTCTTCAATAAATGGAGTGAACAAAAACATATGGTAGATAAAACTTCTTCAAAAGATCTCAAACTGCCTTCCATGCCTGACACTGTTCGTGAATGCCTTGCGCAGATGTACAGTTTAGAAGCTGATCTTAATAAAATGGCGAACCTAATACAAAAAGATCCCGGTATCACAGCAAGTGTATTAAAGCTTGCGAATTCATCTATATACGGTGTAGGAAAGTCAACAAGTGATTTAAAAGTTGGAATAACTCGCATTGGCATGACCTCTTTAATGCAAATTTTAGTTAAGTACTCTGTAGAAAATCTTTTTAAATTTGATTCTTTTGATTTTTTTAATATTAAGGCCTTTACAAAACATGGTGCGTGGGTTTCCCAAGTAGCATTTGAGCTTGGTAAGGTTGTAAAAACTGCACAGATTACTGATCTATTAGTTGCGGGACTTTTTCATGATATCGGCTTACTTGTGCGAGCTATTTCAGATAAAGTACTTATGAAAAAAATAACAGAAACTTGTGTTTCTGAAAAAATTGATTTTAATTCAGCTGAAAAAAAATTAAAATTAGATGGCCATGAAGTTCTGGGAGCTGATCTGTTGAAGAACTGGCAATTTCCAGATGGAGTTATTTTATTGGTAAAAAATCATCATACAGAAGAAGCTTTTAGATCGAAGAACTTAACTAGCGAACAAAATAATTGCATTAGCGTACTCTGTTTATCAGATACAATTGCACATCGCTTTGGAAATGCATATTTAAATTATTATAGAGATACCCGTGTAAATTCAGTAGATTTAGATAAACTTGGGATTAGCAATCAAGAGGTTTCATCGGCTGTAAAATTAGCAACACAACATTTGCAACATTATTAAATCTAAAAGAGTTCTTTGGATGCAATGAAAAAATTAATCTTATTTTTAATTATTTTATTTTTACCATCAATATTAGCTGGGCTTGTTTTATATCGCTATTATCCATCAGATTCGAAAAATTTAATTGAAATATTAAAAGTGAAAATAGTTAAGCAATATCCTCCCCTAGAAATGTATATACAAATTGAAAGACCTCCCATTAAAAAGCCAATTTCTATAGAAAACTCTCCTAAGAGAGTTACTTTACCAAATGTCCCCATTTTTCTGAATTCAGATATCTATGAAGCAGTGTGTGGAGAAATCCCAAGGATAAATCTTTCACAAACATTTTCTGGATGCGCTTATTGTCCTAAGTATCTTGCAAAGGTTACAAATGATAATAATTTCCGATATTTTTCTTCTGTAAGGGGCTCGTTTTTACGAAAAGGAGAAGAAGAAGCAGTCATTTTTATGAAAGGTTGTGGTCGCAGTGATGACAATGGCTCTGTTCTTATCGTGCGAAAGGGTTTTGGAGGTTGGCGCAGAGAACAGCTTTTTCAAAATATTCTATTTGACTCACCTCCTCTTGAATTTAAAGATGAAGATGGTTTTTTTATTTTTGTTGGTAAGAGAACAAAAAGTACTCAGGTTGATGTGCACTCTGAGCTTATTTCTGTGCGCATTAATAAAAATGGCATGTCTGAAAAAATTCTTTTTTCTTCAGTTCTTGATACAGGTGAGAGATGTACTGAGATGTTGCAAATATCTTTTGAAAATCCTTTGAAAAAAAATTCAAAACAATTTGATTCTCAGATAGAGATATTAAGTTGTAAAAAAGGGTTTTTATCGGGTTCTTATATACTTCACTTTAATTTAAATGAGAACGATTTTAAACCAAATTTTGAAACATCAAAATTAATGACACGGATTGAAAAATATGGTGAGCTGAAATGAAAAATAAGTTGTTCATTACAGTCTTTACTATTTTGATTCATTCATCTTCTTATGCTCAGTATGCGAGCACGAATTTGTCTCCTAATATTGGTTTCACAGTCAGTGTATTAGGACCTATTTTTGGGGTATATTCTTTAGGTATTTCAACCTTTATTACATCTAATTTACAAGTTGGAATGACAGGAACTTATTATTCGACTCGGAATCTTGATCCTCAGGCAGAAGGTTGGCTTGCAGAATATAGAATGACCTATTATTTTTCTCAAATTAATAAAAATGGAATTTATTTGGCTCTTGCTGGTGGATTTGAATCTGTACAAATTAAAAAAGATTCAGGAAATTGGGAAAAATACGAAGATCCTATAGGTGGAATTATTCCTGGTTATCATTGGCTATTGACAAATAATTTGCATCTTTTAGCAGGATTAAATTTTGGTTATCAGTTTGGAACATATCAAATCACTCCAGAAATTGGATTTGTTTATTTCTTATAAATGACTCAATATTTTATTTTTTATAAATCTTTATTGTAATTAATTAAATAATAAAAAGATCAGATCTGCTTAATTTAAGCTAAGCAGATCTGATCTTTTTAAGTGACAATATTAAGAAATTAAGCTGACTTTTTCTTTTCTAAAAGGGAGGCTGTATTTTTATCAGACTCTGCTTTTGGTAGACACATTTTTTGAGATAGATAGAAAATAATAAGGCTAAATATACCAACAAGAATAAAATCTATTCCAAGTGGAATGTCTTGTGTTCCACCTATAAATGAACCGTAGTAAGAAAGAATACAGAAAATACCCATATATGGGAAGAGCCAAAGTGAACATTTATAGTCGAGTTTTGTTGCTATGTGTTCAACATCAAGTCTATTTCTATTTAAAAAATTCGTCACAACAAAAACAGCCAGTCCCGCTGTTACTGTCACAGCCAGTTTCCAAACAACATTCCAACCAGACCAGTAGATCATTAGGTTACAGACATAAAAAGCGAGAAATGACATAAATTGATAGTAGGGTAACTTAAAGGGTCTAAATCTTTCGGGTTGTTGTTTTCTAAGCGCAACAAGACAAATAGGGCCAACCGCAAAAGAAAAGACGAGTGCAGATGATAGGAAGGAAACAATAGATTTCCAGCCACTAAATGGAAGGAAAGCAAGCATTGACACAACTAAGTTTAAGAAAATGGCACGCATTGGAATACCTGATCTTGCAATTTTTCCAAAGAACTTTGGAGAGTTGCCTGACTGGCTCATAGTTTGAACGATACGTGCACTGGAGGCAACATAAAGCACACCTGTGCCCAGAGGAGAGATAATTGCATCAACATAGAGCACACTGACAAGCCAATAAATTCCAAGAGTTGCAGCTAATCCAGCAAGCGGACCTGCGTCACCTACGAAAGAGAGATTGTTCCAGCCGTTTGCAATTGCACTTTCTGGAAGTGCAGTGATGAATGAATATTGTAGACCACAATAAAGAACCATACAAATAAGAATAGAACCAACAAGGGCAAGAGGAATATCACGTTGTGGTTTTTTAGATTCGCCTGCTAAAAGAGCTGCATGTTGGAAACCACAGTAAGAATAAACAACACCTGCTAGAGCAACTGCAGATAAAATACCTGTGACTCCATAGGGAGCAAACTCTTGAGTTGAGGTCGCGCTGAGTCCCATATTTTCAGAGTTATGGGAAGTTATAAGAAACATAATGACAACAGCAAAAGGAACAATTAATTTCCAAACACTTATAATACTATTTGCATTAGCAAGGAATTTTGCACCAAAACTATTTAATAAAATAAGAATCAGCATAGTTCCAAAACAAATTGCAAATCCAAACGAAGTAAAAACAGTCACGCCATCTACTTTTTGAACAAGCGAAGGGAAGCGGTTGCCCATATAAAGCACTGTAGACTGAACTTCTTGAGAGATAGAGACCACATAAGTAATCCATGTGAGCCAGGTTAATATGAAACCAACAAGTTTACCATGAGTAAAAATTGGGAAAGCAGCAACGCCTCCAGATATAGGAAACATGGCACTTAATTCTGCAAATGTGAGTGCTAAAAACATGATACCAAAACCACCAATTAGCCAAGCAATTATAGCTCCAGGACCTGCCATTTGGGCTGCAAATAAAGAGCCAAATAGCCAGCCTGAACCTACAATCCCACCAAGACTGGCACACATTATTCCAAACCAGCCAATACTTCGTTTAAGTTTCACGGTTGACTTTCCCCTTCCGAACTTAAAATAATTTATAGTAAAGGATCTCTTAAAGGAAATACTGAAGATTCCCAAAGTAAAAACCCATTTTTAATTTTCATACCCTACTTATTTCTTTTTTGCTGGTTAGTCAAATATATAAAAATGATCGAATATTATCGTTTACGTATTTAAGATGAGAATTGATTTGTAATTTAATAAATATTGTCACCTCATATTTAGTTTTTCTAAGTAGAAGGTGACCAATTTTATTTTTTAATCAACTAATCATTTGAATTACAATTTCTTCAACTTTTTTTATTGCGGATGGTAATTGCTCGGTATTTATGCCTCCGCCACGAGCAAAGTCTGGACGACCTCCGCCTTTACCGCCCAGCATCTCGGATAATTGCTTAACAATATTTCCAGCAGAAAGTTTTTTGTTCTGTTTTACAAGGGTAGGATTTATAGCAGACATTATAAGCACACGATTATCTAATATTGCAGCAATAACTGCAATCATGTCTGATTTCTCTTTTAAACGGTCACACATAAGTTCCATTTCTTTAACATCGGATGTCTCAATTAAAGTAACTACTAGGCGAATATTATTTTTAAGTTGAATCGAATTTAGCATCAATTCAGAAATTTGCGCATTCACAAGCCTGCTTTGCAATTGAGCAATATTCTTTTCAAGATCTTTTGCATTTTCACGCATAGCGAGAATGCGTTGTGAAATTTCAGTTTCTGAGCATTTCGCGACTTCCGCAGTGTGTGCAAGAGTATTTTTAATTTTTTTAATATAATCAAGTGCCGAAAAACCTGTTACAGCTTCTATTCGACGCACACCACTTGTAACACTTCCTTCAGAGATGATTTTAAATAAACCAATTTGACCTGTGCTTGAAACATGAGTTCCTGCACACAGTTCAAGTGAAAATCCAGCGATTTCGAGCATGCGAACATGATCATCATATTTTTCATCAAACATTGCCATTGCACCCATTTCTTTTGCCTTTGCTAAAGGAACATTTTCAAGGGTTTTCACTGGAATATTTTTTAATATTTCTGAATTTACTAATAGCTCAACCTGTTCTATTTCTTTAGCAGTCATTGCTTTGTTATGTGAAAAATCAAAACGAAGAGCATGTGAATTTACTAACGAACCAGCTTGTCTTACATTTTCACCAACAACTAATTGTAAGGCTCTATGTGCTAAGTGGGTCGCTGTATGGTTACGCATAGTGGACTGACGTGCAGAAAAATCGACTAGAGCAGTTACTTTATTTTGGTTAGCAAATAAATTTTTAATTTGATCATGCTTTAAATAATCTGCGGATTCAGAGCTATACTCGGTATGTTTTAAAAGATGAATTATACTTGAAACGGTTTTTCTTACATCAAGAACTTCAAACTCATTTTTTATCTCTTTACTTAGTGCAACAATATATCCTATATCACTGATTTGTCCACCACCTTCAGGATAAAAAGCAGTATTGGCAATAATAATTTCAAACAGTTTATTTTTTAATTGACGAACTCTTTTAATATTTGAATTTGGAATTTGCACTTCAGAGTATTCAATATTTTCTTTTGATTTTGTTGTTACTTTGAGGTTGTATCCCGCAAAATTTTTATCATCATTTTGATTTAATTTATTTAGCTCAAACCAAGGAGAGTCATCTTGATCAAATTTATAAAATTTTGCTTCTGCTCGGCTTCTTTCTTTTTGCTCAAGCATGTGTTTATCAAAATTCTCAAGGTCAGCTTTAAAACCGATTTCCTCACAAAGAACTCTCGTTAAATCTGAAGGAAAGCCAAAGCTATCATGTAAAATAAAAATATTTTCTCCTGAAATTGTTTTTAAATTTTTCGATTTAGCTTCTTCAACAAAGTGATTGAATTTTGCAAGGCCACTTTCTAAAGTGCTACTAAAACGTAATTCTTCATTGCGGATTGCTTCTTCAATTCTTGTTTTATTTTTAACAATTTCAGGATAAAACTCACCCATTTCAGTCACAACTGTTTTAACTATTTTTTCTAAAAATGATTGATCTTTAGGCCAATTTGGGGAAAGACGATGTGCATGTCTAACGGCACGACGAAGAACACGTCTTAATACATAACCACGTCCTTCATTAGAAAAATTTGCTCCATCTGCAATTGTGAAAGTTAATAAGCGAATGTGATCAGCGACCACATTACAACTTTCTTTTTGTTGTTCAGATAAGTCATTTATTTTTGCATTTATTTTTGCGGTTAAAAGAATTTCTTCCTTTATTTTTTCAAATAAATCGATTTCAAAAAGAGCTGTTTTACCTTGAGAGAGAGCCGCAACCCGCTCAAGACCCATTCCTGTATCAACACTTTTCATAGGAAGATCGAGAAGTGTCCCATCTTCTTGTCTATTGTATTGCATAAAGACAAGGTTCCAATACTCTAAGTAACGGTCACAGTCACAACCAGGTCCTTTACAGATGAGACCTTTTTCATAACATTGACCTACTTTTTCACCTTGATCTAAATAGAGTTCAGAGCATGGGCCACAGGGTCCTGTTGGTCCCATTGCCCAAAAATTATCTTTATCTCCTAGGCGCACAATACGTTCTTCGGGTACGCCTATGGATTTCCAAATTTCAAGAGCTTCTTCGTCTGTGTGGTGAACTGTCGCCCAAAAACGTGATAGATCGAGTTTGAGTTCGTCGCGAGTGAATTCGTAAGCCCACTTAATAGCTTCTTTTTTATAGTAATCGCCAAAACTCCAAGAACCCAACATTTCAAACATGGTGCAGTGGCGTCCATCTTTGCCCACATCATCGAGGTCACCCACTCGGATGCATTTTTGCGAGTTGGTTGCCCGCTTGTAAGAACGAACTTCTTCACCAGTGAGGCAAGCTTTAAATTGAGTCATGCCTGCAATGGTAAATAAAATGGTTTGGTCGGCAATGGGGATTGTAGAGGCACTTGGCACGTAAGTGTGCTTTTTTGTTTCAAAAAAATGAATAAACTTACGGCGAATTTCATTTGTCTTCATAATCACTCCAGTGTTTATCTATCGCATTCTAAAAAAATTCGTTACGGCTGATGTAATATCTAAGCATTCGGATTTACCGAGCTTGATAAACTTATAGAATGGCAATCGAGCAATGGCAATATGAGAGTTTAAGGAATTAATAAATTATGTCTGATAATAAAACTTCAAGCATTGCAACAGAAAATGAATCGGTAAAATTAAAAAAAGCAAGTTTTGCAGCAATAGCAGGTGTTCTTTTTTCACGTGCTTCGGGAGTGGTAAGAACTTCCGTGGTTAATGCAACTTTTGGTGTGAATGTTTCGTTAGATGCTTTTAATGCCGCTTTTCGTTTTCCAAATAGTTTAAGAGATCTATTTGCAGATGGGGCGCTTTCAGCATCATTTATCAAAGTTTTGGTAGAAGAACGAACTAAGGGGGGGGATGCAGAAAAGAAACTGATAAGAACTGTGATTGGTTTTTTTTCCTTTGTTACGTTTTCAATTGCAATCATTGCTGCTTTTTTTTCTTATCCATTTATGGAATTTATTGGAAGTGATGAATTTAAACGATCTGGGGGACTTGATCTCGCTTCATTTTTATTTAAGATCTTAGCGTTTTATTTGCCTTTTACAATGTTAAATGCAGTCGCTATGGCTGTTTTAGGTGTTTTGGGTCAGACCTTCCGAGCAATGAATGGTTCTGTATTTTTAAATGTGGGAATTATTGGAATGGCATTGTCTTCGCCTTTCTTTCAACATTTTGGTTTTAATCCTGTTGTTGCTGTTGCAATTGGAGCTATGCTGGGAGTGATATTCCAAATGATTTATCAGTTTTTACCCCTCTATAAATTAGGAATGTTAACTTGGCCAAGCTTTAATATAAAAGAATGGATCTCATATAAACCTCTACATGAAGTTTTGATTTTAATGTTGCCTAGGGCTTTAGGGCAAGGAGCCATGATTTTAGCATTATTAATTAATACTTTTTTTGCAATTCAAGTAGGTGCAGGTGCGTTAACTTATATCATAACAGCTACGATGATAATTCAAGTTCCAATCGGCTTATTTGGAGTTGCAACAGGATTTGCGGCTCTCCCCGTTTTAAGCAAAGCAATTGTGGAAGGCCAAAATAAAAGGTTTTCAAACTTATTAGTAGAAAGTTTAGACACTGCAATGTGGCTCGCAGCTATGACGACAGCTTGTTTTGCATTTTTAATTGTGCCATTTTATGCTGTTTTATTTCAACATGGAGCTGTTAATTATAATGATACATTGCAAAACTCAATAGCTGTTTGTGCCTATTCAATTGGAATAATATTTGCGTCGGGTTCAAAAATATTATTAAATGCTTTTTATGCGATAAATAGTACAAAACAAATTGTTTACAATGCTTTTTTTTATTTAGTAATAAATGCAACCTTGAGTTCAATTTTAGCACCTAAATTTGGTATATTAGGACTGGGAATTTCTTATGGAACTTCTACAGCGTTTGATTTTTTCCTCAATTTTTATTTTCTAAAAAGACGATTTCAAAAGAATTTTTTTGGCGATAGTCCATATATTGAAGGGGGAAGTAAATTTACTTTACGTATTTTCTGTTTTGCTTTTTTAGCATATATTTTAGGATTATCCGGCGTTGTTTTAGTTAAATATTTTTGGCAAGATTTTAGCAGGTATATTTCATTTGAGCTTAATTTTGTGAGTCAATTCTTAATTTTAAGTGTTGGTGGAATTGTTTTTTGTGTTATAAATTTTTTCCTTATTAAATTTTTTGCACCTACCCATTTAAAAGAATTATTAAACAAAGCTACACAAAAATTTAAAAGATGAAAAAGATTAAATAAAAAGTTCAGGCCATATTATTTTTTCAGAAATTAAATTTGCTATTTTTTCTAAACCTATTTTATCATCCTCAGTAAATCGTGCTAATTTAGGGCTATCAATATCGAGAACGCCAATGAGTGTGTCTAAAGATTTCTGAGCGTGATTTTTGAAGAGGGGTATTACTATTTCGGAGCGAGAAGCGCTGTCGCAGGATATATGTCCAATAAAGTCATGAACATCTTTAACAAGAATTGTTTTTAATTGCTCTGCAGCTGTTCCGCAAACTCCTTTGCCAAGAGCAATACGCGTACAAGCTACTTTTCCCTGAAAGGGACCAACGATCAGTTCCTTTTTTTTATAAAAATAAAAACCAACCCAGTTTATATGAGGAATATATTCGTTTAGAAGAGAACTGATATTAGCTAAATTAGCAAGCCAGTCTGATTCATGTTCTAGAAGATTTTTAAGAGCGGCTAATAATTCAGAATAATCAATGTAATCTTTGTTAATTTCTGTATTATTTTTGATATACATAAAAATCCTATTTTGTTTTATTAAATATATAATTATTAAGAGAGTTTCGATTTTTATAAATATTTTTATTTATTTATAAAAAAGCATAACTCTGATACAGAGACATCTTTTTTTACCTTTCTATTGATTTTTTGTCCAGAAAGAATATCAGTAAGATCGATACTGAGAATCATTCTCATTTATGTGATTCATTGGAGTGGCCTATGAAAAATATTTTTCAACAAAAAATTATGAAAAAAGATCTGAAACAATAAAATAAATAAAAATAATATAAATTAGCAAAATCGGAATGAGGTTAAAAGTGGATAAAAAGCATGCCAAAAGAACAATCTTAAGTAAATTATTGCAAGCTCTCGTTAGGGAATCGATCTTCAATAAAGAAAGCATTAAAATATGTAAAATTGATAATAGCATTGAAATTACTCTTCAGGATGAAAGTAAACTCATCGCTCTGATTGATTCTTTTAACTCATTCGAAAGATTCGATCTCCTGAGTGATTTGCAGTATGTTTCGCAGCAAGGTGTGCAAAATATCAACCACCCACTTGAATTATTACAGCTTTTAAAAGACAATTCTTTTTTTGATCAATTTTGCAGTAAAGATAATTTCAATAATTTTTGTGAAGAAATAAACAATAGTTTGTCAAATTTAATTTTAGCTGAAATCTCTTATGAGCTCATTAAAAATGAGTATCAAAAATCTTCTCAAGAGAGCAATGTGAAATCATCATTGCAATGGATTCAATTGCAAAAAACACTGAACTGTCAATTTAGTCCTCTTTCATTTTATGAGCAATGTGTAATTCAAGGACATCCATTACACCCAAGCGCAAAAACAAAGATCGGCTTTGATATTGAAGAACTTATATCTTATTCACCTGAATGGAGAAATGTTGTTTCTTTAGAGTTAGTGGCAGTTAAAAAATCACATTGTAAACTGACATTGCTTGAAGGTTACTCTTTTTCAGATCTTTTATTTAAAGAGTACCCAATTTTCATTGAAAAGATAAAAATAGAACTGGAAAATAAGGGTGTTGATTTTATAAATTATGATTTTGTTCCTGTGCATCCATGGCAGCGTAAAAATTTAATTTTACATAAATTTAAAACCCAAATTGCAGATTTAAAGATTATTCCTTTAAAGTCTGTAAATATTCCTTCGCTTTCTATGGTTTCATTTCGATCATTTGCCCCTGAACAAAGTATTGAGCATAAGCGTCATCATATTAAAACCACTCTCAATCTATTATCACCGAGTGATTTTGGACTCCTTTCTTCAAAAGTAACAGAATATGCTCCACGTGTTTCAAAAATGCTTCAGTCTATTCAAAGAGACTTAAAAGGGTTTCAAACAGGTCAATTTAGAATTCACGCTGAGGTTTCTGGTGTCAGTTATATTGAATATTCAGATAAGTTTTCAAAAATAGAAAAAGAAGAACTAAGTCAAAATTTAAGTTGTCTTTTGCGCGAAAATCCTGAAGATAATTTAAAAGCAAATGAAGTGTGTTTACCGGCTGCCGCTTTGCTCGAAAAATCACCCATCAGCGGTAAAAGTATTATGGTAGAGTTCATTGAAGAATATTGTGAAAAATGTAATTATACACTCATCGAACAGGCTGCAAAATCTTTTTTTAAAAAATATATATCACTTTCAATTCCTTCTTTATTAACCTTATTAAGTCGCTACGGTTTGAGTTTATCGGCACATTTACAAAACTGCGTTCCCGTTTTTTCTCGGGGAGAGCCTGTGGCATTTTTTATTCGAGATTTTTCTCATATTCGTATATATAAAGAACGTTTAGAAAAACAAAATTTCACATTAAATTTAATCAGTGAAGATGCCCCAATATTTTGTAAAAATATATGTACATTACATAAAAATTTATTTTATTCTTTTTTCCAAAATAATATTGGTGAAATTATTATTGATTTGTATAAAAATTATTCAATCTCTGAAAAAGAATTGTGGAATGAGGTAAAACAAGTGTGTCAAGAAACTTTTGCAACACTTAAAATAGATCCTCTTATTCAATTACAAGCGCTTGAAGATGAAGAGGATCTATTTAAAGAGACAATACAAATGAAGGCTATGACTAAAATGCGTTTAAATGGCGGAAGAAGTGATTATTTATTTGTTGGGATCAAAAATCCTATGAGTGATCTTGAATTATTTGAATAAGGAGATCTGGCATTTCAATAGGAAACATATGTTTTCCTTCTGGAATAAGAATCCATTTTAGATTTGGAAAAAATAGTTTAACCCATTTTTCTGCATTTGGATAGCATGTGTCACTCAGTTCACCTACAAAGAAAAGGGGGCGTATTTTTTTTCGGGTTTGAAATGGTATTTTTAGAAAAGCGATGGTTGCCAAAGCTGGATATTCTTCAAACATCATTGCCTCCCACTTTGGATCGTGACTGAGGTGTATTTCATTTTCCTGTTCTAAAAAACTCCCCTTAATATAGTCCCTAATTGATTCATCGCTCCATTTTTGCATAAAAGAACTTTTTTTGTATTCAGTTAAAGCTATTTCTTCAGAAGGAAATTTGATTTTTCTTTTTTTTACTCTTTTCCCCATAGGACTCAAATGTTTCATTTTTAAAAAGCTAATGAAACTCCATTTCCAAAGAATTTTTGGGGGAAGAATTGCGGGATCTAAAAGAATTAAATCATCAATTTTCAGTCTATTGGCTGACAGAAGTGCTAACCAAGCCCCCAAGCTATGCCCCCCTAACAACCAAGAAATATTTTTGTTTTTTTGCTCTTTTACTTTTTGAAAGACTGCAATATGGTCTTGGATTAAAAGATCCCAAGTCCAGTCAGAGGAATTGTCTTTTATTAATTTAGCTTTTGCCTTTGTTTTTCCAAACCCACGCATGTCATATGTGACAATAAGCCAATTGAATTGAAGGGCCATCTTTTCAAAAAGAGCTCGATATGTTTGGGCTGGCACGCCATTTGCATGGGCGAAAAAGAGAGCTTTTTCTATTTTTTCATTTTGAGTTGGACTGTATTCATAGATTTCAAAACCATCATAATTGTATTGGAGCATATAAACCCTCAAAAATAAATACTGAACAAAAATATTAACATATTCTTTTTTTTTGAGCGAGACTTTTTTTTTAATTAAAATCAGACAAACTCATTGAGTTTGATATTAACATTTCAATTTGATTTGCAAATTAATGTCATATACACAGAGGTATAAATTGAAGTATAAGAAAACGATTGTATGGTTGAGAAGAGATTTAAGAGTGCAAGATAATGTAGCTTTGAGCAAAGCCTGTGAACTTTCTGAATGCGTAATTCCTATTTTTATTTTTGATACAAATATTTTAAATCAATTGAAAAATAATGAAGATCGCAGAGTGAGTTTTATTTTTCAAACTCTAAAGAAATTAGAAGCAGAGCTTAAAGAGTCTAAGAAAGGATTGCTTATACTTTATGGCGATCCAATGCTTGAAGTTCCAAAAATTGTAAAAAAATTAAATATTGAAGCTGTTTTTTGTAATAAAGATTATGAGGGTTACGCTAAAAAAAGAGATTCTTATATATGTAATGAATTGAATGGGAGTGGGATTTCCTTTTACTCCTTAAAAGATCAAGTCATATTTGAAGAAAATGAAATTTTAAATTTACAAGACAAACCTTACAAAGTTTTTACACCATATAAAAATATGTGGCTCAAAAAACTTAAAGAAGTGAATCTTAAACAGCATATTTTCAACAAAGATAAATTAATTGATTTAAATAATATTAAAGAAATTAAAATAGATTATTCTTTGCAAGATATTGGATTTAAAAGTTCTCAAATACATCTTTTACCAGGCCGTGAGGGTGCTTTAGAAAAGCTAAAAATATTTGCAAAAAAAATTGACAGATATCATTTAAATCGTGATCTCTTTGATGAAGATGGAACTTCACAACTTTCTGTGCATTTAAGGTTTGGCACAATATCTATTAGAGAACTTTTTTGCTTTGCGGATAAACACAATTCTCAGGGTGCTGTCATATGGAAAAATGAACTCATATGGCGTGAGTTTTATAAAATGATTCTTTGCCAATTTCCAAATGTAGAAAATTCAAGTTTTAAAAGAGAATATGAAAATATAAAATGGGAAAATAATTCTGAATTTTATGAAAAATGGTGTGTGGGTATGACGGGTTATCCAATTATTGATGCAGCAATGAGGCATTTTAATAAAACAGGCTGGATGCACAATCGTTTAAGAATGGTTGTGGCCTCTTTTTTATGTAAAGATCTTCTTATTGATTATAAAAAAGGAGAAAAATATTTTGCAGAAAATTTATTAGACTATGATCTCTCTGCAAATAATGGGGGTTGGCAATGGAGTGCTTCAACAGGTTGTGATGCTCAACCCTATTTTAGAATTTTTAATCCTGAAGCTCAATCAAAAAAGTTTGATCCAAATGGAAATTATATAAGACAATTTTGTCCTGAATTAAAGTTATTTGACGAGAAAAGTATTCATGCTCCCAGCAGTGCCAATCATAAAGTTTTAAACTCAGCTAAATGCAGGCTTGGGGTTGATTACCCAAACCCCATTATTCAACATGATGTGCAAAGATTAAAAGCTATTAAGCTTTTTAAATGAGCTAATTATAACTAATTCTTCGAGTAAAGGAATGTGCACAGAAGTTGAGGTTCCTTCGACCCAAAAAACATTCCTTGACTTATGGATAATTCTAAATGATATTTTTGTAATGGATCCTAAGTTATTAATAAGATTGTAATGAGCATTTGAAATGAATTCATTTTCTTCAATTAAAGTAAAATTATAAGCTGACTTTCCTAATAACTCTTTAGAATTGTATCCAATGAGATTGATAAATGATTGCGGAGTATAAATGATTTCTCCAATAATATTAAGAATAATAAAAGGGAAGTTCTGATGAAATTGATTCTTTTGAAACATATCTGTTTCAATTTGAATTAAAGATTTTATTTTTATATCTAAATGGTTCATTTGTAAAATCCCAAAAAAAATATCTATCAGTTATAAATATATGTCTTGATATATAAGTCAATATAATTTTGGTAATTTTTATAAAATTTCTATTTAGTTTTGCAAAATTAGTTACATTTTTGAGAGATAATAATGATAAATGTCTCTTCTAAAGATTCTATATATATTCCTTTTGCATAGGCTTTTATAGCAATAATTTTCCCAGATTTTGTTTTTATCTGCGCTTTAATTTTATGAATTTTTTCAACGTTATAAATCATACTGAGTACCTCTTCACTGAGATATTCAATTTCGTCTGGCACTAAATATTCATGAACAAGCTTTTTCGTAAACTCATCTCTTGCATATCCATAAAACTCATCACAGTTCTGGCTGACGTAAACGATTTCTCCAAATGTATTATAACATGAAATAAAAAAAGATTGCGATTTAAGCAATTTTTCGGAAGTTATATTATTTAAAAAATTATTAATATAACGACTAAGTAACATTTGTTATCTTTCTTTATAATTAAAATTATATAATAATTATGTTATTATATAATGGTTTTAATAATTTTATAGTGCTTTGCTATTTTGCTATAAACATGAATTTATTATTAAAAATAAAAACAATGAATGTTTTATAGATATTTTTATATGAAAAAGTCAACCCATTTGAAACAATGCATTTGAAGTTTAAAGTATGACATTATTTATTTTTGAAAATGAAAAAGGCATAGTCATAAATAAAGGTAGAAAAATTATAAGCACCTAAGAAAAAATAAATCTGTCTTTTAATGATTAGCTTCAGCTGAAAGAATAGGAGATGTTTTGTTATTAGCACCGAATGAAAATGAATTTTTTGTATTGAATTGAAATATAAATTCATCTTGTTCAACGTAACCAAAATTTTGTTTTAAATAGCGTTCTTGTCTACTGGGAGAATTTTTAAGGCGAAAAATCGTTTGCTCGAGCTCCTGATTTTGAATTTCAATTTCCATATTTGTTTGAGCTAAAATGTTTCGTTCACTAATCAGTTCCATAAAATTTGAAATTCCAGCTTTTCCAATTGCAATTGATCCAATAATAAGCCAAAGAACGATTACCACAACCCAACGGGCGAGCGATTGAAATCGTTTTGAAAAAACTGCAGTGTTTGAAATCTCTGACGACATTACTTATCCAAAATAAAAGTAAAATAAAGTGCTCAACACTCATTCAAACTATCTTAGCACGGAGAAAAAGTTTTGTTGAGTTTCTTTTTTAATTCTGAAGAAATTTTGTCGTGGGAAGTTTGGCTTATTCTTTGGCAACCGTTTCTGCAATAAATTGGCTTAAGAAGGGGATGGGATAAAGAGTTGAAATATCTTTTAATCCAAGTAAAAGAGCAATCACTCTGTCAATCCCCAAAGCATTTCCTGCACAGGGAGGCAGGCCAAATTGCATGGTATTTTCAAAAATGGGATCTCTTTTAAGAGATTTTCTGAATTGAGTTGTCTTTTGAAAGCGATTTAATAAATTTTCTGCATCTACAAGTTCTAAATATGCGTTACAAATTTCAACCCCAAATAAAAAGGCTTCACACCTTTCCGCAAAAGGTTTTGTGCTATTGCTTTGCTGATTTTTATTTTTTACAAATATAACTTCTTGTGCCGCTAAAGCTCCCATTTGAATAGGATAATGAGTAACGAAACAAGCAGTTTGTTCTTTTAAAAAAGGTTCTATTTTTTCCATAAAGAGTTTATAAAATAAAGAATCCCAATCGTCTGTTTCTATGATGGATGGACTTAATTGTTTTGCTTTTGCATAAAATATATCTCTGTCTTGGACTTCTTCTAAATCAATATGAATAAGTTTTTTAAAGAGATCATCCACTCTATATTGTGGCCACTGTTTAGGCAGCTCTTCACTGCTTCCTAAAAAGTAAGCTAAAGTTTGCACAAGTGTTTGAGTGTCATGCATTATTTGTTGTAAAGTTGCTCCTGAACGATACCATTCAAGCATAATAAATTCAGGTTCATGATGATGAGATAACTCACCCTTGTTACGATATGCTCGTGAGAGTTGAAATATTTTATCGGTCCCTTCAGACATAATTTTTTTTAAAGCAAATTCAGGGCTTGTTGGCAGTTCGAGTTGCCATTTTTGATCGCGGTGATCTATATATTCGCTTGCAAAGGTATTTAAATAGACCTCAACCCCCCCACTTGGAACGAGTGTAGGCGTTTCGATATTTAGAAATCCTCGATTATTAAAAAAAGTTTTAGTTCTTTCTAAACAACGATTTCGTTGTTTAATATACTTAATTCTTTCTGAAGAAGGTGAGGGATAAAAGTGAGTGTTACTGAGTCTTTCTTCAGTAATAATCTGTTGGGGAAACAAAAAAGATTTTGTGGGTAGGGGGGAGGGAATAACTGCATTTTTCCAATCCTCAAGGCATGGAATTTTTTTTACTATTTCATTTATTTCAATTAAGTAACAATTATCTTCATAACTGTTTTTATTTTTTGTGTTACTAAAAATAATTTCACAGTTGAATGAAAGAATATCTCCAGACTTTAAATTTTCTATGGCTATGTTTTTATGTAATAAAACAGGCCATATAGAACCTGAGGAATCACAAAGACCCATGTGCGAATTTATAAAAAACACTCTTCCTATTGATTGCCTTTTTGTGACTGAATGAACTTTACGAAGTTCAAATAAGTTTTGTAAAAGAAGAGTGTTTTTTTTGAAATTCATTTTTTGTTACTTTTTTTTCGAGCTGTTGAAGGTGACTTGCGCGTTGCATTCGCTTTAACTTTTGTTACTTTTTTTTGCGCTGATTTTGTCTTTTTATCTTTATGATCGCTTTTTTGGTGAAGGGTTTTGTAAATTTTATCAAATGCGCTGCCAGTTTCAAAATGAGATTTTTTTTCGTCCCAAGCTCCTGCTTGAAAGCCTGTTAGGAGTTCAAAAGCTTCTTCTGCACGAGAAACAGGCCAAATATGGAATTCATTTTTTTCAATGGCTTCTCGTACATCGCGATTGAGCATGAGATGCTTGACATTTTGAACTGGAATTATGCAGCCTTGACGGCCATTTAAACCTTGTAAATGACAGGTTTTAAAGAATCCTTCAATTTTTTCGTTAACTCCACCTATAGGTTGAATTTCTCCAAATTGATTTACGGATCCCGTAACACCTATTCCTTGGTCAATTGGAATATTAGCAATAGTAGATAAAATTAGACATAATTCTGCAAGTGTAGCACTGTCTCCATCGACTCCATTATAATTTTGTTCAAAACAGATTGTGGCAGAAATATTTGCTGGAGATTTTCTTGCAAAAGTTGCATTTAACCAGCTTGTTAAAATACTAACACCTTTGTTGTGAAGTTTGCCTGAAAGAGATGCCTCTCTTTCAATATTTAATATTCCTGGTTTTCCTTTGTAAGTTCTGCAAGTGATTCTAGTGGGAACACCAAAAGAAAGATCACCTAAGGAATAAACTGCAAGACCATTTATTTCGCCAACTCTGCGGGAAGAAGTTGAAATAATAATATCTTTGCGTTTAAGCATTTCGATGATATGATCTTCGATTGCTGCAGATCGCATGTAACGTTCTTCAATTGCTTTTTCAACATCGCTACGAGAAACTTTTTTAGTTTTTCTTTCCTTTGCCATAAAATCAGCTTCAATAGTAATATCTTTAATTAAGCTAAAGCGTGTTGTTAACTTATCTTGATCATCAACAATTCGGCTGCCAAATTCTATTATGGCTGCAATTCCTGTGTCATCAAATGGCAATAAATTTTCAACTTTTGTTCTGGTAGAAATAAATTCAACATAGTCCTCCATGGTTTTTTTACTTCTATCCATTTGTGCATCAAAATCAGCTTTAATTTTAAATATCTTATTAAAATCTTCATCATGTTGATAAAGCATGCGATATATCCAATCAGAACCGATTAAAATTATTTTTACATTTAATGGAATGGGTTCAGGACGTAAGCCACTTGTTGCTAAAATACTGTATTGTTCGCCAAGATCTTCAATAAATAATTTTTGATTTTTTACAACTCTTTTTAAAGTATCCCAAACTTGCGGTGCTCTTAAAATATCAAGCGCATTTAAAACAAGGTACCCGCCATTTGCTCTGGCAAGAGAACCTGCTTTGATCATTTTAAAATCAGTGGTGTAAACGCCATATTCGATATTTTTCTCAATTTTACCAAATAAATTATAAAAGGTTGGATTATTTTCAATTATAATAGGAGCGCCTTCGATTTCTGTATTATCGACAAAGACATTTATTCGATAAGGTAGATGAGGATCACCTTTTTTAAGATGATAAGAACTTGGAGTTGATATTTCTTCGCCTTCACCTTCGCCTTCTTCTTCATCCGGTAAAAATTCATTTAAATTTTCAAGCAAATGTTTTTTTACATCCTCTAAATATTCGAGAACATTTTTTTGAGCTTCATACTCTTTTAAAAATGGTATAAGCGCTTGACTCACGACATAATCACCAAGCTCAGATTGTAATTCTTCTAATTTATTTTTTGTATCATTTTCAATGGAGCGCACTTTTCGTGCAAAATCAAGAACCTCAGGTTCTAAAAGATTTCTTTCCCCTTCAATTTTTTCTTTTTGTTCATCGTTTAATTCAGAGTAGTCTTTTTCACTTAATGGTTTTCCATCAATGATAGGTACCGTGACAATGCCCATGCGTGTTGATTTAACGCCAAAGTTTTTTACCTTTGCAGTTTTTTCAAGCTCACTGAATAACTTTGCTTTTTTCTCATTGCTCACATTTACCGTTGAATTGACGTTGGTTTCATATTCTTCAGATTGAAATGCATCTACGAGTTCAACTGTAAGCTGTTCAACAAGTTCATCCATTTGCTTTTTAAAGCGCTTAGCAACTCCTGTTTTGAGTTCCATTGCGTGGGGGGACTCAGGATTTTTAAAATTATAAACGTAAATCCAGTCGCCTGGAGTGGAGCAGCGTTCTGCTGTTTTTTTGAGAAAAGAACGAATAACGCTTGTTTTACCCGTTCCTTGCACGCCTGCAACATAAATATTATATCCTGGCTTTTGAATACCAAGACCTAAATTAATTGCCCGCACAGCTCTTACTTGTGAAATAATGTCATAATTTGGCTCAGATTTGGCTTTTTTATCTTGAGCAGTCGTCTGTAAATCACAAAATCTATAAACTTCTTCTGCATTGAGGCGACGAAACCCAAGTGTGGTTTTTTGCAGTTTCAGGGCTACTGGAAATTCTTTTTCTCTTTTTTGTAATATATTTTGAGTAAGTGATGCTTCCGTTCTTTTGCTATTTTTCATTCCGTCCTCTTTCTAATGCAAATATCACACTGCATGCAACGCCAAATGTTTTTTGATGCACCTTGTATATGTCGTGGGGCAAAGAATTCAAAGCTTGCAGACAACCTACACGTTGTTGAAGTAGACAATTTGTCAAGTTCACGCAAGCTTGCATGAAAATGGCTTCGGGCAGAAATATATCTCGGAAGTTCTTTTTGCAAATGCGCATAGCCATTTTTCAATATTACACCTTGTTTTGCTTGTTCATTATCTATTTTAGCAAAATTTATGATTTTTTGTTCATTATAGTGCAAAAAAACTTGTTCACAACTTGTGACATTCATTTCCGATGCATCCATAAGTTTTTTTAAAGAAACAACACATTGTCCTCCTCGCAGCGAAAGCCAACACTTTTCTACAAGAGATGTAAGTCCATCTAATATTTTTTTACGTTTTGTTATGCCTTCGGGAAGACCTGCAAGAATATCAATAAATGTCAAATGAGCTGCTACCTTAATAATATAATAAGTATCTCCCGTGCGTGTATCCTCTAATGCATTACAAATTCTGAGACCTGCAATAATATTTTCTAATTTTTTTAATTTATCTTGTTCTTTTTTAGTTTTAATAACTTCAAGAAGATCATTTTTATTAACAAAACAACTCTCACCAAAATGAGTGGGCATAAATCGTATAAATAATGCGCTGAGTTCTAAAAATAAAGAGGGTTCTGGAAAGGATGATTTAAACTGAAACTCTCTTTTGATTGGATCGGAACCCGTCCAAAGTAACAAACCTTTTGAAGGCTCACCGCTGCGGCCACCTCTTCCGAGCATCTGAAAAAACTCTTCAATATTACTCGGGAAACCATAAACGACAACGAGTCGAATGCCTGAAACGTCAATTCCCATACCAAATGCAGTTGTGGCGCAGATAACAGTTTTTTGTGTTGTGTCATGCGCATATTGTTCAACACTTTTGCGTTCTAATTTGGGTAAACCAGCATGATAAGCGACAGAGTGTATTTTAAGTTTTCTTAACTTTCGAACAGAATCTTCGCAAAGAATGCGAGATTGAAAATAAACGAGAATTTTTTGTGAATTAGAATCTTTTAATATCTCAACGAGTTTATTCCACTGCTCTTCAATTGAAAAAACTCGATGGCTTTCAACAAAAATATTTTCTGCTAAAGGCTTTGATATATACTCAGTAACTTGAATGTTTTCAGGGAAAACTCTTTTAATAATATCTTGCCTGCTGTTGCGTCCTGCTGTTGCTGTGATTGCAAGAATACGGGGTGGTTGCAATTTTGTTAATATTTTTCCAATTTCAGAATATTCTGGACGAAAATTATGTCCCCATGCAACCACACAGTGCGCTTCATCAACAACCGCCATTCCTAAATTAATTTTTGAAATTGCATTTATAAAAGAAGGTAACACAAAACGTTCTGGAGAAGCAAAAATAATTTTAGCTTCTCCACTTTTTAACTTATTCCATGATTCTTTTCGTTCCTCTTCAGATTGTTCTGAAGTAAAAATGACACATGGAATTGAGGCTTCACTCATGCGTCTCTCTTGGTCACGCATCAATGAAATTAAGGGACTGATAACGAGAACAGGTTCATTTTCAAAAAATAAAGCTGGTAAAGTATAAAGAAGAGTTTTTCCAGCTCCCGTTGGAAGTGTTGCAATCACAAATCTTTTTTCATAAATTTGCGCAAGGACTTCCCGTTGGGCGGGACGTAATTCAGAAAGGGAAAAATTATTCTTTGCGAATTCTTCGCATTTTTGGATAAAATCTGTTTGCATAGACCTCACTCATTTCGTACGACACCTGTTTACGACGGTTTTGCGAAGGAGTACAGTAGATGAGGAAAATGTTTTTATATCAATCTAAAATGAGTTCATAAAATGCAAATCTCTTTTAAAATTATTTTATATATAGCATTTGGAATTTTAATTGGTGGTTTGGCTGTTTATTTATTGTCGAGTGGAGAATCAGTTGAACAGAATAATTCACAATATATGAGCACTCGAGTAACAGAAATAGATTGGAATTTTTTACAACAACTCGACGTGTCCACAGGTAATATCCCTAAAGATTTAAATGCATTAAACGGGCATACAGTTAAAATTCCTGGATTTATAATTCCTCTTGAAGATAATCAAGATTTTGTTGATGAATTTTTGTTTGTGCCTTCACCAATGGCATGTATACACGTTCCACCTCCACCCCCGAATCAAATTGTTCACGTAAAAATGGCGTCTGGAAAAAAAGCTAAAATGTCATATGGACCTGTTTGGTTAACAGGAAAATTTCTGATTATTGAAAATATTGGTAAAAAAGTTAAGGCATCATTTGAAATATTAGGTTCTCAAATTCAGCCTTATATTTAAAAAATATATTTATTTCGCTATTAAAAGGATATAGAAAAAGGATGCAACTATTAAATCAAGATGTGTGATAATGCCAATAAAAATACTTCTGTCAGAGAGTTCAAAAATAGTTCTAAACATAACCAGTCTGACAAACGGGTGGATGGATTGACTTCTTTGTGCACCAATGTCACGCCAAATGCGCACATTTTCAAATTTAAAAATATGATTTTTAGTATAGCTTGCTGGGTAGTATTGTTTTTGTAAATTAAGTTTTGCAATAAGGGCTTCATTCCAAATTCTTAAAAATTTATTTATAAACATAAAAAAAAGAATAAAACTTGCAACATTGTATCTTGAAAAATCATTGCCCAAGCAATAATTAATAAGATAAAGAATAGATAATATTATAAGAAGACAAGTTAAGCGAATCCAATATTTCTTAAAAAATTCGCTTGGTCTTTCTAAAAAAGTTTCGACCGAAGAGTGCGGTTTGTGGTTCAACCTAAAATTCCAGAAGAGAGCATCTATAGAACACCAAGAAATTAAAAAAAATGCAATGAGATCTAATCTAATGAATTGGTAACCATCTCGATATAAGTAAACGTGTAATAATAGTAAAGATAAAGCAATATAACAGCGAAAATCAGCTTTTGATATTTCAAATTTATTATTAGCATTTGGTGCGGCAAGCTTTTTTATATTTTTAACAATCATTTTTTTTAAGGTGATTGAAGAAAGTTTTTTTTCTAAGTGGAGAAGACCAAGTTCAAATCTCCATTTGTTTATATTTGGTATATTTGAGTTCCAATCTTGTGTGGATGCAAGTCGAATAAGACCTAATAAGAAGCCGATACATGATGCATAGAGTAAAGAAATATGAAGCTTTTCTGTTGTTAAAATGAGTAAGCTAATAAAAGGTACTTTATCTACAATAGTTCGTATAATAAACAATATCTTATTAAATATTTTTATTTGATATGGAAGTATTAAAGAGCGCCAATGTAAGTAATTAAAAATATATGTTGCGTAGTAAGAAAGCCTTCCCGTAAAAAATACCATGAGAAGACAGACAAAAGCAATGCCAAAGTAAGTTTGCAAAAAGAAACTATTTAAGAAATTTGCATTCATAGACTATTGGCTCAGTTCCATCTGGGCTTTTAATTAAGTTTTCATCACGCGCTAATATAGTCGTCGGATGATTGTTTTCTTCAAATAAAATCACTCCACAGTGGGGACATTTTATTTCAACATGACTTTCTTTTTTTGTGCCTTCTTCGTAAACTAAATGAAATCGACGTCGGCACACGGCATTATCAATTATCCGTTTTTCGTATTTAACATTGTTAGATTGCTCGCTCATAATATTCCTCCACAACGAAAAGGCTAACAGCGGCTTGTTTGTAACGCAAGATACAAGTAGTCTCAAGTTTCAATGAATGTGTTTTTCGAAGTCGAAGTTTTCGCTCTGATTTTATCATTCACATTCCGCAAATCAATTGCAATCATGTTTAAAGCATTGCAATTATGAATTTCATAACATATGGGAATGAACTTGACTCAGTGCAGATTTTGCACATTGTTTGATTTGGAGCCAGAATGGCCGTTTTACAAAAACTCGATCGTTTGATGGCAACTGAAATAATATCATTGACCTTTGTCGTTACGGCAAGTCTCAGCTCAATAATGATTATGGCTAAGCTGCCGCGTTATGCTGATTTACTATTTTCAGCCCCCGACAGTGTAACAACTTTTTTAATGTTGTTACTTTATATTTTCCCAAATGTACTTAAATTAACTGTACCAATATCTCTTTTACTTGCCTCTGCTATCGTTACAATCCGAATGGCTGCAGATAGAGAGCTTGAAGCTTGGATGGCAAGCGGTGTCAGTATTTTTCGATTTGCTGCTATGCCAACAGTTCTAGGAATTGTTGTAATGCTTATTTCTTTATTCAGCGCACTTTATTTTGAACCATACTCAACTCAACAGTTTAATAAATTTAAATGGATTCAAACAAGGGGAGTTGTCGAAGCTGTATTAGCAAATACAATACGTGAGAAATCATTTATATATGATGTTCCTTCCTCAGAAAAGGTAAATTTGTCACTTTATTTCCAAAATGTTTCAACTGATAAAAGTGAATTTAAAGATGTTTTTATGGGTATTAAGCCTCCAAATGAAAACTTTTTTTCTATTGTCGTCTCTGAAACCGGTGGATTAAAGAAAACGCTTAATAATGGATTGCCTGATTATGTTTTTTCTTTACATAATGGGACTGCGTATTCAGAAAGAGAAAGTAAACAGACCTTATTAAATTTGACAAAAGAATTTCCAAATACTTATTTTCAAGCAAAAGTTTTACCTGCGAACAGCGCATTTAATCTTTTTCCAAAACCGTCTGATTTAATTATTACTGAATTTAAAGATATGGATATTTCTTTAGTTAATACATTTAAAAGTAAGTTTAAAACAGATGCAACTGTTTCGGGCGGTGCAGATCAATTTTATCCTGCAGAATTCCTTAAATATTTAAACCAACAAAAAGCAAAAAGTCCGGACTGGAAAAATGATCGGACGATCATTGAAAAATATCTTTTTATCTTAAAACAAATATCCATTCCTCTTTCAACTTTATTTTTGCCAATAATAGGTGTTTGTTTAGGAATTCAAGATCCAAGACGGAAACAGTATGGTGTTTATTTTGCAATTGGCCTTGTTATTTTTTCATTATATGCTTCACTATCAGTTTGTCAGCAGTTGGCACTGAGTTTTATTATCAGTCCATTTTCTATATTATTTGTGACTCCATGCGTCTTGATGTTTATTATTCTTTTCTTATTACGATGGCGATTGCGCCATCCCCCCTCAACGGGTTTCATCGCTTTTGTGAGAGATGACTTAATTAAAATTAAATTTTTCACAAAAAAGGATTAAACTATGAGGATATGGCTCTACTTTATCACTCAGTTTTTAAAAACAGCTTTGGGTGTTTTATTATTTTCATTGAGTCTTTATTTTATTTTAACTTATATGGAAGACAGCCAGCATTATTTTAATAAATACAAACCTTCAAATAGAACTATTTTCTTTTATTATTTTTGGCAATTTCCTTCAATTGCAGTTCAATTTCTCCCTTTTTCAGTTCTTGTGGCGGGAATTATAACAAATTGGATTTTAGCAAAGCACGGTGAAATAGCAGCTTTAAGGGCAGCAGGAATGTCAATGCTTAAAATTTCTCTCCCACTTATAAGTGTGGGTATATTATTTACTGCAATTCAATTTACTTTGAGTGAAATTATAATTCCAAATAGTTCCACTCAGTATTTGAGAGTCCGAAATGTAGAGATTGAAAAAAAGAAACCAAATAATGTATTTACAGAAAGTCAATGGTTAAAGGCTCCAAATACAATTTTGCATTTTCACAAATATGATGAAAATAAACAGGAACTTGTTAATATTGAATACTTTAAAGAAGAGAATTCTAAAAGCTTAAAACAAATCGTTCATGCGAAGTCGAGTTATTTTGATGACAATATTGGTAAATGGGTTTTACGTTCTGCACTTGTTAGACAATTTGAAACTTTAAATAAAATAACAATTACAGAAATAAAACCTCTCTATGTGACGAATATTGATTTTGCTCCTCCAAAAATATTAAAAAGGGAAAGTGAGTCAAGTCAATTAAGTTTTTGGGATTTGAGACGTTTGATAGACGAAGCAGAGATTGCAGGAACAAATATATCTGATAGAGTAGTAGATCTCTATATGAAGATCAGCACTCCTTTTGCAAATTTGCTGTTTGTTTTTTTAACTCTGCCTTTTGCATTAAAAAAAGAACGGCAAGAAGAAACATATATTGGAATCGTTATTTGTCTCATTGCGGCTCTAATATATTGGTTTGGAAATATGGCACTGCGTAGCTTTGCTGTGAAAGGTGCGCTCAACCCTTTTATTGCGGCATGGTCTATGAATGTATTAGTGGCAATGTTAAGTTACCTGCTTATAAGAAAATTAGATAAAGGACAGTAAATATATGTTGGATTTAAATTCTATTCTGGATTCCGTTGCGAATGGAAACATGAATGTTGAGAAAGCAAAATCGTTAATTGAAAAAAATTATGTATTAAAAAAACAAAAAAAAGGATTTTCTGAAGAATTTCAAAATGCAAAAGAAGAATCTCAAGAGGGTTTGAAAAGTGCTTTTGAAAAATTAAAAAAAACCGTAAATATTGAGGAATTAATAAAAATATCAAGTAATTTAGTAAGTCAAATTTCTGAAAATATGCCTCAAATAGAAAAAATACAAGAAAATATAGCACATAATTTACAACCAATTGGTTTTTCTCCAAATATTTCTGGGCTTGAATCAAAGCTTTCTGTCTTTAGAGCTTTTCATTCTGGTACGGATTGCCTTATTAAAAATAATCTTGTTGTTGGCTCGCAATGGTTTGGAGTCAATATTTCTGAAAACTCTGAAGTAAAGAATAATAAATTCACAGCTGTACAGTTTTCTGAGTTAGCAATTATTCGAACTGATTTTTGTACATCACAATTTAGCTTGGCACGCCTAAGTAACGTAACAATGCAAGAGGCACGTTTAGAAAATAATAAATTTTCGCGTACATCTATCTCAGATGTTTGCATCAAAGAGTCTGATTTCACAGAAAATCTTGTGGTTAAATCTGATTTTACAGAAACGACTATCACTGGCAGTCGTCTTTCCCGTTTGAATTTTCATACGGTCGATTTTCAAGATTGTGAAATTGATACCTGTGATCTTCAAGGCATTGATTTTGAAAACTGTAAATTCAAAGAATGCATTTTTTCTAATTTAGAAATCATTATGGATGAACCATTAAAAGTTAATGGTCGTAATATTGTTGGAAGAAATTTCTCTGATTGTAAAAATGCCGAAGAATTTTTATATCTCCTCGATAGTACAAGCAACGATTCTCATAATTGATGCTTGCAGATTCTGTTCTTTTTTCAGATATATGTATAAGAGTTTTATGAGCGACAGTCATTTCTATGCTTTCGTTCTGTTATAGAAAGACTATCTTTAAGTCTTTTTTCATATTTTGGAGGGTATCTTATGACAATTAAGGTTGGTATCAATGGCTTTGGTCGTATTGGTCGTTGCGTCCTTAGAGCATTAAAAAATGAACGTGATATTGAAGTTTGTCTTATTAATGATTTGACTGATGCAAAGACTTTAGCTCATCTTTATAAATACGATTCTATTCATGGCAAGGCTGAACAAGTTGTTGAAACAAAAGAAAGCTCACTTGTTCTTGATGGAAAAGAAATTAAAATTTCTGCAATTCGCAATCCTGCAGAAATTCCATGGGCTGCAAATGGCGTAGATATCGTACTTGAGTGCACTGGACTCTTTACTGATGGCGAAAAAGCAAGTGCCCATTTAAAGGGTGGAGCAAAAAAAGTAATTCTAAGCGCTCCTGGTAAGTCAATTGATAAAACAATTGTGATTGGTGTGAATGATGAAGAATATGATATTGCAAAACACAATATCATCAGCAATGGTTCTTGCACTACAAATTGTCTAGCACCCTTAACTAAGGTTATTCATGAAAAATTTGTCGTAAAAAAAGGTCTTATGACAACAATTCACTCCTACACAAACGATCAGAATATTCTCGATCTTCCACACAAAGATTTACGTCGTGCACGTGCAGCTGCATTAAGTATGATTCCAACAACAACTGGTGCTGCTAAAGCAATTTCAGAAGTAATTCCATCTCTTGCTGGGAAATTAAATGGATTTGCTGTTCGTGTGCCAACACCAAATGTTTCTCTTGTGGATGTTACTTTTGAACTCGAAAAATCTGTCACTGCTAAAGATATCAATTCTGCACTTAAATCGGCCGCAGAAGGTTCATTAAAAGGCATTTTAGGTTATTCTGAAGAACCTCTCGTCAGTTGTGATTATAATGGATGTACCAATAGTTCAACTATTGATGCAGAATATACTACTGTTATTGGTGAGAATATGGTTAAAGTTCTTTCATGGTATGATAATGAAGCTGGCTTTAGCAATCGTATGGTCCAATTGACTCGTCTTGTTGCGACTGGAAAATTATAATTTTTTAGTTAAATCTAAAAGCGGTTAAAAATAAAAACCTATAGCGGAATGTTATAGGTTTTTATTTTTAATTCTGGTTTTCCCATACCATAAATTCCTATCATATGAGCGTTTTAAAGCCGATTCTGCGAGGATTTGAAAGAGTTGTTCATAATTTACTCCTATTTTTTCAGCCATCATTGGTAGAACACTATAGTAGTAAGAAATACCTGGTAAAGTATTTGCTTCTAAAAAATACACTTCACCTTTTTCATCACAGCGCCAATCCATGCGAACAAAATCTTTTATTTCAAGAAATTGAAAAAGATCTTCCGTTCCTTTTTTAATAATACTTTCTATTTTTTTTGTGAGTTTAGGAAAAGTTACTTTTTCTTCCATAAAATCTTTTGATTTGTTTGTAAGACCATAAATTCCATCATTAACTTCTATTTGTGCAATGGGAAGATTTTGAATTGGCGTACCAATAATTGCAGATGTGTATTCTGCACCTTTAAGATATTTTTCGATTAAAACTCCATGTGGGTATTTTTCCAATAAAGAGTAAGTTAATTTTTCTGTGTGTGATTTTGAATTTGAAATTGAATAAGATGCATTAATTCCCATACCTGAACCTTCACCGTCCGGTTTGATAAAATGTGTTTCGTTAAAAAATTCACGTGGAATTTTCTTAAGGTCTTTTAGTTTTTTGATTATGTAAAAAGGACTCGTGGGAATATTGAGATATTGGCATGTTAATTTGATTTGCGATTTGCTCATACAAATAGATTGAGTAAATGGATCTGATCCAATAAATGGAATACCAGATATTTCACAAAGAGATGGAATCCATCCTTCGCGTGCAAGTGATCCCCAACCTTCGACAACAGAATGAATAAGTGAACATTGAGAACTCTTCTCACTCCAATTCTTTAGAAATGAATTATCCATGGGAAAAAGAATTACAGAAAAACCAATTGATTCCCAAGTCTGAATGATTTTATCGATTGTATTTTGTGTTTCCCATTCTCCATTTGCATCATCTGGAAAAATCATTTCACTTGAATTTTCAAGTTTCGCTGGTAGATCATAGACAAACCCAAGTGTTAGTTTTTTATTTTTTCTTTCAAAATTTTGTCTCATGTTTTTCTTCCTTCTTTGAAAATGACATAAACATATGTTGTGTCTTTGACGATGCTACCTGCTGTTAAAAAGTTATCCTTGTCTGACAAGGAAAAATAATTTCTTAATAAAAATTTATAAAAAATGGTATTGCCACTACCATTTTTTTTTGGCATGAGTTAAATTATCTTTGAACCGTGATTGTGAAAACGGTTTGTAATTCTTTTTTTGAAAGGAGAGTGTTTCATGGCTGAAACAAAGCGTAAGAAAACGGGTGCGAAAAAAACTGCAGCAAGAAAAACAACAAAAAGAGCTGGAAAGAAACCAGTTGCAAAGAAAAAGAAAGTAGCTGGAAAGAAACCAGTTAAGAAAACCACTGCAAAGAAAAAAACCACCAAAAAAACGACGAAAAAAACGGGTGCAAAAAAAACGACTCGTAAAACCACTGCAAAGAAAAAAACTGCTAAACGTGGTCGTCCAGCTGGTAGCACAGCAAAGAAACGCGGTCGTCCAGCGAAATCTTCTACTAAGAAACGTGGTCGTCCAAAGAAGGCAGTCGTTAAGACTCCAAAAAAACGCGGTCGTCCAAGCAAACTTGATAAATTAAAACAATCAATGAGACGCGGTCGTCCAAGAAAAACTTCTGAAAAAACTCCAGTCATTAATGACACAATGAACGAACAGGGAGCATTATAATTTAAGCACAAAATAAATTATTTCTATTTTGTGCTTATTTTTTATTATGAGTCAATTTTCAAAAGATCTCATAGCGTGGTATCAATTAAATAAACGATCTTTTCCGTGGCGTGAACAAATAAATGTTTATCACACATGGATTTGTGAAGTTATGAGTCAGCAAACAACTTTAGCTGTTGTTTTGCCGCGCTTTAAAGAATTTATAAATGAACTTCCTGATCTCCATTCTCTAGCTAATTGTTCTGATGAAAAACTTAGAAAATTATGGGTAGGTCTTGGTTATTATGCCCGAGCACGCAATTTAAGAAATGGTGCACAATACATTTTACAAAATTTTGATAATAAATTTCCATCTTGTAAAGATGAATGGTTGAAGGTACCAGGTTGTGGTCCTTATACTGCATCGATAATTTCGAGTATCTGTTTTAATGAGCCCGTTGCATGTGTTGATGGAAATGTGGTTCGTGTTGTAAGTCGAATTCTTGGAATGAACAAAGACGTTTGGGAAAAAATTGGACAAGAGAAAATTTCTTGTTACGTTAATGAGTGTATTCCAAAAAATTATCCAGGTTGTTTTAACCAAGCAATGATGGATCTTGGAGCTACGGTTTGTAAAAAACAAAATCCTATCTGTCAAGAATGTCCTATACAAAAATATTGTTACTCATTTAAAAATAATATTGTTTCGTTATGTCCCCCTAATAAACCGCGAAAAGATTTTCAAACGGAAAATATATTTGCACTTTTATTAAGACGTAATAAGAAATTAGAATATTCAATTATTTTGAGAAATCAAGGATTTTTAGCTAAGACTAAAGGTTTTCCACTTTTATGTTCTAAGGAAGGATACTCTAAAGAAAAAATTTTGGCTGTCGCGAATAAATTAAATCTAAAGACAACTTGTTTAGAAAAAACATTTAAACATTCGATCACACATCATAAAATCACTGGGCATACTTTTGTAATAGATTGCAATGAAGATGATTATAAAGTTAAATCACTTTTAAAGCACTTTGCATTGCCAGAAAAAAATGAGTGGTTTGCCCTCGCTCATATAAAACAGAATATATCTTCTTCACTTGACCTTAAGGTGTTAAAAACTCTATCCTCAGAATAGATCAAATAAATTTTATTCTGAGGAGATTTTCATGGCAACGAACTTGAGTCTTATACCTCCTTATATTAATGGACGCTTTTCATCATTAAATAAACCTGAAAGAATTTTTTCAATATATAATCCTGCAAATCCATCAGATATTTTAGCAGCAGCAGGCTGGGGAAAAGATCTTGTTGAACCTGTTATTCAAGGAATGAAAACGGCGCAAAAGAAATTTAATTTGGTTTCTTCAGAAGAAAGATTAAATTACATAAATAAATTTATTGGATATTTGAAGGAAAATTCTGAAGAAATAAAAAGTAACATGATGCTTGAGCTTGCTCGTTCACGTGTTTCCGTCGAAGAAGAATGGAAATTATGTGAAAAATTATTTAAAGCCCTTCCTGAATTTTGTAAGCAAATACTTTCTTTAAAAAAAGATGATGATGGCTGGGAGTGGAAATACTCTCCACTAGGTTTGGTGCTTATCTCTTCTAATATTGCTTTGCCTGTTTATTCCCTTCTCTGTGGTGTTTTACCTGCTCTTGCCAGTGGGAATGCCGTCTGTTTGAGACCATCCTCCCACTGCCTTCTTTCAGGCTCTTTGTTGGCCAGTGGATTTCATCAGGCTTCATTTCCAGAGGGGACGGTGCAAATTATTTATGGTGACTTTGAAGTCTTTCGTCGCTTGGTATTGAGTCATCAATTTGACACTATTTTATACACAGGGGGTGAAGAAAGTCTTGAGCAAATTCGCAGAGACACTCAAGGACAACAAAATGCGCGATTAGTTCTTTGTGGAGGAGGGAAAAACGCAGCATACGTTTCTGCCTCCGCAAACATGGAAAAGGCAATTGAAAAAATAATATATGGGGCTTGTCTCGATGCAGGACAAAGATTGGAATCCACGAGCCTTGTTTTTGTGGAGAAAAAAATTTTTAGTGAGTTCCAAGATCAATTTGTGACCTCAATTAAAAATATGCCAATTGGTGTTAGAGAAGATTTAGCACGTGCTGATAAACATGTTATGGAACCTCTTTGCAGTGTGAATGCTTGGGAACGTTATTTACGCTTTCAAGGAATTGCAGCGCGTGAGTCCGATGAAACTCTTCGTTGGGGTAAGCCTATCGATAATGGAGGCGATGGTTATTTTGTTTCCCCCGGTGTGCATCTTATGAGACCAGAAAAAATTTTAAAGAGTATTTATGCTTCAAATGCTTTTTTTGGGCCTGATGTTTGTCTTGTTCCTGTGGATGGTAAAGAAGATGTTATTTCTATTCTTGACAGTTTAGGGGCGACTCGCTGTCTTGGCATTCACAGCCAATATGCTGAAGAGGCACAAGAAATACGCCGTTTGTCGAACGTTCCTTCTCTTTTATGGAACAGTGCAACCACTGATCTCAATCCTTTATTACCAAGTATTGGGCGTGGGAAAGCAGGTAATAGTTATATAACTGGGTTGCATTTTATTTATTCCACAATTTATCCACAGACTTTAAATTTATCTTTACCAATTGGATTGACAGAAGGTGATTTTAAGGAAGTTAAAAGAACTAAAAAGGCTGTTGTAAAAGGATGAAAAGTTAAAAGAATTAAATTTTAATTTCCTAAAAAATATTTAATTATTAATATTAAGAATTGAATTAAATAGCCAATGTAAATTGGATTTATCTTTTTCTGTAAGTCAAAGAAGCTGACTGTTTTGGTTATATTTTCTTTTTTAATAAATTCTGAAAATAATTCTTTTAATTTAATTGAGCGGTGGGGTAGGATAGGGACATTCTGATTTTTTGAAACTTCTTCTTTAACTGAGATAGAAATCTTGATGTTTTGCAAACGAAGTTCTATAATAATAATATTTTTCATATGAACCCTTTTTTATTTTAAATGAGGATATAAAAAGAAATATATAAATGTTAGAAGCGTAAAAGTAGAGCATACCTGTTTTTGTCTTTACATATGTTCTCCTTTTATCAGAGATTTAACTCCGAAGGTTTGAGATGCTTTATTTAAAAATAGAACCGAAGCTTGTAATGGTCTGAAATAACTATAAGGATTTTTTTTTATTAATACAAGTTAATACAAGCCAGTGCAAGATAATTTGACTTCAAAACTATAAGAAATAAGCCAATGCAAGCCAATTTGATTTCGAAACTTAAAATATTTTGCGTTTATTATTTAATAATTTTTTTTAATATTTTATTAAAAAAATTAAATCCCTACAAATGTAGGGAAGAGTGTTACTTGGATCAATTTGATTTCGAAACGGTTCATCCCTACGTCCATAGGGGAATAGATCTCTTTCTGTTTTAGGAAGAGATCGAAACGGTTCATCCCTACGTCCATAGGGAAATAGAGGTGAAGGAACATTGATTAATTATTTTATATGGGGCTGTTAGTCAATATTTAAAATATTTTTTAATTATTTGCAAATAGATTTATTCTTGATATTTTTTTCAGTAAAGAAGAGTTAAAGTGACATCTCCTGGTAAACGATAATATGGTTTCATTTGACCACCCAAATTTGTGCACATTGCAGAATTTCCAGGCGTGTAAATGTTAAATGCTGTATTGTAATTCAAACAAAAATACTGCATATCCCAACCAGGATTCCAGTAAACTCCTCCTGCTGTACCACATTCTTCAGCGCGAAAATATGAAAGACTATGATAGGTTCCTGTAGCTCCATTTGCAAGAATGTACCAACCTTTTGACTTAAGTGGATTTGCATCAACAACTGTGACACATGCAATACGGTTTGAATGATTAATTAAAGTTATACTGTTGCCAGATGAAGATGGATTAACTTTATTTTCAATTACAGCAGTTGATAACACTGTCGGTAATGAATATGAATCATTAGATAATTCATTTGGTAGAAGATTTGAAGTTTGTTCCGCAAATGCAAAATTTGCAACGGAAAACAATAGAGAAGCAGCAAAGCATGAAATAATTTTTTTCATATAAACTCCTTTGATTGTAAAAAAAAAATTATATTTTGACTCGATTATTTTTTCTACATATAAATTTGTCAAAAAATTGACTTATTGAGTTATTTTATATCTATAATAATCAATAAATTAAGTTTAATTTGACATCATTTTGTAAAAAATAATTCCGATAATTATTGGTATTTATATATTTAATAAATTGAAGGGAATGGAATTGGCTTTTATAATTCTTCCCCCCACAGTGATGATTTCAGAAAATCCAGAGACTGCAGCCGCAACTTTGGCACGGGCAAAGGCATACCAAGAACAACTTTTACAACAATTGGGAATTGCAAAAAATCAACAACAGACTTCGATTGTAAAAGGAGCCTATCGAGGAACTCGAATTTTTTTATGGAATAAAAGTTACAATGCTTATTTAGCAACATACTTTTCATTTCCCAATGGTAAAAAACAGAATGATGAATACTTAGAAACGGCATCTCTTATTCGACATTCTGATTGTGTGCAAATGGGCTCTGTTTGGAAAATTATTAATAAATCATTCATTCCTATTTCTATGGAAAACTCTACAGAAGATTTATTAAAAATTTCAAATCGCACTTTTATAGATAAATCTCCTTTGCGGGTTGATACCTTTTTTAATTTTCGTTCGGAATATCGCTTGCAAAATATTTTAGAAACATTTGTTGGAGAAAAACTTGCAGCAAATGGTATACAAAATCTAACAAATTTATCAAGAATTGTTTGCAAAGAAATTGATGTAAAAGAATTAAAAAGTGATAAACAGTTGGAGTATCCAGCAAGAGCTCATCGAGATATTATTATAAATTTTAGTGCAAATCTGTTGCAAGAAAAGGAAACTTGGCCTAAGGTAAATTATAAAGCACAACTGAATTCTGGAGTTTTTGCGGAAAAACACGAAGATTTATTTTCTGATAAAATAGAGAATTATATTAATCCGCAAAAAATTGCAGATGACATTTTAACGAAAGTAGTTCCATTATTGCATGATATAAGGGCAGAAGAGTTTAAGATTATTCGAAGATATCGTGGTTGGGTCTATTTAAATCGAGGACGCGCTTTTGGATTGCAGGTAGGAATGCGTCTCGTCGGGCCGAATCATTCTACTTTTCATATTATCCGTTATTTACCTGAAGTGAATGGTGAAATTGATTCTTGCATCGCTTTTATACGCTATGAAGACAAAGAGAAACCCGTATTAGTTGGAGACATTTTAAAAATAGATCCAACCCTCTTTCCAAAAGCAAAAATATCAGATACTAACCTTAATAAGTGAATGTTCATTTATAAGGAAAAATAAAATGCTGCGGAATAAATTGCGAGATTTTAAGAAAAAGAAATCTTCTAAAATCTTTATTGGTATTTTAAGTGCTTCTTTTGTAATTTTTGTCATTTTCTGGATATTTTCTTTTGGGAAAGAAAGCACAGATGCATCGCAAATAGAAGGACATATCGTCACTATTTCACCACAGATATCAGGAAAAGTTGTTAAAATTTTTGTTTCAGATAATCAAAATGTAAATGAAGGAGATCCTTTGGTTGAACTCGACAGTGCTCAACAAAAGGTGGAAGTTGCTCTTGCTATGGCGGACTTAGATGCAGCCAAAGCATCTTTTGAACAAGCTGAAGCTGAATTGTCACGCACAGATAAAAATTATTTTGCAAATTTAGCCCAAGCTCGAGGGGGACTCACCCAAGCTAACTCTGGAATTGTAACGAGTGCGGAAGCTGTTAAACAGGCTAAGGCAAATTTAGATTCTGCGATCAGTGCCGAATCTTTAGCCAAAAAAAATCTTGAACGGTTTCTAAGTTTAAAAATTCAAGGAGCAGTGTCACAAGCAGAATTGGATAATCAGCAAAATCAATACGAGCAGGCACGTGCTGCTCTTCATTCTGCACAAGCACAAGTGGCCAGTATGCAGGCATCAAGAACTCAGTCAAGTGGAGGCTTGCAACAAGCAAAAGGACAAATGTTGCAAGCTGAAGCTTTAGAAAATCAGGTTAAATCTTTTGCAGCTGCGGTTAATTTAGCACAAGCAAAGGTGAAAAGAGCTGAGGCCGCCTTAAATCAAGCTGAATTAAAGTTAAGTTATACTTTAGTCAAAGCTCCTTTTTCTGGAACTGTATCGAATAAAACAGTTGAAAATGGAAAAATTGTTCAAATTTCTTCTCCGTTACTTTCTATTGTTTCTTTAACAGACACTTGGGTGGTTGCCAATTTTAAAGAAAATCAATTAAAAAATATGCGTGCAGGACAAAAAGTTAAAATTAAAGTTGATAGTTATCCTTCAAAAACATTTACAGGAGTTGTGAAAGGACTTTCAGGTGCATCTGGAGCGACTTTTGCTTTGTTGCCTCCTGACAATTCTTCAGGAAATTTTGTTAAAGTAACTCAGAGATTTCCTGTGCAAATTGAAATAACCTCTCGCCCCTCTGATGCTGTCTTAAGACCTGGTATGAGCACGGTTGTGACCGTTCACACTCGTTGATTTTAAATTCTTTTTTGGAATAATTATGGCTTCATTTCAAACAGAATCAAGTTCGGTTGTTCAAGGATCAAAACTTTTAATAACCATTTCAGCAATGATGGCTTCTTTGATGGCTGTCCTTGATATTAGCATAGTTAATGTTGCATTAAATGATATTCGTGCAAGTTTTGGTGCACAAATGGATCAAGTTGCCTGGATATCTACGGGCTACATGATGGCAAATGTTGTTGTTATTCCAATGACAGGTTATTTTCAAAATCGTTTTGGTCTAAAAAATTATTTTTTATTTTCAATTACCTTATTTATTATTGCAAGTGTTTTATGTGCACTTTCATGGAATCTTTTATCATTGGTTATTTTTCGTATTTTGCAAGGAGCTGGAGGAGGTGCTATTATTCCTACGGCCAGTACAATTCTTATTTCAAGATATCCCCGCGAAGAACAAGGTATGGCGCAGGCATTTATTGGCTTAGGTGCTATTACAGGCCCTTTATTAGGACCAACAATCGGGGGATATTTAATTGATTATTCCAGTTGGCATCTTATTTTTCTTATCAATCTTCCTATTGGAATTCTTGCTTTAATCATGTCTGCATCAAGTATTAAAATTGAGAATTTTATACCCAGTAAAGAAACACTGGATCGCTATGGATTTGCCTTATTGGCAGTTGGTCTTGCCAGCTTGCAATTTATCCTTGAAGAAGGAAATCGTGATGATTGGTTTGCCAGCAATGCCATTATTTTTTTTAGTGTGCTGAGTTTGGCCTGCCTCGTTACCCTCATTTTTCAACAGCTTGAATCTAAAAAACCTATGATCAATTTTCGTGTTTTTACTGAGTGGAATTATTTATTTTGTACTTTAATAAATTTTTTGCTTGGCACCGTTCTATTTGGAGTCTCCTTTTTATTTTCACTTTACTGTGCAAATGTGATGCAATATTCACCTTTAAATATTGGTCTGCTATTTTTAAAAGGAACATTCATTCAAATTATTGTAATGCCTCTTATTGGGAAAGTAGTTAAATTTATAGATAATCGTTATCTAATTGTATTTGGGATTATTTTAGTTACCTTTAGTTTATGGTTGAATTCCAATTTAAATCAAGCAAGCAGTGAGTTTGATTTAATAACTATCTTATTTATTCGTTCTATTGGTCTTGCTTGTTTATTTATTCCTTTATCTGTCATTGCAATTTCAAGGATTCCAACAAAAGAACTTGGCAATGCTGTGGGGCTTTTTAATTTAACCAGAGAGCTTGGTGGATCTATAGGCATTGCCTGGATGAGCTCGCTCCTCGTAAATCATATTAAAGAATTTGATTTTTTATTAAAAGCTAAAGTCAATATTGGCAATGAAGTTGCAGAAAATCAATTGAAGATGATGGAAGCCATTCTAGTGGGAAAAGTTTCAGACGCTAAGCAAGCTGCATTACAATTGCTTCAAGTTCGAGTGAATCTGCAATCTACAATTGAAGCATTTAATTCTGGATTTTTTATTTTAGCTTTTCTTTTCTCTACTTCACTTTTTTTTATTATGCTTATAAAAAAACAGAAAAAAATAAATTTAGAAGAAAAAAAATCAGCCTAGCTATTTAGATATATTATAAAATTATCTTTTTAGAAAAAAATTACGCTGATTTTATTTTTAACTTTCTATATATTATATTATTTAAGGTTTTTGGCTCATATGTTTGCTACTCAACTATTTTGATGATAAAATAGAACGAGTTTTTTATTTGTTTAAGGAGAAATTCGTATGGCTAAAGAAATCCGTAATTTTAAGCATCTTCTAGGTAAATTAGAAGGAATCAGCGATCCACAACTTGAGGCACATTTTGGCCTTTATGAAGGGTATGTTAAAAAATTAAATGAAATAGAAGAAAAGCTTGAGAAGGTTGACAAAGGCTTAACAAACTACAGCTTTGGTGAGTATTCAGAACTCAAACGTCGTCACTGCGTTCCCTATAATGGAACTTATCTACACGAAATGTATTTTGATAATATGTTGGCGAGCGAATCTCCCTCTACAAAGTTTGAAAAACTTGTAAAAGAAAGCTTTGGCAGCATGGATGCATGGAAAGCAGAGGTCAAAGCAACTGGTTTAGCGGTCCCAGGGTGGGTTGTTACTTGTGTTGAAACAACAACAGGAAAATTAAGAAATGTGCAAATTATGGAACACCATATTGGTTTCCCATTAAATCACACTCCGGTTCTTGTTATGGATACATGGGAACATGCATTCTTTTTAGACTTTAAAGCGAATCGCGGTGGATATATCGACACCTTTTTTAAGAATATAAATTGGTCAGTTGTAAATGCTCGGGTTGCACAAATTGTTAATTAAAAAAAACTCCCATTTGGGAGTTTTTTTATACCTTTTGCGTTTTTCTGTACATTTTTTGAAATAAAAACAGAAAAAAGAATGAATAAGCCGCAAGACAAATGAGTGGATTTAAAATCGAAATACTTTTATCTACAAAAGAATAAGAAAGAACAGTCCACTGATAAGTGGGGATAAAATTTCGAACCGTCCCGAAGATACCTGTTGCAGGCAAACTAAAAGAACCAAAGAAAAGTAACAGATTTAAAAGTGTAAATATACTACGTGACGACTCAGGGTTAGCTGCATATCCAATTGCCATTCCTAATAAAGCCATTGGTATTGCACCCAAAAGAGCAATTGTAGCAAAAGAAATAATTTGCTCAAAATTTACGTTTATATGTAGAATAAAAAGAGCAACGAGCGACACAGAAAATAAATTAATAAAAGAAAGTGAAAGAGTGTGAAGCATTCTTCCGATTAACATTGGTTTTAATCCGACAGGAAGCGAACGTAAGTATTTAGCCCATTCAGAGTTTTTTTCTTGTGTGACACCCATACCAAGTAACATGAGAGCGACTGTTTGGACAGAATAATTAAAAAAAACGATGAGTGCGCCAAAAGCATTTTTTTCTTCCCATTGATGTGCAAAGAGTAAAAGCATCAGTGGTGGAAAAATAAGAGTAAAAAAGAGGGCAGGAATATTACGAATTGTGCTTAAAAAATAAATTTTAAAATACTCTAAACCAAGTCTCAAAATTTACTCTCCTTTAGACAGATTTAAAAATGCAGACTCAAGATTTTCTTTCTTAATTTGCAAATTTGAAAATGGAATGTTGTGTTTTACAAGTTCATAAATAAGAGCATCAGAATTTTTTGTAATTAACGTATAATTTCTATTTTTATTAATAACTGAATCTATAGTCTGAAACCCTTCAAACGAGCACTCTGTTCCACAATCAAAACTCACCTTTGATTGCGTAGAATTTGCAAGTTTTTGTAGCCCTTCAACACTTTCATCTGCAATAATTTCACCTTTTTGTAAAAAGAGAATACGAGTTGCAATTTGTTCAATCTCTTCTAAATAGTGGGTTGTTAAAAAAATTGTTTTCCCTTTATTCTTGTAATCTTTAATAACTTCCCAAAGTATTTTTCGTGCTTCGACGTCAAGACCTGTGGTGGGTTCGTCTAAAAAAACAATTTTAGGGTTGCCAATAAAGGCAAGTGCTAATGCAAGTCTTCTTTTTTGTCCTCCAGAGAGTTTGGAGGCTTTTAATTCTAGAAAATTTGTTAAACCAAATTTTTCAACCATTTCTTGAATGGGCAGCGGATTTGGGTAATGAGCCTGGACAAATTGGATAATTTCAAGGGTTTTAAGACCTTCAGGGAATTCTATATTTTGAGGAGTGGAGCCAATATGAATGCGGGATTCGGGGTTGGTTGGATTTTTCCCAAAGAGTTTTATTTTACCGGTTGTAGGTATTTCTTGTCCGAGCATCATTTTTATTGTGGTCGTTTTTCCTGCTCCATTTACTCCTAACAAACCAATAACTTCGTTGTGAGAGATATTTAAATTAAGATTTTTTATTATATTTATTTTACCATAATTTTTAGTAATATTTTTAAACTCTAAGATGAAATCCTGTTTCATGTTGCTCTCCTCTGACAATGGAACATGTATTGTTTTTTTAGGTTAGTTGCAAGTTAGAAATTTTTAACTTATATTATGAAGGTATTAAAGTGTTTTGTAATAATTCAAAATCATATGTTTAAAAATATTAATTGTTTGATTTTTATAAATGCCATGTAAGTATATAAAAAAATATATTTTTTTATAAATTAAATTTAAAAAATAATTTATAAAATAAGAAAGTTTTTTGTCGCTTGTTTTTATAACTTGACAATTTTCAGCTATAATAGAGTGAGAATTGAGAGTGCTTAAAAGGGTTAAATACTTTGTTTAAAATTCGGGGAGAGAATGCGAAATCAATTTGTAATGGTATCTATTATTCTAATATTATTAAATATTATATCTATTTTTGTGTTTCCTTGGTTTTTGCTTTCACTCATTGTTATCATTCCACTCATTGTCATGGGAATCATTGATATGATTCAACCCTCACAGACTTTAAGGCGAAACTTCCCAGTCCTTGCCCGTGCAAGATATTTAATGGAGGAAATCAGACCTGAAATGCAGCAGTATTTCATCGAATCTGATATAGAAGGAATGCCTTTTAATCGTGAACAGCGTTCAGTTGTTTATCAAAGAGCGAAAGGGGCACGAGATACAGTTCCATTTGGCACTAAAAAAAATGTCTATCAGGTTGGCTATGAGTGGGTTAATCATTCGTTAAGTCCAACCCATGTCAGCCCAGAAAAATTGCGTGTATTGATCGGTGGAAAAGATTGTTTACAACCTTATAATGCAAGTTTATTAAATATTTCTGCTATGAGCTATGGATCCTTAAGTCGCAATGCTATTTTAGCCCTAAATGCGGGTGCAAAAGCGGGAAAGTTTGCTCATAATACGGGTGAGGGAGGTTTAACACCTCATCATCTTGAAAATGGAGGAGACATTATTTGGCAGATTGGGACAGGTTATTTTGGTTGTCGCAATAAAGATGGTACTTTTAATGATCTGGAATTTATAAAAAAAGCCGCACATACCCCCCAGGTAAAAATGATTGAAATTAAATTATCTCAAGGCGCAAAACCTGGTCATGGTGGTATATTACCAGCTCAAAAAGTAACAAAAGAAATTGCTGAAATTCGAGGAGTTTTAATGGGGAAAGATGTTTTATCTCCCCCTGCACACAGCGCATTTAGAACACCCTCTGAGCTCTGTTACTTTATAGCAAAATTAAGAAAAATTTCGGGTGGAAAGCCTGTTGGAATAAAATTATGTCTTGGCAATAAATGGGAATTTATTGCTATTTGTAAAGCGATGATAATCACTGGAATGATGCCTGATTATATTTCAATTGATGGAGCTGAAGGGGGGACGGGTGCTGCGCCACTTGAATTCACTAATACGGTTGGCACACCGGGTATTGATGCTCTTATGTTTGTCCATAATTCTTTAGTTGGCTTTGGTCTTAGAAATAAAATACGAGTTATGTCTTCAGGAAAAGTAACAACTGCTTTTGAAATGATAAAACTTATGTCACTCGGTGCAGATGCGGTTTATTCTGCTCGTGGGATGATGCTCGCATTGGGGTGTATTCAGGCACTCAAATGCAATTCTAATCATTGCCCAACCGGCGTGGCAACTCAAAATAAATCTCTAATGGTCGGACTTGATGTGACAGATAAGAAAAAAAGAGTTACAAATTTTCATCATGAAACAATGAAAAGTTTACTTGAAATAATCGAAGCAATGGGTCTTGATAGCCCGCAAGAGTTAAGACCTTGGCATGTCATGCGTAGAGTGAGTGAAACGGATTCTAAAAATTATGGTGAAATATTTGAATACATTCCTGAAGGATCGCTGCTTGAAAAGAATTTACCAGCTTCTTTTGAATCGGCTGTAAAGCTTGCTTCTCCAGATAGTTTTAGACCTATCTTTATTTAAGTGGATTATTTTTTCTTTAATAAAAAAAATCAATTTTCAAATATATCGCAACTTATTTTAAGTTTATCTTGATCCTTTATAATGATATTATTTATTGTATCTTTTACGTTCGGCTCCAGATTTTTTGAAAAACCTATATAAATGGATGTTTTAAAGTCTCCAATTTTAATAATCCGAAGCTGATTTAACCAACCATTTTTTTTAGCTTCTAAGATACCTGCTTTGGGGTTACTTAAGTAGAGTAGATCAACTCGTTTGTTAATTAGCTTTTGTAAGAGTTTATTAATGGGAGCTTCTCCTGAAGTTTCTGAAAGAGTTATATTATTTTTCTTTTGTTCAAAATATTTTGGTAAAGTGACACCCGTTCTAATACCTATAACTTTATTTTTAAAAAGATGTGAATTTTTATAATCTTTAATGTTTGAGTTTTTTGTGACAAAAATATACTCTGGAATCTGGCAGATAGGTATAGAATGATGCAAAACAGGTATTTCTAAAAAGAGATTATCGGTGGTTATCGATAAAATATCTATTTTTCCATTATGTAATTCGTGAAATCCGCGTGCCAATGGAAAATAAATAAATTCTAAATTATAATTGCCATTATCATTTATTTTTTTTAGTATAGAATTAACTATTAAACCATCCGCTTTTCCGTCTTTATTCTTAAATACATATGGGTATGATTCAAAATATCCAATTTTAATAACTTTATCTATAGCATGTGCATTTGAAATAAAAAAAGTAAAAATTAAAAAAAGAGACATTAGATATTTCAATTTTGACACTCCATTTATATATAAAAAAAACTTTTTACAGATTATAAGTTATTTTATATATTAAACTATAATCTGTTACTTTTCAATTTATTTGTTTTGCCAATATTGATTTTAGGATTTTACCAGTGGTATAAAGTAACGAGCGAATTTGTTTTTGCAGGACTTAAACAGTTGTTTTGTGATTTTATCAAGTCAAGTTTGTAATAACCCATAGGAGACATCCAATGAACATCGGTCGAAGAGTGTTTGGTTTTATAGCGATTGCTCTAAGTGCTATTTCCGTGGCTGCTGTAGCTGAGCCGTTTAAGTTAGAGGTCTATAATCCTGGAACAAAAAGTATTTTTCCAGTGTCGTCTGAACTTATTATTGGAAAGAAAGATGTTGTTTTAATCGATGCTCAATTCCAACGTAATGATGCTGAGGCATTGGTAAAGAAAATTCGTGCCACAGGAAAAAATTTAACAACCATTTTTATTACTCATAAAGATCCTGATTTTTATTTTGGGCTTGATACCATTACTAAAGCTTTTCCCAAAGCAAAAGTTCTTGCAACCAAGCATACAGTAAATGATATTAAAGAATCTATGGACGGAAAATTAAAATATTGGGCACCAATTTTAAAAGAAAATGCACCTAAAGAAGTGATCCTTCCTACAGTTTTAGAAGGCAACTCCTTTACTTTAGAAGGAGAAAAAATTGAAGTTATCGGATTAGATGGTGCAAGTCCGAGTGATACTTTTCTTTGGATACCTTCCATTAAAGCTGCGTTGGGTGGAGTCATTGTTTATGGAAAGATGCATCTATGGGTTGCTGATAATCAGTCAGAAGAATCTCGTAAACATTGGTTTGAAACAATGGATGTTATGGAAAAATTAAATCCAAAAAGAATTGTTCCCGGCCATTTTCTTGCAAATGCACCACAAAATTTAGAATCCTTAAAATACACTCGTAATTATTTAAAGGCCTTTGAAGTTGAAGCAAAAAAAGCTAAGGATGCTAAAACATTAATTGCTCGTATGCAAAAGCTTTACCCTAGTTCAGGTGGTAAAACAGAACTTGAAATGAGTGCTAAAGTTATTAAAGGCGAAATGAAGTGGCCTATGTAAAAAACTTCTCTGGTAAATAATTTATATTTGCCAGAAAGTTTTTCACGCTTTTTTATTCAATTCGTATTGCCAGCCAAATTTATAATTTTTAATCATTTTATAAGTATAACTAAAAAATAAAAATTTTTATTCTCAAACAAGAACAAATACGATATTGTCTAAATCCATTTTACTATAGGAGAAGTTCGTTAATGGAATTAAAGCGTGGAATTTCTACTTGGGGCATCCTATTTGCTTCGGTCAGTGCAACAATAGGCTCTGGTTGGCTTTTTGGATCTCTATACACGGCAAAAATGGCTGGCCCAGCTGCTATTTTAGCATGGTTTATAGGAGCTGTTGCAATTATAATTGTTGCGATGTGTTTTGCAGAATTATCGACAATGTTTCCCGTCTCAGGTGGGCTCAGTGCGTTTCCTCTTTTTACACATGGAACAACAATATCATTTATTTTAGGTTGGGTTTCATGGTTGGCATTTATTGTTATTGTTCCAATAGAAGTTTTAGCTGTTATTCAATATGGTGCAACATTTGTTCCTTCACTTATGCAAAAAGTAGGAACCTCAGATCAACTCACTCCCTATGGTTATATTGTAGCTTTTTTTCTAACAGGTATTTTATTGTTAATTAATATAACAAGTGCTCGTATTATGTCTAAGACAAGTTTTTATATTACAATTTGGAAATTATTAGTTCCATGCCTCCTTATTGTTTTATTTCTATATAAAGCGCACCACTTTGAAAATTTGACATCGCATGGTTTTGCTCCGAGTGGAATGCAAGGTCTCTTTGCATCTCTATCTGTGGGAGGAATTATTTTAGCCTACAATGGATTTCAGCCCGGAGTTGCTCTTGCAGGAGAAACTAAAAATCCGCAACGCAGTATTCCGATTGCGATTGTGGGTTCTATGGTCATTTGCATGTTTATTTACTGTTTTTTACAATTTGCATTTATTTTGGCTGTGCCACCTGAAAATTTATCACAAGGTTGGAGCATGTTGAGTTTTGCGGGTGAAGAAGGACCTTTTGCAGGATTGGCAATTATCATTGGTTTGGCTTGGTTTGGAATTATTTTATATTCTGACGCACTTATTTCTCCATTTGGCAGTGGGGTGATCTTTATGGCTGCCTCTGCACGCTCTTCTTACAGTATGAGCAAAAGTAAATTAATGCCTCACTTCTTTCAAATTCTGTCTAAAAACAGTGTTCCTTTACCAGGTTTAGTTGTTACTTTCATATTATCTCTTGTTATATTTGTCTGTTTTGATGATTGGCAGGAAATGGCTGCATTTTATGCGGCGGCAATTTGTTTGTGTAATGCTGTTATTCCTGTGACTTTATTTATTATGCGTAAGGATTTTCCAAATCTACCTAGACCTTTTAAAATCTTTTCATATAAAATCATTTCAATGCTTGCTTTTTATATAAGCAATATGCTGTTTTTCTGGTGCGGTTGGCACATTATCTGGAAGCTAGACATAGTCATTGGCATTGGAATTATTGTGCTTGCAGGAATGAAGCATTTTAATAAAAAGAGTATTTCGATCGATCTCAAATCTTCGATTTGGCTTGGGTTTTATCTTATTGCATTTAATCTCATCTCATTTCTAGGGACATATGGAAATGGTTCCTTAAAATTTATTCCAAATGGTTATGATTTTGTCTGTATTGCAATTATAAGTTATATTTCTGTTATGCTTGCTAATAAATTTAAACTTGATAAAAATAAAGCTGAAAAACTTATTCACGAAACTCTTCACTCAATTGAGAGTGAGAAAAAAAATCAAGGCATTTAATACTCAAATTTAAATGCCGTATTTTTAAGCGGTATTATTTTCATCCTTCGCCAATTTCTTTGCAAATTCTAAAAAAGACAAAATTTAAAATCTGAGGAGAGGCTTTTAAGAATTGTCATTTAATGTAGTTGTAAAGGTGAAAAATGGTGAGGTTGATTTCATTTTTATTGATTTTTTCGATTATTTGCTCTTGTCATTTTGAACGTAAAGGAATGATTTTTGTTACAGTGCTAAGCAATGGACAAAAATTGGGCCAGTCGGATGTCACTTTATATAGATCTTCTGATAAGCAAATTAAGGATGAAAAACTCAAAACTTCCCAAACAGATTCTTCTGGAAAAGTTGTTTTGGAAATTGACTATTCACAAATTAAAGAATTTAAAATAGTTGCTCAGAATGAAAATTTAGAAACCCTTTATTTACCAGAAATTAAATATTTTAAAACACCTTCTTGGTGGCAAGAGCAGGATATGGAGATCACTTTTCAATTAAGAGCAATTAAATTCCAAGAGCAGAAAAAAGTTGTAAATCAAATGGATCTTGATGAGAAAAGGTCTCAAAAAGAGACACTGCTTGATTTTCCTGAAGATCCAGTCAGTCAAAGTATTTCCATTAACCAATTTGAAAGTAATTTATTGCCTGAAGCTATTAATCCAAATATATTTAATTCCATGATAAATAATAAAAATAAACAAATTATTACCGAGATAAAAGAAAATGAAAACAGCTCACCCGAAATACATACCATAACCGAAAATAAAAATATTTTATTTGAAGATTCAATTGGTGTTGAAGTTTATTTTGATGGAAAACCACTTGACAATGTACAAATATATTTAGGTCGCAATGCAACGCAAAACGTTACATATGTAGGATCTACTGATATCAAAGGTTATTTGCTTATACCTATGCCAAAGCAGCGCAGAGGAGATATTCTATATATTAAAAAGAATTCCTATTTAACTGTAGCGAAACCAATTTCATCAGGGAGTGGAAGGCAAAAACTAAAAATTGATATGCTTTCTGGAAAAAGTTCAGAGTTTTTATTGCAATCTTTTGCGTATGGAATGGGGAGAGGAATGGACAAAACGGAATTGCATTTAAATTCTCTTAAAGTCGATCAATCTGGTGTTTTGGGCTTTGTTTCGTTAGCAAAGGCTCTAGATGATAAATCAAATATGAGTGTTGTGCAAAAGAATTCAATTCCAGAAAAATTTGACTCGTCTTTTTTAAAAAAGACGATTGAATTTCATAATCTTTTAAATCAAATACCAATTATTTTTGTTTCTTCATTAACGCCTTATAAACCATCTGTAGGTCTTATTGAGCCTCCTTTGGTTGGTTCTTTGCAAACTAATATGCTATGGAGAAGAATTCGTAGAGAGTTCTTTTCTAGATTTATGAATGAAACTTTTATGCGAGGAATTATTTCTGAAGATGTGCAAAAATTGGCAAACTCATTGAATTTCTCCCCTGTAGAAATGGCCAAAGCTGGTTGGAAAAACGCCCCCTTTGTTGCAGAGCTTGACATGTTAATGCAGATACAATTAGTTGAAGATAACGATAATAAATCTTTTTCTATAGAAGGAAAAGTATACGATAAAATGGGTAGATTTATTTCGGAAAGAAGAATCAATTTTAATACGATAGATGCTGAAAAAACAGCGGCGAAGATGTTTACGAGTTTAAGTGCCGATCTTCCTTTAGAAGGTTCAATTTTGAAAAAGAATAAACTTGAAGCAACTCTCAATCTTGGGAAAAATTTTAATATTTCAGTTGGAGATATGTTTGTCGCTTATGTTGCTAAAACGGCATTTGCTCCCCCAGATAAAGCCGTCGCAGTGTTAAAAATAAAAAGTGTAAATGAGAGAGAAAGCCTAGGGGAAATTATATCAGGTTTCGATAAAATAGAAAAAAGTGATATTGTGCGAATTGTACGTTATCCAGATAAAATTATTCAATCCGAATTTTCAAAGCATATGGCTAACTCTCAGTAATGAATAAAGGGAAATATTAAATTGAAAATTGTCTTAACTTTTGCAACTTCTATTTTATTTACAGGCTGTTATTCTTTGAGCCAAGGGTATGGTCAAATTAAATTATTAATGAAGCAAGAAGCTATTGAAGATGTCATAAAAGAAAATAAAGAACCAAAAGAACGATTGAGTAAATTAAAATGCGTGCAAACAATTTTGGAATTTGCAAAGAATGACATTGGTTTAGCACCAGGAAACAGTTATCAAAAGTACATTGCACTTGAGACACCCTACGTGTCTTGGGTGGTACAGGCAGCACAAAAACGCTCTTTAGAACTAAAAACATGGTGGTTTCCTTTTGTTGGTTCTCAACCATATCTTGGTTACTTTAATAAAGAATCAGCGCTTGAAAAGCAAAAAGCTCTTATTGATGAGGGCTATGACACTGTCTCGGGTGGTGTCACTGCTTTTTCATTGTTGGGGTATTATCCTGATCCTTTATATTCTTCTATTGTAGATAACTCTACAATACCACAATTTATAGAAACAATAATTCATGAATCATTGCATAGGACTATTTATATTCCAAATTACTATGCATTCAATGAAAACTTAGCAGATTTCGTTGCAAAGAAATCGACGGTTTTATTTCTAAAAAAATATCCTGAAATAGGCGAGAACCCTCAATTTTATGAAAATGAATTTAAAAAAACGCAAATAGCGCAAAAAAAATTCCAAGAATTTTTAAATAAAATAAAAAAAGATCTTGAATTCTTTTATGCTGAATCTTCAAAAAACTCAGATCACGAGAGCGAAAAAATATTTTTAGCACAACGGGAAATGATGTTTAATAATATAGCAGAAGAATATAAAAAATTTATGAATGGAGTTGAACTTGGCACAGTCTATGAAAATTCATTTAAGGCAGGTAAAATAAATAATGCTCTTATTTTGTCATATTCTGTATATGAGTCAAAACAAGAGCCTTTTGAAATTGCATTTAAAAATGCAGGAGGAGATATTAAGCAATTGGTGAAAAATCTTGAATTTTGCTTTGAGACTTCTCCGCGAGATGAACAGGAGCTTTGGCAGAAGGTTGAGCAGTGTAAGTCTTCTTCTTAAGAGAAATGCTAAAGATAAATAAGGGAACAGTGGTAAGAAGAATAACTCCGATAACTGCAAAGCTTGCATTTTCTGACCAAATTTCTGTCATAAATCCACCTGCAGTGGGTCCAAGAATCATACCCAAAGAGTAAATTAAATTAAAGATACCATAGGCTATATGATAAAGGCCTTTCATCTCAGATTTATCAATTTCATCAGCAAATGCAGAAAGAACGGGGCTCATAAAAAAGGCAGAAGAAACTCCGAGTAAACTCATTAAGAAAAAGATTGAAAAAATTGATTGAGTTGATGCTATGCTTAAGAAGATCACTCCGCAGGAAAACATACCAATGACAATCATTTTTAATTTGCCGTATTTATCTGCAAGTTTTCCAACAATAGGTGAAAAAAGACCAAGGGTTAAAACTTGAACACCAAATAAAAGCCCTATTGTAACGCTCGAAGCGTTAAATTGACGAGAAGCATAAAGTGCTAGGGTGGGTTCAAGCATTGAAATCATAAAAGATTCAATAAGAACAACTCCGCACAATCCGAAAAGAATATTATTTTTTGCAATCAATTTAAAGAAATCAAAATTATTATACTTATTGATGTCTACAATAACTTCATTTTTGTCTTTTAACATAAAAAAGAGAGATAAGCTGAGTAAAGCAAATATGGAAACGCCTAAAAAGGGGAGGAGAATCCCACCAAATTCATATAAAAATCCAGCAAAAGGAGCTCCTAAAAGGTGGCCAACAGAAACTCCAACCATGACTGTTCCAAGGGCAGTGGATCTTTTTTGAGGGTGGACATTTTGAGCAACTAAACTCAGACCCGCAGTCCAAGTGATTGCCGCCGAAGCACCTTGTAAGAAACGAGCGAAAAAGAGAATTTCAATACTGTTGCCAAAAGGAAAAAGAATTAAACTGAAGAAAAGGAGAAAGCCACCCAAAATGAGCGTCAATTTATTTCCAATTTTTTGCGTCAATAAATTAACAAATGGAACGCTTATTAAAAGTCCTACAGCATATATAGCAACGAATAAACTTGTCATTGTATTTGAAAGATTGAGTATTTTATCTGCGTAAACTGGAAGAAGAGGAACAACTATACCATAGCTCATAGCATCAACAAACATCGCAAAAGCAACTGCAATCACAACAAATATTTTATTTTTATTTTGATTAGTGACTGCATACATAGCAGTCCCCCTTTGTTATTATATTGAGATCTTTTATATTTTATTTATTAATTATCTTAATAAATATTATAATGATCTGAGTTAAAAATTTAATTTTATAAATTAATTTTTCCTGTCGCGCTTATTTAGGGACAGGCTAAGAATATTTAGGCCGGTCCAGGGCTAGCAGGGAGGAGGCTTGTGCCGTTCGAAATGAATTTCATAAAAACCCCATAAAATCGTACTCTTAAAATCATATCATAATTGCGTAATAATAACAAGTACAAAAATAAACCTCTATTTTTATTCGCTAAATCCGACAAAACAGAGAATTTATATATGCTATAATTAAAGGATTTTTTATTGATAGCATCCAACTTGTTTTTTCGTAATATTTTAGTTAATAGTGAGATGTATTAATTACAATTATGAAAAGCAAATAGCAATCCTATAGGGAGGGCACGTTAGTTAGATATTATTTTAAATAATATTAGATATTTAGACACTAAATCGACTTACATTTTTCTTAGAGGAGACAAAAATGAAGTTATTTTCACAGATTGAGAGTATGGGGCATGAACAAGTTGTTTATTGCAGTGATAAGGAGTCAGGTTTAAAAGCAATTATTGCCATTCATAACACGACTTTAGGGCCAGCTCTCGGAGGGACTCGGCTTTTACCATATGAAAAAGAAGATGAGGCATTGAATGATGTCCTTAGGTTAAGTCGAGGTATGACATATAAAGCAGCTTGTGCAGGACTTGCCTTAGGAGGGGGGAAGGCCGTTATTATTGCGGATCCTAACCAAAAATCTGAGGCTATGTTTCGTTCATATGGTCGTTTTGTTGAATCATTAAATGGGCGATATATCACAGCGGAAGATATGAATACAAATGTTGCAAATATGGATTACATTCGCTTGGAAACCCGTTATGTGACAGGAGTGTCTGCAGGATTTGGAGGCAGTGGTGATCCTAGTATAATGACTGCTAAAGGTGTTCTTTATGGAATAGAAGCTTCGATAAAATATAGAATTGGTAAAAATGATTTACAGGGAGTTAAAATAGCAGTGCAAGGAATTGGTGCTGTTGGAAAACATTTATGTAAAATGTTGCACGAAAAAGGTGCTAAACTTTTTATTACGGACATTGATGACAATAAATTAAAACAAGCGCATTCATTGTATAATGCAACAATTGTAACTGAAGCTGAGCTTTATTCATTGGATGTTGACGTTTATGCACCTTGTGCGCGTGGTTCGATTTTAAATTCTTCAACAATAGGAAGACTTAAAGCAAAAGTTGTTGCTGGCTGCGCAAATAACCAACTTGAAGATGAAGAAAAGCATGCAAAAAATCTAAAAGATAATAAAATTCTTTATGCACCAGATTATGTCATTAATGCTGGTGGACTTATTAATGTTGCAAATGAGCTCACAGGGTATAATCTTGAAAAAGTAGAGTCCGAAGTTGCAAGAATTGCAAATACTTTAGAATCTATTTTTATTGAGGCGGACAAATTAAGTTTGACAACACAAGAAGCAGCGAAACGTTTTGCAGAAAAGCGGATTCAAAGTGTAGCAAATTTAAAAATAATGTCGAGTTTTAATCATTCTGCAATTGGTAATATAATAAAGTAACGGCATGGATTTAAATTTAAAAAATAATCGAAATACACGCATCTGGCTTATGAAATCTGAGCCAGATGTCTTTTCTTTTTCAGATCTTGAGAAAAGAAAAAATCAAAAAGAGCAGTGGGATGGAGTTCGTAATTATCAAGCAAGAAACTTCATGATGAAAGATATGCAAGTGGGAGATAAAGTTTTATTTTATCATTCAAATGCAAGTCCAACTGGAATTGCGGGGCTCTGTGAAGTTATTGAAGAAGCAAAACCCGATGTCACTGCACTTGATCCAAATTCAGAATATTACGATCCAAAAGCAACTCAAGAGCAACCACGGTGGTTTGCTGTAACTGTAGGCAAACCCCAAAAACTCAATCGCTTTGTTTCTTTAGTCGAATTACGGGAAAAAAAAGAATTAAAAGAGATGCTACTCTTGCGTAAAGGACAGAGACTTTCTATCTTGCCAGTGACTCAACATGAGTACAACTGTATTTTAACAATGGCTTCAAGCAGAAAATAGAGGGTTAAAATGAAAAATGTTTATATCGTATCTGCAAAAAGAACTCCCGTTGGTCGATTTCAAGGCGCATTAAAATCGGTGTCAGCTTCTCGTTTAGGTGCTTGTGCTGTCAAGGCAGCCGTTGAAGCAAGTGGCGTGAGCAACACTCATTTTGACGAAATCATTATGGGTGAAGTTTTAACTGCAGGAGTAGGGCAATCTCCTGCTCGGCAAGCAGCTATTTATTCAGGTTTACCCGATTCCGTTCAGGCTTTAACTGTGGGCAAAGTGTGTGGCAGTGGTTTAAAGGCTGTTGTGCTTGGTGCTCAATCTATTATGGTTGGTGACTCCCATCTTGTTATTGCAGGGGGGCAAGAAAGCATGAGCAATGCTCCTTATATTTTGCCAAATGCACGAGATGGTTTACGCATGGGAAATAAAGAAATTATTGATTCTATGATTCAAGATGGATTATGGGATCCCTATAATAATTTGCATATGGGGAATTGTGCAGAAGTTTGTGCAAAAGAATATAAAATTTCCCGTGAAGAACAAGATGAATTCGCTCTTGAAAGTTATAAACGTGCACGCAATGCTATGGATCAAGGTTTATTTCAAAATGAAATTGCTCCTGTTACCGTTACCTCTTTTAAGGTAACAACTGAAGTGACTGAAGATGAAGAACCTAAAGCGGCCGATCTTGCTAAAATGAAAAATTTAAAACCTGCCTTTGAAAAAGATGGGACAATTACTGCTGCAAATGCATCTAAAATAAATGATGGTGCAGCTGCCCTCGTATTAGCTTCTGAGGATGCCGTTAAAAAATACAATTTAAAACCTCTTGCTAAAATTATCGGTTGGGCTGGTCACGCACAAGAACCTAAATGGTTTACAACGGCTCCAATTGCTGCAATACAAAAGGTATTAATTAAAGCAAAATTAACCTCTCAAGATATAGATATTTATGAAATAAATGAAGCTTTTTCTCTGGTTGCTATGGCAGCAATGCGTAAGTTAGAAATTCCACATGAAAAAGTTAATCCGAATGGAGGAGCTTGTGCCATTGGCCATCCTATTGGAGCCAGTGGAGCGCGTATTTTAACGACTCTTGTACATTCACTTATTCAACAAAAAAAGAAATATGGTCTTGCTACTTTATGTATTGGTGGTGGAGAAGGTATTGCAATGGTGATTGAAAGAGTTTAATAAAATTAAAAAAATTATTTATTTTCTTGCAACGTTGGTTGTAATTGAGTTATCTTCGCCTTAAGAAATCTCTTTTTTCATTTATAAAGAAATTTCTTTTATTTCTCATTATTTTCTATAAAAACACATAAATTTATAAAATTTCTTATTGAACAACTCTTTTCGCAGGGCTCTTTTTTGCCATCCATTTTGGAGAATTAAAAATGAATATCACTTCAAAAATTATACTAAGTTTATTGTTTTTTATAAATATAAATGCATGTAATCGGAGTCAATCTGATGATTCCCCATTAAACTTTAATATAAATCCATGTGATCATTTTTATGAATATGTCTGTTCAAATACAAGAGAAAGATACCCTTTTAGCAATGACAAGCAGGGCTTTATTTTTGCAGATATTTTCAGGTTGCATGTTAAAAATATAAAATCTGAATTAGGAGTTCCTGAAGAAATTCGAAGCAATTTTAATAAATTTAAAGACCAATGTCTTGAAGCAGAAAATAATAACTTAAATCTTTGTCAAGGCGCTGCAGAAGCAAGATATTTACAAAATTTATATGCAAAAAATATAAATTTATTTATTCCAAATTTTTTGGATCATGAAAAAAAAGCAAATGAAATATTTAATCGTCTAAAATTTAATCTCATTCAAAATGTACAAAAAAGTGACTTAATTGATGAAAGTATTAAAAATAAAGCGATTGCTGAAATGAATGAGAGTCAACTTATTATTCAGCAGCCAAAATTGCAAGAAGAGGATGCAAATAATGAAAATATAAAAATTGATTATGAAGTTTTAAACTCTCTAAATGACTATTTTTATAACATTGCCCATGAAAAAGATAAAAAAGTATTTATTGGATTAAGTGTCGTTCAATTACTTAATACATCCCATTCAAATAAAACAAATATAAACTCAGTGTCTCATATCATTGCACATGAGCTTGGGCATATTCTATTGAATCCATTCATTGGAAGTCCTCAGTGGAGTTATATTTTTAAAAGTTTAAGAGAAGAATTTAATGACTTAGAAGAAAGTAAAAATTTTTTGCCGAATTTTTTTGGATTGACATATGGTGAATACACATTTTCTGAAAATTTTTCTGATCTTGTTGCTATGCAGCTTAGCTATGAGGATTCTCTTTTAGCACAAAATGAAATGGAAGAAAATTCAAAAAATAGTAAAATAGGGACAAATAATAATGAAAAAGAATTTTTTATCTCTTATGCAAAGAATTTTTGTACGACTAAGAGGCATGCTGAAATGCCTCTCATTGTAAGCTATGAAAATAAATTAATCCCAGCAGATATGCATGCTAGAGCTGTTTATCGAGTGGATTTAGGTGTGAGGAGGATGCCACAATTTTCTGAAGCATTCCAATGTGCAGCTCATAATAAGCTCTCTTTTAAACCTGTTTTTGACTTAAAAATATGGTAAGAAAAATATTTGATCTTTATTTAGAAATGATATAAAGATTTTATATCATTAACCTTTAAAGATTAAGGCCACTCTTTCTTATGAAAAAAACTCTAAAAATATCTTATAGCAATAAAATCCTCGTAAAATCGACCTGCCATAAAATTTCATTATATTTAAGTTCATTCATTTCAAAAAAATTATATGGACCAAAGGAAATAAAAGCTACTGAAATAAATTTTTAATAGAGTTTTAATAGAGTTTTTTGCTTATTTGTTGTTTAATAGAAGTTTAAACCATTCTGTAAAGTGATTTTGGAAATCAAAATCACTCTTTTTTTTATAATAAAATATATCATCCGAAAATCACTTAAGTTTTAATTTGATCAATTATTTATATTCATAGCTTTTGTCATTGAAAATAATTTATTTATCGTATAATTCATAAATGTTCTAAAAGTTAATAGTTATTACATAGTTTTATAAGGATATTTTGCTTTGAAAATCAATAGTTTTAAAATTGCAGCACTTATGTTTCCATTATTAAGTATTTCAAACTCTACAAATGCGGAACAGATAAATGAAAATCATATTTTATTAAATAAAAATTTAACTGAAAGTGATAAGTCACATCAAGAAGATGTTCCTGAGAATAAAATTTTTTTAAAAGAGTATGATAGCAATTTATATGTTGTCAAAGATATAAATGGCGTAAAAAGTGCCAAGTCAGCTCTTACACGTGAAGGGAATTCTACGACTGCGGGAGTAACAGAAGATTTAAACGATTTTTCAGATTTTGAAATTCAAGTTTTATTTTCAAATCTAAGTGAAAATGACATAATAAGTTCAAATTTTAAAATAGCTCCCAGTGTAAATTCCGAACAGGCTTGTAAGCAAGTGCATTTTAAATTGCTTAATGATAAGATTATTCCTGAAATTAAAGATATCAAATTAGAAAAAGCGACAAGTTGTCAATATGATATTTTTGCTTCCAATGGAGCTCGAGTGAGCACATTTAACGTGCTTTTAAACCATACATTTAAAGAGTGGTGTTTGAATTCGGAGCAAAATTCTGAAATCTTTAATATTGCAAGAAATATTTCTTCAACCTGCATAATTGATCCAAATGAAATTCAAGACTTAAATTTAAAAGACATGAATATTTCAGATCTCAGTCTGTTAACAGGTTTTATAAATTTAACGACTCTTAACTTAGTGAAAAATAAAATATCACATTTACCAATTGGAATATTTGATAAACTAACAAATTTAAAATGGATTATCTTAAGTGAAAATAATCTTACTCATATTCCAAAAGAAACTTTCAATAAATTGAGTCAATTAGAAATTCTTTGGCTGATGAAAAATAAAATTTCGAGTCTTCCATTAGGTGTTTTTGATCACAATCCAAATTTAAATTGGATTTCTTTATATGAGAATGAACTTGAATATTTAGAGCCTGGAGTCTTTAGCAAGGTTGTCAATCTTGAGTCAATTGAATTATCTGATAATAAATTTAAAATCTTCCCTTTAGAATTAAATAATTTCACAAAATTGGTAAGCTTTGAAATTAATGACAATCAAATTTCTCAAATTCCTGAGAATGCTTTTTACAACAATAAAGAACTTGTTAATATAGGTATATTTGGAAACAAAATTAGTGAGCTACAAAGTCGTATTTTTCAAGAAAATCCTAATTTAGTTTTCCTCAATATAAAAAACAATAATTTGAGTTCTCTGCCAGATGGTTTTTTTGATAATCTTGTTTCTTTAGTAAATCTCGATTTGTCAAATAACCCTATTCCTTGTTATCCAAGAGAGATGCTTAAAAATAATATCAGTCTTGAGCTACTAGATAATGAAGAATTCATAAAAGATACAATGCTAGAGTCGATTAAATTTTGTAGAATAAACAATTAATTTTTTACAAATATTATAAACTTAATCCTTCGTATTTAAAATGCGGAGGATTAAGTATTTCTTTTTAAAAGCATCATGCTCTTCAAAGTTATTTTATTTTAAAATTGACACGAATGACTTCTCTGTATAGGCAGGGTTCTCTCTTGTTTAAATTCAAAGTTATTTAAAATATATTTAGCGATAACAAAGCCAAGTAAACCATGTGTGACTGAGGATGGATGCAAATCGTCAAAATACATATATCTTTCATTCTTTTTAATTTCATCTACCAAAGCAATACCTTCATGTGTGTTTGTTAAATTAATATCGTAGCGAAAACCTTCATACTCATAATATTTAAAATTATTTTTAGATAAATCACGAATGACATGGCGAATATCAAAAAGTTTAATATTTTCTTTTTTAGATTTTTTTTCAAGATCTGCATTAAATTTATCGACCAAACAAGAAATATGATTTCGAGTTTCTTGGGAGGCAGATTGAAACTGAGGAGAAATATAAATATCAGGCATATTTATGAGTAAAAAATTTTTTGCTCCATATGCTTTAAGTTTATTAATTGTATTAAATATTCCTTTTTGCGCGCATTCAATGCCTTTTATATTTTCCCAGCCTAAAGTGACAAGGTCATTTGGTCCAGCCCAAATAATATTTAAATTATTTGCTATATTCGTATGTTCTTTTAAGTGCCGATCTACCTGATTTTCAAGACAATCTAAGATCATGCCTAAAACAATTGTTTTGCACTGTAGACTTGAAATATTTGTAAACAGAGAATAATTGCCCGCAGTAGAACCTCCCTTAGCATAATTTAATAAAAACTGATCCACTCTATTTTTATTTAATCTGTGAGTCAAAATATCTTCGTATGTATAATATTTATTTTCTTTTTTATTTTCAGCCATAAAAAGCAGATAAGCTGGAATAATGTCGCACCAAACGTAACCATTTGTAAAACGTCCGTGCGGAGAATTATTTAAAATTTTAATATTTTTGTTAAATTCATTCAATTTAAGAAAAACTTTTCCTAAAGCCGATGAGTACATAAGACCTGCATCAGAAAGACTGTCACCAAAGACAACAATGCGTGAAACTTTTTTATTGGGTGTGCTGCCTAATTGTATTTTTTTAGAAGTTTCATGAAAAATATCTTTAATATAGTCCTTTTCGATAATATAGATATAAGTTGATTCATTTATATTTAATTTTGACATAAACCATATTTTAAATGCCTCTATATTTAGAGTTTGTGGATCGATATATGATTTATTTTGTCCAATAAATTTTTTTTGATTTGATTCGAATGAAATATACAAATATGCAATAAATTTTTGGATACTTCTTGGCAAAACTTTTCTAAAAATAAAGTTTTGATTTTTATTGAGCTCTCCAATATTATCAAGAAAATTTTGACTGAATATTTGTTTAGAGTCGTTTTCAAGGCATAAACAAATTTTTAAGCATAATTTTATATTAATTGGATTGATACTTTTTTTATAAATTTTTTCATGAACTTCATTCAGGCACTCTTGAATTGCTGTTTCTTTAGTTTTTCCAATTAATTTTCTTCCATTTAAAACTTGTTTTATCGAGCATCTAATCGTTTTCATAGTAAATCCATATCAAAAACAACAAATTATAAATTTATTATATTATTTGTTAAACGGTTTAATTATAGCAATAGTTTCAATTTGAGAATAAAAATTTATATAAAAATAATTGTGACTATGTAAGTCTAAATTATTAATACTTAAGTTATTTATAATGAATTGATTCGTTCAATTCATAAAATTATTATAATGATTTTAATTTTTTTATCAAGTTGTGGAATGCTTTGGTTAAAAATATTTTAAAAGAGTCTTATAAGATATTACAAAAATTAGTTTTTTTCAAAAACGTAAAAAAATATTTTAGTATTTTTTTACAAATAATAAAAATATCAAATTTAGTCAATTAGTATTTTTATTTTTTCAAATTAAAAATTTTTTAGAAATGTTTAAAAATTGAGCGTAATTTGGATTTGCCAAATGATCCTCTGGTATATTTTTACTTGCTCTATTTCCTATAGATGATTATAGAAAATGCTTGTATATTCATACAAAGATGAACTGAAAAATTGTTCACCTCTTTGATGATTTTAGAAGGTTATAACTGGAGGAAATTTTGAAGAAAAAAAGTCGTTCGCACAAGAGCTTTGGAGTGGAACGCTCCCAAAACCGAGACGCTGAATCAACACCAAGAAATGTAAAAGAAAAAACTTTCGGAGGGAGAAACTCCCAAAATAAAAAAAGCCCACAAGATCAAAGAAACTTTTCTTCACAAAAAAATTTCCAACGGAAAAATTGGCACCCTCAAGCTCACAAAGATCCTCAATTTGAATTCGATTCTCTCTTAATTGCAAAAAAAGGTGAAGAAAACCTTAAAAAATTTGCTGAAAATGCAAAAAAGAAAATTCAGCAATTGGTTGAAGGTAAAATAAGTGCAGTCGATTTAGGACTTGCTTTAACCTCGCATGGAGAAAGCTCACAAGAACTCTCAAAAGAGAGAGAGACAAATTCTAAACTTTTACCTCGTTTTTCTCCCAATAAATCATATATTAAAGCAGCTCAAAAAGAGCAGATAAATAAAACAATTGAGATTTCAAAAGAAGAAATCACTGCACCCACTCGAGGCTTTGCTTTAGCAAAACATAAGCGTGAAGTGGAAAGTTTAAAAAATATTCCGAATAATTATTCTGAAAAATCGTTACTTGTAAAAGAAAAATCACCCTTAAATGCCAAAATAACACCAGGTGGCTTGATGCTGGATGATTGGCAATATCAAGCTCTTGAAGCACTTCTTGCAGGCAAACACGTCATTGTAGATGCCCCTACTTCAGCTGGAAAAACAAGAGTTATTGAGGCACTTCTTGAATATCGTATGAAAGAAGGTGGGAGACTTATTTATACAAGTCCAGTAAAAAGTTTAAGTAACGATAAATATCGTGAATTTAGCGAAAAATATGGGCGTGAAAAAGTTGGAATCAATACGGGCGACTTTAAAGAAAATTTAAGTGCCCCCATCATTTTAGCAACACTAGAAACCTATCGGAACAGTTTATTAGGAATAGAACCTAATATGAATAGACGTGTGGTTGTCTATGATGAATATCATTTTTTACAAGATGAAAGTCGGGGGAGTGCTTGGGAAGAATCACTTATTTTAACTCCTAAAGACAGTCAATTGGTTTTATTATCTGCAAGTGTGCCAAATAGTGATGAGTTTGCACAATGGATAACAGGATTAACTGGCAAAGAAACAGCCGTTATTAAAGTTACAAAAAGACCTGTGCCTTTGGTACATATGGTTTATACAAAATTTGGCTGGCTGTTTGCAGAAGATTTAAAATTAAGCAATGAAGAATTTGCAATACTTTCTAAAGCAGCAAAACAGTTTCGTAAGGACACACGCCGCTTTCGTGGACGTGATGTTTATAATTCTTTTGCGCAGCCTATATTGCAAGCACTTGAATTAAATATGGGGCCAATTGTCATATATGCAGGACGCAGAGCAGATGTCGAAGGGATTGCCCTTAATTTTTCTAAACAATTGCGACAATCTTATGAGGGGCCCGAAGCTGAAAAATTAAGGGAACGTTTGAAAACACTATCTGGCTTTGAATATGTACCCCCTGAATTGCAAAGACTCATCACCCGCTATGGGATTGCTTATCATCACAGTGGAATGATTCCTCCTGGCCGTGTGGCAATTGAATCTTTATTAAAGGAAGGTCTTTTAAGAATTTGTTGTGGAACAATGGGAATCAGTTTGGGCGTTAATTTTGCTGTGCGCAGTGCATTTATATCAGATGAGTCTCGACCAAGCGAAAGTGGAGAAACTCGTTACTCTAATACCGAAATAATGCAGATGCTTGGCAGAGCTGGACGACGTGGGCATGATAAGCAAGGGTTTTCTCTTTGGTTTCATGCAGGGCGATATGCTGAACAACGGCCAAGAGAACGAGAATTGTGTCGCAGTTCACTTAAATTTGATCCTACAACTGTGATTGGTATTTTAGGACAGCACCAAAGCATAGCTTATTTATCAAATTTTTATCAAAAATCTTTTTTTATGATTGGCAAAGATTCTTCACAAGTACTTGTTGCAGACCATGATCTTCTTTCGGGAGCTTTATATCGTAAAAGTGGATTTGAAAATATTGCTTGCACCGATATTCCACAGACATATAAAAAATTCCAAAAAGGGAAAAATCGATCTGATATTGCTTGCAATCGCTGCCCAGCAAAAAAAGTTTGCCACACTATGATGGGTACAGCTCGTAACAGTATGCTCAATAAAATTGTCACACATTTACAGGATGTGGGTGCATTAAATGATTCTGTTCCTACTGAAATGGGTAATTTAGCCCGTCACTTTCCGCAAGCAGGTGGCCTCATAATTGCAAATTGGTTAGCTCAAGGATATTTAAATAAAGATACTTTTTTAGATTATATTCAAGCAATGGCAGCATTTGGTGCGGCTCATTTTAAAGAAATACCAGATACTTTTGCTGATATGGCTTTTTTAAATGATTTAAAAATTCCTTCTCTAATTGAAAAATATTATCCATGTGCACTTTTCCCTGAATTATATGATGAAGTGAAAGCAAGGCGTGGAGAAGAAATTCAAGAAGGAAATGAACTTGTCTTTCGGGAATTTAATTTAGGGGCAGCATCGCTTATTAAACATTGGTTAAACCCAAAAACACAGTGGGAAGATTTAGTCGAAGAACATTCCTCTAAATATTTTTCAGCAGGCGATTGTATGAATGTTCTTTTCCGCTTTTCTACCTTCTTACAAAGCTGTGGGCGTTTAGGGGAATTTGATCCTGCTCTTGCAGCTGAAGCAAAAAGGTTACAAAGAGTTCTATTACGTGAACCATTGGATGCACGCAATAGAATGCTTGTTGAAGAAGCAAATGAGCTTGAAAACATTCCTGAATCTCTTCAAACTGGAATAATAGAATGACCGGCTTCATTTAGTGCTTTAAGAGCTTTATCAAGCATAAATTCTTTTATGAGAATATAATCAGTCTCAAAAGTTGATGTAATAAAAACGCTGATTTCTTCTTTTGAAAGGGGTAATAAAATTGAGACTAAGATCTCTGAGTGAGAGAAATCGAATGTGCTTTTAATGCGCAATGCGCGCCATCCATTTGAAATTTGAAACATAAAACATTTTTTGAAATGAATAGGGCAAATAATGGTATTATAGTAATCATCCGAAATGATGCTGATAAATTGATCAGGATCGTTGAAAGAAAGTGGAGTTTTATTTAAAGTTTTACCAATTAAATAAGCTTCACTTAGTAATTCAAGTTCTATATTATTAATCATTTTTTACACCTTGATAAAAGCTCTTATTGCTGAGTACTATGGTTATTTTTGACTTTGATTATAGTTTAATAAGTTACTGTATCTTAATTAGAGTAGATTTATTTAATAGCAATATTTATTTACATATTTAAAATAAACTTAAAAAATTGAGTAGATTAGAATAACAAAAAATTGAATTCATAAATAATATTATATGGCTCTATATCATTTACCAATTTGATTATTAAATTTTTTAAAAAAATTTGTCAATAAAAAAAATTTGATTTAATGTAATATTTTAAAAATACTGATTTACTTATAAAATTATTGTATAAATTAAAAAAATACTTATTTTATACCTTCAAACATCTAAAAAAGTGAGGTCGTCATGTCTTTAACAAATTCTGATGAAATTAATAGAGAAATCTTTTTAGGTTGGGCAAAAATAAAAAGAGAGAAAAATGACAAAGAAAAAAAAGGGAAAATTTTAAATGAATTTCATTCCGTTATTTATCATCTTTTAGATGCAGGGGCTTGTGCATATGAGATCTTAAACCGCGAACCTCGAATGATTGAAAGTATATGTGGTTCTTTTCTTAAAATATATTCGCAAAATACATGTCAAAAAATTCTTTCTTTTTTTGTAGCAATCCATGATTTAGGGAAGCTTTCTCCTGTATTTCAATCCCTAATTGGAATAAAAAATAAAGATCATATTTCTTTACAACAGTGGAAAGGGAAAACTCAATTTTGGCAACAAATTGAACGAGGCTTTCATATTGAAAAAAGAATTTGCCATGGCTATATAAGCTCTTATACACTTTTAGATTATTTTTTTTCAATAAACCCGCTGTTGAACTATAAATCTTATCCTATTCGTTTTGCAATTGCAGCAGGTCACCATCATGATAAATTAAATGGAATACCTACAGAAAAGTTCGAGAAGTGGAATAATTTTAGCTTCTATGAATTTACTCAGAGAAGTTTTGGAGACGATGAGTGGCAAAGCTTAAGAATGAGTGTCATGGAAAATGTTTGGAATATTATTGTTGGTGAAGAATTAAAGCTTGAGAGTTTTATATTAGAAAATATTTCAGATAGCGATGAAATTAAATACCAAAATGATTTACAATTTGCAGGTTTTGCTTGTGCTGCAGATTGGATTGCATCAAACGAAGATTATTTTAATTATTGTTCAACTCCTTGTGATTATAATGGACTCATTGAGTATTTCCATTGTAAGCGAAGGCAAGCAAGTGCAGTTCTTTCGGGTAATATTTTTTGGGGAAATCAAAATTCGAAATATTTCACATTTTCTGATTTTAAAGACATATTTCATTTTTCACCCCGATCTTTTCAAGAAGATGTTTTAAAATTTGTTGAAAAAGCAAAGAACCCTTCTCTTGTTATATTAGAAGCCCCAATGGGAATGGGAAAAACCGAAGCAGCCCTTTCTTTTTTAATGTCCCCTTTTTCAAAGCAAAGTAGAGGTTTATATTTTGCTTTACCCACTCAAGCAACGAGCAATCAAATGTATGGACGTATTAATTCTATTCTAAATTATTTTTTTGGAGAAAAAAATATAACAGTCCAAAATCAGTTGATGCATGCAAATAAAAAATGGAACGATGTTTATTTAGATACTTTATTGAGCTTGAATAATGATGAAATTCAAAAATCAAATTTAAATAATTCTTGTGAAGAAGTGTATGAAAGTGATTACGATGATGATTATTTTAAAGAAGATCTTTCTGGTATTGTGACAAGTTCTTGGCATGCCTCTTCTCGTACTGGTTTATTAGCAGAATTTGCTGTGGGTACTATTGATCAAGTGCTTAGAAGTATTTTAAAAAAAGAAAAGCATTATTTTGTAAAGCATTTTGCCCTCGCAGGCAAGACGATTATTTTAGATGAAATTCATGCTTATGATGCCTATATGGACAAACTTATTTGCAATCTTTTAGAATGGCTTTCTTTACATAATTGCCAAGTTATTTTATTGTCCGCAACTCTGCCAAAGAGCAAACGTGAAAAATTCTTAAATGCTTATTCAGGTTTAAAAACATCAACATTAAATTTTGGTTTTCCTAGAATTACGATGGTTTCAAAAAACTGTGTAGACTCATTTCAAGAGAAAGTTTCAAGTCCAAATGATTTAAAATCTAAGAAAACACCTGTAAAGCTAATAAAAATTAATAATTTTTTAGATATTGTAGAGCAAGTTTTAAATAATTTAAGCAAGTCCTCAGATGGTTCTTATTTTGGTGTGGTGGGGATTGTTTGTAATACTGTAAAAACAGCTCAAGAAGTCTATTTAGCATTTGAAGAAAAAGGCATTAAAAATGAAAATATACTTCTTTTTCATGCACGCTTCAGCATGGCTTTACGTCTTGAAAAAGAAGAATTTATTAAAACACGATTGGGTAAAGATGAGTTTAAAAAATTTATAAAAGGTGAAGAAAGTTTAAGACCACTTTTTAAAATTATTATTTCTACTCAGGTCATTGAACAAAGTTTAGATATAGATTTTGATTATATGTATTCTTTTTTATGTCCAATTGATTTGCTTTTGCAAAGAATGGGACGTCATTATAGGAGATGTCGTTGGGATCTTGAAATGGGAAATGACTTTAAACCAAGTTCATTTGGTGTTTTTTATGAGAATTGTGCTGAAGATCATTTACCTCAATTTAAGCTTTGTCAAGGTAGCAAAAAAGTTTATTTTGAATATATTTTATTAAAAACTTTCATTGTTATTAAGGAGTTTTTAAAAGATAATAATTTAATAGATGATATTTTTGATTTAGAGAATTTAATATATAAAGTGTATAGTGAAGAATCTAATTCTATTGAGTGTGAGAGATTGACTAAAGAAAAAAGAAAATTAGAAACAGATTCACTGGATAAAATATCAGGTGCAGCTAAAGTATTATTAAATCTGCCAAGAAATTATAATAAAAAAACAAACTGGTTTCCCGATTTAACTAAAGAAAGGCAATTTGATTTTGATATAAAATCTCAAACTCGTTTATTTGATTCTTCTAATCAACTTATTTTTCTTGTGAAAAGCGAAAATAATATATGTTATATTGATGAAAAAAATAATTTATTTAAAATTAAAAATATTTTAGATTCAGATAGAAATAATCTCAAAAGAATTATTCAAACACAAATTACAATTCCTGGTTATGTCTATAACAATATTGCAAAAGGGGATCTTTTAGAGTTTTTTAATGTGGTTAAAAATTCAGATAATTTAAGATATTATGAAGGTATTTTCTTAAATTGGAATGGAGTTTATGCATTCAAAAAAACAGAAAAAAAGGAATTAAGATACTGTGCTCATCTTGGTTTTAGATTTGTAAATTTGTAATATTTTTTGAAAAATAAAATATTAAAATATTAAATTTATGATAAAAATATTTGCGTACTTAAAAAAAAATGCTAGCTTAATGAGGCTTATGCTTTTTTATTTTATTGATTTCAAAAATTGGAATATAATATATGCATACAGAAATTAAAAGTAATATATTTACAGAAGTGGCATGGATTCCCGTAATAGATTTATCTGGGAATAAAAAAACCGTTCATTTGAGAGATTTTTTAATAAATTGTGAAAATTATGTAGACTATAATTTAGACAGCATTCCTAATAGAATTTCTCTTCAGCATTTTATGAATTTCACTGCAATCTCCTATGCACGGAAATTTAAAAAAATTGATGACGATCCCAAAGTATTTTTTAAAAACTTAGTGCCTTATTTAGATCAATACGAAAAACATTTTCAATTGGCAGGTCCCGATCATTTTTTCTTACAACAGCCAGATCATAAAAAACTCGGTGAAAAAGATTTTAATTCTATTGCGACTCTTTTACTTGAAATGGAAAGTGGAAACAATGGCAGTCATTTTACCAAAAATAGTGATTTATATCCAAAAAATTTAAATGTGAGCGAAGTTCTTTTTGCCTTACTGCAAGGTCATTTATTTGGTTTTGGTGGTTTGGGTGGCGGTCTGAAAGGCGAAAAGAACAATTATGTTGACTCAATTGCCACAAGACCTCTGTCTGTTTTTTTTGTTATGTCTAACTTACAAAAAACAATTTATAGCAATGCGGCTTATTATTTTGAATGTACCGAAAGCTATAGAAGCAATATGGAAGGAGAAGAAAATAAATTTTCTATTCCACCTATTTGGGAGTGTTCTGATCACGGTCTTTCGCAGATAGAAAAATATAAAAACTTTTTAGACTCACACTCAACCTGTGAAAAATTTGGTTTTGAACGTATTTTTCAACTCGAATGGGATTATTCGGGAGCACAGCCCACAGTTATGCGTATTAAGCGTGCTCAAGGAATTTTCAAAAGTGAAAACATAGACACACTTTATCCATTTTTAATTTATGCAGAAAATAAAAAGAAACAAGAAATTTATAATTTAAAGGCAGATCAAAATAAAGCAGTTTGGCGTGATCTACACAATATTTTGCATTGGTTCACTTTAAATAAATCTTCGCCTGATTGTATTGAAGAAAAAATAAAACTAGAAGTTCTGGGAATTTATTCTGATCAAGCTAAGGCCTTTGGCAGTATGCGTTCGCATTTTGAGTTTTCAAAAAAACTACTTGAAACAGAAAAGAAGCAAGACTTAGAAAGCTATATTGAAAAAATACATAATATTGAATTTGGCCTTAAATCGTCATTCAAAGAAGCATTTTCCGAAGTGTTTTCAAAAGATGATTTTTTTAATTTATTAAATCACTCTGAAGCTCTTAACGTTTACTGGAATAGAATGGGCTCTTATTTTTTACATAATCTAATTTTTAAAATTTCTGAAAATTATAATGAAGAATATTTAAAAAAAGAGTTTAATAGCGAAGTTTATAAAGCGTGTGATAAAGCAAAGGAAAAATTTATTCAATCAATAAGCGATGGAGTTTTAAAGTATAAATTATTAGGTTTACTATATAAGGGTCATAAAAATGAGCATAAAATCACACAGTAATTCAGATGAGTTATCAAATTATTTTTATGGAATTTCAAAAGCAATTGATGATTTACTCATAGAAAGAGAAGAAGATAGATCAGCACTTTCAAAAGAACTTATTGCAAAAATAAAATCGGCTCGTAATCGTGTAGATCGTTTCCATTTAATTTATTTTGCGCTGGTTCGCAAAAATATTGCACTCGATTTAAATCAAAAAAATATTCAATTCAATGAAAATATTTTGCAAGATACCTTAATGATTTTATGTCCTATTCAAGCTTCACTTGGTTATTCAAAAGCCGAAAAAAAAGAAAATTTTCCCGTAGCCCTTGGAAAAATGCTCGAAACCCCAAATAGTGAAAATTATAATTCAATTGAAAGGAGGTTTCTTAATTTACTTCACACACCTCGAGAACATTTATCTATTGGATTGCATTCTCTCATTTCGATTATGAATAGTAATTTTGATATGTATAAAATAAATTGGTGCGAATTATATTTAGATATTTATTATTGGGATAAAAATAAATATGAGTATAAAAATAAATATGAGAGAATCCAATACAAATGGGCTGTCGAGTTTTATAATAGTTTAAATTTACCATCTAAAAATGATAAGAAAAAAAAGGAGTAAATAATGTTTTTTGAAATTTCTGTTTTGCAATCTTTTAGCACAGTCAATTTGAATCGTGATGATAATAATATGTTAAAAACAATTAATTTTGGCGGATACAATAGGCAACGTGTTTCTTCCCAATGTTGGAAAAGAGCTATTCGCAATCATCAAGATTTTTATAATGAATTTAAAGAAGATTTTGGCATAAGAACTCGAATTATTTTAAGTGAAATTTGTAAAATAACTGAAGTCTCTCTAGAAAATGAAAAGATTTCAAAAAATATTGTTGAATTTCTTGAAAAAATTGGTTTTGGAAAATCAGAAGCGGTAAAGAAAAAATCAAAAGCAAAAGAAAATCAGACTTTTGAACTTCTCGAAGAAAATACTTCACAGGAGTCGCATCGATTGATGACCCTCTTTTTTACCAGTCGCACTGAAATTGCAATGGCTGCAAATATTTTAAAAAAACATGATTTTGATGCTGGGAAGGCTGCAACTGAGTTCATTAAAGAGCGTAAAACATCAACTTTAGCGCCTGACATTGCTTTATTTGGAAGAATGGCTGCTTCCGATGCTAAATTAAGTGTTGACTCGGCAGTTCAATTTGCCCACGCTATTTCTGTCAATGAAATTTTAATTGAAGATGATTTCTTTACAGGTTTAGATGATTTAATAAAGTCTGATGATAAAAATGACTCTGGTGCAGCAATGCTTGGTAATATTCAGTTTGCCAGCCCTTGTTTTTACAGGTATGCCTGTGTTTCATACGAAACATTATTAAAAAATTTAGGGGGTGATAAAGAACTGGCTCTCAAAACAATGAATGCATTTTTTAAATCATTTGTGCATGCCGTACCGAGTGGAAAAGCAACATCAACAGCTCCTCATTCTGTTCCTGATTTTATTTTATTGAGCGCAACCCACAGACAACCTTTTTCGTTAGTGAATTCATTTCTTAAGCCTGTGAGAAAAGATACAAATCCTAAGTTGTCCTTAATGGAAAACTCTAGTATTTATTTAATTGATTATTTGCGAAGAAATAATAAATTATATAACTGGAGCGATGAAAGAAAATCAATATGTTTTCATTCATTAGATGAAGAAATGGAGATTAAAGATAAGTTGAAAGATATGAATATTAATGTAACTACAAATAATTTTGCAAAAAATTGTGAATTTTTTATTAAAGAAACGGCTTGGAGTTAAAAAATGAGTTTATGGAGCTTATGTATTAATTTGCAAGGCCCTATGCAATCATGGGGTATTGATTCAAAGCTTTCTTTGCGTAGCACATCTACCATGCCAAGTCGCTCTGGTATCATTGGTCTTTTAGCAAGCTCAATGGGTATTGAAAGAGAGGATGAAGAATCTCTTGCACAATTAAATAAATTACGCATTAATACTATTTCCTTAAAGAATATAGATTATGTTGAAAAAGATTATCAGACTATTGAAGGTGTTCTTGATGTAAGTGGAAAAATTAAAACAGATATGGATTTATCGACTCGATATTATATTACAAATTCCTTTTATATAGCAGTTATAGAAGGTGAAAAAGATGCTTTAGAAAAAATTATGCATGCTTTGAAATATCCTAAATGGCTTGTTTTTTTAGGAAGAAAATCTTGTCCATCTGCAAGTCCATTTTTAATCGGAGAGTCCTTAAAGGAAGGATCATTCGAAGAACTTTTTTCTGAAAAAGGGACATATCGATGCTTTAAAGAATTGTCTTCGCAGATGCAAGTAAATAATTATATTGTGCGCTCTGATTTTGATTTTCCAATTTCATTTAATACGCGGAAATTTGAAAAGAGAACTTACGTAGAAGATTGGGTTGATATTTCTAAAATTAAAGATGCGATTAATCCTATTTTTGAATATTATAAGGATGTGTCAAAATATGATAAATTTTATTAATATTAAATTTGAACAATCTATTCCAAATTTTCACTTTTTGGGTGATGCAAATTTGCCTTATAAAATTCATCAATTGGTTGAATGTGCTCAAAAAGATGAAAACTCTCATGCAAGAATATTATGGAGAATGGATTCTTTAAATAGAAGTATTCCCAATATTTTAGTTCAAGTAAATAGTGAGATAAATAAAGAAAGATTGTTAAGTAAAATAAAAAATTTAAATCTCACTGCAAATATAGAATATAAAATGCTTGAGCCTAATTTTGAGAATGGGCAAACATTTATGTTTAAACTTCGTGCCAATCCAACTAAAGCTATGCCTGTTTTAGGCAGTAAAACAAGTAAGAGAATACCCTTAGGTGTAGTAAAAGATAAAAGTATACCTTGTGAAGAAAAAAATAAAATCATTTATACAGAACTGAAAAAATGGCTTGATTCAAAAGCAAAAAATCATGGTTTTTCTATTATAAATTGTGATTTCTTTAAAGAGGACTGCCATGAATTGGAGAGCATCTTACAAGGAAAATTTTCTTCATATTTTAATTCAGTGTTATTTATGGGGACATTGAAAGTAACAGATGCCGTTTTATTTAAGCATGCGATTCAAAATGGAATTGGTTCAGCCAAGAGTTTTGGTTTTGGCATGCTTTCTATAAAAAGAATTTAAAATGAAAGATTTAAGAATTCTACCAAAAATTCGTGATAGCTTTAGTTACTTGTACATTGAGCAGGGCATAATTGAGCAAGATGATAAGAGTATTGCTGTTTTTGACAACACCGGAAAAGTGCAAATTCCTGTGGCTTCTCTTACTTTATTAATGCTTGGTCCGGGTACTAAAATTACGCACGCTGCTATTAAAACAACTTGTGATGCAGGATGTTTAATTGCATGGACGGGTGAAGAAAGCGTTCGCTTTTATGCTGTTGGAAAAGGCGAAACAAATTCTTCCGAAAGTATAATTAAACAAGCTCTTTTATTTGCTGATAATAAGTCACGTGTCGAAATTGCTAAGAAAATGTATAATAAAAGATTTTCTGATATTTTGCCCGATGACATTACTATCGAGCAATTAAGAGGAAAAGAAGGAGTCCGTGTTCGAGCAATTTATAAATTAAATTCTGAAAAATACAATGTCCCTTGGCATGGTCGAAAATACGATCGAAAAAACTGGGAAAAAGGAAGTGATGTAGACAGGGCTGTGAGCGTGGCAAACTCTTGTTTATATGGAGTTTGTCATTCAGCTATAGTTGCACTTGGATATTCACCTGCTTTGGGTTTTATTCATACGGGAAAACAGCTTGCATTTGTTTATGACATTGCGGACTTTTACAAAGCAGAACTTACTATTCCCATTGCATTTGAAATGATTTCTAAAAAAACAAAAGATTATGAAAGAAATATACGACTTCATTTACGAGATGAATTTAAAAATCAGCGCATTCTCAGTCGAATTGTTGAAGATATTCAAGAACTCATGGATCATGATAGCTCACAGCATTCACCATTCGATTCCGATCCTGCAAAACCTGGTTTTTTATTAGGCGAAGAATCAATTTCTCAGGGTGGCAAAAATCATGGTGGTGATCATTCTTGAGTGTGTTCCTGTAAGTTTACGAGGTGAATTGAGTAAGTGGTTGATTGAGCCTAAAGCTGGAGTTTTTGTTGGAAAAATATCAGCTTTGGTAAGAGAAAATATCTGGAACAAATGCCAAGAAGAAGCTAAAGGAGGGAGTGGGGTATTGCTTTATTCAATGAATAACGAACAAGGCTATTCACTCGTGTCCTTTGGCGATGCAAGAAGGCAAATTGTTGATTTTGAGGGACTTTCTTTAATTCGATTCAATGAAAAGTAGGTTATCTATGCTATTTGATAAAAGAATAGTCGTAAATTTATATTTTATAAGACATAAAATATAAAATATTTTGATAACTCTAATCTTATCATAATAGTTTCCCTACGCCCGTAGGGATGATCCGATATTTATATTAACTGCGACAGTATAGCTAGAAGTTTCCCTACGCCCGTAGGGATGATCCGATATTTTTATGCGAAATTTTACGCAAAAATCCAGTTTCCCTACGCCCGTAGGGATGATCCGCTGAATTAAGGCATAGTTTCTAATTCCAAGTTAGTTTCCCTACGCCCGTAGGGATGATCCAACAACAGGAAAACCAAAAGGCTTGTTACATACAAGTTTCCCTACGCCCGTAGGGATGATCCCATTTTATCCCCTTATATTTCCATTTTTTTGTTAGTTTCCCTACGCCCGTAGGGATGATCCGATTGCGAGGTTGATTTCATGGAAAATAAACGAAGTTTCCCTACGCCCGTAGGGATGATCCGGAAACACGAGTGGACGCACTGAACAATCTGAGAGTTTCCCTACGCCCGTAGGGATGATCCGGTTGCAAGAATAACTGAACATATAGCCATAATAGTTTCCCTACGCCCGTAGGGATGATCCGCGAGCTTTATTTGCATTAATTTTGCGCATCTAAGTTTCCCTACGCCCGTAGGGATGATCCGATCTAAAAGCCAGTCGGGCGGAGGACGTCCTTAGTTTCCCTACGCCCGTAGGGATGATCCGAGTCAGCTGTTTTATGATTTCGTCCAAATCAAAGTTTCCCTACGCCCGTAGGGATGATCCGGCGATTTGGCTTGACGTAGATGAGATGTTAGAAGTTTCCCTACGCCCGTAGGGATGATCCGATCTTTCTAAAAATAGAGATTTAACAGTTTTAAGTTTCCCTACGCCCGTAGGGATGATCCGTTTATCAATTACTTTCTAAATATGAAAATTGTAGTTTCCCTACGCCCGTAGGGATGATCCGCGAAATGAAGGTATACAACTCAGCACAATGAAAGTTTCCCTACGCCCGTAGGGATGATCCGGAAGTATATTTCCCAAATAATATTTTAACATTAGTTTCCCTACGCCCGTAGGGATGATCCGTTGTTAAAGAGTATATTTCTCATAAATAGTGTAGTTTCCCTACGCCCGTAGGGATGATCCGAAACTGCATACTGATACCCAATATCTCAGTTGAGTTTCCCTACGCCCGTAGGGATGATCCGTTTTATTAATTGATTTTGATCATCAATTAAACAGTTTCCCTACGCCCGTAGGGATGATCCGAAGTGCCAATTAATGCACCGATTGTTTCTTTTAGTTTCCCTACGCCCGTAGGGATGATCCGATTACTATATGATAAATAATGATATTGATTTTAGTTTCCCTACGCCCGTAGGGATGATCCGGTCATGACTCCCCACGAACCCATATATGAAGGAGTTTCCCTACGCCCGTAGGGATGATCCGGTGATGAGTAATCCCGAGAAATATATTGGCAGAGTTTCCCTACGCCCGTAGGGATGATCCGGATGTGTGGGAATCGACTTAGGATTCCACACAAGTTTCCCTACGCCCGTAGGGATGATCCGAGATCGCAGATATAAAACCATGAAATATCATTAGTTTCCCTACGCCCGTAGGGATGATCCGCTCCAGCGTGGTTTGTAGCATTGCTTGAGCTTAGTTTCCCTACGCCCGTAGGGATGATCCGATCCTTCTGTTTTAAAATTTGTCTCAAGATCCAGTTTCCCTACGCCCGTAGGGATGATCCGCATGTTTAAATCTGTCAAAGTTATTTTTCCTCAGTTTCCCTACGCCCGTAGGGATGATCCGGGGTTATTTCTCACATTTCATCGGGATATGAGAGTTTCCCTACGCCCGTAGGGATGATCCGCTGCCGAGTTTGAAGCGGATATTGTTTGGAATAGTTTCCCTACGCCCGTAGGGATGATCCGATGGTATAATTGAGGAAACAAATGGAGGTTATAAGTTTCCCTACGCCCGTAGGGATGATCCGTCTGGGGATTGATTGCGAAAGCAAAATGCGGCAGTTTCCCTACGCCCGTAGGGATGATCCGTTTTATTCAAAATATTCGAGATTTAAACTCGCAGTTTCCCTACGCCCGTAGGGATGATCCGTTAGGAAAGTCTGACGTAGTCAATGCACGTGTAGTTTCCCTACGCCCGTAGGGATGATCCGAGTTGAAAATCACAAAATCCGAAAAAAAAGAAAGTTTCCCTACGCCCGTAGGGATGATCCTTTGATGGTGTTGCAACAAATTTAATTGGTGAAAGTTTCCCTACGCCCGTAGGGATGATCCGCCCTTTCGGGTGCAATTACAAGCATGGGGACAAGTTTCCCTACGGGCGTAGGGATGATCCGTATTGAATCTTGTTCATAACCAGACAAATAAAAGTTTCCCTACGGGCGTAGGGATGATCCGTTGTCCTCTTCCTATATCTCCAAAAAAGACACAGTTTCCCTACGGGCGTAGGGATGATCCGAAATTTCTGATAATAAAAATTCATTTTTTTCAAGTTTCCCTACGGGCGTAGGGATGATCCGTTTTTTTGTTGCGCTACTTTTGTAGATGAGGAGTTTCCCTACGGGCGTAGGGATGATCCGGTTGGACCTGAATAAAATGGAGAAACTATCATAGTTTCCCTACGGGCGTAGGGATGATCCGTAATTGAAAATAATTTTTAATACTGAAAATAAAGTTTCCCTACGGGCGTAGGGATGATCCGAAAATTTAGAATTATACTTGAGTAGTATTCAGAGTTTCCCTACGGGCGTAGGGATGATCCTCTATCCATATCTTTAAAAGTAAATCCACCAAGAGTTTCCCTACGGGCGTAGGGATGATCCGATTTAAGTGGAGCCGTGGTAGCTTTCCACTTAAGTTTCCCTACGGGCGTAGGGATGATCCGCTATGATAATTCTTGGGAAGTTTCACACACATAGTTTCCCTACGGGCGTAGGGATGATCCGCTTACTACCGCCCACATAAGGGGCGACCCTGAAAGTTTCCCTACGGGCGTAGGGATGATCCATGATTTAGAACCAGAAATCAAATTTAAATCGAAGTTTCCCTACGGGCGTAGGGATGATCCGTTTCGGCTTTATCAAAATATCCATTTACAGCAAGTTTCCATACGGGCGTAGGGATGATCCTCCCGTCTCCCCCTCTATTTGGTGCACGGTAAGAGTTTCCCTACGGGCGTAGGGATGATCCGCTTTTGCATCTGATACTTCAGCCAAGTACTTCAGTTTCCCTACGGGCGTAGGGATGATCCGTTCACCTGGGTTTTCTTTAAAGAAGAGCCTTCAGTTTCCCTACGCCCGTAGGGATGATCCTCTTTCGAGTCTTCGATTGCTTGGTACAGTGGGAGTTTCCCTACGGGCGTAGGGATGATCCGTATCAAAACATGAATATATAAACTCAAATGAGAGTTTCCCTACGGGCGTAGGGATGATCCGAACTGAGTTCAAACACTTGACTGATGATAATAAGTTTCCCTACGGGCGTAGGGATGATCCGATGCGATTTAATATTTAAAAAAAGCAATGTTGAGTTTCCCTACGGGCGTAGGGATGATCCGTTATCTCATAAAAGACAGAGATACGATTAATAAGTTTCCCTACGGGCGTAGGGATGATCCGAAATGAATTAAAATGCAGTTCCTTCCTAAAAGAGTTTCCCTACGGGCGTAGGGATGATCCGGTATTGCAAGTGCATTGTGGCCAGATAAAAATAGTTTCCCTACGGGCGTAGGGATGATCCGGAATACAAAATGACAACATTAGCGACAAAAAAAGTTTCCCTACGGGCGTAGGGATGATCCCTTTCCTGTCTCAATTTTAAATTGAATATTTTCAGTTTCCCTACGGGCGTAGGGATGATCCGCTAGATTGTAATTCCTTTTTAGAGTTAATAAAAGTTTCCCTACGGGCGTAGGGATGATCCGAGCTAAAATGGATACCTTCAATAATTTAAAAAAGTTTCCCTACGCCCGTAGGGATGATCCGCTTTGGAAATATTTAATATTAAAAGGATTAAAAGTTTCCCTACGCCCGTAGGGATGATCCGCTCAGATCGAGCATTGATCATATGCGTCGTGAAGTTTCCCTACGCCCGTAGGGATGATCCGGCAAAAAATTATTTTGAGACAAAATATTTAAAAGTTTCCCTACGCCCGTAGGGATGTTCCGTTTATTTCAGAACTTCCTTGTTTTTTGTATCAGTTTCCATACGCCCGTAGGGATGATCCGTTAAACCATGCCATTATTTACGAATTAAAAAAAAGTTTCCCTACGCCCGTAGGGATGATCCGGGATTCATCAGAACGAATACCAACAAAACACGAGTTTCCCTACGCCCGTAGGGATGATCCGTTATCATTGATCGAGCTCCTTATTGGTACAGCAGTTTCCCTACGCCCGTAGGGATGATCCGATTGACTATCACAAAGTACATAACTTTTTATCAGTTTCCCTACGCCCGTAGGGATGATCCGATCTGAGTCAGTAATTAAAACTTTTCTAGCATAGTTTCCCTACGCCCGTAGGGATGATCCGAATTTCAATTAGAGATTTAATAGACGAAATATCAGTTTCCCTACGCCCGTAGGGATGATCCGATCTGAGTCAGTAATTAAAACTTTTCTAGCATAATTTCCCTACGCCCGTAGGGATGATCCGAATTTCAATTAGAGATTTAATAGACGAAATATCAGTTTCCCTACGCCCGTAGGGATGATCCGTTTTCTTGAGCAGTATTAAATATATTGAATAAAAGTTTCCCTACGCCCGTAGGGATGATCCGCAAATGCCTTATTGTGGATCCAAGGGGTCAGTAGTTTCCCTACGCCCGTAGGGATGATCCGATTTAAATAATTTCATATTAAATCCTGACGTAAGTTTCCCTACGCCCGTAGGGATGATCCGTATAAGAAATAATAACGAAAAATAGGAATAAAAGTTTCCCTACGCCCGTAGGGATGATCCGGATATTTCAGGGTTTGAAAATACCAGGGAAAGAGTTTCCCTACGCCCGTAGGGATGATCCGTAATGAAAGAAAGAGTTCGTATTGGAAAAATTAGTTTCCCTACGCCCGTAGGGATGATCCGTAATGAAAGAAAGAGTTCGTATTGGAAAAATTAGTTTCCCTACGCCCGTAGGGATGATCCATTTAAATCACTCAAAAGCAAAAATGCAAATTCAGTTTCCCTACGCCCGTAGGGATGATCCGGTGACAGACCATCAAATAAAAATCAGATTACCAGTTTCCCTACGCCCGTAGGGATGATCCGCAATTGATCGACGAAATTTAAAAAAAAGTGGCAGTTTCCCTACGCCCGTAGGGATGATCCGGTACAGAAAATACAAATCATTCTGAAAATCAAAGTTTCCCTACGGGCGTAGGGATGATCCGTTCGGGATTTAGATTTAAGTGGAAAGCTGCCTAGTTTCCCTACGGGCGTAGGGATGATCCGAATTTTTTTATATCGTATAGAATTTTGTCGAAAGTTTCCCTACGGGCGTAGGGATGATCCGTATTTATGAGATATTGAATGAGTGTCTATTACAGTTTCCCTACGCCCGTAGGGATGATCCGGTCTGTGGTTATACTGACACTGGTCTACTGCGGCAGTTTCCCTACGCTCGTAGGGATGATCCGCTTTGACGGACTAATATCAAGTTTTCTTACTAAAGTTTCCCTACGCCCGTAGGGATGATCCGGTCTGTGGTTATACTGACACTGGTCTACTGCGGCAGTTTCCCTACGCCCGTAGGGATGATCCGAGTAGGTGCTAGTTCTGGAAATAAAAAAACAGAGTTTCCCTACGGGCGTAGGGAAAATTTCATTAAACTTTTTTCATCTGTTGGCAACAATCTATTCCCCTTTGTGACAGAGGTCATAATTTAATAGCTTGGTGCCCTTGCGGTAATTACTATTATTCAAATAGTAATTTATCTCATGATAATTTTAATTCCAATAGTCATAATAATAATTAACTTATTTTTATTTCGAACAAAGAATATTTTAATTATGTAAAAAATATTTTTTTATCTGTTACATTAGGCCTATTTTACTTAATTCCTCTTCCAAAATTAAAATATTCCGCAATAAAATAGCATTAAATTAATCAAAGAAATTAAATATTCTTAAAACTTATTTCTGATTATAGAACTCTCAATAATAATCCCTGAATTTTTCTTTTATCCAATCTTTTTTAATAGAGATTTGTAACTTAAAAAAAGAGTTTTTGATTGTACTTTAAAAATTTAATTACTTACAAAAAAATGCTTTTTTACCAAAAAATCGTCAAAATTTTGACATACTATTTTAGTAAAAACTCTCACATTTTTTTTACTAAAAATGCATACAATTTTTTTTTCTTTTTAAATACTGATAACTCGACACTAAAGTTAAATGAATGTCATTTTTTTGGACAAACTGACTGCAACTTGTTCATTCATTTAAAAAAATTAACTATCCACAGAAGTAAAATTCTAAAATTTTCGGAGACTTACTTTGAAGAAAAAGCTATTTCTGCAAAAACTTGCTAAAAGCTTCTTTTTAACGCTCTCCATTTCAATTGCTGTTCAATCTTATGCAGCCCCTCCGGGAAATCGGATAGATGGACCAATTGACCGCAGTTTACGATGCTTAATTGATAGTATGAATGAAGATTTCTGCTATAAGGAAAGAATATTTGCTCTGGAAAAAAAGTGTATTAATCAAGATGAATATGACTCGCTTGTTATATATCGCGCAATTCCTGCTTGTAATAGAAATAATGAATTAATAGCATGGTGCAATTGCGGTAGCGATACAACAAATAATAATTTTGAGAATCACGATTTAAATATTTTCGATATTAAGTAAAAAGTCAATTACTTAATTTAAACCCGCACTAAGGAGAGCTTATTATGCTCAATAAAGTTTTCTCAATGAATTTCTTTAAATCTCTTATATTTTGTTTCTCTCTCTTGCTTACAATACAAACATTTGCAGCACCTCCGGGAAATAGAATTGATAAAGCCAGCGGAAACGGTAGATGCCTTCCAGGCTTTGTGCCGGAGGAAAGCTACTGTAAAAAAGAAAGGGATTATGCACTGCAAATTGGTTGTATAAATCAAGATGAGTTTAATTCCTTAGTTCGATTAAATTCTTTTCCAACTTGCGATAGATTCGATAATTTAGTTTCTGTCTTTAAGACTAACAATAATTTACGTTTAGCAGTAACCTCTGAACATGCAATTTTGCTTGCAGATGGCCGAATGATTGCTGCTAAAAATGTAAAATTGACCGATCAATTAGTTCTTGCAAATGGAAATCCAATAGGAATTAAGTCCATTGAATCTCTTAAAACAAATAAAAATGTCCTCAATGTTCTTACTACTGGCAATTCAAATATTGAGCATACAGTCTTTGCAGAAGGCCTTATAGTTGGAGATTTAGCTTGGCAAAATAATTTACAAAAGCAGTTAAATGCTATTGCGATAAGAAAATAATCCTTATCGCAATCTACATTTAGGACTATTATGAAGAAAATAACTTTAGCTTTTCCCATTTTTGTAATTATCACATTAATATTTATTTTTTACATTTTCTTACCCTCTAATAGTAGACAAAATATAGAGAAAGCATCCTATATTAAAGAAAAAAAAGAAGTAAATATTGATAAACCTATAATTATAAAACACACTCAAGATATACCAAAAAATGAAAATGAAATCTCAGAAGCTGATTTAAAAGAAATTAAAGAATTCGTTATGACTATGAAAGACAACTATTCGAAGCTCAATTTTGACAAAGATTTTCAAGAAGAGATTTCAAAACTCTATGAGAGAAAAAAATTAATATCTTTAATTTTTAAGAATATATTACTCGATAATAGCTTTGCTAAAAAAATTAGCGAGGAAGAGCAGGCTTATGCGCGGGTTTTTTCAATTAAAGCGTTAAAAGAAATCGCACTTTTGGGTGATAAAGAACCGCTCGTTAGCACTATTCAAGAACTGAGCATTCATTTGCAAAATAGAGATATTTTGAATAATGGTGAGAAGGCTGATCTAGAAGATTTACTAAATGAATATCTTGATATAAATGACACAAAAGAAATTACAGAAAATATAGTAGAACATTTAAAAACACTCGGATTCAATAAAAATATTAAAAATAAAGAAATTGTAGGTATTTACGATAATTCTTTCTATTTTTATCTTGTTGGAAAAATTGGCCGAGAAAAAGCAAAAAAATTATTAGAAAAACATATAGATTCATAAAGGAGTTTCTGAGTGAGAGGTTTTAATTTAGCAATCATATTTTTAATAACTTTTATAACTTCATGCAAACCTGCGGAAACTGAATTCAGAGCAACTGAAAATTTTAGTACAATTAACAATTGGAACGATCCGAACCCTGCTCTAACGAGTGAAATCAATACATTTTTGCAAAGTAAAATGAATAATATACCCACCTGTACAGAAGAGAATGTAAAAAATCATCCAAACTGCAGGCTTGAAAAAATTGAAGCAGGAACAGCGGAACCACTGCCAAGTAGTAAAGGTTACCGAGTTATGCTAATAGATAGCCAAGGCATGATGCTAGCTGCATATACTCGCTATCGAAATAGAGTTTTAGAAAATTTATTCGAAGATGAAAAGACTGGAGAATATAATGCAAGACCACCAGCTTTATATATTCCTCAAGCTGCAAAGGAAATTTTATTAGACTCTTTTCAGAATCCAGCCTATGAAAAAATACCTTCTGAGCTTTTAACTCCAAGTTTGGATACATTTATTGAAAAATTTCCATTTTTAAATTCTAGCACAGGACATGGAGTTATTATTTTCAATTATATAGCCAATAATTCACCCAATAGCCAATTTGTTTTAGTGCATGAAAATGATAGTAAATTCAATAGCATTTTATGCGGAAATGATTCAGAAGACAATAAAATAAAAGAAATTAGTAAATTATTTGACAGACAAGCAAATAGTATATTATCTAAAATAAAACAATATGATATTAATTTTATCTCCTATTCTCAAGGCTATAGCGCAAGAACATTGCGACAAATCTTACAAAATAATAGGTGCAGAGAAGTTTCAACTAAATTAATTACAAATATCAATAAAGTATATTTTGAGTATTTTTTAAAACCATTGACCACAAAATCAAAAGCACTTCTAGTACAAGCAAACTCTGGATCAGATTATTTAATAAAATCAAAACATGATAAAGATTTTTATTCTGATTGCCAAGAATTAACCAATAGAGTTCGGGTTGGAACCGCCAATATTCTTGAGCAACCCCTTCCATTTGAAGGAAGTAAAAATATAGAATATCTAAATGAATACGAGAAGAATGCAAAACTCTGTACAGATTTATATATCAATTTTGCTGTTGAAATAAAAAGACCATTTCGCTATAATAAAGGAGTAATTCATTTTTCAAAATATAACATTGGCGCTTATCCAACTTCTGGAACCGCGATTTCACCTTCATTTGCCACCCCAGTTGCAGTTTCTTATCTAATTAATTTAAAAATGCAATTAAAAAATGATTACCCTAATAATGAGCTTTCGAACAACATGCTTTTAAAAAAACTATATGAAAATAATAATTTTATATTCGATCCTAGTTTACATAAGCAATTGCCAATATACGAACTTCAACTCTTAAAATAAGGATTTTTTTTGTCACGTAATTTTATATTATTCTTAGCCATTTTTTCTTATGGCCCGTATGCAAATGCACTTAAAAGTGAAACAAATAATAACTTCACTCGATTTATCTTTGACCCAAGCGATTTTTATTCGAATTATGGAAACATAAATAATATGTACTGGCATTATTCTGACTTTAGACCTATTAAGGGTTGCGCTTTATCAACTGTGCCTATTTTTTTGACTCAAAAAGCTCAACTTAATCCTCAATTAGAAATCAAATCTACAGCTTACACATGGATTGCATCCCCAGCTGATTTGACTAAAATTCAACTCTTCCAACTAAAAGCTTATGCTAATGATAGAGGATATCAAGAAATTCTTTCAGCACCTTTTTACCTTAAAGAGTTAAGAGACATAGAAACTATATCTTATTTTGATAACGGATCTTATATTAAAGCAAAAACAGAAAATGATGAATTTATAGTTTCAAAACTTAATTTTAATAAAAGTTATGCAGATGGAAGGATAAGTTTCTGCATAGAAAATGTATCTGAAAGAACTGAGATTTTTATTAGTTCGTTAGCTGTCGATGTAATTCATTGATGACAAATTTAAAGAGATAAATTTTTAATTTTATTTGGAAAACATTTATGATAATTAAACTCTTAATAAAACTTAATAAAATAAAAATTAAACTCTCTCTTTTTTTCTTCTTTTTTATATTTACAAGCTGTGGGCCTGCCAAGGGAGACTCAACTATTGATTATTATAATTTTCCTATTAATTGGGAAGACCCAAACCCAGCACTTACAAATGAAATCAATTCTTTTATCCAAAGTAAAGTCGCTCCTTTAAAGCCATGTACAGAAGCAAATGCATCAGCCGATCCGTATAATGCCCCCCGAAAACTGTACATGATGACATTTAATCATGGCTGCGGTAAGAATAAGCGAATTGCTAATTTTGGGGAGTCCGATTCAGCTCAAAAGTTTTTCAGCAGAGTTTAAAAGTAAGGTTGCCTTAGAAGCAATAGAGGAACTAGCGACAATTAATGAAATTGCCAACAAATATCAAGTATTTCCTAATCAAGTTTGCACTTGGAAAAAAGAACTTCTTGATGGAATTGGGAGCATATTTGTAGATAAAAGAAAGAAGGAAGCAAAGCTTGATGAAGTTTTAGTTCCTCAGCTATATCAACAAATAGGATAACTTAAAGTCGAAGTTGACTGGTTGAAAAAAAAATCTGGTATCAAAGGTTAAGGATAGAAAAACATTGATAGAAGAAGAAAATTTAACAATTTCAATATCAAGGCAATGCGAAATTTTAGGTGTACCCCGTTCCTCTTTTTATTATAAGCCCGTTGAAAAAGACGATAGCGACATTAAAACCATGAACCTTATTGATGAAGTTTATACTAAATGCCAGTTAAGAGTTGAGAATGTTAAGTTAAAATATAAACATGTACTTAAATAGACATGCAGAAAATCGTCCGAAAACGTGAACTATTAGTCCTTTAGTGGATCGAACTTTTGATGCAATTTGAATTCCACTCGTTTCTATTAACCAGTTGAAAAGGATTTCAATTGATTGTCGAAAAGAACTTACTATTTTTGAATACACTTCTTCATCATGGGAAAGCTCTTTTTTTGATTTTAAAAGTTTAATTGGAGTATGCACTTCTGACCCAATAAATCCTAAATTGCGTTTTGTTTTTTTATCTATATAAGCTTTGTCAGCTAGGATTTTAGTATTTTTTTGAGTTAAAAGATCTTGTTTAATAGCAGTTAAATCATGAGTACTTGCTTGTGTAACTTTAACGAGTTTGGGGGCAGATAGTTTTTGATTTCTGTATGTTGCAATGAGATGAAGCTTTAATCCATAGTAATAAGTTTCCTTTGAGGAACAGTAACCTACAGAAGAGATATCATTGGCAGTCTTACATTTATATGCTCTTGAATTTTTTGTGAGCATAATAGGTTGTGAGTCAACTAATGTAATGTTTTCCAAAGAATTGAATGCATTTTTAAATTTATCATACTTAAGTAAAAATTTTACGAGTTCAGGAAAAACTAAATTTAAAGAGTTTAGTCTAAATAAAAATCCTTCATAAAAAGGCAAATGAGGAAACCATTCGAAAAGGAAATTTTTTATAAACTTAAAAATAGATTTAACATTTTTAAGTCCATTCAAAATTCCAAAAATATAAATACTGATGACTTCTTCATCAGTAAACAAGGGGTTTGAATTGGGACTTATTTTTAAAAAAGTGTGAGGAGAAAGTTGAGAAAAGAAATTGCAGGTTGTAAGATAGATTTTGATGAGTTGGCTCTGCTAGTCCATTGGTAGCTCCTTTTGTTACGTTTTTTTTGCAAAAACTATTTAACAAATTGAAGCTACTTTTTCAATACCATCAATAATTTTTTCAACTCTTAACTGGCATACTAAATGTCCTTTTTACGGAAGAAGGAAAATTACTAAATATCTTTGCAAGGTAAAAGGCAAGCAAATCAATATTAAAAAAGTTGATCGCTTAATGAAGCTTATGGGATTGCAAGCAATCTATCCAAAGAATAACCTTTCTATTCCAAATTTAGCGCATAAAAAATACCCCTATTTATTGTCTGGTATGGATATTACTGAAGTAAATCAGGTTTGGAGTACGGATATCACTTACATTAGGCTAGGAAAAAGTTTTGTTTATCTTTGTGCCGTCATTGATTGGCGTAGTCGTTACATTTTATCGTGGAAATTATCGAATACCTTAGACACAGCTTTTTGTTTAGAAGCTCTTGAAGAGGCTTTAAAGCATGGTAAGCCTAAGATATTCAATACAGATCAAGGTTCTCAATTCACCAGCAATGAATTTACAAATCGGCTTCTCTTAGAGGACATACAAATAAGTATGGATGGCAGAGGCCGTGCGCTTGATAATATATTTGTCGAGCGATTTTGGCGGAGTTTAAAATACGAAAATGTTTATCCTAATTCATACGAAACTTTTGTAGATGCCAAAATAGGAATTTCAGAGTATTTTAGATTTTATAATAACGATAGATTACATCAATCTTTAGACTACAACACACCAGCGTCAGTTCACTGGAAAAAAATTACAACACTAAGAGGTTTGCATGAAGATTATTTTAGTTTAAATGGGATAAGAAGTATAGAGGCATGCAGCCATGTTATGCTTTAATGAAATTTGATGTCTTTTTGTCTTGACGATGGGGGACACTATATACACATTTTCGATACCGCGAATAAATGCATGTTTCACAATATATTTGCAATGGCCCCCAATTCAATTGACACATGATTAATGTGAATTTTGATACTGCACTGGACTCATCATTGCAAGTCCTGAATGAGGTGCGTAATGATTATAATCGTAAAACCATTCTTCTAAATGCTCTAAAACCCAATCAGCAGAATAACAATCATTGACATAAACATAATCTCTTTTAAATGTGCCTACAAATGCTTCAGCCATTCCATTGCTAGAAGGGCTGTATGGAGCGGTATAGCATGGCTTTAAACCAAGATTTCTCGCAATATTTTGAACTGATTTATCTCTATAAATCGAGCCTCGATCACTGAGCCATTCTATTTGCCGCTTTGTCTTGTAACTTTTAAATCTTTTTTCCACAGAACGAATCATTAATTCTTGAATAGATTTTCCTAATAATGGTTCCTTAGATGCAACGTAACTAATAGCTTCTCTATCCTTACAGTCTAAAGAAAACGCAACATAAACTTTTTCATCATTAAAACAATGAATTTCAAATGCGTCTGAACACCATCTTGTATTTGAATGAAGAGTTACAATTTTTCCTGTACCTGTATGATTTGTTCTTTGCACTTGATTTTTAGGAAGGAGGAGGCCATTTAATTTCATTATCCGATATATGTTGGCAACAATCTAAAACCGCAGAATTATGACATTGAAACTGCGGTCTTTTTAGCTATGAAACTTACTTTTTAAGTGACTTTAACCTTTCTTCCTTTTCTTTTTTTTATCGGTAAATTTTTTTCTTCAATATGTTTTTGCCTCTATTAAATTACCTCACAGCGTTCAATTATTTTATCTATAAGTGCATTAACAGAGACAACGTCAGGGAAAAGTTGAGACGACTCCCCAAATGGCTTATTTGTTATAATAATTGTCGATTAATTACATGAACATTTTTGTATTAATTAAAATAAAATATCTGCATGTTTCTTACTATAAGAAAGGAAGCTAACTTCATCAATGGCGAGTAAATCAGGTTTCGTATATTTTTTAAGTTTTAATCTAATTGTACCTCGTAATTCTTCTGAAAGTAGTTCGCCTAGCATGTCAGCGGCTTCTACGAATACGGAACTATAACCAGAACTCCCGTTCTCAGCGATGTTATTAACAACCATATTAATCATTCCGGCAAATCCACATCCGTAATCATTGTAACAGATGGAGAACGAACTGACGTTGTGCAAGGTTAACGCAGTTTGGCAAACTTGGTCCTTGAAACGAGCAAAAAAATGGAAAGTGACAATAAATTCGGAATTTCTATTGTTCAAATCGGCGATGATAAATATGCGAGGGAATTCTTAAAAAAACTCGATGACGATATGGTTTCAATTTGCGCAAAGTTTGATATCTGCGATACAAAAACCTGTGATGAAATAGAAAATATGTCACTTGATCAGGTTTTATTGGATATTGTGAACGATTAAAATTTAAGGTTGCACATAGCTACTTTCCCACACTTAAGAGTGCAGAACCATTCCTGCAGACGGGTTTGACTTCGGAATTCAATTAAATAGCTTGGCAAAAATAATTGAAATAATTAGGGTGTGTTCTCAAATTTTTACCCAAATGATAGAACTCCCTAGGTAAATCATCGAAGAAAAGTTACTTTTCTTCTTATCGTAACGGGTTGCAATGCTTCTAAATTGCTTTAATCTAGCAAATAAGTTCTCAATTAAATATCTTATTTTATATAAATATTTGTCGAATTCTTCATTCGTTTTATCTATTGTATTTTTTTTCTTAGGAATCACAACCCGAATTCCTTTTTCTTGCAATTTTTTTCTTATTTTTTGAACATGATATGCTCTGTCAGCAATTAATACTTCTGCATTGCTTATTTCTAGAAGCTGATTAGCAATTTTACTATCATGCACTTGACCTTCACTTAAAATAAAGTCAATAGGATTACCACATGAATCAGAAATCATTTGAATTTTACTTGAGTTACCACTAACAGTTCTTCCAATGCATTCTCTTTTTTTACTTGAAGAAATTACAGAATGCTGATGTGCTTTGACTATTGTTGAATCAATAAAATTCCATTCATTATCTAATTCTCCTCGAATTTTTAAGAATAATTCTTGCCAGATTCCTAGCTTTGACTAACGATTAAATTTATTAAATATTGTTGAATGAGAGCCAAATTCCGTCGGAAGATCTCTCCATGGAGCACCTGTTCGTAACTTCCAAAAGACTGCTTCCATAAAAATCTTTAGTTTATTTGAAAAATGAATCTTAAATTCTTTTAATAAAGGAACTAGCCTTAACCATAATTGATCTGTTATCATTGTTCTTAACATGTTTTCTCGCTTTCGTTAGACTTCGTAATCCAACTTTTGCGGAAAACATGCCAAAAATCAACTCTTCTTCAATATTTGAGAACACACCCTAACCTAGATTCATAAAAACAATCATCAATTAATTATTTTTCTTCATCATCAATTACAACAATTCCAATTTGTCATCTTGATTCTTATTTCGGTGGTTTATGAAATAAATAACATTAAGACGTACATCTAAAAAACTTTTTATTTTATTAGTTTTTCTACTTCACATCCCTTCTTTTTATTCTAACTATTTAAAAAAATAGCTGGAGGAATGTAATGACTATTCTATTTATTTAATGTTTATTATTTTATCATTAAATATAACGTTAAGAATATTTTTTTGTGCAATTTGCACTCATTAAAATTGTCAATGACAATTAGTACCAGTTAGTGTTTACATCGTCAAGATAAAAAGACATTTAATTTCATGGCTTTAAAATTTAAATTAAGTAATTTATTTTGATGCAAAAATAATGAAAAAGTTTATTTAGAATTTTCATTTTATTTGAAGCATATAAAATATATTATTTAAAATTTATCTAAATAACCATTATTAGAAAAGCCATTCATAAATTGATCGGTTGAAAAAGATTTAAAACTTACAAAACTAAACGGAAAATAGAATGGCTCATTGATCGAGGCTCAATTTATAGAGATAAATCAGTTTGAAATGGATTATATTTATGTCAATTATTGATATTTTACTGGTTGAGTTTTAAATCGTTTAAAAAAGTGATTATACGATTATAATCACTTTGCACCCATTCTGGGTTTGTCATGATGAGTTTAAATCAGTATCAAAATTCTTATTAATTAAGTGTCAACTGAAACAGGGACCAAAGCAAAAATAAATTTTGTATTTTATTACAATTCTAAATTATTTTTTGGTAATCTATTAAAAAAACAGATAAAAAAGTAAATTATTGTCTTGACAAAATTTAATTTTAATATAATTATTAAAATTAAATAGGAATACAATGTTAAAAATTTTACTTCTTACTATTTTGAATTTAGTTTTAATTAGTCATGCAGCTGAGAAAAAAGTTGCTTGACTTATCCATGTAAGCAGGGTCTGTTTATTAATTTTTTTCGCAATACTTTTTAGTCAAATAAGTATCATATCGACTCAATTCGATTTGTATGAAGTAAAAGGGATTTTATGACACATAATAAACATTTGCAAAAAAATCACTCACAGTTACAAAAAGTTTCTGTAGCAAACAGAGCATTTATTCCGCTACAAATGCACAGCACAAATTAATAATTAATGCTTGGAGACAAAGCCCCAATTAGTAGTATTTTTTCTAATAAAGATAAATATACTTTTACTGTTGGTTATCAAAATTGCCTCATACTTTGGGATGCTCAAAATAAAAAATTTTTACTACAAGGTACAAATGATAATTTGCTAAATCAGTGTGAATTTAGTTCAAATTGAACTGCAGAAAAATTTACAGAATAGGAGTCACAGAAAAATGAATGCACAAAACAAATTCATGATTATTAATGGGAGCTCAAGAAAGGAATCTCAATCTAAAAAAGTGTCTCTCTATTTACAAAATCAATTAGAAGAATTAGATGAAAATAATAAAGTCGCAATTTTTGACTTAACTAATCATCCATTACCTTTTTGGAATGAAGCCTTGTGGCAAGAAAAGGAAAAATGGAATCATGAATGGTCACAAGTCAGCAATAAGATAAAAAATACAGAAGCACTTATTGTTGTTTCGCCAGAATGGGGTGGCATGGCACCGCCGGATTTAATAAATTTTTTTCAACTTGCGTCAAATGGTGTTTTAGCACACAAACCAGCACTTATTGTTTCAGTTTCTGCTGGTGATGCAGGCTCATATCCTCTGACAATGTTAAGATCCTTTACACATAAAAATACAAAAATTTGTTATATTCCAGAACAAATTATTATTAGAAAAGTAAATCAAGTATTAAATTTCGATACACATGAAAGCGAATATGATCAAATTATAAGACAACGCATTAACCACGGTTTAAATGTATTAAAAGCGTATTTGCAGGCTTTTCGCTTAATTCGTTCGTCAGAGTTTTTTGATCACAATGCTTATCCATTTGGAATGTAAAATAATGCTGCAAACAATACAAATTAAAAATATAGATTCTAGAAAGGAAATGGATATGTTGAATCACAGTTTCAGCATCCAGATTTTCCAAAAGTAATAAATTCTTATGAAACAAAAAATGGAGATAAGTATTTAATAGTTTGTGGCAGAGGGCCTTTTATATCAGAGTTTATTTTAGTTGATAACATCCTAAATTTGAAAAGTACATTCTTTATAGATTAGAAAAAAGTAATGATAAAAAATGAAAAGTATGTTTTAAATATTTTTTTTGCTTGCTTATTTGTTTTTATTTTGGATCAAGCAATTATTATCCCCCTAGGGCCAGATTTAATAAAAGCATTTAACATTCCTGGTAATATGTTTGGCGGTGTTATTGGAGCTTATGCTGCGGCCTCTGCGACATCCTCCGTGTTATCAATGTTAGTTCTCAATTTAATAAACAGAAAAAGCGTACTTCTTATTTCACTCACGGGCATTTTGTTCGCAGATATTTTTTCTGCACTTGCACAAAGTTTCCATATGCTCATATTTTCAAGAATAATTTCCGGCTTATTTTCTGGTGCTATTTATCCAATTATATATTCGACCGTTGCTGATTTATTTCCAGAAGATAAGCGAGGGAGCGCGCTAGGAAAAATGGCTATGGCTTCTTCTTTAGTTATTGTTTTGGGGCTACCATTCAGTTTGGAAATTGCACGACTATTTTCATGGAGGGCACCATTTTTTTTCACAAGCGCACTCCTTCTGCCACTAATAATTTCTATTTATTTTACTTTTAAAATAAATAATGCATACACAAAAAAATACATATTTTTATCACCTAATTGGTTAATAAATATTCGCATAAGCATATTTTGTTTCATTAAAAATTGGCCTGTGTTAATTTCTCTATTCATTAGTTTTATAAATACAACTTTTTTCATCATGTTTGTCCCGATTTTACCAGTATTTTTTATATATAATATGAAAATGCAAAGAGAAAATTTGAGTATTGTTTATGCCATTGGCGGACTTTTGGCTGTATTAACAAGTAAAAAAATAGGTGTATTTATTGATAAATATGGTTATCGAGAAGCAGCTGTTTTGTCGTTAATTTTTATATTTATTTTTTTTATTATTATGCTTAATAGCAGTCAAAATATATATTTTCCATTTATATTTTATCCAATTTTTACTTTTTTGCGGACTGTTTCTCCTGTATCTTTTGGAAAAATGTATTCTTTAGTGCCAAAACCTGAAGACAGAACCAGTTATTATTCTTTACAAAAAATATTTAGCGATATTGGTTATTTTTTAGGTGCTTTTTTGGGGGAGCGGCTTTTGAACACTGCTTCTGATGGGAGTATAGTTGGCATGAAAGCTATTTTTATTTTATCTGGTATTTTTTGCCTTATATCTATTTTTCTTGTATATATTTTAGATATTGTATTTATAACAAAAAACTTTAATCTGAATCGTAATAATCCTAGTAATTATAATTAGGTGCGCAGTTACTTACCCTCTACCAAATATATACATGATCATATATATCAGAACTTGACTGATACTTTTAAAAAAATTAAAATTTGGGACAATTACTTCCAATAAAAATCCAATAAAAAATCCAATAAAAAATCCCATTAATATTATTTCATGAGATTTATATTTTTTATTATTAATCATTATCTATATATTCTACCGCTTAATATTTCCCTATTATCTTTTCTTTTATTTGCGAATTCAGCATTATTAAATGCGTAATCTAAATTATATTTTTCATTTCAATTTGTATTATCTTTTTCAAATGAATTGGCAAAATAAATTTATCTTTATAAACCTTAATAAAAGCGAATTTCTTTCTCGACTTCCAAGATATGCATTTTTTAGAATTAGCCCAAATTCATCTCCAAATTTTATATAAGGGGAAGTTATAGCAATTTATGTATTTAAAATTTTACACTTATTTGCTTAGATTTAAAAAGTTGCTATAAAAATATTAAGTTATGAATATATTGAAATTTATTCTTAAATAACATTGTATAAAAAATAAAAAATGCTATTTTACTTGTTGTGTTAAATGTAAAATTAATACAATAGCAAAATAATATTGAGGTTTTTTATGATTAAAAGAAAATATTCTTTAATATTCTTAAATTCAGTTGCTTTAATAGCTACATCGAGTGCTTTTGCAAATTGCCCAAATCCTTCAGAAATAAAAGTACTTATTGATGGGAGCCATTTTGCAAACACTGAAAGCGGCAAATGGATCCAATTGCAAAACACGCGTGCTTATAAAGCACTCGATGGGGTGACAAGTTTTTTAAGACTCGGATATGTTTTTGCTTTTCATATTGAGGAAGGAGCAGGTTCTTCTGTGATTTCAAATCATATTATTTGTAGCTATGGAGCTAAAGACAATAAAATAGTAGGTTTGCAATCTGTTCGAGGACAGCAATATTTAATTTCAGAATCCCAAAATTTTGATGAGAATTTTTCTTCTCCGGGTTGGAAAAGATTAAAAAATAGTTTAACATGTGTTGAAGGTATTGGTGAGAATAATTCAGGTAAATGTAATTTTAAAAAGAATTAAATTTTTAACCATATTATACTCTGCTCAATTTGAATTTAAAATTTAGATTTATTACCAAATTAAATTTTTATTAATTAAAAAATACGCTATATTAAAATATATTTAGTTGTGCAAAGCAGAGCAAAAAATGCGATTGAACAGAGCAAGGCCGCATTCTCGCTCCTTTAGGGGCGAGTCAAGGCCGATTGATCCATTGTCGGCGAAGTGGACGAGGAATTAAAAAAACACGATAGTGGCTTTTTTAATTATATTAGTCGGC
>NZ_WFLN01000006.1 GCF_009208585.1 Fluviispira multicolorata
GCCTCTAAGGACCCGCACTCTGTTTCTGCTCTCTTCTCTTGTCAAATAACTTCTCTTTGCTTCACTTAGCCTTCTCTTTTTATGAGTGACTTCGCTAGCAGCGAGAACCTTTAGCTACACAACCCACTTCGCCTTGTCAAACCTTTTTCAAATAATTTTATCTAAATATTTAAATCTTTGATATTATTAAATAAATATTAAATTATAATTTGATATTTATTTAAGCAACTCTACACCTTACAATTCTTGGTTTGAGAAAATTGTTTTCATTTTTTGGAATATTTCTAACTAAGAAACCTATATGATTTTTATTTAAGTTTTTTAATGAAACCATTTGTGAGTCATTGCAACAGCAGCAGCTTCACCCGCTGCGGCTGCCTGAATTGCTCCACTCCATCCATGGATATCCCCAGCAGCCCAAATCCCTTTAACACTTGTTTCTTTGCAGGAATCGATTTTGAGATAACCTGCTTCATTAAGTTCAATTTGAAAATTTTGAACAAGTTTTTGAATTAATGGTGATGGACGCTCAGGTAAAGTCCACAGTATACTTTCGATATCAACCTGTATTTCATTTTCGAGTGTAAGTGCATGTAAGATGCCGTCTGCATGATGAATTTTTAAGATTTTTTCTTCATAATATTTGGTTCCTCTCTCTTTCAAAATATTTCTCCCTTCATCAGAAATTTTCTTTCCATTCAAAAAAACTTTATTTTGCGAAGTCCAGTTTTGAGAGATTTTTGAAAAATGAAGTATTTCTGCTTCAGTTTGCTTAATAATACCCCACTCACGATCTTTATTTTCATAACCATCACAGAAAGGGCAGGGAATAATTGTCTTTCCCCAACAGTCCATAAAACCTAAAATATTTGGATATTCATCGATGAATCCAAATGCTAATAATAAATTTCGTGATAAATAGCTTTTTCCTTCTTCCGTTTTCACGAGGAATTGATTTGATGCATTTCTATCAATGTCTATAGCAGTTTCTTTTACAAGCTTTGCGTGGTTATAAGCGTTAATTTGTTGCCATGAAATTTCTCGAATTTTATTAGGTGGATAGCCATCTAATCCTAAAAAATTATGCACTTCTTGTGCAGAAAAATTTCTAGGCAAGGTAGGAGCATCAATCACAATAATTTTTTTTCGTGTTCTCGACAATACCAATGCAGCTTCCATACCTGCTGGACCGCTACCAATAATAATCACATCGCATATTTCAGATTTTTGATTTTCCATATTGAACTCCAAAAATTTAAGAAACCATACCGTCAATCACTTCTTTAGTAGTTAAAATTGAATTACATCCATCTACACTTTTTCCAGCCTGCCAATAGTCTTTATAGCCAGAGCCTTCCAATGAGGCTCTTTTTAATTTCCAAACTGCTTGTAAAGTGTAATAAAGTCTCATCCAATGCTTCATTTTTTTGTGTTTCAGCAAATATTTTGTAATTGGATTTGCTTTTGTTCCTATTTTCTCAATGTATTCAGTTTTAATAACTGAAACAGGGACTCCAGATATTTTCTCGGTGAGTACGATATCTTGTGAGGTCGCTTTAAGGATTGCATTTTTATAATCTTGATGTGCATTGCACTCTTTTGTTGCTATAAATCGGGTTCCCATTTGCACACCTGCATATCCAAGGCTAAGCGCTTCATCATAAGTCTTTTTATCACTCACTCCACCTGCACAGATGATTGGAATATTTAATGATTCTAAATCTTTATAAAGGCTTTCAAGGGAGAGTTCGCCCGCATGACCACCCGCTCGATTATTTACACAAATGACGCCATGCACCCCAGACTCCAATGCTTTTTCGGCCCATTTTCTTTCAGTGACATCATGATAAACAATTCCACCGACAGCATTAGCTTTATCAACAACCCATTTTGGATTCCCTAAGGAAGTCACAAAAAAACGAACACCCTCTTCGAGGGCAATATCGAGCCATAACTTCATTCGATCTTCATAAAGTTTTGATGATTTTTCTGTGATAATATTTAATCCAACTGGCTTTTTCGTTAAACTCTTTATAAACTGCATCCCTTTACGAAAATCATGTTTGTGTGCAAAAACCATCGATAAAGGTTGGATAATACCAATACCACCCGCCTCAGATGCTGCGGCCACAAGTTCGGGATTGCTACAAGGATACATTGCACCGCATATAATAGGATATTTAATTCCTACTTGTTTTGAAAAAACAGTATTTTGATTCATTTTATTTCTCTGAATTTATAATTTAAAAATTTTATATTCGAACTTTCCACGTTGCATACACTTTTGATACAATAATATTCTTTGAGTCTTTAATATTAGAAACTATTTTAAATTCATCTTCACTTTTAAATTGTTTTGGTAATTGAAAATTTGCTTCTGCAATTAAATCTCCTCTTGCTTTCTTTAAATATTCAATTTCTATTCTAACTAAAATCCCTTTAGCTGAATTGGGAAGCTGTGAAGTAATTGATAGACCTGTAGAAAACTCACCAATATTCGCCAATGCAATTGCATGAATACATTTTAAGTGATTGCGAATGGCTCTTTTATCTTTTATACGAACTTGCGCCAATCCGTTTTCAATCTTTAGCACAACTGGACTTATTGAGCCGGTGTATGGAATATACTTTGAAACTAAACTTGAGAAAATAATATTTCCGGCAGGAAGTTTATTTAATTTTTCCCAACCAATTTTGATCATTTCACTTGGTGATGAAAAATTAGGAAGAAATTTTGACATAGAATGTTTCCTTTGCGCATTAAATTATTCAACGCAAGAATACATTCATTTATAAAAAGGTCGCAACAAAATATTCTATTATTTTACTCTGATTCTTCATGATCATATAAACTTTGACGAGAAATACCTAAGGCAGAAGCAATTTTTGATTTGTTACCTCCGTATTTTTTAGATGCAACATTAATCATTATTTTTCTTAAAATATCTTTTGCTTCATCAAAATTTTCACCTGATGAAATAAACTTTAAAAGAGCTTCTCCAAAGCGGCCCTCTAACACTTCACCATAACTTTTAGCTGCACCTTGCAATCCGTGTAATTGGATTTGTGAAGAACGCATACTTCCAATAATTTCCACATCTGAAGGATAAATTTGACTTCGATGATCTGCTAATGCTCGAGAGAGTGCATTCTCTATTATTTGATGTAACGTTCTAAAGTTTGCAGGAAAAGTGTGATTTGCAGCGAGATCAAGAATCTTATCAATTACTTCAGAACTTGAAGTCACTTTCAAATCTTCACTTGATTGAGAGATTTGATCAAAAATAAATTGAATTGCTTTTGGCAAATCATTATTTAATGTTGAAATAGTTGGCAAATCAATTTCTCTATGAGCATATGCTTCTAGAAATCCAGGCACAATTTTCTTCTGATAATCAGTACAATAAGTCGCAACAAATTTAATAAGACCAATTGATAGCTTACCCTCACCAAGCACAGAAGTAACATACTCTGAATCAAAAACACTTTTTAGCTTATTTTGATTTTCATGAGAAAGGGCGTGTATATTATCAAGAACTAAAACACCACCAACAGCCCTTTCAAATAAAGTCAATTGTAAGGTGTTTCCTGTCATAGCCGCTTCGCCAAATAATAATAATGAATTCACTTCATCACTTTTTGAAGCACAATCGTGATAAACAATATTTCGGGAGATACTCCCATAATTTTGTTTTAAATATTGGTGAGCAAAAAATTGCGATCCAAGCGTTTTACCAGTCCCTGAAGCCCCACAAATTAACAATCTTTCTTCTTTTCGACGCATTGAATGTTCAAATGCATCAGTGGTTTGCTTTACTAAAAAGAGCTCTTTTGAAAATCGGGTATCAAACTCCATTACTTTTAATTTTCGAATAATCGTAGCTTGCAAAGCAGAGGAGCCCAAAACTTTAGTTAAAGAAAATGAATCTTTAAGTTTAGGGCAAAACATATCTGCTCCAGCTCGGATAACTTTAGCGGGCAGATCAAGATCATCTGAATTTGAAATCATTATTACTGGTAAACCAGGCAAAGTTGTGCGAAGATCAGGGAGAAGATCAATTCCCCATTTAGTTGTCCCTTTATAAAAGCAATCAACGACGCAGACATCATAAATATTTTTTCTTAAAAGCTTTTCTGCTGCTTTAATACTATCTGCTGTATCTGCCTTACCACCTAAACCTTCAATAGCAAGCACGATATCTTCTGCATCTTCAGCAGTGTCATCAACAACAAGCCATCTAGAAATTGGAAATACTTTAGAAATCATTGTTTAGAGTCTCCGATCCAATTAAGCGCCAACCCTTCAATCCTCTCTTTTTTTGTGATGAGTCTTAATGTAAATGATTCTGGTAAATTGAGCTCTTCATCAGCCACGACCTCAATTTTATCTTTTAATAATGATGATTGAATCAAACTACTAAGTTCTTCTTGAGATACAATATATTTATTTAAGCCACATTCAATTGCTTTTTTAAGAAGTTCATCACTCTTAAATATAATCACTTTCTTTTTTCCAATGGATACAAATTCATTTTGTAAAGAAGTTTCAATTAAAAAGGCGGGGATATCGAATCCAGTCTCTACAGTCTGATTGTTTATATCAAAAACCATTCTGCCGCTTAATTTAGCAGTGCCTCTTTTTATAATGGATAACCCTCTCCCTGTCCTGCCAAAAAACTTAAAAAATACAGGAGAATTTAAGTTCTTCATATCAATTCTATTTGTTAACTTTGCAAAGTGAATATTTGCGGCATTAAAAAAAGAAACTGGGGAATATATTCTTAAAATAAAGAAGTTTTCTTTATAATATATTTTAATATTTGGCATTGCTTTAGCGTGCTTTATTGCATTAGAAGACAGATTTACTATTATTCTTTCAAATAATGAAATATCTGCAATTGAAATCATACAATTTTCAGGCAATTCATTTTCAATTTTACAACCAACAAAATAAGATTGAATAAACTTAAAAATATTACGTGAGTCTAGCTCTTTAAAAGTATTTATTTCTTGGCTAGAATCGTCTGAGCTTCTGATTTCTATTGCCAAACGTTGCATTATTCCACGAATAACGGATACATTATAATTTAGATCTTCCTGAGCATATTTTCTGTCGATTGTATCGAGAACTTTAGCAATGTCATGCTGAGCATCGAGGACCAATGTTTGAAAAAATTGTAAATTTTTTCCCCTCACTTGAACAGCTTTTTGAGCTAGAATTCGAACATTAAGCCAATTTATTTTATCAGCTTTTTCAAGAAGTTCATCCACATCTTCCGTTTGTTCAAGCAGCTTTCCTGCAAAACCAATGGACTTTAACATAGCTGTAATACACAAACCCCAAAAGAATATAACAGCTAATGAAACTAAAATAGGTAAGGAAATACTGTGATATTCAAAGATATTTAAGTGGTTATCAATACAGGTATTTATTGTTAATTCAACCAAATATGGATAAGGAGATCGCACAGGTTGAAAATATTCTGTTCTCTTTTCAAGACATTCCGCTGGTGATGCTTCAGATGAAATCCACTCACCAATGAGCTGTCTATCAGGATTGAGTAAATAAACTGATACTCTTGCAACTCTTTCTTGACTTGAACTCTTTTTAGAATCAAACGTAAAATTAAGATATTCTTGCATTAAGGATAAAGATTGATCTTGTAAACCTTGTGAATCAAGCTCTGCAGTTCCTAAAATACTTCCAGAGATTCCGCCCATTATAAGCGCTACATCATTCCTTAAGTTGGCTATTCTTTCGGCTCTAACGGATAGTGTCCAGATAACAACATATAGAATAAAAAACCCGATTGCAGAAATGATAAAGTATGCAGATAAAGATCCTGAGTTAAATCGAAACTTTAGGTTTAAGCGCATTTTATCGTTCATTCCATAGTAATTCAAGAATCTTAAAACAAGAAACATGTGAGCAATTCCACCACTATCATGCAAAAGCGAAAAGCCCAAGCATTCTAAATATCGCTTTGTTTATTTAGCTAATGATTAAAACTCAAATAATAGAAACAAGTTCCTTTGTAAGGAAATTTCACTTGCAAATAGTAAAAACAGATGATATTGCCAAGCTTCCAGCTTTTCTGTCAAAGGAAGAGCCATAAGACAGCGTTTTTCTTGTTTTAACTTTTATTTTAATTATTTTAGGAGGTTGGTGTGCACGGATCACGTCATCGTCGCAAGCATCCAAAAGGTCGTCGTAAAGTTGGTCGTAAAAAAAGAAGATTGCTCAGACGTCGTCGCGCAATGAGAACAGGCGGTAAGTAATAATCGCTCTGGCTTCTTGCAAGCAAAGAACTCCTAAAAGAGACTTTTGATACCTTCAAAAGTCTCTTTTATTTTGAAATCTGTTAATAGAAAGCTTAAACACTTTGACTAAAGTTAGATTTAACTAAGGAGTTTTCAATATTTAAATCAAAACAAGCGCAGATATTTCTTAAAAACGGCACCCCTTTAGGCAATACCTCAATATCCCCTCTCTCTACTTTCACAAGCTTATCTTGTAAGATAGGTTCAAGATTCTCAAAAATTCTATTCATAATATCACTTGGTAATTCTTCTTGAGTAAGCGATGTTTTTCTATAGCAAGATAAGTTTAAAATATGTTTTTTAATAACTTTATCTATTTTATTTAAGGAATAACCAACTTCATAGCAAAGTTTATCTTCAGCAATTGCAAGCATATACTCTTGAATCGATTTTTTATTTTGAAAATAAAATCCGTTGTAATCACTGATAGCAGAGACACCCAAACCTATTAAATTTGGAGTGTTTTGCACAGTGTATCCCATAAAATTTCTATGTAATTTCTGATTTAAAAAAGCTTCGTATAAAGAATCCGTCTTTAAAGCAAAGTGATCATAACCTAAATCTACATATCCATTTTGAGTCAAAATTTCATAGCCCACTCTATAAATTTCATATTTTTCCATGCCTACTGGTCTTTTATTTAGATCTAACTTCTGTTGACTTGGTCTTAACGCAGGCAAATGAGCATAGCTATAAAAAGCAATTCTATCGGGTTTAAATTTTGATACGAAAGAAAATGTTTCTTGGATAGTTTGAATTGTTTGCAAAGGCAATCCATAAATAAGATCATAATTAATAGATTGAAAACCAATTGTTCTTGCATACTCTGTACAAAAATGAACATCAGACTCTGTCTGAACCCTGCCAATGATTTTTTGCACTTCTTCATTAAAATCTTGAACACCAAGACTCAATCGATTAAATCCGTTGGCTTTCAAAATATCTAAGTGCTCCTTTGTTGTAACACCTGGGTGTGCTTCAACACTGAAATCATAATCATCAGCAATTTTAAAATCTTTTAAGAGTGATTTTAAAAAATAACTCAGATTTTTTGCTGAAAAAAAAGTGGGAGTACCCCCTCCTAAATGCATCTCTTTTAAAATAATATTCTTAGGTAATCTCTTTTTATATAATTCCCATTCTTTTAAAATAGAATTTAAATAAGGAATTTCAAGTTGATGATTTTTAGTAATTACTTTATTACAACCGCAGAAGTGACATAGTCTTTCACAAAAAGGTAAGTGAATATACAAAGAAATATAGGGATTTGTTTGTATATCAACATTATTATCGACTAAGGAGAAAAATGTATCATTTTTAAAATTTTTCTCCCAGTGTGGGTATGTTGGATAACTCGTATAACGAGGAATAGGTCGATCATATTTTTGCAATAAATCATTATTAATATCCATTAGATAAACTCCTTCTTCCTATTAGGAGAGATACATTACAAAAATAGATATATCAAAATTTAAAGAAATGAATAGAAAATAATATTTTTTTATCTTTCAAATAGACTCTGATTTCAATGCTTTAATTAGAAATTCATTTAGTTTTCTTAAAGTTATGCGTCCCTGTTTATTTTTCAAATTATTTATCATTTTATAAGCGTCTTTTTTATTTTTTTGATAAAAATTTTCTGCGATACTTTGCAAAGCATTCAACCGATCTAAATCAAGCCAATCAGCTCTTTCAGGTAGGGAATTCTCCTGAGTAAAATTTAAAGGACAGACATCAACTGCAAGCTGAACTTGATTTTTATTCTCAGAAACTTTATATTGTAAAGGAAGTCCTTGAGTACGACAAATTGTTGGTCGAACTTCATAAATTGCGCAAATATCATTTCGCAAAAAGGAACATGGTTTACTTTTTTTCCCTAAAGTGTTTTGTTTTTCAGATGATTCAGGAAGTTCTAAAGTTGCAAGAAATTCTTTTTTTTTAACTGGTGTCAAAAACATGACCCACTCAATTATTAATTTTGCTTCAACCTCAAAAACGGAAATATCAACGTAACAACATTTAGAACAACCTGATTTACACATCATATTTTTAGAAAACTTATTCTGAAAATTAATAAAAAAATTAGAACTATTTTCTTGAAGATTAATTAAAGGTTGCAGTTCCTGTGACGGGCGATTGTTCATTATATAAATAGTCCTCTAAAGTTAAATTCACAAAAGTCGAGACGTTTACTCAACTTTTATGTATGATAAAATAGTAACTAGATTAAAAGGAAGTCAAGATGTTTAAGAAATTTCTCAAAAAACTGTTCGGTTTTCTTTTTGTGGGTCTTATCTGGCTATTTATCTTCTCCATACCTGTTGGAGAAGGCAAACGATTATATAATATTTGCTATACTTATATTGTAGACACACGCCCTGTTCGATGGGTCAAAGAAAAAATTTCCTCAGGGGCAAAAACCACTGAAAACACAGCAAAAGACACTGCAAGTGAAGTGATTGACAAAGTAGGCAAAGAAGTGAAAAAGTAAAAAACTTGTCTTTCAACAGCTGAAATTCAAGTTTTTTACTTTAAGACTTTTTCAGGATCCTTTAATTATGTCTTTTCCTTATTTATTATTTCAAGCGCTTTCTGAAGAAGTTTCTCATTTTTCACAATCAAAACTGCAAAAAGCTTATTCAGAGCTTACCCAGCTTTATAGAAATAACAGAATTAACATTGATAACTCATTAAACTCAGCTGAAAAAAGAATTTCATATATTGCAGCACGTATGCCTGCTACATTCGGAGCTATTTCACGAGTTCTTGAAGAAATAGATCATGAAACAAAAGAAAAAATAACCTCATTACTTGATTTAGGGGCTGGACCAGGCACTGCAGCATGGGCCGCATGCGAAGCTTTCCCAAACCTTACAAACGTTACCCTCATTGAACGAGAAGTAGAAATGCTCCTTTTAGGACAGCGTCTTGCTAAAGAAAATAATATCCTAAAAAACGCAAATTGGTTAGCAAATTCAATGGAGAAAGCTATAAAAGAGGCGAATAATACTGATTTAATTGTAGCCTCATATTCCTTCAATGAAATCCCTAAAGATAAAAAATCTGTTTTTTTAAAAGATCTTTGGGAAAAAACCAATCATATTTTAATTCTAGTAGATCCTGGCAGCAAAGAATCATTTTCTTCTCTACATGAAGCAAGATCTTGGTTTTTATCGCAAAATGCTCATATTTTAGCACCTTGCTCACACACATCAACATGTCCTGCTTTTGCAAACAATGATTGGTGCCATTTTAGCACACGTATTCAAAGATCCTCTCTTCACCGAGTTCTAAAGGAAGGAGAAAGGGGCTTTGAAGATGAAAAGTTTTCTTACCTCATTATTTCAAAGCAAGAATCTCATAAACTCAACTCACGCATCATTCGTCACCCTGAAATGCATTCTGGCCATTTAAAACTGCAATTATGCACCGCAGAGGGATTTGTACAAAAAGTTTACTCCAAAAAAAATGGGGACGAATATAAAAAAGCTAAGAAGAGCTTATGGGGCGATGCTTGGGAACTCTCACACTAAATTTTACAAATTATAAATGAATCTGAAAGACCACGGGTATTGACGACCTCCACATGACGATTACTTTAAAGAATGTAAGGATTCTTTTTGTGCCAAAAGCTCTATGAAAGAATTTTTTTAACTACTTAAGAGGTAATCCATGACAAAAGAAGTACATTCGTTTCAAGCAGAAACTCAACAACTGATGAGCCTCATGGTTCACTCACTTTATTCCAATAAAGAAATCTTCTTACGAGAACTTATCTCAAATGCAAGCGATGCCGTTGATAAACTTCGTTTTGAAGAGATCACAAATCACAATCTTTTAAAATCTGAAAAAGAAAATTCAGTCTTAATTACAGCAGATAAAGAAAAACATACCTTAACTATTGAAGACAATGGTATTGGTATGAATAAAGAAGAAATCATGAATAACTTAGGTACCATTGCAAACTCAGGTACTAAAAAATTTCTTGAAAAGCTTTCTGAGCAAGACAAAAAAGATTCTAATTTAATTGGTCAATTTGGTGTTGGATTTTACTCAGCATTTATGGTTGCAAGTAAAATCACTGTAGAAAGCCGTTCTGCACATGGTGGAAGCGCATATAAATGGATTTCTATTGGCGATGGTTCATACACACTAGAAGAATGCGAAAAAGAAACTCGCGGAACAAAAATTGTTCTTGAACTAAAAGAAGATGAAAAAGAGTTTTCAGAAGATTGGCGCATTCGTGGAGTTGTAAAGAAATACAGTGATTATGTTACATATCCAATCTTTTTAAGTGAATTAAAAGAAGGAAAAACAGAAGAAACAAGACTCAATAAATCAACACCTGTTTGGGCACGCAATAAACGTGAAAATAAACCAGAAGATTATCAAGAACTTTACAAACAAATTTCTATGGATTGGCGCGAACCTCTCCTATGGGAACATATGAGCGTAGAAGGATTAGTTCCTTTTAATGCTGTAGTATATGTTCCATCCGAAGCTCCATTTGATTTATACACTCGTGACAATCATGGATTACATTTATATGTAAAACGCGTATCTATTTCTGAAAAATGCAAAGAATTACTCCCAGAGTATTTAAGATTTGTCGCCGGTGTTGTTGAAACAGATGAATTGCCATTAAATGTTTCAAGAGAAATCTTGCAACAAAATAACAAATTGCCTCAAATTAAAAAGCAAGTTGTTAAAAAAGTATTAACTGCTCTGCAAAACTTATCACAAAATGACAATGAAAAATACCTAAATTTCTATAAGGTATTTGGTGCTGTTCTCAAAGAAGGTTTCCATTTTGATCATGAACAACATGAATTCCTGAGTGAACTCGTTCGCTTTAAATCAACTAAAACTGGAAAAGAAGGTTACGTCTCTTTCAAAGAATATATCGAAAGAAGAGCTGACTCGCAAAGAGACATCTATTATTTAACTGGCCCAAGTTTTGAAGCTGTTGAACGCAGCCCCCATTTAGAAGCACTCACCTCACGCGGAATCGAAGTTCTCTTTTTAATCGATCCAATTGATGAATGGTTTATTATGAGCTATGCGAAACATGGTGAATATAATTTAAAACCAATTAATAAAGGCGATATCGATCTTTCTGGAGTTGGTAAAGAGTCTGAAGAAGAAAAGAAACGCGAAGAAGCTCCAGTTGAACAACTTGTAGGTCTCATCGATCTCTTCCGCACAAAACTCTCTGACGACATTAAAGAAGTCAAAGTTTCCAAAAGATTGCGTGAAAGTGCATGTTGCTTAGTTGCCGATGAACATGGCATGTCTGCTCATATGGAACGCATTATGAAAGCGACTGGACAAAGTTTTGGCGATAACAAACGCATTCTTGAAATAAATCCTTCTCACGCACTTATTAAAAACTTAGCTGAAAGAAAAAATACCGGAGCGGATGAAAACACTTTAAATGAATGGGTTGAAGTTCTTTATGAAACAGCTCTTCTATCTGAAGGTAGTCCTGTAAAAAATCCAGGAACGTTTGCTAAACGCCTTACAAAAATAATGGAAGTGGCTTCTGGTAAATAATACCTCACGGAAAAGTTTTCCTAAAGCAGTGTAAGACTCTCTAAATATTCTTATTCTACATAAGAAATGTTTTAGGGAGCTTTTTTTATGGAAGTTTTTGATGCCGAAGGCAAATCGATCTTTGACATACAACCCAAAAAAAAGAAAAGATATATTTTATTTCTCTTCTCTTTAAAAAGAGAAGATGAATCACGCATACGCACCATTGAAAAAGCAATTCAAACGGCTGTTTCTGATTTTATTATGATTCGTTTTGAAGATCCAAATGAAGGATTAAAAGCATTACTTGTGAAAAATATTGAAATTGTTTTTATTGACTCTTCTCTATTTAATGATGATAAAACTTCAATAGATTTTGCTGTTGAATGTAAAAAAAGAAAAAAATGTCCTATTTTTTTCATTGCAAAAGATGAAAAAGTTTTAATTCAAGAATATCGCGAAAAACTTTATTTATATGAAGAATTTGATGACTATTTTTATGATCCAATTGATTTTGTAGAAATAAGTAAAAAATTAAAAAGGGCTGCAGCTAACTTAGGTCGAAGAGCAAAAAGATTTTCACTTGGCTTACCAATAAAATTGTTCAGGCTAAATACAAATGAAGAAATTAAAATCATTTTAAGTGATATAAGCCTTGTAGGATTTGGTATTATTTTGAGAAATGATGATATATTCAAAAAAAATGAACAAGTCAGAATTACTGTTCCTCTTGAAGAGTTTAAAATATTTCATCCACAATATGGAGAATTTTTACCTTTATCAGGTAAAGCGAGAAGAATATCCATAGATGGAAAAAGAGTTGGATTTTCTATTGAACACCTGACTCAAATGCAAATTGAACTTTTAATGAATATATTAGAAACTGTAACAAGAAGAATGAACATGATAAAGATTGCAAAAAAGCCTACCATTGTTGAAGTAACAGAATAATATTTTTATCAATGTTTTTTCAATTGAAGTGCATAATTATATAAATATTGACCTGCGCTTACAAGACTTGCCGCAAGTGCTAAATAAACAAATATTTGTCCAATATAATGAAATGGTACAAATAAAAGTGGACCACAGACCGTCAAACCAATTATTCCTAAATCTTGAAAAGTTGTTTTTGTTTTCCCAATAAAATTAGAGGGGATTTGAATTCCTTCATCAATAGCTGAAAGTCGAATTGCATTAATGCCAAGATCTCGAACTATAATAATAACTGCGATCACGCCTTCCATTCTATGCTTTTCAACTAGGATAATCATTGCAGAGACAACTAAAAGTTTATCCGCAAGGGGATCCAATAATTTTCCAAGAACTGTTTCCACATGAAATTTTCGAGCAATCCAACCATCAAAGAAATCAGTAATTGCAGCGATTGAAAAAACGATTGCAGCGGCAATATCGGTTGCACTCGGCACAATGGGTTGAATTATAAAAAAGTGTGCTGGACTTGGCGCAACTTCACCCAATGACATGAGATAAACCACAATAGGAATACAAAGAATTCTTAAATATGTCAGCCTATTGGGGAGTTTCTTAAGCCACATGGGTAAATTTTCTGGTTGACTGTTATTTTCTAATTGTAGCTGCCTATTTTTTTTAAAAAGAAAAAAAATCAAGAGTAACCTCACAAACAAGCAGGAAAGGCGAAAGAGACGTCGCAAATTACTATTCCCATCTCTCATTGTTGTGCAATGATATGGCTAGATTTTCAAGTCTCTCTATGAATTTTCTGTGATAACCTCAAAAGTTATCCTTCAAAGTCATATCCTTGACAATGGATCGAGGCGGTATAGTCTGTCTCTTCGAGGCATATGGCTCCTCTCAAGCTTTTCTATAAAAATACCTAAAGGAGGTTTTCATGAGCGTTTTAGTTGGCCGTCAGGCACCAAATTTTAAAGCTGAAGCTGTTGTAAATGGAGATTTCAATGAAGTTTCACTTTCAGACTATAAAGGCAAAAAATACGTTGTTTTATTTTTCTATCCTCTCGACTTTACATTTGTTTGCCCAACAGAGCTTCATGCTTTTCAAGAGAAATTAGAAGAATTTACAAAACGCGATGTTGAAGTTTTAGGCTGTAGCATTGACAGTAAATTTTCTCACTTTGCGTGGCTCAACACTCCAAAAAATCAAGGTGGTATTCAAGGAGTGCAATACCCGCTTATTTCTGATATTCATCGCACAATTGCACGTGATTACGATGTTTTAAGTGATGGTGGAGTTGCTTATCGTGGGCTTTTCTTAATTGATAAAAGTGGTATGGTACGTCACCAGTTGGTAAATGATCTTCCATTAGGCAGAAATGTTGATGAAGCACTTCGCCTTGTAGATGCTCTTCAGCACAATGAAAAACATGGTGAAGTTTGCCCGGCAAACTGGAATAAAGGCAAAGATGCTATGAAAGCAACTAAGGATGGTGTTAGTGGTTATCTTTCAAAGCACTAATTTATAATAATAAGTAATTATTCAACCAAGCTAAACTCTTTAGAGAGAATTCTTTAAAGAGTTTTTTTTAATATAAAAAGGAATTTTATGAAAAACTTAAAAAAAATAATTATTTATTTCTTTTTTGTTACTGCCAATCTAATCTTTAATATTCCAACAGCAGCAAGCACAGATCAATTTCCTAAATTGAGAAAACTTGAAAAAGAAGGAGTCCAAATAAGTGCATTAGTCGTGAGATTAAGTGATAAAAAAATAATTGCAGAACTTAATCCAGACAAAAGGCTTTCTCCAGCCTCAACATCCAAACTTATTCTTGCAGCGAAAGCTCTGGAAACATGGGGATCAAATAAAACATTTACCTCACAAATTTATATGAGAGGGCATCTTGAAAATGGAGTTTTAAATGGTGATCTCATTTTTTATGGTGCAGGGGATCCCTCACTCACTAACGAAAAAATATGGTTCTTAGCATCAGATGTATATCGTTACGGCATTAAAAAAGTGACCGGAAAACTCATAGTAAACAATTCATTTTTTGGTAAAATAAAAGAAGATGGAAATAGAAATGCTGGAAAAGCAAGGAGCAGAAATGCATACGATGCACCTTTATCCTCTTCAGCTATTAATTTTAGTGTTCTTGCCATAGTTGTAAATCCAGCTCAAAAAGTTGGTCAATCAGCAATAATAGCTTTAGAGCCATACGCAATGGAAAATATAAAAATTAACGGAAAAATTATTACAACAAAAGAAAACAAGAATGCTCAAATTTCTGTTGCAAGATCTTCAAATAAGGGAATAGATACTTTTACGATTTCAGGATCAATTCCAATAAATAGCACTGCTCAAAGAATTTATAGATCCGTTTCCAATCCTGATTTTTATGCCGGAGAAACTCTTAAGGCTTTCATTAAAAGTTCAGGAGTAAATATCTCTGGAAAAATTGTAATAGAATCACAATCTCTCTTAAAAAATGATAGGTTAATCGCAGAAGTTGATGGGTTTCCATTAGATTGGCAACTTAAAGGTCTTTTCCAAGTGAGTAACAATTTTATTGCTGACATGCTTGCATTAAATTTACTAAATGATGCATCTCCAAAAAATAAAGGAAACTTAGAAGAAAGCGGTAAATTACTAGAAAATTATGCAAATATCGCAGTAAAGGAATCTCCATGGGGTGAAATTATAAATAAGAATTTACCTATTGTCATGGAAAGTGGAAGTGGATTAACACCAAATAATCGACTCTCTGCTCGAGATATTATTTCTGTCTTGGATCGAATGTATTTTAATGGTAGAGAATTTCCAGCGTTTCTAGCAGCATTACCAATACCGGGAGATGAAGGAACGTTGAAAAAAAGATTTCAAACTTCCTCAGAAAAATTTCTTCAGGGGAGGTTAAGAGCCAAAACAGGTACCCTCAGCGAACCCGTAAATGTGAATGCGCTTGGGGGCTATAGTCGCCTGCAAAATGGTGAATGGATTTCATTTGCAATTATTGCAAATGGAATAAAATCCAAGCCACAAATTGAGATTAAAAACTTACGAGAAGCTATAGACTCGGACCTTGCAAGGGTTTTACCACCGGAGCTCTAAAATGGATAAAAAAACTAAGGGAACGTTTACTTTAAGAAGACTCTTTCCATCCCTACTCGAGGATGATCTCATTAGATTTCAAGAAAACTCTTCTGTAATTCGTCTCAAAAAAGGACAAAATCTTTTTATATCAGGTGACACACCTCGCTCTATTTATGGTGTTGCAAATGGCTGTCTAAAAATAGTGCGTGAAAGCCAAGAGGGAGAAAGCGTTATCACGCGTATTGTAAGAGCTGGTCAAATTGTGGGAATAAGAGAAGTTTTTGGTGAATTTAAATATGGGAGAACATCAGTTGCCTTAAAAGACAGTGAAGTTTTTTCAATTGAGAAAACAATTGTAATTGATTTAATACAAAGAAGTCCTGCTGTGTCTATGCAATTCATGAAAATATTTTGCAATGAATTGGCACGTCTTGAAAAAAGAATTGAATCCGATTTATATCGCCCAGCTAAAAACAGAGTTGCTTCAGTTATTTTTGAGCTTTACAATTTATTTGCGGATGAAGGTGCCCAGATCTTTGAACCACCTCTCAACCGCAGAGATATCGCCGAACTTGCTGATGTTACACCAGAGACTGTGAGCCGAGCGATTGCTGACTTTAAACAGGCAGGAATTATGGAAACTCATGGTTCTTCCTTCACAATTCTCGATACAAACTCTCTGCAAAATGAAGCAGAAGAAAGATAAAAATATTCATGTCTTGCTACCTTTTATGTGAAAATATCGAATTAAAGGCAGGATACAATACTCTCATTTCTTCTTTTTCATTAAAGCTTTACTCAAAAGAAAGCATTGCTCTCATTGGACCAAACGGAAGTGGGAAAACCTCACTGTTAAGAGTTTTGGCCGGAATTTCACGTCCATACAAAGGAAAAATTTTTGTAATGGAAGAAGAGCTCTGGCCAATAAATAATATTAGAAATGAGCATTATTCTGTTTTTCTAACAAATATTCCTTCACTACTTATGGATCACTGTGTTCTATGGAATTTAGAATTTTATACAGAATCTTACGGTTTAAAATTCTCAAAAGAAGAATACAGTAGTGCACTTTCTAAAGTAAATCTTGAAGGCAGAGAGTCACAAAGTGCAAGAACTTTATCCACAGGACAAAAACGTCGTTTAAGTTTAGCCGCTCTTTATCTTATAAAACCAAATATCATTTTAGCAGATGAGCCTACAAATGGACTTGATGAGTCAGGTTGCAATCTTTGTATTCAAATATTTAACGAATTATCGCAAAAAAATATGAGCTCAATTTTAATTGCAACCCACGATCAAAAACTCATTCAGTGGTGTCAAAAGACTATTTCATTAGAAGAGTTTATTCCCAAGCCGAGTATTGAAAAAAAATTGGTAAAAAAACTTTTGTAAAATGAATTTAATTATTAAAATAAAAAAAACTAATCTAAAAAATTCAAATTAAAAATATTTTTTCACAAATTTATTATTTAACGTGCCGTATATCCCCCATTAGCAAGAATTGTTTGGCCAGTAATCCACCAACCATCAGTCACCAGAAATTTCACTAAAGGAACAATATCTTCAATATCTGTCAATCCTGTTTTACTAAAATTTGCAAGTGCAGGGGCTTTTTTATTATATTCTACAGCTTCTGGAGTCTCTTGACCATAGAAAAAAGGAGTGTTCATAGGACCTGGCCCAACTGCAGTGACTGATATACCACGCTGGCCAAATTCAAACGATGCGGCACGCGTAAAATGCTCTACAGGTGCTTTTGTACCAGCATAACTTGAATAAAAAGGAGTATAAGCGGAAAGCAAAGAAGTTACAATTGTACATATTTTTCCATTATCGTTTAAATTTTTTCCAGCTTCTTTTATAAAAAAATAAGCTGCTTTTGAGTTTATATCTGACATACTATCAAATTCGCTTTCAGTCACTTCTACGATAGGTTTCTTTAAAACTTTTCCTACAGTATTGATCGCAATATCTATCTTACCAAATCTACTTTTTCCTTCTGCAAATACTTTTGCAACCTCGTTTGCATTTGTAAAGTCACCTTGAATTTCAAATGCTTCACCCCCATTTTTTTTAATTTCAGCGACAGTTGATTCGGCATCTTTTTTAGTTGAAGCACTATTATAATGAACAATTATTTTAGCTCCCTCCTTTGCAAAAGATTTGCTTATAAGGCCCCCTAAATTTTTTGCTCCTCCTCCAATAAGTACAACTTTATTTTTTAAATCATGGGATATCATAAAATCTCCTTTCTTTGCATATTTGAAATTAGAAAATATTTCTATTTTAAATAAAGATAAACAATGTTATTTTAAACAGACTGTTATCAAATTTTTAAACAATTAAGAGTTAACTCATATGGATTATTTCATAAAAAACATTAATATTTTTATTGAAGTTTCTAAAAAGGAAAGTATCACAAAAGCAGCCTTAAGTCTTAAAATTCCAAAGTCTGCAGTTTCAATTGGAATAAAAAAACTGGAAGAAAAAGTTGGCACTCGATTGCTTTTTCGTTCAACTCGAAAAGTAAGTTTAACTCAAGACGGAATAGAATATTTGCACCTCTGTAAAATATTACTATCTGATATTGAGCAAATAGAATACTTATTTAAAAAAAATAAAAATATAATTAAAGGTCAATTAAAAATTGATGCTCCCAGTAGAATTGCTTGTCGAATTATTATTCCAAATTTATCAAAATTCTTTACAATTTACCCAGATATTAAAATTTTCTTAAGTTCTAGTGATCGTTTTGCTGATATAATACATGAAGGATTTGACTTTGCTATTCGCGTAGGTGAATTAATGGACTCATCGTTTATTGCAAAACCAATTGGCAATCTAAAAATGATAAATTGTGTCAGTCCTAATTATTTAAAAAAATTTGGTCTTATAAATACAATCGAAGATTTATCTAAACACTTTATAGTAAATTACGAGGAAAATTCTGGGATAAAACCTGAATTTGAATATATGTTAAATGGAAAAATAAATTATTTAAAAATAAATTCTCTTATTTCAGTCAATAATGTTGAATCTTATATTTCAGCTGCAATTGCTGATTTAGGGATTATCCAAGTACCAGAATATGATGTTAAAGAACACTTAAAAAAGGGAGAACTTACAAGAATCTTAAATAATTTTAATGCAAACACAATGCCAATTTCATTTATTTATCCTCATAAGGAACTCATTCCAACTCGAATGAAAATTTTTATGGAGTGGCTTAAAAAAGAAATTGAACTACATATTGAATAGCAAATAAAAAGCCAAATATTTCTAGATTATTTTATTGCAAAAATGCTGTAATAAATCATGCTTGACTCCTATATATTTTTTTAATAAGCAGAAACATCTAAAATATCAATAATTAATTAAATATTTTAGATTGGACAGAATTTTCAAATGGAATTAGGATTTTATGGATATCTTATTTTGGAAGTTACAAACAAGAATACCTTTGAGAGATTGGGGGAAAACTTGAGAAAATATCCTAGCTTTTTTACATACTTTATCTTTATAAATAAAATAAGCTGTCGATCAATTTGGATGCGAAAAGCTTCTTGGTTTGGTACTTTACTCTTTGCAGGTTGTTTACTTATTTTATTTCCATTTGGCCTAGGAACCGAAGCTTTACAAAGAAATGATGTGCGCATTGGCTCCCTTTGGATAATTAACGAGTTCATTGCAGCCCTTATTATTGGTCGCATGTTTTCACCCGAACAAGAGTCGTTTGCTCTTGACTATATTCTTTCATCACGCATGCCTAGAGCCGCACTGCTTGTAGGTAAAATTTCTTTTACAGCTTTACAAATTCTAAGCCTTCAAATTCCTGTAACTTTTTTTTGGATTATTCTATATAACGTGCAAACAGAAATCTTGATCGAGCTTTTAAAAACAATTGTTCCTATAAGCTTGATTTTTAACCTTGGGACTGCCAGTTTAGGTGCGCTTGTCTCATGCCTTACAGCAAGGAGCCTCGCAAAAGAAATTCTGCAGCCTATGCTTTTTTTCCCGTTACAAAGCGGTGTCTTACTTGCAGCAGTTTCTTTGTCAATGCAGATAGGCGATAATGTGCTTCTGGGCGCATTCAGTTCAACGGCATGGTGGACTGTACTTTCTGCATATCCCATTCTTTTTACAGCTATGGGTTTTCTACTAAGCAATGTGTTGCTGCAGGAATAAATTTATGAGTTTAGAAAACGAAATTCCAAAAGAAATCATACAACCCATTAAAAGATGGAATTATTTACTATTTATATTTATATTTTTCCAAATAATTGGTTGGTATTTAGCTTTATATCATATAGGAGCGGATACCGATCAAGGAAATGTGTATAGGATAATATTTGTACATGTTCCAGTTGCATGGTGCGCATTTTTTTGGGTATTTTTAAGTGCATTTTTTGCAATTTTGACTTTACTCAATCCTCAAAAAAGTGAAATTTTTGATCGCAGCAGTCATACAGCAATAGAACTTGGAACATTATTTTCTGTTCTTATGCTTATTACGGGTAGCGTCTGGGGAAAGCCTACTTGGGGAGTTTGGTGGGATTGGGATCCTCGACTGACTTCAAGTCTCGTTATGTTTCTCATTTGTTGTGGTTATCTTGTTTTAAGACATTTCACCCCAGATATACGTACGAGAAGAAATATTGCGGCAATTGTTTCTATTTTAAGTGCGGTGAATGTTCCCATTGTTTATTACAGTGTTAATTTATGGAGATCTGTTCATCAGCCCCAAACCTTTGTAGAAAAAGCTAAAAATGTATCATCTGATATAAGTATAGTATTATTATTTAACTTTGCAGCAATGTTTTTACTAAGCATAGCAATTTATAAAATAAGACGACAATCCATTTCTGCAAAAGAAACTTTAGAATATGTTAGAGGTGAACAGTGAATGAAAGTTATGGAAATGTTGGATGGCAAATTTTTGTTTATGCTTCCTATTTCATAGTTGGAGTAAGTCTTTTATCTTATGTTATAATGGCAATTTTTTCACGAAAAAAATCTTTAAAAAATATGTATGAAGAAGGATTTTTCCAAGAAAAAAACTCTAAAAATTCTTCTGCCGGAGAAAAAAGTTTATGAAATTAAATGGAGGACAAATCGCTGGAATTCTAATAGTTGTCGGATCATTAGGTCTAATCACTTATCAAGCAACACGCAGCGAATCGACTGTAACATTTTATACTCCAGCAGAAGTTTATGCCAATCCAATGAAATTTGAGGGAAAATTATTCCGAGTATCCGGTCTCGTTTTAAGAGGATCAAAAACTTGGGAATCTCAAACAAATGATTTAAAATTTCAAATTACAGATTTAGAAGGTCATAACTTTAACGTACACTATAAAGGCATACCACCTGATTTATTTAAAGAAGGACAAGGAGTTGTTGTTGAAGGAAAACTCATTTCTAAATCAGGTATTCTCCAAAAAGACAATCTCATTCAAGCTAATTTACTCATGGTAAAACACAGTGAAGTTTATGACACTAAAGAAGATCACTCTAAGCTTAAAGAAGTAAAATTACTTGATAGTATATTAAAAGATCAAAAACTAGCAGGCACACAAATCAATAAACCCGTACAGAGTAATTAAAAATGAAGAAAAATAATAAAAAAACACTCGTCTTTTCTGGAATTATTCTTATTATTTTTATGTCTTTGATGATTTATTCACTTAAGCAAGATCCTAACTTTAATCCTAGTCAATTAGTTGGAAAAGAAGCCCCAAGTTTTGTTGCAGAAGATACCAATGGAAGAAATATTAATACAAAAGATATTTTCCTTAAAGACAACTGGGTTGTTCTAAATTTCTGGTCATCTTTTTGTGTCGTGTGTCGAAGTGAAGCTCCAGAGATAGAAAACTTTTATAAGACTGTGACATTAAATTCGGATAATATAAAAAAACCAACCTTTATTAGTATCAATATTCAAGATGATAAAAAATCGATTCTAGAGTGGCAACAAAATTATGGTCAAACTTTTGCTGTATTACAAGATACAAAAGGACTCATATCGGTTAGATATGGAGTAACTGGAACACCAGAAACTTTTTTTATCGATCCTAATGGAATAGTTCGTTACAGAATAGCTGGACAAATTAGTAAAAATCTAATTTTTAATTTTATTAGTTGGCTTGAAAAAAATCCCTCTGCAACTCAAGAAGAAGTAACACAGGCTTTAAAAACAGTGAGAAGCAACTCTTAATGTCACTTGCAAATCCAGTTTTTACAAAAATAAATGATTCTTTTAAATGCTTAAATTGCTCTAAACAAGTTCCTCATGCACAGAGTACGTGTCGTGACCACTGTCCAAATTGTTTATTTAGCATTCATGTAGATAATAATCCAGGGGACAGATCTGCAGAGTGCAAAGGAACATTAAAACCAACTGCTTGGTCACAGAATAAGAAAAAAGGTTATATGATTCATTATCGTTGTGAGAAATGTGGAGAAGAAAAATTAAATAAATTTTTAGAGCATGATTCTTTTCAAGCAGATGATTTTAGCATTCTCTTAAAATTAAACAGCGTTACGAAGGTAAAAGAGTGAGAACTTTAAAAGTCAAACCAATCAACAATTTTATCGTTATTTCTGATGTTCATCTGCGAGAGCCAGATGATAATATAACTCAGCTGTTTTTAAAAACACTTGATAATATTCTTAATGAAAGAGTTTCTAATCAGAAGAAAATTGATGCTCTCTTTCTTTTAGGAGATATTTTTGATTTTATTACAGGTTCAAAAAAGTTTTTTCTTAAAATGTGGAAAAGTGTTTTTGAAAAATTCAAACAATTAAAAGAAAGTGGAATTCAAGTTTACTTCATTGAAGGAAATCATGACTTTGGATTTGAGCATTTTCGCTCTAAAAAATTAGACGAATATTTTACAAATTATGGCGATTGCTCAATAGAGTTTATACATGAAAAAACAGGAAATATTGTTTTACGTCACGGAGATGATCTTATTTGTCCTGAAAAATATATTAAATTTAGACAGTTTGTTAAATCTAAATTTTTTCAAAAAATTACATCATTTCTATTCGCTGGATTTTTTATGCATTTCTTATTTTCTCGCTATGCAAAAGCAAGTAGATTGCAAGATGTATATAGAAAAATTGAACCTAACTTTATAAAAACCTGCCTTGATAAATATTTCTTATTTTATATGAGTGAATTTAATAAAAAAATTAACATTCTTATCATTGGTCATATCCATGTTTTTATTAATACATACTATAAAGACACTCATATACTAGTAGGCCCAGATTGGTTTTCAGCGCCAAATTATTTATACTATAATGAGGATGGAGTTTCAGAAAGAGTTTATTGCGACAATAAAATACAAAAAGAGTTTCAATTAAATAATTTATAAATTTTCCAATTAATGATTTTGTTGATTATGCTTACTTGAAATTCTATTAACAACTTCTAATATACGAAGTCCCTTATTCAAAACTGCTATTTCAGAGTCTTTCAGATTTTGAAATTGGCAAGAAATTGTCTTACCTAAATTTGTAGCTCTTTTTATTTCAGCCTTTAATTTCAATTTATCTTCAGAGTCAATCCCAAACATTTTTACCGGTATTTCAAATGTAACAATGCAACCCACTTTATATCCACGTTTTATATTATCAACTTCTAAATTAAGACTCACGCCACCAGCAGAAATATTATTTATCGTTCCCATAACTGTTACAGTATCATCTTCATCAGTTGTGATTTGAACAATAGCTTTGCTCGTAAAACGCTGATGAACTCTATTTTCAACGCCAGATGAATCCGTCATAGGAGCTCCGAATTTAAGAATAACTGAACTCAAAAGAGATCGGAAGAATTTAAGAGTTTATGAGTGAAAAATCATTCTTTTTATCCTGTCTTTTGTAAAAACTATTTGTTTGCTTCGCTGCAAGATCTTTCTCGTACGTCAAAAATTCCAATATAATTTAAGGATTAATACCCTTAAAATACGACTAGATATTTCAGATTTTAAAATCTTCAAAACATGAGGTTTTGATATGGAACTTTCTAGCATTATAGGTCCCATACTTGGTGCCATCGCAGTCGTTGGAACTGCTGTTTTAAAAGGACTCTCACCTGCTATGCTATGGGGTGGTTCCGCGGCCATGATCGTGGGAGTAGGAGCTATGGCTGCTGTTATGACTGCCTATCCAATGAAAGATGTTGTTTTTTCTTTTAAATCCCTTGGTTTATTTCTAAATGGTCCAAAGATGGATTCAGAAGGCGCTATTTCATCAATTGAACGCCTTGCTCAATTGGCTCGTAAAGATGGAGTGCTTGCACTCGAAAAAGAAATCGACAAACTCGAAGATCAACTGATGAAAAAAGGTATTGAAATGGTCTCCATGAATACAGAAGCACTCATAATCGAGAATATTCTCCTTTCTGAAATTGATATGATGTATGAAGAAGAAGAAATTGCTGCAAAATTTTGGGAAGATATGGGCGCTTTTGCTCCAACCATTGGTATTCTTGGTGCGGTGCTTGGACTCATGGTGGTGATGCTCAATCTCGACAATCCACCAGAAATTGGCCCTGGAATTAAGACAGCATTTATTGCAACACTTTATGGAGTGGCTCTTGCAAATCTATTTGCCTTACCTGCGGGAAAAAAAATTAAAAGAATGTGTCATCACAAGAAGGTTTTTAGAGAAATGGTTGCTACTGGAATCATAGGAATTGCTCAAGGAACAGCTCCTAAAGTGCTAGTAGAAAGATTACATGGAATGGTTCATCACTAATGCCAAAGAAAAAGAAGTGCCCCGAATTTGAAAACCATGAACGCTGGCTTGTCGCATTTGCTGACATGATGACACTTCTCTTTGCACTTTTCGTGGTTCTTTATGCCATTGCAATTGTTAATACCTCTAAAGTCAAACAAGTCACGGAATCGATGCAAACAGCCTTTGGTATTAAGGAGGAAATCCCCAAGGAAGAGGGTACAATTCCGCGGGGCCCAACAGCAACAGAAGGTATTTTCCGCTACATTAAAGGCAACACAAGTCGAGAACAAATTCTGCAAAAAATCATAAGAGAGAGAGCTGCGATTATATCTGCACAAGCAAAAGCCGTCGAACAAAAACTATCCGAGAGGTTATATGGAACCAAGCAGTTTCCTGATAGCGCAAAAAAACCTGTAGACAGAGTTATTTATGTAGCTCGTGACCCAGAGGGAATTCGTATCACATTACTCGCGCGCATTCTTTTTGCCCCTGGGGAATACAATTTAGCGCCTGAAGCATCTAAACTCATTCAAGCCGTTGCAGAAGTTCTGAAAGGTATTGGAAGAGTTATTCGAGTTGAGGGGCACACTGATAATATTCCTTACGAACGAAATGGTATGTCAAATTGGGAACTCAGCACCTTGAGAGCAACTTCTGTCACAAAATTTCTGCTAAACACAAATCTATTTCCTGTTGGAAGTGTTTATCCTGCAGGTTTTGCTGAAACGCGTCCACTTGCTGAAAACGACTCAGCTGAAAATAGAGCATTGAATCGTCGCGTTGATCTGAAAATTTTGTATGATAATCCAACTGATTACATCCCACCCGATGAACAACTAGGCAATGAAGAAAAATCGAACAAAGAATAATGTTTGAGCATTGCTCAATCTGAGATATATAATATAGATTCAGGGATTAGAGTGTATTTTTTAAATACAAATTATGCTGATTTAAGTAAAAAATCCCTAATTATTGTTTTTAAAAAACTTTATGGAGACTTCCATGTCATTTCTTAATTTTAAAAAAAACCATTCCTTTATCAATTTGAAGGAGCATTGCTCAACATATTCTCTGAATCCAAAAACCCCTTTATTTTTGATCGTTTCAACAAGTCTTTTAATGTCTGGATGCATGACCTCTTCTCGTCAAGATCAAATTCAATCTTCAATCAGTCAATTGCAGGGACAAATTTTCCAGATTCAAGAACAGCTCAGCTCTCGAGATCAACAAATAACTAATACGACCCAAACAGCAATTTCTTCACAAAATGAAGTGCAAAATTTACAAACACAAATCCAACTTACACAAGGAAATGTAGACGAACTGAAAGCACGTCTCAAAAGAATGGAAGAAACATCTGGGAACGGTGGTAGCGAACAAAATGTGATTACTTTAAATAATAATCACGAATTTATCGCATTGCAAAGACAAATTGCACGTATTGAAATAATGTTAAACAATCGTTTAAATAATAACAAAAAAGCAAAGCTTCCTGAGAAATTAAAAACGATTCCTTCAATTACTAAAAGTTTAAAAACTGACTTTGAGCAAAGTAAATTCAAACAAGTCATAGACAATAGCTCAGCAATTTTAATAGCCACTGATGCCTCAGAACCAATGCAGCAAATTGCATTAGAATATAGAGCAGAAGCTCGATTTAAAATTCAAGATTTTAAAAATGCAGCACTTGACTTTACCTCATATATTGAAAGATTCCCAGATGCTCCAAAAAATGCAAGAGCCCTTCTGCTTGCAGGAGATAGTTATGTATATTTAAAAAATAATTTAATTGCTAAAACATATTATCAAGAATGCGCTAAAGTATATGCAAATATGCCCGAAGGAAAAGCTTCTGCGGGCCGTCTTGCAAACTTAACGGCACAATCCAATTCCTCTCAAGCTAAAGCTCAGTAAAAATTACTATGCAAAATACACTTCTCTCTATTGAAAGTTCCTGCGATGAAACAGCAGTTTCTATTATTAAAGTAAAAAAGAATGCCGAAGGACAAATTATTTCTTTAAATATACTTGCCCATGAGGTTGAATCCCAAATGGAAAGCCATGCACCATTTGGCGGTGTTGTTCCGGAGGTTGCAGCACGCGATCATCTTGCTAAAATCTATGAAATTGCAAATAAAGCATTGCAAGTCTCAAGATTAAAAAAATCCGATTTGTCAGCTATTGCGGTAACAATGGGACCCGGTCTCATTGGAGCACTTATGGTAGGAGTTTTATTTGCACGTGGCCTTGCTATGGCACTAAATATTCCGCTTATTTCTGTTAATCACGTTGATGCACACTTAGCACCTGCTCTATTATTAAAACAATTTTCACCAAAAGATGATTTACGTGCTTGGCATGATGTAGATACTATAACTTATCCAGCTCTTGCATTAACAGTCAGTGGTGGTCACTGCCATTTGAGTTTATTAAATTCCCCGACTGATCGAACAATTCTAGGAAAAAGTTTAGATGATGCCTGTGGTGAAGCGTTTGATAAAGTCGCAAAACTACTTGGAATGAGTTACCCAGGTGGCCCACTTATCGAAGAATTAGCTAAGCAAGCTGAAAAGTCGGGAAATATAAATGAATTTACATTTCCAAATAAGCCGGCTAACAAAGAAAATAGATATAATTTTTCTTATAGTGGAATTAAAACTTCTGTTATGGAAACTATTCGTAAAGAAACAGGAATAAAAAAAGGTAAAATCACTGGAAAAGATTTGAGTAAAGAAAAAAAACAAGGAATTGCATATGCGTTTCAAAATGCAGCTCTATCGCAATTATTAAATAGAGTTGAAAATGCTTTACAAGACTATCCAGAAATTAAATCAGTCCTAGTCGCGGGAGGAGTAGCACAAAATAAAAAATTTAGAGCTCTTTTTTCAAAATTAAATAAACCTACTTATTTTGCTCCTCCCTCGTTGTGTTCTGACAATGCCACTATGATTGCATTACAAGCCGCCCTTAGTGAAAATGCGGAAGGATTTATTCAGCATCCATTTGCAAAGTATCACTAAGAGAAAAAATTTTTAAAAATCTTGACATTAATTTTTTTATTCATAAGATATTATTGCATTAATCAATTTTCTGAGTCAATATACACAGAAAGTTTCAATCTTGATTTTTAAATTCAAGGAGAATTCCATGTTCATTACCAAGTATATCTTAATTATTATTTCCAAATAATTTGGCAATAAATACATAGAAATACCAAATATAAGTTAATACCCTTTTCTTCGAGTGTATGTTTATATAATTCTTTCATATTTTATTGCCAATTTTTAAATTAAAAAATTAAATTTAAGAAAGCACAATAAAAAATGGAATTATTAAAGAACTTATTCTTTCTATATTTAACTCCTGTTTTTAAAAAAATTCTGAATAAAGACTCTAATTGGACTGAAACAGACGTTCCAACTCTTGCTCCAGTTTTTAGCGATAAATATTTAAATGAATTTGAAAGAAAATTAAACTATAAAAGCAAAATGCATTTAGCTAAAAGCTTTTTAGACAGAACTAAAAAGCAAATATTATTACTTATTACTCTTATGTTATTAAGAGTTCTATTTTCCCTTCTTTCATTTTTTGCACTGTATTACTTTATAAATCAAATCATGTATTTTAAGAACATTCATTCCGCCATTCTTTCTTCACTTTTAATGACATCAAGCATATTTTTTAATGGAATTATTACAGCACAATACTTTAAAAAAAATTATCGTTTTCAATATTTTACAAAATATTTTTTTGCTAGATATATCTTTAAAAAAATTCCCAAATTATACAGAGAAGAGTTCAACGAAGCTCTAATTATAAATAACTCAACAAGCGACATCGAGGAATTTTCAACTATGATTTTCAGCTTTTTTGAGTTTATTCATGATCTTCTCATCTCTTTAGGTTGTCTTATTTTACTTTTTTATTACTTAGGTATATCAGCATTTTTTGCGATAGGAATACTTTTAATTTTTATACCACTCATAAAATGGGTTGTTTCTAAGACGACAAAAAAAGACGAGGAAATCCAAGAAGAAAAAGACAATCGTATACAAATTCTTAACTCACTATTCTCACAAATAAGAAATATTAAATCTTATTTACTTGAAAAATATTTCCATAATAAAATTATTGAAATAAGAAATAGAGAATTAAATAAATTTAAAGTAAATACCAAATATTATGCATTTACATATAAACTTATTTCAATATTACAAAGCATTCTTTGCATTTCAACTCTCGCTTGTTTTTTAGCGCTTGGACATGAACTCACATTGCCAGTTTTATTTACATGCCTTGGATTATTTAAAACACTTGAATCTTCTATTTTCGAATCATTTGAATTCATTCAAATATACTCCAGTGGGAAAGCTTCTTTAAACAGATTATTTAACCTTATAAAAAACTCCAAAGAAGAAGAGTTAACTGAAAATAATTTAAAGAAAGATCATGAAAATTGCATAAAAATCAACACAAAAAATCCAAATTTTAATTTGTCATTTAAAAAAGGTGAAAAAGTTGCAATTATTGGTAAAATTGGTTCAGGAAAAAGCCTATTACTTGAGATTATGTCTGGTTTTAAAACCATAAAAAAAGGTAAAATCTTATTGCAGGATAATCCTCTTTTTATTAAACAAACACCTTGGATCATGAATGCATCAATAAGAGAAAATATTAGTTTAGGAAATTCAAACTTAAATTTAGATAAATTCATTCATGCCGCAAACTTAGAAGACGATATCAAACTCTTGAAAAATGGAGTTGAAACCTTAATAGGTGAAAATGGTGTTAATTTATCAGGAGGACAAAAGCAGAGAATAGCACTTGCACGTGCTGCCACAATGAATACAGAAATAATTTTACTTGATGATCCTTTATCTGCACTTGATATGCAGACTGCAGAAAAAATTGTTAACAGACTTTTTTGTGAATTATGGAAAGAAAAAAGTCTCATTATTGCAACACATAATTTAAATTATATTCATTTATTTGATCGCATAATTTTACTCGATAAGTGTAATATTTTAGCTGATGGAAATTTTAATGACCTTATAAATTTCTCATCTAACTTCATTGATTTTTATCAGAAGGCTCATAACTCTTCAGAACTGAACAAAGTCATACAAAATGATAAAAAGAAAATTCCTCAAGGATTTAATGTTAATGATGAACTAGAAATTGAAAATTTAAAGAACTCATTCAAGACATACTTATTTTACTTGAGAGCAATTTTACAGACTAAAAAATTATATGGAATATTCTATTTAATCATTTTTTTAATATTGTTTATAGGCACTGCATTTTTACCAAAATTTCAAGATATATGGCTAAGTTTTTGGTCTTCTAAAAATTTATCGATTATGAATTTTAATTTTATAAATAATTTTTCAAATATGAGTAATATTTTAATTTACTCACTATTTGGACTTTTAAGTGCATTGAGTATTGCATTATTAACGTTCCTCTGGAGTTATAGGGGTGTATATGTGTCTGAACTTTTAAATATTAAAAGCTTAAATAAACTGTTATTTTCTCCTTTAAAATCAATTGACACTTTGACTACAGGGAGGGTAATAAGCTGCTTTTCACATGATATTTCAATCTTAGACTCTAAATTACCAAAATATTTTCAAAAATTTCTGTGTGTAATATTTGAAATGATTTTTTTTCTAATAAGCTTATTTTTAATCAAACCTATAATTATACTTCTCATTTTTCCAATTATTTTATTGCAATATAAAATATTAAAATTATATATCCACTCCTCAAGAGCATTAAATAGAAAAATAGCAATACCAAGAGCATCGCGTATTAATAACATACGAGAGAGCTATCAAGGTCAAAATATCCTCAGCGCACTTAATATGCAAGAGTGGTTCTTCTCAAAATATATTTTAAATCTTCAAGAAGAAGTAAGAATGGAAATACTAGAGGCAGACATTGATATGTGGCACTGCTTTATGTGCTTTTTAAACAATGCTTTACTTATTTTAATTATTAGTCTTATTGGAATTTTTCTCATTCATGTAGGAAGCATAAGCGCACCTATTTTATCCTTAATAACAACATGGATAATGATCGATATTTTACATTTTGTCTTTAATTTTTCACATTCATTTTCAAATGTTGAACAAGGACTTGTTTCTCTTGAAAGAGTTGAGGAATTTAGCTATGAAAAAGTTGGAGTTTCAGAAAATAAAAGTAAAATAATATCAAGTAATAAAGAAGGCAGTTTCATAGAATTTAAAAATGTTTATATGCAATATGAAAATCAAGAGAGATATGTGCTAAATAATTTTTCAACCTCAATAAACTTTGGGGAAACAATAGGAATTGTTGGAAAAACAGGATCAGGAAAAAGTTCAATATTATCGCTTCTTCTAAAATTCTATGATTATTCTCATGGACAAATATTTTTCAATGGTAAAGGTATTGAAACTTATTCAACTCAGGAAATTCGCCAGCAAATATCTATAGTTTTACAAAATCCTCAGTTTTTCCCTGGCAGCATCCGCTATAATCTTGATCCTCATGATAAATGCAAAGATGAGATGATTTTCTCACTCCTTTCTGAATTGAACATTCTAGAAATGATAAATTCTTTTCCTGAAGGAATTCATACTAATGTCTTAAGCGAAAAGTTTTTACTCAGTGTTGGACAAAGACAAATTTTATCTTTTGCAAGAGCTTTACTTAAACCAGCTAAAGTTCTTTTACTTGATGAAGCTACAGCAAATATTGACATTAAAAGTGAACAAATTATTTTGAAAAAATTAAAAGATCTTAAAGGAACAATAACTATAATTATAATTGCTCATAGAACTGATATCCTAGCCTCAGCAGATCGAGTTATAAGTATTTAAAATAAATTCGTATGGTTTTTTTATGAATAAAAAATATAAATAGAATAAAGTTTCTATTTATATTTTTTATATTTTTAAAATAAACCTAATGCTTTATCACTATAACTCACTAATAAATTTTTAGTTTGTTGATAATGACTTAGCATCATTTTATGATTTTCTCGCCCAATTCCTGATTGTTTATATCCACCGAAAGCTGCGTGAGCAGGATAAAGATGATAGCAATTTGTCCATACTCGTCCAGCTTTTATTTCACGACCCAAACGATAAGCCAAAGCAATATCGCGCGTCCAAATTCCCGCCCCTAATCCATATAAAGTATCATTTGCTAAATGCAACGCTTCTTCTTCATCTTTAAATGTTGCAACAGAAACGACTGGACCAAAGATTTCCTCTTGAAATACACGCATATTATTGCTGCCTTTAAAAACTGTCGGTTCAACATAATAACCTTCAGACAGGTTGCCATCAATAATATTTCTGCGCCCCCCTGTGAGTAATTGAGCGCCTTCGCTTTGACCTATTTCAATATAGGAAAGAATTTTTTCCATTTGCTCCTTAGAAGCTTGAGCTCCTAGCATTGTACTTTCATACAATGGATTTCCTTGCTTAATTGCCTTAATTCTTTTAATTGCTCTCTCCATAAATTCTTCATAAATAGACTCATGCACCAACGCCCGAGATGGACACGTACAAACTTCTCCTTGATTGAGAGCAAACATGGCAAAACCTTCGACAGCTTTATCTAGATATGCATCATCTTTCGCAAGAACATCTTTGAAAAAAATATTTGGAGATTTTCCACCTAGCTCTAAAGTAACGGGAATTAAATTTTGTGATGCATATTGCATTATCAAACGCCCCGTTGAAGTTTCACCCGTAAAAGCTACTTTTGCAATCCTTGAACTTGAAGCCAATGGTTTCCCAGCCTCTAAGCCAAAACCATTCACAATATTTAAGACCCCAGGAGGCAATATATCTTGAATGAGTTCAATTAAAACAAGAATTGAAGCAGGCGTTTGTTCCGCTGGTTTTAATACCACACAATTTCCAGCAGCAAGTGCTGGAGCCATTTTCCAAACAGCCATAAGAATTGGAAAATTCCATGGTATAATTTGCGCCACTACTCCGAGTGGTTCGTGAAAATGATATGCTATAGTTTCACTATCCACTTCACTTAAAGTTCCTTCTTGTGCACGCACACATCCAGCAAAGTAACGAAAATGATCAATTGCTAAAGGAATGTCTGCAGCTCTACTTTCTCTAAGAGGTTTTCCATTATCAATTGTTTCAGCTAGAGCAAGCAAATTTAAATTTTCTTCCATTCTATCCGCAATTTTTAATAGAACATTTGAACGTTCTTGAGGAGAAGTTTTCCCCCATTTTTCCTGCGCTGCGTGTGCTGCATTTAGAGCAATTTCAATATCTTCTTCAGATGATCTTGCTATATTTGTAAATATTTTTCCATAAATTGGTGATATATTTTCAAAATATTTTCCATTAACAGGAGGTATCCATTTACCCCCAATATAGTTCTCATATTTAGTACGAAATGGATTTTTAAAATCTAATTTTTGAAGATCTGCATTTAACATAGCTTCCCTTTCTTTTAATTAGCAATTAGAAAATATTTCTTGAGGACATGGACATAGTACATAAATAAAAAAATCTTACAAGACTGTTTCTTTATAAAATATAATATAATAAGTTATTATTTTCATTATTTCTGCTCTATATTGAAATATCACTAATGAGCGTATTTTATCATTCAAGATAAAATACGCTCATTAGTGATATTATTTATTTAAAAGCTAAAAATTTCAATAATTTATTTTAATTAAATTTACTCTCAAGAGACACTGTAATATATTCAGCATTCTTAAAATCATTATCAGTTAATTTATACTTGCTTTTTGAGAAAATAACTCTTGTTTTTAAGTTATCTAAATTAATTAACTTCTTAATCTCTATTTTATCATTTGAATTATAAGTAATTAAATTAAACTTAGATGAATTAATATCTTTACAAATCCCCTTTTCTGAATTACCCAAACAACTTTTTAGCAAATCTGTTGTTAGAAATAGAGATGTCTGATATCCATTTTTATTAAATTCTTCTGCATACTTTAATAAATCTTCAGAAAAAGAATTAAACTCAATAGCAATATTTTTTCTTTTGTTATGAACAAAAATATTATTAAACATATCAATGTATTTATTAAAATCATCTAAATTATTTTGATGAATAGATAGAATTAATCTCCCATTAAATTTAATACTATCTATTAAATCAGATAATTCAAGTTTATTGTTTGTTTTTTCATTTTTAAATGCATATATTTTATTTTCGCTAGAATTAATATCTATATTTAATTGAATACAATTAAATAACCATGAAGATTCATAATATTTAATAAAGCTATTTGCATTTTCAACACAAACTCTATCCCTATTATTAAAATCAAGTGTATTTAAATTTCTTCTTCTGAATAAAAAATCATCAGAAATATCTTTAATATTTTCTAACTTAATATTTTCTTTATCGACATTTACAACTTGATCTTCTCCTCGAGATGAGGTTCTAAAAATTGAAAACCGAGGAGGTAATTCTGTTGTTCTTATTTTAAAAATGGAAAGAGATGATCTTAATTTCTCAATTGATATTCCAGCTAAATCAATTATGCTATCTGACAACCAGCTCAAACTTAATGGCTTATCTTTGTTTTTCTGTACTGCTTGATATTGATCAGGAAGTGACTTCTTAGCTGAGTCATTAAAATAGACATAAAAAGGAATCTGTAAATGCTTAAAATTATGCCTAGCAGAATCATGAGAAGTATTTCCAAAAACATCTTCACCATGATCTGAAAAGTAAATAACAATCGTTGGCTTTAAACTCTTTTTAGCAATTTCAATCACTGAATTTATATTTTTTGAAATATGAATCATTGCTGAATCATAACAATCTATATTTTCAAGATGTTGACCTTGATTTTGAATAAAAAACTTCCCAAAAATATCCCTAAAATTAGCCTTTGAAAAATTATCATTAAAAATGATTTTTTCAGATTTTGGAATATTGGAGCAATAATCAAAATGACCCGCATAAGAATGCAAAAATATTGCTTGAGGCTTATCAAATTTATCTTTAAATTTATTTTCCAATAAATTTACAAGTTCACTATCAAATTTAACTTCATTATTAGAAATAAATGATTCATTTATTTTGAAATTCAAAAACTTTTTCTTATATGCCTTTGCTCCATAAAGTTGAGAAGCTGTATCAAATTTTCCAGCAATACCTTGATTTGAAAACCAAGTGGTTTCATAACCTTTCATATTAAGTAACTGAATTAAATTAATTCGTTGAAGTTCATTATCTCGCACCAAAGGATCCGTATATGGATCTTGGGCTATAGATAATGCTCTTAATAGTGAAGGAGCCGTATGAGAGTGAGCAGATAAGACATCTGTTAACACTGTAATATTCTCTTTATTGTCCTTCAAAGGAGAATTAGTGTCTCTAAAATATCCATAAAAAGATTGGTGAAACGCAGAAGTAGATTCCCCAATATAAACGATAATATTAGGAGATTCATTTTTCTCTAGAAAATTAATATTATGTTTTAATTTTTCGATTGCCGAGTCTTGGTTTAATACTAAATCATCGGTAGATCCATAATTTATAACAAATATTCTACAAGAGTTAACAAAAATTATAAGCAAACTGAGAAAAAATACTTTCAAAATATATTTATGGAATTTAAACTCAAATTGTTTAATTTGAGAATAGAATTTAAAAATAATTGCAAATATGACTGGTGATAAAATAAAAGAAATTACAGAAACACTGTATGTGGGAAAGAGTAAAAAATTTATTATAAACTCACGGGACTCTTTTGGGTTGGTATTTAAAATCTCTCTAACAGAATCAGCTCCTATTTCACCAATTTTATCATATATAAAGACAAGAATAAGAAAAACAAATATAATTAAAGCATAATTAAAATAGGACAATTTAGATTTCTTAAAATCATTATTTAAGATACTTATTGCAAGGGTTAAAGCCATCAGAAAAAGAAAAGATAACTCTTTAAGCTTATTAAAAAAATTAATTATTTTAGTATAAAAAAAATTTTGAAACTCATAATTTTCAAAAAAATAAATTGGTACAAAATACAATATCAATAGAGCAAATAATGCTATATATAAGAAAGCATTGATAATAACTTTAAATTTCATAAAACTCCATACAAACTATAAACTTTAAACAGATGCTAATTAAAACATGGAAAATCTTATCAGAAAACTAAAATTTAGATTTCAATTGTTCATATGATGAACAATTGCACATTAAGATTTATTTTACTTGAGTAATATTCGCTAGATCAAACCAGCAATTCTTATAGAGTTACTATAAAAAAAATAAGAAATCAATATTAGAAGCTTAAATATTTTTTTAAATTGCTACATCAATTGAATTAATTACAAAGATAAATAACAATACAAAATGATTGATAAAAATTTATATAATTAAGCTCTTGAACTATTCCATCTAATATTATATGACTGATTTATAAAACGAAGCTTATTATTTAGAATAAACTTCATGAAAGGAATTTAGTAAATGAAAAATATTCTGTTTTTTAACCAAACAATCGATTTTGGCGGACACGAAATCATGTCTCTCGAAATCATAAAAGAGTTTTCATTGAATAATTCTGTAAATGTGATTATATGTATTCATAAAATGAATGAAAAATTTTACAATGAATTGCTTAAAATTAATAATATCAAAATTATTTTCCATAAAATTAATTATTCAAAATTCGATTTCATAAGAGGTTTTTTTTATTTCTTCTTTAGTAATTCCTTAAAGAAAATTTTAATATCAGAAAATATTGATACAGTTATTGCTATACAAGGTTCGATAAAAATGTCAGCTATTATACATTTTGTCACTCGACGTTTTAATATTAACTCTTTTTCTTACATTCCATTTCACTTTAAAAGTATTAAAAGAAATATAATTAATAAATTAGTTATAAAATTTTTATTTAAATTACCTAAAAATTACTTAGTTTTATCAGATTACTGGAAAAAAGAGTTATTATTGATTACCAAAAGAAAAAAAGAAGATTTTTATATAATCAAAAACTTCTTCCCAGAAAATGAAATGCAGATTGAAAAAAGAGGAAATACTTCTGATAATAAAAAAAATATTTATCTTATTGGAAGAATTTGTGAACAAAAAAACCAAATTTTTCTTTGCGATGCAATAAAATCTTTTCCTAATTTATCTGAAATCTATAATTTTTATATCGTTGGAAATCGCGTAGATTATGATATTATCTCAAATCATATATCTGTAAAATCAGGAAAAATAAAAATACTGCCATGGAGTAGTTTAAATACAATTTATTCAAATGCTGATATCATTCTCATGACTTCACATTATGAAGGAGTACCACTCGTTGTCATTGAAGCAATGGCCTTAAAAAAACCACTTGTTTTACCAGGAATAAAAGAATTAAAAGATTTTACCCTACCAGAATTGATATACGAACCTGAAAACCTATCTTCTCTAAACTTCGTATTAACAGAAAATGTTTCAAAATTTTCAGATGAAGTAATCCAAAGAAATTATAATTATTACATAAATAACTTTTCAAAAGAATCATTTAAAAATGATTGTAGAGAGTTTTTAAACAATGTACTAAAAATTACTAAATAGACCAATTTTATATTTTTACTTTTTAGATCACTGAATAATTTTTTATATTTCCTTCTGAGAAGCTTTAAAAAAAATTTATTGTCAAACATTTTCTAAATATTCATTATTTCAAAACATTCTAATAATTGCTACACTCTCACTATATAAAACCTTCTTGCCTCTTTTTTGAAAGGTAAAATATGTTTGAAAAAGTGTCCAATTCAATCGTAAAAAAAGCCCTCTCAGCAATGAAGAAAAAAATAAGGAGCAATGGTTTTCTTTGTTTATAAAAGATGCAAAGTTAACTGATGACGGAAGTGTAAAAAATTTTAAAAAATGGTCAAATTCCGAATTTTTTGGGAAGGGACAGGGACAAATACTCTCAATTGATAAAATTGAGAATGATGGAAAAACAGTTTTTGCCGAGTTTAAGTCGGCCGAATTGGGAACTTTCGATACATTTTGGAAATTTACAATTGAAAATGAAAAAATTTCAATACTTGAAGTTGGAGTGGTGAAATAGAAACTATTTATAGTATAAGCATAACCGACTAAAAAAAGTCAGACTATATCCACCAAATAAAAAACCCACTCAATGAGAGTGGGTTTTTTATTTGGTGGAGGTGCCGGGGATCGAACCCGGGTCCGGAAAGGAATTACAATCGGCGCCACATGCTTCTTCTTTCTTTAAATCTTACTTATTAGCCGGGAAAAGACACCCTACCAAATAAGCCAGTTCGATTATTAGGAAAACTTAGCTACGAACAGAAGCTAACGATTGCCCGCACGTAAATTAACGGCGATTTTGGATGCACGTGCTGCCACACCCAAGTCACCGGCTCTGTGCTTAATTAGGCAGCGAGAGCGGTAAGTTTTTGGTTGCCACTTCTGGCTGACACAGCGTTTTGAAGAGGTACTGTAACCAACCCCTGCATGCTCCTTATGCTCAGCTCTCTCCGTCGAGACCAGTTCACCCCCGTAAAACTTAAATCCCTCAAAACATCCTATCCTGAGGGAACCGAATTCTAATTCTATTTTAATTAATTAGCAAGCTGTTTTCATAATTTGTAAAGATCTTTAAACTTCAGCTTTATCCCTTTACCGCAGAAAGAATTAATTTTAAAAAATCGAAAGCATTTTGTGAATATTCAAATTTAATTAGTTTTTCACCAATCTTGCGAATATTCTTATTGTTATAAAACCAAACTGGTTTTGGCCAAACTATAAATGGAGCCTCAACAATCGATTTTTCAGGGAAATCTAAAAGATATCCATTATGAACAATACCTATTCCTGATTGAATATCCTCTAAGGTATGCCCTGGGTAAGCTCCCCACGTTGTCGAAGCAAATGCATAAGACAAAGCGGACCAACAATTTATTCCGATAGAACCATAACGAAGGGAATCAATACAATTTTCAATTTCATTTTCATAAATTGAACGGGATTCTGGATCAACAATTAAAGAACAACTTAAACTTCCCCAGACCTTTTCGTTACAAAAGTCTGTTGCAAACTGAATAAAGGTAGGTATATCATGTGCACTTAATGCTGTTTCAGATATAATCCCACAAAAGGCTTCTTCTCTAAAAGCATAACTGTCATCTGTTTCTTTAATATCTGCAATTAGAGTCCAAGGAATACAATTCTTCTTTTTTTCTCCCAAAATCTCAGATTGGGGATATTTTTTTAGATACTCATTATACCTCTGCTCAGCTCCTGGATAATAAGCAATTCGTGGTTTCAATTTAGATAATTCTTTGCGTAAGCAATTTAAAAAAAGCGCTCTTTGCTGCCATTCTTTACAAGTCACAATTAACTTAATTGCATTACAGTTAAAGCTTGCATTATTTTCCACTGCACTCGCAATTTGCTGCGCATGATACTCTAACTGTTCATCACTCCAAACCCCCGGAACAATAACAACAGGAGTGACACACCCTAATTCAGAAGTAATATTTTTAAAATTTCTCTTACTAATAGAATAATCTAAATTCTCACTGAGCGGCCCAAATTCATTTCCCCAAATAATTTTATTATGAGTTCTATGCGATCCTGTAATATGTATATCTTCAATCAGATCATGTTCACAAAGCCATTGTGAAATTTCTACATCGCCTTTAATAAAGTAAAGAAAATTATCATTTATTAAATCCTCAAAAACCTTATTAAATATTTCAAATAAATAATCATTAACTGGGTTTAATTTAACAATACAGACTTTTCCCTCAGAAAATAGTTTGTGCAAAGCATCAAGAGGAGCAATACTTGAAACATTTCCTGCTCCAAGAACAAGACTCAATCCACCCAAATTCTTTTGAGTTTTATATATTGAACCTTGAGTAGGTTCTTTACTTTTTTGAATTCTGACCTCTGCTTTAAATCCTTTCCAAATAATAGTGTCATAGAAATTTGCAGGCACCACCTGAGCTATATATTGATTTGATTTAGATTTATAAATTTTAGGTATTCTAGGGCTCCCTTTGGCTATTAATGCTTTTTTAAGAAGTCTCATCTGCTTCATCACTATTGCAGGACCAAGTAAAAGCTCTTGTCCAGAAATCTCAGAATTAAACTCTAAACCTTTTGCTCTTACACAAATATCTGCCCATTGTTTAGATTCTGCTAAAAGTTTTTTCATGGCTTCAGTTAAATAATTTATTTTCTTTTGCAACCCTAGTTCTACCCAATGATTTTTATTCTCATGAAGATTCCTCAATAGATTCTCAATTTTTTTTCGTTCATCCATAAAATACTCTTCCCATGGCAAAATATATTAAATAATATTATATAATAATAAGAGCATAATACAAAATGATTTAAAAGAATAGATTGAACAAAATATAACTTATTAAAGAGTAAAGTTTAAATTTTTTCAATAAAAATATAATTGCTCATATACTTAATATTTCATTTTCAAAATAGATCTTTCAAAAAATTCATCTCATATAAATGCGTAACAGTCTCATCGACTTTAAAAAAAGAAAAATTGTTTTTAAATTCCATCTTCAAATAAAAATTGCTCCCTGCTATTTACATAACACATAATATTTCGCTATAGTTACCCAGTTGGAAAAAGTAAGTCCATTACGTTTAGTTTACTTATCAAGTAGAGTGAGTGGCTGCTTTTTCTTTTTCCCTCTTTTTCAATGGAGAAAATGATATGAAGTTAAAAGCTATACCGTTCGTAACTCTTTCCGCTCTTTTACTTTCTAGCTGCACAAGCACATGTGGTTCAAAATCTGAAGCACCAGCTACAGAAGCCGCTCCTACTGCAGATGCTGCTACACAAGCCCCAGCTGCTGATCCAAATGCTGCAGCTTCTCCTAGTACTGATGCAGCTGCACAAGCTCCAGCTGCTGATCCAAGTGCTGCAACTGCAGCAACAACTGCTCCGGCTGAACCCGCTCCAGCTGCAGAACCGACAGCAAAATAAGTTATTTTTAATAAAAAAAAGTCAGAGTAACACTACTCTGACTTTTTTTTATTAAAAATAACATTTCTCATTTGGAAATGAGAATCTTCTTTGTTTTTGTTTTTGCTGACAAGAGGTTCTCCCCAAAAATTGATGTAATTCAAAATTTAAGTAAGAGCTATTTTCACACCAATAAGAATTCCCCTTATTCCATGTTAAAACTAAATTTCTACTTATCTTATTTAACTTGTCTGGTGTTGAAACAGTTATTAAAACAATACACGATTCTTTAGGTGACACATTTAAACTATTTACTATAATAAAATCGCTTTTTTTACTTAATTTAACTAAGAGACCTCGACATGAAATTATATTAAAATCAGTTTTAAATGATATATTATAATCTGAATTTGGTACATTTTCAGGAGAAATTATTTTGATAGGAATCCCTGGAAATTCATCATTGAAAACTTGAAGATTTTTTTCAGTTGAAAACCCACTGCGCGTCATATTTTTTGAATATTTTAATTTCCCATCATCCCAATGTAACTCAAAGGTTGCCATTTTAAAATAGTGAGGAACGCTAGAGCTAGGCTGTTCATTATAAATTAAAATATCTTGAGGAATTTCATATCCATTTTCATTCCGAGATAAAATATTGCGACCTGTTTTTTTCGTACATGATAATATAAAAAAAATTAAAATTATTGAGTTTATAATACCTTTTTTAAAAGAACTTATCAACATTTCTTAACCACACAAATTAACTAGATCGAAACTTTATTATCTATCCATAATCTAATATTAGATAACTCTTCACTGAAATTTTTTGAAACACGAAGTTTCATATATTCTTTATAAAGCTCATCTATCAAATCAGTTAAAACCTGAGTATATAAAATCCTCTGAGATATATGAGCTTTAGAGTCTGCTTCAGATACCGAAGGAAGACGAATTGTACGTAATGAAAGATCTTCGCCTAATATAGAAAAACTCCACTGTCTTTCAGAATCCTGTAAAATAAATTTAGCTTCATGGACAAGCTTACCTGATCCCAAAGCACTTCCAGCTTCATAAGCATACGCTGGAGTTCCTCCTTTTAAACTATTTTCTCGAACAGAACCACTTGAACTGCTTAAAACAATTCTATCATCAATATAAAGGTGAAAGCTTTCAAATTGTTTAATTGCAATTTTATGATTCTGTGTTTCACTCTTAAACCACAACCAAGTTAAAAACTCGCGACCTAAGAACGCTCTATTTGTTTGGAGAAAACACAATCCTTCGTGTAAAAGCTCATTTGACATTGTATCCATTCCTCCATTGCGACGCAATTTTGCGTTTTGTGCGAGGATACTCTAATACTCGCAAAGATGTTGAGCAATATGCTCGAAAGGATTTTTAAAATGGAATCTCTAGAAATGATCTTCAAAACGGCTCAACTGTGCTCCGAAATCTCAACTAAAATGAGCCTTGAGTTTAAACATGGTAGCGATCCACAAAGTTTAAAAGCAGATAAATCATGGGTAACCTCAGCAGATCAAAAAATTGAAAAAGAACTCAGAAAAATTATTTTACAAAATCACCCAACTCATTTTATTTATGGTGAAGAAGAGGGTGGAGATATTGGAGTTGACGAAGATACTTACACTTGGATTCTAGATCCAATAGATGGGACATTTAGTTTTGTCCATAATATCCCTTTTTATTCCTCACTTATTGCAGTGCTTAAAGGGAAAACACCAATTATTGGTTTCGCTTGCTTACCTGCAATGGGAATAACAATGAGCGCTCAAAAAGGTAAAGGTGCTTACATTAATGGAGAAAAATATATTAAATCCCCCCTACTTGGCAGCAACCATATTGAAATTGTAGCAACGGCAGATCCATACAGATTTTACCTCGAACAGAAGGGCGAAATTTTACAGACACTTTATGGTCAAAATAAAAAATCACGTACTTATCCCGATGCTCTTGGGTACTATTTACTTTTAAGAGGATCAGTACGTGCATTTATTGATCCAAAAGTCGAAATTTGGGATGTTGCTCCTTTTCATGTCATTTTACCAGAAGCAGGCTTTGCAATTCAAAGCTGGGACGAAAACAAGGAATTAAAACGAGGCAGCAGTGTAGCTTATTCTACCGATGAGAAAAATATGCCTATAAACTGTTCAGATATACTTGAACTCACCAAAGGATTTGCTTAAAGTACAAGAATGGCTAATATTGCTTATTATATAGGCAAATAATATAGGAGTCGTTATGAAATATATATACTCGTTCATTTTCAAAACGATTTTTATGGCTACTTTAGCTTTAACAAACGGATGCATTTCACTAACAGATAAAGAAGTTACCATTGAAAAAAGTGAACAAATAACTCCAAAATGGGCACAAGAAAACTGGCAGAGCACAGATCACGAATCTATTCATTTTACTTTCAAGAAGAATGATGTTTACAATTTAAATTTGGGAATTAAACAAATTCAGGCTGCTGCTCAAATCCAAACTTCTTTTTTAGTAATGGAAAAAGTTCAAAAAACTTTACTGAACTTTCTGCCTGCCTCTTCCAATATTTCAAATAAAGAGAGAAACTCACTCGTCAATGAGCTTTCTGAGGCTGTTAGCAAGAATAGGTTAACAATCAACTTTAAACCTGTCTTGCCAAAAGCTATATATTGGGAGTATCGCCAAAAGGATACTGACAATGGACTAGAAAAGTTTTATGTAATCTGGGTTTTACTTTCAGTTCCAAACTCAGATTACAAAGCAGCGTTAATTTCAACTGCACTCACTTTAACAAAGTCATCTTCTTCAGATGCTGTTGATTTGGGGCAAAACATACTACAGAAAATGACTCCTCCTTAAAAAGAGTCGCAGATACAAGGTGAGATATGGATAAAGCTTCAAAGTGGCTCGTCGTGACAGAAAAACCATCCGTAGCTGGTGATTTAGCAAAAGCACTTGGTGGATTCGAAAAAAAGGGCGACCACTATGAGTCTCCAAAATACTACATCACATGGGCGGTAGGACATTTACTTGAATTGCTTGAACCAGAAGAACTTGATCCCAAATACAAAAGATGGCTTTTACAAGATCTGCCAATTCTTCCACAAGAGTTTCAATATAAACCTAAAAAAGGTCAAACTGAACGGCTTAATCATATTAAAAGCTTAGCTAAAAAATCAGATGTTTCGGGAATAATAAATGCATGCGATGCTGGGAGAGAGGGTGAACTTATTTTCCGAGAAATATATGATTTTTGTACAATAAAAAAGCCATTTAAAAGAATTTGGTTACAAAGTATGACTCCTGAATCTATTCGTAAGGAGTTTCAAACTTTAAAACCTGGTCATGATTATGATAATTTAGGAGATGCAGCACGTTGTCGAGCTGAAAGTGATTGGCTGATTGGTATGAACGCAACACGCGCTGTTACAAAAAGATTGAAAACTCGAAATACAAAAGGAGTTTGGTCTGTTGGAAGAGTTCAAACACCCACACTTGCACTCATTGCAAAAAGAGAACTTGACTACTTAAAACATAGACCTGAACCTTTTTTTAATCTTGAAGGACGCTTTTCAACTCCAACTCATGAATACTCAGGACTTTGGTTTGATCCTAAATTTAAAAAATCTCATTCAGATGATGAAGAAATCATAAACACACGCGAAAAAGAAGATCGTATCTTTTCTCAACAGAAGTTGGACGAAATACTAAAAAACTTTAATGCAAATAAAGATCATGCTAAAGCGAGTGAAACAAGAAAAGAATCAAAAGAAATTGCACCTCAATTATTTGATTTAACTCTATTACAAAGAGAAGCAAATCGTAAATTTGGCATGCCAGCATCCAGAACTTTACAGGCTGCTCAGCGTCTGTATGAAAAGCATAAATTATTAACATATCCTCGTACAGATTCACGTTATTTACCTGAAGATTATGTTGATAATGTTAAAAACATTCTTAAAGAATATTCAGCAATACCAACTGAATATTCAAAAGCATGCCAAAAAATACTAAAAATTGGGTTATTAAATAAAGAAAGAGTTTTTAATAATAAACACGTATCTGATCACTTTGCAATTATCCCAACGGGACAATTCCCTTCTGAAAAATTAGACGGAGATGATGCACGTATATTTGACCTCGTCTTAAAGAGGTTTTTTGCTGCATTTATGTCACATGCAATTTGGGCAAAGGTAGAGAGAATAACAGCAGTTGGTGAACAAAGTTTTAGAACTCGAGTACAAGATTTACAAGAGCCCGGATGGCGTGAAGTGTATGGACTTGACACTGAAGAAGAAAGTAAGCTCCCTAAATTAAATGAAAAAAACTCAGAAGAACAGACCTCAGTGCAATCCGAAAGCATTGATCCAATTCAGAACGCAACCAAGCCTCCACCACGCTATACCGAAGCAAAACTTCTTTCTCTCATGGAACACTGCGGAAAATCAGTTATTGATGAAGAAATTGCTGAAGTATTAAAAGACAAAGGTATAGGAACCCCAGCTACGCGTGCAGATATAATAGAAAATCTTATATCTAAAGAGTATGTAAGCCGTTATGGCAAAGCACTCAAAGCCACATCTAAAGGAATTCGCCTAGTTGATGTATTAAACCGTATACCAATTGATATATTATCAAAAGTAGACCTCACAGGAGAAATCGAAGCTGGTTTGCGTAAAATGGAAAAGGGTCAAGAAAAACGGTCAGATTTTATGCAAAATATGTTTGATTTCACATCAACAATCGTAGACAAAGCACGAACTTTTGAATACGACGCCATTTATAAAAACGATCCTCCTCTTGGTGCATGTCCTGTTTGTAAAATAGGAAAAGTTTTTGAAGGTTTTTGGGGCTATAAATGCAACAGAGCAGGTAACTCAAAAGAAACAACTCCTGATCAATGTAATTTCATAATTTGGAAAGAAAAAAGTCAGCGTTACATTGATCGCAGTGTTATCGAAGAAGTATTAAATAATAAGATTGTGGGCCCATTTGAGTTTAGTAATTCATCAGGCACTTCGCATTACGAAGAATTTCTTACTGTTTCACCTATTAAAGGTATTATCTTTTGTGATGAAAAGGGTGAACCCAAAGAATCAGCAACTGGATACGATGCTGTTGTACTACATGAAGAACTTCTTAATGAAACTTTCTTAAAAATGCCGGGAACTGTGAAAGTAACAGAAATGGCTTATTTATGTGAGTTTGGTGTACAACCAACTGAAGTAAATGTAGAAGCAGTTAAACCTAAAAGAAAAAGTAAAAAGACCTCAGAAGATACTGAAGAAAAAAAGAAAAAAGTAACTAAACCAAAAAAAGTCAAACGCCTCATTTCTCGTATGCCACGTATTCTGTGCGGCAGAGAGATGACTCTTGAAGATTACAAATCATTTATACTCACCGGTTCAACACCTCCCATTGCTGACTTTAAATCAAAGAAAGGAAGGCCTTTTGCAGCAGCTTTACATTTAAAGGAAAATGGTAATTTTGAATTTAAATTTGTTTCTCGAAAAGCCCTACTTGGTGATAATGAACTGGAAAAATCTAAAAAAACTTCTAAAAAATCAACTAACAAAGCTAAGGTAGTAAAGAAATCTAAAAAAACTGAAAATGTATCGGAATCCGTATGAAGGATAATTAAAAAAAGGCTTAATTAAATTTTAAAGCCTTTTTTTAATTGAGGAGTGAGGTAATAAAAAATAAATGTTTTTTCATAACTTCGATCATCTCATGCTCGAGCTTTTTAAACCACTGCCCATTTTTTGTACATGAATTAAAATCAATTTCAAAAAGAAAATCTTTTTTATCACGTCCATAAAGACAAACAAAACAATAAATATTATTTAGTTGAATTGCTCTATACATACCGTTATGAACATTAAAAAGACGACTTCTCTCATGATTTAGGAACACTCCTACACGAACATTGCTATTGAACATTTTGATTTGACTCATTTCGAGTTCTTTATAGTGATAGGTTTGCATCCTTGTATATTTTATTTGCTTTAAAAAAGGATCTCTTTTAAAATAATTCATTGTTACATAGTAATCGGTTAAACCAATTTTATCGATACCTAAATTTATACATTCTCCTGTTTTCATATTGACTACATTTGGATCAATATAATGAAAATATTCATATGCTTTATTTCTAAGTAATATTTCATGAATACTATTTTTAATACATTCATTTTTAAATATTAAGATATTTTCACAGGTTTTCATAATAAGTTCCAGGTATAAAGGATACAAGAAAGGAAATTGTTTAATATATTTCCTATTTTATTTATTTAGTTAGGTATCCATTATTTGAATACCTAACTGTAGAATCTTCTAATTTATAATTCGAGGTCAATATTCTATCAAGCTATTCCATTTTTATTTTCTTATAGTATATTTTTCCAAATGACATTCTACAGAAATCAGAAAAAAATTTATTTTATTTTATATTTATCAGATTTATACCATCCAAAAGTTCTATTCAAAGCCTTTTGAAATGGTGCAAAAGTATTTTTTAAGGGGATATTTTATCTTTTATAGTTTATTTCAAATAGATTTTTACTTCGCTTAACTTAGATACTTTTAAACTCTTTAATTAATTGGCAAATAAGGTAAATGTCTTCTTTTTTATGATCAGAAGCTATTGCAAGCCTTAATATACTTTTTCCTTTACTTACTGTTGGATACATCGCTGTTAAAACAAAAAAGCCTTTTTCCCTTAATATCTTTGTTAAATAAATAGCATTCTCCTCATTGCCTATAAAAACGCCTCTAATAGGAATTCTATTCTTTCTATTTATAATATAATCCGCTTCAAGTAATGAATCAAAATAACTTACATTTTCCCATAACTTATTCTGTAGTTCACTTAATTCATTTGAAAGATGTATTTGAGCAGATCTAATTGCTGCATTTACTATTGAAAGAGCTGGAGGATTGCTAAATAAATAAGGAGTACAAAAATGCTTTAATGTTTCTTTATCATCTTGAGTAGGTAAGGCAAGTGCTGCTGCATTTGCACCAAACCCTTTAGACAATGAACAAGCCAATATAAGCCGATCATGAAATTTATTTTTAAGTTTATCTAAAACATATCCGCAACCATTTTTTCCATAAACTGACGAACCATGTGCATCATCTAGATAAACATAACCATTATATTCTTCCGCAAGTTGTATAAGAAGATTTAAAGGAGCTATCCCACCCATAGAACCAATGCTATCGGAAAATGAAATAGATGTCATTCCATTCTTAAAACCAAACTGGAATGCGTCTCTAAGACAGTTGCTATCCTGAAAATCAATAATAGTAACTGTACCCAACTGCTCCATCAACCCTCTATTTATTTGAATGGATGCATGCGCTGTTTTATCCACAATAAAATAAACACCATTCTCTTTAACTGGAAAGCTCGGCATTTCACCTGAGGAAAGGAGTGGGATAAAACCGAGATGAGTAATATGCAGAGAAGAAAATAATGTAACATGCGATTGGCAATAAATTTCAGAAAGTAAATCCTCAAGCAGAATAAAGCTTTTGACTCTTAAACGCGTTCTAGCAATAGCAAAATTTACTCCTAATTGCTCTAAATCATTTTGTGACGCTTTTATGACTCTTTCATCTAAATCTAAACCAAAATACGAACATGATCCAAAATCTTTTAATATTTCACCATTTTCTAAATATATTTTTCTGCCTTTTTCCCTTTTTATTACAATAGAATCATTAATAGTTTTAAATGCTATCTTTTGATGCGATTTTGAATTTATTATTTTTTTCTTTTGCCAATTATCATTGTTACTCTTTTGTTGCATAATGCTTCTCCATGAAGAGAGTTTATATTCAATGTAAGTTTTTTTATTAAATATGAGATTATTTAATGGTTATTTCTTATAATAAAAAACAATATTATATTTTTTTCCCAGATACAGGATGCTCAAATGACTTTACTTTAAATAATTCTGGAGTATGCGCTCCTACCATTACGAAAACCATAACTGCAGGTTCATTCCCTGTATTTATCCAACCATGTATAGTTGCTTTTTGAACAAGACAATCGCCTTCATTGAGTTTAATAAAACCATTTTCAGAATGCATTTCCATTTCTCCTTTAAGGACAATTGCAAAATCAAGAGTTGTCGTGCTGTGCATTCCAAAAGTTTCTTTATTTAATATACAAGCTCTCTCTTTTGCATAAGATTTAATCTCATTGAAAGGAGGAAAAATAGTTTTAATAAAATGGAGGGCTCCAGGCTTAATATTAAAATTAAAATTTTCTAAAAAATCTCTCTTACCAAAAGGCTCACATGGAGTTTTATCGCAATACCAAAGCTCAGTAATTTTATGACCATCTTCTAAAATGACAGTAGGCTCAATATAACTATCCTCAGCTATTGCCGAAGAATTATTTTTTAAATTATCGACAACAATTAGTCTTGATTTATGCATATTTTTTCATCCTTAAAAAAATTATTTGCAATAAAATTTTATATTTTAAACTTCATCTAGGCTTCATTTGTTTTTTATTCCTTTACTTAAAACAAAGAGTAGAGTATTTTACCTTTTAAAGATATTGCATTAATTACAGTATTTATGTAAATAAATCAATTAACCTTAAATCACTTAAGTTACTCTATTTATTTTAATGAGTCAATAAATCATACCAAGAGAATTCTTGAAATAAATATCTTTTAAAGAGAACCATTTATTTTAGTTAAAATATATAAAACTTTCTTTCTTTTTACATAAAGAAAAGATAATCTTTGTAAAGAAGGAAAATTTACCGAACTTTGCTTGACTTTTTCTAATGCTCATACTAATTGCTTCATTCACGATGGCAGGGTAGCTCAGCTGGTTAGAGCGGAGGTCTCATAATCCTCAGGTCGGTGGTTCAAGTCCACTCCTTGTCACCATTTATACTCTTGTTATTATTCAACTATATTCTAGTATGATTCTATTTTCTTCAGTCAATTAAAAAATTCATTTATTTTTTTAAATAAAATTAATTAGTTATAAAAGCTTTAACTTATTTTTATATACAAATATTCCTATTTATAACGTGATAGTAAACTCCTGATCTTGATTATTGAATGCGAAAGAGGTTAACGTCATTCTGAATGAGTCATTTTTACACATTCATGCACCACCCCTTATAAAAGGCTTGCAAAAATGGAAAAAAGCAACCGTTTGAAACTCTATTTTAACAACAGTTGTGGATTTCTTTCTCTTCTATCCCCCCTACTCCCATGGATGTCTTATGGGGTAGGCTCAAAAACAGGTATTGATATTGGAGACAAACCTACTTATATTATATTCATTGCTTCTTTCTGCCTTATTCTATTCTCATTTATTTTATTTAAAACAGATAAGCTAAGAAAATTATTCTTATTTCTCTCACTCACAGCCTCATTATTGTTACTTGGAGTATACTTGTATGAAATTATTAGAATTTCATACCAAACGATGATTGCCAAAAGCCTCCCGACTGAAATGTTCGGCGTTGTTTCTCTGTCTGCAAGTCAAATTAAAGTGGGTTATGGACTCTGGGTAGGTGGAGGGGCCTCTTTATTATCAACAATTGTTAACTTAATTTCATTACGCATAAAAAAACCTAAGTGAGTCTTATGAAATTTATAGAAGTAGACAATATATTTGATCTTTACCCAGAAGCAATTGCACATCCAATCAATTGTATTGGCTTATCGCACGATTTATTATCAAAGAAAATTAAGAAAGTTTGGCCAAATTATTATAGAGAATATGCAAGAACATGTCTAAGAAAACAGTTTATCCCATATAAAGCATATTATCACTCAATCGATGCTCTTTTTGGTACAAAAAGCATTGTTACATTAACAATTAGGAATAATTGGCAAGAGCGTTTAAAACAGGATTCTATGAAAGAAGTAATAAACTCTCTTATGCAACAATGTAAAAAGCAAAATATTTTAACAATAGCAATTCCAGAAATTGAGGGCGTCCCTAAACATTGGCTTGAACAGGAGCTAAAGAATACTTTTCAAGATTATCCAATTACAATCTATTTCTTTAAAAATAATTAAAATATTTTTTATTCAGACATTAAGAATAGGACAGGTCTTACATCATCTTCCTCAGTTGACTCCCAATATTGGACAAGAACCTTATAAGTAATAATACCAATTTCTCCTTCACCAAATAATACATAAAATATAGCTTGTTCCATTGCATTCTTTCGAGCCAGTCCTAAATAAATTGCTATAGGATCTATTTGCTCACTAATATAAGCAACTGTATTCGGTATAGCGACAGCTCCTGAAACCTCAATTAAAAAATTCTCAGAATTATCTTCCATTTTTAAAACTTTAATAAATAAAGGGGCTACAAATTCACTTCGATCATCTCTTAAAGAAACAGTTAAAAATGCTAATGGCTCAGTACATTTATAAAATCTTTTAATTTTTTCTTCTTTACGCTTAAACCATTTCTTGTCACCAGAAGAAATGGGCACAAGATTTACTTTTTTGTCCGTAATTGAAGTCCAAAGGGCTACAGATTCATCGTTCATAAATTTATGAGATTCCACTCTTAATTCAAAGGCACGCCTCCATCTGCTGACTGCACTTGCAAAAAGAATGGCAAGAAAGAATATAAAAGCAATGACAAGTCCATCAGGACGAGAGTTTACATTATCAATTAATGTAAAAAGAAAAACAGCAGATACAAGCCAAAAATAGTATGATTTAATTCTAATCTTGAAATCTTTTTGAAGCTTAGCATCTTTTTTTAGAGAGAGTGCAACAGCTACAGAGGCTGATAGAATCAGAGCAAGCACTCCAGTCGCATAAGCTCCGGCTTGAGCATTTACGTTTGCTTGAAAAATAATTAATATTGCGACACTTATTAGCGTAATTAATACAACCAATGGGCGCCTGACCTCTACCCAACGTGGAGCCATTCCAAATCTTGGTAAATAGCGTGGAATAACATTCAAAAGTCCAGCCATTGCCGAAGCACCAGCAAACCATAGAATTATGATAGTGCTAATATCATAAACCGTTCCAAATATATTCCCTATATACTTATGCGCTAAATAAGATAATGCACGTCCAGAAGCCTCAGCTCCATCCATTACTTGTGATTGTTTTAATAAAATTGAAGTAACAACACTTGAAGCAATTAAATAAATTGACATAATAATCGCAGAACAAAGTAACAATTTTTTTGTCCCTGCAATTCTTTTCATAGGAGGACGCTGAACAGCGTCAACTCCTTTACCATTATCGATTAGCGGCATAACCGAAACGCCAGTTTCAAAACCACTTAAACCCAGCGCAAGCTTAGGAAATGCCAATGCTGAAATAACAAACAGACCAAACCAATCTACTTTAAAGATAGGATCAGAAATCCAATGGTAGATTAAATAAGGATCATCAATGATCACAAAGGTAGCTCTACAAATTACAATTAATGTTAAAATTAAAAATGGGATTGTACTTGCAATTGCAACATTTATGGCTTCTTTAAAGCCAATAAAAAAGACAACACCTAATAAAATAATTAAATAAATGGAAATATTTAAAATAGAATGACCTAAATAAACATTTAAAAGTGGATTTTCAATAATATGTGAAGCCGCATCAGAAGCAGAAAGAGTTATCGTTATAAAGAAATCTGTTACAGCAAAAGCAATCAAACCAAGAACAACAAATTTTCCGCTCCATCCACTCAATAAATTCTCGAGCATGGCTATAGAGCCTTGTCCAGTATAAGAGCGTTTAGAAACTTCTATATAAGTTGGAACAGCACCAAATAAAGTTAATAAAATAAGCAGCAATGTCGAAAATGGAGCGAGCGCAGCTACTGCCATAAGCGCTATGCCTGGCTGATAAGCTAATGTTGAAAAATAATCCACGCCAGTTAAACATAATACACTAAACCAATGATGTGTTTTTTCTACTTTTTCCGGCGAAGAATCATTTTTAAAGTGAAAACTCTTTGTTAAAAAATACGACATCTTAGAAATAAATGGGTGAGACTGTGTCTCAACACTTTTCACAGATTTATTTTTTTGATTTTGATCCATAAATCCTCTTATCAAACTTAAACTAAATAATTAAATTAACTTTTTTTTGTTAATATCAAAAAATAAAAACACCCAACCTAACATAAAAGAAACTCCCCCAATGGGAGTGATAGCTCCAAGAATTGGGAGATTTAATAATACTAGTAAAAATAATGAACCTGAGAATATCATACACCCGATTGCAAAAAATAATTGTGATCTATTTTTATCTGTCACATAATATGATATAAGTCCTGCTAAAATATGAATAAAAAGATAAAGTGTAGCTGTTTTCCAGTTCTCCAAATATTCTGGAGAAACCTTATTTTTTAATCCATGAGCACCAAAAGCTCCAAGTGCTACTCCTAAAAGTCCTAAAACAGAAAATAGTTTTGGGTAAAACATGCGTGTTCCTTTAAAGTAAGATAATATCGATACGTCAAAATTTTGACGATATTTGGTTTTCAACTGAGCAAGTAAATAAAAACAACAAATTTTATTTGCAAAGTATATTATTTATTAAGGGAGCATTTATCATTGCACAACCTCAATTGATTTCAATATAAAATAGAATTGATAAAGCAGACAGTAGTTTTATAACTATATTTTATCTAATTTAAGGAGCCTCCATGTCAGATAAAAAAATAAAAAGAGTCGGCGCAACAAAATCAAATATCCCAAAATCAGAATTTAAAAACTATGAACGTCCACAAAGTGTAAGAATTATTTCAGTATGCAATCAAAAAGGAGGATGCGGCAAAACAACAACCGTTATTAATGTTGCAACTGCAATTGCAAAACTGGGTCAAAGAGTGCTCGTAATAGATCTGGACTCTCAATGCAATGCAACATCTGGCCTCGGAATAGAAGTTTCTGAAATTGAAAAAAGTATTTTTGACTTAATTGTTGAACCCAAAAAAACAAATTTAGAAGATGTTATACTTGAAACCCAATATGAAAATCTCCACATTGCACCAGCTTCCATAGATCTCTCTGAATTTGAAAGTAGAATGGCTGGAGAAATAGGGAGAGAGAATCGCCTTAAAAAAACACTTATTCCACTACATAATTTATATGACTTTATTATTATTGATACACCACCAAGTTTGGGATTATTAAGTATTAATGCCTTAAATGCATCAAATGAAGTTCATATTGCTCTTCAAGCACATCCATTTGCCTTTGATGGTTTAAATCTATTACTTGAAACAATTTCACTTATCAAAGAAGAATTAAACCCTAAATTAAAGATCACAGGTTTAGTCGTCACGATGTTTGACTCAAGAACAAAACTTTCAAGAGAAATTGTAGATAAAGTAAATACATTGGAAGAGCTGAAAAATTGCATTTTTACAACCTGCATTCGACAAAATGTAAAACTCGCAGAAGCTGCTAAAGCAAGAAAATCCGTTCTAACCTATGATCCATCTTGTACAGGAGCAATTGACTATATTGCTTTAGGCAAAGAAGTTTGTTTACAAAGCATTCAAAACAACACTCGAAATCAAAAAGATATAATAACTATCGATACCGTTGTCGTTTGAGTTGATGTGACGTCACATCAACTCAAAAATTTTTACTCTCATTTAATAAAAAATTATAATGAAGGAAAATCTACATGAATCAGACAAAACCTAAAAAAGCTTTACGAGGGCTGTTCACAAAAACAGAACCAGATCAAATAGAAAATATAGCTTACCCTGAAAAAACCACCAAAGAACCCATAGTTGAGGCTATAAGCTCAAACTCAAAAAGATCTCATAGCACAAATGTTGAATTAAATTTAAATTCCGAAGACTCAATTGATAAAATGGAAAAAGAATATACAATAACTAAAATTCAATATAATTTTGATAGATTACGTTCCGAAAGAAACTCTTGGAATAAACATGAATATGTAAATTTCCTCACTCGTATCGATAACGCTCAAACAGAAGCGTTTTTCTTAAAAGGAAAACTTATTGCTGAAATCAAAGAAAGATTTTTTGAAGGTAATAAAATGGGCTGGAAAAATTTTTGTGAAGATACATTAAACATGAATTATACAACAGCAAATCAATATATTCGTGTAGCTCAAGAGTTTGATGTGACGTCACATCAACGCACCGATTTCGGCTTTGAGCATTTCAAAGCATTGCTCCCACTACCTTCTCAAGACCGTTCACAAATAATAGAATCTTTACCGCAAAGTATTAGCGTGAAATCCTTAAGAAATTTAGTATCCTTAAAAACTGATAAAAAATCTCCAAACAAAGCTACCCATAACAACAAAATAAATTTAAAAAATATCACTGAAAATCTTGAAAAAATAAAATTACAACTTGATAATCTCGATCTTAACTCACTTGATCAAACTGAAAAATGGAGTCTCTTAGGTGCTTTTCGAAGCATATCTGAAGAAATGTCAGATTTAGCTGAACTTCTTTCAAAATCTCAAGAATCAAGATATACAAGACACATGGGAGCAACTATTCTGCAAAATGAGGAAGATCATGCAACATAATGAATATTTAAGAACTAATTCAACAGATAGAAATTTACCTGTTACAAATTCAAATCAAAATATAATTTCAGTAGTTTATATTCTACAATTTTTATCTCTGTTCACAGCTGGAACATTTTTAATCTTACCTCTCATTATAAATTATATATTTAGACATAAATCACGAGAGACTTGGCTTGATTCACATTTTCGTTGGCAAATTCAAACTTTTTGGTTCGCAGCATTATTTTATGGAATTGCTTATATATTTGGTTTTATTCCATTTATTGGTTGGCTATTTTCATTTCCAAGTTTCTTAATAGCTTCTTTGATAATTCTCATACGCTCTTATAAAGGTTGGAAAAAACTATCAAAACAGCTACCACCCAGCTCTGAGATCTAATATCAGTTCAAAATAAAACCTTGCAACTAATTCATCTCCCACTCCTTAAACTCATGTAATCTTAGTTAATTCTCTAAAGCAATCATTTAAGAAAAATTATTAATAAAAAAAGTTATAAAATTTTGTGGAAGAAATCTATTATTGACATTATGCATAAGATTTGGAATTTACCTAAATTTGGTATATAAAAAGGAATTACAATGACATTTCGTAATCATAGATTTAGTCGACTTGAACTCCTCATTGGACGTGAAGGTCTTGGGCGATTTAGAAATCTTCATATTCTTATAGTTGGTGCTGGTGGAGTTGGTAGCTTTGCAGCTGAAGCAATTGCACGGTCAGCTATTGGAAAAGTGACTATAGTGGATCATGACGAAATCTGCGTCACAAATGTCAATAGACAATTACTTGCATTTAGCGACACAGTCGGTAAAAAGAAAGTAGAACTTCTAGTTGAAAGATTAAAGAAAATTAACCCTCTTGCAAGATACTTTGGGATTGCAGAACATCATCATCCTGACAAAGAAAACTTTATTTTTGAAGAAGCGGAACGCTTAGCAGGACAACCTGTAGATGCTATTATTGACTGCATTGACACTCTCATCCCTAAAGTCGATCTCATTGCAAGGTCAAAGAAATTGAACATACCAATTTGGAGTTCTATGGGCTCAGCAAGCAGGTTGGATCCGTCACAAATAAGATGTGCTGACATTTCAGAGACAAGAGTCGATCCCTTTGCAAAACAAATTAGAGCAAAATTACGAGAAGTCGGAATCACTGAGGGAATAAGAGCAGTCTTCTCAATTGAAGAACCCATCGATCCTGAACAAGCAGTGCCTGGAACTGAATGGCATTGCATTTGTCCAACCATTGAAAAAGAATTTGGTGCCTGTCAGCACAAACGAGTCATGCTCGGTACAATAAGCTATTTACCCCCAATATTTGGAATGTGGTTATCAGGTGATCTCTTACAACATTTTTTAAAAGGAATTGATTTTAAAAAGAGAGATACTTTTGAAAAAATCCCGACATATGATGAATTTAAAAAAGTTTTAAAGCTTGGTCAGACCTAAAAATCAATTATTCTGTTATAAATCTAAAAACTCAATGATGTGACATCACATCATTGAGTTTTTTTAAAATCCATTTACTATCTACCAATATTTATTCTGTCAAAAACTTTCGCCAAAAAATTGACGAAAGAAACTTGTACTGAAAAAATCATCAAAAAAAAGGGGCTAAGAAGAGTTTTTTTACTCCTCTAACATATTCAAAGGAGAACTAAAAATCGCTTTTTACTGCATAAATAATTTATAACAATAAAGTAAGAGTACAGATTAATTATTTGAAAAACGAACCGTGTTATAAGAAGTAAAACTATTTTTATCTGTTTTAAAAATAAAGTAAACATCTTTTCCAAATAAAGTATCCCAATTTCCAAGCGTATTTGATGGTATTTTACTAATACATAGTTCAGTTGATTTTAAAAATGCTTTTTCAACAATATCGTGACTTCTAGGATGTGTTTGTTTATAAAATTTATCAATATCATCCCCATTCCTTCTTGGAGTGTCAGAAGTTAATATTTTACAATTTGATCTAAATAAAGTATCTCCTTCAGTGCTTTTCCTAAAATACAATGTATATCTGTAAGAAGTGCCTGATAGCGGCAATTTTCTCAAATGAAAATTAAATAATTCCTTAATATTTTCATTATCATAAACTACAAACTTTGATTTAATTTTAATTTCTGGTTCATTTTGCACTGGAATATCAAAAGTGCTACTTTTCACTAAATTAAAAATAACTTCTTTTCCAAAAACTTGAGGCTGAACGAGTATTGCTAAAGATGTATTTTTCTCTTTATAAATATACTTATTTATCGAGTTATTTAATAATATGTTATGGCTATCCCCAGCAGCTTGAAAAGCTAATATTATTATTTCTTTATTCTCCAGAGGTAAAAAAGCCTGCTCATTGCTTTTTGCAGCAAATTTTATCTCTTGAATGTAAATGTGACACGTTTGAAAATTTGGAATATAAAAGTGAGTTTCTTTTACGGATAATTCTTCTGACTTATTGTAATCTTCACATTTAATGTCCGCTTTTGCTGTGAAGCTACCACCTGCAAAACTGCTAGAAGACAACTTCATGCTATAGGTATCTGAAAGTTGTATTTCTTCATTATTTTTACCTATTGTGGATTTACCACATCCTACAATTGAAAAAATAAAAAATATATTTATTAAAAAAATCAATCTAGTATTCATAATAATACTCCTTTTTGAATAGTTAACAAAATTTAAATTATAAATAATAATGAATTAATTTATAATTATAAAAAATAATAAAATGTATTTTTATTTATAGACTATAGAAATTTTTCCTATTTCATCTAATACCGTCACATATATATCATCATTTTTTAATTTCCAAAATTTTTTTTACAAATATATTAATTTTAAATTATTTTTTAAGTCATAATTACAAATATTTTTAAAGTTTTGTTTATATAATAGATACTTATACATTTCGCTCTCACTTTAAACGAATTTCTTTTTTTAAATGAATAAAATCCAATTTTATTCAAAAGAAAGTTAATAATTTTAAATACTAATTAAGATGTTTTATTCTAAAATAATTAATAAATTAGATTTTTATTATTATATGGTCAATTCAGCTTTTATTATTAGTTGATATTTAATCAAAATACTACAAAATAAAATTATTAAATATTCAGTTGGTAGTCAAAAAAAACAAATTTAGCTTGAGTTATTTAATCTTTAAAATAGTACTATTATAATTTTTTTCTCGCAAATAAAAATTTCTAATTCTTAAAAAATGATAAAATTCATTTACTTGCCATTACTAGAAAATTTTATCTAAATAATTACCAATCTATTAATTTGATTCTTAGAGGACAGTAATAGATATTTTATCAATTTTAAAATATTAAAATTGATTTACATACATAATTGTCACACTTAAATTATCACGATCTAAGTTGCTCCTTAAATCCATTATCGCAAATCCAAAATAGAGTCTTCTTAAACCTATTATTGACAAAGGCATTACACTTGAGGAGAAACTAAAAGAATCTACAACTTTTGAAAGCTGCAATGCAAAATTATTATTAATAACAAATGAAAAACTTCCAAAAACACCCAAATCTGTAAGTGCATCATCATATTCAACATTAAATTGACTTTTAAAAACCGAAGTATAAAATCTACCAGTTCCAACTCCTAAATTTAATATTAGGGACACAGAATTAAATTCATAAATTTGATCCGCTGTTAAGAAATAAGATTTTAATAATCCTCTATCACGACCAAATGAAAATAGATTTTCACAACCGGCTGCTATAAAACTTTTAGATAAAATCATTTTGTGCAATTTGAATCCTAGATAAGAATCATGGGCAAAACCTTCACCGCTCCAAGGGCTGACACTTGAAATACCAAAAAAAGTATCAATTGCGAATAGGTTTTCTGCATCTCCCAATCCAAACCCTAAACCAGAAATAGGATTAATTGGAACATCACGATGATCTTTATCGTGAATAGCTGATAAACCAATATGAAAATCTCTAAATTCATTGCCAAATGCTTGAGGAATTCCAGTATTAAAGCGTCTGCTATCGTAATTATCATGTTTTGTAATATCTATGGATATGCCAGCAAGATAATCATTAAACGCAGATAAGGATTGCAATCTTGCATGATCAAGAAGTTCTAGCATAAAATCCATGACTTTTATAAATTAATAATATTATTTTATTTGCTATTTATTAAAAAATAAATCAATAATATATTGACATTAGGAAATAAATTCCTTATTAAATATAAAAATTTTTCTACTTAATAAGCTTAGTCAAGGTGAGTTCTCAAGTTTTTCCACAGATAAAAGAACATCAGGTGTAAATCATAAAAATAAAGCTATTTTTTTGTTGCAACTCGTGACTAAGTAGTTTTAATCGTGCAAATAGAATTTCTGTTTATTGAACATTTTAGAGTTACTAAGACGTGAGCCGTTTATTATCACTATAACAACATAACTTTTTAACCCTGCTAAAAAATCTTTGCACTACTTCGAAGTTCCCAAAATTAGAAATGAACTTATTTTTATTGAAACCATGATTAAAACTCATCACTAAGAGTTTTCAAATAACTAGATTATTAGTTTAAATAGGATCCTACATTTACCTCATTCGCAATTTTTACCTAACATCATGAGTATCAGTATTGCAAAAATAATTCATCAAAAGAATAAAAAAAACAATATTGGGAGTTAACAATGCCCCTGATGCAAATAAATACATAAATAATACTGATATAATTAAAATATTCTCATCACTCAAAATAAATTTTCTAATAAATGTTTTATAAATAAAAATAATATAAAAAAAAGTTGGAATTATTCCGAAGTAAATAAATATTTGAGCTATACAATATGGATTAATTGGATACTTAATTTCTTCCTCAAAGTATTTAAAATTATCTAAACCAGAACCAATGCCAAATAAGAAAGTATCTGCGTTATTTAATAGAACCAAAATAGCATGAATTGGTGCAAAAAATCTAATATAACCACTTGAATCTGCCTGACTAAAATTAATAACTTCAGGTAAACGATTTATAATATATTCACCATACTGCGTTTTGGTAAGAACAATAATACCTAAAAACATAATCATCAACAGAATTATTGCATTCTTTATACTCTTATCAAGAATTATTTTTCTAATGCCAATTAATAAAGCAAAAATTATTAGACTAATAAAACCAGACCCTGAGTAAGAAGTTATTATTCCAAAAATATAAAATGGAATCCTCCAATATTTTTTAACAAATAATATTTCTAAAATTAATGCGACCGCCATAAATTGTGAAAAAAATGATGGCTCTAGAAATATAATGCCATTGCTTTTATGCCAGGCACTCATATAGGCAGTAAATGGAAAAATATTATAAAATTTTGGAGAAAGGACCGCTGGAAGATTGCTTAAGGGATCGAATTGAATATTGATATACTGCAATAAAAACTGTAGAATACCACCAAATGCAGACAGCAATAATAATATACAAATATTATTAAATACTTTAACTCTATCATCTAAAGAAATTTTAATTGGACTCGAAAATATAAAAGTAATATAAATCAAAAAAAAGTACAAAATAGATAACAAACTAGTATATCTTGTTGAAAAAAAAATATTATATCCTGATGAAAAAATAATAGAAAGTATTAAAAATATAAAAATTAAAAATCTATTTTTATTAATAATCATCTTACCTTTTAAAACTAATAATATAAAAATAATATAAAAAATTAAAAATGATAAAGGAAAATATCCATTCACCCAAACTCTTTGTGTAAATATCACAATTAATATCAAAAATAAAAGAAGTCTGCCGTTAGAAAGATAACTCATCTTAGCTCTCATACAATTCAAAAGTTTTTCTCGCAATATTTTCCCATGATAATTCATTAATAATAAGAGTACTTATATTATTCTTAAAATGAGGAATATAACTTGGATTACTCAAGAGTGTTTCAATTTTATTTGCTAAATTAGCTTCTGCTTCATCGTCATTGTTTTCATACAATAATGAATCAATTTTATCAGTTAATAGCTCTTCAAAAATGCCAATTTTACTTGCAATTATAGGTTTTACATAAGGAAGCACAGTCATAAGAACTCCACTCGTACTTATTTCTTTATATGGAAATAAATAAATATCTGCAAATTCAAGTATCATTGGTAATTCTTCATCAGGAACATATCTTATATCCCAAAAGATATATTGAGATACATTCAACTTAATTGATAGTTCTTTTAAAGATTCTGCATGATTAAAATAATCTTTGCCAGAAATAATAAACACACAGTTTTTTAAAAATTTATTGTTAATTAATGAAATTGACTTAATTAATATATCTATCCCTTTATAGGGTTTTATTGCACCAAATACTAAAAATTTCTTTTTACTGCTTGAAACTAATAAATTGAATTTAGCACTTAATTTAGTTTGCTCTTTCGAAGACAAAAGTATTCCATGTGGAATAACCTTAATAAATTTTTCATTAATATTATATAATTTAATAATTTGGGATTTTGTTTTTTTTGTGTGTACAATAATATAGTGAAATTCTTTTAACAAATTAGACCACCCTAGTGTCTGTAAAAAACTAGAGGGATTGCCGTTAAATGGTATAACATCATGGGAAGTAAAGATTACTTTTTTTCTTATTTTTAAAAACTTAATAAAGTATCTATCTACAATCGGTATTGAGCACCATTGAAAATGAATGATAGAATAATTTCTCGCGAAGTATAATAGATATACCATATTAAAAAAATGTTCAATCCACTTAATAAAAACTCTAATTTTATCATTTTTAATACAATCAGAAAATTTATAAAATAACCCAACATATTCAAATTTATTACAATAATTTTTTGCTTTTTTATGAGACCCAACAAGAATAACATCATAATTCAGACTTTTCAAACCATTATACAAATGCAAATCATATTGAAATGTAAAAAAGGAGGGATCAATTATTAATACTTTTTGATTTATTAAAGATTCATTCATTGCGATCTAAACCTTCTCATGTAACTGTATTTTTTGTAGTCAATAAAATTTTTCTTTGATGATAAAATTGCATAATGTATAAAATAATATAAAGACCTAAAAATATTTAATCCTTCGATTTTTCTATAAATTTTCCATTGATTTAATGCTGTTTTTACTTTATTTGAAGAAACCGAATTAGAAGTGGATCTATAAATAGTCAAAGCTTCGTTTAAGCAATAAGCAGTATTTCCATTTCGCAATAAATTTAAATAGAAGACATAATCTTCACTTGTTTTTAGAGTCTCACTGTAATAAACTTTTCCCATAATATTTGTATCATAAATAACAGTTCCTGTTAAAAACACGCAGTGTTTGAGAAATTTATGATAATTCATTATTTTTGGGGGATTAAATTTACCAGTTATATTTAAATGAATATCCCCCTTATAAAAACTTGTATAGACTATAGGATAATTGTACTTTTTAATAAATTGAAATGCTTTTTCCAATCTATTCTCTAAATAATAATCATCACTATCTAAAAAACTAATATATCTTCCAATAGCTTTTTCGATACCTATATTTCTTGCTTTACCTGGACCTACATTTTTATCTAATTTAATATATCTAATTCTTTCCTCATTGTAAGCAATATTTTTTATAATTTCATCCGAACTATCAGGAGAACAATCATTGATAATTATTAATTCAAAATTCTTATAGGATTGATTTAAAACTGAATCAATTGCTTTCTTAAGAAACTTTTCTGAATTATATACAGGCATAATTACGCTTATCAAAATATCATTCATGTTATTTTTAAACTTTCGGTTGATTAATTAATAATTAATACTAATTTTTCTGCTCATATCTAGAACTAAAAGAATAATTAGAGCCTAAATTACTCTTACTTTCAATAATTTTATTCATTATAAATCCATAAATAGTAATATTTGCGTTCTCAAATTTTCTTTTATACTCTCTTATTTCTTTTTCATGATGCTCACTAAAACCAAAGACGATAAGACTTAGTTTTGAATAACGGCAAAATTCGAAAGTGTCTGTAACTGACATGAATGGTGCCGTGTCAATAATTATATAATCATATTCTTTAGAAATATTTTTAAGAAAATCTTTAACTTTATCCTTGAATTGAAACTCTGATTTTACATTTTTATACCTTCCTCGCGGAATAAAATCTAAATTTGAAATTCGTGTTTTTTGAATTATTTCATTTAAATCATTTTGACCTTCAATATAATTACAAAATCCAATTTTACTTAAATTATTTTGAAAAAAGCTCTCAATATTTCCTTGTCGCATATCACCATCAATTAGAAGAACTTTCTTACCCGTTTCTGTAAAAATATTTGCAATGTTTGCAGAAACAAAAGATTTTCCAACATTTGGATTTGGCCCTGATATTGCAATAATATTATTTTCAGGAGTCAACTCAAAAAGTAAATTCGTTCTTAAACTCCTAAAACCTTCTACAACCACATCATATGGATCGATTTCACTTAGAAACTTTAGATAATTAATTTTACCACTTTTAAACATAATCTTTTGTAATTCATGATTTTTACTAAGTAAAATAGATGATAAAGAACGAATATCATATTTATTCTCAATAACTTCAAAATCTTCAATCCCTGCGAATAAAATTTTGCGAACAATAATATAAGAAACTGCAGCTAAAAATGAACTAATTGTAGAAAAAAGACTAAAATATATAAAAGACTTATTATTATCTCTAAGAGGAATTTGAGCGTAGTTTATTACAGCTACATCACCCACGGTACCCGCTTTGAGTAATTCAAACTGTTGAATTTTCTCAATTAAGTTAATATAAATTTGGTTTTGAATTTGAACTTCCCGCATAAGTCCTAAGGCAATCTGATCTGCGCTAGGAAGATCTTTTAACTTTCTTTCATATTTAGTTTTTTCTAGTTGGAGTTGAGCTAATGTTGTTTCAACATCCTTGATTTGTAGACTATCAGTAGTGTACTTCTGTTCTAATTGTCCTTTTTGAACTAAAAATTTAGAAATACTGTCCTGAATACGAGCAATATTTTCCATTGTAATTTTTGTTTCTTGTTCTAAAGCCACATTACCTGATTTTGCTCTATATTGATTTAATTCTGTTTCTGCTTTTAGAAGATCTTTTCTTACCGAAGGTTCTTGTGCCCTTAAAAAGTTTAAGGTTTTTTTTGCTTGATCTTGTTTTTGCAAAATATCCTGCTGCACTGATGAGTCAGCAATCGCATTTATAATGAGAGTAATTTTTTCTGGATCATAACCTTTAAATGTAAGGGAGGTTAAATCTGTCTTTTTACCTGCAGCTGTAACATTAAGATCTGTTAATACTCTCTTTATAGAATCTTCTAAATTTATTTTTTGTAAATTAAATGCCACTCCAATTCTTGAATTAATTGATTTAACATAAATTTTAATTGTACCATTTCCCAAGGGCATCTGTATGAATTCATTGAGTTTTCCTTTTAAAACCTCCTTACCACTTGGAGCGATTAAAGAAAAAGAATTATTTCCTAAATTTACTATTTTAAACATAGAGTTTATATACTTATTTGGGATTTCAAATTTTAAAATCTGAATTTTTTCTCCGCCCCAAGCAAAGGAGGAAAGTCCTAAAACGGGATCTACAATTTCATTTTCCCTAGTAAAACTTCTTAAATTTGAATAATATATTTTTTTACCAATAAAAGGAAAATAATTAGGTTCTACGATAATATCAAGACCTAAAGACTTGATTACAGGTTCTATAACCACATAAGATTTTAATATTTCGCTATATCTTTCAGCACTTCCATCATCTGAACCTAAAACAGGTATAACTTTACCTACAACACTCGATAGATTACCTGATCCCTTACTTGCATTTGTCGTTACCAAGACAGAAGTAGAATACTGCGGCATACGAAAAATACAGTAAATGCTTACTAAAATTAAACAGATTATAATTGATACTAAGATAATTAATTTATTATCTAAAATCTGTGAGAGCAGTTGCCTTACATCTATAAACTCAACTGTATCTTTTTTATCAACTTGACTTCTACTTTTTACGAACTCAGACATACAAAACCTTTTTATTACTATTTACTAAGTGTTTTTATTGCAGCTGCTGTATCAACAGTCTGATTTATTGTTGTCAGTGATGGAATTACTAACCCAAGTACTTCATTAAATTGTGTAAGCTTAGATTTGGATACATATACTATATCCTTTGGTTTAAGTTGAAATTGACTCGCTAAAATAAGAGAATCAGGAGATCTTAAATTAATATAAAATATTTCTGGATTCTTACTGAAACTACGAATAATGTAAGTATTCTCAGGAGCTGATGTATTTGAAAAACCTTTTGAACTTCCAATTAAGTCTCGTAAATAAATGTTACCATCATTTATATTATATGCACCTGGTGAAGAAACAGAACCGAGCATATAAACTTGCGATTTAATATTACTTGGAACAGTGACGACATCACCATCCTGTAAAATCCAGTTTTCTGAAGTTCCTTTTGGAGATTCTAAACTAGTTGCATCTACAATTATGGTTTTATTTCCTCTTTTAACAGTCACTGAAGTTAAATCTGAACAAACAGTTTGCGTTACATTTTCATTACTCAAACCACAGCGAACAGGTCCACCAGATAATGTAATAGCATTTAAAATAGTGAGTGGAACATTTGTAATGGAAATCACTTTAGGGGCCGTTATCATACCGACAACAGAAATTTTTTGACTGTTAAATTGAGATACCACAACATTTATTTGGGGATTTTTTAAGAATAATGAAAGCTTTTTTGTTAGCAAAGTTCTGACTTCAATAATAGATAGACCAGCTACTTTTATTTCGCCAACATATGGATAATAGATATAACCATTTTGATCGACTGTTATACCAATTGAAGATGCAATATTACTCGGTGCCGTACGACTGTCTCCAATACCCTCTCCAATAATAGGATTGGATAAATTTGGATGATCCCAGACGATAACACTTAAAACATCTTGCGGACCAATCAAATAAGAATAACCATTTGCATTTTCTGTAAAGCCTTCTGGAATTTTATAACTCTTTTTTAATTCTTCTTGAGTGATAAAATCACTTTTTAATTTTTGTTGTATGAACTTTGCATTGATTTCAGTTATTTCAGGAGTAACAAACTCGCCATTTGCATTTACTTGTTCCATAGGATTTTCGACATGCATACCAGGGGCAAAAACACAGCCTGAAAATAAAACAGAATAAAAAAAAGAAAGTCCTTTTAAATTATATAATTTTCTTTGAAACATTTTTCGATGGAACCCTTTCAATTTTTATATTTTTGCAACCCAATCCAATAGACAGCTATCAATATGATCAGCCATACGTAAAAATGCCTCGTAAGGTTTTTGGTAAGGATCGATAATATTTTCATTTCTCCAAGAGCCAATACAATGAACTCTGCCCTTAGTGAAAGTATATTTTTTTTCTATAAAAGATTTTTGCTCTGTGTCCATAACAAAAATTAAATCATTTTTTTGCAAAATATCAATACTCAACTGCCTTGCAACATGAGAAGAGAGATCTAAACCTCGTTCAGCCGCAACTTGTATTGAAAGTTTATCTGCAGGATAACCAACCAATGCACTGATACCTGCAGAAGAAATTATAGGAATTTCTGAATTTTTCTGTCGCAATAAATACTTAAGCTTTTCTTCCGCATATGGACTGCGACAGATATTGCCAACACAAACGACAAGTATAGAATTAAATTTCATTCTTTGATTCCTTGCTGATTTCAAAATATTTATTACGATAAATATTAATAAGCATTTTTATTAATAAACCCTTTAAAAATAGTTAAAAATATAATTTTAAAGTCAAGAAACACACTCCAACTTTGTATATATTGAATATCAAAATTGACCCTTGTTTGCATTTTTTCAACTGTATCAGTTTCTCCGCGTGATCCATTTACTTGTGCAAGTCCAGTAATACCAGGTTTAATAAGATGTCTTTGCATATATAAATTTACAAGATCCTTATAATATTCATTATGACTGATAGCATGTGGCCGTGGGCCAACTATTGACATTCTCCCTTGTAAAACATTGACGAATTGAGGCAGTTCATCAAGACTTGTACGTCTTAAAAATCCTCCAATTAAAGTCAAGCGAGTATCATTTTTTTGTGCCTGTTTTAAAATCGCCTTATCATTATGCACTTTCATTGTTCTAAATTTATAGACAGTGATAATATTTCCAAATATTCCATAGCGCTTTTGTTTAAAAAACACGGGTCCATCACTTGTGATTTTCACTGCAATTGAAATAAGAATTAAAATTGGAGATATAAAAATTAAAATGATGAACGCCAAGATTTTATCAACACAGTTTTTAATAAGAACCGAGCTTCCATTCATCTTAGAATTCTCAATATCTAAGATAAACATACCGCCTTCTTCACCCAACTGAGGTGAAAGACTCGATACACTAACAACTTCAGGTATGTAGCGCTTTGGTATAGGTTTGTGGCGTAATTCCCACAACATTTCTTTAATTTTTAATTCATCCCCTTTGGGTAGAGCAAACCATATTTCTTCAATCTTTTTGTCCGAAATCCATTTACTAAGATTTTTAGCTTCTAAATAGATTGGTATACCATGAATAAATGATGTTGGTTTAGCACAATCTTTAAGTTTTTCAGATACATCAATAAAAGCAGAAATTCTATACCCAGTCCAAAGATAGTCAGACAATTGTGTTTGAATGCTCTTTGCTAATTTACCTGTTCCAACGATTGCGATAGCTCGGGTATTAAACCCTCTCATACGAATAACTCTGAGAAAGAACATAATTATCAGTCTACTCATAAGTATTAATATAAATACTACAATCGTAAATACAGTTAAAAAATACACTTTTTCATAAAAGATACCGTGATTGATTAAATAAATCGCAAATGAAAATAGTGAGAAAAATAGAATAAAACTAAGAATTAACTTATTAATAATAATTCGATAGTTTGAAGCCCTAAAAGGAGTGTAAACTCCAACATGTGAAAAAATTGGAAACAAGAAAATCGCCGAAGACATAACACTTTTAAATAGTTGGTGATTTGATATAAAATTATTAAAAATTAAATACTGAGAAATGAATTCAGCTATTATTAATAATATAATATCTGAACAAATAAGAGCTAAAAAAAATGAATTGTGATTTTGTTTTAAAATATTACCATACATTTAAATTTATATCCTAAAGATTTATAGCTAAATAATTTAAATTATTATGTATAAGTCATTCGACCAACTTCCAAAATAACAAGCTACAAATAGTAGCTTTGAAATAACTACACTTTTCAGTAGCACAGTTTTTTCGCTTTGCTAATATTTTTTTAATATTATTTTAATTATGGATTAACAATAAGCAAGTTCATAGATCAATTACATCAATTGTTAAATACCAAAATTCTAATTTAAACTAATATTTATTATTAAAATATGCCCAAACATTGATCATGAATTATGATCAATGTTTGGGCATATTTTAATACAAACCCTTTGTCATAAATAGAAAAGCTCATTTTTAATAGGCATTTTTATTCATAAAACCTTTAAAAATTGTCAATATTATTATTTTTAAGTCTAAAAAAATACTCCAATTTTTAATATATTGAATATCAAGATTAATTCTTGTCTGCATTTTTTCAATAGTTTCTGTTTCTCCTCGAGCCCCATTCACTTGAGCCAATCCAGTAATACCAGGTTTAATAAGATGTCTTTGCATATATAACGTGACATAATCCTTATAATATTCATTATGGCTAATCGCATGTGGACGGGGACCAACAATAGACATCCTTCCTTGCAATACGTTAAAAAACTGTGGCAGTTCATCAAGGCTACTGCTTCTTAAAAAACTTCCGATCACAGTCAAGCGAATATCTTTTTTTCTTGCCTGCTGCAAAACTTTTGATTCAGAGTGAACTTTCATTGTTCTAAATTTATAAACAGTAATGATATTACCATATATTCCATAACGTTTTTGTTTAAAAAATATCGGCCCCTTACTTGTTAATTTTACACAAAAGGAAATAAGCAAAAGAATGGGTGATATCATGATTAAAATGAAGAGCGATAATATTTTATCAATTATATTTTTAATAAGTGCTGAGTTTCCACTTATTTTAGAGTTTTCTAAATCTATAATTGGTATCTCATCAATATCTACTAATCCCTGAGAAAGAGCTCCTACTTTTATGACATCAGGTATGTAACGCTTTGGAATAGGCTTATGGCGAAGTTTCCAGAGAATGTCTTTAACTTTTTCATCATTGCCTTGCGGTAAAGCAAACCAAATTTCATCAATTTCGTTTTTATCTATCCAATGCACAAGATCATCTGGTTCACTATAAATAGGAATCCCTGAAATTGTATCTTTACTTTTAAATTCATTCTGAATTTTTATGAAAGCTAAAACACGATATCCTGTCCAAAGATATTCTGATAATTTTTCCTGAATAATTTGAGCCATTTTACCAGAACCAATAATAGCAATTTTTTTTGTATTCAGTCCTCTTTTTCTAATATATCTAAGTATTAGCATTAGAAATATACTTTTTCCAATAAATAGTTTTGTAGCAATAATAGAATAAAGCGCTAAGGATTGGAATTTTTCAAAAAAAATGCTTTGGTTGATGAGATAAATAAAAAATGAAAATATTGCAAAAAATGCCATAAAAGAAAAATATAACTTTTTGATTATAAGAGTATAACTGGAGTCTCTAAATGGTTCATAAACTCCAATCTGAAAGAAAATGGGAAATATGAAAATTGAAATAGATATCACACTCTTAAATATATGACTGAATGAAATCTCATTTTGCAAAATCAGATTACATGAAATAACTTCTGCAATTAACAATAAAGCTACATCTAATAGAAGCAATGCCAGGAAAAGTGGGGTATGATTTTGTTTCAATATATAATTATGCATTTATACTTATACCCAAAAACAAGCAGGTAAATATTTTATTAATTTTAATCGTAAAAACAACATTTAACCAAATATAACAAAATAATTAAACTGTTTAAATTAAAAACAATGATCGTGCTACCCACTTATTAACACAAACAAAAAAAATTGCTAATACTTTTTCTAACTTTCTTTAACGAACAATAGAAACTTGCTACTTAATAAATCAAATTTTTTATTATAAACAATTTATGAAATATGCGTATTTTAAAAACCTAAAATATTTATAGATAATAAAAAAAGAACGCATATAAAATGCGTTCTTTTTTTATTATCTATAAATATTTTAGGTTCGTGCGTCATAACCTCTACGATTGTATCCGCCTTCACGTTTTCCTTCTTCTCGTGGACGAGCTTCGTTTACAGTAAGGGGGCGTCCCATAAATGGTTTGCCATTTAAACTTTGAACTGCATTGAGAGCATCATTATCCAGTTCCATTTCAACGAAACCAAATCCTTTGCTACGACCAGTTTCGCGATCAGTAACAACACGTGCACTTGAGACATTTCCAAACTGAGTAAAAGCTTGAGAAAGATCTGAATCAGTGCAACTAAAAGGAAGGTTTCCTACATATAACTTCTTAGCCATGAGACAAGCCTCCAAGGAGCGTCCTCAAAACGAGGAAAAACGCAAAATCACAAAAATACACCAGCCAAAAACACTCTTTCGGAAATTTAAATGATCAAACACGAAATGAGCGTGCTGGTAATATAAATACTACAAATCAAAAGAAAAAAAGTCAAACTTTTCTGATCGATTCTAAGGCGAATCAGGTAATTCTTGCTTCTCTTCTAAGGTTTTCTCTGTCATTTTCATTTGAGAGAGCTTAAATTTTACAAGTTTATAATTAAACTCTTCTTGATTAGCTAAACTTAAAAATGTTTGCCATGATTTTTGTGCAGAAAAATAATGCTTTCTTGCTTCTTCAATTATTCCGTTTGTATAGTACAATTTTGCATTTGAAGGATTATTTGCAATGGCAATCCTCATTATTTGGTTTGCTTGCTCAAGTTGATTTGCCTGCAATAAACAAACCGCATAGTTATGTGCTAAGGCTGAGTTTTCATTTTCTTGTTCAAATGCCTTTTGCATGAGCTGACATCCTTGAATATAGTTTTTTTCATCAAATTCAAGAACTCCTAACCAAGAAATAAGTTCATTATTCTTAGGAAAAAGACTTATTCCCATATTTATTGCTTGACGAGCTTGTATATATTCTTTTTTCCCTCGATATGCCCTTGCTAAAGAAACATATAAACTTGGATGATTCGGACTTGCAAGATCTATACCTCTCAATGCAACTAATTTCGCCAACTCAAATGAATTTCGGTCTAAGTAATAATCACTTAAAACTAAATAGGCATTTGCCCATGCCGATGAAAATAAAATTAATTTCTCCAAAATAGCAATAGCGTCCGAATTATTCCCATCATGCAATAAAGCCATTGCTAATACTAAATGAGCCTCGCGGTAGGGGCTTACTCCAAGATCTTCTGAAAGTGTTTTTGATCTATTCCGTTCTAAAACATTTAATATATTATTGATTTTTTCAATTGCTTTTTGAGAATCCCCTCGTCTCAAATCCTGAAATGCATAAGCAATAATATCCATAATAGTTGGCTTTTCAATATTTAATTCAGGAATTTTATCAATTTCAATTTTCTTATTCATCTTAACTTTTTCATTTTCTTTTTGAATTAAATATTCCTTAGCGTCGGGCAATATAAATTTTTCGCTAAAAATTAAACGTTGTTCTGACTGACTTGTATCTGGATAAATTAAAATGGACTCTTGATAAGGTAGATTAAGTAAGCCAGATCCAAAGTGAAAAGAGTCATTATCTACCTGTGTTACACATGAGTTTAAAGTTAAACTAAATATTAGAATTTTCATTGTACTTCTATATTTATATTTCATTTTTTATCGTATTCCTTAGCAATATATTTCGAAGATTTTAAATTTTCATCAACCAAATTATATAAAGCAGCCTCTGATGTAAAATCTTCTATATTTATTTCTGGCTTTATAAAAAAATCTCTTTTTCCAAACCTAGATAACTCCATAGAAACTATTAGCTTTTGCTCAGATCCTAAATCCTCGTTCATGAGAGCATTGTAAAGATACTTTTTGGCTTCTATATAAATTTGATCGGCTTTAACTAAATAATTATCATTCTTGTGTATTTTATAATAGACTTGACGATAATATCCAGCCAGATTTAGTAAGATCTTACCATACAAAACTTCAGTATCATTATATTCATTGATGAGCTTGGTTGATTTCTTCAATACCTTTAATCTTGCTTTAATAAAGTTCAAAGTACTCTCAATTTTTTGTATGTGTTTTAAATTTAAATTTTCACTTAAATACAAAATTTCATTATCAAGTTTCATTTGATCATATTTATTAGAAGAATTTATTAAACTTAGAAGAATATTTTTTGATGATTCACTATTATCCTTTTCAACAAAAGAAAGGTGATTCTCCAAAAATTTTATTATTTTATTTTCATATACAGTTGGATTTTTTTCCAATGACAAATTGCTATTTAGCAAGCCAATCTCAATTTTTTCAAATAAATCTTTATTTAATTTTTTTCTTTTTAAACCATTTAAAAATATTTTTCGTGATAAATCATATTTCTTATTTTCTAAAAGATATTCACCATATTTATATTCGAACTTAGCTAACTTAATCGGATCAATTTCTACCTTAATTAAAAGTTGATAAAGTTTATTTTTTACTCTAATACTATCTTCATTCATAAATAAATATTGGTATATTTCAGAAGATCTTTCTAATGCAGATAACATTAATTTATTATCTATTTTATTATTACTTAAATCAAATGCTTTTTCATAAGTCTGAGCTGCTACTCTAAATTGAAGTAAAGCATCTAATGCTTTTGCTTGCCAAAGTATTAAAATATAAACTTTATTAAGATCTAGAATTTTATCCTCAAAATATCTTGTTAAGTTTAATATATAATCCCAATCCTGCAATTCAGCATAGATTGAAATAGATTCAACTAAAACTTCTGTAATATTAGGATTATGATTATAATTTTTTGACCACATTTCTAAAAATTTTGCAGATTCTCTAATCTTTCCTTCTGATTTAATACTTTTTGCATACTCTATTGCTATTTTATGATTTGTCAAATGAACAATATTTTGAGCAAACTTTGAAACAGAGTAATCTTTTATATATTTCTCTAAATTCCCAGCAGAGTCCATAACATCTTTATTTTCAGGATTCATTCTTTGTAATAGCAAGGCTAAAGCCAATGAAACTTTATTTTTTTCGACATTTGACTGCTCATAACTTTCTAGAGGAGGGCTTGATAAAATTCTTTCATACCTATCTTTAGCATTTATAAAATCACCCAAAATTTCAGCTCTCTTTCCGCTTTCAAAAAGAGCTGTACGACTCTCAGGATCTAAAGGAAAATTTGAATTAAAACCATCAACGATACTTTCATATTTTTTATATTCAAGCGTATGTGTGTCTTTAGTGTTTTCAGTTTGCATGCGAGTAATATTCAAAAGCTGAAACCAACTTATTTTTTTTGAGTAAACATCAAGCGGATATTTTAAGCTCTCTTCACTTGCCTTTATTGCAAGATCAAATTCCTGAGCTTTAAAAAGAGACTGAGCATAAGATTGATACAGAATACCTTTAGCGTCAAAACTAAAACTTTCATTTAAACGAGAGCTGTAAATTTCTGCACTTTTGAGGAAATCACTGCGTAAATGATTTTGAAGTCCCATATTATAATAATACTTTGCTGATTCATCTGATAAATCAGCAATGAGTTCTCTTCTAAAATCTTCTTCTTCTTGCGTCAAAACCAAGCGTGATTTCCAGACTGAATCTTTCGCAATAAATGCACTCCCAAAATATGATAATTCATAATATTTATTCATATTATTTGCTTGCTTTAAAGAAAGCAAAAATGCCTTTATAAAACTTGGAAACTCTCGAGAGGAGTAAAATCTATTTTCGACAGCACGTGCATATTTTTCAACTTCGTAAGGATAACCTGCTGAGGCAAAATAATAAAATGATTTCACAATCATTTTTTTTGCAAAATCTCCTGCAAAAGAATCGGAGGCTATTTTTTTATAAAATTCTAAGTCTTTACACTCATAGAGTGATATAGCGCCAACTCGAATAATATCGTTCATTATATTCTCTTTAAAATATTTTTCAAAACGACCTTTCTCTCTTGAAAATTGATATGCATACTCAGAAGATTTTTTATAATCAGCATTTCTAAATGTTGACCAAAGGAGCCTAATATTTATTTCCCCTAATAAAAAAGCAAGTTTTTCTTCACTTAACATCCAGCCTTTATCTGAAAAATCTTTTGCCTTTAAATAATATTTAGATGCTTCTTTAAATTGAAAAATAGAATAATATGTATCACCTAATCCAATAAAAGCTCTAACAATTTCTTCTCTATAGATATTTGCATCGAGTTTTTGCAAGACAATTGCTTTAAAATAATTTTGTGCTTCTTTATGCTTATCATTTGAAAGCAAAAGATCTGCTATAAATAAATTCATTCTTATAAATAATCTAAGATTATCCTCATTAACTGGAAAACCAGATAATCCTTTTTCCAATATATCAATAGCTTTTAAGGCATCAATTTTTTTTGTAAAATACGAATAAAGAGCCAACTTAAATGAAGCTTCTGCTTGAATAATTTTATTATGTTTTATTTCAATTCTTTTATTCAAAAAATCTAGAACTTTATTAAATTTTTCTTCTTTAACTCGATTGTTTTCATCTACATCTACTTTATCATTTTTATTACTTTTAAAATCTTCATACTCAATTTCTCGATTAAATTCTTCTTTCCAATTCTTGAAGTGCAGATCAAAAATACTTCTAAATATCATTTTTTCTTGTTCAATCTGTTCGTTATTAATTTTCTTTTTTAGATCAACTACCTCTGATTTTTCTGGTATTTTTGGTATAAATATTCCATCTAATGAATAAATATTATTTGATATATAAATTAAAGTAATAGGGACGATATATATAAGATATTTTTTCATCTTATTAGATCCCATTTTGAAGTGTCTCTTAAAGTATTCAACCACCTGACACGTTCTTCCGCTGATTTCTCTATTTCTTTATTTTTAAAATTTTTAAAATTATAAATTTCTTTATTATGATTTGCTAATTCAATTTTTATATACTCTTTAAAACTTATTACCCTTGGGATCAATTGCTTTACTATATCTTTTGTAATATTCTGGAATTCAGAATATGTCATTGACTTAATTTTTTCGAATTGATTTTCTTGATTTACTAAATGTTGTTTAATATAATCAACTCTATCTAAGATTTCTTTTCTTTCACTTACGATCCTTTCCTTAATATTATCGATTGTAATATTAAGAATATTATACACAGATACGGTGCTTCTCCAAGTATTATCAAGAGATTTATAAAACTCAATATCTCCAATTGAATTAGATTTTTTTCTATTTCTTTTATGCAACTCAAACATTTCTACAAAACTCTTTTCTAATACTTTTTCTTTAATTTGAAATTGAAATGTTGTATTTGTTTGCAAATTTCTTGACAATTGAAACACTCTATTATCAATTGTTAATTTAATAAACTCATCATTTATCTTTTTTCTTTCGTAACTTGAAAAATCACTTTCAAGAAATTCTAAAATATCTAAAGGAATTTCCTTTGGAATTTTTTTATCATTAGCTTGAAACAAAAAATTAGTTGCTGCAATTTGTGAACTTAGTTCATTAATATTATCACCAATAAGTTGAAAGGATCCAGGAAGCTTGGGTTTATATATTTTATCTTCAATTTTTTCTTTTAATCTATAATTACTGATTTCATCATCCATTGCATTAATTCTACGCAATATTTCAAAACGATTTTTCTTAGCAAATTCGAGCCCAACATTACCTTGATCCCAAATCCCACTTTCAATTTGATCCAAAATTAAAAGAATTTGTTTTAGCTCATCAAGAATAGGAGTTAACTTCATAAGAGCAGATATTGCTTTGGTCTCAATTATACCAGTATATGTATAATCTGCTGCATTAAGGGCATTTGCAAGATCTGTTCTTATCGTTGAAATTTCGTCTTCGGTAAGTGATATTGCATTTCGAAATCGCATAGCCATTTGAGAATCTTTACTATCCACCCCATATTCTAAACTAAGACTTGTAAGTGCAAATAAACTTTGAATGATCTCATCGGTATTGTCTTTACTTATATTCTTTAAATTATTTAAAAAATCTAAATCTGCTTCCGCATATCCAAGCAACTCGAGCAATTGCCCCTCAGCCTCAAAATTTTTCTGAGATGTTTTTGAAAGTATTTTTGCTAGCATTATATTTGATGTTCTAATTTTTTTGCTATTTTCATCAAACTTCTGATTAATAATAAAATTATGATCATAAAATATATCTTTCAAAGAGAGCTTATACTGCTTAGCACTTTCTAAATATTTTTTTTGAGAGTAAAGTATTTGTGCATATTCCCAATATGCTTTTTTCTTTTCATTTTTCACAAAATCATTTCCAGATATTTTTTTTTCTAACAAGACATCCCTGTACCAAGTTTCAGCAGCATTTAAATTTCCAACAGACGCTTGATATCTTGCAAGACATAATCTTGCTATTTGTTGACTTGATTCATTATTTTCAAAATATTTTATATGAGCTCCATAGCCTTTAAAATCTCCTGATAAGTATCTTAAAACAGCTAAGGATTCATCCTTATTTTTAATTTCATATTTCAAAAGAGCTAGAGCAAGATAGGCTCTAGCTAAATTCTTGTTTCCACTTTTAGAATGAGTTATAGCATTTTCTAAATATTGTATTGGTAGAATCTTATTTGGATAAACATATCTTATAGTCTGAGAAATAAAGATTGCACTTAGAGGCATATAAAAAGTATCTTTTTTAACAATGAGTGAATTACTCCAAGCTGTTAATTTCTCTTTAAAATTTCTTTCTATTTCAATTTTTTTTTCTCTCTTTGCTTCTTTAAAAAATTCTAGAGAACATGATAGCTTCCATTTATCAGTGAATAAATCTTTATTTTCACCATACATAGATAACATATTTAAACATACCTCTATAGATTCATTATGTTTATTTAAATATCTATTTGCTTCAAAAAGTATTTTATACGCCCAAACTAAATGAGTCCTATTTTTTGTATTGATATTTTTCAATTCATTTAGAACAATTTCTTTTGCAACAAATGGATCCCCTAAATGTAAATGGTCTTGAGCTTTGAGCAAATTCATTTCTACTCGTATTTCATTTTGTCCTAATCCAATCTCATTTATCTTCGTAAATTTAGATTTTCCAGTTATATCAGATGTATTTGAAAATAAAGCTAAACTTGTTATGTTTCCTAGGATTTTCTCAATATTTGTATCCACTTTTCTTAAGTTTTTCCATTGTATTACTTTTGATTTTTCACTATCAGAAAAGACATCTTTTTCTGATGTTAAATATTCAATATCTTGAGAATATATCTCACTCACAAAAAAGAAAATAATTATGAAAAATATGAGAACAAGTCTCATTCTATCTTTTCCTCTGAGTTATTTTGATTTACTTCAAATTTTGGAATGCCACTTTCAGTATCTGCCTTTAATAAAACAGTTATATGCTGAATTGGTTTTTTTAAAGTCCCATTCACTATAAATTCTTTATCTAAAATCCATTTTCCTTGAGGAATTACATAAGGCCAATTATTACTTTGTTGTCCAATGATAGCATGAATTTTAATTTCATATTTACCAACAGGAAGCGGGCCAAAAAACAATGGTAAATTCATGTTTTTCTCAAATAAAATAGGTTTACTATAGTTCACAATTGAAATATTATTTAATGTTGCATTTAATTCAATAACTCCAAACTGTGGCAATTCTTTTTTCTGATCAGAAATAATTTCTACCTTTAATTCAATTCTATCTTTAAATTTTGAAATAAATATATCTTGAAGAGCTAAGATTTTTGCCCTTATTTCTTTATTTTTATCTTGGAGCTGTCCCAATTTATTTGAAATTTCTTCTGCTATAGAAGTGTCTACACTTTCACCCGTTATTAAAAAAGGATCTGGAGGTATATATTCAGGATCAGAATACACACGCATTTGAAACAAAAAAAGTGTAAGAAATATTGATAATTTTATGAAGACATTTCTCATAAGTACCTCAATATATTATTATTTCATTTTTTAAAGAAACGACTCGCTTAAATTTTGCAATATGAGAACAAATTTTGACATTTGGATAGGAAATAAATTGTTATATCATTTTTATTTTTGTAGACATTGGGTTTTCGCAGGAGTTCCCAAAATCAATGATACTTTCTCTTAATTGATGAACGCTTTTTGCCTTCATTGTGAGACGCCAAAAGTGATGACCAAATTGAAACCATCTCGCCCCCGTTGCAGCAAAAAATCTAAATTTCTCTAAAATGTATTCTTCGTTCTGAAAATAATCTGACATAATGGATATAAGTTTTAAACATGCCTTGATATACTCAGCACCTTCTTCCTCTGGGGTGCAAGGAGCTTTAAAACCTTCATATCCTAATGGAGTCTCTTCATTTCCTAAAAGCTCAGAAATTTGCCAAAGAATCCAAGGTCGAGCGGTTGCTGCACGCGCAATCATAGCCCCATCAACTCCATAAATTCTTAATAACTCAATAGCATCTTGAGCCGTCTGAATGTTTCCATTCGCAATAATAGGTATCTTTAATTTATTTCTTACGTCTGCAACAAGTTGCCAATTTGCATCGCCACTGTGCTTTTGTGCGCGCGTACGAGCATGAATTGTCAGAAAATCAGCTCCAGCATCTTCTAAAGAAGAAACGAAAGAATAAAGATATTCAAAATCTTCTCCTTCCCCAATTCCTCCACGTAATTTTACACTTACAGGAATTTTAGAATACTTTTTTACAATTCTTACTATCTGAGATGCATAATCCTTAGAGCCCATGAGCCTCACACCCCAATTGTGTTTTAGAGTATGTGAAACGGGGCAACCCATGTTTATATCAAATCCCCATGGGTTTTTATCTATTAATTTTTCTATACTGGGAGCTATAAATTTCTCTTCATTTCCAAGTAACTGTGGTATAAAATATGTTTCATTATGAGCAATTTTAAGTTCATTTGTTGTTTCTAATTTTTCATTTGGTATTCTACGTGTGGATAGCATCTCAGTGAAACGAAGCGCATTTAAATTTTTAGGAATATAACTTTTTATTAATTCTCTAAATGCTACATGAGACAATCCCACCATTGGAGCAATCATAAATGGAAAATCGATCCCCAATTTTTTAAAACGGGTGTTTAATTCGTAAGGGATATTTTCTGACATTATGACTCCAAATTAATTCTAAAACTGTGCACCCACTTTAAGATGCAAAGCTCCTCTAAATTTAATAGTATCGAAGTAGGAAGAGTTCTGAATTCTCGTTACACACTTTGGTGCTGTTGATGAATTCAATGCATCAGAAGGTGATACACAACCAGCTTCATTTGAGGAAGGATCTTTTAATGGATAGCCGTAATCTAAACTAATTGTCGCATAATTACTCACAATAAAACGAAATCCAATTCCTGTTGAAACGTAGGCTTGCTTCCAATATTGTTTAATAAAGTCAGATCGTTGCAAATTAATTGAGTCTGAAGCGATTAAGGCCGCCGCATCGGGAACACATTCAGTCGTAGATTGAACTTGACTTGCTATTTTATTAGCAATGACTTGGTTAATGTCATTGACCTCAGCTTGAGTAAAATAATTTGTTGCCGAATCTAAAAATGCTACAAAACCAATATTCTCATTCAATCGATAACGTGCTTCTGCCTTTAAATAAATAAGATTTGTAGCACCTATAGAAGCTAATTGAGTTTGACAATTTAAAGAACTATTTTGTTGGTTATAATGAATCCATAGCAAAGGGCCTGGTGCTGTGGAGCCATAAGTTTCAGGAAAACCTCTCACAAGAGCTGTGTCCGTTAACGTGGCTCTTCGAGAAGCAGGAGGGGTTACCGTGTCCCCACTCTTATTTACTGTATCAATTACAAAATTTCCTCCAAGAGTTATAGCGCCACTTAACTTTTTATAAATTGGAAAATAAACATCTGTTGAACCAGAATAGCGATTGTACTGAACATCTGAACCTAAGCCAAAACGTGCGAAGCTGACTAATAAATTATGCTTACTTCCTTTTGTTGGCCATGCAGGGTTGTTTGTATTATCAATTGTTACACTCGTTGTTAATTCCCTCGTAACAATGGATGGGCTGTCAAGAGCTTGGACAATTGCACTTTCAGAACTAGTGGATTTAGATGACTCATGGAAAAAAGATTGACTGATATTCCAATTTAAATCAAAAAATGCGGGTTTCCAATCTGCTTTTAAATTAAACGTTAGATACTCGCGGTTTGTCAGAGTTTCAGCTGCAACTTTGTAGCCTAAAATGGCTGTTGCATCCAGTGGAGTGTGAATGGGACCTAGTTTTAAAAGAGGCTCTGTAAGACCTAAATTAATTTGTTTTCCTAAAATCTGTCTTGTCTCAGTTGATGCAAAATTTTGTTGTTGTTTTTCCTGTGTCACAGCCGCAGTTGAAAAAAACTTAAGTCCATCGCTGTTCAATCTATTTAAAGTAAAATCAACCCCAAAAGTATACCCGCGGAGAGTGCCGTATCCAGGAGAAAAACCTAATGTATAACCTGAACGAGAACGAGCACGAATAACAACATCAATTCTAAATTCTTTCCTATCAATAGTATTTACGTCTAAGGGTTCAATTGAGACCGTTGAAAACAATTCATGCCGAATTAATCTTTGTCTTGCTATATCAAAACTTTCTTGAGAAAAAATATCGCCTTCTTCAAGTCCAGAAACAGAAAGGATTGTAGATTCCTTTCCAAAAAAATCAGAGTCAATATAGATTTTTCTTATTCTTACAATTTGACTTGGATCTATTTTTACACTTACATCAACTCTTTTTTCAAATTTACTTTCTGGTAGAATTGAATGTTCAATTTTAACATTATTATATAAGTATCCGTGAGATAAAAACTGTCTCCTTACTTCTTCATAGAGTTGCTGCATAGTTTGAATACTGTAAGGTGAACCAAATTGAAATATTTGGGATATTTTCTCATTATTTAACTCAAAATCAGATGGTACACCCTGAAATGTTATCTCATTAATAACAAACCTGATCCCTTTATCCACTCGAAAAACAAGATTCATTTCAGAATTTGATTCGTTTGGTACATAGTCAGGATTTGAAACTTGAGCTTCTAAATACCCTTTTGATAGTAAATATTTTCGTAAATTATCTCGATATATACTTAAATTTTCTTGATAAAATGGAATTGATCCCGTCAAAAAACTTGAGCTTAATCCCATTTCATTTAAAGCAATATTATCACTTTCTGGTAACGTACCAATGAATGTTACTTTACCAACTTTAACAAAGGGCCCTCTTTTTAAGAGAAACTTTAAAGTTGTATTACCATTTTTATCCACAATTCTCTCTGGATCACTAATATTTACAAAAACATAACCTTGCTTTTTATAAAAATCAGTTAATATGAGATGCAAATCCGCATCTGAAAGTAAAATAATATCGGAGTATGTTAAGCCCTGTTTAGAAACTAAAAAATCATTATTTAACAATTGACTATCTTCATCAAATATTTGAAACGTAGTCTTCCTACCATAATCGATTTCTAAAGTTATTTTAGCATTTTCCTTATTTGCTGAATAAGATATTTCTTTAAGTTTAACCTTTGCTTCTAAATAACCTTGCTCCCAATAAGATTCTTTAAGCTGATCAAGAGATTCATTTATAGCTGATAAATCACAAATAGAACCTGTTTCTATTGGTATAGTCAAAAAATTTAAAATATTTGCGCGAGATTTATCAATAGATACTTGTGCTATATGGCAAGGGTTTCCCTTATCAATATTAAATTTTACTTGAATAGAGTCTGCTGATAATTCAACTATTTCAAAATTATTTACTTTAGCATTAGGATATCCTTTCTGAATGAGAGCTTTCTCAATTTTTTTAGAATCCGCATTTGCAGTTGACTCTTTAAATGGAGTGCCTCTTTGAGAAGAAATAATTCTATCAATTTCAAGACTCTCATTTGATGTTAAACCATCAAAATAAACATCTTGAATACGTTTAACTATTTTAGCATTTACAATAAAAATGTGTTTATTATCCTCTGAAATTGCTTTCTTAACAATCACTTCTTGATAGAAACCAATTTCAATTAACATAGTTATTATAGCATCATCTAATTCATTAAATGGTACTTTACTTAACTCATTTAATAAATCTTCGGGAAGTTCTTTGTTATTTCCATCTAAATAAAAATGAATCTCTACTGGAATTTGCTCTTTGAGGGAACCAATTGCAGTAATTTTATTGATTTGCGCGTATATTTTTGATTTAAAAAATACTGATGTAAACATCAGTAAAAGTAGAAAAAATAATTTTTTTAATTTATTGACTGCCAAAACGAAACCTCAATCCACTTGACCATTCTGTTGTCGTTGTTTGTTGTGTAAGTGCTGAATTATCATATGAACCAAAAATGCTTACTGTTTCGTTAAAAATAAAACTCGCATAAGCAGAACTTCTTGTTCCAATATCACCTGTTTCATAACTAACACCTAAATTTAATCTTTGTGATAATGATCTTGATGCAGTTGCACGCCAACTCACTTGTCCATTCTGTGAGGTTGGAGCGATCGTAATATTATCGACAATACCCCCTGTTACACTACTCACAGTGTTATTTAAAATTGAGTTGTCAGAAAAACTTCCATATCCAACAAAAGAAAAAAAGCTTGTAGAAGCCGTAAGGAGATTCGCACTGGAACTTTGTAAAGGCTCCTGCCCAGTCGTAATCATTGAAATAATATCTCCTTGCGTGATTCTATCTCCATTCGCCAATGTTGCCGGAGATGCACTCAAATCTAATCGACTTTTAGTCAATCTACCATTCATATTTGCCAAAACTGTATGACTTAAAATTCTTGCTTCCATTTGAATATCAACATTTGGATCGTATTTCTGTAATTCTATAAATGTAAAATCAGCTTTTTTTATTTCAAATCTACTTTTTAACAATATTAAACTTGCATTGTCGGTAGAAATCATTCCAGATAAAATAGGATCTACTGTGTCACCACTTACATTTATTGTAGGTGAAGTCGAAAACCGCCCCCGAATACATTGACTTTGAATTGTAATGCTACTCAATGCATGAATATCAACATTTAAATTTAAAAATGGCTTAGAACGCGTGATAACTTGTGTGTTATTAAGTGCAAAAATTTGGCTAGATATCGCTTGACAATTTATGTCTTTAAACAGTCTTAATTTTTTTAAACTTATTTCACCCATTAAATGGTAAGGAACTTCACTGCCAGATAATACTAAATCAGAATCAATATTAAGATCTGCAATTTGAAATATTGGAATTTGTAATCTCAAGTCCGCTTTTTTTGCAGATACTTTTATTGAAATTTCTGGATAAGAGGGATTTTCTGAAAAAACTGGCGAGAAATCAATACTTCCAGATGCTGTAATATTTCCTTCACCTTTTTCTGTAAAGAAATTTTGTATCTCTAATCTTTTCCCTCTAAATATAAAATCACCGTTCATGTTCGTAAATGCAGGTTGTAATGATTTTACAAATAATGTTTTTGCACCAACATAAAGACTGCCTACAAATTCGGGATCATGAATTGAACCAGAAATAGAAAATTTTCCATTTAAATCGCCTTCTGAAGGGCCAAAAACATCGGAAACAATATCTAGTTTCCCTATATTTATATCAACAATAAATGATGATAATAAAGTTTTTTTTGCGAAATTCAAATTTGATTTACCAAATTGAATTTTCCCAATTTTACCTCCGAGTGCGAAAGAATCCATCTGTAGTTCATCACCATTAAAATCTATTTTATGATTATGGGTTAACTCAAATATTGCTTTACCTACTTGGAATACTCCCGAACTTAGTATTCCAGATCCTTTCCAATGTCGGTACCAGTCTTGCTTAAGATCTTTTGAAAAAGGAGAAAGACCTGAAAACTTAAATGTTCCATTAACTTGTGAAAATAAATTATTTTTTGATCTTGTTTCACTTTTTATAAATAAAAAGGAGTTCAGATTATATAAATTAATTTCTAATGAAGCGACTCCCTCTAAATCTTGTTGAGTGACATAAGATAAATCAAACTGATTGCTAAAAGCTTTTAAATCGATTTTAATCTTATTATTATCATATGGTAAGATCTGCAAATTCAAATCACCTAATTCGGATTCATCCATGTTAACATTATACGCATTAACATTTGCAAATCCTTCGATTTTATTCCATTTTCCTTTAAATTGAACATTCGAGTTTAAAACTCCAGTTAATTTTTTATCAAAAAATCTTGAAAAAATTCCTAATGGAAGCTTGAAAATTCTCGCTCGTATTCCTGAATTTTCAAAAGATAAATCATTGAGTTCAAAGATTGCAAAAGATAAGTTTTCATCATTTTTTTTCTCATCATTATCATTTGTTGCAATATCAATAAAAGATATAATTGAATTCTTACATAAACCTGATTTACAATTGAGTTCAATATTACTATCTTGAATTTCCGAATCTAATATTTTCAGCTTGTCAATTTGAGATTTTAAATTTAAATCCCATGATGAAAGATGAAAAAAAAGCCCACTCTGACTCACCTTTAAATGCTGAATATTTCCATTTGCATCCTGAAATTTTTTTGGTAACCAGTGCTGAGCAGCATAAACTATATTATTTAATTCACCATTTATATTAGCTTCAATAATAGAGTTCATATCTATAAAATTAAATGTGAAATTATTTAAATGCAATGTTGATTTATTTTCTTTCTCAGATTCTCCTAAAATAATTAATGCATTTTTTACCCAAACTCCTTTTGAATTTAAACCCCATTTCCCATTAAAGTCATTAAACTTTAATCCAAATATTTCTCCTCCATATATTTTAGATTGAGAAGAAAATTCAATTTCTTTTGTTTTTTCATCTAATTTTAGCTCACCTGTAAAATCAGCAGTTCCAGACGTCGGAAATTTTAAAAAATATTCAGCGGCAGAAATATCTATATTTTTTCCAATGAGTTTAAAATTGACGCCTACTCCAGATTTTGGTGTGAAATCGAGATATCCATAGTCAATAATTAATTTCCCTGTATTAAAAGAGGTTGTATTTTTAGTTATTCCTTCTGTTTTTGTCAAAGTTAATCCTAATGAACTCGCACTTAAATCAAGATTAATATTTATATCAGGAATTGGTTTTCTACCAATCTGATCAGGGAAGGTATTGACATAAATTTTTTGCGCTTTTGCCACACCTTCTGCATATAATTCAAAGGATTTCATTTTATTTTTACTTAAAATATCGCCAGAAATTTTTAAACTTTCAGAACTTAAATAAAAATCAACTGGAGTTGAAGACACTCTTAACCCTTTAAGTAACTCAGCAAATGTGAAGTTTTCGACACTTACAAAGTTTTCAAAAGAGAAGTTCTTATAAAATTGAAACTCTCCTTTAGAACGAATAATTCCATTTAAAGGTGTACGAATAACTGCGTCTGAATATTCAATTTTTCTAGAATTATAATGAATATGAGCACTTCCAGAATAAATATCGAAGTCTTCGAGTAACATCCCATTCCATTGTATATTACCTTCAAAAGTAGGATCTTCAAAAAGTGTTTTCCCAGACTCGACATTTCCTACTAATTTTGCTCTTCCCGTAGATTCCATATCAAGTAAGCCAAATACATCTTTCCCATTTATATCTATATAATCAAATTTTGCTTTATACTTTGTCTTTTCAATTTTACTTTCAATAGTTCCATTAATGCTTGCTTTTAAATCAGCTAAATTACTTTTAAGTTCGAGAGAGTTAATAAAAAAAACACCGGTTGGATAAAGAGTAATATTTGTATTTAAGTAATTTAAAGAGATCAAATTATTAATTGATGGAAATTTAAAAGCAGAATCATTTATTAATGCCTTTACATGGAAAGCTTGCATTTTATTCTTATCAATAATTTTAGTTAATTCTGCATGCGCTATAGAAACTCTTTGAAAATTTCTTTGATTTGACTCTCCTAACTGCAAAACAATATTAATGACTTCTATATCAAAAGGAATCTTGGGCATTATTTCTTTAAGTAAATTTGGAATATCAAGAGGATCATCACTTGATTTTTCTTTTTTTACAGAAGATATAAATTTCGGTAAAACAAAACTTCCATTTTCATCATATTTTAAATTTAGGGTTAATCCTCTAAATAAAACTTTCTTTATAACTAAACTTCTTAATACATAAGAAGAACCCATATTAAATGAGACAGATAGCTGATTCATGCTTACTAAATTCTCATTATTTTTACTCTGGCCAATCTTGTTTTCTTTAATGAAAACCTCATTTAAATTTAAAGTTCCCGTTAAGAAACTTAAACTTAAGGAACCCAAACTCAATTCCAAATTTTGCTTATTAAAATAGTTTACATTTATATATTCAACAATTGCATGTTGAACTGTTTGACTGTTTAAGATAAAAAAAACAGCGGCATTCATGGAAACAAAGGTTGCTATGAAAAATAAAATGATTCGCTTAATTAACTTGAGCACGCAGATATTCCTTCATTAGGGCTGTCATCTATCTAATATGATAGCATCTGAAATCATTTTTGATACGGCATAAGTTTTGACCTTATGCTTAGGCTTTGTTATGGACTACCAACTGCATTCTGTCGAGGAGGTGACTTAAATGGGATGGCTATCGCGGGAACCCGCAAAACTTCAAGATATATCTGAGAAAAAATCTTTTCCATCTGGAGTATGGAATAAATGTCCTTCTTGTTCTGAAATAGTTCTTGTTTCTGATTTAGAAGAAAATCATCTTGTCTGTCCATCTTGCAGCTATCACCACAGGTTCCCTGGGGAACAAAGAATTGAGCTGCTCATAGATAATAATACATTTTTTGAGTGGGATCACACTTTGTGCAGCAAAAATCCTCTTGAATTTAATGATGGGCGTTCCTATGAAGAGCGTCTAATAAATATGGCAAAAAAAACTAAACGTTATGATGCTGTCATCACTGGAGCGGGTATGCTCAACGGAAAACCCGTAGCACTTGGAGTTTTAGACTTCTTTTGGATGGGTGGAAGTATGGGATCCGTTGTAGGCGAAAGAATTATGAGAATGTTCACGCGTGCACGCAAACTTGGTTTACCTGTTATAATGGTAAGCAGCAGCGGTGGAGCACGTATGCACGAAGGCCTTATTTCACTCATGCAAATGGCAAAAACTTCAACTGCAATTGGACTTCACAAAGATGCAGGACTTCCTTATATCAGCGTTTTATGCGATCCAACAACAGGTGGAGTCGCAGCAAGTTACGCTATGCTTGGAGATGTTCATTTTGCAGAACCAAGAGCAACAATCGGCTTTGCAGGTAGACGTGTGATTGAAAGTATTATTCGTCAAAAATTACCAGAAGACTTTCAAACAGCAGAGTTTTGTTTTGAACATGGTGTTGTGGATAGGATTGTCAAAAGATCTGAAATGAAAGAAATGATATCTAGAACTTTAAATATTTTATGCACACCAGAGCCAAAAAAAAGAAAGTAAATTTTAAGAATTTAAAAAACAATGGCATATAAACTTCCTCTAGAAAAAAAAATAGAAGTTAAATCCGCATTGGAGCCTTACTTTCAAAGAGTGCGAGGTGCCATCATACCTGGGGCATACCGTTTACAATTATTACTTACTGATTGGATTTCCTTAGGAGTGCTTGAGATCCCTGCTATTTTAATTACAGGTAGCAACGGCAAGGGAACAACGTGTTCTTTCATTGAAGCAATTATGAGAGAGCATGGCTTAAAAACAGGTTTTTACACTTCTCCACATCTAATCCATCCAAATGAAAGAATTAGAATAAATGGTATTCCTATTGATGAAGTTCTATTAGAAGAAAATTTAGAGATCATTATCTCTGCTTCAAAAAAATATTTGCCTGATGCTAGTTTTTTTGAAATTTCCACCGCAGCCTCTCTTATTATTTTTTTACAGCAAAAAATCGATTTTCTAGTTTGCGAAGTAGGTCTTGGTGGTAAATTTGACAGCACAAATGCAATAGTTCCCATTATCAGTGTGCTCACGAATGTTAGTTTGGAGCATACGGATTATTTAGGAGACACTTTTTTTAAAATATCATATGATAAAACACATGTATCAAGAAGAAATAAATCATTTATATTTGGAGAGCTCAACGCTGAAGCCTTAGAGGGTGCGAAAGAAGCTTGCAAAAAAATCGGTTCAAATATGATAGATTCTAATTCCTTTATATCTGATAAATATGAGAATATTTTAAAAAAAATTAAAGATAAAAACACCACAGAATACCCTGAATTTGTAAAAATTAATTTAAAAAACTTAAGAGTTTCTTTTACAGCTCTTAATGAACTCGAAAAAATAATATTCTCCATACAAAAAATAAACTTCGAAAAACAAAAAATATACAGTGCTCTTTCTAAAACATTTTGGCCAGGTCGCTTTGATGTGAGATCTATTAATAATAGAACTGTTATATTTGATGCTTCTCACAATCCAGATGGTTTTGATTTTTTTATAAATCAATATTTACAATCTGAATATAAAGATAAGCAATGTGTTCTTGTCTTTGCTAGCTTAATTGATAAAAATTGGAAAATAACTTTAGAAAATATGCCAAAGATTTCAAAGAATATTATTTTTACACAAATTGAATCAGAAAGAGCAGAATCTATTTCTCATTTTTCTAAACACATCGAGAATTCAAGCTTAGAGAATGATTCATTTGCGCTTTCAGCAAAGAGCGATATAACATGTCAGTACTTTAGCAATTTAGACACTGCATTAGAAACTGCCATGAATCATTTTTCAGATCTGCCGCTCGTAATAACAGGATCAATTGCTTTTATTGGAACAGTCATGCAAAGATTCAGATTATCTATTTTTAGAGGAATTGAGTGAAAAATAAACTCCTAAGAATTTTTTTTATTTTTTTATTTCATTTGGAGGCATATTCACAACAACCGATTAATAATATACAGATTCCAAACCTTATATACTATGATGCAAACAATATAACACTCAATAAAAATGAGCAAAATATAATATTAGACGGAGATGCTACTTTTTTGTTAGGAAATAGCTATTTGTCAGCAAAGAAAATTATTTTTCAAAAAAATATTAATTTACTAACAGCAAGCGGTGATGTTAAGTTAATTAATAATAAACAAAAAATAACGGCTTCGAAAATAGTTATTGATGTAAATACAAAACAAATGAGAATGGACAATGTTAAAATATTTTCAGACCCATCACTTTCAGATTTGAAAGTATCAGAAGAGACACTCGGTTTTAGTAAAGCTGAAATAGCATTTGATTTAGCCAAGAACTCTCGAACAAAAGAACTTGAGAATCAACTTAAATCCTTACGTGAAGAATATTTAAACTTAAAAAATTTACAAATTATTAAAAATAAAAATTCTCATGAAATATCAAATAAAATTAATGAACTTACTAATAAGTATAGTCGATTGCTTGCGCGCCTCACACGCACTCAATATCAACCAAATGCAATTTTAGCATCTCTTCCTGAAAAAGTTCGAAATAAATTGATAGAGAGACGATCTGCAGTAGAAAAGTTCAATAAAGAGAATCCAGAAATAGTAAATCAATTTGCAAATTTCTCTGTCATTAAAGGTTATGTAAAAATTGCAGCGGCACAGATTATTCAAAAAGATCAAGAAACCTATTTATTGAATGACTCAATAATCACTCCTTGCAAGTGCAGTGATTTTAATGAACCTCCTATTTATGGGTTCAGTTCACAAAATACAACAGTTGATGTGAACGATTATATTACAATGAAAGATGTTACTTTTGATCTCTTTTCAATTCCTATTTTCTACTCTCCTTGGCTCAAATTTCCTATAAAAGAAAAAAGAGAGACGGGCTTTCTCATTCCAAGTGGGTATATGAGTAACAATGCTGGACAAGCTATTTCTATCCCATTTTTTATCACACTAGGACCTCATGCAGATAGCACTGCAACATATGAGTATTTTAGTGAAAGAGGCTCTCAATTTTCTGGTGATTTTCGCCTACGTCTTGAAGAAAATAGCACTTTCAAAACTGAAGGTAAGTTTATAAAGGATAAAATTAACAAAAAAAATTGGGAAGCTAATAAAAATAATATAGAAAGCGCTATCCAACAATCGACAGTTCCAATTACAATTGAACGCTATCAAAGTTATAGAGGAACAGAGACTGAAAACAGATGGTTTTCAAATAATTCAATAAATATTCCAATTCTGCAAAGCGGATCTCTTAAAGCAAATGGGCAGTTTGTAAGTGATAATATCTATTTATCTGATTTCTCAGATAATAATATTAATATTAATCCTTTGGCCTCAGTTTATGGAGATACATCACCTGCTTCAAGACGCTTTCTAAACCAAGAAATTGATACTGAATATTACGGAGATAATTTTGTACTTTCTGTTAGAGGACAAGGATTACAAGATTTATTTGCAGACGATCAGTCAAAAACTCCTATACGCTTACCAAGAATCGAATTTAATTTACTTCCAGACCGTTACTTTAATTTACCTTTTACATTTAGCAATGAAACTTCTTGGGAAAATGTAGCTCGAATAAATGGATCTAATTTTATTTCAATAGCTCAAAATAGCTCCTCTCCCCAAGGCACATCAATCGTATATATTCCAGGAAGTCAACGTGGACCAAACGATCCCTATGCAAAAGGAAATCGACTTAATTCATTTTCTACAATTCTTCTTCCATTAAAATCAAATGACTATATAAATGCAAATATTTCGGTGAAAAGTTCGGGTACACAGTATTATTTTCCAAACTCTTATCCATACAATGCTAATCAGCCCTATTTAGGCTATATACAATATGGCTCCCATTTCGAAGTCCCAATGTATGGCAAATTAAATAACTCAAGTCTTAATTCACAAAATATAACCGTTACTCAAAATTTTACCCCTTATATAGATTTTAATTATATACCAAGCGTCGTAAAAAGCGATAACTTCCCAAATACTTATCAACTTTGGTACTCTGATGATAGTGTTTTAAGCAATGCTACTTTAACAGTAGGGGCAAAAACTTCTTGGACTATTCAAAAAGAAAGTTTTCAATTATCCAAATCACCTATTCTGCGTCTTCCGAGCACACAAGATTTAGGTGTTGGAAATTTAAAATTTTTTACAGAAAGTATAAAAGAGAAAAATCTTAAAGTTGCGCCTGATTCAAAAGGAATCTTTCAATTTACTTCTGAAACAGAGGCTACAAAAATATTTGATTTGTGGGCTAAAAAAGAATTGAATGACTATACTGAAAAAGTGAGTTCCTATGAATTAAAGCAAAACTATATCTGGCCTGAAGGTAATTTCTATGAAAAGGAAATTCTTTGGAGCATGACTCCACTCTCACTATCAATCGCAACAGGCTACAACCTCATTGCAGACAAAACTGCAAAAGAAGCAAATAAAAATGCAGGCAGTGGTGTTGCTGAAATTCCTGCTCAAAAATACACAGATATTATTACATCAGGAACATTGAATTTAGCCCCGTTTATACCTATTGATGGAACAGTTACAACCGCATATAGTCAATATTATGATAGAGTAAACTCATTAAGTCTTTCAACAAATGCTAATTTACCTTTCGGCTTAAAGCTTTCATATGCAAATGCTCAACAGTATGTTCTTGATCCTAATAACACTCAAAGATTTATTAGAAAGACTCAAGAATCATATGGAGTGACATATTTGCCCTTTAATTGGTTAAAACTAAACTATGAATGGGCTCAAAATACAGACCCTTCTGCTCCTCAAGGAACAGATTTTTCTGCAGGGCGTGGCTATGCTTCTACACAAAATATTTCTTTTTTAAATCTGCAAGACTGCCTTGATCTTATTTTTGCAAGAAATAAACCAGCAGGCGAACCTGAATCAAATGCAACTTATGTCGTCTCATTAAACTTAAAACTTTTTGGTTTTGAGAAAAAGCTTGATAAAACTAACTGGTAAAAGCTTAAAAGAATATCACTTGATGGTTTTTTAACGAAAGTCTTTACAACAAAGTTCTCCTATGCTAACCAAAGTGACGTGTGTTCTGGCCGTAGCTCAGCTGGATAGAGCATCGGATTTCTAATCCGATGGTCGCGTGTTCGAATCGCGCCGGCCAGGCCACACAAAAATTACCTACCTGCATGATAAGCATAGAAATTAGGCAAATTTTACTCGACTTATAAAATAAACGCTCCGATAATCATAATAGAAATAGCTTATCGGAGAAATTTTAGTGGTTTTTTCAAAAAATAAAAAAAACAGAATAGATAATCAAAAGAAATTAAGGACTTCCATACTACAAGCACACACTGTTCTATATATATCTAAAAAAACAGGAAAAACTCATATATTTAGAATTCCTGGGATTATCCCTCCTCTTTTGTTTGCATTTGCAACAATGGTAATTACTATAGCAATCGCTATGACTTTCAACTATTTATCAGTAAGAAAAATTGCTCTCGAACTGGAACAAACGCGTGACGAAAGCTTAGGTCTACAAAGCGAAGTTGAGGCTTTAAATTCAAGGATAAGAAGCATTCAAGAAACTGTGAATCAAGTCACTAATTATTCTGAAAAAATTAAAAAAGTAACCACCCGAACAGACGATAGAAGGCCAAATAAAAATAAAAGTCAGGTAAACCCAAGTGAGCAAAACGGAATTGGCCCCTTAACGAGAGAAGAATTCGCCCTGAGCAATAAAGTTACTGGTCTTAAAATAGAAAGCTTAGAGCTCAAATCACTCTTTGATATCGTGCAAGAATCAGAACTAAAAACCACCAAGCAACTCAATGATTTGAAAAAATTCTTAGTGGAAGCCCAAAAATATGCTTTAAAACTTCAAACAATCCCAGATGTTGCACCAGTTCGTGGGCGCTTAACTTCAATATTTGGATGGCGCACAAGCCCTATTTCAGGCCAAGCACGTATTCATTTTGGTATAGACATTGCGGCTCCACCTGGTTCCCCTATTTATGCCACAGCCAATGGTGTGGTTACCAAAGTAAATCGGACAGAAGATTATGGAAAATTTATTGAAATTCTACATGATAGAAAAATAATCACACGCTATGCTCATACAAGCATTGTTTATGCAAAAGAAGGCGCTAAAGTTAAAAAAGGCGACATAATTGCTGCAGTGGGAAATACAGGACACAGTACAGGACCACACGTTCATTATGAAATTGAAGTGAATGGGAAACGTTATGATCCGGAAAACTTCATTGTTTTATGGTGACTGTTAGAATTCAGTTGAAATAGAGGTTCTTAAACCATAGTTTCCAGAGGGTGCATTTTGCCCCGTTGCTTGCCATGCTTGACCTACAAACCAATATCCCGCATCGACTCCAAAAGTAACACGATCAAGAGTTGTATAGCGATAAGAAACATCAAGTTCAACGCCGAGATCACGACTAAAACCTACACACATTTTATTCACTGAAGAATTAACTGAAACAGAACTTGCTGTGCAATCATTAAAATTATTTTTATTTAGTTGATTAAGTGCTGCCCAAACCACTGTGGGACCTACAGAACCAAAACTAGGATTTTCATAAGTATAATCAAGACGAATAAATGTTGAGTTTGTAATTGCCCCGCCTGGCATTCCATTGATAGCGGGCATTGTGTTATTGAACATTAAAAAAGACGGTTGAATATTAGAATTCATAACAGCTGCGCTAATATTACTTCCAGCCGCAGGATTTGGATCGAATTGATTGCTGCCACCACTAGCATACCCACCCCAAAAACCAATGACATGGGATTCCTCACGTTCATTTGTTCCTAATAATTTTTGAGATTTCTCAACTGAAGCAATCGATGAATTGTCATTCCCTCCAATTTGATATTTCATTTTTAAAAGAGCAGCGAAAACCCCTTCAAATTTTTGACTTAAACTTGATTTGCTTAAATCTGTAGATATTGCCTCTGAGCTGCCACCCAAGTTTTGATAATTTAAACTCTGAGTGCTTCCACTAGGATATAAAACTTCTGTACCTAGAAAAAACTTAGAAATATAAAATTTAGTATAAAGATCAAGAATATTAAGGGAAGTATTTGAATTGCTATGAGAAAATTTTGAAAAACTTATGCCAAGCTCTTGACTCACACCTGAACTCGAAACATCGGCTGGATCTGATTTTAAACGAGCTTCAATTGTATATGCGGTTGCATCACCATCTTTTGAAGTACCTCCAGATAGTTTTCCATATTTTTCAACATAAATAGCAATATCAAAAGCATTAAAATCTGTATAAAGCGCAACAGCGTCAGTTGTTGTAGGCAAAGAACCATAAGGAGACCATTCTGCATTTCTCCAAATACCTAAACCCCAGTTTCGAGGCATACGCCCTGCGCTAATCAAACCTATAGCCGTTTGATAAGTAAAATAAGCCTGCGTCAATGTTGGAACATCAACATTTTGTGAATAAGGAGTCGAAATATTGAGGGAATTTGAAAATGGCAAAAGAGAATAAGCATTTATTTTATCAGTAGGATTTGCCGCTGACTCACTGTTTTGCCCGAGTAAAGTGCTTGGTCCTGGATAATTATTATAAGCATACTCTAAACCCAAATATAAAGAAAAATTATCAGTAGGACGAGCTTCGAGTAACATGCCAATTGGAACTCTAAAAGCAGCATAGTCTGATTGTGCTGGGGGTGTATTATAAGTCGCTTGACCAACAATACCAGCATGTCCGCTGACCATAAGTGAAGTTGATGAAAATGCTTTAAAATTTACTAATAATAGGGGAGTAGCTGTAAATATGAAAGTAAAATTAAATAACTTTTTAATACTTTTTTTATCTTGAAATCTTTTAATCATTTACTTCTCCAAAAACCAATTCACTGAGAATACAATGCCATCGGGTGCAAACCATAGCATGTAAAAATTGAAATTGCAGTTTTTTAAAGATAAAAGAATTCAGGTATCCAAAATAGATACTACAACAATGAGGTTAAGTAAATGAATCAAAAATCTTCAAAAAATAACAATGGAAAAGGCATTCCTATTAAAGCAATTGCTTGGATATTTATTTTATTTTTTATTATTTTAATTGTGGGTTTTATGATAATTCCAGCTTACTTTGACAAAACTCCCTTTGGAAAACTTTTTCTAAATACCTCAGCTCCATGGGCACTTACTGCTGAAGAAAAAAATAAGTTTAATTACTCCGACAAGCAGTTAAGTGGAAGAAATTTATATTTAGAGTATTGTGCGAGTTGTCATGGCCCTATTGGCAAAGGAGATGGGCCACTTTCTGTTACATTAAGAAAAAGACCTCCTAATTTTATAGATCCATCATCCAGATTTATAAATGGATTCAATAAGATAAAACTTTTGGAAACAATTGAAAAAAGCATTCCAAACAGTGAAATGCCACAATTTAATTACTTACCAAAAGAAACAAAAGAAAATATTATAGAATATCTTTTACATATGCATGAAAATGCAAATTTATATTAATTAAAGAAAATCAAACTTTAATTTATGAGCATCAATAACTTTTAATTTCTTCATCCGCTTTCTTTCTTTTGGATCATTTTCAAACTCTTTAATATCTGCAATGATATCTTCATCAAAAAAACTTTTTTTATTCCATTTATCTGGTAACATAATTCCATCTAAATGATCATTTTCATGTTGAAAGCAGACGCTCGCATATAAGTGAGAAGATTTAACAGAAAACTTTTCGCCAAATTCATTTTGTGCATGAATTTCAACATTTAAAAAACGTTCTGTATCGTGAGATTCCGCATTTGGAAAAGAAAGACAGCCTTCCCAATTTACTTTCACTGAATTAGACATTTTAATCAATTCAGGATTTACAAAAACCATTGGAAAAGTAGCTGGAATTTCTTTATTATTTTTATCAAATACTTTAAAATTATTTTCCTCATTTTCAAAACGATCACTTTCAAACACAGCTTTAAAGTCAACAACAAAAAAACGTTTTGAAATACCGACTTGAGGAGCAGCAAGACCACCCCCATCAAACTCATACATTGTCGCAATAAAATTCTTTAAAAAAACACGAAACTCTTCAGAAAAATTTGCTATTGGAGTTCCTTTTTTGCGCAAAAGAACATGAGGATAGTGTAAAACTTTGAATAATGACATGGAAAATATCTCCAAAATATAGACTAGACATTTCTTCTAAAGAAGAGAAAAGTGCTAAAACTTTCAAACCCGTTAGACCACCAATTGAAAAGACTTTCAACCAAAATACAATCAAAAGGCTTTTTAATAGCTATAATTTCTGCTAACATCTTTGATCGACGAACGGGACACACTCAAGCTGGTGCATGGTGCACTGGGACTCTCGGATTGGCCGTGAGGATAAACTCACTAAAAATATCCCCTCATATTTCCCGAATTTGAGTGGTATATTTATGTTTTTTAAGGTTATTTCATGTTCAAAATCACAGAAAAATCCGTCAAAATTGGCGACGACCAAATCACTATTGAAACAGGTCGAATAGCTCGCCAAGCTGGCGGCTCTGTACTCATCTCATGCGGTGGAACTCAAGTGCTTGTCAGTGCAACTGCAGCAAAACAAGCGCAAGCCACTGCTTCTTTTTTCCCTCTGTCTGTAGACTATATCGAAAAATTCTACTCAGCAGGACGTATCCCAGGTGGATATATTAAGAGAGAAACAAGACCATCCGATCGCGAAGTTTTAACAAGCCGTCTTATTGACCGCCCGATACGCCCTCTTTTTCCAGAAACTTATCTTGTAGAAACTCAAGTTATTGCCACTGTGGTTTCATTAGATCCTAAAATTTCACCTGCACAACTCGCAATTTTAGGCGCAAGCTGCGCTCTTCATATTTCAGACATTCCATTTGCTGGGCCCGTTGCTGGCGTCCGCGTTGGCTTCAAGAATGGAAAATATTTAATAAATCCTCCTGAAGCTGAATTGCCTGAAAGTGATCTTGACCTTGTCGTAGCAGGAACAAGTGAAGCCATTTTAATGGTTGAAGCTGCTGTTAATTTTCTTTCTGAAGAACAAGTTCTTGAAGCGATTGAGATTGGACATAAAGAAATTAAAAAACTTTGTGCTGTTCAAGACGAAATTCGCTCTATTTGCGGAAAAGAAAAGAGAGAAGTTCCTGCTGCACCTGAAAATGCTGACATGAAATCTACACTTGCTAAAAAATATGCAAAATCATTACGTGATGCTTATGCTATTGCAGGAAAAGCAGAACGTAAAACTGAAATTGATAAAATCAAAAAAGAAGCTAAAGCAACTCTTGTTGAAGAAGGAAATGCAGATTCCGAAAAAGCATTTAGTTATCTTTTTGAAATGCAAGAGTATAAAACTCTGCGCACAAGCATTATTAAAGACAACCGTCGTGTAGATGGCCGTTCGACAAAAGACATTCGTAATATTGACTGCCAAACAGGTGTTTTAAAAAGAACTCACGGATCTGCATTATTCACACGTGGAGAGACTCAGTCTCTTGGCGTTGTTACCTTAGGAACGAGTGACGATGCACAAAGAAGTGAATCCATAATGAAAGTTCTTGAAGAAAAAACCTTTATGCTTCATTACAATATGCCTGGCTATTCCGTTGGAGAAGTTAAACGCTTAGGCTCTCCCGCACGTCGCGAAGTGGGTCATGGTAATTTAGCAGAAAGAGCACTCAAAGCCTCTTTACCTGCTCGCAATCGCTTTCCTTATTCTATTCGTATTGTGTCTGAAATCACCGAAAGCAATGGTTCAAGTTCTATGGCCTCTGTTTGCTCTGGAACTCTTTCCATGCTCGACGCAGGTGTACCATTAAAAGAACCTATTGCAGGTATTGCAATGGGCCTTATCTTGGAAGGTAAAGAATTTGCGATTCTTTCTGACATTCTTGGAGATGAAGATCATCTTGGAGATATGGATTTTAAAGTTGCAGGAAGTAAATCTGGAATCACAGCTTTACAAATGGACATTAAAATTAGCGGAATTTCCATGGAAATTCTCAGACAAGCTTTAGCACAAGCAAAAGAAGGCCGTACTCATATCCTTGATAAAATGCTCCATGCAATTTCTCGTCCAAATGACTTAAGCCAACTTGCACCACGCATTGAACAAATTAAAATTAAGCCAGAAAGAGTTCGTGATCTTATTGGCCCAGGTGGCAAAAACATTAAGAAAATTGTTGCTGATACAGGTTGTAAACTTGAAGTCAACGACGAAGGAATTGTTAGCGTGGCTTCTACAGATGGAAATTCTGCTGCTAAGGCTAAACGCATGATCAACTATCTAACCACCGATCCAGAAATTGGTGAAATTTATCTAGGAATTGTTAAGAAAACAGCTGATTTTGGTGCATTTGTTGAAATTAAACCTGGCGTTGAAGGTCTAGTTCATATTTCACAATTAGCGGCCACACGTGTTAATAAAACTGAAGAAGTTGTTAAAGAAGGTGACGAAATTATGGTTAAAGTCATCGAACTCGATAGAACGGGTCGTATTAAATTAAGCCGCAAAGATGCCATTGGTAAAACGCCTTCAAACGAAGGAACTCGACCTTGGGTTTTATAAACCTAAAGAAGGCGCTTTTTACAGTCCCTTAACTCTGTCTCTGCACGCTTAAGATTTGGAAGCAAAATTCCGAAAAATCTTAATAAATGCTAAGGACAGAGTTTTTTTATGAGAACAATCTTATTTTATATTATTTCTTTTTTATTTATTTCAATAATTATTTCCCCTAAAATTTATGCAGAAGGTTTTAGCGCAAATTGGGTTGACATTATGATATTACATAATGGAAAATACCGAGTGATTATTAAATATACGAATTTAAAAATTGGCGAATATCGTGAGGCTTATGTTGATTTTGAATCAAAAAAAGAGGCTATTGAAGTCTTTCAAAAATTAGCCTTAGGAGCTGATTTCTACTGGGGTGATAGGAAAACAATTCACTTTCACAAAACCCCAGATAAACCAAATCCATATTAATTATTTAATTTAAAATTATTTAAATTCTGAGCAAATGAAATAATAATTTGTGCAATATAACCTGAATACTCAGCAATATGAGCATGGTGACCACTGGTCAAATACAGTTCAGTATGATTATTGCACATTGAAAGAAAGTTATAAGCATTTTGTACTGGAAAAACTTGATCATTTCTCCCATGAATAATGCATGTTGGTTGAGTTATTTTTTGAGAGTACAAATGCTCCTCTTTAAAAAAATTCATTATCAATTCAGTTTGTTTAATTTCAATCTCTTTAGAAATTAAGTTAATTTCTTTAAATAAATAAGATTCATTTAAAATATCAAGTGCAATATTTTTTCCATACATAAGTCTTATATAAGCTTCACTTTCAGAATCTTCATTATTTAAAATATTATAGACATCACTATTTGACAAAACCCTTTTTTTACCGCCTGGTGATGTATTATTTAAAAAAATAGCTTTTGGCATAGGAAAGTTCGCTAAAGATAGATATGATCGCACAACATAGCCACCCATTGAATGACCCAAAAAATAGAATTCATCTTTTTCATTTAGGTCAAGCATATTTACCGCAAATTTTGCATAGTCTTCAATCTTTTCTATTTCAGAAAATTTCGAATTTCCAATGTCTGGGTAATTAAAACAAATAACTTCAAAATATTTTGATAAATTTTCAATAAAATATTTATTCCATCTATTTATACTTGATTTAAATCCTGTAAATAAAATTATTTTTCTAGCGTGCTCACCAAGATGAAAATATTCAAATGCGCAATTCTTTTTCTTTATTATTTTGTACATAATTCTTTCCAATATAGTTTATGGTTATTATTCCTATCAAAGAAAATAAAACAATATAATATTCATATTTAAATGCAGCATTTTGCAACAAAAATAAAGTCACGCTATTTGCAATTGCTGCTCCCATGGTCATTATCATGCCCGCCTTATACTTATCAATATTGTCAAGAATAATAGCAAATCCGGAAGAAATAAATAAACCATATGGAATAACCAAAAGTATTTTAAGCAAATCAATATTAATATTTATTAAAATTTTACCAAAAGTCAGTATTGCAACAAGAAAATACCCAATTTTAATATTCATCAAATAATTCTTGTTAAATAGTGAAAATAATATTGCAAATAAAGAATATAATATAACTAAAGTGAAATTCAAACCAATATGAATTGAATTAAAATTAAACAATTCAAATTGAACTAACAGTGAAGGCATCATTATTAGAAAAACTTTAAAAATATCATAAATATTACGTATACTCCATTCCCTTTTTTCAGCCTTAAAAGAATTTACTCCATTTTTCAAATCAAATTTAACTAATATAAATCTAAAGAAAAATAAAATTAGCGAAGAGACAATTATAACATATTTAAATAGATGTATATTTACTAAATTTGAAACTACATTAGCAATCCCACATCCAAAAATAAAGCTAGCTGAAATTAATGAGGATGAATATGCTTTATTTTCAAAATTTTCTCTTGATAAAATAATTGCTGATGAAGCATCTGCACTCGCACTCGCAACTTGAATAAATCTTAAAAATATAAATAATATACCTGAAAATATACCAATTTTATCATATTCTGGCAATAATAAAATTAAAAAAGTACTTGCTGCCGTTATAAACATTGTTATTTTATATATTTTTAATGATCCAAACTTATCTATAAAGCTCGCAATATAAGTACCACCAATAAATTTACCAATAAAATTTAAAAACACAAAAATAAGAGGGAGTGAATATCCTGAACTATTAAAATAATGTTCTGAAATCACAAAAGAATAAAACAAAAATATACTAAATTCAAAATATTCAAAAGCAGTGCCAGAAAATAAAATAAATGATTTACTTTTCACCTAAAACTCCTTTTGCTTTATTTTCAAAAAAGCAAACAGATAAATCTAAAAATAATTTTATATCACTTAAATTATTCTTCAAAAAATTTTTCTCACTCACTTTTTTTTCTTCCCAACTCAGAAATACATTTATAATATTAACTTCATCTTTTATTATTTTTTGCCTAGAGATATTTAATCCCTTTGATACACCTTCTTCATGCCTAATTCTCATAATATCAATATTTTTCTCATAATCATCACTTGAAGGATCTAAAAGGATATCAGAATAATACTTAATTTCTTTTTCACTCGTGGAACAATTTGATATAATTGGGCAATATTGTGATTTTCCCGCTAGTGCGACTCTTTCAGAAAATCTTAAACCTCTATGAACTAATAAATTTGATTCCATTTTTTTTAAATTCATTTCTCCACACCCTAATCCATTAATAAATTGATTTTTCATATTAAATTTATTCATATAATCATTTAAAATTTCATCCGCATATTTATTAATATCTACTAGTTTATATTTATAACAGAGCAAATACTTACTATTTTCAATCGTAGTAATCACAATAACTCCTTACACAAAATATTGGGCATATATATTCAATTTTATCAATCTTTAAATTTATATTATTTTTTTCTCCCATTAATTTTTCAAATTCAATTACCCCCTTGTTTCTTTCTATTGACTTTATTTTTCTTAGAATCATATTTTTCTTTTTTATACTTCTTCTTCTCTTAAAATGTATTAAACAATATGCACCCAAAAAATTATGGTAATCTTTAATTTTTTTATTCCCAAAAACAATTGAAAATTTGCTAAAAACACCTTCATATCTATCATCTAAAATTTTATAATAGCAAATATCATTATAAATTCTTTTCATTAAAAATATGAAGCTATCTATCCTTTTTTCGTTTTTTAACTCTATTTCAAATCCATCAAAATTTTTATTAGATATAATTTTAAAATCGGAGAAATCATTATTAAACTTCACTCCATTTTTTTCAAAAGAATTCAATAATTTTATTTTCATTCTCTCAGAAATTGCTAACTGATTTTTCTCAATACGCCTCAGAGTATGTTCTGAAATCCCTGTTCTTAACGAAAACTTTAATCTTGATAATCTTAAAACTTCTTTCCGGACCTTTAAAATATTATTAATAAGCAAATCAATCTCCCAATTATATGAATAAATAACTATGTACTAAATTTCTTTGGCATTTGGCAAGCAAAAAAATCAAAAATGATAGATAATGTAATACTTCTTACAATTTTCAGCTATATCCATTTTTATAGTATGATGATAATTATTTGGTATTTGGCAATTGCCTTAAAAATATAATTTGACTTCAAAGAATGAAAGTATATTTTTAACGATAGTAAATATTAATTATTACGAGGTTTTAATATGTCAATGAGTTATAAAAAAGAATGCATTTTTTCTGATATTATTTTAGATAAAGGAATATTATTTAAAAATTTGAGTGATGATCAGATATTGTATTATTATAGTTTTTTAAAGTATGAAATTGAATTCTATAACAAATATGATTTTAAATGTAATCTAATTTCAGACATTGATTGTCTAAGAGAATTAAGACGAACTAAAAAAGCAAAAAGAAAATTAGAAAAAATTCTAGCATCTAGAGCCTGTTCTCAAATTTTTTCCTAAAAGATAGATCACCCCACGTAAATCAATAAAGTGAGGTAATTTTTACTTCTATTTAATAGGTAACAATGCTAACTTAACCATTGACTCTCGTTTTTCTACCGATAAATGTCAACATGAAATAATAGTTCTGATTAAATTATCCTTTATCTGTTATATCTTTATAAAAATTACACAACGTCTGAGCAAGTAATATAGGATCATCTGTTGTTAAATCATGACCTAAATTTTCAAGAACACATAATTTTGAATTAGGAAAACTGTGCCATAGCGAAATGGAATTTGTCCAAGGAACTAGTTCATCGTGTTTTGATACGATAAAAAGACAAGGATAATTTATAATAGAGTTCTCTAAGTTTGCTTTATACCTTGCTGCAGCATATAGCTGCCTCAATATTGCTAAATGAGAAAAGCCCTCGATTTTCCAAAGTTCATCCCACTTATCAACAATATTTTCATGCTTTGACAATGTATTTTTCGAAACTAAATAGCGTGAAAGTATTTTATGTTTTGGTGGACTAATTCCAAATGATAAGAAAATAGCAAGCAATAATTTAACCATTGGTTTTTTATTTATTCTTTTTTGCTTAAATCCAGCAGAAGAAGAGGCCATAATACAAATTGATTTTACATTAATATTTATATTTTTCTCTTTAGAAAATAATTTAGCTAACTCAATTACAACCATTCCACCTAAGCTCATTCCACATAAATGAACATTCTTAATAGACAGTTGCTCTAACGTTAATTTAACATCTTCAGCAAAATCTTTAATGCACGATCTTCCTACTCGACTTTTACTTCCTCCAGTTCCTAATAAATCAATTAAAATTATGTCACAGTATTTTAATATTTCATCCTCAAATTCAAGCCAAAATCCCATGGATCTGCCCAAACCTCGGATTAAAACAATTGGGGAAGATATGACTTTTACTTTTGCAGTTGATTCCTTTAATTTATAATATAAAATAGTTGGTTTCATATATTTAAAACCTAAAGACTTTCAAATGAAATATTCGCTTGAAAGGGTGGGTTAATTGGTCGTGAAAATTGAAAATTCCTTAACTTTTCTTCAAGACAATTTCTAACAATCTCTTGGGATTTTCCTTTTATAGCAAAAATAATATCATTTTTAGAAAAATCAAGCGAACTCGTTCTCCTTTTAATATTTTTAATTTTAATAACACCATTTAGAACCATCAATGGGTCTTGAATCTCTTGCTCTGCAACACAATTTGCAAGTTCAGCGGAAGAAAATTCTTTTAACTCTGATAAATATTTATCTTGGATTCTTTTTATTCTATCATTTCCTATGAGATCAATTTTTAAATTTATTGTACCACGTATTCTATCTTTTTTCATAACTTCACTTGTATATGCATTATAAACACGCTTTACAGAAAAAAGTTTTCTTACATCAATAATTTCATAATTTCTTTTAAAATAAATTAAATAATTATCTTTTATTTTAGGATCCTCATTCTTTTTAATCTCAGAACTTCCTAAAAAATACACTGCTTGGGGATCTACTTTATCATATAAATTAATTTCAATTACCTTCAATAAAGCTCTTTCTTTATGGTTTGAGTTTGAATAGTAAAGATCATTTAATTTAAAATAATTCTTAGTTGTTCTAATTCTTTTTTTCAAATCATATGTATTAAATTCACTTAATTTCTTATTTATTGAAACAACAGTCATTGATTGCAATAGCCAAGTACCTTCTGGAAAATAAAATTTTTGTGGAACAAATTTTTCATCTTTACACATTGCTCTATCGTGATTCAGTTTCATTAAAAATGAATATTGGATAGGTTCTTTTTTATTTGCCCAAATAAATTTTAAACTACCTTTAACTTTGCAAGGTATATCAATTATTAAACCTAGATAATAAGATTTCTGAGTTTTTAAATAACTTCCAGAACTTTGTAAAGCTGGAAAAACCTGATTTGCAACTTGAAATCCAATATTATTTATTGAAAATTTTCTCCCTAACGACTTTAAATAAATACGAATAGGATCGATTGAAATTGCTTCATCATCAATTGAATCAAAAAGAGTTTTTTGTCCAAGGCTATTATTAATTGCATAGAGCTTAGATTCTGCAGAAAGAGAAGGAAAAGGGGAAATATTATTTTCTGAAACTATAAACTGTAATTTTTTATTTTCATTACTAACATAGGGTCCAATATATGGGATATTTGTATTTATAAATTCATTATTTCCTACTTTTATTTCAGCACTCGCTCCAATAAACTCATATTCTCCAACTGGAAATTTTAATAACTTTGAAGAATAAACAGTCTTAATAAAATTTTTTTTAGATAACAAAAGCTGTTTTTGATTTTTTACTGTAGAGTCTAATGATGTATAAATATAGCGATTTTCATTAATATTACGAAAATTCAGTTTAACTGAACGGACATAAAACTCTTGAGAGCTCCCTTTTTCATCTCCTAGGGAAAATGCCCAGGCCACTGGGAACCAAATATATCCATAATTTTCAGCATATATAAAATTCGAATGAAAAATAAAGATAACATAAATCAATATTGAAATTATCTTTATCATATTTACTCTTGCAGTCTAAGAATATTGTTTATAAAATATTTTTTTTAACTTGGAGAATACCGTGTCTAAAATAATGTTACTCATGTCAAAAAAAGTTCTCCTTAAAGAAAACTCTGAATTTATAATTAGCCCAGCCTGCATAGAAATCTCTGGTATTCATATTACCAAGGTTAAAAAACACTCATTAAAATCATACCAAAAATATTGTGAGAATGAAAATCTGCATGCAATTTATGAAATCCATGATTTTGGCGATTTTCTAATTTCTCCCTCCTTTGTTAATTGTCACACTCATGTTGCAATGAGCTTTTTTAGAGCTATATTAAACAATAGATTTAAGTCCAAAAATCTTATTGAAGATGTTTTATTTAAAGCAGAATCCTATTTGTCTCCAGAAGATGTTCAAGCATTCGCAAGAATGGGTGCGTATGAAAATATTTTAAATGGAAATGCGCTTATCTGGGATCATTATTACCATGCACATTCAATTGCCAACGCCTGTCTTGAAACTGGAATTTCAGCGGTTATTGCGCCAACTTTACAAGATATTTCAGGTCCAGGTGTTCACTTATGTGAAAAAGCATTTCAAGATACAATTACAATCCATGAAGATAATAAGTTTTCTAAGGATGCAATATTTTCAAGCTTTGGCCCTCATGCCACAGATACAGTAAGCGTAGATTTATGGGAAAGACTTCGTAAAGAAGCTCTTTCAACAAACCTCCCTATCCACACACATGTTGCTCAGTCATACGAAGAAGTAAAAAGAATTTATGCAAAACACAAATTAACACCCATTGCATTTTTAAAAAAATTAAAAATTTTAAAGAGCGAAATAAAATCATTATTAGTGCATGGAATTTACCTCGATAAAAGTGATTTAAATAGTATAAACTCAAAAAGTAGTGCACTCGTTTTTTGCCCTTTTTCCCAAATGATTTTTCAGTTTCCTGCAAATATTTTAGATTGGGAAAAGCATAAGCTACAATGGTTTATTGCAACTGATTGCGTCGCAAGTAACGACTCTATGAATATTCAAAAAGAATTGCGTTTTGTCAGCGGCTTTCCTTCCTTACACAATACATTTCAAAATTATCAAAAAATTCTTAAAAAGAGTTCACTTAAAGAGAGGACTATATTTTTAAAAAACCGTAAGAAAACAAAACTTTTAGAGGATAAATTTTCAAACTCTTCTTTTTTATTAAATAAGATTTTATCTGGTCCTGGAAATTTCCACCCAAAATTTAAAGCAGGTTCAATTGAGATAAATGCATTGGCTAATTTAACAGTTTGGGACATTGACCACCCATCATTTTGGCCTCCAAATAATTTACAAAGAAGCTTGAGTATGGGCGATACAACAGGAGCTATTCACAATATGTGTATCAAAGGCAAGTGGGTCGGGAAAAATGGACAATTTACACACAGCATTCTCACAAGTGATAAATATAAACAGTCCTTAAAAGAGGCAAATGAGCGTCTTACTATTTTGCTTAAAAAAATATAAAAACTTCTGTATAAAAAAGATAGTAAGAAGTACGACTTGAATATTATTTTACCTTAAGATATAGCTCAGCCAATCGAATTTGGGGAATCGTCTAATGGCAGGACGACGGGTTCTGACTCCGTTAGTCTAGGTTCGAGTCCTAGTTCCCCAGCCACTTAAAAACAAAGTAATTTATATTTTTTTATAAATTCCCCTGAGCCTCATGAATGATTTTATTTATTATCAATAATAATTCAATAAATATCTCTTCCTATAAATTTTTTATCTGTGCTATTATGTTGATATATTGTGCACAGATTTCCAATCAGTCTTTTTCTTGGATAGGGAGATAGTATGAATAAGAAATCTCAATCAGACACGCCCACAACTTCACAGCAAACACAAAATGAACTTATCCAGTTACTTTTAAAAAAAAATCAAGAGAATAAGCAAAGAGATCTTTTAAAAAAATTATTAAAAATAAATTCGGAAAAAAAGACCAAGTATACATCTTAAATTTTTATATTAACCCAAATTTTTTATTAAATATTTTATAAAAACATGCTTTGACACATGTTTAATAAATAATTTATTTTTTCATCTTATTAAAATTAAATAGCATCTTCTATATTCTTTCTAATATTTAATTTTAATAATTCAGAATCTAAATTTACTAGAGTGTGTTCTCAAATATCGCAGAATACATCCTAATAAAAAATATTAATTAAATATCATAGCATATTTAATTAATCACATATAATATTTGACAAATATTTATAAAATAATTAATATCCATGAACTTTCGAATAAAATAAACTCAAGGAGTAAAAGTGCGATATTTAAATATGTCGATTAATGAGTTTGATTTATATCTAGATTATACAGTTTTTTCTAAAATGGCAATTATCAAGTAATAGTTTAGAAATTGGCATTATGGGAGCCTGCTTTACGGCACCTCATATTATATTTAGTAAAACAATTGGCAAAGCTGCAGACAAAATCGAAACTCACAAAATTCGGACAGTAAGTTTTGCATTCATGTTGATAGCCATGATCCTGTCACTGTATATTGCAAATATATTTTTTCTTTGCTCAATTGTCTTTTTAAAGAATATAGGCCGATTTGGCAATTCAGTTACAGTCTCTAAAATGTTATTGCCTGCTGAAACAGCTGCTCAATTTTATGAAAAATATGGTTATATTATTAACTCAAGTCGCATATGCATGCCGATCCTTTGTATATTATTATATAACAATGTTGGGCTATCTTCCTTACTCCATCTATCCATTTTTTTAAATTTAATTGGATTATATACATCTATCAGAATGAATGTCGTGCAAAAATCGGCACAACTTACAAAAGCTGATTGCGCAAAAAGCAACGGTGCAGAAACAAAAATCAGCAATGATAGGCTTTTATTGTTTGCTATTACATGCTTTATTTTATCTTCACTTTCCCTCTACCTCAGCAATGATCTTATTTCCTTTTTATTTATGAGTTTTGGCGCTTCCGAGACCAGCATAGGTTTACTAATCTCAGTTTTAGGACTTGGAGGAATCATGGGTGTCAGAATTGCAAAATTGCTCTTTCATTCACTGAGTCCAGAAAAAGTCATGCTATTGGCTTTACTCATGAACTCAATTTCTTTTTTTCTCTTCGGTTATGCGACTCAAAGTTGGCCCATATCACCAGTGCTCGCCTTTTACGTAGCAATAGGTTTCACGGGAATAGCATCTGGAATTTTAAGCCTGAGTTTCAAAACCATTTTGCAAGATCGCATTCCATTTGCTCAGATTGGCAGAGTAACAGCAACTATTCAATCCATTGCGGCCATCGTTGCAACAACTCTTCCTTTTCTGGGTGGTGCACTGGCAAAGTTTACCCATATCCAAATGCCATTTAAAGTGAGTTTTTTATTCTTTGCAATTGTGTTTTGTTTCACGACTTTCATTATTATTTTTTATAAAAATTTATTGATACCTAAAACTCAAGTCATAAAAACTTATTGATTAAAATATTCCTCAAAATTATATTCGAGGAATATTTACTGACAGGAAAATTCTTCAATATATTTACTACCATTTTCGCAGGAGAAAATTATCTTATAAAGAAAATTTTCTCACTAAATATTCTCGAATTCCTAATTCACTTCCTTCAAAATGCGGCAGAGGAATATCAGCAAAATTTTCAATATTAACCCAATTAAAATCAATAAATTTATCTGGCTCCATTACTTTTAAATTGCCTGCAAAAGAATTGCAATATAAAATTATAGAAATATTATGTACACCTTCATTAATATAGGTTTCTATATTATTTGTAACACAAAAAAATTGTGCATTTTCTATTTGTAAATTTGTCTCTTCAAAAATTTCTCTCTTTGCACAATCTAAGAAACTTTCACCGATTTCAAGCATACCTCCAGGGATGGAATAGAACCCATTGCCATGCTTACCAATTCTTTTTCCAATTAGTATTTTCTGATCTTTTTCTATTATAACTCCAATTCCTACACCAGGTTTCATATTTTACTCCTGTTTTTATGAAAGCTAATTTATATTTAATACTATCAGTATAAAGAAAAATCAATAAAATAATTCCACATAATTTTTTTTATAAAAAATAATTCATTTTAAAATTTGTAAAAATAAAAATTCACAAGTATAAGAGATTTATAATTCAACATGGAGGATTTTATGCTTATCGGTTTTAGTAGTAAAAAGTTCTTTGTTTGCAGCTTATCTTTTATATATTTAACTTCATGCCAAACACACAAAAACGTTTCACAAACGTCACAAAAAATTCAAAAGGATGAAACAGCATCAAAAAATAAAATTATACTTTATGTTTGGGATGGTCTTCGCCCCGATGTTTTAACAGATGAAAAAGCAAAAAATTCAATTCCTAATTTATTAAAATTTGCTCAAAACGGAGTTGAATTTAAAAATAATCATTCAGCTTACCCAACTTTTACAATGAATAATGCTCAAGTATTTGCAACTGGAGATTACTCTGGAAAAAGCGGCTTTTATGGAAATACACTTTATTATCCATGGCGTGCATTAAATAAAAATATTAAAGAACAAGCTCGTGATGCAACTGGAGCAGACATTACAGCATCTTTTCTGGAACCTTTTTTTACTCAAGATTACAAAATCTTACAAAGCATTGACCAACCACAAATCGATGAACCGCTTATACAAGTCACAACACTTTTACAAGAAGCACACAAAGCTGGATTGGTGACGGCAGTTGTAGGAAAATCCGGTTCTGCATTTATTCAAGACTATAAAGCAAATGGATATATCCTCGATGAAAAGCATGCCTGGCCTTTATCTTTTGCAAAAGAATTACAAGAAAAAAATATTAGCTTACCAAAAGGAACTCCAATTGCATATGAACCAGGACAAATAACTCTTGCAGAAAATAATGGAAATCCAATTAAAAGTGAAGCAATTCAATATTTAGGAGATAAGAGCGAAGGAACAGATCCTATACGAGGTAATAAATCTCCATATAATCCACAAAATTATTATATGTCTGATGTTTTTATTGATACAATTCTGGCTGAAAAAAAACCACAACTCAGTATTCTTTGGCTCAGAAATCCTGACTCAACTGAACATTATTATGGTCCTGGAACGCTGGCATATTATGATGCTTTGGCTGCAAATGATAAAATTTTAGGAAAATTAATAGCAAAATTAAAAGAATTAAACCTTGATAAAGAAACAAATATTATTATTGTTTCCGATCATTCACATAGCAATATTGTTGCGACCAAAAGAAATGATTCAGAAGGCTTTCCGCAACTTATGTATGATATGCATAAAATTGTAAAAGAAAGCGATGACAATAATAAAATTGGTCCTAAAACCATTGCAGAAAAGCATCATTCAAAAGTAAGCAATGAGAAACTTCTTATAACAAATGGCATATCTGTTTCAGGAACTGTTAGAACAGCTGATTTAATTACTAAGGCAAAACTAAAAACTCAAAATGGTCATCTTATTTCTGCATATGATGGAGGAGATTGTGCATTTAATGCGAGCTTAAGTGGTATCCGCAATGGGGATGGAAGTATTAATAAATCCTCTTTAGGGTACAACTCGGCGAATGGAATTTGCAAAGATAAATCAGGAAAAAACATTCCATTCACATCACAAGCGTATGCTGTTCCAAATAATTTATCTGATTCAGATAAAATTCAAAAAGTAATTATCGCTCCAAATGGAGGCACCGATTATATTTATATTCCAAATCATAATCCCAAAGTTTTGCAAGAACTCGTTGCCTTTTTTCAAAGAAGACAAGAATACAGTGCTATTTTTGTTGACGAACGAAGATATTTATTAGGTTCCCAATTTCCTCGCGGAACTCTTCCTCTTTCATATGTAAAACTTGCAAATCATTCAGGCAGAAATCCTGATATCGTTGTGAGCCTAACCAGCAATGCTCATGTTGTTGTGAATGGATTAAAAGGAACAGAATTTGATTCAACAGATGGCGACTGGCAAAGAGGAAATCATGGATCATTTGGTAAAATCGACATTCACAATACTTTAATTGCAGCAGGTCCTGACTTTAAATCAAACAAAGCAATTGAATTGCCTACAGGTAATGTTGATGTTGCACCCACAATTGCAACAATATTAGGGCTTAGCTTAGGCAATACAGATGGAAGACCTTTACTTGAGTCTCTCAAAAACTCTGGAGTAAGTGAAAATGACATAACAGTCACGAGTGTAAAAATCACATCTTCCGCTGCCTGTGATCTTGAAATTTATCATCCAACAACTCATCCATTCGATTTTAACTCACAACTTAAAAATAATTTTATTGATAAAGAAGTTAATAGTTTTTATACTGATTTAAAAGCTAAAATCTTAATTACAAAAGAAGGAAATCGGTACGTTTATTTTGATGAAGCCGAAGCAAAGAGACAACAAGGATGCCCAAAAATAGGATTTACCTTATTTGATTCAGAAGCAAATTCAAAAGTCGTTATGCAGGAGTGAAAACTTTTTCACTCCTATACTATATTCAGTCATTATATTTTTTAGGTAATCTTCAACTGACAAAATATCTTTTATTAAATTAACAGACTGCCCTGACCAGAGTGACATATAGTCACTCTTATTTTCTTTTTGTGCGCAGGATCTTATTTCTTTTGTCATTGCGTTCTGAATTGGGTATGGAAATACTTTATTTGAACTATTTTGCAATTTTGTAACAAATTTGTTACCTTTTCCTCTCGCCTTTTTTCCAGAAATTCTTTCCGTCATAATTATTTCATGCGCATGTGAATGCAATAAAGCATTTTTATATGCTTCTAACGCTGAACTTTCTTTTGTTAGCAAAAAACCTGTGCCAATCTGCACAGCAGTGGCTCCTAAAATTTTTGCTGCTAAAATCCCTCTTCCATTGGCAATCCCACCAGCCGCAATAATTGGTATTTTTATAGATTGCGCTACTTCTTGTAACAAAGAAAAAAGTCCAATTTCATCATTCTTATTTAAAAACGAACCTCTATGCCCTCCTGCTTCAAACCCTTGCACAACCACAGCATCACAACCACTTTCTTCAATTGCTTTTGCTTCCAATAAATTTGTACAACTCCCTATGATATAAATATTATTTTCTTTTAACTTATCTATCCACTTTTGTTTAGGAAGACCAAAGGTAAAACTGACAATTTTTACACCATGCTTAATAATGAAATCTATTTTTGCATCATTTTCCTCATTAATTTCTGCTGTCATTATTTTTGTTTTATAAATATTTAATTCTTTTTCAATTCTTGTTAAAATTTCTGGCTTTGTATATTTTGCTCTTTTCTTACTTTCTATAACAAATAAATTCACTCCAAATATCCCGTTAACTGTCTCTTTAACTTCAATAATTTGTTTTTCTAGAGCTTCTGCTGAAATATATCCTGCAGCAAGAAAACCTATGGAATTATTTTTAACGACTGCGGAGACAAGTGAAGGGGTCGAAATCCCCCCTGCCATGGGTGCTTGAATGATAAAATTCTTTAAATTATATTTTTCTTTAAACTCTTTACTTAAGAATTTTGGCAAGACTATGCTCATATTCGTTTTCCTTTATTTAAAATGAGAGAATAATTTTTTCATTAAAATAATTTAATCAATTCATATTTTTTGCACAAGAAAATTTACAGCAAAATAAAAAACAATTAAATATAGAATTAGAAATGAATAGAAAGTAACTTCTTAAAAACAAAACCCCCAGTTTTAGATATTTAAAACTGGAGGTTTAATTGGAGCGGGAAAAGGGACTCGAACCCTCGACCCTCGCCATGGCAAGGCGATGCTCTAGCCAACTGAGCTACTCCCGCACCTGAGAGTGTTTGTTTATTTACAGAAAGAGACCTTAGGAGTCAAGAGGTTTCCAGGAAAAAGTTTAAACCATATGAAAATCTAATTTAAACTATTGATTATTATAAGAAAACTGAACTTTCCAACGATTCCTTAAATCAAATGCCTGCACATTCTGAGATTCTAAAATAGGAACTGTCTTACTTGGAAAGACATTTGGATTCTCAAGAACAACTTTATTTTGAACTTCATACAAGATTGGCCATTCGGTTTGCTTACGGCTCATTTTTCCCTCTATTTGCCGAAAGTATTCCTCCTGAATTTTCCAATAGGAAAGGCTTTTTTCGAATAAAAACCCAAGTCTATTAAAGAGAGCTTGAACATTGCAGTCAGAGGCATAGCGAAGTATTTTTTCGAGATCAGGTGAAAATGTTATTTTTTTACATAGTCTTACAAGCTCATGAAAAGGGGGGCAGTGGGCGGGCCGCTTAAGGCAATCCACAAGAGATTTCTCAAAATTTGAAGCTAACAATGGAAATTCAATTTCACTATGCTTTAAAAGGTATGTATCAAGTCCATGTGGCTCAGGGCTTTGGCACCAAAAATAATAAACTCCCTCAAATTTAAATGAATTAAATTTTGTTGGGCTAACCACATACACAGTATCGTTTTCTTTTGGAAGCTCTTTTGCATGAAGTTGCAGAGCAGAGTGAAAACCAACATAACAGTATGGAGTTAATTTTGAGGCAATAGAAAAAGGTGAACTTTTTTCTCGATCTGGGCGTTCACCAATTTTTGTGACTCGATAAAGTCCTTGCCGAATAGGAAATATATATCCTCTTGTGGCAAGTTCGCTGAGTCGCTTACGCAAAGTGTTGCCAGTGGTTTTTAATTTTTCACGGGCATCTTCAATGGTGAAGATTTGTCCTTGTTTAAAATGTTCATAAATTCTTGGTAACTTCATGCATAATTCTCCAAATAGGCACTTATTTATTAATAAAGTGCCAATTAAAGGATACTTTTGGGAGTTTAGCACGCATGTTACTTTGCAATAGAAAAAGGTGTTAAGATGTTGACGGTAAAAAAGTGGCGAATTTTTTGGATTCGTTATTTATTCGGCAGTTTGGTTTTTTTTGTTCCTTTTTTTGTGATTTCATTAATATTCTCGTCAGGATTTGTTTATTTAGGTGAGAATACATCCTCTATATTTTTAATGATCATAAAAAGTCAGCCCAAACTGGTTTTAACACTTCTTTGTAAAATATTATTTATTTCTTGGTTAATTTGTCTAGGATTACAATTTATAACTTCATCCTTTAAATATAAATATAAAATAATATTTGGATTTGTGTTTTTTATTTGTGCAATAATAAGAGTTTGCTCAATGTACCCAGCGGTCACAGAGAATTGGATCATTGTCCAAAATTCAAATTTTATTCGAAATATAATTCAAAATTTATCTACCCTGCATGAATTATCAAGAAGAAAGACATTTGCTGAATGGCTCCCTTTTATTGCCCTTGCAATAGCATTCTTTATAAATCTAATAATTCATATGAAATATTTAATTCTCCAAAGCAGAGTAGTAAAAAAAGCCCGCTCAAGCATTCAAGTTGATGAGCTCGATTTAGAGTCAAGAATATTTTCAATTCAAGGTGTTTCCTTTGTTATATTTTTTATTTTTGGAACAATTTTTCTCTTTAATATGAACTCTTCATTAAAAATAAATCTACCTCAAAACAACACTCAACAAAATCGCCCAAATGTGTTTATATTCGCAAGCGATAGTTTACGTTATGATAGATTATTTGAAAAAAAATATGAAAATATAATGCCTTTTTTAAAAAGTAAAATTAAAGAAGCAGAGCTATTTAAACCTATGCTGGTAGGAGTGCCTAGAACATTCCCAAGTTGGGTAGAAATTGCGACAGGTGTTTATTCTTCAAACAATGGAGTCCGCACAATGTTTCCTTCAAGAAACACGCGACTCGGTAAAAAACAAACAATATTTGAAACTGCAAAAGAAAGTGGATACTCAACCATTTTTGTTTCTGATTTTGCCGGAGATATCTTTCCAAGATATCCTTTTGGTGCCGATGAAATCAATGCTCCAACTTCAAATTTACAATCTATGGTTGAAAATGGAATTATTTCAGGATTAAGTGCAATACAAGCCATCTTAACTCTACCAAATATGCAACGAATTATTCCTTCATTACTTGAAAGTCCTGAAATTTCTGACCCTCGTCTGGTAGCTAAAGCTTTTTCAGAGAGTCTCACCCATGTTGCTCAAATTTCTCGACCTGTATTTATAACAACATTTTTTTCAACTGCTCATTTTCCATATGCAGCCCCAGGACCTTGGTATTCAAAATTCCAAGAAAAAGATGCAAATGGAAATTATAAATTTAGAAAAAATCCAGACCAAAATGTTTTAGGCAGCAATGTAAATCAAAATATTTCTGAAATTTCAATTAAACAAACAATTTCTCTTTATGATGGTGGCTTAAATGCAATTGATAATACTTTAAAAGATTTAATGCATGAACTTGAAACAAAAGGATGGCTTAAAAACTCTATCATTTTATTCTTTGGGGATCATGGAGAAAATCTCTATGAAGGGAATTTAGGAATGGGACATGGTGATGGAGTTGCTGGAGAATATTCTAATGTAACACCACTCATTATTCTTACAAAGGGCAATACTGTTCCTATTCAATCACAAAAACCAATTAAAAATCTAGTAAGAACGATTGATATTGCTCCAACAATCGCAAGAAGAATTAATGTCCGTCTGCCTGAGCAAGACTTAGATGGCGAACCTCTCCTAGATTTAACTGAAAAATTACCAAACTTCCCTACTGGGCTTGCATATATGGAAACAGGTATTTGGTTTACCACAGGAAAATTAACTCCAGAAAATCAACCAAGAATTATTTACCCAGGAGTCACCTCTCTTTTAGATATTGATGAAGGAATGAATTTTGAATTTTATGTGCGTCCCTCCTACTCACAAGCAATACCTGGAGTAAAGGAAAGAGCTTGGGTGAATGATATCTATAAATTGATTGCAAGAACAACTCCATATGGCGTACAAACTTCTCTGTATTTTCGCAGCGACAAAGCTTCAGAGAATGATCTATTATTCAATCCAGAAAATATAAAAACTTATAAGCCTATTGCCATGGAAATGCTCAATCAGATGAACAAGTATTTACTATCGAGGGGAGTTGAAATTGTACCTAATGGAAAAGGTTCCTTCTTTTATTCGGAGAATATCAGCCAATGAAAAAAATGAAGCAGCACTATATCCGAATTATATTAAGACCCCTTAGAGCACTTAAACTATCTCTCATATATTTTTATGGTCGTGTGGCATTATCTTTAGCATTAAGAGGAATTAAAGTTCCTGGATTAAATAAAATAAAGAATAAAATGCCAAAGGGTGCCTTGGGAGCATATGAAAGACGTGTTTTAATTTATGAAATAAAAGGGGAGCGATATTCATATCGCAAAGGCCCGTTATGGTTTCGCGTTGCATATACAGCAATTACATATTTTTTATCAAAAAATAAATTTTGGTTGCTGATTGTTTTTAAAACCACAATTGCTGTTCTAGTAATAGCAATTCCTATTCTTATTTTTGTATTAATTCGTGGTGTACTTCCAGTACCAGAAAGAGTTTCTTATATTCCAATAAATACAAAGTTAAATGAAACATCGCAAAATAGAACTGATTGGTTATATACAGAAGCTCCTTTTAATAAAGATGATAATAAGACATCTTTTAACTATATTGATCCTGAAAATGCACGAGGCGTTATTATTACGCCCGTCATAGAAAGCAGTGCACCGGCAGGTCTAATTCATTTTGGGATTGGATATTATCCAAAAAAGTTAAATTTATTACGTGGATTTTTAACGAGTAACAACGCCCCACTCGCAGTTTCACGAAATAGAAATATTCCTATTGAAGTAGAAAATGGAAATAAATTAAGAATTCAATATTATTTATTTCCTCAAAATAAAAATTCTATAACTCAATGTAAAATCCAGTTGAAAGACCAAAATGGAAATATTTTAGCTTCCACCATTGAAACAACTCCACTCCAATTAAAACCAAGAGTTGCAAAATCACTTTCAGCTGCTTGGAATGAACGTTTTCTCCCCAATACAATTCCAAATTACGGAAAAATTGGAGAGTTTATAATAAATGTAAAAGCAGCGCCACAAAAAATCATTGCTAATGTTACAAATTTAAATGAAAATTTAGAAATTATAAATAAAGAAATCAGTTTAAATTCAAAGACAGAGGCTATTAAAGAATATCTTTTGAACCATCCACAAAAGAAAGGTATAGATGTAACACAAGATCCTTGCATCTTTGCTTTAGGAGATTTTAGCCTTGAAAGAATTGTAGTAAGTCCTCCTAAAAGACGTGGAATTGTCTTTATATTAGTAGATACGCTGCGAGCTGATACAGCCTACAATTCTGCTTTAATGCCAAATCTAAATGATTTTGCAAAGTCTCAAGGGATTCAATTTATGGAGCACAGAGCACAAGGTAACATGACTGTGCCAAGCATTATTCCACTCATGACTTCTAAATATTCCCGAGAAATAGGTTCAGTTGCTTTTACGTATGCAGCAGATGCAAAGATGCGCAAGAATTTTTATGATAAAAAACATCCACTGCTTGCCACTTATATGCAAAATTTAGGCTATAGGGTGGGGGCAATTGGTTGGTTATCATTATTTTCTGAAACGATGCAGGGCGGGGTTGACCTTGGTTTTCACAACGCTATTGTGTCAGAAACACCCGAATATGAAGCTCGCCAAATTACAGAACAAATGGGAAGTTGGTTAGAAAATTATGGAGACTCTCCATTCTTTTTATACCTTCATTACAATACAACCCATGGTCCATATAAACCTCCTCTTGAAGAAGTTGATTTAAAAAAATTCCTTTCAAAACCATTTGGGCTCAATCAAAAAAAACAATTTTATGATGGCACGGCACGCTACTGGGATAAAGAATTTTTAAGTATTATCCAAAAATTAAAAGATCTTGGTATATATGATGAAGTTGATATTATTATCACATCAGACCATGGTGCTCAATTGGACAGACAGCCTTGGAATTATTTTTTGGGTGTCCCACAAAATATCGACGGTGGATATGCCGACAAAGGAAGTTCATTATTTGATGAAGAAGTGAGGGTACCTCTCATTATTAAATTAGCAGATAATTTTAAAGGCATAGGAGAATCAATCAGCATACCTACTGCACATATTGATTTATTTCCAACATTATATAATTTAGCTGGAGGAAAAAGTGTAAGTAAACAATGGAGAGGGATAGATTTATTTCCAGCTTTAGAAAAGAAATCTTCACTTACATTTTTAGATATATTAAAAGATCGAAATAGTATTTATTTTGATGGGCATCGTTATGCCGGAATTCTTTATTGGGGAGGAGAGTTCAATCAAAAACCCATGAAATACGTTCGCCAACTTGCCCCCGATAAAATTAAACTTTATTTAACCCATAATCCTTGGAGTCAGCAGATCAGTTGGTATCAACCAGAAATTTTTTCAAATGTAAATTTTAGCAATCACACAGAAGATATTATACCAATGACTCAAAATAATAATTTGAAAGAACTGAGAAAAGCTTATTTCGAAAAATCACCCTCTGATAAAATCATTCGACTCACTGCAAAGTTCAGCGGAACATTTAATTTTTCAACTAAATTAAAAAAAATCGGAAATAATTTACCCAAAATATCTTTAGTACCAACAAATATAAAATACACAGAACAAGAAAATAAAGATATTATTCGATTCAATTTTCATGGAGAAATTCAGCCAGATGAAAGCATATGGATTAATTTAGGAGATAGTTCTTTAGAAGAAATTAATATATCTGACGATATCATTCCTGTCGCATGCCCAAATGGAAATAGAATTGATAAAGAGTTTTTAGTTGACACTCTGCAAAATAATATTTGTTCTTTTTTTGCTCCTCCAGATGGAATCATTGAAAGAAACTACACAAATAAGGATCATGTTATCATCTTCCAAAAAAGTTTATCCAATGAACAAGTAGAGCAAATTGAAGGAACGGGTGCTGGCGCAGCATTGCAAAATGCTCTGCGTGAATGGGGTTATGCAAAGTGAACCGAGCTAAATTAATGAATAAAAAACAATGCGAAGACGTATTTAAAAAACTCTCTGACATGTGGCCAAATGCTAAATGTGAATTATTACACAACAATCATTTTCAACTTTTAATTGCTGTGGTGTTAAGCGCACAAGCAACTGATAAATCAGTGAATAAAGCTCTTGACCCCCTTCTCATAAAATTCCCTCAATTTTCAGCTTTTAATCTGGTTGAAATGGGGGAAGAGGGATTCTTACAAATCATTCGCAGCATTGGGCTTGCTCCAACCAAAGCACGTAATTGTTTTAAACTTTCACAAATTTTAATTGATAAATACAAGGGTGAGATCCCCCTTGAAAGAGAGAAACTTGAAGCTTTACCAGGTGTGGGAAGAAAAACAGCGAATGTTATTTTAAATGTTCTTTGTGGCCTTCCTACAATGGCTGTAGACACCCACGTTGAAAGACTTTCACAAAGAATTGGCTTAGTGGCGCAAACTAAAGATCGTTTAAAAATTGAACAAGATCTTTTAAATATTGTTCCGAAAAAATATGCCGTGAAAGCACATCATCTGCTTATTTTTCACGGTAGATATCACTGCATAGCAAGAAACCCTAAATGCGAACTGTGTCCAATTGAGCCATTATGCTTTAAAGTGGGTCTTAAACATTGAATAAGAAATTCATAATATCGCCATCTTTACAAGAATAATCACGACCTTCTTTGCGATACAGTCCAGATTCTTTTACTTTTGCTTCACTGCCTAAGCGCATAAGATCATCATATGCATAGACTTCAGCGCAGATAAAGCCCTTTTCAAAGTCGGTGTGAATAACACCAGCTGCCTGTGGAGCTTTGCAATTTTTTGGAATCGTCCAAGCACGAATTTCTTGAACACCCGCTGTAAAATAGGTCATAAGTCCTAAAATTGAGTAACCAGCTTTTATCAACCGATCGAGTCCTGCCTCTTTAATATTTAAATCATCCATGTAAACTTTAGCGTCTTCAGGTTCTAATTGCCCCAGTTCCTCTTCAAGACGAGCAGATACAACAACAACTTGTGCTCCTTCTTTTTCAGCAATATCACGCAATATTTTTACATACTTTGAGCTTTGTCCATTGTCAGCAAGTTCATTTTCATTCACATTTGCTGCGTAAAGAACCTGTTTTCTTGTAATTAAATGTAAACTTTTTAAATAATCGTCTTCATCTTCATTTTTAGCCAAAAATGTTCTTGCTGGTTTGAGCTGTTCTAAGTGGTCTTTCAACCTAACGCCACACTCATGCGATGCCACTATTTTTTTGTCATTATTTTTTAAGATGCGAGCCATTTTATCAATGCTCTTAGAAACAGTTTCAAAATCACAATAGATGAGTTCAGTGTTGATAGTGTCAACATCCCTTGCTGGATCGGTGTTTCCATCGACATGAGTGATGTTTGAATCTTCAAAACAGCGCACCACATGTACGATAGCATCAACTTGCTTTATATGGCCTAGAAACTGATTTCCCAGTCCTTCACCACGGCTCGCACCCTTAACGAGACCTGCGATATCAACAAATTCCATAAAGGTTGGAACAATTTTTTTTGCTTTTATAATAGCATTAATTTTTTCCATTCTTTCGTCAGGAACAGCAACTCGCCCAACATTTGGCTCAATTGTGCAAAAAGGGTAATTGGCAGCTTGAGCATTTGCAGTTCGTGTTACTGCATTAAATAGTGTTGATTTTCCAACGTTTGGAAGGCCTACAATTCCACAATTAAAACCCATGTTATTCCCTCTTTTTAAAAAAGCTTTGCCTTCAAAAACGGCAGCGGGTAACATTAAGACGATTTTACATCTAAGGCAAGATCGAAAGAGAAGGTTGTGCCACATTGGTTGACAGTTCTGCAGCTCGTGTTAAACCAATCCCTGAGCCTAAGGTTGGAGTTGACATGTGTTGAGGACATGGTTTCTTCTAAGTTGACACTTTCCTGCTACGATCGAGAATTTACATTTGTTTTAAAGGAATATGACATGAATTCTGAAAATCTTAATAGAACAATAGAGGGAGCAACTGTTCAAGGACCTACAGACGACTCAGATAACGCTGCTATTACGAATGAAAAACTTCTTAGTTTTTCTTCGTGTCCTGAAGAGTTTAAATTATTTATCGAAGACACAAGTTTAGAAAAACTTGTTTATTGGAAACTTCATAACTTATTTGAAAAATTCGATGAAGATTCTCCAAATGATATTTTAAAAACAGTTTTAGCTCATGTTGAAAGACCTCTTTTTGCTCTTGTCCTTAAAAAGACAAAAGGAAATCAAAGTAAAGCTGCAGACGTTTTAGGCTGCAACAGAAATACACTCCACAGAAAATTAAAAGAATTTTCTATTGAGCCGCGCGATTTACGCCGTGCATTGCGTAACTCGGAACGCTCAGCAGCAAAAGCAACTTTCAACTCTCGTTTAGAAGAAAACTCTGCTGAAGCAAGACAATAATTTTATTTTGTTGAGTGTATAATATCTATCCGAAATCAGTTTTGCTTTCGGATAGATTTTTTAAAATAGATGAATAGGTTTTAAAATGAATTCTACACCACAAAATACGCCTAGTATAGCTGGCCTTCCTCACTCCAGAGAAGCAGAACAAGCCGTTCTTGGTACCATTCTTGCAACACCGTCAAGTGTATTTGGTCACACAGATAAACTTATTCCTGAATATTTTTTCGATCCACAACACAGAATAATTGTTTCTGCAATGCGGGAACTTGTTGCAGAAAACACACCTGCTGATGTTACTTTAGTTTATGGAAAACTCAGAGAAAAGGGTGACAATTTAAAAGCCGGAGATCTAGAAGGAGTTCGTAGACTTCTCGAATTTAATGCCCGCCCTGAATTACTTGGCTATTGGCTTGATGAAGTCAAAAAATATTGGGAGCTCCGACTTGTCATTGAAGCCTGCGCAGAAATCGTAGGAAGAGGGAAAAAAGTTGCGGGGGCAAATGTTGAAGAATTTTTAAGTTATGCTGAATCTAAATTTGTTCAATTAGCTGAATCAAGAATTACAACCGGACTTATCCCTTCTTCAAGCGTAGTAAAAGATACAATTCTTGATCTTGAAAAATTATTTCAAAACCCTGGTAAAGTAACAGGTGTGCCGAGCGGATTTGTGGATCTCGATCGAATTACAGCTGGATTTCAACCTTCTGATTTAATTATTTTAGCCGCAAGACCTGCTATGGGTAAAACATCTTTAGCATTAAATTTTGCTGCTAACGCAGTTTTTCTCCATCAAAAATCAGTTGCATTCTTCAGTTTAGAAATGAGTAATTCACAGCTTATGCAGCGTATGCTAGCAACTGCCGCTAAAATCGAATCTCATAAATTTCGAGATGGGAAAATGACAAGCGAAGAACTCGCTCGGCTTTATCCAGAAGCAGCTTCATTTCAAACAGATAAACTTTTATTAGATGATTCACCTGGTATTAGCATTATTGACTTAGCAAGCCGTTGCCGAAAAGTAAAAAGAGAGAGAGGCTATCTCGATCTCATTATTGTTGACTATCTTCAACTCATGTCTGCAGGTGCTGCGCATGGAAAAGCTTCACAAAATCGTGAACGAGAGATTTCAATCATCAGTATGGGTCTTAAATCTTTAGCAAAAGAACTCAATTGCCCAGTGATTGCCCTGTCTCAGCTTAACCGTGGCCTTGAACAAAGACCTGACAAAAGACCACGTCCTTCTGACTTACGTGAATCTGGCTCAATTGAGCAAGATGCAGACCAAATTATGTTTGTTTATAGAGATGAAGTTTACAATAAAGATACAACCGAAAAAGGAATTGCCGAAATTATTATTGGCAAAAATAGGCACGGTGCCATCGATACTGTAAAACTCGCCTTTCAAAATAGTTTCACATCTTTCCATAATCTTGCACGCTTTGATAGCTAATTTTTTCCCATATTGTTATAAATTTTCTCTTTTTCCAAGACTTATTTTTTCTATCTTTTCTCCGATGAATTGAACACTTGACACTTTCATTCCAGATGGAGAGTGAATTAGTGAATATGTCACCTTTTGAAAAAATTGAAGTTATCTTTTTATACAAACCTTATGAAATAAACATTTCCATAAATGAAATTTCTTCATTAAAACTTATTTTAAAAAATTGCTCTTTAGAAGAAGCATTTTCAACAAAAAAATATGAATCAGAAAATTTAAAATTATTTGTTTTGACACCAAAACAATACCAAGAGAAACATACGCAAATTAAAACATTTTTAAGACATGGTGAAAACACAAAACATGTTGGATTTTTGATTATAGAAAATCTAAATGAATCAAAACAAAACAGAAAGAAAAATATACAAGAAAACAACAAAGCAATAAATGTTTTTAATGAATTGTCCGCACCCTATACTAAAAATCATTTTATGCAAGAATTAAAAAACTCTATTTATTCTTTATTTATTTATGCAAGTTCTGACTATCTATCTTCTTTTTCTATATTAAGAGATATTGAAAGCAATGCTCTAAAAGAAATCAGTCAAGCTATGACAAGTAAATCATTTTTAGCTGGAGATTTTCTAAATTTAGTTCTTAAACAAAGCATGAAAATTTCTGGAGCTGATTCAGGTTTTATTATCATTAAAAAAGGATTATTTGATGATAAAAATGATATAAAAGAATCTAATAAATTGAGCCAAATTAAAAATCAAAAATTTATCCTGAAATATAAAATAAATCTCAGTCAAAAAATAACATTAAAGAAAGAAATTTTTGACCCTAAAAAATCAAAAATAACTAAACTCCTTTGTGAAGAAATGATTGGTATTTCTTGGCATGAAGAAAGTAATATAATTGTTTCAAAAAATAAAAAAATCAAATCAACAAGCAGTCCTTTATCTGAAATTGATTTTGATCCAAAACATTATAAAATTAAGTCATACTGTGCTTTCCCCATTCGACTCCCCTCGACAGAGGTTGATGGATTTATTATTTTATTAAATAAAAAAATTTCTGAAGATCTTATATTAGATAAAAAATCAGATATCGATAATTATGTAACCCATTTTACTGCACATGATTTGAATTTACTCGAATCTCTAGCCAATCAATCAGGCATTGCTCTTGAACATGCAAAACTTATTCACGACTTAAAACAAGTGTTTGAGTCTTTTACAGCAGCAAGTATTATTGCAATAGAGTCTAGGGATCCCTCCACAAAAGGTCACAGTGAACGGGTTGCCACCCTAACGGTTGCATTGGCCGATGCAATCAATCAAACTCCCACAGGACTTTATGCTGCACTCCAGTTTTCTAAAATACAAATCGAAGAAATTCGTTATGCATCACTCTTGCATGATTTTGGAAAAATTGGTGTGCGCGAACATATTTTGCAAAAAGAAAAAAAATTGTTTCCCTTTGAATTAGAAAAAATTCAATCCCGATTTTCTACTATTCAAGATAAAATGTATATTAATATTCTTGAGTCTTATTTAAATAGTCTCATGCTAAAAAAGACAAATCCAACAGAAGAAGAAATTGCAAAAATCAAATTTGAAGTTAAAAAAGTTTCTGAAAAATTAGAAAATTATTGGAAAATAATTCTTGATGTCAACGAACCAGCACTTTTAAGTGTCGAGACATTTGAAAAAATTTCAGAGATTGCTGGCTCACAAATTATTATTGGCGAAAATTCTGTTCCTTTATTGACGCCCCATGAAATAAATCTTCTCAGTATTAAAAAAGGATCGCTCAGCCAACAAGAACGCATTGAAATTGAAAGTCATGTAACTCATTCTTATAATTTTCTTGTGCAAATCCCATGGTCAAAAGAATTAAAAGATCTTCCTGAGATTGTTTATGGCCACCACGAACGTCTTGATGGTTCTGGTTATCCACGCAAATTAAAAAGTAAGGAGATCCCCGTACAAGCCAAAATGATGGCAATCACTGATATTTACGATGCCCTCGTTGCCCGTGATAGACCTTATAAAAAAGCAATACCTTATGAGAGAGCTCTCAATATTTTGGAATCTGAAGTAAAACTTGGTAAGCTTGATGCAGCGCTCTTTAAAATATTCGTCGAAGCAAAAGTGGGTGAGCTGACGCTCGAAGCAAGTATGGACGATAGGCCTTCTTCAGTGGCATAAACGAGGAAATTATGAAATTCCTGTCTTTTCTTATTTTTACTTTATTCATTCTACCTTTTTCTTTATTTGCACAGAGCAAAATAATAAAAGCCTGTTCAGACAATAGAGGAGAATATCCAAATGTGAATTTCGTTAAGGGCAAAACATTTGGAGTGTGGATTGATATTATAAACGAAGCTTTACTGCGAATGAAAAGCGAATCTGATAAATATGACTTCTCCTTGTCTGTCACAGGTATTCCTATTACTAAATGCCAAAGTGAACTCACTAAAGGAAAATACGATGTTATGATAACCACATCGTATAATAAGCGAAGAGCTAGTCTTTTTTATTTCCCACCTGAATCAGAAAAAGAATCAAAACCTTGCTCCTCACCTTTTAAGTTTGCTTGCAATGGTTTTGTTGTCATTTCACCAAAAAAAGTAAATAAACAAGAAAATCAATATGTATTTAATGGAAAAATAGAGAATCTCCCCGATCTCGTTTTTATTGATAAAGGACGTGCTATTATTGGAGATCTCGAAGAAAAAGGAATTATTCCAGAAGTTTCAGAAAAAAATGAGGTCAGTATCAACCGTATGCTACAAGAAGGTGGTGTAGCAATTACAAGCGTACACAGCGGAATAACTCTTGCTCAAGATCCAAAGTACAGTGATAAAATTACATTGCAAAAAATACCTCTTACAATCACTTCCTATTATATACCATTTTCTAAAAAAACTAAGTTTACAGAAGAGGAACGAATTGCATTTTGGAAAAGTGTAGCATCAGTCAGCAATGATAAAGCTTTTCTTAATAAAGTGAATCGTAAATATAAATAAGAATGAAACATTAATTGTGATTATTTATTGAGGGAAATTAGTACTTAATATCCAACTATCATGCAACCATTTTTCCGTTTTGCGATGTCCAGGGAACGAAATCCAAACAATGTCTCTTTCAAATATTATAACTTTATGATTAGTACCTACTATAATCCAAAACCATTTTTTATCTTTTGTATTCTGCATTTTCACTTTCATGCCTGAAATTTTTAAATTAACTATTTTTTTATAATCCATGGTTTGGATTTGTTCATCATGCTTGTCTATCCAACTTATTTTAAAGGAAGAGAGAAGGTCTGGAGCGTGCTCATTTAAAAACTCCATTGCTATTTCTTCTGCTTCTTTACTAGAAGGCAAATTACCTGTAGCTAAAGAAGTATCCATTTGAGTGAATCCTTTTAAGTATCCTTTTTTGCTAACAAGCAAGCTAAAATGCTCTCCCATAACACCAGAATTTATGCCATCAGAACGTTCATAGCGAATTAGCTCAACATTTTCATTATCACTTTTAACATCTATTTGCTTAACTTTTTTAGTAAATTTTTTTGGAATTTGAATATGTAATTTGCTTTGACTTTGTTCTGTAATTTTGTTCATAAATTTTTCTTTCTCATTTACAGTTTGTGCTGAAGAATATTTCATTAAAATTAAGGTTATAAAAAATAAAGATAAAAATTTGATAAATTTAAAATGCATTTATTATATTTCCTTATTTATGTTACAGGAAAAGAAATTTTAAATTTTAAATTTTTTGATAAAATCATAACAATTATGCCCAATATAATAAAAGAAATTGGAACAATATTTAATATTATTAATCCAAACTTTGAAAAATAATGTGCACTCATCGGGGCTATGCTTGCCCCTAAAAATAGCATAAAGCTATAAATAGAAAGGGCAAGACCTCTATTTTGTATGGTAGATCTTCCTGCAATGGTCGCTATTATACTTGGAGTTGTTATGGAAACTCCAGCAGTTAAAATCGCGCTTGCAATAAATAAATTAATTGCATTACCAAATATACTAAATATAAATGCTAATATAGTTATTACTAATCCAATTTGTGTCGCAACATATGATCCAAATTTATGTATTAGCGGAGAAGCTAAAAATGCAAAAAACAGCGTCGGTAAACCAGCAAAACGGAGAAATTGCATATTTATACCCAGATCAGCGCCTAAAGTCTGCATGCCAGCATGAAAAGAAACAAAGCTAAACAAAACGGTCGAAGCAATACACCATGACACTAAAATAGATGGATCTTTTAATAAAGACAAAAACTGATTTTTTAAATTAAAATCTTTCTTTTGTAATGGCAATATATGCTTTGGAACGACAAATAATAATCCTAAAGCACCTGCTAAATAAAAAGGAACAAATACTAGCATTGCTTCGGTAATATTAAAGCCAAGCCAAGTTGTAAAAAGCTGAATAACAGGCGCTGAAGCTAAAAATGAAAGGCTTATTAACGAAATTCCAATTGGGCGCTTTTTACTTTCGAGTGTTTCAGTGACGAGTGATAACGCTACCGGAGGAAAAGATGAAGCTATAAAACCTTGAATAGCCCTTGCAATAAGCAAAAATGTAAAATTTGGCGATAAGCTTACAATAAAAGTTGTTAGTGATAAGAGGCAAAGTCCTGAAACCAAAATTGTTTTTCTTCCATACTTGTCTGACAGAGAACCTAATATTAAAAATCCAGCGGCATATGAAAATCCAAAAACAGAACTAACAAGCGTTGCCTCTGAAGTTGTTACATTAAATTGAGATGAAATATTTGAACTTATGGAAATTGGCACATATAATTGTCCAACTACCAATAAGGCGCACCCCATTAAAATTATCATAAGTATGTAATGGATCATTTTCATTATTAAGTTCCTAAATTATAAATTGTTAAAACCTAATTCTTAATATAAATAACTTATTAGCTTCAGTTGCGCAGTTCCTTAAGAGACATGTCACTTCTTGAATCAATGTATATTCTGAATTAAATATTTATTTAATTTAATAATTTTTAATTGTCAATTTAAAAAATTTAAAAAAGTTCTGTGATCCCCGAAAAGTGAACGATTAGATTTTGATCATTATCCCATACCAAATTGATTCATTATAGAATTGGGAGCGAAATAAGTTGATGTTATAACTCTCTTCACCCTCTTATAAAATAAGCCCCTTAAATTTTTAAATTTTAAACTTATGTATAACTTTTTTTATAATAAAAATTTTCATTCATTTATGAAGACTATAAAAAATGAAAACAAAGCAACATACTCTAGCACAGTGAAATATCATCCAAGATCACGCCTGAAGAAGTTTGGCAGATATGGAAAAATGTAAATACTTGGCCAGACTGAGAAGTGGGATTAGAATTTTAGCAATTTTCTGAAGGAAGTTCTTTTGAAATAGTACAAAGATTTTTTTACCCCCAAAAGGTTCTTCAGAAACTCTAATAACAACATTACTTGATATAAAAATGAATCAATTTTTTAAAGATAACACTCAAATTCCTCTAGATGCTATTGAAGTACAAAGAAGCAGATGACTTTAATTTAAGCCAGAAAATTGAAGCAAATATTTATGAAGAAAAAATTCCATTTTTTGAAAGCGCATTATTAAAAAAATGGCAAAATGGATTACATGATTCTGTCAAAAATATTATTAAAAATAATCATTCTACAAGCGCTCTAAACTAGAACCTGCATATTTTCCAATTGCCTTCCATTTCATTAATAAAGTGACAAATTAAAATAGGGTTTCTATAACAATATTATTTTCAATTTCATTTAAGTTTATTCTCCAATATTTATATAATAATTAACAAGTATAATTAAAATTAATACCATTTTATTGGTTTAGTAGACAATGATAATGGATACTGAAGCTGATGTAATAATAAAATATTAAGTAGCAATAGCTTAAAATATTATTTCAATAAATTCCGCAAATTTAAGGGAATGCAAAAAATAAATTATACTGTCACTATTTTACGAAAATGAAGAGTACGAATATAAAGTAATGCTGAAAGAATTAGAATTATTGTACAACTTATAAATAATACTGATCTGCCAAACTCTTCATAAATTAATCCACCTATAAGAGGTCCAAGGAAGAATCCAGCTTGTTTAATTTCTGAAATTCCAAAATAAGTTGCTTTGTATTTTTCCGGAGAAAGGTCATTTAATTTTATTTCCATCTGGGGCGAAAGTAAGGCCTCCCCACATGAAAAAAGAAGTGTACCAATTAAGAATTTATATTCACCCAAAATTGGTAGTGAAAACATGAAAAAACCGGAAATGAAACCTGCAAATCCCAAAATCGTGATTCTATACTCAGCTTTAAGGGTTGATTTGAACGTTAAGAATAAGACTTGAATCAAAGCAATAGTACCACCATTTAATGATAAAAGAAAACCAAACTTAATAGCTTTAGTTTCAATTGAAAGTACAAGGGGCATCATTGACTCATAAACACCAAAGACAAAAACTATTGCAAATGATGCGATAATCCATACAAGTAGATTTTTATTCTTGCACAATTGAAACACTGCAGACCAGATAATCGAAGATCTTTGTTCAGACTTTACCGAACAATGAATAGTTTCTGGAGATGGCTCTATAAATAGAAAAAGAATTAAGAAAAATGTATATATAAGAGAACATACTAAAAAAGTTTTTTTTGCAAAAAAATCGTACAAAAATACTCCAGCAAGAGGTCCTATCATACATGCAGCATTTATCAGAAAAAAATTGACTCTGAGAAAATACGGTAAACGATCTTGAGGACATGTTGAAACTAGCAATGCTCGAATTGATGAACCAAAAAAAGATTTACCTAATCCAAAGAGAACTTGTGAAATTGCAAATTCTGTTACAGAATTGCTGCGAGACATCAAAAAAAAGGATAATATCTGAAAAAGTAATCCAATTTTTAATGCTTTTTCATGCCCAATTCTATCTGCAAAAGCTCCAAAAAAAATAGTGGTTGTACAAAGAATAGCAGGCCAAATTGCGCAAATTATACCAACACCAAATGCAGTTAGTTTGAATACATTCATTGCATGCAATGCAAGAATTGGGAGCATCATAAAGTTTGCTAAAACACTTAAAAAACCTCCAATTAATAGCAGGAAAGGAAACAACCGGTTTTTATTAAAGTAAATTTTACTCATTACTGCGCAGCTTTCTAGTAATTTTGTTACACAAAAATCAATACAACGTTATTTAAATATTTTGCAATTTCTTTTTTAAAAGGAACCTTTTAGTATAAAGAATTGCAGATAAAGCTAACAAGAATGTGCAACTCATAAAAAGCGTTTTTCGGCCAAAATGATCATAAATAAAGCCACCTATAATAGGTCCAAGAAAGAAACCAGCCTGCTTAATTTCCACAATTCCAAAATAAGTCGCTTTGTATTTTTTAGGGGATATATAATTTAGATAGATTATGTTATGAATTAAGCCCAAAAACTTCTATTTTTGTTAAACTATTACTTTTCGTTGACAACAACATAACTATTCTTCCAATAAATATTAATCATTATACGCAGTCCAAAAAGTTTCTTCCAAAGAATAGATTACCAATAACATAAAGTGCTTTAAAAAAGAAATCAGGTACAAAGTTTTATAAATTAAAATTATTCATGTAAAAGGTATGCAGCATCTCATCTTCACGACTAATAAAAAAGGAATGCTGCATATGCCGAAGAAAGTAACTCATTTTAATGAAACTTTAAAGGGACTTCTTAAGAAAAAATTAACCGCGCAACTTCTAAGAAGACTTGCTATAATTCTGCTCTTTTTAATAGACATTAAAGTGAAAGAAATATCAGTGGTATTGAAGTGCAGCCCCAAAACGGTGTACCAAACAATACGAAAATTTAAATCGGATGGAATAATGAATCTTCTAGAAAAGTCGCGTACGGGTAGAAAAAGTTTGTTAAACTTAGTTGAGGTTAAAGATTTAAAAAAACAGTTAATTTTAAAAAATTCTCAGGAATCACATACAAAAGTTGTTCATGTTGAAATTATTAAAAATCTTATACTTAAGAATAATGGTAAGAAGTTTAGTAGATCTGACATTTATTCATTTTGTAAGAAAATAGGTTTAAGAAAAGTCAAGCCTAGACCAGTTCACGTTAAAAATGATCCTGAAGTCATTGCAAAATGGAGAAAAGAATATCCTAAATTTTTAGATAAGGTAAAAAACAATTTTCCGGATAAAAAAATTGTTCAATATTATCAAGATGAAACTAGATATGGACAAAAGACAATCACGTCAGGAATTTGGAGTCCAAAAGGGGTTCGCCCTGAGTATAAAAATGAAAATAGTTTTTTAAATTCTTGGATATATGGAGCAATAAATACTGAAACTGGGAAAAGATTCGGGCTTGTTCTGCCAACTTTAAACAGTGAGAATATGCAGATATTATTGAATGCTTTTTCAAGAAAAATAAAGAGAAGTGAACATGTACTAATGATATTGGATGGCTCAAGAGCGCATAATAATTGCAAGATTGTTGTTCCGAAAAATATTACTTTACACTTTCTTCCTCCCTATAGTCCGCAATTAAATCATATTGAAAGATTGTGGAGTTATTTAAAGAGAAATCATTTGTCTTTTAGATTATACGAAAAAATAGACGATATTATTCAAGCAGGGAGCGATGCATGGAATAAATTAACCGATAAAATTGTCAATTCCATCGGATTTTCTCAATCAAGAAAACGATGTGTGGAACATTTTTAATGGACTGAGTATTACATAATGTGCTACTGTTGGAAGCGTTTTCAGCAAGTGAGTGACAATTTAACCAATGCCTTTTCCTTCTTCTTCAATAAAATTGAATCAGAAATCAGTGTTTTAACAAATTCAACACACACCGCTCATGTCATGAACCAGCGCGAAGAATTTATTGTGATGAAACGATTAGCGCAGTTATATGTTGACGACAAATTATCAGATGAAATGAATTTTGGATTGGTTCGAAAAAAGGCATTTGAAATTTTATCCAAAGAAGATCTTCTCAATAAAGTTTCAGCCATTGCTAAAAAACCAGCGCAAGAAGAAGATTTTTATTGGCAAGCAGCAGATAGTCTTAAACGTAAAATCACATCAAATTTGCAACATCTTGTTGCGGCGCTTGATTTCTCTAGCACAAATCCTGAAAATCGATGGATGGAAGCATTGCGATGGATCAAAACAGATTTTCCTCGACCAAAACAATCGGCTCCATTTACAGATGAGTGTCCAGATAAAACCATACCAATAAAACTATTGCCGTACTTAAGTAACAAAACAGATAATAATTCTGAAAAAATTAATCAATCTCGTTACGAATTTTGGATATATAAACAGATCAATTACCAATTAAAAAAAGGCTCAATTTTTTTGGAAGATAGCCTGCAATACCGCTCACTCAGTCAGGAATTAGTTTCACTGGAAGAAAAAGAAATATTAATCAAACAACTTAATATTTCTGCGCTTACTCAGCCAATAGACCGGCAGTTGGATAGTTTATTTGCGGAGCTGAATGGGCTTTGGGAGGTTTTCAATAAGGAATTAAAAAAGACAACCTTAAACATCTCCGTTATGACGATAAAGATAAAACATTACATTGGCAGAAACCCAATATTAAAAAAGATGAGAAGCTTAAATCCAGATTTTATAAACAAATGAAGTTGTGCGATATTACCGATGTATTGAGATATGTAAATAAACGTTGTGATTTCATGTCTGCTTTTACACATATTCAACCACGTTACAGCAAACAGCCAGCTAAAGAAGAATGTTTAATTGGAACTCTTATTGCACAGGCTATGAATAACGGTAATCTGAATATGGCTGACATTTCCGATATTCCATATGCTGTGTTACATGAAACACTTCAATCTAGAATTAGGCTTGCCACGCTTAAGAATTCTAGTGATTTAATCAGCAATGATATTTCTAAAATGCCTATATTTCCATTTTATTCATTTGATCTTGAATTGCTTTATGGTGGTGTGGATGGGCAAAAACTTGAGGCTGAAACCCCTACCCTTAAAACCAGATATTCTAAAAAATACTTTAGAAAAGGCAAAGGGGTTGTCGCCTATACATTACTTGCCAATCACGTGCCCTTGCAAGTCGAATTGATTGGCGCAAATGAGCATGAAAGTTATTTTTTTATTTGATATTTGGTACAATAATACCTCTGTAATATCGCCAGACATTATGACTGGAGACATGCACTGCATCAATCGAGCAAACTTTGCCATCATGCATTGGTTTAATGGTAAGTTGTACCCTCGATTTTCAAATATTGAAGCGCAACGAATCCATTTGTTTTCTGAAATAGATAAGCCTGAATATGCAAAATATTTAATCCAACCACGTGGGCAAATAAATCGTGATTTAATTGAATCAGAATGGCCAAATTTACAGCGAATTATTGCTACCTTAGGGCTAAAAGAAATGACACAAAGCCCATTGATTAAAAAACTTTGTACTTATACTCAAGAAAATCGCACACGCTTGGCCTTATTTGAATTTGATAAATTGATTCGAAGTATTCATACTCTTAAATATTTTCTTGATCCAAAAATTCAAAGAAATACCCATCGTTCTCAAAATCGTGTTGAATCTTATCATCAGCTGAGGGCTGCAAATGCTCAAGCATATGGTAAAAAACAGCTGATAGGCAGAACAGATATTGCGCTTGAAGTCAGCAATCAATGTGGCCGGCTCATTGCAAATGCGATTATTCATTACAACTCTACAATTCTATTAAAATTACGAGAAAAATATGAAGCGGAAGAAAACAAAAAAGCTCTAAAATTATTGCGTAAAATATCTCCAGTTGCTTGGCAGCACATTCATTTCCAAGGGCATTTTATATTTTCTAAAGAAAACTTGATTGATTTGGACGAAATTATTAAGCAGTTAACGCTTGGGGCTTAGTCTACAAAAACAAGGTCGTGGGAATTTCTGGGGTTTGCGCTTAGAACCCCTTAGAGCTTAAAATCAAGTAAAATTTTATTTAGCATAGAGGGGGATGAAGACACAAAAGAAGGAGCTACTCGTCTCACTAGAAAAGGACTCGTCAAAAGGAGCTAATTCTCTAGTCGGCACAATCAGCATAATTGCTAAAAAAAGAAGTTCAACAGCAAGACAGATACTGACAAGATCTCAGATGCAAAAAAAGGGCAAGATGCTAGCCCAAGTGATTAAGATAGTTTAAAAATGATTGTGGTATTCCTATCTATGTGGCCCCTGTAATGCTGGAAAGTTAAATTTACGATGTTTTCAAAAAATAAGTTAGCAAAACTCATGGAGAAGTCTGGAAATACCTTGAATGAACAGACAAATCAAACAAAAATTCAAAAAATAAGCCTTGTTAATGTCCCTCGTATTAGGAGAAATTGCCCTTGTTTGAACAAACTTTTAAAAATATTGATGACATTCTGCATAAGGATGCAGGTTGTGGCAGTGAGCTTGATTATGTGGAACAAACTTCATGGATTTTATTTTTAAAATATTTAGACGACTTTGAAAAAGATAAGAAAATTGCGGCTGAACTTTCAGGAAAAATTCACAATACCATAATTGACAGAAAATTCTGCTGGGCTATTTGGGCAGCACCTAAAGAAAAAGATGGGAAAATAGACCATAATAAGGCGATGACAGGGGATGATTTAAAAGATTTTGTTGATCATAAACTTTTTCCCTATCTAAAAAAATTTAAAACAGATGCAGAAGCCGCAGACACTATTGAATATAAAATTGGGGAAATATTTAGCGAATTAAAAAACCGAATACAAAGTGGCTATAATTTGCGAGAAGTCATCAACAGAATTGATGACTTGCGTTTTCGTTCTCATGCCGAAAAGCATGAAATGTCCCATTTATATGAAGATAAAATTAAAAATATGGGCAATGCAGGTCGTAATGGTGGAGAATATTATACACCTCGACCACTGATTAAAACAATCGTAAAAGTAGTGGCTCCAGTCATTGGAAATAAAATTTATGATGGGGCTGTGGGATCTGCTGGGTTTTTATGTGAAGCATTCGAATATCTAAAAGAAAGCAAAAAATTAACTACGAAAGATTTAGAAATACTTCAAAAAAAGACTTTCTACGGAAAAGAAAAAAAGTCTCTCGCTTACATTATTGGCACAATGAATCTGATTTTGCACGGAGTTGAAGCACCTAATATTATTCATACTAATACGCTTGCTGAAAACTTGTCTGATATTCAAGAAAAAGATCGTTATGATATTGTTCTGGCAAATCCCCCTTTTGGAGGCAAAGAACGCACAGAAGTTCAACAAAATTTTCCAATTAAAACAGGTGAAACTGCATTTTTATTTCTCCAACATTTTATTAAAATTCTAAAAGCTGGAGGAAGAGCAGGGGTAGTTATAAAGAATACTTTTTTATCTAACACCGACAATGCTTCTGTAAGTTTGCGTAAATTAATATTGGAAAATTGTAATCTGCACACCGTGCTTGACCTTCCTGGCGGAACTTTTACGGGTGCAGGCGTAAAAACGGTGGTTCTATTTTTTGATAAAGGAAGTAAAACAAATAAAGTTTGGTACTATCAGCTTAATCTTGCTAGAAATCTTGGAAAAACAAACCCACTAAACGAAAATGATTTAGCTGCATTTGTGGAATTACAAAAAACGAAAGCTGAGAGTGAAGATTCTTGGACGATAAATATTTCCGATGTAGATAAGTCTTCATTTGATTTGTCAGTTAAAAATCCTCATAAAAAAGACGAAAAAACTTTAAGAAGCCCCGAAGAAATATTGGACGAGATCGTGATGCTGGATGCACAAAGTAAGCAAGTACTTGAAGCCGTTCGAGGGCTTTTATGAATAAGAAATTGCCCGATGGGTGGGAAGTAAATAAATTGGGGGAGATTTGCTCTTTTTTGAGTAGAGGAATTTCACCAAAATATCTTGAGCAAGGGGGCGCTTGTGTTCTTAATCAAAAATGTATTCGTGATCATAATGTTAGTTATGATCAGGCGCGTAGGCATGATTTAAAGATTAAAACTGTTAGTCCTGAGCGTTTCATTCAACTTGGTGATGTACTGGTTAATTCGACAGGAACAGGAACTTTGGGTCGTGTTGCTCAGGTTCGAAATATTCCATTTGAGCCAACAACAGTTGATTCTCATGTTACCATTGTCCGCCCAAAACCAGGCAAATTTTTTCTTGATTTCTTTGGTTATATGCTTGTGTTTATTGAGGAGCTAATTAAGCAAGCTGGTGAGGGTTGTGGCGGTCAGACAGAGCTTGCTCGCTCAGTTTTGGCGAATAAATTTTTAGTTAGTTATCCAACATCACCTATAGAACAGAAGAATATCGTCGCTATTCTAGACGAAGCATTTTCCGCCATTACTATTGCAAAAGAAAATATAGAAAAAAATTTGTCGAACAGTTTAAAAATTTGTGAATCATATTTGGACAATGTTTTAGATAATTATAGCGGTAAATTTGAAAAAAAAACATTGGGTTACGTTTGCGAAAATGTAGAGTATGGAACTTCAAGAAAATCAGAAAAAATAGGCAAAGTAGCTGTTTTAAGGATGGGAAATATTCAAGGCGGACATTTGGATTGGAATGATCTTGTTTTTACTAGTAATGAAGATGAAATTAAAAAATATACCTTGAAAAAAAATGACATCTTGTTCAATCGAACAAATAGTGCAGAATTAGTGGGTAAAACTGCAATATATAAGGGAGAATATCCAGCTATTTTTGCTGGATATTTAATAAGAATAAATATTAAAAAAAACTTAATAGACGCAGATTTTTTAAATATCTATTTAAATAGCAAGAGAATAAGAGAGTATGGATTTTCTGTAATGAGTTCCAGTGTTAATCAGGCAAATATTAATGGCACTAAACTAAAAGAATATCCTTTAATACTGCCATCTTTAGAGGATCAAAAACGAATTGCTTCTAAATTTATTTCTATTTCTTTAGAAACCAAAAAACTTGAACTAATTTACAAGGATAAGCTTGAAAAACTGGAAGAGCTAAAAAAATCTTTCCTTGAAAAAGCTTTTAATGGAGAATTAAAAAGAAAGACGCTTCAGAAATTCTTTAACAAGGAATTTAGAGAGGTATCCATATGAATGAAGCAGAAACCAGAGCGGAATTAATTGACCCACAATTATTAAAAAGCGGATGGGGTATTATAGAAGGATCAAAAATTCTTCGTGAATTCAAAATAACTGCTGGAAAAATACAGCTAGGTGGGGGACGAGCAAAGCCTCTTATTGCAGATTACGTTTTGGTTTATCAAGGTCGAAAGCTGGCTGTTATCGAAGCAAAAAGCAATGAACTTGAAGTTGGCGAAGGTGTGGCACAAGCAAAAAATTACGCACAAAAATTGCTGCTCGACACCACATATTCAAGCAATGGTCATGAAATTTATCAGATTTGTATGAAAACAGGTGTCGAGAATTTAATATCAAAATTTCCAACTCCAGACGAGCTATGGGCTAAAACTTTTGCCATTAAAAATTTATGGAATGAAATATTTAATCAAACTCCATATGAAGATATTGGAGGATCAAAGGGAGCTCGTTATTATCAGGAAATCGCCGTTAGCAACGTCATGACAGCAATTGCAGAAAATAAACAACGAATTTTACTAACTCTGGCAACAGGAACAGGAAAAACTTTTATTGCATTTCAAATCGCATGGAAACTATTTCAAACCCGTTGGAATTTAAATCATGATGGTTTGCGTAGACCGCGTATTTTATTTTTAGCCGATAGAAATATTTTAGCAGACCAAGCCTTTAACGCTTTTTCTGCATTTCCAGAAGATGCTCTTGTACGTATTAATCCTGAAGAAATTGGAAAAAAAGGCAATGTCCCTACAAACGGAAGTATTTTTTTTACAATCTTTCAAACATTTATGAGCGGTAATGATAATAAGTCTTATTTTAGAGAGTACCCATCAGATTTTTTTGACTTTATTATTATTGATGAATGCCATCGTGGTGGTGCAAATGATGAAGGCAATTGGAGGGGAATACTTGAATACTTTTCACCAGCGGTTCAACTTGGATTAACTGCTACTCCAAAACGTAAAGATAATGCTGACACCTATAAATATTTTGGAGATCCTGTTTATGTTTATTCACTTAAGGAAGGCATCAACGATGGTTTTCTAACTCCCTTTAAAGTAAAACGAATTAAAACAACTTTAGATGATTATGTTTACACCTCTGATGATAAAATAATTGAAGGAGATGTTGAAACAGGAAAACGTTATGTTGAAGAAGACTTTAATAAAATTATTGAGATCAAGGAACGTGAAGCCAAGCGTGTTAAAATAATGCTTGATGATGTCGATCAATCTGAAAAAACAATACTATTTTGCGCAAACCAAACGCATGCACTTGCTATTCGTGACTTAATTAATCAATACAAAAAAAGTAAAGATCCAAACTATTGCGCCCGTGTTACTGCAAATGATGGCAAATTAGGCGAGCAATTTCTAAAAGAATTTCAGGATAACGAAAAAACAATACCTACTATGTTAACTACATCACAGAAGCTTTCCACAGGCGTAGATGCAAGAAATGTACGTAACATTGTACTTATGCGGCCTGTGAATTCAATGATTGAATTTAAACAAATTGTAGGGCGAGGAACTCGTCTTTTTGATGGGAAAGATTTTTTTACTATATATGATTTTGTAGATGCGAGTAAAAACTTTTCAGACCCAGAATGGGATGGAGAACCTATAGAGCCAGTTGAATCTATTGATGAGAAGTCAGATCCTGTTCCTCTTGAAATGAAGAAAGAGTTAAAAGAAAAATCGAATGCAAATGATGACCAGCAACAAAATAAAAGAATCAAAATAAAATTACGAGATGGGAAAGAACGTGAAATCCAGCATATGATCTCAACTTCTTTTTGGAGTCCAGACGGTAAACCTATTTCATCAGAAGAATTCCTACAAAATCTTTACGGAACTTTGCCTGATTTTTTTAAAAATGAAGAAGAATTAAAAAAAATTTGGTCAAATCCTATGACAAGAAAGACCTTTCTCGAACAACTTTCCGAAGCTGGATATGGAAAAGAGGAACTTTCGTCTCTTCAAAAATTAGTCAATGCAGAAAAAAGTGATCTTTTCGATGTTTTGGAATTTGTGTCTTTTGCAATGCCCCCAATAACAAGACAGGAACGAGTTGCTAGGGCTCAGTCTAATATTTTTGCTTATTTGGATACAAAACAAAAGGAGTTTTTAGAATTCGTTTTGTTCAAATATATTGAAACTGGAGTAGAAGAACTTGACGAAGAAAAATTGTCCTCACTCGTCGTATTAAAATATGGGGCTTTTGAAGATGCGAAAAAAGAATTAGGGGATGTGCAGAATATTCGTTCAATTTTCATTGATTTTCAAAAACATTTGTATCAACAATCGTATGCGTGAAAAAAAAGAAAAAACAGATATTAATTTGACAAAAAGCGATAAATAAATCTATGAAGCGTTTTAAATCTGGATTTTAAGCACTAACTGCGGAAATTTCTGGGGTTTGCGCTTAGAACCCCTATTCAACTTAAATTTACAGAAGATAGGGAATTTATATTTGTGAAAGTATGAGGTTTGTCATTAATGGAAGTCAATAAAAAAAATACAATGCGAAAGGGAGAAATATTTTCAGATGTTCAAAAATACGGGAATAAAGCTACAGCAGCTGAAATGCTTGGGATTGCGAGACAAAGTATGTATAGAATTTAACCTGCTTTTTCTTAAATCATTAAGGTATGTACTCAAATTTTTCCCCAAACGATACAACACCCCATGTAAACCATAGAAGCAAAGTTATTTTTACTTTTATCGTAACGTGTGGCAATGCTTCTGAACTGTTTTAATCTAGCAAATAAATTTTCTACTAAATGTCGAGTTTTATATAAATGCATATCAAATCCATCATTTGTTTTATCAATAGAATTTTTCTTTTTAGGAATAATGGCTTGAATATTTTTATCTGCTAATTTTTCTCTTATTTTTTTATTACTGTAAGCCCGATCTGCAATTAAATTTTCAGCATTGCTAGCTTCTATGAGTTGATTTCCTATTCTACTGTCGTTGAACTTGTCCTTCACTTAAAATAAAGTCTATAGGATTTCCATGTGAGTCTGCAATCATATGTATTTTACTTGAATTACCACAAACAGCACGACCAATACATTCTTCTTTTTTGCATTTTGAATTTACAGAATGCTGATGTGCTTTCACTATTGTTGAATCTATAAAATTCCATTCATTATCTAATTCTCCTCGAATTTTTAAAAATAACTCGCGCCAAATTCCTAGTTTTGACCAACGATTAAATTTATTAAATACTGTTGAAAATGAACCAAACTCCGTTGGTAGATCCCTCCAGGGAGCTCCTGTTCGTAGCTTCCAAAAAACGGCTTCCATAAAAATCCTAATTCTATTTGAAAAATGAATTTTAAATTCTTTAACCAATGGCGCTAGCTTAGACCACATTGGATCTGTTATCATCAGCCTCAACATGTTTCCCTCTTTCGTTAGACGTAGTAATCCAACTTTTGCGAGAAATATGCCAAAAATCAAGTATTCTCTGATACTTGAGAACACACCCTAGAAATAGTGATCAAAAATTATCTGGATATCTTCATGCGATTCACACAAATATGATTCTTGCTATTGAAATAAAAGATGTAAATTCTGTTCAGTTTCTCGTGAATGAATTATTGTCAAATGAATTTTTATATGACAAAACTCTGATAATAAAATTAAGTGATGAGATAGGTGAAAAAAAATTTGAAATTTATAAATCTTTATTCCTGAAAGATGATACTTTTTCTGATGTAACTTTCTTAATACCAAATGCTGAAGAATATAACCAAGCTTCTCGTAATATTTCTGACTCATTTAATATTTTAAACAAATATGCAAATAATTCATTTAAAGAAATAAATAAATTAATTACTGAAATTTTCTTATTCAACAATGATAAATCATATATTATTTCATCTGGTACTAGTCTAAATAATTTTGGTAGTATTTATATATCGAGTAATTTAAAAAAATCAATTCCTTTTTATTTAGAAGCATTGGTTCATGAATCTTCACATCTATATCTTTTTGGTATTGCATTAAATGATAGTATTGTACTAAATTCTGACGAAGAAAGATATTCTGCTCCATTAAGAAATGATAAGAGAACCATGACTGGCATATATCATGCAGCTTTTGTTATTTCCCGAATAATTTATTCATTTAACAACATACTTAATAATAATATTAATGATGAATCTAAAACAAATAACGAGATAATCATTCGTAAGAAAGAATTAATTTCTAGATTTAGAGGAGGTTATCAGACTATTTTAAAACATGGAAAATTAACAAATCTAGGAAAAGAAATAATTCAATATGCAAATAAATATGTTGAAGAAAATTGAAATTGAATCCTCCAAAAATAAGTTTATAGATTTTTTAGAGAATAATAAATTTAATAATAATATTCTATTTAACAGATCTCTATTAGACCACCTGATAGGAACTTATGAATTATCTTTAAAATTAAAATGCGACTATGATGTCTGTTTGGCATCGTTATTTCATAATATATATGATGAAAATAAAGCATATAAATTTAAAGGAATAAGCGCCAGTAATCTCACCATTATAATTAATCTAATAGGAAAAGAAGCAGAAAATTTAGTATTTTTATTTTTCAATGGAGAGTATAATAAATCATTAAGAAAAAATCTTAATAAGAAAAATGATTATTTTATCATATGTAATGATAAAAAAATAAAAATATGCAAATCTATTTTGATAAAATTATTGGATATTTCAGCTATAAATATTTTAGAACAAGCATATTATTTTCTTAAAAATGACTACGTTTCATCCATTAAAATATTAAATTATATAAAGCCATATGAAACGACTCCTAGACTTCTTTCACCCTTAGTATATGCAGAGGTTAAACGGTGTATTGACTTATGTTTAAACAAGAATTGATTCAAAAAGATTTTTTTAATTTTCGCATCAGCGAATTTCTGAATATATTAAGCATCAACGTTGTCATGATCGCAATCACTTGGTGGATTTTGCAAGATGCACCAAGCTCATTGCCACTTGTTTTGAGTTTAAGCGCAGGCTTTCGCATATTGTCTTATGCTTTGTTGAACTTTCTCGGCGATAGCGTTCCATATAAAAAGATATTGCTCATAACTAAAGTTATAAATTTAGCCTTTGTTGTCTTAATCATGATCTTTTTTAGCACATCTAAATTTTCTATTTATTATGTCTTACCTATTCTTGGCATGTCTATCATAGAGGGAATATCTATGCCCATTGTGATGAGCATTCCACCCAAAATGGTCGCAAAGGAACAATTAGGCAGCGCTATGCGTTTTGAAGGTATGCTGCAGTCCCTGAGTTTTATTTTAGGAAAAGTCATGGGCGGAGCTATCATTGGTATTCTGGGCATACTTTTAAGTTTTATTTCCACTGTAGTTGGATTTATTATTTCAATTATTTTCTGCTCAATGACAAAATTTCCTGCAATAAATAACAACTCAACAGAGAAGTGGCATAAAAAGTTGCTGAATGGCTATACTATGTTGATTAAAAATCCAATAGAGCTCGGAATGGCTCTCACCCTTACTTTGGTTAATTTTTCTTTTACTCCCTTTATTTTGCTGGGCATACCTCTCCTTGTAAAAGATGTTTTCCACGCTTCTGCGCTTTATCTCGGAATACTTGAGGCTTCTATTGCTCTTGGAATTTTTTTTGGTTCCGCCTTCACTGCAAAATATCTTTCTAAAAAATTCCCCGATGATATTTTATGCACATTCTGCATAATAATAGCTGCATTTTGTGTGATAATGCACTCAATTATAGAAAATGTCTGGGTCAGTCTGTTTTGTTTATTTATCTTAGGGCAAGCGATGATCACTTTTAATATAACCTCTAACACCAAACGTATGCTTGCTATGCCTGAAAATTATCGCTCCCGCTTAATAGGCTGTACGAAATTATTTATTGAGGGAGGTATTCCTTTAGGCTTTTTAGCTCTCGGCTTTCTAGTTGAGAGATTTGGCATAAAAACAGCGCTGTTTGTGTTTGGCTGCATTCCTCTTCTCACACCCTTTATTTTATATAAAATACCGAGCTATAAAAAATTAATGCGCTCTGAACTTAAAGACGCAGAGAATTTTTATATTAAACAAGGATATGTGAGCTGATATATGTTAAAATATAATATGAAAATTGTTGATTTTTTTATTGAAAAAATTCTTATCCTGTGAAGAATTTGTATGATCTTTTTTATAAAAAATAATAATTTAAGATCTAATTAAACTCAGCTGCACACATCTTCTACTTGCCATATTCATATTTTTAATGATATCAACTCATTGTAAAAATATAACTGTTACCCAAACTGCTATTTTTCTAGGAATTATTGTTTAAATGCAAATCAAGAGTTTTTTAATTCAATGTATAAGTACTTCACTTGTAATTATGGCTTCACAAAAAGTTCAAGGAGAAAATAAAATGACAGACAAAAAGATCTTTCAAATTTGCTCAGAAGTAGATAAAATTACCTTCAATCCATTCGAGCGCCCAAAAAATTGGATTCATCTCGTTTATTGGAGTTTAGTCTTAAAGCCTTATATAAATAATGAAGAGCCAAGTGAAGGTATTTTGCATAAATTTCATTTTTCACCTGATGGTAAAACTTTTGAAGCAGAAGTTTCCCCAAAAGCAAAATGGCAAGATGGAACTCCTGTCTCTGCACTTGAAGCAGCAATAGGAATTGCAAAAGGTTTTATGTATAGGGATATTTCAGCTTCCGTAAAAGTTGTTGGTACAGAAGAAATAAATATACCAAATGTCGAAGCTAAAAAATATAGTGGGATAAAAATTCTTTCTCCAAATCGGTTTGAACTTATTTTTGAAAGTAAAGTGGAAAATGTTCGCGGTGTTGTTAAAGAGGCACTTCTTCAAGGCTCTATGGGTAATAAGGTTTGGCCAGTTCGTTTAAATAATGGTAATCAATTTGATGTTGTAAGCCGCTACCCTATTAAATTTGAAAACGGACGATATATATTGAATGTATTTGATTATAAAGTTGAGTTAACGACTACTGATAATTGTGCAAATAATGATTTTTATTTCTATGATAGAATGATGGAAGGAGCAAATGCCAAGAAAGAAGATTTTATCGTCAATAAAAGTCCTATGCCACAAACAATGGTAGCTATTTTTAATTCCCAAAGTAAAATTTTTAAAAATAGGGACGATCGCTTAGAAATTGCTTCACTCTTGCGTTACATTAATTCTTCTCAAGACAAGGATAAATATATCTCCGTCCCCGGGCATTTTGTCAAAGGTGAACCAGGTTTTGATGAAAAATACTCTTGGCCAGATAAATTTGAAAACTTCCCAAAGGGAATACAGAAATTAACGATTGCACTTCCCAATAAATTTCCTAGAAAAACCATTGATATGGAAAAACTCGAAGAAGTAGCTGAAAAGGCAAATGTGCAAATAAAATGGGTAACTCGTTATGATAAAGAAGAAGAGTATGCAGGTGCTGATATACAATATTTCTTTGATCGAGTGCAAAAAGATAGACAGGTTTGGATCCAAAATATGGAAAAAGAACCTGCAGTACTTGACTATTTGTCCCATTTTCCAGAAACGCTATCAGCATTGCTCGAAGTCACAAAAACTTCCGCTTCTACAGTTCCTTTAAATGAAAAAGCGCTAAAAGAATTTGCAAAAGCAAGCTTTGAAGAAGTTTCCATAGTACCCGTTATTCGTTATAATTTATACCTATATTCTAAAAAGAATTTGCCTATTCAACTTAAATTTACTGAAGATAGGGAATTTATATTTGTAAAAAGTGAGGATTATAATTAATGGAGGTAAATAAAAAAAATACAATGCGAAAAACAGAAAATTTTCAGATGTTCAAAAATACGGGAATAAAGCTACAGCAGCTGAAATGCTTGGGATTGCGAGACAAAGTATGTATAGAATTTAACCTGCTTTTTCTTAAATCTTTAATATAAAAGAGGATAACTTCACTATAAATCTATTAGCTATAAATTTCTTAATACTATTTTACATGATCGAATCAGAACTTTATAAATCACTTTTGGTATGATAATGTTTATTATAGAAATCGCTTATAAAATTTTTTTAACGCTTTACTTTAACCCTGTGATTCTCTATTTATCTACTTCTTAAAAATACGGAAATCAATTCATATTAAAAACCCATTCACAAATATGAGTATTTCTTATTTTAGTTTTTTAAAATCTCTGAAAAGTTGATGTATTTTATTTTTGAAAAACACATTTTATTTTTTTCAATTTTTGAAATTGACAATTAAAAATCATTAATTTAAATTAATATTTAAATCAGATTACTCTTTTCCTCAAGAAGTAAAATAATTCTTGAGGAAATATTCAACTGAAATAATGATTTTTTTATACTAAAGAGTTAAGTATTAACAATTTACAACTTGGGATTTATATGCAAAATAATTACACAATGATATCAAATATACAAAATAATAGCATAAATTTTAATACACATAATATAAATATAAACCACAAAAATAAAGAAATAATATATATTGTAGGTGATAATTTTAATGAATTTTCACAAAGCAATTATGTAATCACTTTGAGCAAATTTATTCATTATATAAAAGATATAAATAAAAAATCAAATAACAATTTGTATTATTTAGGGCAAGGATTAAGTAAAAGTGAAAAAGAAATAATTATCAAATATTCAGTGGATTATCAATTTCCTGTGTATTTACCAGAAAATAGACTTGCTTCCGAAAGCAAAGATACGCATAAAACTAAGAAAGAAAATATTTTAATTACTTGTCCACAAAAAATTCATAATGATCTTTACCAAAGTCATTTAATAATTGATGATTCATGCGCAGAAATGAGCGATCATGTTACAGGTAGGCACATTCAAGGAATGGTTCTAATAGAAGCAGCAAGGCAAATGATGTTAGCCATTTCTGAAAAATTTATTCTGGATTATAATAATAAAGGAAATTTTTATTGTATTTGGAGTAATATTGTTACAAAATTTAACCATTTTTTATTTCCAATAGACGTTATTATCAAACATTATATCACTCAAATTGAACGTCATAATAATGGAACAATTAAATTAAAGAGCATAACAAAATTTATACAAAATAATAAGGTATGCTCTGATATTGAAATAGAATATAAACTATTCAATAAATATATAATGAAAAAAATCGAAGAAGAAATTGCAGAAAAAAATTTACAAAATTTTTCGTATAAAATTAAAGAAAAATTTATTCAAGTTTCTAGCATAGAGAATATGTCTTAAATTAAAGGAATACTAATGTATCGTAAAAATAATTCTATTACAAAAAGAGTCAATTATTATGCCTTTTTCGATGTTGATGAAACTATTATACAAGAAAAAAGCATGTTTAGCTTTTTATATTTTTACTCAAAAAAAATGGTTCTTAAATTAAATATTATTAAAGTAATAAAAATATTTTATTACTTTAATTTAATAAAATATTTAAAAATAAATAAATATTCAAGAGATCATATCAATGAAATATATTATAAATTTTATAAAGGAATTAACATAAATACTCTAAATAATCATGCAAATGAATGGTTTGATAAAGCGCGAAGAAGAAGAAATTTTTTTAACTCTAATATAATAAATGAAATTTACTTTCATAAGATGAATGGAGCTAAAGTAGTGCTTGTATCAGGCTCATTTCAAGCGTGTCTTAAGCCAATAGCAAACTATTTAGGTATTGAAGAGATTCTGTGCACACAAATGGAAATATTAGATCAAAAATGTACTGGTAATTTACTGAATATTCCTATAATTGGCGAAGGAAAAGTAATACTAATAAAACAACTCTTATTAAAAGATAATTTTTCTAACTACTCATTATGTTATGCCTATGGAGATCATATTTCTGACTTACCAATGCTAAATTTTGTTGGAAATCCAAGAGTAGTTCCAAATTGCAAAAAATTATTAGAGTATGCTAAAGAGAAAAACTGGGTTTTACTATAGATTTATAATTTTATTTAGGAAGAAATATATGTATGCAAATATTGATTGTATTAGCTATTATTTACCAAAAAATAATTTCAATAATTATAGCGCATCTGAAATTTTTAAAAATTATACTCCTGAAAAAATTTTCCAAAAAACAGGAATAAATAATAGAAAAATTTCGAATAAAAATGAATATTCATCTGATCTTGCTACAGAAGCGTGTGAATCGCTTTTTTTAGAAAATAATATTAATAGAAAGGAGATTGATTATCTCATTTTATGTACACAATCTCCAGATTATTTAATGCCAACAACAGCATGTATTGTTCATCAAAATTTAGGCTTAAACAATTGGTGCGGAGCAATTGATATTAATCAAGGATGTTCAGGATTCATATATTCTCTTGGAGTTGCTAAAGGTCTAATTGAAACGAAGCAAGCTGAAAAAATATTATTAATAACGTCTGAAACTTATTCAAAACATTTAGAACCAAATGATCATGCTACAAGAACAATTTTTGGAGATGGAGCTGCAGCTGTTTTAATTAATAGACAAGCTAAATACCAAAAAATGCCTCTATTTTTATATGGAACAAATGGATCAGGTTTAAAAAACTTAATTTCATATAAAGGAGGAATGAAATCAAATGAAAGTAATTATAAGTATTTTTACATGAATGGTCCTGAAGTTTTTCATTTTGCAATAAATACAGTTCCAGAGATGTTTAAAAAATTGATTTCTGATAATAACATAGATATTAATGAAATTGATTTTTTCATATTTCATCAAGCAAATAAATTTATGCTAGATTCATTAAAAAATAAGTTAAAAATACCAAATGATAAATTTTTATGTTTTATGAGTGAACATGGAAATACCGTTTCATCTAGCATCCCAATTGTTTTTTCAGAATTTATTAAAAATAAAACAATAAAAAGAGGAAATAAAATTATTTTGGTTGGATTTGGAATTGGCTACTCATATTCACTATCTGTTATCGATTTTTAATGAAAGGATTTTATATGGAAAATAACTATTTAATTAATACCGTATTAAATATATTTGAAAAAGACATTACCACAGAGATATATGAAGAAGAAATAGAGTGGGATTCATTAAATACTATTTCTATCATGGTCTTATTATCTGAAAATTTTTGTATTAATGAAAAACCAGAGAATCTAGAAATGTTAAAAAAATTTAAAGATTTATTTGAATATTTTAACACAATAGCAATTAAATCAATTAACAAATTATAACTAGGAGTAGTAATGAATTATTTCTACTATTTTAAATTTTGCGTTTATTTTGGAATAAGTTGCTGGATTTTTATAATATTTTTGAATAATTTAAAAGATAAAAGCACAAATTATAATATTCTTTTTAACATGTTTTCAATGAGTGAAATAAAGAATGACAGAAGCATTAGTCAAGCTTTAACAAAACGCTCAATACACTCTAAATCGTTTGCTAAAAGAGCTCTTCTTCTCATCACATTGTATCAATTTTTAACCAGTATTTTTATGCTTACATCAGCTCTATTCTTTTTATTTTCTATCTCAATAAGTAATGAATATATATTGTTAGCAATTAAATCAATGAATATTTCACTTCTATTATTTACTTCAATGTGGATTTTCTTTATTTGTGGAGGTTTATATTTTGGATATTGGATTAAAACACCACAATATCAACAAATGCACTTTAATCTCTTAAAAGTTTCAATTTTAATTTTTTTACTAATTAATTATAATTAAGGTACTTAATAATGAAAATGATCCATTATTTACTTATGATAATTTTAATGGGGTGTGCATTATTGGTAGTTGGACAATTATATGTGCCAATTTCCATAAGTTCAAATATTTCATCTCAATTTAATGTAACAACTTCAGATGCAACGCTCGTTAGTTCTATTTTTGGATTTTCATATGCCGCTGGATTTTTAATGTTAGGCTCTCTATCAGACAAGTATGGAAGAAAAACAATTTTGGTTTCAGGACTTTGTCTCTTATCACTAACAACTTTTATTGTAAGCTTATCTCCAAATTTCACATTTTTGCTAATTGCAAGGGCTATTCAAGGTTTCGTAGCTTCATCTTTTCCTCCGGTAGCTTTATCACTAGTCACAGAAACACTCGAAATTAAAAAACGCCCAATTGGAATTTCGTTAATAAGCCTATCATTTCTTGCTTCAGCACCTGTTATTCAGCTTTTTACAACTTGGCTTGGCTTAAATATTACCGAAACAATGTTAGTATTTGTCCCTTTTTATTTAGCAGGTGCTTTAGGATTATTATTAATTGCTCCAAAGCATGTATTACCATTAAAAAAGAAAGAATTTAATTTAAAAAATCAGTTTTTGTCTTTATTAAAAGATCCATCTATTTTAGTGTCATGGTTTATTGCTTCGACAGTTTTATTTAGTTTTGTTTCATTTCATGCTGGTATGCAGACTTTGGGTGCTGATCTGGGTATAAATATGCAATTTCTCCGTTTTGCTGGTTTACCGACGCTCCTTTTTGCATTTTCAGCTTCTCCTCTAATACATAAATTTGGTTCATATTTTGCAACACAAATTGGATTAATAATAACTTTATTGGCATTTGTATTAGGAATATTTAATTCTGAAATAAATTTATTCATTGCAAGCGCGATTTTAACTGCTGGAGTTTCAATAACAACTCCAAGTTTAATTGCAACCATTGCAGGAAGATCTAACATACAAAATAGAGGATTTGCGCTTTCAATTTATAGCTTTATGTTATTTTTAGGTGCAAGCATCGCTCCTTTGAGTGCACATTATTTTTCAAAGTTTGGATTAATAGTATTAAATATAGTCCCGATTTCTTTTATTATAATAGGCATAATTGTTATGATTTTATCAAAAAAATTAAAATTTAGAATTTCTTTTCCTGTGACATAAATAAGGAAATATATTAAATGCATTTTAAATTTATCAAATTTTTATCTTTATTTTTTATAACCTTAATTTTAATGAAATATTCTTCAGCACAAAGTGTAAATGAGAAAGAAAAATTTATGAACCAAATTCCAGAGCAAAGCCAAAACAAATTGAATATTCAAATTCCAAAAAAATTTACTAAAAAAGTTAAGCAAATAAATGTCAAAAGTGATAATGAAAATGCTGAGCTTATTCGCTATGAACGCTCCGATGGCATCAATTCTGGTGTTAAGGGAGAACATTTTAGCTTGCTTATTAGTAAAAAAGGATACTTAAAAGGATTTACTCAAATGGATACTTCTTTAACTACGGGTAATTTACCCTCTAGTAAAGAAGCAGAAGAAATAGCAATGAAGTTTTTAAATGAACACGCTCCAGATCTTCTCTCTTCCTTTAAAATAAGTTGGATTGACAAGCATGATGAACAAATCCAAACCATGGATTATAAAAAAATAGCTAATTTAACAATTTCAGGTATGAAAGTGAAAATGCAGAATACAAAAGATAAAAAATGGTTTTGGGTTATAGTAGGTACTAATCATAAAGTTATAATATTTGAAAGAGACATTGTTTGGATTTCTTTCCCTGGACATCGCAAAACGGAAAAATGGTTGCATGATAGTTGGTTAGTAAATAATAACGTCGCTGATCTCAAAACATAGTGTTGCTCAAAATTGAAGCTCCCATAACTGTAAACCTTAAATATAGTTTAAACTAGCTCCTGGCTTTCTAGTTGAGAGATTTGGCATAAAAACAGCTCTGATAGTTTTTGGCTGCATTCTTCTTCTCATATCATTTATTTTATATAAAGTAACAATCTTTAAAAAATTGAAGTTCTCTGAACTTAAAGATACTAAAAATTTTTATATAAAACAAGGACATGTCAGTTGATATTTTTTAAAAATAAAAAACACACCTACTTTTTAAATAGGTGTGCTCATGAGATCATTCATATCTCTATTAGATCACTTTTTACTAGATGCCGCAATTAAGTTCAACGCGCTGCCTGCTTTAAACCAACCGATTTGTTGATCATTAAAGGTATGATTCAACAGAATTTCTTCAGTCTTACCATCAGTATGCTTCACAGTTAAAGTGAGCTGTTTGCCCGGTGCAAGATCTTTTGGATTTAAAGCGAATGTGTCGTCTTCACGAATTTTTTCGTAATCAGCAGGAGTGGCGAATATTAAAGGTAACATACCTTGCTTTTTAAGGTTTGTTTCGTGAATACGTGCAAAGCTTTTTACAATAATTGCTTTGCCACCAAGGTGACGAGGTTCAAGCGCTGCATGCTCACGAGAGCTGCCTTCACCATAATTTTCTTCACCAACCACAATCCAACCAATCCCTTTGGCTTTGTAATCGCGAGCTGTTGCTGGAACAGCTCCATGAGTTCCAGATGTTTGATTTTTAACCTTATTTGGCTCACCGTTAAAAGAATTGATTGCCCCAATAAGAAGGTTGTTAGAAATATTATCTAAGTGTCCACGGAATTTTAACCAACTTCCAGCCATAGAAATATGGTCTGTCGTACATTTGCCTTTTGCTTTAATGAGCAAACGAAGACCCATAAAATCAGAGTTCACGTTTGGTGCACTAAAAGGGTTGAGAGCTTGCAAACGATCGCTCTGTGGATTGATGCTGACAGAGACTTTTGAACCATCTTTTTCTGGCTCAATATAACCATGCTCATCCTTCACAAAGCCTTTGTCTGGAAGATCAAGACCTTTAGGTGGTTGAAGCATGATTTTCTCACCTTTATCATTGGTGATTGGCTCTTTTGTAAAATCGATACTTAAATCGCCTGTAAGAGCAAAACCAATAACAGTTTCAGGAGATGCGACAAAGGCATGTGTCTTTGGATTTCCGTCGTTACGTGCTGTAAAGTTACGATTAAAACTTGTAATAATAGAGTTTTTCTCAAGAGCCCCATGGCGCTTCCATTGCCCAATGCAAGGTCCACAGGCATTGGCCATAACATTTGCACCCATTTGAGAGAGCACGCCAAGTTGTCCATCACGTTCAATGGTTGCACGCACTTGCTCACTACCAGGGGTGATTAAAAACTCACATTTTGCCTTTGCCCCTTGCCCCAAAGCCTGTTTTGCAACTGCAGTCACACGGTCAATGTCTTCGTAAGAAGAGTTTGTGCAAGAACCAATAAGGGCTGCACTCAATTTTTCGGGCCAGCCGTTTTGTTTAACAGCTTTTGCAAACTCAGAAATAGGAGTTGCAAGGTCTGGAGTGAATGGACCATTGATATGTGGTTCGAGCGTGTCTAAATCTATAGTGATAACTTGATCATAGAATTTTTCAGGATTCTTTTCGACTTCTACGTCTGCTTTTAAGCAATCCGCTACGCCATCAGCCATTTTTGCAATTTCAGTTCTTTCTGTCTTTTTAAGATAATCAGACATACGGGAGTCATAAGGAAATAAGGAGGTTGTGGCTCCAATTTCGGCACCCATATTACAAATTGTTCCTTTACCAGTACAAGAAAGTGATTCTGTACCTGCACCGAAATACTCAACAATAGCGCCTGTACCACCTTTTACAGTGAGAATTCCGGCAAGCTTTAAAATAACATCTTTTGGAGAAGACCAACCTTTGAGCTTACCTGTGAGTTTTACACCAATAAGTTTTGGAAATTTGAGTTCCCATGGAATACCCGCCATAACGTCAACGGCATCTGCACCACCCACACCGATAGCAATCATGCCAAGGCCACCTGCATTTGGTGTGTGTGAGTCTGTACCAATCATCATTCCGCCTGGAAATGCATAGTTTTCAAGTACAACTTGGTGAATAATTCCTGCTCCTGGTTTCCAAAAGCCAATACCGTATTTTCTAGAAACATTTGCTAAGAATTCATAGACTTCCGCATTGTCGCGGTTTGCGGTTGCAAGATCTGTTGCCGCATTGATTTCCGCTTGAATAAGGTGGTCACAGTGAACAGTAGAAGGCACGGCCACTTTTGGAATACCGGCTGACATAAACTGCAAGAGAGCCATTTGAGCAGTTGCATCTTGCATAGCAACACGGTCAGGGAAAAAGTCAACGTAGTCTTGCCCTCTTCCAAAAATTTTTAGCTCCGTTCCTTGACCACCATTTGCTGGTTTGAGGTGAGCATAAAGAATTTTTTCTGTGAACGTCATTGGCCGCCCAAGCAGTTTACGCGCAGAGTCCACATTTGATTTAAAGTTTGCATACACTTTTTTCATCATATCAAGATCTTGCACCATAAAAAACCTCCATCAAAAACACAAGAAAAGGGCATGCCGCACATGCTTCTCTTCTATTGCTATGATCTTCTCGGCAACATTGGAACAAAGTGTGAAGCAAAAATTTTTTCCGACCCATAAAAAAACTCAATATCTCTAAGGAACTGGCAAAAGCAAAAAAAAAATTTCAAAACTGCTTGACTCTTTTCTTGCGAAAGAATACCTACCTTTTCACGGAAGAAATGGCCCTATCGTCTAGAGGCCTAGGACACCGCCCTTTCACGGCGGTAACACCGGTTCGAATCCGGTTAGGGTCACCATATTTTCCTAACTTAAAAAAAGCCAACCACATCGGTTGGCTTTTTTTATTGCTTAAAATTTAAAATTGATTCTAATAAAAATCTTCTTTCTTGACCTTAAAAAAGAAACCTCTTTGGAAAAAAACTACTTCCACTTGGATTTGCTTTTGCACACAAGTTGTTATTAAAAAATGTTTTTGCTAGATATGATATTTATGCTTATGACCCTTTCGTCTAGCAGGTCCAGGACACCACCCTTTCACGGTGGCGACATGGGTTCAAATCCCTTAAGGGTCACCACGAAAATTAAATTTTTAATTTTCTATTCAATAATATTAAAATGAGAAATTCTATAAATTGGCATATCTAGCGAAGGTGTTGCTCTGCCCGAATGTTGAGAATCAACAATAACATTAATAGCATCTTTGGCTTCAAGCGACATAAAAGCAATATTTAGATACTCATTTTCAAAATTACCGACAATATCGTATTCTTCCGCTATGTTTCTAATTTGCTCTGCTTTAAAAATTTGATCATCAGCATGTGGATTATGTTTTAATATTAATTTATTTTTTTCAAAAGGAAAATTAAAATTTTGCAACTGTTGTTCAGTGCCCTTCAGCATTGAATGTGAATATCTACCTGTTAAATAAAAAATAGCGATATCATTTTTATTTAATTCATTTACAAAAATATCTGCATTGTTCATTAATTTATCATATTTTACTAAAGTATTGCCATCAAAAAATTTTCTCTTCCAAAATCTTTCGACAGCTGAAAAGACACTCATCATTTCTTGATTTCTTAAATCAAAACCCGAATTTTCAAAAGCATGTGACAAACTGTAACCAATATGACTGTAATTTAATTTTGCAATTTTTTGTAAGAGCCTTTTATCAAAATGATGCGAAGCTTCAGACGCAAGCCATTCATTTAAAATACCAAGAGTTCTATAACCCACATCAAATAAAGTGCCATCTAAATCAAAAACACATGCTGGTTTCCTTTTAGAATTTTTAGTTTTTTTCAAAATTAAATCTAAAATTTCTTGAGAAGATCTGTCATAAATATCCCAAGATTTTGGCTCAGAACGATAAATACGACTGCGTGGGTGAGGGTGGGGCAACCCAGCTGTGACTTGCTCACTTAAATAAGTTTTAATTGTTTCTTTAAGAGATTGTAATGCTTTTTCAAGAATGGGATGATGGGTCGAATCGGATTCTTTTTTAATTGTATCCATTTGTGTCTGCAAAAGATGCCACAATTCATTTGTATCCATTATTTTTATTCCTAATTTTAAATAATCATTCAAAGCTCATTTTATTTTATATCATTCTATATTTAAATTTAACTCACTTGGCAGAATATGCGAGCGAATTATTTTTGCTCCAAATTCAAGACATTTAATTTCAAATTGTTTACTTACATGATCGCGAGAAAAAGGCTCTACCAGCTCAGGATAAAGTTTTCCTAAAAAAGTCTTACGTGACAGACCAATTAAAACTGCTTTTTTAAGATTCAAAAGAGAATCAATGCCTTCCTGCGAAAGCAACTCTAAATTATTTTCAAGCGATTTTCCAAAACCTATACCCGGATCGATTGCAATTGTCTTCACCCCACATTGCTCAGCATATTGAATTCTTTCCTGCAAAAATGTGGTCACTTCAGCAATGCAACTGTTATAAACAGGATTTACTTGCATATCTTTAGGTGTTCCCTGCATATGCATAATAATATAGCCAAGATTATATTGAGCGGCCACATGTGCAGTAGAACACATAACTCCCATGACGTTTTCAATTCGTAACCCTGAAAATATATCATTTACAATGTCTATTAAGCCTTCCTGAGCAAGTTTATGAGCGACAATAGGTGAATAAGTGTCAAGACTGATAAGAACGTTGGCAGGAATTCTTTTTCTTGCTTCTACAATGGCCCCGTACACACGCTTTAACTCTTCTTCAGGATTCACATAAGCGGCATTTGGACGACTCGAAGCCCCTCCAAAATCAAGAATTTTTGCACCTGCTTCTACCAAACTATCAATACGTGATAAAGCACATTTATTATCAATATACTTACCCCCATCACTAAAGCTATCAGGGGTTAAATTGACAATTCCCATCCAAATATTTTTATGCTCTGAACACAAATTATTAAGTTTTTCAGCACCTGTTAAATTCATTTAATATCCTAAAATATATTTTTAACATAATTCAAGCCTAAATACTGGCAGGAATATTTAAGTAAATACAAAAAAAAGAAATAAAAATCAAATATACTTTTATAAGCAAAAATATTTATTTGACTTTTATTTCTTTTTTTAACTATTGTTTTATCTACTTTTATGATGAAAAATATCAAATATTAGTATTTGATTATGAAGTTAACATAAGCATTTTTAGGGCGAGATTCTCCAATACCAGAGTTTGCACTCCAGCCTGCAATAAATGGTTTATTTGCAACTGCTCTATTAAATTTAAGGTTGTAATCAGGGAGTTTTAAAACAACTTTATGATTATGCTTACCCGAACTTTGGGTGTTTATTTTGCGAGTTAAAACGCTATTATTAAAATCTCTATTACCACTTCCAGGCAAATTATTTGGCTTATTTAGTTGCTGAACAGAATAATATGCATCATCGAGACTATGCACATGTTCACCACTATTTTCGGTAAAAAATGTCAACTCTCTTGCTTTTGGAAGAGCAGTCCCTTCTACAGTCAAATTAATATCAGAAATCCAAAAACCACCCGGTTGATGGGCATGGCTCAAATTAGCAGTGTCTTGAATAGAACCCACTCGTTCTCCTGTATTTCCTCCCTTTCTCATAGCATTACGAGTAGAAGCGACTGGAGCATTAATTTCCGCATAACTCACTCCTCGTAAAAATAAACCACGATAATCAGGAATATTAAACGTAGTGGAACCATCTCCATCCCCATGACTTGTTCCAATAACTTCAAATAACCTAGCATATTGAATGCGATTTAATTCACGTCCATCACATAAAAAATATCCTTTTGGAAAATTACTACTTGCAAAAGTTAAAACAGAGCCTGTAGGAATTATTGGTTGTCTTTGTTTCATGATTTCTAATTCAATTGCACGCATTCTATCATCAATACTTGCAATTTCATAATTAATTTCTTCACTATTTTGTGCATGTGTAAAGGTAGAAAAAGAAAATGCTGAAATTAACATCATTTTTGAAAATATATTTTTCATTTTAACCTCAAGTATAAATTTTGGTTTAAAAAAAGAACTTACAAATATCAAAGCACTTATTAAATTATTTTTATAAAACATGTCAATATAAAATAATTATTTTTTATTTATTGATTTTTATACTTAATTATATATATTAAATTTGTTTTTTGTGTAATATTAATGTTTTTATGTCTATATTTTGCTCAATTTTAAGGAGTTTATAAATGAAAATAAAAATGCTTTATTTTTCATTATTTTTTATGACATCTAGTCTAATAATTCTTTCTACACATGCAGAAAGTTTTTCACGTGGAAAAAGAAGCGTTATTTGGAATGAAAGTGGAACTTTCCAAAGCATTTCAATAAATAATGAAAAACTTTGCGCTATAAAAAGTAACAGTAATGAAACTGCTTGCTTTAATTTATATTACGATAAAACACGCCTTCCGCCACAACAGTTTTCAATATCTGGAAAATATAAACTTATATCAATGGGTGAACGCCATACATGTGCAATATCAAATATTGATTCTTCACTCTATTGTTGGGGTTTCAATAAAAGTGGACAAATAGGAATTGAGAATAATAACACTTATATCAAAGAACCTTCAAAAGTTAATTTTCAAAAAGAAATTATTTCTATATCAACTTCACAAGCTAACACATACGTAGTTGACAAAGATGGAGACATATGGGGTTGGGGCACGAATATGCACAACCAAATACCAAACTCTAATTTTATAACTTATCTTGCCTCAAATATTCCTAGAAAAATTCCTAATAGTAAAAAGTTTTTTGCAATCAGTTCAGGTGATTATTTTATGTGCTCACTTAGCTTTGAGGGAATGAATGGCACAGAAAAATATGGAAATATTTACTGTGTAGGTGACAATAAATATGGACAACATGGAAACGGTAAAGATGCACATGATGTCATTTATTTAACTAAAATAAGTTATAAAAACTACATAAGTCTTGCAGCAGGTAAAACACATATTTGTGCAATTACAACCGAAAAAAAACTCGAATGCTGGGGTAATAATAATTTTGGTCAACTTTCATATGATCCAAAAAACACCTCGTATCTGACAACCCCGCATCCAGTTATTAGCTTGAATGATTCAAATTTCCAAAATCTAAAATTTAAATCACTCGCACTCACTGATAATTCTACTTGTGCAATCACAACTGAAAATATTCCATATTGTTTTGGCGACAATACATACGGTCAATTAGGTGGAGAACCTGAAAGCGGAGCAGAGCCAATTACATCGTTAAGTGGATTTACATATTATTCTCATTATAAGCCTAAAAAGCTTATGCCATCTACAGAAGTAAAAGTTAAATCAATCGCAGGCAATGCAAGATCAACGTGTATCGTAACACAAAATAATGAACTTCAGTGCTTTGGTTTTATACAAAAAAACACTTATTCAAGTTTGAGCATGGGAAGTAATTATATTTGCGGAATAAGTTCTTATAACACACGCGCATTTTGTTCTAATTTAGAAGATGGACTTTCTGGTCATTTTGCAAATCCGTGGAATGCACCACTTGTAACGCCTTGGGCAAGTTCACAATCTTTTTCACAAGTGAGCGTAGGTATTTATCACTCCTGTGGAGTCACAAATGAATCTCCACACAATACATACTGCTGGTCTAATCCTGAGACGTCTGAAATGAGTAAAAGAACTCACCCACAAATTGTTGAACAGTTAAATGAACCCATGAGTAAAATTGTAGTTGGAAGCGCTCATTCCTGTGCAATTAGCAAACAAACTGGAAGCTTATTCTGTTCAGGCAATAATGGTGCCGGACAATTAGGCAATGGAAATTTTATGAGCACCGTTCAAACACTTCACTATAATAAAGTTATTTTACCAAATGTTTCATTTAAAGATATTGCATTAAGTGATTATGCAACTTGTGCTGTTTCAACGGAAAACGACGTATATTGTTTTGGCATTAATAAATATGGTGAATTAGGAAATGGAGGTTTTTACAGCCAAGTTAAAAATACACCACAAAAAATTAAAAATATTAAATTAAAAAGTATTTCTGGCGGTAACAATTTCTTTTGTGGAATGAAAGCAAATGCATCAGAAAATGAAAATAAAGTTATTTGTTGGGGAGACAACAGTGAAGGACAAATTGGTCTAACTCATAAAAGAAAATCTAGCAAAACCGTTGAATTACCAAATAGTAAAAATTTTATTTCTGTAAATACATATGTAAGTACAACTTGTTTAATTAGTAAAAATAATGAAGCATTTTGTTTAGGAAATAATTTAAATGGTATAATCAGCTCAGACAACCCATACGAAGCAATTTACGCTCCCATTCATGTTCAAAGCAACAAAAAATTCAATGCAATAAGCATTGGCAACAAAAAAGCATGTGGAATTCTTACCAGTGATAAAACAGTTTTCTGCTGGGGAAATCAATAAGTATAAATTTTTGTGCCTTTTAAATAATAAGGCACTTTTTTTTAAGGATTAAAAAAAATGTTAACATCGAAGTTTAATAGAGTGTTTTTTTCATTATCTTTTTCAACCTTTTTCTTTTATTCCTGTTCCAATCAAAAAATAAATTATTTAGATTCTGAAATCTTGAATGAAATGCGCTTAAGCGAAATGAGTTCATTTGCAGCAAACTCAACTTTTTCCAATGGAACAAGTTCAGAAATATCAATTAAAGACATTAAAACGAGAGAAAAAAATTGCTCTCTCAATAATGAAACATTCAAGAAAAATCTTAAAAATATATTTGATGAATATAATAATAAAGATCTCTTAAATCACTCAGGAAATACCACTATACCAATTTTGAGTATTCTCAACAAAATAAGCACTCTCACAAAATCTTATGAAACAGATAAAAACAATGCATATGCATGTTATTATCCTGAACTGTATTTAGCCAATGCAATTCTTATGAATTCTTTACAAAAAGTCCCTCTTGCCCCATTCAATCAAGAAACTTTAATGGCTATTGATAATAAAAAAGATCCTGCCGAGCAAGAAAACTGGAACGAGAAAGAAGTTATTAAAAATAGTCGTTTTGCTAAACTCAATGGTATGATTCGGTCTGCTTCAATTGCACACAATTTATTAAAATTAGAAAAGAATTTAGCAAAGAATGTAACACAAATTTCCATAGGCAAAACAGAAAGCGAAAAGAAATATTTAATTGATATAAGAAAAAATATATCTAATGAAGCACAAGTTGAACAACTTTTAAATATGGCCAATGCCATGTCTGCCATTGGTTTTTATGAAAGGGCAATTTACCGCTGGAATGGAGTCACTTCTGCCAATGAACTTGATATGCCTGTTACTCTACCAAACGAAAGTTTGCAAAATACACTCTATGAATTAAATTCAAGCGAAACAAAACTGCCATTAAAATTTATCATTGCAAACGACTTACTCAACGCTAATGAACATGTAAAATTAGCTTTAAGCTCATACAACTGTAATGGGAATATTAATAATTACGCATCTGTCCAGTTCGTTTCAATGTGTGCAGAGTTAAAAACGATTCAAGAAAAAGCTCTCAAAATTGACCTTAAACGCTTAGTGTGTTCAACAAATACTAAGGAAAGTTCAATAATAAGTTCTGACGCTCACTTTGCAAATTATTTTTGGGAAGAAGCAAACTGCGACTCAGAAATTGCAAAAGATTCTTTACTCGCAAAAAGTTATCTTGATCTAAATGGAAATTCATACAACTTTATAAATCCAGTTGCATTAAACCCCTTACGTTTACAAGAGCAACTTGAAAATATTCAAAGCAGTTTATCAAGTCTTAACGAAAGAATTTCTAAAATAAATTTGCTACAAACAAGAGATTTTGAAAATAAGAGGCAAGAAATATCAGACAGCTTGATTCCTCTCAAATATGAACTCGAAAAGTCAAAAGTCGCTTTAAACAAAGGAATGCTTGAAAATGAATTTAATAAAAATCAGGTAGCAGCCTCAAAAATATTACTTGAAGCGACAAAAGACGAAATTGAAATGGCAGAAATTCAACAAAAAAATCAGTTTCTAACTTATATTTCAACTTTATCGAGTGTTAATACATTAAAGAATTTAGAAAAAACATTAAGCGACTATCAAAGCGATAAAAAAGCAGCATTAAATAAATATACACAAGAGTTATGTGGAGAGAATGGTGTTAACAATTGCAATGGAGCAGTTCAAGGAGAATCTCTAAAACTTTCTCAAAATAAACTTTTAGCTGTTAAAAATAATTTTAAAAATGATTGTACAAAACTTGTCAATCATTTAAATACGGTTACAAAAATTATTGGCAAAAATGGCTGTAACATCGATTCAGTTTCACAAAATTTTAAATTTACAGATGATATTAAAGAAATAAATAAACAAATATTTACAGTTCTTACACAATTGCCCAAAAATATCCCGCCAACATGTCAAGCTGCAGTGATTTCAGAAGCAAGATTACATTTGAGAAATGCTGAGTTTGATAAAGTATTACAAAAGCCGCTCGATGGAGTTCGATTTGAAAAAAAATGTACTTACAAAAAAAATAATACGCAAAGTGAGAAAGGAAATGGGGGTAGTAGAGGCGGACTTTCTTGCAAAAAAATAGAAATAAAAAATATAGATGATTTGACAAAAATAATCGATAAAATGTCTCAAGATACTTCTAAAACAATATACTTTGCGTCAGAAAGAGGGACAGGCAGCAATCAAGGATATAGCAATTTATTATACACGGATATGAATAAAGTGAGCTCTATTGCATCCTTTCATACAGAAAAGATTTATATAGAAAATCATCTTGGGATAAACAATCAAAACCGTTCACAGCTTGCAAATCCACAACAATTCTGTCAAAATATAGTAGATACGCGTGCTTCAAAATTCTCTAATCTAATTGATGCAGAACTGTCACTTGCTCAATTAGAAATTCAAAGACTGCATACAAAATTTAATGTATCAGATAAAACAATTGAAATAGAAAATAATTATGCAGAGAAAAAGCTTGAGTTAAAAAATCAAATTGACAATTTACAAAGTCAGATTAAAAACTTTGAACATAACTTAGGAATCGATGATAATATAAGACCTTTAACAGTTCAATTGGCACTCAGCAGCCAAAGCAAAGAAGCTATTAATTATTTTTACGATAGTAATAAAAACAAACTGAATAACCTTGCCATAAAAGTTGCTTTAAGCAAACAAGTTTATCAAAATAAAGTTCTTAACTCTAATAAAATAAGCGAAAAGATATCCGAAGAAAACTATAATATTTTAAAATTACAAAAAGATAGTATAAATTCATCAATTGATACCATCAATAAAACACTTGTATCTCATGTTAATAGTTCGGCATTGATTACATCAATCACACCAAACTTAAATAGTTTTTCTTCAGATACTCCTAAATTAAAAATACTTAACTCATTAGCTAAAGATGCTATAAAGGTAGCTACGTATACATTACTTAATATGCCAGATGACTTACGTGACATAAATAATATCAAATACTCGCAATTTGTAGATCAAATTTCAAAAACAAAATCTACATGCAGCTATTTAGCTTCATTTTATGATGCCAATAATTGCTTAAAAGAGATTGTCATACTCCAAGAAAAATTATCCTTTAAAAACACTTTAGCTCATAGCAATCAAAAAGAATATAATATAAAAATTCTTTCAAACAAACTTAGACTTGATAGTCTAATAAGTGAAAACAGCACAGATATAGAGTTTGATAATAAATTTATTGATGAACTCAATAAAAATGGAAAAGCTAATTTCACAATTGACCATCAATTTCTAATTAAGAAAAAATTATTGCTCGAAGAATTTAGTAATGAATATTACAATAAAAAAATAACGGGAATTTCAGTCGAAATTATTCAAGAAAATCCAAATAAAAAAGAATTTCTAGACGAAGCATTTTCACCTGAATCAAATATTGCATTTTTAATGCATGACGGATTAAACTCTGCAATAAAATCTATAAATAATAATGGTGATTCTGATATTTCTAGCTATACATTGGCTAAATACAATAAGTTTAAAGCAGAAATAAATGCAAGTCAAAATTCTATATTTTACAGCACATTGGGAAATAATTTTCCGTATTTATTTAATTACAAGATCAACGAGAACCTTTTAACGAACACAGTTTCAACAACTCAATTGCCAATCAGAGAGTTCAATAATTCATACATTAATAAATATACTTCATTAATCTGGTTAGACAAATTAAAGAATGATGTGTTTTTAAGCTCACCTTCAAAGAATGATGTCTACTGGCAAACATTGACTGGTTTCATTTCTGATGGCTCAATTAACAATAGTAAATTGCTAATGCACTCTAACAAAATAAAAAATTGCTTAAAATCTGATAATTTAAATTCGTCTGATTGTGTATTTGCAAAGACAGCAATTAAAAATTCATTTTCTGGCTTTCCATTTTTAGGTAAATACACCTTTGTTTATGCGCCACATCAGGCAGATAAAGTATTACAAGAAGATGTTTCGGATGAAAGCAAAACACGCATCACCGGTCTAATTATTAAATTTATCATTTCAAATTAAAATCACTTATAAAGCTTCAGCAAATGCTGAAGCTTTTCTTAAAAAAACAGGTAAGTCATGCTAAATAAAAAAATATTTAAAGATTTAGCTAAAAAAATTATAAATATATCATGTATTTTTTTGGCTATTTCTGTAGTAAAATCAGCAATCCCTGAAGTTTTTTCTTCACCAACTCTCACCCGTCCTAGTGCACCAGGAAAATTTGGTGCTCGTTCTCTTGACTGGTCGGGGTCGGACTCTGGCGAAATTTCTTACAATATTCTAATTCAAACTCCAGCACTCAGACAATTAAATATAAATTTTAATGTTCATTATTCTGCGAGTGAAGCATTTGGTGAAGTTGGCGCATTTTGGAAATTCAATATTCCAAAAATTGCTCTTGATTTGAAAAGAGGAAACACTAAATATCTCTCAAATCAAACTTGCAACCAGTCAAATGCAGATAACCTTTATTTAAATGGTTCAAGACTTATATCACTTGGCAATGGAACTTGGGCAAGTAACTTAAATTCTGCCCGCAATATTGTTCGATGCGGAGAAAATGGATTTATTTTTTATAATGTAAACGGAGAAATATTACATTTTGGATCAAGTTACGACTCTCAAATCACAGACACAAATGGACAGGCTACTGAATGGTATTTAAATAAAAGAGCGACATTCCAAGGTTCTCAAGAAATAATTTATACCTATAATAAACCAAAATTAAATTCACAAGCACTTGGCTTTAAAAACTCTTTTGAATTTATTTCTAAACCTTTGCTCACGCAAATCAGTGCTGACGACATAAATATAAAAATTCAATACGAAGAAAATACATTTAAAAATCCGCAGTTTATTAATGGATTTGCTCAATTTATGCCGGCACGTACGCAAAAAATAACCGTGCAAAAAAGTAACAAAAATTTAAGAAGTTATTTATTTTCATATGAAGATAATAATTTTAATTCATTTCCAAGACTTTCTTCAGTTCAAGAAACTGGAGCAAGTCAAAATGAACTTTTTCCAAAAACAATCTTCAGCTATCGAGGCGTAAACTCTCCATTAAAAGAAACCTATAATTCCATTAATTCATCAAAAGATCATTTTATCAAACCAATTCAAGATGGCAAAACAAAGTTTGCAGATATATTAGGAACAGGTACATCACAAGCTTTGTTTCAAGCGGGCGACGATGGTTTATGGTTACATTCATTTGACCCAAGCCAAATATTCTTAGAAAATAATACATCAAACTTAAGAGAAACCAAAAGACAATTGATTTCATTTGCTGGGAAAGTACGAAGTCCTACCCTAAAAAGTTTAAAAAATATATCATTTATAGATCTCATGGGCACAGGCGTCATGGACTTTTTTATGTCAGCAGATGAGAGCTATAGCATACCAATTATTGTTATTAATGATCGAAAATTTGATGACAATGGAACGATGATATTTGAAAGAGTCGCAAGATTTCGTAATGATGATCTTAACAGAATAAGAAGCTGCGATGCCAAACCTAAAAATTGGAAAATTGTTGACCTAACTGGTGATGGAAAAAGTGACCTTCTCTGCATAGGTCCAACAGGTATACATATTGTATTTAATAAAGGCTTAGGTAAATATACTGAACTAATTGACCGCTATGACATCATTGCAGAAAAATTAAGAATACCAACTGACAATCTTTTGCGCAATGTAAAAACTGAGAATGCGCAAATTGTCGATTGGAATGCAGATGGTTTGCCTGATATTTTAATTGTTAAAGGAACACAATTAACCTTGTATTTAAACAATGGTCGACTTGCAAAAGGAGAAAGAACGGGAGAGTTTTTTGAACGCATTGAGCTTGGACACTTTCCAAATATTAAATCTGCAGGTGCAAGTCAAATTGCTATAGGTGATTTCACGGGAACAGGCTTACCAAGTATTTATATTAATAATAAAAGATTTTTAATAAATAATGGAATTGGTAAACCATTAACCGAAACATACATTGACAATGCCCCCAGCATTAATTCATTAAACATGGCTGTTGTTCAGTTTACTGGCACAGGAAAACAACAAATTATAGCTTCTGCCAATTCATCTTATACCAATTTTATTTTTGAATTATCAAATAGATCATTTCCAAATTTATTGCATTCAGTTGTAACTTCTGATGGTCGCTTTTTAAGTTTTAATTACTCTTCATCGGTCTTAGAAAATAAAGAAGCAATTGCCAATGAAAGTGACACGGAGATACGTGATCTCGAAAATAAAAGACCACTCATGCCCGTTAATATTCCTGTTTTGAAACAAGTTGGAATTTCTGATTATTTTAATTCAATGCAAATTTCTCGTTATGCATATAGAGTTCCTACATATGACAGTCAGTTAAAAAAGTTTTTAGGTTTTTCTCTTATGAGAAAACAAACTGTTGGAGATTCGACTCAAGCAGGAACATTAATAGAACAGAGATTTTTATCAGGCTATCGAAAATCAGAATCAGAAAATTATGGAATTCAACTTGATTTTCGCTTGAATTCAGAAAAATTATCTTTTTATAAAGGGGCTCCTGCAGAGTGCTTTAATTCAAATTTACTTGGTTCTCAAACTCAATGGTGCGCTGAATTAAGTGGATACAATTATTATAAAAGAACAGGTGCAGCATTTAATGATCTTTCATTTGCAACAGGTAAAATCAATACCCAAGAAAATTACACAACGGAGAGAAGTCATTTAGCTATCAATTATTTAAATGACTTGCATCTTTCTGGAATAGGCAGTTTAGTAAATGCCAAAATTCAACCAGCCCAATTATTAAGAGAGATAGATGAAACATTTATAAATGGTGATCGTCATTTAAATTATAATAATTTATATGGTAAGGTTACAAATATATATGACGCACAAGGCCGTTTAACGACTAAAATAAAAAGCAATTCACCCATACTCAATGGCGATGATCTCGTTACGACCTTCAATTATTTCTGTCCTATGTCACACCAAGAAAATCCAAAGTTATTTTGTGACAACATTGAGCAGACGCAAATTTCATCTTCACTTGGAAGCATTAAACAAACCACTCAAAAAGTTGTCTACAATAACTTAACAGGCCTTCCAATCGAAGAATGGTCTTCTACTCAAAACAATGAATTGGTACTACAAGCCTCTGCCACATATGACAATTATGCTAGAATATTAAGCGTAAATAAAACGACCGGCGAAAAATCATTTTTCGAATGGGACGCCACCAATGCAAATTTAAAATCAATTTTAGACCAAGATAAGATTAAAATAACGGCTGAATATAATGATTTTGGTTTTATTACAAATCTAAATAACTCTAAAGGAAGTATCACACAATTTTCTTATGATGGCTTTGGTCGTATTTTAAGTACAGGTAAAAATCTTGCAGGAGATAAACCCCTCAATATCAATTACACTGACCAAAATTCTTTGAATACACTTTTAAATTGGTTTAAATCTACATTTTCAATTTCTTCAAGTGCTTCTCTTTTAAATAATTCAATCATTGAGTTTGAAAGATATGAGTATAAATTTCCTTCATTAACAATAAATACAAGCATGAGTTTAGAAGATTCCATAAAAGAATGGAATAAATTCGATAAAGATTTACCAATCATTCCAACTGCAGAATCTTATAAAGAGTCAACCTTAGGAAAATTTATCAACTCTAAAGTAACACCAGGCCACATTACAATTTTCAGACGCAATAATGAAAATGAAAAATTATCTTTGGTCTCTAAAATATGGCTTTCAGGAACAGATGAAGCTTTATTTTCTGCAGCAAAAATTGGTGATAAAAGATTTTCTTTAGTAAATAAATCAAAAATAAATTCACTTGGAAAAATTCACACAAATTATTTAAACAATGAAATAAGCTTTGATGATGTTTTAAATAATAAACTTCCAGACAGTTCGAATTTTAAAATTAAAAGTATCTTTTCATTTTATTCCGATGGAAATGTGGCAAGCGAAGAATTCGATGCAGGAATTGTTCAAAGGTTTGTGCAAGGTGTCGATTTTGAAGAAGCAATTTCTCCTGAAGGAAGAAGAACACGTAAATTATTTAATCAGCTTGGTCAGGTTTCATCTAAACAAATAGGGCTTGATTCAAACGGTAATATTTCACAAGAAACTCTAATCACAAATATCAATTACGATGCATTTGGTCGCATAAGTCAGATTTCAAATAATGATGGTCTTTTTGCAATGCAATCATTTGCAAACAATGGTCAAGTGGAAAGCATAACAAACAATGCTTTAGGTTTGACAAGATATTTTTATGATAATTATGACCGTTTGGCACAATCTGCTTTATGTCCTGTTGGAATTAATTCTGAAAATTGTAATATTTTAAATTCTTCAGTTCTATATAAAGAATATAAATATAATAATAGAGGAAAACTTGAAACAGAAGAGCACACACGTTTTGACCGCGAGAAAAATACAAACTCTAAAGAAACAATTAAATATGAATTTGGTTCAAAGGAGCGAAACAGCCGTGCGCAAGACATTGGTATGCCCACTTCAATTTTAATTTCTTCTCGAAGTGAACTGGGTTGGAATGAAAGCAAACGATTGCTCACTTACAATCGAGAAGGCTTAGTCATTGCCGAAGACTTAGAGCTCTTTTTAGGAGTCAATGGCAACAATGCAAATGAAATTTTAAATAAAAAAAGTGTGGGTGTATATCAAATTGAACGCATGACTGACCTTGTCGGGAATTTAGTTCAGTTAAGAACACGAGGCGGCTTTTCGCGTGAAAAATTAAATAACTTAGGAAATAAATATTTCACAGGCTACTCTTCTCTTTATAATGAAGGAACAAGTCAACTTAAAAAATTAAGCTTTTTATTAAATGGGAAAGGCCAATCTGTTCCTTTGCAAGATGTTTATGTCAATGCACAAGGTTACGCTCAAAAAATAAAATTAGAAAATAATTTAGAATTACAAACTTGTTGGCACAACCGCAAAGAAGTTCCATTAGCTCTTTGGGCAGGACATAAAAATAAGGCTCCCAGCGAATTATGTGACACTTTATCACAGCAAAACAATGGATTGTTTCATAGTCAATGGCAATATGACAAAGACTTATTTCCAATTTCGTCTACAGATTTAACTGGAAATACAGTTGCCAATGCGGCACTTTCTGGGAATTCAGTATTTTCCTATGACTCTCAAGGAAGATTATCAACAACACAAGGTGTAGGCAACGAAGGCACATCTTGGGGTCGAATAAATTATGAATACTCCGTTGGCGGAAAAATAAATAAAGTTATTCGCTCAGGTCATTTTATAAAAGATCGCATTACAAATAATACGAACTCGTTAATTGACTCCTACTCTTATAGTTCTTCTGGACAAATTGGCCTGCTACAAGTCGTCTTATCAACAGATGGTAAAGAAACAGCTATTCAAAAGTTTGCCAGTGACAGCATTGGTTTTAGAAAATTTGGAGTGGCACCCACTCTCGCTGTTTTAAAGAGTGATTCTTTAACTCTCCCAAGAGCTTCTTCTTGGAAAAACAAAGAAGAAATTCCCATGCACCAATATATTTGGAATGGACGAGGACAATTGACAGGAGTCTTTAGTGCAACTCTGAAAGGCAATGAAAATAATGTCACAAGAAATGAACTTTTAAATGTCCGCATGAGTGATGCTGTAGGTGGACAACTTGCTGAATTTGATGGAGTAGATTATTTATTTAACAATGAAAATAAAAATACATCTGTTACATTAAATAAACTTGCCCGCAATGTCCAAGTTGCAGATGGTGTCTCATTTGAAAGAGACGAAATTCATTTAAATATAGACTTAGGTTCATTTGCAACCTTAAGACTTATCACTCGCTACCCAGCTTTGAATGCGGCAAGTCCCGAAACTTTAAGTTCAGCCGATATGCTGTCACGTAAAGAATTAGTGATTAAAGATCACGTTGGCTCTGTTTCACAAGTAATCGATCTTTTTAATCATAAAATTGTAGAACGCAACGCAAGTGAGCCATTTGGTTTAGCACGAGGAATTCCACTTTTATCTAATTCAAATTTAAATAGTTTTAAGAAATCAAATAAAAGACAAGATATTTCTCTTTACCAAAATGCGCAAAGTAACATACGTGAAAATTGGGAAATGAAATCCTTCGAAATTCTTGGTTCAACAAACACGAATGCAACCCAAGGTATGCGTGGCTCAAGCGTATTTGCCACTGGAAAGTTTTCTGCTTCCACTGGTCTAAGCAGTATGGGAGTTCGCACCCTCGACTCAGCCCGTGGTATTTGGTTGTCCCCAGATTTACATTTTGGACAAAACTTAGACAGAATATTCAACAGTCCAATTGAAGCCAATTTATTTCAATATTCTATGAATAATCCTGTGTTAATGAATGATCCTTCTGGCAAGGTCATTCCATTAATTGTCGTAACAGCTTGGAGAGGTTATCAAGCTTACAATGCATATCGGACATATCAAGTTGCTCAAACCATTGCGGTTGCAGCTGCTGCTGTTAGTATTAATTCAATAGAAAACTCTATTGTAAAAACAGAAGATGCGGCCGTTAACCCCCAAAAAGTATTATTGACAAAATCCTCAGCAATTCCAGCTAAAGCTGAATGTCTTCCAAGATCCGATAAAAATATATCTCAAATGCTAAATGATAATAGAAAAAAGGGTCTCAGTGCAGAAATGCAAGTGGCTCGTGAATTTGGCCTGATTAAAAACACCCAGAAATTTAATTTTCAAGGATATAAAAAGGGAACAATACCCGATTTTATTGATACCAAAAAAGGTATTGGTGTGGCTGAGGTTAAAAATACGAATTATCAGAGTTTAACACCACAAATTAAAATGGAACTGTTAGTTGCAAAAAAATTTGATTTGCCCTTTACACTTTTTATTGATATAAAAACGAAGGTAACAGGAAAACTTAGTGATGCTATAAAGGAATATAACTTAAAAATAGGTATTAAAGATGAAAGAATTCTGCGACGTGATTTCAATAAAAAAGAAGATAAAAATAATACCTGCGAAAAGGATTTAAATAAAAGCACAAATTCAAATACAGGTTCTAAAAATGACAAAGACACGAATAGCGATAGAGCTCATAAAATAAATGACAGATCGAATAATATATAAGTAAAGGAAAAAAATGTTTTCAAAAAATTATTTAAAATTAAAATTATTCGCATGCCATCCTGATATGGAAGAAAAAGAATTTGGAAAAAATTTTTTAGAACACTGGCTGAGTGCAGAAGACGATTTACGCCCCGAAGAATTTTTCTTTGCAGAAGGGGTTAAAAAAAAATTTCTCGTTGCTGAATTAGGCATAGAAGGCTTAGTCAAGGAATGGCCTGACAACTGCTCCATGTTTAGAAGAAAAAACAAACCTAAGTTAAATGGTATGATTGGATATTATCATAATAATGAAAACGTTTTTACAGTGTTTTTTAGCATGGGTCAAAATTCAGAATATATGATTAAATTTTTTAAATTATTATTTCCATTGTTTAAATCTTACTATGGAAACATTCAATCCTCAAAGGTAATTATTACAAGATATGAGTTTACTAGAAAGACAGATAATTATGACTCCTCTCATCAATACGGTGACATAATTTCTTTATATGATTATTATGGATTCGGAATTACAATTCCGCAAATCAGTTGGGTGAACTTCCTTGGCAAAGAACTTGTTGAAAGAATTGGTGAGGATAAATTTAAAACTCTTACCTCTTATATTATTGAAAAAATAAATGATGGTTATTTTATTGTCACTCACCCCTCTCATCGATTTCATGGCACTCCCGAAGGATATGCTGAAGAAGAAAGAATTATGCAACATTTAGGAAGGCATCATTTTTTTGACCGAAATTTAGTCGATCAGAAATCATTATGGAGTGATCACAGTGAAGAACTTGTTCAACAAATTATTGATGAAAAACTAAATAAAAATTAGTGAATTTTTATTGAATTCCATCCTCCTTAAACGATTTTCAGGGATATGTTTGTTTCTGATACAATTGCTAAAAAATAACAGATTTAATCTTTTCAAATTTTATAAATTTATATATAATATTAAATCAATGAATTTTTGATTTAACTCATTGGTTTTTCTGAAGAACTTAAGTTTATTGAATTTTTCTAATTATTAAGGTCTCGTGTATAAGAAAATACTATATAAAAGGATTAAAATAAATTATGAGCTATGACTTCCAGGTAAAATGTGAAAAAATATCATACAATAAATTTAGAGAATATTTTAAAAATCATAATATTGTATGTTTGGAAGAAGAAAGTGCCGATGAGAAATTTGATATTAAAACTTGGCCACAGGAGGGACTGCGATTTTCACCACTAGAAAATACTTGCAGAGCAATTGAGCTTAATTATTCTTCTGATACAAAAGTAATGAATGTAAGAATTCTATCTGCTTCATCCTATCAAGATTTCGATCTTGCGTTAAGCATTATTTTATATTTTGCAGAAAATTTTAAATCCAGTCGAGTGAATAAGCCAATTTTATATGAAACAACTAAAAAATATAGTATCAAAGAGTTTAAAGATGAATATAATCAGAACTGGATAAAAAAATCTTTAGAATTTGATACAAATGCTTTACTTTCTCTTGTACAAGACAGAGAAATTGAAATTATTGGAACAAGAAGATCAATGTATTTTGGTTCTAAAACATTTGAAAAATATCAAATGTTATCCACTGAAAAAGGCATTGACTTTGCTGAATTCTATTTTTCACAAATGTCAAAACTACAGACAATAGAATTTGATAATATTTATTACACTTCCATATGGGATTATGACAGAGATCCAAACATAGGGAAAAAAACATTAATCATGTTGCAAGAAAACATGCCACTTATGCTTCCTCCTTCCGATCTTGTACTCATTCCAAAACAAATAAAAGAACAATCTTTTTTAATTCACCGTAAAGAGCTTGAAGAAGTTCTAAAATTATCGAACATTCCATTTGAATACTTTGATGATCAGAACGTTAAAATTGGGGAAATAAAATCTTTAAATGATCTTATTATTTCTGACAAATTAAAAGTTAAATTTATCTAATATATATAGAAAAAATAAAACATTAGTGAGAATAATTTTTGAAAAACAACTAAACATTATGCTATATATTAAAAATTTAGAGAATTTTAATGCTTATTAATATATTCAAAAAGCCACTATAACGGACCAAAAGAAAATTCGCATTATGATTATTAAAGGAAATATTGAATGTTAAATATATTAAAATGTCATTTAGGAAAAGACAACTATGTTGATAATATTATTTGTCCATTTTTCCCATGTATTAAAAATAGTAAATACATAAAAGAAAATGATTATTTAAGCTCATTAAAAGTCATTAAAATATATGAAAAAATACTACCATGGGCAGACAATCAAAAATTGCTCCATATATATGAAAATTTATCAAGAATTATTAAAGAAACTTTAACTCCTACAGGAACATTATACTTTACTCTTTCAAGCTACTATTCTGAGAATAATAGAATCACAAATTATTTAAAATTATGGAAACAATTGAAGAAAGATGGTGACGACATTTCATTTTATGAAAAAATAAACACATCTGAAGAAATTATGACTCTGAATGATAAGGGAAAAGTCGCATATTCGGCTATGTGCTCAATTACAAAAGACAATATAGAAGAATTTATTATGAGAAATGTTCATCGAGAATATTATGATATGAGACTTTATCTTTCAACAAGAGATATTCATTTAAAAGATGAATTTTTAAATATTTATAGTATTGATAATATCACTATAATTGAACATTTAAGTAGACAGGGTGATATATATTTTCTAATATCAGGAAACACACATGATGGAATATATGGTTTAGATATTTTTGGAGAAACTGAAAAAATAGATTTAATTTATGAAAAAATAATGCAAGATAATCCGAAATTAAATATAGTCAATTTAAGCGAGTTAACTCTTGAAAAAATATTTTCCATTCCAAAGTGATTTTGTAAATTGAGTGATGGAAAATATTTTCAAAATATGGATGCTCATTTCTCTACTTAAACAAGTTTTTGTGTTTAATTGGCATCAATAGATGCCTCTTCAATTATGGGAAAACAGGCGCACAAAAAAAATATAATACCCATTCCATTTTGGGAATGATACATTAAAACAACATAGAGGTTTTGAAAAAGATCATGAAAATATTCCCAAGAAAATGAATCTTATATAAATCATTATGATGTTTTTTTATGATCATTAAAGTTATTCAGCACCATAGCCAAGGTCATTTTTTTGGAGAGAATGATTCTCAAAACAGAGGCTCCCACTATAACGGACCAAAAGAAAATTCTCATTATGATTATTAAAGGAAATATTGAATGTTAAATATATTAAAATGTTATTTAGGAAAAGACAACTATGTTGATAATATTATTTGTCCATTTTTCCCAAGTATTAAAAATAGTAAATACATAAAAGAAAATGATTATTTAAGCTCATTAAAAGTCATTAAAATATATGAAAAAATACTACCTTGGGCAGACAATCAAGAATTGATCCATATATATGAAAATTTATCAAGAATTATTAAAGAAACTTTAACTCCTACAGGAACATTATACTTTACTCTTTCAAGCTACTATTCTGAGAATAATAGAATCACAAATTATTTAAAATTATGGAAACAATTGAAGAAAGATGGTGATGACATTTCATTTTATGAAAAAATAAATGCATCTGAAGAAATTAAAACTATGGATGATAAGGGAAAAGTTGTATATTCGGCTATGTGCTCAATAACAAAAGATCATATAGAAGAATTTATTATGAGAAATGTTCATCGAGAATATTATAATAAGAGTTTTTATCTTTCAACAAGAGATATTCATTTAAAAGATGAATTTTTAAATATTTATAATATTGATAACTTATCTACTATTGAATATGTATGTAGACAGGGTGATATATATTTTCTAATATCAGGAGAAACACATAATGGAATATATGGTTTAGATATTTTTGGAGAAACTGAAAAAATAGATTTAATTTATGAAAAAATAATGCAAGATAATCCGAAATTAAATATAGTCAATTTAAGCGAGTTAACTCTTGAAAAAATATTTTCCATTCCAAAGTAATTTTGTAAATTGAGTGATGGAAAATATTTTCAAAATATGGATGCTCATTTCTCTACTTAAACAAGTTTTTGTGTTTAATTGGCATCAATAGATGCCTCTTCAATTATGGGAAAACAGGCGCACAAAAAAAATATAATACCCATTCCATTTTGGGAATGATACATTAAAACAACATAGAGGTTTTGAAAAAGATCATGAAAATATTCCCAAGAAAATGAATCTTATATAAATCATTATGATGTTTTTTTATGATCATTAAAGTTATTCAGCACCATAGCCAAGGTCATTTTTTTGGAGAGAATGATTCTCAAAACAGAGGCTCCCACTATAACGGACCAAAAGAAAATTCTCATTATGATTATTAAAGGAAATATTGAATGTTAAATATATTAAAATGTCATTTAGGAAAAGACAACTATGTTGATAATATTATTTTTCCGCTTTTCAAATATTATAAAACAAAAAAATATATAAAAGAAAATGATTATTTAAGTTCTTTAAAAGTCATTAAAATATATGAAAAGATACTACCTTGGGCAGACAATCAAGAATTGATCCATATATATGAAAATTTATCAAGAATTATTAAAGAAATTATAACTCCTACAGGAACATTATACTTTACTCTTTCATGCTACTATTCTGAGAATAATAGAATCACAAATTATTTAAAATTATGGAAACAATTGAAGAAAGATGGTGATGACATTTCATTTTATGAAAAAATAAATGCATCTGAAGAAATTAAAACTATGGATGATAAGGGAAAAGTTGTATATTCGGCTATGTGCTCAATAACAAAAGATCATATAGAAGAATTTATTATGAGAAATGTTCATCGAGAATATTATAATAAGAGTTTTTATCTTTCAACAAGAGATATTCATTTAAAAGATGAATTTTTAAATATTTATAATATTGATAACTTATCTACTATTGAATATGTATGTAGACAGGGTGATATATATTTTCTAATATCAGGAGAAACACATGATGGTATATATGGTTTAGATATTTTTGGAGAAACTGAAAAAATAGATTTAATTTATGAAAAAATAATGCAAGATAATCCGAAATTAAATATAGTCAATTTAAGCGAGTTAACTCTTGAAAAAATATTTATTTCAACGAAATAGATCAAATAATTTTCGAGCAGCTTCCATTCGTCTTGCTTCTTCAGATGAAGGATCTGTCTTACCATATTCAACTAAATGGCGAGGTATTGCTGTCAGAAAGCGCGAAGGCTTAGGCTCTCTTTCCGAGTTGCTTGAACGTCCTTTTTTGCGAAATCCACAATGAGAAATGAGAAGTCTGTATTTAGCTCTCGTAATGGCTACATAAAATAACCGACGTTCTTCTTGCTCTCCATTTTTTATGGTTAAGCTTCTTTCATGGGGTAAAATACCTTCTTCGACTCCAATTAAAAAGACATTTGGAAACTCGAGTCCTTTAGAAGCGTGTATTGTCATAATTTGAACTTTTCCAGAATTGTCATTGGCACGATCAAATTTTGCTTCATCGAGATGAAGAGCATCAATAACTGATTGTATATTTTCTTTTTCCAGTTCAAGTTTTTCTATAACTTTAAGAACTCTCCCTACGATTTCCATTCGGAATTGAGCAATCTGCATATTGGCTGAAGACACTAAAATATCTTTTTTCAACCCAATATTTTCATAGCACTCCTTGAGTGCAGACGAAATGTCCACGATGTTTTCAGAATGTCTTAGTTTGGTACCGAAAATATTCCATAAATTAATAAATTCGAGTATCCCTTTGTGAGTTTTTGCAAGATCGGTTAAGGATTCTATAATACTTATTTTTGAATTTTGTTTGTATGCATTAAAATATGTTTCTTTAATTTTTTCAAGCGTTGTTATTCCAATGCCTCTACTAGGAAGATTCATAATACGAAATAAACTATTTAAATCAGAATTATTATGAGCAAGTTTTAAATATGAAAAAAGATCTCGAACTTCTTTTCTATCGAAAAACTGTGTCCCCCCATTAATATGGTACGGAATTTTTTTTTCAGCAAAGACTTGTTCAAGTGATAGAGTCTGACTATTTGATCTGACTAATACTGCCACATCATCATAATTAAATGAATGATTGTTCTTTTGCAAATAACAGATATTGTCAGCAACGAATATTGATTCATCTCTTTCATTTTCACACTCATGGATTATAACAGAATGAATATTTTCTTGTTTGCTCCAAAGTTCTTTGCCAAGACGCTCCGTATTTTCTCTGATCACACTATTTGCTGCATTGAGAATATTTGGACTGCAACGATAGTTTTGTTCTAAAGTCACTTTTTTTGCTTCTGGAAATTTATTTAAAAAATCTGAAATGACTGAGGGTTTTGCGCCTCTCCAAGAATAAATACTTTGATCATCATCGCCCACAACACAAATATTTCTTGATTTTGAAGACAGCATACAAATGAATTCAAATTGAGCATGACTTGTATCCTGAAATTCATCGACCATTAAAAACGAAATATTATTTTGAATTTTTTCAAGAAGGCTTGGATTATTTTTAAATCCAAGCACAGTTAAATAAACAATATCATCAAAATCTATCAAATTATATAATCGAAGTCTGCGATTGTATGCATTAAATAGTTGTTTTAAAATTTTACTGTCAAAAATATTTTTTTTATTAGTGAAGTCATCATCCGTAAATAGACAATCTTTAAAATGAGATATTTTTTGTGCGGCATCTTGCAATGAAAGAATATCTTCAAGGTTAAATTCTCGAATAGATTCCCTAAGTAAATTTCGACTTTCACCTTCGTCAGAAATTGAAAACTTATTTTGCAGCCCAAACTCAGCATGGTAATTTCGTAATATTTTTAATGCAAAAGAATGAAATGTAGAGAGTTCAACTTTTCTAGCAATTTTTTCGCTTACAAGTATTGCGAGTCTTTCTTGCATTTCTTTAGCTGCTTTATTGGTAAAGCTCACTGCAACAATACTTTCAGGCCGAATTCCAGAGTGTATCATCCATGCAATTCTTGTAGTTATAACTTTTGTTTTACCAGTACCTGCACCCGCTAAAACGAGTAAAGCTCCTTTTGAGGAAATAACGGCTTCTCTTTGTTCATTATTTAATTGAGTTAAAATATGTTGCATTAAAAATTAATTACCTTTGTTAATTTAACCAAAATAAATATAAGCATTCATATCATTTCCGAATACACTGATAATAAAAGCGGAGGTTGCTAAAAAAGGGCCAAAAGGTATTGCAGCCGAAAGTCCTTTTTTTGAATAAATAGCCCATATAATACCTATTATAGCTGCAATAAAGCTCGCCATAAAAAGAGTTAAAATAACGCCTTTCCATCCTAACACTGCGCCGATGAATCCGAGATATTTTATATCTCCCATGCCCATGCCTTCTTTTTTTCTAAAATACTCATAAAATTTTGAAATAAAAAATAGTCCTCCTGCTCCACAGGCAATACCAATTAAGCTTTCTAACCAACCCAAATCAGGGTTGAGACAGCTCATTGCAAAGCCAACTAAAATACCTGGTAGTGTGATAGAGTTTGGTAATATTTTATATTTTAAGTCGATAAATGAAAGAGGTATTCCAGTATATAAAAGCCAAAGTGACACAAAAAAAGGGACATAACCTGAGTAATGAAATCGTCCAAAATGAGTAAAATCTACTGAGAATAAAATGGGGAATGAATCGAGAATAATATATGGGTTTAAAAATTTAAAAAAGACAATAACGCTTAGTATACCGCATAAAAATTCTACAAAAGGATATTGTATAGATATTTTTGTTTTACATTTTTGACATTTTCCTCTTGTAAAAATGTAGCCCAATAATGGAATAAGTGCAAATGGAGAAATAATTGTTTTACAACTAGGACAAGAACTTCTTGGTAATATAAGCGAGATTTTATTTGGCAATCGATAAATAACCACATTTAAAAAACTTCCAATACAAATTCCAAATATAAAAACAAATAATCCGAAAATTATATTCAATGTATTTAACTCGATTGGCATTTATTTTTCCTTGACAAATTATGAGTCTTCAATCAACTATTCTAACGGATAGTTTCTGCCTTATAAATTACAGTAAAAGGCTAAACAATAGAATTGAACATGAGAAAACTATGAAATCAATCTCAAAAAACAGAAAAGCTTGGCACGACTACTATATCGAAGAAAAGATAGAAGCAGGCGTTAGTTTAAAAGGAAGTGAAGTTAAAGTACTTCGCGATGGTCATGGGAGCATTGTTGAAGGCTATGCCATGGTGCGTGATGGACAAGCTTGGCTTGTAAATGCTTATATTCCTTCGTTAAAACATGCAAGCTACTTAAATCATAACGAAAAAAGAGATAGACGATTGCTTTTGCACAGAAATCAAATTGAACGCCTCGATGCAGCAACCCGCCAAAAAGGCTACACGCTTATTCCGCTCGAAATTTATTTTGATGATAACAATCGTGTAAAAATTGAACTGGGGCTCGCTAAGGGTAAAGCGAACCACGATAAACGTGATGCTGAAAAACAAAAAGATGCTAAAAAAGAAGCTCAAAAAGCAATGAAGAGATATTAGTCGACTTCAACATTTATGTTAAAAACTTCATCTGTATCAAAGCTTACTGCAGTGGTAAGTAGTCCTTTTTGTCTTTTTATAAGTTTTATAGTTGTTTTGCCTTTACCTATAAATGAAAACTTATAAACTGAGCTGCCAGATGCACCTATGAGCCCATTTTTAGGCATGCAGCAAGAAGCTTTTCCTTCATAATTGACAAATGTATTGTGGTAGCGAGGTTCTAAATAAGAGTAAGAGGTTGTGCTGATATCGCGGACAACAACTGCAATTTTATCCTCTTTATCGAGCTTTAGGGAAACAGTGTCTTTGTCAATTCCATCTACAACCAAATAACCATTAATTTTATAATTTTCACTTTCAGATTCAGAAGGTAAATTTGGATTTTTTGGCGATGATGCACAACCAACTATAAAAAAAGGTGCTGCCAAGCAAAGTGTTGCGATTGTAAAATACTTTTTCATGACGATTAGCTCACACTGCATGTTAATTTGGTTAAAGATTCTTTTCCAGTTAGCATAACGGAATCCCATGAACGACGTGCTTCGTCCCCTTGAAATTCTTCATCATAGGTTTCAAGCAGGTCTTGAATGCCATCAGCATCTTCGAGCAAGCTTAAAGCATTTACAGCAGAGCGGAAATAGCGAGCTGCTTCATTTGGATGACGCTTGACTTTTAAACACAGTCGACCCATTTCTTCATACCATTGTGCTTTTTCTTCTGGAAGAGCGTATTCTCCACTTTCTCCGAGCAAATAAATATATGAGTTTAAGGCGCGAACATGATCGCGTGCAGCAATCATTTCGGCAATTTTTGGTGAAAGAGATTGAATTGTTTTGCGAGCGCGTACCTGCTCTCTGCGTTTGTCTTCAATACTCTCTTGTGAATTTCTTTCGATAATTCGTTCACAGTAAGCTTTTAATAGGCGCAAATCTTCTGGAAGTACTTGATCTCGTTCAGTTTCAAGTGTTGGGTTGATTTGACGAAAAAGACCCAGCAACTCTGGAGGTTGAACATGTAAGTAGCTTGCGAGGACTTGTATAGCCCATGGCCTTTCATCAGGCCATACTCTTTCAGCTCGTTCCATTTGCCTAATCAGTTCGTGCATATCCATAGCTTCTCCTTGATGGCTTCTTCTCATTTTATAAAATACAGCAAACAACAAGCCCTTAAACATTGGCCAACAAATACATGCGACTTTAGATTGCAACGGTCAAGACAATTTTTTGTCTATGCTCCAATCTCTTTGGTTTAGATTCCTTGAATACAAATAGGTTATCAGAATATTTGTTTGCTAACTACATGAAAAGTGATGTCAAACAAATTTGTGTGCGATTGACAAGAATAACTTAAAGACTTTACTAAAGCTTAAATATGATGCAATTTTGTCTGTGTCTCTTTTTTATGAAAAAACTGAATCACAAAAGACACACTTTAAGTTAAAAAAAATCGAATGGCTTATAAAAGCTAAAGATTTGTTAGAAAAAATAACGGCATAATTTTTGCTTACTAATTTAAGTTGTAAATTTTTGTCATTTTATTTTTTTACTGAGACAAAAATTTTGCGTTTAACCTAATAAAGGGGATATACATGCATACTCTTTTGAATACAATAAAAAATTTGAATCAAAGTTCAAATTTAGGATCTTCTGCCAACACGACAAAATCAATTGCAGAAAGTATTTTTAAAGATTTAAGATCTTATGGGCTTGCAGATAAAGATATCGTTGCTATTTCTTCAGAATTATTAAATAAATTAACTGACGATCTTAAAAGTAGAAATGAAAAAAACAATATTCCTTCCTAAATTATTAATAAATAAAAATTAAATTAAAACATATTGAAAAAGCCTGACTTTTAAAAAGTCAGGCTTATGAGGCAGGACAGATTGTTTTAAAAACAATTCTGCATTTTAAGAATCAGGTTAAAGCAAAGTTTAGCCTGCTTTTTTGAGATGTTTGTCGGAAGTTTTTCTTGCAACAACTTTTCTAGCTGAAGTTTTTCTTTTAGCTTTCCGTTTACGAGTTTTTGAAACTACAGAAAGTTTAGTCTTTCTCTTAGCTTTTCTCTTTGTCTTTTTAACTCCAGTTTTCTTTACAGTTGTCTTTCTACGTTTTCTCTTCGTAGCAACAGTTTTTTTAACTCCTGTTTTTTTACGTTTTCTCTTCGTAGCTGTAGTTTTTTTACCAGCGCGTTTTGCTTTGGTTTTTCTCGCTCCGGCTTTTTTAGCAACTTTTCTTTTTGTTTTGCTAGATTTAGCCTTAGTCGTTTTTTTACGTTTTTTGCCAGTCGTTTTTGCTTTCGTACCAGCTTTTTTTCTTCTCGTTACCATGACGTTTCCTCTCTCACATCACTGAAGACGTTTATACAAGCCACATAGCGTCCTCTCGACGCGGTGATTGCGCAATCGAGCATCTTCACGACGCATTCTATTTGCGCTTTCAATTTTTATCGTCATCGGTAAAAATACCTTGAGTTTATTTTGTGAGTCTGCTTGCAGTTTAAACATATTTTGACAAAAAGCCTTTAAAAAAGGCAGCTTAATTTTTAATAAAAATGTATAATTATAGGTTGTTATATGAAAAAAATGATTTCAGTGAAGACTTCTTTTGTCCCAGATGGGAAAACAAAATATTGTTTTCTTTTTGGCGACTCAATTGAAAACTCTCTGTCACCCGCAATGCACACAGAATGGTTTTTAAGAGAAAAACTAAATTGTGTTTACCTGTCAATGCCTGTTAAAAGTGAAGATGTTTTTTTAAGCTTAGTTAAAGATCTTATTGATACAGATAGTTTTATTGGTGGAAATATAACTCTTCCATTTAAAAACACGATTCTGAAATCAAATTTATTTGAATTGTCCAAAAGAGTAGAAACAATTCATGCAGCAAATACAATATACAGAAATGACAAAGGAAAGTGGTGCTTGGACAATACCGATATTTTTGGTGTGCAAGATTCAATTCAACACCTTGTAAAAACTGGTGAAAAATATATTGCACTCGTACTTGGGGGAGGCGGGGCCGCAGCATCTGCAATTTATAATTGCATAGAAGATAAGAACTGTTTAAAAATTGTTTGTTCAACGCGCTCTCCAGAAAAAACTAAAGAGCATTTTCCTTTCCTCTCTAATGAAAGAAAAGTCGCTGTAAATTCATTAGAGTTTGAAAAGTTATTTAAATGTCTTAGTTTTGATTGCGACGACAAAATAAAAGTCTTAATCATAAATACAATTCCAATTGGTCAAAATAGTTTAGATGTAAATCCATTTGCAATTTCGGCAATGGAGCACACTTTAAAAATAACTCAGAACAAAAATATTTTTTATTTTGATCTCATTTATATAGATAGCAAAGCTATTTTATATGCAAAAGATAATAAAATTAAAGCAATAAACGGCAAGAGAATGCTTATTTCTCAAGCAAAAAAAAGCTTTGCTTTATGGACAGGAATTGAAGTTAAGAGTTGAGAAGTAAATCGGCGACTGTATGAAGAGTCTCGTCTTTTTTACAGAATGCAAAACGTATCCAAGGTAAACTTTTTGGAGGATGTTTATAAAATACCGATACAGGTATTGTTGCAACTCTATGAGTTTCAACGAGTTGTCTTGCATAAAGCACATCTGACATATCACCTGCTAGTCCTTCAAAATTTGCAGTAATAAAAAATGTTCCTTCACACTTACTCAATTGATAGCCAGCCCTTTCTAAAACGGATTTCAAATAATTTCTTTTAGCAGCGTAGCTTTTTTTCTGTTCGTTTAAATAACTTTCTAGCCAGTTTTTATCGGACATGACTTCTGCTAGTCCCAGTTGGGTAAAAGGACTGGTGCAAAAAACAGTGGCCTGATGTACAATGCGAATGGCGTCAGTTAAATTTGCAGGAGCACAAATCCAACCTGTTTTGAGTCCTGTAAAACCAAAGGTTTTAGCTGCAGAGCTAATTCTAACAACTAAATGTTGAATTTTTGGAATTGTACAGAGAGAAATGTGGTTGTGTGAATCATAGGTTAGATTTTCATACACTTCATCACTTAAAACAATTGCATTATTTTTAAGTATTTTTGAAGAAATACGATCAATTTCCTCTTCACTAAATACTTTGCCAGATGGGTTATGTGGTGAGTTAAAAACAATAAGAGAAAACCCGCCGGCTGCCACGGAATCAAATTCACTCCAGTCAATACTCCAACCTCCACCACGAACTCCCACAGGAGTGTCTGGAGAGTGAAGTCTCACTGGCACGGCTTCTCCACCTGCGTTTGCAATAGCTTGATAATAAAGATCGAAAGCAGGTTCAAACACCAACACCTTATCCCCAGGGTTCACGAATGCATTGATTGCACTGTAAAGAGCTTCAGATGCCCCTGAAGTGATTGTGATTTCAGAGTCGGGGTCGTAAATAACTCCAGTAGTAGATTCAACAAAATAGGAGACTTCTCTTCGCAAAGGTTCTTCTCCATGTGATGGAGAATATTGGTTGTGGCAACTTAAGACCTGTTTCGAAATCGCTTCAAGAAGGCGCGTGGGGCCATAATAATCTGGAAACCCTTGGCCTAAATTGACCGCATTGTACAGTTTAGAAAGAGCAGTCATTTCAGAAAAAATACTTTTGCCTGTTGTATTCCAGCGCCTTGCGATCCGATTAGTACTTTGCATCTTAATACCTTTAGATTATTTTAATAACTTTCATATATTATTACTATAAAACACCTTTATTTTATGCTTTATTGGCAGCATATGAAAGCGAGTCTTTGAAAGAGGAGCTATCATTTTTGTGTTATCAGGAAACAACTTTTCTATCAAGCTTGTGCTTGGGGTCTTAAAAATCTTGAAAACCAATCTGAATTTATAATGTATGCGAAGAGGATAAAATGGAAAAGCGAGGGCATAATTTAACTCGACTAGAATACAAAATACTGTCAGATTTATTACAAATTGAAACTCAATTAGGCTTTTCTGGAAAAGTAATTTTATTAAACCTTCAAGTCTCAGGTGGAATGGATAGCATGTGTCTTTTGCATGTGCTTTCTAAGGTGCTTAGTTCAAAATATTTTAATTCTAAAAATAGCTTTAAATTAATTGCTCAACATTTTAATCATAAAAAACGTGGCGAAGAATCAGATAAAGATGCTGAACTTATTTGTAAAGTTTGTCTTAAAACAGGTATTCCTTTTTATCAAGAAATAGCTGATGAAGAGACTTTTACAAAAGAAGGTAACAACTTTCAAAACAGTGCACGAAAATGGCGCAAAAATAAAGCTCATCTTTTATCTGAAAAAATGAAAATTGAATTAAATTGTGTGCAATATTTTATTGTGACCGCGCATCATGCTCGTGATCATGTGGAAACAGTGTTACTTCATGTTTTGCGTGGCTCTGCATTGCAAGGGTTAAAAGGCATTCAAAAATTTTCGGATGATAAAATTTATTATAGACCTTTTTGCAAATTTAATTATGAAGAAATAGAAAATTATTCTAACGAATTTAAAATTGAATATAGAACAGACTTATCTAATTTTAATAATGATTATGATAGAAATTATGTGAGAAATAATATTCTTCAACACTTAAAAAAACTACGACCTAATTATCAACAGGCATTTCATAAACTGTCAGAGCATGCTATTGAGCAGTTGGAATTAAATGAATCATTTCTTAAATCAAGCAAATGCAATCATTATACAATTGATAAGGAAACAAAATCTTCTGAGCTTTTTCATGTCCTTATCCAAAAAGAAAAAAGCTTGTTAGGGGTTGTGACAAAAAACTGTATAGACAATATTCTCTATGAAGTGGAGCTTATGTATAAAAAGAAGATAATTAAAAAAGAGATTAAAATAAGTTCTGGCTGGGGAATTCAATTAGTAAAAAATAATGAAAACATTGAGATAGATGTTTTTAGAGAAAAAATATAGAAGTCTGAATAAAGTATCCGATAAGGAATGACTTGACTTAGTGTGGTACCGTTGCAAACTGTTCCAAAGGGTGTAGAGATCGCCCGTTTTGTAGCATAAGATGATACTTGATTGCCTCCAACCAAACCAGAGGCTAAAGTGAAAGGTAAGGAGCTCGAATGGGTAAAGAATCCTGGTTAAAAGCCGCGCTGGTGTGGGCAGCGATTATAGTTTTATTTGCTTTATCTTTTAAGTTTTTATACAAACCTCATGAAGATATTCAAAAAACTTATCCACAATTTCAAAGTTATGTTGAGAAACCCCTTGGAGATCAACAAAGCATTGTGAGTGTTACAGTGCGTTCTGATAATTTGCGTGGCGATGAAATTGTTGCGAAATTAAAAGACAACTCAACTGTGACAACTTATGGTCCTGCAGATGATGGTGTACGTTCTCAATTACGTAAAGAACTCGAAGCCAAAAAAATACCAATAAACTATGAAAAACCAGATGATGGCAGCGTGTGGTGGGTAAGCCTTATAACAATGTGGCTTCCTGCAATATTAATTGTTGGACTTATGCTTATGTTCCTTCGCAATATGCAAGGAGCTGGTGGTAAAGCAATGTCCTTCGGTAAAAGCAGAGCAAAGCTTCAATCTGAAGGTGCAAATAAAGTAACGTTTAAAGACGTTGCTGGCATTGAAGAAGTCAAACAAGAATGCTCCGAAATCGTAGCATTTCTTAAAGACCACAAAAAATTCCAAGAAATTGGTGCTCGAATTCCTAAAGGCGTTCTTATGATGGGCGCTCCTGGTACAGGAAAAACCTTGCTCGCACGCGCTATTGCAGGCGAAGCCGGAGTTCCTTTCTTTACTATTTCAGGCTCTGATTTTGTTGAAATGTTTGTTGGTGTTGGTGCATCACGTGTGCGTGATTTATTTGAAAATGCCAAGAAAAATTCTCCTTGTATTATTTTCATCGACGAAATCGATGCCGTTGGTAGACACCGTGGTGCAGGCGTTGGTGGTGGACATGATGAAAGAGAACAAACTCTGAACCAATTATTGGTTGAAATGGATGGCTTTGAAGCCAACGATGCCGTCATCGTTATTGCTGCTACAAACCGCCCTGATGTTCTTGACCCCGCACTTTTAAGACCTGGACGTTTTGACAGACGGGTAATGGTTGGCCTTCCTGATGTACGCGGCCGTAAAGAAATTCTAGGCGTACACATGAAAAAAATTAAGCACGCTGAAGATATCAACGTTGAACGCATTGCACTTGGTACCCCAGGTTTTTCAGGAGCTGATCTTGAAAATCTTTGTAACGAAGCAGCACTTATGGCAGCTCGCAATGGCATGAAACGTGTTATTGAAAAAGACTTCGAATCTGCAAAAGATAAAATATTAATGGGACCAGAGCGCAGAAGTGCGGTTCTTCCTAAAGAAACTATTCGTGTTACAGCGTATCACGAAGCAGGCCATGCTTTGGTTTCTCACTTCTTAAAGTCACGTGATAATGTTCATAAAATTACTGTTATTCCACGTGGTCAAGCGCTTGGGGTGACTGCATATCTTCCAAAAGAAGATGTTTATGGCTACTCTAAAGAAGACCTCTTGACGACTATAGCTTATGCAATGGGCGGACGTGCTGCAGAAGAAATTAAATTCTCTCAGTTTACCACAGGTGCTTCAAATGACATTCAAAAAGCCACAGACCTCGCACGTCGCATGGTTTGTCAATTTGGTATGAGCCGCCTTGGGCCTATAAACTTCGGACAGAAAAGTGAAAATCCATTTTTAGGAAGGGACTGGGGAGAGTCACGTAATTACTCTGAAACTCTTGCTCATGAAATCGACATGGAAGTTTCAAAGATTATCAACACTCAATACGAATTGGCAAAACAAATTCTTGTTGAACACATGGATGTTTTTGAAAAGGTTTCAAGCATTTTACTCGAAGTTGAAACTCTCGACAGCGAAGAATTCCTAGAAATAATTAATAACAATGCGAATTCTGAGAAAATCAAAGAAATTCAAATTAAAAAGACTTTGAGTGGCAATGTAGAGGGTGCTGATGGAGCAGGTTCAAAACTTGATACAGCAAATGAAAACAATCTCAATCCATTAAATACAACACCTACGCCTGCTTAATTTTTATTGTATCTTCGTAAATAAATCCATCCAAAATATTTCATTTTTGGGTGGATTTGTTTTAAAATTTTTTCAATTAAAAATCCTAATTTATTAAGGCATATTAATCCTCCTTAAAAATTAAACTCTACAACGACTACAAAAAAATTGATGATTTTCTTATAAAATTCGAAGCATATTTTCTTATAAAATAAGACTCCAAATTCCATTTTTTATTAATTGGGAAAAAATATCCTTTCTCAAAAACAAAATTTATAAATTCAATTAATTCGTTTTTATTATTAACACTCCCATACCATCCATAACCATATTTTACTTTATCATTAATTCTAGTACTTTTTAAATTAGCAATATTTTTAGGTAAAAAATATGAAATTGGAAAACAATTTTCCAAAATATCTGCAAATGGATTATATGCTTCCGTGTTATGATGTATTCTCGTATTAGGTAAAGCGTTTCCTTTAGTCAGTCTTTTACTTAATTTTTCTATTATAGTTTGAATTCTTGGTGTTATATTTCCTTGATGAGGATGCTCATTAAGTGGAAAATTGGGTTGATTAATTTTTTGATGCATTTCATTATTATTTCTATAACGAAAAAATGATGGAGATGATAAATTTGATGTTCCAATACAATTTAGTCTTTTTTCCATTGGAATATCTTTTAAACTATAATCACTAAAAAGCGGACAAATATTAAATAAATCGTAATCGCCGGTAATATAGTTTTTATTATTATTTGAGACCAAATAAGCCATGACAAAAAGCTGTTCAAAATTTTTATCTATACTTTCAGAAATAAATACTCTATATTTTTTCATTAATGAATTATTTAAAATACACTCTAATTTAAAATAAAAACATTTATTCCTACTACTTTTTGATACACTACAAATAAAGTAGCGGTTGCCAAATTTATCTGCCCTCAAAAATTTTTCCGTAATAGAGTTTCCTCGAGCTCTCAAATTTTTAAGTTGTTTAATCAAATCTTGTTCACTCATAATAAGAGGTGACATTGTGGCATATTTTTCTTTAATTGCATTATTATTTTCCTCAGAACCTTTTTTGGCTCCAATCTCATCAAACCATACTTTGCTATACTTTCCTTCAAAAGGAACAAGGCCAGCATGAAGTCCCCAATCTGAAGTTTTTCCTTTAATATGAAAGTTTTTAGATGGGTATCCTTGCTCAAGCCAAGGACGAGCATAAGCTCCAGTAGAACGAAACATAATAATTACATTTTCATTTAGAGCTATATCTAAAATTCCAGATATATCACGTATTAAAATTCCACATTCAATGGAAAGCTGTGGAAACTGAGATAGAGATAATTGGCTAAATTTTGGCATAAATACTGATTTATTATTTAAATTCATAAGAAATCCTTAACTCATATAAAGATATAATTATCTAAAAATATTAAAATTTAAAAATAATTACTTTAATTATCAAATTCATTATAAAAAAGTCAAGACTGCTTTCAAATAGAAATTGTAGACTCATTGAGATCAAAAAACATTTTCTATAATTTGATCACAGAAAAAATAGAAATATGTTAAGTCATAGGCTTAGAGAGAAAATATCTCTTATATTGTTATTACAGTTTTGCCAGAAATAGTTTAATATAAAGCTATGAGTTGATTTATATTTTTATTCATTGGTTGCGCATGAATAGAAAATTAAAGAACTTAAAAACGATTCAAAAAAATGAGTAATTGAGCTGCACATGAAAAAAAATTCAAACATCATTCTTTTGTTATTTACAAGCATGCTAACAATAATATTGATAATTACTTGTTTTGTTTTTTACTTATACCAAATAGTACAAAATAATACTCCTCAACTTTCAGATCTTGCAAAAAAATCTGGAAAGCCTGCGTTTGCAATAACTTATAATTACCCAAAGAGCTTTAATCAGCAGCTTTATCATTTCTCAAAAAATATGGGTCTAGTAGAAACAAACTCAAAACAAACTCTCCCTCCAACAAGTAACGTTGGTTCCACTGGATTTTTCATTTTAGATATTAAACCACAAAATAGTAAAAGAATGATAAAAAAGCTCGATGAGGTATTAAGTGATTTTCTAAACTTTATTGATGAAGAAACCACTGAAGAACATGAATTTTTTGATCCTAGAAATTATGGTTACATACCAGAAGAAAGCAAGTTTTTTCCTACGCAAGATTCCCAAAATTTAATAGCCAATGAACTCGAACTTTCCCAAAATGAAGAAAGTCCTTTTTCAAAACCTCTTTCATTTTTAATAGAAGAGTTGTGGAATGGACAAACATTTCTATTTGGTGGAGCAACACAACTCCAACTCTCAACCAAAAACATCGTTTTATTATCTCTTGCACCGTATTTAAAAAAGGATGGCTCGCTATCTCCCAATTCATTTGAAGAAATATTTGTTAAAAGCATACCAAAAAATTTAGAGAATTATTTAAAAAAACATTCTTTAAATATCTCATTTAATACACTTAAAAAGGATGATCTTAAAGATATTAAACATTCTCAATTAACTCTATCTGTCACCGATCCTTCAGAGTTTTTAAATTCAATCTGTTCAATAAAAATCAACCCATGGGATTACTGTGGAAGGTTCTCCCTACAAAGAGACAAATTTAGAAAGAATTTTGAAGCAATTTTATCTTTATTAAGCAATGATTTTAAATTAAATTTGAATATATATTGGACTTTAAAAGGCAAAACATTAATTTATTCTAATCAATTATCTTATATAGAAAATCTAACATCTTTAAATGTAAAAGAAGAAGCGAATAATATTATTACATCTGTCTCTGCTTCAGGAAATGATTTTTTATTACCATCTGACTCTCCAAAAACTTTTACGAGTTTTTCTATATTATTTGACATGATTAAAATCCAGAACGAATTGATTGATTTTTCAGAAAGAATCAGACAAAATTCAAATATATTATCTGATTATTTTTCATCACCAGCTGGTGAAGTTTATTTTTCAGATTTCGAAAATAAAGTTAATAAGCTTACAGGGTATTCAGAAAAAGCATCTATAACCTTAGACACAGATGGCAATAAAATAATTCCTGAATTAAGACTTTTCTCTCCCACTGGAGATTTATTTCAAAAGAATGGTAAAGAATTAAGTCCAGAAGTTATAGGTTCTATAAGATCTTTTATTACAAAAACAATTTCCCTAGGAAATTACTTACAACCCAAAGAACTATTACCATTGCCAGGGCCATTCATTCAAAAAAATGGAAAATGGATTATTATCAGTTCTGAAATATTGGCAAAATTAATTCCAAGCTATTTAGAGCACAAAAATCCGTATATAGACAAATATTATGACCCAACAAATTTATGATATTGGAGCTCGTTCATGAAAGTTATTCCTATTGAAGGCAACACGCAAAAATTAGATGGTGGAGCCATGTTTGGAAATGCCCCCAAAACTATGTGGGAATCTTGGGTAGAATGTGATAAAGAAAATAGAATTAATTTATCTTGCAGAAGCCTTTTAATACAAAATAAGCAGGGGAAAAATATTCTATTTGAAGCCGGAGTCGGAGCCTTCTTTGAACCAAAATTAAAGGATCGATTTGGTGTTGTTGAAAAAGAACATGTTCTTCTAAATAATTTACAAAAAAATAATATTCCTCATGAAAAAATAGATGCCGTTGTTCTTTCTCATTTACACTTTGATCATGCAGGCGGATTACTTTCAGCATATAACGAAGGAGAAACTCGACTTTTATTTCCAAATGCTAAATTTTATGTAGGAAAAGAGCATTGGCAACGAGCTATCAATCCTCATCCCCGCGACAAAGCTTCTTTTATTCCCATTTTAAACAATCTTCTTGAAAAATCAGGTCGCTTGGTTTTAATTGAGGAAGATGGAAAAAGTGATCTTGCTCCTTTTGTTACATTTCGATTTTCCAATGGTCACACTCCTGGGCTTATGCTTGCAGAAATACATCTAGAGAATTATTTACTTGTTTTTGCAAGTGATCTCATTCCTGGTTTTGCTTGGATGCACATACCCATATCAATGGGATATGATCGATACCCTGAGCTTGTCATCGATGAAAAAAAGAAATTTTTAGATGATCTCTATACTAAAAATGCAAAATTATTTTTTACCCATGATACGAAACATCCTTTTGCTTCAATTAAACGAGATGAAAAAGGAAAATACAGTGCTGAAGTTTTTGAATTTAATTAAGGAAAATAATGTCTGAAGCCGTTCTTTATATAGTTTCTACCCCAATTGGTACTTTAGGAGATCTTTCTCCACGCGCACAAAACATTCTCTCAAGTGTTGACTTTATAGCCTGTGAAGACACACGTCATACAAGTAAATTATTGAATAATTTTGGTATAAAATCTCAACTTGAAAGCTTACATGTCCATAATGAAAAAGATAAAACAGATTATCTAATAAATAAAATTTTAAATTCAACTCATAAAAGTGCTGCAGTTGTATCCGATGCGGGAACCCCATGTATTTCAGATCCTGGCAGTTACTTTATTAGAGCTGCTCATAAAAATGGGATTCGTATATTAAGCATTCCTGGACCGAGCAGTATGACTTCTGCGCTTGCTGCAAGTGGATTTATTCAACCAAGAAGTCTTTTTTCTGGTTTTCTAGGGCGCAATAAAAAAGATCAAATAAAAGAATTTGCTAAATGGAAGTCTATTTCACCCTGTATAGCTATTTTTTTTGAAAGCCCTAAAAGAATTATTGACACATTAAATAATTTAAAAAATTATTTTATTGATAGCCCCATACAAGTATGCATTTCAAGAGAAATTTCTAAAAAATTTGAAGAACATATTATTGGAAATATCAATGATTCATTAGAAAAAATAAAAAATAAAATTGAAGTTCAAGGAGAATTCGTTGTCACTGTAAATATCGAAGAAATTAAAAATGAGAATCTCATACGAACTCCTGAAGAAGCTGCAATAGAAGTTCAAGAATGGGTTAAACTGGGTAAACAAGCAAAGCAAGCAAGCAAAGAAATTGCAGAAAAGTATGAATTAAATTCTAAAGAAATCTACAATACTTTTTTAAAACTTAAGCAATAATAATTATTTATAAATACATAAAAATAACAATAACTTATACTCTTGTTTAAATCTATCTTACACAAGAACAATATAGCCAAGCAAATTCAAATAGTTACCCCTCTTTACAGTTCTTTTACGTTTATAACCTTCACATTGCTCTAAAATTACCGTTAGAACGTAAAAGGAGTGTGTAACACTTTTTTCAAAATTTTAGAGGGACTTATGAAATTAAGAGAATCTGCATCAATAACAAAATTCAATTGGAGAAATTTCATTTGGATTACTGCAGTACACATTATAGGTTTAACACTTTGCTGGTTTTATTTTACATGGCAGGCTTTAATAGTCTTTTTAGTAATGCATTACCTTACAGGTATGGTTGGTATTACCTTTGGTTTCCACCGACTTTTGAGTCACAAAGGCTTTAAAACAAATTCCTTTATTCAAAACTTTGCTGCATTTTGCGGAACCCTTGCCTGCCAAGGTGGTCCTATTTCATGGGTTGGACAGCATAGAGTTCACCATGCTTTTTCCGACACAAAGTACGACCCACATGATATGAATTTAGGATTCTGGCACTCCCACATTGGCTTTATCTTTAATAGACGTGCCGATTTAAACGACGTTGCAGAGGTTTCACACTATTGTCCTGACATTGCTCGAGTTAAATATTTTATGTTCCTAGAGAAAAATATGATTCTCATTCAAGTCATTGTTGGTCTTTCATTATTTGCACTTGGCGGAGTCCTAGGTGGTGCCACTGGCTTTGACTGGTACAATGCTATGAGCTTTATAATCTGGGGAGTTTTCTTAAGACTTGTCTCTGGTTACCACGTAACATGGTTTGTAAACTCAGCAACTCACAAATGGGGAACGCGTCCACATAACACGAATGACGATTCTCGTAATAACTGGTGGGTAGGGATTCTCGCCTTTGGTGAAGGCTGGCATAACAATCACCATGCCCAACCTAGAGCGGCCCGTCACGGATGGGAATGGTGGCAATTTGACCAAACTTGGATAATGATATCAACATTAAAGACTCTTGGCTTTATTACAGATCTCAAGCTTCCTAATAGAGGCTCTAAACAAGAAATCTCACTTAAAAGTGATGATTCTACCTCTCCACATAGTTCCACTCCAGAACTGACTTCACAACGTAAAGCAGTTTAATTAAACAATATTAAATCCTCTCAATTTTAATGAAGGATTTAATATTGTTTACATTGATAGCTCTAGTTCATTACTAGAATAGTGTTTTACTTCGTTAAAATAAAATTTTCTTAAATTTGGTTCGCAAATAAAAATAAGAACCTCTTCAATTTCCCCTCTCTTTTTTCCATTGGAGTTAATGGCTCTTTTAGCAAATAACTTTCTGATCTCAAAATCTTTGTACAAGTCTAAAATAAATTTAGAATTAGAATTTGAAATAATAATGCATGCACCTCTGCGAGAAGCTCTTACGCATGAGTCATATAAACGTATTTGTTCTTGCTGATTAAATCCTATACTATTGTAGCTATTAAAAGAAGATGTTTGAGACAGAGGTTCATAAGGTGGATCACAATAAATAAAATCACCCTGACCAGACTTGTCAATTACATTTTCAAAATCTTCGTTAAATATTTCAACAGAGGAAAGTCTTTCAGACACTTTTAGAAAATTTTCTATTTCATAAAGGGTTGGGCATGCATCTCTTTTTCCAAATGGAACATTAAATTCACCCTTTAAATTTTGACGATATAACCCATTAAAACCAGTTTTATTTAGAAAAATAGTACGTGCAATTTTCTCATAATTAGAAGAAGGAATATTCTTTCTTAATTCGTAGTAAAACTCTTCTGAATATAATTTTGCATATCTATCTAAATTTTTGATTATTTCTTTAGGATTCTCAAGAATTCCCATGTATAAATTAAACACTTCTTTATTATAATCATTTATAATTGCTGGTATTTTTTTTGTTAAGGATAAAAAAACCGCTCCTCCTCCAATAAAAGGCTCAATATAGCGATAAAAATTAACTGGAAATATTTTGAGGAGTTGAGGTAATAAATTTGTTTTTCCACCAGCCCACTTTAATATTGGTTTTGATTTCTCTTTTAAAGAAAAGTGAAAGTTAGAATCATTCATAGCCAAACTCCAAAACGGAAGCATTGAAAAAGGATTCACTAACGAATTTTATTTATTGACTCGTATAAAAGCATATATTTAGAGTATCTATGAAACAAAGTAGAAAACGAGAAGCAATTCATGCTATAGAGTTTTCTAAGAAATACTCATAAATGGAGGCTTTATGACTGAAAATAATGCAACTGTATCGCATCAAAAGAACAATGCTCTTAGAACATGTCGAGATGGCTACGATAAATACCATCACATGGTAACCCCAAAAGCTGAATATTCAGGCATTGGCTGGTTCCTTGTTACATTCGGTATTACCATACGTCCCAAAAAAATAAAGTATATGTGCAGAAAGTGTAATGAGATCTTTGATGAGAGTTCTTCAAGTGAAGATTTAGACAGAAATACCTAATACTATTAATAGATTAAACAAATTTTGCACTCTTTAAATTAAGCCTTCTAAAGTGAATCACTTTTATATATTAGTATTATATATTCGATTATTAAAAATAAAAATATTCCTTTATTAAAAAGGATATATACATACAAAAATACAACCATATATTACCCAAATTATAAATTATGAAAAAATAACTATTTCAACAAAAGAGAGATTAAATTTCCACTTTTAGAAACACTTAATAGATTCAACCTAAAAATGAAACAATTAAATTTTAGCAAAAAATCAAATAAAATAGATCATTTTCATGAAAATAAAAAAAATAAAATAAACCATCCGATCTTTACAACTATTGATATCCAATAACAAATTTAATATATTTAAAATTATAAAAACACGTATCCCATCTAGAAATTGATTTCAATTCTACTTTCAAAATTTACATGCATTATAAAGTTTGATATTTAAAGAAAATATTATACTCTTTCAGCAAGTGTTTGACTAAATTGAGCTAATCTTAATTGGAGCAAAAACGATTTATGAATTCTGAAGATTCTCTTTCACTATTAAAATACATTGAAGAAGAGGAACTCTCTAAAAACAGCATAAAAAGCAAAGCGTCTATTTTAAAATCATTAAGTTGGATGTTATATTTAGTTGCATTGATTGTTTCATTCGATTTAACACCCAGAATTTTGAATCATTTCTCATTCTTTTATAGTTCTTGGATCAATATTATTTTATTTATATTATTGGCAAGTGGAATATATTATTTTAGAAAAGAATTTTTTCCAAAAAAAAATATTGAAACGGTTCGCAGCAAATTTAAAGAAATATCAAATATTATTGAAGAAAACGGTTTCGAAAAAATTTCAAATGATTTAAATCATATATTAAAACTCTCTCTTCTTATTTACAAATCAAACAAAGAATTTATTTATATTATTGATAAATCTCTTTCAGAATATCTAAAAATAATTCTAAAAATATCTGATTTAATAGAAAAAACAGAGCAGAATAGCAGTCAAAAAATCAAAAATATGAACATAAATATACATAATTTATTTAAATGTAAATTCAGTCATCATGATAAATATATAAATATCCTTAATTTTATTCAAATATTTGAAAATAAAAATTTTAGAGGAATTCAAATTGGAGAACTACTACGTTTTGGTGAAGGAAAGAATTTTGAAGGTATAGAAATCTTAAATGGTGTTATTCTAATTGGCAGAAATGAATATTTTGATGGCCTCATTATTGGTTTATTTAGATTTGGAAAGAAAATAATAAAATCCCCTAAAAAAGAAATAATTTTAAATGAAGCTTTGACTATATCAAATAATTCGGAAAATCAAAAAAACAATAAAATATTTAAAGCAAAAGAACTATTAAAAGATAATATAGAATTGAGAGATACGGCCGTCATGATATGCGAAGAAATTTCGCTTATCCGTTCCCACTGTACCGAATTTCTTGCAAATCAAATTAAGGACAATGTAAATAGAACAAGCAATAATTTAAAAGAAAAAATTGAAACTGAAAAAAGAATTTATGAAGAAATAAATAAGTTTATTTAATTTTGTATCCTAATATTTCCAACTTGCATTATCATATTTTCAACTATACTATTTATATAGGCATTTAACTTATAAATATTTAAACAGGAATGTATGTATGATGCATATAGCACATTATCAACTTGAACTTAAATATAAATTTGAAGATCAAATAATATCTGCCCCAAATTCAACAATTATTGAAAACACAACTTTATCAAGAAATAATCATAACTCACAAAATATGCTTATACATGGTGATAATTATCAAGTTATGAAATATTTACAAAAATCATTTCAAAATAAGGTAAAATGTATTTACATTGATCCTCCATTTAACACTGGGGTCAAAATTAATTCTAAAGGAATGGAACTCAAATACCACGATGAATTCGAGCACAGTTTCTGGCTTGGTATGATGCATGAAAGATTGATTGAGTGCAGAAATCTATTAAGTGAAGATGGCTGCTTATTCTTACACTTAGATGATAATGAATGCGCATATGCAAAAATATTATTAGATAATATTTTCGGAAGATCTAATTATATCAATACTATTTCTATAAAAACGCATGATCCTTCTGGTTTTAAAGTTACTGGAAAAATATTATTTTCAAGTGCTAACTACATACTACTTTATGCGAAAAATAAAGAGAATCTAAAGCTGAAGCCACTTTATATTGAAAAAAAATACGACAAATTATACTCCTATTGGTTATATAATAGAGAAGAGAATATTTCGTTGTGGAAATTTGAAAATATCAAAGATGCATTTGCAAAAATTAAATACAATACCTCCTCTTATAAATTATTAATAAATGAGAAAAAAATTTTAAAAGAGGAATTAGAAGTTCAACTGTCTGAATTTGCAATTAATAATGCAAGACAAATATTTCGTCTTGCACCAATTGGAGGAGGGGCAAAAGTAAAGCGGCAAAAATTTATTGAACTCTCCACTAAAAATAAAGGTATTATTTTTCAGTGCCCAAATGAAAAAGACGAGCATTTTTATTTGCTAAATGGCAATCAAATTCTTTTTTACGATAAGCGATTTCAAATTATAAATGGAAAACTTTGTCCTTCTGAAGTTTTAACAAATATTTGGTGCGATATTCCTTGGAATGGAATTGCCCGTGAAGGAGGAGTGACGTTTTGCAATGCAAAAAAACCAGAATCTCTTATAAAAAGAATTTTATTATTGTCAACTAATGAAGGAGACTTGGTTTTGGATTGTTTTTTAGGTTCTGGCACAACTGCTGCAGTTGCTCATAAAATGAAAAGATCTTGGATAGGCATTGAAAAGGATGATCAAATTTATACCCATGCGCATAAAAGACTTGTGCAAGTTTTAGAAGGAAAGGATAATCTTGGTATTTCAAAAGAAATGAATTGGAAAGGAGGCGGTGGCTTTCAATTTTATGAGCTGAATTATAATACCTAAAATTATTGATATTAAAATAATTAGCATTATTTATGAGAGATTTTTAATAATGAAAAAAAGACTTCAGTCGATTTTATATAATCAAATATTTATTACAAGAATTCTAACATTTTCAGTCTTTATTTTTGCATATATTTATTTAATTCATGATGTAAACAATACATACTGGCTCTTCGGTGATCAAACTCGAGACTGGAGAATTGCAAGCTCAAATGAATTGCAACTTATAGGCACTCCCATTTTAACAGGAGGATACTCATTTGGCCCTATTTTTTATTGGATTCTTTCTGGTATCTATCACTTCATAGGTCCTTTTTTTCATTATCTTCCACATGTAGCTGTTTACGGTTTGAGTTTCATAAATGCACTTTCGTGTGCTTTCTTATTTTTTGTTTTCTCTAAAAAGTACTATTCTTCAACCATTTTAATACTGTCACTTATTATTTTATATATAACAAGTCCCACACTCGCTTCGATTGGTGCAACTGCATGGAATCCTAATCTATCTGCTGCATTTGTAAATTTATCTTTTGGCTACGCCATATATAAAGGTTTATTTGAAGCTGGATATACAGTTAATAATAAATTGAGTATAATTATTTTTGTGATTTTCTCTTGGTTTGCTCTTCAAAGTCATTCTCCAGCAATTTTTTACACAGCAGGGGTGCTCTTATTTGTTTTTATAAAAACTAAGAGTTTAAAATTAAAATTTCACTACATTCTCATTGGTTTTTTAGTTATATTAATATTACAAACTCCTTATATTATTTATATGATAAATAATATAAATGAACTTATCTCATATAAAAATGGAACAGATCAATCTTTTAATAGATTCCTCCTTATTAAAGGAGCATTTGGAAAAGGATTTATATATTTGTTTCAAAATATAGCTGATTATATTTTTACCTACAATTACATTATTTCCTATATAATTATTTATCTATCTTTATTACTAATTTGTATTTTTAAGAAAAAATTTAAAGATCCCTTATTTCAATTTTCTTTCCTATTCTTATTTTTATGTTACTATGGATATTCATGTATTCCTTCATGGTCGAGAGAGAATTATCTACTTGTTGCAAATATTTTTCCAATAGCAATATTACCTCTTTTTTTACTACTTAAAGAAGTTTTTAAAGTTAAAAAATTCAATATCTACTTACATATATTTATATTATCCACAGTTATTTATTTAATTCCAAATCGTAATTCTCAAAAAAACACTCAGTTTCCATTTTACAAAACTCTCAAAATCACTTCAAAAAAAATCTTTGAAACTCACAAAGAATTGCAAGATATTATTGTTCCAGATTTTAAATCCGATGTTGATTCGACAATTATTTACGAAGGCTATGGAGGAAAAATAGATCCTGAAAATAAAATAACAGCTATTATAGATAACAATGGAAATGTTACATATACATATTTCTAAATGAATTAAGAGACTAAGGAAATATAAATTTCTTTCTTAAAAGAAATGGCGTCACCAGCAGGATTCTAACCTGCGACCCCATCTTTAGGAAAGATGTGCTCTATACAGCTGAGCTATGGCGACATAATCCTTATATTTTGCAAAAAAAAGCTCTTCCGTCAAGGGCTAATTATTTTTACTTTCTCTATTTATGAAAAATCTTCCAAAAACTGAGCAAACTGAGACTCAATCTGTCCAATTTTTTTCTTAAAAAGAAAAACACATTTTAAAGGAATATAACTTTTTCTTTACCAATGGTTTGCGAATTGGAGAATTTTTGGACAATCTTGAAAATAAATATTATAAAACTCCAAATTTACTACATCTTTTTTCAGTTGGTTTTCTATATTCCATTTTTTCATATTTAATATTCATAATATCAATACAAGCTACATCACATATCATTCAAAATACTGGAATATTTGAAAATATATTTAATATTTCTAAGGGTGTAAAAAACAAAGCGTTTTTTATTTCTTCGCAAATGGAAGAAAAAAACTTGGCCCTCAATTTTTTAGGAAATATTCGAATGTTATCTTTTACAGAAGCGAATCAATTTCAATCTTCAGGTCTTTTACACTTACTTGCAATATCAGGAGGCCAAGTTGTACCAATTGCAAGCGGCATAAGTCAATTTATTTCATATATTTTCTATTATATTTTAAGAAGTTCTTCTTCTCCTCTAACCCTTATGAATTTAATATATAATTTTAAAACAATATTATCCTTAATACTATCACTTTTAATATGCCATATGTTTGGCTGCTCCGGAGCACTCATTCGTGTTTCTTCTTTAACATATTTAAGTAAAATAAAATCATTACAATCTGTTTATCTAAATCTCTTTCCCTATTTTCCAAATATACCTGTTGCAAGCTTCAACCGTATTTTTATTCTAATTTTAATATCTCTTTTCTTTGGAAATATTTTAATTAATTATTCATTTTTACTTTCAGCAATTGGTGCTTCTTGTGCAGAAATTTCTTTACGTATTTCTTATTATTTTATTAAAAAATCAAAAATATTTATTGTTTTATCTTGCACATCTCTTACTTCAATTTTTACAGGATTAATTCTTTATCCATTTTCTTCTATTAATTTATTTCAATCCTGTATGGCAAATCTCATTGCACTGCCAATAGTTTGTTTTTTAATAACTCCCTTTTCACTTCTACTATTATTTCTACCACAAAATTTTATATATTTTGAAAATATTATTTCTATGCTTGATTTTTCCTTATCTTTATTAAAAAAAATATCATTTGTCTTTTCTGAACCTTACTTTTCTAAAAATCCATTTGAAAAAAATAACCCACTCTTTAAAAAGGAAGGATTATTTTATTTAAACTCAGTGCTTTTTATTTTATGGATTACAATTGATCTTTATAAAGAAAGAAAAATTTATTATGCACGAAAATATTTTTTTAAATTATAATTTATCAGAGAATTCAACTTCAGAAAGTATTTGTACATTGTGCTTAATTGCATCTTTATATTTTGATGAACTAGAAGTTTCATTACAGACCAAAAAATCAGTCTTAGAACTCACTGAAGAAACAAGCTTAGCACCTGCTTTTTCAAGCATTGCTTTATATTCCTCTCTTGGACGCGAAAGAGCTCCTGTAATACAAATGTTTTTTCCAAAATAAGGGTGATTTTTTTGTTGATCTGTAATAATACCACTATCATCATTTAAAACAGTCACAAATTTTAATAAGTTCTCAATTACATGTTCTTTATTTTTAAGTGATTCAACAAAATCTTCTGCCGACTTTTGTGCCCAACCTTTTTCAGATAAAAGATCTTCAACACTTAATTTTAATGTATTATTTAATGTTCCACACTTCTTTGCTACTTCCTGACATTTTACTGCACCTCCTCTTTTTAAACCAAGTGAAGTTAAAAACTTTGCCAAAGGAATTTGCCTTGAAGCTTGAATTGCAGCCACTACATTTTCAGATGATTTCTGTGCAAAACCTTCTATTTGCAAAAGATCTTCCACATTTAATTTATAAAAATCTGCTGGTTCTTGAACAAGTCCTGCTTCTCGAATTTTCATTATGATTTTATCAGACACTCCCATAATATCGAGTGATGATACATAATAGACGAGGCTTTCTTGATCTTTGAACGTACAATTTTTATTATCAAGACACAATAAATCTGGTCCTTTACGAGTTAAGAGAGAACCACACAAACATATGCTAGGAAGTTTAAATTTCTTTTCCGCAGGTTCTACCAAGCGCAAAATAGCGGGAATAACTTCTCCACTACGAATTATTTCAACTTTTGCTCCTACAGCATATTCTCCTTGCTCAATAAACTCTGCATTATGCAAAGTTGCATATGAAATTTTAGCCCCAGATAAATACACAGGATTTAATTTTGCTCGAAAAGATATTTTTCCACTACGCCCTACATTAACTTCTATTGCTTGAATTTCTGTTTCTGCAGTTTCTCCTGCTTGCTTAAAAGCAAGACTTCCCCTTGGATGATGAGCTGTATTTCCGAGGGATTCCCAAATAATTTCATCTCTCAAACGAAAAACTATACCATCGATTTGATAATCTCTTTCTATAGAATACAATTCTTTTAAAAATGTAGTTAAATTTTCAACATTTTTAATATTATTTATTTCGCTAATATGAGATGTTTCTGTAATAAAACTTAAAGATTCTAAAATATTAATTTTTTCAAAATAATCTGATTCGATCGAAAATATTTTAGAAAAATTACGGGCAGGAATATAATTATCATCTTTATCAAAGACTAATATATCATAGACACAAAATTTTAAAACTCTTAGAACATCAACTGCTTCTTCTACATCTTTTCTACCTAATGTTCCAGGGACTGCATTTCTAAAACTATCAAAACGATCTGTAAATTTTGGAAATTCCGATAGTGGGAAATAAACTTCACCTCGAATTTCAATTTTATATTTTCCGCTGCTATTTAAAATAATTTTTTTACTAATATCTTTAATATGATAAACATGTTCCGTAACATCTTCTCCAAACTTACCATTTCCTCGAGTAGATGCTCGTAAGAAATTTCCATTTTCATCATACTCTATTGACAATGCCATTCCATCAATTTTATCCATTGCAACGCATTCATACTTATTTATAAACTCAAATAGATCTTCTATAGAATAAGTTTTTGCTAAAGATAACATTGGTAAGTTATGTGAAATTTTATTATTTGTTTCAGAAAATGGGTAGCCCACTAAACTTAGAACAGGATGATTTGGAGCAAGTTCTTTTAATTTTTGTTCCAGAGCATCATACTCAGCATCACTTATAATACTCTTACCCTTATAATATAATTTCTTATGATAAAGAATTTGTGAGGCTATGTTTTCAATTTCAATTTTTATATTTTTTTTAGTAATCACGAAAATCCCTCCCAAAGAGCCAAGGAGGGTTATAACAATCTTAATTAATAAGAATCAAGCTTTTCCATAAAATGCTTTATTCAGCATAGGGCTGAGCATTTAATATTATTTTTCTTTTTCGACCAGCATAGCCAAGCGGACCATGATCCCAGCCTTCGTATGTTAAAGAAGCCTTTGATGCATCGCTAATAGTTATTTCTGCTTTTTGTTTAAATGGAATTTCAAATATTCCAACAGGATGGATTCCTGAATAAATTTGTTTTCCATCTGACTCAACAATTATATTTACTTTACTTGTTACATTAATTTTTGCAGTCCGTTCAATTATCATTGAATTCGAAACTTTTTGTGAAGAAATACTCATTCCACCAGTAGCAACAGTTTGCGTTTGAGAAGAAGGTTCTGCCACACTTTTATTTTCTTTATTTGTTGGAATGCTAGGATCAACAACACTTGAAGGAATGGGTTCAGCATTCTCAATATTACTTTCTATAGATTTAGCGCTTAAGCTCGTTCCTTTAGTTTGGTGAGTGTTCTTTGAGCTTAAAAATAAAGTGATGAATCCAAATATCGCAAAAAATGCGAGACCTAAAACAATTCTCATTGGAGCCATATCGACGGAGGATCTTTTCTTTGTTATTTGTTCTTCACTGTAATCATTACTTTCAGGTGTATTATCAATTCTTGAGTGATATATGGGCTCACTTTCAGTTATTTTTACTTCAACTCTACTTTCTGTAGCCGCAACATAAGTATTTTCTTGAACAGGTCTTTTCACAGGCTCTGCTCTGGGCAATGCGCTCTCTTGAAAGCTTTTATAATTTGCTTGGGGAGGGTGATAGTTTTGTTTTTCTTCTACTTCTATACCCAATACTTCAAATGCATTTGGAGTTACAATTGCATTCGAATGTGGTCTTTGTGGAATATACGCAGGTCTATTATAAGTTCTGGTTTGAGAAACGTCTTCTGATATACCCGTTGCAGGCACAGCATACTCTGCATGACCTTCATTTCCTGTTACTTTTTGAAAATCACGCCTCGAAATGGAACGAATGACTTCGGCCGACTCTTCGGCAGCAGGATGATATTTTGATTTTTTTGTAGTCGACGACATAAGACTTTCAGACTGTCTTTCAACTCTTACCGTTTGCAAGTGCTGGAAAGACTCAAATTCAGGAATATGTACTGCCAGTTCTCTTGCGTACAAACGAATAAGTCCTCTGCCGTTGAGTCCAGGAGGCAATACATCCCAATCTCCGGCTTCAATTGCTTCAATATATCTATCTCTAATTTTTACGCGCGCTGAGACTTGGGATTGTGAGAGTCGACGATTTTCACGTGCTTGCTTAAGTCGACTTCCGACAATATTTGCAGTTTCATAGGTAACGCCAAGAGCATTCTTGTCATTTGCAGATGCGGCTTGCGTTATATTCATATTCCACAGTCCTTTTTAGAATTCAGTCCTAAAATCTTTTTAGCACGGGTCTAGGTTTACCAGTGGCTTCCGATTGCCCTACAACCCCTTCTCGGATCATTCTATCCATAAGGCGTGCAGCTCGGTTATAACCTATTCGGAATTCCCTCTGAATACTTGACGTACTTACGTTTCCGCACTCACGGGCAAATTCGACAGCTTTATCATAAAGAGTATTTTCATCTATCGTCTCATTATCACCTGAAATTGAGGGCATACCGAATGCACTTACTTTGTCATTTTTTTGTCTTAAATCTTGAGATGCTCTTTCAATATCTTGCATAACATCTGCTTCATAAAACGCTGGATATAATTTTCTTAATTTATCTGATATTGAATTTATTTCTTTATCTGTAACAAAAGCACATTGTGCACGAATAACTTTACTAATCCCTGGCGGTAAAAACAACATATCACCTTTACCAAGTAAACGTTCAGCCCCAATATTTTCAATTATGGTTCTACTATCATGCCGAGAAGATACTTGAAAACTCAAACGGCAAGGTAAATTGGCTTTTATAACTCCAGTCAAAACATCTACACTTGGTCTCTGCGTTGCAAGTATGAGGTGAATTCCAGCAGCACGCGCTTTTTGCGCCAACCGTTGAATACTGTCTTCAACATCTTTAGGTGCTGTCATCATAAGATCGCTTAATTCATCAACAACAACTACAATATATGGAAGATATTCAAGTTTTACAGTTGGATCTTGTGCTTTAATTTCACCCTTTTCAATTCCATTATTAAAAGTCATGACATTTCTAACTTGATAATTTTTCATCAAGCGATAACGCCGTTCCATTTCTTCTATTGCCCATTTTAAAGCGCCAGCTGCTTTATCAGGCTCAGTAACCACGGGCATCAGCAAATGACCTATTCCGTCATAATTTGAAAGCTCAAGCATTTTTGGATCAACCAACAATAATCTAAGCTGCCGTGGCGTTTTGCTCATCATTAAGCTCATAAGCATAATATTTATACACACACTTTTTCCTGAGCCAGTTGAACCTGCCACCAATAAATGAGGCATTGCAGATAAATCTGCAATGAGGGGCGAACCATCAACATTTTTTCCAAGAGCAACAGGGAGAGGTATTTTAGGATTTTGAAAATGGGGAGATTCCATAATTTCTTTTAACGAAACTGTCTCTCGTATAGATGCGGGGATTTCTATTCCGAGTGCACTTTTTCCTGGTTGCAAGCCAATTAATACACTTTGAGCTTTTAATGCTAATGTAAGATCATCCTGCAATGAAAGAACTTTATTAACTTTAATTCCAGAAGCTGGTTCAAACTCATGAACATTTATAACTGGACCATTTTGACTTCTGACAACTGTTCCTTTGACTCCAAAGGAAGCAAGCTTATCTTCAATTTGATTTGCTTCTTGTCTTAATTTTTGATTTTCAATTTCAGGGTTTTTCTTTGGAGAATTAGTTTTATGATAATCTAATAAGTTTAACAAAGAGTCATAATCTGTTTTTGTAATAGAAAATGCTGAATTTATATTATTTAAAGTACCAATATTTTCACTTTCCATAGAATTATTATCATTTATTATATTTTCATTTTGACTTATTTTATTAATTCTATTTTCACTGTTGTTTTTCTTTATTTCCTCACGATTCCTTCTAAATATCTCTTCATGTGTGAGTTGTACAGATTCTTTTTCTTTTTCAGGAGCAACATCAGATACGATACCTACAAAATCCTTCGTCACCCGAAAAGGTAACAAAGATAAAAGATAAGAAACAGTAGCGATAGGACGAATTCCAAGCGATAGAGTTAAGCTTGCAAGACCTGCAATAGAAAGAGCAATAATTGCTCCTGATTTTCCTATGAGTGAAATAACATATACCGCTATACTATTGCCTAATAAACCACCTGTATAAAGATCTATTCCTCTAAAATGTGTTTCGGGAGCAATTAAAGACAATAAACCGAGGTAACAAAAAATGAGTTGCGGATAACCAAAAATGCGTAATGGAAATCGACTCTTTAATTTAGGACGACGAAAGGTATTTAAAAGTTGCGCAATAAAAACAAATGAAAAGACGATTGCTCCTATACCAAAAACTTGGAAACACCAATCTGCAACTGATGCTCCAATTGGACCAAATGTATTCGTAATTTCTGCGAGTTTATTTGTCACTTGGGAACTTATATTAAATGCGCTCGGATCAGCTGGGTTATATGTAATAATTGATACAAATACACAAAAAGCAACACCCAATAAAAGAACATGTGTATACTCTTTTAAGTATTCTTTATTATTTGCCTCATTATTTTGCATTATATTCACATTTTGATTTTTATTTTGTAGCTCAGAGGACATAGCCATTGAGAGTCTCCATCAGTCGCACTATTCTTAAATTATAAAGGAGGACCTAATGTCCCATTCACCTATCCAACAAATAATTATTGGATTTAAAGCTCCACTCCACTCTGTCAGCTTTTTTAAAAGCAATAAAGGCATGTTGATCTTAGGAGTGATACCTCACATATTTAATCTCCTATTCTACATTTGGCTTATTAGAAACATTATCATAGCAAAATGGATTCGGCCCCTTTTCAATTCCTTATCAACAAATTGGCATGATTCGTTCATTGCCCCTATTTTTAATCCAACACTTATAGAATCAGTTGTATGGATTGTAGGAATCTTATTTTATGGTATCTTTGGGACAGCATTTGTAAATGCGTTCGCAAGTCCACTTTATGACATTATCGCACAAAAAGCATATGAAAAAACATCTGGAACGCCTATTCGTCAACAAAGTTTTATGGATTTTATAGATAGTATCATTTCTGAAGTTACTAAAGGCATAATAATTATTAGTATTGTAATAATTTCATTTTTTGTTCAAATATTTGCCCCACTCGTATTTTTTGTTGGCATTTGGTACCTTGGTTGGAGCAGCATAGATAGAACATTATTATTAATGAATCTTCCCCTTAGAAAAAGATTTATTTTTGGAATCCGCAATTGGGGTCTTTGTTTTGGCCTTGGAATATGGAATTATATACCCCTAATAGGCGCCATATTCTCATTTGCAATGGCTGCAGCAGGAGCAATTATTGTTGCTGAAAGCAAAGCGGGTGAAGCTTATGTTGAAGACCAAAATGATTTAAATTTATGAATTTAAGCTGTCATACTATCCGAATTCTCAGTACGCTCAGATTTATTATTTTGCAGCACATCTTTTTTATGAATTTCTACACTTTTCAGCTCTTTATTTTCAACTGACTTCACTTTTTTCTTTTGTCCAGAGACTTTTCTTGCAATAAACACAACTCGCTTTATTTCTTTTAAATATAATTCTCTATCCTGTTTCATTTCTGTTTCAATTATTTCAATTTTTTTAAATATTTTCTTTTCAAGCTCATAATCCTGTTCAAGCAATGACTTCCTATAGTCAGTAGATTTTCGACTGTATAAAAGCAAAATAGGAGTTTGAATAGCTCCGAGCAATGCAAGTGCCGTCCTCAAACCGTTATAAGGATAAGGGTCAAATTTTAGAGCAGGAACCATAAATGTGTTCCAAATGACACATCCACCAACAAGTAGGATAAAAAACAGTAAGGCCCACCAAGAAGTTGAGAATTCATAAAAACGACTTCCTGATTTGTCACGAATTTCACGAAAAGATTTGAGTTTCTTTCTAGCGGCCTGCATTAAAATCACCTACTTATGACAGTTATGTTACAGTTAGAGACGACGCATTTCTTGAGTTTACACTTTCGTCACATACTTGTAAATATTTTGTGACTTTTTTGTGACAAAATATTTACTCTGCACTGACTCATAAAAATTTCATGCTTAAACTTTAAAAATATACATTTAAATCCTAAGAACTAGGAAACTCTCTTCCACTCACAACTGTTCTTTGTTACAAATGAGCTCGTTTAATATGCACCCAAAGGGTAAAAAGGGTGGGTTTTTCAACATTTACTGTCGAGGATTGACATGGCGTACCAACACAAGCAACTTGAACCACGCTGGCAAAAATACTGGAAAGATAAGAATATCTTCAAAACAAATGATGATCTATCTAAACCTAAGTATTACGCTCTCGACATGTTTCCATACCCCAGCGCAGCAGGTTTACACGTTGGCCATCCGCTTGGTTACACAGCAACCGATATAACCTCACGCTATTATCGCATGAAGGGTTATAATGTTTTACACCCCATGGGTTGGGATGCTTTTGGCCTCCCCGCAGAACAACATGCAATTGATACGGGTGAACACCCAGCAAAACTGACATATGCATCTCTTGAAAACTTTAAAAAACAACTCAATAGCCTTGGTTTTTCTTATGATTGGAGCCGAGAAATTGCCACTTGTGATCCTAAGTTTTTTCATTGGACTCAATGGATTTTCACAAAACTCTTTGAAAAAGGTCTAGCATACCAAGCAGAAGTTTTTGTAAATTGGTGTCCAAAATTAAAAACAGTTTTAGCAAATGAAGAAGTTATTGATGGATTAAGCGAAAGAGGAGGACATCCTGTTTTTCGTGTCCCAATGAAACAATGGATGCTCAAAATCACTTCATATGCTGAAAGACTTATTGAAGATCTTAATACTTTAGACTGGCCAGAATCTACAAAAGAAATTCAAAGAAATTGGATTGGAAAATCTATTGGCGCAAAAGTTAAATTTGCGCTTGAAAATTTCAATTCTGAATGTATCGAAGTGTTTACAACTCGTCCCGACACTTTATTTGGGGCAACTTATATGGTTCTTGCTCCAGAACATCCACTTGTTAACTTAATTACAGCTGTAGAAAATCAAACTTGCATTGCAGAATATCGTGAATTCACTTCACGCAAAAGTGACCTTGATAGAACAGAATTAAATAAAGAAAAGACAGGTGTTTTTACTGGATCTTACGCTATTAACCCAGTAAGTAATGAAAGAATTCCAATTTGGATCAGTGACTATGTCATGATGGGTTATGGGACAGGAGCTATTATGGCAGTTCCTGCTCATGACACAAGAGATCATGAATTTGCATTAAAATTTAATCTCAAAATTATCCAAGTTGTTTCATCAGGTGAAAATAATTTAGACATTCAAAAAGAAGCTTACACTGAAGATGGAATAATAATTAACTCCAGTTTTTTAAATGGATTAAATATTGAAGCAGCAAAAGAAAAAATCATTCAATTTTTATCAGAAAAAAATCAGGGTGAAAAAAGCATCACCTATAAATTAAGAGATTGGGTATTTAGTCGTCAAAGATATTGGGGCGAACCCATTCCAATTATGAAAGACTCTCAAGGCAATGTCATAAGAGCTTTTCAAGAATCAGAACTCCCTTTAACACTGCCAGAAGTTCAAAGCTATGAACCAACCGGTGATGGGAAAAGCCCTCTTTCAGCAATAACAAGTTGGGTTCAAAGAAAAACAAAAGATGGTTCCCTTGAATTTGTTGAAACTGACACGATGCCAGGCAGCGCAGGAAGCAGTTGGTATTTTCTACGCTATGTCGATCCCTTTAATAGTTCACAAGTAGCAGATATTGAAAAACTTAAATACTGGATGCCTGTTGATCTTTATATTGGTGGACAAGAACATGCTGTAGGACATCTTCTTTATTCTAGGTTTTGGACTAAAGTTTTGTATGATATTGGTGCATGCCCTGTAAAAGAACCATTTCAAAAACTTGTACATCAAGGCATGATCTGTAAAAATGGCGCAAAAATGTCAAAATCCAAAGGGAATGGTATAAATCCTGATGATGTCATTGAACAATATGGTGCTGACTCCCTTCGAGTCTATGAAATGTTTATGGGCCCTTTAACACAAACAAAAGAATGGGATGATAGCAATCTTGCAGGAGTTCATCGTTTCTTAAGTCGTGTTGAGCGCTTTTATGTTTCAGATGAGGGTAAAAGTTTATTAAATAATACTCAAGCCATGCAACAAGATCTTAAAATCTTGCACAAGACAATTAAGAAAGTCACAGAAGACATTGAAAGTTTAAGTTTCAATACAGCCATTGCACAAATGATGATTTTTTTAAATTCAGTTGCTGAAACTCAGTGCAAAAGTAAAGAGATATTAAAAGTATTTTTACAAATACTCTCACCTTTTGCCCCCCATTTAACTGAAGAACTTTGGTATAAATGCATTGTAGAAGAAAAAGTATCACCTGACAGTAATAAATATGAATTTATTTCATTAAGTCAATGGCCCAAATTTGATCCAAAGCTTGTAATAGACAATGAAATAAAAATTGGTGTGCAAGTCAATGGTAAACACAGAGGTGAAATCACCTTACCTTTAAATGCTGATCAAGAAACTGCAGTTGCACTTGCAATGGAAAATCCGAATGTAAAGGCAACACTCGAAGGAAAAATACTTAGAAAAACTATATATGTTGCAAATAGAATTCTTAATTTTGTTGCAACCGATTAAAAAATAAATATATTTTTAAAAATTAAGCTCTCAATAAAATTAATAATTTGAAAATTTAACTTCAAAAATAGAAATTGAAAATAATGAATTAGTTGGTTTAGTAAAATTTTCTTCTGGTATATATTTTTCTATGGATCAAAAGTACGTTAAGTCCAATGAAGTTAAAATATTTACGAGAATAGAATCACTTTGTCTAAAATCACTGTCTCATTTATGGATAGGATAAAATGAAAACATTTTTTTCAGATATTTCTGTTGTTCCAAATTGGCTATGGTTATCTTTTAGCATTGCAATTTTATTTTTACTTTTCATCGATCTCAGTCTATTTTCTAAGGGGCATAAAAAGAGTAGAACTAAAATTGCTTTAATCGAAAGCGGAATTTGGATTGCCCTCGCCCTCTGTTTTAATGCATGGTTCGCATACTCATTTGGAACTCAATTAGGCATTGAGTTTTTAACGGGCTATTTAGTAGAAAAAAGCCTTAGCATTGATAATCTTTTTATTATTCTGCTTATTTTTAGTTCATTTAATATACCTTCACAACTTCAGCACAAAGCTTTATTTTATGGTGTTTTAGGCGCTATTGTTATGCGTGCTTTGTTTATTATTCTTGGAGCTCATTTGCTCAATTCATTTCACTGGATATTATACTTTTTTGGGCTTATTCTTATTGTTACTGGAATTAAATTGCTATTTAAATCAGAAGATAAAAGTAATCTAAAAGAAAGTTTATCTATTTGGTTTTTAAAAAAAATAATTCCCACAACAGATAAATTTCATGGTGCCAATTTTTTTATTATAGATAAAGGGATAAATAAAGCAACGCCTCTTTTTTTAGCTTTAATCGCTATTGAAGTTACAGATCTTGTTTTTGCAGTAGACTCAATCCCTGCTGTATTTGCAGTAACAAAAGATGCTTTTGTTGCCTTTGCTTCAAATATTTTTGCTATACTAGGATTAAGAGCCTTGTACTTTGTTCTTGCAGAATGGATAGTAAAACTCCGCTATTTAAAGCCGGGACTTGCAACTATTTTGCTTTTTATTGGTATAAAAATGATTTTAATCGATTATATAAAAATACCTAGCTGGGTTTCTTTATTGATTGTATTTACTGTTTTAGTTACAGCAGGTTTAACATCATGGTATGTATCAAAGTTTGAAAAAAAATAAAATTCGAAAGAATTACAAATGCCAATTTTATATTTATTGCAAATTTAGGAGTTCTCCAAAGCCCCCTGGCCTTTGTAACCAATTATCTTTTGCATATCTGTGAGTAGAAAAACCTTCAATAAAATGGAGTGCATAAGCTTGTCTTGAGAAGTTTGACTTATTTATTTTGCTCTGATGAATAAGTTCACCACTCATAACCACAGCAGTGCCCGCTTTAACCTCAAGAGGAACAAATAAAGAATCATTCCAAGGTGGTATGTTACCTAATTTAAGAAAACGTCTGCCATAGACCGCAGCAGGATCACTAAGCACACGACCTAACAGTCCATCATGATGTGACCTTGGAATAATCCACATGCAGCCATTTTCAACTGTTGCATCTTCAAGAGCTATCCAAATAGCACAACAAGAAAGGGGCTCCGTGTAAACAACTGTGGAATCTTGATGAGGGTGTATGGCACCTTTAACTCCAGGTAATTTAAAAAAGTATCTGGATTGAGCAATGAGTGGTTTTTTATAACCTAAAGCTTTCACTAATTGATTCATTCGTAATGAATGAGTAAATAATTTAAAAATAGGATCATAGTCATGCAAAGCATGACCAATCTTTACTACTGCTTTCATTTTATCGCACAGCATGTGCCCATCAGCTGTTATTGTGCTGGACTCAAAAAAAATGCTGGCCTTATTCAAACTTTCAAGAAAATAATCGGCGGACACATGATTTACCGGTAAACTTGCGTTCCATTGACATCTTGGATCGGTAGTAGGATTAAACGCTGCAACCAATGCTGCAGCATGCCCTTGTAATGCACGACATTCGTCTGAGGAGGCGAAGTCAGGAATAAGTAGGTAGCCCTGATCTTTATATAATAATAAATTGGCTTGGTTTATCAAGATTCATATCCTTATAAACTTATAAAAGTGGCATTATTTAGCTAAATAATTGCTTTCGTGTTTGTTGGACTATTGCCCAATGCAACGTTCTTTGGCATTAAACTGATAAAGTTTTCCTGAAATATCACCAGCAAGTTTTTTCTCAATAAATGAACCGTCTGGCATGATTTCAATAAAGCCAAGATCCTCATCGTACACAAGAATATCTGGATCATCAAAAGCAATAAAAGGATTGTGAATAGATTCTACCACGAGGCCACTTTTTCCTGAATACCATGTGTGACGAACGCCTCTAGGCATCCACACTCTGTCGCCAACAGAAACAGAAATACTCTTAATTGGTTCGCCAAATGGAGCAATCAAGAAATATCCAAAACCTTTAATAACAGTTACGAGTCTGTCTGTATAAAGGTGAGTATGAATTCTGTTGTCTTCAGCCATTTCTGGCGGAAATTTAATGTGTAGTAATCCTACTTGACCCGCAACAGCAGCAATTAATTTTGCTTGCATGTATTTTTCATAGGTAACCCATGGAGTTATCTCTGCAAGAGATTTTAAATAAGAACTTTCTTCTGAAAATGCAGTCTGTCCATGTTCTAAAAATGAATTTTGTTCCCATTTTTCACGAGTCAGTTTGTCCAAATTAGCAAGTTCAATCATGGCATAACTCTCCATCTGTAAAATTGTAGAATAAAAATATTGTAGAGAAGATAACAAAACTAATGTATTTGCGCAAACGATTCAGTTGTAAGTTGATGGATAAACGAGAGTCCCGTTGAAGTTACGCAGCAAGGGATTTAAATCAATAAAAGTCCATACATACGCATTTTTGGAATTTTTGCAACTAGCAGCTAATACACCGTTTGAATCAACTCCCGTTTTGGTACAAGTTGTATGAAATTTACTCATAACATGACTATCAGCATCTGCAGTGAGTACACCGTTGCTATTATTAATGCCTCTCAAACGAAGTGAGGTGTTATATCTTGCACCATTTTCTGCCGTACAAACAGCGCTAAGACTTGCTTTATATATAATAAAATTATTGCATGTTTTTGCAAAGCTCTTTAGCTCTGTAGCGTATGAATTCATTGAAACGAGTGTTAAGAGAATAAGTAAAATAAATTTTTTCATTGTCCTTTGCCCTTTCCTTGTTTTGACACTTTTTTGATTCACTGAATCCGATTATATTTCAATCACCGATTTTGTCAAAAAAAGGAACTCTTCAGAAAATTTTTCTATCGATGAAAGATCATAAAGATCGGTACAGTATTCTATTTTTATATCTAATGATTTTTTGCGTACATAAATGTCAAATGAAAGGCCAAATTTTGCTGTTTTGTTATCGATGAATTCAATTTCGCTATTCATATTTTGAGATACAAATTTTGCGAAATTTTCATCGAAATGATGAAAATTCACACTTATATCAACCAAGGTGTGACAAAATGCAAGTCTTTGTAAATGCATCGATTGATTAATGAGTTCTAATGGTGTGAAGCGATGAATTGTTGCATCAAATAATGTTTTTTTAATTGGTGTTAAAAGATCTACAAAAGAATCACCAACATATATTTTATTTCTTAATAAGACGACATTTAGAAACATACCCATTAAATGTTCATCAATGTGATGATCTCGAGTTGAAATGACAGAAGCAAAAGCAATGTCATTTTCACCACTATAGCGATGCAAAAGAAGATTCATAATTGTCAATAAACCAACAAATAAAGTGCAATCGTGATGGCTACAAATATTGCGTAATTTTTGAGTGATAGATTCATCGATTGAAAAATAATAGGTGTGACCAGAAGATGAGTTTAGATGCACGTTGGATTTTCGAAAAGGCAAACAAATTGGTTTGTAATTTTTTAATTGATGACACCAATAGTCCAAACTTTTTGTTGCCTCTATGTTTTTGGGTGATCTTTGCCACAGTGCATAGTCTACATACTGACGCAAAATCTTGGGAAGTTTATATTCTACTTTAGTTAAAATTGATTCATAAATAGTACTTAATTCTTTAATAAAAATATTTATTGATGAAGCATCGTGAATGATATGATGATGATTTACAAATAAAATAAAATGCTCAGAATGAATTTGAAATAATCGTAATGTTAAAGGTGGATTATTTGATAAGTGAAATGGCGTACGAGCATTTATGACAGCAAATTCTCTAAATTGCTCAATGGTAATTATCTCAGGTTTCAAAATAACATGAGATATTGGTAATACGTTTTGAGTTATATTTGTATCTCTTTTAAAGATACTGCGTAAAATCCATTGTCTTTCTATAATACGGTTGACAGATTCTTCTAAAGTAACAGTGTCAAGGACACCTTTTAAATGCAGAGCATAGGCAACATTATAGTTTATACTTTTTTCACTTTGCAGATAATTAAGAATCCACAGACCTTCTTGTACAAAACTAAGTGGTCCAAAAAAAGACCCTGATTGAATTTGTTCAATAGAGCGCTTTCCTCCAATACTTTGTTGAATGACATTTAACATGCAACTAAAATTTGGATTTTCTAATATTTCTCGGACAGTGAGTTGTGATTGAATTTCACGATTTATTAAAGCCAGCAAACGCATAGCATGCAATGAGTGTCCACCTAAATAAAAAAAATGACTTTCTGCATTAATCTCTTGAACACCGAGCAATTTTTTCCAAAGGTTTGCCAATACCAATTCTAAAGATTTTTTTTCATTGCATTGACTTTCACTATTGTTTTTACTCTGAGGTTTTTTTTCTGTAGATAGCAAATCAATTAATTGATTTGTATCAATTTTTCCTTGTATGGTAACAGGCCATTTTTCAACAAATTGCAGACGTGCTGGTTGCATGTATTCTGGTAGGTTTTGTTTAATGTGATCTTGAATTGATGTCTTTAGAGTAGAATATTCTATTTTTATTTTTGCATTGATTTCAGAAATATTAGGAAGAACAAAGGCTGCAATATAAGGGATGAGTGCATTTTGATTGTAAATAGCAATACTACTAGCAACAAGAGCATGCTTATTTAACACACATTCAATTTCACTTAATTCAATTCTAAATCCACGAATTTTAATTTGTCTATCACTTCGCCCCAAGAATTCAAGTGTATTTTCATTCACCCATCGCACTCTGTCACCTGTCTTATAAACAGGCCCAGTTTTAGGTAAATCCTTATTCATCGTATTTAAATCTTGTAAAAAAGATTTTGCTGTGAGGTTTGGACGTTTGAAATATCCACGGCTCACTCCTAAACCTCCAATGTAGAGTTCACCACTAACGCCAATTGGCACAAGCCGATAATAATCGTCGAGTACGTATAATAATGCATGCGTAAAAGGTTGGCCTATGAGTTTTTCGCGCGCATAAAATGCAACATAGTTATCAAGTTCGCACGCAGTTACGGCTATTGTTGCTTCAGTTGGTCCGTAGGTGTTAAGAAGTCGAATACCTGAAGGTTTAAATTGAAACCATTGCTCAAGAATTGCGGGTGCGAGTGATTCTCCACCAATGACAACTGTTTTTAAACTATCAGGAAGTTTTAGTGAAAAGGCAAAAAGATCATGCACCAGTTGGCCCCATAGTGTTGCAGGTAAATTAAGTATGGTTATTTTATATTGTTGGCATATTTCAAAAAAGTGAGCACTTGTATTCAATATATTTTGAGTGCGCAAGCATATGCTTGCTCCTGAAATTAACGAAGCACAAATATCTGCTAAAGAAGCATCAAAATTGTAAGAACAAAATTGTAAAATACGATCTTCCTTTGTGATAGGAAATGTTTTTGCGGCCGATTTTGCAAAACAAACGAGAGCCCCATGCGCAATCATAACACCTTTAGGCAAGCCACTAGACCCAGAGGTGTAAATAATATAGGCCAACTCGTTTGCTGTTAATTGCATTTTATAGCGAGAAAAGTGAGTAGAAATATTTTCTAAAGTGCTATGTATAATTTGTGAAGAAAGCAGGCAAGTAAAATCTGTAAGTATGTGGGAAAGAGATTCAACATCAGTGATTACAAAGCTTACTTCTGCTTCATGTAAAATACTTTGCAATCTGGATTGTGTTTCCTGAGGCGATAGCGGCAAGAAAACCATTTTTGCTTTCATAATTCCAAATATAATAGGAATATATACATAGGTATGCTCATGAATAACAGCAATAATTGAACCGCAATTTAAACCTGATTTTTGTAAGTTATAGGCAACAATATCAGATAAATGATCCAGTTGCTGATAAGTGATTGATTTAAATTCACTTGTCACAGCAATATGCTGTGGATGATTTGCAACCTGTTTTACAAACAGAGATATAATTGTTTCTTTATTGTTAGTGTCTATAGAATTTTCTTTTGCCTGTTTAAGAAAAAGTTCTCTTTGTTTAAGAGAAACAAGTGGCAGATTTTTAGAATGATAAGTTGGGTTATTTAAGGCAGTGGTTAAATAGTAAGAAACATTCTCTAGAAATTCTTCAATTCTTTTTGCATCATAGTATTTAGAATTGTAATGGGCGCTTATTTGCAAGTGCTTCGTGCCTTTTGGAAAAATATGTAATTGCAAAATTTCAGGACGATTACTTTCTGTAACAAAACTTTCTGATGCAGTGATGCATATAGGAATTTTTTGAAGCCAAATGCAGTTTCGGTCTAAAAATTCGTTTGCACTATTTTCTTCAGAAGAATCATTCATGACATCATATATATAAGACAAAATAAATTCTCGACATACATTAGCTGTAATATCAACATTTAGCAATATAAAATGATGTAATTGTTGTGCAGGTAATAATGTTTGTTCTGCACATCGCAAAAAATTTAGATTTCCCGTGTTAACTTTTTTAAATGCTTCTGCTTCACATTTTTTTGCCTGTTGCAGCATTTCATTTTGAAAAAGATTTTTATATTCTGCATAACCTATTTTTTGAAAAGCTTGAGCTGTTTCTGGATGATTTAATATCCCCGATTTTTTAAGTACACTTATAATATTTTTAACAATAGGATTAATTAACCATAAAGATTCTACTGTGTATTCGGGATGTGTGTCATACAAAACACGTTCAATTTCTTCGCATTCTAAGTTTAGTTTCGATAGTATATCTCTATCTATTTTTATTTTAATATCACGACTTAAATATTCACAAATAAAGTTTGGCAAACATCGCCCAATAATTTTTTTTGTATCCTCAGATATTTCTTGCCAAAGACGAGTCAGTAATTCTGAAAAAATACCACAATGCCTACCTTCATCAGCAAGATGATCGGCGTTAATTTCATTAAAAAATATATTCACTTCAGGGTCTTTAATTGTTGCAACAAGCTCTTTTGTTATAGAATTTTCTGCAATGCAAACAGCAATGATTTCAAAATAAAATCGACAATGTTCTGGTAACGTTGTGAGCACTAATTGAATAGATCGTGTTAAGCTTGATTCGAAAGATAATGCTATTGGTTTAATTTTTGTAAAATTTTCGACTTGATTAATAAAATCATGTGCAACATGAGCATGGTAACTTTCATCAATAATTACTGTCAATAAATTTTGATACATTTCTTCTGGCAAAGAAATAAATGGTTTTTTTTGTATTATTTTTTGGACAATTTTACAAACAACTTCCGTCTCATTAATTAAAATATTTTGCATAAACATGTATGCAGATTGAACAAGAATAGATCGTGTTATTTCTTCACCTAATGCCATTATGATTGGATGAAGGCATAAGGGTTGTTCTGTTATGGGAAAAAAATATTTTGAACCGTCGCTAATTAGTATACGTCTTGGCTTATTTCTTACAGTGGAGTTTTTTTCCCAATTATTAATGATTTGCATAATCTTCTCCTCTTCATAAACTTTGTTAATCTCGCAAGTTTTATCGCAACATTTGAAATTGTGTCATCCCACGACTTGAGCCTGGGATCCATACAAACTACGATTGATTTTCTCTTTCGCTAAAGTCACAAACATTTTCTCAGGAATGGCAGTATAACGAATTTTTGACAAACAGATTTTCTTAAGCTATACTGACGACAGAATTTAAAACATTAAAATGAGGAATGTAAAATGGAAACTCTCGCAAAACAACTTATTGAAGACAAAAATTTTGAGTTACTTATGAAACTAATTAGTGACGAAGGTTCACGCGCTAGCTGTACAGGCGGTGGTGGTGGTGCTGGAGATTGTGGTTCCTGTCAGGTAAGTTAAACTTTAAAAACAAGATTAACGAGTTTTAATTCTAAAGAAACAAAATTTTTTACGTAAATCTTATCGGAAATCTATTAAATTTTCAACATTGCTCATTTGAAACTCTGGAAGTTGAGAAAAAAATTCGCATGTATTAAGTTATATGAAGATGAGTTAGATTTGCCAATTCATTGGAAGCTCCCATTGTTGAGATTTATTTTTGGAGAAATTAAGCTCCAAAAATGAGACTCTTATCTACCAATAATCTACTCAACATTTAGCTGACATTTATAGTATTTTTTGGTCGCTACTCATTCTCCATATAATGTTCGGATAATTTGCTGAATTTTTCTGCCGGATTCAGCAGCTTTACTTAGTTTATGATAAGTCTATCATTGGGACAGGAGAAACAGCCGAAATCATCTGGGATTTAATTTCCAAACAATACAAAAAATCGGCCACTTGAATAGGCTGCAATCTATGTGAAGTCATAATAACAAGCTTGCCTTTAAGATTTTTCTTAAGAACTTCTAAAAATAATTTTTCTCTTTCTAAATCAAAAGCAGATGTTGGTTCATCAAATAAAAATATTTTTGCATCAGTGTAAAAAGCTCGTGCAAGAGCAATGCTCTGTATCTGCCCGCCTGAAAGTTTAATGCCATTAATACCAACAATTGAATCAAGGCCATTTTCGAAATGATTGACAAACTCAGAGGTTAAAGAAATGTCTAAAGCTCTTTGCAAAGCAGTGTGATTTAATTGTGAATCGAAAAGTGTAATATTATCTCTTATACTTGCCGTAAATAATTTTGGATTTTGAGGTACAAAAGCAATTTTTTTGCGCCACTCTGTTTGTACATGTTCGTCGATATTAATAGAGTTATATAAAATTTTTCCTGCATCAAGTGTAAAATCACGCATTAATAAACGGAGGATAGTTGTCTTACCAGAACCAGTAGGCCCCTTAATAACACTCAGTTGTTCAGCTTTAAATTCAATATTAATCTCACTTAATATTTTTCGATATCCATAAGAAAAACCGCTCCCTTCCATTTTAATGTTTGCTAAACAATCAGAAAAATGAGGATTTTTTTTATCGATTAAAGGAAAACTCAAATTATTTAATTTAATTAATATATCTTTAAATCCTTCAAACCCCTTAACTATTTTATCAATAAGTCCACCTAAAAAGGAAAATGGTAATAAAAATTTTCGACTTAGAAAAGATGCTGCTGCAAAAGCTCCAAATGATATTTGTTCGTTAAAAATAAGAATTGCACCATGTACAAGAATGCTAATTAAACCTATTTGTATAAAAATACGTGTTGCAGGAATCATAGCTGAGTTAACAGTGTTCGCCTGATCATTTGCCTGCTTCAACTCATCTGCTTTTATTTCTACTTTTTTATAAAATCGACTTTCAAGTGCATAATCGTTGACAATCGAAACACCACTAATCAGTTCATCAATTTCTCTGTACATGAATCTCATCTTTTTTTTCGAAAATTGATAAATCGGATGTGCTTTTTTTTGTAGAAAAATGGTAATTAAAAAAACAGGCAACAAAGAAATTAAGGCGTAAAATAAAAAAACAGGTGCAATGATAAATAATAGAGGCGCAACAATTAATACTGAAAATAGCAATTTAAAAAAATCTTCCAGTGTGTAACTTATAAAGAATTCAACTATTTCGATGGCTCTATTCGTGAATCTATCATCATCACGTAATGTTGCGGCTTCAGAAGTTGAATGTGTCTGCTTTTTTTGATGAGTTAAAATATAATGACAAAGCTGCATACGTAATTGGAACTGTAATGAACTTGCAGTGCGTTTCCATTGAACTGAACTTAAAAACTGAAATAAAATGCTGAACAACCAAGCTAACAAGGCCAGTGCGCCTAATAAAAAAACACTCGTATAATTTGCCGCAAAATAATATTGAAAAAGAAAACTTTGTTCCTGACGAATAGCTATATCTATCATAAGTCCCAAAAGTATTTCAGGAATAACATCAAATAATTTAAATAAAAAAGTTCCTGTTGCAGCCCATATCATAGATTTTCTAAATTTAGGTTCAGAAAATGCTAATCTCAAAAAAGATTTCACAAATAGAACTCCAAATTAATTCTTTGAAAATGTTATGCAAAATTGCAAAATATCTTCTCCCATTTTTCTAACGGCCATTGCATCACTAAAAAGAGTGTGGTGAAAAGCATCAATTTCACTTTTTGTCACAAAAGTGCGTGCTGGAGGCAATGACCAACCATGATTTTGTTTTTTAAGCTGTTGAAGAGTACTTTCTTGCTGAACTTCTGAATGCAAATGTTTACATTCAATAAAAAGACAAGGACTTGTTAAATATTTTTGATGATAATTTACAACCATAACTTGATTATGATTTAATTCGTGAACAATTTTTTGTCCGAGTTGAGAATTCTCTGGAAGCCCTCTTAGATGCAATTGAGTTTTATTGTACAAATCTCTCTCTTGTGGCGATCCTAAACTCTGCAATTTAAAACTATCAATTAAAACAAGAGCACAAGGAGTAATAGCAAGAGATTCTAGCTGTTTAATCATTTCAAAAGCAACTACTCCGCCAGTGCAAAAACCGCCAAGAATATAAGGTCCTTTAGGACAATGTTTTCTCAGAATTTGAATGTAGGAAGCAGCCATCTCTTCAATGCTTGCATAAGGATTTTGAACATCACCAAAACGATCATTACTTAAAGCATAAAAATCAATTTCTTTTAAAGAACTCTTCAACTCTTGATACAAATGCGCTAAGCCTGTTGCCGGATGAATTAAAAATAATACAGGCGCATTTTTATTGTGACAAAGATGATGAAGATTATGATTGACTTGTGTATTAAAAATAGCTTGTCCAAGTTCTCGAATAGTGGGCTTTTGAAAAAGCATACTGGGTGGAAGCGAGGTATTTAGGTGACGATTAATTTTATCCATTACAAGCATGGCAAGTAGGGAGTGCCCCCCCAAATCAAAAAAATTTGTGTCTATACCCATTTTATTTGGAGGCAAAGATTCTTTCCAAATTTGCAAGAGTGACATTTCAAGTGGGTTTGTCACAAGTTTTTTTTTCACTGCCAATGAATAGCTTGCAGCCAAAATATGTAATGCTTGAATATCCGTCTTGCCAGCTATATTAATAGGTAGTTTTTTGAGAATGACAAAGTGTTGAGGAACAATGGGCATAGGAATTTTGTTTAAAAGCTCATGCTTAATTTTCTCACAAAAAATAGACTCATTTGATATAGACTGTTTTACAACAATAAATGCAAAAATTTTTGGAGCATTTTGTTTATTATGCACAATTATTTTAGCGTCTAAAACATTATTTAAAGAACAGATTACAAATCTAATTTCTTCAAGCTCAACCCGTATGCCTCTTATTTTAACTTGGCTATCAAGGCGCCCAAAATAATATATATGCCCATCAGGCGTAGACATAACTTCATCACCCGTGCGGTACCAAAAACTGTTACTTTTTCCATGCACAAAAGATTTTTGTGTTTCTTCAGTTTTATTTAAATAACCATCAGCAAGTATAGGACCTTCAAGACAAAGTTCACCTTTCACACCATGCGGGACAGATTGCATTTTATTATTAACGATATGAAAACTACAGGCACGACTATCTTTTTCAATGGGAATGTTAGTTGTGAAATGCTTAATGTTGTTACGATCAATTTTAAATTTCGAACAGGTAACTGTGGCTTCTGTTGGGCCATATGAATTATAAAGTACATGATGGGGATGCAGTTCAAGCCACATAGCAGAATCTTTCACACTCATTTCTTCACCCGTAAATAACCAATTCATTGTTTGAGGTATTTTCTGAAATAATGACTTTGACTCATTAACAAGTAATCTAAAATATGAAGGAGTGCATTTGCATAAATTTATTTTTTTCTGAATGAGATATTGTAAAAAGACGCTAGGAAAATTTTTAATATCATCCGAGCATACAGAAATTGTTTTGCCAAAAGCAAGTGCCACTAAAGTTGTTGTGATTGAAGCATCGAAGGTTAAATTGGTGGAAAAATCGATACGTTCGCATTTATGAATGAAATCAAATGAGCCAAACCACGTACAGTAATGCCACAAAGCTCTATGCGATATTTTAACTCCTTTAGGTTGACCAGAACTGCCTGAAGTGTACATGATATAAGCAAGTTGATTTGGGTGAACATGTGAAGTCATATTTTCTAAATAATATTCAGGATCTTCATATTTTATTTCATCTATTGTATGTAAAAGTGAAATTTTTAAATTACATTCGGTTAAATAAGCAATACCATGATTTAATTTAACTTTTACATTGGCGTTATTTAATACATAATCAACGCGCTCTTTAGGACTCTGCAGATCATAGGGAACAAAAGCACCTCCAGCAAAAAGAATGGCTAACATGTCACTTAATGTTTCAAGAGATCGACTGCTTGAAATAGCAATACATTCGCCTGGAAAAATATCGCGTAGTAAATGTTTTTTAAAAATATTTTGCAAACAATGAGATTTTTGCAGAACTCTTTGCCAAAAAGAATGTGCAGTGAGAAATTGATCATTAAACTCAATAAGTAATTCAGATGATTTTTTTAGAGATGCTCGATGAAAAACATCTAAAATCGTCATCTCTGAGTTAAAATCTTTTTTATTCCACACAGGATTTAATGAAGGAGATAACATTGTGAACATACTCACCTGCAGTTCAAGACCAAATCATTTTTAAAGTGAACGTCATTGCGAGCATGGCGATTCAACTCATCTAAAGTGATATTCAAAGTTTGTTTAATCATTTTAATGAAAAACCAAAACTTTAAACGATCTTCTGCAATATCACCAAAGTTTTTAACGTAAAGTGAAATCCATTGCAGCATTTCATCGACAAGCTCTTTTCTTGGAATATCAGTTTTATAATCATTAAATGTAATGCTTTCATGATGAACCATTCTGCCACTAGGGAGAGCTTCGCATAACTTCTGATAATAAGCTGTTTGTAAGATAAGTGAATGCCAAATATCATCAACTTCTTGAGTCAAGGGAATAAAAGTGCGTTTAAGTTTTGGATATTTTGATGATATGTAGAGGAACTTGAGAAGTTCCTCAAAACAAGCAGATAGTGTTTCTGAATTATCTTTAAATTTAGTAAATATATATTGCTTTAATCGCGGATCAACAAGATTCAAAAGATCGCTTCCATTTATTAACATAGGGTGTGTTCTCTAATATTAAAGAAGGCTTGATTTTAGCATGTTTTTCGCAAAAGTTGGATTACTAGGTCTGACAAAAGCAAGAGAACATGTTGAGAACAATTATAACAGATCAACTATGGGCAAGGCTAGCACAAGAGTTAAAAGAATTTAAAATTCTCTACTCAAATGGAGAAATGGTATTTATGGAAGACGTATTTTGGAAATTATGAACAGATGTTCATAGAAAATGAGCTTTCAACAGAGTTCGAATTTCGATCAACAGTATTTAATTAATTATCTTTGTAAAATTAGAGAGAAAAATATTTTCTTAAGAAAAGAGCAACTCCATCTTGATCATTAGACAATGCTATTTCCTTTGCTGCATTTCTTGCCGCTAAGGATGCATTGGCCATTGCTACACCCAAACCACAATTTTTAAGCATTTTTTCATCATTATCGCCATCACCCATGCAAATAAAATCACTCATACCTAAACTCACTAACTTGGCATATTCTTCGACCCCAGAGAACTTTGAAACACCTTGAGCGTTAATTTCTAAAGAGTCTGGTTTTGATAAAACAACTCCAAGATGTTTAATTTTTTCTTTTAAAAACTGCGAAAAATTATTTAATAGATCAGGATGAGCCACAACCATAATTTTTTCTGCTGTGTCTATTTGATAAGATTGATCACCAATTATATTTGGAGAAAATCCAATAATTCTTGCCTCTTCTTGAGCTTTTAAAGTATTGTATGGAACAAGCCAATTAAATTGACTGTATATATGCATAGTCAATTCATTTTTTAGATTCTGTTCGCAAAAATACTTAAAACTTGTAAAAATATTTATCAAGTCGCTTTTGAGAATAGAATTTGTATACAGTATTTCATCTGCATTTTTTGCTATTATTGATCCATTACCACCAATCATCATTTCATTTTCAAGACCTATATTTTGTGCAATCTGCAATACAGATTGAATAGGTCTAGCACTTGCTAATACGATTTTTATTCCAGATTTTACTAATTCATTGAGTGTTTTTTTTGCTAAAGGAGACACACAATGTTTTGAATTTAATAAAGTGCCATCAAGATCTAAAGCCACTGCCTTCATTTTTGCACCTAATATTTAATTGAATTTTATGGCTTAGAGTTTACACAATAAACTTCTTTCCAGAGAAAGATCTTAAATTATTTTATTGATCGAATCAATATCTTTAATTTATTAAACTGCCTAATTGTACTATATTCACTTGTATAGTTATGTATTTCATTTATTGGAATCCATTTTAAATCAATTGATTCTTCTGAAATTAAAATGTCATTTTCATTTTCAGCAATGATGAGATAGCGAATATCATAATGTAAATGCGTTGGCTCATTCCCACGCTCAGGAATTTTATGGATATCAATATCAAATGGAATAGTATCTTCTAAATTATTTAAATTATGTATATTTGGAAAATTTAAATAATTTAGAAGATGCAGTTGGGATGAACCAGATTCTTCATTTGCTTCTCTCAACGCAACATTATGTATAAGATGATCACCATCACAATGCCCACCCAATTGAAGCCATTTTTTCAATTTCGCATGAAAAGTCATTAATACTTTTGTAAAATTTTTATTTACAACCACTGCCGATCCTGTGACATGTCCACAAAGGTTGCTTCTTAAAAAACAATTTGCTTCATTTTCTATAAAAGTTTTTAATCTAAGTAAAACTTCTATCTGTTCAGACTTTTGCTCTTCATAGTCTTGAAAAATCCCATAAATTGATTTTTCTTTATAAGACTGAAGTGCCTTTAAAATTATTTCTCTATTATCATATTTAGTCGATAGACTCATTTTTAGCTTCCAATACTTTTTAAATTTCTTTTGCAATTTTTTCTAAAACTAATAAAGTAACCCCAAATGACTGCAAATATCATAAGAAACCCACCTGACAAAGCTTTTACACTTAAGTTTCTTGCAAAAGCACATGGCTAAAAAATATAGCTAAGAGAGTTCTTACTTTTAAATTTCTCTTTGCAAAAAAATTGAGTAGATTACTCTTTGTAAAAGACATTTATAAATTTTAAGGAGAAATTTAATGGTCAGTCTTACTTCTCTATTTTCTGAGCATATTAAACAAAGAATAAGCAATGCAAATGAAGCTCTTCAAGCACTTAACTATCGCTCTCTGATTTTAGGAGCAGGAGAGCCTTTTACCTACTTTTCAGACGATTCAAATGCAGTATTCAAGCCCAATCCACACTTTGCCCATTGGTGTCCTGCCAAAGGTGCGCATCATATTGTTAAATACGAAACTGGTAAAAAACCACTTCTCATCTATTATTCTCCTGATGATTTTTGGCATTTCCATGAACCACTAGGAAATCCATATTGGGCAGATGAGTTCGAAATAATAGAAGTCAATTCAATAGATAAAATTTGGTCTCAATTAGGAGATCTTAGTTTTTCTGTTTTTGTTGGAAATGAAATAAAATATGCACAAGTTCATAATGTTAAAATAAATTGCGAATTGATGTCATCTCGTTTAAATTGGTATCGCCGTTTCAAATCTAATTATGAAATTCATTGTATTTCTGAAGCAAATAGAATTGCTGCAGCTGGACATAATGCAGCAAAAAGCTCTTTTCTAGATGGAGCCTCTGAATACGAAATACACATGTCTTATTTATTGGCAATGGAAAGCGTTGATTCAGAACTTCCATATACTGGGATTGTTGCATTAGATAAAAATGGAGCTATTTTACATTATCATGGACGTGAAAAAAGAAGAAATGGAAAAGTTCTCCTAATAGACTCAGGAGCAACTTTTAATAATTATCCTTCAGATATAACAAGAACATATGCTAATAAACAAGCCGACAGTATTTTTCAAGAACTTCTCAAACAAACTGAAACAATGCAACTTGAACTCTGCTCACAAGTAAAAGAGGGATTGTATTTCCCAGATTTACATGAAAAATGTCATCTTAAAATAGCTGAAATTTTAGAAAATATTGGCGTCTTAAAAATATCAGGAGACTATAATACAGCTTTGCAAGAAGGAATGACAAAAGTATTTTTTCCACATGGCCTAGGACATATGCTTGGGATTCAAGTCCATGATATAGGTGGAAAACAACTTGATATACAAGGCAACCCAGCTCCTAAAAATCCTAAAAATATTTTTAGTTCATTGCGATTTGTTGGGCCTCTTGAAAAAAATGTTGTTGTTACTGTTGAACCAGGAATTTATTTTATACCTATATTATTAAATCAATTCAGAGAAAATAATAATTATTCTGATAAAATAAATTGGAATTTAATAGAAAAACTCATTCCATTTGGTGGCATTCGAATTGAAGATAATGTTCTTGCGCTAGGCAATTCCCAAAGAAATTTAACTCGAGAATTTCTCCCATAAATACAAAAAGTCTCATTTAAATAAGACTTTTTGTATTAAGAATTATAAATATAAAAAATCACATTCCATTTTGTGCTCTATGCACTGTAAAAGTAATTAAGTTAACAATTTCTTCAATATCACAATTGCGGGCAAGAACATTCACAGGTTTTTTTATACCTGTTAATATTGGGCCAATAGTTGTTGCACCGCCTAATTTGCCGAGTAATTTATATGCAACATTTCCAGAAGTGAGATCAGGGAAAATAAGAACATTTGCTGGGCCCTTCAGAGTAGAAAATCCGTATGAACGCTCTAAAAGCTCTGATGAAAGAGCAAAATCAGCTTGCATTTCACCATCAATTTCAATATCAGGACGCAATTTTTTTACAATCTCAGTTGCTTTGCAAACCTTTTCAGATTCAGGGTGTTTAGTACTACCAAAATTACTAAAGCTAAGCATAGCGACACGTGGATGTTCACTTAGATATATTTTTGCAAGATCATGCGTTTGAATTGCGATTTGAGCTAATTGCTCTGCAGTAGGATTTATATTTACAGTTGTGTCTGCAACAAAAATACTTCTCTCTTTCCAAAGTAACATATAAATTCCAGCTAAAACTTTATCCGCCTGTACACCAAATATTTGTAGGGCAGGTCTTAAAGCATCGCCATAATTATGATGAACTCCTGAGCAAAAAGCATCTGCATGTCCCGATTCAACCATCATAGCGGCATAATAATGATGATCACCAGAAATTAATTCTTGCGCACCCATACGAGTCACACCTTTACGCGCACGCTTTTCAAGCAACATCGAAGCATAAATATCTGTATTTTTATCAACAGCTGGATCGATAATAGCAACCTGATCAAGATTTTTTTCTAATTTTGCTTCTTTAATAAGTTCTTTAATTTTACTAATATTACCAAGCAAAATTGGTTCACAAATACCTTCACTGCGCACTATTTCTGCTGCTTTTAATATTTTTGGACTGGTCCCTTCAGGAAGAGCAACCCTCATTTTTTTACCATTTGTTCTATTTGCAACAACCACTCCACGTTTTATTTTTCGTGTAACAGATTGCAAGACACCTAAACGAGATTCCAATTGATCAACATAAGCATCGAGATCAATTTTTTTACGCGCAACATTTGTGTCCATTGCAGCTTTAGCAACCGCAGGTGCAACTCTTAATAAGAGACGTGGGTCAAATGGTTTTGGAATAAGGTACTCTCTACCAAATCCAGAAATACTTTCGTAAGATTTAGTAACACTTTCAGGAATATCTTCTTTAGCCAGTTTAGCAATTGCATAAACTGCGGCCATTTTCATTTCTTCATTTATTCTTCTTGATAAAACATCCATACACCCTCTAAAGATATAGGGATAACCAAGTACATTATTAACTTGATTAGGATAATCGGAACGACCAGTTGCAATAATTGCATCAGAACGAACAGATTTAATATCACTTGGTCCGATTTCTGGATCTGGATTTGCCATTGCAAAAATAATTGGATCTTTCGCCATGCTAGCAACCATTTCTTTAGAAACAGCTCCTGCAACACTCAATCCACAGAAGATATCAGCTCCATCAATTGCTTCTGTCAATGTCCTTTTTTTAGTTTCATTTGCAAATCTCTCTTTGTATTTATTCATTCCTTCGGTGCGCCCTTTATAGACTACTCCTTTAGAGTCGCACAAGAATAAATTTTCTTTTTTCAATCCAATATTTATATACATTTGCGCACATGCAATTGCAGCAGCTCCTGCGCCATTAACAACACAAATCACATCTGCAATATTACGTCCCGTAATTTCACATGCATTTATTAATGCAGCTGCACTTACAATTGCTGTACCATGCTGATCATCATGAAAGACAGGGATATCTAATTCTTCTCGCAATTGCTCTTCAACTTCAAAACATTCTGGAGCTTTAATATCTTCAAGATTAATTCCACCAAAAGTAGGTTCAAGCATTCGACATGCTGAAATAATTTCTTCAGGAGTTTTGGCATTAAGTTCAATATCGTAGCAATCAATATCTGCAAAAATTTTAAATAAAACAGCCTTGCCTTCCATAACAGGCTTACCTGCCATAGGGCCAATTGCGCCTAAACCAAGAACTGCTGTCCCATTCGTAACAACTGCAACTAAATTTCCTTTAGCTGTATATTCATACACAAGAGAAGGATCTCTTGCGATTTCTTTACAAGGCTCAGCAACCCCAGGAGAGTATGCAAGAGTGATATCTTTTTGATTTTTACACTCTTTTGTTATTCCTGTTTCTATTTTGCCTTTTCGGCCTTTGCTATGATAATTTAGCGCATCTTCTCTTAAGCCCATGTAAATTCCTTTCCTCTAAACGATGTCATGGGAACAACCTCTTTCTACGGTACCCTTTATATTTAAAGCATGCAATGTGCTATTCTAGCAGTGTGCTAAAGTATAAAAACTACAGAAAAAAGGAATTGACTCGGCATGAAAGTCCTGATTATTGACGATGATTCCGATTTACTTGAGATGTGTGCGCGTAGGCTGAGAAAAAAAGGAATAGATGTTCAAACATCATTGAATCTCAATGATGCGATTGAGATTATTAAAAAAGACCCTGATTTAAAAGCTATTATTTGCGATCTTTTCTTATCAAATGGAGAAAATGGGATAGATTTCTTTGAAACATTATCAAATCAAATATTTAAAGAAAAATTTATTCTTACAACTGGAGATGACAGCGCAGACAATCGCATTGAAAAATTAAAATTGATGCACTCTAACTTTACTTGCTTTCAAAAACCTTATTCAATTGAAGATATTCTCAGTTTTTTAGGATAAAAAATGGCAAAAAAATTAATGCAACGCAGCAAAGAAATTCAAGCATCTGGTCATTGGCTTAAGCTCAATGAAGCAGCTCAACTCTTACAGACCTCTGAGATAACCTTGAGGAGGAAAGTTAAGTCAGGAAAAATCAAATCAGAGTTCAGAGATGGAAAATATTATATTTTTATTAAAGATGATTTATATAAAGAAAAAAAAGAGGAAATAATTCACTTTGAAAGCTATCTAAAGGATAAAGAAATAGAACTTCGTGAACTTAAAAAACAAATTATTGATCAAAAAATCCTTATAGAGATTCTTGAAAGAAAATTAAATTTAATATAAATCAACTCTCTTGACAAACTTTAATTACTTTGCTAATAACTCAATAAGTTTGTATAATAGTACTTTATTTTGTTAGAATTAATTTTTCCTAAATAATTACTTTTTAATAATTTAATATTAAATTAAAACAAGTATTATATAAAATTCCATTCTAAAATATTGCAAGAATATTATGAATAAAGTATTTTTCCACTTGAAAGGCATTGGTATTTCTAAAGATTATGATTTCACTAGGAGATGTAACCTGCTACTATGCAATTTAAAAAATATAATATTATAATAATTTTTTCATTTTTAATAACAACTATTTGTCATGCTCAAAAACCAATGGATAATAATTCCATTTCCAATCTCACATTAGATCAAGTTATGGAAATTGCAGATAAAAACTCAATGGATGTGAGATCCGCTGCAACTGAATTAAATTATCTAAAAGATTCTGAAGTTCTTACTTACTTTAATCTTGGTCCAAGCCTAAATGCGAGAGCAAATTTAAGTTTTGCGCCGGGACAAACTGAAAGCACGAATACAAATCAACCGAGTCAATCTGAAAATATCACTTTAACACTCACCCAGCCCATCACAGAAATTGTTCAAAATTCATTTAAAATTAATCAGAAAGCAAAATTAAGAAAAGCGGCTGAATTCGATCTTATAAGCGAACGTATTAAAGCGAGAGAAAAAGCGGCTGAACTTTATATTAACTCACAGCAAGCATATAGAAATATTGAAATAAAAAGAACAGAACAAACTCAGGTGGGTGAGCAACTAAACGAAACAAAAACACTTTACGAAAGTGGCGATGAAAATAAAACGAAAATTGATCTCCTACAATTACAAGCAAAATATATTGAAAGTGAGATAAGCCTAAGCCGAGCTGTCGTTGACTTGCAAAATAAAACAGCAGAATTAAAATCATTTTTAGCTCTTAACTCTAATATCACCCTTGCATTTGAAGATAAATCATATTGGGAAGCAAAAAATAAAACAATTGAAAATTTAAATGTCTTAATTGAAAAAGGAAAAAATGGTCGTTTTGAAATTAAAAACTTAGAAAATAAAATAAGTGCTGAAAAAAGTAATTTTATTCAATCTTCATTTGAATATCTTCCTAAAATTAATTTCTTTGCCTCATACGCATATGATAATTCTTCGCAAAGTAATAGTTCTGAAAACCCCAGTGTCTCTTTTTATCCGCAAAAGACCATTAAATATGGCTTAAATTTTAATTGGAATATTTGGGATGGTGGTATTGTGGCTGACTCCCAAATGTCTTCTCTTAATAAGAAAAGAAAGCTTATTATAGAAAAAGAAAAAACTGGATTTAAAATTAATCAAGAAATAGTGTTAGCATATAATGATTTTAAAAATTATAATACAAATTTATCTAAAGCAAAGTCCGTTGTAGAGGTTTCTGAAGAAGCATTAAAGCTTTCTCAAATAAAATATAAGTCAGGTGATTTAACTGCTTCTGAACTTATTTTAGTACAAAATGCACTGACAAATTCAAAAATAAATTTAGCACTCCTACGGAGTAATCTCGATATAACATGGGTTAAGTTACAAGCTTCCTTAGGCGAAATTCCTAAGATAAACTGACAAGGTGAATTATGAGACACAAAAAACATAAATTATTAGTATTACTTGTTTTACTTGGTATACTAAGCACTCATTCCTGCAAAAAATTTAGTAGCTCTGATAAAGTTTCACTACCAACGGATCTTCCCAACAAAGAAAACCTCGAAAAACAAAAGCTAGACGATATTAAAACAGATAATATAATTCAAGATAATAAGAGCAGCACAATCGATACTTCAATTGATTCAAACTCTGCTCCACGCATTCCTGCTTCAGTTAAAGCAGAAAACCAAAGTTCAATTGGTTTTTTAACTTCAGGAACAATTAACAATATTTATGTCAAAGCAGGCGATGAAGTAAAACAGGGTCAATTATTGGCTTCTTTAGCTGAAAAGCAAGCATCTATTGATGTGCGCTCAGCTCAAATTGATGTAGAAAATAAAAAACTCCTACTTGAGCAGCAAGAAAAAAAATTATTACGCATAACTCAACAGCAAAAAAATGGTATTGTTAATTTAGTTACGCTTGAAAATGAAAAAATAAATACAAAAGCTGCTATATTAAATTTAAAAAATGCTCAAACAAATCTTGAAAGCAAAGAATTTATTCTAAAATCAAATAAGCTTTATGCTCCATACTCTGGAGTCATTTCTAAATTATTTAAAAATGTTGGTGATTTTCTTTCCGAAGGCACTCCTGCTCTGCAAATTACACAAATGAGAAATCTTATGTTATTTGCTCAAATGCCCATAACATATTTTAATCAAATGAAAGTTGGATTACACTTTGAAGTTATAAATCCTATATCAGGTGACAAAGGCATTGCAGTCATAAAAAGAATTGTTCCTGTAATCGATCAAAGTACAAGAACCTTTGATGTTTATGCAGAAGTCAAAAATTATTCAGGACGACTTGTGCCAGGATCTTTTTTAGAAATAAATCTTAAATCAAATTAATACAATGAGAAATTTTTTATGCTTTTATCAAAAGTCTCTATTAAAAGACCTTTCTTTGCTTCAATCTTAAATATTTTAATTATTATTTTTGGGCTAATGGCATACCCTAAACTTGGTATCGAACTCGATCCCAATGTTGAATCATCGTATGTCGTTGTAAAAGTCATCTACAATGGATCAAATCCTTCTACCTCTGAAGAACTTTTACTAAAACCTATGGAAGAAAGTTTAAAAGGAATATCTGGAATAAAAAATATGTATGGCTCTGCATTTCAAAATGGAGCATATGTTCAGCTTGAATTTAACCTAGATATTAATATTAATAAAGCTGTTGAAGATGTAAGAAATAAAGTCAGTCAGATTTCTTTTCCAAAAGACTCTGAAACTCCAATGGTAGAAAAAGCAGAATATAAATCAGATTCATTCATGGGTTTATCAATAGCATCAAACAAACTAACTAAAAAAGAACTTTCAAATTATGCTATTTTTGATTTAAAGCCATTACTACAAAAAATTGATGGAGTTGGTGAAATAACTATTATAGGTGCACAAGAACGTGAGATTCATATTGAGCTAAACTCTGGATTAATCAATTCAATGAAACTTTCACCTCTTAAAATCAAAAATGAAATTCAAAATCAAATCGTTACTTTACCGGCAGGTATGTTAAGAACACCTACTAGCATCACAGGTGTTTCTACTTATAATATTCCAAATAATTTAGATAGTATTGCAAAAATGCCTTTAACTTTAGGTAGCAATAATATTATTCGCGTTGAAGATATTGCAAATGTAAACGACTCAGTTGTTGAAGCAAACTCTTATGGAGAATTCAATGGAAATCAATCTATTTTTATTTATATAAGCAAACAATCACAAAGTAATATGGTTAATATATCAAAAAATATCCGTGATCAAATCGAAAAATTAAATATTGAAAATGGTGAAAGACTCCATTTTTCAATTAATTATGATGAATCTCTTTTTATTAAAGATTCACTTTCTGCTGTAGAATTTGATTTATTTCTCGCCGCGATTTTAACTGTGCTTGTTGTGTTTATTTTCTTACACGATTGGCGTAACACTTTAATATGTGCGGTCGCTATTCCTACTTCAATTATTGGTACATTTATTGTTGCTAACTATCTGAACTTTACTTTAAATAGACTGACTTTGCTTGCTCTCACTCTCTCAATTGGAATTTTAGTTGACGATGCAATAGTTGTCATTGAAAATATTCACAGACACCGTTTACAAGGAAAAAGTGCATTAAGAGCGGCAAATGATGGAACGAGTGAAATAGGCGTTGCAGCTATTGCCGTTACTTTGGCAATTGTTTCAGTATTCATTCCAGTCGCATTTATGGATGGTATCGTTGGTAAATATTTCTATGAATTTGGAATAACTGTAACGACCTCTGTTCTTATATCACTCTTTGTTGCATTTACTCTTGTTCCAATGATGAGCAGTCGCATGCTAAAAAATATCGATCACAGTCAATCAAAAAGAAATAAATATGCAATTTTATTTGATAATAAATTCCTTCTTATACAAGAAAAATATCAAACTTTATTAAAATATTTATTGAATTATAAAAAGTCAACATTATTTGCAGCTCTTATAATTTTGATTGCAAGTGTTGTATTGCTTAAATTTGTCCCAATGACATTAAATATTGATACAGATGATAGTTTCACTCGCATTAATTATTCACTTTCTAAAGACACTCCATTGCAAATTTCAATTCAAAGAGGGCAAGAAATTCAGAAATATATTCGCTCTTATCCAGGTGTTGAAAGTGTTCTTATGAGAGTAGGTGGAAATCAAGCAGGCACAGCGAGTGATCTTAATTTCAATATAAAATTAATTGATCCCAAAAAGAGAGATTTTACTGAATCGCAATTTATGCAAAAAATCTCTGAAAGTCTTAAACGATTTATTCAAAATTCCGATGAAAAAGTTGGTTTTGGAAATAGAGATTATCCTGTACAAATCAGTCTACTTTCAAGCAACGGCCAAGCACTTGAAAAGTATTCAAAAGAACTTATACAATTTGTGAATACACTTCCAGAAATTAAAGATGCTTCAAGTAATGCAGAAAATACCACCTATGAATATAAAGTTATTCCAAACCGAATAAAGGCTGCTAATTTAGGAGTTACTTCAACAGACATTGCTAATACTTTAAAATATTTATACTCTGGAGAACAAGTTGGTAACTTTTATAGCGATGGACGTAATTATAATATTAAACTCATGCTACCAAATACAAATACTCAAAGTATTAATTCATTAGCAAGTGTCTATATACCTACTCAAAATGGTGATTCTGTTTTACTTTCAACAATTGCAACTATTGAAAAATCTAAGATTGATTCTGTCATTAATCACATTAATGGAGAAAAAGAATTAACCATTAAAGCAAAATATTTTGGGAAAGATCTATCTGGAATTACAAAAAAAATAGAAAGTTATATTGGAAAGACAAAACCATTTGGAATAAAAAATGAATTTGGTGGTAATTCAGAAATGCTAAAAGAAATGGTTAAAACTATTTCTTCAACTTTATTGCTTGCAGTTCTTTTTATTTTCTTGGTTTTATGCGCTCAATTTGAAAATTTCACTGGACCTTTTTCAATAATGCTGAGCGTTCCACTTGCATTTTCAGGCGCTTTCATTGCGCTTTTACTGATGGGTCAGCCTCTCTCCATAAATTCAATGATTGGTATTATTATGCTCATGGGGCTTGTAACAAAAAATGCAATTCTTTTAATCGAATTTGCACAACAGAGAATTAGTGAAGGCTTGAGTATTCAAAATGCATTATTAGAAGCTGCATATGTTCGCTTTCGTCCCATTATGATGACAACTTTAACAATGATAGTAGGAATGTCTCCACTTATATTTGGTACTGGAGCAGGCCATGAAGCAAGAACAAATATGGGTATAACAGTGATTGGCGGTCTTATCTCTTCGACTATTTTAACTTTAATGGTTGTTCCGTGCTTTTATAGTATTTTAGCTGATTCAAAATTAAAAATTAGAAACATATTTAAGAAAAAAAATTTACACACCTCTTTAAGTTAGGATAAATTCTTAAATATGGATTCATAAAGTTTAGAAAACATATTAGAAAAATATAAATATTATTTACAAAAATAATATTTATATTTTTCTAATATAGCCAATATATCCAGACATAAGTGAGTTTGACATTACAAATTCAAAGTCATCATTTACTTCACCACTAAATACTAATTTTGCGAAAGATTTTGAAAATATTTTTGGATTAAGCCCTTTTATCTCAATAATTTTGCAATTTAAATTACTAAATGCTTCTATAATTTCATTTGGCTTTATAAAAAAATTATATACATGCAAATATTTCGGAGTATTTTTTACAAAATATTCCATTCCCTTAATAACAAATAGTTTTGTAAACAAATTTCTATTAAAAGTATGAAAAAATATGAGACCGTTTTTCTTTACGCAGCGAGAGCATTCACTTAATACCTGTAAATAATCATCGACATGCTCCAATACATCTAAGGCGCAAATTATATCAAAATGCTCATTAGGAAATGGCAATGAGTGCGCATCTCCACATAAATAATCTACATTTTTAGATTCATTATATTTTTTTGCTATATGTAAAACTTCATTATGTATATCCATTCCAGTCACTTTAAAATTATGTTTTGCCAATTCATTTGTTAATAAACCTCCTCCACACCCCACATCAAGTATGGAAGGATATTCATATTTAATATTTTCATTTATTTTTTGTACTATCCATGGATTACGCGCCCGAGATTCTGCTCTTAACATTGCAATATAGTCATTACTTTCATACCAATCATTATTAAAATACTTATATATTTCATTATTAATTTGTATTTTTTTTGCCATAAACTTTACCTTTCCAAATAAAATTCCAAAATATTATTTGATAAAATAAAAATAATTTTATTGATACGAACTGAAAAATAATTAAATATTTTAGAAAAATCATATCACTTATAATCAGAAAACTGAAATAAGACTTTGAAAAAGTTGACCATGAAACAAAAATTAAAATTAATAAAATGGGGTGACATACAAATAAAAATGCATGTAAAAGATGCTCAACCTTATCACAATACTTTGCATGTACAAACTCATCTTTTGTAATAAGTACACACGAAACTAAAGCAATTATAATATATAAAATCATATTTGCTTTTGTCATAGGCAAAAATATAACTATGTAATAGCATATTAGGGTAAACAACGTATCAAATGGATGACCAATCCTTTCCCACTTATTCAAACCCCTCTTTTTATGAAAATAGAACTCATCGTAAAGAATAAGAAAAGAGTGAAATAAAATGAATATAAAAAAAATAACTTCAAGCATTTTATATAACTCTCATAACTGATCCTGAAATAGTTAACCCTGGGCCAAATGCAAGACTTACAATAAGAGTATCTTTTAGCACATTTGAACGAGAAATCCTTTCCCAAATATGCGGAAGAGTTGCAGATGACATATTTCCAAATTCGAATAAAATCTCTTGACTAAAACTAATTTGATCATCCATTAAATTTAAAATATCTCGAATATACTCTATTATTTTTGGGCCACCTGGATGAATTGCAAAAATAGCATTTTCTTTCTCTTCTGAAAATATTAATGAGGCTTTAATAAACATATTTTCAAGAAATTTTTCGATATTTTCTGCTATTATAGAAGGAACTCTTCTCGATATGGCCATTTGAAATCCAAAATCTGACAAACGCCAAGTCATAGCATCATGTGATTCCGAAAAAATAACTTCGTTTTGTGTTAATAATTCAAATGCACAATTTGAACTTTTTAAATTATAATCATTATAATCGCAAAGTGTATATTTTATATGCCCATCTGAAAATAAACTTTGCACAACTATTTGTTCAGGATCATGTAATGATGGGTTGAAATGCAAAGTACACATTTCGGTGTGGACAATATCAACTCTACTTTCTTTTTTTATATTATTTAGCAAAATATTTCGACTCTCATTTAAAAGAAAGCCCTCTGCCATTCGCACCGCAGGTAAAGATGCATAACAACCCATATGATATGCATTGGTCACTTGACATAAATTTCCCCAATCTTTATTTGCAACTAATTTTTGTGGTGCCGAAGGTGAAATATATCCAGTGCAAGAAACATGAATTAGATTTTGTGGGGGATCAAAAATATTATCATAAAATGTATTTATTAAATTTTGAGCTTTAGCGTCAAAGAATTGCATGCGCTGGTTCATATAAGCACCAGAAATTCCCTTATTAAGGTTGAATATTTCCATACTATCCCAATTAATATGAAGAAAATCTGCAATATCTGAACCCCGACTCCTTATTTTATCCGATTTGCATGCAAAGCGTTGAACTATTTTCCTCATTTGTTCGAAATATTCTTCATAACTTTTTCTATTTTCTGAAGAAAGATTTTCTTTATATTTAGAATAAGCATGTGCATGAACAATCCAATTTAAAGCATCTTCCTGCCTAGATTCATACTGTGGACGTAAAATACGAAAATCGCACATAATGAATCGCATAGAAACACCTCATGTAAATATTTCTGGAACTAGCGCTAAAACTGAGTCTACCAAATAATTAGATTTCAGGTCACTCATACAGCGAAAATGTTTTTGTGGACAAACCTTATGCCCATGCTTAGAACAGGGTTGACATGAAAGCGACTTATTAAGTGCATTTTTATAAGAAAGCACTACATTTTTCTCTGAAGCAGGTGCAAAACCACTTTCCCAATCCGTTGGACCAAAAATTCCAATTGAAGGTGTATTTGTACCTGAAGCAATGTGAAGAGGTGCAGAGTCATTGGCAATTATAAATTGAGCACGCGCAGTTAATGCAACGAGTTCATTTAAAGGTAAACAATCTAATGTATTATAAATTCTTTCTGATATTTCTTTATTACTATTTAATAATTCAATAAATTTTTCAATATCTTTTTTATCTTGTTCTCCGCCACTTACAATACAAGCAATTTCAATATTCATATTCATTAGAGTTTTTACAGCACTGAATAAATATTCTAAAGGATATTTTTTAGTTGCCCAAACAGAACCTGGATTCACAATAAAAAAATATTTATGTACTTTAAAAAAATTAGGAAATTTATTTAAAAAACTATTTAAATTATCTGTGGGTCTTAAAATTGGTCTATTGATTCTCATTAATTCATTTCGAATTTTTTCTGATATGAGCCATTCAGGAGCAAGATCTAAGCATCTAACAGACTCGTGATGCTTTACATTAAACTCTCTCAATTCTGTATAAAGAAATTTAAAGGAATTTTTATTATATGAAATTCTTTTTTTAATTTTTGAAAGAAAAGTTGAAAATGCACTTGTAGCCGATTGATGAGGAACTAAAATAACATCTAAATTTAATTTTTTTATTTCATCTGCAATATGTGAAATAGAACTTAGTTTTTTCAAACCTCTTTTTTTTTGAATAGATATAATATTCGTTAAACGAGTATCATTTTTATATAAAATAGCGCTTGGCTTCTTTACAATCAAATAAATTTCATGTTTTTCTAGGTATAACCCTTCAATTAATAATCCACATAGAGCTAGATCTCCAATAAATGCTGAATGAAAAATACCGACCTTCACAGAATTTTCTCCATTACAAAAGCATTTTCCATATTTTTATAATATTTGTTTCTTACAGCAATTTTTAAAAAGCCTAACTTCGTATAAAACGATGATGCAGCAATATTATTTTCACCAACCTCTAAAATAATTTTATTAACTTGAAAGTTTCCTAAATATTTATTTGAGTATTCAAAAATATTTAGTAATAATTCAGAGATACCCCTTCTTCTATAATCATTATTTACAAAGAGATAATCCATCTCAGATTCATTCATAATAATATTCATATTTAAAAATGCAATTAATTTATTTTCTTCAAAAATGGCATAAAAATTAGAGAAATATTTTTCGTTATTCACATGAATACATTGATTAAAAAAGTTTTCAAATGAATTTAATGATTGAGAATATGCATCTGCTAATGAAATTTCATACATTTTTTTTGCAATATGTTCTTCATTATCATTTATAAATAATGGATTATTTTCAACAAATGAAAGTTGAGCAAGATTTGAAATAAATGAATCAAAATATTCTTGATTTATTTTCTCTCCATCAATTTTTAAAGTTGCAGTAAAAATATTACCGCACCAAGAAAAAACTATATTCTTAATAATACTCTCCTATCCATTATTAGATTCTTTTTCACTTGTAGTGTTTATCATTCTCCAAGTAAAGGGAGTCGACCAAAGAGTTGGATTTTTATTAAATCCACCTTTAATAGATCTATAAACTTCTGAACGCAAAACAACATTAACAAAATCTCTAATAGTTTCTTCTGAAAAATTATTAAGTTGTTTTGCATCTTCTGCATTTAAATCTTGCCAAGGTTTTTGTTTCTTTACATTGCTTGTAATATTATCAATCGCAGCTTTTGGAATTTGAAAAAGCTTTAATTGAAAACTTTCATTCCAGGTCGTACAAATGTATAAGATTCTTTTTACATCATCTGGAAAATTTAATATATCTTTGTCATTTAACCCTGATGAAGAGGAATTATATTTCATTGGTAAAAATGAATGCCAATCAGTCGTCATTTTCACTTTTTCATCAGAGAGAAAATTTGAAATAGATAGTATTGCTTGAATATCAAGTGATGAATAAATATATAAACCCGATCTATCACCACAGCTCATAATAGATTTATTAATCGAAATAATTTTATGTTCAGGTATTTTTTCTCCCACAGGATTTGAAATAATACTTGTTTGGGCATTAGACTGAAAATGAGGAAGCAATAACACAAATATTAATTTAAATATTATCAACATCTCCAAACACAAGTTCCATGCGATACATTTGAGCATGGTATTCAGATGATTGAATACCCCGCCACCTTTCAAATGAAAATTTAAGCGCAATCGATTTTGGAAATGTAACACGAAAACCAACTCCATATGTTGCAGAAATTTCACCAAATGCAGATTTTGCTCGAGCAGCAAACCAAGATCTGTCATCAAAAAATATAGTATAACCTATTCCACCTGCAAAATAAGGGCGAAACATATTTCCTAAATCATTTCCAAGTAAATAATCTAAGCGTGGTGTACCTTCGATTTTTGAAAAAATAGACAATGGACTCGTATCTTGATTGGTAGAGCTCTGATTTTGTGCTGAATTATTCCCAAGCCAATCAGACCACCGTAAATCTATGCCTCCACTCCAAAAACCACGAATATGATGCTGCATTCCTAAAGAAAATCCATAACCTGACGCTCTATAAGAGTTAGCAGTCGAGTTAAGAACCTTTTCATTAAAAATTCCAAAGGAAAAAACAGTGCGCGGAAAAGTCATATTTTCATTTTTTTGTGGCACAAGTTGTGCAGAGATCCCATCGGTCATGGGATATGTCTCAATATGATTATTTTGAACGGGTGGCATTTCAGCTAGCATTCGAATATTCTTTCATGTCAACATTATTAAAAGCAATTGCATAACTTTCTGCATTGGCTTTTAGAGAGCAGAGTTCATATGACTTCACACGTTACACTTTACACAGATGGTGCATGTTCTGGAAATCCTGGCCCTGGTGGTTGGGGCTGTGTTCTACTTTATGCAGAGCATAAAAGAAGAATTTCTGGTTATGAGAGTCATACAACAAACAATAAAATGGAACTCATGGGAGTCATCAAAGGACTAGAAAGTTTATTACGCCCTATGCCAGTTCTTATTATCACTGACAGTCAGTATGTCAAAAATGCTTTTACAGAAGGTTGGCTTGAAAACTGGCAACGAAATGGTTGGAAAACAAAAAATGGCAAGCCAGTAAAAAATCAAGAAGAATGGATTCGTTTGAGTCTTTTACAAAGAAAACATGTTCTTTCATGGCAATGGGTTAAAGGGCATTCTGGTGATAAGTTCAATGAAATGTGTGATGAGCTGGCACGCAATGCAATCACTCAAAAAAAGGGTATTGATGAAAAGTTTTAATTAAGTATCACTTTTTTCATCTCTATATAAAAAATCCAAAGGAAGGCTCTCATCAATTTGATCGGGATCTTTATTAGGAATTAGGCATAAATCATTAACATTCACTCTATTAAAAAGATTATTAAATCCTTCATAAGAGCCTTCTAAATAAGAGAGATATAAATTTGCAGTTAACTTTTTGATAATATCGTTATTCCAATAATTATCTAGCTCATAATCATAACTTTGGACAAAATTTTCATTATTTTTCCAATTCGAATTTACAATATAAACAAGGCTCGAATCAAATTCGACATCAGCAGATTTTATATCTTCATCCTTATTTATCTCATCAATAATTACTTGTGTTTTATTTGGAACTGATTGAATAAGTGCTGTATAAATAATAAAATTATTCTGATTATTGATTACAAAAAGTTGATAAAACCCAATTGGAACATTATAAAAAAAACCGACTAAATCATTTACAAATTTATTTTCTACTGAAAAAAATTTTATATTATTATTTCCAGAAAAATCCCTTAGAAAAACAGATATTTTATCAGATCGTATTGTGCCTTGTAAATTCAACCCCAAGAAAACAGATCCTAAATCTTGAGTTTTAAGTGGGTTAAGATACTCTTGATTTTCTTTCATGAGATTAGGATTGAATATTTTTAAAATCACTGGAGAAAGTTTATCAACATAAACTTGTCCTGGCTGATAATCTTCCTTGAGATTTAACAAATTTCTTGTATAAAATTCTGAATTCATTTTCAAAATATAAAACCTACCGCTTTTCTCATATGGTAATTTATAATCAATTGTTAAAAGGTCATTGCCAAGCGGAAAATACACTAACTCATTTTTTAATTTATTTGAAACACTTACTGATGAGTAATTTGGAGATGTTTTTAATGATAATTTTGCCGGATTTGAATATGCAAAACTTCTTCCTCCAACAAGCTCCTTCACTTCAACAGGGCGAAATATTGAAGAATTCAAATCGAAAAATAAATCATCTGAAAATGAAAATGCAGACAATAAAACATCAAATGTATAAGATGCGCCAGTCCTTAAATTAAATTGTAACCTAAAATTATCGGACTCTAAATTACAATTAAACTCATTTTTTAGGCAAGAATTAACATTAAAAAAACAAAAATGTCCGCTTTGAGTCATCGCATTTAATTCACGAGATGGGAGATCATCTACAGTAAAGTATTTTGCAAAAAAACTTTTCCCATAATTATTTTTTAGAGTAACTTTTCCACCTTCTAAATCTACTGGTGAAACTCCTTGGGCATATCCACAAAAACCTGTGTTTTCAAAATACTGTTTTTTATCCTCACTAAATAATTGGGCTAAAGTAGAAGTAAAGCCATGACTTTTTAGTATTACATTATAAAAATTTGCATTTTCAGATACATAGACTGGCAAAATTCTTTTATTTAACAAACCACTTTGATCCCAAAAGTAGAGACTAAAAGAACTCCCAACGGGAACAACGTTTTTTGGAATTGAAAAACAACCATTATTATCAGGATAAAATTCAAATTCGTCACTATTTTTTCCTGAATATTGAATCCCACCAAACCGAATTACAATATTATTGTTGTATTTTTTAAAGTAATTATCGTCTTCTGGAATAATTATTTGTCCAGCAAGAGCTCCATCTCTTGAACAGTTATAAGTATTATAATCTATATTATTTTCGTTATCATTTAATTGATTTGTTTCTTTTATAAATGACCAAGATATACAACTAGGAAAAAAGGGGATAAGAAATAAAAATATTTTAATAAAACATTTTAAATTCAAAATTCATTACCCTTCAATGTTCTAAAATAATTTCTAAAGTACTTGAAAAAACATTTTCAAATGCTTTCTTTTCAATTGCTGCTTCATACATTTCAAGTTCAATATCCTGTCCTGCTCTCATATGCACCGATAAACTCATTTTAGATGTAAAAAATTCATTGAGTTTTATTTCATGAATTTTACCTTGCCGACCCCTGTCTAAGCTAACTGCTAAGCGTAAAATAGCTGCACAAATATTAACAGCTCGTTGCATATCTTTATCAAAATCACAATACACTTCGTCATTTTCTCTAGGCATACGCTTACGATGATAACGAACTATTGTTGCAATAATCTGCATCTCACGAGTTGTAAATCCAGGCAAGGTTGCATTGCGAATAAAGTAAAAGGTGTGCTTGTGATGTCCTGTATGCCCAATAAATAATCCACATTCATGTAAATATGCAGCAGATCGTAAATATTCACGCCATGAATTTGAAAGATTATGTTTTTCAATTAATTGATCAAATAAACTAACAGAAAAAGACGTAATATGAAAAGCATGGGCTTCATCTATATGAAATTTTTGTCCGAATGATCTTACTGAGCGCCAACGAACATCACTCGTGTCACCTTGTAACCACACACCATCACGTAACATCGTGTCGTATAATATGCCTTCACGAATTGCAGTTAATGATATTATCCATTCACGGATTCCAAGTATTTTAGTAATTGAACTTAATACAAATAAGCCCGCTACAATAATATCTGCACGCTTTGCATCTAATCCTGGTAACTGTCTTCTCTCTCTAAGAGAACGTGCTCTTAATATTGCTTCTTTCGCAATCCAAATTTCTTTCGCTGATAATACATTGCCATGCAATGATATAGGAATTTCAGAGTTTGTTAAACCTAATACTAAAGATTTAACTGCTTTTATCGTTCCGGATGAACCTACGGCACAATCAAATCCAATTCGTTCTACTTCTGATAAAACAGGCTCTAAGCGTGTGTTAATATAAAGCTCTAATGATCTTAAGTTCTCATCATTCAATGGGTCTGATTGTACAAAACCTTGTGTCAAACGAACACAGCCTAATTTTAATGAAGTTGCAAATCTTTCTTCACCCCACTGCCCCACGACAATTTCTGTGGAGCCTCCACCAATATCAACAATTAATGTCGACTTATCTTGAATTGGCAATCCCTGTTGCACACCTAAATAAACCAATCGTGCTTCTTCTTGGCCAGAAATAATTTCAATATCAATCCCAGTTTTTTTATAAATTTTAGCAACAAAGTCGATTCCATTTTTTGCTTCACGCAGAGCACTTGTTCCAACAGCACGAATGTGAGCCCCTCGAAAATCAGCAATTTCTTTCATTTTTTTCAGAACAGAAATTAGTCTATTTAGGGCATCATTATTTAAATTTCCATCGGAATCAAAAGATGCAGCTAAACGTACCTGATCTTTTTCTGAATCAATAATTGTGAAAGTTTCTGGAGATTCCATTTCAACAACAAGCATATGTACACTATTGGAACCAACATCAATTGCAGCAATTCTTTTTTTTTCAAAAATTTTTTTGGGAGGCAGATTAAACATTACTTTTTCTTCTTTTTCTTTGCCACGTTTTTTTTCTTCTCTTCAACAACCAAAGAAGGTATGAAACGCTCAGGAATGCGTTCAAAATCTTTTTTGTCAAAAAGCGGCTTTATTGCTTGATCATACGCAATAGATTTTACCCCATAACGTCGAGCTTCTTCAATAAATTTTTCTTGACATCGGAAGAGCGGCTCTCCATTTTGTGTTTGACTTTTTATATAAGAACCATTGCTTTGCATATAGTGGCTCTTACAGTTATCATTTAAGAAATTATTTAAAATTCCTGTAACTTTAGCTTTTAATTCTATATGATCAATAGGCCAAACAATTTCAATTCGTTTATCCATATTGCGCTGCATAAAATCAGCACTTCCACAATATATTAAAGGATCTCCTTTATTTTTAAACCAAAATATTCTAGAATGCTCTAAAAATCTATCAATAATACTAATGACTTTAATATTTTCTGAGACTCTTTTAATACCAGGCCTTAAAATACAAACTCCTCTAATAATTAAATCTATTTTTACACCTTTTTGACTTGCTTTGTAAAGTGCTTGGCAAAGTTTCGTATCAACCAAAGAATTCATTTTTAAAATAATATGAGCAGGGTTTTCAGGTGAATGAAGTTTTTTTTCATGCTCTATCAATTGAATAATTTGCTCTCTTAATCGAAAAGGAGCTACTTTTATTTTTTCGAAATCAGGGGCGCGAAAACGCGTCTTTTCTTGATCTCTTAAAATATTAAATCCAGTCAAAAAATTAAATAAATTTGCAACATCGTCACACAGTGCAGCATCTGCTGTTAAATGTCCAATATCGGTATATAATTTAGCTGTCGCGCTATTGTAATTACCTGTTGAAATATGCACATACTTTTGTAGATAATTATTTTTTTCTTTACGAATAACAAGTGTACATTTTGCATGCGTTTTTAAATCAATAAAACCAAAAACAACATGTGCTCCAGCGCGTTCAAGTCTTTTTGCCCATTCAATGTTATTGGCTTCATCAAATCTTGCCTTTAGCTCTACCACAACAGTAACTTGCTTTCCTCTTTCTGCTGCATTGGAAAGTGCTTCAATAATTGGAGAATCTCCACCTGAGCGATACAAAGTTTGCTTTATTGCAAGAACCTTTTCATCTTTTGCGGCACTTCTTAAGAAATCAAGCACACTAGCAAATGAATCATAAGGATGATGCAATAAAATATCTTTTTCTCTTATTATATCAAAAATATCCCGATTTTCATCTACAAGTACGACATTTAATCTTGGATTAAATGCGGGGTCTTTTAAAATAGGATCGACTCTTTCTACTTTTAGGAGCGGAACTAAATCACGATAATTAATTAATCCTTCAATTTCATATAAGTCAGAAGAGTCAAGCTCTAGAACTCCTGCAAGTTTATTTCTTAACCAATCAGGCATATTTTTTTCATATTCAAGTCGCACAACTGTTTTTTGTTCTCGATCTTTTAATTCATATTCAATTGATTTCATTAAATCTTTAACTTCTCCTTCAAGAAGTTGATAATCAAGATTTCGTGTCACGCGAAATGAATGGGCACCCGTAACTCGAGTCCATGGAAAAAGAGCTGGCATATAACTTTTAATAAGCTCTTCTACTAGAAAAAACCGATGTTTATTTGTTTTAATTGTTATAGGAATGAGTCTCTGTATTTTTTGTGGAATTTCAACCAAAGCAAGCAGTGGCTCTCCATTTTCAGAAATACCTTCAAAAGTTACGGCTAAATAAAGTGATAAATTAGATAAATAAGGAAATGGATGTGCGGGATCAATCGCTAATGGAGTGAGAACTGGAAAAATCTGACTTTCAAAATGTGCATCTAGTTTTTCTTCATCAGAACGAGTTAAATCTTCAATATTTGCAATTGAGATATGATGATTTGATAAAGCTGGAAATATTTGTGAGTATAAACATTTTTCAGCCCGCTTTATTAAACCACGAACTTTAATAGCAACTTCATCAAGTGTCTCATCAAATTCTTCTTCATCAAGATAAATATTATTAGGCTTAACAACAAGTTTTAATAATCCTGATAATCTTACCATAAAAAATTCATCTAAATTTGATGCAAAAATTGTACAAAATTTAAGTCTCTCAAATAAGGGAACACTCTTATTCTCAGCTTCTGTTAAAACTCTCTCGTTAAAAGAAAGCCAAGCAATTTCTCTATTTAAAAATAAATCATGATCATCTAAATGAATTTGCTTTAATTGAACAAGTTCTTTTATTTGATTTTGACTCGAATAAGGTATTAAATTTTTGTTTTTTTTTAATTCTGAACTAGATATTTTGCTCATTTTGGTCATCCATAAAATAAGATCTTGTTTTTTGGACGTCCTTTGCAATTTGTTCTTTCAATTGTTCCATTCCATTGAATTTCATTTCACCTCGTATAAATTTCTTTAGATGAAATTTGATTTTACGGGTGTATATATCATCAGAAAAATCGAGGATATGTGCTTCAATTTGTAACATTAAACCACTTGCAATTGTAGGACGAACACCACAGTTCATAACGGCTGGCAATAGTTTTCCACTAGAATCTAACTCAACATAACATGCGTATACACCATACTTTGGGACCACAAGTATATCATCAAGTAAAATATTAGCGGTTGGAAAACCAATTAATCGGCCGCGCTGATCTCCTTTTACTACCATGCCTGACAAAAAATAGGAATGGTCTAAAAGCTTCTCTGCGTATTCGGCATCACCTTGCAGTAAGGCTTCGCGCACTAAAGATGAGGAAACAATTTTTTCATTTGATAATTTATGGGCGGATGCTTGCTTAATTATCCATCCTACATTTTCAGCAAAATTTTTCATATGACTAAAATTGCCTTTTCTTTGCTTCCCATAACAAAAATCATGACCAATTAAAATAGTATTAATTTGAAAATGATTTTTAAGCCACCCACAAAAATCATCCGCCGTTAAAGAAGAAAATTCTTTTGAAAAAACTTGCACCATAACAAGATCTACTCCCGCATTTAATAATAATGCGGTTTTTTCTTTCAGAGATGTTAAAAGTGGCTTTGGGGAATCTGGTGAAAAAAATGTAGCTGGATGAGGATCAAATGTAATAACAGCAATTTTAGTATTCGGAGAATATTTTTTTAATTCTTGTATTAAGAATAAATGCCCCGAGTGCACACCGTCAAAATTACCAATTGTTAAAGAAAATCTTTCTTTATTTTTGAAAGCTTCCTTATCTCCAAAAATCTGAAATGAGTCTTTTAAAGACATAAATTATTGTACCTGAATGAGAGAAAAATCTGCCGCGTCTTCATAGAGAGAACGGATTCTCATTAAAAGGCAAAGTCTGTTTTTCTTCAATTCTCCATCCGGATCATTAACCATAACATTATCAAAAAATGAAGCCATTGGCTCTGCTAAACTTGCGAGCATAATTAGCAATTCTTCGTACCTTGCCCCTGCATGAAGTTCTTTTACCTTTAACTCAAGAGTGATGAGTTTTTCAAATAAAATTGCTTCTTCCTTTTCTTTAAATAAAGATGTGCTGATATTTTGATCATTCCAATTTAAAGTTAAATTTCTTGCTCTTCGATATGGTATAAGAGCTTCAAGTAATGACCCCTTGCCCGTTTGCTCAAGTGCTTTTGCAATAGCGTGTGCAAAACTTTTAACCTTAACAAGAGGTTCAGATATGAGTTTTAAAGACAGCGCTTCAAGAGAACGAATATCAAAATCTTCTTTTAAGGTTGCCTTTATTCTATCAAGAATAAAGGCATGGATTTTAACTTCACTCTCCGGTGCAATTTTGTGAGTTTCTTTTAAAATATTCAAAGTTAAAGCAACAGCCTCTTTAACTGAAATAGGAAGAGAATTTATTTCATCTTTTAAACCTAAGAGTCGCGCAATACCAAGTGCATATCGTCTCATACCATATGGGTCTTTGTTACCTTTAACTTCTGCTCCGTGATTAATCATAATACATAAAGAATCAAGCTTATCTGCAAGTGATAAAATAGCTCCAAATACTGTAGAGGGTAGCGATGCTTGAGCTCCTACTGGCATATAATGTTCTTCAATTGCTTTTGCGACCAATAAAGATTTATTAACATCAGAAAAAATATTTTGTTCCCTTACGAGAACTCCCCCCATTACACCTTGCATTTCATCTGGAAACTCTTGCACACATCCTGATTTTAAATCAGCTTTACAAAGCTCCGCAGCTCTTTCAATTAATTGTAAATCAACATTTTTTAATTGATCTGAAAATTTTGGACTTAAATTTGTATAAAGCTGTCTTGCTATTTTTTTTGCCCGCTCTGATTTATCGAAAAGCGACCCCATTCCAGATTGAAAGAGTTGATCATGTAATTTATTTCTAAATTCGTCAATTGGAGTTGCTAAATCCGTGTCATAATAAAATGCACCATCTTCAAGGCGCCCAACAACAACTGTTTTTGTACCTTCAATCATAGCTTCAACATCTGCGCATTTATAATTAGCTACACCAATATAAAATGGTAACAAATTTTTTTCATCTTTTGTTGTAACTGAAAAATAATTCATATGTTCACGTAAAACACTTTCAATTAAACGAGATGGTAAACGAAGATATTTTTTATCGAACTCAGCAATAAATACTTGAGGATTTTCAAACAAACCAATACACTTTGATAATAAACTCTCATCTTTAAATAATTTACCATCTACCTTATCAACCAATGCATGAACTTCTTTTAGTATTTTTTCTTCACGTGCCTCAATTGAGTTTAACACATATGCATTCTCAAGTGATTTATTATATTCATAAATATTTGCAATTAAAATTGCTTCTGGATGCAAAATTCTCTGTCCATAAGTTTTTCTTCCAGAAGCAATACCAAACATTTCAAGTGGAATAACTTTATCTTCTACCAAGGCAAGAATCCAGCGTACTGGACGAATAAAAGTTGGACTTAATTCAGCAGGCAACCACTTCATTTTTAAAGGAGCTGAAAGTGCATAGCACCACTCTTTAAAATTTTGTGCGAGTAAAGTTGGAAAGTCTTCCCCAACAATTTCTTTTACAGCATATAGAAATGTTCCATTCGCTTTCTCTTTAAATTTTACGCATGAAGAATCGATATTATTTTTCTTACAAAATCCAAGACCTGCTTGAGTTAAATTTCCATCAGAAGATTTAGCAACTTTTTCTGCAGGCCCCCATATTTCAATTTTTTGTTTTGGCTCCACTCTAGGAATATTAGTAAATTCTACGCTCAATCTTCTGGAAGATATTTGGACTGAATATTTTGCATCTTTTAAAGCTTTAATATATTCAGAAATATCATAAGGTATTTCTGAATAAGATTTATATGATTTTAAAATATTGTCTTGTTTTTGATTAATGAAATCTACGATCTTTTGCTTTAGCTCATCTCGCGCAGATACTTGAAATGAAGGTGGCATTTCTTCCACGCCTAGTTCGAATAATATATTTAATGATTTTTTATTTGAAAAATCATTATTACTATAAATTCTTTCTTCATTACTCTCACTCGATATTTTTACTAAATTATTTCTTGATGATAAGAGTGGCTTTCTTGCATCGGTATCGAGTATATTAAGCATTGGGTAGCCAAGTTTTTCTCTCTCTGCACGATATTGTACTGCACATTTTTTTGCGCAATCTCTAACACGAGCAATATACCTTTGACGTTCACTGACAGAAATAGCTCCACGCGCATCGAGCATGTTAAAAGCATGGGATGCTTGTAAGACAAAGTCATAGGCAGGCAAAACAAGGCCTTTTTCACATAATTCAAACACACGTTGTTCATATTTATTAAAGCAATCGAGTAACTCGTTAATATTTGCTTCTTTAAAATTATAATGAGAAAATTCATATTCATTCTGATAAAATATATCGCCATATGTAAAATAATCATTAAAAGGCATATCTAATGCATTTTTATAACCTTTTGCATACATAAAAAGCCGCTCAAGACCATATGTTATTTCCCCACAGACAACATCAATGTCGATGCCACCAAGTTGTTGAAAATAAGTAAACTGTGAAACTTCTTGCCCATTGGCACGAACTTCCCATCCAAGTCCCCAAGCCCCTAAGGTGGGACCTTTCCAATCATCTTCTAGTAAACCTATATCATTATTTTTTAAATTTATTCCTACATGTTCAAGTGACTTCAAAAATATATCGACAATATTTGAAGGTGATGGCTTTAATAAAACTTGCAATTGGTAATAATGTTGAAAGCGATATGGACTTTTACCATAACGCCCATCAACTGGACGACGGCACGGCTGAACATAAACACTACGCCATGGTTCAGGTCCAACGCCTTTCAAGAATGTGTGAGGATGAAAAGTACCAGCGCCCATATTTGCATCATGTGGCTGGCTCCAAATACAACCATGATCAACCCAGTAGTTGCATAGAGCGATAATAAATTCTTGAAAGTTTCTAATTTCCACAAGATTCACCTTTAACAAGAGAAATACTGCAATTGAATCAAATCTACTTTCTAGGTAGAAAAAATAATATAACACATTAATTTAACTATATATAATTAAATATCTTCAAAAATAGCCAAAACAGCATCCTTACAAAATCTTCTTGAAACTGCTTGCAGTTCAAAGAAATCCATCTTTTTGAAAGCAAAATTTGTACCAATTTAATATAGAAGTCCCTCATCTATGTAAAGTCCATTTTAAAAATAGCTTAAAAAATATTCACTTTTATTTTTTTTATTTATAACTATTAGTTTTGTTGTAAGGATGAACCCTCAAAGAGCAAATTTTATTCTTATTAATAATACGAGCCCTAAAAATAAGAATTTTTAATAAAAACATACAACTAGATTAGTTTTAATTTTAGATTAAGTATATTATTTGAAAAAAAAATGCTCAAAAATTACACAGAAATTATATAACATATGTGCTGCAAAAACTAAAATTATTCATTTTACTCTTTCAATAATCAAAAAAAGAGAATTTAAATTTTTAATAAATATCGCTAAGGATTTCTGAAAAATAAAGACTTTTATTTCTTTTAAACATATATTTTTACAAATAAATTTTAAATATTTAAAATGTAACAAATAAAATCAAACAAATAGTAACTAACTAAATGATTATTTACTATTTGAGTAACTATTTAATTTTACCCCTTCTGTGGAATAATATACTATAGCAATAACTGTCAATGGTATTATCTTCCAAAAAAAATTGGAATTGTAAATTTTAAACTAATACCGACCAATCATTAACAAGATAAAATTATGATTCAATATATTTTTATATTAGATATCATTTATTTAAAGAACTATACTTTTTTGTACTTTTCTTTTTAGTATTTTCATAATAAAATTTTTAATAATCTAATAATACATAAACATTTCATATATTTATGTATTGAATAATAGTAAAAAAAACATTCGAGATTTCTTGGACATTATTTAAAAAAAAGTTCGCAATGAGATTTGCTATAGCAAATCTATATTTTCTTTTATTTTTGTTTGAAGCCATAAAACCCAAGAATTTATCACTGTTATTTATTAAATATTATTCAGTTTTTATTTGAATCATTGATTCGATAAATTTAATTTAAATTATAGAGTTTCATATGAATATTTATTGACTTTTACAATTATACAGACATTTTTTTGTATTGTCATTCTACATGTATTATCTCAACAAAATATTATAAAAAAATCAGAAGTAGAAATGACATTTTCAATAATTGCAAACAATAATAATAAAACAGAATTCACCGTAGCAATTTGCTTAGCTATTCCATTTATTGAAAAATATAGTACATTTATATACCCAAACATTTGCGCTGTTACGGCTCAAGGAAAAATTGATCCATCAACTGCATATACAGTTAGAAACTTATTAATTGATAGCATTCCAGACTCTGATATTCTAACTTATCTTGAGAAAAATGATCTGTCATTACATAGAAAGCAACATTCATTTTTGAATTTTAAATACCAAAAATTTACTGCCTACACTGGAAATGAATTGAAATTTAATAGAAACGATTATTCAGAAATCATTGGCAAAACTATAATTGATGAAGATTTTGTAATTTCAGGAAATTGTTTAGTTTCTCTTAAAACATTATATAGAATGAAAGAAAATTTTTTGTCTTATTCTCATTTAGATCTGGACTTAAGAATATTAGAAGCTTTAAAGGCGGGTAATAATACTCTAGGGGATTACAGATGCAGACAATCTGCTTCTTTATATTATTATAAAAAAACAAATGAATTTCCACATCGCATTATAGATGTTGATGAACATACACATTCCGTTGAAGAATTGGAAAGAATTTTTAACTATGCCACATCAAACTGGCAAAATGTTGTTAATTACTGCTTTTACGATATGAATTTTAATAGAAAATTTAAAAACAAAAACGACTTTCCAAAAGAAGTAAAAATTTCTGTCGATAAATCAAGCAAACCAATCAATGACAGAAAATTAATTTTGAACTTGCAAAGAATTCTCCCATTCCCTTAATTTATTATTTTAGTAAAAGCAAAATCACCTCAATACCTTATAACTACAATAATCTTTCTCAAGAGAGATTATTTGCGAACACTTTCAAATTTAAGCAAAATATATAGAAACTTTCTTGCTTTGATGTGGAGGAAATTATATGAGTCTCAATTCGGGTAATTGAACTGCAGCGCGACCTGCAAAACAGGAGCGAGGAAAGTCCGGACTTCAAAGAGCAGAGTGCTGGCTAACGGCCAGGCGGGGTAACTCGACGGAAAGTGCAACAGAAAAAAAACAGCCTAAGCCGTAAGGCCGGCAATGGTGAAAACGTGAGGTAAGAGCTCACGGATTTGATTGGCAACAATCAGTCTGGCAAACCCCACTCGAAGCAAAGCCAAATAGGGGTGGAGAGCTGGCTCGGCTCATTATCACACTCGGGTTGGCTGCAAAGAATGTTTCGGCAACGTAACATCAAGAGAAATTGTAGTTAAAACAGAATCCGGCTTATAAATTGCCCGAATTTATTTTTTTTGTTACCTTTTGTAGTAATAAATAAAGGTAGCCTTGTTCGCAGCGGTTGATATGAAAGGAAACCATTATATGTTTCAACGCTCGCTTTTCTTGACCTCCTCTTCATCTCCAGAAATTACATATTTTACATCTGAAAGTGTCAGTGAAGGACACCCAGATAAAGTTGCTGATCAAATATCAGACGGTATTCTCGATGAATTATTAACATTCGATCCAAAAGCGCGTGTCGCTTGTGAAGCTTTATGCAAAACAGGTCTTGTGGTCATTGCCGGTGAAATCACTTTAAATCCTGAAACAGTACATAATAATGAGAAAAAACTTTCACGTAAAATAAAAAGCTATTCTGAAATTGCTCGTAATGTCATTAAAGAAATTGGGTATGATGATCCTAATAATGGCTTCGAATATAGAAGTTGTGGAGTTATTGTTTCTATAGATCAACAATCTCCAGATATTGCTCAAGGTGTAAATGAAGGCGAAGGATTGCATAAAGAACAAGGTGCCGGTGACCAAGGAATGATGTTTGGTTATGCAACCAACGAAACTCCTGAGTTTATGCCTGCAACAGTTCAGTACGCTCACTCCGTTCTAAGAAATTTATCAAAGGCTAGAAAAGAAGGTAGCGTAAACTGGTTACGGCCAGATGCAAAATCACAAGTGACAGTTGAGTATCATGATGGAAAAATGAAACGCATAGACACAGTTGTCGTTAGCACGATGCATGCTGAAGGAGTTTCTCAAGAGACCATCAGAAATTTTGTAATTGAAGATGTAATAAAAAAAACAATCCCAAGTTCTCTTCTCGACTCTAATACAAAATATCATATAAATCCTACTGGAAAATTCGTTATTGGCGGACCTCAAGGCGATTGCGGATTAACAGGGCGTAAAATTATTGTCGATACCTATGGCGGTCACGGAGCTCATGGCGGAGGGGCTTTTTCAGGAAAAGATCCTTCAAAAGTTGATCGTTCTGCAGCATACATGGGTCGTTATATTGCAAAAAATATTGTAGCTGCCGGCTTAGCAGAAAAAGCTTTAGTCCAAATAGCTTATGCAATTGGTGTCGCACAACCTGTAAGTGTGAATGTAAATACTTTTGGTACTGAAAAAGTTAATAGATCCAGCATAGAAAAAGCGGTTTGCAAAGTTTTTGATATGACTCCTTCAGGAATAGTAAAAACATTTGATCTCTTAAATCCACAAAAAAATAATTATACCTACCATGAAACAGCTTCTTATGGACATTTTGGTCGCAACCATTTCCCATGGGAAAAACTTAATAAAGTCGAAGAACTAAAAAGAAGTATTTAAATTATTATCAACATAATAATTTATTTACACTTCTATAAAAAAAATATACCCTATCAGAATTGAATTTAATTTTAAAATTATGGTAGGGGTTCTCATGACTTTCGTTTATAAAAAAATCAGAATTAAAAATAATTTAGTTTCAACAACTTTAATAATGTCAACATTTCTAGTTTCAAATATATTTGCTAATGAAATTCACACAGAGAATAATACGGAAGCCGAAACTTCACAAATCTCTATAAAATATCTTGATTCGTTATGGGAAAACAGACAAAATAAAGAAGTAGAAAAAGAAATTGTCCATCTTATAAAATCAGCTCCAAGCACTCCAAAAGATTTTGAAATAGCATGGAGAATAGGTCGTTTAGTATATTATGGTGGAAATTTTATCACGAGCAGCAATCTTACAAGTGAAAATAAAGTTAAAATATTTAAATATGGCTATAGTGCAGGAGAAATTGCAAAGAAATTAAATCCAAAGCGAGTCGAAGGTTTTTATTGGTATGCTATAAATTTAGGATCATATGGACTTGAAAAAGGAATCTTTACAGCCCTCAACAATGCCAAACCAGGCAGAGATGCTCTTATTGAAGCTGCGAAAATAGATCCAAAATATCATTGGGCAGGCCCTTTTCGTATTCTTGGTAGATATTACCAAGAAGTCCCAGGAGGGATCATTTCCTTTGGAGATAAGAAAATTGCAGAAGAATATTTTAATAAAGCAATAAAAACCAGCCCAGACTATCGATTAAATACAATGTATTTAGGTGTGCTCAAACAAAAAATTGGCGATAAAAATGAAGCATTAGAGCTTTATAAAAAAGCGCAAGCTTTACCAGATGTAGATGGAAAAACTGAAGAATTACGTTATGCAAAGGAGCTTGCCGAAAATATTAAAAGCGTGCAAAATAAATAGAGTTTGCTTGATTTGCCCTTCTTAAGTGCATAGGAAGGACTAAGCTCGTTTTTTATGCCTTTAAAAGGAGTATCCATGTCTTCAGGAAAATTTGTAATCGGTGGCGTCTTTATTATTGCAGCAATTGCAGGTTCTATTCCGCTTTTTTTTCATGACTACAAAAGATTTTCCAATAACACATCTTCTAGTACTATAAATATACCTAAAGGCTTAGATTTTTCACAAAGTTCTTCTTTAGACACAATAGGGACTTATAATAATATTACATTAAAACGCTCCGATTTAACTTCACAGGAACGACAAACTCTATTTGAAGCTGAAAGCCAGACATTTAGCGCAATTGAAAGCATTCTTGCAAAAAGATATTTTGATAATTTAATTAAAGATTATATGAAAAAGAAAAATATTGCGAACGTTTCTAGTGCAGAACAGCTTTATTTAAGAGAAAAATCTCAAATATCAAAAGAACTTTTAAAATCATTTATTGCACAAAATGCTGACAATCCTAAATTAAAGGGAAAATCTCAAGCAGAGCAAGAAGCTATTGTACTTCCTTATTTACAAAATCAAGCTGCAAGCTCTTATTTTAGAAGCCTCATTGCTGAGGCAGAAGCAAATGGAATTATTGAAGTAACGGGTGTTTCAAAACCATCCACTCCAAAAATTAAAATTGATATTGGTGATGCGCCCAGTAAAGGTCCTGCCAATGCGCCTATAACAATAGTTGAGTTTGCTGATTTTGAGTGCCCATTTTGCGCAAATGCTCAACCTGTTGTTGATGAAATTCTTAAAGAATATAAAGATAAAATTCGCTTTGTCTTTAAAAATTATCCTCTCGTTCAAATTCACCCTGAGGCCACGAATGCTGCAATTGCTGGAGAATGTGCAAATCAGCAAAAAAAATATTGGCAAATGCATGATGCGTTATTTGCAAACCATACGAGACTTGGCACACAAACATATAATAAAATTGCACAAAATATCGGCCTAAATATCAGTGAGTTTAATAAATGCAGAAACGATCGCTCAATTAAAGAAAAAATTACTTCTGAAATAGAATATGGGCAGAGTCTAGGAATTAATGCAACCCCTGCATTTTATATCAATGGAGTTCAATTGATGGGTGCACAGCCAAAAGCAGAGTTTGAAAAAATTATTAAAAAAGAATTGGCTACAAAAAATTAAAAATTAAAATTGATGATAACTCTTTAATAGCATAAAATAGGCCATAGTTTTAAGAACTATGGTTTTTCATATATGGAGAATTTTATGTCAGAAAATATTGTTCATTTTGAGATAAAAAATAAAAAAGCATATTTACAAATAAACCGTCCAAATGCATTAAATGCGCTAAATAAAAATGTCTTAACTGAAATTAGAGATTGCTGTGAAATATTAAAAGACAATAAGCAAATACAAGTTCTAATTGTCAGTGGAAGTGGTGATAAATCTTTTGTAGCAGGTGCAGACATAAAAGAGCTACAAGAATTGCATAATCAAAATAAAGAAGGTGAAAATTTTTCACAATGGGGAGCAGAAATATTTAGCAAACTTGAGCAACTTCCCCAAATAACAATTGCAAGAGTTCAAGGATTTGCACTTGGAGGTGGACTTGAACTTGCACTTGCCTGCGACTTTATAATTGCATCTGAAAAAGCTCGTTTTTCACTGCCAGAAGTAACGCTAGGCCTCATTCCTGGTTTTTCTGGAACTCAACGACTTGCAAAACGTATTGGCTCAGCAAAAGCTATTGAATGGATTGTAACTGCAGAAAGATACTCAGCAACCGAAGCTCTTGCTTGCGGACTTGTAAACCATGTTGTAAAAAGTGAAGATCTTATTGCTTTTACCGAACAAATTGCAGAGAAAATAATAAAAAATGCTCCGCTCGCTGTAAAAACAGCCAAAAAAGTCATTCAAGCCAGCGAAGATTCCACCTTTAAAGAAGGATGTGATATTGAATCTAAACATTTTGGGTTGCTTTTAAATCAATCCGAATCAGCAGAGGGAATAAGTGCTTTTATTGAGAAAAGGCCTGCTCAATTTTAAAATTATTTTATGAGATCATTTATGGAAAAAATTCCAACTAAAGAAACTCTTGCAAAATTGATCACAGTAACAGTTTTAAATAAAGCTGGGAATAAAATTGATGAATTTCAAATGCGAGGAGGAACAAATCTATGGGTATTCATACGAAAAAGAGGTCTTCCCATTGGTTCTGCTTGCTCAGGAGTTGGTGTGTGTGGAGCTTGTCATTTAAAAGTAACAGAGATTACTCCTCAATCAATCTCAATACAAAATGAATTTGAAAAAGAGACTTTAATAAAAAATCAAAAACCCACTGATGAACGTTTAGCCTGTCTTTGTCGAATCAGTGGAGATATCATAATTCAAGCTGATTATTGGTAAATTTAATCTTATAATTTTTTAAAAAAGAAGTTTATTTACAATAATTAAAAAATAAAATTGTCTATTATAAATTTTCATGCTATAATTACACTTTCCAGATGTATTTATTTTATACTATTGTTACGAAATTTTTAATCAAATATTTTATAATGAGGATTTTATGCAAAAAGAGTTTTCACAAAATGATAAAAATATTGCAGCATATGCTTTAAATACTTTTAAACCTGAAGATAATATTCTAAAAGAAGTGAGAGACAGGGCAAAAAAACTTGAAATACCTGCAATTCATGTCAATGATATGGATGGAAAACATTTAGAAGTTCTTATTGCAATGGCAAATGCAGAAAAAATTATCGAAGTAGGCACACTCGCTGGCTACTCTGCCATTTGCATAGCACGTGGTATGCAAAATAAAGGAATTTTACATACTATTGAAATTGAACAGAAACATTATGATGCAGCAAAAACTTCATTTAAAAATGCAAATATTTCACATTTAATTAAACAGCATTTAGGATCAGCATTAAATATCTTGAAAAGTCTTGAACAAGAAGGTTCTTTTGATGCTATTTTCATTGACGCTGATAAAGTTTCCTACCCAGATTATCTCACTTGGGCCGAGAAAAACATACGAATTGGAGGAATCATTATTGCTGATAATACCTTTGCATGGGGACATATAAATGATAGCCATTTTGAAACTCTTGAATTAGAAAAACAAGTGAAAGGTATTCGTGAATTTAATCAACGTATAGCAAATAACTCAAATTTTAAAGCAACAATATTACCAACAGGCGAGGGATTAACAGTTGCAGTGAGAATCTCTTAAGTTACAAAATTTAAATAATTTTTTTTAGGATAAAAATTGTTTGAGCGAAAGAAAATTTAGAACTTTTATTTTCATTATCATTTTTGCTTTTGCAGCAAGCTAAAATCCACATATATCACTTAAATATAAAAATTTTCTATCAATATTTAAAAATATATCAATAAAAACCATAATTAATAAATATGTTTTTTACAGAATTAATAAATTTAAAGAAGTAATATATTATTTAGCATAATCAATTGATTATATTTTAATCAAATATTCCTGCGTTGCTATGGTCATTTCTCTCTCTGTGATTTAAGAGAATATCTCCATATGTTTCTAAAACACCTGTGATTGGAGTGTTTTAATAACTATTAAATAATTAATGATATTTTTAAAAAGTATTCCTCTGTAGGAGTTTCAATGGCTAAATTTTCTGCTTTTTTTTCCTATTTTAAGCAACCTAAAGCTTTACCCGAAATTCAAGATGCACCCACAATTGAAAGCGATTATAAACATTGGAGAATAAGAATATTTTATTCGATGTATATTGGCTATGCTGTCTATTATGTCACACGAAAATCTTTTACTTTCGCAATTCCAAGTTTATCCGCAGATTTAAATATGGACAAAGCGAGTCTTGGCTGGCTCGGAAGTATGCTCGCTATTAGCTATGGACTTAGTAAGCTAATCAGTGGAATGCTTTCAGATAACGCAAATGCACGCTATTTTATGGCAGTAGGACTTATCTTAACAGGTGTTTTTAATATTATTTTTGGGACTGCATCAACCTTTTGGGTTTTTGCATTATGCTGGATGCTCAATGGCTGGTTTCAAGGTTTTGGCTGGCCCCCTTGCGCTAAATTTCTCACTTATTGGTATTCTCAATCAGAAAGAGGCCGTTGGTGGGGAGCATGGAATACTTCGCATAACTTAGGGGGAGCAATTATACCTATTTTGATTGCATTTTGTGCGGATACTTGGGGATGGCGCTCATCGATGTATGTCGCTGGTGGTATTGCCATCATAACAGGCTTATGGCTTATAAATCGCCTAAGAGACACTCCAGCAACCTTGGGATTACCCTCCATTGAGAAATATAAAAATGAAATTATTGTAAACGATAAAAATAATGAAAGCTCTGAAGAATCCTTAACCGTAAAAGAAATATTTATGAAATATATTTTAAAAAATAAATATATTTGGATTTTAGCTGGTGCTTATTTCTTTATTTATATTATAAGAATTGCGATAAATGACTGGACTATGCCATATTTAATGGAGAAAAAAGGTTATACGCGCACAATGGATGCAGGTAAGGTTATTTTTGCTTTTGAAATTGGTGGTGTCTTTGGCAGTCTTGTTGCAGGTTGGTTATCAGATAAATTATTTAAAGGCGGCAGAGGACCTGTAAATCTATTGTTTACAATTTGCATAACCATTTTAATTGCTATTTTTTGGCAAATGTCAGTAACGAATTTATATTTAGATATTCTCATTGTGGGTGCAATTGGCTTCTTTGTTTTTGGTCCACAAATGTTAATTGGTATTGCGGCAGTTGAACTTTCTCATAAAAAAGCAGCAGCAACTTCAACTGGATTTATCGGTTGGATTGGATATTTAGGTGCAGTCGTGGCGGGTGGCCCCATTGGCATGCTTCTTGATAAATTTGGCTGGAATAGCTTCTTCATAACAACAGTTATATGTGGTATAATTGCTTGTGTATTTTTAGCCTTTCTTTATAATGCACGTGTTTATAAACCAAATAAAAGCTCAGCAATTGTTTCAGAAAAAGCGGCTTAAATTAGTCTGCTTTTTTTCTTATAATGAGAGCATAATAACTTAAAATTAATAACAAACACGAAACAAACATAACCGAAGCCATGGGCAATTGGTTTTCAGATTTAAATGAACCAGAAATATAACCAGCAAATACACCAAACATAATTTCAATAAAGAAAAACAAACCCGATGCAATTCCTAACATTTTTGGAAATATGTCCATCATTCCAACTTGAGTTAATGGAAATATGATCCCGATTCCAAACATTAAAACAATGATAGGGAAAAGTATAACACCAACAGATATAAAGTTAAAAATAGCAAAAATAAATAAAATTAAAGAACTTAATAGACAAATTATTGCGGCAAAAAATAAAATATAATTCATATGAAATTTTACAGATAGCTTTCTTGCCATAATTGTTCCACAAATATACCCAAAAGAAACTAAAGCAAAAATAACGCCATAAATTACTGAAGAAACTCCAATTATATCTTGAAAAATAAAAGAAGATGAAGAAATAAATGAAAAGTAAGCACACCATGCAAAAGAAATCGTCAAAGTATATCCCAAATAAGTTCTATTAGACAAAATCTCTTTATAATTTTTTAGGAGTGTAAAAAAATGAGTTGCTTTAGGATTTAAGTTTTTATTAGTTTCTTCAACCTTATAATAGACCATTACAAGAATAATTGCAGACAAAATTATTAATAATAGAAAAGAAGATCTCCAACCAAAATATGTTTGTAGCACCCCACCAATAATAGGAGCTATTGCAGGTGAAATTGCCATTCCTGTTGCCATATATGTTAAAACTTTTACTTGATCTTTTTTTTCAAATGAATCTCTTACAATTGTTCTACCTAAAACAATACCACAACAACCTCCTAATGCTTGAAAAAAGCGAGCAATAATTAGAAACCAAACATTAGGAGCAAACATACAGGCAATAGAGGATATTAAAAATAAAGAGAGTCCAATTAATAAAATGGGTCTTCGCCCAAACCTGTCAGATAATGACCCGCAAGTTAACATAGAAATAGCAAATCCTATCATATAAAAACTCAATGTTAATTGTATGAGAGGTTGCGTAGTATTTAAATCTTCAATCATATGGGGAAGAGAAGGAATATAAGAGTCAGTCGAAAACGAAGGAAGAGAAATAACGAGAATTAAAATAAAAATTTTAAGAATATCGGAACACTTTTTCAAGAAATTTCTCCTCAGATAGCACTTCATTACAAAATAAAATACAAGCAATCCACACTAGATCCGCAGTTAACAAATGAATTATTTGCATCCAAACAGGAGCTAATAAAGCAATATTTGCAAAACCACACAAAATTTGAATTACAACAATAAAAGTTACAAAGTAAGCTAATTTTTTTATTCTTTTTGGAGAATTTTTTGGCGTAAAATTCCATGTCATTACAACTATGTAAATTGACACAAGAATAGCAAAAATAGGGTGATAAACCCTAAGAGATTTTAAGAAATGCTCTGCACTTTTTAAATCTGAAACTAACCCTTCACCTACATAATTAGGTTTAAAAAGAGTATCACCAAGTGCTGTAATTGCACCACTAATTCCTACTAGAAATAATCCCAGAACTGCAATTGAAATATAAATTAATTTTTTGTCTTGACCTCTAAACTTTGCAACACCAAAACCAGAAGAATAATAAGCTGTTAAAGCAATTGCAGCTAACAATATAAAAGTACTTACTAAATGCAAGGACATTACAAAAGCCCGTAATACCGAAGAGTTATTTGTAACCAAGCCAAATAAAACAAGCCCTGCCCCAAGAAGAGCTTCAAAAACCATAAAGCCAAAAGTTAAAGATGCTGTTTTTCTTATTGGATTTCCTTTTTGAGTCACTCTAAAAGCCCAAATTAACAGGAGAATAGAGCCTAATCCTACAATTCCACTCGAAACCCTATGAGTAAATTCAATTATTGTGTGTAAAACAGAAAAATCGGGAACAACTTCACCATTACAAAGTGGCCAGTGTTCTCCGCAACCTGCTCCTGACCCAGTTGCCCGCACATAAGCCCCACCTAAAACAACATAAAAATTAAACACAAGAAAAAACCAACTGTAAAATGCAAAATATTTTATATTTTTCATAATATTTCCGACTTGGTGAGAGAACAAAAACTGCTCAAAGATGGACAATAGCGAAGTGTATGATGAGAATCAACTTGGTTGCTAATATTTAACTTGATTTTAAAAGTTTATCAATCATCCCATCAACATCTTCTTGATCGAGTTTTTTATTTCGAGGATCTGGCAAGCTAGAAATCATAGTTATATAGTTTCGATAAATCTCATCTTCTTCTGAAGAAAATTGCTTTCTTCTCAAATCTCTATGTAAAAATGAATGGAGAATTTCAGCTCCTTTTCTAACTACATACAATGGATTTGGATAAAGAGCTTCATTTTTTACTAAAAACTCTTTATTAAAGGCACAATTCATCCAATTTGAAATTTCGACTATTGCATTTCTGTATTGATTATCTGATTCAAACTGAGCTGAGCTCATTATACTATTAATTAAGTTTGAAATTACTGCAAAAGATTTATCATCAGGAATAGGGTTAATTTTTTCTGGTTCATAGCGACCAAACATGCTTAATATTAAGCGAATTCTTTGCTTTGCTTCATTGTAAAGATCTTTAATGGATTCTTTTCCAGCAACATTTTCAGAATTCAACCGCATTCTCCTTTTGCAGAGAAAGGAACCAGAAAAATAAACATTATCTTAAGTAATTAAGAAACAACACTCAGGACAATTTCATCAACAGAATGCCTTGGCGCCTCTAGACATGAAAGTTTTCCACGCAATTTTGCACCTTCTTCAACGATCAACTTGTAAGAAGATATTTCACCTTCGACACGCGCCGAAGCAGTGAGACGAAGAGTATCAGCTGCATAGAGATTGCCTTCAAAAATTCCGCTGATTTCTACAATCACACCATGTATTTCACCTTTTATAAGGGCAGATTCTTCCAAAATTAAAATATCTTCAGAAATAATCGTTCCTTCTACATGCCCAGCTAATCTTGCCTCTCCCTTTAATATGACTTTTCCTTGAAAAAAAGTTTGATTGCCTAAGAGAGAAAACGGCACTCCTTTATATTTTTTTGAAACATTCTCAATACTTTGAACTGACGACAAGACTTTAGCATCTTTTACTTTTGAAAACACCTTTTAACTCCTAAAATGATAGTATTAAGGAATATAGATTCAACAACAAAAAGAATCGGCATTTTAAAAATATAAATTTGTTGAAAAAACTGCGAGCTTAAAAATGTTATAGGACAACATAATGACTCATGAAGCACGAATTGCAGCAAACAGATTATTTGACTATTTACCCTATTCAAAAATTTTACCAAATCTCTGGAAAGAAAATCTGTTACTTAATAATTTTGTCTTAAGTAGAAAAGCGGTCTGTCATTGTGAGGATTATTTAACTACAAATATCCCAGTTATATATCCGATTTTCCCAAGTACAGGGGAATCAGCCAAAGGCCTGTTCTCGTCATTATCCTTTGCCTATATCTCTTGGATAGTTAATTCAAGAACCCTTCCACACATCGAAGTTATTGAAGTACCAATATTTATGAATGAAATTCTATTTGAGAATCAAGAAAGAGAGAAGTTAGAAAGGTCACTGTCTCCTCAAGGAATTACGGTTATAGGTAGCTATACTAAAGTAACTAATGAAAATTATATTTTTGAGCTTTTACAAATCAGAAAAAGGGTTCTAACAAAAATCTTTGAGTTTTCGCACAATACCTCGTATATTTATCTTTCTATTTTTTCAAATCTGCCGAAATCTCTTGTTGAGGAGAAAGATTCAAGATATTTATCGGCAATTGACGAACTTGAAAACAAAACTTCATGGGCGTTTCAATCACAAAGATTAATGCCGATAACGTACCAAAAGGAAGTTTTACTTTTCTCTTTAAAGTGCTGGATTCTTACTAAAAAAGATTTAAAGCTTGAATGATTAGAATCCAAAACATATCGAAAATATGATAAGATATCGAAAACGGAGTTCGGGGAAATAAAAATGGATTTTTCAATATTTTGTAGTATAAAAAAGCCTTTAAAATACATAATAATTACATTAGTTTTCTTTCAAAACCCCTCACACGCTCAAGAATATAATTTAAAAAGTAATTTGATTTCACAAAATAAAATCGTCAGTAGATCAAAAGATAAAAAAATTGCTAGACCAAAAGTAACAAAGTTAAAAGCAAAACCAAGAAAGAACTACAATTCGAGATCACATACAAGATCAAAAGTCAGCAAAATTGAACGTTACGGTAGAAATGATTTAAAAACAAATTATGTAACCGCACAACCTGTACTTTTTTCAGCATATACAGGCTCTACTCTTATCAATTCAAAAAGATTAAACCCAAACACTGTAAAAGTGAAATCTTATACGGATCCACGTGAATCGCTGAATAATAATAGCACTCCATTAAATACTCCTTTTGGACAGGTAGATTGGCCAGATATATCTTCTAAAATGTTTATAAAAAATGGAAAAATATATTCGTATTATAAAAGTTATAAATTAGAATTGACAATTGATCCGCAACTACAAGATGCTTCTGAAAAGTACTTAAGCCAATCACGTATATTAAATGGCTCAACAGCAATAATTGACCCTAAAACGGGAAAAATACTCGCTCTATCACAAAATGGAGGCAATCGAAATGCGAGCGTATCAGTTAGTTCACGCGCTCCTGCAGCAAGTCTAATGAAAATAATCACCGCATCAGCAGCGATTGAAAAAAGAAACTTAAATCCATACGACGAAATTGCTTTTCGTGGGGGATGCGGAAATTTAAGAAATGGCAATTGGCTTGCAGATCCTGCAAGAGACAAACAACGAATGACCTTTGCAAAAGCCTTTGGCTCGAGTTGTAACACCGCATTCGCACGTTTAGCACTCTATGATGTAGGCCTTGCCTCCTTAAAATTATATGCTGAAAAGTTTATGTTTAATAAACCCATTCCAAGTGATTTAAAGCTTCAAACAAGTATGTTCCTACTCCCAGATCCAGACACAGCCACCCCTCAAGAAGTGGCTGAAGCAGGCGCAGGATTTGGAGCAACAAAATTAAACCCTGTTCATGCAGCTCTTTTATCTGCAACCGTCAATAATCATGGTATTATGATGGCTCCTTATTTAGTTGAAGCCGCATACAATTCTGATGGAAAGGAAGTTTACAGGGCAAAACCAATGCAAATAGGAAGAATTATCTCTCAACAAACTGCTTCAAAAATAGAAACCTTAATGTTAGCAACGATATCATCTGGTACGAGCCGAAGGACTTTTCACAAAGCAGGAACCCGTGCAGATGCTAATGAAATTGGTGGAAAAACAGGAACACTCCTGGATCCTGAAAATAGAGATGTTCTTTACACATGGTTTAGTGGTATTGCTCCACTTAACTCTCCTAATAGCATTGCGATTGGGACCGTTGTAGCGAGCCCTCAAAATTGGGTTGTGCGTGCAAGTTCAGTTGCACAAACAACTCTTGCAGACTATTTAAAGTTTGAAAAAAATGACAGTCGAGTAGCGAGTCGCAGTAACTAATTCGCTATTCTAATTCCTATTATCACCACAAGTTTTATGTGAAAACATATAACTTAAGGCAAAAATTTAGACAGAATAAAAATGACTTCTCATTCGTTTATTGATTTCGTATTTCCGCAATTCCTTGCTAATAATTGGCAAAATGGAATTTCAATTTTTAGATCGGGTGGAGTACATAACTTCAATTCCTATGGCGAACTCTTAAGCGGAAGAGTGAAAGCTGGAATTGGAGAAAATTATGAAGTGCGCATGAAAATTCACGCGCAGGGTAGATTCGTCCAATGGATGGAGTGCACCTGTCAAGCCAATCGCAGAAGAGCTGAAAAATGTGCTCATATAGCAGCCTTTTGCATTTATCTAGATCAAGAAAAACCTATTTTTCTCCAAAGAATGAATCTAGGTACAGGTGGTTCTGAACTTCACCTTAATAGCACATCGCCTAGACCTAAGCTTTTACAAGCTGATGATCAGAAAAACTCAATTTTTAATGCTCAAGAAAAATGGGAAATTATCAATGATGCAAAGCAAACATTAGAAAGTAATAGTTTCGAAAATATTTTTTCTTCAAATGCAACAGAACTTGTTTCAATTGATGTCGATAAGGAAGAGCCTTGGTTAAATGTAACTGTAAAAATTGATTTTGCAAAAAAACTCAATTACCGATTTGGGATTGACGACACTTGTAAATTATTATTTAACACGAAGCATTATGAAAAAGCATCAAAAAATGTCCTTAATCTCATTAAACATGGAGTAACAGCAAAAAGATATTTTGATATTAAAAATCATAAAAATTCAGGCTTCTTAATTCAAAAAAACATTGAGATTATTAAAGATAATAAAGCTATAAAAAAAATTCATGTGAGCGATCTACAACCTTCACATTTAGGAAAATATGGTTTATTTTTTAATAAAATAGGTTATATCCCATTTTCAGACAAAATGAATTCAACTCAAATTTCGCGATGGCATGAGTACCCTAAATCAGGAATTGTTGAAGGTGATACTGCCGCTACTCTTATTGAAAATGATTTCGTCAGATTAAAAGAGACGGCTGACGTTCTCTTACATAGTAGCTTATCAAAAGTAAAAGTTTATAATAAAATAATAATTCCTGAGTTTACTTTAAATAAATCTTTAGATGGCGCTATCTTAATTGATGCAAAATTTAATTCAAAAGCTGAAGATAAAATTGAAGGAAAAACTTCAGGAACATTATTACAAATTTTGAGAGCCCGAGCGGAAGGAAAGCAATATTTACAAACTGAAAAAGGATTTGTAAAAATAAATGCGGATTTTGATTGGTTACAAAATAAAATTCAAAATGATGGACAATTAAAGCTTTCTACCCTTGAGTTTATACGGTTTCATGAACAATTTGGTGCAGAAAGTAAAGTTAAAGGCAAGGCTGATATTATCGATAAAATTCGCGCAGGTTTAATTTCGCGCGAAAAACTCACTTTACCCTCCTTAAAAGAAACTCAACTTAGCTTACGACCATACCAAGAAGATGGTTTAAAATGGCTTTGGTGGCTATATAGCAACCAACTCGGAGGATTGCTTGCTGATGAAATGGGACTGGGCAAAACTCACCAAGCAATGGGACTTATTTCAAGCATTGCCAAACGAGATGACTTCTCACTTACCTTAGTCGTTTGTCCTACAAGTGTTATAGATCATTGGTTAGACAAAATGAGTAAATATATTCCAAAAGTAAAATGTATTTGCTATCATGGGGCAATTCGTAAGAATTATTTAATTGATGTACAAAAACAAGCTAAAGGCCATCATGTATTTGTAACAAGCTATGGTATATTGCTCAGAGATATACAAATAATAATGCAAAAAAAATGGAATTTAGTAATACTTGATGAAGCACATTTAGTAAAAAATCAAAGCACAAGAACATATAAAGCTGCCTGCAAAATTGACAGCAATATGCGTCTTTGCTTAACAGGAACTCCATTAGAAAATGATTTAATGGAATTAAAAAATTTATTTGATTATATTGCGCCAAGCTATCTTGGAAGCGATAGTGAATTTAAAAAGAAATATATGTCAAATGATGAAAACAATGATCCTATTGCTGACATTGAGCTCCATAGGCTTATTCACCCCTTTAAAATGAGAAGAAATAAACTCGATGTTCTTACTGATTTGCCTGATAAGGTTGAAGACATTCGCTATTGTCATTTAAATTCTGCGCAAAAGAAATTATACAACGAGGTTCTAAATTTAAAAGGTAAAAAATTAATTGATGACCTACAAGATGAAAAGAATCCTGTTCCTTATATTCATATTTTTAGCTTAATAAGTCTTTTAAAACAAATTTGCGATGATCCTTCTATTATTGATCCAAGATATTCTCAGCTAGGGAGTGGTAAACTTAAAGTATTTGACGAATTACTTGGAGAAGCTCTAGAGAGCGAACAAAAAGTTGTTGTATTTTCTCAATATGCAAAGATGGTTACAAAGCTTTCTGAAAGGTTAAATGCGCGAGGCATTCAGCATGTTATCCTAACAGGTCAATCAATAAATCGTGGAAGCATTGTTAGAGAGTTTCAAGAAAATAATAATGTCAAAGTCTTTATTGGTTCATTATTAGCAGGCGGAACAGGGATCGATTTAACATCAGCCAGTGTCGTTATACATTTTGACAGATGGTGGAATGCGGCAAAGGAAAATCAAGCAACTGATAGAATTCATCGCATCGGTCAAACAAGAAATGTCCAAGTTTACAAACTTGTCACAAGAGGCACTCTAGAAGAAAGAATTGATGATATTATCAGTCGTAAAAGAATGATTTTTGAAAGATTTGTCGAGCAAGATGAGGAAGTCTTTAAGCATTTATCTAGAGAAGATCTCTTGCAACTTCTTAAAGCGCCTTCCGATGACTCTGAGCTAGAACCAAATGAAGACGACAGTATAGAGATATATAATATTTAAATAGAAGTTTTCATTTTGACAATTGCCAAGTTTGTGGAAATTCTTTTAAAACATATCCATGATCAATTATATATTTTATTATTCTTAAATTATTTTTGCTTACTTTTTTAAATTCAATACCAATCAAATATATATTAGATTTATCAATATATTTAACTTCTCCCAAAATGGGATCTATTTTAAAACTAACACTTTTTTTTACAAAATTATCTTCAACATGTATTTCTAAAATATCATTTAACTGAAAGTTATAATTATTTGTTAGAAGCACCGCACAACCACCTAATGAAAAATTTTTCACAATATTATTTGGAGCAACGGGTTTATTATTTTTATAAATTGAAATTACAAATTCAATATCATGCCTTTCATGCTTTCTTTTCTCATGTTGTTTTTTTACCATAATGTCACCATTGATAAAATTAAAGTTTAAAGGAAACTTCATCTGTTAAGTTTCCTTGTTTTCTTAATACACGAGCAGATTGAAGCAAAAATTCAAAACATTTTTGGGAAGATGGATATACTCCAATACAGGGATGTAATGCTGAATCGGCTAAAAACCATAAAAACTCTTCAGTTACTTTTTTTTGCAAATCCATTTCTGAATAATTTAAAATAGATTCTTTCAAACCAACTAATTCATACTTTTCTATGAGCCACATAAAAAAAGCACGAATATAATCACACAGCATTCTTATATCAAAAAGAAATAAAATAGACTGAGCTCTGACTTCTTGAATATTTGGAAATAAATATCCCAAATATACCTGCATAAACTCTTCGGGAGTTCTCACGCCCATAAGCTCTTTAATTGGTAAATATCTTAAGACATCAATACGAGGTGAGGAAAATAAACTTAAATGCTGACCGACTAAAAACCATCTTGAAATTGGAATACTTTTATGATTTTCTTCTCCTACTTGTAACAAAAGTGAATCTTGCTCAAAAACAGAAAAGTGACCTAATATCACACTTTCCGACAATTCTTTTTCAAGAAATGCTGGAGAAGAAAGAATAATTATACCTTTTTCAGTGTCTTTTAATTTTTGACTGGAGAAAGTTCCTATCCCCAAAAATGTTTCTAAAGAATATCCTTGTGAAATTCGTTCTAAAACAAATTTTGAGCAGGCTTCTGTATTTTCAAGGAGGTAAATTTCTCTCATTAAATAATATGCCTTTTTGATTAATATTTACTATTCAATCAAACAGAACGCACAGTTTTAGCAATTGCATCTAAAATACCATTTACAAAAGAAGCTGAGTTTGAAGAACCATATTCTTGAGCAATAGAAGCTGCCTCGGAAATGACAACACCAATATCAGTGTCGTTACGCTCTAAAAGCTCTGTTGTAGCAATACGAAGAACAGCTAAATCAACCCGAGCTATACGAGAGATTCTCCAATTTTTTGCATTTTTTTCAATTAAATCATCAATTTTTTTGCTATTTTCAAAGACCGCGCTTAACAGAGAGCGTAAGAAAGGTCTTTGAATTTCAACAACTTCAGACTGCTTCATAAATTGTTCTAAAGCAGTTTTTTGCATAACAAATTGTTGATTTACATCCTGCTGGTATGCAAATTGAACAGCAAACCTTCTTACTTGTTTAAAATCAGCTGGTTTGAGTCCAGTTACACCTTCAATCATAATGACAAATTTCCTAATAATGAGGATCTTAGCAAGATCATTTCTAATACAGTATCTGCAACATCTGCACCTTTATTACCCGATTTTCCACCCGCTCTATCAATAGCTTGTTCCATTGTATCGCAAGTGAGTATGCCAAAACAAACAGGGACAGAACGTGTGAGCTGTACATTCATAAGGCCAGACGATACAGAAGAACAAACATAGTTGTAATGATCCGTTGAACCACGAATAACAGCCCCAAGAGCCACGACACCTTGCACCTTCTTATTATCTATTAAAAGCTGAGCAGCAAGCGGAGTTTCAAAAGCTCCAGGGACTTCAATTTCAATTATATTTTCAGCCTTCACTCCTCGTCGTATAAGGAGATTTTTTGCACCCAATGCAAGACGAGAGGTAATGACCTCATTAAATCTTGCAACAACAATTCCGATTTTTGCTTCTGAGGGCTTTATCATCTTGCCACCAAATCTTTCTAAAAAATAAAATAACGAGAAACCAATCCGCCTGGGGTTTAGCACATTAATTCATTTATTTAAAGAATTCTTTAGACATCTAAAAGCATTCTTCCGACAATCATACGTTGAATTTGAGAAGTACCTTCATAAATCTGGAAGATTTTTGCATCTCTCATTAACATTTCCACTGGATATTCACGATTATAACCATATCCACCAAAAATTTGCACAGCATCCGTTGTAATTCTCATACAGGCATCGGCTGCAAACATTTTTGCGATCGAAGCATAATATGTATTTTTTCTCCCAGCGTCGACTTCATCAGCCGCTTTCCATACGAGCAACCTTGCGGCTTCTATATCCCGTGCCATTTCTGCAATTATAAAGCTAACACCTTGATTTTCAGATATTGTTTTACCAAAAGCCTGTCGTTGCTTTGCATAGTCAATCGAACACATCATAGCCCGCTGACTCAAGCCCAGAGCTTCTGCGGCAACTGCAGGTCGAGTTCTATCAAACGCACCCATAGCGAGCTTAAACCCATCTCCTTCTTTACCTAATAAATATTTTGCAGGGACTTCTACATTGTCAAAAGTAACTCCACGTGTGTCACTACAACGCTGTCCCATGTTATCTTCTTTACGCCCTATGGTAATTCCTGGTGACTTTGCTGAAACAATAAATCCAGACATGCCTTTATGCCCCTTAGATGGATCGGTCTTTGCTAGGACAAAAAACCACGAAGCATAATTAGCATTCGTAATCCACATTTTAGCACCGTTTAATATGTATTTGTCTCCAGATTTCTTTGCCGTTGTTTTAATCCCAGCAACGTCACTCCCAGCACCAGGTTCAGTTACGCAATAAGAAGCCATCTGACACTCTTCAACCATAGGAGCTAAAAAATCTTTCCATGCATGCTTATTTTCAGATAAAATAACAGGGACAGCAGCTAAATCATTTGCCAAAGCGGCCGTGCAAAATCCGGCACTCCCCATTGCGAGCGCTTCAGAAATTAAGCAATGATCAAATGTACCAAGTCCAAGTCCACCTACTTCTTCAGGCACAAATGCATTTAACATTCCAAGTTCATGAGTCTTTTTTAATAATTCCATTGGAAATTTTGCAGTTTCATCTAATTCTCTCGCTTTAGGCCACACTTCCTTGTTTGAAAAATCTTTAGCCATTTCAAACAATTGCTTCTGAGTTTCATTTAAATCAAACATAGCCATATTTTGATCTCCTAAAATAAATAAAATAAAATTCTCTATCTCTCAAAATATGTTTAATTTTTTAAACTAGCAATGCTTACAATACATTTTAAGTGACATTGACAGTTACTACAGTTTGCATTTCAAACAATTTGCTCTCTTCATTCAATTCAGATAATTTATTAATGTAAAGTTCACTTATCCAGAATGAAAATTGATTAATCGAGGAGGCTTTATGTCTGGAAATGCAAAATTTAGTTTTATGAAAAGTATATTTAATGGTCATATTTCTGAAAAGTCTCTGCATCATTATCCATTTTTTAATACAAATCGTGAAAATGATTATACTCTCATGGCCAATTCAATTAATGATTGGATGAAACAAAATGTCGATAGTTTAAAATTCGATCAAGAAAAAAAGTTGCCAAAAGAAATAATCCAAGGGATGAAAGAAATGGGTCTCTTTGGACTTATTATCCCAGAAGCATTTGGCGGAAGCGAATTTACTCAAACATTTTATACAAGAACTCTTGAACTTTTAAATAAACATGATGCATCTGTAACGTTAACAGCAGGTGCACACAGCTCAATTGGTTTAAAAGGTCTTTATCTATATGGCAATGAAAAGCAAAAAGCAAAATATATGCCTAAACTCGCAACTGGCGAAATGATAGCGTCATTTGCTTTAACAGAGCCCACCGCAGGAAGTGATGCTGCTGGAATTAAAACAAGAGTTGTAAAAAGTGATGACCATTATATACTTAATGGATCAAAATTGTGGATAACAAATGGAGGTTTCGCCGATTTTTTTACAGTCTTTGCAAAAGAAGAAGTGAATGGTGAAGATAAAATAACAGCATTTATTGTCACACGTGATATGGGTGGAGTTTCTCATGGATCAGAGGAACTTAAACTTGGTATAAAAGCATCATCAACAGTTGAAGTTTTCTTTAAAGATGTAAAAGTTCCTGCAGAAAATATTCTTGGGAAATCAGGTGATGGCTTTAAAATTGCAATGGGAATATTAAATCAAGGTCGTCTAGGCTTAGCAGGTGGAGCTCTCGGAGCTATGAAATCTGTAATGGATGAATGTATAACTTATACAAAAAATAGAAAAGCTTTTGGCCATAGTATATCCGATTTTGGCCTTATCCAAAATATGTTAAGCGAAATGGCTATGCATATTTATGCTTCTGAATCAGTAACTTTTTTCTCTACAAATTTAGTTGACTCAGGGGATACCGACTACAGTATTGAAGCTGCAATTTGTAAAGTATTTGTTACAGAAGCTGGCTGGGCAACAATAAATACAGCTATGCAAATTCATGGCGGCAATGGTTATATGGTAGAATATGGTATTGAAAGGAAACTTCGTGATGGGCGTATTGGCCTTATTTTTGAAGGTACAAATGAAATCTTAAGACTCTTTATTGCTATGACAGGTTTAAAAGAGCCTGCTTCGCAATATCAACGTTTAGGAAAAGAACTTCAATCATTACAAAATATTAAAAGTGTAGATTTCCTAAATAATGCAATTGAAAAAATAGGTTTTCTATCTGAATTTGCATTTAGTGAAGTTAAAAAAAGTGTGCTCACTGAAAAACTAGAAGGATTTCATCCTGCACTCGAAAAAGAGTGTGAAAGACTTTCAACAGCTACCCATGCTCTTACAACTTCTGCCTCAAAACTTATCCGTACATATGGCCATAAACTCGTAGATGAGCAACAGCAATTGGCTCGTTTAGCAGATATAGCAATAGATACTTATGTTATTTCTTCAGTACTTTCTCGCATTAATTCTGTTTTAGAAAAACATGGTGGACCTGAAAAAAATGAGACTGAACTTACAATGGCAAAATTAATTATTAGAAATGCGAAAGCACGCATTAATCAAAATATTTATAATTTAAAAGCAAACCATGATGATGACATTAAAAATATTGCTAAAAAATTAATTGATACTGAAAAATATCCATACGCAATAGATAATGTTAAATAATTAATCTTAACATTATCTAGATTTACTAAGGTGTGAAAAATTTAAGACCCAATATTCCAATAATTATAAACGATAGACAAACTAATCTTTTGTAGTTTGCAGATTCGGACAAAAAGAAAATTCCATACAATGCAACTCCAACTGCACCAATGCCTGTCCAAATGGCATAAGCTGTCCCAATAGGCAGCGCTTTTAGTGCTAAACTTAGAAAGCCAAAACTTATAATCATTCCCACAATTGTAATAATAAGTGGCTTTGGTTTAGAGAAACCATCAACATATTTTAAAGAAACTGCCCATACAATTTCAAATAACCCAGCAATAATTATAAAAAGCCACGCCATATTTTACTCCATTATTTCAAAATTCAATTTAACTCATAATAATTTAAATTAATTTTTTTGTTGAGTAAAGAATTTAACACCCAGTATACCAATTACTATAAGAGCTAGACAAATAATTCTTATTATATTTGTTGATTCTGCTTGAAAAATTATTCCGTATATTGCGACTCCAACTGCACCAATGCCTGTCCAAATAGCATAACCCGTTCCGATCGGTATTTTTTTTAAAGCAATAGATAGAAAACTAAAACTTATAATCATTCCCACCATTGTAATAACTATTGGTTTTATATTTGAGATACTATCAATATCTTTTAAAGTAACTGCCCATATTATTTCAAATAATCCTGCAATGAACAATTGAAACCAAGCCATACAATAATTACCTTTCATAAGCAAAAAGTAAATTCAAAAGAGCTTCGCTTATAGAATTTTTTTTAAAATAAATCCATTTGATATTATAATAATTTTTAACTGTTTCCTGAACAAAATATTTTGCTTTTTCATCTGGAATTGTTTCCATAAAAACGGCATCATCATTAATTTGAGATTTATGTTTAAGCCACTCGTTAGTTAAATCTACTCCAACTAAATAAGCAGATAAAGAATTAACTATTCCATTTTTATAGATATTTAATCTTGTTTTTAGTAAACAAGTTTTTTTTAATATTGAATCTTTATTTTCAATATTAAAGTTATAAAATTCTTCTTGTCTAAGGATTGCATAAATTAAATCTGGATCCACCGGACATTGTTTAATAGCTAAGTTAACTTCACTTTTATACAATCTTGGATAAAATAAAAAGTATAAAAAATTATTATTTTCTGAAAACGGATCCAAAGAGTTTTTTATATGAGAGACAAATATTATCGACTGAACATGTTGACCTGTCAAAAATAATAACCATGAAATATTATTTCCTATAACATCTGGCTTTTCATTAATTGGCCAATGCTTATATTCCTCTTGCCATTTTTTCTTGAGCCAATTAATTTCATCTTTTAAAAGAAAACTTTCAATACTTTCATGTTTACCTATGTAATCCTGATAATCATCTAATCTTGAAATATTATTTTCTAATTTAATTTTTGAAGCTAATATAATTGCAGATTTTAATGAAATAATAATATCGGAATTTGAAACAAATGTTGGATAAGAAATCCACTTTTCCATTTCTCTTTCCCATGATTCAGCAAATGGAGAAAGCTCTGTAGTTGACGAACGTCCAGATGAATTTTTTACTATTTGTCCCGATAAAGAGTCATATAAACTTAATGGATTTTCAATTCCAGACTTTAAAAAATATTTTTTAGCTTCAGCACTATTATTCTGTGCACTGTAAATCCTTCCAATCCAATAATAATAATTTGATTTTTCAAGTGAGTTACTTGTATTTTCAACTAGATTTAAAAATAAATTTTTTGATTTTTGAAATTCACCATTCAAAAAATAATTAAGAGCAATCTTCTCTTCTTTACTTCTCTTTTCATTCTCTAAAGAATCCTCTGTATCTAAATTTATTTCAGATACTCTCTTTATATTTACCAATCTTTTATCATAACTCTTAAATGATGATGCATTTTCTTGAAAGAATAGCGATTCAGATATCCAGTGTGGTTTTTCTTTATTTACAAATGCAAAAAAATCTTCTGACAAAAGTTCCTCTTGATATCCTTTTTGAGAAAATAAAGAAGAATTATCATGCGCTAAAACTTTCCAACCAAAGCTATCACAAAGGATTTCACATTGATTATTTTGAAAAGAAAAGAAATCAAAACCTTCATTCAGTTTTTTATTTGAAATATTTTCATTTATCATTAAAATGGATGAAATTGAATACGCTTTAAAAGCAAACTTATAGGTTGATGCAGATAAGCCTTTTGTATATAATATATTTTTTGAAATATTATTTGCTTTTTCAAAATTATTTTCTCTTATATTTTGAAATGCAGTGAACACTGAATATGTAGATGAAACTAAATCAAAATCTTGCTGATTAAATTTATTTTGAAAAAGTGCTTCCAAATTATTTTTAAGATCTTGTTTTTTCTGAATTATAGATCGTTCGGAACTTAAAAAAGTTGTTGAGCATGAGGTAATAAATACTGCCATAAATAAAATTGCAATATTTGATATAAATCGCATTTTTTTTTGAGCGATATGAATAAAACTCAAATGAGTTAAGCCCTCTTTGCCCCTAGCTTATTGACTAATATATCATCAACCATTTTCTCAACTTCAGCTGTAAATGGCTTATGCATCATAGCAATATTACGCTTTACTTCATTAATTTGAACCTTGTTATCAACTTCTTTGAAAGCAATATTAATTTTACTCGATCCCATTTTTTTTATTTCAATAATAAGATCGTTATTATCCCAAGAAGTATGAACATAGTCTTTCTTTATTTCTCTGGCAAGAATTTCTATTAACTCATTCTTAACAGAAGATAACCCTTTATAAATAACATAATTGATACCCATACAAAAATCCTTTTGATAATTTTTAAAATAATCTATAAATGATTTTATATTTTATAAAATAGCATTCATCTAAATCACTGACCTTCTATAACTACACTTAATATCCAGCCTTTTGAAGCTGTTCAAGAGTTTCTTTTAATTCCAGATTTATTTCACTCTCGTTTGGGACCTTAACTGCAAGAATAGCATAAAGATCTCCATTTTCTTGAGTATTCATAATTGGAAAACCAAGGCCTTTTAATCGAATTTTAATGCCGCTTTGCATTCCTGAGCGAATCTTTACATTCTTAATACCTTGTGGAGTTTTTACTTCAATCTGCCCACCTAAACAAAGTGTGCTGAAAGGTACGCTGATTTCAACCTCAATGTCATTTTCTTTTCTTACAAAATCAGGGTGGGACATTATCTTTACTTTTAAATAAAGATCTCCTCTACGTCCATCAGGAGCCGTTTGACCATGCCCTCTAATTCTCAACTTTTTTCCAGAATCAATGCCAGCAGGTATTTTAATTCTAGAATCTATTTTTTCTCCATTACTTAAGGAAAAACTGACATGTCTTTCGGAACCATTATAAGCATCCATAAAACCAATTTCGAGGTCATGCTCTAAATCATAGCGAGAGTAATCTTCAGGTTCAGCACGCATACCTCCACGCCGCCCCCCTCTTGTTCCATAATTTTTTCCGCCAAATCCCCCAAAACGGGTGCCCCCCATGCCCCCAAAGCCAGAAAAGCCCATATCTTTAAAAATACTTTCGAAATCCATATTCTTAAAAATATCTTCTTGAAAACCAGCTCCTTGTTGCTGTGAAAAATGAGTGTCGCCCAACATATCGTATTGACGTTTTTTCTCAGGATCCGATAAAACAGCATAAGCCTCTGACATTTCTTTAAATTTATCTTCAGAAGCTTTGTTCCCTGGATTTCTATCAGGATGATATTGCATAGCTAATTTTCTATAAGCTTTTTTAATTTCATCTGAACTTGCGGATTTATTTAATCCAAGAATTTCATAGTATTTCATTTCTATCTCCGAATAACCAACGCTCTAGCCACCACGCGCGCTGCGTTTTGGAGAAATTTAATGCTCATTTGATTGATGGCAAGGGTATGTCATGCTTTTTTAATGAGTTGTTCTATATAAATGAACTCATGCTCTGGAACTTCTTCAAGAAGTTCTTCATCTTCAAAACCAAAAAACTCAAACCAATTGATTCCAACGAGCTCAGGTGTCGGAGTCACCTTCTCTTCTCCATCATCGGTCTCATAATACTCAAAAGCCTTTTGTACAAAGCCATCTCCAAGCATTTCAAAATAATGATATCCATCACCATTTACATATTGCCCATCACGAGAATCACCACTCCAGTACTCTCTACAATACCAAATATCACCTATTTGTCTCTTGGTACGCTTATGTAAGTTCTCTATATTTTCCATATTCACCTGATGTCCTTTTGTTAGGAGATCTCTTTCTGTGTATTTTCACATGAAGAATCTTTTCTAGGAAGCGACTTTAACAATTTTTCAACGTGAATCAATCTTTCTACTCTCGGCTTTAATCTCTTTTCCCCGATAGGAAATAAAAAGGTATGAAAAAAACTCTGCTGTCTGATTAATTGTTCACCAATCTTTCTAATATCCAAGAGAAGAGGGAGAAGAGCAATAGCCTGTTCATGGGAGTGATCACCATTTTTTAATGCTTCTAAAATATCTAACAAAACTCTCTCCGACAAATTTTCAAAGTTTTTAATCCGTTGGATCCTATTATTAAATACGAAAAAACGAATTTTTTTATTTTTCTTACGAAAACTTTTCTTAAAAGATTTTACAAAATAAAAATTAATTATGAGTGTAAATATCAAAAAAATTATTAATATAAATTCTAATAAGTCAAACTTCATGGATCAAAAAATAACCCCCTCCATACCTACCAAGTTATTGAAGTATCGCCACAATATGAAGGGTAATTAAAATGAAATTATGAGTCATTAAAGTGACTCTCTTGGTTAAAAAAAACGAATGTTTTTAAATTCTAGGACCTATAAAATAGTCAGACATAAAAAACTCTTTAGCTGAAACCGGTAAGCAGCCGAGATTTTGTGGTTCGACTTCCGAAGAGTCATTCAAGTGCTCTATATCTTCATGATTATATAAAGCATTTTGAAAACTATCAATCTCTTCTTGGTGAACAATTTCATCTTTCGGGTTCTCAAAATATGAAATATCTGCAATATTTGTATTAAAATCAACTTCAATTGGCTTTGTTAATTCCGAAAGTTCTTGTTTTTCAATATCAAAATTAATGCTTCGCTGAACGTCGGTTTTAACTTCATGCCAAGACTGTTGAACATCTCCAGCCACTTTTTTTGCATGGTTGATACCTTTCAGAAACTTTTTCATATTTTCTGGCAACTTCTCATTACCAAAGAGTATGAGTGCTATAAATGCTATCAGAAGGATTTCACCACCACTGAATCCAAACACTTTTAATTACCTCAAAGCAAAGCTGCTCAATCAATAATAATAAACTATTATCAGATAGCAAGCATATAAATTGAAAGCAAGTTCATTTGTCTCTTGCTTGCCACCCAGATATCTTTTTTTCAATAAAAAACTCATCTAGATATGATTTTTTTATTGTCGTTTCATTTTTATAAAATAATCTTGAATTTTTAACATTTTTATTTTTTCGAACTTGAACTAAAATATCATATTTTTCCCAATTGTCTAAACTCCAAATTGAGAGTACTGTTTTGCCTAACTCTAAACCACATAGGACAATATTATTTGATATTAAATCCTTTTTAATAAAAACTTTCTTTGAATTTTTTGAAGAAATTTGAATAACATTTTTGCTTGAGAAATTTTTACACTCCCCATTGGAAATATTTAAGTTAAGATAATACGCATAAGAATCGCATGATTTAAGTAAAACAACAAGAGAACTAATTATTTTTAATTTTAACCCAATTTTTACAGCTTTGACGACTTTTTTCTGCATTAAAACTTCTTTCATCAAATATATTAATAAATATTTTTTCATTTATAAAGCGTGCATAGTTAAGAAAACGAGTAGCATTAGGAATGTTAAGTGCTTTAAAGACAAGTTGATTATACTCGCTCTTAAGAAAATGAAAATCCCCATAAAAACATTTATCAGTATTAAATAAAGTCAAGAATAAATAATATTTCTGACCTATTATCAAATCTGCTTGCTTATTTGACACTTTAAAGCTATCAAAATCAATAAATAGCTCCTTTTTATTCCAATAAATACTTTCTGAAATAGACTTATGACTATTAATTTTTTTATAGCCATTATTTTTATTAACTTCTATATTCGATGATTTTATACTTCCTTCATTATTTATATTTAAAATAAACTTAAAAATGGAATAAAAAATCAATGTAATTATAAAAAAAGCAAAAATTATAGACGCATATTTTCTCATATAATTCCTTACTAAAATCCTACTTAAAATTTATAGACGATTTAAATTTAGAAATTATAAAATAAAAAAAACTGAACAATATTTTATTAAATTGTTCAGTTTTTAGCTCATATTTAGCTTCACTTTTTCTTTATATAAGTGCGACTTGGCATAGGAATTCGCTTCACATTCCCTTTTGTTCCATACTCAGCATGAAATGGATAACTAACGCTTTTATTTACAACATTATCTGACTTTGAAGATTTTAACACTTCCGTTGCTGGAGCTGCAAAACGATTGACTCCAGAAAGAGGTATAGAAGGTCTTTTACGTGTCTCTACGACTTGAGGTAACATACCTTCAAATAAAGTTCGACCACGCTCAAAGGACTCATCTACCTTTTCTTTTAATAATAATTTCTTTTCAAAAGACTCTTCTAATGAATAGAGGTGGCAAAGTTCCGTATGAATTTGAATCCATTCATAAACCTGTCTCAAAACTTTAATGTTTTCGAATCCCAAACTGGCAATAAAATTTTTATCTAATAATTTCGGCTGCATACACCACCTCCTTTCTTTTAATTTATAAAACATTTATTTTAAACATTTTATCAAATAAATCAATGATCTATCGTTCTACCTTACTTTTCCTTAATATTTAAGCACTTTTTTTAAATATGCTGACATTTTGAGGCTTTACAAAGCACAACGAAGGTCATAGGAGTAGTATATCACATCTTTATGATAAGTGTGTCTGTCTATTAAATAAAAATCACACTTATATTTATAATTTTTTAAGACGTAACAGATTCCTTTTTTCTAGCATCTAAAATTGCACGTATTTGCCCTGCACTCAATCGAGCAAAGAGCAGTCCCACTCCTGTAATAGCCAAAAGATTGACAGTTGTTTGTAAAAGCTGAGCAGAGCTAGCTATTTGCGGGGAAATATTAAATATAGAGAAAAGCAGCACTGCAGTGAGCTGCATACCTCCAACCCCTCCAAAACCCATTGGTATTAAAGATGCGATGGACAGTAAAGAAACAGTCGCAAAAATAGCTTCTAATGGGATATTACTTGAAATTGCAATTCCTGAAAAATATGTACCAAAAACTGCTAAAACAAGACAAACTATACTATAAATAACCGGCATCCAAAATGATTTAATACTTCTTATTCCCAATGATATTACATCTAATACTGAATTTAATTCAGCAAAAATCTTTTTTAAGAAAAGATTAATAACTCTATTTCTAAAGACAGTTAAAAAGAGTCGCTCAATACGCGCTAAAATTCTTCTAAATAAAAGTGATTTAGCCAAATAGGGCACTATGATAATCAAAATCATTAAGAAAAATGAAATCAAAAATAGAATTAATAAATTTGAATCTGATTTAGAATTATTTATATTAAAAGATTTCATATACACAAAAAATGTCATTAAGCATCCAAAAAATAGCATCACAAAAAGTCCAATTAATCTATCAAATAATGAAGCTGCAGCTAATTTAGATTTAGTCGCTAACTCTTCAAGATTATTATTTAATTTATTAATTTTAGGTGTATAAGAGCCATTCAACTTATGATTTGCACCTAACATAAGACTTATTCTAATAAACTCAATAATAGCCATTGAGCCAGGCATCCAAAGTCCAATTCCATTGCTTACATAAGTTGCAGCGGTTACGTTTTGTAGATTGGCTTTAATGCCAAATAATTTTAGTAAACTGTGATAACGAAAGGTCATAAACAAGCAGTTCAAAATTTGTAAAAACGCAATTAATACCAAATATTTCTTATTATTTTCAAAAGCATATGAAAATGTTTGGAAATTAAGAATATTTTTCGAATGCATAAAATAGACTAATGCAAATGAAATAAATAATAATAAAAATATTTTAATAAATGATTTCATTCAGTCTTATCCTCATCTACCAATTTTTCAGATTCATTTATTAATCCAAGTTGCTTCATTTTACGATACAGATGACTTCTCTCCATACCCATAGACTCCGCTGTTTTTGACACATTTCCTTCAAAACTTTCAAGCTTTTTTTGAATAAATATTTTTTCAAAACGCGATCTCGCTTCTCGAAAGTCTGAAGAAGAAAATAAAAAGTACTCTTCTTCAGACTTTTCAGCTCTTTGAGAATGAATTGGGAAAGGTAAATGAATCGGTTCAATGGTATCGTCTTTAACCATTATTGACAATCTTTCCATTATATTTTTCAACTCACGAACATTACCTGGCCAAGAGTATGATTTTAGAACTTGAATAGATTGAGGTGAAAGTATTTTATTTTTTATGCTGTTTTCAACAGAATAAAGCGATAAATAATGGGATGAAATTAATTCGATATCCTCTTTACGACTCCTTAAAGGTGGCAAATGTATAGGAATAACATTTATCCTATAATAAAGATCTTCTCTAAAGTTTCCTTTTTTTATTTCCTCTTCAATATTCTTATTTGTTGCAGCTATTATTCTTGCATCAACAGATATAGTCTCATCAGAGCCAAGTCTCTCAATTTTGTGCTCTTGTAAGGCTCTTAAAAGCTTACTTTGTGTTTTTAAACTCATATCTCCAATTTCATCAAGAAATAGGGTGCCATTATGGGCAAGTTCAAATTTACCGCGTTTTATAGCTATTGCACCAGTAAAAGCACCTTTCTCGTGTCCAAATAATTCACTTTCAATTAAATCTTCAGGAATTGCAGCACAATTAATTGCAATAAATGGCTTATTATTTCTATTTGATTTTTCATGAATTAAGCGTGCTACATTTTCCTTACCAGTTCCATTCTCACCTGTAATTAAAATTGTTGTACTCTTTTTAGCAACCATATTAACTGTTAAAATAATATCATTTAATTCCTTTGACTCTCCTAAAAGTGTATATTTTTTTTCAACACGATTTTTTAAATTTTGATTTTCAAATTGCAGATTTTTAATACGCAATAAGTTCTGAACACATAATAAAACCTTATCTAAACTCAATGGTTTTTCAATAAAATCCATTGCACCTAGACGAGTGCATTTAACTGCAGTTTCAATATTTGCATGTCCGCTCATCATAATTATTAATAAATCTGGATTTGCTAATTTTAACTTTTCAAGAACTTCGGTCCCTTCAATATCAGGTAACCAAACATCTAAAAAACAAACATCAGGTAATTCTTTTTTTGCTATTTTCAAACCTATTTCTGCATTATTTGCAGTTAAAACTTTATATCCTTCATCACATAAAATACCAGATAAGGTCGAACAAATATCTTTTTCATCATCTATGACAAGAATTTTTCCAAAGCTTTCACACATAATCAATTTATTTTTTCCTCTTTTTCAATATTAATTTCAATAGGCAATGTAACAGTAAAAATTGTTCCATTTGGATGATTTTCTTCAACTGAAATCTGACCAAAATGTTCATCAACAATTTGTTTAACAATCGCAAGGCCTAATCCCATTCCTGTTTTTTTAGTACTAAAATACGGCTCGAAAATTCTCGACTTCACCTCTGTCGACAGACCTGTTCCAAAATCTTTTACCATTATTTTCAGAATATTATCATTTGTTTTATTATAAATTGAAACAGTGACTGGCGTGTTTTTTTCTGTAGACACAGTGACAGCATTAGCTATCAAATTAATAAAAAGTCGGGTTATTTGATTTCTATCAAAATAACATTTTATTTGTGGTAAGTAATCAAATTTTTCTTCATTTTGGTATCGATAAAATTTATCATTTATAAAAACTTCAAGAATAAGGAATATATTTTCTGGATTTCCAATAAATCCACGCATAGACATATAAATAGCCTCAACAATATTTCCAAAATTTAATTTTGAATGCGGCATTCTTGCGTATTTTATAAATTCATCAACCAAAATTTTAATGCTATCTGTACTTTGCAAAATAATCTGAATTGATTCTTTAAAAACTTGTTTATCATTGCCTATAAAATTATTAGTAAATTTTTTTTCAAGCCTTTGTGCTCCAAGTTTTATTGGCGTTAATGGATTTTTAATCTCGTGAGCGATTCGACTTGCAACATCTTTCCAAGCGGCTAATCTCTGTGCCTTTGCGAAGTCAGAAATATCATTTACAAAAATAATTTTCCCAACTTTTCCTCTTGGCGAGCAGATTAAACTCACAGATATCTGTAATTGAAATTCTTTTTCATATAAAAATCCACTCCATTCCATTTCAACTCTTTTTAAAACAGACAAAGATGCATCTTCAAGTGCATGTAAAATAATTTTTTGAAAATCATTATCTGCAAAAACCTTTGAAATATGAGTGCCAAGCACATCCTTTTCTTTATTGTTAAATAAGTTCTCTGCTCTTTGGTTCCACGATTCAATAAAGAGCTCTGCACTCAATACAATAACTCCAGCATTTACATTCTTTAATAAAACTTCATTATATTCTGATTTAATTGAAAGCTCTTCGGCTTTTCTTTTAAGTTCATCAGAAAATAAATCAACCCTTTCCTTTTCTCTTTTCAAGTCACTTACCATCGATCTAAAGCTAAGTGCAAGTTTTCCCATCTCATCATCAGAAACGATATCATCTATTTTAACTGAATAGTTACCATGTGAAACACTTTCTGTTGCATTTGCTAAAATTTGTAAAGGCACAGTGATTTCTCGTGCAAGTGTAAAGCCTAACCAAGTTGCAGAAAATATAATGAGAAGCGTAATAACACCAAGCATTACATAATATGAAAGGCGAATCATTTTTGCAGCATTTGTTAAACCAGGATATTCATTTTTTAATTGTAACCACTTAGGTTGAAGTATTTTTGGCGATATAATCCCGTAAATTAAAAAATTATTTTCAATAATTAAAATTTTTCTTTCATTACCAAACTCATGCCATACAGGCTTTATTTTATGGCTAGCTTTATAACTTAAGAGAGTTCGCTTGATCTCACTCTCATTTATTTTTTTAGAAATATAAATCATTTTATTCTTTTTTTTATCAACAACAAAGTCAAATATATCTATATTATCTTTATTTGGAAATTGATTTATTAAAAGCGAATATATTTTTGCTTGATATGCCGCTTCGCTATTAAGTGTTTCTTCAGTCGTCTCAACAAGATTATCTGGTAACCATTTTTCAAAGTTAGTATTAACAAACTTTGTTGACATATATAATAAAACGACAGTTGGTAATAGCGAAAAAAATAGAAAAGCAGTCACTAATTTTGTATTTAATTTACTTCCAAATACTCCTCGAGAATTATCGACAATTAACTTTACACCACTTCTAAAAGTCAAAAAAACAAAGAGAAGTAAAAGTATAACATTTAATATAACTGCAGAGAAAAATAGATAGACTGAATTACCAAAAAATTTATTACTAAAAATAGCCCCTTGATTTACAATACTATTCTCTAAAAAACTCCCTGAAACTGCTATAAATATAGAAAATAAAACCCATAAGATTAATTTATAAAATCTTGTATGAAGGTTCATAGGCAATTTTTTTCTCCTTAACAATCTTCCGAATTCCAATAATCATAAATATACTGTATTATTAATAATATTTATTTATTTCATAAATCCAACTTGGAAAATCTATAAAACCAAGTTATTAACTGTTTTTTTGTTTCACCCTTAGATGAGAGAGTGACATGGACTATAAGACAGCAATCACGCAATTAATACCTTTTATAGATAATATATATACAGAATATGATGAAGCTAGTAAAATATCCCTAAAAGAGTTTCAAATAGATTTTTCTAATGAAAAAATAACATGTCAAAAAGGTTGCGGTGCTTGTTGTCATTTCCCAATAATTCCCGTAACAGCTGGAGAAGCTTTTGTTTTACTCAATAAATTACTAGCAACAGGCTATGATCTAAACAGTTTGGCTGAAATGCTTTTTAAATATAAAGATGAATATTTTAAATTTACAAAAAAAAATGGTAAACTTCCTATTACTAATTCTGATCAGAAATTATTTTTAAAAGAAAATATTCCTTGCCCGTTTCTTTTAAAAAAAGATTCCTCAATTCATTCTGGATCCTGTGGAATCTTTGATTTTCGACCTTTAATTTGTGATTTTTATAATAGCATTGATTCTCCCAAGCTTTGCGAATTAAAGCTTGAACATAGAAGTATTGAAAGCATTGCTTCAAATGGGTCAGTTGCGCAAGACAAAATAAGAGAATTTGAAAGAAATCTCTTTGGCAGAAGCTCAATTGGACATCTACCTCTCTTATTAGCTTCATTTTGTACACAAAATGGATTGAATTCTTTTCTTACAATTAAAAAACTCACAGCAGATGAACTTAGTGAAGAATATGCTCAAGAATTAAATGATTTTTCACTTTATCATGAACTTTTAAGCAGTATTGATTATATTTTAACTGAAAAAGATATATTAGCTATAGAAGAGGCTCAATCTGATTTAATGAAAAGACTTGCTTGCCCAACGTAAATTCCATTTTTTAAAAATGTTTTACAAGTAATTTTTTTTGCTTCTTTTATATTTGGAAAGAATTTTTTGCACGAAAAAGTCTTATATCTATCATTATTTTTTAGCCCGACTATTGTTGGCAATGAAATTTTATCAACAAATTGATCATCAACATACCATTCATGGACAATTTCATATGAAATACCTATAGGTGCAATTATTGGAGAAATAGAGCATAAATAAATATCTGAATTTAATTTATTTAATAAAAAATTTCTATTAACTTGATCTTCACTCATTATTTGAAACCTTGCTGTTCGAGGTTTTTCAAATGAAAAATGCGCATTTTCCATCCAAATCGAGAGCAACGGGAACTTTAAATCATTTGGTAAAAAAAGATGTGCTATCATTAATATTGATATAAAAAAAGTAGATAATATTTCACTTCTTTTTAATTTTTTTTGAATAAAAGTTCCACTCCAAGGAAACACAATCACAAAACTTACAACAGCAAGCCAAATATAAAAAGTATCTAAATTTTTTGGAAAAAGAACTGCATATGAAAATGAGAAGGCCATACAAAATGCCAAAAGTCTAAGTAAAAGACGAAAAAATGAATAACGAAACAGCTTTGTCCAAAGTGGATCCCAAATTGTAAAGAGTGCAAAAACAATTAAAAATATAAACCATATCCATTCCTGTTTGAAATACATAAATGGAATACAAAACATAAAAATATACTGAACAAAATATTGAGTTGCCGTTGAGCCAAGAAATTCTAAAAGATCTTTTCTCTTATGAAGACTTTTTTGTATTTTTTTTAAATTATTAATTTTCTCATGAGTGCTATTTTTTATAAAACTATACCATGTAGACATAGTTACGATAAAAAAAAGAAAGGCAAAAGTAAAAACTGAAAGACGAATTGTTTTGGTGTAATCTCGAGTCAAAAGAAAACTCGAAATCACACCCCAAAGCAAACTCACCCAAGGTAAAAGAAATGAGTATTTGCTGTAAAGTGATTTAGCTTGAATTAAGAATTTTGAATCATTCTTATATTGCATTCAATCACAAATTCGCAATAATTGCCTTAGCAAAATCAGAACATTTTACTTCTTTTGCACCTTCAAGTTGACGTGCAAAATCATAAGTTACAATTTTTTGTTCCAAAGTTTTTTCAAATGCTTTTTCTATCATCTGAACAACTTCGGTCCAGCCTAGATATTCAAACATCATATTTCCACTCAAAATAACGGAGCCTGGGTTCACTTTATCTTGTCCAGCATATTTTGGAGCAGTTCCATGAGTTGCTTCAAACAATGCATAGCCATCACCAATATTTGCACCTGGTGCAATTCCAAGACCACCCACTTGCGCTGCTAGAGCATCAGAGAGATAGTCCCCATTTAAGTTTGTACAAGCAAGAACTTCGTACTCATCAGGACGCAATAATGCTTGCTGGAACATATTATCGGCAATAGCATCTTTGACAATTATTTTTCCAGCTGGAGCTTTTCCACCACATTCTTCCCAAGTCACACATTGATCGCGAAATTCTGTTTTAGCAACTTCATATCCCCAGTCACGAAATGCGCCTTCAGTAAATTTCATGATGTTACCTTTATGCACTAAAGTAACGCTCTTACATTTATTTTTTATTGCATAATTTATTGCAGCACGAACAAGTCTTTTTGATCCAAACTCACTTATTGGCTTAATGCCAAGACCAGAGTCTTCACGAACTTTTTTGCCAAGAGTATTGACTAAAAAATCACGAAGTTTTTTCTGCTCATCCGTTCCTGCTTTGAATTCAATACCAGCATAAATATCTTCTGTATTTTCACGAAAAATACACATATTCACTTTTTGTGGCTCACGCACAGGGGAAGGAACATTTGTATACCAACGTACTGGACGAATACATTGATAAAGATCAAGAATTTGGCGAAGTGCAACGTTAAGACTTCTAATCCCCCCTCCAACTGGAGTGGTTAAAGGACCTTTAATTGCAACACGATATTCTTTAATTGCATCAATTGTTTCATCTGGAAGCCAATTTCCATTGCCATTAAAAGATTTTTCGCCTGCCGGAACTTCCATCCAATGAATTTTTTTCTTACCACCATATGCTTTTAAAACTGCAGCATCAAAAACGAGTTGTGAAGCTTTCCAGATATCTGGACCTGTGCCATCCCCTTCAATAAAAGGTATAATTGGATTTTCTGGAACTTGTAATTTTCCGCTTGAATCAACTTTTATTGCTGCTCCACCTTGTGGAACCGTAATGAGTTTATAAGCCATGAAGAATATCCTCCTCTTCTTTTAATAAGATATAGGTTTGATCGCTTGCACTTTCAAAATCAAAGAAACAAGTCTTATTTCTGATAAGTCTATCTAATCATATTTTCAAGTTTCAATGAAATTTTTACCAGATATAAAAATTATTGTTTGCCTTCCACAATTTTTATTATACGTCGAAAATCCTCTGGCAAAGAAACATTAAAATCAAATTTTTCTCCATCCATTTCAAAAAGGAGATGACTTGCATGCAGCATATGCCTCAATGCAATTTGTAAAAATCGATGTCCATGAATATTTTGCGAATACGTTTTGTCACCAAGAAGTGGACAACCAACGGCCGCCAGATGAACTCGAATTTGATGAGTTCTTCCTGTTTTTGGTTTACAATTAATTAATGAAACTTCATTTTTTCCAAACACTTTTTCTACATTATAAAATGTTTCCGCTTGTTTAACATCTTTTACTCTCGAATTTGGATTAATTACAGCAAAGTAACAATTTTTTCTTGAATTATCTTTCGCTATTGGAAAACTTATTTTACCCTCTGATTTAGCAGGAGCAAAAAATGTCAATGCTTGATATGTCTTTTCAACATTTTTATCTTTGAAAAGTTGTTCGAATTTATTTTGTGTATCTTTATTTTTAGCAATAACCATTAAACCTGATGTGTCTTTATCAAGCCGATGTACAAGAAACATTTTATCAACATTATATTTATTTGAATCAAAAGCATTCAAAGCATAAAAAATAGTATCTTTACTTGACGACAGTGTCGATTGTGAGGCAATTCCTGCAGGTTTATTAATAATAAAAAAATTACTATTTTCAAAAATAAGTGTATCTTTTGAAATTATTGTTCCAATTGTATTATTAATTTTAAAGTCTTGAATTTGAAGATCTGAATTATTTATTTTATGTTCTTCCCAAAAAATTTCAATTTTATCCCCAATTTTTAGTTGAGTTTTCGCAATTAAAATTCTTTTTTTATTTATATATGCACCACCAGCATCTATAATTGATTTAATTTTTTTTCTACTTAATTCCTTAAACAAAGCAGCTGCAGCAATATCTAATCTTTCTCCAACATATAATTCTGTAATTTTCGCACTCTTTGACTTTAACATTAAAAATACCTTTGGTAACAAGGGTTTCAAAAAAAAACAACAAACTGGATGACAGGCCAATAATTTTATAGCATACGATAACAACTCTTGTTCTAGTCGACTCACATGACTGAACCATGATAAAACTATTCAACAGGTAAGAGATAATATGCAACTTAAAAGAAATATATCAAAAACCAGTCTTCTTTTTTTATCGATTGGCTCAATTGTCGGATCGGGATGGCTCTTTGGATCATTCTATACAGCACAATTAGCTGGACCAGCTGCAATCATTGCTTGGGTGTTGGGGGGTCTTTTTGTTGCCATTATTGCCCTCACATTTGCTGAGCTTTCAACTATGCTCCCCCTAAGTGGTGGTTCAATTGCATATTCACTTATGAGCCACGGAAAAATGGCAGGAGCAATATTTGGTTGGATCACCTGGCTTTGGACAATGGTCGTAGTGCCAATTGAAGTTCAAGCAGTTATGCAATATGCATCAAATTACATTCCAAATGTCACTGAAAGAGTCAATAATGCAGAAGAACTCACCACAAAAGGTTTATTATTAGCCACAGTTCTTATGGCATTATTGTCTATCATCAATGTTATTGGTGTGAAAATTATGGCTGAAACTAATAAAATGGTAGTTATATGGAAACTTATTATCCCGGTTGCGGTTGCATATCTGCTTCTAACAACAAAAATTCATCCTGAAAACTTAACTTCCCAAGGCTTTGCACCATTTGGTTTCAATGGAATACTTTCAGGAATTGCAATTGGTGGTGTAAGTTTCTCTTTTTTTGGTTTTCAAACAGCAATTTTTCTTGCGGGAGAAGCAAAAAATCCGCAAAAATCAATTCCTTTTGCCCTATTTGGCTCTATTTTAGCTTGTATGATTTTATATGCTGTATTGCAATTAGGTTTTATTTTATCTCTTGATCCAAAATCTATTGAAAATGGTTGGCAACAAATTAATTTCACGGGCGATGCAGGTCCATTTGCAGGAATTTTTGTTGGATTAGGATTGGCATTTATGGTAAAAGTTCTCTACTTTGATGCAGTTTTATCTCCTTTAGGAACAGCAGTAGGTTTTGTTGCTTCATCATCACGAATTTTATACTCTATGAGCTTACAAAATGATGCTCCTAAAGCTTTAGCAAAAGTTAATAGATATTCAATCCCTTGGCTTGCTATTCTTGCAAATTTTGTTCTTGGTATGCTTTTCTTTTTACCTTTTTCAGGTTGGCAGTCAATGGTTGCTTTTTTATCCGCAGCAATCGTCGTATCTTTAGCATGTGGCCCAATTTGTCTGCCAATATTTAGAAAAAAATTTCCAAACATACCTCGTCCTTTTAATCTTCCATATGCAAATTTTATTTCATTTGTTGCTTTCTATATTTGTAATCTTCTCCTTCAATGGACAGGATGGAGTACAGTGTGGAAGCTACAGTTTGCAGTAGCATTAGGCGTACTCATCTTTTTAGGATCCTATTTCTTTTCAAATGGTTTAAAAAAAGAAAAGCTTCATATTAAGTCTTTTTCATGGATTGTCCTATATCTTGCGCTATCAACGCTAACTTCATATTTAGGCACTTTCGGAGGAGGAGTTGGAATAATAAGTATGCAAATGGATTTTATTGTTATTTTAATAACAAGTGCCATCATATTTATGACGGCACAAAAGACAGCTCTTTCTGATGAAGAATCAAATATTTTATATGATAAGCTTATATCTGAACATTTAAAAAATAAAATTTCTTAGAAAATCATCTATCTTCAAAAGAAGATTGGAATATTTCAATAAATTCTTTTTGCTCTTTTGTATATGAATTATTTTTTGAACCATACTTTTCTTTTCCAATTCCAAATTTATCTTGAGGATTTAATAATTTTGAATCCTCATTTTTGATTGCAAAAATAAAAACTAAAAACCAAAATCCACCTGCTAAAATGAATATGACTAATGACTTTTTGACATCCATTTCTACACCTATATTGATTTACCATTCATTCATTGATTTAATTAGACATCATTAAATGTTAGCAGATTAAATTATTGTATATTATTCTGCATAAATAAAATTGACACTCAGTTGGTAACACTCCTCTATGAAAAAAATTATCTTAGTATCTTGCTTCTTTTTAAGTCTATCAGCATCTGCTCGAAATTTAAAAGATATTATTAGTTCAGGGGTATTCTATGCTGCAGTATTAAATCCAGAAAAAGACGAATTTGATACATCAAAGAGCATAGAAAAAAACAAATTAATTAATAAATTTTTTGAAAATTATACTCTGAGAAAATTCAATAAAAAAATATCAATTAAATACATTTATGCAAACAAATTTTCTGAGTTTTGGACAAATAAAAATGGTGTAATTATCAAAGAAGATACCTATAGCCCAAATTTATTTAAGTCAGCTGATGCTTATTTTGAGTTTATGAGTATGAGTGATTGGAGAGTTAACAAAGCAACTCCTGTTTCAATATTCAAATCAAATCTTTCATTAGTTTGTAACTTTAAGCCAGATAATACTGATTCAAACTTAAAATCAATCGCACTTATTATGAAAGTCATGTATGATAAAACTGTTAACTTTATTGCAATTAAGCATACTAAACTTGATAATTCTTTGGAAAGATTAAAAATTCCACAAAATAGAATCATGTATGTAAATTCACGCTTGGGCCTTGTCAATGGCATGTTACAAACAAATAAAAGAGAATGCACTTTAGCAGAAACCATGCTAGTTTTAAATTTAATTACTAAAGGAAAAATATATTTTATTGGTCAAGTAACACCTTATAAAAATAGAGCTCTTGCATGGTGGATAGAAAAAAATAATCTTGAATTGAGAGATTTCATTCAAGAACTTACCTCTCAGCTTAAGAACTCCGCAGAATGGGATACAATATTCCTTGAACTTTTTGGAGTTAAATATAATTTATATGATTTTATTATGAGAAACTCTGATGAAAATTAAGGAATATTCTCAAACTTTCTTTTAATTCTTCAAACAGTTGCTTCAAATTTCATAAGAATTTATTTTCTTCCTTCTTTTAATTCAAATATACTCACTACTTAACCAAAAAAATCTTTTTAACTAACACAAATTTAATTAGGAAATATATAATATCTTATAATAATTTTATTATGATGTGTTCTCAAATACTGAAGAAATCTTGATTCTTAGTATGTTTCCCGTAAAAGTTGGATTACCATATCTTACGAAGGTAAGAAGATCATATTGAGGACAATAATAACAGATTAATTATGGATAATGCTAGCAACAAAATTAAAAGAATTTAAAATTCATTTTTTCAGATAATAAATAGAATTTTATTTATTCAACATGTAAAAAGAAGTAATATATCAGTCGAAAATGACCAAAATAAAAAATATAATAACTTTTTTGAAAGTATAAATGATGCTTTCTCTTGGATAAAAAGTAATAAATTATTTACAATAATGCTCTTATTAACGTCTATCAATATTTTTTTGTATCCAATTTTATATCTCACTATTATATTTTCATTGAAGTCTATGAATATTGGATATGATATAACTGGATATATTATTTCTGGTCTGGGAGTTGGTGGTATAATTGGAGGCATGATAGCTGGTTTTCTATCACTTCACTTTAATCTTAGAAGTTTAGTCTTAAGTGCTAATATTTTAAGAATAATTGTATTTGCTGGTTTTATAATTTTCCCCGCACCTATTGGTTATTTTTCTTTTTTTATGATGAAAGAAATACTTGGTGGAATTTGGAATGTATGTTATAATATTTATTCAATTACTGAGATACCAAATGATTATATCGCTCGTGTTTCTGCGCTAAGTGGTATTTTGAAATAGGTATGCACGACATTAGGAGGAATTATGGCAGGATATTTAATAAATTATTCTGGAATTGAATTCTCACTATATCTTCTCTTAGCGCTTACGCTCCTTATGTTTATCTGCACTATCTCTTTTAAGAGCATATATCTTTCAAGAATATTAATAGCTGCTCCACCCAAATAAAATAACTTTGTCACAGAATTTAATTTTCATTTAGATTTTTTTTATTTAGCGAAGTGGTTCTAAATTTTCTTTGCCTTTGACCATTTCTTGATCAATCTTATCACGATTTATTATTTTCCATGCAGATAAAATAACAACAAGTATGAACATAATAAATAAAATATAAAATATAGCATGCAAAAATACAGAGAGCGTCAAACTTATAAATGCAAGGGTTCCACAGACAAGCATATTTGTCATTACTTTATCCGAAGAATTCAATGGCAATTCGGCATCTAAAACTGCTTTAGTATATCCCTGTACAAGAAGACGCCTCTCTCTTGCAGTTGTAAAATATTTAAAAACGCTCTTAGGGGTGAAAGAATAACGTATAATCCAAAATGGAATATGGACTATATGTAGGCCAATCACTTCAATTTCAGTGCGGTGCTCATATAGAGTTCCAATTTTTGTTTTAGAAATCCTTCTATGATATTCATTAATTTGATCTTTTGCACGCGTGACTGCCGATAACTCTTTTGTTTGAATTCCCATAATTGCAATTTCGTTTGCCAGTTCATATTTAAATGGTTGTTTAGAATCGTATAGAGAAGCCATACCTTCATCTGGCACACCAAGCGATTCATCTAGTGGAAAACCATCCCAATCGACCATTAATTTTTCCTTAGGGTTATGTAATCTCTCCAAACCCCAATGTTCTTTTGGAGATCTCCTTGCTAATATACTCCATCGATATCTCCTACTAAAACGCCCCTCTTCTTTCATAAAACCTGATGCCATATCTCGGGCTTGACCGGCGTAACGAGTCTGTTTTGCACTGTGTCCACTCCAAAATGTATGAGCTTCAGCAGAAATTACCCAAAATGGAAGCATAACACCATAAGAACCTAAAATTGAAAATTCACTCTTAACTCTCTCTGGTCGATGGTATCTTTTTGTTATCCACTCGTTAAATATTTCTTCAATGTTACTTTTCTGAATATTTGAAGAAACGATATAGTGATCCCCAATTAAATCTTTGGCTCCTTCTTCAGGATCAATAACAAATCCAGATGAGCAGAATGGACACAGATGTATATAATCATCAGGATTGAATTCAAAGGAAGACTGGCAAGAGGCACAAGACACTTCAAACATCTTGTTAATTCTCCAATTTACAAAATAAAATAATATGAGTTACTTTTATTTTATAAGGATTTATGAAATATGAAATGTCAAAATATCAATTAAGAAATTTTTGCTCTTAGGAAATTAATAAGTTGATCGATTGCTTTTTCAAGTTTATCTTGGGTTAAGGAGTTATCAACGACAAAATCGGCAAATTTCACTTTTTCTGCATCTGGCATTTGAGTATTCATAATTTTGAGAGCATCAGCTTCGGACAACTTCCGATTCAAACTCAATCGATTTAATTTTATTTTTTCTTCCGCAATAACAACAATACAAGCATCAAAAGAAGATTTTCTTCCAAGTTCCAAAATTAAAGAAGCTTCATAAAAAACCCATGCAGATGGAGCACATTCTTTCATTGCATTCACTTTAGATTTTAAAAGCTCTGCAATAGCTGGATGCAAAATTCCTTCAAGAGATTCCTTTAATTTTGGTGAGGAAAAAATTTGATTTCTAATAAATTCTCTATCAAGAATTCCATTTTCTAAAAAAACGGAATCCCCAAATACAGATTTAATTCGTGCTTGAATTTGAGGAAAAAATAAAACGTCTCTTGAAAAAATATCAGCATCCCAAACGCAATAACCCCTCTGTGCAAGACTTTTTGCGAGAGTTGATTTTCCAGAGCCTATTCCACCTGTAATAGCAATCAGTTTATGCATAAGTTATGCTTAACGTTTATTATGATCGCGCTGAGTTCTATTATATGTGTTACCTTGTTGTGTATTTGAGGAATCTTCATAAAATCTTTGAGAGTTATTATTATTATTTGGACGAGCATTAAAACGGGATTGTGAATTATTATTATATTGGTTTCTAAAACCATTTTGTCCATTTTGCTGCTGACGATTGTTATTATTCTGTTGATAATTTCTGTTATTATTTGGATTGCGATTCTGTTGCTGATGCTGCATATTTCTTTGTTGGAAATTAAATCTATTACGATTTTGTAAATTATTGGGCTGCTGACGATTATTATTATTCATCGCATGATGACTTAAATGCGGTTGTGGAGCAACTTGATTGCCATCTGAATGAACATATCCCGTTCTCGTCATTAAATGACTTGGCATAGGACGATTTTGATCTTCAAAAACGCGTTTAGCAACACCTTCAGCAACTAATTCTACGAGTAAATCCTCAACAGCTATACCTTCCATTTTAGACATTTGACGTAATTGATTCATTAGGGACCAAGAAAAACTTAAAGAAACATGATTTTGAGAAAAATCTCGAGCTTCAGACATTTGCTGAGCAGCATCTTCTTCAGAAAAATCTTCTTCAAACTGTTGTTCCAAATTATCATCAAACGCTTGCATATCATCTTCGCCATCAAATGAATTTATTTGTTCTAAATCCCATTGATTTGAAGAAATTTCTTCTAAATTATTAGAATCAAGATCGGAATTTAAAGAAACAATATTTTCAGCGTCTTCAATTTGATCGTCTTGAATATCAATTTTCTTTTGCATTGAAGTAGACATTACATCCTCTATATTTGATTTTTTTTCAACTAGATCAGAGGTAACAGCCTTCAACTTTGGCGGACGACCTCTTCCTCGTTTTACGGGTACAGAAGGAGATTCACTCGAAGATTCTTCAAACAATGATAAATTAATTTGTGGACGGGTGTGAAAATAAATCACGTGCAAGCTCCAATAAAGAGATAACAACAATAATGAACAATATTTAAAAATTTAATAAGTTCAGGTTTAAACTCAATGAAAAATTCCTACGCTGTTAGAAGGAAACTTGAAATTATAGAAGGAGAGATTTTTCTCACTTCTTAAAGACTCTCATAAATAAAAATAGAGTTCAAGCTGCAAAAAAACATTACATTAGGAAATTATTGCCCTAGTCAAATTTTGAATTATTTTGAAAAGGAACTATTTTACATCATCTGGCTCTTGCAAACTTGCAAATTCCAATAACATATTTGAATTTTCGGTCCATCCTAGTTTAACTTTAACAAAGAGTTCCAAGAAAACCTTTCTTTCAAGATGACGCTCAAGCGAAATTCTCGCATCGGTTCCAAGGCTTTTAATACGGGAACCGTTTTTACCTATAACAATGCCCTTATGAGAATCCCTATCGACAACTATTGTGGCTGAAATATCTGTAACATTTTTTTTATGCTCAAATAGCTCAATAATAACTGCGATTTTATAAGGAAGCTCTTGACCTAATTGACGAAAAATTTGCTCTCTTATAATCTCTGCACATACAAATTTCTGCGGTCTATCGGTGAGATCATCTTCCGCATATAACCAATCTGCTTGAGGCAGTTGATCTAAGATAAAATGTCTCAATTTTGCAATTTCTTCGGGTCTTTTAGAGGAAATTGCTTGAGGAATATCTCCAATAAATTGACACTTAATTTCATCATTAGAAGCGATTTTTTCAGATAACGCTTGAAATCCTTCTGCAATGTTGATCATACCTTGTTCTACTTCTTCCATTTTAACCTTATCTGTCTTAGTTGCAAGAAGCAGGGCCTTTTTATTGTACTTTTTTAATATACCTTCTATCCAATTTGCGTCTTCTTCACTCCATCCTTGAGTAACATCAATTAGGTAACAGACAAAATCCGCATCACCAAGGACGCTCCAAGCAACTTTATTCATCACTTGATTCATTTTTGGCAATCCATGAGATTTATGAATACCAGGGGTATCTAATAGCAAGGCTTGATTATCACCTTCAGTATAAACACCTAATATTTTATTTCGAGTTGTTTGAGGCTTATTGCTCACAACAGCAAGCTTAGTACCTAAAAACGCATTTAGAAAGGTACTTTTACCTGCATTAGGCCGACCTAAAAGAGCTATATAACCACATTTTTTATTCATTTTTCTTTTCCAAAAAAACTTACAATCATTTCTTTTGTTAACTCACCACACTCAATTTTTTCAACAATCTTGTCTGCGACCTTTTTACTGGCTTCTCTTTTACTAGCTGCAGATGCTCTACCAATTTCAGTTTCACCAATAAATGCAGCAACAATGAAAAAGGTTTCTTGTGGAGTTCCTTCGGTTCCGATTGCTTTATAAACGGGAGGAACACCAATAATTCCTTGTGTCCATTGCTGAAGTTTACTTTTTGCATCAAACTTCAATAAAGTATCTTTTCCTGCAAGGAGATCTTCTGAAAATATTTTTAAAAGCCATGCCCGCGCTTTTTCTTCTCCGGCGTCTAATAGCAATGCTGCTGTAACGGCTTCAAAGGCATCTGCAAGCACATTGTCACGACGCTGAGGGTTGGAATTCATTTCAGCTTTACCAACAAGTAAACATTCACCAATTCCAAGATCACGGCTTTTTAATGCGAGATTTTCTGTACCGACGAGTGCAGCTCTAAGACGAGACAAATCGCCTTCTTGAAGAGTTCTGTGTTCTATCATTGCCTCAGATGCAACAAAAAAACTTAAAAAAGCATCCCCTAAAAACTCAAGTCTTTCGTTGGAAAAAATTCCTGACTTGTCTGTAGGCCAATAAACCAGAGATGAACGATGCACAAGAGAAATTGCTGCCAATTTTTTATCCTGATAACGATGCCCTTGAATTTCTCCAAGCTTATCAATATTTGCTTCGATCTGGGGAAATACACGACTTAATTTATTAAAATTAAGTTCTTTAAAGTGCGTCCTAAGTAAGGTAAGACGTTTTTCTAGCATTAGACAAAGACCTTATCAATAAAACCGCCACCAACAACTTCATCACCAACATATAAAACCGCAATTTGTCCGGGTGTCACAGATTTTTGTTGATTCACAAATTTTAAAGTAACAATTTCGTCATTTTTTTCTAAAATTGCTGGGCAAGGTTGTGAACGGTAACGAATTTTCACTTCAAAATTAATATTATTTCCAAAATTGCGAATCATATGAAATTTTTTAAATGAAAATCCTGAGCGATAAAGGTATTTATCTTCACCAGCAAAAACGATTCCTGTCTCAGAGTCAATACGAGTCACATACAATGGATATTCAGAAGAAATTTTTAATCCTTTACGCTGTCCAACAGTAAATTGATGAATTCCTGCATGAACTCCAAGTAAACGACCATCTTCATGACGAATTTCGCCTTTGATGAGATCTTCATCACGTGCTCTATCTGCAATAAATTTAGCATAATCATTATTAGGAATAAAGCAGATTTCCATGCTTTCTTTTTTAGCCGCATTTACAAGACCATACTTCTCAGCAATATTTCGTACTTCTGTTTTTGTTAGATCACCAACAGGAAAAAGCACTTTTGAAAGTCGATCTTGAGTCATGGAATATAAAAAATAACTTTGATCTTTCTTTGGATCAAGCCCCTTGACTAATTTATATTGTCCATACACTTCATCATATTGAATTTGCGCATAGTGTCCTGTGGCAACATAATCACAACCAAGTCGCTGTGCTCTATCTAGTAAATGATCAAATTTTAAAAAGGTATTGCAAGCTACACAAGGATTTGGCGTGCGGCCTTTTAAATATTCGTCAGTAAAATAGTCGACAACATTTTCTTTAAAATCATCTTGATAATCAAAAACGTAAAATGGAATTCCCAATTTATGTGCAACCATCCGCGCATCAGCTACGTCATCTAGACTGCAACAGGTATCAAACTTACTATTTGGATCACAACTGCTTTCGTTCTGAGTATAATCCCATAATTGCATAGTCACACCTATAACATCATATCCTTGCTCAACAAGCATTGCTGCTGCAACTGAGCTATCAACACCGCCAGACATTGCAATTAAAACTCTCTTTTTCATGCTCTTAAGTCTCAGATGAAATAAATTGTATATCGTAGTCCCCAAACCCATGCTGAGCTAAAAAGCTTTCGGCTTGCTCCTCAAGTTGAATATTACGAACAAATCCTCTTAAATAAAAATGAGTGCCTTCAAATTCATGTTTGCTCCAGTCAAGTGGAACAAAAATATCACGTTCTTCGATAAAATAATCTGCCCAATAGAGATCAAGATAATCAATCATGTTAATAGCAATATTACTATAGTTTATTTTATCTCCAAATTCTTTAACATAAAGACATTCAATAGGATATAAAACACTGTTGTCATTCTTTCTTAAAGAAACTTTGACTTGAACCTGTTCATTAGAAAACCCAGCTTCAATTTCAAATTCTTCATTCTCTAAATAAGCTGCATGCTTTTTATTTAAAATTTTTACAATATTCAAATATTCTTCTTGAGACCAAATATTTTCAATTTTATTTTGAGGTAAAAATGATAATTTTTTCATTTTCTTACTCCTTGCTTAAATTTCTATAAAAATTCTTAAGAAATAATTTTACCTTCTCAATATCATCTAAAGTCTCAAAAGGCTTTCTAGACTGAGTAAATTTTAATGTATCATTTATTTTATCAAAAGAAAGAATTTCAGGACACATAGGAATTCTGCTCAATAAAGACTCAATTACAAAGAATATTGTAGATGATAAATCACTTTCTATTGAGCTTAGCCAGACATTTACATCTGAATATTTTTGATTTTCAATTAATTTCACAAGAGAGACTTCTAAAACTGAAGAATCACTTAATGAAATACGGTGAACTGTTTTAAGACTATTTTTCAAGCCTGAGTCACTCGAATCTATTTCACAAAGAACCTGCGCTGTTTCTTTAGATATATTGAGTAACACATTCCAACCAACCTGAAAAAGAAACTCCGGTCCAACTAAATTAAGGCAATAGACACTTTTTTCTAAATCGTTTTTTTCTTCATCTAAATTAATATTATAATCAGAAGGAGTTAATAAACATAATTCTAAACCTATATTTAATACACCTTTGACAATAGCAAGCGAACGAACCAACGAATCATTGCTAATAGAACTCATAACTCCAGACAATAAAACATTAGAAATATGAGCAACTCTTTCTTTAAGATAAATACCTTTGACATGATCACTGTTCGTTATCTCATGAAAAGCTTTTTCAATTAATAAATTCATTTTATTAACTGAACGTGAATAAACAAACTCAGATCTAATAAGCAATTTCTGACATTTTTCAATAATTTTATCGGTAGATTCATTGATAAAATCTTTATCTTCATAAAAATATTCTGGTGAAATATTTTCAGACCCAGTGATTTGCTTTAAAGTTACATCCCCTAAAGCAAGTTGCATATAACGAACACCTTCTTCACAGTCTAACTTAGATAAAAACTCTGCAATTCCTTCATGAATTTCAGGATCAAATTTATGATCATGCACAACTGGCGCAGAGTTTTTATTCATTTTATTTAATGCTTCAATTCTTTTTTCTTCAAGTTTTCTAGCTTCATTGATAATTTGTTTTAAAGCATTTTTGCTCTTAGGTGCAAGAACTTTTAAAGCCTCGTCTTTTGCAACAAATCCTTGATCGGCTAGGCGCCCATTTTTCCAACGCAAACCATCTTCCAATGATTCTTGCCTTACAAGCATCGCAGAATGGGCAAATACAGACGCAGCTAAGCGCGCATTGTGTTTATAAAGAGAATCTACAAATGGTTTTATTTGTTCAAATGTTTCTGGATCCTCATCACGCAAACGTAAAAAGAACTTTTTATCTTCTGTAACCCACCAATTTTCTCTTACTTCTTCTGTTACTTGTGAAACACCATCAGGTATAATTTCAAATATTTTCGAGAAAATAAGAACTATTGTTTCTTCTTCAAGTTCAAGAAACCTCTCAACGGCAAATTCAGAACTTATTTGTAACCACAATCTGAGCCAAGACATAAATTTTTCATAAGAAATATCTTCTGATTGCAATTCATAGGATTTTTCCCAGAGATCAAAATCTAAAACTTTTTGAAGTTGCGTGCCGCGAATCCACTCAATCACTTCAATAGAGTCTTCCATTCCGTGCGCCATAATACTGCGATAAAGCAAATGAGCTGGAGCAACATGGGTGAGAAATGGCAACATAGGCTGCGCTGTGAGCCAATCTATATTCAATAATGCGGGTGCTAATGGATTTTCTGAGTCAGGCTTCCATGCAATACTGCGCAAACCTTCATCGGCAGCGCTCGCTAAATGATAGGAGCTTGCTTGATAAGTTTCTTGAGATAAATATTTTGGCGTACGTAGCATGAACATTTTTACCAACTCCTTGACCAAATTACCTTGCAACAGGCAGTCTTATAAAAAGAGTATTTATATATAAAGCGGATAACACATCTGTACAGAGGGACGAAAAACCGAGGTATCAACTTCAAACAGTTTGGCCGTAGCATGTAATAAAGGATTGCGGAAGGAGAATTTGTGGCTCATCGCTCGCAAAAGAGCAAATCTCCAAAAAAAACAGTGTTATCTACTAACAGTTCTCTTCCAGGTACTGAGCAATTTGTTACCTTTTGGGGTGTCCGAGGAACTATTCCTATCCCAGATCAAAATATGCTGAAATATGGAGGAAATACTTCATGCATTGAAGTCCTTAACATTTCTCCTACGAAACATAATTCTATTATATTTGATGCGGGTACAGGGATTATAAAGTGCTGTGAAAACGCACTCTTACGGGGAGATAGAGTCTTCCACCTATTTTTTTCCCATATGCATTACGACCATATCATAGGTTTGACAAAATTCATCCCTTTTTTTAGAAAAGATTGCAAAATTCATATTTATGGACAGGCTAAGATATCAAAATCACTGAAGGAAATTATTCAGCACTTTTTTATTTCACCATTCTTTCCAGTCGAATTCTATCAACTTCCATCCTTAAACAATATATTTTTTCACGAGCTCAATGGCTTAAATCACATTGATATCGAAGGTATTCGCATTGATATTCAACCCTTAAATCACCCTCAAGAAGCTCTTGCCTATAGAATTTGGAGTGAGGATAAGAAAACAAGCATCGTCTATGCAACAGACCATGAACATGGCTCAAATCTTGATATTGAATTGGAAAAATTTATTAAAGGAACAGATATTTTTATTTACGATTCTACATTTTCTGAAAATAATTACAAAAATCATATTGGCTGGGGGCACTCCACAGCAAAAGAAGGGGCTACGTTAGCTAAAAGTGCAGACGTCAAAAGTTACATAATATTTCATCATGATCCTTCAAGCACAGATATATTTCTTGAAGAAAAAATATTATGTGAAGCAAAAAAAATATTCGAACAGAGTTTTCTTGCAACCGAATATCAAACCATAAACGTCAGCGAGCTACATACGTTATTGACGACAAAGTAATATTATGGGAGATAAGAGGCGTGGATGACGGCATTTACTATCGTCCGTTAGCCCCTTTCTTTACTTCGCTTGGAATGATATCAAATGACGTTTCAAAATAAGCACAATCGCTCATTTAAGCCTGGATTTAAAACCCTGAGGAAAGAGCAAACCCTTCCCACAGAAATCATTGCGAACCCAAATCGTCCGCAATGGCTCAGTCAATTACCGGCTCAAATTGATATTGTTTTTTTCGATCTAGAAACAACGGGCGGTAATCCACAAAACAGCTCAATTATTGAAATTGGTGCAATTAAATATAAACAAGGCAAAGAAGTTGGACGTTTTGAAACTTTAGTAAATCCCAGAAGACACATTCCAAGTATTGTGCAAAAAATCACTCATATTAATAATGAAATGATAAAAAATGCACCCACATTGGAAGATATTTTTGACGATTTTATAAATTTTATTGGAGACTCTGTCATTGTAGCACATGGTGCACAAGGAGATATCGCTTATTTAATTTATCACATGAAAGAATTAAAAAATTTAGAGTTTAAAAATTTCTATTTTTGCACCCACCTTATTGTTTCAAATATTCTACCAGAGGCTCCTTCAAAGACTTTATCTGGCGTTGCTGAATATTTTGAAATTCCAGTTTTAGATGCGCACAAGGCTCTCGATGACGCTGAAATGACGGCTTCTGTCTTCTGGAAATTACTCGAAGTTTGTGAAAAAAATGGTTTTAAGACTTGTGAAGACATCTTAAAAATACAGGCCGATGCCGAAACTATTCGTAAACTTGGCCCCGGAATTAATCCTTCTATCGTAGAAATTGTTCCTACTACACCAGGGTTACTTTATATTTTAAATTCCCATCATGAAATTTCATATATTACAGCAAGCGCAAATATAAGAAAATCTCTACAGCAAATGACTGAAATTAGTCTCGATAAAGAGATGAATCGAATTATTGTTGACGCATCAGGTTTTAAATTTGAACGCACCAATAATTTATTAGAGTCTCTTATTCAAGAAAAACGTGAACTTAAAAGACTTTCTTTAACAATTGATCCCAGAAAAAGCCAAAGCAGAAGCGAAAATTTCTTACAAATATTTATTCCAGAAGATATGCTTGAGTATGCTCGAGAATTTCCTCACAAAGTTCCTTTTATTATTTCTCAACATGAAGAAATTCACAATGGTGATTTTGAAGAGGAAGAAAATTATTTTGAAGACAATAAAATAAATAATAATTTATATGCAACATTTGGCGAACAAGATGACTCCATTATTCCAATTACAAAAACAAGAAAAATTTTAAGCAACTCACGTACTGATAAATTTAAAGTATTAAGAAGACGAAATCATGAAAATGAGTCTTGCATTCGAATAGGTCATTTAAAAGAAGGGATAGGTTATTGCTTTGGGCCATTTGCTCAACCTAAAGCAGTACTTCAAGAAGTTCAAGAACTCAATAATCTCTTTCCATTTGAATTTAACAATTTCACCATGCAAGAACGCTTTGCTCATTTGCGAGTTATTATCTCATTATTAAATGGAAATATTGATCTAGAAATCAAAAAAATTGAAAGAGAAAATAAAAAAATACAAGCCTTTAAAAACTTTTCAAATTATTTACGCAATCTAAAACTCATTAAAGACGCCACACATGTTTCAGACTTCTTTCAATCAAATTTTATTGGAAATATACCTAAGTCAGGCATTTGTTTAATTTCTAATAATGACTTTAAAGAGTTTGATATTGCTGTTGTCGTAAGAGGAAGAGTCGCTAAAAAAACACGACTCCCTTTTGAACAAGGCGAAAGACTCAAAAGCCCTCGTTATTTTACAAGACTGTTTGAAAATTATTATGATGAAATCATAACTCCACTTTCCCCAATCATCTTTACCGATGATCATTGCTCAGATATGGAATTATTTTCATATTGGCTACAAAATAAAAAAGGTGAGGGAGAATGGGTTGAGTTCTCTGAATTAGAACCATTATTTAATACAACATTGCTTTAAATATTCAGAATTTTATTTCAAAAAATTCTGAATATTTAATTTAATTCCTGGAAAATTTTTTCCCACTTCGCTAAAATAAATTCTTCTTTAAATTCATGTATTCGAATCAATCCACTTTCAATATAAGACTCTCGTTCCATATTTGAAAGATTGATTGCCTCTTCTAGTTTTTTAGTTAAGCTTTTCTCATCATATTCTTCTAAAACAATGCCGCATTTTCCATTTAAAAGTATTTCTGAAAATGGACTATTTTTGGTTTTATATGCTGCCATAATAGGTACTTTTAAAAACATTGCTTCAGCCAAAACAAGAGGAAGTCCCTCAAAATAACTTGCCATCACAAATAATTTAGCATGTTTTAAATAGCGAAAAACATTTGAATCAAACCCCATTAAAAAAACCTGATTTAAAAGTCCAAGTTCACAAATTAATTTTTCGAGTTTATCATAGTCTTGACCATCTCCAAAAATCAAAAACTTTTCCTTACAAATTTTTTCTGAATATAAATTCGCATATGCTCTAATGAGGGTTTCAAAATCTTTTGGATATTCAAGTCTTCCAATTCCAATAATATAATTATTATCTCTATATTTACTGTTATCTAATGGAAGATCACTCATACTTTGTATTAAATTAAAATCTATAATATTATATATGAGTTGTCTCTTATTAGAAACAAAATTTTTCTCAAAAGAATCTAGACTGTTTTGCGAGACTAGGATTGTACAATCAGTATATTTATAACATAATTTTGAAAAATATTTTATATAAAATCTTTGCTTTTCAAGATGTTTCACTAAGTTTGTATGAATCCATGCAATGGTTTTTTTCCGCAATATTTTTGCAATTAACACACTAAAAAATGTCGGCCAATATTCTAAAGATCCAATTATTATATCAGATTTAAACGCAGACTTAAGTAACTTAAAAATTAAAAAATGAAAATTTTTATATAGACTACCTTTTCCCTCAACACCTGTTATTATTTTAAAATCCTTTGAAATCTCAGTATTATATTGAATATTATTTCTTATCAGAAATAATGTTATTTCATATTTATTTTTATCTAATTTTCTAATTAAATTCAAAAGAGCTCTTTCTGCACCACCTATTCTTAAATCCATAATTATAAAAAATAATTTAATTTTATTTGATTTCTGAAAGCTCATTTTTTAAAGAATCTCTTTTCATATTTGGGGTATAAAACATAAAAACACATAGGAATGATTGTCCAATTATATAAGAAAAAATTGCACCATTTGTACCATAAAACTTCGTAAGAATAAAATTCAATATAATTGTGATTATTATTGAAATAAACTTTAATACAGTTACTAAACCTTCTTTTTTTAAACTAATTAAATAATCATTAAAAGGAGTATAAATAGCCTGAAAGATAAGAACTATGCTCATATAGCGTAAAATTAAATTTGTTCCCTCATAATTTTCTCCAAGAAAGAACTCAATAAAAAACGAAAATATAATTAAAGAAGAAATTGCAAATAAAGCATATAAAATAGTATATTTTTGAATTTGAAAAGCGTATCTTCTACATTCTAATTTATTTTTTTTTGCTAAATCAAAAAACTTTCTATACGCAATAGTTAAAATTGAATTAAGTGGTAAATATGCGATGAAAACAAATCGAAATGCAGATGAATATTTTCCTAATTCTGAATATCCAATCAGTGATACTAAAATAACTTTATCTAAATTAGCATATAATGACTCTGTTAGTGTCATTAAAGAAAACCACCGCCCATTTTTTATATGCTCTTTGATATTATTAAAATCTACATTAAATTTTCCAAATTTTTTAGAAATTATATAATTACACACAAGAAAAACGATAAAATTTGAAAGCAATAAAAGAAAACTCCAATATACTAATAAATTATCATCAAGAGCATTATAAATGGGAAACGTATAAAGTATTATAGCTGCTACACATCTTACAATACCACTCAAAATTTGAATAAAAGAGGAGTAATTAAAGAAAGATTGAGAAATGAAAACCGAGGAAGCATTAACTAATGTTGAAGTAAAAAATATTTCAGAAATCAATAAAAGAAAAAATGGAAAAGCATTAATTTCTTTAAACCATATATAATTAATTAATAAACCAATTATTACCAAAATAACCGTCAAAGCTGATGTAATAACTAATGTTGAAGTATATGAAGTCTGAGGATCTTTATTATTACTTACATCTCTCACAATAAGTGGATAGCCACCCCAACCAGATATACTTGACAAAATGGAAGCTATACATATTGCTGCACTAAACTGGCCAAATAAATTTGCACCAAATTGATGCGCAATAATCCAAAATGAAACAATTTGGAATAAATATCTAAAAATGTACCCAGAACTCACATTGATTAAATTTTTAAACATATTAGTATGTTATCTTTCCTTTAAATTAAAGTCTCTTTCAAAACAGAGTTCTTATTTAAACCATTCCCAAACAAATAGACAATGTTTTTTGATGTTTTATCATTAAACCCATCTCGATATTTTTTTTATTTTATAATTGACGTAAATGTCTGTAACTATAAAACTTTACTATACACATATTCTATAATTAAATTTTCAGTATGACTTATTTCAATAAATTAATTTACAGTTTTAGAATTCTAAACTTGTCCTTCCCTTAAAAGAAAATCAATATGATTCTCATGATAGTCTGAAATCATATCGATTTTTGTCGCCCCTCTTCATGGTGAAAAAAAGTCGACTTGAAATAGGGGTTACGATCATAATAATATTTTTATAAATAGATTGACTGAAAATAATATAATAATATCGCTATTTAAATTTCTCAAAAATACATTCTTTAACTCACAAAAAATTGAATTTTTCGGAGATCCGTTAAAGTTTTATTTGTCAAATATATTCACAAATAATTATAATTATCGAGGAATTTATTGGAAAAAAATCTTTTATTAAAAAATAAAATTATTAAAAAATCAAAAGATGAGACGTTTATTATTATATTTGTTTCTATAATTCTTTCCTTAGGTTCATTTACCTTTTATTTATATGAAAAATATATAATTATTCCAGATAAAATAATTAATTTGACAATACCAAGTTTACTGCACTCTTTTCAAAGAGGTGATGATTTTTCATTGAAAAATAAATTATCCAATTTAGAAAGCAGCGACATCTTTTCTGCAATCTGGTTCGAAAATCAAAATAATTATAGTATCAAATTTGAACCAAAATTTTTACCAGAAATTTTGGTTCAAAATATAATTTGAAAATAAATAATTATAAATTATATTTGATACATAAAAATAAACTTCATGAAAAAAGAAACACATATATTCATTCAGCTCAAGAAGTAAATATATTTTCCATTTTAGTTCCCTATATTTTAATATTATTATTTTTAATATTTACCGCGAAAAGAATAATGAATTTACGTTACAAAAATTATAATTATATCATCTCACAAGTAAAAGAAGCAGTGATCAAAGGCATAATGTCCTCTGTACGTATACATGCCCATGATATATGAGAACCCTTTTCAAAATTAAAATTATTTTTGAATTTGCTAGAAACAAATTCAAAAAACAAGAACATTAATAACTTAGTGCCCAATATTAAGGATGATTTACACTATTCAATATCAAAAGTTGATTTTATGCTTAATAGTTTTATGTATTTTGGGGACATTAAAAATAATAGTGCAGATTCAATTGATTTCGAGACATTATTATTTCAATTACTTATGGATTTTACTAAATTTTCCTCAAATATCAAACTTTCATTTCGCTTTAAATTTAATCATAAAAGTAAAATTTATTTTAATAAAATTCAATTAAAAAGAGTAATTATAAATTTATTAATTAACGCAATAGAGACAATGAATAACCATGGCGAAATATGGATTGAAACACAAGAATTATCATTAAAGGATCAAAATTTTATCCAAATTACTTTTGGAAATTCTAACTCCTATATAGAGGATCAATATTTAGATAAATTATTTGAATTAAGTTTTACAATGGGAAAAGAAAACGGAAATAGCATTGGATTATATAGTGTAAAATCAATTATAAATTCATTTGGAGGAAATATTAAATGCTTAAGTAGCAAAAACATAGGAACTGAATTCATATTTACTGTCCCTAAAATAAATCAACTTAAAAGCAATGAATTTAGTTATTTATTACCTAAGAATTCAGTAAATATAATTGAATATAAAAATTTGAAAATGATTAAAAATAACAACACCACTCAAAGTAAGATTATTAAATTTATCAATTTAAATTTCAAAAGAATGAGTATACTCATTCTTGAAGATTGTGAAGTATATTTAAAATCAATACAGTCAATTATGTATAAATCAATGCAAATATACAAAAGTGATATTTATTTTTACACAGCAAATAACTATCATGATGCTGTAAAAATTTGCGACAAAGAAAATCCACAAATTATAATAACTGATATTGACTTAAAAGACATGCTTCATGATGGATTTGAATTTAATAAATATATTAGAAAAAAAAATGATGATACATATATTTTCGTACATACGAATCATATATTTTCAGAAGAGCGTTCGTTTGAACTTGGTGTAATTTTATTTAGATATGTGGAAAAATTCACTTAAATACAATAAGATACTTACATATAATAATCCAGAAAGTCTATTTAATGATATATTTTAAGACAATTCATTTCTTAGCAAAACTGAATGTATAATACTAGATTATTACTTTGATGGTATAAAGAAAAATATCGTACAAATGAACTTTATCAGTCTTTTGAGAAGATATGATTATAAGAATCCATGTTTTTTATCCTCAGTAGTTAAGTGCAGTGAGGAAGAGTTATTAGATTTTGATGGTTTTATTGAAAAAAAACCTCATACATTTGAAGAAATCAAAAATATTTTCCACAAAAATTTAAGGCGCATCATTATGAAAAAAGTTTTAACTGATGAACAAAAAAATTATTATTCTAAGTGAATTACCCATTTCTTGAAAGGGTTTAGAAGTCGCTCACAATATAACCTGTATGATACAGCGCAAATATTAGGCATGTCAGAATCAAACTATAGAAAATTAGAAATAGATGGCTATCCTGAAGAAAGCAAATTTATGAGTGCAATTAAAACGCTATATGCACTTGGTAGACTCGAAAACATGTCACTTCATGAATTCTCGTATTATTTAGAAAATCCAAATACACTTTCATTTTCTGAAATAAAAATCAATAAGACTGAATATGACAGGGCACTTTTTGGATGGGAAAAGTTATTACTTGAAAATTTTCATAACATTGATATTGACACAAGAACAGAATATATGGCTATTTTTTTATTAAAAAACGATAAAAATAATAATCTTGAACGAATAATCAAAATTTCCATTTTGATTAATGAATTTTTTATAAAAAAAATGGGCATGGATAATTTAAAAATTTTCGTTGCTATTATAGATTATGTTACAGCAAAAAATAAAGATAATAAGTTTAATATTGAAACATCTAAAAATTATTATTAAAAATATTCTCAATCTAATCTATATATTAAATAAATTTTTTATCCTCTTTTTTAAATTTTGTGTCCATCAATTTTTCCATTTCAATTTCTTTCTGCACTCTCAATTCATTTTCAATTTTTAAATTGAATGTATACTTATCCAAAGCTTTTAGGCGTAAATATTTAACCATCATAGTATGCTTTTTTATCTCTCTATTTAAAAAATAGAGATTCTCAAAATATTTGCGTTCATATTCGATTCTTAGAAGCTCTTTTTTTTGAGCATCTCGAATTGCTTCTGCATTAAAAAGCATATCCATAATTATTTTCTTTAGAGCTTCTTTATCAAGATATTTCTCTTTTAATCTTTCTTGATTTCGCACCTCAGTCAAATTATCAAAATGTCTAACATCTCGACGCCCTCGTGCCATAGCATATTGATGTTGTAATTCTGCAAATCTTTCCCAAGTGTAAGAAAGAGGAGAAAAGACATTTACCCTCATAAATTACACCTCCAATTATAAATCGGATATTTTTTAATATAAACTTAAATTTTAGGTTAAATCCTTTATTATTAATATATTATAATTAAATATAACTAGTTTTTTGCAAAAAAACTCATATTAATTTTTATTAATCATCGTATATCTATGGGAAATCACATAAATATATAAAAGGTCTTTGCTTTTATAAATATAATGATTTATGAAAATCTTCTTGACCAAGCAATTTAACCCTAACTTTGGCAAGGCAGGTCTGGAGAGTAATATTACAATGAAAAAATTTATTTTTCTTGCGTTTTTAGGTTCAACTCATTTATTAAACTCATGTATTTCAAGCAATAACATGAACCAAAGTCTAGAAACAAATGAGCCCATTATTACCTTAGCCCCAAACACTCCATTTGATTCAAATACCATTGATGGAATTCTTGCCACCGTTGGAGATCAAGTCATTTTATTTAGCGATTTTCAACAAGCAATACAAGTTGCTACCCAAGGCCAAAGCAACGTTCTTCCTAGCGGCCAAATTGTGGGAGGTAGCTTGACACCCGCTCAGGCTAATCAAGTGCTTGATGGCCTTATAAACCAGAAAGTTCTTCAAGTTAAGGCTGTGGAACTTGGCTTTGACATTTCTGAAGATGAACTTGAAAGCCGTATTCAAGAATTTCTTAAACAGAGAGGACTCACTGAAAGCAGTTTACAAAGTCAGTTATCCCAAATGGGCAGAAGCGTTGATGATTATAGAAGTGAATTTAAAAATGAGCTCTTAAAACAGCAAGTTATTGGTCGAATCATCAGTCCTCAAGTGACTGTAACAGATGATGAAATTAATAATTTTTATCTTCAGCAGACTGGCAGCGTGAAACAGGTGAGCACAGTGAAATTAAGAAGCTTACTTCTTAAAATTCCTGAAAATCTATCATCGAATCCTAACAGTTTCAGACCAATCCAAGATATTGAAAAAGGAATTAGCGCTGGAGAAGATTTTACAGATCTTGTCAAAAAATACTCAATGGCATCCGATGCAACTGAAACAGAAGGATTACTTCCTCCGCGTTCACTCTCAGAACTTCCTCCTGTTCTCAGAGAAAAACTATCTAATTTAAAAATAAATCAAGTCGTTGGCCCCATATATATCGGTAGTTCAGCTTTTTTCTTCCAATATCTTGGCGCTAATTTTTCTACAGGAAGTGATTTAGAAAAGAATTATGGTAATTGGAAAGCAAAACTACAAGAAATTAAATTCACTGAAAGACTTGGTGAATATTTAAACGCTGAAAGATCAAAATTAAGAGCAAATGTTCGTCCATTTGTTTTAGCAAAGTAACTTATATTAATTTACAATTTTAAAAAAATAACTTAATAAAAAATCAATAATTTTATTTTTCCATAATTGAAATCAATTTTTTGATATTTAGATTCAATCAAATCTCTTTTTTGTTCAATTCGAGTTACCTTAGTGATAGCATCAAATAATATTTGTACTTTTCCTTTATCTTTAAGGAATAAGATTGTGGATACAGAATCTTCAGAAGAAGTGGACAATTTAGTTATTGGGCTTGGAGCTGCAGGAATAGCAACTTCAAAACTATTAAGTTTGAGTAATCCAAATGAAATAAACCTTGCGATAGACCATCACTTTGAACCAGGAGGATGCGCAGGTTATTTTGCAAGAGGTCACCCGAGGAGACTTTTTGATGTGGGCGCAACTCAATTGATAGAAGTTGAAAAAAATGGCTTACAGTATAAATTGTTTAATTTAGGAGAACTTCATCCAGAGAATACACTTAAAAGCAACAAAATTGATTATATATCATTTCATTTGACAGAATATAATTTAAAATTAATTTTAAATTCAAATGGAGAAATTAAAGTAACAGAAGGAATCATTGATGAAAATGAGTTAAAAAATTTAATTAAGTTTTTTAGATTTACAAATAAAAACTCAAAGTATCTTTGGGGCTTATTGAAAAGAATACCAAAATTTCCGATGATTACAAAAAGGGAGATATTTGAAAATATTTCAATGTTTTTAACTCTAAATATAGCCGCTCAAATTAAGATAATTTTAACTATTTTCTTAAAAACATCAACTATTGTTTCATTATTCAAGATAAAGAAAGAGAACATAATTTCCCATAAAATTATTAATTCCTTACTAATGGATACTGCGCAAACCGATATGTATAACACTCCTTGGATTGTCGGCTGTATGGGATTAAGTATTTTAAACAAAGGAATTTATAGATTAGATGGAGGGATGAGAAGTTATTTTAAATCAATGTCAAGCCAAATATCTAAAAGAAAAATGAAAATTATGTATGCACAAGAGGTAAAAGAAATTACTCATTTTGATGATGGATATTTTATAAAAACTTTAGATAGAAATAAAAATCAAAAAAATTATGTTGTAAAAGACAATTTATTTATAAACTCTTCTGTGTGGAATGTTATAAATTTATTTAAAGAAGATCCTTTTTTATATAATCATAAAACATTCAAGAAATGGAAAGAAAAAAGTTCTCACGCTAGAGGCTGGGGAGCTCTTGCAATTTATGGATATTTTAATGATGATTTAGCATATCCAAAAGAACCATGGTATCATCAAATCTTTCCATTAAAAAATGAAGAAACAGAAATTAATTCCCCTTTATATTTGTCTATCTATCAAAAAGAAAATGAGTCAAATATTAGATGTTTCACTGCAACAATTCATATTGAAATTGATTCCTATAAAAGCAATTTAAAAGAAAAATATTTAGATCAATTAAAAAAGCGCATTGAAAATTCAATAAATCTTGAAATTGTGAATTGTGAATTAGCAACCCCTATAACATTCGAAAAATATACTCTCAGGAATAAAGGTCAAGTTGGAGGCCTCATTGCAAACTTTAATAATTTCTTATTTAGACCAACTCCATCAAATATTGAACACTATAATAATAAGTCTAAACTCTATTTAATTGGTGATTGTGTTTTTCCAGGTCAAGGGGTTATTTCATCAACAGTCAGTGGAATAATAGCTTGGGAAAGAGCCACGGGACATAAATTTAGTCGCTTTTTAAAGGGATTATACTAATAATTAATATTATAAAATAAATATAAATAAACCATAAATGTATGCTAAATATTTTTTTAAAATCAATTGATTTTTATATTTTTTTGGCTATAGTTTATTTATTATTCTAGTATTCTATCACTAAAGAACATTTTTAAAATTTTTCAAATACTTTAAATTCTCGAAATTGTTATTAAAATAATTAAATATGAAAGGAGGAAAATTTCATTGTAAATTTCTGCCACACAAACTCACATTATTGCAAGGAGAAACCTATGTTTCGTAAAATAAATTCATGCTTTATTTTTACAGTTTTCTTTTTCATGTGTTTAAGTTCTTATGGTCAGGAAAATAATTCAGCATTTGTAACAATTGATGGTACACAAGAGTTTGAAATAAGAGTTGATAAAGAAGTTATAATTAACAATGATTCAATTGAAATTATTCCTGAAGAAATATTAAAGTTTAGGTTCCTTAAAATTAAACCTACACATGCAATGTTAGAACAAAATAGAATTGCAAATCTTGAAATAGAGAAAATGGGTGAAAATGATTATAGGGATGGAATTATTCCTTTTTCAGAATCACAAGGAGCCATTGATTTAAGCATGAACCAAGTTCCAGTTTTAAATCAAGGAGCAGATGGTACATGCGTAACTTTTGCAGTCACTGCAGCACTTGATGCTAAAGATAAGCTTGGAGATTACATAGATCAGCAGTGCGCTCTTGCATTAGCTCGTGGTTTAAATATGAATTTATGGAATGGAACGTTTGCAAAAATTGTTTTAAATATGATCTGGAAAAATGGATATATTAAAAAAGGAAGCTGCTTTGGCTCAACTTATCCGAATAGTCGACAGGTTGTGAATCCACAGAAGTATAGAGATATGAGTGATAAAAGATATTCTGAAAATATGACTTGGTATTATGAAAAAAGAGGAAATATTGAAGCACTCAAAAATGCGATTGATAGAGGTTACAGAGTCTTACTAGGAATAGATATACCACAACTCAATGGTTTTAATGTTAAAATCAATGGAAAAAATTATAATGGTGGATTATGGGCATGCCAACAAGGTAACTCACGTAATTATTGTTCAATGAGTGGAATTGGTCACGAAGTTTTAGCATATGGTTATGATGACAAACAAAAGTTGATTAAAATTCGAAATTCTTGGGGGCAACGATTGGGCGAGTCCGGAGATTTTTATATGACTTACAATTTCTTAAATGCCATGACTTGGGATCAAATTACTTTACTCAATTAAGCTTTAAATTTAGATATGAGATTTAGATATATTTAACCTGCTTTTCTATCTGAGTATTTTGATTCTGAATCATTATTCTCAGAGTGCCTTTGCATTGTATTTAAACTATTGGAATCATCATGCTCATTGTTTTCAATATCCACATTCACTCTTCCAATTAGCTGAATTTCTTTAATTTCTCTCATAAGAGAGCTAATTGGAAAATTGAGTGAATTAGCAATGAACAAACTTTTTTCCAAATAATTTAAAGACATTTTTTTCAAATCTTCATCAAAATCTTTTTCAATTATTTTTCTTAAAATATGGCCTAATAGATAGTAATAGTCATAATTGTGCGAATAAAACTTATCATTGTTTCTTACTAATAGATTCAATGCTGCTGGGAGATTATCGACTTCTTCATAGCATTGAGCCAATGCTAATATTGCATTTATATTGTTTGGATTGTCGCGAAGAAGCTGATTTAACATTCGCATTGCTTCAGGCCAATTTTTCTCATCAATTGCAATTAAACTTGATACAATATAAGGTTCTTGTGCAAAGGGATACCTTAAATGCATTGCATTGTAAGTCCAAGACATTTCATTTTCTTTATCTTTCTGCGAAAGACATCTTAAATAATTTCTCCAACTAAAATAGCTCGCATTTTTTTCAAGACACGTTTTTTTCAGTAGATTAAAACCTTTAGATACTTCATTTTTATCATTTTGGTTTACTAAATACAGACCACAAGCTTCAAAAGCAAATCTATTGTGCACATCTTTATTTTTCCTCAGATAATTGAAAATCTTTAAACATGTTTTTTGACATCCAGCAAAGTGAAAAGAAATCAATGCAAGAGCGATAAACACTGGATGTAAATGACGCATTCTAACCAAATGCGTGCCTAATTCAATTAAAGATTTACTATCAAAGGTTTCATTTAAAGCACACATCCAAATATGATAAAAATCAGCTCTATCATAGTTTTTGCTTAAGTGTAAAACAGCTCTAGATGATAAATTAATCACAACTTCCCATTCTTCTTTAGCTGCATACACTTCTAAGAGTTTCTTTAAACTTGTACAAGATTTTGCAGATGGGTTAATTTCTCTCCAAAAAGAGTTTGATTCCGTTTCTAAATGGAAAGTATTATAATTTGAGTAATTTTTCTGCATAAACCCTCCAGAAAATCTTTTAATGATTTACTTAAAATATTTTCGGTGGCTTATTTATTTTTTTTAATTTAATAGCAGTAAAAAAATGCAACAATGAAAATAATTCTAGGCAATACTTTCTAATTCATATTTTAAATTCGATTATATTATCAGCGAATTTAGTAAATTCATCACGATTTTCTACTAAAATAAAAGTCGCTCCTCGTTCTGTCATAACACGCATAAGTTCACCCAAAATATCAATATCTGGACCATGTAATCCAGTGCTGGGATGAGTTAGAATAAACCATGCTCCATCAAGTGTTGCTCTTTTTAATTCAATAGTTAAATTTAAACGCTGCAATTCTCCGCCACTTAAAGACTCCATCCCCTGCCCCAACTGAACATAACCTAAACCAAATTGGCATGCGCGTGCGACTTTACTTGCAATATGTTTATGATTTTCAAAAATTTCAAGAGCCTGATCAAGGGTTAAATTCATAATATCTGCTAAATTTACACCTTTAAACCTTGGGAGCAGACTGCGCGAATTTAATTTTGCACCAAGGCAGATTTCACACTCAACTCGAACGGGCTGAGCATATCTTTGCGGAAGTTCAATATATCCCCTACCCTCACATTTATCACAACGACCAAGCTTAGAATTCCAAGAAAAATGACTTTCAGTTAATCCCATAACCTGACTTGCAGGTAATTTTGCAAATAATTCACGTAAGGGAACTATAACATCTAATGCTGATGCCACACTGCGCCTTGAACTGCGCGTCATACTCCCAGGTTTCACATAACCAATTATATTAATAAATATATCGCCTACTTTATTAACTTTACAAAATTTTTCAAATTTAGGGAGATTTAAAGAATCAGTTTCAAGATTTCTACCACCCATCGAGTAAAGAGCTGGAAGTAAGCAAATATCAAGAAAAGTTGACTTTCCGCTCCCTGATTCTCCTCTTAGAACTGTTATAACACCTTGTTTTATAGAGATATTTTTTGTTTTTAAGTTTCGCAAACAAATATCCGAAAATATAATAAGAGCAGACTCTTGCTTCTTCGGAGACATTTCTAATGAAATATCACTCTTCTTCACTTTTAAATTCTTCTTTACTTGCTTTGGTATTCTCACCGGCATGGATGGTGGAAGCTCAATCTTGGGCACAACTTTTTGCAATTGCTGCTTGGCAAGAAGGTCCTTTAAATGCTCGGGGTCAGTGGTTTTGGCAACTATTTGTCCACCATGCACACCTGCGCCCGGGCCCATTAAAAATAAAATCTCGCATTCAAAAAGAAAAGATGGGTGGTGTTCAACAGCGATTATGCTTGCGCCATCTTTTATAATTTCCTTAAATATTTGAATTATTTTTTTTACTTCATTTGTTGTTAATCCCTGACAAGGTTCATCAACCGCATACATAACTCCAGATAGTTTATTTGAAATCATAGAAGAGAGTCTTAATCTTTGTAAATCTCCAGGGGAAAGAGATGCACCCGATCGATTGAGAATTAAATGATTTAATCCAACTTTTTTTATGCTATTAATTGATCTGAAGACCTCTGAAAAAACTTTTTCTTTTGATTTATCATTGAAAGAATAATTTTTTAAATCACTATCTATAAATTCATATAAATAATTCATGGTGAGTGAATGAATTTCTTCATAAGTTTTACCGCAAACTCTTACAATTGGCCGTAGAGGATTGAGTCTCGTTCCATTACATAATTTACAGGGAAAGAGATCTGCAGGCAATCCACTCTGTTCACTCCCCTCCCCTTCACATTTTTCACATTGACCAATTGATGAGTGACTAAAGTAACGAGGATCTATTTTAGGTGAACTTTCCCCACATTGAGGGCAACTAGACTTTGTATTAAATATGAATATTTTATTTGCGTATTCTACTTTTAAAATACCCTTTCCATAGTCAAGTGCCTGAAATATAGCTCTATCAATTCGTTGTTTTTTATCATTACTAATTAATAAAAAATCTATTATAATATCTATTGTATTAAGTTTTTTAGCATCAATATTTATTTTAATAGACTCGTCTTGTAAATCAAATATCTCTCCATTAATACGCAGTTTTGAAAAACCAAGTTCTCTAAATTTTTCAATTTCATGTTTAAATAAACCTTTTCTTTTTTCAGCAATAGGAGCAATAAACATTATTTTTTTCGAATTGAATTCTTCTATTATTTTTTTTGAAACTTCATTAAACGACAAAGCTTTTAATGGTATATCACATTTTCTACAGAAAAATTCCCCAAAAGCAGCAAAATAAACACGAAACAAATCAGATATTCCAGAAATTGTCCCGACTGTCGATATCTTACCTGCAACACCTTGTCTTTGTGAGAGACCAAGAGCAGGGGGCAATCCTAAAATGGAACGAAAGCGTGGACGAGACATTTTTGCAAATTGAGAGCTTCCCATAACGTAGTATGAAGCCTGACTCGAGTCAGCAAAACGACGAAAAGCTTCTACATAGACTGTGTCAAAAACCAAACTACTTTTTCCAGAACCACTCACTCCAGTAAACACAACAAGCGAGTTTTTAGGAATGTCTACATCAATGTTTTTTAAATTATGCTCTTGAGCACCACGGACAGAAATGGTTTTCACTCTGAAACCTTTCACTAGGGTTGACGAAATACACACCTATATACCACAATTATAATTGCGCATCACTTGTGATCACAAACACGCTCAACGCACACCTTCTGATTTTTGAAGCCAAGGAAATGCAAATGACAGGAATTTCTTCAATAGAAATGGAATCGGATCAACTCATGCTTAGAATTCATGATTTTAAAATATTTAACGCAGAACAAGCAGTCAACATTCAAGAACCTATCTTATTACTCATAGCGGGCGATGCCAGTGATCGCAAATTTTTTAGATTGTTGAATGATCCAAAAAGTTTAATCTGCATGCAGTTCCCTAAATGGGAAGGTGGTTATGGAGGAGATCCTATCAGTTGGATAGGGATGCACAATGCACTCAGCCAAATGGAATTACCAATACCTCAGATTGTAGAAATAGATGAAACAAATTCATGTATTTGGACAGAGGACTTGGGTGATACTTTTTTAAGTTCAGCCTTAACTGAACCTGAATTAGATATCAAAAGTGTAAACTGTTCTGAAGTTATACAATTTTATAAAGATTCATTATCTCTTCTCGTAAAAGCACAATATCCAAAAGTGAAAATAGATCACCCTGCGGCGCAACGATATTTTGACTTTGATAAACTTTTCTATGAACTTAATTTTTTTGTCATTCATTTTTTAAATGGATTTTTACAATTAAATATCAGTGAGAATAATGATAATTATTCTGAATTATTTCAGGATATAAAACTGCTTGCAAATCGTCTTGACAGTTATGAAAGAGTTTTGTGTCATCGAGATTATCATGTAAGAAATATTATGATAAAAAATAAAAAAATATACTGGATAGATTTTCAAGATGCTAGAATGGGTCCCCACACTTATGATGTTGTCAGTCTTGTAAGAGATAGTTATGTTAATATAACTTGGGAAACCCGAAAAGAACTTTTTAATTATTACTTAAATGAGCTCAATATTGCCCGTAGAAAAAATAATAAAAATATAATTTCTGAAAGTGATTTAAATTTAGAACTGCTACTGATGGGGTTACAAAGAAATATAAAGGCTATAGGTAGCTTTGGTTATCTTGCCACAAAAAAAGGGAAAACAAATTATTTACAGTACGTAAAACATACTCTAAAAATTCTTAACTCAAAAGAAGCTCAAATTCATGAAGAGACTGATCTAAAAATGATGTTACCTCAATTGTTTAATTTGTTAGAAAGCCTTTACACAGGTGATCTTTCTACAAAACTTGACGATCTTATAACAAAATATACTTCTGAAAATTAATATGACACATAAAATTGATACAAATAAATATATTCCAATTGTCTTATGCGCAGGATTTGGCAAACGACTTAAGCCATTAACACGCTATTTACCTAAGGTAGTTTGTCCTATTTTAGACACCCCCATTTCTTTTATGAGTATAGAACTCTTTTTTAATGCTGGGTTTGAAAAAGTTCATTGCAACACCCATTATCTAAGTGAAGAAGTCAAAAATGAGCTGCAAATGACTGCTCAGAGCAGAGGCTATGACCCCACAAGAATTGTCTTTTGGCATGAAGATGAATTACTTGATACGGGCGGAGGTATAGCGCGAATATTTCATGAACTTGCTAAAAAAGATTCTAAAAATATAGAAAAAGATCTTATTATTGTTTCAGGAGACATTGCAGCTCAATTTCCAATAAACAATATGATTGATAAGTGGGAAAAAAGACAATCTGACGAATTAGCTCTCATGTGTACTAAAGAATTAAATTATTTTCGCAAAGATGCCACATGGGTATCAAAAGATTTAAAATATATTTTAGGATTTGGAGAAAAGTTCCAATCTGATGAAGAAAAAATTGCACGTTTATTCACAAATCATCAGATTTTAAGCCATAATATACTTCAAAACACTCCCGTTGAAAAAAAATCAAGCATTGATCTCTATTATAGAAGTGTACTTGCTAATAAATTTAAAGTAATTCATCTTGATTATCCAATTGATAATTATTGGTTTGACATTGGAACTCCCAAACAATATCTTGAATGCATTCAATATTTTGACTCTATTGACAAAAAATTAACTAATAATATTGTTATTAACAATACACATTATACACCAAAATTAATAAAAGAAAAAATTAATAAATTTTTATTAGAGAACCCAAATTTCGAATTAGACAAAGAATCACTCTCTCAAAAAATTATTATTTGCCTAAATAATTTTGGACATAAAAAAAATAATATATTTATCCCTTTAAATTTTATTGAAGAAAATGAAGGAGATAATAATTTTATTTTATGCATAAAAAGTTAAAATATATTAACTACATTTCTGCCTTACTCTCTTTTGTTCCTTCATCCTCGTTTTGTTTTATCGGTGCAGCTGGTTGAATGATATTATCATTTCTAGTCTCAATTATTGAACTTGAAAATGAACTTGCATCTGCTGTCAGTGCTTTTGGTCTAAAATAAATAACTTCACCAACTTTTAATTTATCTGGATTTGTAATTTGAGGATTTTCTTTCCAAAGAACTCGCCAGTCTTTTGCTTTACCAAAAACAGCTTTTGAAATATGTGTAAGAGTATCTCCCTTTTTTACAATAATTTTTGCTCTTGGAGCACCCTCATATGTTTCAGAGAATGTCTTTGTTTTATTTGTTAAACTATAATAAATTACATCTCCAGCGTATATTTTGTGAGGATCTATTAAATTATTTAGTTCCGCAAGCTTAATCCACTCCTTTTTATCACCATATATTTTTTTTGCAATTATGGCTAAATTATCACCATCTTGTACATAATATGCAAGCATTATATTTTGATTTGTAGGTGGTACTAGACCCTCAGCATATTCTAAATTTTCATTCGTATTGTTTTTATTTTGAGAATTATCTATATTTTGCTCTTGCTTTGATGGCCCATCTTTTTGCTCTTGATTATTTGATACACATCCAAACATTGCCATGCTAATGATCAGACACATTATAAGCAATTTGAGATTCTTATAAAATGAACTCATTTTTTGCATAATAAATTTCTTCATGGCACATTTATCCCTTAAGCAGTGAACTTCTTTTGCTGGTTCATTATCGGACTTGCTAAAATGAAGTTGAATGCTTTAGGCACAAAAGAGAGTGCCACGCTTTTGACAAGATGTTAAAACCATAGCACAACATTATATACCTACGTTAGAAAATAAAGAGGTTATCATTGAAACACGAGTTTCTTCATACAACAGTTTTAAAAGCCGAAACCATAGAACATGTTCTTCCTTCAGAAAAACTTTTACAATCACTCAAATCCGATAGTTCTAAAAATCTAATATATGTCGATTGCACCTTAGGCGGAGCTGGTCACTCAATTCAATTAATTGAAATATTTGCAGAAAGAAATTTATTTCAAAACTTTGATTTAACTCTAATTGCCTTTGACCATGATGATAACGCAATAAATCATGCAAAAATACTTTTAAATAAGCTAAAAGAGAAATATAATAGATTTCATTTTCATATTTTTAATGAAAATTTCGGCAATGTCAAATCTGCTATAGAAACTCATTTTCCAAACCAAAAAATACATGGATTGATTGCTGACTTTGGTGTGAGCTCACCTCAACTTGATTGGGCTGAAAGAGGCTTTTCTATTCACCACGAAGGCCCATTAGATATGCGAATGAACCCTCAAGAAAATTTTACTGCCCTAGATATTTTGAACAATTATTCAGAAAAAGATCTCACTCGAATCTTCTTTGATTATGGAGAAGAGCCAAAGGCACGCAAACTTGCTAAAGCAATTATTCAAGATCGTAAAATTGGAAAACTTCAAATTACAAATACGGTAGAATTTGCTGCATATATTAAAAGAATTCTCGCATATCCAAAAGGTAAAGTACACCCTGCCACACGCACTTTTCAAGCACTGCGAATAGAAGTGAACAATGAACTTGCTTCCATTGAAAATTTACTTCAAGATCTCCCAAAAGTGATTCATCCAAATGGAAAAACAGGTTTTATCTCATTCCACTCACTTGAAGACAGGATAGTAAAGCATGCAATGCGAAATTGGCAAAAAGGAAAAAATGCAAAAGAAAAAATGGAAGAGAAAAAAGAACACAATATCCCCTTGCATCTCATGATTCATTTAGAAGAAAATCAAAGTAAAGGATTTGGTAAAGAAATACCAAGAGGCGGCATAGTTGCTTCAGAAGAAGAATGCAAAAGGAACAATCGTTCTCGCTCAGCAAGATTGCGCTGTTTTGAGTTTTGCTTTTCCTTGGAGACATAATAAATGATGAAACTATTCAAGCAATTCGATGCAATCATTGCAATTATTTTTCTTACAATTCTTGTAGGAGTGGTTGTAATAACAATGAGATCAAAGACTTATTCAGTAGGATATGAAATCGCATCTCTTAAAGCCAAAGAAAAATCTTTGAGACAAAGACAGGTAGAACTCCAATCTGAGCTTGCAGCAACCGAAAGAACAGTGCGCGACAATCTTCTTGCTCAAAAAGATAAAACAGGTAAACCAAAATATATATTACCAGACCCAAAACGTGTTATGAGAATGGATCAAACATTGCATTAACTCTATAGGTAAATAAAGTGGCAAATAAAACTGAAAGTAACAGTCGTTTGTTTGTTAGATTAAAATATATATTAATTCCGCCTACAGTTTATAATATCCCAAATTATCGCATACGCGCTTATGCAATGGGTTTTATAAGCTGTATTTTTTTGTTTTTAATCCTTATTCGATACGCTTGGATAAGCTTTTTTCCAACTCCTCTCAGAAATAAACTTGTTGAAACAGCTTCAAAACAATTTGAAACAGTACTCACTTTAGCCAAACCCAGAGCAACTATCACCGATAGAAACGGTAGAATATTAGCAGTAAGCGTTTCAAGACCAAGTCTTTTTTTACTTACAAAAAAAATGCCTACAGATCCTGAGTTTTTAGAAAAGGTTTCTAAGCAAATAAATATTCCAAAAGAACAATTATATAATTATATAAATGAAAAAAGAAACTTTATTTGGCTAAAAAGGCAAATGAGTTTAAGTGAATTCCATAAAATGGGCTCCCTTAAAAAGTGGCAAGATTTTATTGGCGTTGTTGATGAACCAAAAAGATTTTATCCTGAAAAAGAGATTGCATCTCAATTAATTGGTTTTGTGGGTACTGAGGGGAATGGTCTTGAAGGAATAGAAAAAATTTACAATTCTCGTCTAAATATTAAACCAACTAAAATAGAAGTAATGCGCGATGCACGTGGAAGACTCGTTATGGTTACCCCAAATAATGCATCCAAACCAGAAACATTGAGTCAAAGCTTAAAACTTTCAATCGATATTTCAATTCAAGAGTTTGCACAAAACGCTTTAAAAGAAGGAGTTGTAAGAGCAAAAGCAAAAGGCGGAAGCGCAATTGTAATGGATGTTAAAACAGGAGAAATTCTTGCAATTGCAAGTTACCCTTCTTATGATTTAAACTCCCCCCCTGAAAATGATCCCTCAGCAAGACGCTTTCGCCCCATCATGGATGCAATTGAACTTGGATCAGTCGTAAAACCAATGTGGATTGCCAAAGCTCTCGACATGGGCGTGATAAATTCAGAATCTAAAATTTATGCTGAGAATGGTAAAATGGCACTTCTTGGAGGCTATATCCATGACACACATGCGCATGGCTGGCTCACTCCTGAAGAAATATTGAAAGTAAGTAGCAATATTGGCGCATATAAAGTTGTACAAAAAATAGGGCGTGAAAATTTTTATGATTCTCTCATGAAAATTGGATTTGGCCGCCAACCAGGCACAGGAATTCCCGGTGAGTGGGGAGGGAGAATTAAAAAAACTGAAAATTGGCGTGAAATGAATTTTGCAAATATGGCCTTTGGACAAGGCTTTGCCATATCTCCATTACAGCTTGCTCATGGACTATCAATCATTGTGGGTGGAGGAACAGACCATGGAGTTAATTTACTTGCAGTTGATGAAGTAAGACAAATAAAAAATGAAAATCCTCCATTGCAATTCATTAAACCAGAAACCAGTCGACTTATTTCTCAAATGATGCAATCCGTTGTTGAGGAAAATGGAGGAACAGGTTCACCTGCACGCATACCTGGCGTGTTAGTTGCGGGAAAAACAGGCACGGCCCAAATTTGGTCAAATAAAGATCGTGCTTACTCTGGCAGAACCGCAGTCTTTGAAGGAATTATTCCTGCAAATGATCCAAAACTTGCTATTGTTGTTGTAATTGATGAAGCTAGCATTAGACCTGCTTATGGAGGACCTCTTGCAGGACCCGTATTTGCAGATATTGGAAAAAAAACCGTTCAATATTTAAACTCACAAGGCATATTTAACGTAAAGCCGTATGAAAACGCATATCTCAAAAAATTCAAACCTAATAATCCATCCTCTCTTAAGAGAAGGACATCAGCTGTCTCAGCTTTCGGATCTTCAGAGAATTCCAAAAAGGAACATTAGAAAAATGTCCGCAAAATTTAAAATTAATTGCCCTAAAATAAAGATACAAGATATTTTTTTAATTCAAGATTTAAATAATATTATTATTAAAAAAGAAAAATACACGGCTCATAATAACCTATGCGAAATTTATCTAAATACAAAAGATGTTGATGGATTTTTAAAAAATACACCCTCAACAAAAGAACCTCTCTTCATTTATATTGCTAGAAAAGGTAATAAATTTGATGGCCATACTTATGCAGAGAAAGTATTAAATTCTGGAAATATATTTATTGGCAATCCAGATCTTATCCATGAATTACAAATAAAACAAAAGAAGAATACAGTTTGGGCAATAGAAATCATTTCAAACCCTAACTTTATTGCTGTTAATGAAATAGAATTAGCAATTAATATAATTATTGAAAATTCTTATAAAATCGATCAAAATAAATTCACAACAATTGGAATAACTGGCACAAATGGTAAAACTTCAGTAACTCAAATAGCAGGTCAAATTATTGAAGAATTAGCTACAGAAACAGTTTTAAGAATTGGTACTTTAGGTATGCAAGTTGGCTCAGAAACCTTTGCTAGCTCACACGTTACGACTCCTGATTACCCTACATTATTAAGTATAATCAACACTATAGAAAAAAATAATATAAATAAAATAATCATGGAAACAACTTCGCATGGTTTAAAAGAAAACAGACTAGGCAATTGGAAAGTTGATATTGCAGTCTTTACAAATTTAACTCAAGATCACTTAGATTATCATAAAACCATGGAAGATTATAGGATATCTAAAGAAAAACTCTTTTCACACTATTTAAAAGATAATGGCACAGCCATAATATGTACAAAAAATGAAAATTGGTCTTCATTTGTAGAAAAGTCCATTCATAAAGATAGAACATTAATTGGAATTGGAGATGAACCTTTAGAAAATCAATTTATTAAAAGTTACTCAAAATATTTTTCTAAAATATTTTATTTGAGTGTTAAAGATAAAAAATCAAGTCTATTTGGTATTTCAGGCTTACTTACTCTAACATCAAATAATAATTTAAAACTAGAAGAATACTTTGATTGTCCACTGATCGGTGATTTCCAACTTTATAATACTCTTTGTTCCATAGCCTGCGCTCTTTCACTTAATTATGATCTCAAAAAAATTATTCCAATTATAAAAAAAATAAAAAATATCCCTGGAAGGCTGGAAGTTGTCAGGATACAAGAAAATAATGTTCCTGAAAACCTACCCACTGTTCTTATTGATTACGCACACACTCCTGACGCCCTTGAAAAAGCGGTTTTAGTTTGCAAAAATATCTTAAATTATGAAAATAAAGGAAAGTTAATTACTGTTTTTGGATGTGGCGGAGATAGAGATAAAACAAAGAGAGCACTTATGGGTAAAATTGCTTCTGAATTGTCTGACATAACAATTGTTACTTCAGACAATCCAAGAACCGAAAAACCAGAAGAGATAATAAATGATATATTCTCAGGAATTAAAAATAGAAAAAATTGTTTTAAAGAACCTGATAGAGAAAATGCAATCAAATTGGCTATTCAAAAGGGATCTGAATTTGATCTCATTCTAGTTGCAGGAAAAGGACATGAGGATTATCAAATTATTGGTGAAACAAAGCTTCCCTTTTCTGATTCACAAGTGGCAAGATCTGTACTACTCAAGGAGAAGAAATAAGAATGATCTATATACTTATAAATAAACTGATTTTGCTTAACCCAAAACTTTCTGGACTCAAAGCATTTTCTTATCTTTCGAGCCGTGCAATTTTAGCTCTTATTACAAGTATTATTATTTCTATGTTTTTATATCCTAGGGCTATAAAAGTCTTACGATCTTTAAAAGCGGGTCAACCTATTCGTGAACTGGGTCTTGAAGAACAGATGTTAAAAAAAGGCACTCCTACCATGGGTGGAATAGTTATTATTTTTGCTACTCTATTTAGTGCTCTCCTTTGGATGGATCCTACAAACAGGCATTTTATAACACTTTTTATAATTACAGTTGGTTATGGATTCATTGGTTTTTTAGATGATTATTTAAAAATAACAAAAAAAAATACTGATGGACTTTCTAGTAGAAAAAAAATGTTAGGACTGCTACTTTTCGGCGGCATTGCAATTGCGTGGCATTTATGGGCAGCAGAACATTTAGTTAATCCAAAATCAATTTCAATGAATCCAACTTTTGTTAATATTCCTTTTTTAAAAAATATGGTTCTCAACCTCGGCCTTCTGTATGCTCCTTTTGCAATTATTGTAATTGTAGGCTGTAGCAATGCTGTTAACTTAACTGATGGCCTTGATGGATTGGCAATAGGTCCAGTCATCACATGCGCTTTAACCTTAACAATATTAAGTTATGTCACAGGTAATGTAGTAATATCAAAATATCTTTATTATCATTCCATCGCTGGATCTGGTGAAATTAGCATTTTTCTATCAGGTCTAATAGGCTCTTCAATTGGTTTTCTATGGTATAATACCTTCCCAGCTCAAATATTTATGGGAGACTCTGGTGCGCTTGCACTGGGAGGAATTCTAGGTGCTGTAGCAGTTATTACAGGCCATGAAATTCTACTCGTCCTAATGGGCGGCGTATTTGTTGCAGAAGCTTTAAGCGTCATAATTCAAGTTGCTTCTTTTAAAACAAGGGGAAAAAGAGTATTTCGCATGGCACCCGTTCATCATCATTACCAAAAAAAGGGGTGGCCTGAACAAAAGATAACTGTCCGAATTTGGATTATTAGTTTTATTCTTGCATTATTAAGTATTTTGACTTTGAAGTTACGTTAAAGGTTATATTATGGCTCACAGACCAAAAATTGAAGGTGTACATTTTTATATTGCTGGTGCTGCTAAGAGTGGTGTTTCAGCTGCAAAGATCTTAAAAAAACATGGCGCTAATGTTTTTGTAACAGAAGAAAATTTAATATCAAAAAATATTGAAAATGAACTTATTTTGCACCAAATTCCTTATGAATATGGTTTTCATTCCATTGAAAAAATTAAAAATAATTGTGATGTACTTGTTATTTCTCCAGGTATTTCTTTAAATAAAGAAATTGCTATTATCTGTAAAAAAAATAAAATTCCAATTGTAAGTGAAATTGAAGTTGCTTCTTGGTTTATTCCCGAAAAGTGCATTATCCTTGGTATTACTGGTACAAATGGAAAGAGCACCACAACCCATTATGCCGCTCAGCTTTTTGAAAGAGCAGGATATAAAGCTATTTCTTGCGGTAATATTGGAATATCAATGTCTCAAGCAGTTTTTGAAAACATCTCAATAAATTTACTTTCTGTTGAGTTGAGTAGTTACCAACTTGAAACTACATATTCAATGCGCCCTACTTGCACAGTTTTTTTAAATTTACAAAACGATCATCTTGGTCGTTATGAAAATATTCAAGAATACATAAAAGCTAAATGGCGACTTGTATTGTTAACTCACGACTCAGGTATAGCAATTATTGACAAAGACGTTATGCATTTAGCTGTAAATATGGGATTGAGTTTGCCTAGAGCAAAAATAATATTAATCGAATCTAGCTCGCCAAAAAAATTTGATGATAAATTAAATACCCCAATAAAAGCTCGCAGAGAGTATGATATTAGGAATCAAATTTCATTTGGAAAAATTTTGCCTTCCGCAATTTATCATGAGCTAAAAAAACTCACCATCAATGAGTTAATGTCAGAAAATGAATTAGAAATTGCCTATGCTAAATACGATAATAAAGATACTTCGGTTAATATATTCATAAAACTTAAAAGCTCTACAAAAACATGGGAAATTAGAAATCCTTGTCTCCCAGGCGAACACAATATGATAAATATATTATGCGCAAGTCTCATGGCAATGCATTTAGGAATTGATGATAATATAATTCTATCCCAATGGGAATCAGAGACAACAGAGTACAATCATTTACCGCATCGTTTAGAGTTTATATCTAATACTGAAAAAACATATATCGATAAAAATGGTGATGAAAAAAGTTTAATACTTATTAATGATTCAAAAGCAACAAATGTTGAAAGCACTTTAGTAGCCTTAAAATCATTAAATAGACCCATTCATCTTTTACTTGGTGGGCTGCCCAAAGGAGATAATTACTTACCCATTGGGACATTTTTTAGAAAAAATTTAGTTCAAATTTATCCTTTTGGAAAAGCTGCAGAAAACATTCAACTAGATCTAAAGTCATATAAAAATAAAGTTGCAGATAGTTCAGAAAATATGCTCGCTGCAGCAGATCTTGCACTAAATAAAGCAAAAAATGGAGACATTATTTTACTTTCACCTGCATGCAGTAGCTTTGATGAATTTAGAAATTTTGAACACAGAGGAAATGTATTTCGAGAGTGGACTTTTTCTTGCTTAAAGGAAAATAAAAAGTGACATCATCTGACAAATATAAAACAAATAAAGACACGCTAGATGATTCTAAAAAAATTGAAAATATACTCGATAATTCAAAACCAAGCACATGGATTACATATGGTGGAAATGTTTTATGGATTCCCGTTATTGCTTTAACTGGATTTGGAATTTTATTCGTTTATAGCGCTTCTTCTGTATATTCCGCACAACATTACGGTACCGAGTTTTATTTTGCAAAAAAGCAAGCGTTTTTTCTTTTACCATCTTTGTTAGCTGCAATCGCAGGAGCAATGATACCTTTTGAAATGTATTATAGATTTATAAAGTATTTATTTTTTATTCTTGTTACTATGACTTTTGCAACCCATTTACCAGGAATTGGTCGAAAAGTTTATGGAGCATCCCGTTGGTTAAACTTAGGAATTATGCCTATTCAGCCATCTGAATTTTTAAGAGTCTTTACCATAATATTTATGGTATGGATAATTTCAAAGCAAAATACAGAAAATAAAAAATTAAATGAACCCAAAAAATACCCCTTATTAGTTGAATATAGTTGTCTTTTATTAGCACCCATTGCAATTATTGCGCAAAAAGATTTAGGTACCACAGTGGTTGTAATTACAGGATGCCTTGGAATTTTATTTATAAATGGCTTACCAAAACGATATTTTGCAGGCATATTTGGTATACTTTTATTTGGTTTAATTTCAGCAATTTTGTTTGAACCCTATCGTATTGCCAGAGTAATGACATTTTTAAATCCATTTAAAGATCCGCTTGGTTCTGGTTTTCAGGTTATTCAAAGCTTTGTAGCGGTTGCAAATGGTGGATTATTTGGTAGAGGAATTGGAGAAAGTCAACAAAAATTATTTTTTCTTCCCGAAGCTCATACAGACTTTATCCTCGCAGTTATTACTGAAGAAATGGGATTTATAGGTATCCTTGTCCTTACAATATTATATTCTGTTTTATACTATGCAATTCTACGCCTTGTCATTTATGGAAGCACTCATAGAGATCGTTTACTCGCAACTGGAGCTTTTTCTATGTTAGTTGTAACTACTATTATAAATATGGGCGTAGTTGCTGGCGCACTTCCTACAAAAGGACTTCCTTTACCTTTTATCTCAAATGGTGGATCTGCATTAATTGCAAATTATTTTATAATTGGATTGATGTCACAAATATCAAGAAGAATATATTTACAAAGTAACTTAAATAAAAAGGTAATATAATTTATGTTTAATGCAATAAAAAAAATTCATTTTGTTGGTATTGGCGGCAGCGGAATGTCAGGCATTGCTGAAGTGCTTCTAAATTCTGGTTATAAAATTTCAGGGAGTGATATAAAAAAATCAGCTATAATTGAAAAATTAGAGGAACTTGGTGCGAAAATATTTATTGGCCATCAACCAGAAAATGTAAAAAATGCACAAGTTCTTGTTATCAGCAGTGCAATTAATAAACATAATCCTGAAATAATTGAAGCACAAAATTTAAGAATTCCGATTATTCATAGAAGTGAAATGCTAGCAGAGCTTATGCGTATGAAATATGGTGTTATAGTAGCAGGTACGCACGGGAAAACGACTACGACAAGTATATTAGCATCTTCATTACACAATGCAGGTCTTGATCCAACTGTTGTGATTGGTGGAAAATTAAATTCATTTGGGAGCAATGCAAAACTTGGTAAAGGAGATCTTTTTGTTGCCGAAGCCGATGAAAGTGACGGGAGTTTTTTAAAACTAACTCCAACAATTGCAATAATAACGAATATAGATAAAGATCATCTTGATCATTATGCTAGCCTTGATGACATTGTAAAAGCATTCGAAGCGTTTATTGAAAAAGTTCCTTTTTATGGAGCAGTTTGTGCATGTATTGACGACCCAATTGTCCAAATGGTTCTTCCAAAAATAAGACGTAAAATTGTGACTTATGGTCTCAGACAAGATGCAGATATTTCTGCAATCGATAAATTTACTGATGGAATAAATACAACATATACCCCTGTTATATATGGAAAACCACAGCATCAAGTCACAATAAAAATGCCGGGTTTATATAACTTAACAAATTCTTTAGCAACATTTGCCGTTGCTTCTTTACTTGATTTAAATATGAATTTAATTTGCAAATCAATCTCTGAATTTGAAGGCGTACAGCATCGATTTTCTATTTTAGCTGATATCAATAATATTCTTATTGTTGATGATTATGCTCATAATCCAAAGAAAATTGAAACTGTTTTAAAAGGTACCAAAGAGAGTTTTCCAGATAAACAAATTATCGCTATTTTTCAACCTCACCGTTACTCTAGAATAAAATTTCAAATGGAAGAGTTTGCAAAATGCTTTATTGATGCAGATAAAGTTATTGTGACACCAATCTATGCTGCTGGTGAGTCCCCAATTAATGGAATCAATAAAGAAAATATAGCGCATCAAATTAAATTAAAAAGTTTTAATAATACCCCAGGGACAACGTACGTTGTCGAATCACTTGAAGAAGCGTCAGAATCCGCTTTAAATATATTAATTCATGCCACTCCTGCAAAGGGAGCAATTGTGATAACCTTAGGTGCTGGGAATGTAAGACAAGCTGGTCACATGATATTGGAGAAGCTCAATCTTGAATGGAAATAAAAAGCAAAGAAGAGTTAATTTATTAGCCTCTCAAAAACCAGGCCCACGTAATAGAAAGGGAATTAAAAAGCAAGAAAAGACTATTTTCATTGCTAAAGTATTTTTTCTTTTAAAAACTGTTTTTTTAAAAATAAATAACTCCATTTTTGTAATTTATTCTTTTTTAAAGAAGAGACCCCGAACTTCCTATATTCTTTCAATTGTCGTTATTTTTCTTATTGTACTTAAAGTTAGTATCTACTATGTAGATATTTATAGTGAAAAAATCCTCCCAAATCATATTCAAATAAATACAGATAATCCTAAAATAACAAGTGAACTCTATGCAAGCATTAATAAAGAATTGATAAAATCAATAAAAAATCAGGAAAAGCGTTCGCATTTTTTAGAGTCTGTCGACAATATCCTTAATTCACTTGATATCGTTGATCAATACTGGATTCGTTTAGGCCTTGATGGAAAATTGCAAATCAACGCAATAATGGAAATACCAGTGATGATTATAGAAGCAAAAAATAATGAGCGTTACATTATCAGCAATAATATGAAAATAATTTTTAAAAATCCTCCTCAAAATGAATATTCCTCACTTCTGAAAATTGAAGCCCCTGAAGTGAAAATCAATTGGCATTCTAAAAATTATTATATTAAATTGAAAAAAAATAGATCAATATCAAATGTAAGCAATTCATTAGAAACAAGCGGTCCAGTAAATTTTCCTTGGTTAATCAAGCAAATCCGACTTATTAATTCAGAAATTCAAAATGTTGGTTCAGGTTACTCATTGGTAAAAATAAGCTGGTCATCACAATCTGGTTTTTCTTTAAAAATTAATAGAAACATCCAAATGTTAAAGAATAAAAAATTAATTCCTCAAAAATCTGAAACACGAGAACTCCCTTCTAAAGATTTAACAAACACAGAATTAATAGAGTTTAATGCTTTACTTGGAGATGGCCAAATTAGAGACAAAATGGATCGACTTAAAATTCTGTTAATTGATCTCTCAAATAAAAATATTTATCCAAGTGAAGTCGATCTTGACTTTTCAGATAAAGCAACATTCAAGATCCTTGGATCAAATCCCAGTCCATCTATTTAGTGTTTTTTAATTTCAACTAATGACTTTTTTTTTCTCATTGTGTAAGTTTAATGAGATCGCGTTCACAAAATGCTTTTTAAACATTTTGCATGCAAAGTTAAATTGAAATGAAAACATCTTTAAATAAAAATATCTGTATTTCTCTTTCACTTGGTTCAACACATACAAGTCTTATTGCTGCGAGTTATGAAAATAAAGAATTGCAAGAAAGCCATGAAGATCTTCCTTTTTATGAAAAAGAATCAAATCGAATTCAAATTCTTGGGGCTGCTCGAATTGCAAACAATGGAGCTGTTAAAAAAGGAGTTGTCTCAAGTATTGATGCTGTAACTGCTTCAATATTAGAAACAATTGATGAAGTTGAAAGGCAATCTGGAATCGAAATTGAATCCGTTCGTGCTTGCATTGCAGGCACAGCAGCTCAATTTGATAACCATGTAGAAACATGCACAATCAAAGGCGAAGAAATTCGTGTTTCTGATTTGGAAAAAGTTTCAGCTGCCGTGCGTAATCAAAAGCCACCTATGGGCTTTGATTTCGTTCATATGATACCCAGTTCATATTCAGTAGACGGCAAACACGGTATTCAAAACCCAATTGGAATGAGAGGCTCAACTCTTTCGATTATGCATCACAGAGTTTTTTATCCACAAGCAGATCTTCATAATATTGTTCGAGCATGTAACAATGCAGGTGTAAGAGTGCAAAGTTTTGCATTTGAACCACTCGCAGCGGCTGAAGGTGTGCTTACGCGCGATGAAAAAGAATTTGGCTGTATTTCATTATCAATTGGTGCTCATTTAACACATGCATCTGTTTACTTAGGAAATATTCCTGTTTATTCTAAAGAATATCCTATTGGATCGCATCATATAACAAAAGATCTATCTATAGGCTTAAGAACAACACAAGCTGAAGCAGAAAGAGTAAAAAAAGAAATTGGAAAAGCAATTGAAACATCTTCAAAAGATATAAATGAAAAAATTGAAATTAGCAGCATAGACGGAAATGCAATTCGCTTCGTTACGCGAAAAGAAATAAATCAAGTCATTGAACCTAGAGTTCGTGAAATATTACATACCGTTTATGCAGATTTGAGAAGATCAAGATTGATTGCAAGAACTTCTAAAGGAATTGTCTTATCGGGTGGAGGGGCTTTGTTAAGTGGTATGACACTTGCAACTGAAGAAATATTTTCTTTACATGCAAGAATTGGAATGCCAACAAACATTATTGGCGCAATTGAAGGTCTTAAATCACCAATTTGGGCATCCAGTATTGGTACTTTATCTCCTCTTTTTGCATCGCTTCATGGTGATAACTCAGCACAGCAAACTGAAGAAATTTCTGGAATCAGTTCATTTGCAACAAAAATATGGCATCGATTAAAGGAACCATTTGCTTCTCGATAATGTATAATATTAACTGTTAAGAATGATGGAGGACATTTAAAATGAACGAAAAATCAGACAAAGGTAATAAATATTCATCAAATGCAATTATTAAAGTAATTGGAGTTGGTGGAGGTGGCGGAAATGCTCTCAATACCATGATTGAATCAGGATTATCTGGAGTTGAATTTATTGCTGCAAATACAGATGTTCAAGCCCTACAATCAAATCTCGCACCAATTAAAATTCAACTCGGAAGAGAATTGACAAAAGGTCTTGGTGCAGGAGCAAATCCTGAAACGGGACGCAACGCAGCACTTGAAGACAAAGCAATTTTGCAAGAAGTTCTGAGTGGTGCTGATATGGTTTTTGTCACAGGTGGTATGGGTGGTGGAACTGGGACAGGAGCAGCTCCAATTATTGCACAAGTTGCTCGCGAATTAGGAGCTCTCACTGTTGGAGTTGTTACAAAACCTTTTACATTTGAAGGTAAACGCAGAAAACAACAGTCTGAGCATGGCATACAATCCTTACGTCAATCCGTCGATACACTTATCACAATTCCAAATCAAAGACTTCTCAGCATTGCTTCTCCTGAGATGTCAATGCTTGATGGGTTTAAATTAGCTGATGAAGTTCTTTTAAACGCAGTAAAAGGTATTTCAGATATCATAAATATTCCGGGACGCGTAAACGTTGACTTTGCAGACGTTAAAACAATTATGTCCGAGATGGGTATGGCACTTATGGGTATTGGCGATGCAACTGGACCTAATCGTGCAGCTGAAGCCGCGCGTCTTGCCATAAATTCTCCGTTACTTGAAGATATAGATATTGAAGGTGCAACCGGAATTCTTATAAATATTACTGGAACAAGCACAATGACACTTCATGAAATCAGTGAAGCATCAACTCTCATTCAAGAAGCTGCTCATGAAGATGCGAACATTATTTTTGGTGCTGTAATTGATGAAAATATGGAAGATAGAATTCGAGTCACAGTCATTGCAACAGGATTTGATCAAGCAAGGGTTGCGTTTCCTGAATCAGCTCACGGATTCGCAAATATTCCTCAGCAAAATCAATTCATGCAAACAAATGTGAATAGTCAACCACAGCAAGCTATTCCACAACAACCATTTGCTGGCATGAACTCTCAACGTCCTCAAAATAATTTTACGCAAAATATTCCTGCAGTAAATCCATATGATGTTAGAAATCAAGCTCAAAATATTCAACAACAACCGATTAGTCAAAACCAATTTAACCAAAACTCCCAACCACCAAATCATTTCCCTCGCCCTCAATATGGGAGAGAGCCTCAATCTGGTTTTGGAGGAAATTCTGGGTTAAATGCGCAATCTCAACATATGAATCGGCAATCACCCGAACTAAATAACAATCATAATAATATCAATTCTGGTTTTCGTAATATACCACAACCAGAAATAAGAAATACAACTCAACAACAACATCATCAACCGGCAGCTAAAAATCAAGAAACTCAAACAAATCTAAACTGGAATACACCTAAACCTGTTCATTCTAATGAAAACCATCAAAATAACTCTCAAGCGCAAAATTCTGTATCAAAAAATGAAAATGCGACAGAGCTTGAAGATTTAACAAAATGGACTTTTGATATGGCAAATCAACAACAAAATGCAAATCGAGATTCAAAAGTAGTTGGTGCGACATCAAATAAAAGTGAAGAGCTTCTCCAAGAAGATGCTGCTGAAAGCGCATTAAAACTTGCTAAAGAGCTTTCAGATATTGAAATTGATGATTCTGATTTTGAAACACCTGCTTTTATGCGTAGAAAGGATGATTCACACAGAAATGCGTGAAAAAATCATCTCGGTTTCCTTAGATTCTTCACTCGCAATATCTAAAAAATTCTGTTTATATTCAATTATTCCTAAATAAATACACCAAAGAAGAATTTTTAATTCTTCTTTAGATTTAATTTTATAAAACCTATCGATAGAAGTTGTTAAATTAAAGTTTAAAATTTTTTTATTATTTTTTTTACTTTCTTTAAAATGTGTGTTTAAAATATCAGAGTTAATAACATTTTTGAAATTACTCATATATTCTCTACTTTTATACAACTGAATACCTTCGCTAACTTCAACTATTTTTGCGACTAATTCTTCTAAAAACTTTTTATCACTTAAAAAAGACGCTGGGAAACCTCTTAGTAAATTAGGTACAAAAGTAAAAAAACTTATTTCTTTTTTATGAAGAAAATCTTGTCTACACAATTTATTTAAGAATGAAATACTAGGTGCCGAAGAAAGTATCGCTATTGACGAGGGACTATTCAATACCAATTCATAAAAAACTTTCACTTTAGAAAATATATCAGTCGTTTTATCTAAAATTGAATTAAGTTTCTTACTATTCTTTCTAAGATATAAATCATTATAATATTTTGGCATATAAATAATAAACTGAAATGACATCTTTAATATTATTTTGAAATAATTTATTTTTTCTAAGTATTTCTTAGAAAATAAAAATGGCCAAAAATCAATAACAACTATAATATTTTTTTTATCATTTTTCTGCAGCCATAATTGAAGCGAGTTCAAATCATCATACTCACATCTAATTATTTCTTCTGGAAAAATATCCATTAAAGAAATTGTTTTCTCATGCGTTGATATCTGAATATACACATCACGAATTTGGTTATTTTTTTTCAATTTTTTTGCGCATTCTGCTGTTAAATTTATATCTTTAAATCCCCAAAATAAAATACCTGTTTTCATAAGTTCCTCAGCAACGCCTTAATTATCCAGTCGTAATAGATTTCTTATTAACTTTTTTTAATATATCAGATCCTTGAATTAGCCAATCTAACAGAGAAATCGCTGATTCTTTCCATTCAAAACTCCTACCATTTGCTCGTTCAATTATAAATTTTCGAGTTGATTCTGCATTTTGAAGACCAATATAAAACTCAGAATCTTTTTTATCTAATAATATTTTTTCTATTTGCTTTACCCAAATTGCTGGATAACTTGAATCACTCCCAAGCCAATAATTACTTGGTAAAATCCCAGGAGAAAAATGCAAATCAACAGCTGTCGAAGTTCTATAAATAACGGGAGTACCACTTAATGCAGCTTCAAGCGGTGGAAGCCCAAAACCTTCTGCAATCGAAGGATGAACTAAAAGATCTGATATTCTGTATATCTCTGCTAATTCTTCATCGGATAAGATTGGCAATACCACTATTTTTAAACTATCAAAAACTTTAATTTCTCCTACTTCTCGCGGAATACTTTTTTTAAGATAACTCGAAATTTCTTTATTATCCGCACCAATTCTTATAAACCAAGCTTCTAATCCTGTTTCTGGAGTAATTTTTTGTATAGCTTGTGCCGCAAGATCCCAAAGCTTATATTTTTGATTCCTCCCCACTCCTATTATCCACTTATCTTTTAAAAACTTATTTATCACATTCTTAAATTTTTCTTGTTCTTCAGAGTCAACAAGCTGTTCTAAAAATCTTTCTCTACGCTCATAAAGTTCGCGAGTTTGCCTTATTTTAGGCTGACTTCCAAATTCTAAATCAACAGCATCTCCAATAATATGTAGTGGATTTATACGCTTTTTTACTAAATTTTGTAATAACTTTGCCGAATGTGGTGAAACAGTAGTAACAAAAGGAAGTCTAGAAAGCGTCCGTTTTACTAAAAATCTAAACTGTCTTTTAAATAAAAAACCAACTCCTTTAATAGGCATAAATGGAATGCTATCATGAATGACTTGTACCACTCGAGATGACATTGAGTTTCTAGAGATAAACAAAGGCCTATCAAAATTAGCCGGTGCAAACCAAATTATCTGGTTATGGGTGAGTTTTTGAATTCGTTTTAAGGTAAAAGTTGGCCAAAGCCAAATTGGTTTATCATAAGACTTTTGCAGTGCACCAGGTCCGCCGCTCCAATATGAAATAATATCAGGATAATTATGAACAAGCTCTACAACCCATGGTGCAGGCTCTGATTTTGAAACAATTAAAAGCTTTATTCTCTTACTGCCCGTTAAGTTTTTTTTTCTATTTTCTAGCTCATGTGCCAAGGCTTTAGTCAATCCAATTACAAATCTAGAAATACCTGATACAACACCTTGCTGTGCAGATCTCGCATCAATGGCAAGCCACACGATATCTGAATTAACATTATAAGTGGCATCTTCCACTAAACTCTTTTGTGAGACCATTTTCACACCATTATATTTTAGGTAAAAAAAGGAAGAGCTTTATTCAAACCCTTCCAAAAATACTAACATAATAATATTGGGTAAGCTTCTAGCTAACTCTATCACAATAATCAAAAAAATTACTGTCATTAGCTGGAATCTTAATCTACACAGACTTTTTCTCTTTTGAATTCTTATTTGCATGAAGCTCAACGGCTTCAATACGAGCTTGCGCTCTGGCTAGTGAAGTTTCAGCCCTTTTGACATCTACATTACCAAGTTCTTTTGCAGCTAATCTTCCTTCAGCTCTTTCAAGAGCTCTTTTTGCTCTGTCTAAATCAATGGTTGTAGCTTCTTCACCCACATCAACCAATAAAGTTACAGAACTACAAGTGATTTCTGCAACTCCACCAGCCACCTTAAAAAATCCGGAAACATCATTTTGGGAATATAAAACCACGCCCGTTCCTACAGCAGTAACCATAGGAGCATGCCCTGGTAAAACTCCCACAGCTCCATGTTCCGAAGGAAAATAAAGCTCGGAGACACCAGATAAATCAAGAAGACGTTTAGATGGAGTGAGAAGTACAACTCTCATTTTATCTTTTGCTTCGATCATAATAATTTAGCACCCCAAATTAAACGCTAACACCCATCTTCTTAGCTTTTTCGATTGCTTGGTCAATTCCACCAACCATATAAAATGCTGATTCAGGAAGATGATCCCATTTTCCATCACAAAGCTCTTTAAAACTGCGAACGGTATCCGCAACTTTAACATAACAACCAGGATTTCCAGTAAAGACTTCTGCAACATGGAAAGGCTGTGACAAAAAGCGCTCAATACGGCGCGCACGTGCAACAACAAGTTTATCATCTTCAGAAAGTTCATCCATACCTAGAATTGCAATAATATCTTGTAATTCTTTGTAGCGTTGCAAAATTTGCTGAACACGACGAGCTGTATCATAGTGTTCATCACCCACAATTTGCGCATCGAGAATACGACTTGTTGAATTTAAAGGGTGAACAGCAGGATAAATTCCTTTTTCAGTTAAAGAACGATCCAAATTTGTAGTTGCATCGAGGTGCGCAAATGCAGTTGCTGGAGCTGGGTCTGTATAGTCATCCGCAGGTACGTAAATAGCTTGAACAGATGTAATGGATCCTGTGTTTGTAGAAGTGATTCGCTCTTGGAGCTCACCCATTTCTGTTGCAAGGTTAGGTTGGTAACCCACGGCAGAAGGAATACGACCAAGCAATGCAGAAACTTCTGCACCCGCCTGAGTAAAGCGAAAGATATTATCCACAAAAAATAGAACATCTTGATTTTGTTCATCACGGAAATATTCTGCAACAGAAAGTCCTGAAAGAGCAACACGTGCACGCGCCCCTGGAGGTTCATTCATCTGACCGTAAACCAGAGCAACTTTGTCAAGAACTCCAGAATCTTTCATTTCATGATAAAGGTCATTACCTTCACGAGTACGCTCACCAACACCAGCAAATACAGAATATCCGCCATGTTGTTTTGCGATATTGTTAATTAATTCCATAATAAGAACGGTTTTGCCCACTCCTGCACCACCAAAAAGACCAATTTTTCCACCTTTTTGGTATGGAGCAAGTAGATCCACAACCTTAATTCCAGTTTCAAGCATTTCAAGTTTTGTACTTTGACGAGTGAAGTCAGGTGCTTTTCTGTGGATTTGATAACGTCTTTCAGAAAGTACATCACCTTTTCCATCAATAGGATCTCCAGTCACATTTAAAATGCGACCAAGAACTGGCTTTCCAACTGGAACAGTGATTTGATCTTTAGTATTACGAACATCAACACCACGACAGAGTCCTTCTGTCGAATCCATTGCAATTGTTCTCACAGTATTTTCACCCAAATGTTGGGCAACTTCAAGAACAAGATTTTCTTTGGAAGAATTGATAGATACATTTGTTGTACGTAATGCGTGATAAATTTCTGGGAGATTGCCTTGCGGGAATTGAACGTCCACAACTGGCCCCATAACTTGAATAATTTTTCCTAATTCAGACATAAAAAGCTCCAAATTTTTTAAATTTACAATGCCTCAGCACCGCTGATAATTTCAATAAGTTCGTTTGTAATTGCTGCTTGACGAGCTCGTTGGTAAGTAATTTGAAGTTTACGCTCCATTTCCTTTGCATTTCGAGTTGCATTATCCATTGCCGTCATACGCGCCCCTTGCTCACTTGCGACAGACTCGAGCAGTGTTTGAAAAAGTCTAGAAGTCATATAACGAGGAATCACATGCTCAAGTAGTTCGTCTATCTCTGGTTCAAAAATAGGTTCTGCTTCAATTGAAGCGGAGCCAACATGAAGAGGCAATACAATATCAGCAGTCGGAATTTGAGACATTGCGGACTGGAACTTATTATAAACAATTACAAATTTTCCAATTTTTTCATCTGTATAAAGTTTTGCAAATGCCTCTGACAAACGAGTTGCCATTGCATTTGTAGGTTTATCAAAAGGAGTTGTAATAGAAACTAAACCTTCGCCTGGAACGAGTACGTTAGCGTCTGCTGCATATTCGTTTTCAGTTACAAATATTGGTTCATCTTTCTTTTTTAATACAAGCTTTCTTCTTCTATTTAAGGTTTGAAAAGCTTTTTTCCCAATACAAACAGCAGTGACTTTAAATCCCTCTAATTCTAATTCGTCAATAGTTTTTATTGCCTGCTTAGAAACATTAGAATTATAGCCACCACACAATCCTCTTTCAGAAGAAATAACAAGCACAATAGCAACTTTGCTTGAAACATCATTCATAAGTGGGTGAGCGCTTCCACCACTTACAAGACCTGCAAGTTTTGCCGTAAGCTGCGCAAGAGAAAGAGCATAAGGACGCGCATTAACAACATTATGTTGTGCACGCCCAAACTTAGCAGCAGAAACAAGCTTCATTGCTTTTGTAATTTGCTGGGTGCTTTTAACACTTTTAATTCTATTGCGTAGATCCTTAAGATTTACTGGCATTTGGTTCAAACCTCTTCGCGAAGTCATCGAGAGCTATTTTAATTTCTGCTTGCAGCTCATTACTCATTTTCTTACCTGTTGCAATTTCAGCCATTATTTTTGGAAAAGATGCTTCAAAGTAATTCAACATTTGGCGCTCGTAAGCACGAACATGACGAACTTCTGTATTATCAAGAAAACCATTAATAGCTGCAAAAATCGTAAGAACTTGTTTTTCCATAGTTAATGGAGAGTATTGAGCTTGCTTAAGCAATTCAGTTAAGCGTTGCCCTCTGTTAATTTGTTTACGAGTCGTAGCATCGAGATCTGAGCCAAATTGTGCAAAGGCTGCAAGTTCGCGATATTGAGCAAGCTCAAGGCGCATATTTCCTGCAACTTGTTTCATTGCACCAGTTTGAGCGGCTCCACCCACACGAGAAACAGAAAGACCTGCATTTACTGCGGGACGCATACCTGCATTGAATAAATCTGCTTCCAAAAAGATTTGTCCATCTGTAATAGAAATCACGTTAGTTGGAATATATGCAGAAATGTCGTTTGCTTGTGTTTCAATAATTGGAAATGCAGTTAAACTGCCTGCTCCAAGCTCATCATTTAATTTACATGCACGCTCAAGAAGACGGCTGTGTAGATAGAAAACATCCCCTGGATAAGCTTCACGACCTGGTGGTCGACGAAGCAATAGAGAAAGTTCGCGATAAGCCTGTGCGTGTTTTGTCAAGTCATCATAAAAGATAACTGCATGCTGTCCGCGATCACGGAAATACTCGCCAATTGTACAGCCTGTATAAGGAGCCATAAATTGGAGTGTTGCTGCCTCAGAAGCACCAGCAACGACAATAGTTGTATACTCAAGAGCGCCTGCACGACGAAGTTTTTCAACAATTTGAGCAATTGTTGAGTATTTTTGGCCAATAGCTACATAGACACATTTTACGCCATTGCCTTTTTGATTTATAATTGTATCGATTGCAATTGCTGTTTTTCCAGTTTGGCGGTCACCAATGATTAATTCACGTTGACCACGTCCAATTGGAATCATTGAGTCAACAGATTTAAGTCCAGTTTGCATAGGTTCATGAACACTTTTACGCGCCATAATACCTGGTGCTTTTACTTCAACAACAGAAGTTTCTGAAGTATTTAAATCACCTAGTCCATCAATTGGTTCACCAAGAGCATTGACAACACGGCCAAGAAGTTGCGGCCCAACTGGCACACTGTTTACTTTTCCTGTTCGGCGAACTTGCATTCCTTCATAGATAGATTCACTTCCACCAAAGATAGCAACTCCAACATTATCTTCTTCAAGATTTAAAACAATTCCTTTAGCACCATTTTCAAATTGAACTAGCTCACTAATAAGCGCTTTTTCAAGACCGTAAATGCGAGCCATTCCATCTGCAATAGAGACGACAGTTCCAGTTTCAGACACTTCTGCCTTCTGACCAAAAGCCTGAATTTTCTGCTTTAACAATTGGCTAATTTCATCAACCCGGATATGCTCCATGAATTCAACTCCTAACTCAAAGACTCTTTAAGATTCAAAAGACGAGAACGTAGACTCGCATCTACGTTAGTATTTCCTACTTTTACTATAAAACCAGAACGAAGTGATTCATCAACCTTCGTTTCGAGAACAATTTTTTTTCTTAAAACTGAAGACAAAATTGAAGAGAAATCCTCTTCACCTTCTTTAGTTACCTTATTAGCTGATATTAAAGTTGCTCTAGCAACTCCAATGTATTCATCTGCTTTGATTAAAAAATCTTTTAAAACAATGGGAAGCTCTAATAAACGAGCATTTTCGATCATAAGCCTTAAAAAATCTTTTAACTCAGACGGTAATTTTTTTTCATTAGTATTAATTTTACTTAATACAATATCAAGAAGTTCATTTTTTTCTTTAATAGTTAACACAGGACTTTTAAAATAAGACAATAATTTCTTATCAAAAGTTGCTTGCAATTCTCTCACAATATCTGCAAATTTCTCAAAAGAAAGAGAGCTTCCATTTCTGGAAGCATCTATTGCACACTCATATAAAGCTGTGCCGTAGCGTCTTGCTATAGGGCCAGAATTTTTTTTCATACCTTAAATACTCCACAGAAAACAAAAAAATAATACTTAGTAATTAATTAAGAGTTTTTATTCCTTCGATTGTTTCTGACTTTAGTTTGGAGTCAAGTGAGAGCAATTTTTCGGAAGTAAGACGTTTTTCAACTTCTTCAAGCGCTATACTAAAAAGTTCTTGTCTAATTTCTTCACGACTGCGATTAATAAGTTCTCTTGCAGCACGATCCGCATCTCTTAAAATTGCTTCAGAAACTTTTGAAGCTTCAGCTAAAATTTTCTCACGTTCAATTTTTGCATCAAATAAATTACGTTCTTTTAGCTCATTAATTTCATTTTGTAGAGAGGCAATTTTACTTTCATATTCTTTAATTTTTCTTTCCGCTAACAACGCGGCTTCTTTTGCTTCTGAAAGTTTTGCTTTGAAATCATCACGTCTTTTTTCTAGCATTGCAGTTATAGGCTTTTTTGCAAAATAAACAAGCGCTAATATAAAAACTGCAAACTGAAAATATGGCCAAAAAACACCATATAACCAATTAATTTCTGAACCACTCGCAGCAGATGCAAATGCTGAATTTTTAAAGAAAGCTGCTGCTGAAATAAATGACATCAATACTGCTAAACCAATTTTTTTATAAATTGTTTGAACTAAATCATTAATTTGGTTTGGCATATTTGATTTAGCTTCTAACATTTCCAAAGAAAGTTTTTCTCTAATTGAACTCACATGCAACGCTGCTTTCTTTTGGTTTTCAGCAATCATTTTATTTGCAACTTTTTGAGCAGCTTTGATTTCTTCTAACCTTAAATGTTTTGCTTCTTCAGCACCATTTTTAAGTTCTAAGAAATATTCATGTTCAAGTTGAATAGCTCTTTCATTTTGATTCTTAGATGTCTCAAAACTTCCAACGGTTCTTTTTTTACGCTCATTGTGTAAGCGAATAGCAGGACCAATTATAAGCCTTTGAGCAACCACAACACCAACTAAGAATATTGCAACTTGGATACCGAATCGGACAGCTCCTTCTGTGTCATGAAACGGATATATATCTAGAGAGCCAGCCATTTACTCCACCTCAGCGCAAATTCAGCACGAAGCACTGAATATTCTAAATAAAATAAAAATATCTCAAAACAAAAACGGTGTTGTTTAAGTGAGATTACCCAAAGCAGCACCCGCTCGTTCCTGTATCTGGCCTTGTTATTACTGTGATCCTAGAGATTCTGCAAGCCCTCGCACACATATTTTGCAAATTTAATATCAATTAAATTGACTTTTGGATATTTCCTTCAAAAAAATGGGAAACTCCAAGTTCTTCCGCAGTTTTAAGATGAGCTTGTAAAGTTGTCCTCGAAATTGATAAAATTTGACTAGCTCGACTCATGCTCAGCCCTTGTAAATATATTGAATAGTAGCTAAAGCTTGATTTTAAAAAACAATGAGCATCTTCACCCCTTAAAAGGACATATGAAAAAAATCTTTCTGCACATTTTTCAAGCGATATTTCTTTTCCAACACTTTCATTGCTTGATTCAAAATGTGTTTTATTCAAATGGCGTTGTGCTTCCTCACTTTCACCTTTAAAGCCTCCTAAATAAGCAGTTTGGATAACTGAATCAACTAACACATTGAGACCATGCGTTCGCGCAATCTGTTTGAGACTTAGTAATTTTTCTGAGTCAAAAACATCCAAGTATATTTCTAAACTAAAGTAGTTTAACACTGCGGTGATCGTGGATGGTATGGAACTTATAAGTTGATCTGGAGGAGGAAGATTTAAAGTTATAAAACCATATCCTTTCTTTATCGCCGCCCTTCCAACGTAAATGATCGGCATAAAGTTTAAATCTTCGTTTTCAGGAAGTTCATATTCTGAATATATTTGCTCAGGCTCAATAATTAGACGATACGCTCTAGAATTGATTTTTAACTGTACCTCTAAAATTTCTAATAATATTTTCTCAACTTCTGGATACTCCACTCTAATTTGAATATCAAACCCTTGCCTTGATATAGATAAAAACTGATCAATTTCTATATTTAGTTTTTTACTTATTAACGATGAAACTAATTTTGATCGCAAGCCAGCCATTCTTCCTCCAACATTAATTGTTAACAAAAATGACTTACCTGACTCATAGATCTTCATACCACCTATTCATTTAAGAGTGATATTGTTTAAAACTTATTGATATTCATTAGAAATAAAACAAGAAAGAGTGCTCTCATCAAAATAATCACAGAATATTGAATCAAAACATTTTATAATTCTTCTGTGAAATATTCACAGCCCATCGTACTTCAATGTTTCACGTGAAACATTTTAAAATTTATTAATTTAATTGCACTAAAAAGGATTTTTATTAATTTTAGTTTAATTTAAAAATAATATACTTCTTGCAAAATGTTTCACGTGAAACATTTGAATCTAAAATTTTAATATTATTATATAAAAACTAAAAATATATTTTTTAAAACTCAAAAACTTAACTCCTCAATAGCATCTATAAAATGAATCATATATGAAGGTTTTTAAATAAATAATATTTACTCATTCCTAAGAGGAGACAAAATGAAATTACACAGTGAATTTAAATTTCCAAATGGCATTCAAGTTAAAAATAGAATAGCTCTTGCGCCAATGACAAATAGTTAGAGCCTTAAGAATGGAGAGCTTGGTGAAAATGAGCTGCAGTGGTTAGTGAAACGTGCAAAGGGGGGATTTGGAATCATAATCAACTGCGCTGTGCATGTCTGTCAGAGTGTTCAAGGATGGATAAATGAACTTGGAATATATGATGACTTACATTTACCTGGTCTGAAAAGACTTAGCGAAACTTTGAAAACATACGAAAATTTAAACATCATACAAATTTTTCATGGCGCCGCTCGTTCAGCAAGAGCACTGACTGGAAAGCAACCAATGAGCGCAAGTATATATAAAATTGATAACCAAAACTTTGAAGAACCAAGAGAAATGTCTCACAAAGACATCTCAGATATTTTAAATAAATTCGCTGCAGCAACAGAAAGTGCATATAAAGCAGGTTTTGATGGAGTCGAAATACATGAGGCAAATGGATATATTCTCACTCAATTTCTAAGCACTCAGTCTAATCTAAGGAAAACGAGTATTGTGGAAGCATTGAAAACAGAGCTTGTTTTGTTCGAGAAGTCATAAATGCGTGTCGAAAAAAAGTGCCTGATCATTTCCACATTGGTATGAGACTCTCTCCAGAAAGCTCAGGAATTCAATCAGGTATAGATATTGATGAAACAATTCAAGTCGAAAAGTGGCTCAAAGAAGGCAACTGATTTTATCCATCTTTCAACAGCAAATGCATTAAAAAGACCAGATAAATATTCTCATATTAATAAATCTCTAATTAATATGTTTAGAGAATCTTTAGGCAGTGACTATCCAATATTCATAGCTGGATCAATAATCACTCCTAACCAAGCACAACAAGTATTAAGTGAAGGTGCAAGCTTTGTTGCATTGGGTGTTATTGCGATTTGCAATGCGCATTGGGCAGAACTATCAAAAGATCCAAATTATAAACCAGTCTTACCACCATATGATTTTGAACAACTCTCAAAACAGAAAGTGAGCAAATAATTTTATGCGCAACTTAAAAACGTAAGAAACTTTTTAATCTGCACAGACAAACTACAAACTAACGGCTAATTATATATAAATATAATAAATTTCTTACATCATTCATATTTAGTACGATCTACCTGAAGTTAAAATAATCGAGATTCAATTTTTATGGCTTCTATACTTAAATATTGTATAAGAAACTATTGTTGCCAATTCGACTACAACTAGGAAATTTTAACCTATTCAATCTATCCATAAGAGTTTTTTTTGTGTGAAAATTGATCTTGGTAATGTTTCACGTGAAACATTCGTTCTTAAACTCATAACATTAATTGATTAATTTGAATTTAACAGAAAACTTGAATTTTTATATATTTTAGAATTAGTGTCTCAAACTGTGCTGAAGGAGCTCCTCATGACGCAACATATGAACCAAAGTGAAAACCCTCTTATTGAAAAACAAAGGCCTATGACGCTCAATCATCGTTACACCGATCAAGCAAAAAACTACTATCAAAACCAAGTGATAGAATACATTTCAATTAATCTTCTTGCTCCAATGGAAAATCAACCGCGCTATACTTTTGAACAAGAAAGTCTGGAAGAACTTGCTCAAAGCATTCGAACCTATGGAATTCTTCAACCTCTCATTGTCTCATTAGAGAAAGATGGGCAAATTACAATTATCGCAGGTGAAAGAAGATGGAGAGCTGCAAAAATTGCAGGGTTGGAATCAGTACCTTGTATTGTTCGTGAACTGCATGATCACTCTCGTCTAGAACTTGCACTTATCGAAAATATTCAAAGAGAGTCTTTGTCAGCACTTGAAGAAGCACATTCTTTAAAACAGCTTATAGAAGAGCACAATTACACGCAGGATGCCTTAGCAACACGAATTGGAAAAAGTAGAGCCACAGTTACAAACACAATACGACTTTTAACTTTACCAGAAAAAGTGCAAGACGATCTTCAAAATAAAACTATTTCTGCAGGGCATGCACGAGCATTATGCGCATTAAATAATGAAAAATTGCAAATAAAAGCACTCTCAATTATTGTTAAGAAAAAATTGTCCGTAAGACAAACTGAAGATTTAATTAAGAATTTAAAATCAGAAAAACATCAAAAAACTTTAATAGATTCCATCTCACCTGATTTACGCTACATATGCGATCAATTTAAAGGACACCTTGGAACAAAGGTAAAGATCACTGGTGATACAAATAAAGGCAAAATTGAGATCAGTTATTATACCCTAGATGATTTAGAGCGTATTTCTGAGTTAATTCTAGGAAATTTGCTTTCACCAAGAAAATAAAATTTTCAATTGTTTACTTATTAAAAAATTTCTAAAAAATTAATTTGCAGAAAAAATTTTATATTCGAAAAAAATGCTGTTACTTTAAAATTAAATTTTAACACCCATGCCACAAAAGAGAAAATAAATAATTAAATTAATTAACATATATTTTACTATAATTATTTATTTTTCTTAATTAATATTCTGATTTGTTACTTTAATTACAACAAACTAGCTGCTATTGTTGCAAGTGCAGATCTCTCTCCTTTAACTAAAGAAACATGCCCAGCAATTGCTTCCTGCTTCATCCTTTCAACAACATACGTCAAACCATTCGATGCAGCATCAACATAAGGATTATCAATTTGGTAAGGATCTCCCGTTAAAATTATCTTCGTATTTTCTCCTGCACGCGTAAGAATAGTTTTTATTTCATGAGGAGTTAAATTTTGTGCTTCATCAACAATAAAGTACTGATTTGGAATGGATCGTCCTCGAATATATGTTAAAGGTTCTACTTCAAGAATCCCTTGATTTATAAGTTCATGATAACTTTGCGACAATCTTTTTTGTCTACCTTGAGCAACTCCTCCAAGAAGAAGTTCTAAATTATCGAAGATAGGTTGCATCCATGGATTTAATTTTTCTTCTAAAGTACCAGGTAAATATCCAACGTCACGTCCCAACGGAAAAATTGGTCTGCTTACAAGTAATTTTTGATATTTGGATTCATCTGTAGTTTTTTCTAGGCCTGCAGCTATAGCTAACAGTGTTTTACCAGTACCAGCCGTTCCAACTAAAGTAATAAGTTTAACATCATCATCGAGTAATAAATCTAATGCAAAGCTTTGTTCCAAATTTCGTGGATAAATTCCCCAAACAAAATCTTTTCCACCTAGATTTAAATTTTTTAAATTACCTGTAACATGATCGTATTTTCCATAAACAAATTGCAATGAGTCTCTATTATCTCTTAAAATTACATATTGATTTGGCATCAATTCATAATCCTCAAGTGAAACTGTGCCTGATGACAAATATTTTTTTAAAATTTCTGCATCAACTTCAAATTCAACAATCCCTGTGTACAATTCCTCAATATTAACTTTATCTGCTTCAAAATCTGAAACATTAATTCCCAATGCATCTGCTTTGATTCTTAAGTTAGAATCTTTTGTGATTAATATAACAGCCATATTCGGAGTCTGACGTTTTAAAATAAGAGCAACACTTAATATTAAATTATCTGGCTTTCTTTCAAAATGAGCAGGGAGTAAAGCCATATCTGACTCCAAAACAACATACACACGTCCACTGTCTTTCTTATCAGTGAAAAGCGGAATACCGTTACTTAATGATCCCTTTTCTCTAAGATCATCTAATATTCTTGAAAATTGTCTTGCATTTCTTCCCGTTTCACTCAAACCTTTTTTAAATGTGTCCAATTCTTCAATCACAGAGATTGGGATATAAACATCATTATCTTCAAAGGAGAAAATGGCGCTTGGATTGGAGAGCAATACATTTGTGTCAAGAACAAATTTCTTTTTCAACCCCGTACCCCTTCTGCAAATAATCCGACCCAAAGAGGGATCGGTCTCTTACAAGAAATCAAATCTTCCTCTATCATTCCATGAGAACGTTTTGAGGTTAACAGAGTCAAGCATTTTTTTTTAGGGCAACGGCAGGAGGAAAAGAAATGGCGACAATGCATTCCAAAGAGCTACTCAGTTCTGTATCCGATAGCGTACGTCGGGAATTTAAAGAACAAAAATATATTTTATCTTATGATGAATTTCTTGATATTTTTAGCAATGAGCCCAAAAGACTTATAAGAAATTCAGCTGAATATATGCTTGATATGTTTAAATTTTTTGGAGTAAGCGAAATTAAGCATGGATTTAATCATACCAAAAGACATTTTAAACTTTTTGAAAGGGTGCGTGGCAAAAATAAACCTGCCATCGTTGGCCAAGAAGAAGCTCATGAAAGTATTTACAGAGTTCTAGAACAATTTGTCCGTCAGGGAAAAATTGATAAATTAGTCTTATTACATGGGCCAAATGGCTCAAGCAAATCATCCACTGCGGAATCCTTAGCAAATGGACTCGAAGAATATTCAAAAACTGAAGAAGGTGTCGTTTATAAATTCAATTGGATATTTCCTTCAGACAAAATTGGTTATGAGGGTCTTGGAGATGCTTTAAATAAACATATTGGATTTGGTGATAATAATCCAAGTAGAAATGGAAATAAAAGCTTTGCACATTTAGAAGATGACGAAATTATGTGCAAAATTGTTAGTGAAATGAAAGAAAATCCAATTTTTATTTTACCTAAAAAAGAACGTGTAGAATATTTTAAGAAAGTAATTGGGAAAAACTTAACCCATGATGAAATACCAAGCTACCTTGAAGAAGGAGCACTAGGCGCAAAAAGTAAAAAAATATTTGATTCACTTCTTGTTGCGTATAAAGGAGATCTCGAAAAAGTTTTAAGACATGTTCAAGTCGAAAGGTTTTTTTACAGCAGTCGCTATCGCGAGGGCATTGCATCGGTTGAACCACAAATGGCTATCGATGCACAAGATAGACAAATAACCATGGAACGGAATATGCAAAATATTCCCCCTGCCCTACAAAATATTAGGCTTTACGAACCTCAAGGTGAATTGATTGATGCAAATAGAGGATTTATTGAATTTGCGGATTTATTAAAACGACCACTTGATGCATTTAAGTATTTACTTTCTACAATTGAAAAAATGAATATTAATCTCTCAAGCGGAATTGCTGATCTTGACTTAGTCATGATGGCCAGCGCAAATGAAAAACATTTAGATGCATTTAAAAACTCACCAGATTGGCCTTCATTTAAAGGGAGATTCGAGCTTGTGCGTGTTCCATATCTTTTATCTGCTCGACTCGAACAAAAGATTTATGAAGAAGACATAAAAATAATTGAAAAAACTAAAAAAATTGGTCCTCATTCACTTAATCTTCTTGCCCGCTGGGCAGTGTTAACTCGATTGAGGCAACCAGATCCTGATTATTATGATCCAGGAATAAGAAATTTAATTGCCCGTCTTGATCCCTATGATAAACAGGCACTTTATGATGGAAATGAGCCTTCTAATGCATTTACTGAAACAGAAAAAGGTTTATTAAAAAAACATGTGGAAGATATTTTAAAAGAAAGTCAAAGTTCTGTTGCATATGAAGGTCGATTTGGAGCGAGTCCTCGAGAGATGAAAATGTTACTTTATTTTGCTGCACAAAATGAAAGACATGATTCTCTCTCAACAATTGCTCTTTTTGATGAAGTTGAAAAATTAACTCGCGATAGAACTATATATGATTATCTTCAATTTGAACCACGTGGAGGTTATCATGATTACCGTGAATTTATTAAATATATTAAATCTCAATATGCTCAATTTTTTCATAGAGAGTTTTTATCTGCCTTAAATTTATATGATGAAGAACAATATATAAAAGCACTGCAAAGGTATATGAAAAATGTTACTTCATATTTAAAAAAAGAAAAAATGCAGAATGATATAACAGGCAGACAAGAAGATGCTAACGAAAATATTATGGAAGAAATGGAATCTCTAATGGGTACGACTGGAAACAAGAGAGAAATTAGAGAAAGACTAGTTGGAAAAATTGCCTCTTGGCGTGTAGAAAGGCCAAGTGAAGAACTTAACTTCGCAAAAGTTTTTGAACAAGAATTAGCAACTATTGCAAAACGAATTTATGAGAGTAAGGAAGAAGAAATTAAAAAAATTAAATCATCTATGATGATGAATGGCAGTGAAGATTATAAAAATCTTCCTAAAAATGTTTTAGAAACCTGTGAAAATACATTTGCAAATTTAGAAGAAAAGTTTCATTATACTAGAAAAAATGCTTGGGAGAGTTTAATTTTTTTAAACTCAATAAAAAAATAACTCTAAAGATATTTTTTTATTCACAATCATGAACTTGACTTGGAGAGTATTTCTCCCAATCATAATGAAAAATCTTAAAAAATTTACATATAAAAATAAAGTTATGTTAGACAGCACTAATGAAATATAAAAGACTATCACTCAAATAATATTTCATACGTACTAATGCGTAGAATTTAATGCTAAAGACATTTTTTCCGAAAATAATTTTTAACTACTTAATATATATATATATATATTTATTACTTCTACAATATAAATAGTTATGAGAAAGTTTAATCTGATTTCATTAAATTTCAATTAAAATCTATTATGTAATGCATGAAAAAGTTAAAAAATCCATAAAATACGAAAGTCATAGCGAGTGTTTAAATTTATTAATATATTTTAGTGGAAAATAATATTTCTTTCGTATATAAATTTTTTTCTGATAACATGTATTGCTAATTCTCCAATGAAAAGCAGGAGCCAAATTTCATATGCACATCACGCAAAAATCACTTCACAAAAAACAAGATGAAATATTATTGCATTTAGGACTCGATAATTTTGAAGTTAAAGAGTCACAAATTCATGGACTTGGTTTATATTCAAAAAAATATTTTGCAAAAAATACTGAACTTGGCCCATCTCTAATACATAAATCAGTTGAGCTACCGTATATTCGATATTTAGGCTCCCAATATGACCCAGATTTAAAGTGGGAATACTCACAAACCACTGCAACAAGATTTATCAATCACAATAATAAACCAAATTTAAAAATTTATAAACAAGAACCAGATATCGGTATAATTTATGCGAAATGTCTTATTGATATTTTTCCAGGAGATGAATTAACATTAGATTATAAAGAAACTGCTTTAATTGCTGAAGACTTCACAGACAAAAATGTTGTTGAATATTATTGCAAAATTTTAGAAATGTCGCTTGATGAGTTATATAGTTTTCTAAAACTACATAATAAAGCATTTTAACAAATAGACTTTTTATCTAAGAATTTTTCCTATTTTTATAAACGGTAAAATCAGTCACTTTTTTAGTGTATTTTCCAGAAAAATATGGTGATGAAATAAGAAAATCTGCGGAAGAGCGATTACAAGCAAGTGGCACATTCCAAACAACAGCAACTCTTAATAAGGCGCGCACATCAGGATCGTGTGGTTGAGCAGCAAGAGGATCCCAGAAAAAAAGAACGAGATCGAGTTTTCCATCAGCGATATATGCTCCAGCTTGCATATCCCCGCCTAATGGACCACTTTCAAAACACGTTACCTTAAGACCTGTTTCTCTTTCTAATAACTTCCCTGTTGTTCCTGTAGCAAAAAGTTTGTGCTTCGATAATTCATCGCGGTATTTAACAGCCCATTCTAATAATTCTCTTTTTTTATTATCATGAGCAATAAGAACAATTTTTTTTCTCTCAGGTAAATTTACTTCTTTAAAATGAGAGTGCATATTGCTTCCTTATTTTTATGTTTTATTCCACTGTAACACTCTTTGCTAAATTTCTTGGTTGATCAACATCAGTACCTTTTTTAACAGCAATCCAATAAGACAATAAATGCATAGGCACAGCGGTTAAAAATGGAAGAATAATTTCTGAGCATTCAACTACACCAATAAACTCATCAGAAATACTTTTTAAATCTTCATCTCCTTCTGTCCCAACAGAAAGTATTTTACCACCCCGTGCACGTATTTCTTCTATATTACTAATTGTTTTTTCATAATAACTGTCTTTTGGAGCTAAACAAACAACCCAAAGATTTTCATCTATAAGAGCAATAGGACCGTGCTTTAACTCACCGGCAGCATATCCTTCGGCGTGAATATATGAGAGTTCTTTAAGTTTTAAAGCGCCTTCCATAGCAACAAACCACTGTTGTCCTCGTCCAATAAATAAAATACTCGATGCTTTATAGAATTTCTTAGATATTTTTTCAATATAGCTTGAAAGAGTCAATGTTTTTTCAAGTAAACTTGGAACTTTAACAAGTTCATCAATACATTCTGTTATTTTTTCAGAAGAGAGTTTCTTTTGCTCTTGAGCAAGTGCTAATCCTAATATTATGAGCGAACTCACCTGTGCCGAAAAAGCCTTGGTACTTGCAACACCAACTTCTGGCCCTGCATATATTAAACTTTCATCGTGGCAATTGTGCGCAATTGTGCTCCCAGGAACATTTACAATCGCTAAAGTCTGCGCTCCATTTTCTTTTGAAAATTTTATTGCTTGCAATGTGTCAATGGTCTCTCCACTTTGCGAAACAGCGATACTTAATGTTCTTGAATTTACTGTTGAAGTCCGATAGCGACTTTCACTTGCGAGTTCAACTTCAACGGGAATTTTAGTAAATTTTTCTATAAAGTAACGAGCCAACGAACCTGCATAAAAACTTGTACCACATGCAATGATTTGAATTCTGTCAATTTCTTTTAAGTTAATATTAGAAATACCATAATTATCAATATTTATTTTACCTAATTCAAGATCTAAGCGTCCATTTATTGTCTGAGCCACAGCCTGTGGCTGCTCGTGAATTTCTTTTAGCATATAATGATCGTAACCATTTTTATCGAGCATTGCAGTCGACCAAGATATTTGAATTGGTTTTCTTTCAATTTCATTTCCAGAAAAATCTGTCAAAATAATTTTATCGGACTTTAAAAATGCTATTTCTTTATCTTCCATTATTATAATGGAACGAGTGTGCTCAACAAGTGCGGTTATTCCAGATGCCATATAATTTTCATTTTTACCCAGTCCAAGAACAACAGGAGACCCATATTTTACGACATATAACGTGTCAGACACATCGGTACACATAATACCAAAAGCAAATGCACCATGAATTTGAGAAACTAAAGAAAAAATAGCTTTTTTCATTCTCTCAAAATTATTTTTTTCTTGTGAGAGTTGCTTATATTCATAATTTAATAAATGAGCAGCAACCTCCGTGTCTGTTTCACTTTGAAACTCATAGCCCTTTTTAATTAAAAAAGTTTTTAATGGTTTATAATTTTCAATAATTCCATTGTGCAATAAGATAATATTTTCTGAACGATGTGGATGCGCATTGTTTTCAGTCGGCTTACCATGAGTTGCCCAACGTGTATGCCCAATTCCAATCTTGGTATTTTCAGGAAGTTTAGAAAGTTTTTTTTGTAAATTATTTAACTTTCCTTCAGCTCTTTGTATAAACACTCCATCTGAATTCATCATTGCAATACCAGCTGAATCATAACCTCTATACTCGAGGCGTTTTAGCCCATTGTAGAAAAATTCAGGGGTTGCATTTGTTCCAATGTATCCAATAACACCACACATACTAAACCTCTTTTATAATAAATTTATTTTTTATTTTGTATTATATTTTTTTTGGAATCTTATTTCCATTTCCGCCAATTGTTCTTGAGAGTTTATACCTAGAAATTCGCTTTCATCTTCCCCTATCATATAACCAACTTTTTTACCAGAACTTCTAGAAATGAAAGGAGCGTCAGTCAAATAAAATTCTTTCGCTGAATTATCATTTTTCAATTGAGGCAGAATATTTTCAATATCTGAAAAATTCGCACATAAAAATCCTGAATTGCATAAATTTATTTTTTTCTCTTCGTCATTACAATCTTTTTCTTCATGAATTGCTAAAAAATTATTATTTTTATCAGTTAATATTCTTCCATAGCCAAAAGGATTTTTAGCTAAAAAAGCAAGAACTGTGAATGAGTGATTTTGAGCGCTATGATAGTTAAGAAAATCTCTGAAGGTTTCTCCTTCAACCGCAGGAGTATCTCCGTATGCAATTAATATTTTTGCATTTAAATTTTCATCAATTTCTTTTGAAAAAGAATGCCTCGCAACCTCAACCCCACAGCGGGCAGCATGCCCTGTCCCCAAAGGATTTTCTTGATATGCAAATTTAATTTGAATATTTTCTTGAAAAGAGCGTTCAGCAATAATCTGCTCAACTATTTTTTGTGCAGGAGAAATGACGACAACTAATTTTTTTACATCTGCTTTTATAAGTGATTCTATTGCCCAAATAACCAATGGTTTGCCAAACAGGAGATGTGCAACTTTAGGCAAATGGGAGTTCATTCTCTTCCCCATTCCAGCGGCAAGAACAACACCGATGGCTAAACCTTTAAATTGAGAAGGAGCTTCCACAGAGTAATTCTCCAAATTAAATAAATTTAGACTCAAACAATTCATGAATGTTTGATTGTATCAAATATTAGATACATTTTCTTCTCTCTACACAAAATAAGAGTTATTTTCAAAATTAAATTTATTTTTTTCGCCGAACCTTGAAAAAGGTTTTTAAAAGATTTGATGATTCTTCGGAACAAATACCAGAAATAACATGACATTGATGATTTAAACGTTTATCATTTAAAATATTGATTAGGCTCCCAACAGCACCCGCCTTGGGATCAGAAGCGGCAAAGATTACATTAGGAATACGAGCCAGCACAATGCCCCCAGCGCACATAAAACAGGGTTCTAAGCTCACATAAAGACTGCAATCACTTAAACGCCAACGTCCAAGTTTTTTACACGCACGCTCAATAGCAATAAGTTCTGCATGTGCTGTGGCAATATTTTCTATCTCTCGTAAGTTATGTGCTTCAGAGATAATTTCACCTTGGGAAGTCACAATAAGTGCGCCAACAGGAACTTCCCCTAAGGATGCAGCTTGTTTTGCAAGTTCAAGACATTTTTCCATGTAGTAGCTATGATTTAAATTGTCGTTTGTGGATTTTATAGTAGACAAGAATTGAGTAACCTAAAAGGTGGCGGAGCGAGAGGGATTCGAACCCTCGGAAGAGTCTCCCCTTCGCGCCCTTAGCAAGGGCGTGGTTTGAGCCACTCACCCATCGCTCCCCAAGGGAAATATATAATAAAAATGGCGCGCGGTAAGCGATTCGAACGCCTGACCGCCAGATTCGTAGTCTGGTGCTCTATCCAGCTGAGCTAACCGCGCATTTACTTTGTCAGAGAGATTTTCATCTCGACTGTCAGAGTGTTCTGTGGTGTACAAAATCAAAAAAGAGAAGTCAACACACTTTGTCAATTTTTTCTAACCAAGCTTATTTTTGGGAAAATACGAGACTTAAGATAACGTAGCAAAGAATTAAAAAGTCCTAGAAACATTTGGCGCATTTGTGCTATGCCTCTTTTGCTCGTGCCTATTTGGCTAAGTATCATATTTTGCCAAGAAACTTCAATCAGAAAGGATCTCTCGTGTCTCCTAGCTGTGTATCTAAAAAAGCAGGATTATTACTTTTTCCTCTCCTAAGCATGTCGGCAATCACACCCATGACATTATACGCTTCAGAGCCACCAAAAGTTTGTATGGTTCTGGATAAGGGAGGCAAAGACGACAGATCTTTCAATGAATCTGCTGTACTCGGTTTTAATCGAGCCATTAAAGAGTTTCCTGTCAATAAAACTAGCAAATTTGTAGAACCAAAGAATGACGCTCAAATATCCCAATTTTTTAGAAGTTTTGCAACTTCCGCCAAGTGCGATTTAATAATAGCTATTGGCTATAACCCCTCAGAATATCTACCAGACCTTGCCTCTAAGTATCCTAACAAAAAATTTCTCGCAGTCGATACCAATCTAGAAGGAAAAAACACCACAAAGAATATCCGTTCTATTACATTTGCGGAACATGATGGATCCTTTTTAGTGGGTGCAATTGCAGCCATGAAATCAACTACAGGAAAAATTGGTTTTGTTGGGGGCATGGATATCCCTCTGATTCATCGTTTTGAAACAGGATATTCTGCAGGCGCTAAGTATATTAATCCTAAAATCAAAATTTCAACTGCCTATGTCGGTATAACTCCAGATGCTTGGAATAATCCCGCTAAAGCAAAAGAGCTTGCACACGCACAGTATAATGAAGGCACTGATGTTATTTATCAAGTGGCCGCAAATTCAGGCCAAGGCGTTTTTGATTCTGCTGAACAGATGAACAAAAAGTCGAAAACAAAACACTATGCGATTGGAGTAGATTCCAACCAAAATTGGATTAACCCAAAAGTCATTTTAACGAGCATGGTTAAGAGGGTTGATAACGCTGTCTATTTAGCAATTAAAGATTTTTCAAATGAAACATTCAACACAGATCACACGACATTTAATTTAAAAGATGGAGGCGTTGATTGGGCCTATGATGAACATAATAAAAAATTCTTTACAGATGCGCAATTAACCGAAATTAATGGTATCAAAGAGAAAATTATCAATGGAAAAATAATTGTCCCTGATTATTATAAGTTAGATAAAAAATAATATTTCCTTTGAAAGGCTATAGTTTAAAATGAAGAATATTATTACCTCTATTTTCCTTCTATCAATAACATTGAATACTCAATCCGTGAGTGCCGCAATAAATCCTAAAATTTGTATGATTCTTGATAAAGCGGGCAAAGATGATCGTTCATTTAATCAAGCAGCTTATGAAGGGTTTCAAACTGCTTTAAAAACACTTCCAATTTCGAAAGAAAGTAAAGTTATTGACGCCAAAGAAGACACACAGCTTAAACAAGCTATTCGTTCTTTCACAAAGAGCAATTGTGCTGTTATATTCTCAATTGGAATAAATAATGCAGACGCAATAAAAGCTTTAATACCAAAATATCCTGAACAAAAATTTGTTGTTATTGATTCAGTTATTAATGAAAATAATGTGCGCTCCATTATTTATAGAGAAGATCAAGGCGCATTTTTAATTGGTGCTATTGCTGCAATGAAATCAAAAACAAATGAAATTGGTTTTATTGGGGGTATGGATATTCCTCTAATTCGTAGATTTGAAACAGCTTATATTGCTGGCGCAAAATATATAAACCCTAAAATTAAAGTTTTCTCTGGATATGTAGGAATATCCATTGAAGCATGGAATAATCCTACAAAAGCACAAGAGCTTGCTTTAAGCCAATATGCTCAAGGAGCAGATATTATTTTTCATGCTGCAGGTGGATCTGGCCTTGGGGTTTTTAATGCCGCAGAAAAAAAAGATAATTTAAAATATAAAAAATATGCTATTGGCTGCGACTCCAATCAAAACTGGATTAAACCAGGAATTGTTCTTACAAGTATGACAAAAGGAGTTACAGAAACTGTTATTGACACTATTCAATCCGTTATTGATGATAAGTTTTCAACAGGTAAAAACTCATATGGCTTGAGCAATGGTGGCGTTGATTGGGCATTAGATAAATATAATAAAAATTTATTTACTAATAAAGATCTTGAAAAAATTAAAAAAATTAAATCTGATATTATAGCAGAAAAAATTCAAGTTCCAGATTATTATAAAGAGGCAAAGAATTAATATGCAATTATTTAATTTTGTAAAAAATATTTTTCTTAAATCTTTCTTTTTTTCTTTATTTGCTATAATTTCTTTAAATTCTTATGCAGAAATAAATAATAAGATATGTCTTATTCTCGATAAAGGAGGAAAAGACGATAAATCTTTTAATCAATCTGCATATGAAGGATTTTTAAAAGCACAAAGCGATTTTAAAATAACAAAAGATAGTAAATACGTAACTGTTAAAGAAGATTCGCAATCACCTCATTTTATTAGAACTCTTTCAAATGGAGATTGTGGACTTATTATTGCCGTTGGTTTTAATAATGCTGATATTGTTGGAAAAATGGCACAAAAATTTCCAAAACAAAGATATGTTCTTGTTGATTCATCAATTAAAGAAACAAATATCCGTTCTTTATCATTTCAAGAACACGAGGGAAGTTTTTTAATAGGAGCAATTGCTGCTATTAAGTCGAAAACAGCTAAGATTGGATTTATTGGTGGAATGGAAATACCACTTATAAAACGCTTTGCTTTGGGTTTTGAATCTGGCGCAAAATACATAAACCCAAAAATAAAAATTACAGAAACATATGTAGGAGTTTCACCTGCTGCATGGAATAATCCAACAAAGGCAAAAGAACTTGCATTGTCTATGTACAATCAAGAGAGTGATATAATATTTGTTGCAGCAGGCGCATCCTCACAAGGTGTCTTTGATGCGGTATCTGATATGAATAAGAAAAACAACAAAGCAGAGACTAAAAAATTTGTTATTGGTGTTGATTCAAATCAAAACTATTTAATTCCTGGAACAGTTTTAACAAGTATGGAAAAAAAAGTTAATTCCAAAATTTATTCTGCAGTAAAAGATTTTATTGAAAATAAATTCACTACAGGCGTTATAACATGCGGTTTTGCCGATGATGGAGTTGACTGGGCATACGACACATACAATAAACAACTTTTTTCAAATGAAGATATAAAGAAAATTAATAAAATCAAACAAGATATAATATCTAAAAAAATTAACGTTCCAGATTATTATAAGGTAGGAAAGTAATTTTCTACCTTTTTATTTTTAAGTAATTTTTAACGACAAACGGTATTATATATGAACATAAGTAAAAACCAAGTTGCTTTTGAGTTTCGTGAGGTCACAAAGACCTTTGGAAAAATAATTGCAAATAATAAAATAAGTTTTTCAGTTCCAAAAGGCTCTATTCGCGCACTTGTAGGAGAAAATGGAGCCGGTAAATCGACTGCAATGAAAATTTTATTTGGACTTTATAAGGAAGATTCTGGAGAAGTTTTAGTTAATGGTCAACCACAACACTGGAGCTCGCCACGAGATGCTATAAAAAATGGAATTGGAATGGTACATCAACATTTTATGCTAGCAGAAACCGCAACAGGTTTAGATAACATAATTTTAGGTGATGAAAATAATACACTTAAAATACCTTTTCTACCTCTTTCTCTTAATATAATCGATAGAAAAAAAGCTAAAATTAGAATAGAAAAAATTGCAAAAAAATATGGCTTATCAGTTCCATTAGATATTAAAATATCTAAACTTCCTGTTGGAATGCAACAAAGAATTGAAATTTTAAAATTACTATATAGAAATGCTGATATTCTTATACTCGATGAACCAACAGCTGTATTAACACCACATGAAGTTGAAGAGCTTTTTACAAATTTAAAAAAGCTAAAAGCTGAGGGCAAAACAATTATAATTGTAACCCATAAATTAAAAGAAGTTCTTAGTTTTACCGATCATATTACCATATTTAGAAGTGGACAAGTTATTGGAAATATTGAAACTCACGACGCAACTGAAGAAAAAATTGCATCTATGATGGTTGGTCGAAATGTTAATTTAAAACCACAAATCCCAAATGGAACAAATATAAAAGGCCCAGTTTTAAATTTAACAGATGTAACTTTAAAAGATTACAAAACAAAAGATTCAAAAAGAAATTTATTAAATAAAATAAATTTAAAAGTATCAGGTGGAGAAATAGTTGGAATCGCTGGTGTTGAAGGCAATGGTCAATCCGATTTACTTGATCTTATTTTTCATCCTCAAAAATACTTTGGTAAAAAAACATCACAAACAAGCTCGGCAAGTGGTGAAATAAGTTTACTAGGAATAGATATAAAACATAAAAAGAGCTCAGAAATGTCCAATCTCATAGTTGGATTTATTCCTGAAGATAGACATGTTGATGGCCTACTTTTAAATATGTCTGCTGAAGAAAATTATATTTTGGGCAGACATTGGGAAAGAAAATTTCGAATTGGATTTTTACAAAATATATCCAAAATAAAAAAAACCGTCAAAAAAGAAATGGAATTATATGATGTCAGACCACGTAACTCTGAACTTTTGGCATCTGGCTTTTCGGGCGGCAACCAACAAAAAATAATAATCGCACGAGAATTTGGTAAAGATCCAAACTTTATTGTCGCAGCAAATCCCACGCGCGGGGTAGACATTGGAGCCATTGAATTTATTCACCAGCGAATTGTTGAAGAAAGAGATAAAGGTGTTGGAATTTTGCTTATTTCTTCTGAACTAGACGAAATAACAACTCTAGCAGATAGAATTATTGTTCTATACGAAGGAGAAATTGTGGCAGAATACAAACGCAATGAAGCTAACGAATATCAAATTGGATTAGCTATGTGTGGTGGACTTCCTCAAGAAGGAGTTCGCAAATGAATATCATTCGTCCGATAGCAGCAACAATAATTGGCCTTTTTTTAGGTCTCCTTGTTACTTTTTTTGCTGGAGAAAATCCTCTAAATGTTTTTCTTATTTTTGCAACATCAGGCTTTGGCAGTACATATGATTTTGGAATGACTTTAACTTATAGTATGCCACTTATTTTAACAGGTTTATCGGTTTCAATGGCTTTTAAATCTGGTTTATTTAATATAGGCGCCGAAGGACAATTAACAATGGGAGCTCTTGCTGCAGCAACTGCTGGAGCCCTATTTACTTCAGTTCCAGCTTTTATAGCCCCAATTTTTGCAGGAATCTGCGCAGCTTTAGCAGGTGGTATATGGGGAGGAATTGCAGGATATTTAAAAGCAAAAAGAGGAGCTCATGAAGTTATCACAACCATTATGCTTAACTTTATTGCTGCAGGAATAGCCAGCTATGTCACTGTATATTTATTAAAAGATCCAAACACTCAAAATCCACAAACCATTCCAATATCTCCAAATTATAAACTCGAAACTTTTGCGTTTTTTGATAGCGCACCCGTTTCAAGTGCATTATTTTTATCCGTCATAGTTGCTATTCTAGTTTGGATTTTTTTATACAGAACTCCACTAGGATATGAGATTAGAGCGGTAGGATCAAATGAATCTGCAGCTTCAACAGCATGTATAAGTATTTCAAAAACTCAAATTTTAAATATGTTTATCGCTGGAAGTCTAGCTGGACTCGTCGGTGTAGGAGAAGTCTTAAGTAGAGCAGAATGTTTTAAACTTGATTTTTCACCTGGCTATGGATTTACGGGTATTGCAGTTGCATTTTTAGCAAGAGGCAATCCAATAGCAATTATTTTTTCGGGATTTCTTTTTGGTGCACTTCAAAAAGGAGCTAGTGATCTTGAAATATTTACACATAATGTCACATCTGACCTTTCACTTGTATTACAGGCATTAATTATTCTTGCAGTATCTGCTGATGGTTTATGGGAAAAAATCTTATCTGGAAAAAAGGTTAAATTGTAATGGATTGGATTAATCTAGCATTCTCAATAGGCGGCGCAACGATTCGAATGTCAGCTCCACTTATTTTTGCAGCACTTGGCGGTCTCTTTAGTGAAAGAAGTGGAATAATAAATATTGCTCTCGAAGGTAAAATGCTTGCAGGCGCATTTGCAGCTGCTGCTGTGACCACTTTGACTCAAAACCCCATTCTCGGTTTAATTGCAGGTGGGTTTGCCGGCATGCTTATGGCAATTGTATATGGAATATTTGTAATTAATTTTAAAGCAAATCAAATTGTTGTAGGAACAGCTATAACAATTCTTGCGTCCGGAACTGTTCCTTTTGTCTCTCAAATTCTTTTTCAAAATACAGGTTCAACACCTGAAATTCCAATTGGAAATAGATTCATTTACACACCCATTATAATTGCTTGGCTTCTCGTGATATCCATTTGGTGTCTATTTAAATTTTCTCCTTATGGCATGTGGCACAAATTTGCAGGAGAGCACCCAGATGCTTTGCAAACATCCGGTATTGATGTCATTCGTACCCGTTGGTCGGGTGTTTTAGTATCTGGTTTCTTAGCTGGATTGGGAGGGGCAACTCTTTCAATATGCTTATCAAGTAGTTATACAAGAAATATGACTGCTGGACGAGGCTATATGGCTCTGGCAGCACTTATTGTTGGAGGATGGAAACCAATAACAGCTGCTCTGGCATGCCTTGCTTTTGGTTTCTTTGATGCTTTGGGAATTACTTTACAAGGAATTCAAATTCCTAAACCCGAATTTTCGATTCAATTTTTAAATCAAATATGGAGCTTTTTTGTATCAGCTCAATTTATACAAATCATTCCATATATCCTTACAATAACAATTGTTGCTGGTTTTGTAGGAAAAAGTAGACCACCTAAAGCTTTAGGACAACCCTATTTAAGAAATCGATAATTTAATTATCTCAGGGGACTATTATGAGAATAACTAAAGTTTACACACGCACTGGTGACAAAGGAACAACAGCTCTTGCTGATGGTAGCCGAACCTCAAAAGATAGTTCAAGACTAGAAAGCTATGGAACAATAGATGAACTCAATAGTATAATTGGAATATGTCGACAAAATCTCAATGAAATTTCTGAAGAAAAAAAACTACTGATCGACAAGTGGCTATTTGCAATACAAAATGATTTATTTAATTTAGGATCAGATTTAGCCACTCCAATATCTTCACGTTGGAAAAACATGATTTTAATTAATGAAAATGACATAATTCAATTAGAAAAAATAATAGATTATTGTCAAAGTACACTAGAACCACTTAAAGATTTTGTACTTCCTGGCGGTACTTTATTAAATTCATATTTGCATTTATCAAGAACGGTCTGCCGTCGAGCTGAAAGACTCATTGTTTCTTTAACGAAGGAAGAAGAAATTAATAAGTCCATTTTAATTTATGTAAATAGACTGTCAGATTTATTTTTTGTTCTCTCCCGTTGGGTTCAACAAGTATCTAATAAACCTGAAGTGATTTGGAACAAGTCAATGGGTGTTCGCTCTCTTGAAATTTAGCTCCAAGAAATACTATAACGAATTGATCCAAAGTTTAAAGTTCCTTTCTGACCTGCTTGTACAGGCCCTACTCCCGCTGGGGTTCCTGTAAAAATAAGATCTCCAGCTGCAAGAGGAAAAAATTCGCTTATATAAGCCACACATTCTGCTGGACTTAAACGCATATTTTTCCCGTAGCCTTCTTGCTTAATTTTATCATCTAAAGAAAATGAAAATTTTTCATTCAAATAATCAGGAAATTCAGAAACTCTTAACCATGATCCCACAACAACACAATCAGGAAAAACTTTACTAGTTGTCCATGGATGACCCGCTTTTTTCTGAGAATTTTGTAAATCTCTCAAGGTCATATCAAGGCCAATAGACACCGCTCCAATTGCTTTCTCAGCATCCTTTATATCGAGTTTATAACCACCCTTATCAAGTCTTAAGACGATTTCCGTCTCATAATGCAATGAACCTAAGTTTTGTGGTATACTTAAGAAAAGCTCTTCATGATCAACCGCAGCCCTTAAAACGCTTCTAGGCTTTATAAAGAGGACAGGTTTTTCAGGAACGATATCTCCTAACTCTTTCGCGTGATCGAGATAATTCTTGCCAACGCATACAATTTTATCCATAACCAAGTCTCCAGGAGACAAATGCTCTTTTTCATAAAAGTACATGATTCTTATTGGCATGTACCAAATGATAATTTAAAGAAAGTAAGCGGTATTGTCTACAAGACTAAAAAAAGAGTTCTATATTCTTCTTGGCCTTTCATGCCTTTGAAGAGTATAAAAAAGAAGCCTTGTTATTTTATGATTTGTTTTGGAGAAGTTTAGTATGGGATTTAGAGGTAACAACAGGAATACATATCGTCCAAAACCCCCCAAAGGACCAGTTCGTTTAACATTTGGAATTATCGAAGACAAAACAAATGAAGCAAAACCTGTTGCAATTGCTCAACCACAATTTGAAAAACAGGAAATAATTGGAACTTTATATCTAAAAAAAGTTAAAATTGACAACGTAAAAGCTTTGCCATCTAAACATATATCAAGGATTATAGAAAATATATCTAAAATTTATGAAGAAGGTAGATATTTAAATACAGCTACAGTTATTGATTCAGAAAATAATATTTTCAAAGTAACTTTTAATTACAATCAAAATACAATTGATAGAATTAAAGGGCTTGATCGAAATGAACGCCAATGGGAACCAGAAGAAAGAATTTGGAAAGTTTATATTGGTAGCTTTGATGATTTATTTGATATTTTAGGTAAAGGTTTTAAGCTAACAGAAAATGCATATAATGAAATAATCGAATTTGTAAAAAGTAAGTATTATGCGCATATAGCCCCAAGTAAACTTGGCAAATTAATTTTACGCGAAAGCTGGTTTGAAGAATTTGATCTCACCACTGAAATCAATGCATTTCATGGAAGTGAAGCAATGGCTTCTCAAGGTTTATTAAATATAAATTATTCAAAACCTCAATTTGAGCTTCTCGAAAAAATAAAAAATCAAATAAACTCTTTCTCATTTAAACGTAAACCGTACTCTCATCAGCTTGTTGGTATTGAATTTCTCTTACAAAATCCAGCATGCGCATTATTAGATGAAATGGGTTGCGGTAAAAGTTTTCAAATCGCTTCATCTGTTGCAATGCTCTTACAAAGTAAAACAATTGATAGATGTTTAATTGTTGCTCCAAAATCACTTGTAAGAACTTGGCAAGAAGAAATGTCACTTGCAACATCTATTCCATTTACAGTTATTGAGGGATCTCCTGCTCAAAGAGTTAAACTTTTAAAAAGTTCTTCACAAATTTTTATAGTCCACTATGAAGGAATTCGCCTTGAAAAAGAAGCTCTTTCTAACTGGATTAAAGAAGGTGAAGGCATGATAGTTTTTGATGAAAGTCAAAGAATTAAAAATTTAAATGCCCAAACAACTATAAGTGCAAAATTCGTTCGTAACAGCGCTAAGCGTTGCGTTATTGCAACAGGTACGCCTATTGCTAACCGACCACTTGACTTATTTGCACAGTATTTTGTTATGGATAATGGAAATACTTTTGGAACAAGTTTTCCTGCATTTAAAAATACTTTTTGCTACATAGATATTTTAGAAATAAATCAAGGACGCAGAAAAGTTAAAATTGAAAAATTTATGGGCGTCCGGAATGGCGAAGAATTAAGAAGAAGAATTCTTGCTACAAGCTTAAGACGTTTAAAAAATGAAGTTCTCGATTTACCTCCTATTATATTTAAAGATTATGCAATTGAATTAAAGGCTGAACAAAAAACAATTTATGCAAAAATGCGTGATTCCGTTCGCAGCGAAATTGAAAATATGAGTCCAGAAGAATATGCAAGTCAAGCAAATAATATTGTAGTTAGATTATTAAGATTATCTCAAATTGCTTCAAATCCAAAATTAATTGATGCAAAATACGACGGGACAAATGCAAAGCTTACTGAACTTGAAGATCTTTTAGTCGACATTTTCTCCGATGACACAAAAAAAGTTATTTTGTGGAGTCACTTTGTAGGAAATGTTAATTATTTAACCGAAACTTATCAAGAAATTTGGGGAGCAGTAGCTCATACAGGTGAAATGAATATTGAAGAACGCTCTCGCAGTATAGAACAATTCCAAAATAATCCTGAATGTCGTTTATTTATTGCTACGCCTCAATCTGCAAAAGAAGGTCTAACTCTTCTTCCACGCGATGGTAAAATGAAAGCTGACACAATGATTTATATGGATCTTAATTTTGACGGAGGAAGCTATGTTCAGTCTCAAGCACGTTTCCACCGTATTGGTCAAAACGCTGAAAAATGTCTTGTTATTCATTTACTCGGTATAGATACAGTTGACGAATATATTAAAAAATCACTTATCGATAAAATTCAAACTGCTTCTCAGATACTTGATAATGCAAATCAAGAACAATTAAATAAAATCAAAGGTGAAAGCTTTAAATTAACAAAAGAAGAAATTCTTAATATTTTATAAGCTTTCGCATAGATTCTTCTGAAATAACTCTCATTTCTTTTCTTTTTCTTTTATTTACTTCATATCGAATTTGCAATAACTGAATAAATAAAGCAAATAATAGTGGCGCATATAAATATTGTTTTGGAATAGATCGATCAAATGCTTCCAAACATAATGTTGCACCAATAACTAACATAAATACCAATGAAAGTATTTTAACAGAAATATAACTTTTTATAAATAAAGCTATTTTATTTACAAAGAAAATCATAATACAAACTGATACAAGTATCGAAAATATAATTACAATTAAATTTTCAGTTAAACCGATCGCAGTTATGACAGCATCCATTGAAAAAACAGCGTCAATAGTTACAATTTGTATAATTGCAGAAAACATTGAAATCTTATATATTGATTTATTCTCACTTCCTTCGTAGTCTTTATGTTCCACTGTTGCATGAATTTCTTTTATTGATTTCCAAATCAAAAATAATCCACCCATTGTTAAAATTATATCTCGAGTAGAAAAATCAAAGCTTCCAATATAAATAAAACTTTTTTGAAATGACGAAACCCAAGCAATCCCACATAAAAGAAAAATTCTTGTCACCGCTGCTAAAAGAAGTCCTAAATATCGAATAAAATTTTGTTCAGTTAATTCAACTCGATTAGATATAATAGATATCATTAAAATATTATCAAAACCCAAAACGATTTCTAAACACAGCAAAATAAAAAAAGTAATTAGAATACCAGCATCGGGCATTTCACTTTCCTCCAAACATTGTAATATCTTATATCATAAAATTTTCAAATTTAATATTTTAACTGAAAACTAAAATTAATTATTTATAGTAAATTTTTTTTACTTTTTTTTAAATTGAATTTTTACAAAAAATTTTTATAGAAAATCAGATAATATCTTTCTGAGTTTCAAACCTGACGATTGAATTTTTGATCTATAACTCCGACCTCGGTCTTCATTATAAGAATGATAGCAATTTATCCAATTATTTCCACAAGATTTTACATAATTTCTTAAAATCTTGTTTGAAAGAAAATCTACAGAAAACTGACCACTCAAAAACTCAATTGGACTCTTACCGGAATGCGCACCATTTGCCCTCCAATTGATTTGGAGAGGTCCAATATCAACATTCTTTTCTTTTGAAAGTCCATTTTCTAAATATTCTTTTGCATTGTTACCTGTTAATACTTTTTTACCTTCAATTTGTATCACTCGCATTTTAAAACTCGATTCAACAAGTGCTATTTGCCAAATAATGTCAGGATTTTTAGTTCGACATGCAGCTTTTGCAAAATTTAAAATTTCAAGCCTTTCATCAGGAGGTAATTTATTGAGCGCTGCTTTGCCAGCAGCAGCCAAAAAAATTGAATGACATGCAATTTTACGTTGTTTTGCAACATAAAATATTGCTTGCCCTTCAGGAACATAAGTTGGAAATGTGTCAGTAATTATCACAAATCGACCTCACAGCGTTCTCTCATCTAATTAAAATGTAATTTTCTCCGATCTTTATTTCTAAATCTCATTTGATGCGAGGTTTTATTTTGAAAAAAAATTTTATTTTTAATAAAAAAAAATTCGTTTTATTTCTCATTCTATTAAATTATAATTTTATTTGCAGAGCAAATATAACTATCCCCCCCCTTGATTTATACCTTGATCCACACGCTTTAGGAATGGGTGGTGCTTTCGTAGGTCTTGCTAACGATGAAAACTCTATATTTAGCAATCCAGCTGGAATAGGTTTTTTTGAGAAAAGAGAAAATTCAAAATCTATTCTAAAATTTGCTTCTTTTCCAAATATAACCGCTGCAGCAAACTCATACAGCGCTGGATTATTGGACTATTATTTTAATAGCAATACAAAATATCCAACGAAAGAATTAGAAAACTCAATTGAAAATGCAAACCCTACAGATATAGTTTATTCTCGAGCAAGTCTTTTTCCAACTGTTGTTATATCGCATTTTCAATTTGGCTTTCTCGCCGATACCCTTGTAACAGGCTACACCACAAAATATGCGGCCCCAAAAACAAGTGCATTCTCAACTCAATCGAACCCTATCACTTATGACAGAATCTTTTCTCTCGTAAGCAGAACTCAAGCGGGCCCATGTTTTGGAGTGGGAATACCTTTACCAAGTTCGAATGTGTCATTTGGAGTTGGAGCTCGATACCTTGAAAGAGCATCAATTATCTCGACAATTGAGGGCAATCAAAACGGTTTTGTTAAAGAATCGTCAGATGACACTAGCAATAAAATAAATAGAACTCAAGGAGTTGCAATTGATATAGGAATTTTAATTCCTTTTCGAAGTGTATTAAATTTTAAAATAGGTGCTTCAGCTCTAGACATTGGAAATACCACTTTTCAACCAAGTGACAATAACTCTACAAAAGAAATTGAAGTTATGAACCTTAAAACTGGGATGAGTATAAATCCTTCTATTGGCAAAGATGTTGGTTTCCTTATGTCAGTTGAAGCAGAAAGAATTAATGATCAAAGAGTAAACGACCGAGACAAATTGCGTGTTGGAAGTGAACTCAGTTTTGGATCATTTAATAACAGCGATGCTTTTATTTCTTTAAGAGCTGGTTATTCAATGAGAACTGTAAGTGCTGGTTTAACTTTAAGTACTCTTTTTGCTCGTTTAGAATTTGCCACCTTTGGAGAAGCTGTTCAAACGAATGATGGAGTTGTAGCTGATAGACGCTATGCATTTCGCCTTACTGTCGACTTAAACAAGTAAAGTCTTCTGATACATGGAATTGTTGAGGAGGTTTAGACGTGGAAGTGCAATTAAAAGACGGAATCTATTTTGTATCCGGTGATATCACAGAAACCTGTGACTTAGGCGGATTTGGATTGCCTTCTGGAAGTGTGCACTTTGACCTTGGAAGCGTGCGTACAATCAATAGCTGCGGTGTAAGAGAGTGGATAACTTGGATTAATAAATTAAAAATCACCCCAATTTACTCAAACTGCCCTCAATCTGTAGTCATGCAATTCAATATGGTAAAAGAGTTTTTATCAAATAATTCTAAAGTAGAAAGCTTTCAAATCCCTGCATATTGCGAAAATTGTGGAGAACAAAAAATATATTTATTACGCTCAGGAAAAGAATTTCAATTCGGAAAAAAATTAGAATATGAGCTGAAAAAATGTGAAAAAGACGGTTGTTGTATTGAATCAGATGTTGATTTTGAATCATATTTTTACTTTATAGAAAGCTTGAAGTCGTAATTGAGGCAGTCACAATGTCGAATACAGATTCAATAAATATTGACTCAGTTATAGATGTTCAAAACGAGCATTACAGAACCGAACTTGTCGCACTTTTTAAAAGCTGTGCCATGAATACAATCGTTGCTCAAGGTGAGCAAACAATAGAAGAAATCAAAGTTTTAGCAAAAAATGGTTGTAAACAATCTCTATATATTACAGATACAATTGATGAAAAAAAATTAAAAACACACGAAACAATTCCATCTATCCGAATGGAAAATCTTTTATTGGTCGATGATGATACAAAAGATCAGATCATTGACAGTGAAGGTCTTATGATGTTTGAACATGTTCTCTCATGCAACCAAGATCACGTTCCTCATATGCAACTAATGAGTACAATTAGAAAAATTCGAGAGACAAAATATTTTGGAGTCGACAAGTGTGTTTCGTACGGAGCATATGTGCATAGATACGTTTTATCTCATTCAGACCAGAGACAATGGTTCCGCGACGCACTTTTTGAGTTTGTGATAGGCTTATCAAGTGTTCTTGGCAGACCGACTGATGCTTATGCGCAATTTGCCGTTGAGGTTCAAGAAGAACTTCTTATGAATGCAATTTGGGATGCAAATCCAAAACTTCAAGAAGTAGATAGAAGAGTTCCAATCGCTCTGCTTCCACAAGAAACCGTGCAAGTTGAATGGAGTTTTGATGGAACTCATTTGGCAATTGGAGTTAGAGACTCATTTGGTTCTTTTAGCAAGCCAACCATATATAAATATTTAAGATTTTTATTTGCAAGCGAAAAAAAATCCATGATCCGACTGCAACAAGAAGCTGCTGGAGCTGGCTTAGGCTTGTTTATGGTACTAGAAAGACTAAGCTCTTTAATTGTAACAGTGGCTCCTCTCAAAAGTACTGAAGTCATTGCGGTATTAAATCTTTCAACAAGTCCTAAAACGTTTTCTAAAAAACAAAGGTCATTCCAATTCTTTAGCGTTTAGTAGGTTTTTTTAGTTTTTATTGGGAATCCAGTTGAATTATATGGAATTCTCATATACACAAAGGTCTTGAGCGGACGTGGTGAAATTGGTAGACACGCTGGTCTTAGAAGCCAGTGCCAATGGTGTGAGAGTTCGAGTCTCTCCGTCCGCACCATCCTAAAAAGTCTTATTATAATTCCTTTCTTAAGACGGTGAAACATGAGTATAAAATTAACAATTGAAAATAAATTAAAAGAAAATTTTTCTCCGCTTTATTTAAAAGTTGAAAATGAAAGCTATATGCATAGCGTCCCTAAAGGTTCAGAAACACATTTTCGAATTGAAATCGTATCAAATGCTTTTGAAAATATTTCATTATTAAAAAGACACCGTATGATTAATGAAGTTCTTGCTGAAGAATTTTCAAAAATTAGAGCAAGTTCTTTACATACTTTTACTCAATCAGAATGGGAAAAAAGAAATGGAGAAGTTAATAAATCACCAAATTGTATGGGTGGCTCTAAAACAATTTAACATTCTCACAATTATTCAAATCGCATAGGTGCTATTTCAAAGTGTTCTAAATGATACTCAACAAAAGACTTAACTACTACTTTTTTTGAATATTTTAATTTTAATTCATCCAAGAATATTTTATCTTCTTCTAATAATCTATCAGAAACATGTGGATGTGCTTTAATAACAAAGCCTTCATTACTCGATCGACTAAACTCTCTTAAAAGCTCTCTAATGACTTCATACGAAATTGTAGCAGGACTTTTCACATGACCATTTCCTTCACAATAAGGACAATCTACAGTCATTTTCTGCATAAGACTTTCTTCAGTTCTTTTTCGAGTCATTTGCACTAAACCCATTTCAGAAATTCTTAATACAGTCGTTTTAGCTTTATCTTTTTTAAGTTCTTCAACTAAAGCTTGAAATACTTTATCGCGATCATCCCCACGATCCATATCGATAAAATCAAGAATAATAATGCCACCAATGTTTCGAAGTCTTAATTGCTGAACAATTTCTTTTACAGCTTCAAGATTTGTTTTAACAATTGTATCACCTAAAGATTTACTACCTACAAATCGGCCTGTGTTAACATCAATTGCAGTTAAAGCTTCGGTTTGTTCTATAATTAAATATCCACCTGATTTTAACCAAACTTTAGAACCCAGTCCTCGTGAAACTTCCTGCTCAATTCCAAAGGCATCAAAAATTTGATTTTCACCTTGAAAAAGCTGAACTTGTGCACCCAATTTAACACTAAATCGATTTAAAAATCGAACAAGATCTTCGTAACGCTTTTTATCATCTATAACAATTCTATCTAGATCTCTAGAAATTAAATCTCGAGTTGCTCGAAATACTAGATCTAAATCTTCATGAACAAGGCAGGGAGATTTTGATTTTAAACTTTTTGTTCTTAAGGTTTCCCAAAGTTTTACCAAAAAATCGATGTCTGCTGTGATTTTTTCATCAGGAACATTTTCACTTGCGGTTCTTACTATTATCCCAGCGCCTTCTGTTTTAATTTTTTGGACAACTGTGCGTAGACGAGTTCTTTCGTCTTCAGACAATATTCGTCTACTCACTCCAATATGATTAATGCTTGGCATTAGAACAACGTAACGACCAGGTAAACTTAAATACGTTGTTACTCTAGCTCCCTTTGTACCAATTGCATCTTTTGCAACTTGAACAAGTACTTCTTGTCCTTCCTTAACAAGATCTGTAATTTTATATTGTTTTTGGAAATGCTTAGGATTGTTTGTTTCGATATTTTCATCTTCATCTGGCTGGTGGTGATGAATAGGTTTTCCTTCTTCATCAAAACCTTCGGGAAGTTCTTGGGAGTCTTCAGATTTAATATCTCCGCCATAAAGAAAAGCGGCTCGTTCAAGACCTATATCAACAAAACAACTTTGCATGCCAGGTAAAACACGAATGACTTTACCCTTATATATTCCTCCGACAATCCCTCTATCTCTGCTTCGTTCAATATAATACTCAGATACTTGCCCACCTTCGATGAGTGCAACACGTGTCTCATACGAGGTACTATTAATAACCAATTGCTTAGCGACCATGACTCATATTCTTTTTTAAAAAGGTTCAAAAATCCAAACACAAGTGGAATCACCTAGGCACAATTATTTTTGCTCTTTTTTGAGAGCTTGCAAGACAATTTCACTTGTATCGGGAATACTTCTAAAAAGTTCCAACGATCTCGACTTGGATTGAGCCAACAGTCTAGCTGGGTGAGGAGAATCAGTCCCCTGCTCTTCCAAACTAACCCACTGAACCAAAAATTGAAACAACTCATTTGAATTTTGAAAAGAAATAGCCCCACCCATTCTAACAAGCTCTTTTGCTTCGCTTGCACGCAAAAATAGACTACCAATTAGGACAGGAACACCATGTGCAGCAGCCTCTAAAACGTTATGAATTTGACCATCAAACCCCCCGCCTATTATAGAAACATCAGATAATTCATAAATTTCAGCTAAATAACCAATTTTATCAAATACTATTGCATCATAACTAGATAATAATTGAGAGGATATTTTAACATTTCTTTTTAAATTATTTAAAGTATGGGTCTGTTTAATTTCTTCTATATTAATACTTTCATTATCTAATAGATCTGTTGAAAAATGTTCATGAACTTTTATAATAAATTCACTATAAAGAATAGCAAACAAACCTACGGACGAAAACTCATCAATTATTTTTTTACAAGAATTTTCTTTCACATCATGTGGAACATATATAATAAATACTTTTTCTTTAATTTTTGAGCAATCTAATGCAATCTTATGCTCTTCTTTATGAGGAGAACCAAAAATAATATTTTTTTTATTTAAAACCTCTCTCTGAGCCAAACAGAATGAAAAAAAGTAAGAAAAATCTTTTTCATTCTTTCTCTTAAAACAATTATTTGCTCTTTCTAAAGCACGAGCCCACTTTGCATCACCAGCATAATAAACTTTTGTTTGAGGTAAGAATTGATTAAAAAATAATACATCATCTTTATTCACTGCAAATATATTTGCAAATTTTCTATAAAACTTAATATTCCAAATTTTACTCAAGTACCCAAAAACACCTTTCTTTGTTTTATTAGCAGATGCAGAAAGCAAATTCATTTCAATATTTAATTTACTAACTTCATAAAATAAAGCAGGCCAAATATCATATCGAACAAAGAAAACCTTAGAAATTGGCAATGTATTAAATATCATATTATAATTTTTTCTGGCATCAATTGGCAGTCCAAAAGATGAAATTAGAGCAGGAAAATTTTTTATAAATGGTTCAGTGCTCGGCGAAAAATAAGTTAACAAAAAATAAGTATTCGACTTTTCGTGAAGTTTTCTTGCAATTGGAATAGCTTGCTCAAGTTCACCAGCACTTGCTACATGAAACCAATAGATTGAAAAATCTTTATTTTCTTTTGTTTTTATTTTTAAAAAATTTTCTTGAGCAATTTTTAATTCTCTTACAAAATAATGAGTTTCTCTAATTTCACAAAATCTTTTTAATTTATAATTATCTATATATTTAGAGATAAAATTTAATAAAATATAAATTATTTTTTGTGCAAACTCATATAAAAATAACACTCAATTCTCCTTAATTAATATATATTAGCGCTGTTCAAGTGGAATATATGGAATATTTACCTCACCAATGTAATGGGACGTTGGACGATAAAGTTTATTATTTTGTCGCAACTCCAAAATATGGGCGCACCAACCAACCATTCTAGCAGCAGCAAAAATAGCAGGATATAATATTGGATGTATTCCTAATTTTTTATAAACTGCTCCACTCCAAAAATCGACATTGGCAAAAACAGGCATCATTTTTTCTTCAAAATACTTTCTTGCCTCAATTTCAATTCTTGTTAATAATTTTAAATCACTTTCTTTTTCATCTTTAGATGTAAGCTGAGTTAAAAGATCTCGAAAAATAATTGCTCTTGGATCGATTGTTTTATAAACTCTATGCCCCATTCCCATAATTTTTGCACCAGAATGCAATAAGTCTCTTGTGTATTTCTCGATATCATTGCTATTTTTTGCATTTTTAAGCATTTCAACCACAAGTTCGCTTGCTCCTCCATGCAAAGATCCACTTAAAGCCCCAACAGCTGCACTTGTTGCAGAATAAAAATTAGTTAATGTCGAAGCAACTGCGCGAGCGGTAAAAGTAGAAGAATTAAAACCATGATCCATTTGAATAATAAGTGCTATTTCCATACATCGTGTTTGATTTTTTGTAGGAATTTTTCCAAATAGCATATAAATAAAGTTTTCAACAAAACTGAGATCAGAACGAGGTTCTAACAAAGGAACACCTAAATAATGCCGATAAGCCGCAGATAATATAACAGGACTCTGCGCAATTATTCTCATAACATTTTCAATATAATTATCTTCTTCTAAATACTCTTCACTTCTATCAATACATGCTAAAGCAGACAAACCAGTTTGAAGCACAAAAAGAGGATGTGAATGTTGAGGCATTTCTTCAATGATCCTTAATACTTTTTCTTGGGTTCGAGACATATTTCGCAGTCCCCACTGAAATCCTTCCAATTTACTTTTGGTTGGTAATTTACCAGAAAGGAGCAACCAAGCCGTTTCTTCAAAGGTTGCGTGTGCTGCTAATTCAGCAATATTAATTCCTCTATAAAATAGCCTACCGTTCACTCCATCGACAAAACTAACGCTCGTCGTATCGACGATAATGTCTTGCATACCACGCTTGAATTCATCACTTTGTTTGAAAGAATCTTGCTGGTTCATTTCAAATAACCTCTTATATTTTGACCAAGACGTACAATTTTGCTACCAACTTTAACAATGCTCGAATTTTTGTTTTGAGCTGTACACATTGTGACATAACAGCTATTATAGAGGATTAACACATTATGGACATTCTGCAGCTTGAAAAACCCTTGCATGAACTTTCTAAAAGAATAGAAGAGCTTCGTCTTGCAGCTCAACAATCAACTCTCATCCCTGATAGACAGCAAGATACAAAAGGTTTAAATGAAGAAATATCTATCCTTGAAAATAAATTCGAAACTCTTGCAAAAGAAATTTTTTCGAATTTAAATTCATTTCAAATCACTCAACTTTCAAGACATCCAAATCGTCCATATACTTTAGACATCATCAATCAGCTGTGCACCGATTTTATCGAATTACACGGTGATAGAAACTTTATGGATGATCAAGCTATTGTTACAGGAATTGCTATATTTAGAAATAGAAGAGTTGTTGTTGTAGGCACTCAAAAAGGACGCGGCACCAAAGAAAATATGAAAAGAAATTTTGGAATGCCAAAACCTGAAGGATACAGAAAAGCACTCCGTGTTATGGCATTGGCAGAAAGATTCGGCCTTCCAATCATAACTTTTATTGACACCCCAGGCGCTTATCCTGGCCTTGAGGCTGAAGAGCGCGGACAAAACGAAGCAATTGCAAAAAATATTATGGTTATGAGTCGCTTGTCTGTACCTATCATTTCAGTTGTTGTGGGCGAAGGACAAAGCGGCGGAGCTCTTGCAATTGGTGTTGCAAACCGAATTCTTATGATGGAATATTCAATATATAGCGTCATTTCTCCTGAAGGCTGCTCCTCAATTCTGTGGAAAGATGGAACTCAAGCGGATAGAGCTGCAAATATCTTAGGATTAACAGCAGAAATTGCACTTAAAAATAAAGTTATTGATGAAATAATTAAAGAACCTCTTGGTGGTGCTCATTGGAAAACGAAAGAAGCTATTGAATCGATTGGAAATGCAGTTGAAAAGAATTTAACAAGCCTTTCCAAAATGAGCAAAGAAGAACTCAAGCAAGACAGAATTAAAAAGTATTTTAAAATTGGTAGTGTTCAAAATATGCCGGCTATTTCCCCATTCCGTGTTGATAAATCGCCAGTTGCAGCATGGGATGAATCTTGGGAAGATGTAGAATCATCTATGGGATTAAATTAAAAGGATTAGCATGTATCCAGATCACGATCTTTTAGAAAAATTAAAAGTCATTACCATTGATGGGCCCGCTGGTTCAGGAAAAAGTACAGTTGCAAAAATTGTAGCCACTAAACTTGGCTGGATTTACGTAACAACTGGCGCTATATACCGCTCTCTTGCACTTTTATTTCATGAAGCAAATTTAAAAGAAAAAGATTTAGGAAACATTGAACGTTTTACTTCTTTTATCAATGAAAGATATAGACAAGAGTCTTCTTCTGGAAAAGTGTTTCTTGGCGAAAGAGAAGTCTCTCATGAAATTAAAGCCCCGCATGTTTCAGAACTGGCAAGTCTTTTAGCACAAGAAGATTCTGTTAGAAAAAGATTATTACCGATTCAACGCAAAGTAGTATTAAATAATAATGGAGCTGTTGTTGATGGTAGAGATATGGGAACAGTCGTATTTCCAGATGCTCCACTTAAAATATTTTTAACAGCATCACCCGAAGAACGAGCAGAAAGACGTTTAAAAGAGCTACATTTAAATGGAATGAAAACAAATATAAACGAACTTATGAAAGAAATTAATGAAAGAGACTTACGCGACACAAATAGAAGAATTGCCCCCCTAAAGCCAGCTCATGATGCAATTCTTCTCGATTCCACAAAATCAACACAAGAAGAAATTGCTAAAATTATTTTAAAGTATGCTTTGCAAAAAGAAATGATTATTAAAAAATCTGAAATATAACTTCTGGAAGGTAGCATTCATGGAAACAGTAGCGCAATCTACAAAAATTGATTGGTTTTCAATTATACTCCATGGAGGTCCAATTGGAATTGCAATAATGGTATTACTTGCAATTATGAGTATTTGGGCCTGGATTGTTATTATTAGTAAAATGCGTGTTTTGAAAGAAATGCACGGACTCTCAGAAAAGTTTTTAACTAATTTTTGGGAAGCAAAAAGTCTTTCTGAATTAAACCTAAGAGTTAAAGACATGGAATATAGCCCTGCGCGAGAAGTTTTTCGCTCAGGTTTTAATGAAATGATTCGGGTTTTACAGACACGTGAAAAAAGAGGATCAACCAGTTCTGTCATATTTGATACCGTAAAAAGAACTCTTTCACGTCAGAAAATGATTGAGGAAGCTAATCTTGGCAACAACTTAAGTATTTTAGCTGTGTGTGCATCTGCAGGACCATTTATAGGTTTATTTGGAACAGTGGTCGGTATTATACGCGCATTTCATGATATAGGTTCAAACGGTGCTTCAAGCTTAGCAGCTGTTGCTCCAGGAATTTCTGAAGCACTTATTGCGACAGCTCTTGGCCTTTTTGTAGCTATTCCAGCAGTTATTTTTTACAATATTTTAATTAGTAAAATAAAAAAGCATCTTGTTTTACTCGATGGATTTTCATCCGATTTTATAAATATTTTAGAGAGACACTACACAATAAAACCAGATCAAGATAATAATTAAAAGGAAACATTCATGTCATTTCATCTTGATAGCGAAAATGACGTTGGAGAAAGTAGACGCAAGGCTAATTTCATTTCAGAAATTAATATGACTCCATTTGTGGACGTTTGTCTTGTCTTACTTATAATTTTTATGGTTACAGCACCATTTGCAATTTCCGGAATTAATGTTCAACTTCCAAAAACTCAAGCAAAATCACTTACACTTTCCGGAGAATCACTCGTTATTTCTATAAATAAAAAGGGTGAATATTATATTGGAAAAAATCTTGTAAAAGAAACAAATCTTGTTTCTCAAATTCAAAACTCTGTTAAAGATGACGAACATCCCTCTATATTTATCCGAGCAGATGATGGTGTTCCATACGGCAAAGTCATGAATGCTATGACAGCTGCCCAAAGAGCAGGGGTAGAACGAATTGGCATGGTTGGCGAAAATAAACGTGATAAAAAATGAAAAAAAATAATCTACTTTTAGATCACCCAAATCGTTTTCCTGAAGTCGATGAAAAAAACATGCTTAAATATGGAAAAGCATTTTATGATACAAAGACCAATATTTTATTTTCAAGAACAATTGAAGATGATTTTACAAATAATATATTTCCAGGTCCCCGTTTTGTCAAAACTCTTGATTTACCATTACAGAAGAAAATTAAACAACCTATCATTGATATTATAGGTACAACTGCAAAAATCCCATTTTTATCACCTGATCAAGTAAAAATACTTTATTATCCAAATAAATCTCACTTTATAAAATCCATAGTAATTCATATTTTTTTCATTTTGAGTTATTTTATTCTTTCATATATATTTAGTTTTCAATCTGTGCCCCCTGATATCGTAGAAGTTACTTTTGGAATGAGTGAAAATTTTGCGCAAACAAAACAAACTTCCCAAAAAGATGATGAAGTTGGCGAACGCGAAGCAACAAAGACAATTAGAGAATTACCTCAATTAACAAATAATATAACCCCAGATACAACTCCAGTTACTCAACAAAAAATAGAAAAAACTACCCCAAAAATTTCAGACAAATCAAAAGATTTAATTCTAAAAGAGCAAAATAAAAAAGACATTAATGAAAATAATGAGAAACTAAAAACAGATTTAAAAAAACCAATAGGCCCCGTTCCTGATCAAGATAAGCAAAAGGTTAATTTAGAAGAATATTTAAAAAGAAAAGAATTAGATAGCCGAAAAGAAGACGTTAGAAAAAATGTAGGAGTTCGCAATGCAGATGATGACAAACCTGAAGGCAGTAAAAATAATATAAATAATTTGCCTGACTCTCCATTTTCAACGCCAAGCGATATTCCAAACAGTCCATTTGCAGCAGCACCTTCAGGCGTTATAAATGGAAAAATCAGTTCAAAAAGTTATAATTCTTATAAGGCATATATTGCAAGGCAATTAAAGCTCAATTGGAGCACAACCGAAGGATCTGCATTTACACCTGCCTTAAGAACTCGCGTTATTTTTACAGTTAATTCCTATGGATACTTAATTGGAAAAGCTAAAATACTTAAGACAAGCGGAAACTCACAATTTGATCAACTAGTTTTAAACTCAGTAGAAAGTACATTTCCTGTACAAGAAATTCCACCTAAAGATATAAAACCACCTGTTACTTTAGATGCAGGTTTTACACCAAAAAGTGTTCAATAAAAGGACTTTTATGAAATTAAATTTTAAAATAAAAAAATTATATCTATTCACATTTCTCCTTAGTATTAGTTGTATAAATAATATTCAATCAGATGAAATTTCAACGAATAATTCAAATATTTTATTAAGTAACGATGATCTTGTTGATGAATCAAAATTAGACAATACTATCGAAGTGGGGGCTCCAAATGTAAGAAAAATTCGAATGGCAATCCCAAACTTTGCATTGTCAGAAAAAACTATTTCAATTAACTCAAACGAATTAAATAATTTCTCTAAAAGATTAACTTCAATATTAAGTTTTACAAATTGGTTTGAATTTATTCCACAGGAAGCTCTTTTAACTTCTCAAACTGTAGCTCTTCAACCATTTCAGACAGCTCAATGGAAAGCTTTAAAAGCAGAGTTTGTCATCCTTGGTAAATTTACCAAAGCTAAAAATCAAACTCGCTTTAATTTAGAATTAAGATTATTTGATGTAAAATCTCAAATTCAGTTAATTGGAAAAATGTATAATAATTTAACAATAAAATCGACCGACATGGCATTAAGAAGATTTGCAGACGTTTCAGTTGCAGCTTTAACCGGAACAGCAGGACCATTTATGTCGCAAATTGTTTTTGTTGGAAAAAAAGATAAAAATGCAAATGGACAAATATTTACTGCTGATTTTGATGGTGGTAATGTTCGACAAATAACTGAAGACAGAGCTGTTCATTTAAGCCCCAATTGGTCGAATGATGGAACAAAAATAGTCTACACGTCATTCAAATCCGGCAAACCAGATATTTATATTTACAATCTTTTAACTAAACAAGAAACACGCGCAATTTCTGGAACAGGCAACAGCTCAGGAGCCAATTGGTCACCAGACGGAAATTTAATCGCATATTCAGCTAGCACAATAGATGGATCTACTCATATATTCACAACAAATAAGTTTGGTGGAAATAAAAAATCATTTATTTCTACAAGTGCAATTGAAGTAGAACCGGCTTTTTCGCCTAATGGAAAATCAATAGCCTATACAAGTACAAAATATGGGAAACCTATGATTTTTGTAAAAGATCTCAGTTCTGGAAATACAACGAGACTTACTTATGCAGGCTGGTACAATGCAAGTGCATGTTGGAGTCCAGATAGCAAAACAATTGTATTTGCAAGCTATGATCGAGATATAAATCTCTGGGATTTATTTAAAATTGCTTCAAATGGAACCGGAATAGAGCGACTCACACTCAGTCAAGGTGATAACGAAAAACCTTCATTCTCACCTGACGGTCGATTTATTTTATTTCAATCAGATAGATCTTCTTCAGGAGGTCGTTTAGGGACCCATAAACTTTATTATATGGCGAAAGATGGGGCTTATCAAAAAGCTTTGAATATTCCGATCTATGAAACGAAACAAGCAACTTGGGGACCAAGAATAACTCAATTCGATGACGAATAAAAAAATCTCCTCTCAATTTATTATAAGAAATTTGCCAAAATATTGACTTATCTAGTTTAATCTTTTTTGAATAAAATATTGGCACTCTAATTAACTCATAATATTTTTACTGTTATGCTTATAAAATAAATCAATCTTTTATAAACAAATAAATGGTAAAAAAGAATGATAATTAAAATTGAAGACATTTTAGAATCCATAAAAATTCCAATTGCAATTTTTAATGAAAAAGATTTTAATATAACAAATAAAAATAATGATTTTAGTTCTTTATTTAAAGGAATAAGTGATAATTTAATCGACATTTTTTTAAAAGTTGATTTAAAAAATATTCTATCTTTACCAGAAAAAAAATTCGAATATAATTGTACTCTAAAAAAAATTAAAAATGTTCCATTTGAATTCCATATAAATGTAATCTCTGATGAATTTTCAATAATTTATGGGTTCAATAATATGAAAATCAAAGAAAATGAATATATTATGAATTCATTTTCTAAAATGATAAATGACTTCAATCTACTCAAAGAAAAACAAATGAAAGATAGCCTAGAAATGGCGAGTAGTATTCAAAAATCACTTCTTCCTCTTCCAAATCTAAAAGTTAAAAATTTTTCAATTTCTTCATTTTATCAGTCTGCTGTTTCAATTGGAGGAGATTGGTATAACTATTATGTAAATGAAAAAGAAGCTCATATTTATATAGGTGATATTACTGGTCATGGTATTGGATCGGCTTTATTAGCAGGAGTTATTACAGGAATATATGAAAAACATCTTTTGAAAGTAATAAATGAAAAATCTGATTTTCCAAATCCAACTCTTATTCTAAATGATTTTAACAAAATTATTCTCAAGTTAAGTAATCAAAAATTAGTCATGACAATGCTTGCTTTGGTTATTTCAAAAGAGAAAATGAATATAATTTCTTATTCAGCAGCACACAATCCACCATTACTTCTTAAACGAAGTAAATTAGATTCCAGTGGACAAATTGAAATTAAACTTATTGGAAACAGTGGAAGTAAACTTGGATATTCTGAAAATTTAAATCTTACAGAGCAAAATATAAGTATTGAAGCTGGTGATATCCTATTTGCATATACAGATGGTATTATTGAAGGATTATCAAATGGAGAAGAATTTGGTATTAAAAGATTAAAAGATACTTTAAAAAATTTGTTCATGCAAAAAATACCCGTTGAAGAAATTATGCTGCAAGTAAAAGAAACTATTTTATCCTCATTTGATTCGCGAGCTCTAGAGGATGATATTTCTGCAATAGCCGTTGAAGTGCTCAATTAGTATCTAAAGGAGTAAAAATGAATGAAAGTATTTATGACAAATATGGTGGCTATACAGTTTTGCATTCAGTTGTAAGTTTATTCTATAAAAAAATAATGAACTCTGAAAACCTTATCCACTATTTTGAAAATGTTGACTTATCTAGACTAATTGATCATCAAACAAAATTCTTAACTACTGTTTTGGGTGGACCCATCATGTATGACTCAAAACTTTTAAAGAAAGCGCATGCAGCTTTAAAAATTCCTATCAAAGATTTTACAGAAGTTGCTGGCTTACTTCAAGAAACCCTTGTTGAATCAAAACTAGAAAAACCAGATATAGATAAAATAATGGAAGTGGTTGCATCTTTTAAAAATGATATAATTACAACATAAGAATTGAGTTATAATGAAAAAAAATATTTATGATAAATACGGCGGCAGCAAAGCATTAGAAGCTATTGTTATTGTTTTTTATGAAAAAGTTTTACAATCTAAAAATTTAATTCACTATTTCGAAAATATAGATATGAATAAATTAATGTCTCATCAAGTTAAGTTTTTATCCGCACTTTTAGGTGGTCCTATACAATATGACAATTCAACTATTAAAAATATGCATAGAAAACTAAATATATCTGAAAAAGATTTTAATGAAACAGCAAATCTATTAAAAGAAACATTAGCAGAAAAAAAATTTGATTGGGAAGATATTGATTCAGTTATGAAAAAAATAAGTTCATTTAAAGATGATATTGTGACTAAAAGTCCCCACGCATAGCTTTCATTGCAAATGCTCTATGGCTTTTTGCATTTTTCTCTTCCATTGTTATACTTGCAAAAGATAAATCCTTTTTTGATACAGAATAGAATAAAGAATCATACCCATGACCAGCACCTTGAATTAAGTTTTGTTCGCTATTTGAGACTTCCCCACAACAAAATCCATAGTGTATATTGAGAATAAAATTACTAATAAATTGTGGAATTAAAGTGGGTATTGAGATTTTATCAGTAAAAAATCCGCCATCACTATTAAAATCTACTTTATGTAAGCACTTTTCTTCGAATTCTATAATATTTTTATTTACAAGTGATTTTGCATCTTTAATATTATAATTTATAATACTATTACTTTTGAGATCTTTAATTGCTATTTCAATTAAAAAGCAAACAAAAAATGCAGGCGTTCTTTTTTCATTTTGAAAATCAGTTGTAGATCCCAAATTACCTATTTCATAAATCAATTTTTTTCGATTGTTAGTATCATCTTTAGGAGAACCAGCATAAGTAGCGGAGTGAACTCCAGGCAAAAAATTTAAAGCAGGCACGCACAATCCAGAATCATCGACAATTATCTTTTCTATTTCATTAAATTCTTTAATTTTAAAATTATCTGAAATGTATTTCAATGCAGATAGAATTTTAATCAAAGCATTTGAAAAAAAATAATCTGAATTTTCAATAGCCTCTATTTGTTTTATACTTTCAATTTTTTTTAAATCACGTATACCAATTATTTTATTCTCTGCTGAGAGCATGTTTGAAAATTCAGCTAATTTACCTTGATTACTTGTGCATATAAAAAGACTCATTGGAATTTATAACTTCTAATTTTAAATTATTATAGATATCACTGTGAAAGAATACTTCTTTGTCCTGAATTCTTCCAATCTTCAATAAATTGAATTAATCCTTTTTCAGTTAGAGGATGATAATACAGTTGAAATAAAACTTTATATGGCAATGTAACGACATCAGCACCTGATATAAAAGAATCCGAAACATGCCTAGGATTGCGTATACTCGCTGCAAGAATTTTAGTTTCAACTTTGTGAGAAGTATACAATGTCCTTATTTCTTTTATTAAATGAATACCTTCTTCACCAATATCATCAAGTCTTCCAATAAATGGAGAAACATAGGTTGCTCCAGCTTTAGCAGCTAGCAAAGCCTGGCCTACACTAAAACAAAGGGTAACGTTCGTTTTAATGCCTTTTCCATTTAAATATTTGCACGCTTTTAAGCCGTCTTCTGTTAATGGGAGCTTAATAACAATACTATTTGCAAGTTTAACAAGCTCTTCAGCTTCCTTAATCATCCCTTTTGAATCTAATGAAATAACTTCTGCTGAAATAGGTCCTGGAATAATATTTGCAATCTCTGTTAATACTGTTTTAAAATCTTGTCCTGATTTTGCAATGAGAGATGGATTTGTCGTAACTCCATCACAAACTCCAAGTTCAGCAACTGCTTTAATTTCTTTAATATCTGCAGAATCAATAAAAATTTTCATGATAGATTCTTTCATTATTAAAATGGTGTAAAAACTGAATTCGTTGAAGAAACGTTATATTTCGTAATTTCAGAAGTCAAAAAATTTACACAAAATACTTTTGGGGTTCCACTTACAAAGGAAACATCTGTACACAGCTGTGCTCCCGAAGCTGAGGGAAACGAATAGTAATCTGGTGCAGTAGGATCGTTTGTTGTCCCAGGAAATGTATTTGACGGTGTAATTGTTTTGAAATTATTCCCAAGCCAAGAACTGTCTAATCCCCAAGTAGAAACATTTGCAGTCATTCTATACCAATAAGGACGACAAGTTGAGCCACCAAAATTTAAAACGCTCATTTTTGGAACTGCTGAATTTATATTTTTAAATAAATCTATGTTTGATGTTCTCGAATACATATAAAATGTCAATGGCCCAGCATTCTTAGGTGTGCCTGACGCTGAACCTAATAACCAATTTGCGTTCAAATTAGTTACAGTATTGTATGGATCTATAAGTTGATATGGCGCAAGACTTGAAAAATCATTTGTATTTAAGTTTGATGCTGCATTTCTAGCTGTATTTATAGAATTAATATTTGCGTTAAGAACATCAAGCCCATTTATTAAAAATATTTCTCCACCATAACCTGTTTTACCACTTGAAGAATTATCACTTTTATTGATTGTTGCATTTGTCCCATTTTTTACAACAAACAAACTATTATCTGTAATTGTTCCATATTGGTTTCCAGTTATTGTTGCGGTAGAAGGATAACAAGTTGCAGCACTCGTTCCTGCATTTACTGAATTAGCCCAATAAGATGACCAAAAACGATTTTGAAATGAAAAAGATTTTATATCATCTTCTTTTAAGTTAATATTTGAAGCAACAATATCAATTCCATTTGATTTTGCAGCATAAGGAATTCCATTTTGATTCCAGCCTAAAGGAACAAAAAAAGTTGATTCATTTATTGTTTTATTTGCATCAATATTTGTTAACAAAACAGCTGCTAACGAAACAGCACGAAAATCTGGACATCTTATTGTAGTACATTGAGTATAATTACTATTTCCAAAATAAGATAAAGGCTCTGGCAACACTGGAAAACTATTTATAGAACTTCCTGCAAGATTTCCCATTGTTCCTGTTGGGAAAGCAATAAATAAATCATGTGTTGAATCGTATGTAGGAGCTTCAAAACCAAAAGTATAAGGTATACTTATTGAAGACTTTAATGAATCAGAAGCTGTTGATTGTTTAACAAGTGATAATGGATCATTTAACCCATAAGAAAGTATAAATAATAGCTGTGGTGCTGAACTAAAATCTTTCTTAACCTTAGTAAGAAAAGTTCTTGGAGGAATATTTGCAAAAGTTCCATCTAAATTTGCAGAAGTTATAATTGTTCCATAAACATAATAATTATTTGCATCAGCAGTTCTAGTAAAGGTCCCAAGTCTTTTTATGGTTTGTTTTCCACCTGTACTTGGCAATGTAATAGATTGACTTATAAGAGGAAAAGCGGAGTTAGAATAATTAAGAAATTGCAATTCTGTATCTGATTTAGAATCATCAAAAGATAAAGCTACAAGTTTTCCGTCTGAAGAAGTAGTTAGTTCAGTTCCGTGACTTTTAACTGAAAAAACAGAACTCAATGATATATTTCCAAATATATCAACAGCATATCTATGAATACTTCCGTCTGAATAGTCATCATTTGCAGACGTATTTAACAATAAAAAACTACTCGTAGTATCAGCAACAATTGCTCCGGGGAAAGACATATTATTGCCAATTGGTGGAGGCAATTGTCTTAACCCGCAGGATGTCGTTAAAGCCAAAGTAATCAAATACGAAGATCTAAAAAAAAAACAAGTTTTGTCCATTTATTCACTCTACTTCTTCAACTGATTCAATTTGTGTTACAGGAGTGTCGTCAAACTCACTTGGAGTTGAAACAGAAACAATCTTTTCTTCATCTAAAATACGCATAAGGCAAACACCTTGGGTCACACGTCCCATAACGCGTAATGAGCTTACTTTAATTCTTAAAACACGTCCTGTATTGGTGGTTAACATAATATCGGATTCTGCATTGACTGACATCATACTTATGACGTTTCCATTGCGTTCACTGATTTTTATAGTTTTAACACCTTTTCCGCCTCTGCTTGTTTTTCTATATTCTTCTAACTTACTTCTCTTGCCATAACCATTTTCTGTTACGACGAGAACACATTCTTCAGGTTTTACAACTTCAGCAGCAACAACAAAATCTTTGTCTACTTCGTCAAGAGTAATTCCTTTCACACCACGCGCAGTGCGTCCCATACTACGGACATCTACTTCACTAAAACGAACTGCTTGCCCATGAGCTGTAGCAATAACAACTTCATCTTTACCGGTTGTAATTTTAACAGAGACAAGTGTGTCCCCCTCTTCTAAGGTAACAGCACGCAAACCTCCCACACGAATATTTGAGAAAGAGGAAAGTTCAGTTTTCTTAATAACTCCTTCTTTTGTTACCATAAGAATATGCTGATTTTCAGTAAATTCTTTCACAGGTAACATAGCAGTAATTTGTTCATTACTAGACATTGTTAGAATTTGGTTAATAGATTTACCACGAGCTGTTGCAGACGCTTCAGGAAGCTCATAGACTTTAAAACTATAAACTTTACCTAAGTTAGAGAACATCAATACATAGTCATGTGTATGTGCATGGAAAGTAAATTTAACGACATCATTTTCTTTTAATGCAGCTCCAGTTTTACCTTTACCTGCTCTATTTTGGATTCTAAATTCATCTTGATTTACACGCTTAATATAACCAGTACTAGAAAAAGTAACAAATACATTTGCTGGCGGAATCAGACTTGCAATATCTACATCACCTGCTTCAGTAGCAATTTCTGTTCTTCTATTATCACCATGTGAATTTTTTAAATTAATAAATTCTTCTTTAGCAATGGCTTTAACTCTTTCTGGCTTTTCAAGAATATCTTTTAAATCTGCAATAATAATTAATGTTTCTTTATGTTCAGAGATAATTTTATCACGTTCTAATCCAGTCAATTGGGATAAACGCATGTCTAAAATTGCTGTAACCTGTTTTTCTGAAAGTGCATATGCAGAAATTAATTTTTCTTTTGCATCGTCACGACTTGCAGCAGCTCTAATAATTGCAACAACTTTATCGATATTATCAACAGCAATCTTTAAACCTTCCAAAATATGGAGGCGATCTTGTGCTTTGCGTAATCTAAAAGTAGTGCGTCGCGTAATCACTTCAAGGCGGTGATCTAAAAAATATTCAAGACATTCTTTTAAGTTTAAAAGTCGAGGAGCACCTCGAACAATACAAACCATATTTACGCCAAATGAGTCTTGTAAACGTGTGCGTTTATAAAGATGGTTTAATAAAACCTCAGCATTTTCACCTTTTTTAACTTCAATAACAACGCGTATACCTTCTTTGTTACTTTCATCACGAATATCAGAAATTCCTTGAATTTCTTCTTGCTTTACAAGCTCAGCTATTTTTTCAATCCATGTTAACTTATTCACTTGGTAAGGAAGTTCAGTTACAATAATCTGTTCTCTACCATTTTTTGTTGCTTCAATGGCTGCTTTTCCACGAACAACAACACTTCCTCTTCCAGTACGATAAGCGTCATGAATGCCTTTTAAACCACAGATCATTCCATAAGAAGGAAAATCAGGTCCTTTAACATAGCCCATAACTTGCTCAACCGTTACAGAGCTTTTATTTTCAATCATAAAAATAAGTGCATCGAGAACTTCTGTTAAGTTATGTGGTGGAATATTTGTTGCCATACCTACAGCAATACCGCTTTGTCCATTGACTAATAGCTGTGGTAAGACAGAAGGCAAGACAAGAGGTTGAACTTCACTGTTGTCGTAGTTTGGACCAAAATCAACAGTGTCTTCTTCAATTGAACCCATTAAAGATTCAGAAATTTTAGCCAAACGAACTTCGGTATAACGCATTGCTGCAGGAGAGTCTCCATCAATGGATCCGAAGTTTCCTTGACCATCAATTAATGGATAACGCATTGAAAAATCTTGTGCTAAACGAACAAGTGCATCATAAACAGATGTATCACTGTGAGGGTGGTATTTACCTAGAACATCACCAACAATACGAGCTGATTTTTTATACGGCTTATTATGAACATTATTTTGTTCATACATAGCATAAAGAACTCTTCTATGAACAGGTTTCATACCGTCACGAACGTCTGGAAGCGCACGACTTACTATTACACTCATTGCATAATCAAGGTATGCATTTTTCATTTCATCATTAATATTTGCGGTAACAACATTTGCTTTTTCTTGTGACATAATCTTTTTTCCAACTTTTTGTTACTTTTAATTTAGGCGTCAAGGTTTCTGACATTTAATGCATTCGATTCAATAAATTCTTTTCTTGGTGGGACATCATCACCCATTAACATAGAAAATATATCATCAGCTGCCATTGCATCTTCAATTGTAACTTGAAGTAATTGTCTTGAAGAAGGCTGCATTGTAGTTTCCCAGAGCTGCTCAGAATTCATTTCACCAAGACCCTTGTAACGTTGAATATATGCACCACTTCTACCATCAGATAATAAAAACTCTCTTAATTCAACCCATGAAGTAATTATACGAGATTTTTTATCGTGAGAATACTTTAAAGGCAGTGTAAATGTAGAGTCTAATTGATTAGAAAGTCGCTTTAGTTCTTCAAACTCTGTAGAGCTTACAAAATCAAAGTCTAATTTAAAGTGGTATGGTTTGCCTGATAATTGGATATCAACAATTGCAAAATATCTATTATGTTCAGAATCAAAATCTATTTTCGCATGAATATGTCCATATTTTAAAAAATGTAATTTCATATCAGAAATAAATTTTTCAAAATCTACTTTTTTATAGAATATTTCTGGATTGAGTTGTTGATGATTTGCAAGATAATTTACAGCAACCGAGCTTCTTCTACGTGAAAGTATATTTGTTATTTTATTTCTACGTTCAACACAAATCAGCATATTTTTAACAACAGACATTTCAATAGTTTTTTCATTTCCATCTAATATTGATGCATCTTGCATAGCTGTTTCAACTAAGAATTTTTCTAATTCTGTGTCATCTTTCAAATAACGTTCTGTTTTTTGTTTTTTATATTTATACAATGGAGGCTGTGCAATATATAAGTGACCACGTTTTATAACTTCTTTCATTTGTCTATAAAAGAACGTTAACAAAAGGGTTCTAATATGTGCCCCATCTACGTCCGCATCTGTCATTATTACAATTTTATGATAACGAAGTTTAGAAATATCAACTTCACTGTCATGCCTTCCAATACCCGTACCGAGGGCCTGAACAAGTAAACGTATTTCTTGGTTTGAAAGCATTTTATCTGTTGTTGCTTTTTCTACGTTTAATATTTTACCTTTTAATGGTAAAACAGCTTGTGTTTTTCTATCACGACCTTGTTTAGCAGAACCTCCTGCTGAGTCACCTTCCACTATGAAAAGCTCACAATTTGCAGGATCTCTATCTTGGCAGTCAGCAATTTTTCCAGGCAATCCACCTAAATCAAGTGCACTTTTACGGCGTGTTAATTCTTTTGCTTTACGCGCAGCAATACGTGCACGTGCCGCATCTACAATTTTTGCAACAATTTTCTTTGCAATGTCTGGATGCTCATGAAAATAATCACTTAATTTTTCGTTCAAAGAACTTTCAACAAGTGTACGAATACGAGAATTCGCAAGTTTATTTTTAGTTTGCCCCTCAAATTGTGGATCACGTAATTTAACATGAACAACACCTGTTAAACCTTCACGAATGTCCTCAGGAGAAAGACCTTCTTTTAAATTTTGTACACCTTTGTCGTTAGACGCTAATTGGTTAACAACACGTGTTAAGGCGGCCCTTAAACCTGTTAAATGCGCGCCACCTTCGGCTGTATTAATATTATTTGCATAGGAATAAACACTTTCAGAATAACTATCATTCCATTGCAAAGCAATTTCTATAACAGTTTCTTCTTTTTCAGTCGTCATATAAATTGGTTTTGGATGTATTACAACTTTACTGCGATTTAAATATTCAACAAAACTTACCAAGCCACCTTCATATTTGAATTCTTGTGTTTTATCTTTAATTTCGTCAATCAATCGAATACAAATACCTTTATTTAAAAAAGATAGTTCACGCAAACGACCGCTTAAATAATCAAAACTAAATTCTGTGGTTTCTTGAAAAATTGTAATATCAGGCTTAAAAGTTGTCGTTGTACCATGATGAGTTGTATCACCAATTCTGCGTACGCTATAAACTGGAATACCACATTTGTATTCTTGTTCATAAACACCACCATTTTTCTTAACTTCTACGCGGCAATGACTTGAAAGAGCATTGACCACGGAAGCACCCACACCGTGTAAACCACCTGAAGTTTTGTAAATTTCATTATCAAATTTACCGCCCGCATGTAGGACAGTCATAACAACTTCAAGTGCACTTTTTCCAGAAGGATGTTTATCCACTGGAATACCACGAGCATTGTCAGACACTGTTACGCTACCATCAAGATGTAAAGTGATATCAATTTGAGATCCGTGCCCTGCTAAAAATTCATCAATAGAGTTGTCAATAACCTCATAAATAAGATGATGAAGCCCTATAGTACCTGTATTTCCAATATACATCCCAGGTCTTTTTCTAACGGCTTCTAAACCCTCCAGTACAGTAATATTTGAGGAGCCATAACCATCATCATTTTTTTCATTATTTTTAGGATCGCAAACAAATAAATTGTGTTTTTTAAACATAGCTCTTTTCTTCAATCAAAAAATTTAAAACTTTAAACAATATTAAAAACGTGCAGGAACAAGCAGATAAAAAACTTCAATTCCTCTTTGTTCTTCGCCAGTAATTTTAACAGGTCTATTCATATTTTCCCAAGCAAATTGTACTCGAGATCCAGAAATAACACCTAAAATTCCTGTTATCAAAGAACCGTTATAGTTTACTTCAAAAGGAGAAGATATGGATGAATTCATTTCTATAACTTCTTCGCCTTCTTTTTGACCAGGAGTTGAACTTGCCATCGTCAAAAGAGAGTTTTCAAAATGAAGCTTCATAATCTTATTTTTATCTGCAAATAGAAGCGAACGTTTTACACTATCTTGTATTGATTTAAGATCAACTTGAATTTCCATATTAATTTTTTGAGGTATTGCAGCTTCATAGGGTGGATATTGACCTGCAATGCATTTAGCAAACATTGTATATTCAGAAGTTTCTATTGCAAAAAAGAGTTCTTTATCATGCCATCTTAATAGAAACTCAGTTTCGGGTTCAAGACCAGCAACTCTTTTGAGTTCTTCAAGAGCCTTTCTTGGAACAAGCACTTGACTTGCATCGAGATTTTCAATGTTTACACCTTCATATAAAGTCGATTTTGCTAATCTCAGAGCGTCACTTGCAACAGAATGCAAAACAGCTCCCTTTGTTGAGTCTTTTTCAGCCCAAATAAGAGCTCCATTAGCATAAAAACGATTGTCATCTACCGATACAAAATCTTTAAAACTTGAAACAAATTTTTCAATTTGGCTTCCTTTAATTTTAACGACAGTTCCAGATTCTGGAATATCAATTTTACTTTGGGATTGATCTTGCACAAGCTGAATTTTTGCTGAACTTCTTCCACAGCGGAGGTGAATACGAGATGGAAGTTCTGCTTTTAATGAAACTTTTGTAGAAGGTAATTGTTTCACATAATCAGAAAACTGCTTACCAGAAACTTTTATGACACCAAAACCATTATGGGGTGTCTCAATTTCACATTTGATTGCTAAATTATGACTTATAGAAGATATTATGACTTTTTTTTCACCCGAAAAGGATAATTGAACCCATCCTATATCAGGATCGATTTGAGCTGCACTTACTGCAAGTAAAGCTGCAGCCAATTTGTCTCTTTCAAACTCAGCAGATATTTCTGAATTTGAACCTTGGACGTCAGATGAGAAAAAACGATTGCACTTTTTAAACATGTGTCCACCTTTGAAGAAGTTCACGCATACAACATTTTGCTTAACCTATTGTCAACAGCTCTTCAAGCAAGAGATCTTGAGCACATCTTCTTATACACTTATTAAGAAATAGAATCTCTTTTTTATTAGAAGTAGTAGTAGGCTGTTCCTATTTATGTGGATAACTTAGGAAGCATTTAATGTAAATCTTGATAATATAAGACAAATTACTAAGAAAAAAGCCCAAAAAGAATGTGGATAACGTGTGGATAACATGTGGATAGAGTGTGGATAAGTCTCAAATCCTGTGGATAAGTATGTGCTAATAAAAAGTGCAAATAAGTTGTCCACATGTTATCCACACGTTGTCCACATGTTATCCACAGAAGAAAAATGGGTAGGTTATCTTATCAAATTTAAAGTTTGCATGAAAATGTAGAATGTGGATATGTGGATAACTTGATGCTTTTATGTGGATAACTTTTTATAAAAACCTTGAAAATCATTCTGAAATATGGAAAAAGTGCGATCACCTATATGGGTATGTTACCATGTGGATAACATGTGGATAAGTCGTTTAAGAAGCGAATATGAAACAAAAATCATCGGAGAAGCTTGTGGCGAAAATTTTACCTTTATCTGAAGAATCATTAACTTCTTGTGCAAATGCACTCATTTCTAACTCTTTAGTTGCTTTTCCAACAGAAACTGTCTTTGGACTCGGCGCAAATGCATTAAGTGAAAGTGCTACGGAAAAAATATTTGCAGCAAAAGGTCGTCCCAAATCTGATCCACTCATTGTTCATATTAGTTTCATGCGTCAAGCAGAAAGTTTAACAAAAATGTCTGGGTTTCAAAGACAATGTTTTGACATTCTAGGTTCAAACTTTTGGCCAGGACCTCTGACATTAATAGTTAAGGCCTCAGATATTGTGCCAAAAATTATAACAGCAGGCGGGGATTCCATAGCTTTAAGGATTCCTTCTCATCATGTAGCTCAAGAATTGCTTAAGAGAGCAAATATTCCTGTTGCAGCGCCAAGTGCAAATAGGTTCGGACATGTAAGCCCTACAACTGCTCAGCATGTGTTTGATGATTTAGGAAATGTTGAAGATCTTTCTATTTTAGATCATTCTGAAGCATGTACCATTGGTATAGAATCTACTGTAATTAAAATTTCAGAAGAAAATAATATTTCTCTCTTAAGACCAGGTGCAATCAGCTCACTACAAATTAAAAATGCATTAAATGAAGCTCATATTAATTTCACTTTTCATGTTATTAAGAGGGAGATTAAGCTAACTGATTTACAAAAAGCGAATAAAAATGAAATGTCTCTTGATGCTCCAGGGCAATTGCTTACGCATTATGCACCTTCAATCGAAGCTTTTATTATGGGGCAGCCGAAAGTGAACAATGAAACAGTGCAAAATTTTGAAAAATCACTTTTGAAAAGTGCAGTTATTATTGATTTTTCTCAAAAAAATAAAAATTTATCGAGTCATTGTTTAAAATATTTAGATTTGTCTAGTCAAGGTAACTGCGATGAAGCAAGTCATAATTTATTTTCTTGTTTAAGAATGGCCGAAAATATAGAAGGAGCAAAATATATCTTACTACCTGATTTAAATTTTGAAAATAATGAAAAAATATTAGCAGTTTTTGACAGAATTTTTAGAGCTGCATCTGGAAAATATATTCAAATAGTTAATTAGATTGCATGATTTGATCTAGTTTTCTTTTAATTTGTACAAAATTCCCTCTGAATTCATCATCTTTATCTAATGATTCTTTTACTTTTGACATAGCATGTAAAACAGTCGTGTGATCTTTTTTTCCAAATGCACTGGCAATTGCAACTATTTGCAACCCAATCATTTCTTTTGCTAAAAACATTGCTATATGTCTTGCAATGACAAATTTTTGCTGACGACTTTGACCCATTAAGTCAGACATTTTTATTTGAAAATGATTTGCCACAACTTTTTGAATTGCAGCAATATCAATGGTGGATTCTACAGATCCTGATGGAAATCTTCTTTTTAAAATTGCGGTTACCGATTCAATAGTCGGTGTGCGACCCGTCATGTGTTGATTCATTAAAAGATCTTTAAGTAGCCCTTGTATTTCTCTTACATTTGTTTTTGCATGAGTTGCAATTAGAAATGAAATTTCTTGATTTATTTTTAAACCGATTAAATTTGCTTTTGTTTCAATGATTGCAACACGATCTTCAAATCCAGGTGGCTCAATATCTACGAGCAGTCCTTGCAGAAAGCGGCTTTTTAAACGCTCTTCAATATTCGGAATATCTTTTGGGAACTTATCGCTTGTAATGACAATTTGCTTTCTTTTTTGATAAAGCTCATTGAAAGTATGGAAAAACTCTATTTGACATGCGTCTTTCTTTTCTAAGAATTGTATATCGTCAACTAATAAAACATCACAAGCGCTATATTTCATTCGCACCTCATCCATTTTACCAACTCGAATTCCTCTATGAATAACATCATTTACAAAGTCTTCACTGGTAATATAAAGAATTTTTGCATCTGGAATTTTGTGCTGTATTTCATTACCAACAGAATGTAAAAGGTGTGTTTTGCCTAATCCTGTTGCCCCATAAATAAACAGAGGATTAGATAAATTTCCTGGGTTTTTTGCCACAGCTTCACATGCTGAATAAGCAACTAGATTGCTCTCACAACGAATAAATGTGCTGAAATTTTGTGATGCATCTAAAGTTCTTGGTTTCTCTGCATTTTGAATGCTTATGTCTTTAGTTTCAATTATTAAAGATGTAGGTTCTTCTGTTTTAGTTGGTGTGAAGTTATCTTGAAGTGTCTTTCCTTTTACTTTTTTCTTTTTTTCTGAATAATATATCTGTTCATCTGGAAATAGAGTGATTTCATCTCTTGTTTCGTTTTTTTGTGGAAGAGAATTATTTTTAATTTGGTTTAAATCATTTGGATGAGAATCAATTTTAAATGAATATTCAGAACCAAAACATTGTTTTGCTATTTTTTCAATTTCATCAATTTTAGGAGAAATAAATTGATCGCGATAAAAAGGATCTGAACATGAAGATACTATTGTATTTCCATCAATACGTATTGGAGTCACTAGTTTTGCTATTTTAGTGGCAGTTGACTTGGAGAGTCCAAGCTCAACAAAGCGAATACGTAGTTTTTCTGAAAAAATTTGATTGAAATCTCTATCTAACATGAAATAAGCCTCTTATAGGGTTTGCAGGTTTGAAAATTTTTCCAAGACTGCAGGTTCGATAATTACGAGACTGATTCGTATGGTCAAGTGTTTTGCCTAATTTTTGGTGCCTATTATATGAGCAAAGAGTTAAGGTCAATTGCAATACTCTATAGTCAAATCACTTCTTCGTTCATTCTCATTATTACAACATGGGTTTGGGGAGATTCCAAAAGTGGTAAAGAGTTTTTTGAATCATGGAACATATCTTCTCTATTATTTGAGTTGTTAATCACATTTATTGTTTTATTGGTAACAGCAATATTGATTTATAAATCAGTTAGAAAACTCATTCATAACAAAAAGAATGAGAGCGAGGAAAAGGGTGAATGATATTCTAGGAACGGTCTTATTTAGCTTATCAGGTGTTATTATAATGCTTGGCATTGTGCTTCAAGCAAAAGCAACGCTTGATCAGGGGCTTGGGCAAACTGGCTTTTCTAAAGCAATTGCTATGCTTTTAAAATATTCAGGGTTTGCTTTACTTGCATTTTTAATGCTTAAATATAAAACACTTTATTTAGCATTGCACTTGATTGTATTTTTTTTATCAGCCTTAGTCACCTTTTTGCTCTACCTACTTGCAAGAAGGGCTTCATTAAGGTAATTGGCATGTGTTTGCTTTGATATTTTACGAAGGGATCCTTTATAAACAATATGAAACGTAAAATTATTGCTATATTAGCTTTTTTATCACTCGCTATTATGCCTGCAGCTCATGCAGATTCTTCGGGAGTCCAGGTTGTGAATTGGTATCATGAAATTTTAGTTAAATTCTTTTCTATTTTTAATCCTGAAACTTCTGCAAATTTAATTGCATTGAAAGCAGAACAATGGTCCCCCGTATTTGCTTCAGCATTTGCGGTATTGCTTTTAATTGTTATTGCAATTGTTTCTGGTTTTTCTCGTATGAAACCAGAGCAAATGAGTGATGAGGAAATTCTTCCACCAAAGAAATTCGGTCTTATTGCTTTTTTTGAATTGTGCTGGTCTGTGGTTTCATCAACACTTGAATCTACTATTGGTGAAAAACACTGGATGCGTTTTGTAGGTGTATTGGGTGGAACATTTTTTGTTCTAATAATCTCAAACTTATCTGGGGTTTTACCTGGGTTTTCTCCTGCAACATCAAGCATGTCATTTACTTTTGCAGCAGCAATGGCAATATTTGTTTACTTTAATTATTATGGCTTAAAAGAAGCTGGTTTTCATTATATTAAACATTTAGCTGGTCCCGTTTTATGGATGGCTCCACTTATGTTTTTAATTGAATTTATCAGTCTTATGTCCCGCCCATTATCATTATCTCTTCGTATTTTTGGGAATATTTCAGGAGATCACTTTGTCTTCGCAATTTTCTCAGGACTTATGAAAGATCTTTATATTCCATTTATTCCAATTCCAGCTATATTTCTTGGCTTTGGTACATTTGTTGCATGTCTTCAAGCATTTATTTTTATGACCTTGAGTGCTGTGTATATTAAACTTGCTCTTGACTCAAAAGCTCACCATTAATTGGGCTTTTGTCTTATAGATTAAAAGGAATTATAAATTCATTTATTAAATTTACCATTTAGTTTGTAAATATGATTTTGTAATTTTCCTAACCTCTTTGAGGAGATTCCATTGGAATCAGTGAATGAGAACTAGAATTCTGCTTTCACAAAGTTTTGAAAAAATGGGTGTTGTTACTATTTATTTAATTAGTTTTTTATTCAGGAGAATAATATGAAAAGCAAATACGCATTAATCACTGCTGCCGCAACAACTGCTCTGTTAACAACACTTCCTGCTGTAGCAGAAGAAGCAGCTGCTACAGGTATGTCTACTGGTACAGGACTTAAGTTAATTGGTGCTGGTCTTGCAATTGGTCTTGCAGTTGTTGGTGCTGGACAAGGTCAAGGACATGCTGCAAAAGGAGCGCTTGAAAGTATTGGTCGTAACCCACAAGCTTACAACAAAATCTTTACACCATTCCTTCTTGCAATGGCTCTTATTGAGTTTCAAGCAATCTTAGGTCTTATTATTGCATTCCTTATTCTTGGTAAATAATTCCAAGTATTTTTCATTAATTTATAGGAGCCTACGATATTATACGTAGGCTCTTTTTTTATAAACGCTCTTGACTTCAATACTCATCTTAGATAACAACACTGAATACACGTGGAGGGTTAGCTCAGTTGGTAGAGCAAGAGACTCTTAATCTCTTGGTCCAGGGTTCGAGTCCCTGACCCTTCACCATATTTTTAATTTAAGCTCCCAGCCAAATTATGCATATAACTCCTGTAAACTATATAGGTCGTTTTGCTCCCTCTCCAACTGGAAAACTACATTTCGGTTCACTTGTAACTGCTATAGCAAGTTATCTTAGAGCGCGTTCTCAATCTGGTAAATGGTTAGTTAGAATTGAAGATGTTGATACAACACGTATTCAAAAGGACGCAATTTATTCCATTTTAACAGTTTTAGAACAATATGGATTCCAATGGGATGATGAAATTATATATCAATCAAAAAGAAGTCACATTTATCAAGACTATTTAAAATTATTAAAGTCTAAGGAGTTTGTTTATAATTGCATTTGTAATCGAAAAGGAATTTCTCAACATGATATACAACCCCAGACGGGTGAAGCAATATATAGAGGGAGATGTAGAAATTTAAATATTTTAGATTTAAAAAAGCATTCTAAACGAATTAAAGTAAATAATATTGAAATATCTTTTATAGATTTAATATATGGAATGTTAAAACAAAATATAATGAATGAAGTTGGTGATTTTACAATATGGAGAGTTGAAAACTTTGCGTCTTATCAGCTTGCAGTGGTAATTGATGATCATTTACAGGGAATCACAGAAGTTGTGAGAGGGAGTGATCTTTTATTACAAACGCCACGACAAATTTATTTGCAGAAATATTTAGATTTTAAAACTCCTTCCTATGCTCATATTCCAATCGTGGTAAATGAACTTGGTCAAAAACTTTCGAAACAAACTAAAGCTTATCCACTATTAATGGAAAATTCGAGAGAGAATATTTTTTCTGCTTTAAAGTATCTTGGAATTAACTCTTTTTTTATTTCCATAATAAATGATGAGTCAAAAAATAATGCTGAAATATTAATTAATTCAGCTAAATATTTTAAATTCAATTTAGTTAAAATATTTTAAAATAAATATTCAATAATAAATAGTTCAAACTAAATTAGATTTATTCTTTAATCCAAATAATTTTTAAATTAACGTAATTTTACTTATTTACGTAGTATAAAATGTAGTAAAATTAAACTTTCCTATATTTATTTATAAATTTTTGTCAATAAATTGGCACTTGTTTTTTATAGCTTTTTTTATACGATCAAAAACTCTCTCTCTCTCAAACAAATCAATAGAAAGGTATTCGAATGCGTAAAAAAATTGTTCTCTTAACCTCCTTATTTTTTACAAATTTTTCTACAAATATATATGCAGATAATGCTCAAAATGAGTCTGTATTAGAGGCACAGGCTAAAATTTTATATCCTATGAACACGATGGCAATTTCAAACAGCAATAGAGTTGAAAAGTGGAATTCATTTAGCTCATCGTGGAGTGACTTGGGGTATATGGGCGGTTGGCCTGTAAAAATGATGACATATGCTGAATCAAATATTCTTTTAGCTGTTCATTTAGATGGAAGAATGGGGCAATGGACGGGAACAAATTGGGAAGATCTTGGATTTCCGGGTGGTTGGAACCTAAAAATGGTTGCTTTTGATTATAAAGAGGCAAAATATTGGAGTGTGGGTGTTGATGGCAATGTTGGTAAATGGAATGGAAAATCATGGTATAACTTTGGAAATCTAGATGGTTGGAATGTAAAAATGGTTGCATTTGATTTGGCAGGAACTTTTTGGTGCGTGAGCGAAGCCGGTAATATGGGTCGATGGAATGGTAAGCATATAGAAAATCTTGGAAATCTTGGTGGCTGGAAAATGAAGATGATTGCTTTTGATAAATTAGGAAATCTATGGGGAATTAGTAATCAAGGAATAATAGGTAAATGGAATGGAAATTTTTGGGACACCAATGGTCCCATAAATAACTTAGCACTGAATTGGGTTTTTTGGTCTGTGAAATAATATTTATTAATAAAAATGCCGACTTGCAATAAACAAGTCGGCATTTAAAATGGCGGAGAGAGAGGGATTCGAACCCCCGGTAGGCTCACACCTACAACGGTTTTCAAGACCGCCGCCTTAAGCCACTCGGCCATCTCTCCAAATATAGCTAGATAACTTATTACTTCTTAGCAGAAGTTTTTTTAACCACAGCTTGCGCTGCAACGATTTTAGCTTTGATACGAGCTTTTTTAGCTGCTTGAGATTTTTTTCTCTTCATTTTAAACGTACGGCGGTTGTCGCTCTTACCCATTTTTTTGTCTCCTCACAAAGAAAGTTGGGAAGTCGAAACTGCTGCCGAACTTCTCCAATACAGGCGTTGAGATTTAGCATGCGCATATGGGGTGTGCAAGCTTTTTTTAAAAAAAGTGAAACTAAGAAAGGGAATCGATTCTATCTCTCATTTCTTGTCTTTGATCAGCGACTTGTTGCTTTTCAATACTATCAAAAAGAGCTTTAAAATTGCCTTCCCCAAAACTATCGTCGCCTTCACGTTGAATGATTTCATAGAAAAAAGGACCATAATTTTTATTATCAAATTGAATGCTTTGTTCTTTCATAAAGATCTGTAATAAGTATTTTCCATTCGCTCCATCAAGAAGAATATTATTTTTTTGAATAACGTCCATAGGTTCATTGATTTTTTTGAGATTCATAGTGTTCATTCGATCTGGCAATTGCTGATAATATTTATCAGAAGCTTCTAGGAAGACAGCTTTTCTTTCTTTTATTTGACTGACTGCATGAATAATATTTTTAGTTCCAATTGCAATATGTTGAATGCCAGATCCATGGTTATCTTCTATATAAATTTCAATTTGTGAATTATTAAAATAAGGAGAGAGTGGTTGATTTGTTGCAAATTTTATACCGCTTTCTTTGTCCCACATAACAATACTTTCAAGGCCGGAACCAGTGCTGTGCTCAGTGGTATGGTGGGTTGTGTGAAACTCAATCCCCCAATACTGTTCGAAGCCAAGGCAATGCCTGTAAAACTCTGTAATCGAGTGCATTGAGCGAGCATTACAGGTAACGTGATCTATACCGAGATCAAGTCCAAGGGGATTTAAATTGTCTTTTGCATCTTTATTTGTCCAAATAAAACCTGGTGCAAATTGCTCATAACTATTTTCTTCAATAAAGCGAAAACCAACATCATCAATTGCTGTTGCAATTGCTACTTCTTTCCAAACACCGTCATTATTTGATTTATGAGTTTCAATATCATATAGAAATGCAGCTTTTCTATCAACAAGAAATTCAGCCGTGTTTTTTAAATTTTTCACTTTGAAATTTAAAAAAGCAACACCATCAGGATGCATATTTAAATAACGGCCTGCAGAAGATGCTTTTTCAATTGGTTCAGTAAATATCCAGCCAAGTCTGCCAGAACCATTTAGAACGACGGAACGCATTCCATTCTTTTTTTCCCATTCAGGGCTAGATTTTGCAATTTCAACAAATCCAAATTTTTCTTTATGCCATTGAATTGTTTTTTCAAGCTCTCGAGTAAAATATTGAATTGAATGATAACCAAAAAGACCTATAGATTTATGATTCTTTTGCATGATTTTTCCTCCAAATTATTAGCTACTTATAGTGGACTAAAAATAGAATAAAGTAAAGGAAGAAATGATTTTTGATTTATTTTTAATAATACAATTTTTTAATTAAACAATTATTTTATTTTTTAACTCACTGCTAAAGTGACAGGAAACAAAGTGAGGACTGAGTTGAGTTCCGTGGTTCTCTAATTTAGGTTCTTGAGTTGAGCATTTCTCTTTAGCAAATGGACATCGAGTGTGAAAACGACAACCGCTTGGAGGATTTATTGGACTAGGAACATCTCCTTGTATAACCTGGCGCTCTCTCTTTTCAACAATATCATGACGAGGAATACTTGATATCAAAGCTTGTGTATATGGATGAATAGGATTGTTATATAAATTCTGTGAGGATGTATATTCAACAATTTTTCCTAAATACATGACTGCAACATAGTCTGAAATATGTTCTATTACAGATAAATCATGAGCAATAAAAATATAAGATAAATTATATTTATCTCTTAAATCCATCATTAAATTTAAAATTTGACTTTGAATAGAAACATCAAGAGCACTCACAGGTTCGTCACAGACAATTATTTTGGGGTTTAATGATAGGGCGCGTGCTATACCTATTCTCTGTCTTTGTCCACCTGAGAATTCATGAGGATATCTGTCAATCGATTCAGGATTTAAACCAACTTCACTGAGTAAATTTTTAATTTTATTTTTTCGTTCTTCAGGATTTTTGTATAAATTATGAATTTCAAAAGGTTCAGATAAAATTTCTTGCACCGACATTCTTGGATTTAAACTCGCAAAAGGATCTTGAAATACGATCTGAATTTCTTTTCGCAAAGGTCTTAATTCTTTTTGGGATAATTTTGTAATATCTTTCCCATCAAAAACAATATTTCCGGAAGTTGGTTCAAGTAATCTTAATATTGTTCTTCCCAAGGTGCTTTTTCCACAACCAGATTCACCCACAAGTCCAAGAGTTTGTCCTTTTTTTAAGCTAAAAGAAACATCATCGACAGCATGAACTTTTGCAATTTCTTTTCCAAAAATACCGCCAGATATTGGAAAGTATTTTACTAAATTTTTTATTTGCAAAATATATTCATCTATCATTTATTCTAAACCTCTTTTATAAATAGTTCACGTTCAAATCGAATTCGAGAACCATAAATTCCATTAGGAGCTCTTTTGCCTGCAGCGATTACCATAACAACATGTGCATCGCTTGGGAGCTCTAAAATTCTTTCTATTATTTTTGCATCAAATCCTTCCATAGGGCAGGAATCAAAAGAAAAAGCTCTCAATGCGAGCATTAGATTTTCTGCTGCTAATGAACAAGTTTTTGTAGCCCAAAGGATCATATCATTATTACTTACTGGGTTTCTCGGTGTTGGGGTTTTAAGACCTCTTAAAAATAAAATAGGTCTTTTTAATGTCCCGAGAATACTAAAATAGCCTTGAGTATATGCTAGGGGTACTAATTTTTTATAATAATCAATAACACTATTGGGAATGTTACCTTTATTTTTATCAAAAACTTCGAGCATTTTTTTTGCATTTTGTTTCCATGTGTCAGTTCGTGCTACGCAAACAATAAGTTCTGCTGCTGTGTTTGCAGCTGGTTGTGATAGACACGCTTTTATCAATTCATTTTTCTTTTCAAGAGAACGTACCCAATAAAACTCCCAAGGCTGTAAATTAGAAGAATTAGGTGCGAGTAATGCAATATCAAGACATTCGTTCATTATGCTTTCTGGGATAGGTGTTCCATTAAATATTCGAACACTTCGTCTTGACTGAACTACTTTACGAAACTCATCTGGATTAATATTAGGTTCAAGCTCACTATAATTGTGTTTAGGGACTGAATTAAAAATTGTTTCGGCCATTTATGTATCCTTATATTTTTAAACATGCAGCTTGTTTATTTTGACTAAGTGTTTTTAATTCGGGTTCTGTTACTTTACACTCGTCAGACATTAAAGTACATCTATCTTGAAATCGACAGCCTTTTGGTAATTTTCCAAGCGATGGTACCATGCCAGGAATTGTATTTAGTCGGTGTTTTTTTACACCAAGTTTTGGAATCGAGTTTAATAAACCAATGGTATAGGGATGCTTTGGATTGGTAAATAATTCTTTTGCACTTGATTTTTCAACAATTTTTCCAGCATACATTACAGCGACGTCATCGCAGGTTTCTGCTACAACCCCTAGGTCATGTGTGATTAAAATAGTCGACATTCCATTTTCTTTTTGTAAATTATTCATGAGTGCAAGTATTTGTGCTTGAATTGTTACATCGAGCGCTGTTGTTGGTTCGTCCGCAATTAATAAAGAAGGTTTACATGCTAATGCAATTGCAATCATAATTCTTTGTCGCATTCCACCAGAAAGTTGATGTGGATATTCATCTATTCTTTTTTCGGGGGAAGGAATGCGTACTTGTTTTAGCATTTCTATAGAAAGATTACGAGCCTCTTTATGGCTTGCACCTTTGTGAAGTATGAAAACCTCAGCAATTTGGCTTCCAATTGTATAGACAGGATTTAAACTTGTCATAGGTTCTTGAAAAATCATTGATATTCTATTGCCGCGTATGGAACGTATTTCAGGTTCTTTTAATTTTAAAAGATCTTTATTTTCAAATAGTATTTTACCAGATGATATTTTTCCAGGTGGAGTTTGGATAAGTCTCATTATGGAAAGACTTGTAACACTTTTTCCGCAACCAGATTCTCCTACTATTCCTAAAGTCATCCCTTTTTTTACTTGGAAAGAACAATTATCAACTGCATTAATATCTTTTCCTGCAATATTGAAACTGGTGACTAAATTTTCAACACTTAGGATAACTTTTTCATTCACCTTTATGTCTCCACTTAAGAAGCTGTTATATTTTTCCCAGTCCATTTTCTCTTAATCTTTGTAACAAAAATTCATTAGCAAGGATAGGAGGGTACAGTGTAGGTTTTGAAGGAGATTTACAGTTTTCCAGCACATTTAATTCACATTTTTCAAAGGCATGTACAAAAAATGGCATTGAATAACGTGAAACATTTTGAATTCCTTTGGGGTTTATAACTCGATGCGTTGTTGAAGGGATAACATTATTTGTAATTCGAGAGAGCATATCACCAGAATCAATAATCATTTGGCCTTGCTTGCATTCAATTTCAAGCCAATGACCTTTCCTGGTTAGAATTTCAAGCCCACTTTCAGTGGCTTCGCAAAGAATTGTAATGAGATTGATGTCCTCATGTGCTGCAGCACGGACGGCACCAGATGAAAATTGCTCTTGTTTTAGAGGAGGATAATGTAGTGCTCTTAAAACAGAATTTCCATCCATCGCCATTTGTGGAAGAGTGTATTTTGGTAAGTTTAAATATTCAGAAAGCGATGATAATAATATCTGTGAAAGTTGATCCAGTTTATTATAGAGATCTAATATTTTTGGTTTAAAATGAGGTAAATGACTGTCTGGCCATATGTTTTTTGCATATTCATTTTTAAATTTTTCATCTAAAAAATGTTCTCTTCCAATATGCCAGAACTCTTTTAAGTCTCCCTTAAAAGAGTTCTTGGCGTGTTCAAGACCAAAATGAACATATCCTCTCTGACCCAATCCAGAATTTTCAACATATTTTAATTTGTTTTCAATAGGTAGAGAAAAAACTTCTTTGATTAGAGTATAACTTTCATTTATTAAATTTGCTGAAATATTATGTCCTTCAATAATAACAAAACCGAATTCTTGTAAGGAATGTCCAAATACTTTAATGAACTCCTCTTTTTCTTTCAATGATCCTTGTGTATAAAGTTTTACATCAGTGAGGGGAACTTTTTTCATTTATGTCTCCAATACCATCAAATATAGACATTAATTTTTCAACAAGTTCTCTTTTTTTACGAGCTTTTGGTCCAATTAATACAAATCCTCTTCGAGCTGCGCCAAATACAGTTTTCGCAGTTTTTAAAATTTGATCAGCAGTAATTGATTTAACAATATTTATTTCATCATCTAAGCTTAGTTTTTGATTCATGAAATATGCGGATACTTCTCTATTTAAAAGACGTGAGGGTGTTTCTTTAATTTGCTTTAAATCAAAAATATAACGAAAACGAATGTGATCAATTTCTTCTTGCATAGGTTTTTCAGAAATGATGTTGCGGAGTTCTTGAGATAGTTTTTCTAATAAATTAGGCATAAGATCTTCTGATACAGTCGCATCAATACTAAAAGTACCTATTTCGCTAAAGTATTGAGTATCACAACTTATGTCATAAACAAGACCATGCTTTTCTCGTATATTTGCTGGAAGTCGTGTACATATTCCGTCATCAAGTATTCTTTGCAGAAAAGTTATAAGAACAACTTCATCTGAAAGACCACCAACTGTTGGAAAAATGAGTTTAACAGCAAATTGATTGTCAGGATTATTTTGAAGGCAAAGAGCATTTTGTGGTTTTTTTAGTTTATTTATTTGTGGAATATAATTTTCTGCAGATATTCTTAGCGGATTTGAATTAATTGTGTGTTTCCATTCATTTCCAAAAGCTTTTTCAATTTTATTTATTACCTCTTTTTCAGAAGCTGAAGAGTGAATAGTTAAAACACATCTATTTGGTGTATAAAAGTCGCGCCTTTTTTCTGATAAATCATTTACAGAAATTATTTTTATAATTTCTTCTTTTCCAATAATTGGATTTCCAAGAGGATGATTAGAAAATAAAGTAGACATAGCTAAGGATTCTGTGTCAATACTATCTCCAGCCTCATTAAAATCTGAAGCCATTTCTTGTAAAATAACAGAGCGTTCAATTTCTAAATCTGCATAGTTTGGTCTTAAAAAGAAATCAGAAAAGCAATCAATTGCATCAAGCGTTTTTTCGGCATCCCCTCTTAACCAATATGTGGTGTTTTCAATTCCTGTCATTGCATTTGTTTCTCCACCAAAAGATTCCATTGCTTTTGAGAGCTGTATGGAATTTGGATAGGATTTTGTGCCTCGAAACATCATATGCTCTAAAAAATGTGATATTCCACTGTTTTTTTCAGTTTCGTCTCGTGCACCCGTGTTGATATGTATTGAAAGTTCAAAACAAACGCTATCTGGGGTGTGGCAATAAAAAACGGGCATACCGTTGCTTAATGTGTGTTTATTTAAAGTAAGCGGTTTCATTTGTGTTAACTCTTTCTATTCAAGACAAAATAAGTTATTTCAAGTAAACATTTTAAAGCAATTCTTTGTTCTGAATTTAATTCTTTATTTTTTGAATATTCGATCAGGCAATTTCTTGCTTTTTCGGCATGAAACTCAGCTCTTTTAAGACTTTTGCTTAAACCTTCTGTTTCTTTCACGAGTTTTATCAATTCGTGTTTTTCATCACTTGAAGCATTGTTTGTTTCAATAATTTTATTTACAAGATTTTTTAATTTTTGTGCAAATTGATTGTTAGAATTTAAAGCGTATATAAGGGGAAGGGTTATTTTACCTTCTAATAAATCCGCTGCTATTGGTTTACCAACTTGAATTTCTTCTCCTGCATAATCTAAATAATCATCGAATATTTGAAATGCTAAACCAATATGTTCACCATATTCACCTAAAAGCTGTGTTGTTAATTTATCAGAATTTGCTAAATAACATGGAGTTTTTGTGCTACATAGAAATAAATTTGCAGTTTTACCAGATATCACTCTTTCATATTGTGCATATGTTGTATCAATTTGCCATAAGAGTTCGAGTTGAAATAGTTCACTTTCACTCATAAATCGAATGCATTCAGCAAAATCATCAATGAGTTCTAAATTTTTTGTTTTAACCATCAATCGACATGCTGCGGAATAAATGAGATCTCCTGTTAAAACTGCTGTTTCATCACCCCATACAGAATTTATAGTTGGTTTATTTCTTCGTAAAGTTGAGCTATCGATAACGTCATCATGTAATAAACTTGCTGTGTGAATATATTCACAGACAGATGCAATTGAAAATTTATGTTCTCCATCATAATTAATAAGTTTTGCACATAAAAGAAAAAGTGCGGGCCGAATTCTTTTTCCACCTGATGAAAAAATATGTTCTAAAACTTGATTAGTTGGTTTATTTGGTGTGAGTAAAAAATCGATTAATTTTTTTTCAAGTGCACTCAATTCATTTGAAATTGGTTGGAAAAAGGTCGGTATCATATCTATAATTCTTTTCGCTTTATATTAAATTAAAATAAAGAATACTTCATTTTCTATTTTAAAGTTAGTTTGATGAGGATGCTTTTTTTATTTTTGCAATGGCTTCTTTATAATCTTCAAAATTAAAAACAGCACCGCCCGCAACAACAATATCCACTCCGAGTTTAGCCAATGTATTTGCATTTTCATGACTAACACCTCCGTCTATCATGATATCGAATTTTAAATTATTTTCGCCGCGAAACTTTGACAATTCTAAAATCTTTTTATGCACACTGGGAATATGAGCTTGTCTAGAAAACCCCGGATTAACAGTCATTAAGGTGACCTGATCGAGTGTTGGCAGTAAATATTCAATATCTTTCCAATGCGTAGCAGGGTTTAAAGCAATTCCAGCTCGCTTTCCAGCATCTTTAATTTTTGTGCAAATTCTATGGGGATGTAATGATGTCTCTATATGAAATGAAAGAGTGTCTGCGCCCGCAGCTAAATAATTTTCAAAAGAAAAATCTGGATTAGTGACCATGATATGTACATCTAGGTGCATACTTGTTATTTTTCTCATTTGTTCAATAAAGGGAATGCCGATTGTTAAAAGTGGAACAAAATGTCCATCCATAACATCGAAATGAATACTGTCCGCTCCACTCATTTCTAATTTACGAACCTCATCTTCGAGTCGCATAAGATTCCCGGCGGCAATGGATGGTGAAACTTTTAATTCTTTGTTCATTTAAGTTACCTTTTTACTATTTAAATTGGTGTGACATAGGTATGAATAAGAGTTTTTTCACCTACAGAATTTTTATCAAACTTAATTCTGAGTCTATACCCAGAAGTGCTTTTTTCGATTTCTCGAATAACACCTTCACCAAAAACTTTATGCGAAACTTTTTGTCCTTTTTTCCAGACAGTGTTTTGAATATTATCTTGGTTACAATTATTATTTTCATTGTTTAAGAGATCGTCACCTTTAAAAATTCTGGGTTTGTCAATAAAGGTTGGTTTGGAAATAATTTTTCCAAATTCTCTCGGAACTGATTTTTTAGGAGAGTCTACCCAATCTAAGAGTTCGAAAGAAATTTCTGAAATAAAACGACTTTCTTGTGCAGGTAAAAAATCTTTATACCTGTTACGTTTGCAATTTGTTAAGATTAATTTATTTTTTGCCCGTGTAACGGCTACATACATAAGTCTACGTTCTTCTTCAACTGCTTCAGGGGAATCGATTGAATTTTGATGAGGAAGAATTCCTTCTTCGAGTCCTGCTATAAAAACTTTAGGAAATTCAAGCCCTTTAGCGGAGTGAATAGTCATTAAGGTGATTGCATTAGCAGTGCCCTGTTGAACATTGACAACAGTTGGTTCAACTGTGAGCATAGCTTGCTCTAGAAAACGTGAGAGCTTTTCCATTCCTGTAAATGATTTTTGTTCTTGTTCAAATTCATCTTCATAATTTAAATTTTCAAATTCGATAATGGCATTTTTTAATTCGATAATATTTAGCCATCTTTCATCAAAATCTTCAGGATATGAATTTCTTAAATATTCTTCAAAATTAATATCTGAAATCAATTCTGAAATAGTTATAGAAGGTTTATTATGATATTCAAGATTACTTCTCCATTTTTGATAACACATTACAAAGTCTTTCACGGCTGCAATAGAGCGAGAAACTTCATTTTCAATTCCACCATAAACTATTTCTGTAATTGTTTTTAATAAATTTTCATCGCGAGTATAAGAAAGTTCTTTAAGTTTTAATAAAGCTTTATCCCCAAAGCCTCTGCGGGGAGTGTTTATTACTTTTTGAAGAGCAGCATCATCTGTTGGATTAATAATTAATTTTATATATGCTAGTAATATTTTAATTTCTGCTCTTTCATAAAAGCGAACTGAGCCATAAATAATATAAGGCATCATTCTTCTTCTAAGTTCGTCTTCAATAGAACGGCTCTGTGCGTTTGTTCTATATAATATACAAAAATCAGAAAATTTTCCATTTGTTTGCACACCAGAATAAATCTCATTTGCAATGAATTTGGATTCTATATAAGGATCGTCACAAGACTTTATTTTAATTTTTGAACCAGAATCATTATTAGTAAATAAAGTTTTGTCAGCACGAGTTCTATTATTTTTTATGATATCCGTTGCAGCTTGAATAATATTTTTAGAGCTTCTATAATTTTCTTCAAGTTTAAATACTTTTGCATTGGTATAAAGATTATGAAAGTTTAGAATAAAGGTTGGTTCTGCTCCTCGCCATGAATAAATACTTTGATCATCATCTCCCACAATAAATAAATTTTTGTTTTTTGAGCTTAAAAGGTGAATGAGTTTAAATTGAATTGGGTTTGTATCTTGAAATTCATCTATTAAAAAATAACGAAATCTATTTTGTAAAGATTCGAGGACATGTGGTTTGTTTTCAAGAGTTTTGAACATCACTAAAAGCAAATCGTTAAAATCCATTGCATTTTGTTGTTTTAAAGCGTGTTGATACATTGCATATATTTTTTGAATAAGTTCGGGATCGTATTGTTCACCAAAACTTCTCAGTTGATATCTTTGTTCTCGAGTAGATATTTCTATATTATTTTTCAATTCAATTAAATACTCTTCAGGTGTATTGCCTTGGTTTTTAATTTTATCAATTTTTGATTTAACTGTATTGACTGATAATAACTTGTCAGAAATATTTAGTTTTTTTAAAATATCTTTTAATAAACTTTTTTGATCATCGTCGTCATAAATTGAAAAACTAGAATTATATCCAGCTTCTTCAGCATATATTCTTAAAAATTTTGCACAGAATGAATGGAAAGTTGAAACAATGACATTTTTTGATCGCTTTGTTCCTATGTATTGTTCAACTCGTTCTTTCATTTCTTTCGCAGCTTTATTTGTGAAAGTAACTGCTAATATTGCTCCAGATGGAATATGTTCATGGGTAATAAGCCAAGCGATTCTAGAACAGATAACCTTTGTTTTGCCACTGCCTGCCCCTGCGTAGACAACGGCGGGGCCGTCTTTATGTGTACAAGCAGTAAACTGAGCTGGATTAAGGCTTGTGAAGTCCGGTATTTCTGTTTCATTAAACATTTTTAAGTCTGTCCTTTAGCGTTCATTTCAAAAAAATTTTATAAATTACTTTTTTTTCTTTTTCTTCGCTTTTTTTTGTTTTGCTGTCTGCGAATTTTTTTTGCTATTCACATTTTTTCTCTTTTGATTTTTAACTGCAGCTAAACCAGAGGATCCAACAGCAAGTCTTCTGATTTTTTTCAAATATTGCTCTTCTAATGCTTGTGCACGAGATTTATGTAATAAATTTGAATAAAGTGGATTGTTTTCAATATTTGAGGTCAAAAAAACATGTTGTCTTTCTTGATCAAATCCTTTTTTCTTAAAAAATTTCACGGCTCTTTCATTGCTTGGGTCAGTATCAGCCATGATAATGCGGACACCTTCATTTTCAACAAAGGCTTCAACTACTTTATCAATTAACTTACTTGCAACTCCCTCTCTTTGCCAATTGGGATGCGCGCAAAGCCAAACGATGTATCCATAGCTCCAAGCTGTGCCCGGTTTAGACATTACTGTGCCTAAGACAAAGCCGACAATTCGTTCATCGTCAGAATCTATTCCCTTTTCAAACTCATCATTTTCGGCTACAAGACAGTAATCACCATCTGTGTTAAACATTGTTGTAACTTCGTATTCATCCCAACCGCGATAAAGCATAGGCCAGAGATCAGCACGAAAACAGGTTTCGCCTAAGTTGTAGACTTCTGCGAGATCTTGAATTTCAAGTTCTCGAACTGAAAAACTTCTTTTTCCTTCAAAAAATCTTTTTTCTTCTTTTAAATCTTCTTTTTCACGTTCCTTTTCTCTTTTTTCTTTTGAACTCATATAAATTCCTTTTGTAGCTAAATAATATCTATTTAGCTATATCGTAAGGAGAGCAAAACACAAAGTTTGGTCCCATTTCAATGGTGATTTTGCCATCTGCATTGGAAATGAGATCTCCATCGAGAGAATATGATGTGTTTTCTTCACAAGTGATAATAGCTTTCTGAAATTTTATGGAATTAACGTTGGATAAATTGTAAATACTACGACCAGTTAAAGCTTTTATAGCTCCTTTTAAGAGCTTAGAGCCTTTTTCTGCTATGGTTATCATTTCTGCTGAATTATCACCCATAATAACCTTCTTAAAAAATCGAGATGTCAAAGGCAACTTTGGGACAGTTGATGCTAAAATCATACTATATTTGTCGCTTAATTGTACAGATGATTTTTCATTGGCAGAAATTGATGTAGGGAATATTTCGATTTTCATTTGTTGTTGTCTAACAATTTTATGAAATTCTCCATTTAATTTCCCTTGAAAAATTCCATCAGCAATATATCCTGCCACTTTTAGGGCGGCACCAAAGGAGTTGGTTTTATCTTTATAAAATTCTTCTAAAAATGAGGCAGCAACTCCATTTGCAAAGATAAATCCAAGTCGCCCATTGACATGGATTGTACTGAGAATAGCTTCTTTCATGGTATGTTTTTTGCTGATGAGCTGTATTGTGTCTTCTAGGCACGTTCTTGCATCGTTTTTAATACCTAAATTAGAAGCAAGAAAGTTAATGGTTCCTCCTTTAAGGAGAAGAATTTTAGGAAGTCTATCCGCACCATATGCCTTGTATAGAGCGGAGAGAACAAGACTAATACTTCCATCGCCACCAACAATTCCAACTAGATTGATATTTCTTTCGCTAAATTCTTGGCACACTTGATTAAGCTGCTCAAGAGAGCGGGTCACTTCAAGTTGTCCGTTATTGGCTAAAGTATACCAAAGATGAGTGTTGTACTCAGGGTTGAGTTTATTGATTTTTGCAAAAGGGTTGGAAATAATTCCGACTCTGAGCATTGTAGATTCCTTTTCAGGGAGTAAACCCTATGACTCGTAAGAAAGAGATTGTGATAGTTGATGATGAAACACAAAATGATAAGACGAAAAAAGAAAAAAAGAAGTCTTTTGTTCGTGTCTCTGCGCATGAAAAATTGAAAACATCAAACTCATATTTAAAAACAAATAAAAACTCCAAAGTAAAGCAACAAGATTTACTCGATGCAGAAATATTGAGTGATGATGATTCAAATGAGTCATCGAGAGATCACGATATAATAGATGTAGACAATTATAAAGACTCCGAATCTGAAGTCATTTTAGATGATGCAGACATTCTACCTGCATTGAAAAGTGAAGATTCTGATTATGAAGATGAAGATATTGATTTAGAAGATGCACTTGATATTACAGGAAAAGAACCCGCACTTGTTACAACCAATGCTTTGCAAAGATATCTTGCTGAGTTACGCAGATATTCACTGATGACACGTGAAGAAGAAAAAGAAGTAGCCATACGAGCCTATGATCACAATGAAATTAGTGCCCGTAACCAGCTTGTAACTGCAAATCTACGTCTAGTAGTAAAAATTGCTATGGAATATCGCAGAGCGTATTCTCAAATTCTAGATCTCATTCAAGAAGGAAATGCGGGGCTTGTGCAAGCGGTGAATCGTTTTAACCCTTACAGAGGAGTTAAACTTTCAACCTACAGCGCATGGTGGATCCGCGCCTATATTTTAAAATTTCTAATGGATAATAAAAGTCTTGTTCGTATGGGAACTACAGATGCACAAAGGAAATTATTTTTTAGGCTGAGAGGAGAAGCCGAAAGACTTTATGCTTTGACGCAAAAATTTGATGCAAATTTACTTGCGGAAAGGATCGGAGTTCAGCCAAATGATGTCATAGAAATGCAACAAAGATTAACTAAAAATGATGTGTCTCTTGATACACCTGTGGGTGAAGAAAATGATGTTCGTCAAGTTGATTTGCTTTTGTCGGACACAGAAGATCCAGGACTTTCATATGAAAGAGAACAACTTTTAAAAATACTAAGAAAAGAAATGGCATTTGTTGAAAAAGATCTTAATGAACGTGATTCATTTATTTTTCATAACAGAATAATGTCAGATGAGCCGATTACACTTCAAGATGTAGGTGATAAATATGGTATTACTCGAGAAAGAGCTCGGCAACTTGAGGCACGTGTTATTAAAAAAATAAAAGATAGAATTATTGCCTCTGGAATAATGAAATGAGAATAAAATTATTTTTATTAATTTTATTCTCATTTATATTTAATCAATTTTCATATGCAATAAATAAGCAAAAAATAGTTACTCTAGCACCTAATTTAACCGAAATTGTTTTTGCTCTTGAACTAGAAGATCAACTTGTTGGCAATACATTTCTATGCGATTTTCCAAAACAGGCACAATCAGTTTATAAAGTAGGTCAATACAACGACCCAAGTCTTGAAAGAATATTAATTTCAGGTGCAAATGTTGTACTTGCAACAGAGGGAAATCCTGTTTCAAAATTAAATAAGCTAAAATCTTATGGTATTAAAATTATAGAGGTCAATCCAAAGATTGCAGATGATTTACCAAAAATAATCAATAATATCGCAGAGAGCTTAGGCGCTAAAAAAAAAGGTATAGAATTATCTAGAGATATTCAAAAAGCAATTAATTCTTTAGAGCTTAGAGTAAAAAATAAAAAATCTTTTCTATTTGTATTGCAATTTAATCCTATTTATTCAGTGAGTGAAGAAACTTGGCTTGGAGATTTATTTTTAAAATCAGGATTGAAAAATATTGTTGGTAAAAGTGTAATTAAATATCCGATTATTTCTACTGAGTTTTTACTTAAAAATAAGCCTAACATTATATTAGTTGGTGCCATCAAAGGAAAAAATGAAAAAGAATCTTTAGCTATACAAAGAGAAAATATAAAGAAAATTTTTGGCAAAGATTCTGAAAAAATTGAGGTTGTATTGGTTCCAAAAGATGTTTTGGTAAGACCAGGACCAAGAATTACAGAAGGAATTAAGTTTATAGAAGGTTTGTAACTTGAAATCAAATTTTTCAATTAAAGTTTTTATAGTTTATTTAATGCTTTTACTCATTTCAGCTTTTTTTAGTATTTACTATGGTTCAGTAAATATTTCGTTTATGCAGTTTTTTTCTAGTTCCAGTGAATTAGAAGATATTCCAAGTAAAATATTAGAATTAAGAATAAATAGTTTGCTTCAAGCAGCACTCGTTGGCGCTATTTTAGCATTGAGTGGGTGTGTATTGCAAAGAGTATTGAGAAATCCACTTGCAGACCCATTTATTTTAGGAATATCTTCTGGTGGAACTTGTTTTTTATCTTTATCTATATTGATAAATTATCCCCCTCTATTTTCAATAATATCTTCACAAACCTTTATACCTATAAAATCTTTTCATGCATTTATAGGATGTATAGTTTCATTTCTTATTCTTTTTTCTTTTAGAAGAAAAATTAAAACTGTAAATGATGAATATGTATATCCTGTCATTGGAATTATTATAAACTCCTTTTTTTCAGCCATTTTAATGATGGTTATCACTATTGCTAAACCTGAGCAACTTGCAGAAATACATAATTTAATGATTGGAACCCTTCAGCCGATTACCTTTAATCAAATTTTCTTTTTTTATGCTATGTCTATTTTTCCAATTATTTTTATTTTAAGAAACGCAAAATATTTTGATTTTATGATTTTTGGTGATGATTTTTCAAAATCATTAGGGATAAACTCTTTGAAAATAAGATGTATTTCTATAGTTATGATTTGTATTCTAGTTTCTTTAGTGGTATCAACTGCAGGATCGATTGGATTTATAGGATTAATTATTCCACATATGATTAGAAAAATTCATCGTTTCTCACCATTTTTTGAATGTATTCTGTGCATGCAATTGGGTGCTATTATACTTATAAATGCTGATACTTTATCTCGCTCCTTATTTTCGCCAGCACAGTTGCCATTAGGAATTTTCACAGCAATTTTAGGAGCCCCTATTTTGGCATTCATTTTAATTAGGAAGCAAGTTTAATGAGTGCTTTTGTTTTTAAAGCAGAAAAAATTTTTTACTCGACTCCAAATCACAATATATTGTTAAAAGATATTAACTTTGAATACAATGAAGGGGATATTGTCTGTTTACTTGGAAATAATGGTGCAGGAAAAAGTACATTGATTAAAATTTGTGCAGGTATTTTGTCAGCTTCATTTGGTAACATACTAATAAATAAAAATAATATCAAATGTATAGGGAAAACTCAGCAGTCCCAATTGATCTCTTGGCTTCCTCAATCTCTTTACAGGGCCGAGAATTTTAATGTTATCGAATTTTTAAGTTTAAATAGTCTTAGAGTAAGCAAAAATATGCAAAAGTCGAATTCAGAATTACCATTTGACTTTTCTAATGCTTTAAGAGATTTTGATATCCTTGATCAGGCTAAAAAAGAGCTTATTCTCTTAAGTGGCGGAGAGTGGAAAAGAGTTCAATTGGCTCGACTTTGGTTAAGAAAAGCTAAAATTTTGTTTCTTGATGAGCCTGACGGAGATTTAGATTTAAAGCACAAAATAAATCTTGTAGGAAAATGTAAAGAATACGCTCAAAAAAATAAAGCGATTATCTTTATAACGTCTCATGATATTCATTTTGCAAAAATGGTTGCAAATAAAATATGTGCATTAAACAATGGGATTTTTGTTTGGAATTCTGAAGCGGATATTTTTTGGAGTTTAAATATTCTGCAAAAGCTTTATGGGTTGAATAAGAATGATGAAAATCATTTTTATTCTAAATAGACTTTAAAGTATTTAAAGTAAGAATTATCCTAAATATTGAGTGAGAGGTATTAAATATGAAAGATGATTCAAATAAAAATAACGATATTATCGACGCTGAATTTGTTTCAGACTCAACTCCTAATAATGATTATACTGAAACAACTTCTGCTCAAGATAAATTGAATGACCTAACAGTTGAACCAAGTATTGAATATACCTCTTATCAATCATATTCTAAAATAGGGCAAGATAATCAATTTAAATCTTTTTCTTGGTCCTTTTCAAATAGCTCAAATACCATAAAAAAAAGACCATCATTTTTAACGATAATTTTTTTAATTCCAATTATTCTATTAATATTTTCTATTTTTCTAGTTTTTGGATTATTAGCATTTGTCATTTTTTTGCCAAAATTGTTCTTAATCTTAAAAAGAAAGGGTATTTCTGGGCTTAAAATGGATTATAAATTAATCAGAGGGCTTTTTGAACGATTCAAAATGAAGTAAAATAAAGACTGTCAAAGCTTTTCTTTATTAAAGGTGTAAAAATGCCGGTTCATGCCCCCGATTTGCCTTCTCAATTTAAATGGGTCAACTCATCCCAACAGTTAAGCCTGTCCCAATATTTAGGCCATCCTATTTTACTTAATTTTTGGACTTATTGTTGTATTAATTGCATACATATGCTATCAGATTTAAAGAAAATTGAAGAAGAATTTTGCCCAAAAGGGCTTGTTGTTATTGGTGTGCAATGTGCAAAATTTTCCCATGAAAAAGACTTTGAGAGTATTAATGAAGCTTGTCATCGTTTAAATATTCAACATCCAGTTATTGTAGATGAAGAAATGTATTTATGGAAAAAATATGCTGTTCGTTCCCTGCCTACTTTTGTTTTAATAGACAGTGACGGAAAAATTATATTTACAGCGTCAGGCAAAAATATATATGAAGGCTTAAAAGAACAAATATCAACTTTGATTCAAGATAAAAATCTGCCAGAAATAAAACTATTAGAATGGGCAAATATTGAAGATAAACTAAATCTGCGTTATCCAACTAAAGCTGTTGCCGCTAAAATGAATGATATAATTAATTATTTTATTTCAGATACTTTCAATAATCGAATCGTACATTTAAATTCAGAAGGAAAATTTATTTCTTCATTTGGTGAAGGAATATTAGCTTCACCTCAAGGCTGTTGTGTGTGGAAGAATGAACTTATTGTTTGTGATTCTGAGCATCACCGTTTACTTGCTTTCGATTTAGAAGGCAGTCCCCAACGCAAATATCGAGTGCTAGCGGGTAAGGGAGAAAAAGGAATCTTTGAAACTCGTTCTGAATTTGTTGCAAAACTTGCTCCAATTAACTCACCTGCTGATGTCTGTGTGTGGGGCAACGATCTTGCTATAACGTGTGCAGGAAGTCATCAAATTGTTCTATTTGTTGCAAAAGATGAGTCTATTTTGCACATCGCTGGATCGGGGCGTGAAGACATTGTCGATGGTCCAGCGTCGTTTGCTGCATTGGCTCAACCATCTGGTATAACAGCAATATCGGATACTATTTTGGCATTTACAGACAGTGAAACAAGTTCTATTCGACTTATTGTAAAAAATTGGAATGAATCAGGCAAAACTATGATAGTAAGCCTTGTAGGAGAAGGATTATTTGATTTTGGGTTTCGGGATGGGCTTGGCGCAGAGGCAAGAATGCAGCATCCATTAAGTTGCGCATGGAGCCCAATTTCGCAAAATCTTTATGTTGTTGATAGTTACAATAACGCATTAAGAATATATTCAGTTGATAAAGATTATCTTGGCACTGTTACTTTATCGGAGGGATTAAATGAGCCTTCTGGAATCTATTGGTTTGAAGGAAAGATTATTATTTCAGATACAAATTCACACAGAATTATTATTCTTGATGAAGATAAAATAGATCAAAAAGATAACATCGACTCTTTAGAAGTAGCTCAAGTAGCAGAAATTTATTCTGGTCCATTTGGACAGATATCAGACGTTCCAAAATATATGCTAACCCATAATTTAGTTTAATTCTCTTTGTTTAATATTATATAAATATGTATTTGATTTGCTTACTTTGAACGGAATTATGCGTCAAGATTCTTTTTGTTGCATTTGGTAAGCTAATAATATTGCGATATTTTTCTAAGTATTTTATTACACTCCTTGAGAAGAATATTTATATTTTTCATTTTTTTATATGTAATATATTTTTAATTCATTTAATATATAATTAAAATTGTAAGGAAAATAAATGCTTAAAGATAAAATTATAAAACCAAAAAGAATTAAAATTGGTGACACTGTAGGAATATTTACTCCTTCGACTCCTGCAAATGTTTTATTTAAAGAAAAATATTTACATGCAATTTCTGAATTAAAAAGAATAGGTTTTAATGTTATTGAAGGAGATTTAACAAAAAAATCTGTTAAACAAGGATATAGGTCTGGCAATCCCAAAGAAAGAGCTCAAGAGTTTATGGATTTGATTGAAAATCAAAATGTAGATTTTCTGATGTCTACAATTGGTGGTTATAATTCTTCTTCATTGATACCATATCTTGATTTTGATATCATAAAAAAAAATCGAAAAATAATCACTGGATACAGTGATATAACATCACTCCATATGGCAATTTTAACGCAATCAAATTTATCTACTTTTTATGGTCCCGCAGTTGTACCCACATTTGGAGAATGGCCTCATGCATTTTCTGAGAGTGTAGAATCATTTTTAACATTAGGTACAAGCATTCACTTAAGAAATTATAAGCAACCTTTTTTCGAAAAATGGAGCAATCATTTTAGAAATGCATTCACAGATGAATGGAAAAGCGTAGAAAGAAAATATGAATTTAACAGTGGATATAAAATCATATCCAGTGGAGTTATTGAAGCTCCAATTATAATAGCAAACTTAAATACACTTTGTTCTCTTGCTGGTACCTCATACTTTCCTGATTTTTGCGATAATATTTTACTTATTGAAGAGGAGTGCGCTGATTTTGCTGAAGAAGAAAGGAGTTTAACTCAACTAAAGCTTATGGGTGTATTTGAAAATATTAAAGGGCTAATAGTTAGCAAACCAGAGTTTTTAAATAATAAAGGAGCTGATTTTTCTTACGAAGAATTAATAATGGAAGTTGTTGGAAAGAGAAAGTATCCAATAATTTATAATTATGATTGTGGTCATACACATCCAATGCACACTCTTCCACAAATGATTAATATTAGATTAGAAGCATTACAAAATAATGTTAATATTACTTTTTTAGAGTCTGCTGTGGATATTTAATAATAGAAATTTTACAAAAGGAAACTGTAAATGATAAAATTTATTTGCTTTAATAGATTATATTTTTTTGGAATTTTCTTATTTTCTATGAATGCAAATGCTGATATAGCAATTGTTTACTGTGCAAATGATAAAAAAAAATGGCATTGGTTAAATAAAAAAAAAGAAATTGTTCGCGGTAAATGGGAAAATAAATTTGTTAAACCATGGTTATACAAGAAATATTTTATTATTAAAGGTGGAATGTCTAAGGTCCATTCTTTACAAGAACAGTGTATTCTTACATTTGGCTCCGAATTTCATTATGCTCAGCCAGCAGAAATTGGCTCAGAAGATTGGCATGTGTTTGCTATTAACGATGATACTTTAATAAAGGGTATTAGCAGTTATAGAACATTCTCTATTAGAGTATAATTGTCATGGCCATGAAATAACTGCTCTAATTGATGATAAAATAGCAATAATGGTATTAAGACATATAGTTTTTTATTTTTCCAAAAATTTGCTTGCGAAAATCGTCAGTAAGTTAGATTATAAGATGTTAGGATTTTAGCATTTAAATTTATTTCACTTTTTTCTATTTAGGAATCTTGTTTATGTTTTATTAAATGGAGGTTAATTGTGTATAAAAATATATTAATGGCTATTGATTTTTCAGAAGTTACCGAAGCAGTTGCAAAAAAAGCATTTCTTCTACGTGAAATCACTCAGGCAGAAGTTCATTTATGCTATGTTTTAGGGCTTGAAAATGTTTTGACTCCTGCTTCTTATTTTTATTATCAATCCTTTGATTTTAATGAAAATGTTTTGGAACCTCTTAAGAAAAAATTTGAGGATTATTCAAATAAACTTGGAATTAAAAAAGAAAATATACATTTTTTAAGAGGCAATGCTAAAGAAGAAATTTTGAATTTGGCAAAGGAAATAAATATCGATGCAATTATCGTTGGTGGGCATGACCATTCTCGTTTAGGAATGTTAGGTTCAGTTGCCGCAGTTCTTTCAAATAAGGCTGATTGCGATGTGCTCATTGTAAAAAAATAAATTTCATTGTTATTTGAGGTTTTTATATATTATGTCTATTTATAAAAAAATACTTGTTTGTACCGATTTCTCTGAAGATAGCTTAAAATATTTAGGAAAATCTTTTCTGCTTGCAGAGTCTTTTCAAGCAGAAACTCATTTATGCCATGTTGTGTTACCTGCAGCTTCTATTCCAATACATGGTTATTATTATCCAATGGATATTGATCTTGAAAAAAAGATTATGGAAAAAGCTGAAGAAAAAATGACAGAAGTAGCTGCACAGCATAAATTAGACGCATCTAAACAGCATGTTTTTTTTGGAAATCCAAAACCTGGCATAGTTGCCTTTGCAAAGGAGATAGATATCGATCTCGTTATTGTTGCTGGTCATCATCACTCATTTATTGGAATGTTGGGCTCAACCGCAAATTATATTGCAAATAAAATTCACTGCGATGTTCTTATTGTGAATAATTAATTTTATTTAAATACTTCCCATTCTTCTTTTAAGAGTGAATATATGTACATATCATATATATATCCATTCTTTATTAGATGTTTTCTTAATAATCCTTCCCTTTGCATCCCAAGTTTTTCCATGACTCGAAAGCTTCCTATATTTTCTTTAATACAGAGGGCTTCAATTCTTCTTATGTTGAGCGTTTTAAAAGCATGGTTAATTAGAACCTGTGAAGCTTCTATTCCGTATCCTTTTCCCCACCAGTCTTCACCTAGGGCATAGCCAAGCTCTAAAGTGTTTTCTCTGCACAGTTTTCCTTTAAAGAGCCCCACCGTTCCTATCATTTTTTCTCGACCTTCGGATTGAATAAAAATTCCAAAAGGATTTAAGGGGTCTCTAATATTTAAAGCTCGACTGCTTCTGACGAAATCAAGAGCATCTTTCAAGGTTTTGTGCGTATCAAATGCTGTGTAGCGAGTGACGTTGCTATTTTTGGCATAATAAAAAATATCTTCAGCATCTTCTTCCGTTATATATCGTAAACGAAGTCTTTTTGTTGAAAAAGAAGGGGAATTGCTTTGCTTCATGACTCTGTCCTCTGTATTTATTAGGACTTAATAATATAAAATATTTTATGATTTGTCAAAATTATTTAAGTATAGAAAGGGATTTTCAAAAGAATTTTTATTGATGGGGTGACTGAGGGGATTCGAACCCCCGCATGATGGAATCACAATCCATTGTCTTAACCGCTTGACTACAGCCACCAGATCTGTGCAACAGCAATACTTTACCAAATTTTATGTGTCAAGTACGAAATAAAGTCTTTTGGGACATTGTTATGATATGCTATAATATGTGAATTTTATGTGTTTTTTATTCTTGTACGGAAAGGAAGTGCATATGGAGCAGTTAAAGATTGAAAAAATGCGTCAGTTTTATGATCTTTTTCCCTATCCAAATCGTCCATTTTTTCTTTCTCCAAAAATTGAAGCCCATTTTACTTCTCACGGAGGATTTTCCCACTTAATAGCACTTAATAGAAGACCTTTTGCGCAAAAAATATGGCAATTAAGCTCTCGATGCTTAAAGGAAAATAAAGGAATAAATAAGAAAGACCTTTATATGATCCAAGGAGAATTAGAAGCTGTTTTTCCCAGTTCAAAAAGAATTCTTTTAGTGGGGTGTGGGACTGATGAACCTTTGTTATATAGAAAGCTCCATCCAAATAATGAGATTGTAGCTGTAGATCTGAGTAGAAAAGTTCTCAAAAAAGCAAAAAAAAAGCTATCCTACCAACGGTTTAAAAATTTTTTTACCCATCAAGATAGATTCAGAAAAATAAGTTTTTTGCTAGGCAATGCAGAAGTTATTTTACATGAAAAGGCCTTAGGAGGATTTGACTTTATTCAATGTTTTGGAGTTCTCCATCATCAACCAGCCCCTTATTTTCTTTTACGTGCTATGGAGGAACGTTTAAATCCAGGGGGCGTGCTCAGAATCATGGTTTACAGTTATCATGGGCGTAAACTTGAAAGAAGAATTCAGACTCGTTACAAAAAATTGTGGGATTCTTTTTTTGAAAAAAACTTTAAATTTAAAATTTTTCAAAACTATATCCAGCTTAGAGTTTGGCAATTATTAAATTATTTAGGCTTTCGTCCTGCAACAGAAGACCGCTTTCGCTATTTAGGTCCTGGCTCAACTAGTGTAGCAGATGCACTTATGCATCCTTCTGATCCTGGAATTTCTTTAAATTATTTTCATGAGAGTGCACTTCAATTAGGACTTGAAATGATATACTGTGAAGGTAAAATAGAAAATATAGGTTATGAAACTGGTTTTGAAAATCCACAAGAGGTCTGGAATAAAGTTGTCGATGCAGATACAAGGAAAGAGCTTTTGACAAATCCGATATTAATCTATCGCAAGGTGCATAAATTTGAAGCAAGGCAATAAACTACAACATCTTTTGTTAAACTCAAACCCTTGGTTTTCTGCTGTATCTGACTATAGTTTACAACTTGCTATATATTTAAGAGAAAAAAATTCTATTCTTTATTGTAGTGAAATTGGAAGCACTGCAATGGAAAAAAAATGTCTAGAAAATAAAATTCCTTTTGAAAATGCTCCAATTCATAATCAAAGTATTATAAATTTTTTTAAGAGTTTTATATTTTTGAATAAACATTTGTATAAAAATAAAAATTCATTAAAATATATTTGGGTTTTTGAAGGTAGAGAACACAGTTTATGCGCTATTTCAAAAATTATTTTTCCTTTTTTATGGAAAGATAGAGTGCTTATTAGGGTCAGAGGACAAGCTCAAAGCATAAGTTCGAACTTATTTTCAAGACTCATGTATAATGTCATGACAAATAAAATAGTTTTTGCAGCAAATTGTGTAAAAAATAGAGTCAAATTTGAAATTCCATTTGAAAAAACAATTATACAATACTACTCAAAGAATTTTAAGACAAATTATCCTAGGAATAATGATGAAGCTAAATCCATATATATTGATGTGAGTCTTCCACCTATTAAAAGTGAAAATCTTTTATATGTTGTTGTAGGGCGTTTTGATAAAGTCAAAGGACATGATTACTTATTAGATGCTTTTTTAAAGGCTGATTTTATAAATAAAAATGGAGAAAAAATAAAATCACAAATGATATTTTTAGGATACAATGCAAATTTATCCGCAGGAAGATTATATGAAAATTATTTTAAAAAATTTGGGGAAGGATTGTTTGTTCAAAATAAATATTATTTAAAATCACAAATATTAAATAAAGAGCTTTATATAATCAGCGAAAAAATGAATAACATTGACGAACTTATTAGCATGGCGCATTTTGGTGTGATACCAAGTTTAGACAGCGAAGTGATCTGTCGGGTCGGAGTTGAGTTTTTGCAATGCGGAACTCCTGTCATAAGTTCTGATGCCGGAGCACTGCCTGAAGTATTTTCTGATTTCAAAGAATTAATATTTCCAGTAGGAAATACAGAATCTCTTAAAAATTGTTTAGAGTCATCTTCAAAAATATTTCTCGATAAAAATAGTTATTCTGAAAATAGAAGAAAAGCTAAGAAAATTGGGGCTGAAAGATTTTCATTAAAAAATTATGATAATTTATATGAATTTATAAATAGAAATTAGTGATTTTTAAAATAAAATTAATATCTGATAAATTATGAAAAACTAAAAAAGATAAAGAAGATTATTAATTAAGATAATTTATAATCTTTTTCCATTGGTTGCATTAAATAAATGTAGATCTTTATATAAAATTTGTAGATTTATTTTTTTGTTTTTAACAAAACTATGTGAACTTTCTTTGACAATAAGCTCGGTATTTGAGTTTTCAATATTACCATAAATTAATGTTTCATGTCCGATAGATTCACACATTTTTATATTAAATGGAATTAAACATTCATTTTTATTTGTCTCTCTTTCTTTATCTGTAATTTGAATTCTTTCAGGTCTTATACCCGCAATTTTTGAAGAATTTAGAGAATCAATTTGTAAATATTTATTTGCAATTTCTCCTGAAATAAAATTCATGGGCGGGTTGCCTATAAAACCCCCTACAAATGTAGAAGCGGGAGATTCATATAATTCATTTGGAGTTCCAATTTGCTCAATTTCACCTTTATTTAATAAAATAATTCTGTCAGCAAGTGTCATAGCTTCTATTTGATCGTGAGTTACATAAATACTTGTTGTTTTCACGTTGCGGTGAATATTTTTAATTTCAAAACGCATTTGTGTTCTTAATTTTGCATCTAAATTACTAAGAGGCTCGTCAAATAAAAAAACGTTTGGTTCACGTACAATGGCCCTTCCCATAGCCACTCTTTGTCGTTGTCCGCCACTCAATTGATTTGGTTTTCTTTGCAATAAATCTTTCAGTTGTAGCATTTCAGCAGCAATTTCAACTTTTTTTTCTATCTCAGCTTTTGGAACCTTATGCAATTTTAGGCCATAAGCAATATTTTTATACACAGTCATATGCGGATATAAAGCATAGTTTTGAAAAACCATAGCAATGCTTCTATCTTTAGGCTCTAATTTTGTAACATTTGTTTGACCAATATAAATTTCACCTTCAGTCACTTTTTCGAGCCCCGCAATCATGCGAAGCATTGTCGATTTTCCACAGCCACTTGGACCAAGTACAACAATAAATTCACCATCATTAATCTCTAAATTAATATTTTTAATGATCTGGTTATTTTGATAAGATTTTTTTAAATTCTTTAAGAGCACTTTAGCCATATTAAAACCTTTAATTATTTTTCAGAATCTATAAGTCCTTTTACAAACCATTTTTGCATAAGAACAACGACAAGAATGGGTGGAAGCATCGCAATGAGAGCGACCCCCATAACAAGATGCCAAGGCGTTGTGCCGTCGTTAGCTATCATTTGAGTGAGAGCAATAATTATTGTGCCCATACTTTGTTTTGTCGTAATAAGGAGTGGCCACAAATATTGGTTCCATCCATAAATAAACAAAATTACAAATAATGCAGCTATACTTGTTTTAGAAAGAGGTAAAATTGTATCGAAGAAAAATCGTAAAGGCCCTGCTCCATCTATCCGTGCTGCTTCACAAAGTTCATCAGGAATACTCATAAAGAATTGCCTAAATAAAAATGTTGCTGTTGCAGAAGCAATAAGCGGAACAGACAACCCTTGGTATGAATCTAAGAAATTTAAACTTGAAGCCATTTGAAAAGTTGGTACAATTCTTACTTCTATTGGCAACATAAGAGTTAAAAAAATGAGAGCAAATGCTGTCTTTTGAAAAGGGAACTTAAAATACACAATTGCATATGCTGACATTATAGAAATAATTGTTTTTCCAAAGGTTATGCAAATTGTAACAATTAAACTATTTAATAAAAGTCTCCAGATTGAAATTCCTTGAATAATATTTTTATTTGTTGAAAATATTTCTTTATAGTTTTCAAGAAAATTTCCTCCAGGTAAAAGTGTAGTTTTACCTGAAAGAACTGTTTGAAGTGATTGTGAAGATGTAACAAGTGCATAATATATTGGAAAAGTTATAATGATAATTCCAATAATTAAAATGAAATGTGAAAGTGCAGTTGAAAATTTTTGATTTTCTTCCATTTAGTAATGTACCTTTTTCTCAACAAATCTAAAATGTAAAATAGTTATGAAAGAAACAAAAATCATTAAAATAACAGACTGTGCTGAAGAACTCCCTAAGTTTAAATTAACAATACCATCAACATAAACTTTATATACTAGATTCGTTGTAGAATAGCCTGGACCACCATGTGTTGTTGTATATATAATTCCAAAAGTATCAAAAAAAGTATAAATCATATTCATAATAAATAGAAAAAATGTTGTAGGTGAAATCATTGGAATAATAATGTCGAAAAAACGTCTCAATGGACTTGCTCCGTCAATTGAAGCTGCTTCTAATAGCGATTTTGGTATGGACTGTAAACTTGCCAAATAAAATAAAAAATTGTAGCTGATTTGCTTCCAACTAGCAGAAAGTATTATTAAAATGAGTGCGTGATTTCCGTTTAAACTTGGATTCCAATGTATATCATTTTTAATTAATATATTAGCTAAATAACCAATTGAAGGACTAAAAAGGAAAAACCAAAGAACTCCGGCAATTGCAGGGGCAACTGCGTAAGGACAAATAATAAGTGTCTGATAAAATATTTTTCCTGCTTTAATTTTATTTGCAAGGCCTGCTAAAAATAATGAAAATATGAGGCAGATAGCCGTTACGCTTATGCTAAAAATAATGGTAACAATAATTGCCGTAATATAGTTTGAATCTTTAAAGATTTCAATGTAATTGTCAAACCAAACAAATTCAGTGTTTAACCCAAATGCATCTTCTTCTTGAAAAGACTGCCAGATAGCTATCAACGCAGGCCAAAAGAAAAAGGCAAATGAGATTAATAATTGAGGCGCTAAAAAGAAATAAGGAAACAACTTAGAGTTAAATATAGCCCGCTTTTCCACTAATTAACCACCTGATTTTTTAATTATTGCGTTTCCCTTTTCAACTGCATCATCCAGAGCTTTTTGTGCAGTCATTTTTCCAGAAAGCATTGATTCAAAATTTGCTTCTACAATATTTCTAATATTTGGAAGTCCAATTATTCTTAAACCTTTTGAGTTTTCAGTAGGGTTTTTATTTGTCAATTCGGACATTGCTATAGTAAATCCAGGATTCTTATCATAAAATCCTTGGTTTTTTGAGTAGTTAAATGAGCCTTGAGTCACTGGTAGATATCCACTGAGTTGATGCCATTTAGACATAATTTCGGGTTTACTTAGAAATGAAATAAAAGTAGCAGCGCCTTTTTGTTTTTCTGGTTTTATTCCATTAAATACCCAAAGACTTGCTCCGCCAATAATTGCATTTTGTGGAGCTCCACTTACATTTTCATAATAAGGGAGTGCCGAAACTGCAAAATCAATTTTTGCTTCTTTTACTTTTCCGTAGCTTCCTGTGGAATCAAGAATAATCCCACATTTTTCGGTTGTAAATGATAACTCAGCTTCAGTTGTTCTTCCAAAATAAGTAAAATATCCAGATTTATTTGCCTTTTGAATATTTTCCCAATGCATAATTTGTGTTTGGGAATTAAAATTGAGATTGGGTGCTGAGCCTGTCATTCCGTTACTTTGTGATGCGTAAGAAATATTGTGCCATGCACCAAAATTTTCAAGTTGAATCCATGCTGGCCATGTTGTGGTAAATCCACACTTTGTGGGGTCTGATTTTTTTATTTTCTCGGCAAATTGAAAAACATCATTCCATGTTTTTGGAGGTTTATTAATATCGAGTCCCGCTTTTTTAAACATTTTTTTATTGTAATACATAATAGGTGCTGAGCTATTAAATGGAAAAGATAATAATTGATTTCCACTGCTATAATAAGAACGTACTGGAAGGATAATGTCATTTTTATTAAAATCAATTTTATTATCAGTCATTAATTTTGTAATTGGTATTGTTGCACCCTTCGCGCTAATCATTGTTGCTGTGCCAACTTCATATATTTGTATAATATCTGGTTGTTTTTTTGCTCTAAATGCAGCAATACCTGCAATCATTGTTTCTTGGTAATTACCTTTTCGAACGGCTATTACGTTATATTCTTTTTGAGATTTATTGAATTCATTTGTTATATCACTGATTACATCTGCAGCTTGTCCACTTAAACCATGCCAAAACTGTATGTCTGTTTTTGAAAATGCAGGAGTTGCATATGTAATAAGTAAAATTGAAGAAACTATTTTCAATTTCATTTTATTCCTTCCATGGATAATCTGTAAATATTGAATGAACACCCATATTAAACAAATCATAGGCTCTTTTTTTATCATTTACTGTATATGTTAGAACTGGATACCCTTCATTGTTTATTTCTTTTATCATTTCAAGCGTGACAATATCTTGATCAAGATTTATTGTTTGTGCCTGTACCTCTTTAGCTATTTTCTTCCAATCCGAGGGGAGTGTCTCAAATAAAGCGCCAATGATCAAATCTGGATGAGTTCTTTTTGCAGTTCTTAAAGAGTCCATACTAAAACTTGAAACAAGTGGTTGAGGTAGTTCTTTTGGCCATTTTTTTGCAATTGCATTGGCAATTGCAACTGCTGTTCTTTCGTCTCTATTAGGGCAAGGTTTAATTTCAATATTTGCTCCTAATTTTAATTCTTTTAACAGTAAAATTGTTTCATCAAAGGTGGGTATTTTTTCACCGCTAAAAGCTTGGTCAAACCATGCTCCTGCATCGAGTTCATTGACAACAGTCCATGGTGTTTTTGCCATAGGACCTTTGCCATTTGTAGTCCTATCAAGATCATCATCATGCATAATGACAAGAATACCATCTTCTGTTTCTTTTACGTCGAACTCAACCCATGTAGCACCCAGCTCTTTCGCTTTTCGAAATGAACTTAAGGTGTTTTCAGGTGCATATCCCTTTGCTCCACGATGTCCTATTATTCTTGGAATTTTTAAGCTGCTTAACATAGCTTCTCCTTTAGCACTTCTTTGACAGTCAGTGTAATTTAATTCTATACTAAAAAAATTTTTAAAATTTACAAGTTTGTCGACACTTTTAAAAATTTTTTTATTTAAATTTGGTATGCTTCTTTTATAGGTTTTTAATTTTTGAATTGAATTTAATTTGTATTTAATTATCAGTCATAAAAGAAAGAATTATTTATATGAAAGCTTATTACAGTTCACTGCAAAAAAAACATGTTATTAAAAAAGAAGTTTATAATGGTAAGGCACATCCTTATAATGATAAAGTCAGTCGAATTGATTCTATATTAAAAGCCTTTAGAAATGCTGGTAATTACGAAGTTGTTGTTCCAGATATTCTTCCTTATGATGCTTTGTTAAGTGTTCATGATGAAGATTATCTTAAATTTTTAGAGTCAGCACAAAATTTAAAAAATGATGAAATTATTTGTCCTTATGTGTTTCCTTGCGATAATAGAATTTCGCGCCATGAACCCTTTATTCCTAAAAGAGCTGGATATTATTGCTTCGATGCTGGTACTTCACTCATGAACCACACTTGGAGTGCGGCAGTAGCTTCTGCAAGCGCTGCATATTCCGCTGCCATGCATACAAAAAAAACAGGCGAACCTACGTATGCCTTGTGTCGTCCACCAGGGCATCATGCATCTAAAAATATGTTTGGCGGCTACTGTTACCTTAATAATACAGCAATTGCTGCGAAATATTTAGTGAAGTCAGGTAATGTCATGATTATTGATTTTGATTTTCACCATGGAAATGGCACACAAAGTATTTTTTACGATGCTTCAGATGTTTTCTATTTAAGTATTCATGCTCACCCTAAAATTGAATATCCTTATTTCACAGGATTTGAAGATGAAATTGGTATTGATGACGGCGTGAATTACAATTTAAATATTCCTCTTATGCCTCTTTCTTCACCAAAAGAATATTTTATTGCTCTGCAGAAGGGAATTAAAAAGGCATTTAAAGTTATGGATCCCGATTACATTATTCTTTCAGCCGGATTTGATATTGAAGCTGGAGATCCAATTGGTCATTTTAATATGTCGACCGATGATTTTTATATTCTTGGTAAGGAACTTCGTTCTCTAAAAAAGCCTACCATAATCTTACAAGAAGGTGGTTATTTAGTAAATGATTTAGGTAAGAATGTGGAGAGTTTTTTGAATGGATTTCAATCTTGATCTTTGGTGTTTCATTTTTAAATGAAGAGTTATCAAAGTGAACTTTAAAGATCATAAATCTAATTTATTTAAAGACTGATTTTTTAATATTATCTATAAATTCTAAAAATTGATTTATAGAATTATTTTTGATAAATAATATGATTATTTTTTTTGTTTTTTTATGAAAGGGTTAAAATGACTAAGTGTAATATTTTTTTGGTAACTTTATTTGCAGTATATTTTTGTACTTTAAGTAGTAAGGCAAGTTCAAACACATTGCTAAGAGAAGAAAAGGGAAGCAACAGTTCTATAAACTCTCTCAACGGAAAAGACGGAAAAGACGGAAAAGACGGAAAAGACGGAAAAGATATAGAGAACTCTATCTTTATAAATGGCAAAAATGGCCAAGATGGAGCTGATAATAAAGGAGGCAATGGAGGTAATGGAGGTAATGGAGGTAATGGAGGTAATGGAGGTAATGGAGAATAGAAACTCTTTCTTATCTAAAAATAAGTTTTTTGATTAAAAGTTGAAAACTCTATTATAGATAAAAGTATATATTTAGTTTATTATGAGAAAATAAATTTCTTACCCCACCCCAATTAAAATGGAATGTCGTCGTCAATGGGGCGAGAGTTTTTGCTAAAGGGTTGGCTATTATTAGGTGCAGAGGGAGTATACGGGCTTTCATTTGAATAATATGAGTCGTGTCCCTGTGGTTCGTTAGGTGGTGGAATGTCATTGCCGTGATCACGGTTTGCGTTTGGACTGCCACTTTCTAAAAACTGCATATTATTTGCTACGATTTCTGTTGTGTAACGTTTTTGACCTTGTTGATCTTGCCATGAGCGTGTTTGCAGTTTGCCTTCGATATAAACCATTCGACCTTTTCTTAGATACTTATGTGCAAGTTCTGCTTGTCTACCCCAAAGAACGACGCGGTGCCACTCGGTTCTTTCTTCTTTATTGCCATCTTTTGTCCACGATTCGCTTGTGGCAATATTTAAGGTACAAACCTGCTGTCCACCAGCTGTACTCCTAATTTCTGGCTCTTGCCCGAGTCTGCCAACAAGAATGACTTTATTCACACCAGACATAAAAAACTCCTCAAAGTGTCCAAATAAAATGAATGGGAAACTATTTTGCCCACCCAATAGGCTTATATTGAGTGTATTCGAGCGTCAATTGCTGAAAGAGGCAATGTATTATTTCATGTCTATTGACCAGTTAGTGAGCAGTTGATTTTGCTTATAAAAATGTCAAAAAAGTAACTGCAAAATAATACTATATTATTTAAAAAAACACTGGATGATATGATAAAAAATCCGATATAGTTTGGTAATGGAACGTAGATGTTTTCCATTGTACCTGACTTGCTGTCATTTCATAAAAATGCTAGCCAATGGTGCTACATGGTTATTCGTCTTTTTGTTTGTTTGTATAAATCATGTGCTATTTGCATTATTAATGCTACTATGTTTGGGATCTTAACGGAGAAAGTATGCTTAACTTTCAAAGAACTCTAAAACGTTCCGTCTCTTTTTCTGGTGTTGGGGTTCACTCAGGAAGTGTTATTTCTGTGGAAATTCGACCTGCTTCTGCAAACACGGGTTTTGTTTTTCAACGCACTGATCTTCCAAATAAACCTTATATTAAAGCCGATGTAAATTCTGTTTTTGACACAACTTTAGCAACACGAATTGGCTCTCTCGAAGCAAGTGTTTCAACAATAGAGCACCTTATGGCAGCTTTTTTTGGATTTGGTATTGATAATGCAATTATTTCTATAAATAATAGTGAAATGCCAATTTTAGATGGTTCTTCTGTCCCTTTCTTAACTCTTTTTGATGAAGTGGGCATTGAAGTTTTAAAAGAACCTAGAAAAGTTGTTGTGATTGAAAAAGTCATTGAAGTTGTTGACGAAAAGAATCCATCCCGTTTTATACGGGTTGAACCATCAAAAAAACCACTTATTTCTTATGTTATAGATTTTGCAGGTGCAGCTGCAATTGGTCGTCAGAGTATTTCCATGAATTACACGGCGAAAGCTTTTTGTGAAGAGTTTTCATTTGCAAGGACTTTTTGCCTAAAAGAAGATATCGATTATATGCATTCAAGGGGGCTTGCTAAAGGCGGGTCGATGGAAAATGCAATTGTAGTTTCGAAGACCGAAGGCGTAATGAACAGACAAGGGCTCCGCAACGATCAAGAGTTTGTAAAACATAAGACGCTTGACTGCATTGGCGACCTTCACATGCTTGGTATGCCTATTTTAGGCCATGTTATTGCTCACAAAGCTGGTCATGATTTACATAATAAGCTTGCCCGCGCTATATTAGCTGAGGTTTCTTGTCGTTCGATTTTTGTTCCTTCTGCAAAAGAAGCAGCACGCCTCAAAGCTCTTTTATCTTTTCCAAAATCTCTTTCAGAAATTGAAAGAAACTTGATTGGCCTTGCAATTGGTTAAAAAACAACTAAAGCTTTGACGAGACAGCATCATATGATGATTTTATGATGCTGTCTGTTTTTCTAATGATTGTCTTTTTAATTTATAATAAATATAACTTTTTGCTTATTGACTCTCTTCCGTTCAAGGTTAAGTTTTCAACCGCAACCTTGTCACCCCCTGTCGACGTCACTGATCTCGGCAGAGCTCTGGAGTAATTTTAAGATGGCTACAAAACGCGATTATTACGAAATTTTACAAGTCTCAAAGTCTGCCTCCGCAGATGAAATTAAGAAATCTTATCGAAAGCTTGCTGTCCAATATCACCCAGATAGAAATCCTGGGGACAAAGCGGCTGAAGAGAAGTTTAAAGAAGCGGCTGAAGCCTATGAGGTATTGAGCGATGCCTCTAAACGTCAACGCTACGATCAATTCGGGCACGCTGGTCTCAATGCGGGCGGCTTTGGAGGAGGATCTGGTTTTGGCAACGTAGACGACGTTTTCGAACATTTTGGCTCTATTTTTGAAGATCTTTTTGGTATGGGCGGCTCAAGCAGACGCGGTGGCGGTGGAAACAGGGCACGTAAGGGAGGTGATCTCCGTTATGATCTTAGAGTTTCATTCAAAGAATCTGTTCTTGGAACTGAGAAAAAAATTCAAATTCCACGCAAATCATCTTGTGGAACCTGTGAAGGATCTGGTGCCGCTAAAGGAACAAAGCCTGTAACATGTTCGACCTGTCGTGGACAAGGTCAGGTTGCCGTTCAGCAAGGATTTTTCACTTATGCTTCCACTTGTCCTGATTGTAATGGAAATGGAAAGCGTATTGCGACTCCATGTGGAGATTGCAAAGGTTCTGGTTTCCAAACAAAATCAAGTAATATTAATGTAAAAATTCCTGCAGGAATTGACACGGGTATGCGTTTGCGTGTGAGTGGTGAAGGAGAAGGTGGTGTAAATGGTGGACCAGCTGGCGATCTTTATGTCTTTATTGAAGTAGAGCTAAACCATCTCTTTAAGCGTGAAGAGTTTGATCTTGTGTACTCTCTAAAAGTTGGGGTAGCACAAGCAATTCTTGGCACAGAAGTTATGATTGACTGTTTTGAAGAAGAGCCTCGTAAAATTGAAATTCCTGCTGGCATTCAACCAGGACAAAGACTTGTTGTGCATGGGGCGGGTATTCCAAAGCTTGAAAAATATGGTAGGGGCAAAGGCGATCTCATTATTGAAGTACATGTGGAAATCCCAACAAAAATAAATAAAGAAGCTGAAGAACATCTTAGAGCATTTGCGCTAAAAATGGGACAAAATGTGAAAAATAGCAATGGCTTCTTTGACAAAATATTTGGATAAAATAATACCATGGCAATACAATTTTTTAATACGCTTTCTGGAAAAAAAGAACCTTTTAAATCTCTTCAAAATGGAAAAGTAACAATGTATTGCTGTGGTGTGACTCCTTATGGAAACACTCACATTGGACACAGTCGCACATTTTTTTCTTATGATTTATTGTATCGTACATTAAAAGATCAAGATATTGATGTGGCCTGGGCTCGTAATATTACAGATGTTGATGATAAAATAATTAATAAAGCAAATAATGAAAATGTTTCTTGCTCACAAATAGTTTCTCGTTATATTTCAGAACAAAATGAAATGCTCGAACTCTTTAATTTAATCCGTCCACAGCATGAGCCTAAGGTAACAGAAACAATTCCTGAAATTATTAACCTTATCGAAAATCTTATTCAAAAAGAATATGCATACGTTTCTAAATCAGGTGTTTATTATCGTGTGCGTAAGTTTGATGAGTATGGTAAATTAAGTAAAAATAAAATAAATGATCTCAAAGTAGGTGCACGTATTGAAGTAGATGAGGCAAAAGAAGATGCGCTTGATTTTGCTTTATGGAAATTTGCCAAAGTGGGAGAAATTTTTTGGTCCTCTCCGTGGGGAGATGGTCGTCCTGGGTGGCACGTTGAATGTTCAGCCATGATTCACTCTTTATTTGGAGATTCTATCGACATTCATATGGGTGGAAGAGATCTTATTTTTCCTCATCACGAGGCTGAAATAGCTCAATCGGAAGGTGCTTCAGGCAAACCTCTAGCAAGCACTTGGTTGCACGCTGGAATGGTCACTTTGTATGGCGAAAAAATGAGTAAAAGCACAAATCATTTTGTTGCTATCAAAGATTTTTTGTCTAAATATCCTTCTGAAGTTTTGCGTTTGGTATTTCTATCTGTTTCCTATGGTCAGCCACTTGATTTTACCTTTGAGCTCACAACAGAAAATTTAAAAAAACTAGCAAGGCTTTATCGGTTTGTTTCGTTGGTTGACAGTTATGCTGAGCAAACAAATTTAAATCCTTCCTTAAAAGAATTTGATGGAGTTATTTTTGCAGAATTATCTAATCTTTCTTTCAAAATGAAAGAATTTTTAGCTGATGATTTAAATAGCAATGGTGCACTTGCTACATTTTTTGATTTTATTAAAGGTGTCAATACACAGCTTGCTAGACTTGAAAAATTAGGTCAAAAACTAAGAAGAGAAGACAGTGTTTTATTGAAAACAAAATGGCCTGAATTTAAAAATTGGATTAAAAATGCTTTAGGTTTACTAGTCGATGAACCTAAAATATTTTTCGAAAATTTACGAAAATATAATTTAGGTTCCGAAATTTCTGCAGAGGATATTGAATTAAAAATTCAAGAAAGAACTAAAGCTAGAAGCAATAAAGACTGGATAAAATCTGATGCAATACGTGATGAGCTGCTTGCTCAAGGGGTACAAATCCAAGATTCACCGTCAGGCACGAAATGGATTGTATTAATTTAGAAATAGTTTTAAAAAAAAACGCTTTCAATTGAAAGCGTTTTTTTTATGGATTTTTTTTAAATAACTTGAATGAAATGAGGAAAAATGAAAGCATTTATTAAATATTCTTGTCTTATTTCTATTTTATTTACTGTAACAAAAGCTTTTACTACTTTTTCAATTATAGCGATTGATACAGAGACAAAAGAGTTTGGTTCTGCAATGGCAACAAGTATTCACTTGAATCAAGAATTTTTAAAGGAAACTGAGGCAAGTATTATACCATTAAAATTCATTGATTCCTTTAGTGAGTATTCCATACATGGATATAGTCCTCAGATGGGGATAATACATATGCAGGGTTTAGTAGATAATATGTATAATGTAGATATGCTTGAAGACTCTCTTAAGCAGATGAAAAATGGACAGAGTGCAAATCAAATTCTAGACAAACTATTAGAAGTAGAAATTGAAGATTCTCTAACAAATGAAAAAAAGAAATTTAAAAATGAACGTCAATTTTTAATATTAACTCATAATAAAATTACAGGAAATATAGATAAAGCCGCGTACTCTGACTCAATGCTAAGTGTTGATTATAATTCTTTAACAGGAAAAACTAGTGATTCACGTTATCACTATGTCATTGCCGGAAATAGGCTAACTGGAATAGATGTTTTGAATGCTTTAGAAAATGGATTTAAAGAAACAAGCGGCGATTTATCTCAGAAATTATTAGGTGCTCTGCTTGAGGTAAGGAAAAAAAATGGATTTGGCGATAAAGATTCGATAAATAAATATAAAACTTCATCAAACTTTTCTTTCTTAAAAATCTACAAAAATCAGGATAAAATAAAGAATATTGTAGTTTATAGTGTGCCCAATGGGACAAGCACTGCTGATGCCATCGACAAACTTATTGAAGTGAATCAGTTTAGAGTCGTTGCAGATAATAACATTGATGAAAATACGATAACTTTTGAGAATAAAGATTATGGTAAATTGAAAATAGCTACTAAAACTAAAAATTATGGTGAAGAAAATATTCTTGCTCAAGGAGAAAAGAGAACGTATTTAACAAGTGATATAGAAATTTTTTCTAATGAATCTCAGCCTTATATATTAGGTTCATGGATGCCTTTAAATTTAATTTTTAATCATTCGCGACAAATTTCTTGTGCTGCTGAGCAAGATTTCCGATTAGGTGGTAAAGTGACAGTGACCTTTTCGAAAGGAAAGTGTTCTGTATATTATTCAAATATTTCCACTCATGATTAAATAATAAGACGTTTTATTTATATAAATTAAGTGCTTACTCAGTTTAATTTTTATAAGAGTCATAAAAATGTTGATCTCAATTTTAAAATAATGATACAAAATAGTGTGATTTTAAAATTGAATAAAACTTTGGGGACTTTTAAATGAAAATTAATCTAAAAAAAGTAATCATTGTTATTGTATTTTTTGTTATTATTTTTTTATTTAAATATTTTGATCTTAATATTTATTTTAACTTAGATTACATCAAGGAAAATAAAGAATATATTCAAAAATTATTTTTAGAAAGAAAAATAGAATTTATAAGTATATATTTTTTTATTTACGTTATTTTAACCGCAGTTTCTTTTCCAGGAGCTGCTGTTTTAACTCTCTTAGGCGGGGCATTATTTGGAATTTCATGGGGAACAGCTCTGATTTCTTTAGCAAGTACCATTGGTGCAACAATAGCATTTTTGTCTTCTCGCTATATTTTAAGAGATGCTTTAAAAAATAAATTTTCCAGTCAAATTGAAATTTTTCAAAATAATTTTCAAAAAAATGGGAAGTCGTATCTTTTTACATTGAGAGCTATTCCAATATTTCCATTTTTTATGGTCAATTTTATAATGGGATTTACAACTATTCGAGTGAGAGATTATTTTTGGGTGAGTATGCTTGGAATGCTTCCCGGAACAATCATTTATGTGAATGCAGGAAAGCAAATCAGTGAAATTAACAATGCAAGGGATATCTTTTCACTGGAACTTTTAATTTCATTTGCATTGCTTGGATTTTTTCCATACCTCATTAAAAGAGTTATTTCTTATGTTACTATGAAATATAAATTGTCAAAATTTAAAAAACCAAAAAAGTTTGATTATAATATTATTGTTATTGGTGGAGGAGCTGCAGGTCTTGTTACATCATATATTTCTTCGACAGTTAAAGCAAAAGTTGCACTGATTGAAAAAAATAAAATGGGTGGAGATTGTTTATATACAGGCTGTGTACCAAGTAAAGCAATTATAAAATCCTCTAAGGTTATTTCTTATTTAAAAAACTCTCATGCATTTGGAATTGAAAATTGCAAGTATGATATTAATTTTCAAGAAGTCATGATAAGAGTTAAAAGAGTAATCAGTAAAATTGAGCCGCATGATTCTCCTGAACGATATTCAATTTTAGGAGTAGAATGTATTTTTGGAGAAGCAAAAATAATTTCTCCATACGAAGTTCAAGTCAATAATAAAACTCTAACTACAAGAAACATTGTTATTTCGACAGGAGCTTCTCCGTATATTTTTCCATTTCCTGGATTAGAAAAAATTGATTTTAGAACATCTGAAAATATATGGGACTTAGAATCATTGCCTAAAAATTTTCTTATTATTGGTGGAGGAGCAATTGGGTGTGAAATGGCTCAAGCTTTTTCAAGATTGGGCTCATCTGTAACGATTGTGGAAAAACAGGAAAGAATTTTTTTTAAAGAAGATCATGATGTCTCATTTTTCATTGAGAATATATTTATAAATGAAAATATTAAAATTTTGACTTCAAAAAATATATTAAATTTTGATAATATAAATGGAAATAATTTTATCAAATATGAAGATAATTTTTCGAGGGAGCAATTTTCACTTGAATTCGATATTGCATTTATTGCGCTTGGTCGCAAAGCAAACGTTCATGGCTTTGGAATTGAAGAACTTGGCATTCAATTAAATAATAATGGAACAATTGAGTGTGATGAGTTTTTAAGAACCAATTATCATAATATTTTTGTTTGTGGTGATGTTGCTGGTCCATATCAATTTACCCATATGGCAGCGCATCAAGCATGGTATGCGGCTGTCATTTCTTTATTTGGAGACTTTAAGCGTTTTAAAGTAAACTATAAAAATATACCTTGGACAACTTTTATTGATCCAGAAATTTCGCGCTTAGGGCTTAATGAAATAATTGCTAAACAAGAGCAGATTCCATTTGAAATTGTAAAATATGATTTAAGTAAACTTGATAGAGCTCTTATTGAAGGTGAAGCAAAAGGCTTTGTCAAAATCCTTGTAAAACCGAATACAGATAAAATTTTAGGAGTTACAATTATTGGCGCACATGCCGGGGAACTCATGGCTGAATTTACTTTAGCTATGAAATATAATCTTGGACTGAATAAAATATTATCAACAATACATGCCTATCCGACATTTGCCGAGGCAAATAAATTTGTGGCTGGTGAATGGAAAAAAGCACATGCACCTAAAAAAATTCTTGCATATTTACAAAAATATCATGCTTGGAAGCGAGGATAGCTTTATTCAAATGTATCATGTTTTTTTCGATATATAAGGATAAACCTTGGAATAAAAGTAACTAATATATATATTTCTAATAGAGCAGAAACTACTAAGATGGGGAGAAAATATAAATCACTTATTTGATAAGATTTAAATATACATAAGCTAAAGCAGATGAGAACTATAATAAACTTAATTGCTGTTGCCCATTTTGGGATAATTTTAGGTTTAACCTTAAAATTGATTTTTTTATATAAAAGGAGAATTGGTATAGACAAAAGTTGTAAAATATCACGCATATTTGAAAGTAAGATAAACCAAATTGGGATCAGATTTAGTAAATAAAAGCAAGTTAAGAGAGATATAATGAGTACTTTGTCAGCAATTGGGTCTAGTATAGATCCAAAACGGGTGATAAGATTATACTTACGAGCTAAATACCCGTCTAAAAAATCGGTTGAAACAGCAAATAGAGCTATAATAAAAGAATAGATAAATTGATTATTAAATAATAAATATAGGCAGGGAATTAAGAGAATTATTCTTAAAGAAGTTAAAATGTTGGGTGAAAAAATCTTAAGAAGCATTGAAGCACCTTTTATTTGACATAGCAAAAATAAACAACGTTGGAATGATATCTAATAATGGATAAAATAATATGTCAAGATTTAAATTTTTTAAATATCAGTCTTTAATAAAATTTGTTATAAATATAGAGTAATTCTTTTAAAGTAGGGAAAAAAATGAAAAATATATTAATTATGCTTCAATTATTTTTTTGCATATCCGCAACAGCTAACAGTTTAAAAGAAATCGACTATTCAAGCTATCAAAAAGTTTTAAGCAAATATGTTATTATAAAAAATGAAAATACATTTGTAGATTATAAAAGGTTAAAAGATAATCCTGTTGAATTAAATAAATTTCTAAAAAATATTTCTGAGATTAAGGAAAAAGATTATTTGACGTTTAATTCAAATGAAAAACTTGCATTTTTGATCAATGCTTATAATGCGTTAACTTTGAAACTTATTATAGATAATTATCCCATAAAAAGTATACGCGATATTGGTGGAGTTATTTCTGCAAATCCTTGGAAGAAAAATTATTTTAACTTGCTTGAAAAATATCATAATTTAGATGAAATAGAACATGATATTATTAGGAAAAATTTTCAGGAACCGAGAATTCACTTTGCTCTGGTCTGTGCATCAAAAGGATGTCCAAATTTGTTAAAGCAGGTATTTCGGCCTGAAACTTTGCAGAAGCAGTTACAAAAGACTGCAGAAGAATTTCTCGCGAATAAAAATAAAAACTATTATAGTGAAAAAGACAACAAATTATTTTTATCAAGTATATTTAAGTGGTATGGTGATGATTTTAAGAAAAATTTTGGAAGCTTTAACAATTTTATAATGAATAATATTCCTAATAATGAGAAAATAAAAAATGGCAATTTTAAAATTGAGTTTTTAGAATATGATTGGAGTCTGAATGATATATGATAGTTATATAAAATATTATTTCTTAATTGGTTTTTTATTTTTAATATTTTATGCGGAAAAAAAATTCCCTTTAAGAGAGGCTGAATTTTTTCGAAATAAAAGATTTCTTATGAATTTTTTATTTGCAGCCACATCTTATATAATTGCAAGAGTATTTTCTTATCCAATTATTTATGTTTTTAGAGGTCTTTTTGGAGATATCCACATTGGTTTATTTAAGTATATCCATTTAAATTATCTTTATATATTGCTGATATCATTTATAATTCTTGATTACTCTCAGTATATTTGGCATAGATTCAATCATATTATCCCCTTTTTTTGGAGATTTCATAAAGTTCATCATTCAGATAGTGAGTTAGATAGTAGTACCGCTTTTCGTTTTCATTTTGGCGAACAATTTTTTTCTCAGTTTTTTAGATTTATTGTAGTTATATTATTTTTTATTCCACTTGAATTTGTGCTCATATATGATTTTATAAGTTTATTTTTTATAATATTTCATCATAGCAATATAAAGTTTAAATATGATAATATTTTTTCAAATCTTATTGTAACTCCATATATACATACTATTCATCATTCTAAGGAATTTAATGAATTAAATTCAAATTTTTCTGTAATATTCTCTTTTTGGGATCGGATACATAGAACTTTAAATAAGAGACCTGATATATCAAATATAAAAATAGGTTTAATTGAAATGAGTGAAAGGGATGCAAAGCAATTTTGGGAAATATTTTTTTGGCCCTTTAAGAAGAAAATATTTTAAATTTTTCATAACCTATTTATGAAAGGGTTTTTTGAATGAATATTAAACAGAGAATAGCACTCTTTGCGGGAATAGTGGTTGAATGGTTTGAAAATATGGCATTTTTATTATTAGCACCCCAAATTGGAATCATTTTTTTTAATAAGCCTAGCTATGACGAAGGACAGGGACTCATTCCATTTGCAATAGGCTGCTTTGCAACTTTTTTAGGTTCATTTTATTATGGCTATTTAGCTGATAAGAATGGAAGAGTTCGCAGTATATTCAATACCCCAGTCATTATGGGATTGTCTAGTTTTGGTATGGTGTTACTTCCTTCATACAGTAATTTTGCATATTCTTGGGTTCTTATTTCTGTTTTAAGATTATTCCAACGGTTTGTTGTCTCTGGAGAAAATGGGGTTATTTCTGTTTATGTTTTTGAAAATACTCAAGTGGGTAAGCAATTTAGAAATAATTATTTTGCAGAGGCAGCCGTGCTATTTGGAATATTATTAGCAACCTTTGCGCTTTATATAGTGACGCTCTATATTCATGATCCTCATTTGCAATTTAAAACAATTTTTTTGGCATCTACAATATTAAGTGTTACTGTATATATTATTAGGAAAATATTTTTATTTGATAAATATATTAAAGATAAAAAAGAATATATGGAGCAGTTAATAAATAAAAAAAATTTAGAAGTTCAAAAATTCTCAATTAGTACTGTTATAAAATACATTTTCGTTGTAATGATTATTTGGTCTATTGTTCCGCTAAGTTTTTTTTATAAATTTAATTTTTTGCCTAATATTTTAAATAGTCAATTTTCTATTGACAACGCTGAAATTTTAAAGAATTTAACAATTTCTATGCTATTTCAATTACTAGTAATGTATTTAGTCGCTTATATTGGTGATAAAATAATAAAAAGAAGAATTATACTTACTTTAGGTTTTCTTGTTCCTCTTATATTTTATGCAATATCATTTTTATACTTTGGAGAAATAGTTCAGTTTTATATCTATGATTTTGGATATGTTTTTAGCCCAGTTTTATTGCTTATTCTTCTTTTTGAAATTATTCCAATGCAGATCCGCTGCACTGCATTTAATATCGGGTTTAATTTTATTGTAACTATATATGCACTTCTAACAATACCATTGTATATGACTCTTTATAATAGTTTTGGTAAGTATATTTCTTTTTTGCCCGTCTTAATTTCTTATCTAGCAAGCTTTATTTGTTTTTATTATATGCTTTTTAAAAAGAAAAATATATAATCTTTATTTTGTTAGTAATCTAAGCATGTGAGGTTTAATTTATGGAAGATCTTGCTATAGAATCATATTTAATGCCTTCAATTCATTCTATACTAGCTACTATTGGTCTATTTGTGCTATTGTGGAGCTTGAAATACATTTATAAAAAATTAATTGTTAAAATTGTAGATTGGAAAGGCACTAAGATTCAATCTATTAAATTTAGAGCTTTTGAACTTTTAACTGCAGATAGAATAATCTCCTCTCTTTTATTCTTTTTTAAATATTTAAGAATTATTATTGTTTTAACCTTACTTTATTTTTATATTCCTTTAGTTTTTAGTTTTTTCCCATGGACATCTGATTTGACCCCAAAAATTTATAACTATGTTTTAGATCCTATAAAAAGAATTTTTCAAGTCACATTCAACTTTATTCCAAATGTTTTCTTTATAGTTATAACTATTATAATAACTAATTATATATTAAGATTTATAAAATTTTTATTTTCTGGTGTAGAAAATGGATCTTTTCAAATTGAAGGTTTTTATAAAGATTGGGCTACTCCTACCTATAAACTTATTAGAATACTAATCTTGTCTTTTACTTTAATAATTATTTTTCCTTATTTTCCAGGCTCAGGATCTCCTGCCTTTCAAGGAATTTCCGTTTTCTTGGGAATATTGCTTTCATTGGGTTCGAGCTCTGCAATTGCTAATATGGTTTCAGGAGTACTTCTTATTTATATGCGGCCATTTAAAGTGGGTGATAGAGTGAAAATTGCAAATACGGTTGGAGATGTTATTGAAAAAAAATTATTGGTAATTAGAGTGCGCACAATAAAAAATGTAGATATTACTATTCCAAGTTCAATGATTTTAGCAAGTCATATTGTTAATTACAGCTCTTCTGCTCAATCGCATGGTCTGATAATAAATACTGTCGTAACAATTGGATATGAAACACCTTGGAGAAGAGTGAACGAACTTCTTATAAAGGCAGCATTGAAAACTAAAGATGTTTCAGCAGAACCTGCTCCATTCATATTTCAAATTAAACTTAATGATTTTCATGCATCTTATGAATTAAACTGCTACACAAAGCAACCCAATTTAATAGATGAGATAAATTCAGAGTTAAATCAAAATATTCAAGATTTATTTAGAGAAGCTGAAGTTCTTTTAATTTCACCGAATTATTACAGTCTTATACAAAAAAATAATGATTTTATTCATCAGCCAAATCAGGGAAGCGAGTTAAAATAATTTTTTCTATTTCAACTGAGTTTTCTTCGAGAGCCTTTCCTGTTACGTCTAAGACCGGCCAGCGTTTGTTACGTTTAAAAACTTCACGGCTCCATTCTAATTCTTCAAATATTTTTTCAATATCTGCATAATCTCCTATGTTATCTGTTCCCAATGCTTCTATGCGCGCAACTCGAATTTCTGCAAGTCGTGTTGGATCAATAATTAAGGCGATAATCTTATTTTGATCGACTTTTTCTAATTCTTTTGGAGGATCAATTCCTGGTACAAGAGGAATATTTGCAACCTTGTAGCCTTTGTGTCCAAGATACATTGAAAGAGGAGTTTTTGAGGTACGGGAAACACCTATTAAAATGATATCAGCTTCAGAAAGATCGCTTGAAATGATTCCATCATCATGTCTAACTGTATATTCAATAGCACTGATTCTTTTAAAATAACCTTCGTCTAATTGTCTTAATAATCCTGGTATGGCACTTGGTCTTCTTCCAAGTTGTTCAGAAACTGTTTCCATTAAAGGAAATAATACGTCGACTACTTTAACTCCAAGTTGCATAGAACGAGAGATTAAAAAAATTCTAAGTTCAGGGTCAACGAGTGTTGCAACTACTGTTGCTTTTTTATTTCTCGCATTTAATAAAATCTCTTCGAGCATTTCTCTACGGCGAATTTTATTAAAACGTTCAATATGAATATCAGCATGGTCAAACTGAACTCTTACGGCACGAACAATGCTTATAGCTGTTTCACCCGTTCCGTCTGAAACAGTAAAAATATTAGGAATATTTGTGTCAAATTGCTTAAGCATAAAAGATAACCTCTTATAAAATCGTAATTTCGGACAAATTATCAGTTGGCAATTGGCATCCGTTTTTGTTGCAGTATGAAAAGCTTGCCTTGTTATTTAATCCCATACTTTGTTTACTGTATTCTGAAATATTTTCCAAACTATATTTATCGTTGAGTTGATTTCCTGCTATAAAATATTTTGATTTACTCATTAAAAAATGTGAATATATTTTGTGAAAATATTCAAGATGAGCAAAATTTTCTTTGTCTTCATTTACAATAATAATATTCTTACTTTCAAACCATTTTACTTTTTGTAGCATTTGTGCGCATGCAATCGGAACATTATCAGATAAAGCAACGGTGTTTGAAATGGCAATAAGTGCTAGTGATTCTAGCATTTTATGTTCACTCTGAGAAAGTAAATTGTATTTATCTGTTGCGCCAAGCCAAGCAATGACTTTAGTAATGCTGCAAAATATTGCAGAATGAGAACTGTAAATAACATTGTCTTCTGGTTTAGTTGGGCGATTGACTAGATCTTCTTCATGGCTGGAATAATAAAGTATTCCTTCAATAGGGTCGACAAAGTTTTTATGGATACATTTTACAATATTTAATATTTCTTTTAAAAGTGCATTGCTACCAGTTAGTAAAAGTGCTTCGCTGCACGCTTCTAATAAATATCCTAGATCATCAGCAAAGGCATTTATTTTTGCTGCCGCGCCATTGTATGTATGTAAATATTCATTGTTAATCTTAAAGATATTAAAAATATTTTCAAGTTTTTTAAGACTAACTTTAAGCATGTCATTGTTGTTTAAATAAATGGAGGTTTGTAGAATTCCAGTGACAGCTAAAGCATTCCAGCTTAGAAGACATTTGGTATCAAGTGCAGGGCGAATTCTTTTTTCTCTTTCCTTAAATAAAAAATGGAGTGCTTCAGTTTTTTTCTGAATAGCTTCCTCTAAGGAGAGGTTATTTTCCTTGCAAAATTTATTGAGATCTTCTGGAATTGTTAAAATATTTGTTCCATCAAAATTACCGTTTAAAGTAACTTTAAAGAAATTTATTGCAAAATCTCTCAATTCAAAATTATCTTTAAAGACCGCAAAAAACTCATCTTGAAAAAAAGTATAAAATAATCCCTCTTCACCATCGCTATCAGCATCTTCTGCACTGAAATATAAATCACATTTAGTACACTTTAAATCACGTTCTAGGTAGTTAAAAATATTTATTGCAGCTTCTTTTAAATTTGTTGCTAAAAATGGATTTTCATCTTTTATAATACAGCTTGCTGCAGCATAAAGTGGTAAAATTTGGGCGTTGTCATAAAGCATTTTTTCAAAATGTGGCACAAGCCAATGTGAGTCTACGCTATACCGAGAAATACCTCCACCGATATGGTCAGTAATTCCACCGCAGCTAATTTTTTTGAGAGTTGATAATGCATGAGCAATATTTGATTTGTTATTTGAAAAAAGCATGGCGGATAATTTTGAAGGTTGAGGAAATTTTGGAGCTCTGCCAAAACCGCCATTGATTTTGTCAGCATCAATTTCTAATAATTCTATTAATTTATGATATGTATTTTGAAGATTTTCTACTAATTTTTCTGTGTTTAAAGCATTATCTTCGAGTTTTTGTTCAAGTTTAAGTAAACTGGTTGATCGTGATGTTTCTTTTAAATATTCCAAAATTTTTGAACTTTTTTCCTCAACGTCTTTTTTATTATCATCATAAAATTTTGAGATAGCTGAAAGTACATCTTTAAATGAAGGTTGACCATATTGTCCCTCTAAAGGAAAATAAGTGCCTCCGTAAAAAGGTTTGAGATCTGGTGTAAGAAAAACGTTCAGTGGCCAGCCTCCATGTTTTGTCATTAATTGTACGGCTTCCATATATATTTCATCGATATCTGGACGTTCTTCTCTATCAACTTTAATATTAATAAAATTTTCATTTAAAAAATCTGCTGTTTCTTTATCATCAAAGCTTTCATGTGCCATGACGTGACACCAGTGGCAGCTTGAATAGCCAATAGATAAAAAAATGGGTTTATTTTTTTGCTTAGCTTGATTGAATGCTTCTTTTCCCCATGGGAACCAATTTACTGGATTGTCTTTATGCTGGAGGAGATATGGACTAGTTTCTTTATTTAATTTATTTTCTGACATTTATAGTAACCTACTTGTCTATTTAATTTTCATCAGGATTGATTATTTTATCTGAAATCTTCTTTTGAATTTGTTCAGATTGAATGTTTTCTAAATTTTCATTAAATCGAGAAATATATATTCTTCTGATTATCACTTCTTCGTCAATACGATTGATAAGTGTGCTATGGTTTTCTACAGGCTCTAAATATCTTAAAGAATGAACATCTTTTATAATAATTTTAAAATTATTTTTTGAGAGTTCTTCTCTTCCTTTTGGTGAAAAACGGGTTAAATTTGTACTATTTTCAATGATTTCTGATGGACAATTTAATTCTTTAAGAAAACCTACAATGGCAGGACACAGTGAAGGAGTTGTTCTGAAAGATGTTTTAGGAATAAACTCTTCATAAACTCTTTTCCATAATTTACGATTATATACGAGATCATCTAAAATATTATTAAGGTACTCTGATATATTATTGTGATATAAATTTTTTAAATACGGAATAAAACTGTGGTCGTCTAGTTTTAAATATTCATCAATTTGAATTGGCAGTGTGAAAGCAGCAAGAGTTTTACTTACATGTTCCAACATTGCTTCGCAAGCAGTAACTGTTTTATGAAAATAGACCTGCTGGTACATGCTCCAGCGGGCTCTTAAATAGTCTTCAAAAGCAGACACACCACTTCTTCGCATAGCTAAATGATATTGAGAGGTTTTTGCATTATAGTAAAATCCGACGGAGTCAAGAATGCGTCCTAAATCAAAAAATCCATAAACAATTCCACATTCTCGAGAGTCTCTTAAAAGATAATCCATTCTATCTGCATCGACTTCTCCACTTACAATTTCGTGTAATAAGTTTCTTAAGCCACTTTTAGCAAGATCACTTTCAGGGTTAGGATCGACAGATAAATCAAGGATTGAGCATATGTCTTGACCCATTTTTTCAGATAGAAACTCATATTCATATTTAAATATTCTAGCAACAATGAGTAGGGTATATACTTCATGTCTAATGCTAATTTCAGAATAATTTGGAAGTTGTTTCTTTAATTTACTTATTTTTTTATGTAAAGCTTTGTTGAGCCAAGTGGGTATATCTAGAGTATTGAGTTGGCTTTCAAACCCCTTCCAAGTCATCATAAACCGTTCCCCAGAATGGCTAAAAGGAGCGTGGCCGCAATCGTGTAGCAGGGCGGCGAAGCGAAGACATTGGGATAAGTAAACACTTTGCTCAAGATAGGTTAATGCCTTTTGCGTTGTACTCAAGGCACCATTTGATTTTTCATATTCCCACAAGTTTTCGCAGATGTGCTTGGGAGTAGATAAATAGGCTGCTTCAAGGGCAGAGAGCAGTCTTTTTTGATTGGCTATAATTGAGTTTAGGACAAGGCCTGCAACATGCATAACCCCAAGAGAATGTTCGAATCTTGTGTGGGTAGCCCCTGGAAAAGCATATTGGGTAAAAGCTGTTTGATTTATTCTTCTAAGTCTTTGAAATTCTGGAAGATCTATAACAAATTTCTCTTCTTCAGTGAAGGGAATGGTGTCGTGTAGAGAATCACGTATTTTTCCAGTAAATCTTAAGCTAGATATGTTTTTATCAACTAAAGAATACCCTTTCCAACCTGCAATAAGACCCATTTTTTCTCCTTTTATAAACCACTTAACAAAAAATGTATAAATGTTAAATAGCTGCGCAAATACTATGCAAAATAAATTGACAAAGACTGTATGTCTAGGGTAATGTTGCTGATGCTTTGACTTACGAAAACAGACTCATTTAGGTCGAGTTTTTAATGAATGAAGTTTAGGGGCGTCCGACACGCGAAGTTTTCTGCTATGAGAATTGTTGGTTAGAACCCTGGTTTCAAATTCGTATCAGAGTTTTTTTTGCTTACATTCTCTCTAGGCGACTCATTATTAGGTTTTTTTGAAAGTGTCAAATCTTAACTTCAAGTTTTTCACTACAGTTATTGAATATAACTTTTTGAAATTCAACTGAAAATTTTGGTGTCCAAAAATTATTGGGTACTTTTGGGGGCTTCTTGTTTTTTTCATTAATGAAAACTGTTTGTATAAGAATAAAGCTAATTAACTTAGATAGTATTACATTTTTTATTTAAAAACATAAGTGTGACTCGTTGTTTTGCTTGAATTACTCTACCAAGTTTCAACGAGTTTTCTTTTTTCTGGAGGTCTTGCTGCATGAATGCTGAAAAATTCTATGATTTTACTGTTGGTCAAAAAGCTGTTTATCCTTGTCATGGTGTTGGAACAATAGAAAACATTGAAGAGTGCAGTATTGGTGGAGCTCAACAAGATTTTTACGTCCTAAAAATCCACTCTACGGGCGCAAAGGTAATGGTTCCTACTCGTGCGGCTAAAACAGTTGGGCTTCGTTCTGTTATCTCTCTTCCAGATGTTGAAAAAGTATTTCAAATTTTGCAGTCTCCTTCAAAAAAATCGACTGCAACTTGGAATCGCCGTTTTAGAGCATTAAATGATAAGTTAAATACAGGTGATTTAGTAGAAATTGCTGAAGTTCTTAGAGATCTCTCTTCATTAAGCTCTGATAAAGAACTTTCTTTTGGTGAGAAAAAAATGCTTGAACGTGCTCGTAATATGCTTGTTTCAGAAATTTCTGTTGCACGTGGTGAAGAAAAAAGTGTCATTGAACATGAGTTAAATCATATTCTTTTTGCTATTTAAGTCTAAGTATTTTTACCAAAAAAAGCCTTCTTTTTTATTAAAGAGGGCTTTTTTTGTATTTAAAGAAGGATGTTTATTCTTCAACTTGTGACAAAAAGTCTTTAGCAAATTGCGAAAATGTTCCTGCTACAATTGTTGTGCGTATTTTTTCCATTAAACGCTCATAAAACCAAGTATTATGATAAGCAATAAGCTTCCAGCCAGTTGGCTCTTCACATTTTGTGAGTTGATGTAAATATGCTCTGGTGAAGCGTTTGCAAACGTAACAACTGCAGTTTGGATCGATTGGATTTTCATCTTTTGCATGAAAAACTCTTCGCATTTTTACTTTTCCTGAAAAAGTGTAGGCAACTCCTTGGCGAGCATGATTTGTTGGAATAATACAATCAAACATGTCGATTCCTGCACGTACACTACGGACTAGATCATGAGGAGTCCCAACTCCCATAAGGTAACGAGGCTTATTTTCTGGTAAAAGTTTTGTCGTAAAATTAGTAAAATGTTCACGTTCTTCGTCGCTTTCGCCCACAGCCAATCCACCAACGGCATAACCATCGAAATTCATATCTACTAACGTTTCCGCGCTTTCTTTTCTGAGATCTTCATGAATGGCGCCTTGAACGATGCCAAATAAAGAATTTTCCTCACGAGTTTTGGCTTGTTTACAGCGTTTAGCCCAGCGGTGCGTTCTTTTCATTGCATCAACGCAGGTCTCATAGGGGCTGGTAGAGGGTACGCAGACATCAAGAACCATCATAATATCTGAACCAATAGTTTCTTGAAATAAGATATCACTTTCGGGTGTTAATCTTTTATAACTTTGATCAATATAACTTTTAAAAGTAACTCCTTTTTCACCGACGACACGTTGATGTGGCAATGAAAAAATTTGAAAACCACCACTGTCCGTTAAAATAGGTTTATCCCAGCCAATAAGCCTATGATAGCCACCGATATCTTTTAAAATTTCGGGACCAGGGCGTAAATATAAGTGGTAAGTGTTGCCTAAAATAATTTGAACACCGATTTCTTCGAGTTCGGTGTGATCAAGAGTTCTCACGGCTCCAAAGGTTCCTACGGACATGAAAACAGGTGTTTCTATCGTTCCGTGGGCTGTATGTATGCGTCCTCGTCTTGCTTCGGAGTGAGGATCTTTAGCAATATAATCAAATTTTAAAGGCATAGGGCTTTTATCCAATATGTGACTTGAATTTTTAAAAGCTATTAACGATCAAAAGACCATAGCCCGCTTTATTTAACAAGAGGGTTAAAAATATCAAGTTATAGTTTTAAGAGCTTGAGTTCCATTTTTTTTTATATGATTTTTAAGGATTCCAAAGCGCTGAAGCTTGGATGTCATCAAATTGAGGCTTTTTAAATTCATACTTAAGTGCTTTAAAAATTCCTGGAGAAAAGTCCCTCCAGAATTTTTTAACAAGTTTTGGATTACTGCTGCTTAGTTCTAGAGTTATAGTTGGAATAACTCTTTCGTTTCCAGCATAATTTCCTAAACTTCCTGGATATATGCCAAAGTCTTTAATTTTGTAATTTCCTGCACTCCTTGATAAGAGCTCTGCTAAATTTCTTGCTTTTCTTTGTTGCTCGGTTTGAGGACCAATTGTCAAAAGTTTTGGTACTTCATAATCCAAGTCTAGAAATGCAAGAGGGGCATGGATAGAAATAACTTTATTAGGTTGAAAGCGAGTTATTAAATCGGCTTGAAAACGAGTTCCTTGTTCTGAGTTTGGAAAGTATCCTGGAAATTTTCTTTTATCTCGATCTTTTGAGCTACTCCAAATTTGATAAGCATATTTATTCCATGTAGCCGTAGGAAAATTCCTATTTAAATCTACTCCATTTGCATTGGTTCTTTTTGGTGGGTTTGAAAAAAAACCATCTGGATTAACTAGGGGAGCAATAATGACTCGGGAGTTTTTATACAAATTTGGATTTTTATGGAGAGCTTCAGCAAGTTGAAAAGCAAGATGGACTGGAGTCAATTCATCAGGATGTACCCCACCCAGAATGAGAGTGACATTATGTCTTTGACTTTCGTCATAGCCAGTAGAATTATCAATAAATTCCCAGTAGACAAGTGGTTTTCCGTTTTCACTCACGTAGTTAAAAGTCAGTGGAAGTGAAAAACAAGGACTTTTTGACCAATCAAGTTTTTTATAAGTATAATCAATTCTTTGGCAAAGATCTGCAATTTGTTTTTGAGTTCTAATGCGATATGTTTCATTTAATACCTGTACCGATGATAATGGTAGGCCAGAGATGTTGAGCAAAGAAGTTGGTATGTTATTAAATGCGAAAGGTGAAAAGCTAACTTCCTCTAATTCCTCAGAAAAATATGTAGCCTGCGATTTTGAGTTGACAAGTAAAATAATGAACAATATTATTAACTTAAATTTGATTTTGCCCGGAATATGAGCAATAACCATGAATATTCCTCTTATGAGTTTTGCGATAAAATTATAATTTCTTAGCAATTGTAAGCATATTTTATTGCAACACGTTATAGTAATCTGTGCAAGTCTTCCGTCATGAACCAAACTATGCTAGTATTTTAAGGGTTAACTGCCCATATCTGGGCAGAAACACTCTAAGCAAGTACGCGTGGCATATTTTAAGTTTTTAATTATAGGTAACCTTTTAGAATGAAAAACTCAGTTCTATATAACAATTTAAAAAGTTTTATTGATGAAAAAATTACTCCTGGTGTGGCAGCCCATGGTGGTGAAGTAAATATTATTAGCCTTGATAATAATATTTTAACCCTTGAACTTTCTGGTTCGTGTGGCAGTTGTTCAATACAGTCATATACGTCTGAATCAATTTCTAATTATATATTAGAAGAGTTTCCTGACTTAGAAGATGTTATCGTAACAGACTAAATTAAGAAAAAAATACATGAATGCCTTTATTGAAATTATTGAAAAACTTGTAGAGGCTATTTCTGAACAAACATGGCTTGAACAGAGTAATTTTCCATTTAAGCAATTAAAAAAGCCGCAAGGAAAAGTCTTCGATGTCTGTTTATTTGAGACAAGTGCTCAAGGTGCTGCAGGGTTTTTATGGATAGAATTTGATGGAACATCTGATCTTTATGTTTTGCCCTTTCGTTTAGCTAGATACAGTGAAGACGGAGATCTCATAACAATTTCGCCATGGAGCCTTAGAGATGCTTCCGCAGATGGTCATTTTTTTGAATCATGGCGTTTGTCACAAAAGCAAAGAAATCCACTTCCAACTGCAAAGAAAGGTACTTTTTTTCATAAAAAAGGTTCTGGAGAGCCAAGTTTTGTTGCGATTGGTATTTGGAGTGATACTAAAAACACTTGTGTGCGTTTAGATTTTCAAATTGCATATAAAATATTTAGAACTGTCGAAAAAGAACATCCTCAATCTATAGAAGTTGAGTTACTGACATATCTAAGTGGTCAAAATATTTTTTTAAATTTTGCTAAATTAATCAGTGTTTTTGAATTTTCTTCTAGAAATATTAAGAAATCACATATTGCAATTGGAATAAAATATATTCAAAATAATGGTACTTTATTTCCTCATTTAGTGTCTTTATTGCATAAAGCTCGTTTTCCGAAAAAATTAAAAGAAAGGTCTTCTGAAGAAGCCTGGAATCAAGTTTTACATTTGATTGAATCTTTAGGACGTGTCTTAGGCGATTTTCATAAAGCGATGACGGTTGCTCCTAGGGGCACTGATTTAGCGCCTGAACAAAATACGGAAGTGTCTAAAGCAAAATGGCTTGATATTTTGGTGGAAAAATTGCATGAGCGGATGAAAAAAGTATTAGAAATGCAAGATATGTATCCAATATATTCTGGAGTATTTTATTTATTACCAACATTCGTTGAAAAGATAATTGATAAAATAAAATATGCAGATGATTTAGGTCTTAGAATTCGTAATCATGGAAATGTTCATCTTGGGCAAATTTTAATTGGAAAAGATGGACTTATTTTACTTGATTATGAATCAGATCATTTTGATGACCCCACATATCGTCGCTTAAAACAGCCATGTTTTAAAGATATAGCTTCGTTAATTGTGAGTCTAAGATTTGCCTGGTACTTTACAGAACGAAAATATTATGCGTCATTAACTGATATTGAAGATAATATGAATATTAAAATGGAAAATATTACAACAGTGAAAATATCAGACGTAGTTATGCCTGAAAAATATCAGCCTTCTTTAAAAGAAATTGAATCAACTTTTTTTAAATTTTACAATAATAGCTTAGAAGAAAATATTGGATCATCTCAGTTGAAGCCAAAAAACTCTGAAACAACACAAGATCTATTTAATTTTTGCTTTTTAATAAGAATTCTAAAGGAGATCTTGCGAGATTCTCATGAGGGTAACCCTCGTCCACGTATATGGCTACATATTCTTCAAGATTTTATTATGAAAGAGTCGATTGCGGATAAATAGTTCCGTTTCATAAAGAAAAAGCCAACCAATCTTCTTCTTTTAACTAATTTCTATTGACACATGAGCCATTTTATAAATAGCCTCCCGTTGGTTTTATTAAACTTTGCTTTCTTCTATCATTTTAAAAAGGATATCATTATGGAAAGAACCTTTTCAATCATCAAGCCAGATGGCGTAAAAAGAAATATTATTGGTAAAATTCTCGCTAAAATTGAAGAAAGCGGTCTTAGAGTTGTAGCTACAAAAACAATGCATATGTCACGTCGCGAAGCTGAGCAATTCTATGCTGTTCATTCAGCACGTCCTTTTTTTGGCGAGCTTTGTGAATATATGACTTCAGGTCCAGTTGTTGTTTCTGTACTTGAAGGCAAAAATGCAGTTGCATCTTATCGTGAGCTTATGGGAGCGACAGATCCTTCTAAAGCAAGTAAAGGAACAATTCGTGCAGAATTTGGTCTTAGTATTGGTGAAAATACAATGCATGGGTCTGACACTCTTGAAAATGCAGCTATCGAAGTTGCATACTTCTTTTCTGGTACAGAACTTGTAAATTCTGCAAAATAATCTCTGTTAAAAAGTAGATCTTATTTTAAAAAACCGCTTAAGCGGTTTTTTTTTGTAAAAAAAAAGTGTAGTGTCTGTCGTGTGTTTTGCTTTCCCTTAGAGCGGAAAGCATTGTCTAGCTACCATAAATTGCGAGTAACTATTATGGCTATAAAAGAAATTCTTCTCACTCAAGAAATATTATCAGATATTTCAAATGATTTAAAATTACCTAAAAATCAGGTTGAAAATACTCTTAATCTTATCCTTGATGATTGTACAATACCATTTATTGCTCGATATAGAAAAGAAGTAACAGGTGGCCTTGATGAAGTTCAGATTAGAGATATTCGAGATAAATTTGAATATATCTTTGCTTTGAACGAAAGAAAAGATGCTATTCTCAGATCTATTACTGAACAAGGAAAATTAAATCCTGAGTTGCAAGCAAAAATTCTTTCCTGCAAAGTAAAATCTGATCTAGAAGATCTTTATCTTCCATTTAAACCTAAAAAACGTACTAGAGGTCAAATAGCAACTGAGCGTGGATTAGCACCGCTTGCGGAACAATTATTAAAACAAGAATCTTCTCTTATTGATTTAGCTCCATTATTCTCTTCATATATTGGTAAACATGAAGAGCTTACAAATTTAGAAACAGTTATTCAAGGCACAAAAGATTATATTGCTGAAAATATTTCTGAAATCGCAGAAATGAGAAAAGAACTGCGTCTATGGATGTTTGAAAATGCGATGTTCAAATCTGAAGTTCGTGAAGAACATAAAGATAAGAAAACAAAATATAATAATTATTACTCCTTTAAAGAAGCAGCAAAATCAATTGCAGCACATCGTTTGATGGCGCTTCGTCGTGGAGAAAAAGAGGAAATTTTAAAAGTCTCTTTTGAGTTTGATGAAGAAATTCCTAAATCAATGATTGCAAGTCACGTTATTAAAAGCACATCATCAGATGTTGTAAAAAACTTTTTAACTGAATGTATTAGCGAAAGCTATTCAAGAATTATTTCTCCTAGTATAGAAACTGAGCTTCGTTTAGAGACTAAAACATCTGCTGAAGAAGAAGCTATTTTTGTATTTGGAAAAAATCTTCGTAATTTGTTGTTGCTGCCTCCAATTCCAAAGCGTGTTGTTTTGGGGATCGATCCAGGTTTAAGAACTGGTAGTAAAATAGTTATTGTTGATGGAACAGGGAAATTACTTGATTATTCTACAATTTATCCAATACATGAAGAAGATCTCGAAAAGCCAAAAAATAAAAACTCCGTTGAAATACTTTTGAGTTTAATTAAAAAGCATTTTGTTGAATTAATTTCAATTGGCAACGGTACAGCTGGTCGTGAAATGGAATCTTTTGTTGAAAAAGCACTTGAAACTGATAAATCATTAAAACCTCGAATTGTTATTGTAAACGAAGCTGGGGCAAGTGTTTATTCGGCAAGTGACATTGCACGTGAAGAATTTCCAAACCTTGATATTGTCTATCGAGGTGCAGTGAGTATTGCTCGTAGATTACAAGATCCTCTTGCAGAACTTGTTAAGATTGATCCAAAAAGCATTGGTGTTGGACAATATCAACACGATGTAAATCAAAGTCGACTTAAAAAACAATTAGGTGAAGTTGTTGAAAGCTGTGTTAACTATGTTGGTGTTAATATTAACACTGCGAGTCCAAGCCTTCTTTCTTATGTTGCTGGTATTGGACCAAGTTTGGCGAAGAGCATTGTTAGACATAGAGAAGCAAATGGTGAATTTAAAGATCGCCAAAAATTGTTTGAAGTAATGGGTTTTGGTGCAAAAACATTTGAGCAGTCTGCAGGATTTTTAAGAATTCCGGGCAGCGAAAACCCCCTTGATAACACAGCAGTTCACCCAGAAACTTATTCAATTATTGAAAAGATATCTGCTGATTTAGCAATTTCTGTAAATGAACTTGTCGGAAAAAAAGAAAATATTTCAAAAATAAAACTTGAAAATTATGTAACTCAAGAAGTAGGATTACCAACTTTGCAAGATGTAATAAAAGAACTAACGAAACCAGGTCGTGACCCTCGCGAAGAGGGTGCAAAACAAACATATAATCGTGAAGTACGTGACTTCAATCATTTAAAGGAAGGGCAAGTTTTAACAGGCACCGTTACTAACGTAACAAATTTTGGGGCTTTTGTTGATATTGGCGTTCATCAAGATGGGTTAATTCACATTTCTGAACTTTCTAATCAATTTATTAAGGATCTCTCACTGGCAATTTCTGTTGGGCAGCAAGTAAAAGTTAAAGTAATTGGTCTTGATAAAGAAAGAAAGAGAATTTCATTATCTAAACGTGCATGCGAAGAAAATACTCATAACGCTACAAATAATAATACCAACGTAAATCGCTCAGGCGCATCTTCTGAAAATAACACTCGGCCAAATTTTAGGCCAAGAGAAGAAAATAAAAGACCTCATTCTACTGGATTTTCTTCACGCAAAGGAAACCCACAAAGTGGTACGGGGCGCTCAACTAATAAAGAGCCAGAAAAACCAGCGAGTTTAACTGATTTGTTAAGTAAGTTTAATTCAAATCGAGTTTAATCATGAAAATCGAGTTGCTTCCTGCATTAAATGATAATTATATTTTTATATTAATTGATGAATTTAAACAAGAAGCAGCCGTTATTGATCCTGCTGAAGCAGATCCCGTTTTAGCTTATTTAAAAAATGAAAATTTAATTTTAACAAAAATTTTTAATACCCATCATCACGCGGATCATATTGGCGGTAATAAAAAACTGTCCAAATATTTTCCTGATGTAGAAATTTATGCAAGTGCGAATGATTCTGGTAGAATAGGAAAGCAAGATTATTTTTTAAAACATGGTGATAAAATTCAATTTGCGAATGAAGTGGCTCTTGTTTACTTTGTTCCAGGCCATACGATTGGGCATATTTGTTATCATTTTTCTTTAAAAAGTGGTGAGAATCATTTATTTATTGGAGATACCATTTTCTCTGGTGGCTGCGGAAAAATATTTGAAGGTACATTTGAACAAATGTTTTCTTCATTAAAATTTATTCGTGATAATATTCCCGATTATACCTATATTTGGTGTGCACATGAATACACATTAGAAAATTATTTAATACTGGAACAGCTTGAACCAGATAATTTAAAAATTAAAAATAAGATTCATGAATTATACGTCTTGAAACAAAAACAATTGCCTTCAATTCCATTTCAATTGTCTGATGAAAAAAATGTAAGCAGTTTTTTGCGTTGGGATGATCCTGAATTGAGAAAAGTTTTATCAACAAAAGATGATCTTGAAACTTTTATTGCTGTTAGAAAGTATCGAGATAATCCACCGAAAATTAAGATTCCTTTTTAAGATTAGATATTATATTTCATATCCCTTTATGGGGAATTTAATTGGAGTAAAGTTATGTATCAATTTAAGCTACCCAATGGAATTATTCTATATAAATGGCCTCATAAACAAGATCCAACTGAAGATCTTATGAAAATGGAATTAGATAATTTAGGATTTAAAGCATATGATTTACAAACCTGTCCACCATGGTTTGAACGAAGTATGCACGCTCATGATTATGAAGAAATTCGTGCGGCCGTTTCTGGTTGTATCACTTTTCATTTTTCTGAATTCCCCATTACAATCGAAGCTGGTGACATAGTTATTATTCCAGCAGGAATTCCGCATGAAGCAATTACCCATAATTCTAAACCCTTTACTGCATTTAAAGGGAGTCGATCGGGTGTTAGAAGTGTGACTGAATATGGGGATGCTAAAGGAAGTATAGAAGATCTTCAAAAGCAAAAAGAAAATAAGGCTTGATTATAAATGAAATTTTATTTTTTTGATTTAGATGGTACTTTAGAAGACTCAAGAGATGATATGGTATATTCTGTGAATATAGTCAGAGAATTATTGGGACTTCATCCTAGAAATAATGATGAATTAAAGAAACATGTGAATCGAGGAATGTATGAGCTTTACATGGCGTGTTTTGACGACTATTTTAAGCAAAGTATCAATTTTGATTTGTCGTATCAAAAAATAAAAACAGAATATGAGAAAAACTATCTTGAGAATATATGCTTAAAGAGCTTTTGCTACGAAGGTGTTAAAGATGTTTTAGAAGAACTTTCAAAAAATTCAAAAATAATTATTGTGACAAATAAGCCAGAAAAACATTCGAGAGCCCTTTTAAAAGAATTAAATATCAGTGAATACATTATTGATGTAATGGGTGGTGATAGCTGTGAAGAAATGAAGCCAAGTGCTCTTCCATTAAAAATTGCAGCTAAAAGACATGGTTTTGTAAGTGATCGTGATTCTTCCTATATGGTGGGTGACAGTGCGGGTGATGTTGAAGCTGGAAAAGCTTTTGGTGCAAAAACTGTTTGGTGTTCTTTTGGTTATAATAAAACTTTTGGTACTACAAAGCCTGACTATGTAATTAAGAGTCCTCTAGAACTTTTGACTTTGCTATAACTGCTTTATAAGCAAACAGATATTTTTTCTTCTTTTTTTGCTATCCTATGAGGAGTCAATAGGAAGCAAAAACGTGAACACCTCAAAGCATAAAAAAGATTTTGAAGATTCTTCAAAACTATTTTCTCGAATGTTTTTTTTATGGGTAAATCCAATTGTTAGGCTTGGATGGAAAAAACCATTAGAAGCAACAGACTTACTCGATCTTCCAAAAAAAGATAATATTGAGCAATGCTATTTAGATTTAAAAAATGAATATAGGAAAAATAGTTTTAGAAAAAATATTCTTTTAAGATCACTTTTAGCAATTCATTTTAAAAAAGTTATAATAGTGACTTTTATGTGCTTATTAAGTTTAATAATAAATATATATGTCACATTTATATTAAAAGATATTATCATTCAAATACAGAAAAATAATGCTACAATAGAGCACGGATTATTTTTAGCATTTAAAATTTGTGCCCTTGTCTTTATGGCAAATATGCTCACTCAACATTCATATCATACTGTTTTGCGTTTTGGTTGCAGGTTAAAAGCCGCTATTTGTGGAATTATTTATGAGAAATCTTTGGATCTATCAAAAGAAACTCGAGATCGGTTAAAAACCGGAGAAATTGTAAATTTAATGGTAATTGATAATGCACGGATTTATAATTTAGCTTCACAATTTCATAACCTATGGATTTTACCTGTTCAGCTTGTTACAATTATTTCAATTTTATTCTATTTTATTGGAATTTCAGTACTACCCTCAGTTATTATATTTTTAATACTTCTTTTATTTTCATTTAAATTATCTAAGAATATTTTTAATTATAAAAAAAATTTATTGAGTATAAGTGATGTTCGTGTAGCATTCATGAGTGATATAATAAATAGTATTAAAATAATTAAACTGTATGCATGGGAAAAATTTTTTAAAAAAGAAGTTTATAATGAAAGAAGCAATGAAGTATCAGTATTAAATTTACTTGCAAAAAATGGAGCAATACTAAATACAGTTTTCATAGCTACTCCGATAATTTTCGCTATTATTACTTTTAGTACATCCTTTATTTTTGGGGTAAAATTAGACTTGGCCGTTATTTTTTCTTCTATAGCTCTTTTTGCGCTATTAAAGCCAGTGATGAGCCAATTTCCTCAAGTTATTACAAGTTTTATTGATGCATTTGTTTCAATAAATAGGATACAAAATTTTCTTTTACTCCCTGAAAAAATATTAAGTCAAGAAAATAAGAATTTAAAAAAAGGGGAAATAATATTTAAAAATTCCTCATTCAAAAATTCATTAGACTCAAAATTTTTATTAAGTGATATAGATTTGCATGTGAATTCAGGTGAATTTTTAATTATTCTTGGATCTGTTGGAAGTGGTAAGAGTACTTTTTTAAATTCACTCCTTGGTGAAACTTTAAAAGTTAATGGAGTTTTAGAGTATTGTGGTAAAATTACTTATATTCCTCAAATTCCTTGGCTTATTAATCAGTCATTAAAAGAAAATATTCTATTTAAAAAAATTGAAAATAAAGAAAAATATAATAAAAGTATTTTTTGTGCTGCGTTAGAAAATGATATTTTAGCTTTTGAAGCTGGGGATGCGATTGAAATTGGGGAAAGTGGGGTTAATCTTTCTGGCGGACAAAAACAAAGAATAAATATTGCTAGAGCAATATATGATGAATCAGATATATATTTGTTTGATGACAGTTTTAGTTCAGTCGATGTGAATACCAGTGATATGGTTTTTGAAAGATGTCTTCTTTCAGAATTATCAAATAAAACCAGAATACTAGTCACGCATAAGCAAGAATATGCAAAATATGCTGACAGAGTTATTTACCTAGAAAATGGGAAAATATCTAAAATAATTTCAAATAAATATAATGAAGAAAAGCTAGATATTTTCTATTCAAATAAATTTAAACAGAAGCAAAAAAATTTGATGGTTGGAATGTTAGATTCAGTCTCAAATAATATTTTATCAAATAATATTGTAAGTGAATTTAGACAAACAAATCTTGATTTTACAGATCTAAATCAAGAAAAACTACAGTTTCAAAAAATTATAATAGATGAGGATAGAAATTTTGGTAAAATAGACAAAAATTTTTATACAATATATGTAAAAGCAATTGCGCCGGGAATTGTTATTTATGGTATGTGTGCTCTGTTTCTTTTCAAGGAAGTTTTCTCATCATTAACAGATGCATGGCTCGGTTATTGGAGTTCAAATCGAATATTACCAGTAAATTATTTTTTAATTGCATATATTTTATTAGGGATATTTGGGTTATTATTTTCATTTATGCGGTCTTACTCAGTTCTAAAAAAAGGCGTAAATGCGGCTCAGATCTTTCATAATAAATTATTTGAAGGCGTAATATCTGCACCTCTTTCATTCTTTAACAGCAACCCAGCTGGGAGAATATTAAATAGATTTGGTAAAGATCAAGAAAATATTGATCTTTTTTTACCACAAAATTTACAAGAATTTGTAGCTTCTTTATTTACAATTTTTTCAACAATATTGATTTTAGTTTTTATCAGTCCATACTGTATTTTTGGAATTATACCTATTTTATTAATATATTATAAAATTCAAGAAAGATATTTTTGTTCATCGTTAGAAGCAAGAAGACTGGATTCAATCACAAGAAGTCCTGTTTATGCTTATTTTTCAGAAACTCTATCAGGTATACCAATCATACGTGTATTTAGAGCACAGAAAAAATTTATAAGTGAAAATATTAATCTAATTGAAAAGAATCAAAAGGCATTTTATACAATAATATCATTAAATAGATGGTTAGCTACAAGAGTGGAGTTTATTGGATGTAGTATTTTATTTCTTACAGTTTGCACATCATTTTATATTCAATCCTATGTTAACCCTGGTTTATTAGGTATGGCAATCACTTATTCTCTAATGATAAATACAGTTTTAAATTGGTCAGTAAGAATGTATGCTGAACTTGCATCAGGAATGAATTCAATTGAAAGAGTAACGAATTATTCTAAGATATTGCCTGAAAATTATCATGGAGATATTCCTGGTAATGAATGGCCAATAAATGGTAAAATATCATTTATTGATATTGTTCTACAATACGAAAATAATAAAAAGCCTATATTAAAAAATATTACTTTACATGTCAATGAAGGGGAAAAAATTGGAATTGTTGGAAGGACGGGAGCTGGAAAAAGCAGTTTAGTAAACGCACTATTTCGTTGTGTAGAGCCTTTATCTGGAGATATTATAATAGACGGAAAAAATATAAAAAATGTATCATTAACATCACTTCGTAAAAGTATTTCAATAATTCCGCAGGATCCAATTTTATTTACAGGTACATTAAGAAAAAACTTAGATCCATTTCATGAATTTGAAAATAAAACGATATGGAAAGCAATTGAAAATTCGCAAATTGGTAAAGCAATGCCAGAACTCTTAATTACAGGATTAGACACACCTGTGTTAGAATGTGGGAGTAATTTTAGTATTGGTCAAAGACAATTAATATGCTTAGCAAGATCAATTCTTAGAGAAAATAAAATTCTTATACTCGATGAAGCAACAGCAAGTCTTGATATTGAAACAGATGAAATTATACAAAGAGCTATTCAGCAATTATTTTCTAAATGCACTGTTATTACAATTGCTCATCGTGTTACGACAGTTCTTGACTGCGACCGCGTGCTTGTTATGGATAGAGGTTGTATTGTGGAGTTTGACTCTCCAGAGATACTTAGAAAAAAAGAGAATGGCTATTTCTGGCATTTGTGTCATGAATAGGCTAAGGCTACTTTCGAACGGCTGAGCCGCATAATACAATTTTTCTTTTTAAAGATTTATAAATTTAAATTAGGAAGTCAAGTAATGCAAAATTCAGATAATAGTGCATTTAGACGTAAGGGAGATTTAGGTGTTCCCTTAGTGATTGGTCTTTTTGTGCTTGCAATAATACTCGGATGGGTTGTTTTTAGAAATTATGAGTATTCTTCAAAAGAAATTACAACTTCTCTAGCACAAATGCAAAAAGAATCCCCATCATTATCACTTAATGAATGCGCAGAGAAAACGATTAATTGGTTTAAAAAATGTGATGCAATGACTCAGCTTTGTGATGATACAGTTTCAAGAATGATCAAAGTTTGTATTGCAAATAGTGATAAATCAAAAGAGTGTACTCAGTATGGTAATGATATCTACACATATAATTTTGGTGTAAAACAATGTGCACCATATATGCACGATAAAAAACTTAAGCGTGAAAAGAAGGCTTGTGCTGATACTTGGCAAACGGTTGCAGATTTTTGCAAAACAGTTGCTAAAAGAACTGCACAAAATCATTAAAAAGAATTTTGGAAACCAAATAAAAAATGTCTAAAAAAAATTCTACTTTTAAAGATTATATTGAACTATGTAAGCCTCGGATTACATTTTTTTGTATTATAATGACGGCGGGTGGCGTTGTATTAGCTCCGGGAAATATAACACTATTATCTTTTATTATGACTTTAATTGGAACAGCGTTTTCTGTTTCTTCAGCAAATACGTTTAATATGATTTATGAACGTGAGTCTGATAAATTAATGAAAAGAACACGATATCGTCCAATTGCAATGGGTAGAGTCAAAGTTATGAATGCTCTCATTTTTGCAACTGTTCTTGGAATCTCAAGTATTTTTATTCTTTCTTACTTTGTAAATATATTAACAGCAATTCTTTCATTTGCTGCAATTGCTTGCTATAGTTTGGTTTATACTCCTTTAAAATCTAAAACTCCACTTGCTTTAGTTATTGGTGCATTCCCCGGAGCAATGCCTCCGCTTTTAGGTTGGACAGCGGTTAATAATCAAGTTGATCTAGCGGGACTTGCATTATTTGGAGTTTTATTCGCATGGCAAATGCCTCATTTTATAGCTATAGCAATTTATCATAAAGATGATTATGCAAAAGCAAATATAAAAGTTGTGCCAGCAGTGCGAGGAGATCGTGTTGCAAAAACACAGGCATTTTTCTGGTCAATTGCTTTGATTCTCATCAGTTTTTTACTTGTTCCTTTAAAAGTAGGAGGTTTAGTCTACTTCATAATTGCAATTGGGTTAGGAACTTGGTTTCTTCGCTTAAGTATTTTGGGTTTAAAAAAAGAGATGATGCCAAATTGGCCTAGAAAATTTTTCCTTGCCTCTCTTGTTTACTTACCAGTCCTTGTATTTGCATTAGTTATAGATAGATTTGTTTGGATTCTGATTAATAATTAATGTAAAAAAGAATAAATTAATTTTTTATAAAGCGGGCTAATTGAGAATCATTCTCACTAATTTTCGCCACACTTTTGTTCGTTTACTTGACAAGAGATCTTTCGAAAGAGGATATTTTATCTTGTTGATTGCATGCGAGTTTAAAAATTCTTTTTGATGATCTAGGATGGAACTCTTGCTCCTCTTGTTTTGATCCGTTAGAACTCTTCCGCAACTAAAGGTTGCAGCACATTCAAGTATTCTTGAATTTGCATTTCGCTATATTGTAGTTTGCATCAGATCAGTTTTTTGAATTTTTTTATTTATTATTTGTTTTTGCTTTTATTTGGGTGGTGACGTGGAACCGATATTTCCAAAATGGACAAACCGAATTCCTCTATACGCTGGTATAGGTGTTTCGTTACTGTTAATAGCTATCGTTACAGGAATTTGGTACTATTTTTCGCCAAAATTTTTGGCAGTTGGTTATGAACCTGTTCAGCCTATCGCATTTAGCCACCAGCTTCATGCAGGACAAATGGGTATGGATTGTAGTTATTGCCATGCGGGAGTTGAAAAAGGATCTTTTTCTCCGATCCCTGCAGCAGACACGTGTATGGGATGTCACAATAAAGTTAAAAAAGACAGTCCTAGATTAAAAGTTCTTCGCGATAGTTTTGAAAATAAAACTCCAATTCCTTGGGTTCGAGTTCACTCATTACCGCGTTATTCACATTTCGATCACAGTGCGCATTTAACAGCTGGAGTGGGCTGTGTGTCATGCCATGGAAGGATTGATAAAATGAACACAGTCAGCATGGTCTCTCCATTAAGCATGGGCTGGTGCCTTGATTGTCATAGAAATCCTCTGCCGAATATCAGACCACAGAGTGAATTGAAAAATATGATTTATGATCCTCATGCAGAAGGATATATTCCTCTAAATGATCCTGATTATAAAGATAAACTTATACAAGGGCCACAAGCTTGTGGAGCTTGTCATTACTGAATTTTAATTGAATTTTTTTTGAATATTCGTAAAGTAACAAATTTTGATTGGAAAGTTTGCAACATGACACAGTTCAATTCCAATGATGAACAAAAAAAACAAACACATTGGCGCAGCATTGAGGATTTAGAACAATCGCCTGAGTTTTTAAGTAAACTACAGCGCGAATTTCCTCACGGGGCCAGCGAACTTGAAATGCGCCCAGGCGTTCATAGAAGAAAGTTTTTAGGAATTATTGGAGCATCGTTGGCTCTTGCTGGGGTGACTTCAACAGGTTGTATTAGAAGGCCTAAAGAGCATGTTTATCCTGAAAGTCATAGGCCAGAAGACACGCTTCCGGGAGTTCCAAAAAACTTTGCAACCTCTGCACAAATTGCAGGAAGTGTCCTCGGTTTATTGGTGACAAGTACGGATGGCAGACCTACAAAAATTGATGGAAACTCAAGACATATATCGAGCAATCCAATTGTGGGGAGCAAAATTGGTTCTTCTAATGCATTTGCTCAAGCAGAAATTTTAAATATGTATGATCCAGATCGTGGTCAAAAAGCCTTGAAATCTGGAAAAGAAGCTGCAAGAGATAATATATTAAACGATCTAAAAGCATCACTTTTGAAATCACAAAAAAGTGGAGGTGAAGATCTTGCATTAATATATTCTACAAATTCATCACCATCTTATTCATCTTTAATAGAAGAATTCAAGTTAAAATATCCTAAAGCAATTGTTGTTGAGCAAGATTCAAATTATTCTAAAAATAGAAAATTAGGATTAAGTCAGGTTTTAAACTCATCAGTTGATGTTACTTATGATTTTTTAAATGCAAATGTAATACTTGCAGTAGATTCTGATTTTATGGGAATTGAAGGTGACAGTGTTAAAAATGCAAGACAGTTTGCAGAAAAACGGAAAATTTTAAATTCAAATTCAAGTATGAATAGACTCTATAGCGTTGAGTCTCATTTTAGTATTACAGGAACTGCGTCCGACCATCGCTATACATTGAGAAGTGGCAAATTAGGCGAATTTTTAGTTTCACTTGCTTCTGAACTTTCAATGCTTGGAGCTCATTTCCCTACAGAAATTAGTAAATATTTTGAAAATAAATTTGATTTAGCGGATGGACTTAATAAGTGGATTAAAGCTTGCGCTAAAGATCTATACTCTCAAAGAAATGCAAGTCTTGTTATTGTTGGGGATAGACAACCCGCATGGATGCACGCATTAGGTTTTGCAATAAACTCAGCACTTGGTGCGGCGGGAAAGACTGTTACTTTAACTGCTGATACCAGTAAAGTCAAAAATAATTCTTCAATTGCAAATTTAAAAGCTGCAATTGAATCAAAAAGTACACAAACTATAATTATTATCGATGGCAACCCAGTTTATTCGTTACCAGCAGATGCAAAATTTTCTGAATTGTTACCTAAAGTAAAAAATAGTTTCTATTTAGGATTTGGGCATGATGAAACATCTGCAGCTTGTTCTTACTTTATTCCTAAAACTCACTTTTTGGAGTCTTGGGGAGATGCAAGGACTGCAGATGGAACTGTTGGAGTGAGACAGCCATTAATTGCACCTTTATTTGATGATTGTTTGGATGAGTATTCTTTTATTAGTTTTTTAATTCATCTCGACAATAAGATTTCTGGATATACCTATGTAAAACAGTACTGGCAAAAGAAACTTGGTAATCCAAGCGGTTTTGAAAATATCTGGCGTCATTCATTAAGTAATGGCTTTATTTCTGAAATTAAAAAAGAAATTATTTCTTCTAATAATTATTCTTACGCACAGTTTGCTAATGATTATTCTAAATCTATTCGTACTGAAGATCCAAGTGAAAAATCTATTGATCTTGAGTTTTATTTAGACAGAACTGTTTATGATGGCAGTTATTCAAATAATGCTTGGATGCAAGAATTGCCAGATCCTGTTCATAAGCTTGTATGGGACAATGCTTTACTTTTAAGCCCTAAAACAGCAAGAGCTATGGGTTTAAGAGCGCGTCCAAAGCCAGGAAAATCTGAAGTTGATCTCGTGCGTGTGACATACCGCAATAGAAGTTTCGATGTTGCTGTCTGGGAAGTACCCGGTGTTGCAGATTTTACTGGAGTTCTTCAATTAGGATATGGAAGAAAAGCAGGTAGAGTTGCAAAAGATTGTGGGTTTAATGCGAATTTAATACGTACATCTGACTCATGGTATGGTTCAGGAGCAAAATTAGAAAAAACAGGTCAAAAATATTCACTTGTTTCTACCCAAGAACATGGCTCAATGAATGGCACACCCGGAGAGCTGAGTGATAGACCCCAAGCTGTACGTGAAGCGACTTTAAAAGAATATAAATCAAATCCAGAATTTGTTCTTGAACAAGAGCTTATTCCAATTGAAGAACAAAGAAATAATCTTTTTAAATTTCCAAAAGATCCAGCACAAAAGAAATGGGCTCGTCAGCAATGGGGAATGACGATTGATTTAAATACATGCATTGGTTGCAATGCGTGTACCGTTGCGTGTCAGTCGGAAAATAATATTTCTGTTGTTGGTAAAGAAGAAGTCTTTAAAAATAGAGAAATGTCTTGGATTCGTTTGGATCGCTATTTTACAGGGAACGTAGATGATCCTGAAGTTCGTACCGTTTTTCAACCAATGAATTGTCAGCATTGTGAAAATGCTCCATGCGAAGCTGTTTGTCCTGTTGCTGCAACAGTACATAGCCCTGATGGACTGAATGATATGGCATATAATCGCTGTGTTGGAACACGTTACTGTGCAAATAACTGTCCTTATAAAGTGCGCCGTTATAATTTCTTTAATTATAGTAAAATTGATGATGAACGGAATCCTCTTTATGCTATGCAGAAAAATCCTAACGTAACAGTTCGCTTCCGTGGTGTTATGGAAAAATGTACTTATTGTGTACAAAAAATAAACTCTGCACGCTCTAAATTCAAAAAGACAAATGATGGTTTAATTCCAGATGGAGCAATTGTAACAGCTTGTCAAAGTGTATGTCCAACAAATGCAATTGTATTTGGTGATATTGCCGATCCTTCAACGGCTGTTTCTAAATTAAAAGAACAAAGTCGTAATTATGCAGTGCTTGGTGAGTTAAATGTTAAACCAAGAACCACTTATCTTGCGAAACTTCGTAATGCAAATCCTGACCTAGGTTAAAGTAACTGAGCATTATGAAGATGGAGGATTTATGAATTCAAATAATAACAAAATGATCTATGGGGCTCTTGCTCAATTTGCAACTGTTCCAGAAGTTTATCATGCATGTGAAAAAGTAAGAGATAAAGGATTTAGGAAATGGGATGCGCATTCTCCATTTCCAATTCATGGTTTAGATAAAGCAATGGGACTTCCGCAAAGTAAACTTTCTTGGATTGTGGGTGCGACATCGGCAATTTTTGGAATTGGTGGATTTCTTCTTTGGGTTTGGATGAATGGTTTTGATTATAAATTGGTTATTGCTGGTAAACCTTTTTTAGGTTTGTTGGGTTATTTTTTACCCGGATTTGAATGTGCGGTTTTATCAGCTGCAATTGCCTGTTTAGTTGGAATGCTTGCATTAAATAAGCTTCCACAATGGTATCATTCTTTGTTTCGTTCTGAAGCTTTTAAACGAGTTACGGATGATAGTTTTTTTATTTCCATTGAAGCAACTGATCCAAAATTCCATCCAGTTAAAACTGTGGAGTTCTTAAAAGAATTAGGCGCAACTCAAGTGGAACTTGTGGAGCAGTAAACATATGGTACAAATTAAATGTAATAATAAATTATTTTCTTCGATTATCGGAGCGACTTTTTTGTCTCTCACTTTAATTGGATGTCGTGGACAAAAAAGTGAGAATCCACCTATTTTACCAATTCAAAATATGGTTGAGCAAACTTCTTTTGGTCCTCAATCAAAAAATGAATTTTACAAAGATGGTAGAGCTTATCGTCCACAAATTCTTGGTACAGTTGAATTTGATAAACCTAAAACAGACAAACGTTTGTATGAAGGTAAAGAACCTGATTCAACTGAACATGATCCAAAATGGGTTAAAAAAATTCCGTTAAAGCTTTCTGAAAAAGATATTCAACGAGGCCAAGCAAAATATGTTGTATTTTGTACACCTTGCCATGGATATGCAGGAGATTCAGATGGGCTCGTCACTCAAAGAGCAGGCGGAGTAATAAGACCTTCTAATATACATGATAAAGAGAGACTGGCTCTTCCTGTTGGAAAAATCTATGATGCAATTCATAATGGAGTTAATAATTGGAATATGCCAGGTTTTGCTTCGCAATTAAGTGTTGAAGATAAATGGGCTGTTGTTGCATATGTGCGTGCATTGCAATTGACGAGACGTGCGACTTTAGAAAATATACCAGCAGATATTAAAGCTAAACATGGTTGGAGTAATAAACAATGAGTGGGAGCCACACTAAAGTTACATTAACACAAGAAAATGCGCGCTTACCGCAAGAGCATTTTTTTTCCAAATTACCACTTGCAGGTACAGCTGTTGGTTTGGCATCTCTTTTAATTGCATTTATGCTCGGTCGATCAAATTCCTCTTATTTTTTCTTTTCATTTCATGTCTGGTGGCTTTTCTTTTTAAGTATAGCAATTGGAGCTGTTTTTTTTGTACTTATTCAATTTGCTACAAAATCTGGATGGAGTGTCGTAGTTAGAAGGCTGGCAGAAAATATAAGTATGACAATGCCTTTGTTCTTTGTACTTGTTATTGTCATGGCTTTTGGAACGGGTACACTTTATCATCATTGGTTAAGTCATGAAGCATTAGCAGATAAAGTACTTCAATCTAAACAGTGGTATTTAAATATCCCATTTTTTTATATTAGAACTATATTTTATATGATCATGTTTACTTGGGCCGCTATTTATTTTTCTAAGCGTTCTGCCAAGCAAGATGAAACTGGAAATTTTGAAATTACTTATAAATTACAAAATGCAAGTTACCCATTTTTAATTATATTAGGATTTTGTGTTACTTTTGCTGCTTTTGATTGGATAATGTCATTAGATCCTCACTGGTATTCTACAATATTTGGTCTCTATTTCTTTGCAAGTTGTTATATGGTGTTTTTTGCTGCATTAATTATTGCAACAAGAATTGTTCATAACGTACCAGCTTTAAAGGATGTAATTACAGTTGAGCATTATCATGATTTAGGAAAATTACTTTTTGCTCATACATGTTTTTGGGCATATGCAGCATTCTGTCAATATTTGCTCATTTGGTATGGTAATATTCCTGAAGAAACGGCTTGGTATGGTATTCGTGAAAATCATGGATGGTTTTATGTTTTTGTGTTACTTTGTGTAGGACACTTTATAGTTCCGTTTTTATTTTTAATGGCAAGAAGAGCAAAACGTTCACGTAATTTAATATTTGCTATAGCTATCTGGATGCTATTTATGCATTTTCTTGATCTCTACTGGTTAGTAGTTCCTTCAGGTTTTGAAGAAGGACCTCAATTTGGATTGATCGATATATTTTGTTTCTTAGGAATTGGTGGACTTTTTGTTGCATTATTTGCTGCAGTAACTCGGAGAAAGGCTCTTGTGCCAATAAAAGATCCTCGTCTCCCAGAATCAATGACGTATGAAAATGTTTAAGGTGGTTTGAGATGTTAAAATTTATCAAAGGTCAAAATACAAATTTATCTTCAGATCATGGTTCAGGGTCTGAACAAGAAGATGAGCCAGATCGTCCACCGGTTTTAGTTACAACTGTTATTGTTGTTTTTTCATTTTTATTTCTCTTAATAGTTGCAATTGTGGCATCTACAGTGTTGTGGAAAGCGACTGAGGCACGTGAAAAAGAAGTGCAAACAGGAATGGGAGATCATCAAAGAATTGAATATGTTAAAAATCAAGAAGAAATCTTATCTTCTTATAAAAAATTAGATGATGGTTACTATCAAATTCCAATAGCACAAGCTGTGAAGCAATTTGTGAAAGAACAAAATAGTAATTAGTCAGGAGTTATTGTTTTGAAGTCTAATATTATTTTAGTTAAAATATTTGTAATATTTCTTTGTTCTTTTTTGAACAAGGAAATATTTGCTTTTGATGAAAGAAATCCTTTTCCTAATGCAAAAGGAGTAAGTACAGGTTCTGGTATTCCTTTAAGTAAAGTGCCAGAAGTAATGCAAGGCGTTACAATTACCGAAAAACTTGGAAGTTCAATTGATTTAAATAATACTTTTACAGATTCAAATGGTAAAGTAACTAAAATCTCTGAAATGCTTTCCGATGGAAAACCTCTTATATTAACGTTGAATTATTATAGATGCACTTCTCTTTGTTCATTGCAATTGGTTAATTTTGCAAATTCCTTGAAAGATATGGGCTGGAAAATTGGTAAAGATTTTAAAATTGCGACAGTCAGTTTTGATCCTAGTGATGTTCCTAAAATTGCTAAAGAGCAGCAAAATCATTATTTATCTTTGACAGAACAAAAAAATGCAGATTGGCAGTTTTATGTTGGAACCAATGAGAGTATAAAAAAATTAACAGATGAAGTTGGATTTTATTATAGGTATGATACTGCAAGCAAAGAATTTGCGCATGCTGCAGCTATATTTATAATAAGTCCAGAAGGTAAAATATCTAGATATCTTTATGGTATAACATACAAATCTCGAGATATTAAATTTTCGTTAATGGATGCTTCAATGAATAAAATTGGTTCTCCGACCGATCAAATTCTCTTAACCTGCTTTCATTATAATCCTACATCAGGAAAATATGATGCATTTGCGGTGGGAATGTTACGTATCGGAGCATCATTAACAGTGTTATCGTTACTTATTATTTTAGGGTTCTTTTTTTGGCGCGAAAAGCGCAAGGCATATTAGGGAGTGTGAAACGTGTCAGAAACAGTCGGGCCAGATTCAGCAGCATGGCAAGGATCATTTTGGTTGCCGCAAAATGCTTCTCCAATGACAAGTGGACAGGATGCTTTATTTTATTTCATTTATAGCCTCTCTGTATTTTTCTTTGTACTTGTTGTTGGTTTTATGGTGTTTTTTGCATGGAAATATCGTAAACGGAAAGAGGGAGAAAGCACTGTAGACATTCATGGAAATACGAAATTAGAAATTATTTGGAGTGTTATTCCAGGTGTTTTATTTATCGTTATTTTTATTTGGGGATTTTTTGATTGGATTAAATTAAATGTAGTACCTCAAGGAGCACTTGAAGTTCGTGTGGTTGGACGTAAGTGGGATTGGTTATTTATTGATCAAAAAACGGGTGCTGAAACATCTGATTTAATTGTACCAATTAATGTACCTGTTCGATTGACAATGTCTTCTGCTGACGTAATTCATGGCTTTTATATCCCAGATTTCCGAATTAATCGTGACGTGTTGCCAAATCAATACACTGTTGTTTGGTTTAAAGCAGAAAAAGCAGGATCGTATCCAATATTGTGTACACAATATTGTGGTACAAAACACTCGCAAATGGTTCGTTATGTAAAGGTTTTACCTAAAGAAGATTACGATAAAGCCATGATTGCTGCGCAGGGAGCAGGGTTAACGCCCGTTGAGCTTGGAAAGAAATTATTTGCTGGTAAAGGAGCTTGCGCTTCTTGTCACAGTGTTACTCCAGATAAGGTTCGTTTAGTTGGACCTCCCTTATTTGGTACATACGGTGAAATGCAGAATGTTGTTCATTCTGGCGGTAAAAAAGAAACAATTAAATTCGACGATAATTATATTCGTGAATCTATTGTCGATCCGAATATTCGAGTGGTTGTAGGTTATCCTCCAGTGATGCCTTCTTATCAGGGTCAATTAAATGATAAAGAACTTAATGCTCTAATTGAATATATTAAATCACTGAAGAAATAATTATTAAGATTTTTTGGATATTTAGGAGCTTTGCTTATGGAAAAACGAGATATGGGAAAACCTGTATTATTTGCGGATATGCTATCGTCGCATCATGATACAGGGTCAAATTATTTAAATGCTAAAAAGGGATTTTTATCCTGGTTATTTACCGTAGATCACAAACGCATAGGAATTATGTATTTTGTTGCAATTTCGGTTTTCTTTTTAGTGGGCGGATTTTTTGCACTTCTGTTGCGTGCTGAACTCATGCAAGAAAGAATTGTAAATGCAACTGCAAATTCATATATGATCAGTGCGGATCACTTTAATGAAGCGTTTACATTTCATGGTTCTATTATGGTATTCCTTGTAATTATTCCCTCAATACCCGCAACTTTAGGTAACTTTTTATTGCCTTTAATGATTGGTGCAAAAGATGTTGCATTTCCAAAATTAAATTTAATGAGTTTTCATATTTACATTGTAGGGGCTATTTTTCTTGTATACACCATCGCATTTGGTGGCCTCGACACAGGTTGGACATTTTATACTCCTTACAGCACTGAAACTTCTACATCTGTTGTTGCTGCTGTTTTTGGTGCATTTATCTTAGGATTTTCTTCAATATTAACAGGTTTAAATTTTATAGTAACGGTTCATAAAATGCGCGCACCTGGAATGACTTGGGTAAGAATGCCTTTATTTGTTTGGGCAATTTATGCAACAAGTGTCATTCAGGTTCTTGCTACTCCCGTTCTTGCTGTTACTTTAGTATTGGTAGCCATGGAACGTTTACTTGGAATCGGTATTTTCGATTCTAATTTAGGCGGAGATCCTGTTTTATTTCAAAACTTTTTCTGGTTCTATTCTCACCCAGCTGTGTACATTATGATCCTTCCTGCTTTTGGAGTTATGAGTGAATTAATTACGACACATTCTCGCAAAAGTATTTTCGGTTATAAAGCGGTTGCAATTTCAAGTATTGGTATTGCAGTTATTGGATTTTTTGTTTGGGGACATCATATGTTCACAAGCGGACAATCTGCACTTGCAACTGTTTTTTTCTCATTCTTAACTTATGCAGTTGCAGTTCCTACGGCAATTAAAGTTTTTAGTTGGGTTGCTACCCTCTATAAAGGTTCCATTTCTTTTACGACACCAATGTGTTACGCATTTGTTTTCTTGTTTCTATTTTTAATTGGTGGAATAACTGGAATATTTTTAGGGGCAATTTCTACCGATGTTCATTTACACAATACTTATTTTGTTGTCGCACATTTTCACTATGTGATGATGGGTGGTACCTTAATTGCATGGATCGGAGCTATTTATCACTGGTGGCCAAAAATCACTGGAAAAAAATATAGCGAAACTTGGGGAAGAATCAGTTCAGTTGTTGTTTTTTTAGGATTTAACCTAACATTTTTTCCTCAATTTATAATGGGAACGCGTGGAATGCCAAGGCGCTATTATGATTATTTACCAGAATATTATAATTTCCATGTTCTCTCTACTATAGGATCTTGGGTTCTTGCTATAGGACTCTTTATTGTTCTTTTTAATTGGCTTCATTCAATTTTCTTTGGAAAAAATGAGTCAAGTTCAAATCCTTGGAAAGCAAAAACAATTGAGTGGACTGACACAGCGGTTGTTCCTATTGAACATAATTTTGAAAAACAGCCGATATCAACCCATGGACCATATGAATTTGATGAACTTGTAAAACCTGTTAAAACAGGAGGTCATTAACTTATGTCTGCTCATAATCATGAAGGCGAACATTCTAAATTTTTAGCGCACCATTTTAAATCTATGAGCCAGCAGACAGCTGCTGGTAAGCTTGGAATGTGGATTTTTATGGCGCAAGAATTGTTATTTTTCTCAGGATTATTTTGTGCATATGGTTTTATGCGTTTTATGTACCCTGATATGGTTACACAGGGTCAGTCTTCAATGGACTGGAGGCTTGGTGGAATAAACAGCGTCATTCTGCTTGTTAGTTCTTTGACAATGAGTTTGTGCGTACGTTCAGCACGTTCAAACAACAAAGCTGGAACTGTTAAATTTCTCGTAGCAACCATGATTTGTGGTTTATTGTTCTTAGTCATTAAAGGTTCAGAATGGGGAATGCACTTTCATGAAGGATATTTTCCTGGTAAATTCTTTAATCCTGTGGCTCATGCTGAAATTCAAGACCCATTAGCTCACATATTTTTTGGACTCTATTATGTAATGACTGGAATGCATGGATTGCATATTGTGGTCGGACTTGGCTTGATGACTTGGATGCTTGTTCGAGCAAATCGCGGGGAATTTAGTTCCGAAAATTATGTTTCGTTAGAGAATACAAGTTTGTTCTGGCACCTTGTTGATATAGTCTGGATATTTTTATATCCACTCCTTTATCTTGCAAAGTAACAGTTTAGGAGCTAAAAGTTATGTTAAAAATAGTTAGAAATAAAAAAAGACAAAATAGTTCAGAACATTCGTCTGGAGATCAAAAGCATTCTCATAATAATGAACATGGTCTTTTACCAGTTCGACTTTATGTAGGAATCTTTATAGTATTGTTGATGATGATTTTTATGAATATAGGAATCTCTATGCTTCCTATACCGTCTATTTGGATTGTTTCTTTATTAATATTTGTGGCAATCATTCAGACGATTTTAGTTGCTGTGTTTTATATGGAACTTATTCATGAAGATAAATTTTATTCCTTCGTGTTTGGTTCAGCGGTTTTGTTTATGCTCCTCTTTTTTGGAATCACTTTGGGTGAAATTAGAGGAAGAGATTTTTTTACTGCGACTGAAGGTGTTAAAATGATGAGAGGAGTTGACCAAAATGGAAACTTCGCTCCGGGTGGACCTAAGCTTGAGAAAAAGAGTGAAGGATCTCATTGATTTCATTTCGTACGATTTAAAACTTCTCTGCTTCTTTGCTAATTTCTTTTAAAATATTATAAAGTTCGTTTTTATTTTTACGGCTTTTATCTTTTGAAAGTTCTTTAAATAGTTTTGTTAAATCAGTAATGCGATCTAAAAATTTATTTGCTTTGTCAGGAAAGTATTGCATTAAGTTATCGTAACTTTCATTAGTTAAGTTATATTTTGAGTATAGAATTTCGTTTATAATTCTTATTTGGAAATTAGAAATAATTTTATTAAGAGATTTTAATTCCTTTGCATAATAAATATTTTCAGCTTCTTTTGGCAGAAAATCTATGAATATATTATTGCTTGCATATAAAGTTTTAATATCCTCAATATCTTTAAAGTAAGTGATGTGTTTTAACAGATCATTGATTGAGATATAATCTGAATAAATGAATTGAATTCTATTTCCAAGAAGTTCTGATACTGCTGCTTCATGTATTTCTTGTAACATTAATTGATTGTTGTTTTTAGAATTTGTTTGTATGTAATGATCGTGATTATTTTTACTTATATATTCTTTTTGTTTTAATTGATATAAAATGTAAATACTGTATTGAAGTGGATTTGATTTTTTTAGATCGTAAATAAAATCAAATTTATCAAATTTTTTATTAATATTTTTTCGGGGTATTACAACATATTCTAATTTCGGAGATTTAATATAGTTAAGAGGATTTACAGTATTTGCTTTCGCTGTTGACTCAATTGTAAGGCTTAGAATTGATAAAAATAGAGTTAGTATGCATTTAGCTGTATTTGTAAAGTATTTAGAGTTATTCATATAAAATCCACTTAAAATTAAAAAAATAATTGCCATTCATAAGAATGGAATGGTATATTTATATGTGATTTATGAAAATTTCAATGTGATTTCGTTTGTTTTTATAAGTATATGTTAAATTATATTATAATATAATGAATAATAAGGAATATTTTAATTAAAATGAATCACAAATTTCTTGTTTATAAGTAAAATTTCGATATAATCACAAATAGTACTCGAAACATCTTTAAGAGTTGTTAAGGTGTTTTTATCAATTTAAAATTCATATTTTTTAGTAATGAGTTGTAATAAATGAACTTTATAAAAATACCCTATACGGTTTGGCAAAATGATAAAAAATTATTTTTAAAACCGAAAATTTCTCTTATTATGACTTGTTATAATAATTTTGAATTTTTTAATTTAACCTATTACAGTCTACTGAATCAATCCTTAAATAGTAATTTATTTGAAGTTGTGGTCTGTGATGATGGTTCAAATTATGAAAATTCTAGTAAAATTAAAGAGCTATTACAAAAGTCTCCTTTTGCTTCGACCTATATATGGCATGAGGATAGAGGATTTAGAAAATCAGAAATTTTGAATAAAGGAATCTACCATTCAAAAGGTGATTATCTTGTTTTCATAGATGCTGATTGCATGCTGCACTCAAAATTTTTAGAAGATCATTTAAGACACTCACAACCTAAGTCTGTCCTTGTTGGACGAAGAGCTGAGCTGACGAAGTCATTATCTAGAAGCTTAACACCAGAAAAAATATTAAAAAAATTTCTTGAAAAAAGCTCTTGGTGGCTAATTATATACTTATCTTTTTTTAAAGATGGAAATGGTTTCAAAACATTATATTTGAATAATGAATTTTTATTTAATTATTTTAATAGAAAAAAGAGAGGAATTGTTGGTTGCAATTTTTCTTGCCATAAAAAAGATATTGAAGCAATAAACGGTTTTAATATGAGATTTCAATCTTATGGTGGAGAAGAAAGTGACCTAGAGTATCGATTGCGTCTTGTAGGTGTACAAATGAAATCTTTCTGTCACAGAGCAATTCAGTATCATATTTTTCATGCAAAAAGAGAGCAAGGATCTAAAGCAATTTTGAATGAAGCCTTACTGAAAGAAGTTGAGCAAAGCAAGATTCATTTTACGGAATATGGTTTAAATTATATTAATGATAATTAAGAGTATTAGTTTGGGCATGTATCGCTTTGAGAGTTGAGATTTTGAAAAAATTATTCTTAAAAATTCGGGAACGTATTTTAAACAAATTAAGAGCATTGTTACTTGCTAGGATAAAAAAATAACTTCTCTTCAATGATTTATATTGAATATTCTCTCATTTGGCAGAAAATTTGAGTACATACCTTAATTAAAATTGTTCTAAATAATTTCTAAATATATCGCAAGTTCGACCTGTATAGCTTAGTTTATGACCTTGCACTTTAGCGCCATTTTTACACTCATCTAAATCAAACCAGCGATAGCCTGGGCTACCTGAGATGTTAAACACCTTATGTGAAACTTCCCATGCATATTTATCTTGTGGAATAAAAGAACGAGATGAAATATAATTTTTGTCAAACTTGACAACGAATAGCATATAATCTTTAGAACGGAGTACCATAAATCTTTTTGCTTTATCTAAATCTTTTTCAAAAAGATGTTCTTTTCCGCTTTCTTCATTAAACTCACGAATAGCTCCTGAAATCGGATCTTCGCAATTTTCTGTTTCACAATTTTTGAATTTATTATCTGCGTAGGCGCAGGATCCTCCTGGAAAATTCCACCATCCACCCAATTTGTCACTACGAAGTTGCAATAAAAACCTTTTTTTAGGAGCAGAATCATCAACAATAAGCACTCCGCATTTAGAAATAGGTACTGTACTAGAAGTAAGATTCTCAAAATAATGTGCTATTTTTTGATGTTTTGGTAAAACCATAAATAATTTTGTAGCAGGACTGTTTTTAGCGATTTCAGTAAGAACAATGGGGCTGTCATCATAAAATACATTTATATTTTGGTTTTTTAATATATTGGATTTTCCTCCAGAAACACAGAAAATATCTGAGGAGTGAATAGCACCTAAATTATTATTGTTCAATAAATTTAATTTATTAGTGGTATATCTAGAATCACAAAAATCCTTATTATGGGTAACAATATAAGGAGTATTAGAGCTGTTAAGTAAAAATTTTATTTCCTTTTGTAATCTTAAATTCCTCTCTGTAGTATTAAAGACAAATTTTGAAGGATAATATTGATCGGTCAACGAATAACGTACCTCAGTATGGAGGACGCCATCAACATCAAAGCCTACATTAGCTCTAGTAGGGCGTGCAAAAGGAGAGTTTGTATCAGTTTTTTCAAATAAATCATCTTCGCCATTGTGTGTAATGTTAGACAATTCATTATGATTATTGGAGTTATTTTGATTTATAGAGTTAGAACACCCTGTTAAAACTAAAACAGGCAACAACAAAGACAATAATAATTTCACAAATCGATTCCTCGTAATTTTCATCAAAAAGTATAAATTTACGCTATAATTTTCTTTTAATATCAATGTACTATGTATATTCTTATTATAATAAGAATATACATAGTATTAACTATATCTCACAAGATTAACTAACACTAATTGTAATATATTTTCAATTATATTTTAATCTTTTTGTATCATAAATGACTTTTAATTTCATATTATATAGGGATAAAAATAAATCTATTTTATAAATATTATTTGATATGTCCTCTTATAAAGTCAAACATCTTCTTTAAACACTCAATGTAAACTAAAGAGTCGAAGTTATTTTTATTCTAAATATATTTCATTTTACGGAATATGATTTAAATTATATTAATGATAATTAAGAGTATTAGTTTGGGCATGTATCGCTTTGAGAGTTGAGATTTTGAAAATCTTTTATAAATGTTATTTTGTATTTTTCATTTTCCTTTAAAATTTTCAGAATAAAAATTGAATCGTAATCAGCTGATGGCCAATCTGGAATATCAGAAACTGAATTATTAATATCTTCTTTATAGATTTCTTTAACAATATCTACGAGTTTTAAATGCTCCCAGCTTACGAAAATTAAAGAGTCACTGTATTTTGAATTTAAAAGTTCTTTTTTTATGTTTTCAACATCTGTAAAACCAAATTGAGCATTTACAGGCATTCCGAGTTGAATTGCAGTAGGTTCTATCGTAGCTAAAGGGCGTATGTATGAAAATTTGAGAAGTTTTTTACCGATTTGCACACTTGGATTGGGAGCGAAAATATAATTAGGTTTTCCAAATTTACCTAAAAGAACTTTAGGTAATTTAAGAGAACGATTTAAACCTTTGCAATTCAGTTGACCAATTTCCATATCTAATGGTTTTTCTCCATGTCGAATTAAAATAATTGTTTCAGTATTTGATGGACTTTGTGCAAATACACTTGCATTTAAAGCTATTGAGAAAAGACTTATAAGAGAAGTGCGCATTATATAAATTTTCATTTATCACCTTGTTTTTAAATATATTGGATGTAGAAATATTTTTGTTTCTTTAGCTATGTGTGTTTTCAAATACTGAAGAAGAGTTAATTTTTGGTATGTTTCTTGCATAAGTTAGATTACCAAGTTTAATAAAAGAGGGAAACATGTTGAGAATGATGATATCATATCAATTATAGCCAAGGCTAGCACTAAAATTAAAAAAATTTAAAATTTACTTCTCAAATAAGATTAAGATTTTTATAAAAGCCATATTTTGAACAAATATATTGGAGCATGTTGGGGGGGGGAGTAAGTATTTCAGAAGGAATGGCGTTTGATAGGGTGGCTTATTGATTAAATTAATATTTTTTGATACCCTACCGAGTAATTAATGAAAAAATCAAGTGAGTTAACATTTGTGCTAAAAAAACTTGGGAAAATTAAAATTAATTCTTATCGTCCACAAGGTGTTTTAACATTTAATACACGAGTATTTTTTTTGTTATTATTTTTTTTATTTTTAAACATAATAGCAGGTAGGCATTTTTATAGTCATCATATTAATTCAATTATTGAAACACAAAAATCTGAAAAAATACAAACAAAAATATCAGAATTAAAAAAATTTTATAAATCAAATACGCCAATTTCTTCAACTTGTATAGATAGTGAATGTTGTTACAAGCAGTTAATAAATGAAATTAAAAATTATTTTAATATAAAAAGTCCTAAATATTATCAGCAAAGTAATTATTATTTAAAAATAGTTATTTTAAACAAATTAATTTCAAAAATTTTAAGACCCCCCATCCTTTAATCCATTTTAAATAAATATTTAATTTATAAAATAAAAGGATAAAATATGAATAAACTTGCTAAAAATGTTATGCAAGCTATTGGTAAAGTACCAACAGTTCGCATAAATAATATCAGTCCAATATGTAAATCACATAATTTATATTTAAAACTAGAATCATGTAATCCTGGCGGAAGCATTAAAGAAAAAAATGCGGTTTATTTGATAGAACAAGCTGAAAAAAAAGGATTACTTGCAAGCGGTGGTACGATTATTGAATCCAGTTCTGGAAATTTTGGAATTGGTCTTGCTATGATTGGTGCAGCAAAAGGCTATAGAGTATGGATTGTGGTTGATGCAAAAACACCTCCCCCTACGAGACGCATGATTGAAGCTTACGGTGCTATTTTAATTGATGTTCCTTTAACTGAAGCCGATGCGAACGGTTCTATGCAAGTGGCGCGCATGAAAAAAGCTGCCGATTTAGCTCAAGCCACGCCCGGCGCTTGGTATCCTTGTCAACATAAAAATCCTGAAAATCCCACTGCACATAGTATTTATACGGCACGAGAAATCATTGATGATTTTGGAGGCACTCCTCCCAGTGCAGTGGTTGTGGGCATCAGCACTTCTGGCCAACTGACGGGAATTGGCTCCTATTTAAAAAGATTTTATCCACAAATAACTATTATTGGTGTCGATGTTGCAGGATCGTCTGTGTTAGGTACACCTTCACATCCATATAAAATGACAGGATTAGGGCTTTCTTTTGTTCCTCCGCAGTTTGATGGAAATTTATTAGATTTAGCTTACAGCGTTCCTGATGCTTTAGCTTTTTCCGTCTGTCGCACACTTGCCCAAAAAGAAGGGCTACTACTAGGAGGTTCAACAGGAGCAGTTGTTGCTGCAGGTCTTTCATATGCAATCAATTTAAAGCAAAACCAATCTATACTTATGGTGAATCCCGATAGAGGAGATCGTTACTTAGAAACTATTTTTAATAATCAATGGATCGAAAACCAAAGAATTAATTTAAGTTCTGGGGATAGTTTACAAAAGCTTATTGAAAACCTTGAACCTATACCAGAGTTTTATTTCAAACAGAAAAACAAAAAAGCATGAAAACTACTTTTATTCAAAAAATGATTGCTTTGTGGAAAGAGTTTTTACCACTTTCAGTTAGTGACGTGACTATGGCTTTGGGTGATCCTCTGGTAAACACAACTTTAGCACAAATGCCTCACTCACAAACAAATTTAGCCTCCTTAGGTATTGTAAAATCCTTTGTTGTTTTATTTGAGAGTCCAATCATCATGATGTTACATGCCTCAAATGCGCTTTCTGGAGATAAAGGAGCTAGAGAAGCCTTATGGCGCTTTGTGCTGATTTCTTGTATTTCATTAACAGTTCTTTTGTCTTTACTAGCGATTCCTTTTATATTTTTCCCTATAATGCAATATATTATTGGAGTTTCTAACGAAATCTCTAAAACGGCACACAAAATTTTATTGTGTCTTTTATTTTGGCCTGCTTCTATTGCATTGAGAAGATATTTTCAGGGAATATTGATTATTCATGGACAACTTAAAACAATCGCCCGTGCGGGACTATTGCGCCTTCTCGTTTTATTTTTTTGTTTAGTTGTAGGATATTTATTACATGTGCAAAGCAGCTATTTAGCCGGATGCTCACTTATGCTTGCAGTAGCTTCAGAAACTATTGTTATTTTTTTAGCTTCCATAAAATATAAAAATTCTTTCCTTGAAACGAAGATCAATATAAATGAAAAATATTCTTATCCTAAAACGATCAAAGAAATTTGGAATTATTATTGGCCATTAGCTCATTCTATGGTGCTTGTTTGGGGAGGAAGATCTCTTATGATTGTGTGCTTAGCTCGTGCGGTCGATAGTAGCTTAGCTTTGGCTATTTGGCCCGCAGCTTGGAGTCTTATCCTAGTTTTTTCTAATACCACGAGAATGATCCAGCAAGTCATTATTCGAAATAAAGATAAATATCATCCTGCTGACTTTATTATTTTTGCTTTAAGTGTCGGTACCTTTTTATCTGCTCTATTATTGTTTTTAAGCATATCCCGATTTGGAAAGAATCTCCTTATATCATTTGTAGGGCAAAATGCTTTTCTCTTGGATGGGATGCAACGAGTTTTAATGATTTGTTTTTGTATTCCAATCTTAATTGCAATTCAAAATGTTTTGCAAGGTTTTTTGATAAGCAGCAGTAAAACAAATTTTATTAATCGCGCCACTTTATTTGGGACTGGTATCCTTTTAATCTCTGTATATATAGGTATTTTATTACAATATTTAGGGGCATCTGTAGCGGGTTTTTCTATGGTTATTGCATTGATGTTAGAAATTCTGATTTTAACAACTCAAATTCCATGGAAATTCTACATTCATAAATACGCACAACAGCAAACAATTCAAGAAAAGGTTCTATAAATATGAAATATTCTGCCAAAGCTCCGGGAACATGCGGCGAGCTTGTACAAGGATATCTTAATGGGAAAGATTTTTTAATTAATAGTCCAATTCCTTTTTTTGCAAAAGCAAGCCTAACTATAAAAAATAGTAAACATCAAATCAAGGTAGTAGAAAGCAACAAATACTTAAAAGTAAATCAAATCCTAAAAAAGCTTCTTTTGCATCTAAAAGTTGAAGAAAATATTTCATTGGAAGTAGACATAGATTCAAAAATCCCAAGAGGAAAAGGACTCGCTTCAAGCACAGCGGAACTCACTGCTGTAGTGCTTGCGGCAAGTTCAGCTCTAAACAAAGAAATATCTGACCAGGAAATATCAAATCTATTGCTTTCTGTTGATAAATCTTCTGACGGCGTTTTTCTACCTGGAATCTCTCATATTAATCATTTAAAAGGAGATATTTATAGAAGATACAAAGATATACCATCTTTATCTTTTATTATAATTGATTCTGGTGGAGAGGTTTCAACACAAGAATTTGATCGTGACTTTGCAAGATCGATTGCAATAGAACATAAATATTCAATAAGAAGAGCCTTATTATGGATTGAAGAAGGCTTTCTAAATCAAAATCCGAAATTAATCGCACAAGCGGCAACTTTGAGTGCACGTGTTAATCAACATGTTTTATATAAAGCGCCATTAGAGACTTTAATAGATGGGATACGTGAAGTAGGTGGGTTAGGAGTAAACTGTGCACATACTGGCACTGTTTTAGGAGTTATGTTTGACCATTCTCAGACGGATAAGCAGAAATTACTTGATCGGGTTTATCAACTTATTCATCCGTTACCTATTATAGGCATTTATCCATTAATTGGAGGATCAAGAATATATGATGAAGAATCTGAAAAAACTGATAGTTTAAAATTAAAAATTTAAATTCCAATTATAAGCATTATAGTTATTAAACAAATAATATTTTTAAATTTTATTAAAAGTCCTTAAACAAAATATTTTAATGTAGCGGTAATCTATTGTATTTGCTATGATATGTTTTTTCAGATACAAAAAAATTTCATTAAATATTCAAGGAGGAGATTTTAATGAAAAAGGTATTATTACTAGGTTCTTTTACCTATGCTTGTACTTTAATTGCAATGCCAATGGACTTTATTTTAAATGAGTTTACAAAAAACTATGAGCTAAATAGTAATCAAAGTATGTCCGAGTATATCTTATCTAATGAAAAATATAATTCAGATTACGCATTTAATAATGCAGAATTTACAAATAATAGAAAAAAGAGATCATGGGTAAGTATTGGACGATATATTGGCAGTGGAATGTATAGATATGCAATAGAATTTATATATAAATAATGATTAATAATAAAAAATATAAATCTCATGAAATAATCTTGATGGGATTTATTACGGGATTTTTACTAGAAGTATTTGTCCCAGATTTTAATTTTTTTAAAAGTATAATTCAGGTTCTGAAATATATATTCATGTATATATCGAATTAATTTTTGCGTTTAAAAGGATTTCTTGAACATCAATTGATGATCTTTTTTTACAAATATTGCAACGCATACAGTCCAATACAAATAGCATCAGCTATCCCTTTGTGCGGTTTTCGCCCACGCAGCAATATCAGGTTTTCTTTTTTGATGTCCGTCCAGATGATAAAAAAACACATGAATGGCTAACAATTTCTGCAAATAATTTAGATAGACTGCTTTCTTCAACTCTTCTTCAATTGGCTCGTTTGGAAGGATTTATTGATGAAGATAATAATATAAAAAAAAGACCTGAATAAAAAATAAAAAAGTCTCTAATAATAATTAGAGACTTTGCAAATTACATTCTTAATGCTTTTTTAAGAGTGATTCCCATATCTGCTGGGCTCATTGCAACATGTAATCCACATGTTTTCATAGCGTCAATTTTTTCTTCAGCTGTTCCTTTACCACCGCTGATAATAGCGCCTGCATGGCCCATGCGTTTGCCCTTTGGAGCGGTTTGGCCAGCAATAAAGCCAACAACTGGCTTTTTCATATTGCGTTTGATCCATTCAGCAGCTTCAATTTCTAGATTTCCACCAATTTCACCGATCATAATAACATATTGATTTTTTTTCTTTTTAAAACTAAAGTATTTTCTAGAGAGTTAAATATTTTAGGAATTTTATTTATGACTGCAGTGCAAGCAAAACGTATAGTTGCAAGTGTCTTATTTTGTGATATTAAAAATTTTACTTCTCTATTTGATGAGAAAGACCCTGTTGAAGCATTTGCATTTGCTAACTATGTTTTGTCTTCTTTAAGTAAAATAATTATTGATTATGGTGGCACAGTGGATAAACTTATGGGAGATGGAATTTTAGCTCATTTTGGTATCATAAATCCATGTGAAGATCATGCAATTAAAGCCTGTAATTGCTGTTTAAAGCTACTAGATGAAATTTGGAATATAAATTGTACACGCTATTCTTTAAATCAAATGACAATATCAATAGGTGTTGGATTAAATTCAGGTGAAGTTGTTTATGGAAAAATCACTGCAGGGAATTATGAAGAATATTCAATTTATGGAGACGTAGTTAATACGGTTACTCGAATTGAACAAATGACAAGATATTTATCTGTCGATATTTTAGTTTCAAAATCAATTGTTAATCTATGTGAAAATAATTTTGAATTTTGTGATGTTGGAAAGTATGAACTCAAAGGTAAAAAAGGGGTACATCAATTATACTGGTTATTGCCTATAAACCCAATAAAGAATGCATCAGGAAATCTTTAAAGTATTTTATGCAAAAGGGGCAATTAAAATATGAATTTTAAAATGAATAATTTAATTTTTGAAGATGGTAGGCTTACCGAAGAATCCATTCTATTATTAAGCAATAACTCTGATATGATTGAATGCAAATGCCCTGAAAAGCTTTTAAAAATATTAACATCTATAAGAGAATTTAAAAATTATACTGAAAACTGTATTCAGCTATATCCAGATGATAAAAAAACACATGAATGGCTAACAACTTCTGCAAATAATTTAGATAGACTGCTTTCTTCAACTCTTCTTCAATTGGCTCGTTTGGAAGGATTTATTGATGAAGATAATAATATAAAAAAAAGACCTGAATAAAAAATAAAAAAGTCTCTAATAATAATTAGAGACTTTGCAAATTACATTCTTAATGCTTTTTTAAGAGTGATTCCCATATCTGCTGGGCTCATTGCAACATGTAATCCACATGTTTTCATAGCGTCAATTTTTTCTTCAGCTGTTCCTTTACCACCGCTGATAATAGCGCCTGCATGGCCCATGCGTTTGCCCTTTGGAGCGGTTTGGCCAGCAATAAAGCCAACAACTGGCTTTTTCATATTGCGTTTGATCCATTCAGCAGCTTCAATTTCTAGATTTCCACCAATTTCACCGATCATAATAACAGCATCTGTGTCGTTGTCTTTTTGGAACATTTCTAAAACATCAATAAAGCTTGTGCCATTGATAGGATCTCCACCAATACCAACACAAGTAGATTGACCAATTCCGAGGGCAGAAGTTTGTCCAACTGCTTCGTAAGTAAGAGTACCAGATTTACTAATAATGCCGACACGGCCTGGTAGGTGAATGTGACCTGGCATAATACCAATTTTGCATCTGTCACTTGGAGTGATAACACCCGGACAATTTGGTCCAATAAGGCGTGTGCGTCCACCTGCACTCATAAGAGCTTTTTTAACGCGTAGCATATCGAGGACAGGTATACCTTCAGTAATAGCAACAATAAGCTCTATACCAGCATCGATAGCTTCAAGAATTGAGTCGGCTGCATAGGGAGGTGGAACAAAAATCATCGATGCATTTGCACCAGTTTTTTTCATCGCCTCTTCTACTGTATTAAACACAGGACGATCTAGAATTGAGGCGCCGCCTTTACCAGGAACAACACCACCGACAAGATTAGTACCGTATTCTGCGCATTTTTCAGAGTGAAATTTTCCGGCACTTCCTGAAATACCTTGGCAGATAAGTTTTGTATGTTTCCCAACGAGAATTGACATGTTTTTAGTCCTTTATTAAGCTCTTGTTACTTTACCGCTTGAACAATTTTTTGCGCACCATCGCCCATTGAGGATGCGCTCAATATATTCAAACCAGAATCATTTAGAATTCTCTTACCAATTTCTACGTTGGTTCCTTCAAGGCGAACGACCAATGGAACTCTGAGTCCAAGTTCTTTTGCTGCAGCAACAATACCGTTGGCAATAACATCACATTTCATAATGCCGCCGAAAATATTTACAAAAATTCCTTTTACAGCTTTGTCACGTAAAATAATACGGAATGCTTGTGTTACAGTCTCTTGGTTTGCTCCACCGCCAACATCGAGGAAATTAGCAGGCTGTCCGCCAGTTTGTTTAATAATGTCCATAGTTGCCATTGCAAGGCCGGCACCATTTACTAAACAGCCAATGTTACCTTCTAAAGAAACATAGCTGAGTCCATATTTAGACGCTTCGAGTTCTTTTGCATCATCTTCTTCAAAGTCACGCAGATCTGAAATTTCAGGATGGCGGAATAGAGCATTTTCATCAAAGCTCATTTTACAATCGAGAACAGCGATTGTATTCTGTTTAGTTAAAACCAGTGGATTGATTTCGAGCATATCGCAATCATAAGCTAAAAATGCACTGACAAGACCTTTTAAAGTTTTAGCAAAATCTTTCGCAAGAGGTGTGCCTAGACCAAAGCCAAGTGCAATACTTAATTTACGAATAGTGAAATCTTGTAGGCCAATTGTGGGGTCAATATTTGCATTTACAATTTTTTCTGGATATTTATCAGCAACTTCTTCAATGTCCATACCACCTTCTGTGGAGGCCATAACACCAATTGTTGCGGTTTCGCGATTTACTACAAGTGCAATATAGTATTCTTTATCGATATCACAGCCTTCTGCAACAAGAAGTTTACTTACTTTTTTTCCATGCGGACCTGTTTGATTGGTAACAAGTGTGATTCCTAACATTTTTTGAGCTACTTCTTTAGCTTCTTCAGGGCTTTTAACGAGTTTTACTCCGCCCGCTTTTCCGCGTCCTCCTGAGTGTATTTGTGCTTTTACAACAGCAACTTTTCCATCTTTGCCACAACCAAGTTTGCGAGCTGCCCATTCTGCTTCAGTGGGTGTGCAAGCGAGTTTGCCGCGAGGAATACTTAGGCCAAAGCGAGAAAGTAGCTCTTTTGCCTGATACTCATGAATATTCATGAAACTCTCCAAAAATTTAAAATCCATTTAATAAAAAGGGCAATCATACCCTATATGCCAAAGGGGCAATTGTCTCAACAGGGTGTCACTTTACATTTATTTTTTGAGGAGAGAAAGGGGATGTTAAGCTAATGCTTGGTTAATTGAAATTAAACTGGAATTATTTTTTTGATTCATCTTTATTAGATGCCTGAATTTTTCGGGAAAATTCGAGTAAAGTGTGTGATAATGATTTTGATTCCGTACCCAATTCAATAATATAATTCATTAATAAAGTATGTAAAATAGTAATTCTATTATTTTGATTACCAGCTTTTTTTAATTCATTATCAATGAATTCTTGGAATTTTAATGCCACTTCTCTTTCTTCTGTAGGGAGAGAATTAAAATACTCATCTCTCTTTTTTAAAGCTTCCTGTAACTTTATAGAGTGCAAGTTTATGTAATTATTTTTTTTATTCAAAATAAGTTCCGAAGTTTTAAAAAGCTAAAAATACATCATATAATATTTTGCATAATTTATAGGCATAAATCTATTGAAAATTTATAAGATGTTATATTGTCTAGACTATTTATTTTTGATTTTTTTTTAATATATTTAGCTAGTTATAAAACATGCGAAATACATGATTTCAAACAATATTTTAAGTTTCAAAGTTCACAATTTAAGCCTAGGTTGTCTCGAATTGAGCTGATTTTAGTTGTAATTTCATTCCATTCATTTTCAAAAACACTCTCTTGAATGACCCCTCCCCCAGCACTCACGTTTAAGTTTTCTCTTTTCCATTGAATTCCACGAATTGTAGAAATAAAAATTGAATTGTTAGCATTTAATATAACTCCAAATGGCGCTGCAAAATATCCTCTATTATTTTTTGATGTTTCAAAAGAAGATAACCATTTGCTTTTTGAGTATTTTGGTAAAGTCCCTAAAGCAGCTGTAGGATGTAATTCTTTTAAAAATGCTTCATAATTGAATTCGCTTGTTTGAAATAAATCTATACTAATGTCTGTTTTTAAATGTATGAGTTTTGGTAGTTCAAGTAAGTGTGTTTGACCAATTGAAAAATTTCCATATTTTGATAGAGTTTCCTTCATACCATGAATTACATATGAATGCTCATTATTCATTTTTTGATCATTTAAAAAATTATTTTTATCTGCATTTTTATCATTTGCTATCGTTCCTGCTAAAGCTATAGTCTTAATAGAGTTATTTTTTTGAATAAATAAAAGTTCAGGTGTTGTACCCATGAAACCTTCTTCTTTATTCCAAAATCCATAAATGAATGAAGAGGATTGTTTTCTTTTTTTCAAAATATTTTTTAATAAATATATTTTATTAGCATTATTGAGCTTTGATTTTCCTCTTTGAAAGGAATAAGGAACTCCTTTTTTTAATATTCTTAAAGATATTTCTTTTTTCAATGATGAATATTGTTCTAAGTAAAATTTTTTATCAATATCTTTCCAGATTATTTTTGGTTTTAATTCTGACTCTTTGTCAATGATTTTTTGGAATTCATCAATTGAAAACTCTTGAAAAAAACTTCCTTTATAAAAAGGATTTTTCTTATTTGAAAAAAAATTATTTAAATAAAAAAAAGGAAAAGAGTTATTTTTTATTGAACTTGAGTTTTTAATAGATGAGGTCATGCACCATATTCTGTTTTCGTTAAGATCTCCAATAAAAAATCCATAATTTAAAAAATGTTGTAGAAAATTTTCATTCAAGGCAATTATCCTTTCGATTCTAATAATGATAATAAATTTTTAAAATCTTGGGGATAAGGGGAGCTGAAAGACATTTCTTCGTTTGTAACTGGGTGTTTAAAACCTAAATATACAGCGTGTAGCATTTGTCTGAGAGCATTTTTATTAATCAGTGCTTTCAGTTCTTTATCATTTTTTAATTCATTTGATATGTTAGAATAAAGAGCATCTCCTAAAATACCATGTCCCAAGTGACTTAATTGTACTCGAATTTGATGAGTTCTTCCAGTATAGAGTTGACAAGAAACTAATGAAATTTCTTCGCTTTGCAAGGACTTTAAAGTTTCATAATTTAAAATAGCTTTTTTACCTTTTCCTTCTTTTTGAACAGAATATTTAATTCTATTCTTAGGATCACGGCCGTGCCAAGTTTCTATTTTACCACTTTTAGGGATAATATTTCCATATACAATTGCATGATATAAGCGTATTTGTGAATGATCAGAAAATTGTTTTGATAAATTTGTCAAAGCAATCTGAGATTTTGCGACAACCATAACTCCACTGGTATCACGATCAAGTCTGTGAACTATCCCAGCTCTTGAGGGTTGACCTAGGGAAGGTAAGGTGACGCCACAATGTGCTAAGATTGCATTTACTAAAGTGCCTGAATGAACACCAGCTCCTGGATGAACAACCATTCCTGCTGGTTTATTTATAATAATAAGATCATTGTCTTCAAAAAGAATATCAAGGTCTATTTTTTCGCCAATTGGTTCTGGATTAAGATCATTTAAAAAAGAAATATCAATACATATTTTTTGTAATAATTTTAATTTGTAAGATGATTTTACAGACTTTCCATCAACAAGTACTTTTTTATTTGTGATGAGTTTATGAGCAAATGATCTACTTGGAATGATTTCTATGATTCTTGTTATAACAACATCAAGTCTTTCATTTTGAAACTCTTCTGATACTAATATTTCAATTGTATTATTCATGATTTAAAATTAACCTGTGCATCGTTTAGCTGACAGATTATTTTCTTTTTGTCAGCCGCCTACGAGTTCTATAGACTTCTGTTAATGCTTCAACAATATCCTTTCTGTCAAGTCCCAAATAATTTAAGTAAGAATTAAAAAATCCTTTAACGTAGACTTCTGCTGGTAGGCTTGAATAAGAATCATTTTCTATTGCTTCTAAATACACTTTACTTACTTTAATTCTATTGGCTATTTCATCAAGAGATACTCTCAATTCTTCTCTCAAGCGTTTAAGTAAATTTCCTGTTATTTCTTCTGTTTCTTCAATTATTTCGTCAATTCTTTTTAAGTGATCTGGATTTTCTGAAAAAATTGCTCGTGCTTTTTTCATCGAAACTTTCATATCCATTAAGCTATCTATGGGGCGGTTGATAACTTCTATTTCCCTCGACTTTTTTGGTATATTTTTAGGTATATCTTTTCTTATATAAATTATATTTGTGTCATCTATTTTTTCTTTTTTTCTATTTTTCATATTAGGGAGTAAATGAGCAGAAATAACTTCTTCTTCGCTATCATTTGAATGATGCTTTTCAGTAATATTCACAAGTTCTTGAAAGGCGTGTTCAAGTTCATCACGTGTAAAATCGTTAGTTACAGAGTTATCAAGTTGTTTCTTTAAATTTTCATAAGCATCTTGAATTTTGCGCAGTGAAATATTATTTTCACTCAGACCAAGAATTTCAAAAGCGCTTTTTTTTCTATTAGCTGTGTTCATAATGATTATCCAGCTCTATTTATGCTTTCCTTTTCTTCATTCTGAATGAATTTCTTAATAATTTTATCAGTAATTTGATTTATATTCGATGCAATTGCTGAAAGTGGATAATCAAGAATCAATGGTCTCCTAATGCGAACTGACTTCCATACAGCATCATCGTAACGAGTCGAACCTAAAAATTGAGCGCTAAAGCCAAAGTAACGATTGCAAATGAGTGACATCGACTCTCCGAGATCTCTATCTTCTTTGGTACGCACTTGATTCATAATGATTCCAATATTTGTTTCTTCTATCATTTCTTTAATTTGTCTGCCAATATCTGTATTTTTATGTGAAAATGTAATTAATTGTGAGAACGGAGTTTCTGAACTGCGAGGATTAGAAATTTTAGTCAATAATTCTTTTTCTGTACCATCATCTATATCAAATGCCTTACAAATACTTTGAATTTTTCTATAAAGAATGCTTTTCATAAATACATAAGCATTTTCAATACTCGTTGGTTCAGGTGCAACAACAAGAATTCCACCATGGGAAAAAATGAAAAAATCTAAAGTATGAACATGAGTTCCGGCGCCTAAATCAAGAAAGACAAAGTCTGCATCAAGTTCTTGCAGTTTAGAAATAAGTTTTATTTTTTGAGCACTTTGTGGTTTGATTTGTTGCCAGAATTCTTGGCCTCCACCATAAAGAATAAGATTTGGAAAGCAGCAGGAAATACCTGTTTCTTCAAGCGTAGATACGTTTCCATGGATGAAATCAGCAATTCCGGAGCGAGGAGTGGGAACTCCTAGGCAAGTATGTAAATTAGCTGCACCTAAATCTAGATCTACGACTGAAACTTTATAACCTAATGATGCTAAGCGAACACAAATATTGGCTGAAAGAAAGCTTTTGCCAATTCCGCCTTTTCCTCCACCAATTGAAATAATTTGTGGACCGTTGTTACTATGAGATGCGTTCTGTTTTTCTTGTGATTCAGCAATATGATTATTTTGTTTTTTGTCTGATTTTTCTTCTTTTGACGAGAAGTTTCCTTCTGCCGCCGAATTATTTCGTTCTTGGATATTATTTATATTTGGGTATTCTTTATCCTCGAAACTTTGTCCATTATAATATGCACGTATAATTTTCTCTGTAAAATTAATGGCTTCCTTGCTATTCGGTTTAAATATTCCTTTTGAAACCGTTTTTAACATGTTTAAGCACCCTAGATAAAATTTTATATCTCATTTATTATCGTCAATTTATTTAAAAACATATGAGAAATTTTTTGCAGTGTGTGGAGTTTGTCAAAAAATAAATCTTATTTAGAGCAATAATTTATTAATTTGTAAAAAATTATTAAATTATCAATTAAAGTATTTTTAATTAATTTCTAGATCAAACTATTCTAGCCGATATTCCAATCTTTTCTAAGGCGATTTTGATTTTATCAAAATCTCTATGTGTTAATATAATTTCGTTGCTTTCAACTGTTCCGCCGCATGCTAAGATATTTTTTAACTCAGAGCATAATAATTTAAGACTTTCAATGTTTTTAGATTCTTCATCAGAAAATTTACATATTATAGCAACTGGTTTTCCAGCTCTACCTTTACTTTCTCGACGAATATCTGCTTTACCTAAAATTTTTCTTGCACTTAATTTTTCTGGTTTATCACTTTTACCTTTAACTTCTATGGGAGTTTCATTTATTGAAGTTGTAAGACCTCCGTCCCATTCTAATTTTATTGGTTTTGCTTTTTTTTTGTCAGTCATATCATTCTCCAAATGAGAGTTCTAACTTTAGGAATTGCTCATATTCTTCTTCACAAATACGCAATCACCATGTACAACAGAGAGTCTTCTTTATCCCTTGCTTTTGCAATAAGAAAGGGATTATTAAACTATTTTTATTAGGAGTTTGTCTTATGACAGTTAATCCTTGGCACCCATGGCATGCAGTTAGTATTGGCAAAAAAGTTCCTTCAATTGTTACAGCAATTATTGAAATTCCACGTGGCTCTAAAAATAAATATGAAATTGACAAAGAATCAGGTCTTTTAATGCTTGACCGTGTGATGTCGAGTCCTATGTTTTATCCAATTAACTATGGTTTTATTCCTCAAACATACTGCGATGATGGAGATGCTCTTGATATTATGGTCATTGGACAAGATCCCGCTCAACCTATGTGTATGATGAATGCTAAGGTCATTGGTGTAATGAAAATGATCGACGGTGGAGAGACTGACGATAAAATTCTTGCCGTACATGCAGATGACCCTCAATTTAAACATATCTCTGATATTGAAGAAGTTCAAAAATCAAATCCACATATGCTAAAAGAAATTGAACAATTTTTTAAAACTTATAAATTGCTCGACAATAAAAAAGTCGAAGTTGCTGGCTGGTATAGCAAGTCAGAAGCTGAAAAAGTTATTCAAGATAGCATTGAACTTTATAATAAAAATAAAGAAAAACTTAAAAATTAATTTAGAAGCAAAATTGTTTTGTATCTAAATAAGTTGACTCTCTCCCTTTATATTAAGATGATGTCCCGTCCTATAAATTTAATATGAAGTATTTGGGGAGATGATATGTCAATATCAGTAAATGAAAAATTAAAACTAACGCCTTTGTATGAAGAACATCTCGCTCTAAATGGGAAAATGGTTCCTTTTGCTGGCTGGAATATGCCCGTTCAATATTCAGGTGTTGTTGATGAACACAAAGCTGTAAGAAATTCTGTTGGAATATTTGATGTGAGCCACATGGGAGAAATCATTGTAACAGGACGTGGTGCTCTCGATTATTTGCAAAATTTGGTAACGAATGATGTTGCAAAGCTTCAAATAGGACAAGCTCAATACAATGCTTTGTGTTATGAAAATGGAACATTAGTAGACGATATTATTATTTATAGAAGAGGTTATGATTCTTTTTTTATATGTGTAAATGCAAGTAATATTGAAAAAGATTTTGCTTGGCTTAAAGAACATTGCCCTAAAAAAGGTGTTATTTTAGAAAATGTGAGCGATGATTATGCTCAAATTGCTATTCAAGGCCCTAAAAGCAGAGAACTCATAACAAAAGTTATCGACGTGAAAATCACTGATCTTGCCTATTATCATTTTGCAGAAGGCAAAGTTTTAGGTATTCCTGCTCTTATTGCTCGAACAGGTTATACAGGTGAATTAGGTTACGAGATTTATGTTCCGGCATCTGCTGCAGCAAAAATTTGGAAAGGTTTATTACAAGTTGGAGCAGAATATTTTGTTAAGCCTTGCGGTTTAGGGGCACGTGACACGTTGCGTTTAGAAGTAGGATATTTGCTCTATGGCAATGATATGGACAGTACGACAACGGCTTTAGAATGTGGACTTGGTTGGGTGACTAAGTTTGATAAGAGTAATTTTATTGGTAAAGAAGCCCTCTTAAAACAAAAAGAACTTGGTTTGAGCAAAAAACTAATTGCCTTTGAAATGCAGGATAGAGCTATTGGTCGGCATGGATATAAGATTTTTGCCACAAATGATGGAGAGCAAGAAATTGGTTTCGTGACCAGTGGTTGTCCTGCGCCAACAGTGGGAAAAAATATTGGTATGGCTTATGTAACACAAGATTATTCAAAAATGGGTTCACAAATTTGGATTGAAATCCGAGGCGAAAAAAAAGCTGCTGTAGTTGTAAAAAAACCTTTTTTTGTTCATGGTAGTGCACAGGGCTGATACTTTGGGATTAATTATAAAGGGGAATTCAAATGTCTTATCCAAATGAATTAAAATATACAAAAGAACATGAGTGGATAAAAATCGAAGGAAATAATGCTACAATTGGAATTACTAAATTTGCAATTGAGCAACTTGGAGATATTGTTTTTCTTGATCTTCCAAAAGTAGGATCTAGTTTTAAAGCAGGTGGAAATTTTGGAACAATTGAATCTGTAAAAACAGTAAGTGATCTTTTTATGCCAGTTACTTGTAAAGTAACAGAAGTCAATCAATCTGCAATTGATTCCCCTGAAAGTTTATCAGTGGATGCTTACGCAAAAGGCTGGCTTATAAAAGTTGAAATTGAAAATGTTCCAGCTGATCTTTTATCAGCACATGAATATGAAAATTATGTTGTAGGCGGCAATTAATTTTATAGAGTTCGCAGAGACGGGTTGCTTCAAACCCGTCTTTTTTTTTCTGACAAGGGGTTTAATTATGTCAAGTCATCGTTTTCTGCCAACTACTGAATTGGATAAAAAAAAATTATTGGCTGCTTGTGGTGTAAATAGTCTTGATGATTTATTAAAAGGTATTCCTGAAGCGGTTCAGTATTTTGGAAATTTAAATATTGGAAAAGAATTATCTGAATTTGATATAAAAAGAAAAATAAATGATCTTCTTAAAAATTCAAGAAGTAAAAATTCTTATTTAAGTTTTTTAGGTGCCGGAGTTTACGATCATTATTGTCCTGCAGCAGTTAATCAATTGACTTTAAGAGGAGAGTTTTTAACTTCATATACACCGTATCAGCCTGAAATTTCGCAAGGTACTTTGCAAGCATTATTTGAATTTCAAAGTATGATTGCTGAAATATTTGGAATGGATATTTCATCTGCCTCCCATTATGATGGTTCAACAAGTTTAGCTGAGTCAGCACTTATGGCAATGCGAATGCAGCCTAATAAAAAAAGAATTCTTGTTTCAGGTGGTGTTCATCCTGAATATATTGAAGTGCTTAAAACTTACGTAACAAATTTAGGTGTTGAAGTCACTCTTGTTCCTTTAAATGAAGATGGAAAAACTTCACAGTCAGCATTGAAATCTTTATTAGGCAATGATGTTGCTATTGTAATAGCACAAAGCCCGAATTTTATGGGCTGTATTGAAGATATGAAAGAATTATCTGATTTAGCTCATTCAAAATCCGCATTATTTTCTGCTAATGTAACAGAACCTTTAAGTCTTGCACTCTTAAAAACACCTGGAGAGTACAATGCAGATATTGCAACAGGTGAAGGGCAAAGTTTTGGTTTGCCACAAAGTTTTGGTGGTCCTTATTTAGGTTTATTTACCAGTCGTTTTGAAAATGTAAGGCAAATGCCAGGTAGATTATGCGGTGAAACAGTCGATGCAAAAGGAAGAAGAAGTTATACTCTTACATTAAGCACACGTGAACAGCATATTCGTAGAGAAAAAGCCACTTCAAATATTTGTACGAATCAAAATTTATGTGCTCTTTGGTCTACAATTTGGTTAGCGTTGGTTGGTAAAGAAGGATTTGTTCATTTAGCTGAACAGAATTTAGCAAAGACAGAGTATTTAAAGTCAGAATTATTAAAGACTGGGAAGGCAAAATTACGTTTCAATAAATCTCAATCCTTTAATGAATTTGTACTTGATTTAAAAATACCATCTTCAGAGTTTATTCAAAAGTGCGTACAGAATGATATTGCTCCAGGAGTTTCTTTGCAGAGATTTTACTCTGAAGACAAAACAGGGATATTAGTTGCTGTAACAGAAAAAAAATCACGTGATGAATTAGATAAATATGTTGAACTCTTAAAAAGATTTGGATAAGGTGACAATACTATGAGTTATTTAAATAAAACGACAAGTCATGCTGTTGTACTTGAAGAACCTCTTTTATTTGAAAGATCACATGAAGGAGCCTATGGTTTTGGTTTACCAGAACTCGATGTGCCAAAAATTAATTCTGAAAAATATTTTGGAAATTATTCTCGTCAAAAAAAAGCAAGACTTCCTGAACTATCAGAGTCGGAAGTTGTACGTCATTTTACACGCTTATCGACTTGGAATTATGCAATTGACCTCGGTATTTATCCCCTAGGTTCTTGCACAATGAAACACAATCCAAGGCTCAATGAAGAAGTGGCTAGAAGTGCGGATATTTGTGAATTGCATCCATATGATCCTATTCAGTGGAGTCAAGCTCATTTGCAAATTATGTACGAGTTACAAGAAGATTTAAAAGAAATTACAGGACTTAAAGCTGTTTCTTTACAGCCCAGTGCTGGAGCTCAAGGTGAATTTGCAGGGCTTCTTTTAATTTCAGCTTATCATCGTAGCAAAGGAAAAAATCGTAAAACAATAATTACAGCAGACACTTCTCATGGCACGAATCCCGCTAGTGCCGCCCTTGCTGGTTTTAATATTGTGCAAGTACAAACAGGTGTAGATGGATATGTTACTTTAGAGTCCGTTCAAGCTGTTTTAAATGATGATGTTGCTGGAATGATGCTTACAAATCCAAATACATTAGGTTTATTTGAAAAAAATATTGAACAAATAGCAAAACTTTTGCATGAAAAAGATGCTTTGCTTTATATTGATGGCGCAAACATGAATGCTGTATTAGGAATCAGCCGTCCCGGTGATTTTGGTGCGGACGTTATTCATTTTAATTTACATAAAACATTTACCACACCTCACGGTGGTGGTGGGCCTGGCAGTGGTCCAATTGCTGTCAGTGAAAAATTAGTTCCTTTTCTACCTGTTCCTTTAATTGAGAAAAAAAATAGTGAATTTGTTTTAAATTATAATTCTCCAAAATCTATTGGTAGGGTTAAAGCATTTTATGGAAATTTTGGCATGTTTATTCGAGCTTGGTGCTACATTAAAGCGCTTGGAGCTCATGGACTTCGTCAGGTGAGCGAAAATGCAATTTTAAATGCAAATTATATCAAGTCACAGTTAAAAGAAGTTTTGAATATTCCTGTGAAAGGTGATCACTTACATGAAATCATTTTTAATGATTTAAATCAAAAAGAAAATGGTTTAGAAACTTCTAAATTAGCAAAAGCATTGATTGACTATGGAATGCATCCGCCAACAGTTTATTTTCCATTGTGTGTTAAAAATGCTCTCATGGTTGAACCAACCGAAACGGAAAGCATTGAAGAGCTTGATCGTTTTATAAATTCTGTTAAAGAAATAATAGATAATAATGATTCTTCAACTATTTATCCTAAACGTACTTTTAGAGAGAAAGTTGATGAAGCAAAAGCTGCGCGAGAGTTGAATTTGAAATTTAAATTTAATGAATAATAAGTTTTAAAATAAAGGAATTAGATATGGATAATTTTCAATTGTTTAATCCGGTTAATATTGTATTTGGAAAAAACACAATTGGAGAACTTCCAAATTTATTGAAAGATAAATCTAATATCCTTTTTGCTTATGGTGGAGGGTCCATTAAAAAAAATGGAGTCTACCAACAAATAAAAACAGCTCTTTCTCATAAAACTGTGTTTGAATTTGCAGGAATTGAAGCAAATCCAGACTACGATACATTAATGAAAGCAGTCGAAATTTGTCGGAAAGATAATATTGATTTTATTCTTGCTGTTGGTGGTGGTTCCGTTATTGATGGCTGTAAATTTATTGCACATGCAGCAAAATACAAAGGGAAAAATCCTTGGGAAATTTTACTCGGAAAACCAATGAAAGATGCAATTCCATTGGGCTGTATTTTGACTTTATCGGCGACCGGATCTGAAATGAATACTTTTAGTGTTATTTCAAAGCGAAGTACAAATGAAAAAAAAGCATTCTCTTCACCTCTTTCTTTCCCTAAGTTTTCAATTCTTGATCCTTCAATTACTTTTAGTTTGCCTGAAAGACAAGTAATAAATGGAATTATTGACCCATTTGTTCATGTAGCAGAACAATATTTAACTTATGATGTTAATGCGCCTTTACAAAATAGACAGAGTGAAGCAATTTTGAAAACGCTCATTGAAGAGGGTCCAAAGGCATTAAAAAATCCAACCAATTATGATGTGCGTGCTAATTTAATGTGGTGCGCAACCAATGCTTTAAACGGCACTATTGGTAAAGGTGTTCCGCAAGATTGGGCAACGCATGAAATTGGTCATGAATTAACAGCTTGTTTTGGTCTTGACCATGCACAAACTCTTGCCGTCATTTTACCCGCTGTTTTAAAATATGAATTTGCCCAAAAAAAGAAAAGACTTTCTCATTTTGGTCAAGTCATTTTTAATATTAAAGCAAATTCTGATAATAAAATTGCAAAATCTGCAATCGAAAAAACTGAAAATTTTTTTCGTTCTCTCGGCGCTAAAACTCGAATTTCTGAATATAAAATTTCTAAAAAAGCACTTAAACCTATTCCTACTCAAGTTATAAAAACAGCAGGCGGGAAAAAATTAGGAGAGCATATGCATATTGGAGAAAAAGAAATAAGCGAAATATTGGATCTTGCATTTGAAAAATATTAGAAACTAACTGATTTAAATTAAATATTAAAAGAATTAAATTTTTTTAAAACACTTTAATTGTTATTAATGTTTGATATGATTTTTTTTACTTGCTCTTCTGGTGTTAACAGTCCATCTATTACCAAATCAGCTAGCTTAATAAGAAGCTTGTCACAAAATAAAGGTCTTGAAGAATTCATATAAAAATTTAGATCTTCTAAAAGTTCTTCTTTTGTTTTATTCGAATCTGTAAAATCTCGCAAAGTCCTTCTTACGAGAGAGATATCTAATGGTGTATCAATATGGATGCAGAAATTTATATATTTTCCGGTTTGTTCATGCAATCGGCCAAGGGGGGCATCAAAAATAATATATTTCGATGGATTTAACATTTGTCCTGTCACAGGGTGCTTAATGGATTTTCCGACTTTTAGCTCAAGTAAGGTTTGTGATAAAGAGATATAGTCAAATGCATCATAATTACGTCCACTGTTATACCATTCGACATAATCATCAGGAGAATTTGAAACTTCGTCAAACTCGTCCCAAAATAATTTTGTGGCATTTAATCCTTCAGATAATTTTTGTGTCAATGTTGTCTTTCCAGAGCCAGAAACCCCGCTGATTCCAATCACAAAGCTATTCATATAAAATATTATCTTTCAAAAAGTGTTGAAATATTTTTCATTGAACAAAATTTATTATAAAATATGTTCAATGAAAAATTGCTAAGAGATATCCTTAGATGCAAGAGTTTTTTTAGAAGCTGCTCAGTATAAATTCAATCATAACTTACAGAACAGCTAATCGTATTTTCTTCCAGATATAAAATAAAGTATTGAACCCCCAGCCATATATAAATTCTTTTCAATAATTCCTTCTTTAAATTTTAAATCTTCATTTCTTAAAAATTTCCAATGATCTTTAAAATCTTCATTGGAGCCTCCGCCGGCAATAAAATATTTTTTTGTTTCTTCATATCCCCACATATAAAACTCATTTTCAGACTATTTTAGGACTTGCATTAAATTTGCTTTTTGTTCGGCTGAATCATATGGTGGAATAAATGGAGAAGTCTTGTCGGATTGGTAAAAAAATAAACTATTATAAATACAAATTTTCTTAAATTTAAAAGATAAAGTATAAATATTTTTCTTGGTATTTTTTTAAAATAGCATTTTGGGAATTAAAAAAATTGTGCTATTAACACTTTTGGTAAGGTTCATTCTATGCTTCCTATAATTATCAGCAGCTGGTTAAAGGTCTATTTTATATGTTTAAGAAATTATTAAAATATTCATTGTTTCAAAATGGTTATAATTTAACAGAGACTTCTAAAGAAAATGAAATTAAAGAATTTTTAAAAGAATTAAAACCTTATGGCACTGAACACTCGTTGCTTCGCCTTGGTTGCCCTGGCGATGGCGGATACCTTGTACCTAATGACTTAGAAGGTATTGAGTTTTGTTTTTCTCCAGGGGTCTCCACTCAATCTAGTTTTGAAACTGATCTTGCGAAAATGGGTATAAAGTCTTATCTAGCAGACTATTCTGTTGAAGCTCCCTCAATTCAATCAGATTCTTTTTTCTTTGAGAAAAAGTTTATTGGTGCTGTAAATAACGAAAAATTTATGACACTAAAAAGATGGATGGATAAGTCATTGCAAGCAGATTACTCACGTGATCTGATATTGCAAATGGACATTGAGAGCTCTGAATATGGTGTGTTATTTGAAACAAGTGAAGAAACTTTAAAGAAATTTAGAATTTTAGTCATTGAGTTTCATGAATTGAATCGAATATTTGATACCTTTGATTTGTCTTTTCTTAAATTATGTTTTAGGAAAATTTTAAAAGATTTTTATATCATACATATACATCCAAATAATTGGTCCCGATATGCCAAAAAAGGAGATATTATAATTCCAGAGGTAATGGAATTTACCTTTTTAAGAAAGGATCGTGTGCAAAAACTAGAACAGGCTCAAAGTTTTCCCCATGCGCTTGATTGTCAAAATAGAGTTGATAAACCTGATATAGTTTTGCCAAAATGTTGGTATAATTAAAGATATTTTTTCTTATGAAAATAAACATTAAAATTAAATAAACTTATAGTATAATTAAATAAAAAAATTTCTAGATAAAATCTATTATGGGTAAGTAAACTATTTGATTTATTAATATATTATTATTTAATTAATGAAATACTAAGTTACCCCTTTCTTAATATTATTGAAGAGAGAACGATAAGTTGATTGCAATGTATGTCTTTCTCTCAGATTTAAATTGAGGAGGCCTTAACATACTAAAAATATTTATAAAATTAATGATAGTGCTTCTGGTATTTATGAGTGCCCAGGTTTTTGCCAAAAAACAAAAAAAAATTCTTATTATTGAAAGCTATCACAAGGAGTTTAAATGGGATTCTGATTATAGAAAGTCTATTTCCGATTACTTAAAGGCAAATTATACCTTGTCTTTTTTTGAGATGAATACAAAGAAAATTTCAAAACAAAATTATGAAAATGTGGCACAGAGTGCATGGGAATACTCATTAGATTATAATCCTGATTTAGTAATATTAGGAGATGATACGGCATTAAGCCTTTTGGGCGAAAGATTTGAACATGCAAAAATTCCGACTGTTTACTTAGGAATTAAGAGTGATCCTAAACTTTATTTTGATAAAGATCCTCTCTATATTACAGGTATTTATGCTAAGCCTCTTGTATTAAAAACAGCTCAATATTTAAAAGAAATTTTACCAAAAACAAAACGAGCATTGATTCTTTTCGATAAAAGTAAATCCTCTGAAGTGTTATATCAAGAGATTTTAAAAAATATTAATAACAATTATGTATCTGGAATTCTCTTCCAAGTTGAAACAATTGAAAATTTTATTAATTGGCAATCTTTAGTATTGAATGCGAGAAGAAATTTTGATGTTATTATTGTTGGACTTTATCAATATTTAAAAGGAGAAAATGGAAATGAAATTGACTCTGAAGAGGTGATGAAATGGACTTCAAAGTTTACCCCAGTTCCCGTATTTGGATTGTGGGATAATTCAGTTGGTAAAGAAAAAGCAATTGGTGGTCTTGTCGTAAGTTCGTCTGCGCAAGGATATGAAGCTGCTAAAATGGCCGAAAAAATATTAATTTATCCACATGTTTTACCAAAATCAATTCCTCCTGTTTATGTTGAAGAAGGAAGTGTCTTATTTAGTAAATTTCAATTGAAAAAATGGCGAATTAAGCTTTCTAAAAATTTAGTGCATGATGCATCTTTTATTGATTGATAAAAAACTTGCCGAAAATAAATTTATATTTTAGTTTTTTATTCTTATATTATTCTTGAATTGAGAAAATATAAAAAAAGTGTATACACTTCATCTTATGCTTATTACTAAAAATAGGGAGCAATTCGTGAATATTTGGCAAAGTATGAAAACTTTTGAAGACATAAAACTAGAACGAACTGAAGATGGGATTGCTAAAATTACAATCAATCGCCCTCATGTGCGTAATGCATTTCGTCCAGAAACCGTTAAAGAACTTTTAATTGCATTTGAAATCTGCCGTGAAGATTCTCACGTTGGTGTTATTATTCTTACCGGTGAAGGTAAAGAGGCTTTTTGTTCAGGTGGCGATCAAAAAGTGAGAGGGCACGGAGGTTATGTTGGGCAAGATGGTCTTCCTCGTCTCAATATTTTAGATGTGCAAAAATCAATCCGTTCTATGCCTAAACCTGTTGTTGCGATGGTAGCTGGTTATGCCATTGGTGGTGGCCATGTTTTACATATCGTCTGTGACTTAACAATTGCAGGAGACAATGCCAAATTTGGTCAGACTGGGCCAAAAGTAGGCTCGTTCGATGGCGGTCTTGGCAGCAGTTATTTAGCAAGAATTGTTGGTCAGAAAAAAGCGCGTGAAATTTGGTTTTTGTGTCGTCAATACAATGCGCAGCAGGCACTTGATATGGGACTTGTAAATCATGTTGTACCCGTTGAAGAGCTAGAACAAGAAACTTTAAAGTGGTGTCGTGAAATGTTAGCCCACTCTCCACTTGCGTTACGCTGTTTAAAATCAGCATTAAATGCGGATTGTGATGGTCAAATAGGTTTATTAGACTTAGCTGGGAATGCTACGCTTTTGTATTATCTGAGTGAAGAAGCAAAAGAAGGTAAAGATGCATTTGTTGAAAAAAGAAAGCCAGATTTTAATAAATTTGGGAGATTTCCGTGAGTGAAATGAGTCAAGAGCAATCTCAAGCCAAAATAAATGCTTTTATTTTGGCGGCAAGGCCTAAAACGCTTGCTGCCGCTTTTGTTCCAATCCTTGTATCGACTGCAGTTGCATTTTCAGCTTTGCAGTCGAGTGAAACAAAAATAAAATGGAATTTAACTTTATTCGCAATATTAAGTTCTATTTTTATTCAAATTGGCACTAACTTTATTAACGATGCAATCGATTTTAAAAAGGGTGCTGATAGCGAAAAAAGAATAGGTCCCAAGCGGATGACGCAAAGCGGGCTTTTAACCCCCAAACAAGTTTTGTTTGGGGGGGGATTTAGTTTTTTTATTGCCACACTTTTTGGAATTCCTCTTATATTAGCGGGTGGAATTCCTATCTTATTTATAGGTATAGTTTCAATTATTTGCGGATATATTTATACGGGTGGACCTTATCCTTTAGCTTATAAAGGTCTTGGTGAGTTTTTTGTCATTTTATTTTTTGGTATAGTAGCTGTTCTTGGAGTTTATTATATTCAAACAGGTACAGTGCATTTTCATCCATTTATAGCAGGACTGCAAATAGGTTTTTTAGCAACAGTTCTTATTTCAATTAATAATTTTAGAGATTATTTAGAAGATAAAAAAGTAAATAAAATGACTTTGGCTGCTAGATTTGGTAAAAATTTTGCGAGAGTAGAAATCGTTTTACTTTTTTTATCTGCTTTCTTATTAAATATTTACTGGTATATTCATGGATTCTTATGGACTGCTTTTTTGCCCTTGCTTTCTCTACCTTTAGTTATTTTTGTAGTTAGGGGACTTTTAAAAAATGAACCTTCTCCACTCTTTAATAAATATTTAGGGATGTCTGCAGCAATACAAATGCTATTTGGCATTTGTATGTCAATTGGTTTCTTTATAAGGTAATAAACTTTTGTGCACATTATTTTTGCTTATTAATCAAATGGAATCAGTGCCTGTAGCTCTTATTTCGAATAGAGATGAGTATAGAGGGCGTTTGAGTGCTGAAATTCAAGGTTGGGATTTACAGTTTTTAAATCGTGGAAATCAACTTTTGGGACCAAGGGATGATGAGCAAAAAGGCACTTGGTTTGCATGTGAAAATAAGTGGCATGGTAAATGGGCCGCATTGACAAATGTGCGTGATTTTAAATCGCATAAAAATAATATGAAATCGCGCGGTGAGATTATCACTCGCTTTTTGCAAAGTAATTTATCTGCAAAAGAATATTTATCCCAACTCATAAAATCTGCTTCAGAGTATAACTATTATAATATTATATTTTCGGATGCAGATGAAATTATTTTTTTTAATAGCAAAACTTTAGAGCAAAAAGTTGTTTATAAGTTTGGCGATAATAATAAATATATTTTTGCTTTAAGTAACGGAACGCTCGACTCTGATTGGCCAAAAATCTCTGTAACTAAAAAAAACTTTTCAGAATATTTCTCGCAAAATAGTGCTAAAGATGCTGAATTCTATTGGAATTATTTTAAAAAAGAAATGATGAATTCTAAAAAATATGATTCTTCTCTGCTGCCTAACACAGGAGTTTCGAATGAGTTAGAAGTCTTTTTGTCTTCTCTCTTTATTGATGGTGAAAAATATGGGACACGTTCAACTATCTTTTTTGGGATAGAAAAACGGTCTGCTCTTTTTTTATATGAACAAACCTATTTAAAAGATTCTCTTATTCAAAACTCTAAGAAAATAAGCGTTCAGTATGATATTTTATGAGTCAAATAGCCCTTATGATAATATAAAATCAATAGAGATTTCTCCATATTTTTTGCAACCAAAATTTATCTTGAATGCAAAAATAGAAAGCTCATTTAAAAGAATGGGGTTTTTATTAAAGGTAGATTATAAAGATATTGGAATTGGATATGCTGATTGCTTTGCTTTTCCAGAACTTGGTGACTCTCCTATATCAGAGCAAATAAGTTATCTCAAAAATAAGAAATTAACTAGGAATTTAAGAAAAAGTCTTATTTTTTCTAGAATAGATGCAATATATAGAGGTAAAAATTTAAATGCTTTTAATAATTTAAATCTGCCTAAAAATCATTGGACTGTTAGCGATATATCTAGCTTAACTATTAAAGATTTATTTAACCTTAAAGAGAATAATTTTTGTTTTTTAAAGTTAAAATTTGGTAGAAATTTACAGAATGAAATAAATTTTATAAAAGAGAATTATTTTTTTTTAAAAGAGCTTAACCTTAAATTTCGTATTGATTTTAATTCTTCTTTAACTTTTGAAAATGCAATATTCTTTTTTAGTTCACTGCAAAAATATGTTGATATTTTTGATTTTATTGAAGATCCTATTCCATTTCAATGTGAAAGCTGGAACTTGCTTTTAAAGCATTTTCCATTATTAAAATTAGCATTAGACAATAATTCTTTGGAGCATTTAGAAGATCTCACTTTGAATGAGCAAAAAAAGTGTGTTCGAAATTTGATTATCAAACCTGCTCAGCAGTATTTAAATAACTCATATGATAATTCTTTCTTTTCAAAGCTTGATAAAGTGATTTTTACAAGCTATATGGATCATCCTTTAGGTCAAGTTTGCGCTTTATATGAAGCTGCAAATTTTTACAGTCATTTTCCCAAATCTCAAGGATCTTGTGGTTTTCTGACTCACTTTCTTTATGTAGAGAATGCCTACTCAGAGTGCCTAATGATAGAAAATACAAGACTTATTCCTTCTAGCAAAGGGACTGGTTTTGGTTTTAATCATCTGCTTGAAAAGGAAAATTGGAGAAATATAATTGAATATTGATTGGTATTCCAAAGACTCTCATTTTTTTATTAACCCTCGTATTCCTCTTCAAGAAAAAACACGTATTGAAAAAACTGCAGAAGAATTTTATTTAGATTCTCATATTTTTCTTGCGACTTCCGGCTCTACCGCACTTTCAAGCACAGATCTTAAATGGGTTGCATTAAAAAAAGAAGCTATTTTAAATTCAGCTTTGAGCGTGAATATTCACTTAGATTGTCATAAAAAAGATATTCTTTTAAATACTCTCCCTTATTTTCATATTGGTGGTTTATCTTTATATGCGAGAGCATTCTTAAGTCAAGCAAGCTTAATTAATTTATATAACGACAATTTTAAATGGTCAGTGAAAGAATTTGTTCATGCAGTATCTGAAACAAAAGCAACAATTACTTCATTGGTTCCAACTCAGATATACGATATTGTTCGGGCTGCTTTATTCTGTCCGCAGACCTTAAGAGCTGTTGTCGTTGGAGGTGGTTCTCTTGCAAAATCACTCTATGAAAAAGCGGTAGCTTTAGGGTGGAATTTATTACCAAGTTATGGAATGACTGAATGTTGTTCTCAAATAGCAACGGCTCATTCGGATTTGCAGTGGAAAAATGATTTTCCTCGTTTAAAAATCATGGGACATTTACAGTTGTGGAATGATGAAAGTGGGAAAATTTGTATAGCTGGAAGTTCTTTGCTGAGTGGCTATATTTTACAAAATAAAAATAATATTTATTTTCATGATCCTAAAAAAATTAAAAAATTAGAAAATGGATTGGAAATTAAATATATTGAAACGACTGATATAGGTACTATTGAAGGCGAGAATTTAACGGTCATTGGTAGGACTGATGATGTGATAAAAATTGCTGGAGAAAATGTTAATCTTGCTCGACTCGATGAAATTCTGTTAGAAATGAGATCAATATTTTCAATCCATTTTGATTTAGCGCTTATTTTTGAAAGTGATGATCGTTTAGGAAAAAAAGTATCTTTAGTCATTGAAGGTGAAAATTATTTAATTGATGAAATTTTAATTAAGAATTTAATTGTATCATTCAATAAAAATGTTTTTCCATTTGAAAGAATAAAGAATTTTTATTATATTCACAAAATACCTAGAACAGAACTTGGTAAGCTTAAACGTGTTTTGCTTGCTTCACATATTCATGCAATGAACTTACTGCAATAATGGGTTAAATATGAAATATAAAAACTATAAATTTATATTATTTTTTCTTTCTATAGGTTATTTAATTGATTTTTATGATCTGACTCTTTTTGCAGTGGTGCGCATACCTGTTTTAAAATCTTTAGGAGTTCCTGAAGAAGATTTTATGAGGGTAGGTTCATATATGTTTAATGCGCAAGCATTAGGATTGGTTCTAGGTGGTATATTAAGTGGAATTTGGAGTGATAAATTTGGTCGATTATCGGCTGTTAGAATTGGAATTTTAATATATTCCGTTGCTATTATTACAAATGCTTATGTAACTGATATCACATTATTTACCATAATGCGATTTTTAGCTGGAATTGGATTAGCAGGTGAGTTTGCAGCATCCATTACTCTCCTAAGTGAAATTTTACCTGCAGAAAAACGCGGTTTTGCCTCGGGATTTGTGTATTCATTCGGAATTATTGGTGGAATGCTTGCTGCATATATTGGCAGTGCTCTCCATTGGCAAATTATGTTTTTAATTGGTGGTATAGCCGGTATTATTATTTTATTAGCTAGAATTTCATTTGCCGATTCTATTTTATTTAAAAATGTTAAAGCTCAAGCAAATATTTCACGTGGGAATTTAAAAAATCTTATCTTGAATAAGAACTCTTTCCTTAAAGTAATTACTCTAACTCTTTCAATTATTCCATTTTGGTTTATGGCTTTTTTCATAAATTTTTCTCCTGAAGTTGCTAAAAGTGTTGGGATGAAAGAACCTGTAAATCAATCTATTTCTTTAGCATTTTATTTTGTCGGCGCCTTTTCTGGATCATATCTTTTTCCATACATTGCTAAATTAACAGCAAGTAGAAAGTTTGCTGTTTTATCTGCTCTTATTCTAATGCTTTGTGCTATTTCTTTGTTTGGTTTAGGCAATACTCTCAATGCAAAATCTTTTTATTGTATTTTATTATTAATTGGCCTTGCAAGCGGATATTCTGGACTTTTCATGGTTTTTGCAGTTGAAAGTTTTGGCACCAATCAAAGATCAACAGCAGCTTCGCTTATATCAAGCATGGCTCGCTGTTCCCTTGTTGGAATAAATTCCTTTGTTCCTTGGCTTGCATTTTTATTTTCTGATATGTGGATAGCTTCTATTGTTGCAGCAGGTTTGTTTTTTATATTTGGAGTTTTATCTCTTTATTTTATTAAAGAAACAAGTAATAAATCTATGGATTTTTATGAAGGATTAAATGAAAATATTCCTAAGAAAAGTCTAAATTAAAAGCTTTGAGCCTGGTTAACTAAAAAACGAGCTTGTGCCAGACTTTCTTGGCTTAAAGTTTCTCCTGATAATAAAACTGCAATTTCTGTTACTTTTTCCTCTTTATTTGCTTGTATTATTTTTGTAATAGTTTTATTATTTTGGATAATTTTAGAAACAATAAAATGATTTTGAGAATAACATGCAACCTGAGCTAAGTGTGTGATGCACAACGCCTGTCGTACAGATTGTCCTTTTTTATTTTTACAGAAATCGGCAAGTTTTTTTCCGACTTTAGAGGCTATATTTCCACTAATACCAGTGTCTATTTCATCAAAAATAAAAACACTCATGCTGTCGTCACCAAAGAGAACATTTTTTATTGCTAACATTATGCGTGAAAGTTCTCCACCACTTGCAACTTTTTCTATGGGCTGTGCTTCAATACCTAAGTTTGTGCTTAAAAGAAACTGTGCTTTTTCAGCACCATATTTTGTTAAATTATTAAAATTATTTAATAAATCTTCTTGAATATTTATACTTAACTCTGATTTTAATTTAGAGATTTCATTTGTATTATCTTTTAAACTACAAATAAATTTAGCTTTAGGTATACCTAGCTCTGCAAGTTCTTGTTCAACAGAATTTGAAATAAAATTTATTTTATTTTTTCTCTCTAAACTCAATTTAGATGCTAGAGATAGAGTTTCTTTCATAGATGTTTCACACTTTTCTAGTATAAGTTTGAACTCTATTTCAAGTGTATTCGATTTTTCTAAATAACTTTCACACTTGAGTGTGTAATTTTCAATATCTTGAATGGTTGGACCAAATTTTTGAAGAATTTTATTATAAATTTCTATGCGTTTTTCAGCATTATTAAATAATAATTCATCAATTTCAAAATAATTTTCAGTTAGTTCAGTTTTATGAATAAAGTCTTCAATGAGGGCAATGATCCCATCAATTTGATCGGTGGATATTTGTACTTGCGCCTGTGTATTTTGCTTTAGTAGTTTCTCAATGCTTCTTCGACAATATTTTAATTGCGATAAACAATTCGATTCTCCACTATGAACCATTTCATGTATCTCTTGGCAAATATGCTTGGCATAGTTTGCCTTATTTCCTATAGAGATCACTTCCTCTAACTTCTGAAACTCATCTTTAGAAATATTTGCATTTTTTATTTGAGAAAGTTCAAACTCATATAATTTCTTCTCTCTTTTTAATAAATTTATTTCTTGAATTATATTTCTAATTTGTTTTAAATAATCATTTGTTTGATTAAATTTGTCGATATAATGTTTTTGTAAGGAAATATTATGACAAAACTCATCGAGAAAAAGAGTGTGAGAATCGCTATCGAGCAATCTTTGATTTTCAAACTGGCTACTGATATCAATGAGATCAGATGAAATGAGTTGAAGGATTTTTGTACTCACTAAATTTTCGTTTACTGTGGCTCGATGCCTGCCGTTACGTTGAATAAATCTTTTTATCACAATTTCTTCGGGTGCATCAGCAAACAGCGGAATTCCAAGATCTTCAAGTAAAGAAAAGACAAAGTTGTTTTTTTTGCTTGGTATAAAAATTCCAGTTACTTGTGCACTGTCATGACCCGTTCTTATGAGTGAAGTGTCCGCTCGTTGTCCTCTTAAAAGGCATAGAGCATCAACTATTAAGGATTTTCCTGCACCCGTTTCACCTGTAATGACGTTGAGCCCTTCATGAAAATTGACCGATATATTTTCTGCAATGGCAAGATTCTGTATGATAAGTCGTTTTAACATCCTATTTCCTTCAAAAAGAGATTCTTTTTTTTGCTCTGAAAGGATAAGCACATTTCTGTCATTTTGTTCTTTTTCGTGCAATGAGTATTGATCTTGCACATTCATGAAAATTTGCAATTATAAGCGAGTTTGAAAGAATTTGTTTTCGATTTTTAAGGATCGTCATGTTTAATAGAGGAGGCTTTACATGGCAAAGCAATATAAAACGGTTATGACTCATTTTTCTAAGTATTTACCTCCGGGTAAAGTGACCAATGATGATCTGAGTAAACTCATGGATACTAATGATGCTTGGATTACTGAAAGGTCAGGAATTAAAGAAAGACGTTTTGTTGAAGAACCTGTTGCCACATCTGATCTTGCCATTGAAGCTGTGAAAAATGTTCTTGCTGCTTCTAATTTAAAACCATCAGATTTTGATTATATTATAGCTTCAACCTTGTCACCTGACTATTACTTTCCAGGTATTGCTCCCATTGTTCAACATAAACTCGGGTTTCCAACAATTCCTGCAGTAGATATCCGTGTGCAATGTAGTGCTTTTGTTTATTCTACGCAAATGGCTGATGCCATGATTAAAAGTGGACAATATAAAAGAATTCTTTTGGTATTTTCGGATGTGCAAAGTAAAATGCTTGACCTCACTACAAAAGGTCGCAATGTGGCAGTGCTGTTTGGAGATGGTGCAGCAGCAGCTATTTGTGAAGCCGTTGAATGCACAGAGGATGAAATGCCATCTGTAGGAAATATGAGTTCTGGTGTCATCGATACCATTTTAGGCAGTGATGGCTTAGGAGCTGAACTTTTATTAACGCGCTCGCCAGGTACTGCAACAAAAGGTTTCTTAAGTGCAGAATCTGTTGAAAATGGAGATTGGCATCCCACAATGGAGGGGCGTTCTGTCTTTAAACATGCTGTCACTCGTATGTGCGAAGTTGCTGAAACACTTATGAAGCGTCACAACATTACGGCAAATGATCTTGTATGTCTTGTGCCACACCAGGCAAACTTAAGAATTAGTGAGATGGTAAGAGAAAAGATGGAACTGCCCAAAGAAAAAGTATTTAATAATATTCATTGTTATGGCAATACAACTTCTGCAACAATCCCTATTTGTATAAACGAAGCTCTTGAGCAAGGTCGTTTGAAAAAAGGTGATTTAATAATGACCGTTGCTTTTGGGGCTGGTTTTACTTGGGGTGCTAGTTTAATTCGTCTTTAATGAGAAAAATCTCCAAAACTCAACTCGAACATAATATTTATTCCACCAACGCTTGCTTGGGTTGGGTCGCTTAAGAGTGTAGAGCCATATGTTGTTACTTTATATGGGAATGCATAATGGTATCCCGCCCCAAAGCTCGCAGCAAAGTTTTTTCCGCCTGCAATCCCTATCATTGCAAATGGTTCTATAAATAAATAATCAACCCATATTGTACCACTTGTAGAAGTAGTTACCGATGAAAAATGTAGATTTCCTATTCCAAAATAGGAACCAAGTTTAATATCAATAATACTTAAATCTATCCCATATCCTGTTTTTAAACCTATATTTGCAATTTCATATGTACTCGCAGAAGTACTTATAGAGCTTGTAGATGTATTTCCATATAATACTCTTCCCCCGGTAAAAAAACCTTTGCGCATAAACGTTGCATCACCTCCAACAAGCAGCATTTGTGATTCAAACTTAGGTTGTCCTGCTGTCGAGGCTATTGTGGCAAATTTACCATAATCTGGCTGAAATAAACTGATTATAATGCCACCAGAAGATTCGTTATTTGCTGCAGATATTGGGTATGATATTAATAAACATAAGGATAACAATAAGGTATTTGTTATAACTAATTTAAAATTGAATTTTTTAAATTTTATAAAATTCATATTCATTTAACAGTCACTCATAGAGAAAATCTCTAAGTATTTTCGGAATTCATATAAGTTTTTATAGGAAAAATTGAGTCAATTTTATGTTTAAGGGTTTTGAAATTTCTTTAAAATGTCATCATAGAGACCATTGTCTTTAATTTCTTTTAAGCCTTTATTAAAGGCTTTTAATTTGTTTTCTGAATTGAGAGCTTTTTTTGAAAAAGCCATATAGAGGTCAGAAATTTCAATTTCCGGCTTTAAAATTGTAAAGGTATCTTCAAACTCATTCGGATTTTTTTGAATAAAATATAAAGCTACATTTTTATCGATTAATGCAATATCTATTTCTTTTAACTTAAGCTTTCTCATATTTGACTGCTCATCAGTACTTATAATTTTTCTTAGATCTTTTCTTTCATCGAAATTTTTTTCATAGGCATATCCACGAATAACTCCAAAACGATATTGCTTGAGTTCATTGTAAGTCATGTTTAGATTATCATATTTATTATATTTTATTTTTGAATTTTTTAGTGTTATTAAAACTAATGATGTACGTATAATAGGAGCAGAAAAATTAAAATATTTGATTCTTTCAGTTGTTTTATCAGCTGGGAATATAGCATCATAGTTTCCAAGCTTTGTTTCACTTAATGCAGAATCCCATGGCATAATATTTGTCTCTATCTTGTAGCCTTGCGTGTAGAATGCGGCTTCTATGATATTCTGAATCACCCCATTTTTATCTGGATTCTCAATTACATAAGGACACCAATTGAGTGAGCTAAGCTTAACTGTTAAATTTGCTCCATAGGAAATATTAAAATTTGCAAGGCAGATGATTAAAAATAATAGTTTCATTTAGAAAACCGGCCCTTTAATTTTGAGATCTTTCGATTAAAATGGTATATCGGTAAGACTTTTAAAAACTTGAATTTTAATTTGCTACAAATGAAAAAAGGTAAAATATGGAGAATAAAAATATTATTGACATTTTTAAAATAATCTTGTTAAATTAAAGTCTTATAAGTAATTAAATTAGAGAAAATCAAGCTTATATAAGAATTTTTCTTATTCGCTCTTGAAGAAAATTTGGATCAAAAAATGCAAAAAATATTATGAAAGGATATTTTAATGAATAAAAATTTATGTTTATCAATTCTAATTTTAATTATATCTTGTAGAAATAATAATAGCTCAGAAAATTTAAGCAATTGGCAGCCACCAGAAGATGCATGGAGAGATCCAAATCCAGCTTTAACAAATAAGATTAATGAAGAAATTTACTTTAAACTATCTAATATAACAGTGCCTTGTAGTTTAAATAACACCAATCAAAACTGTCAATTAATAGATATACATCCAAATTATATTAGTGATATTGAAGGGAATAAAGAGAGTGAAGGATTAAGGGTATTGATAATTGATGACTCAAGTATGAGACTAGCTGCTTATACTAGATTTCGTAAGAGAGTATTCCTTAATTTATTAGAAAATTCTGAAGGTAGTTTTTTGCTAGATAAAACTACCATTAAGATTCCATATGCGGCAAAAAATATATTGATTGATATATTAAATAAAAATGAGTATGAAAAATTTCCATCAGAGCTATTGGTAAAAAATAAAGGATTATTTAATCGGAAAATTTCTGGATCCTTTGACAATTTAATATTTAATAAAAATTCTGGGCATGGGTTATATATTTTTAATTATATTGCAAATAATAGCCCTAAATCTCAATTTATACTTGCATATATGACACAGGAAAAATTCTCCAATATTTTAAATGAAACTTTAGATGCGGATATTTTAAAGCGAGAGATTGATTTATTATTTCGTAAACAATCTGATGAATTAAAGAAATATATCGAGAGTTATAAAATTGATTTTATTTCTTTATCATACGGTATATCTGTTAATTATCTTGATAATTTTTTTCCTCATTTAACGAGTCAAATAAAAAACTATATTATTGCCTCATATTATAAGAATTTTATTGATAATATTTTGTATAATAATAATGTCATTCTTGTTCAGGCAGGGGACAACTCAATAACTCCAAATCCCGAAAATAATCCAGGTTATTTAGCCGATTGTACAAAAAATACGAGACGATTGCGAGTCAGTTTTGTAAAGGATCTTAGTTTTTCTATCCCTTTTTTTGGAACGAAAGACTTAAATTTAATAAAAGGAAAGCAAAAAAATTTTATACCTTGTACAGATATTTATATAAATTTTTCTGTAGGAGATGTTAGACCATATATTTATAATAAAGGAGTAATAAACTTTTCTTCATATAATATTGGTACTTTACCAATTACAATAACTGATGCTTCAAGCTCGAATGCTACTCCAGTTGCAGTAACGTATCTTCTTTTTTTAAAAACTTTGAATCCATTATTAAGTAATTACGAGTTAATGGAGCAAGTCAATATTCTTAAGGGAAATTCATTTGTAATTTTGGATCCTTCATTGCATAAGCAGTTACCAATCTATAAATTAGGGTATTTAAATTGAAAACTATATTAAATCCTCTGAAAAAGAATAAGAACATTTGTTTTAAAATTGAGTTTCTTTTCAATATATCTGCGCACTGCAATGCGAAGATCTTCCTGCATAACTTCATCGTTGAAATTTCGTTTTTTAACTGCGAGATCATAGGTATAGTTAAAAATCATAGACATTTTTTTGGAAAGTTCTTGAGCATTTAAGGGAATTCCTTTTAAAGAAACAGAGGGTGTGCCTAGAAGTTCATAGCCCTCATCTGGAAAGACAAAGCTAACAGCAACAACTCCTCCATAAATAAGTGCCAAACGATCTTTATAAAAAGGGCTTGATTGAGGAAAAATGCCACCAGGGCAGACGTAGTCTCTCCCTGAATGAACAGTTTCAACCACTCCAAGAGCCTCAGGACCTGCGACAACCACATCTCCATTTTCTGCGAGAAAACAATTTTCAGGCAGTAAACCACAATCGATGGCAAGTTCTCTGTGTTTCTTTAAATGTCTATAAGTTCCATGCACGGGCATAAATGAAATAGGCTGGGCTGTTTTAATACATTTAATAAGATCTTCTTGATAGCCATGTCCACTGACATGAATATTTTTATGATCTTTTGCTGTGACAACTTGACATCCCGAGCGTGTCAATTGAGTCACTATACTTTCAATGGGTCGTTCATTTCCAGGGATAATTCGTGAAGAAAAAATAATTGTATCTTCAGGATCAATCTTAAAATCAGACACATTGTCCCAAGCAATTCTGTGCAGACCTGAAAATGATTCTCCTTGACTGCCTGTGCAAATTATACAGACTTCATGTCTTGGATATTTATGCACATCCTGTATTTCTATAATTGTATTTTCTGAGAAGTTTAACAATCCCAATCTATTTGCAATTTCGGTATTGCGAAAAAGTGATCTACCAAATAAAGCAACTTTACGCCCAGTTAATCTTGCAGATTCAAAAATACTTTGTAGACGCCATATGTTACTTGCAAATGTTGCAATAACAACAATTCCTTTTTCTTTATCAAAAAAATCAATGATACTTGGAAGTATTTCTGTTTCACTAAAATCTGTTCCTGTTTGAAATGAATTTGTGCTGTCACTCATCATCAGGTGCACAGTTTTATTATTTAAAACTTTTTTTATATTTTCATGCGTCATCGATTTTTCGGGTGGATAGTAATCTATTCGAAAATCACCCATGTGGAGAATATTACCAAGTTGTGTTTCAAAAAAAAGTCCTGCAGCATCTGCAATACTGTGATTTACGGGAAAAGGCGTTACTTTTAGATTTCTAAAAAAGACGGTTTCAAAGAAATCCCATTTATTTAAAATAGCATCATTGATTTCTGCATCTTCAAATTTAGATTTTATAAGTTCAAGAGTAAATTCTGTGCCATAAATAGGAGCCGGATATTTTTTGTAGAGATGTGGAAGAGCACCAATATGATCTTCGTGTCCATGTGTTATTAACCAAGCTTCGGGCCATATTTGGTTTTCATCAATAAATTTTGTGTCTGGTAAAATAAGATCAACACCTAAAAGGGAAGCGTCAGGAAATAATGCTCCTCCATCAACAAAGAAATATCTGTCCATGACACACAAAATTGTCATGTTCATTCCGATCTCGCCACATCCGCCGAGAGGAATGATTTTTAAAGAAAAATCGTCCATTTAAATTCCAATCACTTTTTCTGAGTCACAATAAATTGAAATGGGTAAGTGACAACAACAGAGCCATTTTTAGGTTTTGGAAAATTCCAAAACGAGATACGAGACTCTATGCAAGTTATCAGATTTTGATCTTTAATGCTTGAGTTCAAAACCACTATATTTGCAGCCTTACCGCTTTCTAATATTCGCCATCTTAGTATTAAGTTTCCTTGTAAGACCGGATTTTTACGTAAAACAGTATTATAGCATGATCTCAATTCTTCTTTTTTATTAAAAATCGAAAATTCAACCATTTTTATATCAATGGTTGCTTTTGGAGGGGGTTCGTCAGGAATTTTATAGACGCCCGTAGAATAAAGTGCGTTATGCCACATATTGGCAAATTCTGTTTCTTTATTCTCATTATCATAAATTCTTTTCATATTTGCGGGAATTATTAAATTTGTATTTGTAATCCAAATAACAGGTGTGGAAAGTGATGAGGATTGTTTTTCAAGGATATCTTTGTTTTTTTCTATATCTCTAGAAAAAGATTTTCTAAACTCTGATTTTTCAGCAATGGATGCATTTCTTTCTGCATCTTTATATTGTTGAAACTCTGTATAGAAGGACTTGGCTGGTTGGCGTCCAATAACCTGTCCAGTTGAGGGTGGTTCTACTATACCAACTTTTTTTGCATTAAATTCTTTAGCGTAATATTCTTTTAAAATTTCATGTTCACTTGTTAAGTACTCTACAATTGCTGCATCTGTTCTTTTTAGTTGATTAATTCTTTTAATTAAGGTAACGAATTGAGACTCTCCTTCGTCACCTGAAATAGTTGTAAAGAAAGCAGGATAAGGTTTTAAATATTTAAAATATCTTTCAAAAGTAAAAAAGGGAGTCGATGTGTCGATTTTTTTATAATTTTCAAATATCTTTTTTTCCCAAATTTCATATGGAGTATCAAAATCAATATATTTATGCGCATCTTGTAAAAAAGGGATGACCGATTGATATTCTTTTCCTGTTTCAGCATATTCCCATCTTTTTTGTAATTCTCTAATCCAAAATACAGCAAGTTTAGCAGAGTTTTCTTCTGAATACTGTGTTTTAAATACAAATGGAAGAAGGCGTAAATTATCAGGTGCAATGAATCCTAAAGAGACTTCTTGAGGTAAATTAATAAGTCCTGTTTCAGGTTTCATAGGTGCTTTTAATAACCAAAATAATATGGGGAGAAATGCGAGTCCTGTTGCGAGAAGGCTTATAGGAATAACATTACGCTCAATTGAAACATCATAGGGAGGTAATGCGAATGGATTATTTTCAGCCCCTTTTAAATGCGGAAATTTTTTAGGAATTTGTTCTTTTTCGATTTTAAATGCGATGTCAAAACCACTGTAACGTACCGTTCCGCGCGATCCATATTCCAAAGAAACAATAAGAGGATCTTCAATTGATGTTAATTTAGCTAGAGAGCCACGTGGTGAGGTGAACTCTTTTAATTCTCCAAATTTATTTCCTGAGTTTAAAAAGCCATCAAAGCGTGGATCAAGAATTATATCTACATAGCTCCGGCCAATTTTAAATATACACATTTCGAGCAGTGCTCGGGCATAGGGAATAAAAATATCACATGTTGGCTTTGATCCTATATTCACTTTTTTTGTAAAAAGTGAAGAGATTTTTAACTTTTTTTCAACTTGAATGGCACCCATTTGAAACACAGTCAAATGTAGATATGCATTTTCGGAAAGAATTTTTTTTCTTTTCATTCCTTTAAAATAATTTCCTGCCATAGAGCTTACCTCTCTACCACGAAATCAAAATCATCATATCCATATTGAGAAAATAATTTCATAATATAGCGAATATCTTTAAATGAAACATTGTTATCAGACCATATTTTAACGCGTGAAATTGAGCGATCTTCAATGCGCATAAGCATTGATGTGAGCATTATATTTTGTCTTCTATCCTCAAGATATTTCAAAAATTCATTGCCTTGTTTTGGTAGATAAAATGATTTACCAGTGTCAAAGTATATTTTAAAACCCGAATCTTTTTCTAACAGAAGGAGAATGGAAAGCGCAGATTTTCTTTCAGTGAAATAAAAACCAGGATTTATTTTCTTTAAATTCTTAAATTTTGTAAATGATCTTGTAGTGGACTCCATGACATAAAACTCTTGTCTTATTTTGATTGTTATTAAAAATATGAGCCAACTTACAAAAGCAGCAATCGCTAATGAAAAGAAAAAATGTCGAGAGGTGACTAAATAGAAAATTTTAGAACTTTCTCTTTCTTCCTTCCAAACACCAAATTTTTTTGTTGCTCTCGTAAACATTCAATTCCTCATGGAGATTTTATTGCATCTAAAAAAACCACAGATGGATAAGACTTTTTTAAAGATGTTTTTCCTAAAATTTGATTCTCTAATGTTATAACTTCAAAAGCTTGTTGAAGTATTTCAGCATGTTTTTCATATGAAAGATTTCGTTCGAAAACAATTCCATAAACTTTAGCAGGAAATATAACTCTTTTATTTTTATAGAAACTTATTTTTTCTAGAAAATCTTCCTTCCAATTTTCACCTAAAATAAGCACGTCATTGTTTGGTTGTGGAGCTATAATACTTTTCAATGATCCGAATAAAACATTATCTTTTAAAAAAACAAAGACAGGTGAATTATTTGTAAGCATAGCTTCATTTTTAATTGGTTCTGTTTTTGAATATTCAGTATTTACAGTTCTGACATTAAAAAAAACAACTTTTCTGTCGTGCATTTTTACCAACTCAATAAATGTAAATAAAATGCCCAGTCCGATTGTAACAATGAGAGCAAAACCCCAGTGCGTCCAACCAAAACTAGATAATTTCTTCTTCGTCAGGAACCTCTTGTACACTACTCGCTCCGCCTTCATTACCCATTCTCCTCGGTTGTGCTTCCATACCGTCGTCAGGATCCATTCCACTTGAAGGGGAATAACCTCCGCCTTGAGAGTCATCGTTTGAATTATTATTGTTATTTGATCCGCTTCCACCACCACCACCCGCAAACATAGGTTGCATTTCTGGTGAAAGAATATTTAAAATAACGCACAAACTGTGCTCCATTTCTGCTTCAAGTCTCCATGCTATGGCGTCTAAAATTCCAAAAGGTAACATAAGCACCACAGCGGAAACGAGTGAAATGGCTAATGGTAAAAGAGCGTGGGAAAGACCAGAGGAAAAGGCAAAACTTTTAATACCAAGCTCAAGACCTTCAACCATATGAAAGGAACCCCAAATTCCTTGAACGGCAGCTATTGCACCTAATAAAACACAGGTAGCAGCTAAATTCGGGAGTTGGTTGATACGCCTTCTGATGCGCGGGAAAAATCTTAGACTTTCTTCTGATACAGCTGAACGGACACGCATTGGGTCCGTTTCATAAGCATCTATCGCTTTTATTGTAAGCATTGGGACTGTTGTTCTTGAAGTTGCGCGACAAAAATTACGAGCTCTTTCCATGTCATTTGCAGACAGCATTTTTTTCATTTGAGTGTTGTATTTCTCAAAATTGATGCGATAAACAAACTGAAGAACGATAAATTTTTCGAATATAATAATGTACCCTACGGACACAATTGCTAATAAAATATAGGGGATAATTTCTCCATTCCGATACATCATAAATATATCATTTAACATAAAAACCCCTTATTTTTTTATATCAAAATCTAAAGATAAATCTTTTTCTGTTATGCCAGCTAATTCTTCAGGTCTATCAAGTAAATTAAGCAATTCTTTTTCTGGTTTAAAACCCGTATTGAAGGTATCAAAATCATATTCAAAGGGGGAAAGTGGAATATCTGAAACGTCTGCACCTTCAGGTTCCCCTTCGATTTTTATTGATTTTCTATTATCATCAATGGATTGTGAATAAATTGTAGATGAATTAAGTAGACAAAGTTGGATTAAACTAACAAATATAAATTTATTTTTCAATTTATTTGCGAAATACATCTTTTTCCCTTCAATTTATAAAAATTGATACATTTTGTTATATTTTGCTGTAATATTTCATTAACATCAATAATAAGTATTAATTTTTTTGACTTTTTGTTATGAAAATTTTGCATCTAGGAAAAATTTTGTACTTCTCTTCAATTGTAGTAATTCTTTGTTGAGCAATGTCTGCTACTGAATAAAGACCTTTATAGTTTATTAACTTATTTATTTTTTCTTCATTTTGAATGCAGCAAAATGAATATTTGTTTTCATTTTTAAAATTTAATTCATGAACAGCTTGGGCAAGAGTTGCCGTGCCTGCAAAAAAATCTAGGCAGTTAATTTTTTCATTATCACACTTATTTTGATACATAGAAAGTAGATTTTTTAAAAGTCCAACGGGTTTTGGAAAATCAAAAACTTTTTCGCCATTAAATAAAGATTTAAGTTGAGTTTCGGCATCTTCATTGCTTTCATAATTTAAAGTAGCATCGTCCGTTGCATGTCTTTTTACTTGCTCTATGTCTTTTATAATGCGTCTTAGTCCAAATGATTTTGTGATAAATACGCTCTGATTAAGAATATCTTGTGAGACTCGAAATTTTCCATATACAAGTAAATCGTTTTGTAAGAATCCATTTTTTATGATGGCACTATTATTAATCTCTAAGTTAAGTGTTCTATTTGTATATACCCCTTTGTTATAAACTCCATCTTTGCATTTTGCTTTTGTACCTGCATATAAAATTCGTGATGAAATTGGATTTGTAAAATTTAAAACAGGCCTGCTTAATTCAGTGCTTTTATTTCCCACTAATTTCATAAGTTTTGCTTTATCTTTTGCAAAAATAAGCACATATTCAATGACATTTCCTATGTGCTTATCTAAAAAAGAGGGTTTGTTTTTTTTACGCCACTTAATTGTACCGATATGATTTTCTTTTCCAAAGATTTCACGCATAATAACAGTAAGGTTTGCATTTTCTCTATCATCAATTGAAACGAACATCACTCCATTTTCATTTAAGATATTGTGGGCAAGAATAATTCTTGGAAACATCATACAAAGCCAAGCATCTTGATTTTCATGTTGTGCTTTAAATTTGTCATTAAAAGTAAATTTTAATCCCGTATTGTAAGGAGGGTCAATATAAATAATATTAAACTTAGCCTCAATTTTTTTTAAATATTTGAGAGCTTCAAAATTTTCGCTGCGAATGAGTAGATTATTATCTTTTATTATTTTTTGAGATAAAGAAAGAGATGACCCCGATTCATAAAAGTCATGTCGAGGTGATTCGAGTGCAAGGCTAGCTGCAAGTTCTTTGCCAATAAAAGAAAGAGTAGCGACCATATTTATTAATTATTCGTCTTCATCTTCATCATAAATAATAATATCTTCCCATGAGAATCCATTTGCAACCATGACAATTTCATATTCTTTACCATCTTTTTCAATAAAATTTTCTGTAAAGAGGCACTCTTTTCCGTCAATAGTAATGAAATTAGGTACTTCATCTTCGTCTCCATGACCTGCATTGCGATATAGATCATCTATTTTTTCGCGTTCAACAAGGTAGTATTCACCTTTTACGGGTGACATTTTTACAAGTGTATCTGATAATGCCATGGCATTTCTCCTTGAAAGAGGTTAACAAGCGATACTTAGGTTATTCTAATTATAGGGAGGCGACAAGACAGAAATGAGAAATTTAAGCAATATCCTTTCCTCAAATCAAAATGTCTTAGATGTTTCAAAAAAAAAGATAGAACTTAGAAAAATACTTGTGGAAGAAAGAAAAAATCTTGCTGAAAAGTCAAAACCTCAGGATTGGGGCGCACGCCAATTTTTTAGAACTTTAGATTTATTAAAATTGTCTATTCAAGATTTAAAAAATAAGGAACACGAAAAAAAAATCCGTGTTGGTTGTTATTTTCCAATAAGAAAGGAGCTCGATATAGCTTGTTTTGCTTCTGAAAGCTGGCTTTTTCCAGCAATTACAGAAGAAAATAAATTAGCTTGGTTTGAATATGGGGATGGAAAAGAAGATTATATTGAAAATAAGTATGGAATAAAAGAAAAAAAATCTGAGCATTGTCTTATATATTCTGAAGAAATGCCTCCTCTTTTGCTGTTTGTTCCTGGTTTGGCTGCCTCTGCAGAAGGATTTCGTCTTGGCTATGGAGGTGGTTATTATGATAGATTTCTTGCGAAGTTTAAAAATAATGTAACATCTGTGCTTTGTTTGCCATCTGAAAATTTTGTTTTTGATTTGTTACCTACTGATGAATGGGATCAGAAAGTTGATCTCGTAGTTTGGTAAATAAACAGATAACAGACATATATTAAATAAATAACCTTAAGCACATTTCATCTGTTATCATCATTTTCAACATGTGTCCCACTGTCGATAGACTGAGTCATTTAACTTTTGTGTGAAACATACCAAAAAGTAAATTTTTTTTAGTATTTGAAAAAACACCTTAAAGTCATATTTAAAATTAAATTAAATTATTTTTTTAACACATCAGCGTACTATTATAAATTATAAGACACCGATATTCACGCTCAGTATTTTTTTTATAAAACCAACCATAAAAATTTGACAAAGCAGATTATCTTTTATATTTTGGCTATCCAGTCAATACATTAGATAATATGAATATTTCTCAAAAAGCGGAGTGTTTTTATGGGTTTATACAAAAATTGTACAGCTTTGCTCTCTGTTTCAATTGTCTCAGTTTCTTTTCTTTCCTCCTGTGGGAAAAGCACCAAACAGGCGGAAGAAACGGCTTTATTGAATCCGCCAAGTTTCGGTCAAATTGGAAATAATGGAGGGTTTAATAAAGGCGATGAAATAGTTCGTAATGGTACAGGAGATAATCAAATGATAAGTCCTGCACCGATTTATGAGGAAGATTTTAATGATTCTTCAGATTCAAAAAATACTGATAATTCAAATCGAAATGAAAATGAAGAAGATAAAAATAAAGTAACAAAATCATCTGAGAAATTTTGCACAGATTTAGATAATACTAAAAAGAATCCTCTTGGAAAATATCAATGGCATTTAAAAAATACCGGCCAAACTGCCTTTGCATCTTCAGCTGGAAATGTTGGAGAAGATATTAATGTAGCAAGTGTGTTAAAGAAACAGTGCTTAAGTGGATTTGGAGTTAATGTGGCCGTTGTTGATACAGGCCTTGAAATAGATCATCCATCACTCATAGACAATGTTAAAAATAATAAAGATGCAAATGAAAGAGAAGGCCAAGATCTTCCAACGTCGAAAAACTTTAGGGATAATAAACTTTCTAAAAATAATCCCTCACCTATAGCATCTGACGATGAAGATCATGGAACCATGGTGGCTGGTATCATTGGTATGCGCAGTAATAAAGGTTTTGGCGGATCGGGTGTTGCACCGAGAGCATTTTTATCTGGATATAACATTATTCAGCAAGAAGATGGTGTGCAGACTTTCCAGAATTTTCTGGATTCTTTAGGTGGCTCCAGTGATTCGAATAAAAATCATGTTTTTAGTATGAGCTATGGTGACAATAATATAACTCAAATAGATCCAGAAGAGTTTGTTACGAAAGGTTCTCTTACAGCATATTCGTATGGAGCTAAGCATTTGCGTGGTGAAAAAGGTGCAATTTATGTTAAGGCTGCAGGAAATGGTTTCTATAAATTAGGTAATGAAAAAGATTATATTGCTGCATGTGCGACTGCTCTTGAAATAAATGTCTCTTGTCAAAACTCGAGCATGAACACTGATAATACTATGCCAGAAGTTATTACTGTCGGTGCATTAAATGCAAAAGGCACTAAAACAAGTTATTCTACCACAGGATCTTCTCTGTGGATAAGTGCTCCTGGTGGTGAATTTGGTTTTGATAAAGAATGGATAAGTGAGCAATTTGAAAGATACGGAAAACTTTACGACTGGTCCGCAAAAAGAGCGACTGCTGGAGAACCTGCTATTGTCACAACAGACGTAAGTGGATCTCGTTATGGCATGAGTAAAAAAGTCAATATGGATAATTTAAATGAAGTTATTGATATTAGAAATAAGTTTAATGCAGGTCTTATTGAAGAAAATGAAAGTTATAATTATACAAATTCCATGAATGGAACATCTTCTGCGACTCCTGTGACTTCAGGAAGTATTGCACTTATTCTTGAAGCAAACCCAGAATTAACTTGGCGTGATGTGAAATATATTCTCGCTGCAACTGCAACAAAAGTGGATCCTACTTTTGAAGGTGTGAAAGTAAATCTTTCGGGCGGTGAATATTTAGCTGAACAAGGATGGGTGAACAATGCAGCTGGATTTCATTTTTCAAATTATTACGGATTTGGTCGCGTAAATGTGGCTGAAGCTGTTAAGTTAGCAAAAAAATATAAATTAGGTAGCCTTGGTAATTATGTAGAAAGAGCTTGGTTCCCTAAAGCAAATGCATATTTAATGAATATTCCAAAAGGCGAACCAAATTCATCATATCTTACTTTACAAGATGTTAAAGAATCGCAAGCAGTTAAAATCGAATCTGTTCGTCTCGAAGTGTCAATTGATAGCTCTTATATTGGTGATGTTGGAATTGAATTAATTTCTCCAAGTGGCACTAAGAGTATTATTTGGAATATCGGAAATGCATTTGCAAACAATGGTAATTTAAAAGCAATGCCAATCCAAAGTAATGCTTTCTATGGTGAAAGTAACGTAGGAAAATGGAAAGTAAGAATTGTAAATTCGGGCATGCACAATGCAAATGTTACGCTCAAAGGCTTAAGAATTCAATTTGCAGGACAAGATACATCTAAATAATAGAGTGTCCTGCAAATTTATGAGATTCTACTGTTTACTTAATAATTAATTTTTATTTAGGAATTTAAGTCTATGAAAAAATCAGTTTTAACCTTAGGTTTGTGCTTATCTGCCGCACTTTATACAACTCTCGCAATTGCTGAAAAATCTAAAGAAAGCGAAGTATTAAAAAATTATGTGGCAGAAGATCAATACAATGAAAATAATCAGAATATAAGTGTTTTAAGCGGAGTGCGTGCTAGTCTAAAGAAACAGAGTGAAAATAATTTTAAAGAAGAGAACAAAAAATTAAGTAATTATTCATCATTAGATTCAGATTTTACATCTTCTGATCCAAGTGGAGACAAAATATTATTAAAAAAAGATGCACTTAATATTTTTCAAGTTGATTCAATGACGTCTTCGTCAGAAAGAAAAAAAGGTGTTAGCTCTGCAGCAGATGAACAAGTTCCAAAAAAACTCGGTTATCGGGTTGTTGTAAATAATAATACAGGCAAGGTCGGGGTTTTAAGTGAAAAAATAATTGTGAAAGCAAGTAATGAATTTAAATTAGATAAAAATAAATTCACCTATAAAGGTTATCCCGCAGTTGGTTATTATATTGTTGACATTCCTGTTGGGGCAAAAATAACTGATGTTGTGAGAGAAATTAAAGTTGAGAACAAAGCAGATTCTGTAATCGAAAGTATTAAAGTAGAAGTTATTGAAAACTTTTCAAAGAAACCTCTTTAAAAATAAAGCTCTTTTGAATTTGATCAATTAAAAATGGGTTGCGAACTCGGCTCATTTTTAACCTTTAAAACGGAGTGACCCCATGATCTTAAATAAAAAACAGATATCATTGTTCTCTGTTCCTGTCATAGCAATTTCATTTTTATCATCTTGCGGAAAGACAAGTCATGAGAGTGCTAATCTTAAAAGTAATGGATTTTCAAAAGCAGAATTAGGGTTAGATTTAAACTCTGAAACAAATTCCGCTGCAAATAAAAGAAAGAAATTCTGTACTGATTTAGATAATGCTAAATTAAATCCGCTCGGTCAGTATCAATGGCATTTAAAAAACACTGGACAGAAGGCATTTGCTTCAGAAGCAGGTATAGCTGGCGAAGATATAAATGTTGCTGATGTACTAAAGAAACAATGTTTAAGCGGAAATGGAATTCGAGTTGCTGTTGTCGATTCGGGTATGGAAGTCGACCATCAATCATTAAGACCAAATATTGAGAATAAAGAGTTTAAAACTAAAACTTGGTCCATAAACTTCAGAGACAATAGATTGGCTTCAAATGATCCCTCACCCATTGCAGATGATGAAGTTGATCATGGCACAATGGTGGCAGGAATTATTGGAATGAGGAGTAATTTAGGCTTTGGAGGTTCAGGAGTTGCGCCACGCGTTAAGCTATCTGCCTACAACGTTATATCCGATGGGGCACAAAGTTTTGAAAACTTTATTGATGCATTGGGTGGATCGGATGCCTCAAAAGAAAATGATATTTTTAATATGAGCTATGGTTTTTCAAACGCAGAGCAAATGGAGGAAAGTCATCCTTTAATAGCCTCAGGAGCGGTTGCATTCCGTTATGGAGCACGTCAATTGCGTGATGGCAAAGGTGCACTATATGTTAAATCAGCTGGAAATGGTTTTCAAAAACTGAGTTATGATTTTAGAAAATGTTTAAAAGCTATTGAATTAAATATTTCTTGCCAAAATTCAAATATGAATCTTTTAAATGCTATGCCTGAAGTTATTGTTGCGGGTGCATTAAATGCTAAAGGAACAAAGTCAAGTTATTCAACTACGGGTGCATCTCTTTGGGTAAGTTCTCCGGGGGGAGAATATGGTGTGGATAAAGAATGGGTTGAAGATAACTATGCGCGCTTTTCAAGTCCAATAAATTGGAAACAATATAGAGCAACAATTGGAGAGCCTGCAATCATTACGACAGATTTCAGTGGAACGCGCTATGGTATGAGTAAAATGCATGATGCAAATAATTTAGAAGATATAATAAATATTAGAAATCAATTTAATGCTCTAGACACTGATGAAAATCTAGATGGTAATTATACAAATACCATGAATGGAACATCTTCTGCTGCTCCTGTGACTTCAGGAAGTTTAGCTCTCATTCTCGAAGCCAATCCTAATTTAACCTGGAGAGATGTTAAATATATTCTAGCTAAAACTTCAACAAAAGTGGATCCAAATTTGCAAGGGACAAAAGTTGAATTAGTGAAAGGAGAGGTAAACTCTGCTTATCAGGTGGAGCAAGGTTGGGTCGCAAATGCAGCTGGTTTTTCATACTCTAACTGGTATGGATTCGGGCGAGTGAATGTTGGCGAAGCTGTAAAATTAGCTAAAAATTATGATGCTTCTTTAGGAAATTATCGTGAATGGAGTTCCCAATATTACGCAGCAAAAATTGCAGTTCCAAAAGCAGATCCAAAAGGAGTTGATGCAAAAATAAATATTCCAAATAGGGATGGTTTAAATATTGAATCGATTCAGATTCAAGTCTCTGCTGAAAGTACAAACTTAGGAGATCTTGGTCTTGAAATCACATCTCCAAGTGGAACAAAAAGTATAATATGGAATGTCGGAAATGGATTTGCATATAGCAAAAAAATTAAAAATATGACAATGCAAAGTAATGCTTTCTATGGTGAAAAGAGTGAGGGTGTTTGGACTTTAAAAGTCATAAATGCAGGTTTTTACAATTCAAGTACGACATTTAATGGTTGGAAAATTATGGTCACTGGGCATAAATAAGCCTCAGTGATTTTATAAAAATTATTTTTCTAGGAGTAAAAGAATTTATGAAAATAAAACAAATCTTTCCACTAGTATGTCTCCTCTCCTCTTCGTTACTGTGTGTGCAAGGAGGATATGCCATCGATAAAAACTTAATAAAAGATAATAAGTCTGAAGTCAGTGATGAGTCATATACTACAGAAGCACAACAAAAAGAAGTTTTAAAGAAATATAAAGAAGGAGAAACCTTTAAACAAGGTAATTCTGAATATACCATATATCCAGAATTAACCCTTTCTTTTAATAAAAAAGAATCAGCTCAAGACGCTAAAAAAGTAGTTAAAACAGCAAGTTTTTCAATTTTTGAAGCAAAATCAGAACCATTATCTGATGATAAATCATTACAAACAAAAAAGAAGTCTGCTGTAGTCTATAATAAAACAACAGGAAAGTTTGGTGCATTTAATGGAAAAATGATTGTGCAATTAAAAGAAGGTAAAACTTTTTCAGACACAAGCTTTAAAATTTCAAAAAGTTTTCCACATTTAGGATATATAGTCATAGAAATGCTAGACAACATGACTATAAATGAAAGTATTTCTAAACTCAAATCAAACAGCAGTGTCGCAAATGTTACAGTTGAGGTTGTGGAACATTTACAAGAACCTCTTTAACTAATAGATATACATTTATTTTTTTTTATGGCGTATATTTTTTTGTAAATATGCGCCTTTATTTTTCTTTGATTTATTTATAATAATATTAAAATTTTACAAAATAAACAAAAAATAAATAAAATAAAAAATTGATTATTTATTTTATTGTTTTATAAATAAGCTGTATTTAGATTTGTATTATTATAATAAAAAAAACTAATTACAACTATTCAACTAAAGCCGACAAAATATTCAATAAATATTCGCCCCGAATCATGCTCAAAAAATAATTCGGCGGTTTGATGGAAAAATAATTTTATTTAAAAGGAATAAATCAATGAAAAATAACTCAGTTATAAAAGTATTTTTAACTTCTTCCATTGCCGCATTTGTTGCCACTGCATGTGGAAGTGATAAAGTTAAGGATAAAGATAAGATCTTTAAGGTTTCGCTAACGAGTAATTTGGCATCTATTGCTCCGGAGCAATTTATTATTAAAGGTATTTATAAAAGTTGTTATGGAAAAACAGATAATTCTGAATGGAACTTGTCCCTCGATGTGGCACAGTCTGATGCTTTCGTAAGAAAAGGTGATAAGAAATGTATCTTGCAAATAAAAGAAATAAGTGCGGGCGCTGAAGTTTATACATATACAAAGGTTGATACTAATTACCTATCATTGAATGAAGATTCATATAAGAAATTTATAAACCTTAAAGATTCATCTAGATATATATTTGTGAAAGCAAAAATCAATACTTTAGACTATTCTGAGTTGCCTATTATAAATGTCCTTTTTAGTAATTTTCTTAACTCAAATTTAGTTAAGACTTCGTTTGGAAAGCTTGAGTTTTATGATGTTACTTTAAGTTTTGGGCATACAGAAAGTGCAAAATTCTCAGTTGATGAAAGTGAATTCAAACCTGAAGTTGATGATCAGGGTAATCGCCATTTTTTAGGAAGTTTACATTTTAAAAATACTGCTGACGCTCAGAAAAAAGCTTCAATGTATTTTGTTGTTGAAGAAAGTGATGGTCTTGATTTATCCGATATAAATGTGCTAAACAGATATGTTGAAGTTCATAAGGATAATCCCAATATAATTTTCCCAATTACGTCTGATAATGGTGATTTCACTTTAAATGCAAGTGTATTCAATAGGCAAGGTGGAGGCACCGCAATCTTAAAAGGTGTGCCTTTTAAGACTCATATCGTTATTGTAAGAACGGAGCAAATATTTGGAAAAAGTGAAAACAGCTTTTCGATTATTGATTTCACTGCAACAAGAGATTGGGATTAAGTATTAAATAGAGGATTTATTTTTTCCAGAATTGCTCACGCATTTTCTTTCTTTGTAGAGCAGACTCAAAGCGTTCTTGATCTTTATTTGTCGTTATATCTACTTTAGCGATTTCAACGGGTCTTGAGTTTTCATCAACAGCAACCATTGTAAAGTAACTAGAGAGCACATGATTGCGGATGCGTGTTCTTGTATTTTCAGAAACAACTTTAATACCAATTTCCATTGAAGATTTTCCAGTGTAATTAACATTTGCTAAAAAAGTAACAAGCTCTCCAACGTGTATAGGATGTCTAAAGAAAACTTGATCTGCTGATAAAGTAACAACGTAATGCCCAGAAAAACGTGATGCACAAACATAAGCAACTTGATCAAGTAATCTCATTATGGCTCCACCGTGAACTTTTCCAGAAAAATTCACCATATCTGGAGTCATAAGTACTGTCATTTCGATAGATTTATCATGAACAATTACTTTTTTCATTTTTTACGCCTTATTATAAATGATTTATATTTATTTTATAACTTTGTTAAGTTCCTTGCAAGCTGCTAATAAATATGTCATTATTTAAGCATAAAGCCTGTAATTTTTGCGTGGTAATTTTTTTCTCATGAATAGATTTTAAAAATAAGGATGGAATTTCTTGAAAATCAAAGAGTTCAGAGAAATAATGCGCGTGGACTCCCGGAAAAAATATAAGCTCTTCATCTTTACTTTTTGCTAAAATTTTATTTAAAAGTATGACTATAAAATTAATTTCTTTGTAATATATCGAGTGGATAACATTTTGAAAATCATCGCCTTTATTAATAAAGCAAACGGAATACAAACGTGTTTCAAAGTTTAATAGATACATCTGCATATTTTTAATTTTTAAGATGTCAGAAAATTCTATGTAGGAAAGAATTGACTCACCCTTTGGTGAATAAAATACAATAAATTGCCAAATTTTAATTTTTTCAGCTTCACTCAGCGCACTTAAATTATTAAAGTAAAAAAAATCGGTATTTTTTAAATCTATTTTATTTATAGCTTTAAGATACTCAATATTTAATCTTTTTAAATTTTTTAAATAAATTGGATTTGTAACTTTTGAGTGCAATTGCGTTAAATATGTTTTCCCTGCTGGAAGGTAATTTAGTTCAGTATAAAGAGGATTTATATCACTAAAAAGAAATAAAAAATCAACTAAGTTTTCTCTAGCTTTATTTTCGGCTTGCAACAAAACCCTCTTTGCAAAACCTTTTTTTCTGAAGTGAGGATGAGTGCAAACGCTTCCAATACAATAAGAATTCAATACAATATTCTGTAACTGAAAGCGAATTGGGTAGAGAGTGCAAAACGACACAGCCTGACCATTGTGTCTAAATAAAAAAAAATATTCTTTATTCTCTTTTTTAAATACTTGTGGAAAATTATTTAAATAGTCAGAGCTTTCAAAACATAAATTTGTTAAATATTGTAACTCTTGGAAGGAGAAATCTTTGTCTCGGACGATTTCTGGGAAAACATCCGAATTTTGCATTTAAGCTTTCCTTTCCGCTAAATGACCAATTTTCTCTCCCATTTGAACGAGCGTTTCAATGCCTTGTTGTGAGGCTTTTACAATGTCATCATCGAATTCCATAATATCATTTTCAAAAAAGAAAATGCAGGTGCTTCCGCCAAATTTAAAGTATCCTTTTTCATCTCCTTTTTCGACTTGCACTGCGGGTCGATAAGTTTGCACAATTGTTCCAACAAAAAGAGCACCTACCTCTATTAAAAGAACTTTTCCAAACTGATCGGAATCGAGTTCACAAAGTGTTCTTTTATTCATACAATAAACAGGGATTTGTTGTTCAAGTGCATAGGGATTTACAGAATGAAGTAGACCAGGGACAGTTTTAGTAATTCCTGCTTTTCCAGATACTGGAAAGTGAAAGCGATGATAATCTGAAGGGCATAATCTGAGAATAGCGCAAGCCCCATTTTTGTAACGTTCTGATAAGCTCTCATTTCCCTGAAAAAGATCAATGAGTTTAATAGGAGCCCATTTTACATTGCTAATTGTAGCATCTGTGATATTTGGAAAAACAAGCAATCTACCATCACCAGGAGAGATAATACTATTTGTTAAGCGATTAATAGGTCTTGCTCTTGAATGTAATTTTCTTGCAAAGAAGTCATTAAATGAGTGATATTCTGAAATATCTTTTTCTGACTCAGTAACATCTATACCCATTGAATTAACAAATTCTTCTATTTTATGTTTACTTGCACCTGAATCATTGTAAGCACCATAAATATTACTTATCCATTTATTTGTTAAAAATTTAGAGGTAAATGCAGCTCCAGCAGGGCTTCCATAAAAAATTTTCATGGCATCTTCGCCATATATTTTTTCTATAAACTTCTCTCCACTCTTTCTTTTTATGACATTAATTTGTTTAGAGGCACTTCCTAAAATAGATTTTAACATTTTTTTGCTTCCCTGATCGATAGCACTTAAGTTTTTGCCAGTCTTTTGCCCACGAGTTTTATTCTTGAGCAACTGCTAGCAATCTTTCTATGATTTTTCCACCATGAACTCCACTTTCTGGTCCCATTTTTATGAGATGGTGTGCGTGCTCTTCAAAGAGTTCATGATGCTCTACAACGACAAATGTATGCCCTTCGCTACAAAGACGCAATAAAGTTTCAAGAAGGTTTCCAATGTCAAAATCTGAGAGACCTCGAGTCGGTTCATCCAAAATACAAAAGATTTTTTTGGAAGACTTTGAAAGTGCAGCACAAATACGTAGACGTTGCGCTTCTCCACCCGACATTGAGGTTGTGGGCAAGCCCAGTGGGATATGTCCAAGTCCAAGTTGATTGCATAATAGCAGCGCTTTTGAGAAGCCGGATTGTTTTCCCAGAGTTTTTAAGCATTCAGCCATACTGGTTGAAAGCCATTCGTGAATACTTTTTTGGTTCCATTTTATTTCGAGAATATCGCTTCTATAACGACTTCCATTGCAGTCAGGACATATTTTTTCGACGGAACCCAAAAAGAATAGGTCATCTTCGATTGTTCCTTTGCCATTGCAGTTTTCGCATCCCCCTACTCCATTGAAAGAGAAATCTGAAATATTAAAACCCAGCGCTTTGGCTTCACGTGTGGCCGCAAAATTTTTTCTTAATAAATCCATGAGTCCTAAAATTGTTGCAGGAACGCTTGAGATTGTTCTGTGTAGCGCTTTTTGTTCTACACTTATAATGTCATTATTCTCAAAGAAATTTTTTGGTAAAATAAAATGCTGCCAAATGCCGATTTTTGCATCTGAATCATATTCTGAATTTTCTGAAATATTAGTTTCTTTATATTTATCAAGAGCTGCTTCTAGGCCAAAGCGAATTAAAGTGGATTTTCCTGCTCCACTTGGGCCAATGATGATATTGAGTTTTTTTAAAATGAATTCTATATCTATTTCTCTACAATTCATTGCAGAGAATCCCTTTAGAATAATAGAATTTTCTTTTTGATATGAGTTTAATGGAAAAATATTTTTTTTAGTTAAATTAAGATTTAATTTTGAAAATTTGGTTTGAAAGCAATTTGGTTTTTTATCTATTACCTTTAAAAGTTTTCCACCATTTTCTCCACCGCCAGGTCCAAGTTCAAGTATTTCATCTGCACTTGAAATAAGTGTTTTATCATGTTCTACCATAAGCACTGTGTTACCTAAATCTCTTAATTCCTCAATACATTTTATTAATGATGGAATTTCTTTTTTACCAAGCCCAATACTCGGTTCATCTAAAACATAAAGAGCATCAGTTAGGCCATTGCCAATAACTCGTGTCAGTAAAACTCTTTGATACTCACCTCCAGATAAAGTTTTGCAGCGGCGGAAAAGTTGTGCAGAGCCAAGGCCTAGTTTTTCTAAAAGTGATATTTTTTTAAATGCTTCATCATAAATTTCTGGAATAGCATTGAGTTTTTTTTCATATTTTTTTTCTAATTTTATTTTTTCCAGCCAACGAAGAGCGCTCGATATTTCTTTTTGAAATAATTCACTGTATGAAACACCAAAACAAATTGCATTTAGGCCTGCTTTACCCACACGAGCGCCATTACAATTAGTACATATTTCATATTTTCTGTATTTTGCGAGAAGTATTCTTGAAGTGCTTTTATAACGCTCTTGTTCGAGTATATCAAAAAAATTTTTGAGTGTGACATATTCTGTGTCACTGGATTTTTTATTTGAAGAGTCGCCATACCATATAAAGTTTTTAACATCTTTTGATAGATTAGAATATGATCCTTGGATTTTAATATTTCTTTTTTTGCAAGTCCGAATTAATTCTTCTTTCATCCATAAAAATGTATCAGAGTTCCAAGGTTTAATAGCTCCTTCAGCAATAGATAAATTTGGATTTGGTATTATTTTCTGAGGATCGAGAATGGGGACATTTCCTAAACCATTGCATGTCTGACAAGCTCCTAAAATTGACTGCCAGTCAAGATCATTGGTTTGAATAATTGAGGTTTGTTGATGACATGAGGAACAAAAAGGTTGAACGTGGAAAACCTGATTATCATTTGTAATTTCTTTATTTGAATTTAATTTCACTAAATTTAAATAAGAAAAGCGAGGAGAAAATTTTACCTGCGACCAGATTGTTTCAATTCTATTGGATATTTCTTCAGTGCTTAATTGCCAATTTATGCGATCAAGAATGATTTCCATAGATATATTTTTTAAACTATTTTCTTTAATAAAATCTTCAAAATCAATAATTTTATTTTCTATAATTCCACGTGTATAACCTTCAAAAATGAGATCATCTAGATTTTTCTTAGAATCAATGGTGTATGGAACTGAAATAATATAGTTTAATTTGTTTTCTTTACTATTCTCATTAGTTAATAATTCTATCAATTGATTTGAAGTATCAACATTTACGGGAGAGCCGCAGTTTGTGCAGGAAGGATCCATTAAAGATATAAATAGTGTGCGTAGAGGCGTTGCAATATCAGCAGCCGAAGCAATAACACTGCGTGGATCTCCTGTTTTATTATTTTGTTTTAAAGACACCGCAGCTGGTATATTATCAATTTCATCAAAATCACCTTGAGGAAGGCCTTGCAAAAACTGTCTTTCATAAGTTCCTAAGGTCTCAAGAAATCTTCTTTGTGATTCAGAATAAATTGTATCAAATGCCAAGCTGCTTTTACCACTTCCTGAAACACCTGTAATTGCAATCCATTTTTTTAATGGAATGTTAAGATGAATATTTTTTAAATTGTGGGTTTTAACGCCTTTGCAAATTAAATATTCAGAAGTTGATGTCATAATTTCTTCTTTTCCAATTAATATGGATTTCTGTTAAATTAACTATTCAAATTTTCAAGCTCTGCATCTGCGTGAAATTTATTTTCTCGGATTGTTAAAAAATGCGTGATCCATTCATCATTTAAGTTTAAAAGCTGTTCTTTTGTACCAATTCCAATTATTTTTCCGTCTTTTAATATAGCAACTTTTTTTGCAAAGCGGAATGCAACATCGATATTTGAAGTCACGCAAACCATAGTTGTGCCAATTTTAAAACCAATTCGATGAATTATGTCGATAACAATTGTTGTTGTAACAGGATCAAGACCTGCCGTGGGTTCATCAAGCAGTGCGAGTTCGGGATTCGTTACAAGCGCACGAATAAAACCGACTCTTCTACGCATACCACCAGAAAGTTCACTTGGAAGTTTGTCTGCAGCGTGATTCAAATTGACTTGCGATAAAAAACTTAAAACTCTTTCTTCTCGCTCATTTTTTGTAAAAGTGGTCATATTTTCCATAGCAAAATTAATATTTTCGCGGACGGTCATAAAGTCAAACAAAGCGCCTTGCTGAAAGGCGATCCCCACTTTTTTTAAAATTTCCGATCTGTCTTTGTGTGCTAGACCTTGTAAATTCTTGTCAAGGACATGAATTGTTCCTGATTGCGGTACAATGATTCCTAATATAATCTTAAGAAGTGTGCTTTTTCCAGAGCCACCCGGTCCTAGAATAGTTAAAGATTCGCCTTTAAATATATCAAGATTTAAGTTTTGGAGTATAGGTTTATTCTTAATAAAAGAGACATTTATGTCATTCAGTGTTACAATTTTGGATGATTGCACTCAGCCTCCTTAACTTATGACTGGCAGTTCTTTATATTAGGTTATTATTGTTTGATTTGCAATTATTTCAGATAGTGCTTAGTAATATAAGCTTGAATGTCATAATTTATTTAATGAGTGAGCCTAGTGAATATAATGAATATTAATTTTAAAAGATCCTTTTTAATTATCTTATCTTTAGTTAACATTTATGTATTTTTTGCGAGAGAAGCTTTTTCCGAAGAGGCTCAAGAAAAAAAATCTATCGTTACTTTAGATAATGATGAAAAGATGATGAGTAATATAAAATCTAGAATTTCGGCATGTGTAGAGTTAGATAATAAAATTCTTTCATACGTTGATAAAATATATTTTTTGAAAGATTGTAAACTTAGACTAATTAAGGGTTCAGAAATAGTTAATAAACTTATTCAAATTAGAAAGAAAAAAATTATTAATTTAACAAGTGAAGTCTATTCTCTTATTCCAATTGGCGAAAATTATGGGAATGATGAATATTATAATGAATTTGAAAAGCGCAATGCGTTAAGTTTAAGAGAACTATGTAATTTATATGAAAAAGGAATATTGACTTCAGATAATATAAATTATTTTTTTATTGAAAACTGTAAAAGAAGACCATTTGAAAAATACAGTGATGTCCTTTTATTTAATGGTAAAAGCCGCCCTATTTATTCACTTCAACCACAAACAATTGAAATATTTCCCCTTGGTAGACCTGTTTTGATTGAAAAAAATAATCTTGATATAGTTGAAAGCGAAGGAAAACTAAAAAAACATTTGCCATCAGCACAAAAATTATGTGGCTCTCTTAATCGTAAAGTTGTTACCTTTCATGATAGTTATTACTTTATTGAAGATTGTCATCTGTTTAAAATTAAAAATTTGACTTTAGAAATCCAAAAAAAGGCAGATAATTTAGGTGGAATACAAGAGCTGACAGTTGTACAAAAACTTGGTATACCTGAAGGTGAAGAAATTCGAAGTGATGAAGTTCTTAAAAAAATCAGATAATTAAAAAATTAATTAATTGTTCTCTGGTAATAATTTTAGAATCACTCCTCTCATTAAATTTTTCTGAGGCCAAGATTTTACGGGTTGCATACCCGATTGAAGCCAATCATTACCATATCCAAGAGTCACAACTTGCTCTGGATTTAAATTAAATCTTCTAACTAAATAATTTCCTACTGCTTGAGCTCTCATCAGTGACTCTAAACGCAGTTGCTCTTTATCTCCAGAAGTTAGATAAAATCCATCGATTTCTAGGCGGCCATTAAGATTTTTAAAATAAGAGAATTTATCATCAAGATACTCTTGCCCCTCTGGAGTTAGATCAAAAGAGTAATTTCCATTCCCTAAGTTAGTAAAGATATTTTCGTAAGCAATCTCAAATTTTGGACTGATTAAAATTTTTCTTGATATTATTTTTTCGACTGGAAAGACAACATCTCCTGCCATTGGCCGCCAATAAAGATTTCCCATTTCAATAAATTTGCGCGGATATTTTCCTGCTGGATATTGAGTTATATCGATTCCTTTTATTATAGCTTCAACTGTATTTCCATTAATACTCTCGACATTTCCTCTTCCTAAAAAAACCCATCTTCCAGGTGGAAGGCAACGAGCAATTTGGACTTCTCCGCCAACAGTGGGCATTTGATAATATGCAATTTTTTTATTGGAATATAGATCCCAACTAACTAGAAATTCATTTTTAATATTTGAGCGTTCAGAGTAAGTTAACTTAATTGATTGAGTGGCAAGTCCTGTGGGAGTGCACTCTTCAATTGGATAAGAAGTCTGAAAAAAATAGCTGATTAAAGAAATTGCTGTACATGAATATGATATAGAAATATTGAGTAAAATGAAACTTGCTAGTTTTGAAAGTTTTATGATTATTTTAAAAATCATTTTAAGCTTCATATTTATTCCATTGCTTCATTTAGAGCTTGATCCCTTGCCATCTTTTCGGCAACCTGCGCTTGAGGCAGTGGGCAAATTTTATAATTTGTCAATTCCATGAGTCATATAAGGAAGATTTTTGCTGATGAGAAAAGTTGGAACTATCATAGATAATTTGAGAAAAGGTGAAAAAGCTCCTGATAGACATGAAAACCCATATTTAAAAGAGGCTATTGGATTATCAGAATACCTCTTAACTCAAGCAGAGTTGGGCGAAAAATACTCTTCACTCTTTACAGATATGACAAAGCCCATAGTAGTTGAAATTGGTTGTTATATGGGTAAAACAGTACTTGAACTTGTTGAAAATAATAAAGATAAAAATATATTAGGACTTGATATCACCTACAAGCGCGTTGTGAAAGCTGCCCGTAAATTAAAAAGAAATCATTTAGATAATGGGCGCATTGCAATTTGTGATGGTATGGCTTTTCTGAGAGATATTGTTCCAGACAATTCTTTACTTGGCGTTTGTGTCTTTTTTCCAGATCCTTGGCCTAAAGAAAGGCATGAAAAAAATAGACTTTTAAAGGCAGATTTCATCGAAATTTTATTTTCTAAATTGTCACCTCAAGGTTTTTTTTGGTTTAAAACAGATCATGAGCAGTATTTTTTGGAAACTCAGAAAAAAGTCTTACATTCTGGCTTTATAAGCGATGATGAAAAAGATTTTACTCCGCGTTCAAAACCTCAAAATATTCAGGGTGATTCTTACGAAACAGCATTTCAAAAACTCTTTACTATGAAGGGAGTGCCTTTCTACCAAAGAGTTTTTATTAAGCCATAGAAAGTAATGTTATGCTTCATAGATTAACGGATGGACTTTCAAATTCGAAAATAGCTCAACGAGCAGCTTTGGTAGCAGCAATTTGTGCTGCTTTTTTAGCAGTTGGTAAACTTACACTCTTTTTTATGACAGGCTCATTGATAGTTGCGTTATCTGCTTGGGATAGCACTATGGATATGATCGTCAGTCTCGTAAATCGAAAAATTGTTAAGTTCGCACGTCTTGATGCAGATCATAATCATCCCTATGGGCATGGACGCGCAGAAAGCATCGCTGCCCTTGGTCAGGGAAGCCTGATTATTGGTGGAGGAATTGCGATCGCTGTCTCAAGCGTTCGACAAATATATGATGTGTTAAATGGACAAACTGTTTTAATAAATCATTCAGATTGGAAGCAAATTGTCTTTTTTATATTTGCAGCTTTTGTGAGCCTTTTTGTAACAAAATGGTTAAAAGTAAATGGCTTAAAATTAAATAGCCCAGCTTTAATAGCAGATGCGGAACATTATAAAGTTGACTTTGTGACAAATATTTCATCAACTTTAGCCCTTTTTTTAGTTGCAATAACGGGATATACAATTTTAGATCCTATTTTAGCATTGTTATTTTCTGGTTATATTATTTATGGTTCTTTGGGGTTAGTAAAAACAAGTATAAATGAACTTATGGATCATGATATACCTGATGATATAAAATTAATCGCAATAGAAATTGTTAAAAAAACCGACGAAAGAATTTTAGATATCCATAGATTTAGAGCAAGAAAAAGTGGTCATAAATACTTTTTTGATTTTCATGTTACATTACCAGAATCACTTTTATTTAATGAAGTTCACTATATTATAGATAAAATTGAACATGTATTATCATCTGAATTTGAAGGTGATGTTATTGTCCATGCAGATCCAAGTAGCGTAAGTCCAGACTGATGATATTAAGAGAAGATATAATTGAGTTATTAAAAAAATATGATGCATATGCAACAGGTGTTTTTTCATTTGAAGATAAAAAATATGTAAATGTTTTTGATAAAGATTTTAAAGCTTTTGAACAGTGGTTGAATGATAAAGCGCATGCTGGAATGAAATTTTTAGAGAGTAATATTGATGTGCGTAAGGATCCTTCTTTTATTCTGCCAAACTCAAAAACGGCACTTGTCTTTTTATTTCCTTATTCAATGGGACACAGAGTAAGAAATAAAAGAGTAGTTTCTTTTGAAATAAAAGCAAAAAAAAATTCATTAATTGGTAATAAATTAATTTCTAGATATGTTTATGGGAAAGATTATCACAAAATTTTAAAAAATAATTTAGTACTCATTGGTCAAGCTCTTCAAAAACATTTGAATAAAAAATTTACGTTTAGACCTGTCATTGATTCAATTCCTTTTTTTGATAGAGCGCATGCTAGAGAAGCTCATATTGGGTTTATAGGTAAAAACACAATGTTAATTCGACCTGGTATGGGTTCTTTTTTCTTTATCGCAACTCTTTTGTTGGATTTGTCACACAGTGAAATTATCGAACATTTTGATACTCCAAAAATAAATCCTATTGCAAGCTTAGATTGTGGTGACTGCACCAAATGTTTAGATTCATGTCCCACAAATGCACTCATAAAACCGTATTATTTGGATGCAAATAAATGTTTATCTTACTTAACTATTGAGCATCGAGATATTGTCCCCAAAGAATATATTTCACATTTTTCTAAAACGATTTATGGCTGTGATATTTGTCAAGAAGTGTGTCCTTATAATTTAGTCACTTCTGATTTTAATATTTTAAAAGGATTTGCAGAATATAATAGCTCTTTTTTATCAATAAGTATCAAAGATATCGCTTTAATGACTCCACTTGAGTATGAAAAATGGTTTGGTGGAACCGCTGCTACACGTGCAAAGTACCAAGGTCTTATTCGTAATGCTTTGTATCATTTATATTCAAATCAAGATGAAGATTTGCATAATATATTACAAAAACTTGAAAACTCTGAATTCAAACTTATTTCTAATACCGTTAAGCAGATCCAGAATTTTTAAAACTGCTATTCTTTTCAAAATTTTTAAAATATGTATTCTGTCAAAGGCAAGCAGGACAATTTAATAAACTTGATCCCTCTTGAAGATTAATTATATGTATCACTAAGGAATATAAAATGCTTCAAAAAGGCATGTTAAAAAAACTTACTCTGTCTGCATTAGCTACAGCTTTAATAACATCATGTCAAAGCTTAAAACCATTGCCGGCTGGAATTCAATTTGGCTATGAGGCTGTGAACCCTGCTTCTATTATCGCAATTCCAACTTTCGTTCTTCCTGATCCTTCAAAAACATCATCTATTGATCCCTCAATCATAGCTTCTGAAAATATTATAAATCTTTTGCAAAAAAAAGTGATTGACTCCTTTGATGGGCAACCCAATATCAATGGTTATCCATTCGATGTGGTAAATAAAGCTCTTGAAAAAGGCAAATCAAATATTTTGGAAAACTTAAAAGGAACCATGAATAATGTTGCAAAAAGATTTTCTTCACGCGATTCAACTGTCCGCTCACTCATAACCTCTTCTTGTTTATCAAGAAAAAATTTCGTAGAGTTTTATTCTTATTGTCTTGCGGGTGAACCCAAATGGATTGAAAATTTAAACTCATTAACTGCTCGAGTTATGAATGCAGACACCGCATTAATAGTTGTAATAACTCAGATTGAATCAAACTTTGATGATAATATTTATTCGATAACGGGCGGGTTTTCTATATTGTTAGTTGATACGAATAATGGAAAACTTATTTGGGGAAAAGATGGGAGCGCAACTTTAATCAACCCAGTAGAAAAAAAATATTTTCCAAACTGGACTGAACTTATAAATACTGTTTTTTCAAATAATTTTTGGGAAGATTTTCCTGGCAGAATCATCAATAAAAAAGTGAAGTCAAAATAAGAAATAATTAATTTGATCGCAAGTAAAGGAAGAATTAAATGTCAGCTTCTAATAAAGATCCGAAAAGGAAAAAAGAATTTGTGACAGCTTCTCGCTCTGTGGTTGAAGAACTTTATTATCCCGAGGATTATCAAAGGAACAAAGAATTTTTAAATAAAATAAATTTTCCTGGCACGTATCCATATACTCGTGGGGTTCATTCAGGAATGTATCGTAATAGTTTATGGACTATGCGTCAGTATGCAGGGTTTGCAAGCGCAGAAGAAAGTAACAAAAGATATAAATATTTATTAGAGCAAGGTCAAACAGGTTTAAGTGTAGCATTCGATCTTCCAACTCAAATTGGTTATGATTCCGATAGTGAAGAAGCAGCAGGCGAAGTTGGTAAAGTTGGCGTTGCAATTGATACTTTGGCTGATATGGAAATTTTATTTGATGGAATTCCTCTTGATAAAATATCAACTTCAATGACTATAAATTCTTCGGCGTCTGTTTTATTGGCATTGTATATTGCAGTTGCTGAAAAGCAAGGAGTAAGTACCAACAAATTAAGAGGAACAATTCAGAACGATATATTAAAAGAATATATTGCAAGAGGAACTTATATCTTTCCCCCTAAACAATCTATGAGAATAATTACCGATATCTTTGCATTTTGTAAGGAACATGTTCCTTTATGGAATACAATTTCTATTAGTGGTTATCATATACGCGAAGCGGGTAGCACTGCCTCAGAAGAAGTGGGTTTTACTCTTGCAAATGGTATTGCTTATGTTGAAGCGGCAATAAAAGTGGGTTTGCATGTGGATGAATTTGCTCCCCGCTTGTCATTCTTTTTTAATGGTTTTACCGATCTCTTAGAGGAAGTTGGTAAATTTAGAGCTGCAAGAAGAGTTTGGGCAAAAATTATGAAAGAGCGTTTTGGCGCTAAAAATCCAAAGAGTCTTATGCTGCGCTTTCACACCCAAACTGCCGGTTCGACTTTAACAGCACAGCAGCCTGAGAATAATATTGTTCGTGTGGCAATTCAGGCACTTGCCGCTGTTTTAGGAGGAACACAGAGCTTACATACAAATTCAAAGGACGAAGCTCTTGCTTTGCCAACAGAAGAATCAGCCCGCATTGCTCTCCGCACTCAACAAATTATAGCTTACGAAAGCGGTGTAACTGAGACAGTTGATCCTCTTGCGGGGAGTTATTATGTCGAAGCTATAACTGATCGAATTGAAGTTGAAGTTAATGAAATTATTTCAAAAATTGATTCATTGGGAGGAATGGTAAAAGCAATTGAGCAGGGTTTTGTACAGGCTTCAATTCAAAAATCAGCTTATCAATATCAACAAGATATAGAGACTCATGAAAGAGTTATTGTGGGTGTTAATAAGTTTATTGTTGAAGAAAAGCGTCCTGAAGGTTTATTAAAAATTGATGACTCAGTTGAAAAAATTCAGATTCAGAGCTTAAAAAAAGTGAAAAATAAGCGTAATAATTCCGCTGTTCAAAACTCGCTCAAAAAACTGAAAGAAGCGGCGCAAGGAACGGATAATTTAATGCCACACATTTTAAATGCCGTGCGTGTGTATGCGAGCATTGGCGAAATTTGCAATATATTGCGAGATGTTTATGGCGAATATAAAGAAAGTGTTATTTTATGAGCGATACTGTTTCTCAATTAAAGGAAGATAGAAAATCTTTTTCAGTAATTAAAATAAATTATGAAAATAAAAAAAATATAGAGCGTCCAACTTGGGATGATTATTTTTTAGGAATTGCGGAAGCAGTTTCTAAAAGAAGTCATGATGGAGAAACACAAGTGGGCGTTGTTGTTATTGATGAAAATAAAAGAATTTTAGCGACAGGTTATAATGGCTTTCCTCCTGGTTGTGATGATAAAAAACTACCTAATCTACGTCCTGATAAATATCCTTTTATGGTGCACGCAGAAATAAATGCTATAGCTGCATCGAGGCAAGATCTACGCAACTCGGCTCTCTACTGTACTTATAGTCCGTGCAGGGACTGCGCAAAAGCCATAATCACAGCAGGTATAAAAAGAGTGGTCTTTAAGAATGCTTACAAAAACGAAGATTATGAATTTGTTATGGATTTTATGCGTTCCTGCGGTCTTGAAGTTCGCCAAGTAAAATAATAACTCTTTATAAAATCATTTGCACTCTTACTTAATTTCATATAGATAATCTTTCGTTGGGGGGCTTATTTATGTATTTAGGTGCCAGATCTTATGAATAGTTTTATTATTTCAATGGTTTGTATCTTTTTGCTTCTGTTTAGTCAAAAGTGTTTTTCGATTAAAAATTCTGAGAGTAATTTTATTTTAATTAGCAATTCTCAGCAAAAATCGAAATATATTGATTATAGAATGCCAGACTCTGATTCTATTGGAAATTTTTCTAAAATTCCTTCCAAAGTCCAAAAGCAATATCCTAAAATGGCACCCTTATATCTTTTTTATAATGATGAAAATATCTATACAAAATCAAATATAAATATTCTTGCATATAATAGCGATATTTTATTTCTTATAAACAACGAAAAAAATGTTTTAGAATTAGGAAAAATAATTCATCCAAGTGATGAAAAAGTTCAATCTTTTTTAAATTCAATTTCTAATTCAAAAATTGTTGCAGCATATTGGGAAAAAAAATCTGTACCAGCCGCAATTATGCTCGATAAAAAAGGCGTTGTTTATTTAGTAAAGCGTTCCAAAAGCCATGATATTTCAATTGAACAGCTTGGGCTCTCAAATATTTCATTTTCTGCAAATCCATAAATTTTAAGTATGTATTAATAATGAATTGAATGATAAAATTCTTGGCATTTTAGATTTTGTACTTTACAAAATCTATTTTATTTTTACATAAAAATATATAAATAAAATTTTATTCCGCAGCGAGCCTTGACACTCGAGTTGTGACGCTTATTTTCCAGCTGAGGTATCGGGAGGAAGTCTCCTCTCACCTTTAAAATTAAGTTTTTAATGTTGTGGTTTATTTCCACTTTTTGGAGGCTCATTATGAAGATTCGTCCACTTTCTGACCGTATTTTAGTTAGACGTGTTGCTGAAGAAACTAAAACAGCTGGGGGAATTCTAATTCCTGATAATGCTAAAGAAAAACCTGTTGAAGCAACTGTAGTTGCTGTTGGAAATGGCAAAGTACTTGCAGACGGCAAGGTTCGCGCAATTGATATTAAAGTTGGCGACCGCGTACTTTTTAGCAAATACAGTGGAACTGAAATTAAAGTTGACGGTGAAGATCACCTTATTCTTCGCGAAGATGACGTTTTGGGTGTAATTGGTTAATAAATAATCTGACCCAATTATAAATTGGGGTTTTAATTTTAAAAATAATTTAGGAGATATCCATGTCAGCTAAGATGATTAATTTTGGTGAAGATGCTCGTAAAAAAATTCTTGTAGGCGTTAATACTCTTGCAGATGCTGTAAAAGTGACCATGGGACCGAGAGGCCGCAATGTTGCTATTGACAAATCTTTTGGTTCACCAAATGTGACTAAAGACGGCGTAACTGTTGCAAAAGAAATTGAACTTGAAGACAAGTTTGAAAATATGGGCGCGCAAATGGTTAAGGAAGTTGCTTCAAAGACTTCTGATGTTGCGGGTGACGGTACAACAACAGCTACAGTACTTGCTCAAGCAATTTACCGTGAAGGCGTTAAGCTTGTTGCTGCTGGTCATAATCCTATGGATTTAAAGCGCGGAATTGACAAAGCTGTTTCAGCAATCACTGCAGAACTTAAGAAAGCAAGTAAAGCTATTTCAAGTCACAATGAAATTGCACAAGTTGGAACAATTTCTGCAAACTCTGATAAATATATTGGTGATATTCTTGCAAAAGCTATGGAAAAAGTAGGCAAGCAAGGCGTTATTCAAATTGAAGAAGCGAAAGGCATGGAAACAACTCTCGATGTTGTTGAAGGTATGCAATTCGATCGCGGTTATCTTTCTAATTACTTTGTAAATGATCCTGAAAGAATGGAAGTTAATTACGAAGATGCTTATGTTCTTATTTTTGACAAAAAACTTTCTTCTCTTAAAGACCTCGTGCCAATTCTTGAAAAAGTAATTCGCACTGGCAAACCACTTCTTGTTATTGCTGAAGACGTTGAAGGCGAAGCTCTTGCAGCTCTCGTTCTTAACCGTCTTCGTGCAAATCTTAAGATTGTTGCAGTCAAAGCTCCTGGCTTTGGCGATCGCCGTAAAGCAATGCTTGAAGATATTGCAATTCTTACTGGTTCTACAGTTATTTCTGAAGAACTTGGTATGAAGCTCGAAGCAACAACACTTGAACAACTTGGTGTTGCGAAACGTGTTCGTTCTGACAAAGACAATACAACAATTATCGATGGCCAAGGTTCTAAAGCAGATATCGAAGCACGCGTTAAACAAATCAATAAGCAAATTGGTGATACGACTTCTGATTACGACCGTGAAAAACTTCAAGAGCGCCTTGCTAAACTCTCTGGCGGTGTAGCTGTTATTCGTGTTGGCGCTGCAACTGAATCTGAAATGAAAGAAAAGAAAGCACGCGTTGAAGATGCTCTTCATGCAACTCGCGCTGCTGTTGAAGAAGGTATCGTCCCAGGGGGCGGAGTTGCTCTTATTCGTGCACAAAAAGTTCTCGAAGCTCTTCGTGCAGATATTAACAACGACGAACGTTTTGGTATTGATATTATTTCTCGTTCTTGTGAAGAGCCACTTCGTCAGATCGTTGCAAATGGAGGCTATGAGCCATCTGTTGTTGTAAACAATGTACGTGAAAACTCTTCTGCTAATTATGGCTTTAACGCTAAAGAAGAGCGTTATGAAGACATGGTTGCAGCAGGTATTATCGACCCAACTAAGGTAACTCGTTCTGCATTACAAAATGCAGCATCTGTTGCTTCACTTCTTCTTACAACCGAATGCATGATTGCTGAGCGTCCAAAAGACGACAAAGCAGCCCCTGCACCAGGAGCTGGTTATCCAGGTATGATGTAATTTCTTAACAAGAAATTTATTATAAAAAAGCAGCTTTCAATTAAATTTGAGAGCTGCTTTTTAGTTTCTGCTGAGAGTTTAATTTTTAATCGATTCAGTTTTTAAGGATGTTTTAAGAATGTATTTTAAAAGATTTATTTATATTTCATTAATGTTTTTTGCTTTAAATTCTTATGCCTCAAATAAAAAGCAAAATATTGAAAATGCTTACAATGATTTTCTTTTGGCAAAATCAGAATACTACAATGCACTTATTCGTAAAGATAATTTTATAGATGAATATAGAGTTGATGTTATTGCTGCTCAAGAGCATTTATTTTCTGTTGCAAATAAGAAACCGAGTACTTCTGATCTTGTAAATGAAATTATTACAAACGAAGAAATTTGGAAAGAACAAGTTTTACATGATAACAATGAAGTTATAAATCAATTAACTTCTGAAATTGAGGCAACTCAGTTTAATGCTGCTGCAGATGCTGCAGCTTATCTTGAGTTATTTGATTTAAATTTATTAGAAGCAAATGCTGAATCGATCTCTTAAGTGCTTTGCATTGAAAGTTTTTATAGAATTTTTTCACCCATTTGCAAACTCCATAGTGTGGCATATATTCCGTTTAAATTGACTAAATGGTTATGATCACCCGACTCAATAATTTCACCATTATTAAATACAAAAATTTTATCGGCATTTCTAACAGTAGAAAGTCTATGCGCAATTATAATAGTTGTTCTACCAATGACTACTTTTTCAAGAGATTTTTGAATGGCAAGCTCTGTTTCATTATCAACGGCCGAGGTAGCTTCGTCTAAAATAAGTATGGGTGGATTTTTTAATATTGCTCTTGCTATTGCTAATCTTTGCCTTTGGCCTCCCGAAAGCTTTTGCCCCCGTTCACCAATAATAGAATCATAGCCGTGTTCAAGATGAGTTATAAAATCATGAGCCTCTGCAAGTTTAGCCGCATGAATAATTTCTTCTCTTGTTGAATGAAAGGTTCCATAAGCAATGTTATCTGCAACACTTCCTCCAATTAAATAAATATCTTGACTCACGTACCCAATCGATTTTCTTAAATCTTTAAGATTAATTTTTGAAATATCATGACCATCTAATAAAATTTCGCCAGAATTCTTCTCATAAAAGCGAAGCAATAGTTTAAGTACGGTGCTTTTTCCTGAGCCAGTAGCTCCAACAAATGCAAAAGTTTTACCAGATGTAATATTGAAAGATAAATCATTTAGAATCTTCTTGTTTGAATATGAAAAATTTATATTCTTAAATTCAATATTACCTATAACATTTTTGAGATCTAAGCCAGTTTCATTGTAAGAAACTTTAATAGGAGTTTTTAATAAATTCATAACTCGATTGATAGATGCAAGAGAGCGTTGGTATGTGTCAGTTATTTCAGAAAGTGCTGTTAAAGGCCATAAAAGTCTTTGAGAAAGAAAGATTAAAATACTATAAATAGCTACATTTAATTTATTGTCTAATACTAAAAATCCTCCATAAACAAGGATTATTATAAAACCTAACATGACAGCCATGCGAATTACAGGAGTGATAGCTGAACTTAGTTTGATTGCACTTCGATTAGATTCTTTGTATTTTTTGCTTAAACTTTCTATTCTACTAATTTCATATTGTTCTGATGTAAAACTTTTTATTGTTGAAATCCCTAAAATATTATTGTTCAAATGAGAGTTAATGCCTCCTGCATTTTCTCTAACTTCTAAATATTTTGGTCCAATTTTTTTTTGAAAATGAAATGCACCAAATAGTATGAATGGAATGGGTATGAGTGAGAGAAAGGCAATAGTTGGTGATAATATAAAAAATATCAATCCAATTAAAACGGACGAGAAAAACACCTGAATTATTGAGTTAATTCCTCCATTTAAAAATCTTTCTATTTGGTTAATATCATCATTCAATATAGAAAGTAAATTGCCAGTATTTTTATTGTCAAAAAATGACATTTCGAGTTTTTGAATGTGAGAGTAAACATCAATTCTAAGGTCGTGCTGCAAATTTTGTGCTAAATTTCTCCATTTTAAAGAATATAAAAATTCAAATAAAGATTCGAAGATCCAGATAAGTGCAGTTAATAGGCCAAGGATTACAATTTGCTCTTTAGTAGATATAAAACCAAATTTAGCTAGAAAAGATTGATTTGTATTTACAACTGTGTCAATAGCTATACCAATTAGGATTTCGGGCATAATGTCAAATATTTTATTTAGAGTTGAATAAATACCTCCAAGAATAATTTGCTTTTGATAGTTTTTAGAATATAAAAATAATCTTTGAAATGGATGCATTTACTTAATATCCTATAGTTCATTTAACTTTAAATGATGGTTAAGAACAATTGATTTTTTATATCACTCATGTCATTAATACAGCATGTTTGATTTTTCAATAAAAAATTAAATTATTATTGATTCATTACCAATTTATTCTTCCTGATTTTTTAAAATACTGATTATTTTTAGCATTTTAAAAATAATCATTGTCTAATCTATGTGAAGTTTTAGGTCAAAGAGATAGATTTTTAATATATTTTTGAGTGCTCTAAATAGAGGAAAAATTATTTAAGTCTATTTTTTTTCTAAAATCATCATTAAAAGTTTCTTATACTATCATTTTTCTAATTTTTATTCTTTTATTACTCATGTTCTTTTTTAACTTTATAAAGTATTAAATATGGTTTTTATTTTTGCATATTCAGGAACCAATTTCTGTTAATAAAAATTTTCAAAAATTCTAAATATTTAATTATATATCCACAACCAAATATTTTCAAAATATTTTAAAAACAGATTCTGTTGTAAAGATTTAAAAGTAACAAGAAGAATGCAAAATATTTTATAATAAATTAAAATAATAAAAATTCATTTGAAATATTACATATTATAGAAAAGCATAAAAATAATTATTTGAAGCGTATTTTGTATTAAAAGCTTATGATTTTAAGTATAATCTTATTTATTTTTTTGACTTCGTTACAACAAACAATCCATGGGGTGCGTTATGAAAATTGGCGTTTTAGGTTCAGGCACGGTTGGGGAAACTCTTGCAAATGGTTTTTTAAAGTTTGGGCACAGCGTTATGAGAGGAAGTCGTTCAAAAGAAAAACTTTCAGACTGGCTAGAAAAAAATAAGCAAAATGCTCATATTGGAAACTTTGAAGAGACAGCTAATTTCGGTGAAATCATTGTTGTCGCAGTAAAAGGCTTAGAAGCTCTCAATGCATTGTCCCTTTGCGGAGAAAAAAATTTAAGTAAAAAGATAATAATTGATGTAACAAATCCAATAAGTAATAATCCTCCTGTTAATGGGGTAGTGAATTTTTTTACAGAAATGAATAGTTCTCTAATGGAACAAATGCAAAAGAAATATCCTGAGGTTAATTTTGTGAAAGCATTTTCTTCAGTTGGTGCTCCCATGATGGTGCAGCCTAAACTTTCAATAAAGCCGACAATGTTTATTTGTGGAAACAGCGAACCTGCAAAGATAACTGTAATGGAAATTTTAGAGCAGTTCGGCTGGGAAAGTGAAGATTGTGGTACAGTCGAAGCGGCACGAGCAATTGAGCCTTTATGTATGCTTTGGTGCATCTCTGGGTTTAGAGACAATGATTGGACTCACGCATTCAAAATGTTACGTTAATAAAGAAGTGTTTTACTTTGACACCACTACTCATTATAATGCATGATCGCAATTCCTTCAAATGGATTACTTTTTAATTTTTTAAATTCGTTATTTCTTTTTCTCAAATAGATATAAATATTTGCCATAACCTTGTTTTTCCATGTCTTTAACAGGAATAAAGCGTAAAGCAGCTGAATTCATGCAATAGCGCTTTTTGGTAGGGGTTGGTCCGTCATCAAAAACATGTCCAAGGTGAGAGTTTGCGTACTTTGAGCGAACTTCTGTCCGTTCTTCAAATATAAGGAGTTTTTTATCTGTTTTGGTTGTGACATATTTAGTATCGATAGGCTTAGAAAAACTAGGCCAGCCTGTTCCAGAATCATATTTATCAGTTGAACTAAACAAAGGCTCTCCAGAAATGACGTCGACATATATTCCATCTTCTTTTTTGTCCCAATATTCATTATCAAAAGCTCGCTCAGTTCCATCTTCTTGAGTGACTTTTTTTTGAATGGGAGTGAGTTTTTGAATTTTAGTCTTTTTGTCGACCTTAGAATATTTGGAGTCGTCTTGAGAAGACTCTTCAGATTTTGTTTCATTCGTTTTGGCCATAGCTTGTCCTGTCATAAGAAGAAGTGTTGATAAAATAATATTTAGTTTAATTTGATTTTTCATTCCAAACCTCTTTTACGCGGGCATCTCTGCCACATGATTTACGATAATAGGTATATCGGATAGGATTTTTCTTATAATAGTTTTGGTGATATTCTTCTGCTGTGACAAAATTGGTGGAGGGAATAACGTCTGTAGCGACGTTATTGAACTTTTCTTTAATTTTTTCTTTAGATTGAATAGCTAATTTTTTCTGTGATTCATTTAAATAAAATATGACTGTTCGATATTGCTTTCCCTTGTCACAGAACTGACCTTCATTGTTGGTTGGGTCGACGTGTTTCCAAAAGTAATTAAGAATCTCAGAATAAGAGATTTTTTGAGGATTAAAAAAAATTTTTGTGGATTCAACAAACTGGGTTTTTCCTGAAGAAACTTTTTCATAGGTGGTGGTTTTATCGTTGTCTCCATCGTAACCAACAACTGTTTTTGTAACACCTTCAAGTTTATCAAAGTCGGCTTGGACACACCAGAAACATCCACCCGCTACAATGGCGATTTCTGTTCCGCCGTTTGCCTTTGTTGTTAATGAATTTTTATTGTTTTCTAGTGAAAAAATAAGATGTGGGATAATAGAAAATAAAAGTAATAATAATCTTAACATAAAGTAACGTCTCCAGAGTTTAAAAGGGAGAGCATACAAAAGAACAACTAAGATTAGATTACCAATTTTTTAAATTTATACAATATATTTCTTTTAATAATTAAGACACTAATTTTTCTTTGTTTTTATTAATTCTATTGGTGAGTGATTGATTGCTTTTAAATATTTGGATAACAGTTAGGATAATTACGAGAGATATGATGAATAAGCTTACTGTTTCAAAATAAAATGATGATTGCGTAGTTTTTAAATAAGTTATCATGCCAATTAAAAATGCGTGAATAGGTAATATAGCATGGAATATTAAATTAAAGTTAAATTTATTTTTCAAAATATCTTTAATTATAAGAAAAATAAATATGGATGAAAAGATAGATAAAACATATTTAATTTGATTCCATTCACACCAAATAAGCATTAAATTACAGAAATAAAAACTTAAAAAAGATAATATTTTGTAATTTTTAACTTTAAAACTTGTGTCATTATATTTGTTTAATCTTGCATATAAAACATAGAGTGGAACATATGACATTGTTAATATAATTAAACCGCAAAGTATAGCTATCATACTTTGCCATCCTGAAACAGAGCATAAAAATATGGCGCCAAGAATAAAATTGACTGTATTTGCAAAATAAGGAGATCCGAATTTGTTTCTTTGTGACAGAAATTTAGGAAATATTTTCTCTTCAGATAAGTTGCTTAATACGCGTGAAGCCGCAACTTTATAGCCTAATCCAGTGCCAAATGGAGAAATAACTGCATCGAAATAAAGAAAATAACTCATAAATACAAAACCAAATAGAGCAAGTAAACCAGCAATTGGTCCTGAGTCTCCTGCAAAGTTTAATTGAGACCAACCATTGTTTAAGTTATCTGAAGGAATGGAAAGGTTAAAACCAATTTGAATAAGTAAATAGATAATTATTGCTATAAAAATTGAACCAAAAACAGCTATGGGAATGTTTTTTTGTGGATTGTCTGTTTCTTTTGCTAAGAAAATAGCAGTCTGAAAACCAATAAATGAAAATGCAATTCCACCTGTTGAGATGGCGGTCAGCATTCCTGAAACTCCTTCGCTAAAAAAATCTAAAGATAAGTTATTATATGCATTGTATGGATTTTTATAAATGACATAGAAGAAAATAAAGGCAACTGAAATAGGTATGATGACTTTAACTATCGTGATTAATTTATTAAACCGACCAACGGTATTTGATGCAAAAATATTTATAAAAAACATAATAAAGAGAAGAAAAAAAGACAAAAATAAACCGGCTTTAGATAATGTAAATTCTTGTGTTAGAGGATTGCGGATCCAAGTGAAATAGTTTGATGCATATTGGATAGTTGCTTGAACTTCTATGGGGGGAATGAGAGCCGTCCAGATCCATGTGAGAATACTGACAAGTATACTGCCATTTTTACTTAAGCTATGATTTGCTGCATCTGGTAAATTATTAAACTGTTTGTTTAAGATAATTTCTGCATAACTAAGAGCAACAATTGCCATCATGAGGCCCCCGATTATCCAAGAAATAATGGCAGCATTACCAGCAAGTTTTGAGGTATAATAGGCTCCATAAAGCCAACCAGAACCAATGATTGAGCCTAATGAAAAAAATAGTAGATTTAAAAGTGTTATTTTCTTCATGTATTTTTCTTCCTAAATAAAAAATAGAGGTCATATTAATTTAAATGATTGAACTTAAATTTTTATGATTCTTGTCTGTTGAGAATGAATATCAAAAATTTGTTATTCATATCAAATATTCTTGATTATCTCTCTTTTAAGAAAGATTCTAGTTAATGAGCATCTTTCTTATTTAAAAACCAATTTTTTGAGCTTAATCAAGTTTAACTATATTCATTTTACTAGATAACCAAAAAAAATATGAAAATCAATTTTTAACAAATTATGTTATTTAATAATTATAAATAACATACAAAAATAATTATTTTAACTGGAGTTATTAATGTATATTTGATACTTATATTTTATATTAAAACTTCAATTATTCCAAAAAGGAGAATCAAAAATGGTAACTTCTCTGCAAAATCGTATTTATTTTGATTGCAATGCAACAACTCCAATCTTAGAAGAATCCTGTAGAGCTGCTATTTGTTCTATGCAACGCGTTTATGGAAATCCAAGCAGCACACATATGGCTGGGGCTGAAGCTAAATTGATTTTAGAACGTTCTCGAACGTATGCGAGCCGAGTATTAAATGTCAGCCCAAATGAAATTTTTTTTACAAGTGGTGCAACTGAGGCCATTCAAATTAGTGTCCTTTCACTTTTACAAAGCTTGACAAAAAAGAACATTAAATTAAATGAAAATAATGAAAGAAAAATACTCATTGCTTCTACTGAACATAAAGCTGTGTTAAGTGCTGTTGAACATTGGTGTCACGTACTTAAATTAAATCTACCTATAGTTGTAATAGAGGTAAACTCAGGTGGAATAATTAACTATGATCAATTAAAGTTCTATGCAAAAGATGCATTTTTTTTATGTACAATGGCTGTGAATAATGAAACGGGTGTTATTCATAATTTAAAAAAAATTGAAAGTATTATTAGGGAACAATCGCACCATATATATTGGTTAGTCGACTGCGTACAAGCACTGGGTAAAATTGAACTTGATTTTAAAAAATTAAGTGTAGATTATGCAACATTTAGTGCTCATAAAATTCATGCACCAAAAGGAATTGGGTTCTTATTTTTACGTGAAGGAGCTCCTCGTTGCCCACTGATTGTTGGAGGTGGACAAGAGCAAGGTGTGCGTTCAGGTACAGAGAATTTGCCTGGAATAGCTGCGCTGGGTGTTATTCTTGAAATGTTAAATGATAGAAAAAATGGAAAAATAGTTCACTCAATAAGAACTGAACAAGAATTACAATCATTTAGAGATATAATTGTAAATGCCTTGAAAAAAGCTTTTCCAACAATTGAATTCAATGCTGATTTTAAAGAAACTGTAGCTACTACAATAAATTTTTCAATTTTTGGATTGTCTTCACGAGAATTGATGAATGTTTTTGACGCTGCAGGTATAAGTGTGAGCGGTGGTTCTGCATGCAATTCAAAATCAGTGAATCACAGTCATGTTTTAACGGCAATGAAATTACCTGAATGGAAACTTAACTCTGCAATTCGACTTTCTTTTGGATTTGCTACAACAAAAGATGAAATTAATGCTGGGGCAGAGGCTATTTTGTCTGCAGGAAAAGCTTTGAGAAATTCATGCATTAATTTGACTTGTAATATTGAGAATAATTCTTTCGACTCTCTTTCATTACAAGATGAAATACACGGTGTTTTTCAAATCAGTTCTCATAATGCAAATACATGGGTTTTAATTGATAATAATTCAAAGACCTGTTTGATAGTCGATCCTACGCAAGATAGTATTGAAAGAGTTGTGAATATTGTAAAATGCCGAAAATTAAATGTCTGCGCTATTTTAGATACGCATTCCCATGCAGATCATGAATCTTCAAGAAAAGAAATTTTTAATTCTCTTCAATTAAATGACAATGCAATAGATTATTTAGGGTGGCCTAATAATGAAGATCTTTTGAAGTTTTCATCACAGCAATGGATTGTTAAAAGAATATCAACACCAGGTCACACCCTTGATAGTATGGCTTATCTTGTCTACAATCTTTCTGAAAATAAAGCTCCAATCTTTGCATTTACAGGCGACACCATTTTAAGCAGTGGTCTAGGACGAACAGATTTTGGAATAAGTGGCATAAAGCAATTCTATGAGACACTGCACCTTCTTGATAAAATATTTGATAATAAAACAATTATTTGTCCTGCGCATGACTACGATAACAGTTTTGCAACCCTTTGGGGGTTTGAAAGAAAAAATAATAATCTACTTGCTAAAGCCTTGAACACTTATAATTTCATGGCGCTTGAAGAGTTTTGTAATGAAAAAAAATTTATTGATTCTCAAATTGCTTTAACTTCTCAACAAGGACAAATTATATGTGGATTAATAAATACAAGTAGTTTAGATTATAAAAAAATTCCTATAGTTGATTTAGAGACTTTACTTAAAGAAAATTATTATATTATTGATATTCGAGAAAAAGCTGAATCGCTTTTATTTAAAGATTGGAATGTTATTGGTCTTGAAAAAAGGCCAATGAATATACCAAAAAGTCAAATAGTAAACTTGATAATTGACCTTATACATGATAACAAAAGTTTAATTAAAGAAAAAATTGCACTCGTTTGTTCGACTGGAAATAGGTCATTATTTATTGCAAAGAGTCTTAGAAGAATGGGGTTTGATTGTGTTTGGAGTTTAAATGGTGGTTTTGCATATTCAAGATTAAAGGATGATGAACAAGGTTTTTAAAAATGAGTAGTTGGTTATTAATAAAAAATAAAAATATATTTTTGAAAAAATCGGATATTCACTTATGGAGAGTTAGACTCTCTCAAGAAGAACGCCTTTTGCAAAATTTAACAAAATTTTTAACTTATGAAGAAGTTGAAAAGGCAAATAAATTCTATAAGAATATTGATAAAATTCGTTATATATTTGCCCGTTCCATATTGAAATTACTTATCTCAAATTACTTAAGTTTGGACGCAAAAAATATCCATTTTTCATATTCTAAATATTTTAAACCATTTCTTGCAATAAATAAAAATTTATTAAATTTAAAGTTTAATATGACACATGCTGGAAATTGGATTTCCTACGCTTTCACATTGGAAGATGAAATCGGTATAGATATTGAAGAATATAAGAATGATTTTGATATGACAGGCTCTGCTAAATTGGTTTTTTCTCCAGAGGAATTTTGTCTGTGGCAAGAATTACCTGAGAATGAAAAATGTGCTTCATTTTTTCATATTTGGAGTTGCAAAGAAGCTATAATGAAAGCAATTGGATTAGGTTTTCATTACCCTCCTGAAAAAATCACTGTTTCAATTAATCCCTTTATCCCATGTTCATTCATTGAAGATAAGAATTGCAATCATAATTTATCTGATTGGACATTAGAAAAATTTAATATTGATAATAACTACTCTGCTGCATTTGCAATTAAAAAAAAGAATATTAATTTAAGCTTATTTGAGTGGGATTTCTATTAAACTTTAATACCAAATTCTATGAAATTTTCTTTTGGTATAAAATGTTTTGGTTTTAAATAAGTAATAACTAGATTTAAAGAATCTTTATTTCCTACGCACCAAACAAATGATTGAGTTGTTCCATTTTTTTGCACTCCTGTAGTACAATTTAAAACATTTCTGATTTGTATAAATTCTTTTAAATGTTTTTCAAAATGTTCAGCAGTGCCAAAGGAATCAGTTCCATAATAATCCCATACACAGGCAATCATATTTTCTCCAAAAAAAAGATAAAATCAATCGCCTTCTAGCCAATATATTCTGCATTATCCATGAATTTACGCAATGCTTTTGGAATGCGAATACGACCATCAGGCATTTGATGATTTTCAAGCAAAGGAATTAATAAGCGAGGTGTCGCTGCTGCAGTATTGTTTAATGTAAAGCAAAATTGAGGTTTACTATTTTCATCACGTGTGCGAATTTTTAAGCGACGTGCCTGAAAATCATAAAAGCTTGAGCAACTATGGGTTTCTCCATAATTATTTCGACTTGGCATCCATGTTTCAATATCATTCTTTTTAACCTGTCCTTGTCCTAAATCTCCTGTACAGACTTGCACAACTCTATAAGGTAATTCAAGTAATTGTAGAATATCTTCTGCATTTTGTAATAATTCTTTATGAAGTATGTCGCTTTTTTCAATATTTGGCTCGCAAATAACGACTTGCTCTATTTTTTGAAACTGATGAACGCGGTAGAGACCTTTTGTGTCTTTTCCTGCAGCTCCTGCTTCTCTACGAAAACAGCTTGACCATGCACACATTTTAATTGGTAAATGCGACTGATCAAGAACTTCATTTTGGTGATAGCTTGCCAACGGAACTTCAGATGTACCAACAAGCCACATATCATCCTTTTCAACAAAATAAGCTTGGTCAGCACCACCTGGGAGATAACCTGTACCTTCCATTGCGCTTGTGCGAACAAGTACGGGAACACTCATTTGTTTGTAATTACGCTTTTTTAGCAATTCGAGAGTTAGAGAATGTACAGCTCTTTCAAGCTCTGCTCCTTGGCCCATTAAAAAATAGCTGCGTGATCCTGCAATTCCTGCTCCTCTATCAAAATCTATAATTCCGAGATTTTTTCCCAGCGTGATGTGATCAAGAGGGGGGAATTCAAATTTTGGTAATTCTCCAACTTTACGTATTTCAACATTGTCTGCATCGCTTGCACCAATTGGAGTGTCGTCTGAGGCTATGCTTGGGACTGTAAGAAGAAGTTTTTCAAACTCTTTTTCAATTTCTCGCAGATTTTTTTCTGCTTCTTCGAGTTTTGGTCCCAGAGCTCGCATTTGAGCAACAAGAGATTCTCTTTCTTCCTTCGATTTTGCTCTCTTCACAGCATCGGAGCCTTCATTGCGTTTGCTTCTGAGCTCTTCTGTCTCTTTGATATATTTCAAGCGCTTTTCATAAAGTTCGCTAAAAATATTTGGATCAAATTCAAATCGCTTATTTTTTGCTGCAATAGCAACGGCTTCTAGATTGTCTCGGATAAATTTTGGATCAAGCATAGTCAGGAGCGCCTTTCTTTCAAAGTAGCTTAAACGCACGTCATTCTTATAAAGTGAGGAAAACTTTTCAAGCACCAAATGCATTTATTCAAAATTTTTCTTGTTGACCTGATGCTTTCTCTGCTTAAACTCTCAGTGACCTTGATAACGAATGAACCGAAATGAGAGGATACACACTATGTTTTTAAAAAATACAATTGAAATGTCATCAGAAGAGGCCATGGGCGAAACAAACTCTTCTGAAATGAATGACAACTCATCAAGCAGCGACAAACAAAGTCCTGAAGTTCAAGGTGCTTCAAAAGCTCAAAGTGAAGAAGTATCAAAAATGTCTACACTCGAGGCTGAATGTGCTGCGGCGCAGGCAAAGCTTACTGAAACGCACGATCGTATGCTTAGAATAGCCGCAGACTCTGAAAATATGCGTAAAAGAATGGAACGTGAAAAATCAGAAACCCGTATTTATGCCATTCAAGAATTTGCCAAAGATTTGCTCCCTGTCATTGATGCCTTCGATAAGGCAATGTCTGCTATTGAACTCACTCAAATTAACTTTGAAACTGAAGAAGGCAAAAAAATTGCTGGAATTGTTGAAGGTGTTCAGTTGGTTTCTAAGGTGTTTCAAGATGCGGTTAGAAAGCATGGTATTGAAAGGCTCCCCGGTAAAGATACGCCATTTAACCCAACTTACCATAATGCAATTGCTAAAGTCGTAGACTCTTCTTTAAAGCAGGAAACAGTAATCGATGAATTTATGGCTGGTTATAAAATCGGTGATCGTATTCTTAGAACAGCAATGGTTCGTGTTGGTGCGCCAGATTGAAATTAAGTTATTATTATTACTATTAGCGCAAACACATTTCGCAGCATTTGCACAACTCTCAGTTTTAGATAAAGCTGAGAGTTTTTTTTATAATAAAGAATATGAAAATTCTAGTGAATTATATAATAATATATTAAAAAATGAATATTCTTCAAAAAAAGATGTTGCTGTAGCAAAATGTAGAATTGCTCTCATCAATATAAATGAAAAAGATTTCATGCAATCGCAAATATATTTAGAAGAAGCTTTAAGTGAAAATATATTAAGCTTGCCAATGACATCTATTTGCTCATATGGTTTGCTTCAAATTTATATAAAATTTCAAAAATATGCTTTGGCGGTAAGTTTAGTTAAAGTTTTAGAGTTTCCTAATTTGCAACCCACTTATTTAGCAAAATACTATGCATTAGCAGCTGAAGCCGCAAGATTTTCCTTAAATAAAGAGTTTGAGAAATTACAACTTAAAAAATTAAAAGATTTGATGAAAAAACAAAACTATCAATATATTTCTCTAAATAAAGAGGAGACAAAAAAAATATCATTGTTTGATATAGAGTCTAGATTGTCTGTCCTTAATTTTGATGAAAATATATCTTCAGAGTTTTCAAATGACTATGTTGCAAATGTTTTTATTTCTAAAATGAAAGAAGGAGATCATTCAACAGCCCTTGAAATTTTAGAGAAAAAAAGTTCTCAAAATGCAGAAAGCATTACTTTTGATTCTGGAATTAATATTAAAAATTCACTTTTACGAAGCCGATTGGTGCAATTATTACATGATAATCCTCAAGAAATGAGAATTGGTGTGATATTAGCAAATGGTGAAAAAAAACAGCAATACAATCAAAACTTCTTAAGGGGAATATCAAGTTTTTTATCTTCTACCGCAACAAATGGAGTCAATTATAAAATTTATATTGAAGAAACCAAAAATGATGGAGGTCATTTATCTAGTAAAGCTTTTGATCATATATTTAAGAATTATGTTCATGCACTTATTATCGGTGATGGATTTTATAATAATGAAGATTTGAAAAAACTTTCAAGATTATTTTCAATACCTATTATTTTTCCAAATGACAATAAAATTAATAATAAAGATATTTCTTCTTTATCAAGTGAATTAAAGGAAATGAATTCTATAAAAATGGTGTCTGAGAATGGAAAGTTTAAAAACTATTTTGAGAGTTCATTACAGGAGAAAATTCAAAATTTAAGCATTGAGTCTAAGGTTTTTGATTCTCTTATTTTAATACGGAATATGCAGTTTTTAGCAAATGGCTCGCAAAGCGCAGAACTTGAAAAAATAATGCATGAGACAAACTGGAAAATAAATGGAATTGCTATCTATGAAAATTACAATTCCTTAAAATAAATTTTTTAATTGTCATAATAATTATGAATTGTAACCGCATTGGAACCTGAAAAAAACTGATTTGCCTTATAAAGATCAGATTTTTTTAATGAGTTCATTATTGATATTGAGTTTAAATTGATATTTCTGTCGAAAAATATCTCCATTTTATTTTCACTGAGATTATCATTGAGATATAAATTTTGTAAATTTGGTAATGAATCAAATAAATCTTGTGATAGAAAATCTATATAATTTCCTGATAAATTAAGAGTTTCAATATTTTGTAATGGTTTAAGCGCATCAATAGGAATTTTAGTGAATTTATTATGGCCAAGATCAAGATTTTTTAAATTTGATTGTGATTTAAATACTTCATTTGCTAAGCTATATAATTTATTTCCTTGCAACTTTAAATCTGTAATGTTATGATAATAATACAATTGTTTGTCAATATTTTGGATTTCATTGTTAGATAAATTTAATTCAATAAGATTTTTTGAAATATTATTTGGAATATATGAAAGCTTATTTTCGCTTAAATTTAAAATTTTAAGTTCATTTGAAAATGTTGTTTTATTAATGTGAACTATTAAGTTTTTAGAAAGATCTAAATTTTCAATGTTTGGAATACTATTAAAAAAATTATCATCAATAAACTCGATTTTATTATTACTCAGATTAATTGAACTGATATTTGTTGGATTTTCATAATACTCATTTCGATTTTTTAATCCTAAATAAGGAAGATATTTAATTTGATTTGAGCTTAAATTTATTTTTGTTAAATTTGGATTATGAGTAAAAATACTTTCTGAAATTTCAGTAATTTTATTTTCTTGCAATTCGATTTCTTTTAAAGAAATCATTGAATTAAAGAAATTTTTATCAATTTTTGAAATACGACTATTTATAAGTTTAAGTGTTTCTAAATTTTTAAGGTCTTGCGTACCATTTAGCTCTAAAAAAATGTCTTCATCTTGAGGGTTTGATTTTGAATGTGTCATATTTGCTAGTTCTAATTCTTTTAAATTCTTTAATCCTGCAAATGTTTTAGAGTTTATTGACGAAATATAATTACGATCTAGATTAAGTTTTTCTAGCTCACTAAGTCCATTAAATGCTTGATCTTCAATATACTTAATATTATTACCTCGAAGATCTAGAATTTTTAGACTTTCTAGGTTTTTAAAAGTATTTGCTTTTAACTTATCAATTAAATTTCTTGAAAAAGATAAATCTATTATATTTGTTAAATTTGGAAAAAGAAACGAATTATCATTATGTTGAGCAATCTTAAATTCTCGTATATTTAGTTCTCTTAAATTTTTAAATTTATCAGTTAAGTAAATTGAACTCATATCAAGTAGGACTCTGCCCTCACTGATTGGTTTGATAACAGTAGCATTAAAAGTTATTTTATCGGCATTTGTATCTATTTTATCATTTATATAATTAGCAAATTCAACTGCTGGGTAAAAACTTGATTGTTGAAGCCATGTATTAAAGTCATAGTTAAATTTAATTTCAATATTTTGACTCTTGCCATTTATTGTAAGTATAAATGGGCAGGTTTTCATTGTATCAAGTTCATCTGATATTTTATTTTTAATTTCAATTTCAAATACGCTTTCTGAATTATTAAATCTGACACCATAACAGAAAGAATGTTTTGTATTAAATCTATCAAGACGAAATGAAATGGATTTCGAATTTATTACTTTATGCTCAATATCCTTTACTATTATTGCTTGTGATTTTTTATTAATTCCTTTTTCATGATCTCTTCTCGTTTTTTTTTGCCAATTGAAATCAGTTGAAACAGGGTATACATAAACAAGATTTTCTTTGTAGTCGCCAACAGTATACTCATTTCCATGAGCTTTGACAGAAGTGCAAAAAACAATAGCTAATAAAGCGGAGCTTGAAAGTAAATACCCGTGTCTTTTCATGAGAAATCCTTTTTTCAAGAAAATAATTTTTTAGCATTTGATCTAATATAATTTAAAAAATTAGATCAAAATAATAAATATCATATTTTATTTTTTATAAAAGGGGTTTATTAAAAAATTATTATTATATAAAACTTAAATAGTTATATATATTTTTATATATTTGTTAAAATTAAAAATAATAATATTTTTTCTTATAATTATATATATTTACTTTGAATTATAATTAATGATGTTTTCTCGAATGTTATTCCATTTTAAAGAATCTTCAATTCCTGAATTGATATGCAGTTCGGCTTTCCAGCTTATAAGATCGAGTGCTGTATTTTCATTTGCATAGGCACCAGCAACATCTCCAGGTCGAGAGGGGGCTTCTTTTTTAGGAATTTCTTTCCCATAAACGTTTTCAAATTCTTTTAATAATTCTTTGACTGTAACGCCCTTACCTGTTCCTAAGTTAATCACATGGTAATTTTTTGTTTTTGGGGGTTTTGTCAAAAATGCAGAATCAAAGTTTTCAATAGCTTTGACATGAGCCTGAGCTAAATCCCAAACATGAATATAGTCTCTAATTCCACTGCCATCTCGCGTTGGCCAGTCGGTTCCGGTTATATGGAATTCTTTATTTTTACCTATTGCAGTGTCAACAAGTTTTCCTAAAACATGTGAAGGATCTTTCACATAAACTCCAGAACGCATTTTAGGATCAGCACCAATAGGATTAAAATATCTTAATGCAATTGCCCTAAAATTTGAAAATGAAGAGCAATAATCTTGAAGTACCAATTCCATGATATATTTTGTTTTTGCATAAGGGCTGCTTGGTTTTAAAGGAGATTCTTCTGTTACCATAAAATTTGGGGAAGCATCATAAATTGAAGCAGAAGAACTGAACACAATGTTATTACAACCACATGATTTTAAATTATTAAAAAGTTCATTTGATTTAGATACATTTTCTCTATAATATTCATAAGGTTTTTCAACGCTTTCAGACACGACAATAAGTGCTGCACAGTGTATCGCATGAGAGATTTCTGGATGCTCATTAAAGATTTCTCTTAAAAGTTTTTCGTCCGCAATGTCTCCCTTGTAAAAAATTTTATTTTTAACAAATTCAATGCGACCGTTGACAAGTGAATCAAGTATTACGGGTGTGTGTCCTGCATCTTCTAATGCAGAGCATATAGTACTGCCTATGTACCCAGCACCTCCGGTAACCAAAACTTTCATTTTTTTTCCTCTTCTGTAGAATGATCTGAATAGATTCTCTTGAAATATATTTAAAAGAGATGAAAAAGTTTAACTGATTCTATCGTATGACTCAATATTTTGTCGTAAAATCCTTAAGATTGGTATAGAGGTAAAGGCATCAATCAGGTTGTTTTTTTGCCTGGAAATTTCTTTAATGTAAGGACTATTTTATGTTTCAAGATTATTTATTTTTTGCTGTGGATACTAAAGTACAGTATTGCTATCGCATGCTACATTTGAGCAATTTAATGCAAGAAGTTAAAAATATTCATCATTTAAATGTTCCTCGCGCCTTGCTCCTGGCTGATTCTATGCTTGGTTGTGTGCTGCTTTCCTCTGTACTTGATTATGAAGAAAGAATTAATCTTCGCATTCAATGTTCTGGAGATTTCACAATAGGAGCTGAAACAACTTTCCAAGCAGAAACAAAAGGCTACATAGAGTGCGAAGAAAGCACTCCACTTGTGCAAAGTCTTGATAAAGGTGAAAATCTTATTGCAGAACTTCAAGTTCGTTCATTGCGCTCACAAAGAAATAATGTTGGATTATCAGAAGGTTTTACTTCTTCACAAACCAACTCTATTGAAGTTGCATTAAATGAACATTTACAATCAAGCTTTCAAATGAATACAACTTTACATTTAAGCAGTTGGATTGATGATTTAAGTGGTGAAATTCAAGCGTTTGGCGTTATTTATCAAGAACTCCCTGGTATTTCTGAAGAGGCTACTCAAAAATTAAGAAATCATATTCAGGGTCTTCCTTCTATGAGAGATCTCTTTTATGAGAATAATGACCCTGATATTCTGGCTCAAAAACTAATTCCTGATGCAATAAAAGCTGTAAAAAGCATAAATCCTAAATTGGTTTGCAGCTGTTCTCAAGAGAAGGTTGAAGGCGTTCTTGTTACGTTACCACTTGATGAATTAAAAGATATTATAAATAAATCTGAAAATATTGAAATGAAGTGTCATTATTGCAGTACTAACTATCATGTTCCAATTGAAAAAGTAATGCAAATGTATGCAAGTAGAAACTATTCTCCTGATAACTCTTCAGAAATAAATTAAAATGTTTTTATTAAAATATGCGCAACCGTTAGAAAAGTGTAAATTCATAAGCAGATATAAACGTTTTTTTGTAGATGTGTTGTCTCAAGATGATTCTATAAACACAGTTCATTGTGCAAACAGTGGAAGTATGAAAAGCTGTCTCGTAGAAAAAGCTCCCGCTTATATTTTAGACTCACAAAATCCGAAAAGAAAATTAAGATATTCTTTAGAACTCCTTTATTTAGAAGATGGATTTGCCTGTCTAAACACAGCAAGAGCAAATCAATTTGTTGAAGAATTGCTTCTTAAAACCGTTGGTAAAACAAAAGATTCGATTTTTATAGAGAGACATTTTCCTTACAAGATCTTTGAAAAATGGCAATCTGTCAAAAGAGAAGCAGTTTTTACAAAAGAAACTCGTTTTGATTTTTGCCTCAGCTCAGATGATAGTAATAAAAAATGCTGGATTGAAGTTAAAAGTGTGAGTATGAAACTTAATGACAATACATGGGCATTTCCTGATGCAGTAACAACTCGGGGGCAAAAGCATTTAAGTGAACTTATAAAAGCAAAACAATCTGGCGATGATGCATGGTTATTTTTTGTTCTCATGAGAGGCAGTGAAGTCAATGAAGATATTCTTTTAAATGGTTTTCGAGCAGCTTATGAAATTGACTTAAAATACGCAAATTTATTGGAAGAAGCTAAGAAAATGGGAGTCTGTATTGCTCTTATAATTCCAAAAATTTCAATAGATGGTTTTTCTTTAAGAAAATTTAATTGCTTAAATTGAGGAATTTAAATGCAGTTTCCTTTAAAAGGTATTTATCTTAAGTCTTTTTTTCTTCTTATTTGTCTTGGACTTTGTTGGGGAACTGGATTTTCCATTGCTAAATTTGCAATGGAAAGTGGAATTACTCCATTAGGGTATTCTTTTTGGCAGAGTTTTGGACCAGCTATTTTTATTCTTTTTGTAACACTTTTCAAAGAGAAATCTTTTCCTTCATTCAAGTTAAAGCATAATTTATTTTACTTTATATGTGGGATACTTGGAATTGTATTACCAAATTTAACCATATATTTTTCTGCTACACATGTTCCGTCAGGTATATTGGGGCTTATTGTTAATACATCACCAATAATAACATATGTATTATCAATTTTCTTTCTGCTAGAAAAATTTTCATTAAATAGATTTTTTGGAATTATATTTGGTTTTTTTGGGCTTGTCATTTTATTTTATCCTAAGTTATCAAATTATTCTAATTTTAAATGGATGCTCTTTGCGCTTATAACTCCATTATTGCTTGCTTCTTGTACTATATTCATGGTGAAATTGAGGCCTACAAACTCATCATCACTTGCGCTTAGTTCTGGAATGCTATTAGCGTCTTCTCTTATTATTGCTCCAGTTACTTTTATAACCGGAAATTTTCATGTTATAAGACTTCCTTTAGATCTACCAAATTTTTTTATTATTTTCGAGATAATCTTATCCAGTATTGGCTATGTTGTTTTTTTTGAACTTTTGAAAATAGCTGGACCTGTTTATTATAGCTTAGTTGGTTGTATTGTAGCCATCGTGGGGTTATTCTGGGGATTCATTATTTTTAATGAAAAAATAAATTTATTAGAATGGATTTCAGTGGTGTTTATTATTCTATCTATTTATATGGTTTCTTTTCATAGACAAAAGGCATAAAATCCATAACCATATTCATCAAAATTTATATAAATATATTAACTTAAATTTAAAAAAACATATGGAAATCATTATAATATATTTATTTATTGTTATTTAAGTTTGAATTATTTTAAAAAAATTAAATAATTATTTAATTCAGGGGAATATTTCAGTTTTATAGAAGAAGTATTATTGAAAAATAGGATCTGATTTTATCTGAAATATTCAAATGCTAGACTTATTGTTGCTCAATTTTAGCGGATAGGCGCTTAAGATTTTGTTCATTGGCGGGGCGATGATATGTTCGATATTGATTCATATAGAGATTAAATAATTAATATCTATATGAATCGGGTTTATATGGTCCTTCAATGGGAAGGCTTAAATATTCAGCTTGTTTATTTGTAAGTTGTGTTAATTTAACTCCAAGTTTGGCAAGGTGTAATCTTGCAACTTCTTCATCAAGTTTTTTAGGCAGTGTATAAACATCAATTTTATATTTCCCATGATTTTGCCAAAGTTCCATTTGTGCAAGGACTTGATTTGTAAAACTTGTGCTCATTACAAATGCTGGATGTCCTGTAGCACAACCTAAATTGACAAGGCGACCTTCAGCTAAAAGAATGATTTCGTGACCATCTGGATAATGGTATTTATCAACTTGTGGTTTGATATTTATATGCTTAATTCCCTTAGTTGCTTTAAGGCCTGCAACATCAATTTCAACGTCAAAATGTCCAATATTACAAACAATAGCTTGATCGCGCATTTTAGACATATGTTCGGCTGTAATAATATCGCAGCAGCCAGTTGCTGTAACAAAAATATGGGCCTCTTTTACCACTTCATCCATTGTTACAATTTGATAACCTTCCATTGCAGCTTGTAATGAATTTATCGGATCAATTTCTGTAATTAAGACGCGTGCTCCATGATGTCTCATGGCATGAGCACATCCTTTACCAACATCACCATAGCCCGCAACAACTATAGTCTTTCCCGCTATCATGACGTCTGTAGCGCGTTTGATTCCGTCCGGAAGTGATTCGCGGCAACCATATAAGTTGTCAAATTTACTTTTTGTTACGCTGTCATTGATATTTATTGCAGGAATCTTTAATTCACCTTTTTTTACCATTTGATGTAGGTGGTGAACTCCTGTTGTTGTTTCTTCTGAGACGCCTTTAATTTCTTTTAAAAGTTGAGGAAACTTTTTGTGCACTAAGCCAGTTAGATCTCCTCCATCATCAAGCAACATATTTGGACCATTGCCATTCGGAAACTTAAGCGATTGTTCAATACACCAGATATACTCTTCTTCCGTTTCGCCTTTCCATGCAAAGACAGGAACTCCGGTTTTTGCAATTGCAGCAGCTGCGGCATCTACAGTTGAAAAAATATTACAACTTGACCAGCGAACTTCCGCACCTAATATACCAAGTGTTTCAATTAGAACGGCTGTTTCAACTGTCATGTGCAAGCTACCCGCAATACGTGCACCTTTCAGTGGTTTGGAATTGCCATAGCGTTCTCTTAAAGTCATAAGACCTGGCATTTCTTTTTCAGCAAGTTCAATTTGCTTTCTGCCTAAATCAGCTAGAGAAATATCTTTTATCTTGTAATCCATGGTTGGCTCCATTCTTATTTTAAAAGTGCGGAATTAAACTTAAATAACTGCAAAATATTTTAATAGGAAATATATTTAATTTCTGAAAGAAACTAAATATATTGATCACCTCAATTTTTAAACTAAGATGATTTTACAGTAAGAGACTACGGTATTAGAATTAGATAATCAACAGGCAGGGGTTTTGTTCCATCTTTCAATTATTTCAAAAACAGTATGCGATTCAATATTATTAATACATGAACAATTATTAATAATGTTACATTTAATTGTGCATTTATTACTTTTATCTTTATTGATGCCAAGTATAAATTCTGCTTGTTTACCAAGAGGTCCCCATCTTGCAGGAACCATTTCTTTTATAGGTGGATATATACCAAGCGCATGAATTCCTAATGCTGCTGCAATGTGCAATGGTCCTGTACTGGCAGCTATAAGTCCATCGCATTCTTTTATAAATGATATAAATTGTGATAAATTAAATATTCCAGCAATATTTCTAACATGTGGTGCGTATTTAATTATTTTATCTTTTATAAATTCACTTTCAGATTCAGTGCCTGAAAGAAAAATATTGTATTTTTCTTTTGGTAATAAATTGGCTAATTTAACGAATTTTTCTGGGGGCCATTCTCGTGCGCTGCCTTTAGATTTTGGATGTAAAATAAGATTAAATTTATTTTTGTCAATTAATTTTTTATGATTGTCAGGTAAGCCTTCTGTACGAGTAAATCCATAATAATTAACTAATTCATTTGTTGTAATATTTGTATTTATGTTTAATGGGGAGAGTAATTTTAAATTGAGTTGGGCTTCGTGAAGCGTGGAGTTTTTTCGACTTAAATTGACCTTTTTATTGCAATAAATCCAATGATAAATTCTTCGGTTTGTCCCGATTCTGTTTAAAATTTTCAGATTGTAAGAGTATTTTGAAATTTCTTTATTAGGGAAAACATGAATGATAGAATCACAGTTTATTATTTCATTATTTTTCTTTATTTCTTCCCAATCGTAGAATTCGTCTATAAATTCACAGCAATCAATGATTGGTTTTGTATATTTTTTTCCAAGAAATAGAACTTTTGAATTAGGAAATTGCTTTTTAATTGCTCCAGCCATTGGAATCGTTAAAATAACATCTCCAATATTGTCTGTTCTACTTATTAAAATTCTTTTGAAAGAATCTAGATTCATAAAATGAATATTCCATAAGTCATTATGAGTTTATAACTCTTTTTCATTAATTTCTACATAGTTGTATTTTTTAAGGAAAAAATAATTTGCATATTTGATAAAATTAGAAAATGCAGAGCCAATGCAAACGATTAAACCTATTCTTCCATCCAAAAAACCTTTTTTCAAAAAATAGAAGCGTATAAATGTCCACATGGGTTGCAAAAATAATTGAGGCAGTAACACAATTTTCTTTTTTCTTTTAATTTCTTTTGCCCCTGCAAGACCATATTTATTCATTTTATCGAAATATTGGTAAATAGAAGTGTATGAATAATGTAAAAGATCAGTTTTAAAGCTTTCAACAATATAACCTTGTTTTGCAACAACACCTTCATGCAGAATATTATCGTTGAAATAAGCTCTTTTTTTATGAAAAAAACGAGTGACACGTCCAGGATACCATCCTGAGTGACGTACCCAATGATTTAAAAAAAATGTTTTTCTTGAAACATCAATGCCAGCTGTTTCATGAAAAGATCCTTCTGCGACACGATCTTCCCATTCTTTTGCAAGATCTACAGGAATGACCTCATCTGCATCAACCCAAAGGATCCAGTCATTTTCAGCTTTTTCTACACCAATTCTTTTATTTTCAACAAAGCCATACCACTTGGTTTGAATGACTGAGACTTTATTAAAGGTTTTTGCAATTTCAATTGTTTTATCGGTGCTGCCTGAATCAACTATGATAATTTCATCAACAAAGTCGAGTGAAGAAAGGCATCTTGCAATGTTTTTTTCTTCGTTCTTTGTTATAACGACCGCAGTTAATTTTTCAGGCTCTGGAACAAAATTCGAAATGTCGTAACTTTGACTTTTCTGATATTGTTCGTAGATTTCTTTTATTCCCATTCGATTGTCGCTGGCGGTTTTGTGCTAATGTCATAAACAACTCTGTTTATGCCTTTAACCTCATTAATAATTCGTGAAGATACATGAGCTAAAAACTCATACGGAAGTTTGCTCCAGTCCGCAGTCATACCGTCAGTAGCGCTTACGCAACGAATTGCTGCTACACTTTCATAAGTGCGTCCATCGCCCATCACTCCGACAGAGTTGACAGGTAAGAGTACCACAAATGCTTGCCAAGTTGAATGATAATGATTTTGCTTTTTAAGTTCTTCAATAAAAATGGCATCTGCTTCGCGAAGAATATTTAATCTTTCTTTTGTTACTTCACCAAGAACTCGAATTCCAAGCCCTGGACCTGGGAATGGATGACGGGAAAGCATATCTTGAGGGATATCCATTTCGGCGCCCAGTCTTCTCACTTCATCTTTAAAGAGTTCTCTTAGAGGCTCAATAAGTTTAAACTTCATTTTTTCAGGTAATCCACCTACATTATGGTGTGTTTTTATTGTTACACTTGTTCCATGTAAAGAGATAGATTCTATAACATCAGGATAAAGAGTGCCTTGAACTAAAAATTTTGCATTTTTAATTTCTTTTGTTTCTGCTTCAAAAACATCTATGAAGGTATTTCCAATTATTTTACGCTTTTGCTCAGGATCTTGAACGCCAGCGAGTCTAGATAAAAATAGCTCAGAAGCATCAACACCTTTCACATTTAAATTAAGATCTTTTTTAAAGCGTGCTAAAACTTCTTCATATTCATTTTTACGTAACAAGCCATTATTTATAAATAAACAAAGAAGCCTTTCACCCACAGCTTTTTGTGCCAGTACAGCTGCAACGCATGAGTCAACTCCACCACTTAGAGCGCAGATAACCTTTGTGTCTTTTCCTTCATTATCAACTGTATCCTTGATTTTCTTAACTGCATTTTCAATTTGTGATGAACTGTCCCAAGATTTTGTGTCTTTACATATTTCTTCAACAAACTGTTTTATTATTTCTTTACCACAAATAGAGTGTTCAACTTCTGGGTGAAATTGAAGACCATAGATTGGTAATTCCTTGTGATGAAAAGAAGAAATAACTTCGTTGCGAGTTAGTGAATCAACAGTTAATTTATCAGATAATTCTTGAATTTGATCGCCATGGCTCATCCAAACAATATTGTCTTCTGTATTTTTTAAATTGAAGAGAGGATTATTTTTATTTATATCATTATTAACTTTAATTTTTTCAAAACCATATTCACGATTTTTAGCAGGTGCAACTTTACCGTCGAGCATATAATTAATAAGTTGTAAACCGTAACAAATTCCTAAAAGAGGAACCCCTACTTCTTCAATATTTATATCTATCTTTGGTGCATTTTCTTCATATACACTGTGTGGTCCTCCTGAAAATATAATCCCAGAAAGTTTGTTTTGCTTTTTGAGCTCAAGAATTCTTTCTTTACCTTTTTTAAAAGGTACAATTTCAGAGTAAACAGATAATTCTCGAATTCTTCTTGCAACAAGTTGAGTGAATTGAGAACCAAAATCTATAACAAGAATCATATCTTTTTCCTTTTTCATATAAAGCATGAACGCCCGCTAAAAGCGAGCGTTTAAACCTAAGATCTGTGGAGGCTGTAATTTGGGGCTTCTTCAGTGATGTTCACATCATGGACGTGACTTTCTCTTAAGCCGGCTGCGGTTATTTTTACGAATTTGGCTTTTTCATGGAGTTCTAATATATCTTTTGCGCCTGTGTAGCCCATTCCAGCTCTAATTCCGCCAACAAGTTGATGAATTACATCGGAAAGTGAACCTCTATAAGGAACTTGACCTTCAATACCTTCAGGAACTAATTTATTATTATCGCTTTGAGTTCCTTGAAAATAACGATCTTTAGATCCTTGTTTCATGGCTCCTAAAGATCCCATTCCTCTGTAACGCTTATAGACTTTTCCTTGAAAGCTTACTCTTTCTCCTGGGGACTCTTCTGTTCCAGCAAGAAGTCCGCCCAACATAACTAAGTGCGCTCCAGCGGCCAATGCCTTCACTATGTCACCACTATATTTGATACCACCATCAGCAATAATTTTAACATTTGTTCCTGCAAGAGCTTCGGCTACACTCATAATTGCACTTACTTGTGGAACGCCAATGCCTGCAACAATTCGTGTAGTACAGATTGAACCTGGCCCTATTCCTACTTTTACGCAGTCAGCTCCTGCATCAGCAAGTGCTTTTGCAGCTTCTCCTGTTGCGATATTCCCAGCTACAATTATAATTTTATTACCATATTGCTTTCTGATAGCTGCAACTGTAGAAATAACACCTTTGCTGTGACCATGTGCTGTATCTATAACTAAGACGTCAACACCTGCATCAATAAGGGTTGGTATACGTTTCTCTACATCAAATGGTGTTACGCCCACTGCAGCTCCAACAAGAAGTTTTCCTGAAGAGTCTTTAGATGCGTTTGGATATTTAACTGCATTTTCAATATCACGTCTTGTTATAAGGCCAACAAGACGATCTTCTGTATCAACAATAGGTACTTTTTTAATTTTATGTTTTTGTAAGAGATTTTTTACTTGTTCAAATAGATTGCTTTCCCAAGGAGCATCTTTGTGCTGTTTCTTCATAACAACAAGGCGAGAGCGATCTGTCATTATTTCTTTAACATGCTTTGTAGGTTCTGTTTCAAAACGAACATCACGACCGGTAACAATTCCTACGAGTTTGCCTTCTTGAACAACAGGAATTCCTGAAATTTTACGAGATTCCATTATTTGTTTAGCATGTTGAATAGTATCATTAGGAGAAATTTGGATTGGATTTAAAACAACGCCGCTTTCTGAGCGCTTAACAAGTCTTATTTCTTCGGCTTGTTCATCAGGCGTTAAATTTTTATGAATGATTCCAAGGCCACCTTGACGAGCAATGCATGCTGCTAATTCATGTTCTGTTACTGTATCCATGGCCGCAGAAATAATAGGGCTATGAAGTTTGAGACTTTTTGAAATGTAAGAGCTGACATTTGCTTCGTGAGGCAAAGTTTCAGAGTAACTTGGTAATAAGAGGACGTCGTCAAAAGTTAAGGCGTCTGAAACAATTTTCTTAGAAAATAATGAGTTTTCTTTAGTAAAGCTAGCATTCATCTTGTACTCCATTCTTTTCTGTAGTGTGAAATCTCACGGGTAGTAAAAGTAGTGCGAAAGCTTTACCAAATAAAGATTTCTTAATCTAGTAAATTAAAAAATTTTGGGCAAAAAATTCATTTTTTTTTTAATAAGACTCAAAGAAAGCTGAAATGCAGCATAATAAAAATTTTATAGTAAATACCTACAGTTAAAAAAAATAATAAAGTTAACTATTTCTTTATTGCTAAGGGACTGAAATTTTAAGAGGTAATGAAAGAAGATTATAAACGCCTAAAAAATGGGCTAAATTTTATAAGGCTGAGAAATGAATTTTATATTATAATTTCAGTGTCTTATATAGAGTTAAAAAAAAGTTAAAATTTTTTCTAAGAAAGGTTTGACAAGCGGATGTGGGTTGTGTAGCTAAAGGTTCTCGCTGCTAGCGAAGTCACTCATAAAAAGAGAAGGCTAAGTGAAGCAAAGAGAAGTTATTTGACAAGAGAAGAGAGCAGAAACAGAGTGCGGGTCCTTAGAGGC
>NZ_WFLN01000007.1 GCF_009208585.1 Fluviispira multicolorata
AAAATTTCAAGAAAGCAACTTGAATTTTCAATTAAGATGGGATGTTTTGAATTCTCACTTGCTTCCATAATTTTCTGAAAGAATTGTTTAATTTTTTTTTCTGCAACTTTTTTAACACCCATACTATGATACATGAGTCCACAACATTCATTAGGGAAATTTAACATTTTAATTTCATAATTTAATTTGTTTAGTATGGATTTTATTTTATCGAGCATGGAATCGTTATTTTTTTTATCTAATAATTTACTTGCACAAGATGGGAATAAAAATACTTTTTTTTCTTGCATAAGAGAGAACTTTCTATTTTATTTTTCGAGTTATAATAAGAAAATATTTAGCAAATAAGTTTGTTATATAATGGGTTTTTGAAAATAAATTCCAAAAAAAATACTTTTCATATGTGCAGTTTATTGAACGCCAATCTTTTATAACTTTTCCTGTATCTATTCCAACAGGGCATGTAATAGCGCACATTCCGCTGGTAGCACAGGTGTCAGAACCAAAATATTTAAATTTTTTATTCATTTTTTTGAATTCTAAATTTTCATTATTTTGTTTAAGAACATACATTGTTCTTAGTGAAACAATGCGCTGTCTTGGGGTCAAAGTTAGACCATATGAGGGACAAACTCTTTCACAGGCACCACACTCGTTACATTGGTCAAAGTCAGGATTAACTTGAGGAACTCGTTTTAAATTTTTTATGTGAATATTTTTGTCGTTCGAAAAAATAACATCTGGATTTAAAATAAATTCAGGATCTAAATATAATTTTATTTCGCGCATGAGCTCATATGCAAGGGTTCCCCACTCCATTTCGACAAAAGGAGTAATATTTCGTCCTGTTCCGTGTTCAGCTTTTAATGATCCATCATATTTTTCTACAACGAGTTCGGAAAGTTCTTTCATAAACAATTTATATTTTTGAGTGTCCGCATCCGTTTCAAAGGACATTTCAATTAGAAAATGTAAATTTCCATCTTTAGCATGCCCAAATAAACAAGCATTATGAAAGTTATGCTTGGCAAATAATTTTTTTAGGTCTTGGGTGCCATCAGAGAGCATTTCTAATGGAAATGCAATGTCTTCTAGTAAAGCAATATATTTTGCACTTCTTTTTGCCTGTATTATTGGTAAAATACTTTTTCTTATTTTTAAAATTTGTTTGTAATTTTGTCCTGCAAAAAATTCTGTAGAGTAGAGTATGCCTTGGACCTTGGATAGTTTTTTATTTATTTCAAGAATATTTTGATCTAATAAATACTCTTCATTTGCTCTTAAATCTACTATCAGGGCGGTTGTGGATTTTGGATCAAATCCCTTTGGTATAAAAATAGAGAGTTCGTTTTTTGCACATTCAAGTGATACATTGTCAAGCAATTCTACTGCAGATGTTATTGAACTATTTAGAGCACTGACTGCATTCATTGCAGATTGAATATCATTGAAAAAGATAAGTGCCGCTCTTTTATACTTTTCGTCACTTACACTTAAAAAAGTGATCTCAGAAATAAATCCGAGAGTTCCTTCTGAGCCAATCATGAGATGAGCAATAATTTCAATGGGGTCGTTAAAGTCTAAAAAAGCATTTAGGCAATAGCCAACTGTATTTTTAATTGTGTATTTTTTTCTAATTTTTTCTATGAGTTCATTATTTTCATTAATTCTCTTTTTTATATTTAAAATTTTATTTAAGAGTTCTTTTTTATTTTCTCTGAAATGTCTAACAGACTCTTGTTTGCTTGTATCTAATACACTGCCGTCACTAAAAATTATTCTGATATCTTGCATAGTATGGTAGCTATTGTGTTTTACTCCGCAACACATTCCACTTGCATTATTAGCAGCAATACCTCCGATTTTCGCAAAATCAATTGAAGAAGGATTTGGACCAATTTTTTTATTAAATTTTGATAAATAGTAATTAGCATCTTTACCAATAACGCCAGCTTGTAAACGAATAGCATGTCCTTCATTAAGTATTGTATATGCGCGCCATTTCCAGCTGATGACAATTAGAACAGAGTTTGTAATTGACTGCCCAGAGAGTGATGAACCGGCTGCACGAATTGTCACAGGTATATGGTATTTCTTTGCAAGTATAAAAATATTCTGTACTTCAATTTCATTATCGACAATAAGAATTGCTTTAGGAATTAAAATATAATGACTCGCATCATGGGCATATGCGTGACGGTTTAGGGAATCTATTAGAACTCTGGATTTTGGAAGAAAATTATAAATCTTTTTTAAGAACTCTAAAGGTATCTTTTCAAAATTTTGGTCTTTTAATTTTTGCAACATAAAATCTTAAAATGCTCCATTTAAAAACTTTTTACAATTTATGGTAAAGGTTGTATAGCATTTATATCTTATCTTTATTCTCTTTATGTGTCTATATGAGTTTGTAGACGTAGCCTTTGTCTGGACTTAAAAATGCTCATTTTTTTCTCTTATAAAATCTCTAATTATTTTCTTTTGGAGTATATTATCAAATTAAGAGTTATGATCTCAATTATTTTAAGTTCATGTTTTAATAATTCTATATTGCTGTTTCATATTTATGAATTATCTATTGTAGATGCATATATTTCAAAAATTGTTTTAAATAGAGAAATTTTTTTGACTCAGGAATAGGAAGAGGAATTCAACGCAAAACATGAAAGCAAATGATCTTGATTTTTGGTTTGCAGCAATGTGTATTTTAATGTTATCTATTTAAATTGTTAACTTTAAGCTTCTTTTTCCTGATATCTTTGTTAAATTCTAAGGATGGGATGCAAATATATTTGGTTATTTACCAGGGATGGCAAGTTTAGAAGCTTTTTTATAGCTACATTTGTTATTTTCAAAGGGAGATTTTATCTAATGCTTATTTTATTAAAAGTAAGAAAGAGTAGCTTAAATGTATGCAATTATAGTTGATTCCTTTTCAAGTGGCTTTGAATATTTAAGTGAGCTTAAAAAAAATGATATTAAGATTGTTTCAGTTATATCGAAAAAAGCAAAATATTTAAATTTTAAAGAAAAGATAGAAGATATAATTGATGAGGAAGAAGAGTATTCTGACCTAATAAAAAAAATTAAAGAATATGTTGAAAATGGAAAAATTTTATTTTGTCTGCCTGGAAGCAAATCTGGTGTTGAGCTTGCTGAAAAAATTGCAAATACTTTACAGTTAAAAACTAATCTAAAAGATTTTTCTAGATCAAGAGTAAATAAGTACTTAATGCAAGAGCGCATGAAAGATTGTGGATTGAAATCTATTAAACAAACCATAGTAACTCATTTGGATGAAGAAAAGTATGGTTTTAATTATCCTGTCATATTAAAACCTACACAAAGTGCAGGAAGTGATGCTGTTTGTTTATGTAAAAGTAAAAAAGATTTAGTTTATTATCTAAATACACATTTGGCTGAATTAAATAAGCTTGGAAACGTAAATAATGAAGTCTTAATGCAAGAGTTTATTGAGGGAACTGAGTTTATTGTTGATTTAGCTACGTATGATCAGCATTCTGAATTGATTGCTATGTGGGAATATGAGAAACAAATGTTACCTGAAGGAGCTTTTATTTATTCAGCTTTAAAGCTTCTAGACAGTCAACATATATATTTTCAAAAGCTATTAAAATACTCTTTAGATGTTATTCATGCTCTTGGTGTACGCATTGGTCCATCTCATGTAAAAATTATGATGAATAAAAAAGAAGAACTTGTATTAATTGATGTAGGTAGTTGTCCGCATGGAGGAAAATCTCAATTTATTATGAAAGAATGCTTGGAGTATAATCAAATATCTAGATCGCTTGATCTGATTTTAAAAGGTACAAAAGTAGATAGATATTATCCTAAAAAATATGCTCAAATCACATTTTTAATCTCTAAGAAGAGTGGAGTTTTTCAAAAATTTTCATACTTAAATGAACTGAAAAAATTACAAGGATTTTCTCAGTTTTTTCCATATATCTTTGAAAATGAAAAACTTGTAAATACGATGAATCTGTTTACAACTCCAGGTATTGTGATATTTATCCATAAAACTGAAGCTGTTGTGAAAGAAAGCGTGAGGCAATTCAGAGCACTTGAGCTGCAAGAAGATTTTTATCAAACAAAAATCTAAAATAACTTGACACACTCTGCAAAGACAGATACCCATGAATTCAACAAAGTTTAACGCTTTGGCTGTGCTGATTGCAACGGGGAAATACCGGATCCCATTCCGAACTCCGAAGTCAAGCTCGTTAGCGGCAATGGTACTGCACTTTTAAGTGTGGGAGAGTAGCTCTGTGCAGCCATTAAATTTAAAATCCACTAAATACATATTTAGTGGATTTTTTTTCTTATAAATTCATTAACTCTGGTGAGTTTATTTATTAATAGATAAAAGAAAATCCTCCTTTTTTGCTTCGATATATTTATAATTGTAGAGTTTAAATTTAATTCATTTATTTATAATAAAAGGATTTTTTTTGTTGTATTTTATTTTTAAATTATTCTTTTATAATAAATAAAAATATATTATAAAATTATCGATGGTTAGATTGGTTTCTATTAATATTATTTAATTTGGGGTATAAGCTGATATGAAGTTTTTTATTATAATAATTTTATTATTTTTTAGAACTCAATCTTTTTCTCATGAAAAAACCTATGTGTATTGTGTCAATGCTTTTGGCAAATGGAAATGGTTGGAAAATGAACAAGGGCAAATTGAACAAGTAAGTGGCACTTTGCATAAATGGCATACGAATTTAACCAGTAATAAAATCAGAATTAGAGATGTCTATTTTCATTACTTTATTCCAATTAATGCAGAGCAAAAAATTTCCGAACTCAGTCAAAAGTGTATTAAAAAATTTGGAAAAGAGTTTTTTACACCTCAACCAGCAAATAATAAATTTAATAAGTGGAAAATTTTTGCAATTGATCATGAAAATTTTATAAGTGGAATATTTGATAGTAGTCAAGCTCCTTTTTATTATTATCCTTCAGTTTTTGATAATAGAAGTATTGTCCAATATAATATTATTCCTTATGTTTTTAATCAATTAAGTTTTTTTACGTTAAAGAAAAATATTATTTTTTTTGAACCAAAAACCTTTGAAAGAAAGGCATTGAGTGAATTTAAGTGTAAGCTTAATTGTTGATTTGATTGTTTTTATTAAGTATTTGATTTTATTGTATAAAAATATCAATGTCTCTTATCATTGAGATTTAGAGGAGGCCAATAATTCTCCAAACAATACTTGTCATTCTTGAGTTTTTAAGATACGTACTCCATTCCAGCTCAGGGTCATAGACCTAATGCTTGGATATTTTATATAGAAGGGGGGTGAACAATATGCCAGTTGTAAAGATTAAAGAAGGCGAAACCTTTGAAAGCGCAATGCGTCGTTTTAAGAAGCAATGCGAAAAAGCAGGTATTCTCTCTGAAATTCGCAAACGTGAGCACTATGAAAAACCCTCTGTTAAAATCAAGAGAAAACGTATGGCTGCTCGTAAGCGCGCTCTAAAAAAACAAAAGAAACTCATGGCTTAAGCCTTAATGAGCGGTTTTTTTGAGCTAAGATAGAGCTTTAAAGAAAGAGAGAGTTGTTCTTACGGCTCTCTCTTTTTTTTCCTGAGTGCTGAAAGTGTGGTAGGTTTGATCTCCTTGGAGTGGAAAAGTAAACTGAAACTACCCAAAGGTAAATCTATCGAACTTAAAGTATTAAAAAAGCTGCGAAAAGTAGTTTCGTTTTGTTCAATAAAATGGTGAGGTTCTTATTTGAGGCTTCGCAAGCAATCTATTCAAAATATTATTGATTCTATTAATTTACAAGAACATCTCAAACGTTACATAGAAGTTAAGCGTTCGGGGAGCCATGCTGTTGCCAAATGTCCTTTTCACCAAGAATCGACCCCAAGTTTTTATATTTATCCAACAAACTATCATTGTTTCTCATGCAAAGCACATGGCACTGTGGTTGATTATGAAATGCATAGAACGGGAGCTTCTTTTCGAGAAGCTATGGAAAACCTCTCTGAAATGTATCAGATACCTTTAGAATTTGAGTCTCCTACTGAAAGAGATCAAAAAAATCAATTGAGTTCTGCATTTTTTGATAAGCAAAATAAAAACTTAAATGACATGGAAGGTTTTTTTAAAGAAAATTTAGCAAAACTTATCCAAAAATTAGATGAAGAAAAAACGGATTTATTTTCTTTTATAAATAATGGTTTAAAGGGGTTTCTTGATTTTTCTTATACTGGCTCAGAAAGTGAGTTTCAGAATTTTTTTTCACGTAGTCAAATATCAATTCAGACAAATTTAGATCTTTCTGAGCGATTTGCTTTTCCTGTATATAAAGATAATGGGAAAATAACAGGGTTTCTTTTTTCAAATAAAATTCAAGTATTTATTAATAATTCTTCGCAAAATTATATAGACCTATTTGAAGATTTAGAAACTTATACTCCTTTTCCTAAATCATTTTTGCCTATACTTAATTGGAACACAGCGCGCATACATGCAACAAAAGCAAAAGAATTATTTGTTGTTTCAAGTATCCCTGATTTTCTTACATTAGTGAAAAAAGGAATTTTAAACGTAACAATCTGTTTACAAGAAAAATTAGATATTAATTTAGCTAAAATATTTTCTAAACGCGTTCCTATTGTTACATTAATATTGGATGATTCGCAGTTTGGAAATTCATTTTTATGGAAAACATTTGTTGATAATATTCATATTGATGATCTTTTATTTCAGGTGCTTAGATTTCCAAAAAAACCTGATAGTTTAGAAAGATTCTTAACGAAATTTGATACCAATGGAGTTTTAAATTGGCTTGCAAATTCAAAACAAATAATTGACGAAGTAACTGTAAAAACTATGAAAGATCTTCCAGCATCACAGAAAATGGAAGAGTTTAAGAAAAAAGTATTACCTGTTTTAAATAAAATTGAAAATTATGCACGTAAAGATAGGCTGCTAGATTATTTATGTAAAGAGCATTTTGGCTCTGCCAAGGATATTCTTTATCAAGCAACCTCAAGTTTACATATTGAATATACACAAAAGAAAAACTCTAATTCTATAAAAATAGATGAGAAAAAAGGAAGTTCTTATTTATTAAAAGCATCTCATCAATCTGACATAAAAGATATAAGTGATATTCATGGGGATAAAGATTTTTTAAATAAAACAATTCTATTTTATAATAGAATTCTTATATCAGAAATAGGGAAAGAAGCTCGTTTTTATTTACAGGAAAGAGGAATTTCCAACGAGCAAATGATAAGTTGGAATTTAGGTTTTTCTCCAGGAAGCAATGAATTATCTCGTAAAGTAGAATTAAAAAGAATTGAAGCTGAGAAACCCCTGAAATTGGGTCTAATTAAAAATAGTAAAAATATAGGTAAATACTTTGATCTTTTTCATGATCGAATTATCATTCCTATTTATGGAAATGATGGTTCACCTGTTGCTTTAGCTGGGAGACTTTTTGTTAAAAGTCAATTTAAGCAAGCAAAAGAAATGCCAAAATATATTAATTCACCTGAGTCTGATTTATTTGCAAAATCACAAATTTTATTTCATTTTCATGGTGCATTAAAATCAATTATCAGCTATGGATATGTCATTGTGGTTGAGGGTTATATGGATTGTATTTCTCTTGTGAATGCAGGGATATCAAATACGGTTGCCGTAATGGGGACTGCTTTAACCCAAGCTCATATGGAAGTTTTAACAAAGGTTACAAAAAGAATTGTTATTTGTTTTGACAGTGATAAAGCGGGTCAAAATGCTGCTAAGAGATCTTTCTCGGTTGCTTTTCCATTTTCTGGGGTAGATCTTGAATATATGTTACTCCCAGAAGGAAAAGATCCTGACGAGTTCATAAGAAAATTTGGTGTAGAACGCTTTCATAAGTTAACAAATCAATGTGTTCCCTTAATTCATAAGATATGTGATTGGTTATATGAAGAATCTAACGCACAACCTGAACGATTTCTGAGTTTAATAAAGGAGCACATGCTGACTCTGGTTATTGCTCATCCAAACGTACAAACTCAAAATGAGGTTTTGAGTTTTTTATGCGAAAGATACTTTTCTAATATGACGGTTGTGGGTTTACGAAAAGAAATGGAAAGTTCTTCGTTCTTTTCATCGAGACCTCTTTTTGTTAAAGAAGCTTCTGCACCGCAATCTGGGTTGCTCGCTGATTGGCCGGTTCTAAATGTCCACGAAGTGAAACTTCTTTTTACGCTTCTTCATTCGAAATTCTTCGAATTACCAGAGCGCTTAAAAAATGTTGCACAAGGTCAGTCAAGTGAAGAAGAGTGGGATGAGAAGATCTGTGCTTTGGCGCTAAATCATCAAATGAGTTCAGAGAGTTTTTCGGTTTTTCTTGAATTTATTTCTATAATGATTGAAAATCCTTATGTTTCTTTGCTAGATTTAGAGAGTATTGAGAAGGACGGGCTTTCTTCGCATGCGAAGCTCCTTATTGCTTATGTTACGTCAGAAGCTCATATTTTATTGCAGTATCATAAGGAGGAATTGTTGAAGGAAAGCTTGCCTGTCAATGCGTCCATGATATCATTAAAAAATATTTGGGATTTAAAAAACTCTGGCTTTTTAAGGTTTCAGTTGCGGAATGTTAAACTATCCTCTCAACGAGGGGGATTAACCTCTTTTGTTGCAGAGACTTTACTTCATCTCGAACTCGAATATATTGACAATGCTTTAAGAGCATTTTCAAGTTTTCATTTTGATGATGAAATAGACAAGCAATTTCAGGATCTTGTCAGAGAGAGGACGCGACGGCGTACAAAATTTAGCAATTTTGAATCTTTTAGTTTGCAATGAGAGAAAAATCATTTCAAATTATTTCTTTTGTGCTATTCAAGCATCGCTGTTCGAATAGTTTTTTGTTTTGTGATTCTTGGGGGTTTTTAAAATATGACGAATTCCAAGTCAAAGTCAGCTGTCATTGGTAGTCAGAAACGTGCTTCTGAGCATACCCAAAGCAAAGAAAAAACTACGAACTCAAAGCCTGCACAGCAGGTAAAAAAAATTGAAAAGACTCCTGCGAAAGCTCAGCCTCAAGCGAAGTCTGCGGAACCATCTAAGACAGTAAAAAAAGAGAATCAGCCTTTGACTAAAAAACAATCTGCCAAACCATCTGAACATGTTTCTAAAGACTCACCGGAAGCTGCGAAAGAAGTTAAAAAATCTGCTGCAGTCAAACCAGAAAAAGATATGAAACATAATGTCGTTAAACCTCAAAAAGAAGCTAAAGAGGCTGAAAAATTGGGGGAAAAATCAAACTCCTCTAAGTTAGAGAAAAGTGGAAAAGTGAGTGATAAAGAATCGATTAAAGCTCCCTTAGTTGAGAAAAAAGTGCTTAAACCATCTGTTCCTGCTGCTCAAATAGTAAAAGGAAAAGAAAAATCTGTAGCAACCTCTTCAACTAACGCAAAACCAGTGAAAGCGAGCCTCTTAAAGTCCGAAGGCTCTGTGAGTAAATCAGTTGTACCTAAGACATCTGGTGGACAAAAGAGAATTATTGATAAACCATTGGGCGAAACTGTATCGGCAGAAAAAAAAGCACAAAGTGACGTTTTCTCTGCAAAAAATCAGCCCAAAAAAGCGGCACCTAAAGAAGGTGATCTTATAAAAGATAAAAAGAAAAGACCTTCTTCAGATAAAATTATCTTAATCAAAAAAGATAAATCAGTTGAAGGAAAGGAAGGTCTTTCTTTAGAGCAAGCGAATGAAGAAAAAGATAAAAAACTATCCATTGCAGCGGCTACCGCAAATTCTAAGAAGAAGGAAGCAAAACCAGAAGCAGGTGGTAAGAAGACTGTTAAACAAGCTAAAGGCAAAGGTTCTGACTCTGAAGAGGAAGATTCATTTGAAGAAGCTGCCGTGGAAGAAGAGGCAGATGATTTCACTCTCGATGAAGAAGAAGATCTTCTTGCAGAAGTGGATGCTGATTCTGAAGACCCAACAACTTTGCCTGAAGATGACTTTTTAGCGGCAGAGGAATTTGGAGCCGATCTCGGGGGCGAAGAAGAAGAACTCGATGCTGCAGGGCGCAGCAACGATCCCGTGCGTGTTTATTTAAGAAAAATGGGTCAAGTGGCACTTCTCTCTCGCGATGGCGAAGTTGAAATTGCCAAAAAAATTGAAAATGAAGAAAATAAACTTCTCGAGCATTTAGTCTCATTGCGTATTGGTATTAACCATATGTGTGATGTTGGACAGAAATTTATCGACGGTATTATCAAAGCAAAAAATCTTGTAAAAGGTTTTGATGACGAACAAGATCAAGCTAATGACGAAGGTCAATCCCAACGTGTTCGCGTGCTCGTGGAAAGCTTTATGAAGCTTGCTAATACTGTTGTTGAGATTGAAGATAAATTTGGTTTACAAGGTCTTGATAAACTTTCAAATCATGAGCGCGAAATTTTAAACGAATCTCGCGGACAAATGTTTGAAATTGTTAAAGAAATAAATGTTAATCGTCGTATTATTCAACAGATAGTGACTGAACTTGACACCCATGCAAAATCTGTATCCGATTGCATGAAAGAAATTAATAAGGTTAAAGTCAGAACTCGTCTTGATGAGGCACGTCTTGCTTCTTATTGTAGCAATAATGCAGCTCGTCCTATCGAAGTAAATTTCTTAACCGAAAGAGATTGGGAAAACTTTAAAAACACTTATATTTCAGCTCAAAATGCAATTTTATCCAGCGAGCAAGCTTGCTTTCTCAGTCGCAGTGAAATCGCAATAAAGTATCAAGTTATTAATAATGCAAATCGTTTTGCTGAAGAAGCAAAGCGTGAACTTATTGAAGCAAACTTGCGCCTTGTTGTTTCAATTGCTAAAAAATATATGAACCGTGGTCTTCAATTTCTTGACCTCATTCAAGAAGGCAATATTGGCTTGATGAAAGCTGTTGAAAAGTTTGAATACCGTCGAGGTTACAAGTTCAGTACTTATGCAACTTGGTGGATTCGCCAAGCGATCACACGTGCTATTGCAGATCAAGCGCGCACTATTCGAATTCCTGTGCATATGATTGAAACTATTAATAAAATGGTAAGAACAAGTCGTCAGCTAGTTCAAGAAATGGGACGTGAACCCACTCCCGAAGAAATTGCGCAGCGCATGGACATGAGCATTGAAAAAGTGCGTAAGGTTATGAAAATTGCACGTGAGCCAATCTCTCTCGAGGCTCCAATTGGCGAAGAAGAAGACAATCACTATGGAGACTTTTTGGAAGACAAAACTCATGGTGCGCCAATTGACATCGTTGCAAATCAAAGTCTTTCCGATCAAACCAAAAAAGTTTTGGCAACTTTAACCTCTCGCGAAGAAAAAGTTTTGCGGATGCGTTTTGGTATTGGTGAAAAAACTGACCACACTCTTGAAGAAGTTGGACAAAGTTTTGATGTGACACGTGAACGCATTCGTCAGATTGAAGCGAAGGCGTTGCGAAAACTACGTCATCCAAGCCGTTCCAAGAAATTAAAGGCGTTTATTGAAAGCTAAAAAAAGGTGTTTCGTTTAACGGAACACCTTTTTTTAATTAAATTCTTTTTCAGCTTCTATTTTTATTTTTCCAGTAAAATTATGAAGAGGAACATAACCTTTTTCAATAGAAATACGAGCCGCCGCGATTTTTGGAAATTTATTGCCAATTGAGTTCAGTAGATGTTCTGCGAGATATTCTAAAAGTTTAATTTTATTCAGTTCTTTTATTTTTTCTGTGATATATTCACACACATAACTATAGTCGACTGTATTTTCAAGCTTATCATCTGTATCATTGAGTTGAATTTTTAAAGAGAGATCAAGGCGCAAATTTTGTCCAATTTTCTCTTCATACTGGTTGGCTCCTAGATAAAGAAATACCCTTAGATCGGTGATATGAATCCAACAGAATTCCTGTTTTTTTAATAGCTTACTGTAGTGGGAAACCACGTTCATTTTTTATTCCTCTATTTTTTGGCGATAAGCGAGAAACAAAGTTATAAAAAAGATCCAAAGTAATTGTTTCTCTTTATCCACAGCATCACATAGAACAAAGGTGACCTTATGACAAATCCAAAGAGTTCAGAGATAGCAAAAAAGTATATAGATTTGGCAAATAAATATGGAGCCCATAATTATCATCCCCTAGAAGTTGTTCTCACAAAAGGGTTTGGAGAATGGGTCTGGGATATCGACGGCAAAAAATACCTCGACATGTTGAGTGCTTATAGTGCGGTCAATCAAGGACATTGTCATCCTCGTTTGCAAAAAACTCTTATGGATCAATCACAAAAAATCACTTTAACTTCAAGAGCATTTCATAACGATCAAATGGGCCTTTGGTTAAAGCAAATTACAGAAATGTGCGGGATGGATATGGCTTTGCCTATGAACACTGGGGCAGAAGCTGTTGAAACTGCAATAAAAATTGCTCGTAAATGGGGATATGTGGTAAAAAAAATTCCTCTCAATTCTGCAGAAATTATCGTTTGTGATCACAATTTTCATGGACGCACTTCAACTATTGTGAGTTTTTCGAGTGAACCTCAGTACAAACAAGAGTTTGGACCATTTTGTGGGGGATTCAAAGCAGTGCCATTTGGAGATGCTGATGCTTTGGAAAAAGCGATAACTCCAAATACAGTTGGTTTTTTATTTGAGCCTATTCAGGGTGAGGCGGGAATTATTGTTCCGCATGATGGTTATCTTTCCCAAGTGAGTTCAATTTGTAAAAAACATAATATTTTATGTATTGCTGATGAAATTCAGACTGGTATGGGGCGTACTGGAAAACTCTTTGCCCATCAATACGAAGACTGTCATCCTGACGTGTTGATTCTTGGTAAAGCATTGGGTGGAGCATTTTATCCAATCTCAGCTGTTGTTGGGTCTAAAGATGTCATTGGGGTGCTTAAACCGGGTGATCATGGCTCTACTTTTGGAGGAAATTCCTTAGCATGTGCTTTGTCGCAAACGGCCATGAGTATTACGATTGAAGAAGATCTTCCACAACGTTCATTTAAACTCGGAGAAAAATTTAGGAAAGCATTATCTATTCTACCCAAGCATGTTGTTAAGGAGGTTCGTGGAAAAGGGCTCTTAAATGCGATTGAAATTCAAAAAGAAGCAGGGCATGGGCGTTTTTATAGTGAACTTTTACAGGAACGTGGTATTTTAGCTAAAGAAACACATGATGTTACAGTTCGTTTTGCTCCTCCACTTATTATGCAGGATTCGAGTTTAGATTTTGCAATTAAAACTATCCTTGAAGTCTTTTCAAAGACTCAAGATGAGTGGTCTAAGAAATAAGATTTGACTTTTGCTTTGTTGGTTGCTATAAGAATACGTGCTTTCATAGCCGTCCGTTTAAATGGCACAACCAGCCAAAATCCCTTCTTATTTTTCCCTTTCAACTTTTTTTCTTTTGGAATCATTCAGCATGGCAGATGACAAAAACAATGATGACTTCGATAATGAGTCACCTCGTAAACGTACTACAAATACAACAACAACAAGAAGATATATCCGTAGAACTCCCGATGAAAATAATCTTTTCAGCGAGAATAATGCGCCTGCTTCAAACTCTAGTGAAAATTCTGAAGTAGAAGGAATTTCTACCTATACACCTTCGCGCCGTATTTTTACGAGGTCAAAAGACTCATCAAATGCTCAATCTTCAAATAATTCGAGCATGTCGTCTTCAAACTCTCCAGCAAGCTCTCAAGCCGCTTCATTTTCGCCACGCCCTTTCGGAATGAATGCGCTTCCCCCAAATAGAATGGGATCTCCGCAAGCTTCAATGAACGCAGGAGGAGGCTCAACAAGTCATCCCGCTTCACCCGCTATGCAACAGCAAGGTGGTAGCAATACTCCTCAAAATCGTTCTTTTCAGGGACAAAATAATTTTTCTCAACCTATGAATCGCAATCCAAATATAGGTAGAAGACCAGAAACCCCACGCCCAGTTCCTACGGGTGATGAAAAAGAACCTGAATTTAATTCAGAAGTTCCTGTTATGAACCTTAAAGAACTTAAAGAAAAACACATCAGCGATCTCGTCCATATGGCAAAAGAAATGGGCATCGATGGCGCTGCAAACTTAAGAAAACAAGATCTTGTGTTTGCATTGCTCGAAGCGCAGGCTGTGCGCAATGGTGTTGTTTATTCCGAAGGTGTGCTCGAAACTTTACCCGATGGTTTTGGTTTCTTAAGAGCTCCTGATTATAACTATTTGCCTGGGCCAGATGACATTTATGTTTCTCCATCGCAAATCCGTCGCTTTAATTTACGCACAGGCGACACAGTTTCTGGACAAATTCGTCCACCAAAAGACAATGAACGTTATTTTGCTTTGTTAAAAGTTGAATCTGTAAACGGTGAAACTCCTGACTTTACAGGCGAGAAAATTTTATTCGACAACTTAACAACAATTCACCCTGACTTCCGCTTTAAACTCGAGCATGATCCTCAGGTTTATAGCACACGTCTTATCGATCTCTTTGCCCCAATTGGTAAAGGCCAACGTGCTCTTATTGTTGCGCCACCAAAAACAGGTAAGACAATTCTTTTGCAAAATATTGCAAACTCAATTGCACAAAATCATCCCGAAGCTGTTCTTATTGTATTGCTTATTGATGAACGTCCAGAAGAAGTAACCGATATGGAGCGCTCCGTACGTGGAGAAGTCGTTAGCAGTACGTTTGACGAGCCAGCCCAACGTCACGTTCAAGTTGCCGAAATGGTAATTGAAAAAGCGAAACGTTTGGTTGAACATAAAAAAGACGTTGTTATTTTGCTTGATTCCATCACACGTCTTGCTCGTGCTTACAACAGTGTTGTGCCACCAAGTGGAAAGATCTTAACAGGTGGTGTTGATGCCAATGCTCTTCACAAGCCAAAAAGATTCTTCGGTGCGGCACGTAACGTGGAAGAAGGTGGAAGCCTTACCATTATAGCAACAGCACTTATCGATACCGGTAGCCGTATGGACGAAGTTATTTTTGAAGAATTCAAAGGTACAGGTAACATGGAACTTGTGCTCGATCGTCGCTTAGCAGAACGCCGTGTGTTTCCTGCTATTGACATCAATAAGAGTGCAACCCGTCGTGAAGATCTCCTTCTTGGTCGTGAAACTCTCAATCGTTTGTGGGTTCTTCGTAAAGTTCTTCATCCAATGTCACCTATTGAGTCTATGGAATTCTTATTACAAAGATTCGAACGTTGTGAAACCAACGATGATTTCTTAAACAGTATGAATGGTTAATTTCATTTGTATTGATGGACAGAAAGAGAATTATTTAAAAATGAGTCTTAAATTTATTTGAGACTCATTTTTTTTATAAGGAGCCTAGATTTTAAATGAACTACTTTCTTAAATAGTTTTTCTTATTTTTGTGGTAATTCCAAAATGGCAAATTGGACCTATTCCATGCCCAATTTTATAATAAGATCCTTGCAAAATAGATTTTGAAATAAATTTTTTTGCTTCTTTAAATGATTCAACTCTATTTAATCCAATTGCTAAATTTGCAGCAAATGCAGCAGAGAATGTACACCCAGTTCCGTGTGAATTATTTGTGAAAAACTTTTCAGATTCAAGCCAAAATACTGTAACTTTATTTTCACTAGAAATGGCCATGCAATCTGAACATTTATTTCCATTTGAAAAATGTCCGCCTTTTACGACAACGGCCTGTGGCCCTAAAGAAAGTAAATCAATAGCTGCTTTTTCAATATCATAAAGTGATTGAATATTTCTTGAGAGTAATATTTCTGCTTCAGGTAAATTTGGTGTTAAAATCTCAGTTAATGGGAATAAATTATTTATTAATGTTTTATATGCATCATTTTTTAAAAGTTGAGTTTTATTTTTAGATAAAATCACAGGATCCAATACAATATTTTTGCATTTATATTCAATTAATTTTTTTGCTACAATCTTAATTATTTCATTTGAAAACAGCATTCCTATTTTAATCGAATCAAAATCAATATCTCTTAAAACGCAGTCTAATTGGGACTCAATAGAGCTTTGTGGTATCTCATGTATATTAAAAACACCCATTGTATTTTGTGAAGTAACAGCCGTAATAACAGATGCTCCATAACATTTGAATTCATGGAAAGTTTTTAAATCTGCTTGAATTCCCGCTCCACCTCCTGAATCTGAGCCTGCAATACTGAGCACTTTAGAATAAGCCTTAAATTTTTTTGAATTTTGCATAGTAGACATCCTAATATTTTAAAGTTATACAATTTGCTGATCACCAGAGGAGCTCTTAATCGAGCTGAGATTGCCATTTCGGCTAAACTCTTGGAACCTGATCTGGATTATACCAGCGTAGGAAGAGTGATAGATTTTGTTTAATCATATTTTAAATTTACAACCGCAAATATTTAAATATAGAGTTATTAGCAAGCAACATATATCTGCATTTATATTTAAACACATCTTTTTATCTCATTCCATAGTTTCCGCTGGATTTCCAATAATTATTTTTAATAAAGGAATTCATCTTTTATGGAAACTTTTAATCATTTTGATCCAAAAGAAATATTTCAAGATCATCCAGAGAGTCATAAAATTTATTTAGAAGGTAGTATATTTAAGGAAATAAAAGTTCCTATTCGTGAAATTAGAATAAATGGAAATAAAAAGAAAGATATTCCCAAAAGTTTTTATGCTTATGATACATCAGGAGCTTATTCTGATAAAAATTCTCATATTAATATCAACGAAGGTTTATCTCCTATAAGGAAAAATTGGCTTTTAAAGAGAAAGCCAATTCATGGGGGAGCAACTCAAATGGGATATGCTAAAAAGAATATTATTACTGAGGAAATGGAATTTGTTGCAATCAGGGAGTCACACCATAATTTAAAATTGTTTGAAGAAAATAATGAACGTGAAAAAAGGTTACAAAGTAGAAATAAAAAATTTACTATTCCAAAAATAATAACACCTGAGTATGTCCGGAATGAAATTGCAAATGGTCGAGCCATTATTCCTGCTAATATAAATCATCCTGAACTTGAGCCAATGATTATTGGTAGAAGTTTTTTAACCAAAGTAAATGCAAATATTGGAAACTCAGTAATAAACTCTTCAATAGAAGGAGAAATTGAAAAATTATTATGGTCATTACGTTGGGGTGCTGATACTATTATGGATCTTTCAACAGGTAAAGATATTAAAGAAACAAGAGAATGGATTTTAAGAAATTCACCGATTCCAGTAGGTACAGTTCCAATTTACCAAGCTTTAGAAAAGGTAGGCGGTATTGTTGAAGATTTAAAATGGGAAATCTATCGAGATACTATTATTGAACAAGCTGAACAGGGAGTAGATTACTTTACGGTTCATTCTGGTATTTTGTTACCTTATATTAGCTTAACTCGAAATAGAATGACAGGAATTGTTTCCCGTGGTGGAGCTATTATGGCTAAGTGGTGTACTTCTCATCATAAAGAAAATTTTATCTATACGCACTTCCAAGAACTTTGTGAAATAATGCGTCATTATGATATTTCTTTATCTCTTGGAGATGCCTTACGCCCTGGCTCTATTGCAGATGCAAATGATGAAGCTCAATTTTCTGAATTAAAAACCCTTGGTGAGCTTACAAAAATTGCATGGAAATTTGATGTTCAAACAATGATTGAAGGACCAGGACATGTGCCAATGCATCTCATCGAAGAAAATATGGAAAAACAAATTGAGTATTGCCATGAAGCACCTTTTTATACACTAGGACCTCTGACAACTGATTTTGCTCCAGGTTATGATCACATTACCAGCGCAATAGGTGCTGCAATGATTGGATGGTATGGATGTGCAATGCTTTGTTACGTTACGCCAAAAGAACATCTTGGTTTGCCAAATAAAGATGATGTAAAACAAGGACTCATTGCCTATAAAATTGCCGCACATGCCTCTGATCTTGCCAAATGTCATCCTGCAGCAAGGAGCTGGGATGACGCACTTTCTTATGCAAGATTTCATTTTCATTGGGAAGACCAATTTCATTTAGCGCTTGATCCCGCAACAGCTCGTAAACATCACAATGAAAGTTTACCAGAAGAAAAAAATCTCCATACTCCTTATTGTTCTATGTGTGGGCCTCGTTTTTGTTCTATGCGAATAAGTACACAAATATATAATGCAGAAATAAATTTATAAATCATTATTATTTTTAAATGAGGTTAATCACTTGAGAGTTGGAATTATTGGTGCAGGAGTGCTAGGGAGACTTATTGCAATTGATCTTTTTAAAAGAAATTATAAAGTCACTCTATATGATAAAGGCGATATTTTTTCTTCAAAATCTTGCTCAGCGACTGCAGCAGGAATGCTTGCTCCTTGGTCAGAGGCATATGAATCAACTCAGATTGCTTTTGAACTAGGAATCATCTCGTTAAAATTATGGCCTGAAATTTTAGAATCATTAAATGCAGTGAGTTTATTGGAAAGGCAAGGTACAGCGCATCTTGCTCTACTTCGTGATAAACAGCAATTAGAAAATTATTTTAACCGTTTGAATAGAAGAGGAATTGCTTTTGAAGCAATTGAAATTAATAAAAATAATAGAAAAGAATTTATCGGAGATTATTCACATGTGTATTCAATAGGGTATTATTTTCCCAATGAAGCGACCTTAAATCCGAGAGAGTTTATTTTAAAATGTAATGGTTTTTTTAAAAAAAATAATATTATTTTTAAATATAATAGCGAAGTGATTGCCTGTGAAAAAAATAAAATAAGTACTGAGCAAGGTGAATTTAATTATGATCTTGTTATTAATACTATGGGTATTGGCGCGAAAAAAAATTTTGAAGCAAGCACTGAAACTTTAAGAGGAGTTCGTGGATCATTGGTACTTGTGAATGCTCCATTGGTTAATGTTCATTCAGTCATTCGCTTGATTCATTCACGTTTTCCAATTTACATTGTTCCAAGAGGAAATCATAATTATATAATTGGTGCGACAAGTCATGAAACAGAATGCTTAAAACCAATAACAGTTGAATCATTACTTGAGCTTTTAAGCGTTGCCTCACATTTTGATAAAGGTTTTTTAGAGGCAAATCTACTTGAGCAAAGAGTCAACTTACGACCAACATTTACAAGCAACTCACCCCATTTTTATACAAAGGATGGAGTTTATTTCATTAACGGTTTGTCTCGTAATGGAATAACTATTTCACCCGCTTTAGCTAATATATTTTGCAATTACGTTCACAAAAAAAGAGATCTATTTTTAGATAATTTAGAAATAGAAAGTGATATTATGGAGAAGTTATGGCTGAAATAATATTAAAAATTAATGGAAATGAAAAAAGTTTCAACATAGAAAAATTAAGTATACAAATGCTTTTAGAAAAAGAGTTTATTAACTCGAAGGGCATTGCTCTTGCCTTAAATAAAGTATTTATTCCCAAACAAAAATATTCTGAATTATTCCTTCAAAATAAAGATGAAATTGAAATTGTTACCCCATTCCAAGGAGGATAAATGTTAAATTTATACGGGGAAAAACTTAAATCACGTTTTCTAATTGGCAGCGCAAAATATCCTTCTTTAGATATTTTAAAAAATGCTGTGATTGCATCTGATGCTGAAGTTATTACTGTTTCTATAAGAAGATTATCAGCAGAATTAAATGAGAAAAATTCATTTTGGGAAATAGTAAAATCTTTTAATTTAAGGATTTTACCAAACACTTCTGGTTGTTATCTAGCAAAAGATGCAATTACAACAGCCCAAATGGCAAGAGAGATATTTGAAACAAATTGGATAAAACTCGAAGTGTTTGGTGACAGTTTAACTTTGCAACCAAATCCTTACGAATTATTAAAAGCTGCCGAATATCTTGCAAAACGTGATTTCTGCTTGTTTCCTTATATGACAGATGACTTGGTTATAGCAAAAGAACTCGTAAATCTTGGTTGTGAGGTGTTGATGCCGTGGGCTTCTCCCATTGGTTCGGGTAAAGGAATTATAAATCCATTTCAATTGCAGGTTTTACGAGAGCGATTTCCTAAAATTACATTAATTGTTGATGCGGGAATAGGTGCCCCAAGCCATGCTGCCCGTGCGATGGAGTTAGGAATAGATGCAGTTCTATTAAACTCAGCAGTTGCCAATGCGCATGAATCAATTGAAATGGCAAAAGCTTTTTCAATGGCTATTGTGGCCGGACGAAAAGCATTTTGCAGTGGAATTATTCCACAAAGTGAATTTGCAATTTCTAGCTCTCCTATGATTGGCATTCCCTTTCAGTAATATATTTGAGGAACAAATGCTTGAATCAGAAAAAAATAAAATGAGATTTTATCCTATAGTTGATAATTTTTATTGGGTAAAAAAATTAGTGCATTGGGGTGTTAAATCAATTCAGTTAAGAATTAAAGATAATAATAATTTTAAAAATAATTCTGTCGAAAAATTTGATTTGGAAACTGAGATAAAACTTTCAATTGATTATTGTAAGAGACATCAATGTCAACTTTTTATAAATGATTATTGGGAGATTGCTTTAAGGCATCAAGCCTATGGAGTTCATCTGGGTTATGAAGATTCGCAAAGTGTTGATATAAAGGCTATTCACAATGCAAAAATTAAACTTGGTCTGAGTACACATGATTATAATGAACTTGATTTTGCATTAAAGCAGAGCCCTTCATATGTTGCTCTTGGCCCTATTTTTCCGACTCAAACAAAAATAATGCGTTTTGCTCCACAGGGTATTCTTAGAATTAATGAATGGAGAGAATTAATTCCTAGGGATATTCTATTAGTTGCTATTGGAGGAATAAGCTTAGAGCATGGCTTAAGTATTTATTCAAAAGGGGCAAATAGCATTTCAGTTATTAATGATTTTAAATCTGCACAGGATCCTGAAAAACAAATTAAAAATTGGATAAAATTAGGTAAAATTTATGAATTTTAATAAATATTCAAGACAAATTTCACTCCCATTTGTAGGTGTCTTTGGACAAGAAAAAATTAAAAATACAAAAGTTGTGGTTATTGGAGCTGGGGCTTTAGGGCATAGTACTTCAATTTATCTTGCTGCTTCAGGTGTTGGAGATATTACTATTTTTGATCAAGATATTGTTGAAGAATCAAACCTGTCGAGACAGATCTGCTTTACAGAGCAGGACATCGGGAAACCTAAGGCGGAGTGTCTTACAAGACATCTTAAAGAACTCTATTCAGACATCAATTTTCGCTTTTTCAATCGGAAATTTTCTGTGGAGGAAAGTAATTTATTACCATATAACTGTAACATTATGATAAATGCGAGCGATAATTATAAGGCAAGGCGAGCAATTAATCAGGTGAGTTTGCAAAAGAATATTCCATGGATAGATATTGGAATTTTTAAAACACAAGGGCATTTCTGTTTATTTAAACCAGGTTTAGGCTGTTATGAATGCATATTTCCAGATGTTTTCGATTCAACAGAAAATTGTTCTTTATCTGGAGTTTTATCTCCCATCTGTGGTATAATTGGTTCTTTTGCAGCAAATGAAGTTGTTAAGTTCATACTGGAAAAATATTCAAAAGTTGTGAACCATTTTTTTAGTTTTGAATTCCTAGGAAATGATTTTAAAAAATTTTATTGGAAAAAAAATATGGATTGTCCTTCATGCAATAGATTTTTGAATTTAAATGAACTTAATAAATAATTATTTTTTGATCGTAACCTCTATTTGAATTTGACCCTTTTCCATAAAGAAAAAGGGAATGAATAGACAAATTAACTGCGCTTCGAAAGGAGTTTAAGTATGACTAGAGGTGCATTAAAATAAAAGAATAATATAGAATAAATTCTAGCTGAAATTAAAAAAAGAGAATAAATAAAAAAAATATATTCGATAATGAAATTGAATGTTCTTGTCCTTCCTAAAAATCAAGTGCAATGAACAAATCATACAGGCACTTGAAAAATAGTAACTCTACATTCAAATGCAAGATGGTGTTTGGCTTCCTTGCTGGATAATTGCAACTAGAATAGGTTTTTTTAAAAATCTCTCCCAGCTCTTTTGGTGCCTTTAAATATTTGCAATAGAGCCTCTGCTATCCTAGCAAATGAAAATTCAGAAAAAATAAATGCTATTTGAAGTATTGATCAAAATGGGGATACATTATTTATGACTTATGAAGGCAATACAGATTCTGAAGTTGATATTAAATACATTGATATACAAAATTAGAATTTCATAGCGCAGTAGAATTATAGCTAAATAAATTAGGAAATGAGCCTACATTACTTAAATTGTTTTTTAAAAAAAATGAACTTCGTTTTATTGATTTTTTTTCTCCTTTAAAATTTAACTCTGAGGAGAATATCGCTGAGTAGTAAATTCAAAAAGCTGACATCTTCGATGCATGGGTCAATAAGTAACCAATTTGTCTTTATGAAGTTTGAATTTTTTAATAAATATTAACGAAAGTTTGGTTTAAGAAATCATCAAAATATTATTCATTGAAAATGATGCTATAAGTATTAAATAAAATACACAAATAAAAGAGATGTGGTTAATTGTAAAGTTTTGAGGGAAATAAAGTAAGTAAAATTATAAAAATAATCTTCCAAAGTAAGGATACTTAGACTAATTTTTTTATTTAAAGTTTCGTTTATATATTCTTGTCCATTTTATATTAATTCTTGATTTACAAATGAAAGCGAAAAATATTAGAAAAAATGGAATATAAATTAATACAACTGGATTTATATAATTAACTAAAATACCTGTTGTTACAGAAATAAAAGCCATAGAGAATGTCAATATCTGATATTGCTTTGAGCTTGCCAATCCAATTTCGTCAGATGAAAAATATTTTTGAAAAGCATACATACCTAAAGAAAAAATAATATTCGAAAATATATGAGCAAAAATTATTATTAATAAAGATAAAAATAAATAGTTACTAAAATACAAGAAAGTATATAATAGCAAAAATAAAAACATTAATAAAAAAAATAACATTTTATTACTATAAATTTTATTAAACATATTTCTCTTAATAATCAATGGGCCGCACATCTGACCAATTGATTTGCTTAAAATAAATAATATTGCCGGCGTTAGAATGTAATTAAATACAGTCACATTTGAACCAAATTTATTCCCAATTATAGGTAATAATGAAATTGATGGCGTTGTTATTATCGCAATATATATCATCATAAAAAAAGCATATCTTTTTTTATGATGCATATTTTTAAAATAAAATAAATAACTAGTAAAAAATTTATATTTATTTATTTTATCTGTTAATATAATTTTTGAGACTCTTTGAGTTAGATCTCTTTTGAGACAAAAAGCTAATGAAAAAATCATAAATGATAATATATAGCATATCATATTTATAACCAAATATTTTTGTGTATTAAATAAATTATAAACAATAGATCCAATTCCAGTTCCTATTATAGTATTAACTGAAAAAACATAAACATCAAACTTTGCGGCTAGTGGTAGCATTTCATCATTTATAAAGACACGCTTTATGTATATTTGAAATGGCGGATAACATAATCCAGCAATAAAGGATGAAAAAAATTCTGCTGAAATTAGAAACACGATCTGATGGTAAGTAGCTACTATTAAAGGAATAATTAAGGAAATAAATCCAATAATTTGAGCACCTAAAATTAAATATATTATCTTAAATTTAAAAGTAAAATAACTTCCAAGTCTACTTGAAAAGAGTCCAGGAAAAACTGCTAAAGAAAAAGCGATTGTAAAATATACTGGATTGGCATTTAATTTTACCAACTCTCCATAAACAGCGACTTGAGTAAAACCGATCCCAATTTGCATAATTAAACTGGCTAATAAAAAATAAATAAAATAGAAATTATTTCTTAAAAAATTTATCATAATATATTCCTAATTAACATTTTTTACAAGATCAAAATCTACTATAATAGCAAGGCGTTGCCAATTATGCTTAATTTTTTTTACACTATGCCAAGAATGTTCCGATATTTCAAAGCTAAAAAATGTGTTGAATTCTGGATTAATAATATCATAGATTTTAAAATCACCAGATATTAAATTCTTTTCATATATAACAAGCTCCCCCTCAGATAAGTATGTCCAATCTCTTGAAATATAAAAAATCACTGTAAAATCTCTATTTTGATTAAAATCTGTATGAGGAAGCAATCTTTTACTATTCGTTTTAATACCTGCTTTTTAAACAGGCAAACATGAAAGAGAATTTCATATTATGGAATAATATAACGAAACAAAATCCTATTTTGGAGAGTAGCGAGATTTTTGGAGGAATCAAGATTTTATAAAATTAATGTCAAACCGTTTAAATTTTAATATGGTGAATTCCGTATTAGATGTCAGTTGTGGAGTTGGGCATTGGGGTTGGATATTCATGCCTTTTTTTCCTGAATCAACTTTACTTTCTCGAATTAATATGGGAAAAATATCTATTTTAAAAGAAAACTCTTTTCTTTTGCTCAAGTAAATGGAATTGAAAACGTTGTTTTTACTTTGCTGCCCGTGCAGAAAACATCTCATTTCCAAGTAACAGCTTTGATATGGTAACATGTTAAACAATGGTTAAAAAATTAAATTTATCGCATATTAATGTTTACCAATCTGACAAGGCTTCTTCTTATCTTCCGCCCTATGAAACAGACGAACAAAAAGCAAATGTAATGCAAGTCTGTGGAAATGAGAAAGCTAAAAATATTATCTTGCTGACGGAGGCACTAAAGAAGATTTTAATTCTCATTGGGGATTCTTAAGAAATGAGGATATAAAATTCAAAGAACGAATTTTTGAAAAAAATTTTACATTGCAGGTGGTTCATTCACTACTATACTTAATATTTGGAAGAAAATAATTTACAATTTTGATAAATATATTTTAGACACTAAGCTTAAAACTCCCGCTGATACATTAATTGAGCAATGGGATTTAAATATTTGCAACAGAGCCTATGCTTTCCTTTTTTTGTTGCCTTTAAATATTTGCAACAGAGCTCGTTTTATTCTATGGTATGCGAATCTATATAATTTAAATTTTATTGCAAAAATAGATATCAATTATGCGTCTATTATTGTCATGACGATTATTAAAACTATAAAGGAGGGAAAGTGTTCCTAGAAAACCTTAATTCAAAACTAGAGTCTTTACAATCTCTTGTTGGGAATACGCCACTAAAACTTCTTAGATTTAAAGGGCTAAATCTTTTCGCGAAGCTCGAGTTTATGAATCCCGTTGGTAGTGTTAAGGATCGCCCAGCTTTGCGAATCCTTTATCGTGCACTTCAAGCCGGAAAAATAAACGAAAAGACACTGATTGTGGAATCCTCTTCGGGAAACTTTGCTTCTGCGTTAGCCATTTATTGTCGAGAACTTGGTTTGAATTTCATTCCGATAATCGATCCCAATATCTCAAGTTGCTACGAGGACTTTTTACGTATCACTTGCGATGAAGTTATTAAAGTTCAAGAACGAGACGAAACAGGTGGTTATCTTCTTACACGTCTTGCGGCAGTAAGACGTATTTGCTCCAATACTCCAAATAATTTCTGGCCAAATCAATATGAGAATATTGAATGCATGTGGGCACATTATTTTGGTGGTGGAGCTGAACTTGTTCGTGATCTTCCAAAACTTGATTACGTGTTTCTTGGTGTGAGCTCTGGTGGCACAATATCCGGTATTTCTCGTCGTTTAAAAGAGGATTTTCCTGATTGCAAGGTTGTAGCAGTTGATGTTGAAGGCTCTGTCATTTTCGGAGGGCCTGCTAGCAAACGCTATATCCCAGGTATTGGTGCGAGTTTAAGACCTAGCCTTCTGAATGAGGCGAAGATTGATGAAGTTGTATATGTGACGGAGCGAGCCAGTGTGGATGGGTGTCTTGAGTTATTGCATCAGCATGGTCTTTTTGTGGGAGGGTCTACAGGAAGTGTTTATGCAGCTATAAAAAGTTATTTTTCAAATCGTTTGCCAATGGCTAAAATTCCCACTGTCGCTTTCCTTTGTGCAGATCGCGGAACAGCTTATTTGGATAAAGTTTTTAACTCGAAATGGGTAGAATCAACTTACCCTTCAAAAAGGGAATGCTACCAATGAATCGTCATAAGTGTCGATTCCAACCATTTATCCCGCATTCTCAAGAAGTTCGGGGCTATCCACTCTGTGAGAGTCCCAGTTATATCGTTCATCGCTACAATCTTGAATTTCGTTCACAGCATGGATTGATTGTTGCATTGGATTTAGCATCATCAAAGGGGAATCCTCCGCTTCCTCACGAGAAAACGAGGACTAAAAAGGTTGAAGAACTTAAGAGACACTTTTCTATGAGTGAATGGGATGAAAACATCATTATGCTCATAACCCGTTGGGGTGACAAACTATCTCAAGCATGTAGAGCCGTTGCTTCAAAAAGTGAACCTATTATTACAAAAAGTGGACAGTTTGGAAAAGAAGAGTTTTTTCTTGTTAATGATTCTTGCGTAAACGCTGAAATCTCTAATCTGCTTAACGAGATTGGTGATATTGTGATTGCAGATGGTCACCATCGTGTTGAAGCTCTTCGATGTTCACTCGCAGAATCTGAGTTTCCAGAACAAGATACACAAATCCTAGCATTGTTGTTACCCGAAACTGAAATCTCAGTTCTCAGTTACAATCGAATTGTTAAGCTTCAACACGGGGTAGAACTTGATGAAATGATTACATTTTTAAGGGAGCGGTTTCAAATGAGATCCGTATCTCCTGTAACGAATTCTTCTAATATATTTGGTGACGAGATTCTCATCGTTAGTGCACTTGGTTTTTTTACATTAAGACTTCCTGATGAAGAAAAAATGAAACCCTCGCTTTCACACCGTCTCCAAGAAGAGATTCTCATACCCTATTTTGAATTAAATGATCCTGAAACGAGCGATCGAATTGAATTTGTACAGGGAGATTTGAACACTCATTCTCTCTCAACTTATATTGAGAATAATCATGATCGGATAGCTTTTATATTGCCACCTCCTTCACTTGAAGAAATTTTCAAGTGTGCGCAATGGAATTCACTCTATCCTCCACATTCCACTTATTTTCCTTTGAAACCAGCTAGTTTCTTGATTCGTGAACGTCAATTTATGGCAAGAAAATCGAACCTTTCACAACCGCAGAGAGAGTAAAAATATATAAGTTTATTGAGATTATTTCTAGTTACTACTGGTTTTTTGATGGGCTTTACTCGCTTCTTCCGCCGTTATTCCCTCAAGACCAAGCTGATCGCTGTTGATTCGATAGAGTCTGTCACCTTTGGTTCCAGTTGGAAAATGACCGAAAGAAATATCGATATGTAAGGAAATAAATATGTTTAACAGAGAGATAAATTTTGAAGTGATTACGGGAGATTTTATCAATAAAGTCATCGAAACCTCCCGACGGGACATTATCGAGCTGGTTCGCCAAAGCTATCTGACTCACCATCAGGGGAAAACAGAGAACCCAGACAGTTATTTCCTACGTTTTAAAAATAAACCGGAAGCAAGAATCATCGCGTTGCCAGCGGCCATCGATAATCCTGAGTCTGACATTTCTGTTTCCGGCATTAAGTGGATAGCAAGTTATCCACGAAATATCGAAGCTAACTTGCAGCGAGCATCGGCGGTAATTTTGTTGAATGACTATAGGACAGGGTATCCGTTCTCATGTCTAGAAGCATCACAAATCAGCGCGGCGCGAACTGCAGCTTCCGCGGTATTGGCAGCTAATTATCTTGGGCCAAGCGGTAAACGAGCTAAGAGTCTGTCGGTAATTGGCAGCGGCCTAATAGCCCGAACTATCCTGTCATTTTTCAAGGATGAAGGTTGGCAGTTTGATAACGTATTGATTTACGATATCTCTGAAGAATATCGCGACGCATTTATCAGAAATACCAAAGCAAAAGCGCTCTATCCTGTACGAGCAGCTAAGGACCAGGCTGAAGCGTTGTCCGCCGACATTGTTATTTTCGCCACGACAGCAGCATCACCATATGTAACAGATGAACGTACATTTGCAGCTCATCAATTTGTGCTTAATATTTCCTTGCGTGATCTTTCCCCAGAAATAATTCACGCTCACAACAACGTGTTAGACGATGTTGAACATTGCATGAAAGCTAATACTTCACCGCATCTAGCTGAGCAAAAATATGGACACCGTCTTTTCATCAACGGCACTTTGGCACAATTCATAAACGGTGAGATAAAACTCGATAAAACTAAAGCCACTCTGTTTTCGCCCTTCGGGTTGGGCGTGCTTGATTTGAGTCTGGCAATGTTTATTTATCGTCATAACCAACAAGCGCCAGGACGACACATCATTCCAAGTTTCTTCCCTGACACTCAATGTTGGAGTCTTTAATTAATGAATAATCATTATAATGTCCAGCCTTTGGTCGGCGGTGCTTCACATGTTTTTCTGGTGACAGCCAATAATAGCGAAGCGTCCATTGCTGGTTTTTTTCGAAATCGCAATATCGATGAGATTTTGGCTGAGAAGGGTGCATTGCTCTTTCGTGGTTTCCCTATCAAAGAGGATCAGGATTTCAGCCGGTTAGTAAGCTTCCTAGCGCAAGAAGAACTGACTTATCAGGAACGTTCGACTCAGCGAAAGAAGACTGCTAAGGGTGTTTATACAAGCACAGAATATCCAGCGGCGAAAACTATTGCAAACCATAGTGAAAATGCATTTCAAAGCGTGGTTCCGGGTAAGATCTTGTTCTATGCTCATCAAGCTGCACTCAAGGGAGGAGAAACCCCTATTGCTGATAATGCTAAGGTTCTAGCGCTCATTGATGAATATATAGTGGACAGTTTCCGGCAGAAAGGTATTCGCTATCTACGTAATTTTGATGGAGGTTTTGACCTTTCCTGGCAAGAGGCTTTTCAGACAGAGAGTAAGGCCGAGGTTGAGTCTTACTGTAAAAAAAATGTAATTGATTACGAGTGGTTGTCCGACAGCCATCTGCGCACTTCTCAGTATCGTAGTGCTACGCGCAAACATCCCCTAACGGGTAAAGAGATGTGGTTTAACCAACTGCATTTGTTCCATATCACCAACTTGGAGTTGCCGATTCGGCAGGCATTGCTCGCTAGCCTAGGTCGGGATTTGTTGCCGCGCCACGTGGTGTATGGTACTGGGGAAGAAATCCCTGATGAAGTGGTAGACCATATTCGGAAAGTATTAGTTCAGGCGGAATTGGTCTTCCCTTGGCAAACCGGAGACGTACTGATTGCGGACAATATTCTAGTCAGCCATGGGCGCAAGCCTTTTGAAGGGGAACGGTCAATACGGGTTGCCCTGATCGATCCCGTTTACCCTTCAGCAGAGGAGAACGCTTATGCTAACCGTTGATTTTTCCTGCCAACCCTCTTTGAATACGCTACTAGAAATAACTGCTAAGCGTTTCGCGAATCGTGTGGCGGTACAAGATGAGACACGGGCTCTGACATTCGTTGAACTTTATGATGAGGTTGTCACCCTAGCAGTTAGATTGCAGGCGCTGATTGAACTGGGTGACCACGTGGCCGTTCAGTTAAGACGCGGGCTCGATTATATCGTCGCGGCCTATGCTATATGGAAGGCTGGAGGAGTCTACCTACCGTTGGACGATCAGTGGCCGCAATCACGTATAGAGGGGATACTGCATCAGGCGCATGTACAGGTACTTATTACACATGCCTCTCAAGTGGGGTTTGGTATAACCTTGACCGAGCTGAACCCAGAATCTCGGACAGAACTTCTGGCAACAGACGTACCCGCCTATATTATTCATACTTCTGGCACCTCTGGGAAACCCAAAGGGGTGGTGATTAGCCATGAGTCATTGTTGCATCTGGTAGGCAGCCATCAGCGTGATATTTATCAGATGCATGGCGTCACCGAAGGGGACGTCGCAATCAATGCGTCTTTCTGTTTTGACAGCTCACTAGAACGTCTGGCTCTGGTGGCTTTGGGATATAGCGTGCACGTTGTCAGCGATCGAGTGAGAAAATCGCCGCATGAGTTGGTGGCATATTTGCGCAAATATCAAATCGTTAATGTAGATTTAGTGCCTTCCCACTTAAAAGTATTACTCAATGTGGGGCTGAATGAGAAATGTAGAGCGCTGCGGCTGGTGATTGTCGGAGGTGAAGCGATTGACGCCGAACTTTGGCATAAACTTGCTGCATATGATGCAGTTTATATCAATGTCTATGGCCCTACCGAAAATACTATTAATACCACCTTCTGTGAGATCTGCGGCGAAACTCCTCATATTGGCCACCCATTTGAAAATGTGGAGTGCCTGCTCCTAGATGAGGATGGACAATGTTGTCCTCCGGGAGAGGCTGGTGAACTTCTTGTGGCCGGTAGACATCTTTCGTTGGGTTATTACAATGCACCTGAATTGAACGAGCGAGCCTTTTTTAACTTCAAGGGGCGGCGTTACTACCGTACCGGTGATCTGGTACAGCAGCAAGTTCAAGGAAATTTGCTGTTCCTCGGGCGTATTGATGACCAGGTCAAAATAAATGGATACCGGATTGAACTGGCTGACGTGCAATACAATTTAGCTCAATTACCCGGCATACAATTCGCTGCAGTGACGCCGCTCAAATTACCTTCCGGACAGGGCCTTTTGGCCTCCATCGTCTGGCATACCGATGCCGATGGTCGGAAACTTTTCGACCTCGCGGCATTGCTTGGCGAGAAGTTGCCATCCTACATGGTGCCCGATCGCTGGCAGCAACTTGATGCATTGCCGCTGACTGATAACCTAAAGCTTGACCACAAATCGCTACTGAACAGTTGGCAAAAGCACCAGAGTGAAATCGATAAGAATGTCCATGGTGAGCGGCTTTCTACGACTGAACGACGGATTCAGGCTATCTGGCAACGGATACTGATGCGATCTCAACTGGCCCCTGACGCTCACTTTTTCGCTTCAGGTGGAGACTCCATGGCGGCAATGACACTACTGGTTGAATTGAACAATGAGATGTCGCACGAGATTGGGTTGAGAGAGATTTTCAAATACCCGACGATTCGCAAAATGGCCGCTTGGCTTGATGCCAACACTGTGCAATCGGAGGGTCGGAGATGAGCCTGATTTTTTGTCTGCCGCATGCAGGCGGAGGGGCTCACCATTATTCTGGCTGGGCACCGTATTTTGCCCCTGGGATTGAGTGGGAACCTCTTGATTATGCTGGACACTTTTCTCGAATGAATGAACACGCATACACAACATTCGAACATGCAGTTCAGGATCTGACAGATGAAATGATATCCCGCGCTGACGGTCGCCCATTCGCTGTATTTGGTCACAGCATGGGCGGTGCGCTCGCCTATGAAATTGCTCATCTTATGGTCGAACGACAAATGGCACAAAATCTCTTGTTCATTGCAGTGTCCAGCGCATTACCACCACACAGACGTGATCCAGATATGCTTCGTTATTACGAATTGTCCGATAGGGACTTTATTCAGCACCTAGTTGATACCGACGGCATTTCGTCGCAACTGGCTGAACTGCCTGAACTAATGTCTAATTATCTGCCATTAATTCGGAAGGACTATCAACTTTATCAACAATACCAGCCACAGACGCGCCCACTATTATTTACCCCTCTATTTGCTTTGTGGGGCGAGCAGGAGGAGGTGCACAACCTCAAAATGCCGAGCTGGGTGGATCTCAGCCGCGTTTTCGTCGGGAGTGGGATTTATCCTGGCGGCCATTTCTACTGGCGTAACTGTTTAAATACTGTCACAGCCGATATTTCGACTATCGTCGAACAATTAGCAGCCTGTCAGACCACAGGTATTAACCAATCATTAGGAGTATCCCTATGCCAATTTTAAACAACAAAGAAGTTATTGTGATAATTGATGCTTGGTCCGGTGGCAAATATTTAATTCCCGCTTTTCAGGCTTTGGGGTATTTTTGTCTGCATATTCAATCTCCGTTTCTCCCAGCGATCTTTGTTAAGGACAACCAATTGGCTATCGATCGTAGCGATAAGCATATCGTTCATGATGGTAATTTTGAAACCCTCCTCAAAGCGTTGAAACCTTACGCTATCAAGGCCATTTTGGCTGGCAGCGAAGGCGCGGTTTCTTTGGCCGATCAGTTGAACGACGTCTTGGCTCTCAAGTTTACTAACCAGGCAACACTCTCAGCTGCGCGACGCAACAAGTTTTTGATGCAGGAGCAGCTTGCACGCAGCGATGTAGCATCCATTGAGCAACAGCTAATCACCCATCTCGACGAATTGCGGCGCTGGCTGGCGAGTTACAATCGCTGGCCTGTAGTACTGAAGCCGGTGCAAAGCGCTGGCACCGACGGCGTGTTTATCTGCCATAGCCTAAAACAGGCCGAACAGGCATTTGATGCCATTTTGAGCAAGAATGATCTGTTTGGTAACTGTAACCTTGAAGTGCTGTGTCAGGAGTTTCTAGAGGGTGAGGAGTTTGTGGTCAATGGTATTGCCTGCCAGGGGCGGTACTTTTTTACCGAATTATGGCAGTCTAAAAAGAAACAGCACAACAGCTTCCCGGTGTATGAAACGCAGTATCTGTATTATCAGAATGATGCCTTCTTTGATGTGCTGTCTGCCTACACTGAGCAGGTATGTCATGCGTTGGGTATTGAGAACGGGGCATTTCATGCTGAGGTGATGATGACGTCGCGCGGGCCGGTGTTGATAGAGATCGGAGCTAGAGTCGCTGGTGGGGCAGACCCTTATATTATTGAGGAATGTTTAGGACATTCTCAGATCGGCAAACTGGTACAGGCAATCCTACATCCGGAGATGTTCCTGCAAGAATCTAGGAGGGAACGTGATTTTCCCAACCACCGGCGTGCTGCCTATGTTTACATGATTTCGCCAACCAAAGGGTGGGTGCAAAGTTCACCGGAAAAGCGATTTATCGCTATTGATGGCGTTATCAGCGTCAATTACCACCATGTACCCGGTGATATTCAGGAAGAGACGTGCGATCTGCTGAGCTCTCCAGGCGTGATTATTGTTATAAGGGATAATCCAGTTTTACTGAACCAGGCAATTACAAAGATTCGTTCCACTGAAAGCGATTTTTATCACACGAGCCTGATAGCAGTTGAATATGGGAAATAACATGAATCTGGAACAATTGATAAAGCAAATAGGAGATACTTTTCCTTGGTATGCACAATTGCTTAGGGAAAATAAGGTGGACGGTCGCCGTTTGGAGGATCTGCCACTGGTGACGGAGGATCTGCTAACACAATATTATTATCATGCTGAACATCGGTTTTCCGATCCTTACCATAGCTATCTAACCTCTGGTACCACATCAGGCAAGCGAAAGTGCATTCTTTATTCCGATAATGATGAGCGAATATATCTGCAACAACGTATGAATATAATCAAGGACTTTTGTGGTGAAGGTCTAGTCCGTGCCTGTGCCGATCTTGGTACAGGCCATGCGGCCGCTACTGCCGATGAAATTTTTAAGGAGATGGGGTGTAACGTAGAACTGATCGATTTCACCTGGCCGATTGAGGAACATATTGAGGTTCTCAATCGATTCAAGCCTGATATTTTCTTAACCATGCCGATGATTTTGGACTGCTTGATAGCGACGGGTAAACTTGATTTTCAACCAAAGAAAATCATTGTCTTGGGAGATGTGGCTAGCCTAGCCTGGCAAAGCAAGGTAGCGGATTATTTCCACATCAAGTCACAGCATGTACTAGATCTGTTCGGTAGCATAGAAATCGGCTCAATAGCTTTTTATAACCACGCGCTGGGACGTTACCAGTTTGATCCCTATCTGTTGCCAGAAGTGCTCCCGGTGCAAAGCATTTATCCCGATGCTAACTACCGCGGCGAGGGAGGAATTCTGCTAATCACCTCGTTTGCTCGGGAATACTTCCCTGCAATTCGTTTCGTGACCAACGATCTGATTGAGGGATTTAGACAAGAGACCCATCATGGTCAAACTGTTTACACCTATAAACGTTGTCTGGGACGCTTTGCCAGCGAGTTTAAGCACGGTGAAAAAATTAGCCTCAGCGATATCACTGACGCAATGGCAAAGAACATGCCTTATCACCGATTTGATCTCGATGATCATAATTGCGGTTTGGTAATTCGTATTGCGACATCGTCGATTACGCCGCAGATTATTAAAGCCATCAAGCATGACCTGTTATCTCACAACCCAGACATCGCCCAGATGATTGCTTCAGGGCTAGTCGGGGATATTCGCATTCAATGTGTTGATGAAAAGCAAATTACCAGCAACATCAGCAAACGCCGTTATTAAGAAGCTGGGATTGAGGATAACTTATGTGTGGCATTGCAGGAGTCATTAATTTTAATCATCAACCGACGCAGCCTCAGTTGTTAGCGTCGATGTTAAACGTTCTGAAGCACCGTGGTCCCGATCAAGATGGCACCTATCATCAGGGGCATGTCAGCATCGGCATGCGACGTCTAAAAATCATTGCGCTAGATAACGGTGCACAACCCTGTTTCAGCAATGATGGACGCTATGTGTTGGTATTTAACGGTGAGATCTATAACTATCGCTCTTTGCGTAATGAGTTAATGGCGCAGGGATTTCTGTTTGACACTGATTCTGACGCGGAAGTGATTGTTAATTTGTATCAGCGCGATGGCGAAAGTTTTTATCAGCAGTTGGATGGTATGTTTGCCTTGGCTATTTTCGATCGCATCAATGAAACGCTTTATCTGGCGCGCGATCCAGTCGGTAAAAAACCTCTGTTTTATGCTTTCCACAACGATACTGTCAGCTTCTCATCTGAGCTGAACTCACTGCTGAAGAATCCGACAATTTCACGCCGTATTGATCCCGTAGCACTCGATTATTATTTGCGTTTTCGGGTAGTGCCAAGTGATCGATGCATTTTCCAAGGTGTCAGTAAAGTGCCAGCTGGTGGTGGCGTTAGTTTCAAGCATGGTAAGAAAAGCAAGCATCACTATTGGAGTGTTGACTACCAACCTGTTGAGGAAGACAAACCGCTGGAGCAGTGGGTTGATGAGATAGACGAGTGCCTGAATCAAGCGATTAGCAAACGAATGACGGCTGAAGTACCAATAGGCACCATGCTCAGCGGAGGATTAGATTCTAGCTTAATTACCGCAATGGCTTGTAAGCAGCAGGGGCATAGAAAACTTAAAACTTTCGCCGTGGGTTTCAATGAGTCTGCCTTCAACGAGCTAGACTACTCTCAGCGTCTGGCAAAAGATCTTGGTACTGACCACCATGACCACATTATTACACAACATGAAGCATTCGATGTGGCGCATTCGTTAGTTGGTAACTTCGGGGAACCTTTTGCTTTCCCCTCTTCGATGGCCAGTTATTTTATGTATCATCTGGCACGCAAGCACGTGACAGTAGTGCTGGGTGGTGATGGTGCCGATGAGCTTTTCGGCGGCTATGCTCGATACTCGCTGGTGGCTAATTTCCCTCATTTGCCGTTCGAAAACAGACTGCCGCGCAAAGTAGACCTGTTCAATAAAACATGGCAAGTGGATTCGTTTCCCGATTTTTATCAGGCTCTACTTACCGATGGCGCTGGAAGTCAACTGCGTCAGCTTCTTTACAGCAAGCAGATGACATTACAATTGGCTGGAGAAAACAGAGTTGTGCAGGTCAGTCGGTACAAAGATGAACTCGCTTTGCACGCCGATCCCCTTTCTGCCGCCATGCAGTATGATTTCAATCATTGGATGCAAGAGGCACAACTGGTCAAGATAGACATTGCCTCGATGGCCAACTCGCTTGAGGTGCGTGCACCTTTCTTGGACAAGCTGGTGGTAGGTTTAGGCAGCCGTCTACCTGCGCGGCTCAAATTTCATGCTGGCAAGGAAAAATACCTGCTGCACTGCTTAGCGAAGCGTTACCTTCCCGACTACATAATTAATCGCAAAAAACAGGAATTGGCGGTGCCGTTGGAAAAGTGGATGGTATTGTCAATGAAAAAGCGTATTTCGGAAACTTTGACCAGCGAACAGGCTTTGTCGCGTGGTTATTTTAATCCTAATAGAATGCGTCAGTTCATCAGGGAATTCGATGGTAGCCACAGCTACACGCTGTGGACGATGTACATGTTGGAGAAATGGCACCAGCAGTTTGTTGACAATCAGGAGTTGTGAATGATGGATCAAAATAAATACCTTTCAGGTGTATTTTGTACGTTACTGTATATTTTCATTGCCTCGACACAGAGCGTGATGTTGAACATTTGGTTGTTTGGCGTAAATATTTTTTTAGTCGTCGGCCTGAGTTTTCTAGTTGTGACCATTGTATTTGCCACCATTGGGTTATTCCGCCAACGAGATGCTTACGTGGCTCTATTTTCACAATGGCACTTGCTGATAGCACTGAATATAGTGTCGATGTTCAATTGGTTGTTTTATTTTCTGGCAGTTAAGTACCTTGAACCATCCGTTGCCGTTACGCTGACACAGGGATTGGGGCCAGTTAGTATGACGCTTTACATGTTATTGACTGGTAAAGCTGTTAGTAAGGTTACGCGCTACTGCCACCTGGTGATCTTCATAATAGCGATAGCTATGTGCATGTATACCGTGATGTTCCGCAATGCTTATACCCTCTATAGTCGCAATGAGATGATTATGGGAATCGTTATTGCCGTCCTGTGCAGCATTAGTATCACTGCCACGGTAGTGATTTCCAAGCGTTTCGCCGTTAGTAAAATACCAGCATCGGCACTATTGTCGCTGCGTTTCCCGTTGTTAATCTCATTGTGTCTAGGAATATTGTCGCTGCAACACAACGTGGTTGTTAACAGCAGTATTCTTTACGCCATTCTTTTAATTGCATTGGTTGGTGTGAGCGCTTCAATCTATTTTCTACAGAAGGGGATTGAACTGACAACGCCGCTGGCGGTTTCTACTGTCTTGGCGCTTTCGCCGCTGGCGGTGTTTGTGATTCAGTTGTTCAATAACCATACGCCATTCAGTTTGCCACTGTTTCTGATAATAATGATCATTGTTATTATGTCAATAGTATCAATTACTTATGAGGCTAGACAAGCGAGCTCTGTCGCAAATATTTAAAGGTAACATAGGAGCTGAAAGAGATTTTTCAGAAAGCCTATTTTTAACGCGATTTTCCAACGAGGAAGCTAAATTGCTCTCAAATAGGCAAATGACTATTAAATTTGTACTGCCTTTTGCTAAGTTTAAGATGATGCTCTATTTTATTTAAGGTAGCTTTCGTCGATTTCAATGAAAGAAGTACAAAGCATAACCTTTGTACTTCTTTCATTATCCAAACAGTCATAATACTTGTTGAAATTGATAATCCCAATGAAAAGAGCGCAACGGGCGACGAAGATGCTCCGAAAAAATGTAAAATCTGGATGATTTTATCTGCTAATGGAATATGAGGTAGGGCAAATATAAAACCGGCAATGGATGCGAATATAATTGGATTTTTAAATAGAACTCCTTTTATTTTATTAAGTATAAACATTAAATAATTTTGTTTTTTTGTATTTTTATCTTTGCGAAATATTTCAATCAAAAATATGATAAAAGTGAAAAATATAATATTTTGAATTGCCATAAGTGGAAAAATGCTTGCAGCTGATCCAAACAGAAGTGTGATAAGAGGAATACTATAATAAGCTCCATCAACTTGAGTGACAGGCATTGCATTCATTATTAAGGTTGTAATATCTTTTTTTAATAAGTATTTACATATAAAGTAATAAATTATAATGACAGAGACAGTGGCTAATACATAGGATATTAAATAAAGAAAATTCTGCTTTATAGCAACTTAAGAATAAGGCCGAAGGAATTGCCATATATAAACGTAACGAATAAGAGTGGATGAGTCTTCAGCAGTAAAAACTTTGAATCTACCAAAAAGAAATCCAACAAAAATAGAGTTAAAGAGTATTGAAGTAGCAGAAAGAACATTCAACATATGAAAACCCTCATAGCTTCACGTCAAAAAAAATATGGATCTCATAAAAATCTTACCGTGGATCACTTCTTACAAAAAGAGCTTTTATTGGATGAAAAAATTTTATTTTAATAATTTACGAAAAAATATAATTATATTGTTGATAGTATCAAAAAACTAAATTAAATTTATTATTTTATAATTTTTTGTATTGTTATGATATTCTTGCAATATTGACTAATATATTTTATAATATAACTTATCGATACTTAGGCTTGGTTTATTTAATGCCAAAGCTTTTTTTAATAAATTTCAGCGGAAAAATTAAATAAATTTATTTCTAATGGCGAGTCGTTTCTGAATTTAATAACGAAAAGTGAGGGATTTATGAAAATTTTTAAGTTAACATTTTTGTTTTTTATGCTTTGTTTACAGATTAAAGCCTGGTCAGTAACTATATTTTTCGATGATTTTAGAGACAAAATATTTACAGAAAAAAAATATATAATCTGTATTAACAAACAAGATAGCTCGATTTGGCATTGGGCTACTAGGACACTTGGATCATATGAGTATGCACGTGGTAAAGAACTTTTAACTCCCACTGAAAAAGAGCATTTAAATACGAGCGTAAATGCTCCTCTATTTTTAATAAGTAATAAATTTATTAATGTTGTCGTAAATGCCTGTCCAGCTCATTATGACACACAAGTAGCAAACTCATTAAATGATTTACATCAAATAGTCATTATGAATGAAAATCATATATTTTATATCTTTCCAGGCATTCAAAGAGTTTCTTATAAACCAAAGAAGATTAATATAGATCCCATGGCTGGATTATCTATAGGATGATTTCTCTTGGTTATGGGAAATGTAACTTAAAAGTATGAGTGCCAAAAAAATTCAAAAATTCTATTTGAATTTTTGAATTTTTTTCCTATACTCAAAAACATCTTGACTCATCAAGACCGGCAGAGGGACAGGCCCTACGACGCCGGGGCAACCTCCTTAAAACTTTTTAGTGATTAGGGAACGGTGCCAATTCCTTCGGATGCCCTTTGTGTGGCTTGCCGGTAGATGAGATCGATTGGGTACGCTGCTATGTCGACATAGGCGTATGCCAAACCTTTTGATCCTCTCTTCTTTGGTAATTCATCTGGGTTCTCCAATTTTATAAAAATAATACTGCAAAATATGCAGAATTATCGGGTATTTTTTAATACCAATTTAAAATTTTTTTTGGAGTAACACTTATGGTACTTAATTCAATTCAAGATATTTCTGTATTTCCCCGTGTGCATGCCCTTAAAGATATAAAAAATCATATTTATTATAATAAAAATAATGAGACTATATTTGAAAATAAATTGTTTAAAAGAGGTTGTGGTACAATATCTTTATCCCAAATTTTTAGTCAAAGTGATTTGTTTTTAGAGTATGAAATTTCAGGTAATTTAAATGCGCCCATAGTCATTGTTCAAGGCGGCATTTCATCAACAAAACATATTATTACCACCGCCAAGAATCAAATAAAAGGTTGGTGGGATAATATTGTTGGATATGATAAATGTATAGATCTTAACCAATATTGTTTAATAAGTTGTGATTATCTTTCTTTCAATAATGTTTCAACCCATGATCAAGCTGCTGCTCTATCTTTCTTATTACAGCATTTAGAAATAAAAAATTTACATGCATTTATAGGATATTCTTATGGGGGCATGGTAGCTCTCGCATTTGCAGAGTTAAATCCTAATAAAGTGGATCATATAATTGCACTGGGAGCTGCGCATGAAAGTGTTCCACAAAGTTATGCATTACGCTTAATTCAGCAGAAAATTGTGGAACTTAATAAAGGAACCGACAAAGAAAAAGAAGCTTTAGCAACAGCAAGACAACTTGGAATAATTACGTACAGAAGCAGCGAAGAAATTAACTCTCGCTTTAATTGCCATGAAAAATCTGTTGTCAGTTATCTTAAAAAGAAAGGAGATGATTTTGTCTCTACATTTTCATCAGAACGATTTTTAAATCTTTCTAAGTCAATTAATGGGCATAAGGTCACTCCAAGTAAAATTTGTTCTAAAAAAATAAGTCTCATTTGTTGCAAGTCCGATCAAATCACTCCCTTGAGTCAAATCAATCAGTTTGCTAAAGAAATAATTTCTCCAACAGTTGTCTATGAATTTGATTCAATTTATGGGCACGATTCATATCTAAATGAAACAGAAAAGTTAACGAATATTTTAAATAAAATTGTTTAATATATGGGTGTAATTATTTTAAAGGAAATCAAAATGTCTTCTCAACTCATTACAAATTGTGTTCGCTCAGGAATTGAATCCGACTTACAACATGGTTCGGTTATTCCTCCCCTCTATTTATCGGCAAATTATGCTTTTGAAGAAATTGGAAAAAAAAGAGAATATGACTACACAAGGAGTGGTAATCCAACAAGAAACTTACTTGCAGAAACCTTGAGTCAATTGGAAGGGGGCAAGGGTGCAGTTGTTACTTCATCGGGGTTATCTTCTGTTACTTTATTGCTGCAGCTTTTACGGCAAGGGGATCTTGTTGTCGCTCCACATGATTGTTATGGAGGAACATGGCGACTTTTAAATGCCCTCTCACAAAAGGAACAAATAAAAGTTATTTTTGTGAATCAAAATAATTTGGAAGAATTAAAAAAAGTGCTTGAGCTCAAGCCTAAACAAGTATGGATTGAAACTCCAAGCAATCCTTTGTTAAGAATTGTTGATATAGAAAAAGTATGTGAGTTGGCACATCAGGTTAGCGCCCAAGTGATTGTAGATAATACTTTTCTTTCTCCTATATTACAAAGTCCATTGAAATTAGGAGCTGACTTTGTTCTTCATTCTACAACTAAATATTTAAATGGACACAGTGATGTTGTGGGTGGGTGTGTTATTGCAAATTCTAATAAAGATTTTGAATCATTAAGTTGGTGGGCAAATGCGTCCGGACTAACAGGAGCTCCCTTTGATAGTTGGCTTACTTTACGGGGACTTAGAACCTTAGAAGTGCGTATTAAAAGGCAGCAGGAGAGTGCTTTTAAAGTCGCAGAGTTTTTGAGTGAGCAAAAGAAAGTTAAAAATGTATTTTATCCAGGACTTTCCACTCATGAAGGACATCATATTGCAAAAAATCAACAAAAGGGATTTGGGGCAATGTTGAGTTTTGAATTGTCTGGAGGGATTTGTGCAGTTAAAAATTTTGTAGCGAATCTAAAATGCTTTTCCTTGGCAGAATCTTTAGGTGGTATAGAAAGTTTAGTTGCGCATCCAGCGACTATGACGCATGCTTCAATGACTGAAGAGGCAAGAAAAACAGCAGGAATACAAGATGGTCTTTTGCGGTTGTCTATCGGTATCGAAGAAAAAGAAGATTTATTATGTGATATCAAAAATGCTTTAGCACAAATCTAAATTTAGCAGAACTTCATTCATAAATAGACTTTCAATAAAAAAAATAAGATAATCAAAAATGATTTCATACCAATTATAAATATTTCTTTTTTTATTGCTTAAGGGATAATGGGAGGATTAAAATGTATAAAAATTCAAATATGTTACCTTTTCGGTTTTTATTTATTTTTTTGTTATTTTTCTTTTATCCTCTAAACTTGCAAGCTGAAGAATGGAAAGGCCCTACAGATGGACCAAAAGCAATGAAGTCAAAGTATATTGTTTTTGTTGCGTCTGATTTTAAAAACGGGGGTGTTTTAGGTGTGTATAAGGCTGCAGAAAATGCAGCAGAAGAGATTGGTTGGAAAATTCGAACTTTTGATGGCGAAGGAAATCCGGAAAGATTGAGAAAAGGTTTAATAGACACTCTCGAATCGCGCCCGGATGGAATTGTATTGGGAGGTTTTCAGCCTGATGATTATCGTGAAGTTTTAGCTCTAGCAAGAAAAGCAAAGATTCCAGTTGTGGGTTGGCACGCTTCTGAAAATCCTGGTGCATATTATGATTTATTTGTAAATATTTCAACTGACCCAATTATTGTGGCTAAAATGGCAACAGATTATATTATTAATAGCGGCAAAGAAAAAATTGGTGTGATTATTTTCAATGACAGTCGCTTTGCCATTGCAAATGCTAAGACAGAACAAATGAAAGATATTTTAATAAAATGTGAAAAATGTAAATTATTATCAGTTGAAGACATTCCACTTTCAAAAGCAGATATTCTAGTGCCAGATGCTGTACCACGTTTGAATGCAAAGTATGGTGCTGAGTGGACTCACTCATTAGCAATTAATGATTATTATTATATTAAGATGGATAGTCCTTTAAAAAGCATAAATAGGAAAGATATTATTAATGTTGCTGCTGGTGATGGCGGTTTAAAAGCTTTCAAAAGAATTAAATCTGGAGAATCACAACAAATTGCAACAGTCGGTGAGCCTTTAAATGCTCAAGGATGGCAAATTATAGATGAAATGAATAGAGCTTTTTCAGGTGAAAAACCAAGTGGATATGTGTCCACACCAATATTATTTTCGACGGAATCTCTGAAGAAAATTGTAGGTCTTGAGGCATTAGAGGTAAATACACATTATAAAGATGCTTATTTAAAAATATGGAATAAAAAATAAAAAAATTTATTTACTCGAAAAAGTTTTTTCAGCATATTGAGAAACGGCTTCCTTTTGGTTTTCGGTTAATCCACTTTTAAGATGAGACATCATATCAACTTTTCCATCATTTAAAATTTTAATAATTTGCTTTGCATTATATGCTTTTAAATGTTTTGGTTTTGGAATTAAATTTTTACCGACAGGACCATTGCCATCCCCTTTTTCACCATGACACATAACACAATTATCAACATATATTTTTTTCCCTTGTGTGACTAAAGAGTCATTTTTTATGTCTTTAGCATATACTTGAAACGAAAAAAATATAAATGTTATTTTGCAAAAATTTTTAAATAAAGCATTCATAACTATTTCCTTATAAAAGTGCTTGCATACTTTTAAAGTATCTATTCTTTTTATTAAATTAACGGACAAGTGTCAATGATAACTATTTTGTCTTGTTTTGTTCATCATCGTTTGAAAATGCATATCCAAGCGTAATCATAAATATATTGGTGTTACCATTTGTTTGTTGCTGGGATCTTAGCTGTTGTAAAGCAGAACCAATTGAATATTTCCCAATATAAATATCGAAACCAAAAACAGATGAGGTTGAATTTGGAATTTGAGCACTCAATGTAGTAGTTGATGCTCCCGTATTGCCTGGTTCATCTGTAATTGTTGCTGTGCCTGAGAAGGAGCTTACAAGAAAAAAAGGACTTATTCTTATTCCAATTTCAGGGGAATATAAATCTATTTGAGCTCCATATTGTCCACCAGACATACTAGAATAAACGGAAAGTTTATTAGTAAATCCTGTAAAAACTCGTCCAGCATTTGAAAAACCCGGTGAAACAATAATGCTGTATGGAGTAGAAATCGTAGTGTTATTAATGAGGAAGGTTGGTCCACCAAATACAATCAGACTGAAATTATTTGTATGGAAAAGTTGAATTTCAAAATTAATGCTCATTCTAAACATAAACATGGAAGTTTGACCTGTACCATCGATTCGATAAAAATATCCAGGAGTGAGAGAGAGTGGAGCAATTCCGGGCATTGTCCCTTGCAATCCTCCCATTCCAACTTCTCCATCAAATCCAAAATATTCATTAATTGCATAACGTCCTTTTAAATCTGCAAGACCTCCACTCAATGCAACTTGATCTGCTGTTATATTAATAAAACTACCATCAATTTTTCCGCTGTATTGATCTGGTACAAAAGATGGAAAAGGAATTGGAGAAGGAAGAATATTAAAGTTACTTTGTTGAGCATTACATGAATTATAAAATGTGAAAAAATTGAATATTAATAAAATTAAACTTAAAATAAATTTCATATATTTATTCTTTACTTAAAGGTTTTACTTTTTTCGGCGAGATTTTTAATAAATGAATATTATTTAAGTTCAAAAGAATGGCGAAAATCAAAAAAAAGAGAAGTATTTAACTCCTCTTTTTTTAATTTCCTAAAATTTTATCTTGCAGGTTTTTTGGAAGTGTTTCATAGCGAGCAAATTGCATTGAACTGCTTGCTCTACCTTGCGAGAGAGAACGGATGTCTGTTTCATAACCAAAAAGTTCAGAAAGTGGAATGTTGGCATGCACAACTTGTAAATGACCGCGGGAGTCAAGTCCAGAAATATGTCCACGTCTGCTATTTACATCTGAAACAATTGTTCCGCTAAAATCAGGCGGTACAACTATTTCTACTTGCATAATAGGTTCCATCATAACAGGTTTAGCAGAATTGAGAGCCGTACGAAGTGCATTGCTAGCCGCAACTTTATAGACAACTTCATCAATAGATTGTGGGTCATAAGAGTAATCTGTTACTTTTACCTTTAAATTTACAAGAGGGTATCCACAAAGCGAACCACTGCCCACTGCTCCTTGCAATGATTCTTTAATCGCAGCAACAATATTTGCAGGTACTTGTGCTTTTGCAGGAACATGAATTTCAACATTTGTTTTTTCACTGTTTGGTTCAACTTCCACAGAAACTTTGGCAGTATAAGTTTTATTTTGTAATGTTCTTGAAAAAGTATCACTGCCAATAGCTGCAATGGAAATACATTCCCTATAAGAAACTTGAGGATTACCAACGTTTGCATTTACTTTAAACTCTCTTAACAAACGATCCGCAATGATTTGTAAATGCAATTCACCCATTCCTGAAATCAGCACTTGCCCCGTTTCTTCGCTGGTTGAGACACGCAGTGAAGGATCTTCTTGGGCTAAACGATTGAGGCTTTGGTTTAATTTGTCGAGATCCCCACTGCTTTTAGGTTCAATTGCGAGAGAAATAACAGGATCAGGAAACTTCATGGATTCATAGGCAATTGCTGCATGAGGATCACACAGTGTATCGCCTGTTGTGGCAAACTTAAGACCAACTACAGCAACTATTTCACCGGCAGATGCTGTTTGCAATTCTTCTCGATCATTTGCATGCATACGAAGAATTTTAGTCACTCTTTCTTTTTTATTTTTAAGAGTGTTAAGCATGGCATCGCCTGTTTTTATTGATCCTGAGTAAATGCGCATAAAAAATAATGCACCGACAAAGGGATCCGTCATAATTTTAAAAACAATACCAGAAAAAGGTTCTTCATCACTTGGTGCTCGTTTACTCGCTTTGACGACACCTTCAACTTCAATTCCGTCCACTGGAGGGAGATCAAGTGGAGAAGGAAGGTAGTCAACCACAGCGTCGAGGAGAGGTTGAATTCCTTTGTTTCTAAAAGATGAGCCAACGAAGATAGGAACAATTTTCATATTGATAACAGCGTTGCGTAAAGCCTTTTTGATTTGTTCAACACTAGGTTTACTATCAGATAAAACTGCTTCGGCAAGAGTGTCATCAAAGTCCGCTAAATTTTCTATGAGTTCTTGTTGATATATTTGAGAATCATCAATTAATTCTTTAGGTATTTTTTTTATAATTGGAGCCGCATCTTTGTCGTCGCTTTCCCATACAAAGGCACGCATTTCGACGAGATCAACCACGCCAGAAAAGGCTCCTTCTTTTCCAATAGGCAATTGGGCAAAGGCCACATTGGCATTGAGTTTTTCTCGCATTGAATTGATGCACATGTCTTGATCTGCGCCTACTTTATCCATTTTATTTAAAAATGCGATGCGTGGTACATGGTACCTGTCTGCTTGTCGCCAAACGGTTTCAGATTGAGGTTCGACACCATTGGCTCCATCGAATACGGCAACTGCTCCGTCGAGGACTCGCAAAGATCGTTCCACTTCAACTGTAAAGTCCACATGTCCAGGGGTATCGATGAGATTGATTCGGTGATCTTTCCAAAATGTCGTTGTAGCTGCAGAGGTGATCGTAATTCCACGCTCTTGTTCTTGCACCATCCAATCCATCGTGGCTGTTCCCTCATGAACTTCTCCAAGTTTATGACTGCGCCCCGTATAGTAAAGAATGCGCTCAGAGGTGGTTGTTTTCCCTGCATCTATGTGAGCCATAATACCAATATTGCGATATTTGCTGAGATCTTGCGACATAATGTTTTCTTTCAAAATGATTTCTGGACAAAAAATCTAGATTATTGAACGATATTTCAATAATCTTGCAAAGGACTAGGTATACAATTTATCTCTAAAAATCAATAACTGTTAAAAACGGCAGTTTTGGCATTGAAGCAAAGTTTTCTCAACGGATTAAGAATAACAATAATTTAATTCTTTGTATATTTTCCAAAGTTTGGTTGGTATTTTTTGAATTTTAAAGGAAGTTTTTCAAAAAATGTACCTAGAGTCCCATTTGAAGACTCTATAAGAGCATGTTTTATGTCTTCTGGCTCATATACAATTCCATAAAGATATCTATAAAATGTACCATCTGGTTTTATAAAATAAAGAGCTCCCGCATGCGAATAAGTTTCTCCTTCTGCATCTGGTGCATAGTAAAAATTTAATTGTTGAGTTATCGATTCTATATTTTTCTTATCACTCACATAAAAATTCCATTGTGCATTATCTTGACCTGTTTTGGGTACCCATGTTTTTTGTAATAACTTTGCATTATTTACTGTGTCCTTAGGATCAAAACTGATAGTTGCAATTTTAAAACCTTTACCGATTGGCCAATTCATCTTATTCAATGATTTAGATAAATTCATGAATTGAAAAGTGCACATGGTTGTGCAACTGAAATAATTTAAAGTTAAAATAAGAATTTTATTATCATTTAATATTTCTTTTAAAGTCTCTTTTTTCCCATTTTGATTTATAAAGGTCAAATTCATATTAAGTTTTGTATTTAATTTTTCGAAAATATTTAAAGTGCTTTCTTCTTGTTGAACTAATGTGGAGGGTGAAATATTAATAGCAAAAGATTTAAATTCAGTGCAGAATGAAATAAGAGCTAAATAAATAGCTGCAGTTTTTAATTTTTTAAAATACATATTCATTATTCTCACTATTTAATTTTACTTTTTCAAGTAAATTTTCTATTTAGCAAGGGCGAAATGCCTTTGAAATCGTGTCAATATATATAACTATAAAAGAAATTCAAGCTAAGCTCTCTTTTTCAACTGCAGTAAAGTGTTGCTCCCTCTTGGCTCAGAGAGTATCATATGTAGGAATTTGTTACTTATGGGGGATACTTTCTGTGTTAAATTGCCTTTCTGGAAAAATTGTTGTGATTGGTTTTGGAAATATGGGTAAAGCCCTTGTGCGAGGGTTGCAATGTAGGAATCAAAATATCGAAATTTATGTATGCGATCGATTCGAGTTAAATCCAAATGAAGATTATCCTAGAGACATCGACTTTAATAAATTGACTTATTTGAGTTATAATGATCTTAAAAATGTTAAAAGTAATCTGCGTCTTTCTGAAAAGGATTCGGTTATTTTTTGTGTTAAACCGCAAAATTTTCTTGAAGCAGTGGAGCGTTGGAAACCTATTTTATTAGGAGGAGAGTCACATCCACTTGTGATTTCAATTTTAGCAGGGGTTCCAACAGAGCTTATTCATAAATACTTTTCAAATGACTGTCCGGTCATTCGTTGTATGCCAAATATAGCATCAACAGTAGATTGTTCTGCAAGTGCTTTATGTGCAAGTAAAAGAACTTCTAACAATTATTTAGATCGCGCAAAACATATTTTCGATTCTGTCGGTAAAACTTGGGTTGTGAATGAAGATCAACTCGATGCTGTGACAGGACTCAGTGGAAGCGGTCCTGCTTATATTTATATGATAATTGAAGCTCTTTCAGATGGGGGCGTGAAAATGGGGCTTTCACGTCAACTTTCACTTGAACTTGCTACACAAACAGTGCTTGGTGCAGCAAAGCTCGTTCAAGAAACACGTTTGCATCCCGCTGTATTGCGAGATCAGGTGACAACTCCAGGTGGGACAACTATCAGTGCAATTCATGAATTAGAAAAGCACGGGTTAAGACCCATGCTCATTTCTGCTGTTGTGACCGCGACTGAAAAAAGTGCATCACTTGCTCAGTTGGTTGAAAGAAAAATCATTAAATCGAATTCTGACACATTCAAAGAATGAGAGATTAATTACGGTACCAAGTATAGACATTAGGCACGCAAGGTTGTTGAGTGCATAATTCTGGTGTCACATTATTTTTAACGGGATATGCAGACCACGCATTTAAATTGTGAACAACATTTTCTAATGGAACTTGTTTAGTCTGTGCTGCTCTCACTGAATAAGGTAACCATTCTCTTAAAGGAGAACGTGGATTATCATTCCACCAAAAGTTATGATATTTATATTCAGCATTGTTGTTGTTTGCTGAATTTGGCACTGTATATGAAGAAACTTCAGTACCTGCTACAGGAGTCCACAAAAAGTCAGGATGAGCATTTTGATACCATTCACCGCCTGTAATTACGCCATCGTTTCGTATTTCTAGATCGTAATAGTATTCAACCCTAGAAATACCATCTCGACTTGAATCGTCTTGATTCGATGTTGATGGTTGGGTCTCAACCATGTAATCAATTGTTGCTTTAACTCCGACAATATTTTTTACATTGTTTGAACGGTATTGAGAAAAAGGATCTGTATTATAATTATTTTTATTTATCATTGCTTCGGATGCATTTTTATAAACATTGCCAGTTAAAACATTGTAATAAACATAGCTGTAGCCGAGAATAGGTTGATTCCAAACTGTGTAGTCATAAGATGCATCAAAAACAAAACTGCGTTTGTTAATTCCTATCTGATTGACCAGTGCAAGGTGAAATGCTGCTGGGTTAGAATCAAAACAATTTTGACTGACTATTCTTCCATTCGCATCTTTAGGTGGATCCTTATCGTTACATCTTTGTCCTGAAAATTTCGTGTTATAATTTAAATTAGCCCAAAGTAAAGAATTTAAAGCTTTGATATCTGAGGGTCTAAAAGTGATTTTTTTACCTTCATTATTTTGCACAGTGATGCTTCGCGTAGGACGATAATACATATATGAAGCAGGAGCCCAACCATGACAGATTCCTTCCCAGCCTTCTGGGTTTCTCCCTCGAATGCCACTTAATACAGAATTTGTAAGTGAGAAGTTTTTGTCATTCATTAATAAATCGTACTTTTCTGCAGGGGAAAGCAAGTCGATTTTATTTTCTGCGATTAAATTATTTGCTGGTCTTTGTTGAAGAACATATTTATCATAGTCGCTAAATTTATCGGATTTAGGAGCATTTGGATCTGCATAGCGGAAGGTGACTGAGCCACGGCTAAGTGGCCAATAACTGTCTGACCAAGGAGTGAAAGAGAGTCTCGCATTGGCAATGTTTTTTTGATCAATAACTTGAATATTATCTACAAAATTTTGTGGAAAATCCACTAAATCACGGGGATTTTCTTGAGCTAAGTAGTCAGAAAATGGAACAACCCTAAACTCATTGCTATTTTCAAGTTTCTTCTTCATGATGTCACCGCGAAGCTGATCTTTCTTCTCAATAAAATCTTTAGAATTTATATCATCAGGTGAAAAAGGATTTGATGTTAAAGCATGCTTTGATATCACTTGCTTTTCAGGAATTCTATCTAGAACAGTATGCGGACTCTCACGAAATTCTTTAATAAAGTTTTTAACTTTTTCTTCATCATTTGCGTATGAATTTAAACTCAGAGTTGCAAAAAATGAGATGGGAATTAAATATAATTTGTTTTTAGATAACATATTTACCTCTAGTATCTATAATTTTTTAACTAGTTATTTTTTAGTGATCATAAAAAATTTATAACATATTTTGAAATACCGGTATTTCATTGTTCAACTTATCTGAACTCAAAATGCCTGTCAAATAAATGAAAAATAGGGAATAAATGAAATTAAATTTAAATGGTTTTCTATAAAAATTTAAAACACACTTTTTTTAGGGTTTTAGAAGAATAAAGTTTTTTTATAATTATATTGTCACTCAAAAAAATTATTATTTTATTAAATATTGGTTTTTAACAAATTTATCCCTGATTTGCTGAGTCATAAAATACAGAGCATTATTATTGGATGTAGATTCGTTTGTGAGGTTTATTTTAACTTTACTAGAACTCTAAAGAAATTTGAGCGGATTAAAATTTTTAATTATGAAGCAAATCAAAATCGAACTTCATAATTTTCTGTATATATCAATTTCCTTTTTCCAAATAATAGGCATAATCAAATTTCAGCTGGGTTGATCTTTAAGGCGTTTTAAGAATAGGACTGGTTCCTAAGATAACTGCATATGTCGTGCAGGGAGGTTTATTTAATGAATATTCTTGTAATTAATAGTGGGAGTTCATCCCTAAAGTTCCAAATTATAGAAACAGATCAGGCTCTTATTGATGTCTCACAAGACAAAGTTAAAGTTAAAGGCCTTATCGATCGTATTGGCACACAGTCCGTCGCAAAAATTTCTGTAACAAATGGTATTGAGATAAAAGAAGCAATTGCTATTCGTGATCACTCAGCGGCTCTTGATTATATTTTTCGAAAAATCACCTCAGGAACATTAAATATTGAAGGTATATCTTCAATTGCGGATATCAAGGCTGTTGGACATCGTGTGGTGCATGGCGGGGAAAAATTTAGCAATTCCGTTCTTGTTGATAAAAGTGTTTTAAAGGAAATAGAAGAGTGTATTGATTTGGCACCTCTGCATAATCCAGCAAATTTAAAAGGCATACAAGCTACTCTTTCTTTATTTGGGGAAAAGGTTCCTCACGTGGTTGTTTTTGACACGGCGTTTCATTCGACTATTCCTGAGGTAAATTATTTATATGCATTGCCTTACCAATATTATCGACGCTATCGAATTCGTAAATATGGGTTTCATGGAATGTCTCATCGCTATGTGAGTTATCGCTATCGCAAACTTGTAAATTTAGAGAGAGATAAATTAAATATTATTGTGGTTCATTTAGGTAATGGTTGTTCTGCTTGTGCAATTAAGGATGGTAAATCATTTGATACATCCATGGGATTTACCCCTCTTGCTGGGCTTGTAATGGGAACAAGGGCGGGCGATATTGATGCTTCAATTATGGATTTTTTAGCTCATAAAGAAGGTGTTACTTTATCTGATATCGATATTTTATTAAATAAGGCTTCTGGATTACTTGGAGTTTCTGGCTTAACCAATGACATGCGCGAATTGCTCGATGAAGAAAAAGAACATCATGACAGAAGAGCGACGCTTGCAATAAATATGTTTACCATGAGAATTAAGCATTATATTGGCGCTTATTTAACTGAAATGGGAGGCGCAGATGCTATCTTATTTACTGGCGGAATTGGTGAAAACTCTGCAGAAATCCGTAAAAGAATCTGTGAAAATATGAAATTCCTTGGGCTTGAAATTGATGATGCATTAAATAAACAAAAATGTTTTGGTGCTGAAGGAGAAATTTCAACTCCTTCAAGCAAACTTAAAGCATGGGTCATTCCAACCAATGAAGAATTGATGATTGCACGTGATACTTTCCGTTGTGTTGCAAAGGTTCCTTCGACTTAATTTATTTTAATTAAAAGTTTAACTGAGAGCTAAAGTTAAAATAGCTGCATGTGCAATATCTTCTGCAGATGCTCCACGGGATAAATCTGAAAATGGTTTAGCAGATCCAAGTAAAATGGGACCCCAAGCATCTGCGCCACCTATGCGCTGAGTGATTTTATAGCCAATATTGCCTGAGTCTAAATCAGGGAAAATAAAAACATTTGTTCTGCCTTGCACTTTTCCATTCGGATTTTTTCGTTTTGCTATCTCAGGAACAACCGCTGTATCAAATTGAACCTCACCTTCAGCAAGAATTTGTGGATGCTTTTCGCTAAATAATTTAAAAGCATCTCTGATTTTTTGAACATCAGAATGTTCTGCGCTGCCTGTGGTAGAAAAGCTTAGAAATGAGACTTGAGGTGTTTTGCCCGCCCAATTTGAAAAGGCTTCTTGAGAAAGAAAAGCAATGTCTGCAAGATCAGCGCTTGAGGGTTGTGGAATGACTCCGCAGTCAGAATATAAAACGAGACTTTCTCCACCTTGAGTCGGCTTAGGTAGTGCTAAGAGGAATGCACTTGTTATTACTTTTGTATTTGATTTCAATCCCACTGTATTTAAAGCTGCACGTATAACATGTGCTGTGGAGTTTAAACAGCCTGATACTACTGCATCGACTTCACCGCGGGCAAGCATGGCTCCACCTTCAAAAGTTGTGTCGATGGACATTACTTCCACTGATTGAGATAAAGCTTTTCCCTTTTTCTCTGCAATACTCTGCATAGCTTGCAAAGTGTAATTTTTATTTTTTTTAGCTTCTTCTATGTTTCCTAAAATACATTGAATATTTAATTCCTTTTTTAAAATTTCAGAAGCCTTAATAACTCTTTCATCATCGCCTTCTGGAAGGGATATCTTTTTATTCTTGGCACGTGAAAAAAGATTCTCTTTAGCCGATTCGTTTAAAGTATTAAATAACACTACAATTCTCCTGTAAAATTAAAAGGAATATTAAATTAAACTTTCATAAAAAATTTAATTTGAAATAATATTTATTATCAAATTTTTTTGAAATGGGATATCACTCATCAACTTGAATAATATCTATTGCTTTAGCGGATTGACTTTTTGTGCGACGCTTTTCTAATAGGCGAATGACGACACCTACGTCAGTGAGCTTTCCCTGAGAAATAAAAACGGATAATAAATTTGCTCTTTGAATGATCATAAACATACCGAGGCCCGCACTGACCTGTTGGTTGCTGAGTAAATGTGTTCCTGTTTGCCCAGTTTTAAAAATAAAATTTACATATTTATCCATTATTTCAGGATTAAGTCTGCCAAAAATATCTTTCACAGAAATTGCGAGTTCTTTTCCATTGAATGCCCATTCTAAGTGTACTTCTTCTCCCGGCTCGAGGTCTATTGGAGTGGTTCTCGGTTTCATGGCATGTTTAGGATTCGCATCCCAGATTGCGTTCATGAGGAGTTCTTCTTGTATTTCGACAGCATATTGTGAGAGTGTCGGGTTTTTTGAGCCAGTTACTGGTTCTATTTCATCAAAAAATTTTTCTAATTCTTCTGCAAATTTTAATCTTTCTTTAGAGCTTTTAACAATAAAATTTCTAATAATAGGAAGCTTTATTCCACTTGAATGAACAACGGGGTCTAATGTAATAATTGATCTCACACCCGTAATTTCTTCATTTTCTTTTTTTATTTTAATACTGTATTGTCGTATAAGAGCTTTACGAACACGTTCTTCAAGAAAATCATTTTCATTAAAAATGATATAATGATGAAATCCATCTAAATTATTTACACCTTTAAAATCAGGAATTCGAGTTACATTTACTACGAGAATATTGACTGCTTTTTCAGACTTTGTAGAATGATCATCTGATAAAAAAACATCGCATTCTTGTGGAGTTGTTACAAGTTTAAAATCTTTTGAAATCATCTCTTGGAGAGATTGTTTTATATTCTCATCTTTAATTGCAAGAAATATTTTAAAATTCTTCAAAAGAAACTCCTCATATTTGACATCGCTCTTAGTTTCGATAATATTTTAAAAATTCTTAATGAGTTAGATGTCAAAAATATGAAGAGAAAATTTCACTTATTCTTTTTAAGGATTACGGCAAAAAATCCGTCGATGTCATCAGGATTGCCAGAGAAAATGAGTAATTCATTTTCTCTGGTGATGTATTTTTTATAAAAATCGTGAACTCTATCTAAGGGGTTGATTTTTTCAAATTCTGGATGGTTATTTAAGAAATTATTAATTTGCTCGGTTGTTTCTTCAACTTCAAAGCTACAAACAATATAAATAATTTCACCATTGACGGTTACATTTTCAGATAATGAATTTAAAAGGCGTGCCTGTTCAGCTGCACAGTTTTGTATATCGTTTGGTGAACGGAGCCATTTAATTTCAGGATGTCTGCGGATAACTCCCATTGCAGAGCAAGGGGCATCGAGCAATATTTTAGTGAATTTTTTTCCTTTTACTTGTTCAACAACATCGCCATGTAAGATATTTGCATCATTTAATTTTACCCGTTCAAAATTTTCACGAAGAAGTTTTAAACGCTTTTGGGCAAAATCACAGACTGTTAAATTGCTTGGTTCAAGACCGTTGTCCCATAGATAGATTGCTTTACCACCTGGTGCGGCGCATGCATCAAGACATGTATCTGTAGGGGTAATATCCGCTAAACTTGCAGCAAGTTGAGCGGCTTCGTCCTGTACAATGTAACAACCATTTTTGAAAGCTTCGCAGTTATCGAATTTTGGCAAAGTTTCTAAACGTAAAGATCCATTGAGAGGGCGCCATGCGCTTTCAATAGATTGTGTTTTAAGCAAATACGTTGCAAGATCTTGTTCACCATCTGGTAATGGATTTCTTTTAACAAGTTTTAAAGTATTTTTTGGAATACGGTTGCTATTGGATAGTAAATGCTCAAATCGTGTTAAAGAAAGCTGGTTATACCAGCGTTCTACCATCCAATTTGGAAATGAATGGTGCATGGAATAGTATTCAACAGCTTGTGTTACTTTATCTGGTTTTGGAAAATACTCCGATTTTCGAGCGACTCTTCGTAAAATAGCATTGACGAGTGAAGCAGCGTTAGGTACTCCAACCTGTTTTATAGCTTCGACTGTTTCAGAAACTGCAGCACGCTCTGGGACTCTATCCATATAATATATTTGATAAGTTCCAACTCTCAGAGCATTGGCCACACGTGGATCAAGGCTTGAAAAGGGTCTGTCTAACATATGAGACATAATCCAATCCATTTTTGCAAGCCATCTTAAAGAGCCAAAAACCATTTCATAAATAAATGCTTTGTCTAACGGACGCAAGTTTGGTTGATTTGCAAAGAGTTTTTCCAGTGCCACATCGGTGTGGATGTTGCGTGTTAGAACATGAGTCAGTGCATCAATGGCAATTGCTCGTGTCAGCGTGCCAGAGCGTGTGGACATATTTGTGCTCCAAAATGAATGAACTTTTGTTGTTATATCCCTGTCTTACATTGAGTTAGATCAGGGTAAATAATGGGTTTGAGTGTTTCTTCTGTGGCACATTTTGTGCATTTCCAGACAAACGAAGGAAAAAAAGCATTACAATTTTCACATTGGTGAGAAGTATAGCCAATTTGTGCAGCTTTGCTTTGATTTATAATAAACTTAAAGCAATTATGGTCTTCCACAAGTATAGCAATGACATCGCATAAAAACTTGCTTTTTTTCAGCTCAGGTGATTCCTGTATCAAAAGAGTTGCATGAAAGATAGATGCCCAAAGGCTTTTTTGAATATTTTCATCAAATTTTTCTCGTTTGAGAGCACGTAAAAACTCATTCTGAATTATAGCATAGTTTTCGATGATCCCCTGTTGATTCCCCATTTGAGTGAGTATTTTTGCAAGAAAAGGTGCTGCTGCAGCTGGAGATGTTTTCGTTGTTTTGAAAATATGGACAAGTGCATCGAGGTCGGTTGCAAGTGCTGTCCACATCAATTTTGGATCGTTTTCAATCCGTTGCCATAACTCTTGACTGGTTGCCTGCCATAAAAGAATGAGAGCTCTGCCAGATGTTCTTATCCAGCCAACAGCAGTGCGAGCCCATTCTTGGGCTTGAGTCGCATTCTTTTTGTCAAAATGAATTTCGCCAATTTTACAAAGTGCATGCGCAATTGAAATACGCAGCTGGTCATCTGGAGAACCTTTATAAATACTTAATGCCGTATTAAGTTTATCTGGAAAGTAGCCTTGTGAACAAATTTCTAAAATATGGGTAAGAATTTCAGTTTGTTTTGGTTTTCTATAAAAAAGTTCAATTGCTGTATCGAAGGCACGCATAAATAAGCCAATTGATGAATAAACTTGTGAAAGCTCAAAGAGAGCTCGATTGGTTTCGATTTTTGAAACATTTTCATTTGTTAAAATATCAATATATATTTGAATTGATTTCCGTGCATTGCCAATTTGAAATGAATTGCGTGCAATAACGAAATCCAGTGCCAAATTTGTTTTTTCATTTGATTTTTCTTTAATATTATTAAAATTATTTTCAATTACTGGAATGTTAACTGGGCTCAATGTGTCAAGAATTATTTTTAATTTGACATCTAATTTTTGTTCTAACTTTTCATTATTTGGAGCATATTGAGAGCTTTTACGAAAACGTCTTCTAAAGGTTCTCCACAGCGAAGGAAAGAGTATTCCCAAAACAATACCTACAGAGAGACCTGCACCTAAAAAAAAACTGACCTCAAATGTGTCCCACAGAGGCATCCCTTCGGTGCTTATTGTGGCAATTTGTCGTGGCACTTTCATTCTCCTTTTTGCACCCATGGGAGCCTAGCATAGGATTTTTACATTGTCGTCATACGCAATGCAATATTAAATCTGCATCTGGAAATTTTAAGTTGAAATGATATAGTTCTCAACTGAGGTTTTGTTAAAATCTCTTAAAAAAAAAGGTCTAAAAAATGTTAAATTCAAATAATAAAAATTCTGTTTATATCGTTATACCTGCTCGTTTTGCTTCGACTCGACTCCCAGGAAAACCTTTGCTTAAAATTGGTAAGCATAGTATGATTGCTCGTGTTATTCAGCAAGCTCAGCTCTTTTTAAATAGACTTTCTCAAAATAATCTTATTAAAGATGTTCATTTAGTCGTTGCAACAGATCATGAAGAAATTTTATCAGAAGCAAAAAAATTAAATGCAATTGCTGTCCTGACAGATAGCAATTTAAAAAATGGGACAGAAAGAGTTTATTCAGCATTAAAAAAAATTCATAATGAAAAGCCTATTTCAAATCAAGATATTATTTTAAATATTCAAGGTGATGAACCTTTTTTTTCAATAGATGATGTTGAAAATTTAATTATACAAATGCTGCACAAAAGTGAAATTTCCATGGGAACTCTCGCATTTAAAAGAAAGAACACTCAAATGTTTTTTGAAAGCTCCGTTGTAAAAGTTGTTTGTGACAAAAATCAAAATGCACTTTATTTTTCACGTTCTCCAATTCCATATCCTAAAGAGTTATTGGGTGCCTCTGGCAACAGCTGGCTTGAGAATATAAAAGATATTAAAAAAGAAATTACTTTTTTACATCATGTGGGTGTGTATGCTTTTCGCTTTCAAACAATTTGTCAGTTTGTAGAAAACTTACTAAATTCGGAGCTAGAATTTTTAGAAAGTTTAGAACAGTTGAGAGCACTCGAAGCAGGGTGGAAAATTTATGTTAGTGAAGCCCAAAATGAGCCTTTTGGCATTGATACGCCTGAAGATCTTGAAAAAGCCCAAATAATTGCGCAAAAGCTTGATTGAAAAACAATGAAAAATAAATCTTTTTTTATATTGTTTTTTTTCATAATATTATTTTTATTTAAAAATAATAGTTTTGCAGTACCAGCTAGTTTTTTAAAATCTGATTCAGGAAATATGCGTGATTTAAATTGGAATCGCCTTGAAAATAATATTTTTTCTATTTACTATGAAGAAAATTCAAAATATATGGGAGAGTATTCTTTAAAGTCTTTGCAATTTTCCTATCCATATTTAGCTTTATTACTTGGTGTTAAACTACCAAACGACTTTATGCCAATTTTAAAATCACAAAAAGATCGATTTTTAATTTCAAGTTTTAATACTGTCCCTGTTATTTTAGGTAATAAACTTGAAGGTGCTGGGTTTGCTAATCCATTTACAATGAATATTGAGACTCAGATGATTCATGCACGCAGCGCAGCTTTTTTTCAACATGAACTTGTGCATAGACTTATGTATGAACACAATAATTTTCATGTTGGTCCACTGGGGCGTGTATTTAGTCTTGCTATGTTTCCAACCTGGTGGATTGAAGGTTTAGCGGAACATTTAACAGAAAGTGTAGGCAGTGCTGAGACCAATGCAGTCATTAGGAATATGGCATTACAAGATAGTTGGCCTTCATGGGATCGCATGCATGCTCTTTATAATACAGACGGCGATACGAATTTAAGAGGTTATGTTGCATCAGGAAGATTTTTGCGCTGGATTTTTCAACAATTAAAGGAAAAAGATTTATATAAAATTCATGAACAAATCTCAATGCAAACAATTATTCCACCTTTTTATGATGCAACGGACTCTTGGCTCTATAAGAATTTAGGAAAAAATGGTGAGACACTTTATGAAGAGTTTAAGATTGAACAAAAATCAGAATGGGAAAATTATCTTTCCCAAATGCCTTCGCTTTTAAAAGTATCGACTCAGTCGGTAAAGGAGAAATATTATTTTCCTTCTATTGTGGTTAGTGATAAAGTTATTTATTCAAATTTAACATCTGAGCGTTCAGCCAAAACAAGTTCATTACAAATTTATGATTCTAAAAAAAATCATAGCATAAGAAATCCTCTAAAAATAACAGGTTCACAGGTCTTTGCTACAAATAAAATTTTTTCTGGGACTTTAGTGACAGCAGATCGTATTTTCTTTTCTAATGCTGCGCATGGGGATAGACTGCGGGTTATAAAGTTTAAAGGAGATATTACAGAATTAAATGATGAAAGTATTGAAAATCAGATATTTATTGAACTTGCTACTCTTGAACATCCTTATGTCGTTGATGAAATAATAAGCGTAGAAAATGGAAATTTTTATATCAGTGCGAGTTTAAATGGAAATCAAAATATTTATTTTTTTGATGCTGAAAAAAAAGCATTAAAATTAGTTAAAAGTTTTTCTTTCCCTCAATTTATAACTTTTTTAAAATTTGGAGTTAATAATAATTATTCGCAAAAATGTTTGATATATATATTAAATAATGATTTGAACAGAACTTCATTAAATCGTATTTGTGAGGATGGTTTAATTGCCGAAATTATAAAAGAAAATAAATTTTTTATAAAAGAAGGTTATATTTTAAAAAATGGTAGCTATCGTTTGCTTATAGAATGGGATAAAGTTCTTGCTCTTATTGATTTCTCTCCTGCACAAAAAGAAAATTTTATTGCTGCATTCCCTGAAAGAGTAGATGGAATCACTCCATGGAATGATGAAAATGAAGACTATATGGGAGCTTGGATATATAAAGACCAAAGTTATTATTTTAGTAAAATTGATGTGAAAAAATTAAAAGCATTATTTAGTAATTGGCAGAAAAAACAAGAAACTAACTCTATTTTTTCTAAAAATTATCAATTTAAATATTATATTCCTCCTTTTCAAAAGATTTATGAGCAACAAAAATATAATATACTTGTTGAAGATATAAATGAATTTGAAAAATATTTGCTTGAAAATAGTAAAAAAATTAAAGAAATGAGTGTTCAAAATTTAGATGATGAAATCTCTGATAGCAGTCAAAAAAATATTGTAAATGAAAATAAGAATATTAGAAATGCTCGAGCAACTTATCGGAGTAACCTTTTATTTGTTTACCCATTTTTTCAACCCGATTTTATAGGGGGACCAAGTTTAGGTCTTGCCGCTGTTCCTTTTATTGATGAGATGGAACGTTATAGAATTCAGATATTTGGAGGATATAATTTTTATTTAGATGCACCAAGTGGTGCTTTGACCTATTTAAATAATAGACTTTTTGATGGATTTTCAATTTCAGTTTTTTCAAGTCCTTTTTTTAATGGATATTATGATTTAATCAGCAATCAAAATAATGCCCAAGGTTCAATTACGACACGCTATTTTAATTATCTTCAACAAAACGGACTCAATTTAAATTTAGGCTTTAATTTTTTGCCCTCTACTTTTGCTATGCAAAATACTTTTACACTGTCTAATATTCAACCATATAGTACTTTGCGAACACCACCTGCAGAAATAGGAGCGCAATCGACAACATTATTTTCTGCAGTTTCGTCAATTTCTTTTAATTTATTTAATGAAGGATTTTATTTAAAAAATAAAAATATGCCAAAAGGAAAATGGCTTATTTGGAAAACAAATGCTCAGCTTGGTATAGGAAAATTTAATAGTATTGGTAATGCGAAAAACTCAGTTGGACAAAATTTAGGTGGTTTAGATTACTATAACTTAAGTGCCTCTCTCCTTTCTCGCTTTACTCTCTTTAAACAAAATATTTCATTGCTTGGAAATATTTCTACGACACAAGGTAACAATACATTTAATTTAAAAGAGGTTTATTCCCCGGTTCAAAATTATATTTTAGGAGAAAAAACTTCACTTAATTTTGTGAGTTTTCCAATTATTGGAAGCGGCACATTATTTGACTTAAAGGCGGGGTATTGGAGTTATTCTGGTACAATCAGCTATGATTTTCCATTTAAAACAGATTTCGAAAAGAAATTTCTTATGACTTTTCTTGATGATTGGCGAGGTATCATTTCTTTAAAAGAAGGTGGAGTTTCTACAACTAAAGATTTTACTTCTTTTGATTCTGTTACAAGCGTTGGAATTGGTTCGGGACTTAATGTTGATATTAAAGGGTTTCAAATTTCCCCTTCTCTCATTTATGGTTTTGTTATTGGCGACAGTGGATGGTATATTTTAACCCAAATTAAATTCATGGATATTATTTAAGGAAAATTTTAATGATTTTACTTTAAATTATGTTCTACTCATTTTTCTTTGGTTTTTATTTTGATAGATTTGAAAAATAGTATGTAAAATATAAATCCCAAGAGCTATCCAGACCAAACTAAAGCTAATCATTTTGCTAGAATCCACCTTTTCATTAAAGACAAAAATTGCTAATAATAATTGTCCTGTTGGTGCAATATATTGAAAAAATCCTACACTTGATAGTGGTAAGTATTTGCTCCCAGCAACAAAGAGCAATAAAGGCAAAGCTGTTATAATTCCACCGAGCATAAGTAAAAGACTGATATTTTCTGAAGTTAAAAATATCATTTTTTGGTTTAATGTAATATATATTAGATAACACAATGCAAATGGGAATAAGTATAAAGTTTCAACACTTAAACCAACAACCGAACTCACCGCAATTTTTTTTCTGACTAGAGTATATATTCCAAAAGTCGTAGCAAGTCCAAGACTGATCCAAGGTCCAGCTCCTAAAAACTGAGCAGAAAAAATTTGAATAGAAATGGCTCCGAGAGTCAAAATAAGAGAAATTTTTTGAATGAAAGTTAATTTTTCATTTAAGAAAAGAACTCCTAAAATAATATTTAATAATGGAGTCAAAAAGTAGCCAAGACTTGCTTCCATAATATAATTATTTAAAATTGCCCAAATAAAAATAAGCCAATTTGTAGAAATAAGAGCTGTTGTTATGAAAAGTAAATATCTATACTTTACAATTTTAATTGTTGCAAAAATTTGATTAAACTGCTTTTGAATTAATAATATAACTAACAAAAAAAGCAATGACCATATGGCTCTCTGGGCAAGTATTTCAAGTGGGCTTACTTGAGTTAACAGTTTAAAATAAAGGGGAGAGAGTCCCCAAATAACAAAGGCCGATAGGACTAAAACGATGCCTATTTTTGATGATGTTTGTGAAGAATCCACTGGTGCCTCATTTTGTAGTATCAACGATTAAAGCTTTAAAAATACAAAAGATTTTTTAAACCATTTTTAAATTATACGCTTAAAGAATTGAATTTATTATATATATATTGTAAACTAAAACAAGCTTCTTAAAATATTTTTTCATTTTTCATGAAAAATAACATTTTTAAAATAGGTTTATTTTTTATCTAAAATAAACTTGCATATATAATTTATTTTTTGTAATGTTAATTTTGTTATTTTATGTTTTTTTATTAATTATTGTTAGGTATTTTTAATATATGCGTTTATATAAAAAATTATTATTTAGTTTTTGCACATTGTCATTTGCAATTGCGGATTGTTCAGCTCAAGCTGATGAATCTACTGTTTCTTCCAATCGTATTTATTTTTCTTCTGGATATTTTGAAAATACTTTTAATTCCAATGAAGGTATGTCCTATTTCCCAATGAGCGTGTATGAAACGTACAATTGGGGATTTGAGAAACTTTCTTATGATAGCTCAAAATTATCAAGATTTTTTTCATGGTTAATTGGTGGGCAAATTTTGCCACTCTATGTTCATGGGGTTACTAACACTTCGTTTCACGAGTTTGGGCATGCCACTCGCGATCGTAGATACGGATTTAATGATATTTATTATAGACCTAATGATAGCTCTAAAACAGTAACCTCTTTCTTTTCTATGTTTTTTGAAAGATTTGCCACGCCTTTTGATGGAGCTTCAACAGGAGCTCCTAATAGAGGAACAGCAGATGATGAGGCAGATTTTGTCATATCAGCAGGTGGTATGAATAATGAGATCTTATTAAGTAAGCTTATTGCGGAACGTATCCATGAAAGAGGTGGTTCGGTACCTGATCTTAGTTATTATTTAAACTCTAAATTAGGGCCGTATGGATACTCCACATCAGATTCTAAAACAGGAGATCCTGAACGTCTTGTATCAGGTTATTCAAGATTAGGTAAAAATATAACTCGTAAAGATTTTCAAAATCACTATCTATTTAGCACTTTTGCCAGTGGAACATTTTATTCATTACTTTGGGGTAATATTGATTATTTAAGAAACTCTCAGCATCGTATTAAGCCATTATCTTTAGGCGGTTTTACATTACCGGATTTTTATACTTATTTAAACACCAAAGGGATTTCCACAGAAGCTGTATTGCATTATCAAGCAACTGAAAATATAAAGCTTGGTCTTTCCTATGAACGAATTTATGAAGGAGATTCTTACGATCAAATTTCTCCCGAAATTCTTTTTCAAATTAATAATCAATCTCATTATATTAAAAATTATTCATTAAAACCTCAACTTGTTATTGGAATAGAATCTGGCAGGGTTGATTTAGGTGGCAGTGTGCTTGTTGAAGCAACAACTCAATTGGATGTTGGAATGTTCTTAAAATACACTTATTATAATAAAAACACTCTATATGGAGAAAGAAACTCTCCTTTTGCTTCTCATTCAAACGAATTGTTGGCAGGCGCTTATTACGTCTTATAATTATTAAGTAGGAAAAATATTCCTACTTTTTTTTTAATTAAAACCTTCGATAACATTCTCATTAAATTAAAAATAATCCTTTTTAGCAAGCTTAGGAGATAGTTTAGTGAGATGTTTTAAATTCAAGATAAAAATTTCTATTTATTTAATCTTAATATCTTTTGTAGCTTCTGCAAAAGAGAATGATGAAAATTCAAACCGCTTTATAATCACGAATGGATATTTTGAAAATACTTTTAATTCCAATGAAGGTATGTCTTCTTTTCCCATGAGTATTTATGAAACATATGATTGGGGATTTCGCAAAATATCTTTAGATGGGAATGGGGTTGGTCGCTTTTTCTCTTGGTTTTTATCTGCATTATTTCAAGTTGCATATTTAGATCCTACCTATTTAAATTTAACTTACCATGAATTTGGTCATGCAACTCGTATGAGAAGTTTTGGCGCTAGCAATGTTTTCTATTATGTTGATGGTAATTTTACTGTGACAGCCAATTCATATTTTTCTTTGGTTATAAATCGAGCTTCTTACCCCAGCCAAAGTGCAGCAACATCTGGAAGTATTCCTGCGCAGAATTCGTCTACCGAAAATAGTCTTATTGTGACAGCTGGCGGAATGAATAATGAAATCTTATTGAGTAAAAATATAGCTGAAAAAATTTATGACAGAGGAGGCTCAGTCCCTGATTTTGCATTTTATTTTATGAATAAATTTGGTCCATATAGTTATTCAAAAATAAATCCCAATGAATTTCAGGGGGGAGACCCTGATAAAATAGAAACCTATTACGCAAATTTAGGTAAAAATATCTCACGAACCGATTTTCAACAAGCTTATTTATTTAGCATGCTTGCGAGTGGAACTTTTTACTCCCTATTATGGGGTGATTTAAAATATATTGGAACAGGGGAGCATAATATTAGTACATTGGAAATTTTTAATTTTTCGCTACCCGACTTTTCAGCATTTATTAATCCCAGAGGCTTGTCGATGGAAACAATGTTACATTATAGGGTCAATAAAAATATAAGTCTTGGCCTTGCTTACGAAACAGTTTATAAGGGAGACAGTTATAATCAAGTTAGCCCTCAAATTCGTTTAAGCTCTAAAGTTAACGGCGGTCTTTTTAGAAAAATATCAGCTAAGCCTCAATTGGTGATGGGTTTTTCAAATGGCTTAGACTTAGGTGGTAGTATTTTGTGTGAAGCTGAGGCTGAAACTGTGGGAGTTTTTTTAAAGTACACTTATTATAATAAGAATAATCTTTATGGGGAAAGAAATATTCCATTCATTGATAAACCGCATGAAGTATTAGGTGGAATTTATTTTAATATGAGATAAATAGAATTAAATTAAATTTTTTTGGCTAATATATTTTTTTCAAATTCATTCATTTTAATAAAAATATATAAGAGAGTGAAATAAAAACTGCTAAGAATAATTATAGATCTAAAATAAATATAATTTTCACTATTTTTTTGAAATAAATAATTATAAATAAAAATAAAAAAATCGCACTCAAAAGGAGTGCGATTTTAATTTTCATACAAAGCAAATAATTAAATTTAACTTTTTAATGAGATTAGCGGCGAAGATTGAGAGCTGCAATAATTTTTTGGTAACGAGCTTCTTCTTTACGCTTAACATAGTCAAGTAAGCTACGGCGTTGGCTAACAAGTGCAAGAAGTCCACGACGGCCTGCAAAGTCTTTAGCATGCTTACGGAAATGTTCAGTAAGTTGGTTAATACGAGCTGTTAAAAGTGCAACTTGCACTTCTGGTGAACCAGTGTCAGATTCGTGTGTGCGAAACTTAGCAATGATTTCTGCACGTTGTTCTGTAGTGATTTGCATGGAAAACCCTTTCTGGGATAAGACCCAAATGACTTAAAATACAGGAATAAACAAGTTTTGGTCCTCCATGCGATTGGGGCGCAAAACCGATTTCTTCCTAAATGGACAATCAGAGTCTGCTAGCTATCATTATTACTTTAGAAAGGCAATAAGAATGTCTTTAACATTGCGATCAGGATTTTCTTTTGGAGGCGCATTAAGCATGCTCTTTCCAGCAGATAAAATAAAGAATGAGCAATCATTTCTTGAAAATACAGATGAATATTGGATGAGCAAAGCTCTTGTAAAAAGTATGGAAAATGCTTCAATAGCGAATCCCAACCCATCTGTTGGCTGCCTTATTGTTAAAAATAATGAACTAATATCAAGTGGTTGCACTGAAATCTGGGGTGGAAGGCATGCAGAAAGCATAGCTTTTTCAAGACTCTCACCCGCTGATCTGTCTGGTTCAACTGTTTATGTAACTTTAGAACCTTGCACTCACGTGGGAAAGCAGCCTCCTTGTATTGAGCTGTTTAAAAATAAAGGCATTCAAAAAGTAGTGATAGCTAGTAAAGATCCAAATCCCCTTGTCGCTGGACAAGGTCTTATAAAATTAAAAGAAATGGGAATTGAGTGTGTTACGGGCGTGTTAATAAATGAGGTTCAAGCTTGGCTTGCGCCTTTTTTTGTCCAGCAAAAACACAAACGTCCTTTTATAGCACTCAAATGGGCTCAAACATTGGATGGTTGTTTAGCAGATGATAATAATGGCTGGCAATGGATTTCTGGAGAAAATTCGAGAAAATACACACATTGGTTGAGACAAAAATACGATGCTATTTTAATTGGGGTAGGAACTCTTTTAAATGATTTTCCGTCATTAGATATAAGAGAAATTCAACATCCAAATAAAAGAAACCCATTAAAAATGATATATGATCCATTTGGAAAAATATTTCAGTGTGATAAAATAGAACAAGAAAAATTAAAAGAAAAGACATTTAAAGAAGGAACGAAAAAAATAATTTTTATTAACTCTTCTGTTTTAGCAATTGAAAAAAGTAAAAAAAACGAATGGCTACAAAGTATAATTCAAAATAAAGATTTTTTAATTGTCCCATTAGGAGAGCAGAATCAGCCTCAATTTACAAAGTCCTTGCTTGAAAGTTTTCTCGGAAAAGAAATTGAGGATTTTTTAGGGAGGCCTTTACAAAGTGTGTTGGTTGAGGGGGGGGGGCGTCTTTTGAGCGCCTTTATAGAAGAGAAATGTTTTGATCTCATTCATATTTTTATTGCTCCTTTTTTTCTGGGCGGAGAAAAGCATAAACTATTTTCTTCGGCGCAAAAAGGATTCTTATCTTATCCATTAAAAGAAGTATCCACAGTTCAGAGATATATCATGAAGGTGCAAGAAAAATTAGGAGAAGATATTTTAATTGAATTGGTACAAAATGAAATGAATTAAATATGTGCGAAATCTGTGTTTATAAGACGATATCTTTTTGCAGGTCGATGGAAAATAATGGGAGCAATTTTATTTGTTGTTATTAATTTTATTTGATAATTGTTGCATTCCATGCGAATTTTAGTGTTTGATATCTTTGAGCAAATTCTAACAATTATTTCATCGTTAATTTCAATTGCACATAAAGTCTTGTGAATGCTGTCAATCTTATTTAAACTTCTCCATATAAAACCTACATAGTCCCCATAATTATAATAAGGGCTATTTACCTTATCTTCGATTGTTATAATTTCAGCATCACGGTAGCGGGATTTAAATAAGAGAATATCTGTGTATGCTTTGGACTCTTGATCTTCAAACTCATAAAATAATTTTGCGCATATTTCTTCGCTTATTGGGAAAGAGCCATTTCCTTCAAAGAACCAGTTCTCAGAGATTTTTACTCCTTCACTTAAAAATGCCTCAAATATTTTTCTCCCAGTTACTTTGGAGCGAACAATTGGACTTTCTTCGTATTGCTTAATTGAATTTGAAAGTATATTGTATTTTAAAGAAAAATATCTTTTTGTTTTGTTTAAGACTCCGACTCGAATGGAATAAGCTCTTAATCCAGCAGATTGTGTTAAGATTCTTTTTATGTCGGACATTGTCGATCCTTTTAATTTCTAAAAACAATAAAATATTTTTATAAGTATTAAGAATATGAATGTTTAAAAAAATAAAATATAAAATGACTGCAGTTTAATAATTATTTTAAATACAGTCGACTTCCAGTTTCTATTAAGCACTTTTCCATAGGAGTGTCCAAGTTCTGTGGAATAAAATCTTCACTAGCTTTGAATAATTTTAGTTAATTAGCAAAACTGAAAACAAATCAACTTATTCTACCAAAATAAAAAATCTATTTTATTAAATCAAAAAGAGATAAATTGTTTCACTTATATAAATTAATTGTATTTTGGGCAGAAAAATGAATATAGACTTATATTATTGAATTTGCTAACCATAATTATTTGAATTAGATAAAAAGCTGTGTTTTCAACTCTTATCCAATAATTACAATATATTATAATTATTGGATAAAATTAATATTTTTAAATATCGATTCGATTTTATGTATATTATTTATTTACTTTAAATAATTAAAATATTTATTTTAAATATTTACGAATGTTAAGTTTATAGAAAACATTCAATCATGAAAATGTTTAGGTTAAGTATCCGTTAATAAAGTAATTTTTATAAAATCATAAATATAATGTATTAATATTGTTTTATTAATTTTTTTTATGTAGTAGTTATTGAGAGTCAATATTGAAACGAATAGGTTTTACATACCGTATTTTAAGCGCTCTTCATAGGAATGCTTTCCTTCACTAAAACGAGTTTTTTTGGGGAGATTTTCATGGATGGAAATTTTATCAACCATCAGTCTGCAGTGACCGGAATTGTTAAAAAAGAGTTCTATAATCAAGAGCCTTTCGCATTTTCAAAACTTTCTTCTTTACTGATCCGTTTTTTGAACCAACTCAAGAAAAATGGGAAATCTTCAAATACAATAAGTGCGTATAGAAATGACTTAACGCTTTTTTGTGAATTTCTAGTTGAGAAACAAACAGGTCCGGATAATTACTCTTATCCTGCTCAAGAAAATTGGCTGCACTTTTTAAAAGAAAATGGGAGAAATTCTCAGTCGAGTGTTAGGCGTGCACAAATGAGTGTGCGTACATTTGTTCATTTTCTTGTATCTGAAAAAGTAATTCAAGGTTCCCCCTTTTTAGAATCAAAATCTCCGAAACAGCCCGTCTCAATTTTATTAACTGTTCCCCATGAAAAATATTTAAATTTAAGTAGAACATTAAAGCATTTAGCTTACAGTAAAGATGAAAAAGCAATTCGCGATTGGACTCTTATTCTAATATTAGGTGAATGTGGTTTAAAAGCTTCCGAAGCTGCTAATTTATCTTGGGGCGATGTTTGGCCAGAACTTGAAGAGCCGACTTCTGAAATTTCGATTGCCGGATGTCTAAAAGTTACAGGAAATAATGAAAGACTTGTTCCTTATCATCTTGAAGTTGCAACCGCTTTGTCAATGCTTAAAGATGCAAGAGAGCAAATGGGCTTGACAACAGAGCTTGATGATAAATTATTTTTTGGGTATCTAAATGTAAGTCGTAAAACACGTACTAATTTCTTGCACAGACATGGAATAAAGTTTGTTATCTATGAAGTTTGTTCAGAAATCTTAGGAGTTCCTTATAATTCTGAAAGTTTAAGAAATCATGCAATATTACGATGGCTTGCTAAGGGCATTGAAAATGAAAAAGTAGCAAGTTTGGCTGGTTACTCTTCGTTGCATTCCCTTGAGAGATTTTTAAATAGTAGAGAAAAGAAAAAAACAAGTTCTAGAAAGATAAAAACCAAAGAATAGTTGGTATTTATTATGGACCAAAATATTCGTATTGTTTCTTTAGTCCCAAGTTTAACAGAGACCTTATGCGATTTTGGTATGCAGAATAATATTAAGGGATGCACAAAATTTTGTGTATCTCCAAAAATATTACGCAAAAGTGCTCTCGCGGTTGGCGGTACTAAAGACCCAGATATTGATAAAATAATTTTTTTAAAGCCAACACATATCATTATAAATCAAGAAGAAAATACTCCTGAAGTAAGACAAATGCTATTTGAAAGAATTGATAAATCTTCGACTATGATTATCGATACTTTTCCGAAAAATATTTATGATGTTATTCCTCTTGTTCAGAACTTAGGAGAAATATTTTCGTGTCAAGATTATGTGCATGAATGGGTTCAGAAAGTGGAATATCTTTTAAAAAAATGTAAAACAGTGGAATCTCCCCAAATTTTATTTATGTATTTTATTTGGCGAAATCCTTGGATGATTGCAGGCGATAAAACTTATATTTCTTCAATGTTAAATTTGGTTGGATTTAAAAATACTGTAATCACAGGCGAAGAAATGAATTTAAGATATCCTGTTGTAAAAGAAGAAAATTTTTCAAATTTGAAATCTACTGATGTTTTTATGTTCAGTTCTGAACCCTTTCCTTTTAAAAAACGGCATATCGAAGAATTTTATCAGTGTTTTAACATAAAAAATAAACACTTTTTAAGAGTAGATGGCCAGAATTTAAGCTGGTATGGCACTCGATCGCTTAAATGTTTAGAGTACTTGAGAGAACTCAAATTGGAGTTTTTAAAAGAACAAAACATTTAGCAAAAGGATTCTTTTTTATAATGAAGTATTTAAGAAATCTAGTTTTATTCATATTTATAAGTATAACTACCTATGCTTCGGCGTTTGAATCTACCTATTTTGTTATCAATTGCAATGACGGTGACACCTGTCGATTAAGAAATACTGATAATATAAATATAAAAATAAGACTTATTTCTATCGATGCCCCCGAAATAGCTCAAGGTAAAAAGAAAAAGGGACAACCTATGGGGACTGAAAGTAAAATCTTTCTCAATTCTTTAATCAAAGGAAAATCAGTAAAGGTTAAGAACTATAGTCAAGATCATTTTGGTAGAAATTTATCAGAACTTTTTTTAGATAATATTAATATCAATTTAAAAATGGTAGCAAGTGGTATGGCTGAAGTTTATCATGGTAAAATAAATCCAGAAGTTTCAATCGAAAAATATAATATTGCAGAGAAAAAGGCAAAAAAAATTAAGCTTGGTATTTGGTCTTTGCCAGATTATGAAAGTCCTTCTCAATGGCGAAAAAATAATAAAAAATAACTTAAGAGATTGTTTTTAATTTTTCAATTATGGCTTGAATAATATTTGTAGGAATACCTGTTTTTTTTGAAACTGTCTGGATATTTTCATTTAAAAGTTCATTTAAATTTGGAAAACTCTCAAGAAGTTTTTTTCTTCTCTTAGATCCAAGGCCTTTCACGTCTGTAATAATAGACTTTATACTCAATTTATCTCTTTTCTTTCTGTGGAAAGTGATGGCAAATCTATGAGCTTCATCACGCATTTGAGTAACAAGTCTATATTCTAGAGAACCATTCGTTAATATAATGGTATCAGGTGAAGAGTTTGGCAGGATTTCATTTAAAGAATTTCTTTTTGGAACAATTAGTCTTTCTAGGCTTTGTTCAATATCTTTGTGGTAAAATTTATTTTTAATTCGTGATTTTGCAATGCCAATCACTGGTATGGTTTTTAATCCTAAAGAATGAAGCATCCATGCAACTTCACGAATCTGTGGAGCTCCTCCATCTATTATAATTAAACTGGGAAGGTGAGACTTTTCATTTTCTTTGAATCTTCTGCGAATAACTTCTCTTAGACTTGCAAAATCATCATTATGTCCAATAGTTTCTTTAATAATATATTTTTTATAATCTTTTTTTGAGGCTTTTCCATTTTTAAAAACAACTTGAGCCGCTACAGTCTGTGCTCCTTGAAAAGTAGAGATATCATAGCACTCAATATTTATGGGCAGTGATGCTAAATTCAAAAATTTCATTAGAGATGTAAGCATTTTATTGCTGAATTCATCAATTTTTGATTGCTCATGAAACTTATTTTCTGCATTTTGATATGATAATTTGACTAAATCTACTATTTTTTTTATTAATATCTTATCTTTAATTTTATTTATACTAAAATAATCTTCACTTTTAATGGAGAATATTTGTTCGTTTTTACTATTGTCATCGTTATTTTTTTTGTTAATTAAAAATTCGTTGATTAAATTAACATCATCTATACTAAAAATTTCAAAAGTTTTATCGAATAATATGCTTTTAGGAATGAATTTTTTTTCATAATATTGACTTAAAAATGCTGTATAAATTCTAGATTTTTCTTTTAAAATTGGGTTTAACTCATCTTCATTTGTAGGTTCTTCTATTAAATGTTCAACCACATTCGGATATCCTCCAATAACTTTTCCATCTCGAATGTTTGTTACATAAAAGGTGACGAGTTCTTCATTCCAATATGATCCAATTATATCTAACTCAATTTCTGTATTTAAATTAACTGATTGTTGACTTAAGAGAGCTTCAAGTGCTTTGAGTTGTTCTCTATAGAGAGCCGCTTTTTCAAACTCTAATTCTTTAGCTGCATTTAACATGTTCTCTTTTATATTTTTAGAAATATCCTTAAATTTCCCATTTAATATATTTATTACCGAATTTAAATGCGAAAAATATTCTTCTTTTTTTACAGGTAATTTACAAGGGCCTAAACATCTTTTTATATCATAATAGTTGCATGGACGAGTAACTGTTTTAAAAAATGTAGGAGTGCATTTAACAAGTGGAAAAAAACGATTGAAAACTCCCATGAGCTGTTGAATTTGTCCTGAAATAGAATAAGGGCCAAAGTAAAGAGCCCCATCTTTTTTTCTTTTTCTTGTGGTCATCACTCGAGGCCAATCTTCGTGCATATCTATTCTAATATAAGGATAAGTTTTATCATCCCTTAATAAAATATTATAATTAGGTTGATTGTGTTTGATAAGATTGCATTCAAGAATTAAAGATTCATATTCATTTTCTGTTACGATAATTTCAAAATCAAAAACTCTTTCAACCAGAGCTCTTGTTTTTGGTGTTTGCCGATCTAATGAAGTAAAATAGCTCTTGAGTCTTGAATTGAGATTTTTTGCTTTGCCAACATAAAGAATTTCGCCTTCGTTTCCTTTATGTAGATAGACCCCTGGTTTTTGTGGAACATGTGAAAGCTTTTCTCGAAGAAGAGCTAAACGCATTTCGAGGCTTATTTTTTGCGGAGCTTGAAAATTCATTCGTGACTTTTCTTTCGTTAAGGTTTATCTCTTTGCTAAGGATGCAATCCTACTTTCGCAGGGTCACTTTACTTTTCCTTGAGGAAGGTGTCATGCTTACCTTTTATCAAACTTTTTATGGGACTTTTTATTGTGACTGAACCTACAAAGATAGCCATTAACTCAGATTCCTTTATATATGCGGTTCATCAGGCTTTTGAAGCACGATCCAAAGCCAACGGTGATTTTAACTCTCACCTCCGATTTGAACCGTTCTTAATTGGCTCATGGACTTCGCCTGAGTCTTATGATTTTTCGTCGTTCAAAACACTTTTAAGTGACATCATTGCCCATCATATTAAAGTTTTACCCCATTTTAATCGCAATGAAACCGTAACCTTAGAAAACATTGCTTGGTTCTCTCATTCTATTGCAGCACTGTTTGCAGATATTGAATTTATGCTTGTTTCTTATACAGGTTTTGGTTTGCCTAAACTGTTAAGTGGCAATTTACCAAAAGCAACTAGTAGCAAGAACATTGTTTTTGCTCTTAAAAAATATCAAAATTATATTGCTTTAGATTCAGAAGAGCCAAGAGAGCCATTTTCATTGTTTCCTTTATTATCAGAATCTGAAGAAGCTTTAGATGAGCATTATGTTCAAGAAATTTGGAGTCTCATCGCTTCTATTGCTAAAAAATATTTAGATTCCTACTTCGAATTATTTTCTTCTTATGCACTCTGGAAATACACCGCAAAAGAAGTCTTTGTTGAAGCAATTGATTGGAATGTGCGTCCTCCCTGCGGAATCGCTTATAGAAAGCAATTTAAAGAACTTTTTGATAGAGAGCGTGAAGAGCGAAATGCACGTCGCAATGAAAAACATTCGCAAAGAAAAGGTGATAAAGACAAGTCAAGCTTTAAAAAAGAGGATAGAAAACCTCATTACACACAAAAAATAGATAAAAATGACATGGTTGAAAAGCCTAAAATAAGTTCTGATCTAAGCACATCTACGACTGAAAAACTATCTTTTGTAATAGAGAACTCTGCACAAGTTCCTGAAAAACCACGTTTTGAGGGGAAAATGCAAACACGTTCTGCTGTTGCGCAACAACAAAATGTTTTTCAAGGTGCAAGCAGCAATCCTCTCGAACCTAAAAACCAGCAAAATCTTGAAGATGCCTTGCATGAGGTGAGTAAAGCTGTTCAGAAAATGCTTAAAAACAAGAGTATTCCTGAAATAAGTCTAAACCCTCAAAATTCGTTTGTGCGTCGCCAACAGCATGTCGTTATATCTGAAGCTGGTTTCGATACAGAAAGTCGTGGTGATGCACGCAATCGTCATGTGTGTATTAAGAGAAAAGATTAAAGATCTTTCATAGTATAGAGCACTCTGCTGCCAAGAAACTCATATGTATCCTTTGACACCCTAGTTAGAATAAGTAATCTCAATCTGACTTAGTGGTGTTTTTTTATGTAATAAACAATCCTTCTCGGAGGACTAAAGTGAAAATACTTGTTCTTGCTAAACATGTTCCAGACACTGAAACCGTTATAAAAATTTCTGGTGGTGGTAAAACTATTGATGAATCTGATTTTAAATACATGGTTAATCCTTGCGATGAATATGCAATGGAAGAAGCTATTCGCACTCAAGACAAACACAAAGGTGAAAGTGTTGTCGTCAGTGTAGGACCTGCACGTGCTCAAGAAACTATTCGTAAAGCTCTTGCAATGGGACTCGATCGAGGAGTGTGGATTAACACCGAGGGGTACTCAGGTGGGCTTGACTCTTATTCTGTTGCTCTTGCAATTTCAAAAGTTGTAGCCGAAGAAAAACCAGATGTTATTTTTGCTGGTCTCAACACTATTGATGAAGGTGCAGGAAATGTAGGTCCTATGGTTGCTGAGTTTGCTGGAATGCCAAGTCTTGTTAATATTTCAAAACTTGAATGGCAAAATGAAGGTAAATCTGTACGGGCTGAAAGAGATGTTGAAAGTGGTATTGTTGAAATCTATGAGGCAAAAACTCCCTTGCTGATTGCCCCTCACCAAAACTTAAATGATCCTCGGTTTCCATCTCTCCCAGGAATTATGAAGGCAAAAAAGAAGCCAATTGCAGAAAAAAAAGCTGCTGATCTTATCACTGATAAACCAAAAGTAGAAGTTCGCACATATAAACTTCCTCCTGAAAAGGCTCCTGGGAAAATCTTTAAAGGTAAACCAGTTGAAGAGATGGTGACAGAAGTGGTCAAATTACTGCGTTCAGAAGCTAAGGTTATATAAGGGGAAGAAAATGACTCATAAAGTTCTTGTTTATGCTGAAGTGAGAAATGGAAAGCTTAAATCTACGGCTGGAGAAACCCTCGCAGAAGCAAGAAAAATGCTTGCCGGAAAATCTGAAAATCTACATGCCGTTCTTTTAGGTGAGGGGTGTGAGCAACATGCTAAAACTCTGGCAACTTTTGGAGCTTCTAAAATTTATGTAGTTGACACTCCTGATACAAATACATATCAGGGTGAACCTACTATCCAGGCATTAACTCAAATTATCCAAAAAAATGGTTATACAGTTGTCGTTGGACCCGCATCTCCAACAGGTCGAGATTTTTTTCCAAGGTTATCTATTCGCAACAAGGGAGCTATGCTCACTGATGTCGTTGGTTTTTCTCTTGATGGAGATTCAGTTGTTTCTGATATTCCAATGTATTTAGGTAAATGTGCAAAACAAGCCGTGTCAGCAGCGTCTATTACGTTTGTTACTCTCAGACCTAATGTGCGTCCATCTGAGATAGTTGATGCCAATGCGCAAGCCAATGTTGAAAAATTCTCAGTGGAGTTTGATCGTGCGAAAATAACTTCCAAAGTTGTTGAAGTACGTAAAGGAGCAGGAGAACGTCCTGATTTAACCGAAGCAAATATTATTATTTCAGGTGGTCGTGCGATTGCAAGCAAAGATAATTTTAAAATTCTTTTTGAATGTGCAGATGCTGTGCATGGATCCGTTGGGGCTTCACGTGCTGCAGTTGATTCGGGTTATGCTCCCTATGAAATGCAGGTTGGGCAAACAGGAAAGACTGTAAATCCAGGTCTTTATGTGGCTTGTGGAATTTCAGGTTCTATTCAGCACCTTTCTGGTATGAGAACATCAAAGTGCATTGTTGCCATTAACACCGATGTTGATGCCCCTATTTTTCAAAAAGCAGACTTTGGAATCGTTGCTGATCTTTTCCAAGCTGTACCAATATTAACAAGAGAATTTAAGAAGTTGATGGAATAAGAATCTAAGCACCTTATACTCATCCTTTTCTCTTGCAACTCTTAAAGTTTTGTATTATCGCTTTGCTCTCACGCCCAAATTGCACCTTTTTTTGGGCTGATTGTTCCATTTTATGAGGAAAGAACCATGGCAAAGAAAGTCGTAGGACTTATTAAGCTCCAAATTAAAGGCGCTCAAGCAACTGCAGCGCCACCTGTTGGTCCAGCTTTGGGTCAGCGCGGTGTTAATATCGCAATGTTTGTTAAAGAATTTAACGCTCGTACGCAAAAGCAACCTGGCGTTGTTCTTCCAACAATCATTACAGTTTATTCTGATAAATCCTTTACATTTATCACAAAAACTCCACCTGCAAGTGTTCTTCTTAAGCAAGCTGCTAAGCTTGAATCTGCAAGTAAAACTCCAGGTAAAGCAATTGCTGGTTCTGTAACAGATAAGCAAGTTGAAGAAATTGCAAAAACAAAACTTCCTGACTTGAACTGCTACGATCTTGAAACAGCAAAAAGCCTTATTAAAGGTTCCGCTCGTTCTATGGGAATTGAAGTTAAAGCTTAAATTTTTCGAGGGAGGCTTTAAAAGCCGATGAACCTCAAAGGAATATATTATGGCAAGAAAAATTAGTAAAAAATTAAAAGCTGCTTCTGCTAAATTTAATGCAGAAAAGTCTTATAATTTAACAGAAGCAAGTGTGCTTCTTAAAGAAATTTCATATGCAAAATTCGATGAAACAGTTGAAATTGCTATGAATCTTGGTGTCGATCCTCGTCATGCCGATCAAAACGTGCGCGGCGCGGTTGTTCTTCCTCACGGTCTTGGCAAAAAGGTGCGTGTTTTAGTATTTGCTAAGGGCGAAAAAATCCGCGAAGCTGAAGAAGCTGGCGCAGATTTTGTTGGTGGTGAAGAGCTTGCACAAAAAATTCAAGGTGGCTGGCTCGATTTCGAAGCTGCCATTGCAACTCCAGACATGATGGGTCTCGTGGGTCGTCTTGGCCGTATCCTTGCTCCTCGTGGACTTATGCCAAATCCAAAAGTTGGTACTGTAACTCAAGATCTTAAAAATGCAGTTAAAGAAGCTAAAGCTGGCCGTGTTGAATTTAAAGTCAACAAAGCTGGAATTATTCAAGCTCCTGTAGGAAAAGTTTCTTTTGAAGCAAGTAAAATCGAAGAAAATGCAAAAGCATTTGTCGACGCAATTGTTAAAGCTAAACCAGCAGCTGCTAAAGGCACATATATCAAGTCTGCTTATGTAAGCTCCACAATGAGCCCATCTGTTCGTCTTGAAACTGCTGAGTTCAAAATATAAATTTTTAGTTTCGTAAGGGTCTAAGACTGCTGGTTATTCTGCACTGTGCAGATATGTAAATCCCGCATAGACTTTGGCCCCTGCGGTTTATCAACCTCGTAATTCCATTTTGCCTGTGGGAATACGATTAACTTAGGGGAGGCATTCTCTTGGATCGTAACGCTAAACTTCAGTGGCGTAATAGTGTAGTCGAAGCTCTCGACAAATCTAGCGCCGTGTTCCTAGCCAATTACTCAGGGATGACAGTTGAAGAGCTTACGACTATGCGTCGTGAACTCAAAGCAGTTAACGCTGACTTTCACGTAGTCAAAAATACAATTGCTCAAAAAGCAGTTGAAGGCAGAGATGAAAATGTCATTTCTGATCTTTTCGTTGGTCAAACCGGCGTTGTTTTTGCATACGGTGATGTTGCCGCTGCTGCAAAAGCATTTTCTGAGTCCGCAAAGAAATTTGAAAAGCTCAAAATCACAGGTGGATATATGGAAAAATCCGCCTTGACTCCTGCAGCAGTTCAAAATCTAGCATCTTTGCCATCTCGCGATGTGCTTATTGGTCAAATTATCGGCTCAATGGTTGCTCCACACCGTGGACTTCTCAATGTGCTTAATGGTGTGCCTAGAAACTTGGTTCAAGTTCTCAATGCCATCAAAGATAAAAAGGCGAGCTAATTATAGCTGTTAACTTGTGTTTTAATTTTGTGTTTAATCTATTAGTTTCGCTATTGAAACTAGAAAATTTATAAGGGCTTTACAATGTCTATTACTAAAGAACAATTCATTTCCTACATCGAAAACCTCACTCTTATTCAAGCTGCTGAACTTGTTAAAGAACTCGAAGACAAATTTGGCGTATCTGCAGCAGCTCCTGTTGCTATGATGGCAGCAGCTCCTGCAGCAGCAGCAGCAGCTGAACAAACTGAATTTGAAGTTATTCTTAAAGCAGCTGGCGACAAAAAGCTTGACGTTATTAAGGAAGTTCGTGCTATCACTGGTCTTGGTCTTAAAGAAGCTAAAGATCTTGTTGAAGGCGCGCCAAAATCTCTTAAAGCTGGCGTTACTAAAGCTGAATCTGAAGAAATCAAAAAGAAACTTACAGCAGTTGGTGCAGCTGTTGAAGTTAAATAATAAACGCGACTCTTTACTGAGTTTAGTTTATTAAGAGTCAAGCTATTGAACATGCGTTCTTTAGCTTGACTTTTGCTATTGTGCAAATATTGTGTGCTTTGCTTCCTTATGGTATGCCAGAAGGACGCATTCCTATTTTTTGCACAATTCATTATATTTGTATCCTTTCTTTCTCATGCAGAGGATTTCATATGGCCAACTTGGCATCTAGCTTCGTCCGTCACCGCCGCACTTTTGCAAAAGTCAAACCGATTATTGGTATGCCCAATTTAATTGACATTCAAAAGAAGTCGTACGCAGAATTCTTGCAAGGTACTGACTCTGCTGAAAATCGTATTGAAGCTGGTCTTCAAGGCGTTTTCAAAAGCGTGTTCCCTGTTCAAGATTTTGATGCAACAGCTTCTGTTGAATTTGTCAGTTACTCTCTCGATGAACCAAAATACACTGTCGAAGAATGCCGCTCAAAGGGCATGACTTATGCTGCTCCTGTTAAGGTTTTAATTCGTCTTATTATTTGGGATGTTGACCATGAAACAGGCGTTAAATCTATTCGTGGGTTTAAAGAGCAAGAGGTTTATTTTGGTGAAATTCCTCTTATGACACAAAACGGTACCTTTATTATTAACGGTACAGAACGTGTTGTCGTTTCTCAGCTCCACCGCTCACCAGGTGTATTTTTTGATCATGACAAAGGAAAAACTCTTTCCTCTGGTAAGTTTTTATACAATGCACGTATTATTCCTTATCGTGGATCATGGCTCGATTTTGAGTTTGATACAAAAGATATTCTTTACTGTCGAATAGATCGTCGCAGAAAAATGCCTGCAACTGTTCTATTAAAAGCTCTCGGCTACACAACGGAAGAATTGCTTGGCAAATTCTATGAATGCGAAACAGTCGTAATTCGTGATGGTCAATTTTACCGTAAAGTAAATCTTGATCGTTTGCGTGGACAAAGAGCTTCGAGTGATATTATGGATCCAAAAAATCCAAGTAACACTCTTGTTAAGCGTAATCGTAAAATTTCTGCTTTACATATTAAACAACTTAAAGCAGCTGGTGTTGAAGAACTTCAATTTCCACGCGAAGAAATTATTGGAAAAATTATTGGTCGCGACATCATTGATGACGACACCGGTGAAGTTTTATTTCCAATTAATACAGACATCTCCGAAAAAATTCTTGAAGCTATCATGCTAAAAGGAATTACTTCTTACGAAATCCTCTTTATTGATGATCTCAACGTAGATTCCTCTTTCCGTGACACTCTTATGGTTGATAAAACAGCTAATACAGAAGAAGCGCTTCTTGAAATCTATCGTAGAATGCGTCCAGGTGATCCACCCACACTTGAAAATGCAAGTAATCTTTTCCAAAATCTATTTTTTGAAAAAGATCGTTATGATTTATCCCGTGTTGGTCGTTTAAAACTAAATGAAAAACTCGATCTTGAAATCGATATCGATTACCGTACTTTGACCCGTGAAGATATTATTGGTTCTGTTAAACGTCTTCTCGATGTTCGCAGTGGTAAAATTAAAGTGGATGATATCGACCACCTTGGTAACCGCCGTGTGCGTGCCGTGGGCGAGCTTCTTGAAAATCAATATCGCATTGGTTTAACTCGCATTGAAAGAGCCATTAAAGAGCGTCTTCAATTACAAGATCTCGACAGTCTTATGCCGCATGACCTTGTCAACGCTAAGCCTGTAACTGCTGTTGTGAAAGAATTCTTTGGATCTTCACAGCTTAGCCAGTTTATGGATCAAACAAACCCGCTCGCTGAAGTTTATCATAAACGCCGTCTTTCCGCCCTTGGGCCTGGGGGTCTTTCCCGTGAAAGAGCAGGCTTCGAAGTGCGTGACGTACACCCAACACATTACGGACGCATCTGTCCTATTGAAACTCCTGAAGGTCCAAACATTGGTCTTATCGTTTCATTGGCTTCATTTGCGCAAGTAAACAAATATGGCTTTATCGAAACTCCATATCGTTCTGTTGTTGACCGTCTACCGGTTGATGAAGTTCGTTACTATTCATCAACTGATGAATGGCGTGATCACGTTATTGCGCAAGCGTATATGCATCTTGACAGTGAAAATAAAATCAATGCGGATGATCTTTTGAATGCGCGTAGCTCAGGTGAAACTAACATCTACACAGCCGAAGAAGTGGACTTAATGGACGTTGCAACAAACCAAGCGGTTTCTGTTGCGGCCTCACTTATTCCGTTCCTTCAAAATGACGATGCCCACCGTGCCCTCATGGGCGCCAACATGCAACGCCAAGGTCTTCCATTGTTAAGAACCAAAGCTCCACTCATTGGTACAGGTATGGAACGTACAGTTGCTGCAGACTCTGGAGTGACTGTGGTTGCGCGTCGTGCGGGTACAGTTATTGCAGTTGATGCGGAACGTGTTGTTATTAAGACAAATGAAGCATCTTCTGACATTACTGAAGTGGCTTCCGAAGTTGATATTTATACACTCATTAAATTCACACGCTCCAACGTGGACACCTGTGTTAACCAAAAGCCAATTGTAAAAGTTGGTGATAAAGTTGAGCGCAATGACATCATTGCAGATGGTTTTGCGACTGAAATGGGTGAGCTTGCACTTGGTCAGAACGTTGTTGTCGCATTCCTTCCTTGGAATGGTTACAACTACGAAGATGGTATTGTTGTATCTGAGCGCATTGTGCGCGAAGATCTGTATACATCTGTTTATATTCAAGAATTTGAATGTATTAGCCGCGATACCAAGCTTGGAAAAGAAGAAATCACTTCTGATATTCCAAACGTAAGCGACGAGTCCTTAAAAGACCTCGACGATGCTGGTGTTGTTCGTGTTGGTGCAGAAGTTAAACCAGGCGATATTCTTGTTGGTAAATTAACTCCAAAAGCAGAAACTCAACTTACACCCGAAGAAAAACTTCTTCGCGCAATTTTCGGCGAAAAAGCAGCCGACGTGCGTGACACATCTCTTCGTGTTCCACCAGGAGTACAAGGGACAGTGATTGGAGCAAAAGTATTTTCTCGCGAAGGTGCTGAGCTCGACAGTCGTATGATTCAGGTTCAAGAACAAGAAATTACTAAGCTTAAAAAAGATGAACGCGATCGTATTCAAATTATTCGTAAATCTACAGCTGAAAAGCTTGAAGATCTAATTGCGGGTGAAACCGCTGCGGTTAGCATTGAAGTTAAAAATGACAGTTCTTCTTTCAAAGTTGCTTCTGGTGAAGAACTTACTAAAGAAGTTCTTGCAGATCTGTCTATTGAGCAAATTAAGGCTCTCGAAGTTATCAGCTCCGACAAGAGTGCACTTCTTGCTAAAATTAAAAAATCAATGAATGAGAAAATTGCTCTCGTTCGTGAAATGACAGAAACTCAAATTGCACGTGCAAAACGTGGTGATGAATTGCCACCAGGCGTTATTAAAATGGTCAAAGTATATGTTGCCATTAAACGTCGTCTTCAGGTGGGTGATAAGCTTGCAGGTCGTCATGGTAACAAGGGTGTTATTTCAAAAATTGTTCCTATTGAAGATATGCCATTCCTCGATAATGGTCAGCCTGTTGATATTGTCCTCAGTCCGCTCGGGGTTCCATCTCGTATGAACATCGGTCAGATTATGGAAACTCACTTTGGTTGGGCAGCGCGTGGAATTGGTATTAAAATCAATGAAATGCTCGATAAAGCAGCTCCTCGTCATGAACTTGAAGAGTATATCTGTAAAGTATGGGATGATACTTCTGTTCATGAGTTTGTAAAAGCATGCTCAAATGACGAGCTTCGTCAATTTGTCCGCAAGTACAAAGATGGTGTTACTCTTTCAAACCCCGTGTTTGATGGTGCTGTTGAAGAAGAGATATTTAAATATCTTGAGCTTGCAGATCTTGATAGATCTGGACAGGTCACTCTTTACGATGGAAGAACCGGTGAGAAATTCAATCGTCAAGTGACTGTTGGTGTTATGTACGTTCTTCGTCTCCACCACTTGGTAGACGAGAAAATTCATGCCCGTTCCATTGGGCCTTACAGTCTTGTCACACAACAACCTCTTGGCGGTAAGGCACAGTTTGGTGGTCAGCGTCTTGGGGAAATGGAAGTGTGGGCGATGGAAGCCTATGGTGCAGCGTACACCCTTCAGGAATTCCTCACTGTTAAGTCCGACGATATCGCAGGTCGTACAAAAATGTATGAAGCTGTTGTTAAGGGTGAGAACATGATGCTTCCTGGTTTACCAGAGTCCTTCAATGTTCTTATCAAAGAAATGCAATCGCTTGCGTTGGATGTCAGCCTCATTCGCGATGAAAGTGAAATCAGTCTCGATGACTTGCAACGTGATGTGCGCGAAATCCAATAAAGTCGAAGGAGTTTAAGCATGAGTATGAATGAAGGTACCAAAGATGTTTACAGTTTCTTCGAAAAACCTGTAGATCCTTTGAGTTTTAGTGCAGTAAAAATTGGTTTAGCTTCTCCCGAGCGCATCAGAAGTTGGTCTTATGGTGAAGTAAAAAAACCTGAAACAATTAACTACAGAACATTCAAGCCTGAACGTGATGGTCTTTTCTGCGGAAAAATCTTTGGCCCCGTTCGTGATTTCGAGTGTATTTGTGGAAAATATAAACGTAAAAAACACCGCGGCACCGTATGTGAAAAATGCGGCGTGGAAGTTATTGAAAGTAAAGTGAGGCGTGAAAGGCTTGGTCATATTAACTTAGCTAGCCCTGTTGCCCACATTTGGTTCTTAAAGAGTTTGCCTTCTCGTATTGGGTGCGTTGTTGACATTTCACTTAAAGATCTTGAAAAGGTTCTATATTGTGAATCCTATATCGTTCTCGATCCAGGAACATCCGATCTTAAAAAACATGAGCTTATTTCTGAAGAGCGTTTTGCTGCAAAAGTTCGTGAACTTGGTAACAACGCATTCCGCGTTGGTATCGGTGCCGATGCACTTCTTGAAATGCTTCAGTCTGTCGATGTTTTTGAGCTTGCTGAGCAACTTAAAGAATCACTCTTGAACACAACATCTGATGCTCAAAGTAAAAAGCTTATTAAAAGACTTAAGGTTGTTGGTGCTTTCACAATGAGTGACAATCGTCCAGAATGGATGATGTTATCCGTTATTCCTGTGTTGCCCCCAGATCTGCGTCCGCTTGTGCCACTCGATGGTGGTCGCTTTGCTACCTCCGATCTCAACGACTTATATCGTCGCGTGATTAACCGTAACAATCGTCTTCTCAGACTTATAGAATTAAATGCGCCTGAAATTATTGTGCGCAATGAAAAACGTATGCTTCAAGAAGCTATCGATGCGCTTTTTGACAACGGTCGTCGTGGAAAAGTTTTCACAGGCCCTAACAAGCGTCCTCTGCGTTCCCTTTCAGATATGTTGAAGGGGAAAGGTGGTCGTTTCCGTCAAAACTTACTTGGTAAGCGCGTGGACTACTCAGGTCGTTCCGTAATTGTTGCAGGTCCAGAATTACGTTTGCACCAATGTGGTTTACCAAAGCTTATGGCTCTTGAAATGTTTAAACCATTCCTCTTTAACAAACTCGAGGAAAGAGGCTATGTTTCTACAATTAAAAGTGCAAAGAAAATGGTGGAAAAGGAACGTCCTGAAGTATGGGATCTCCTTGAAGAATGTACAAAAGAACATCCAGTTCTTTTAAATCGTGCGCCTACATTGCACCGCCTTGGTATCCAAGCGTTTGAACCTGTTCTTATCGAAGGCAAAGCTATACAGCTACACCCCTTGGTTTGTCAGGCATTTAATGCGGACTTTGACGGTGACACAATGTGCGTCCATGTTCCACTGAGCCTCGAAGCACAAATCGAAGCACGCGTTCTTATGATGTCGACAAATAATATTTTGTCTCCTCAGCACGGAACTCCGATTATCGAGCCTCGTAAAGACATCGTTCTTGGTCTTTACTATTTGACTCGTGAAAACATCACACTTCGTGGTGACAGCATGAAATTCTCAGGTCTTGAAGAAGTTCGTGTTGCCTACGATCACGGCTTTGTCGAATTGCACACCCGTATTTTCGTGCGTGAAAATCAAGGTGATAAGCAACTTGTGCAAACCACTGTAGGGCGTTGTTTACTGAGAGAAGTGATCCCTGATAAGGTTCCTTTCTTTAAGAAATATAATAAGGCGCTCGATCAAAAAGCATTGGCTGTGCTTGTAAACGACACCTACCGTCTTTGCGGTGCAAAAGAAACAGTTCTTCTTGCCGACGCATTGCGTGAATTAGGTTACCGTTATGCAACAGAATCTGGTATTTCTATTGCAATTAAAGACATGATGATTCCAAAAGAAAAAACAAAACTTTTGGATGAAGCATATAGTGAAGTTAAAGAAGTTCGTGAGCAGTATGCAGAAGGTCTAATTACCGAAGGAGAACGTCACAATAAGGTAATCGACATCTGGTCTCGTGTTCAGGATGAAATCACTGTAAAAATGTTGAAGCAGCTTGAAACTCAAAAAGCTGTAAATCAAAAAGGTGAAGAAATACGTATTCAATCCTTTAACTCACTTTACATGATGGCTGACTCTGGAGCCCGTGGTTCTAAGCAGCAGATGCGTCAGTTAGCTGGTATGAAGGGGCTTGTTGCGAAAGCAACGGGTGAAATTATTGAAACCCCGGTGACTTCTAACTTACGTGAAGGGTTTACAATTCTTCAGTACTTTATCAATACTCACGGTGCTCGTAAAGGTCTTGCCGATACTGCTCTTAAAACAGCATCTTCTGGTTATCTTACACGTCAGCTTGTGGATGTTGCGCAAGATACTATTATCTCTGAAACAGACTGTGGAACTCTTGATGGGGTTGAAATCACATCTGTTGTTGAAGGTGGGGAAGTTATTCAAAGAGTTGGAAATCGTACTCTCGGAAGAACATCTCTTTATGACATCAAAAACCGTGCAACTAGTGAAGTGATTGTCAAAGCAAATGAAGAAATAAATGAAGAAGCGGTTATTCGCCTTGATCAGGCTAAAATTGACCGTGTCTATGTTCGTTCTGTTCTAACTTGTCGTACGCGTCGTGGTGTTTGTGCTAAGTGCTATGGTCGCGACCTTGCAACAGGTAATCTTGTGAACGTAGGTGAAGCAGTTGGTGTTATTGCAGCTCAATCCATTGGTGAACCTGGTACTCAGTTAACAATGCGTACGTTCCACTCTGGCGGTACAGCGACCACGCAATCTCAAGCTTCATCTTATGAAGCTAAGGTTGAAGGTACTGTTCAGCTTTCCAATGTCAGCCTTGTTAGAGGCCGTACAGAATGGGACACAGCAATGGGCCGTAATGGTGAAGTTATTGTTTATGACCTTGATGGTATTGAACGTGACCGCCACTCTATTCCATATGGTTCTAAAGTCTTTGTAAAAGATGGGGCAAGTGTAAAAGTTGGTACCATGCTTATTGAATGGGATCCGCACTCTGTGGTCATCGTTTCTGAAGTTCCTGGTAAAGTTAAGTTCCAAGACCTTTTCGAAGGTGTCTCTGTTGAAGAGCGTACAGACGAAGTAACAGGTTTGACCCGTCGTGTTGTTATCGAAAATAAGGACACAAAGATCAAGCCTGCAATTGTCGTAACTGATTCCTCTGGAACAGCTATTCGTATTACAGAAACCCGTGATGCTCGTTATCCGCTTCCAAGTGGTGCGACAATCATGTTTGCAGATGGTGATTCTGTTTATCCTGGTGATGTTCTTGCTAAAATTCCTCGTGAACAGGCAAAGACAAAGGATATTACCGGTGGTCTTCCGCGTGTTGCTGAGCTTTTCCTTGCTCAAAAACGTAGAACTTTTGCAATTATTTCTGAAATCGACGGCTTTGTTTCCTTTGGTGCGGATATCAAAGGCAAGAGACGTGTTGTTGTCAATCCAGAAATGGGTGGAGGGGACAGCCGTGAGTATCTCATTCCAAAGGGACGTCACGTTGTTGTTACTGAAGGCGACTTCATTCGTGCGGGTGAACCACTTGTTGATGGTCCATTAAACCCACATGACATCTTGAAGGTTCTTGGTGAAAAAGCTTTGGCCAGCTACCTTGTTTCTGAAATCCAAGCAGTTTATAAGCTGCAAGGTGTGAGCATCGATGATAAGCATATTGAAATTATCGTTAAACAAATGCTTCGTCGTGTTCGCATTAAAGATCCAGGGGATACTGAGTTTTTACCTGCGGCTCAGGTAGAGAAGTGGACTTTTGAAGAGCAAAACGAACTTGCTATGCAAAGAGGTGCTCGTCCAGCAACTGCTGAACCACTTCTTCTTGGTATTGCAAGAGCGGCATCTTCAACAGAATCATTCATCTCTGCAGCATCATTCCAAGAGACAACAAGAGTGCTTACAGAAGCGGCTCTTGCAGGACGCAAAGATCTTTTGCGTGGCCTCAAAGAAAATGTCATTATGGGTCGTTTAATTCCTGCTGGAACGGGTGTGAACTACTACAACAATCTCGATATGTTTGTTGAAGGGCAAAGCCTAGATGCAGAAGCTATTATTGAGGCTTCAATTCCTCAAGTTGTTGCACGTCTCGGAACGGGTTCACATCATCAGATGAGATAAGCAATTTTAACCTGTTCCATATGTTTAGATATTGCTTAAATTTTATAAATTTTGCTTGACAGTGGGCGTCGTTCTACGTTACGAATCGACGCCCAACGGTTTGGAGTGTAATTCAATGGAAAGCCAAAAAATCCGTATTCGTCTCAAGGGCTATGATGTTTCTCTGGTTGACCAGAGCGTAGCTCAGATTATTAACAAGGCAAAAGGCACAGGAGCTAAAATAGCTGGTCCTGTTCCAATGCCAACAATTATTAATCGTTATACAGTATTAAGATCTCCTCACGTAGATAAAAAATCTCGTGAGCAGTTCGAAATCCGCACGCACCGTCGTTTAATCGACCTTCTTGAACCAAAACAGCAAACTGTTGATGGCCTTATGAAGCTCGATCTTGCAGCTGGTGTTGATGTAGAAATCAATCTTTACTAATAATCGATTTTTATTGATTTATTTAATTATACTTTCTGAGTAATTTTAATTCAGAAAGTTTTAACAACAAGCTGGCGCTGTGATTTATCGCATCCAGCAGGAGTTAAAGTTATATGGTACGTTATGCTTTTAGCAAAGTTGGCATGACTAGTGCATTTACGCAGATTGGCGCAGCTCAAGGCGTAACTGTATTAAAAATGCAGCCAGCTAAGGTTGTAAGACACGAGATATTGGCGAATGGCCAAGTTGTTGTCGTTGTTGAATACGAAACTGGTCACAAAAATAAGCTAGTTCGTGGATGGGTTGTTGAAAATCCTGCTGAATATGAAGTAGGCTCACCTCTTAAAGCTCCTTCTCTCACTGTCGGACAAAAATTAAAAATTACTGGCTTTTCAAAAGGTCGCGGTTTCCAAGATGCTATGACTCGTCATGGTTTTGGTGGCGGTCCTGCGAGTCATGGTAGCCGTTTCCATCGTTCACCTGGTTCTATCGGTATGCGTACTGAACCTGGTCGCGTTATGAAAGGCAAAAAAATGCCAGGCCAAGACGGTAATGTACAAGTAACTCTCCGCAATGTTCAGGTTGCTTACTGGTCTCATGAAGAGTCAATTATGGCTGTCGTAGGCGGTGTTCCTGGTGCACGCGGCGGTATGGTATTTGTTTAAATTTAAGTTTTGGGAAGGGATAGCAAAATGTTGTCTAAAATAGAAAACCTTCCAGAGAGTTTGGTTAGCTACGCTGACCGTAATAAAGGCACTCTCTGGCAAGTTGTTAAGGCTTACAGAGCCAACCAAAGACAAGGTACTGTTGGCGTTAAAACACGCGCAATGGTTAAGTCAACTGGTAAAAAGCCTTATAAGCAAAAGAAAACTGGTAGTGCTCGTCGTGGTTCTTTCGTAGCCCCTCTTCACGTTGGTGGTGGTGTTGCTCATGGACCTAAGGCGCGTGATTATCGTCAAGCGATTCCATTAAAAATGAGTCGTGTTGCTCTTGGAATTGCAATTTCTGAGCGTGTTAAATCTGGTAAAGTTTTTGTTGGTGCGCTTGACTTTTCAAGTGGAAAAACAAAAGACGCAGCGACCGTATTAAAAAGCGTAGCTGATTTCACTGGGAATACTTTAGTTTGTCTAAGTAATCCAAGCGAAAACACAATTCGTGCTCTTCGCAATATTCGCGGCGTGCATCTTGTGAGCCCAGAGCAAGTGAATGCTTTCACTGTTCTTCAAGCGCGCAGTCTTATTGCAAGTCCAGAAGCGTTCAAAGTTCTTGAATCAAGACTTGCAGACTGAATTTTGAAGAAAGGAAATGAACATGCGTTCAGATTATGTTATTAAAGGTTCAATTTTAAGCGAAAAATCTTATGGTCTTTTAGAAAATAAGGTTTATACGCTTAAGGTAGATCTCAAAGCTACAAAATTAGACATTAAAGCAGCTGTTAAAGATGTTTTTGGTGTTGACGTTGTAGATGTGAATACTTCTATTTTACGTGGAAGAGTTGTTCGTAAAGCTCGTTCTAAAAAAAGTGGTGCTGTAGAAGTTAAGCTTCCTAACATCAAAAAGGCGTTCATTCGTCTTAAAGATGGTCAAGAGCTTCCAGCTCCAGTCGTAGCCGCTCCAGCTGATGCTGCTGCAGAATAAGCTTCTTCGGTTTTGTTGGTGTTTTTTTAGTGCGCGGAAAAATCCTCGAATTATCGCGCAAGGATGAGGAAAATGGGAATCAGACAATTAAGGCCTTATACGGCCACAACAAGAACACAGAGTTATATTAACTACAGAGAAGTTCTTACGACTGATACTCCTTACAAGCCTCTTTTGGCTGCAAAGCCTCGTAAGGCTGGTCGTAATAACAACGGCCGTATTACTGTGCGCCATCAAGGCGGTGGTAATAAGGTTAAATATCGTATTATCGACTGGAAAAGATCTCGTAAAGACGTCGAAGGTGTAGTAACTTCTGTTGAGTATGATCCAAATCGTACTGCGTTTATCTCCTTAATTAAATTCGTTGATGGAGATCGTCGTTACGCTCTCGCTACAGATGGTGTTAAGGTTGGTACAAAAGTTATCGCTTCTGGTGAGGCAGATATCAAAGCTGGCAACAGTCTTCCGCTCAAGAAAATTCCAGCGGGTACAGTTGTTCACAGTATCGAGATGCGTCCTGGAGCAGGTGCAAAGCTTGTTCGTAGTGCAGGTGCTTCTGCAACTTTAGTAGGCCGCGTTGAGCAATACGCTCAAATTCGTATGCCATCTGGAGAACTTCGTCTTATCCCTGAAGATTGCTATGCGACTATTGGTACGGTTTCCAATGCGGATCATATGAATGTATCCCTTGGTAAAGCGGGCCGTAATCGTTGGAAGGGTGTTCGCCCAACTGTTCGTGGTGTCGCTATGAACCCTGTAGACCATCCAATGGGTGGTGGTGAAGGCCGTACAAGTGGTGGTCGTCATCCATGTTCTCCATGGGGTCAATTGTCTAAGGGTTATAAAACTCGCAAGGTGAAACCGAGCGATAAGTTTATCGTAAGCCGTCGTAAGAAATAATTTTCGAATTGGTTAAGAGGTAAAAGCATGCCACGTTCGTTGAAAAAGGGTCCTTTTGTTGACTCCTATCTGTTCAAAGCAGCAGAAAAGAACAAAGGTGCCACTAAGGTTATTAAAACTTGGAGTCGCCGTTCAACAATTCTCCCTGATTTTGTTGGATTAACTTTTGCAGTTCACAATGGAAAGAAATTCGTTCCAGTTTATGTGAACGAAAACATGGTAGGACACAAGCTTGGTGAGTTTGCGCCAACTCGTACTTTCCATGGTCATGGTGCGGATAAAAAAGCCGCTAAGAAAAAGTAAGAGGTAAGTTATGGACGCAAAAGCAACACACTATGCTGCAAAGTGTACTGCACGTAAAGCTAGATTGTTAAGGCCAATGATTATTGGCAAAACTGTTCCACAGGCTATAGCAATCCTTTCTGTTGAAAGACGCTCTGGTTCTGTTGCTGCCGTAAAGCTTATTCGCTCTGCGTTGGCTCAGCTTCCTGAAAATAGCGCTGTAAACACTGTAATTAGTGATTTTGTAGTGAATGAAGGTCCACGCCGTCGTATGTTTATGCCACGTGCTCAAGGACGTGCAACGCCAATCTTAAAGAAGACGTCGCACTTAACTATTCGTCTTAAACTTAATTAACAGAGGGTACAGCAGTGGGTCAGAAAGTACATCCAATTGGTTTGAGACTTGGAATCAACAAGACTTGGGATTCTCGCTGGTTTAGCAAGCGCGAATTCGCAAAAAATCTTAATGAAGACTTGAATGTTCGCAAGTTCATCTCAAAAAAATACTCAGAAGCAGGCGTCGCTCGTGTTGAAATCGAACGCGCTGCAAAACAAGTAGTTATTAAAGTTTATACAGCTAAACCTGGTAAACTTATTGGCAAACAAGGTAAGGGGATTGAGCTTCTTCGTGATGAAGTAAGAACAGTTCTTAAAACGAACGACAAAAATATCAAAGTTGATGTTTTTGAAGTGAAAAGTCCTGATACAAATGCACAACTCGCTGCATTTAACGTTGCTCAACAGCTTGAAAAACGTGTTTCCTTCAGAAGAGCTATGAAGAAGGTTATGCAACAAGCTATGAAGGCCGGCGGAAAAGGTATCAAGATTCGCGTATCCGGTCGTCTTAATGGGGCTGAAATGGCTCGTACAGAATGGTATATGGAAGGACGCGTTCCTCTTCATACTCTTCGTGCAGACATCGATTATGGCACTTCCGAAGCTTTAACAACATATGGTCTTATTGGGGTTAAGGTTTGGTTATTTAAGGGCGAAGTTTTTGGAAAAACAGCCAGCTCTGCTGTGAATACCAAGAATTTGCGCAATGAGGAGTAATTAGAACATGTTGGCTCCAAAAAAAGTTAAGTTTCGTAAGTCTCACAAAGGTCGTATTAAAGGTATTGCAGATCGCTGCAATAGCATAGATTTTGGAGATTTTGCTCTTCAGGCTGTAGAACCAGGGAAACTTGAAGCTCGTCAGATCGAAGCAAGTCGAATTGCCTTGACTCGCCACATAAAGCGTGGTGGAAAGGTTTGGATTCGTGTGTTTCCAGATAAACCAATTACAAAGAAACCTGCTGAAACACGCATGGGTTCTGGTAAAGGTGGTTTGGATCGTTGGGTTTGTCCTATTCGCTCCGGTCGAGTTATTTTTGAAATTCAAGGCGTTCCAGCAAACCTTGCTCAAGAGGCGTTTGAACTGGCTGCGGCTAAGCTTCCATTCAAAACTCGTATGATGAGCAGAAGTGATAAGGTTTGGGAAAATCAATGAAAAAACAAAAAAAGTTTGCTGATTTGAATTCTAGTGATGCATCTTCTAAGCATATTGAGCTTGTTAAAGAACTCGTTAAGTTTAGAGTTTCCATGGATCCTGCTCTCATTAAGAATGCGGGTGGTATTGCAGGGCTGAGAAGAGATCTTAAAATCGTTTCTCGTAAAAAAGCACAATCCGCTAAATAATTGGGGTAATATTATGGAAAATGCAAAAATCACTAAAAATCCTATCAGAGGTCGTGTTGTTGCGGTTTCAAAAGACACAAAGACAGTAAAAGTGGAAGTTCCACGTGTTGTTCCTAACGGGACATACGGCAAACGTCTTCACCTTCATACATCAGTTTTTGCAGATACATCCGGAATTTCAGATGTAGTTGTTGGTAAAGATGTTGATATTTTGCCATGCAGTCGTATTTCTAAGAGTAAATCTTGGAAAATTGTTTCTGTTGTTAGTCGCTAAGATAGCAACATTGTAAGATAGTTTCTATTTTCTTTCTCATTTAATGGGGTGTATCGTGATTCAGCCAGAATCTATCCTGGTAGCAGCCGATAATAGCGGGGCGCGTACTCTCAATGTCATTCGTGTTATGGGTGGTTCATTCCGCCGTTATGCACGTGTTGGCGATTTGATTGTAGTCTCCGTAAGGGATGCTGTGCCTGGTGGGCGTGTTAAGAAAGGCGAAGTGCACAAGGCAATTGTGGTTCGCTGTAAGAAAGAAGTTTCGAGAGCCGATGGGTCTCGAATTCGTTTTGATGAAAATGCTGCTGTTCTTGTAAAAATTGTCAAAAATGAAAAAGAGCCAGTTGGAACCCGTATTTTTGGACCAATTGCTCGTGAATTAAGACAACGTAATTGTGGCAAGATTATCAGCTTGGCTCCGGAGGTTCTATAATCCATGGCAAGCGAAAAAAATCAGGCAGGTAAAAAACCTACTGGAAAAAAAGGCGCTGATTACGGCGCAGTAGTGGTTCGCGGTGAGCACACTAAAGGTGTGAAACCAAGATTCATGGCAAAGTTCAACGACAAAGTTTTACCAGAACTTAAAAAGCGTCATTCCGAAAAGAATGTTATGGAGCTTCCTAAGATCGTAAAAATCGTTGTTAATACCTGTCAAGGCGAAGCTACTCAGAATATTAAAGCTCTCGAAGCAGCTGCTGCTGAGCTTGAATTGATTACTGGCCAAAAGTCTGTAATTACTCGTGCAAAAAAATCTATTGCAACGTTTAAACTTCGCGCAGGAATGCCAATTGGTGCTTCTGTTACTCTTCGCAAAGAGAGAATGTTTGAATTTTATGACAAGCTTGTTTCGGTAGCACTACCTCGTGTACGTGATTTCCGTGGTGTTTCGTCAAATAGTTTTGATGGTCGTGGTAATTATTCTCTTGGTATCCGCGAACAGATTATCTTTCCAGAAATCGAAGCGGATAAAGTAGATAAAACTCGTGGTTTGAGTATCACAATTGTGACATCTGCGAAAACAGATGAAGAAGCGCGTGAACTTCTTACTCTCCTTGATATGCCGTTTAGAAAGTAAAAGGGGAAGCTGTGGCTCGTTTAGCTATGATTAATAAGGCAAATAAAAAAGCCAAATTTTCTACGCGTCAGCACAACCGCTGCAATCAATGCGGTCGTCCTCGCGCATATTACAGAGATTTTGGTTTATGTCGTATTTGCTTACGTAAAAACGCCCTTTCCGGTCAAATTCCTGGAATGGTCAAGGCTAGTTGGTGAGGTGAATAAAAATGTACGTTACTGATCCAATTGCTGATATGTTAACACGTATCCGTAATGCTACAAATGCAGGACTTAAGTATACAACTGTTCCTGCAAGCACAATAAAAATTGAAATTACAAAAATCTTGGAAACAGAAGGACTCATTCGTGGGTACCGTCTCATCAAGGATAACGGTCAAGGTAAAATTAAGATCGCTATGAAATACACAGAAGCTGGGCAACCCGCTATCCGTGGTTTGACTCGCGTTTCTAAGCCTGGTTGCCGTGTGTACAAAGGTGTTTCTGATCTTCCTAGAATTCGTGGTGGTCTTGGTTTCGCTATTCTTACAACTCCTAAGGGAGTTCTTACAAGCAAGACTGCTCGTCAAGAACGCGTAGGCGGAGAAGTTTTAGCTTATATTTGGTAACTTTCGAGGACTTTTAGGAGGCTTCTATGTCAAGAGTTGGTAAGCAGCCAATTAAAATTCCTTCGGGAGTAACCGTAAAACTAAACGGCTCTATTCTCGAAGTGAATGGACCAAAGGGTATCATGAAGCGTGATACTCTTGGTCGTGTTTCTGTCGCTCAACAAGGTAGCGAAGTTGTTGTTTCTGCAGGTGCTGTTGAAAACAGTTCTGCATACTGGGGTCTTTATAGAACCCTTCTTGCTAACATGGTTCAAGGTGTTTCTGCTGGTTTCAGCAAATCCCTTGAAATTCAAGGAACTGGCTACCGTGCAAACATGGCTGGCAAAATCTTGAATCTTACTGTTGGTTTTTCTCACCCTGTAAATATTGATCCACCTGCAGGAATCACTTTTGAAGTGGATAAAGCTGGTAAGGTTAGTATTTCTGGTGTTGATAAGGAACTTGTTGGTCAAATGGCTGCTAAAGTACGTTCCGTACGTCCAGCAGAACCATACCAAGGCAAGGGTATTCGTTATTCTGGCGAAGTTATTGCAACTAAGGTTGGTAAATCTGCAGGTAAAAAATAATTAAACTTGCTTATTTTTAGTGTTTTCTGTATGTGAGCAGAAAACCAGGAGATTTTATGTATCGTATAATCAATCGTAGACGAGTTAGACAATTGCGTAAGATGCGTTTCTGGCGTCGTCGCTCCACTGATTTAACAAAGCCACGTCTTTGTATCTTCAGAAGCAGTCGTCATATTCAAGCTCAAGTTATAGATGATGCAAAAGGAATTGTTCTTGCATGTGCAAGTTCTATTGAAGCAGACGTTAAATCGACTGGTCTTCGCGGCAAAGAAATGGCTGTCAAAGTGGGAGCTGTTGTAGCTGAAAGAGCAAAAAATGCAGGAGTAACCACTGTTGTATTTGATAGAAACGGTTTCACGTATCATGGGCGCGTTCAAGTTCTTGCTGACTCCGCTCGTGAAGCTGGTCTTCAATTCTAAAAACTTGACTTTGTAAGGATGAGCATAAAATGCAAATGAATAAAGAAGAGCAGAAGAAGGATCGCTTTGAAGATCGAGTTGTAAGCGTTTCTCGTGTATCAAAAACTGTTAAAGGTGGTAGACGCATGAGCTTTTCAGCTCTTGTTGTTGTGGGTGACCGTCAAGGTACAGTTGGCTACGGTCTTGGTAAGGCTGCGGAAGTTCCTGAAGCAGTTAGAAAAGCAGTTGCTCAAGCTAAGAAGTCACTTATTACTGTTCCAATGGAAAAGCAAACAATTCCATTTGTTGTAAACGCAAAATTTGGTGCAAGCCACCTTCTTTTGAGTCCTGCAACAGAAGGTTCTGGTATTGTTGCCGGAAGTTCAGTGCGTGCCGTTGCAGAGCTTGCTGGTATCCCTAATATCATGGCTAAAATCCAAGGCAGTCGCAATCCACATAACGTTGTTAAAGCAGCTTTCAAGGGTCTTAAACAGCTTTCGACTACTGAAGAATACTTAAGAGCTCGTAAGTAAAAAGGGTCTCTCAAAAATGAAATCTATAGACACGAAAAATATTAAAGTGACATTGCTTCGCAGTTTTGCGGGACGCAATGAATCACAACGTAAAACCCTAGTTTCACTTGGTCTTTCTAAAATTGGTTCTTCACGTGTATTACCAAACGTGAATCCAATTCTTGGCCAGGTCAACAAGGTAATTCAGTTTATCAGAGTTGAGCCAGCTGAGTAAGGAGTAAAAAGTGAGAATAGAAGAACTTCGCCCAAATCCGGGTGCAAGAAAAGATAGACGCCGTTTAGGCAGAGGTCCAGGTAGTGGTCTCGGTAAAACTGGTGGACGTGGTGGTAAAGGCCAAACAGCTCGTTCTGGCTCAAGCATTCGCCCTGGTTTTGAAGGTGGACAAACTCCTCTTTACCGTAGAATTCCAAAACGTGGATTCAAAAATGTGTGTGCTATCCAAGTTGAGTCCTTAAATTTAAAAGACTCTTCACAATATATTGAAAATGGCATTTTAGATGGCAAAGGTTTTAACGCCTCTGGTATTGCAAAATTGCTCTCTATGGGTGATGTTCCTGCAGAGCTCCGCTCTGTAAGAAATTTTGTAATGTCCGCTGGAGCTCGTGAAAAACTAGTGGCAAAAGGTGTAACTATCGAGGAGTAAGCAGGGGATGCCTCAGGGAAGTGGCTGGACAGATAATGTCCTTGTAAAGCGTTTGTTGTTTACATTGTTAGCACTTCTCGTGTTCCGATTTGGAGTGCACATTCCAATTCCAGGTATCGATGCCAAAGAACTTGCTTTGTTCGCAAGCCAACAGGGTGCTGGTCTCCTTAAAATATTTAATATGTTTTCTGGCGGCGCACTAAGCCATTTTTCTATTTTTAGCCTTGCAGTTATGCCTTACATTTCTGCAAGCATTATCATCCAATTGATGACAGTGGTTGTTCCTGCTTTGGAACAAATGCAAAAAGAAGGTGGTGTTGGTAGACAAAAGATCACTCGTATTACGAGAGCTCTTGCTGTGCTTTTAGCACTTGTGCAAGGCTATCTTTTAGCAGCAGGTTTAGAAGCCTCACGTGGTCCTGGTGGTGGGATGATAGTTCTTGATCCTGGTCTGTCGTTTAGACTCTTGTCTTGTGTCCTAATGGCTGCTGGCAGCTGTTTTGTAATGTGGTTAGGCGAGCAAATTACCGATAAAGGTATAGGAAATGGCATAAGCCTTCTTATCTTTGCAGGAATCGTTGCTTATCTACCTTCTTCAGCGAGCACAATTATTGAAATGGTTAAGCAGAATAGCGGTGCTTTTGTGGGTGCCCTTGGCATCATCGCATTTGCCCTCGTTCTTGTTTTTGCGGTTACTTTTTTTGAGCAAAGCTATAGAAAAGTTCCAATTCACTATGCAAAGCGCTTAGTTGGCAAGAGAGTGATGTCTGCACAGTCAACACACTTACCGTTGAAAGTTAATATGGCTGGTATTATGGCTGCAATTTTTGCATCCACACTATTAGCTGTACCAGCAACATTTTTAAGTTTTGGAAATTCGTCTGGGAATGTTTGGCTCGCTGATTTTTTACCAGGCCATTGGCTATATAATGTTGCTTTTGTGATTTTAGGTCTCTTTTTCTCATTTTTCTACGCATCCATTGTCTTTAAATCCGATGATGTGGCTGAAAACCTAAAAAAGCAAAACGCATATATACCAGGAATTCGTCCTGGTAGTGAGACTGCTGAGGCTCTTGATACTGTTGTTTCTCGTTTGACGTTTGCTGGGGCGGTTTACATGAATCTTATTGTTGTCGTTCCTTCTCTCGTTGGTGGGACTTTCTCTCAGCAAATGACCTTTGGAGGAACTTCACTTTTGATTGTAGTAGGTGTTGCACTTGAGGCGATTCGCCAAGTAAGGGCACAACTTGCAACTCAAAAATATGATTTTCTGATTTTCCCTTCTCATTCGCGAGATACTGCAAATGATACAAGGCTATGAAACAGGATTGTAAATGAAGGTAATCATTTTTCTAGGTCCTCCAGGTGTTGGCAAGGGGACTCAGTGTTCTCTTCTCAATTCACGTTTAGGAGTGAAGCATATTTCTACAGGCGCAATCATACGCCAAGAAATAGCATCCGAATCTGCACTCGGGTTGAAAGTCAAAGGTATTGTTGAGTCGGGCCATCTTATTGATGATAAGTCGATGTTTTTGTGTCTTGAAAATGCTCTGTCGTCAATGACATTAAATCAAAACGACATTGTTTTGATGGATGGCATTCCGAGAAATCTTTCACAAGCAAAAGAATTTGATACTCTTTTGAGTAAATTTTTGAGTAAGGTTGATTTGGTCTTATCACTGACTGCCGACCTCGAAAAGTTAGTGGAGCGTTTCGAAAGAAGATGGACTTGTTCTGCATGCGGCAAGGTCGATTCTATTGCAGCACATACTGAAGTCTCAAGATATTCTTGTGTGAGCTGCGGCAAGTTAGGTTCAATGTTCCGTCGCAAGGACGATGAACCTGAAACAGTAAGACGTCGTTTTACTGTTTATCAGCAGGAAACCTTTCCTTTAGTTTCATACTATGCGGATAGGAATTTATTAAGTATTGTTGATGGGTTAAAATCTCCCGAAATTGTTTATGCTGAAATTGTATCAATTTTAATGAGAAAATAAAGATTGGTCTTGATTTAAGCAGCAGTTTGAGATACCCAATAACGCTCTTTGTTCTCTTTGGAGTATGATTGTAAATGTCTGAACGTGATGAAAAGCCTAAGAAGGTAGAGTTGGAAGGGATTATTGCTGAAAAGCTGCCCAACAATTTGTTTATAGTAGAACTCGAAAATAGTCTCAAGGTTTTAGCCTATGTCTCTGGAAAGATGAAAATGAATTGCATCAATATATTGCCCAGTGATAGAGTTACAGTCCTACTAGATCCCAATGATAAAACAAAAGATGGAAGATTTAGGGCTAGAATCACTTATAGAGCTAAATAATTACGTTTTCGTGAGTTTTTACTAGGAGTATGCTAATGAAAGTTAGAGCTAGTGTTAAACCAATATGTGACAAGTGTAAAGTAATTCGTCGTGTTGGTGTAGTAAGAGTTATTTGTGAAAATAAAAAGCACAAGCAGCGTCAAGGTTAATAGAATAATATCGGAGGTTAGTTGTGGCACGAATTGCGGGCGTTGACATTCCGCGTAACAAGCGTATCGAAATTTCGCTTACGTATATACATGGTCTTGGTCGTAAATCCTCTCAAAAGATTTTGGATCAGTTATCTATAAATAGAGATACTCGTACCCAAGAACTCAGCGACGATCAGATTAACGCCATAAGAAAGCTTATTGACACAAACCACACTGTGGAAGGCGATTTGCGTCGTCTTGTTCAGTCCAATATTAAGCGTCTAATGGACTTAGGTTGCTATCGTGGTCTACGTCATCGTAAGGGCTTGCCTGTTCGCGGGCAAAGAACCAAAACAAATGCGCGTACACGTAAGGGTCCTAAAAAGACTGTGGCTAACAAGAAGAAGTAAGACCGAGTGAGGTAATGGATAATGAACAAGGTAGTATCAAAGAAGAAACGTGTTAAACGTAACGTTCCAACCGGTATTGCTACAGTATCTGCAAGTTTCAACAACACAATCGTTACATTTGCTGATGCAAATGGCGACGTTGTTACTTGGTCAAGTGCTGGTAGCAAAGGCTTTAAGGGTTCTCGTCGTAGCACTCCTTTTGCCGCTCAGGTTGCCGCTGAAGACGCTGCTCGTAAGGCGATTGATTGTGGAATGAAAAGCTGTTCAGTTATTGTAACAGGCCCAGGTTCTGGAAGAGAATCAGCTGTACGTGCAATTTCTGCTACAGGGATTAAAGTTACTCTTATTAAAGATGCGACACCTGTTCCACACAATGGATGCAGACCACCAAAACGTCGTAGAGTTTAATGATTGAAACTCGCTTCGTTGAGTAAAAGTGTGGTTCTGTACTGCTTTTTTTCTTGCAGAGGCTCAGAAAGAGCTTAAAGTTCAATTTGATGGGTTTTGGGCTCATTCTCTTTGCAAGAACAAATGCCAAGAAAAGTATAGTCCGCTCTAGAAAAACGAATCAGAATGATTTTTAATAGAGCTTTACATTCAAATGCTAAAATGTTTGGAATTCTAGTTTAGTTCAATGGGCTTATGCTAGGTTTCCAATTTTAGTGTTTTAAATGGAAAGTACTAGAAGTGCTTCAAGGCAACTTGCGCAGCATCATCAAAGACCAGCTTGAGAAGATGTTCAAATTCCGGTGCGTGAGCAATTGGTAGTGGAGCTTTATTTTTTAGTAAGAGCTTAAAGAGTGCTTTGGGGCAAAATACGAAACGGAAAAGTTGACGGAGTCAATAATGCAGAGCAACTGGAAGGCGCTATTAAAGCCGCAGTTTATTGAAAAAGAAGATATTTCTTCTGCTTTTGGGAGATTTATAGCTAAGCCTCTAGAGCGTGGTTTTGGGACTACGTTAGGTAACGCATTGCGTCGTGTTTTGCTTTCTTCTCTTCAAGGTGCTGCTGTCGTAGGTTTGCGCATTGAAGGAGTAGAGCATGAGTTTTCGACAGTTCCTGACGTTTCTGAAGATGTAACAGAGATTGTTTTGAATTTGAAAGCTTTGGATGTATGGCTTGATACAGAAGGTGAAAAGACTGCTGTTATCGATGTTGTTGGTCCAAAGGTTGTCAAAGGATCTGATATCATTTCAGATGGTTCACTACGAATTTTAAACCCTGACCACATTATTTGTACTGTGGGTGCGGGTGGTAAGTTTCGTGCCGAAATTACTGTGAGAACTGGTAAAGGTTATTTAACAAGCGATGCTGTTAAGGATGGTTTGCCATTAGGTGTTATCCCAATAGATGCTGTTTTCTCACCTGTTAAAAGAGTTAGCTTCAGTGTTGCTGACACACGTGTTGGTCAACGTTCTGACTTTAACAAACTTATTCTAGAAATTAGCACAAATGGTGCGGTGACCTCTGAAGATGCTTTGGCTTATGCGGCTAAAATCCTTAAAGATCAGCTATCCATTTTTATCAATTTTCAAGAAGCTGATGATGAAGTTCAAGTGATCGACTCAGTTCAGGTGGATGCTCGTTTGAATGAGAATCTCTATAAATCAGTTGATGAACTCGAACTTTCTGTGAGAGCTGCTAACTGTCTAGAAAATGCGGGTATCCGTTACATCGGAGAACTTGTTATTAGAACTGAAGCTGAAATGCTTAAAACTAAGAATTTCGGTCGTAAAACTTTGAATGAAATCAAAGACCTTCTTGCTGAAATGGGACTTCACCTTGGCATGAAGATTGAGGGATTTGATCCCGCTAAATTAAGAGAAAGACTTTAAGTCTGATATTTAAGGATGGAAGAACATGAGACATCGTTTGGCACATAGAAAGTTAAACAGAGATTCCGCAGGGCGTAAGGCTCTTCTTCGTGGTTTGGCAACACAGCTCATTGAACATGGCACATTAGTGACTACAGTTGAGCGTGCAAAAGAGTTAAGAAAGGTTGTTGAACCTCTTGTAGCTCTTGCGCGTGTTGACAGCGTAACAAATAGAAGAAATGCTGCCGCAACTCTTTACAGTAAAAAATCTGTTGGTGATCTTTTTAACAAAGTTGCTCCAGCAAATGCTGAAAGAAAAGGCGGTTATACACGCATCTTAAAACTTGGATTCCGTCCTGGTGACAATGCCAGAAGAGCTCTTATTGAGTTCGTAGAACCTAAGGCAATTAAGGCTGAAGTAGAAGCTGTTAACGCTTAAGTTTAGCTAAATTTATATATCATATCGTGCTACGAAGTTCTTTTCTTTTTTTTCGATATGCTACATGAAAAACTGAGAGGGATCTTAAACGATCTCTCTCAGTTTTTTTTTATTTAAATCTACTGTTGTAAAACTGTAAAGAATGAATTTTTTCTAAAGTAAATGCAGTAGATTTATAATGCAATTCAAATAGAATCTGTGGATGCATTAGAAGAACACAGACATTAAAAGAAAATAGACTTGGCTATCTTATAGCCGCCCCGGTGAATTTATTTGCAGTATAGAGTGACCAAGAGCCATCGTGTTGTCATTGATTTCAAAAGTATGCTAGGAATTTATGCACAGGTTTTCAGGTTGAGCATAAATATAGTTTTCCCATATTCGTTTTTACAAGCATTTTGGAGTTGGAGGTTATCATTTTTACCTCTATCAATGATAAAATTGATTCTGCATAGAGATCTTACTTTTTGAATTTCCCAAGTACCAGTTACTGTTACATTGCCGCTTTCTAGAAATGCCCATTTTTTGTCTGCGGTGGAGCAATAAACCTTTGCAAGATCTGGCCCTGTTGTTTGTATAGTTGTATTAATTAATCCACACAATGTGGAGTAGTAAGTCATTGAACTATGCTCTTGGGTCGATAAGATTGAGCCGCAAAACAAAGATAGCTTAAGTAAAAAGAAAATATTTTTATGGACAGATTTTAAAATTATCATAAAATATCCTTATATAATAAGATCTGACACACAATTAAAAAATTTCTGTTACTTTTTAATAAAAAATAGAATATTATATATTGATTTAATAAAATAGGTTTTTAAAAAAAAATAGTTTTAAGTACAATATTTATGCGTTATGTAATGCAGCAGTTAAGAGTGTGATTTAGAGTGTAAAAATAAAATAAATATGATAAAAATTTAAGTATATATTTATATTTTTTCATAAGCACTGACAATACCATTTCAAGCTATAAGAAATTAATGAAACCAAGGTCTAATGGAGTATCTTTTTAAAATATTTAACATCTCCCCTTTCTTTATCATTTCTTTAATCTGTGAGTTTAAGTGTTTTACCCTTTGAGTTGACTCAGGATTTTTTGGAGAAAAAGCAATAAATATGTTACCAACCTCGATGCATTTAACTTTTTCAATTTCATGAATTTCTGGGTGTTTCTTTAAAATATAATCAATGACATAAGAGTCTTCAACGATAACATCCAAACGATTAGACATAAGTTTTAAAAGCATTCTTTCTTGCACATTTTCACCAAAGTGTTCTTCAATTTTGCTTTTGTTAGATAGATTTTTCTTAATATATTGGTTTAAGGCCGTATAGTATGAATAATCTTTAATGATTCCTAAAGTAACGTTGTTAAGCGAGTTCAATCCGTTGAATTTAAATTTAAATTTTTTTTGCGCATAATAGCAATTATCAGTTACGCCGAGTGGGCTGCTAAAAATAAAATCAGGAGCGTCCTCTTTTGTGGCTCCGACTAAAATTTCATTACTACCTTTACGAGTTTCAGAGATTGCTCTTGCCCAATTTATCAATTCATAGTTTATATGTTCTTTGCCAAAGGATTTTTGTAAAATTTCTATCATATAACCTGGTTTTTTATCATTGGGATTACAATTATATGGACACCAATAATCGCCTAGAACATTTAATTCTTTGCAATTTGCAGCTGAACTTATGCTGTTTACAATTAATAGAAAGAATGAACACTTAAAGATTGTTTTACCCATAAAAACCCTTTCAATTTATAATATGAAACTAATAATATTTTATCATAAAATAATTTTACTGTGTCTTATATTGATAATATGCTTTATAACTTTTAACTCTATAGAAGTAAATAATTATGAAAGAAATATATTAAATTATGTGAACTGTATTGCCTTGTGAGTACTTAGTATTTTACACACTACATTTGCAAATGCAAAAGAAGAACGAGCAAAAGAACAGATAAAGGATGCTTTTGTTCCTAATTTAGCTCATGAAAAAATTATAGTATTCAAAATTGATAAAGAGCAAATTTATGAAAAGTTAAAAAAGATTGTTGCGCACATGTTTCAATCTGTCGTAAAAATGGGGAGGTGTCGCGTCTAAGAATTGCTAAGCACCGCGCTTTGGCAAAAATTAATGGATCAAAGGAAGTGAAAGTTTGAAAAAGAGTGAGAAAAAAATTGTCTTTTCTGGCGGGCCAAGGGTGTAGAAAATTAAAAGATAGAACTCTCTCTATATAACTTTCGCAGCAAAACCACCATCTACATTTAGAATTGTTCCTGTCATATAGGAGGCGGCATTGGATATAAGAAACTGCAGCGCTCCTAAAATTTCGCTTGGAGTGCCAGGTCGTTTAATAATGCTATTATGAAACATAATTTCTTTATTTGCTTTTTCATAGCTCTCAATGTTTCGTTCAACTGCAATATAGCCTGGAGATATGCCATTGACACGAATTCCTAGCTTACCGAATTCCAGCGCTTGAAATCGGGTTAAGTGTTCAGCAGCGGCCTTTGAAATGGAATACATTCCATAGTTTTCTTTGGTTAAGTAAGCCATTCCAGAAATAATATTTACAATACAAGAACCATTTTGCATTTTATTGACAAGCAAATTGGATAATTTAATGATGCTATTGACATTGGTCTGCATTGTTTCGTTAAATGAGTTGTCTGTAATTTCCTGCAAAGGAGATTTAGGAACAATGCCTGCGCAATTTATGAGCACGTCGACTTTGTCAGTATGAAATGGTTTTGGATTTTTAATATCCATAATTTCAAAGCGGAATTTAGTATTAAATTTGAGTAATTCTTTTTCTAAAGCTTTTGCTTTTATTTCATCTTTGGCAATAAGAATAAGTTCGCACTTTTGTTCAGCAAGAAAAAGGGCAAAGCTCTTGCCTATTCCCGATGTTGCTCCCGATAAAACTATTTTTTTACCACTGATGTTAAACATATTTAAACCTCGCTATTGTGATAATATATTTTAATTAGGGTGTGTTCTCAGATATTTGAGAACACACCCTAATATTGAAATTTTTTTTCTGGTTTAGAAAACGAACTTACAAAAATCCAAATATAAGCAAAAGAATTCGCTGATCCAGGACAAACTGCATTTATTCGAATGCCAAGAGGCGCAACCTCAAGTGCTAAGCTTTTTGTCAGACCTAAAACTGCATGTTTACTTGCAATATAATGGCGGCCAATTGGGAAACCAATGTGTCCACTTATAGATGATATATTTATAAAATTACCTGTTTGATGCTTTTTCATTTGTAAAATTTCATTTTTCCATTAAGAATGGGGTCTAATTGAATTGATTTTTTTTGGGGATTCTCAAAAAAAATCAAGAAGAAACTTTTTTACAGTCTTTTAATATCTGTTCAAAAATTCCTGAAACTTCGAATTCTGCAATGGAATCTTTTTTTGCAGCAAGAATATCTCTTTGCATTTTAACTCCATCACGACAACTTGGGCATCCTGTAACAACTGCACTTGGAGGTTCTTCTCTAATCTGTTCGAAAAGTTTTTCAGAAATCTTTGTGCCTATTTTGGGATGCTTCAAGCGGCCTGTTCCAGATAACCCACAGCATCTATCATATGATGCAACTCCTGTGTAATACATTTTGAGTAATTCAATTTGAGCTTGTGTTGCTGCCTTTGTGTTATGACATGGAACTTTAAGACCAACCGTTTTAGTTACTTTATTAAGTGTAATTGTTTCTTCACTTATTTTGATGTTTTCTGTTTTTGATTTTTTGATTAAACTCATTGCAAGCTCTGCTGTATCTTGAATGTCAAAATCAATTAATTTCATATTAAAATCATCAGGAATTTTTGATCGAATTCTAATTTGTTCCATAATGCTTTCGCTTTTTAAAAGCTCTCTCATCTCTTTAATTGCTTCGCAACAAGTGGGGCAATTTGAAAATACAATAAATTTTGGAATTTCATGAAAAGAGTCTTTGCACTCTTGAATGAGGCGATTGATACATTTCGCAATTTCAATTAGACTTAATATTTGACTTTGCTTAGCCCTTTCATGCAATCCGTCGGCTTCAAATGGAAATCCACAACACATTTTCTTTTCTAAATCGACAATACGTGAATTTAGTACGCTTTTAAAATATTCATCTACACTTGTTGTTGCTTCAGGTTTTCCAAACGTATCCATGCAGCCACGATAACGGATATAAACGGTTTCTTTATCTAATAAATCGTTGGCAATGAAGTTGTCTGTCCCAACATCTTTAGAAATAATGACAAAATTATCTTGATCCTCAATTTTTGCACCTTCATTTACGGGTTCATAATGAGCAAAAGCAAGTGTGGGAGGAACAGTGTAGGATTTTATCCAATCGGGTATAAAAGAAAGCTTGCGAATGAAATAAAGAAATGGGGCTCCAAGAAAAATAAAGAAAGCGACAAGACGATATGTAATGGATTTAAAAAAGTCTTCTCCCATTAATCTTTCATAAATAAATCCCCAAAGTTTAGAACCCATGGAAGGAAGTTTACCCATTTTATGATAAGCACGCATGAGAGGGTGGATTTCAATATCTACAGGACAAGCCTTATCGCATTTTCGACAGTAGAAGCATTTTGAAAGCAAAGATGCACTTTCTTTCATCATTTGTGCAGTTACTTTAAATATTTTTTCAACCGCATTTTTATCTTCAGTTTGCTCTGCTGCACGACGTATATGAGTTATTTTTTCCATAAACATAAGAATATTACGTTTACTTGGCAATACTGACTGTTTACTTTTGCGTCTATTTTCTCTTTCAAGTTCGTGTTCAGCATCAATTACAGGACATACTTTACAACTGTTGCAGCGCGTACATCTTTGACCTTCAAGTACAGCGTAGTTTTCTGCTGCTAGTAAGGAAAGTGAAGAATCTACTAATTCAGAGTTTTCAACATTTTGTATTTTCCTAGTTTTTGCAAGTGAATCAAGAATAAATTTAGCACTTGTATTTAAGAGACGAGCTCTTAAAGCTCTTGAGTGGCTTGTTCTTAAAAATAAAGTTTCAGGATTAAATAGATCTTTTTCATCGAGAGTATCTTTTACAGCACACATTCTTTTGAAGTCATTTTCAGGAATATAGTTTAACCATAAAAAAGGCGCTTTTCCTGCCACCCCGTGCTCTCCTGTAAAGCGCGCACTGCCATGTTTATCATTTGCAGGAGCTAAGCTTTGAGCTTTGCCTATAACATTTTCTAAATAATCCCATGCAATATCTGCTTGTTCTTCATCATAAAGATCAAATCCGCCAATATTCCAGTGAATAATTGCAGTGTGATTTGGAGTGAGGTGGCCAAAAAGCACATCTTGTTTTTGTGTGGCACGTGCACGCGGATTTGTCCCAGCAACAATTTTTAAAACTTCACCTAAATATTCAGTACGAATTTCCATGTCTGTTTTACATTTTGTCCGCAATTTTTTAGGAAGTTCTTCACGAGGTTTACGCAAAACTTCAAACTGATCTATTCCTTCACTTTGTAAAAGAACATTTGTTTTTTCCATTTTAATTAAAACATCAGTTACTTTATAGCCGTTCTTTAGCATCTCTTCATGCGCCATTTTTTCATTGAGCATATGACGTAAAGCGCATTCTTCTTTATTATTACCTTCAACAGCTAAAATAATTACAGCTTCATCTTCATTTGAAAAGACTGTGGGAAAATCATGAATTAAGAATCTTTTAATACTTTGACCTGAAATAAATTCGAAATATTCAGGTTGTTCATTTTTGGGAAGTTTTTTTATAGCGCGTGTTGCACACATTGCGGCATCAACATTATTAAAATGCCAGCGTGAAGCTTGTAGCCATTCAAGTGGTTTGTCAATTTCAAAGGTTACTTCATAAATAAAACCTGTGCTTCCTTCAGCACCTACAAATGCTGAAATGGGTAAAGTCGGAGAATCCTCCATTGTGTCAATATGTGATGTTCCTTTTTTAATTTGCTCTGCTTTTTGGGCAAGCATATTTGCATTTGCCTTCATGCCTTGTAAAGGAATAACAACGCCAGTTGAATTGGGAGTGATACAGGCTTTTAATTTTTTTCTTTTTAATTCGAAATATATACTTTCAAATTCTTTTGTATTTTCAATACTAAAAAATTTTCTTGCTAATAAGAAAGGTTCATTGTTAATGCAATCCGTTTCGAATTTATCGGCAGCAAAGCATAGAGCAGTTCCGTCTGAAGTAACAGCTCTACCATGTAAAATTACTTCAAATGCTTTGCGTCCTCCGTTACTTCCTGTGGCTGCAATTCCTCCTGTTGCAGCGCGAGGAGTATTTGGATCACAACGTAAAACAAATCCTCTTTTTGCAAGATAGGCAACAAGATCTTTAAATGGAACTCCTGACCCAACAGATACTTCAAATTTCCCTTCTGTTCTACGGCTTGGTTTTATTTCAGATATATGATCAATTCCTCTAAGGCTTATGGTTACAGCGGGAGCCATTGGAGTTACTCCCATATTGTATCCACCACCTTCACCATAAGGAATCATGGGAATATTGTGATTATAAAATAAAGTAACAATTTTTTGTAATGCTTCGCTAGAATAAATATGAATTACAGCTTCAGTTATAAGTGCTCTATGCTCCATACTATCAGCAGAAAATGCTTCTCTGTCTAGCCAAAGTGCAGAAAAATTTCCTTCACCTACAATTTCAATAATTCGATTTTGTAAAGTTTTTAATTTATTTCTAATTTCAAATGTTTTTTCAACTCGTTTGTTGATAAAATTAAAAAGATCTTCATTTAACTCTTGCTTCATAAGTGGCAATATTGAATTTGCATATTCATTTCGCGTAATGAGGCTAGGTAAAAAAGTATGTTTACCTGAAGTATCAACACCTAATTTCTTATATAATTTTTTAGCAGCTTCATTAGGCATAGGAGGCATGAGACCGGCTATATCAAGCCAGTTATCAATTTCCTGTGTGTTCATTTTATCTCCTTTAAAAATCTTGTGAAGCGAGCTTTTCTTTTTTGAAAGTTAAAAGATTTCCTAGAACTCTTTCTCTTACAGATTTGTGTTGTTGTGATTTGTATTGTTCATGAGATGCTGGCCCAAATTTTGCCATTTCATAACTTTCCTGATCCATCATTTGTATTTCAATAGGAAAATAATGAGCAAAATATTGAGGTATAACGGATTCCATCCAAGGTTCTTGGCGTTGAACTCCGGTGTATCTGCGCAATTGATTTGTCATTGATTCTAAAACGAGAAAAGCTGGATTTGGTGTGCGAACTAGGTGTCTTACTGTAAATTGTAAAGAGCGATAATGTTGACTTGTAAATGAATTTGTTCTTTTTTGATGTTCATCATTTATTTCATTTGACCAAATAATATTTTCACACATATTATCAAATTCTTCATTTGAAAGACTTCCACAAGATTTTAATTCTTTCAAAAATGTAAATATTTTTTTAGGATGTTTAACATTTAATAATGAATTTCTTGTTCTCATTGCAACAACTTGATGTGGAATAATAATATCAGTTTCAATAAGTAGTTTTAAAAGTAGAGGTATTTTACTTGATTTTTCTACAACAATGCGGACGCCTAAATAATCAAAAACATCATCAACAATGCTATCTGGTTTATGTAAAAGTTTTAATACAATACTGGTTCTTGTTTTTGCCTCTTTCCATTCAACCTTATTTAAATAAATGGAATCATTTTTGTACTTAAATTCAAGCTTTTCATCTTTATGCTGATGCATATAATTACGAATTCTTTTAAATATTTGTTCACGAGCATCATCTATAATATGTAAGCGACCACTGTACTGTAAATTTGAAATTGCATACATTACTTTTAAAATAGAGCAACTCCAAAGTCTTAAGTAACGTTTACGTGGATGATTTGTACTTGCAAAAATAAGAAGATTGCAAGGATTTTTTAAGTAAAGGAGATTCGCAGGAATAATAAAACTTGTTCTTTCTTCATCTGTAAATAACACATGTCGAATAAAGTAAAGCGCTTCACCATAAAACTGTTCAAATTGCTTTATGTGACTTTGATTTGTTAAATCGAATCCACAATTTTTTAAAAAGATTCGAGCCTGATTTTCAGTTAATATGTTTAGGTTTCTCTGTGAATAAGAATTTTTTAAACCTAGGATCACTTCAAATTCTTGCCATGGAATGTTCCAAGCTGTTGTATTTGATTGAATTGCTGAGTCTTCAAACTCTCTTTTTGTATGTTTAAGAAGGCTTTCTTTCAAGTACTATCCCCCAATAGCGACAAAATTCAGACAATTTTCACTTTTCGTCTGAAATGACTATTCTATATTTGTCAGTAATTCATGAAAAAGGAAAGGAGGGGTGCATTGAGAATCTATAAAAATATTTTTGACTCAATTGCATCTGTTGGATATTTATTTTTCTTAGCCATCCTTTTTAGTTCTATTTATACAGCAAAAGTTCATTCTGAGGATGACAAAAAGAAAGATCCTATGGCAGGAGGTCAAGGTGCTGTTCCTGTCATTAAGCCTCTTCCACGTCATTTCAGTATGCCCCCTGTTACGTATGGCAAAGAACCTTCGGTAGAAGGTGAAAAAAAACTAGATTTCTCGAATATGCGTTTTTGGTATGTGGTTGTCATTGCATCTTGGAATCCTCGCTCTGAAGAAATTTCGGATGTTCTTAATAAAAACTATAAAATCTTTGTCGCGCGTAAAGTTGGTGTTTTAGCATTATTTTCACAAGATACGGAAAGCTCAGTGGCTAAGTGGCGAAAAAAAATTATCCCGCAGTTTATGAATGAATTTGCTTCGAGAGATTTTTTAGATGCAATGAAGAATCCAAGAGTTCCAACTGTTTGGTTAGTTGGATCGGAAGGAGAAATTTTACAGCGTCTCGAAATGCCTACCAAAGAAGAAATGGCACAAAGTGTAAATAAAGTCATGATTTTGACTGGATTTTGATTTTTTCAAAATCAAAGACGATATGATTCGATAAGATGACCAACTTGTCAGGGGGGTATTATTCATATACGTTTAAAAATGTATTTTTTTGAACCCTACGGAGAGTATTGATGCTTAAACTGGATAAATTTAAACAGAAGATATCTTTTGCTCTCGTCATTCCACTTATTTTAGCTCTAACTGCTTGCATTAATCAAAATAACAATTCAAATCAAAATTTAGTATTAAAAGGCTCGGTTGCAGATTTAAACGAGAAGGCTAAGTTTGATCCAAACTTCTTAGCTAGACAAAAATCAGCGGAAACAAGTTTTTTCGGTTTTCCAAGCATAAACTCCAATAGCAGCGATGAAGATTTGGTAATCGACGAAGATGAAGGACTGGGCGTAATTGAAAGTGATCCTTTTGAAGCACAACAGCAAATTGCTAGAAATGATCCCTCATTAGGGAAATTTGGTGGATTTCCACTTATTTGGCCTGTTAGTGGAACTTTTACAAGTCCTTTTGGTATACGTCGCCTAATGAAACGAGTGAGACCGCACAATGGTATTGATATTGGTGCACCGTCTGGAACGCCTATTCGAGCAGCAGCAGATGGACAGGTTTTATTCTCTGGTGCTAAAAGAGGTTATGGTTATTCAGTAATTATGGGACATGATGCTTCGCATGAAACTCTTTATGCACATATGAAAACAATTGTAGCACGATCTGGTCAGTTTGTCCGGCGTGATCAAATTATTGGATATGTTGGAAAGACAGGAAGATCTACGGGACCACATTTGCATTTTGAAACACGTATAGCTGGAGTTGCAAAAAATCCACTTATGTATCTGCCCACGCCGCACAGTGGTAAAATGAGAGTTGGAGTGCATACGCCAAGTTATTCAGATCAAGTCGCTTATTATAAAAGACTATCACAAATTGCTTATAACTCTGATCAAAATAAAGTTAGAAAAGTAAAATAATTTTAATTTTAATAAAAACATAAAAAAACCCTCAATAAATCTTAGCAAAATAATTTTAAGCAATCTATTCTCTTTTAAATAATTTTGTATAGAATTAATTAATAGTTATTAAAGTCCTTATAGCTGAAAATTAAAGAATTATTTTGAGAGTATTTCTTCATAATCTAATGATTAAAGGAGGGTTTAAATGAAAATTAAAAAAATATTTATACATTGTTTATTCACTACACTTGTCTTTCAGACAAACTCTTTTGCAATTCAAGAAAAAGAACAAGAAACAAAATACACACGCAAACCAAGTTTTTATGATCGAATGCTTGAGACAAAAAAAGGAGGTGTTTTACACTTACCTTTAAGTAACGATCCTAAAGTAATGAATCCTATTTTAAGTACAGATGCTGAATCAAATGCAGTTGAAGGGTATCTGTGGATGAGTCCTTTTATTTTAGATCCTGATACACTTGACTATTTACCTGCCTTAGCAACGAATTATTTAATTTCCTCAGACAAAAAAAACTATACCTTTATATTAAATGAGAAGGCGAAGTGGCAAGATGGTTCTTCTGTTACTGCAGCAGATTTTAAATTCACTTTTGATACGTTGATGAATTCAAAGGTGCATGCAGCGGCTTTACGCAGCTATTATGAAGGTATTTCCATAATAGCAGATTCTAAATACCAAATTACCTTTATTGTGAATGAACCACGTTTTGATACATTCGATTTTCTATCAAGATTTGTACCAATCCAAAAGAAGCAATTTGAAAGCTCAAAAGACTTTAATAAAGATAAAGGTATTATGACTCCCATTAGCAATGGTCCTTATATTATGGAGAAGTATAAGAGAGGACAGAACATCGTTTTCAAGCGAAATAAAGACTGGTGGGGATATGAACTTACACAGTTTAAAAATAGATATAATATAGATGAAATTATTTTAGATATTATTCCAGAGCCAAATCTTTCCTATGAAAAATTCGTAAAGGGTGATGTTGATCAAATGAGTTTCACTCCTGAACAATGGAACTCTAAAGTAACTGGTGTCGATAAAGATAAATATGGCTCATCTCCAAAAGGAAAAAGTATTTGGGCACTAAAAACTCAGAATAAATCGGCAAAGCCCTATACATTTATAGGTTGGAATTTTAAAAATCCCCTTTTTCAAGATGTTAAAACAAGAAGAGCATTGTCGTATTTAGTGGATTATAAAAAAATTATAGAGAAAGTTTATTTTAATTTATTTACTCTTTGTACATCTCCATTTGGCTCATTTACTTTAAACTCAGCCGCTGATCTCAGACAGAAAGATAAATTGATTAGTTATGATAGGGCAAAGGCCTTAAAACTTTTAAAAGAAGTCGGTTGGAAAAATGATGGATCACAGACATTGGTAAAAGAAATAAATGGTAAAAAAGTACCATTTGAATTCACTTTGGATACTAATACAGGAAATCCAGCTCGCTTAAAAATTGCTGAAATTATTAAAGAGGATTTTAAATCAGCTGGAATTAAGGTAAATATTAAAATGTCTGAATGGAATTCATTTCTTGATACAATTGACAATCGTCGTTTTGATGCCGTTATTTTAGGCTGGACAGGTACTATTTTTCCAAATCCAAAGCAAATTTGGCATTCAAGTTCTGAAAAAAATCAAGGATCTAATTTTATTAGTTATAATAATTCGAAAATAGATGATCTTATTCGAAGAGCAAATATTGAGTTTGATCCTAAGAAACGGAATTCAATTATGCAAGAAATTAATCGCATTTTATACGAAGATCAACCTTATACATTTATTGCAGAAATGAGTTATATTTTACAAGGATTAAATTCAAAAATAGGATCCGAAAGATGGGTTGCAAACTATGAAACAGCGGTAGCAAATGATTTATTCTATCTTGTAAAATGAAAGGCTTTAGATATGCGGAATTATTTCATTCGCCGTTTTATAGCCATAATACCAATGTTTTTTTTAATGACAGCAACGTATTTCTGTATTCAAAATTATCTTCCAGGAGGGCCTGTTCAAGAAGCTCTAGCAAGATTAAAGGGAGTGGGCGGAGAAGGAGGAAGCGCAAAGACGCTAAATGCAGAAGATCTTCAAAAATTGACACAAGAATTACAAGTTGAATATGGTCTTGATAAACCTGCAGTGACTCGTTACTTTATTTGGATTAAAAATGTTTTTACACTTAATTTTGGTGATTCAATTACAACCCGAGCACCTGCTATTGAGCAAATTATAGAACGGCTTCCTATTTCGCTTTCATTTGGAATTCCAGGGTTTTTTTTAACTTATCTTATTGCAATTCCCTTAGGTGTTTATATGGCTTTGCGAGATGGATCTCGCTTTGATGTTATTTCTTCATTTGTTTTATTTGTAACATATAGCATTCCATCTATCGTTTTTGCAGTTATATTTCTTTTAATATTTTGTACGGATAGAATTCTTCCTGGAGGAGCATGGTTTCCGCTAGGTGGATTTCGTTCTGATAATTATGAAAACTTAAGTAACATTGAAAAATTGATCGATTTAGGGAAACATTTATTTTTACCTGTTCTAGCTTCTATTATTGGAAATTTTACAGTATATGCCTTGTTGCAAAAAAATAGTATGCTTGAAGTTATTCGATCCGATTATATCAGAACGGCGAGGGCAAAAGGGTTATCTGAAAATGCAGTTGTTTTTAAGCATGCACTTCGCAATGCCTTGTTACCTTTGATGGTTGGCTTTGGCGCTGTTCTTGGCACTTTTTTAGGTGGCTCAATTATTATAGAGCCGATATTTGGATTACCTGGCATTGGGGTTTTAAGTCTGCAATCGCTAGCAGCTCGTGATTTTAATGTTATAATGGCAATCGTTGTCTTACAATCATTAGCAATTCTTTTTGGACAAATATTAAATGATGTTGTTTATGTAATTGTCGATCCAAGAATTGAATATAAATAGATATAGGCTCAAAAATGTCATCCATAACAAAAAGAAGATGGAATAATTTTTTAAAGCAAAAGCGAGCAAAACTTGGGATTTTTATTTTTCTATTACTATTTATCTTTTCAATGACTGCAAATATATGGTCAAATAGTAAACCAATATTTATGTTAAGAGAGTTTGATAATAAAGACTCTTTTTTAAATAAAAAAAAAGAAATTAAGATTTATTTTCCACTTATTTTTTATTATAGTCCAGAGGAGTTTGGAATCATTGACTCGTTTGAATTAGATTATAGAAAATTAGCTGAATTAGATAAGGAAAATAATATAAAAAATTTTGAGGTTTTTTCATTAAACCGCTGGGATCCTGAAGAACAAACAGAGTCTATTTTAGCTCCCCCTTCACAATTACATTGGCTCGGAACTGATAATTTAGGTAGAGATATATTTGCAAGGCTATTGTATGGAACAAGAATTTCATTAGGTTTTGCCTTAATTCTTTGGATTATTTCCTATTTTATAGGAATTTTGCTCGGAGCAATGCAAGGGTATTATTTAGGAGCCTTTGATTTTATCTTAGAGAGAGTTAAAGAGCTTGCTGCAATTATTCCTATGCTTACAATTATTATTTTAGTAACAGCAATAACAAAAAATCAAACTTTTTTTATGATACTTTGTTTAGTTCTCATTTTTGGTTGGATGGGAATTGCAAGTCAAATTAGAGCAAATGTATTAACTCTCAGGCAACGAGAATTTTGTGAAGCGAGTCTTGCATTAGGAGGAACACACTTTAGAGTTCTTATGCGTCATATCTTTCCTAATATACTCAGTATTATTATTACATTAAGTCCATTTGCAATTGAAGTTGGAATTTCGCTCCTAGCTGCACTTGATTATCTTGGTTTTGGCTTACCACCTCCTACTCCAAGTATTGGTGAGTTGATGGCACAAGGACGTGATAATATCCAAAATGCCCCATGGGTATTAATTTCTCCAATTGTCATAATTTTGTTACTTTTAACTTCTATCAGCCTTATTGGGCAATCTTTGCGTGAAGCGTTCGATCCTAAGCTGTCATAAGGTTTATTAAAAAAGATATAATCCGATATTAATTTAATTCATCAGAAGTTTTTTCTATTTTTTATAATAGAAGGAAATAAAAATGGTTTCCTTGTTTACAAGTTTTTGGAGTAAACTTTCATTTCGCACGAAAATATTGTTTCCAAGCATAATTGCATATATTACACTTGCTCTTTTTTCTTTATATCTAATTTATACAGACAGAGAAGTTCAAAAGTCTCGTTCATTTGAAAGTTTTACAGTTGCTTTAGATTCAATAAATGATGTTATTGGTGGAAGATATATTGGTCGTTATACAACTATTCAAGCAATTGCCCTTGATGCAACATTAATGCAGCTAAATAATTCTGCTCGGATAATGGATTTACTTGAAAAATATAGAGCGGCTACACAGAGCGAACTCATTCTTTTTGTTGATAGAAGCGGAAAATACATTGCTTCAAGCACAAAATTAAGTACAGGTGTTCAAGCTAATTTGAATTTATTAAGAGGTAAAATTTATTCTGATAGGGATTGGTTTAAAAACGTAATAAAAGGAAATTTTACTCAAGATATTACGAATGGACTTATAGGTACCTATTCAAACGACTTTCAAGTTGATCCACTGGCATCAGAAATCTATGGGAAAGATAAAATAACTCTTGCATTTAGTGCTCCTGTTAAAGATAGAGCTGGAAATATCTTAGGTGTGATTACCACGAGAACAAGTGCCTCTTGGATGGAAAATGAATTAAAAAATGCATTTAATTCATTGAAAAAAAGTGGAGCACATTTTCCAAAAATCCTAATTGTAAATGGTAAAGGGACAACGATTGTTGATTTAAATAATTCTACAATGGATAAAGAAAATAACTATAAAAGGGATATGGAAGTCATTTTAAAACAAAATCTTTTAATAGAAGGCTTTGAACCTTCAAAATTTCTTTCTGTAGGAAGAATTGGTGAAGGTGTTTTCCCATTGGGTAAAGAAAAAAAAGACATGATAGTTTCTTACTCCCCCATTAATTCAAATAAATTTTTAAGAAGTTTGAATTGGAGTATAATGACAATGGATCCTGCAGAAGATGTGTTTAGTGACCTCAATCGTTTATCATATATTTCAGTTTTTATTATTATTTTTCTACTTTGTTTTTCAATAATATTTGTTTTAAAATTCACAGGTACTTTAACTAAAAGCTTTAATATTCTTTCTGATAAATTAAAGAAATCTTCTTCAGAGAGTGAGAATACGAGTAAAAAATTAAAGACTTCATTTACCCATGTTGCAGATACAGTTCGTGAACAGACGAAATCAATAACAGAAACAAATCAAATTATGGGAACCCTCACGGGTATGATTTCGCAAACAACCTCAAATGCAAATGAATGCAGTAATATTTCAAATCATGTTAAAAATGAAATCACTGAAGGCAATTTAATTATGGAGAGACTTGCAAATGCAGTTTCTGAAATAAGAGAGACAAATAAAGAATTAGAACAGATATCTGAAATGATAAATCAAATAAATACTAAGACAAATGTTATAAATGAAATTGTTATGAAAACGGAACTTCTTTCTTTAAATGCATCAATAGAAGCGGCTCGTGCAGGCGTACAAGGAAAAGGATTTGCCGTTGTTGCTGAAGAGGTTGGTCAATTAGCTAAAACAAGTGGAAAAACAGCAAGTGAAATAAGACATCTTATTGAAGGTGGAAAACATCAAGTAAATGAAATAATTGCAGCAACTAAAAATCGCTTAGAAGTGGGACAGAGTGCAAGTGATGTTGCACAAAAAATATTTGTTGAAATTGCAAATGAAATAACAGAATTACAAAGTAGAACAGACAATATAAAAGAAGCTACTAAGGAACAAAAGATTGGTATTTCGCAAGTAGCAAGTGCAATGACACAGATTGATAAATCAACAGAAAAAAATACGGTTGAAACACAAAAAGCTCAAAATGCTTCTGAGCAAGTTCATAAACAGAGTGAAGAATTATTTCAAATTATGACTGCAATTCAAGTTCTTGTTTATGGTGCTAAAAATGAGTTAATTAATTTAGAAGAGAAAGGAAAGTAAATGTCATTTTTATCTTTTCTTTCAATTAAAAAATTCAATACATTAAGGCTGCAGTCACGAATTATTTTTGTGTGTTTAGGTCTCTTATCTGTAATAGCTTTGTTCACAATTATCTTAAATTTTTTAGGTTGGTTTCATTCAAGAAAAGAATTAGTTGAAAAGCAAAATGTTTTACAATCTGCAACAACTCAGCTTATTTCAGGACGTTTTGCCAGTCGATATAACGAAGTAAAATCTTTTGCAACGAATCCAATTTATGAAACCATGAATGAAAATGCTATAACACATGTGCTTAATCATTATAGAAATTTCCAAGACATATATGATATAATTCTTTTTGTTGATAAAAGAGGAAAATTCATTGCAGCAAACTCATTAGGTATGGGCGGATCTAGAATAAATGAGGACGTTTTAAAAGAAAAAACATATGAGAATGAAGATTGGTTTATAAATGTAATGGAAAGTAAAACTTCTGATGACCCAGAAAGAAAATTAATGGGGACTTATGTTGAAGATGTACAAATTGATTTGATCTCTTCTATTGCTTATGGGGTTAAGAAATTAGGAAATAGCTTTAGCACTGCAGTCAAAAATTCAAAAGGTGAAATAATTGGAGTTCTTTCTGTTCGAGCAAATTTAATTTGGATGGAAGGAGAAATTCAATCTGCTTTTGAGTCGATTCGAAAACAGGGTGTTAATGAAATGGCAATAATGGTTATTAATAAAAAGGGACAAATTATTGTTAATTATGATCCTCATAGTAGAGGTGGATCAAAAGAAATTGTACGTGATTTTAGGGAAATATTAAATGTTAACTTAGCGAATGCAGGCTATGAACCAGCTATTCACTTAATTACAAAAAAAGAAGGAATGGGTGTTTTCGTAAATCCTTTGTTTGAAAAAAAGAAAGATATTGTTGTTTATTCTCTTTTAAAATCAAAACAAATTTTACCGACTTTGGGATGGGGTGTGATCACGCGTATTCTTGAAGAAGAAGCCTATCGTAGTGTTAATAATTCATTTCTTGAGACAATATTTATAATATTTATTATTTTTATAATTTCTTTTGTTTCATTATTTTTAATTGCTTTTTCTCTTGGGAAAAAATTTATTTTTGTTTCTGAAACTCTCGGTGATTCTGCATCTCAATCAGAACATACTAGCCTCGAACTTGATAATTCATGCAATGAAGTAAAGAAAATGACTATTGATCAGTCAAATTCTGTAAATCAAACTGCAGCGGCAATGGCTGAAATCACTTCTATGATCACCCGTACAGGAGAGCTTATAAATGAAAGTAAAGCAATTTCTGATCGAGCTAATGAAAAGTCTGTTGAAGGAACTATTTTAATGGATAAAATGGCCGAGGCAATTGCAGATATAAAGTCGACAAATCTTGAGCTCGAAAAAATGGAACAAATGATTTCAGTTATTATTAATAAAGCTTCTACCATCAATGATATTGTTTCTAAGACAGAACTTTTATCATTAAATGCATCCATAGAGTCCGCACGTGCTGGTGAGTATGGTAAAGGATTTTCTGTCGTTTCTGAAGAAGTTGATAGCCTTGCAAAAATAAGTGGAAATGCTGCAAAAGATATCTCCGTTCTTCTCACTGAAAGTCATATAAAAGTGAGTCAAATAATAAAAATAACTCAAGAGCGGGTGAATGAAGGATTGCAAGTGAGTCGGCGTGCTGTTGAGTCTTTTCAAAGAATTTCACTGGGTATTACAGAGATTAGGGATAGAACTAATGGAATTTATGATGGAACGAATGATCAGAAAGTAACAGTTCAGTCATCTGCTGTGTCTATGGATCTTATGAGCAATTCTGTGCATAAAAATAGTAAAGAAGCTGAAGAAACATCTAAAATTGCAAATGAAATGCGTAAACAAAGCAAAGAATTATTTAATGTTGCAAGTGAAATTCAAAATCTTATTTTGGGTGAAGGACAGCGCCAATTTAATAATATATCCGTAAAAAATAAAGAAATACTAAGAATTATTGGTAAAATTAAATAATAATAAAAAGATTATTTTAGATTTTCTTTTGAATAACTTTGCTGAGAATTTTTTTCAGCCGCTAAAAGTCTTGCTGTTGTTTGTTGAATTTCAGCTAAACATTCTTTTAGTAACTCTCGTTCTTTTGAGTGTTCAAATTCTGGATTTTTATCACTTATAAGTGAATCAATTTTTTGTATAAAGACAAATATTTTAAAACATGATTTTGAAATAGTTATGAGTTCATTCCATAAATTTTTTGAGCGCATAGCTCTTCCAATAACAAGTAAAATACTATCAATGGTAAATGGTTTGTCTATAAAATCAATAACTCCGAATCTAAGAAATTTCTGTACATGTTCGCGTGATATATTTCCAGAAACAAATACAATTGGTATATAAATATTAATATTTCGTACTTTTTGTGTAAATTCAAGCCCATCTATTCCTGGCATTTTAAGATCTGTCATTATAACATCAATATTTTGAGTTTTTAATATTTCTAAGGCGGTTGCTGCGTGGTCACATGTTGTAACATAATAATTTTCATTTTGTAGCATCTCTTGAATGCTTTCTAGAAGTTCATTATCGTCATCACAAACAAGTATACTTCCTTTTTTGTTTTCATTATTTTTTGATTGACTCACCTTGGGAATAAATTCAGTAGTAATTTTGTTTTCATACTTATTATTTTCTATTTTTTTATTTAATTTTTCTTCTAAAATAGCATCAATTTTATTTTCAGTTTTAGTTAAATGAATGAGTATAGCTTTTAAATTTTTATGCAGTATGGAAACAGCTTGTTTTAAGCAATCGTTGCCTTCTAAAAGTAGTTCAATAATTTCTTGAGTTGTATCTATTTTTCCATCACGAATTCCAACGAGAAGGGTTTCAAATTTATGGGTAAAGTTTGCAATTTCATGGTAACCAACTGTTGCACTCGATCCTTTAATTGTATGCATAATGCGTAATAATTTTGGCATTTTTGAAAAATCTTGAGGATTATTTTCCAATTGCATGAAAATGTTTTCTATGTCCTCAAGCATTTCACTTGTTTCTGCTAAGAACGTATAACGTATCTCAGATTCAAATGTTGCTTCGTTCATAATTATACTTCCTCAGAGGAATTTCAAAGTTATGAGCATTTTTAAAAAGAATCACTTTAATCTATGTACGCATATATTGCCATAAGTTTCAAAATCAAAGTCATTGGAAAGTTGCAATAAACTTTCTGCACCACCTAAAATTAAATATCCCCTTGGATTTAATAATTTTGCAAAACGTGCAATAATATTTTTTTTATTTTCTACGCTTTGATAAATTAAAACATTTCTACAAAATATAATATCAAATGTTCCGATATTAGGCCAATCATGTAATAGGTTTAATTGTTTAAATGTCATAAAAGTTGAAAGTTCAGGTTTGGCTTTATAACTTGGTAAACTAGATGTCTCTGTTATAATTTGCTCAAAATACTTAATCATCAAGTTTGCAGAGAGTCCCCTTTGTATTTCAAGTTGAGAAAATATTCCGCTAGAAGCCTGTTTTAATACTCTTTCGCTGATATCCGTTCCAAGTAATTCATACGATTTATTTATCCCTTTGGCTTTTAATTCTGCCATTATCATTGCTAATGTATAAGGTTCTTGCCCTGTACTTGTTGCTGCGCACCATATCCTAATTTTTTCACTCTTTTCCATTATTTTAGGAACAAAGTGCGATTTAAAAAAATCAAAGACTTTTGGATCTCTAAAAAAGGATGTTTCATTATTGGTAGCGGTGTCAAGAATAAGTAATTTTGCAGATTGATTGAGTCCATTTCTTTGAATGTCATTCCATAAAGAAAGAATATCTGGGAAATTTAAAAATTTAATTAGATTTTGCAGTCGACTGAATAATAAAAATTTATTTGTTTCATCGTATTGTATGCCTGTTTCTTTTTCAATAAGATTTGAAAAATATTTAAAAATATTGTCATTAAATTCTTCCATATTATTTAATATTCTCCTTCAAGGAGGGAATTGATTTTGCCTATGATTATATCTTTTGTAAAAGGTTTTATAATATAGTCTTTCGCGCCTTTTTGCATTGCATCTGTAATTTCGGGCATAGAATTTTTTGTTGTCATCATGAAGATCGTTTGGTTAGGATGATTTTTAATTATAATAGGTAAGGTATCAATACCGCTTAATTCTGGCATTTCCCAATCAAGTAAAATAAGATCTGCTTGAAAATTTGTTTCTTTTATTGCACTAATTGCTTCGAGTCCATTGTAAACATGTTGAAATTCTAAATTAGGCAAGTCTAGCATTTCTTCAAGCAGGCGATGAACAGATTTTGAATCATCCACTATGAGAATTTTCATGATTTATCCTTTTATTCTAAATGTTTCATTAAATTTATTTATCAGTATTTTTTGATTTTCATCTAAATTTATTTCATTATTAAAATTTTTAAGACAATTACAGTAATGAATAAGTACTTGTGCTGCAAGATCTATTATTTCAATAATTTTTTGTAATTCAATAGGTCCATTATTATCTATTATTTTTTGGAAATATTTTACGACTTCATTTGCAACTTTTTGACTATATTCTGCACCTAGAAAATTAGCTGCAGCTCTGACTGCAACAAATTCTGCTAAAGCTTTTCGTGTTTCTATTTTGATATTTTCAGCAGAAATATTTTCATCCTTCAATGCTATTATTATTTTTTGAATATTTGGTAAGATATTGTTATTAAAACAAGCAGTATATTCATTTGATAATGTTGGATTATGGGCTTCTGGGATTTTTATTTCTTTTATTGATGACCCTTTGAGTGTATTTATAATATCTGTATAGTGAGCAAATGCTGTTGAAAGAGAATCTAAATTAAAATATCCTTTTTGAATTAAGATTTCTCCAAATGGTTTATGTGTGCTTTGAATTTTTTTAGACACTTCTTGTGAGAAATTGTATGTCCAAAAACCTAAAGATTTAGCGCTACTACGAAAATCCATTCCTTCTTTTTGCTGATGAATTAAAATTTCTAATAAATCATTTTTACTTAGCATATTTAAACTGTAAATTATCTCCGCAGTAGAAGGAATATGACTTAGATGTTCTATAAATGCTTCTAAAAGCTGTTCAGGCTCAATTAACTTTTTATCTAAAAGAAATTCACAAAATAATTTAGGCATTGTTGGCCTCACGAAATCATTTTTATTAAATATTGAGCACACTCATCTAAATTTCCCATGCCATCATAAGCACCTGTGGCATGAACAGATCCAGGCATGCCCCAAACTGTTGATGATTCAGCATCTTGTATAATAATTTTTCCAGCAGCTTCTTTAATGGCCTTTGCTCCTATCATTCCATCTTCTCCCATTCCTGTTAAAACAAAGGCCACACAATTATTTCCATAAATTTTTGCGAGTGATTCAAATAAGGTATCAACTGCGGGGCGGACAGAATTGCGTTTGGGGCCTTGATCTAGGCAGATTACAATGTTTTGTCCATCTTTTGCCTTATCAATGCTCATATGAAAATCACCCGGTGCTACATATATGTGTCCTGCTAAGGCTGTTTCTCCATGCTTTGCTTCATGAGTGGGATGCCCGCTGATGACTGCAATTCTATTTGCAAGAGCTTCAGTAAATTTGGGTGGCATATGTTGGGTTAAAAATATTGGGATATTGAGAGGAACATTTTTTATTTTTTCAAATATCTTTTCAAGGGCAGTGGGGCCGCCTGTAGAAGATCCAAAACCAATAACTTTTGGTTTAGTGTTTGTAAGATTTTGATATGAGAATTTTTTTTCATAAATATTTTCTTGAGGTATGTTTTGAGTAGGTTCAATTGTTATTTCTTTGTCTTTTTTATTTATGTAGATTAAATTTCGATCAATTTTTGATTTAAACTGTAAAATTTTAGGAATCAATTCTTTTTGAATTCCTTCAAATGCTTCATCAAGTGAGCCTGAAGAGATTGGTTTTGAGATAAAATCTGAGGCACCTGCCCTTAACGCTGCGAGTGCGAGATCAATTCCTTCTCCTGTAGGAGTTGCAAAAACAATGACTTTTTGTAGAAATGATTTTTTTTTCATTTCTTCGAGCATTGTTATGCCATCCATAACAGGCATTTCTAAATCTAAAATTATAACATCAATTGTATTTTGCTCTAAACGTTCCAGTGCAATTTTACCGTTTGCAGCGCTTGTAACTACAACTATATCATTAATCCCTTCAAGTGCAGATTTTATTTGTGAGCGAAATACAACGGAATCATCTACTATAAGGACTCTCATATCCGTTCCTTTAAAACAAAAAAATATACAGTGCTTACAATAACTCTAAGTTTTATGATTTAAAAATTTTATTATATTATCAACATCAATAGCACTTAATAACGAATTAGAAATTTTATAAACGCCGATCATATAACGACGAATATTATCAGAAATTGTTTGAGGAGTTTGCTCAAAGTCTTCTTCAGATACTTCTATTACGTCGCCGATTTCATCAACTTGAAATGAGATTAACATACCATCAATTTTACAAACAATATTTATAAATTCATCTGGTAGCTGTTCATGAAAACCAAATAACTCCCTTAAACCAATTGCGGTTGCAACTTGCCCTCTTAAATTTATAAGACCTCTTACATAATCAGGAGCCAAAGGAATGGGGGTCATTGTCATGGAACGAACCACTTCTTGAACACGGCTCACTTCAATTCCATAGAGGCGATTGTCCAAGTAAAATGCTGAAAATTGTTTTGTATTAACTGACTTGTTATTAATTAATACTTCTTGGTTTTTAGATATATCTTCATGCATTTTTAATTCTTCTCCTTTGTTTTATTTTGAATAAGGATTAAATCCAATTCAGCAATAAGCTTTTCAGCACGAAGTTTTTCCAGATAACTTGAAAAACCAACACTTAATCCTTCTTGAATTTCGTTTTGAGTGTATTTTGTAGTAATTGCAATCATAGGAATTTTACTATGATTTTTTGAACTTCGGACGTGTTTTGCAAACTCAAGTCCATCCATTATTGGCATTTCAATGTCAGATAAAATAAGTGAAAAATGATTTTGTAAAGAGCTTTCAAGTATTTCTAGACCATTTGCTCCATCATAAGCCGTTTCTACTAAATATCCCGCTTCTAAAAGAATAGAATGAATGTATTTTCTAAAAAAAGAGCTGTCTTCAACAAGTAAAATTCTATGATTTTGACGTTTAATGATTTCAGTGACAATTTGAGGTTCGTGAACAATTTCTGAGTGAGGATGACTTTGTGATTCTAGATTTGATTTAACAATATCAATCATGCCAAATATATCTGCAATGACAATTATCTGCTCATTTGTTACGATTGTTCCTAAAATTCCAGGTCTGTCTTTAACAGATTGATCAATTTCAGATGATACTTCAATTATATCATAAATTTCTCTCACTTCAATTCCATAAGAAAAATGCCCTCTTTTAATAACAACAATAGGAGTTCTTTCTTTAATAATTTCTGTTTTAGAATTTTCAAAAGGCAACTCTAAAAAATCAGGAAGTGATAAAATAGGAAGGAGTGAATTGCGATAGCGAATTACTTTTTGTTCTCCAGAAAGTTCAAATCTTTCTGTTTCAAACTCTTCAAGTCTATTTACAATTGATAATGGAATGGCGTATGCACTTGGTGCTCCTGCGTCGATTAATAAATATTCACATATATCGGAATGATAATGATTTACTAATTTATTTTGAAAATGGCTTGAGGGTCGATCGTTTGTATGTACAATTGAAATTTTTGCTATTTCTGCAATCCCAAGTACATCAATTGTTAAAGCAACTGTGCCATCTCCCATTATTGTTGCACCTGAAAATACTTTTAAATCTTTTAAAAATTGTGATAATGACTTTACTACGATATCTGCAGAATCATTAATTTCATCAACAATAAGTCCAAATAAGAAATTATCAGCATTTAAAATAACAACATTTGATACTATATTTTCTTGATTTAATTTATTGTGCTCATCTTCAGCAAAATTAAGATTATTTCTCTTATTAAAAAGCACTTGTGCAAGAGAAATAACCGGTAATAATTTACCACGTAGTCTTAATACAGCTTGACCTTGTAAGTTTTCAATTTTTTCAGAATTTGTTTCAGAGTTATCAATACGTAAAAGTTCAACAAGTTTTGTTTGGGGAATTGCGAATTGTTGTCCCTCTGAATGAACAATAAGTGCTGGTATAATTGCTAGGCTGAGTGGAATTTTAATTATTATAGTTGTTCCTTTACCGGGTACGCTGAAAAGATCAACCAATCCACCAATGCGTTCCACATTGGTTTTAACCACATCCATTCCAACGCCACGACCTGAAATATTTGAAACAACATCTGCCGTTGAAAATCCAGGCGTAAAAATGAGCAGCTGAACTTCCTTTTCTGTCATTTTTGATAATGTTTCTTTAGTAATAATTCCTTTTTCAACAGCCTTAGCCCCGATTTTTTCTTTATCTATTCCTCGTCCATCATCTATTATTTCAATAATAACCTGTCCACTCTCATTATAAGCCTTTAGTATTATGAGCGCTGTTTCTTTTTTCCCTTCTTTTTTACGCTCTTCAGCCGTTTCGATGCCATGGTCAACTGCATTTCTAACAATGTGCATAAGCGGATCTTTTACGGCTTCAATGACAGTTTTGTCTAATTCTGTTTCGATTCCTTGCAAATTTAAATCAATTTTTTTTCCAAGTTCTTTAGATATATCTCTAACAACTCTTGTAAATATTGTTAATACATTGCCGATGGGTTGCATGCGTGTTTTCATGACTTCATTTTGCAACTCAGCCGTTAGAAGATTTAAGCGCTGACTCATTTTTAAAAAGTCTGTATCATCATCATTGAATTTGGCGTGCTGTAACAATTGATTGCGAATGAGAACAAGCTCTCCTACAAGATTCATTAGATTGTTGAGGAGATTGACTTGGACACGAATTGTTTCTGAAATTTGCTCATCTGAAACATTTTTTTTGTCACTTGTTTGAGGCTCTTCTAACTTGCTTTGAACAACGGGTCTTGTCGCTGAAGTAACCGATTGAACAGGGTTTTCAGCCATATCAAAAATTTCAAAGCTGGGTATTTCGGTATCATTTTTGTTTTCCACAGACACTGGTGTTGTCTCCTCAGTGCTTGGTTTTGCTTTGATGTATTCGAATGTTTCTTCGGTAAGCAGTATTTTATCTTTAGAAAGAGACTTTAAATTTGTAATGCTAAGTTCAACAGATGAGAGAAATTTAGCAAATATTTTTTCAAGTTCTTCGTGGCTGTCTGGCTCTTTTTTTAAATCTTTAATCTGATCAAGTGTAAATGTAATGAAGTCAAGGCCTATGTAAATGCTATCTAGTAGTTCTGGAGAAAGGTTTGTTTTTCCTTTGCGAATTGGATCTAAACAGGTTTCCATTACATGAGCGAGTCTTCCAATTTTGGCAAATCCAAATAATTGTGAAGAGCCTTTTAATGTGTGCATATCACGGTAAATAGCGGCTAATATTTCTTTATCTGATCCATTTTTCTCAACAATAGAAACATTTTTATTTAATCTTTCAAGCATTTCATAGCATTCATCGAAATATTCTGAAAGGGCAGATTGTTTTGCTTCTGGTGTTAGTGCCATTTTTTTAATTCCCTTAATACCTATAAATATGCAAAAAACTAAACTTTATACTTTTCTGAATTTTGAATGACAGTTGGGAGATCTAAAATTGTGACTGTTTTATCATTTATAAAAGTATTGCCAAGCACTCCAATTCTGTCCCTTATTTCGTCAAGTAAATTTTTTTCTCCTGCAGCAATATCAATAACATGTGGTACTTCTAAACCCATGTACCCTTCAGAATTATGGGTTACAATAATTGAAATATGTTCTTTATTCACTTCAGTGCTTGGCTTTTTTATATGGATATTTAATAGTTTTTCCATAGAATAGATTGGCATAACACTCTCACGATAAATAATTGCTCTTTCTGCACCACAATATTGAATTTTTTTTTCTTCGATTTTTTCAAGTCTAAATACTTGATTTATAGGTATTCCATAAAGTGTTTTTGATTCTAAATCAAATAGTAAATAGTCTTGCATTGAAGAATTTTTTTTATTAATTTCTGTAAGAAGGGTAGGTTCATTTTGCTTTTGAGTTACTTTAGTTTCAAAATTTTTAATTCCAGAATATTCAGCTAAGTTTTTAATATCTAAAATGAGTGAGACAGATCCATCTCCCATAAATGTAGCACCAGTATAAACTCCTTTATAATTAAAGCATGCATTTATTCTTTTTACTACAATTTCTTCAGAATCAAGTATTCCGTCAACATGGAGGGCAAATAAATACTTTTCTGCTTGTAAAATCAGTATTTCTGTGATGTTGTCAATTGTTAATTCTTGATTACATTTTGATATATTTAATAATTTTTTTAAATCAAGCAAAGGATAAAGAGTATTATTATAGCATAAAACTTGTTCTGAAGCAACTTTTTGAATCATAGTATGATAATTTTTATTTTCAATTCTTAAAACATGAAGAATATTATCTTGCGGAATTGCAAAACAGCGATCCATACACTTTACTAAAAGAGAGTGAATAATTAAGACAGATTTTGGTTTAGGTAAACGTATTTTAAAACTTGTTCCAGCATTTATTTGTGACTCAATTTCAATTTGACCTCCAACGGATTCAACAGAAGATTTAACCATATCCATACCAACTCCTCTGCCTGAAACATCTGTTAATGTTGCAGCAGTACTAAAACCAGAGGAAAATATTATTTCGAAAATTTGTTGATCACTCATTGCTTCAAGCACTTTTTCACTGAAAAGTTCTTTTTCTAAAGCTTTTTCTTTGATTTTTTTGGGGTTTATTCCTCTGCCATCATCACTTATTAGAATTTGTAACTCATTATTATCTTCAGAACAAAGAATATTAACTGTTCCATGCGCTGGTTTTTGTATAGCTAACCTTTCATGTGGCATCTCAATACCATGGTCAGCACTGTTTCGAATTAAATGTATAAGTGAGTTGCTACAAACTAAACTGAGACTATTTGCAACACGAATATTTTCTCCATTTATATTTATTTGGATTTCTTTTCCTAAATCACGAGCAAGATCCCTGAGAATTCTAGGAATAGGTTTAAAAATACCAGAGAGAGGCACTTTGCATAAATCAGTAATACTATTTTGTATGGTGCTATTTATTTTGTGCATTTCATCAAATAATTCTTCAAGAGACTGAATATCTTTATCATTATTGTATTTAACATTTAACGTATAGATAATCTTATTTATCATATTGCGAATTACTGTTATTTCTCCAGAAAATCCTGAAAGTTCATCGAGCATTTGAATGGGAACTGAGATGGCATCTTTGGGTTTTTGAGTTTGGAGGGGTTCTTGCTTCTTCTCAATTATGTTTTTTTGAGGAGGTTTTTGGATTTCGTTTAATTGATAATTAAGATCATTTAATAACTCTTGTAATTTAAATAAATGTAATTTTTTATCTTTAATACTTATAATTAACTCTTTAATTCTGTCTAAACCTATAAAAAGTATGTCATAAATATCATCCGTTAATATAATTTTTCCATTTAGCACAGGAGAGAAAAAATCTTCATATTTATGAATGTATTTTGCTAAAATATTGGAACTGAGACAGCTACTTGCTCCTTTTAATGTATGAACACCTCTTGCAATTGCTTTCATCGCACTAATATCTTGCCGATTGTAGTTTAGTGAAAGTAAATGAGGTTCTATTTCATCTAAAATACCGGATGCTTCTTCAATAAATGTTTTTTCAATAGCCCTATTTTCTATTATTGATTGAGCTCTTTTTTTAGATTCCTTTAGAATCATTATAGAAATGAGTTCTTCATTGAAAGGTTTATCAAAAAAACCACATATTTTAAGAGCAATTCCTTCGAGAGCCATATCTTTGGTAATTTGCCCGGACACAATTCCAAAAGGCACTGTTTCATTTATCTCGAGCATTTTTTTACGAAAATCAAAGCCCGTCATTTTAGGCATCACATAATCACAAAGAACTAAAACAATATTTGGCATGTCATTTGAAAAAATTTCCAGAGCGTTTTCTGGGGAGGAAGAATAAATTGGAATATATTTTGTTTTTGAAATCATATATTCAATTGCATCTTGATTGTCTTCTTCGTCATCTATCCAAAGAACTTTTAAATCTTCATTTTCCATTTAAAATACTCTTTATAAAATTGTATTTTAATATCGGCTCATATTGTTGATTTGTAATATTGAGAATAATTTTATAATTTTTTCCTATGCAATTTTTATCTAGCTTACTAATTTGAAAATAATTATTGAAATAATAAAACTTGATAAATTAATAAATTATATATTAGACCTTAATATTTTTTACGAGATTTTCTAAATTTAATGCCAATTCACTTAATGACTTTGATGCTAAAAGAAGTTGTGAAGATCCATTCGAGGTTTGCATAGCCGCTTCGGAGACAATTTTAACGTTGTCCGTAATATTTGATACGCCTTTTGCTGATTCTAGCACGATACGAGACACTTCATTTGTTGTTGCTGATTGCTCTTCTACCGATGCAGCGATTGCATTTGCAATGCTTGTTAATTTTTCAATAGATTGACTAATTAAAGAAACAGCATCGATTGAACTTTTTGAATCCGTTTGAATTCCTGTAATTTTATTTGTAATATCTTCGGTTGCTTTTGCAGTCTGTTTGGCAAGTTCTTTTACTTCATTTGCAACCACCGCAAATCCCCGACCTGCATCGCCTGCGCGTGCAGCTTCAATGGTTGCATTTAAAGCCAATAGATTTGTTTGTTGAGCTATAGAGCTAATTACTTTAATTACATTTCCTATTTCACGGCTGCTTTCACCAAGTTTAATAATAATTGTGTTTGTATTTTGGGCTTGTTTGAGAGCTAAAGAGGTATTTGTTGATGCTTCTGTTGCATTGCGTGCTATTTCTTTAATTGCCGATGACATTTCTTCCGCATTCGTTGCTACTGAACGCATGCCATGAGAAACCTCTTCAGATGATGCAGCCGTTGAGTTTGCGACTCCTGTTGTTTTTTCAGCGTTCACACTCATCTGTTTTGCTGTGGCATTCAATTCTTCTGCTGCTGCTGCAAGTTGGCGTGAAGCTTCTTTAATATTTTCTACCAGTTTTACTTTATCCGTAACAATATCCCAAGTTACCATGACTCCAATATATTTATCATTCTTGTCATAAATCGCAGAAACTAAAAGATCTAATTTTTCTGGTCCCACATTTATAATAGCCCTGTGGGGTAAATTTTTATCATTAGATAAAATGCGTCTTTGATGCGATGGAACTTTATGAAAGACATCTATTGAAGAACCAAGTATAGCATTGACTCGAATAGGTAGATATTTTTCAATTTTTAAAAGGGTTTCTCTGCTCGTTGGGTTTATATATTTAATTGTAAAGTCTAAGTCGCAATACAAAATATTGATTGGAGAGTTTTCAGCCATTCCAATATATTCTTCTTCGTTCAAAGTTTTGAGTGCAATCAGTTTGGCTTCTTCCATTCATTGCTCCTGACTTTCTTGAACTTTATAAATATCTAAAATTAATTTTCAATTTTAGATATTTATAAAATAACATTTTTTTGAGTGCCTCTGATATGAGTGTTAAAAATGAAAAAGTGTTAGAATTATGACAGTTATTTTAAAATAGTTTATGATAGGTAGATATTTATTTTTAAAATAAAGAATAAACAATTATATTTTAAAATAACAGGATAATTAGTATTAAATCGGTAGGATTTAGGAAGAATATTTTATCTTTTGAAAATAATATATTATTATTTTATAATAAATTAACAATATATCAATTCATATGATTTTAATTTAAAGAGGATCAAATGGGTAAAAAAATATTAATTGTTGATGATGCAAAAACAATACGCCAACAAGTTACTTTTACTCTTACAAAGAGTGGATTTGAGGTTATTGAAGCAGAAAGTGGTAAAGATGGTATTGCATTGCTAAACGCACATAGAGATATCGATGCAATTATCTCTGATATCAATATGCCTGAAATGAATGGTATAGAAATGATAATTGCAATCAAAAGCAATACTAACCTACCGCATCCACCCATACTCATTTTAACGACTGAAGGAGCTACTGATATTGTTGCGCAGGCAAAAAAAGCGGGAGCAAGTGGGTGGATTGTAAAACCATTTAAGCCAGAAATTCTCGTTGAAGCTGTTAAAAGATTAACGGGGTCTTAGAATTGAATTTAAGTTGTAAAAAAATCATATCAAAATAGCCAACCTATTTTTAAAATATTCCAAAATGGTAAAACTTGATGAGTAAAATAATCACTCATGTTATTTTGCACAGTGTTTTGAAAGTTTTTGTAAGTAGCAGAGTTTATAGCTTGAGAATATGCGTTTGGGTCTTGTGTATTTAGGTTTACGTTATTACTTTGACCACTCGCATGAAGAGGTATTTGTGCACCAAGTTCTGTACCAATTGTAAAACCATTGTCCCAAACAAATAACCAACCAAACTGCGGAGTAAAATAAGTTGTATTTAATTTTAAATTAGCATTAGCAGGAACACAAAAGTTTTGAGAACTGACTGTAACAAAAACACAAGTATTTGCTTCTAAATCAATCTTTCTTAAACCAAAAGCCGATCCTATAAAAAAACTTCCACGGAAAGGATAAATAACAGCTCTCACTTCAAAGTGCATAAATGAAGACTTAATATCATTTATGGGTGTTTGACTGTTATCATTTATTTTCTTTCCTGAATTTGGAAAGTCTTTCATATTCATTTTACTTGGAGATCCACCAATATTTGCGCTTAGCCCTAGAAAACGAAATAGACGCGCTTCCAGTCCAACAGAAAAGTATTGATAGAGTCCAACACTTAAGGTTGGCCCTAACCTAAATACTTCATTTTCTTCGTTTTTACTGCTGCTATTTACACTCTCATTTTCTTCTTTCTCATCATCATCATCATCATCACCAGCTGCCGCACTTCCTGCTGCCCCTGTAGCCGGAGTTGCTGGGGGAGTTGAATTTGTTTCATTTGATTTTGTATCTTCGTCTTTCTCATCACCACCGCTCTTTGTAAGCTCAAAACCTTCGGGTAAATCGAGAGCAAGATTTTTTATAAGTTCTGGTGTAACGGGTTTGGGTGGTGCGGGTGGTTTCTCTCCACGCATTTCACCCCATTGATTTTCCTTTACTTGGATAATTTTATTAGGGGCTGCTGGGTTGCTAAAATCAACTGTTCCCGAAGTAACAACAAGCTGAGTTTTTTCGAGCCCTTGTGCAACTATAACACCACCTGTTCCACGAATTCCCATGACAGCATTGTTTGTCTTATATTTTACGTCATTTTCAACATTTTTATCAGGCTTAACAAAAAAACGAATTTTTCCTTTAATATCTTCAAAAACACCGCTTAAATTTTTTTTATTGCTATCAAGTTTAAATTTATATTCTTTAATTTTGAGTTCGCTGTTATCATATAAAATAATATCTGCTCCATCAAAAAAAAGAATTTTAACTAGGCTTTTATCTTTGGTGACAATAGTATCTGAGGGATGTACAGGTAAATCTTTTTCAATAGGTGTTCTAGTTTCTTTATTAACGATTTCTGCAATTCCAATAACGTTTTCAACTCTTCCAATTTCTTCATCATCTGCAAATGCAAATAAAGAATAAAAAGTAATAATATAAATAAAAATAATTTTTTTAACGAGGTTTAGAAGCAATTTTCATTTCTCCAAAAATTATGTTTTCTGTTTTGAACGCTATATCTTTTAATTCTTTACTAATTTTAAATACATCGGTGGATGCAGAAATAGACTTTTCGGCGCTCTCCGTATTTTGAATTGCAGATGCGTCAATTTTTGCCATTGCACTTGCAATTTGTTTAACCCCTATTTCTTGTTCTCTTGTTGCATCTGTAATTTGAGTCATCTGAGCATTTATATCGTTCACATCTGTAGTTATTTTTTCAAAGGTATTTTTTACTTCAATTGTTTTATTTTGTCCTTCAGAAACTCTTTCTACAGTAAGTTGTAAAATTTCTTGTACACTTCCTCTGCTTTTTTCTAGCAAGTCTCTTATTTCATTTGAAGAACGACCACTTGTGTTTGCGAGATTTCCAACTTCTTCTGCGACGACAGCAAAACCTTTTCCATACTCACCCGCTCTTGCTGCTTCGATAGAGGCATTGAGTGATAGAAGTTCTGTTTTTGTAACAATTTCATTAATTACCATGGTTTTTGTTTCAATTTGCTTAATAATGGCTTCTATATCTGAAAGCCTTTGACTTGATTCTTGAATAGCTTCCATGGAAGTGACCATCCTATTTACGGATTCACCTCCTTGAGCAGTCCCCTCTGAAATTTTATGGGCTAAGGTTCCTGATTGAACAGTCAGAGCTGAAGTCCGTGTGATCATGCTTGTGACTTCAGCAATAGCCGCAGCTGTTTCTTGTATTGAATTTGCTTGTTCCTTTGACGAGTTTCCAACATTTTCACTCATTTGAGTGAGATATTTTGATTTTTTTTCCATGTTTTCAGCTGATTGGATAAGATCTTTGGATAATTTTGCAAGTGGAACAGAAATTAGATTGGCAAAGAATGTTCCACCAAACATTAGAAAAATCGCTAATATAGAAGAAATAGTAATAAGTTCAATAATATATTCAGTTCGCTGCTCATCAATATCATTGATATAGGCTCCTGTTCCTACAAACCATTGCCATTCAGGTATAGGTTTTACGAAAGCAATTTTTCTGAAAGTTCCTTCAAATCCAGGCTTTTTAGTAAAAAAATTAAAGTAATCGCCCTCCTTATTTTGTTTCATACTGCTCACAAGCAGAGCCATGGTCTCAGGTGGAGTGGGTTGGAGCTGTCCTTTGAATTCTGGGCGGGTTGGATTGACGATTTGGCGTTGATCAATATCATCAATAAAAACATAATTTGTCCCGTCATAGCGAGCATTTTCAATAATACCTTCAGCAGTTTCCATCGCGACTTTACGGGTCATCTTTCCATCTTGTTCTAACTTTATATACTTTTTTATTATGTTATATGAAGCTTCGGTGATATGTTTAATTTGAATTTCTTTTTCGTGCACCATTCTATCAAGAGCATTATTCATAATAAAGTATAGTATGATTGCGAAGATAATAATGATTAATATATTCCAGTAAATCATTTTTTTCTTAATACTGAGTTTATTAAACATCATTATCTCCCTAATCCAGTTTCAGATATAATTTTAAACGATGAATAGGAATAAAAAATGAATTGCTTTTAAGGGAATCAAAATTTTGTCGTATCGACTAAATATTTGACTCTTTTTGTTTTTGGTTCAGTGGATAAAACACTTAAGAATGGGGGGTGAAATGGAATGGAATCCATTGTGCTTTCAAAAAACACTTTTGCTTTGCAATAGGGTGTTGGAATAAGGGACCAACTTTTTGTGAGTTCGAGATCGAGAACTTTAATTCTTTTTATTTTATCGATCAATATATCTCTAAAAAATTCGGTTGAATCAACAATTGTTTTAATTTTATCAAAATTTGGGAAATTTCCTCCCCCTGATGCACGATAATTATTTGTGACGAGTGCAAATTGTTGTCTAGGCAATATTGGCTTGGAGTTATAAGTGAGATCTTTAATTCGATTTCCGAGTGGTTCCGTAACATCTATTTTATATTCAATATTTGAAATGCAATCGAAATTAAAAGAAGGATAAAAAGGATTTAAGAGCGAGATTTCTTTTTCAGAATCGATATCAATTTGTTGAAATGCTTGTGCCGAAAACTCAAGCCATTCTTTGATTTGATTTTTATTTATTAAAACAACTTTGAGTTCATTGTCATAAGGATAAAGATTTGAAATATCTTTTATTGCTAAAGGCCCTTTCTGGATATGAATATAAGGACTGCCATGTCCTCCTGTATTTACAGGTGCAAATGAACATAAAATAGGGAGGTTTTTCCATTTGCTATATTCAAGAATTCTTTTAGCAAACTCAACACCTGTTTCTTGAATGATTTGTGAAGTTAAAGTGTGTTGAAGAGTTGAAAACCAAGAATGAATATGTATGTTACTTTCTCCAACATTGGATCGAATATGAGAGAGCGTTTTTTCATTATCTTCTTGAATTATTGATAAGACTTCGGAGTCAGCTGTTGTTTCTTTTACATTATAAATTTCAGAAAAGCTTTGTTTTACTTTCCATTTTCCTTTTGTTTTTTCAAGTAGGAAACGGATAATTCCGAGATGACTTCCCCATGCTCCGGGCATGACGACAGGAATATCATTGATTTTACCTATGGTATTATCAACATTCATGTTTTCAAGTTCATTAAAAATTTTGCCACCCGGAAATACGCTGTGTGCATGTCCTGAAAGTATTGCATCAATTCCTTTGATTTTACTAATTTCACAAACGGCATTTTCAGTGCCCAAATTATATTTTAAAGGTAAAATTCCACTGTGAGCTAAGACAACAATAAGATCTACATTTTTTTTCTTTAATTCTTTAACCTGTTCTTTAACGGCATCAACTATTTCTTGAACAACTACTTTTCCAAGTAATATATGCTTGTCCCAAGTCATAATTTGGGGGGGAGTGACGCCCAGGAATCCAATTCTTATTGTTTCGTTACAAGTGAGTTTTTTCTCTAAAATAAAATGAGCTGGTAGAATTCTTTGCCCTCTTTTATTTTTAGCTTTTTTATCGAAGAAATAAACATTTGAACAAATATAAGGGAAATTTGCTTTTTGTATCACTCTTAATAAAAAATCAAGCCCATAATTAAAATCATGATTGCCAACAGTTGCGATATCATAATTAAGGGAGTTCATAACTTTAAATATAGGGTGGATTTCTGTTTCTTTAAGGGGATGCACCCTTGTTACGAGATCTGCTAAAGCGGAGCCTTGTAAAAGATCTCCATTGTCAACAAGGATATTATTCTCATATATTTTACGAAATTTTTTAATCAGAGTTGCGGTTTTTGCGAGCCCAAAATGTTCAATTTTGACATCATTGTAATAGTCGTGTGGCACGACATTGCAGTGAAGATCAGAGGTTTCTAATATAGCTAGCTCACAACTCTGATTTGGTGATGTCATACCTTGTCGCTTTTTGGAAGGAGAGTTACGACGAGGCGACGTCCTTCCATACGAGGTGCAGCCTCTTGTGTAACGATATCTTCAAGTCCAGTCATAAGCTCTTGTAAAGCTTTGTACCCAAGGTCAATATGGGACATTTCACGGCCACGGAATTTGACTCCAACGCGGACACGTGCTTTTTCGGATACCCATCTTTTGATGTGATTTTGTTTTGTTTCGATGTCATGTTTATCAATATTAGGAGTTAAATTGATTTCTTTGACTTCAATAACTACTTGTTTTTTCTTAGCTTCTTGTGCTTTTTTACTTTGTTGGTACTTGAATTTACCATAATCGATTAGACGGCACACAGGTGGTTTCGCGTCAGGTGAAACCTCAACTAAGTCCAGCCCTAACTCTTCTGCTCTCATGAGAGCTTCGCGGATTGGTAGAACACCAACTTGTTCACCCGTATCTGAAATGAGGCGAACTTCTGTGGCTTTAATACGATCATTAATACGTGGACCATCTTGAGCAGGGGTACGAGTTTGTTGGTTTCCCATTGGACGCATATTGTGTGCAATCTCCTTAAAAAATTTAATAAGATGAATGTATAGCATTTTTACTATATCAATCAGAATCTATCATGTCTTCTGCAAAAAATAAAAAAAGAGAAGAAAATTCTCAGCATAAACAGGTGAAATGCAATATTTAGCCTGTCGACGATTGAGAAATCTCTTCCCTAAAATGATAACTTTTAACAAGAATATTAATTTTTAAGCTCATTTGGCGTAGGCTTGTTAAGTGTGTACAAGCTTGGGGTTGTACCAGTTCTACGAAGTTTATTTTTATCTTTCTTGCCCATTTTTACCTTTTTGGCTTCGCGGCAGCGATTTGTCTTGTCGGTAGGTGAAGTCATGTCTAACCCCTTTAATTTATTGATAAAATAGAAATAGAACGAGTTTTCATTTGAAAATCATTCCTAGAAACCGAAACCATGCCTCATTTTTTCCCGTTTGACAAGGAAAATTTGGTATAGAATTGCTTATGGATGAACGGATATCTTAGAGAAAATTTAATAAATGAATGAAATAGAATAAGGTGAATAATAAGAATTTTAAGACAATTTCTTAAAATGGTGCTCCCGGGGAGAATCGAACTCCCACTTCCAAAGGAAACGCGATTTTGAGTCGCGCGCGTCTACCAGTTCCGCCACAAGAGCATTATTCACGAAAAGCTGCCTTTGCAGTATTTCTACGATCTACCTCTAACTCATTTAGTAATCGTTTCCTATAATGTCAAGAATCTCTCTTAAAAATCTTACTTCATTAAAAAATTGCTAAACTCTATTGAGAATACGAATGTGATTCTCTACGGGAGGGGAAAAAAGTGGAATACTCCATCATGCAGCAAGACGATGGAAAAATGATAACTTTAATGGGTCTTATAAATGAAGATTCAGAAATGACATTTAAAGATCTCGTTCTTGAGATTAAAGATATCAAAAAAGTTGGATTTAATTTTTCCCAAGTAAAAAGTATCAATTCGCTAGGTGTGCGTGCCTGGGTAAGTTTTTTACGATCTATTGAAGAAGGTCGGTCGCTTGTTTTTTATGAGTGTACTCCTGATGTTATTATGCAGATAAATATGATTCCAAGTTTTCTAGGGAAAGCATCAGTTTCTAGTTTTTTTGTGAATTATATTTGTGAAGTTTGTAATAAAGAAGAAAAAAAACTTATTGAAACCGCATCTCTTCCACCTAAAACGATTCCAAATGCTCCTAAATGCGAATCGGATGAGTGTGGAATGCAAACTGAAGAACTAGAAGATGAATATTTTGTTTTTTTAAAGCGCTGAGGTGATGATTTGGAGAATCAAAGTGTTCTCGACTCACGACTTATAGAAAAGTTTGAAATGCATCGAGACTTCACTCGAGTTTTTCTTGATGCATTTATATTAATAAATAGAGAGCAGAAAGTTTTAAAATTTAATTCGGCTTTTTGTCAGATTATTGAGCAAAGAGCAATCGACGTACGGAGAATTGGTTCGTTAAAAGAAATGCTTTTGACAACAATGCCCGGTACAGATCAATCTGCTATTGATCAATTATTAGAATCTTCTAATCCAACTCGAATCGATGAAGTTGCCGCAATTAATGTAACAAATAGAAAAGAAGTAACATTAATAATTAGCAGTTATCCATATTATGAAGATGATGGAAAAATGCTTGGTGCTTGTTTACTAATGCGAGATGTAACTGCTGAAACAAATTTGCAGACTAAATATAAAGATAAATCATTGCAGTCAATAACCGATCCTTTAACAGGATTATACACACGTCGTTACTTTGAAGATCAAATTTCTAAAGAAATTGAACGCTGTAAAATTAATAATATAAATCCAAAACTTGCTATAATTATGTTTGATCTCGATAAATTTAAAAATGTAAATGATACGTATGGTCACCAAGCGGGGGATTTTGTTTTATCAGAAACAGCAAAAATATTGAAAGAAAATGCACGAAGATCGGATATTTTAGGTCGCTATGGTGGTGAAGAGCTCTTAGTTGTTCTTTTTGATGCTAATGAACGTGGTACAGCTGTCACAGCAGAAAAATTTAGATCTGCTATTCAAGAGCATAATTATTTATTTCAGGGGACAAAAATTCCTGTTACAACAAGCGTTGGTGTTACTTTAATAAAAGCTGTGGATGATTCAAAGGAAGCTGCAATTAAAAGAGCAGATGAGTGTCTTTATCATGCTAAGGAAAATGGTCGCAATGTTGTTATTCTTGATTTCGGTGCAGGAAAAATTAAGGCTTTGGATTTTATTGCACAAACTCCTGATATTCTCCCACCTTGATTTAAGGATTAACAATTGAAGGATCTTCACTTGTTTGGAAAATATCGGAAGATGAACCGCCATCAGAAATATTTTGGGGCTGAACCATTGCATATCCATAGGCACCATCTTGCCATGCATAGATACGTCTTACTTTTCCGGTAGAAGATATGATTTTACGCAAGATTCTTTTCTTAGGGAAATCACTCTCATTTTTTTGTGATAATTTAACAATATACAGTGTGCTTGGACGATCCATATGAATATTAGAAGTTGCGTGTGGTAAGCCTGCTATTGGTTGCATAGAAATGCTCACACCCTGCTGTCCTTTTAAATAAAAAAAACGCCCTTCATTTGCTGTGTACTTTTGAGTGATTTTCTTTGGAATCACAGGCTCAAATGATTGATTTGGCAGTGACTCCAATGACAACTGGGGAAGGGCTGTTGCATCTCCTACAAGATCAAAGTCAGCTGGTAGAGTGCCCGCATCAGGTAAAAAAGCCATTTCCGAAAGAATGTCGTGATGGTTATTTTCGAAGCCACCTAAAAGCGAAAATGTGAGAAGGGCAGCTGCACTTGCGGCTACGCAGTGAGTCAATATATATTTTTGATTTTTTAATAGAATGGCTTTACATGTTCTAAAATATAATTTTCCCTTATTTATCGAAGATATTGATTTTAAGGGAGAGAGTTGGCGTTGTAAAAGCATTTGTTCAAGTTGTATCTTTTTATCTTTTGATAAGGAGTGTGTATCAAAATGACTTTTAATAGTTTTTTTCCAGCTATCGACATCCTTTTTATAGTTATTCTCATTTGGTAACATAAAACACACCTCAATGCTGAGACCATACTTATATAAGTATAAACGATTAAAAAAAGTTTTTTATTCCAAATTAGGTGAATTTGACTTCAACTTCTGGAGGGCACGTGAGAGCGTGCTCATAACGGTTCCCATGGGAATATCTAATATGGCAGAAATCTCTTTATAAGAATAGTCTTCAGCAGCAAGAAAAATGATGCTTCGTTGTCTATCATTTAATTGAGAGAAGCGTTTTTTCCATTGGTCATCTAGTGCAAGTTGATAAAATTTTTTTTCTTCATTTTTTAAATCAGAAACTGATGAATTATTTCCTTGTGTCAAATTAAAATCGCTTTGGTTTGTTAATTTTTCAAGTGTTTCTTCAGATGAATCTAAACTCCATTTTTTGTTGGATTCTAATTCATCAAGATAGGTGTTTTTTATTATTCGGTAGAGCCAATTTTTAAAATGATACTGTGTTTCAGTCTTTAAAAAAATTGAGTCGACATCTTGTTCATTTATTATTTGTGGATTGTATTTTAATACAAACTTTGAAAATGATTTAAGTGCTTTGAATAAGGCTGTTTGATGAATATCTTCTGCATTGACTTTATTGTTTGTTAAACTTACACAAAATCGAAACATTGGATCCCAATATTTTTTAGAATGTTGAACAAATAAGGAGTTCCAATTTAACTCATAATCAATAATATTTTCGACAGATTTTACATTATCCATTGTTACCATTTTTGAAAAACACCGATTCTTTGTATGTTCTTAATATTAACTTAAAAGATACTTTTCCAACCGCAGCAAGAGGTATTGCTAATAATATTCCATAAAATCCAAACCAATCTCCAAAACAGAGAACAGATAAAATGACGAGTGAAGGATGCAATCCAGAAAATCTACCAAGAATTCTTGGAGTGATAAAAAGGCCATCCAAACATTGTACAGCTAAAAAAGCCAATGACACAGATAAAATAAGATGGCTATCTGCAGCATTTGTAACTAACACAAAGAAACATAGAAAACTTCCTACAAGAATATCCATATATGGAACAAGTCTAGATATTCCAGTGAGTATGCCAACAGCAATAGCAGCAGGTAATCCTGCAATTAAAAATACGGTTGGATATAAAAAACAAAGTATCAAGATTACCAATGATTGTCCACGTAAAACGGAGCGTAATTTTTTATCTACTTCTTCAATAAATTCGATGAATATTGGTTTTATATCGATTGGTACAAGATCGAATATTTGTTTATGTATTTTGTTAAAATCCCTCATAAAGAAATAAGAAAAGAGAGGGGTAAATACTGTCATAATTAACAATGAAGCAATAAAGCGCGTACTTGCTCCAATTCTTGAGAGAAGCGTTTCACCAAAGTTTTCTAAATTTATAGGAATAAAGTCATAAATATTTAGTATTTTATACTGTTTTTGTCCTGTTATATTTGAAATAAGAAGCTGAATTTTTGGAACAAGATTAAGTTCAATATAGTTTTTGAAAGCCGGTAGTTTAGTAATTAAATTTTCTATTTGATTAAATAATAATGGAAAAAACAACCAGATTGCAAGGAAAGTAAGAATCCCAAGTATAATTATTGTAATAAAAGAAATAAGAGCTCTATTAATACCTTTATTTTCTAAGTATTCAAATACTGGATTGATAAGATAGGCTGCAACGAATGAAATAATGAGAGGGCCTATTACTATATTTATAAATGCAAATATAAAAACAAAGATAATGAAAAAGCTAATAAAAAATATTTTTCCTCTATTATTTTTCATAATTATTCTTTTTCTAAGCCCCTCAGTTTAAGAAGTTCTTCATCTGTTTCTTTTATCTCTTGGATAATCTCATAAAGTTCAGTTTCTTTTAGAAAACTATTAATTTCTTTTGGTAATCCATCCTGTTGTGCCTCATAAAGATTTCTCCCGAGTTCTGCAAAGAGTTCTTTTCTTTTTTGAATAAGTTTTACTTTGCCATACTGTTTTTTTGCTTCTTCAACTCCTCTTTTGATTTCACGTGTGCTGATTGTGGCTGCATCTGCAATGGACTCTTGAACTTTTTTCCAGTTGAATGAGAATTTACTTTGAGTGTTCATATTAATCACCTTTTCTCTGATTCTGCTTTTTCCGTTTCTACCTTAAGCAGGTTCCCAAAACTCATAGCAAATATGAAAAGTGGAATGTAGGCAAGTACTATCGCCGGAAAGGAGAAGGTATGAGAAACAATCGCAATCAACAATGCTGCTGTTGATAATGGAAATGTGTGATATAGAACAATTGATATTTGTCTATCGGGCTTTATTGCTCCTAAATCCCATAATAGACTTGTTCTGGAATTCTTTTCTCCTCTTTCTTTAGCGATCAAAATAAATTCGCGAATTAGAATAGAAAGAATAGAAAAAATTGCAATTTCGGGGAGTGGATAAATAAGATATAAAATGATTGCAATAAGATGAAAAGATATAAACGATAAGTGATGAAATTGGATTTTATGCAATATAAAAAAAAGAATGAGCAAACAGAACGACAAAATACTTCCATTCAGAGATACAAAAGGGTGGTGGTTGGAACTGAAAAAGATTGTAAAAAAAAGAATAAAAATAAAAGCGGAAAGAAGTTTATTTTTTATAATACTCATCATGCGATAAGATCTCCTTCTTTCTTTTCTTTTGTAAAGTTAATATCTTTACTCCTACTGAGTTTTAATTCTAACACGCTCTATGCACAAGATGAAACGGAAGAAAATACCTCCTATACACCTGTATTTCGTTCAGGGCATACTTTGTCTCTCTTAACATCTTGGGATCATTCTACTTGGAATGTGAGCCAAAACAGTGCTTCGAGCTTTGGAACAATATCTTCTCTTTCTGAGACACGTTTAGGAGTTGGACTGTATTTAAGATATGCTTATCACATAAATATAGTTTCAAATTTTGGCTTTTTTCTGGGTACGACGGCGGGACTGCTTTTACCTGTCTCAAATTATGGTAGTTTAAAACCTGTTTACGGGTACGCTTTTCCAACTGTTATGGGAGGGCTGTCATTAAATTTCAGTCAAAATTATCGACTCCTGACAGGAGCAGAGTATGGTGCGGCATGGTTCCCAGATATGACGATTTTAACCGATACAACATCTACTGCAGCATCAACATCACGTGCTCTTGCTCCTGTCCCTGACGTGTTTTCTTATTTTGTCGGTTTAGATTATTTTTATAAAAAAAACTTAGCACTTTCTTTTCAAACAGGATATCGTTTGACTAAGATAACTTGTCTTAATAATTGTTCATCAACCTCATTTTTAAATACCTTGTCAATTAATAATAAAAGTATATTTGCACAGTTGGGACTGACATTTCAGGTAAGTGAATTTCGATAGCAGAAGTAAACATAAGAGAATTAATCTATAAAGCGGATATCTTTAACTTCATAGTATTTTTCACCCCTTGGTAAGTTTACTGTGACTATGTCTCCAACTGCTTTATTAATAAGTGATTTTGCAAGTGGACTTGAAATAGAAATAGCATTGTTTTTAATGTCTGCTTCGAGATCTCCTACAATTCTATATGATTTTTCTTCACCTTTGCTATCGTCACTCACATCAACGAGAGAAACAAGAGCACCAAATACGACTCTATCGGTTCTTCCTTTACCACCCGTAATAACTTGTACACGTCCAAGCTTATCTTCAAGCTCCATAATTCGACCTTCGATAAAGCCCTGTTTTTCACGCGCAGCATGATATTCTGCATTTTCTGAAAGATCGCCTAAGGCACGTGCTTCAGCAATTTCAGAAATAACTTTTGGGCGATCGAGGGTTTTAAGGCGTTTTAGCTCTTCTTTTAATTTCTCATGACCAATCTGAGTAATGGGAATGGGAGCGTTTGTATCTATAGACATAAAAAATTACCTTTTTAAAATCTGTATAAAAAAAGAAACAAATCGATTGATTGCCATCTATGATGGAATAGCAAAATTCGATTCGCTAAAAAATTATCCCAAGTAAGAACTCAAGAATTTGTTTGGTTCATTGTAGTCTGAACCGAGCTCCTCTTCAATTAGGAAAGCATAATAATAAATTGCTCTGCGGGCTGAAGATTTACACCTTCAGCCCGCATAACAAAAATAATTGTATGCCATATCATGAGTTGGGATCAATGACACATAAATAGGATAGCATGCTTACTTCCGTGCTTCAACATACTTAAGTCGAAGGTCATAAAGTAAGCTTGAGAGCATTTCTTCTTCAGCTGCGGTTAGATTCCCTTTTGTCTTTTTCAGAAGAGTATCTAATATTTCTATATTTAAATGAGCAGTTTCAGTGTCTTTGCTATAGGTGTTGGTACCAGGAGTGGGATATAAACCCATAGCGACAAGAGCTGCATTGCCTAACGAGAGAATTAATATACTGAATGTTGAATGTTCTTGCATTTGCTTTGGCTCCAAGAAGAAAATACATTCTTGAGAACTACATTCACACAGTATCATGAGTCAACAGGTAGGCAAAGCTCAAGATGCGCGATCTGTTGCTTTATAAGATTTTAGTTTTTTCTTATCTTTTTCACGCAAGGACTGAGGGATTTTTTCTATGCTAAAAGCAACCCAGAGCTTTAAAATCACTCTCGATTCTGATGAACTGCAATCGATACCAAAGACTTTTTCAAACTCCTGTTCAAAAAGGCTCGACAGATGATTTTTGGGAAAGATAACCTCAAGGTAAATAGTATCATCCCAAACTACTGATAAGCTGGGAAAAATTTCGGCTTGCTTGGAAAGGTAGAGAGACTCTTCGAGAAAATTAAAAATAGCGGAATGTGTATGTGTTTCATTTTGTAACCAAGTATAAAAATGAATTGACTCTCTTGGAACTCTTAACACATGAATAGGATGGATTTTTTCAAATTTGGATTTGTATTTTAAAAAAATCTTCCTTAAAATAGGGGCCATGATTTTTTCAGTTGAACTTTGGGACTTAGAAAACTCATGCCAAGGAAAGCCAGAAAATCTTGAAAATATTTTTTCTCGTTGATTCATCGAAATTGTAAACATGTTAATTTGCCACACTGTGTGTGGTTCCTCGAAATGAATAATATAGCTTTCAACTGAAATACTTTGCCAGTCTGTCACTGAATAATGAGTTTCATCATAAGCATGTAAATCAGACTTGTCCAGATGTTGGTTTTCGCCAAATACTTTAAAGCGTATTCCTGATTCCCTTAAATTTAAAATCAATAAAAACGCTGCTCCAATAATGGCTGCAAACACAAGGATCACATCTCTGACAAGAATATCTTGTTCAAGACTTAACATAGAAAAAGCCCTCACAATTTTACTTTTCGGTAAAATAAAGGGCTTTCTAAAATAATTTCTTTATGTTCAGTTAAGGATTTTTTTGAACAAATTCATGGATTTCTTTGCTGAGAAGCTCAATTTTCATTAAAGTTTCTTTGTAAGCAAGCTCTACATCTGGCTTTTCTGTACAAACAGAAACATAAAATTTGAGTTTTGGTTCGGTTCCACTGGGACGCATTGAAATTTTACTCCCATCTTTGAGTAAAAACTGCAATACATTTGAATTTGGTATAGAAAACTTTAGCTGTGTACTTTTCTCAGTATAATCAAGTATTTGATTTACTGAAAGACCTCCCCAGCTTTGCTTGGGATTTGTCCTCATTTCTAACATCATGCGAGCAATTCGCTGTGCTCCTTCTTCGCCATAAAGATCAATGTTTATAAGCTCTTCGTGCCATGCTCCATGTATTTTAAAAAGATCAAAAAGATATTCGCAGACTGATTTGTTGTTCATTTTTAAAACAGAAATCATTTCAGAAGCTTGGCAGATTGCAGCGATAGCGTCTTTGTCTCTTACGTTGTTTGCAGGCATAAAACCAAAACTTTCTTCGGTGCCAAAAAGGTATTTATGGCTTTTACCCTCTGTTTCCCAGCTGCGTACAAGTCCTGCAATCCATTTAAATCCAGTTAAAGTATTAAAAATTTCAATATCATAGTGAGCACAGATGCGTGAGTGTAAATCAGAAGTGACAATGGTTTTTACGATTTTGTGCGTGCTTTCAAGTTTTCCGCTTTTTTTCATAAGCCCTAAAATAGAGTCTATTAAAAGAGCACCCGTCTGATTGCCATTTAGTAAAACATAGTCCCCTTGGGCTTGGTGAGATAAAAGCCCTTTGGCCATTTTAGGATCATAAACTGCCAAAGCCAATCTGTCAGAGTCAGGATCTGTTGCAAATACGCAGTCAGCTTTACGGTTCGTTGCATATTGGATTGCAAGAGAAAGAGCATCTCTTTCTTCTGGATTTGGTTTTTTGACTGTAGGGAAATTGCCATTGGGTTCCGCTTGTTCAGGAACAACAAACACATTTTTAAATCCCCATGACTCAAGCGCTCTCAATGCGGGAATTTTTCCGGTTCCATGTAGAGGAGTGTAAACTATATTTAAATCTCTTGTTATGTTTGGTGCTAAGGATAACTTTTTAATTTCAGAAAAATAATCAGTTAATAAATCATCATTAATATAATGAATTAATTTTTTATTCTCCGCTTCTTTGAAATCAATATATTTTGCTTCAGAGAAAGATAATACTGAAAACACTTCATTTAAAATACCTGCATCTTGCGGAGGAATGATTTGTGCGCCATCTTCCCAATATATTTTAATTCCATTGTACTCAGGGGGATTATGGCTAGCAGTGACACAAACGCCACTCAAGCAATTTAATTTTCTAATTGCATAAGATAAAGCAGGAGTTGTTTGTAGAGTTGGAAAAATATACACTGGAATATTATTTGCGGCTAAAACACAGGCTGTTTCTTTAGTAAATAAAGGTGAATTGTTTCTACTGTCATATGCAATAGCAACACCTCTATGAGTGTCTTTTGGGCAGTGCTTTGTAATATAATTTGCAAGCCCTTGAATTGATCTCCGAATAACGTAACGGTTCATGCGATTAGAACCCATACCCATCACTCCACGCATTCCACCTGTGCCAAATTCGAGATCACGATAAAAACGATCTCTTAATTCTTTTATATTTTTTTCTTTAATAAGTTCGCTAATTTCATTTTTATTTTCGATTGAAATAGAAGAATCGTTTAACCAATCAGCAATTCTTGATTTACAATCAGTGAGTGGTGAAAATAGTGGGGAGTTTAATTCATTTAAAATAGCGCTAAACATTTTATACCTTTCAGGGCTTGCTCATTTCTCTTTGAACCTGTTTTAAATTATTTTGAACTGCTAACATATCCGAGTAACCAGGGTAGTTTTTAATAATTCCTTGTAAAATTTGTAAGCATTGACTGAGAGTGTCTTTTCGAGTTGCCCCTGTTTGCTGACTTGCTCTGACAAATAATGCTCGTACTTTAAAACGTAAATTCATGACAAGATTTTTTTCTGCATCGGAGCGCAAGCGTTTTATGGAATCGCTCCTTTTATCGTTTGGAATGGTGTCTATTAATGCCAACGCTTGTTCAGGTGAATCATTGTCAAGCATTTGTTTTGCACTGCTGACGATTTGATCGATTGTTTGATTGGGAGCATCTGTTAATGCGCCTGAGTTGGTCATTTGTAAGCCGGGTTCTTGTGGGTTGAGTTGTAAGATTTGTGAATTTAAAGATGAAATATCAAGTTGTTGTGCTAATATTAAATCGCGTGCAACTCGTTTTTCTGTCAGTGCATTGTCTTTTTCACCCAATGCGATATAAAAATCAGATATGGTATTTTTGAGCCAAGCTTCATTGATAATTGGATATCTTAATTGAGTTGCTTTTAAAACGGCAATGGCATTGTGTAAGCGATTGGGATTATCAAGGCCCGCTTTTGCGTCGCACACATAGACAGCGGCTTGCGATAATGTTGGGTAAGAATCGATAGGAAAAGTTTTAGAATATTTATCTAAAGATTTTGCCAAATCAAGTACTGTTGAACAATTTTGTGAGATGAAATTATCTTCAATTTCTTTAAGTGTTGAAAGGATTTTTTCGAAATCTTTTTCAGTTAATACTATTCTTATAGGAGTTTGGGTGGTTGAAGAAGGTGGAGGATCAATTACAGAAGGAGCTGGTTTAACAGCCGGAGCATTTACAATACTTACGTTTTCTTTTTTACCTGTAAGGCTTGTGCAACCCGAAATAAGAAAAATAAAACCACTCAAAAGAATTGATTTTAAAAATATTTTTTTTTCTGACATACGAACCTTTTTTAAATAACAAAAAAATAAAAATACAAACTCAATCAAATAAATTTGTATTACATGGAATGAATGTTACCAGTGACAGGAGAGTCCTAGCAAGTGTCTGCGTTCAACAAACGTTTGTGTTGTGCTATTCACTGGCAATGAGTCGTTAATAACATAAGATGAATAATCGATCGATAAAAATGCAGCGTTAATTGATATGCCCCATGTTGCCCCGCCTTCCATGTAGCCTCCTCTGATTGAAAATCCTTGTTGAATAAGGACTTTTCCAAAGTAAAGCTCGGCACCTGCATGTAAAAGTCTATTTAAATCGACATCCTTAACTCCATAATTGTTGCCACCAAATGAAACTGGAATGGGATAAACATCGACTGAGAGTCTTAAATTCACTTTAGATTTTGCAACTTTTCCCCTTGGAGTTAAGGACAGTCCTATCCTAAGTTCTGTCGGATCAATTTTTGAAGTGTTTGGTGAAGTATCTGTACCTCCCTGTCGAATTGCCCCGCAAATATTTTCTGTATTTTGTGTCACTGGATTTTTATAAGTATTGATGCATCCTGTTGGAATATTTCTAACAGCAATTCCTAGAGTGGGGAACCAATAATCTGCAGCTGTGAACATCAAACCAGCATCGATTCCGACGGATGTGGTTTGGATCCCATTTTTCGTAATTTCGCTTGTGAGATCATTTGTTGAAGTAACATGGGTGGTATCCATTGTGCTGTTTTGATAATCCGTGCGATAATTGGGACGTATGGAAAGCCCATAGCGAAAGCCTCCGCGTTGGGTTGCGTTAGAAATTGCAATGGCAGCAGTGGCCGTTGTGGTGGAAATGGTATAAGCGTTATTCGGATTTGCCGTGTCTAAAAAAGCTACCTTATTCTCGCTTCGTATTGGAAATCCAATCATAAATGTTGGGGCAAATTTTCCTCCAAATATTATTTCTGGAAAACTCTGTAGTTCTAAATAGGATTGTTTTCCTGGTGTGTTTTTTGCTGCATTTATGAGATCAGTCCCCCATTCCAATGGATTTGCTTTCATATTATTGAGCATCAATTCATTGGCACCTATTTCAAAATCAGGAAATTTAATATCGCTTATAGCTTTTTTTGAAGCTGGGTTTCTTGTAGAGCTTAAACCTGCAGGATTTGCATAAATAGCTGTTTCATCATTGGAGAAGGCCGTAAAAGATTCTCCCATCCCCATGGCGCGCATACTGTGCCAATCCACTGGTAAAGTTTCTGCAAAACAATACATAGAAGATAATGAAGAAATGTATAAAAGCAGATATTTTTTCAGAAAACTTAACTTCATCCCTTCACCTCAAATAAATGAATCACTTTCATAAGGTGTCGGCATTTAAAATTAATTTTAGAAATGAAAAATTTTCCTAGGCAAGATTCAAAGCGGAGTCACAAAAAAGCCTATTTTGGTTCGATTTGTTAAAGTTGGATTGTCTAAGTTTTTTCCTTCGAAGATATCGATAGCATAAAAATTATCTTTGATTGCTTTTTGACTTTTCTTTAAATTTTTTTCATCAACTATAAAAATTTTTTCAAGATTTTGTTTAGTTACTGAATCAAAATAAAAGGGAATACTTTCTGAAGAGGTTAAGTAGTTTCCAAAATAAAAGTAAGGAAGTGAAGTGATATTTTTACGATATGAAAAACTTCCACCTAAAAATTCATCAATATTTGAGTAAAATGCATTTGCACCCTCATTTTTTTGATACCAGGTAAAAGTTATAAATTTATTTTTAATGGAGCAGGGAAAGAACTCTATCGATTTTTCTAAAATAATTTGATTCACAGGATAATTAGTTTGTACCCCAAATATCTGTTCCTTTTTTGGATTCCATAAAAATGAAGCACAATTATGCGCATCAGGCTTAATGAGCAAAGTGTATTTAAAGAATTTATTTATATTTATTGGTTCAAGAGATGTTTTTATATTTTCTTCATAGTCTTTTTTCTTTATATTTTCTAGCATATAACCATCAATTTTTGATTGCTTATTTGCGATGTTTTTTCCTACTGGTATTCCAACGTTAGTCAAAAGAGTAGCTGTAATATCATTGATATTTAAATTTTCAAATGTTAAATTTTTCTTAGGAATTAATCCTGGAATTTTCAATATTCCAGTGGCAATACTTCCCTTTTTTGAATCTACTTTTTCTAAAGGTTGTAAAATAAAAACAATTGTGCGATTTTCAATTTTTCTTGCTTTAATGGTGTCCATGATTTGTCCAAGTGCGCGATCAATATAAGATACTCTTGCTATGTCATCAATCTGAAAAGGATTGACAATAGAAGAAAAGCCTAGGGTTGAAATTGATTTACCGAGATCTTTGAGTGTAGGACGAATAAGTGTGGGATCTGTGTCGAGTAGAATATGTGCTAAAAATCTGGACTGTTGATTTTCTTGTGTCCAATTCTGAAAAGCCTCTACTGTTCTTGGAATATAAAGAGTTTGGTTATTTATTAAAATATATTCATTTGGTCCCCAGTTTGGAACTGCATCAATATTTTGAGATACGCCAGATAAATATGAAGAAATTACTTGGAAATCCTTTTGAGAGATGGAAGGTGATATATCTTTTGATTTTGTTTTAAATATTGCATCTAAGCCTTGAACTGGTAAATTTCTGTCATCAATTTGCATGTTTTTTCTTGAAAAAGCCCATTCGCTTTTTTCAAGCCAACGTCCATAAAAATTTGAAAAACCAGCTGATTCAGAAATTTGTTTATTAAAAAAATATGTTTCAGGATTTGCAATTCCAACGACATCGTATCCATATTTTCGCAATTCTAAATATGTATTTTTTTCTTTTTCATCATCAACTTCTTCTCTTGTTATTGGGATATTATCTGAGCTTAAATATTTTGAATCTGAGAAAATGAATCGTCTGAAGTTTTCACTTGAATTTTCAGATATCGAGATGCTTTTTGAAAAAACGGCTGATTGTTCTAATAAAGAATTTAATGTTGGGGATATTTTTGCAAGTTTTTTTCTGTTTTTTAGTAGTGATTCAGATATTTTTGGTGTTTGAATAATTACAATATTATAACCAAAAGCAGTGCTATAAGGCTCATCGGTCATAATTTGTGGATTTGTAATTTGAGTTAACGGATCTATAATTGTAACAGATTTTTTTGTTGGTTGATTTAGTTGAATAGGGGTTGGAGGTAATTCTTCAGGTTTTAAATCTTCTGGTTTTTGTTCATCCACAAACTTATCTACCTCTTCATCATCTTCTAATATTGTTTCATCTTCATTTGCTAATTTTACGGTCTTTTTTTGATTTGCTATAAGTATGGTTTTATTTACATTCCAAATTTTACTTTGGCTAGAAACACGAATAGGTGAACGAGCATTGTGCTCAGTGTGATTTACACTTGCATCTAAAATATAAAAGCTAGAAGATATGCTTATGATTTTTATATTTGTTGCGGTTGAGTCATTAATGGGAATAGAGAATTTAACTCTTTTCTGTACATCATCTTCTGTAAATGTCTTTGCCCAAATATATTGCCCAAGATTTATTCTAATACTACCAGGAGTTAATAAAAAGAGAGTAAAATTAAATGATCTTCGACCTCGCACAACAGGAATTGTTGCTTTTATTTCTTCTCCACCTAAGAGTATAATGCCTTCAATCAAGCGACTCCAATGGCTGTAAGGAAAAACAACTTGTGATGATTTTCTAAAAACGTTTGGATTGAGTGAGTTGTAAAATAATTTTTTTGCTGGGAGCATTGGCCATAAAAAAGAAGTGTCTTCAAGGGAAGTCATAAAGCGTGTATTTGATATCTCAGCATTTGAATCTAAAAAGAGATCATAAATAGGAGTATTTAAAATCTCCATTCTTTGCAGTTGCTTTTCCATTCTACGCAACTGTTCTGACTTTGCATAACGTTTGAGACGACGGCGTTCAAGGTTTTCTTGCTCTAATGCTGAAATTGGCCAAGGAGCTATAAAGCGGGAGGAGCGAGCTGTGCTAAAATTATTTGATATTGTTTGAACTGGAAAAAAGAATGAAATAATTAGAAAACAAATTAAAAATGTAAAAACAGTAATTGATGAGACTATAATATATAGTGATAATTTAGATAGTCTTGATGTTTTTAGAGCCATAACATTAACCTATTTAATTGAATATTGAATATAACTATAAAATTTACTTTTGACTTCACTTCCATATTTTTTTATAAACTGTTCTTTGTCTAATTCACTGAGGGTTTTAAACCCTATAGGGGTACCAATTATAATTTGAAAGACATCAAATTGTTTATAAAAATCATTTAAATTTCCATCTGTGATAGGATTCATCTTTTCAAAATTTTTGTAACTTCTTGCTGCCAGAAGTTTTTCAGATTCATATTTTTTAAGTTTATTATCTACATTTATAAAAATTTGATTGTGAATATTTTTATAAGAAAATTTATTTATATAATTGCCTTTATTAAAAATTCCTTCTCTCCGTAAAACTATATAAGATAACCCACTTTCGTTTTGGCAGAGTACTCCATATTTTACAGCTTCCTTTATACTTAAATAAAAATCTTTTTTTATTACTGGGAAATTATCTTTTTTTGAATCAATAGTATCCATAAGAAAATAAAATTTATTTTGAATACCTTGATTATGTGAAGTGAGTTCAAAATTAAAGAACATTGAATTACAATTTGTATTTGGGCTTTTTTTGATTAATTTTTGATAAATAATTTCTGGTGTTAATAAGACTTCTTGTGAAAATGAGTGTGAGTATCCTTTTGCTTGGTTTAATGAATTATTTTTTTTATTATATGGCATAATAATTATCTCTTTTTGGTTTGCATCTTGAAGGCCTTTAATAACAAAAGATAAATAATAGTCAATTTTATCTGTGTTATAGTCAAATTCTTTTTTTGAAATATATTCAGGCCATTCGATGGTGTTGATAAAGCTATTTTCTTTAATATGTTCCATTTCAGGTAAAAATATTATAAATGTACTTAATTTTTCATTCTTACTTAAGATTTTATCGGCATAATTTTCAAGTAAATAGCTGTTTGAATCTATTATGTTTTCCCATTTCCAGGTAGAAAAGAAAAATCCACCCAAACCAATTCTAAAGAAAAACATTAGTTGAGGCTGAGAAAGAGCGATTCGGTTTAAATATATATTCATCCAACTGGGATTGATGTTATTGCTTATTCTATTTTTATTAAATATTTGAGAGAAAGTAAAACTGCTTTTGCCATTTATTCCTATAAAATATTTATTAGTTTCTTCTTTTAACTCACTTTTGCTTCGATTAATATTTTGAAAACTCTGTAAAGGTGCTGGAGTAAAAAGTCTTTCATCTGTTAAATAAATATCTCCCAAAATTGTGGCACTTATTGATGCTTTAGTTGGAGAATACAGAAACCAATTGTTTTCATTTTTTAAAAGTAATTTTGATTCCCTAAAAGAATTATTATGCGTCAGAAGATAATCAGGTACAAGAAAAATAAATTTAGAATTTTGTTCTGAATTCTTACCTATAATATTCCACTTATTATAAATCTCTGTTTTTTTAATTTCATAGAGTTTATTATAAAAACTCTCTTGCAATTCATAGATATATGAGTTTTTATCAAACCATTTTCTCATCATCTGTGGAGCGGCACTTGTGCTTATGAGCAATGCCATAAAGTGGATATAAACACAAAATAAAATTGGTAAATAGGTTGCAGCGAAGGTAAAAATAACGGGTCTTTGCCCCTTGCGTAGTTTTTTATCCTCTTGCACTTTCATGAGAATCTTTAAGAAAATTGCAGGAAGAGATAAAGTGCCGCCTAAAATCCCAGAAAATATTATTATTATTAAAATAATACCGATAAATTGAATTGTTAAATTGAATGAAGAAAAAAAAGAAAGATAAGATTTCTCGCCATATGTAGAATCATATAAAACAATAAGAAAAAAAAGTGAGATTAATGACCAAAAAAGACTTGAGTAAATAATATAACGCCAAAGTACAGTTATAAATGACGTCATTTTATCTGTTCTTTTTATCATTGGACTTCGAGCACGAAACATTGTCTTTGCGCTCCCAACCGAATTAGAGTAGGATTCAAATCCTTGAAAATCTCCAATCGGTTAAATTATTTATAGGATACAATATATGTCTTTTTTAAATGATAACATATCACAAAAGAAAATAGTTCTTGGCAGTGACAATCTGACTTTAGAGAATCTTATAAAAATTTCCAGAAACGATGTTAAAATCGATTTATTTGAGGATTCTCTAAAAAGAGTTGAAGCAGCTCGAAACTGTGTAGAAGAGAGGCTTGAATCAGGTGGAACGTATTATGGAATCAACACAGGTTTTGGTGCATTAGCAAATGTCAAAATACCTTCGGATAAGTTAGATGAATTACAAATCAATCTTATACGCTCGCATGCCTGTGGAGTTGGCGAACCTTTAGCGGAAGATATTGTTCGCGCGACTCTCGTTTTAAGAATTATGAATATTTTAAAAGGAAATTCAGGCGCAAGAAAAGAAACTGTTTATATAATGCAAAGTTTTTTAAATCTCGGAATAACGCCTTATGTTCCTTCGAGAGGTTCAGTTGGCGCAAGCGGAGACCTTGCTCCACTTGCACACATTGCTTTAAATTTAATTGGTGAAGGTAAAGTTTATTTTAAAGGAAATCTTGTTTCTACTCGCGAAGTATTAGATCACTTAAAAGTTGAGCCATTAAAGCCAAAAGCAAAAGAAGGATTGTGCCTTATTAATGGTACACAAGTAATGACTGCAATTGGACTTTTATGTTGTTACGATGCGTTAAATTTATTAAAAACAGCTGATATCACAGCAGCAATAAGTTTAGATGCCGTTAAGGGGACATTGACTGCATTCAGGCCTGAAATTCAGAATGTAAGACCTTATAATGGGCAGAAAATCGTTTCAACAAATATATCAAAAATTCTAGTAGATGATGGAATACGTTTAAGTCATATGAACTGTGATAAAGTTCAAGATGCGTATTCATTTCGTTGTGTGCCACAAGTACATGGAGCAGCACGCAATGCATTTACGCATGTGCTTGACACTCTCTTGCTTGAAGCACACTCAAGCACCGATAATCCTTTAGTCTTTCCAGAAACAAATGAAATATTAAGCGGAGGGAATTTTCATGGAGAGCCCGTTGCTTTAGTGCTTGATTATTTTGCTTTGGCAATGTCTGAAATTGGAAATATTTCTGAAAGAAGGCTTGAGAAACTTGTCAATGCACATATGAGTGGTTTGCCACCTTTTTTAACTTTAAATTCAGGTTTATGTTCTGGCTTTATGATTCCACACGTGGTTGCAGCAGCTCTTGTGAATGAAAACAAAGTTTTATCGACACCCGCAAGCGTTGACTCCATTGCGACTTCGGCTGAAAAAGAAGATCACGTCAGCATGGGTATGACTTCTGCAAATAAAATGCGACTTATTTTGAAAAATGTATCTTTTATTCTTTCTTTAGAATTGCTTGCTGGTGTAGAAGGGGTAGAGTTCCATTTACCTTTAGAGCCTGGCGCAGGAGCGCGTGCGGGCGTAGAGTGGACTCGAAATTTAGTTCCTGCCGTTAAGAATGCAGATCGATCTCTTTCCGAAGAAATAGAGGCTGTTGCGAGCAAACTTCTCCGTGGTGAACTTGTCCATTTTGTTAATCAATCGCTTTCAGGATATACTTTGCAATGACTCTTAATAAAAATGATTCTGTCCTCTGGCTTGCGCATGTTGCGAAAGAATTTTTCCCTGCATGGCAGGATCGTTTGAATCGTTCCGAAAAACAAACCATTAAATCTTTAGGACATAATTTTTATTCTGTTCAATTTAGTTCAACTCCCACAAGGGGATACTTATCAGAATCTATTTTTTCACGTTATTGGTTACCTGTTCAATATATGTGGCCTACAAAGTGTGAAGAAAAAGGATATATCGAAAAATGCGCTCAAGGATTGCTCGCAAAATTTAAAGATAAAAACTTTGGTAACGTCGTTGTCTTTTCGTTAGATCGCAAACAGCAAAAATTAGCATCCAATTTACGCGGGCGAATTTTGCAAGTATTTAGTGCAAAATTAAAAGAAAAATCTCCAACAAAATTATTAACAGAGTGGACTAAAAAACCAGTTTTACAACCTATTTATAATCAAACTCTTATAGTCGCAATTTCTGATAAATGCACGTGGGCAGGGTTGAGCACACCAAGTGAAGCGGGCTCTTTTTTTGCAGGTGGGCGTCGTTACGTTGGTGTTTCTAATGAAAGTATTGCCAGCCGTGCCGCTGCAAAATTTGTTGAAGCCACTGAGTCTTTACAATTAAGTGGAATCAAAACAGATAATGCAAAGAAATGGCTTGAATTGGGGGCTGCTCCTGGGGGAATCACTCACGAATTGATTGAAAAAAAATGTGAAGTTTGGGCAGTCGATAAAGCTGATATGGACGAAGATATAGTTGAAAATCCACTGGTTCATTTTTATAAAATCGATGCACGTGAATTCAAAGTCAGAATGACTTTCGATGCCCTTATGTGTGATTTAAACGGACCTGCATTTCTATCAGCAAAAATTTGTAGCGAGAAGACCTCTCTTCTTAGGAAAGGTGGCATTATTATACATACTTTAAAAATACATTCTGCAAATGAATTTGAAAAAGATTATGAACTGACACTTAAAGAATTCGCTCTTCAAAATTGTCAATTTTTATATGCACGCCATTTGTATAATAATAAACAAGAAGTCACTCTTTTCTTTAAAAAGAAATAAAATGAGTTCCACTTGTTTTAAGACAATATATCGCAATGCTGTTGCAGAAATTGTAATTGAAAAATCTCGTTTTATTTCATCAATTGTTAAAGTCAATACTGAAGAAGATGTTTTTGAGTTCTTTGCTTTGATAAGAAAAAAATATTTCGACGCAACTCACAATTGCACTGCATTTATTTTAAAATCAGGAACAATGCGATCCAGTGACGATGGTGAACCTTCTGGGACTGCTGGCAGGCCTATGCTCGAATATTTAAAAAAGAATGAAGTTTATAATGTAGCTGTTGTGGTCACCCGTTTTTTTGGTGGTATTAAACTTGGTACGGGTGGTCTTGTACGAGCCTATAGTGCTGCTGTGAATGATGTACTTAAAAAAGCTGGTACAGTTGAATATACTCTGCATAAATCATATATTTTAGCCTTAGAATATACTAATTGGAAAAGAGTAGAAAATCATTTAAATTCAAATCTTATTTGTTTTGAAAAACCAGAGTTTCTTCAAGATATTCAAGTTAAAGTATATGTTAAAAATGAAAACACTTTTTTTCAAGAAATAAATGATTTATGCAATGGTCTTGTTTTAATTGAGCGTAGCGAAGATAAATTTATTGAGATTCTTTTATCGAAACCGTCTGAATAAGGGCTTCTTTTGGATAAAAAGGAACATTGTACATACCTTCTCTTTGTCCAATTTTTATTTTAGCAATTTTTTGGACGACTTCCATTCCAGATATGACCTTTCCAAAAACAGTATATCCGTCTTGATTATCTTTGCAGTCTAAAGTGTTATTGTTTGCTAAGTTAATGAAAAATTGTGAAGTTGCAGAATCGGCTGAATTAGGCTTCCTTGCCATTGCTATTGTGCCTGTTGTATTTTTTAAACCAAGAGAAGACATATTTTTTATGGGAGCTAGTTTATTTTCCTTTTCTGTAAAGTTAACGTCATAAGCCCCTCCTTGAATTATAAATCCATCAATAACCCGATGAAATATTGTATTATTATAATAGCTACTTTTGACATAGTTTAAGAAATTATTTACAGTGATCGGATCTTTCTGTTTAAATAGATCGAGTTTTATTTCTCCCATACTCGTGACAATAACAACCTCAACATTTCCTTTTGGAACTGTCGGTTTAGGAGGTGTTTGGTTTTTTTGAGCAATTAATTTTTTCTTTTTCTTTTCTGATTTGATTCCCTGAGTTTTTTCAACTTGTGAAAATACTGATAACGAGTTGAGCCATATTGGTAGACTTAAGCATAAGAGCAAAATTTTTAATTTGTATTTCATTTTTTTTAATGATCCTTATAAGGAGGTGATAATGAAAAGACATATCAAATCATTCGGAATATTAGTAACATGCTTTGCAATGCACACACAAGTATTCGCATTTTGGGATCAATCTCATCAGCTCATTGGTGAGATTGCAGAAAAAAAAGTTAATAATGATTCATTAGTTAAGATTAATAATTTATTAAAAGTTAAAATTTCCTATCCGGGGAGTGAGGTCTTATCGCAAAATACAAGTTCTTTAGACACGGCGGCTTCTTGGGCGGATAGTATTAAGGCGTATTTTTATCAAAATGTTAATAAATCACTTTCTCAGTGTCATTATGTAGATATTAAACTTAATAAAAGTGATATTAATAAGGAAAAGAGCGAAGCTGAATTAAAAGGACTTTTAAATGATGAACTATCAAAGGAACCATATAATTCTGTTTCTTGTTTGAAAAGTGCAATTAAAACCTTAAATACTTCTACAGAAAGTGAGGTTAATAAAGCGATTGCATTAAGGCTTGTCGTTCATATTATTGGCGACATTGGTCAGCCACTACATAATGTTTCATTAGTTAATGAGAACTTTTCTGATGAAGGCGGAAATAAAATTAAATTTGATGAAAAGGTTGAAATTAAAAATCTTGATGGAAGTTTAAATCAAGTAAATAATTTACATTCAATGTGGGACTCTTCGCTTTCAATGTATTTGCAATTTCCCTATAGTAAAGAAGATTCAAAAATTGGATTATTTAGTGAGGATGAAAGAAATTTAAATAAATCATATGCAAATAAAATACTTGGAGATAATGAACTGGTATTGCTTGCAAAGAAAGAAAATAATTTATTAGATCCTCAAAGTATAGAATCATGGGTTATTGACTCTCATAAAATTGCTATAAAGTATGCTTATACAGATCTGAAATTTGATAATGGGAGTAAAAATGTATTAAAAGCAAGTTTTACAAATGGATGGAATCTTTATAAAGCGAATAGAATAAAGCTTATGCAGCTTCAGATATTAAAGTCTGGAATGCGTTTAACAGAAATATTAGATGCTATTTTTTCAGATAAAGTAATAAATAATGCTTACAATAAAATTGTTGAAGATATTATGAACGATGATTCTATAAAAACGATTGATATTAAATAAAAATTTTTATTCTTTATTATTATATTTTGCATTAAATTTTTCGTCAGACATTATTAAATATAAAACACCTTCTATAAGTGCTATAAAAGCTGGAATAAATGTCCAGCAGAATAAAATATACAAGACTCCTTGCCCTTTTTTCCCCAAATAAAATTTATGGATTCCAAGGCCTCCTAAAAATAATGCGAAGATTGCGGCAATCACTTTTGATTTTCCACTTGTAATGCCAAGAATTCCCATTTGTCGACAACCGCAGAAAGGACAAATTTCAGCATTTATATTAATATTTTTTCCGCAATCTTTGCAAAATTTTTCGTTTGCTTGTTTACCATAGATATCCATTCCAAAAACTCCAATATTGGTCTTCTTATGAAAAATAAATTTACTATAAAATTTAGAATTTTTTAATTCCACTCTTTTTTATTTTTAAGTAATGATTTAATTTGAAGAATGGTCGGGGATGCGGGATTCGAACTCGCGACCCTCTGCTCCCAAAACAGATGCGCTACCACTGCGCTAACCCCCGACTGGAGAATTTATACTTGCCATATATTAAGAAAAAAGACAAGTTTGATTTACTTTAAAGAATGGTCGGGGATGCGGGATTCGAACTCGCGACCCTCTGCTCCCAAGACAGATGCGCTACCACTGCGCTAACCCCCGACTGATGAAGGGATACTTGCCACATAAAAAAAATAAGTGCAAGCTTTGAATCTGTTTTTTTGATTTTTTCGTTCCATTTTTATTTACAAGCAATTACAAGAGGTTACTTGTGTCCCTAGAAGTCGTTGGCATGCTTTCAAAAGTTATCTTTGAATCAGAAAGAGGCGACTTTCTTGTAGCTGAGTTTATTGATGCTCTTTCTGCTAAACGTTTTCGCGCTTCTGGTAAAATCCAAGTATCACCAAAAGCAGATGCCAAACAGCGCTATCGCATAATAGGACAGTGGGAGAACTCTCCAAAATATGGTGAAACCTTTGTCGCCATATATTCTGAACCGACAAGACCTCAAGAACTGTCAGGGATAGCTCCATACTTAGCAAACAACGTAAAAGGAGTGGGTGAAGTTACGGCGAAAAAATTAGTCGATGCTTTGCAAATTAAAAATATCGATGATCTTGTTGCTATTTGTCGAGATGAAAAAGAAAAAATATTCCAATATTTTGGTGGGAAAAAAAGAAAAGTAGCTGAAAATGTCATAACCGTTATGGTTACAGATGAAGTCTTTCGTAATGTTATGATTTTTTTACATGAACATAATATTCCCCCACGTTTTGCTAAAAGAATCTATGAAAAATATGGAGTTGCTTCTTTAACAAACTTAATGGAAAATCCTTATCGTCTTATAGCTGATTTTAGGCAGGTTGGTTTTCTACGTGCTGATGCCATTGCACAAAAATTGGGTTTACCAACAACCTCTCCTTTTAGAATTGAAGCTGCTTTTATTTATGCTTTAGAAATTGCCCAAGAAGAAGGTCACTGTTGCTTGCCAAGAGACAACTTAATAGACAAAGCGCGTGATCTTTTGGGGGGAAAGTTTGATCCCACTTTTTCGCGTGAATTTACTCTTGAACAATTGCGCTCAATTTATAAGAAAAATCGTGAAGAAAAAAAAGAGACTTTTTTAATTCGGGAAACAACAAATTTTAAATCTCTTCAAAATAATACTATACAAGAAATATTATTTTATTTGCCAGAAGTTCTTCGTATGGAAGATGAAGTCGCAGGCTTTATTCAAGGTTTATTAAAAATACCTCCTTTATTTGAACACAAAGAAAAGCTTGTGCAAAGTGATATTGTGAAGGGTGAAAAGACGTTTGAAGAGCTTTTCCCAGGGGTCCCTTGGGAAAAACTTTCAAGCGAGCAGCAAGCCGCTGTGCAAATGAGTTTAAGTTCTCGTTTTATGGTTTTAACAGGAGGGCCGGGTTGTGGAAAAACTTTCGTTTTGAAGGCTATTTATGGTGTGCAGCGAGCACTCAATAGAAGGGTCGCTCTTTGTGCTCCTACTGGTTTAGCAGCAAAAAGAATGACTGCATCTATTGGTGAACAGGCAAGTACTTTGCACAAAATGCTCGGTCTTGGGCGCAGAAATAAAGATGAAACCCAAAATGTAATCGAAGAACTTGAAGGAAATACAGGCGCACTAGATAACGTGGACGTAGTCATTGTCGATGAAAGTTCCATGCTCAGTTTAGACTTACTGCATTCTCTCCTGTCAGTGCTTGGACCGAATAGAAGACTTATTCTTGTGGGGGATGTAGATCAATTGCCCAGTGTGGGTGCAGGCAACTGCTTGCGCGATATTATTTCTTCGGCACAGGCGCCTATTGCGAGGCTCACTCAGATATTTAGACAGAGTTCGGAAAGTCCTATTCCACTTGCTGCCCGAGAAATCATTTCAGGTAAGAAACCTGAATATAGCTATATAAGCCGTATTCCCGTGTTTCCACGTCCCGAATCATTTGCTTTTATTCCTTGTTCACAACAGACATTTTTTGATGTGCTCATACCTTTTTTATGTGAGACTGTTAAAAATATTTATGAACTTGATCCATTAAAAAATTGCCAAATTTTAGTACCTATGCGGCGCACTGAAGTCGGACAAGAAAATATAAATAAAATTATTCAAAATCATCTTAATCCTCCATCAGAGAATAAAAAAGAATATTCTTTGCCATATGGAAGTATTTTACGTGAAGGCGATAAGGTTATTCAAATAAAGAATAACTATGAACTTGATGTTTTCAATGGCGACCTTGGTTATTGTAAAACTATAATAAAGACAAAAGAAAAAGTAGAAGCCACTGTTGAATTTTCCGATCGTGTCGTTATTTACGAAGATGAAGAAATTGATGATTTGCAACTTTGCTATTCTATGACTGTACATAAATCACAAGGTTCAGAATTTCCATTGTGCATTATTCCAATGTTTGGAGTCTATTTTACTATGCTCGATAGAAATCTTTTATACACGGCGATCACTCGAGCAAGTAAATATGTTATTTTAGTTGGAGAAGACTGGGCTGTTAAAAAAGCTGTGGGCAGTCAAAATGCAATTAGACGATTTACATTTTTAGATAGACTTCTCTTAGGGCATCAAGATCAAGAAATAAAAAATTAATAGCTAATCTTGTAAAGATTTTTACTATCAACTTCTGATAAAGTTAATATTTTAAGATTAATATTTGGTCTTAATTCTTTAAAATAGTTATATACATTTCGGCAAGATATACATGCAGGTTTCGAAGTATAAATTTTTAAAGTACCTTGAGTGCTTTTTCCAGTATCTTTTGTTTTATCAACAATTGCTTCTAATATTTTAGCTTCTGAATCTGAATAACGAGTTGAACTTAAATTTTGGAATTCTCCATTACGGATTGCTTTTGTTGCCTGAAGAATTCTTTGCATATTTTTCAATGGGTTCTCTGCTGGTGTCGTGTAAGGAAAATTAAAATTATTTTTTTTAAGATTCACAAATATTTTATTTGAGTTTTGGGGAGTGACAAATTTAAAGTTTTCTCCGCTTATAGAGTAATAAAGTTGTTCGGGATAATTTTCATTTTCACTTATTAATTGAAATTCTGCGTATGAAATAGTCTTTTTAGCATTGTGACTTCGAGTATTTTGCTTGGAATCAACTTGGCTTTCATCAAGTCCCTGTAATATTTTTTCTCTTGCTTCAACTAATTTTTTGATTGTAAGCTCATCAGAACTTTCAATGGAATCTGATTGTTCAATATTTTTAATAACCATAATTGTTTTTGAAGGATCTTGAACAGTTTGTCTAAGAGTAAATAAGGCATTTTTAAATTTTTCAAACTTATTTTGACCATCAAGAGTTTTCGTATTCACTATTTCTTCATTAACTTTAGGTAGATTATTTTCGCTTTCATTTTCAGTATTTAATTTTATTTCAGCGTAAAGTTTTTTAAAGTTTAATAAATACTTTACCGACGTTTGATTATCAGAGCTGTTATGATTAATAAGAATGGTTTTTCTTGCATTTATTTGCTTTAGGGCTTCACTAACGGGTATACTAATAACATCGCTTGGTTTTAAAGTTCCTGATGCCACTCTAAAAGAGCCAAGTCCATCTGATTTTAAATAATAATTATTTTCATAATTATGATTAATTTCAGAGTTAATTCTGGATATTTCATCTGAAAAAAAGTGCATATATGTATCACTTTGATTTGTTAGATAATTATTTAACTCAAGCTTTACTTCATAAATTTTTTGAATTTTTCCAAATTCTATTGGATCTATATGCACTTTATTGTTGACAATTAAATATAATTTATCTGCAGAACTGCCTAGTGAGATAACTTTGTTTTGAATTGATAATTTTGGTTTTTTACTTGGGGAAGAGTCACAGGATCGATTTGTAGCGTTGCTTGCTTCAAAGTTGAAAATTAAAATACAATAAACTATTTTTTTAAATATTTTTTTCATAAATGAGGAGCCTCTATATGATTATTAATTTTTTTAATATCCACGATTAAATCTATATGGGTAAGGTACCAAGCATAAAATTTATTATTTTGATTAAAAAGAAGTATTTCATTGTTTAATTTATATCTCTTCTTTTTTGCAATTTTAAGAATCATTTCTTTTTTTAAATCGTCTTTTTTTATTTCAAGTAATGTTTTATCTTGAGGATTTTTAACTGATATGACAAAGCCATCTTTTTTTTCTATAATTAAATGATCTAAAAAAAATGTTATATTTTCTATATTATCTTCTAATAGATAAATATTTGAAGTAAGGTCTTTCTGGTAATATAATTTATAATTATTTTTGTCATAAAAGTATAGTTGATTTCCAATTCTACTCACTAAAGAAAGAGTATTTTCTTGAGTGTAATCACCTTGGGTTTCTCCTAGACTTTTTAAATTATTTATATTTATTATTTGATTATTTTTGATATCATACCAAACTTTGCCAGAATGATTTTCAAATATTGGATAGTTTTCAATTTCAATAAACCCATGTTCTTGTTTGTTCTCTAGAACTCTTGATTGTAACATTTTTTTAAATTGAGCGAGATTCAAGGCTAATTTATTAAAATCAAATAAGGTGTAGGTTTGTTTTTCTTCATCTAATTGAACTGAAGTGATTTCTCCCAATTTATGCAATAAAAGTATTTCTTTTGGTTTTTTGAAGGTTAAAAAATTTATTTGAAATGAGTCTGCTTTTATACTATTTTTTTCAATTATAATTTTTTCAGTCAATGTACTTATGTCGAAAATCCATTTATCATTATCACCTAAAGTATGAATATTATAATGCGCCTCTTTGTCTATCTTCAAAAAATAATGTCCATTATTTCCAAATAAATTATAGGTGATTAGATTATTCCACTTTTCTGGAATCTTGGGTGTGTATAAAAATCTGCTGTTTTCTGCGAGATAAATTGAAATATCTGTTTTTTTATAATCAAAAAAAAGTTCGCGAATTGCAAATTCTGCAAAAATTCCAGTCATGTATTCAAAAAGAAATTTACCATTTCTTTGCATTTTTAAAACACTTGAAAGCTCTGCATCGTGTCTTGCTAAAATCCCAGGTGTATAGTGGAAACTGTAACTGATATCTGTTGTTGGAACGACTGGCAAAATAATTGGCTTTTCTGATTTGATATTGTTTAAGACAACGGAATCTTCATTTCCTAAACTAAAATTTAAAAGATTTTTGATTGGTAATAAATGTTGATTATTAATTATTGGCGCTGGATTTGGACCAAACGATGAGAGATAAGTGTGGCTAATTGTATCAAGAGAATCATATCGAGAAGTTTGATAAACATAATGATCTCCAAAATGAAGGGTCATGTTATTGGCTGTTCTTAAATCTAAACCTTTTATCATTACATTATTAAAACTTGCTGATTGAAGTTTATTATTGATAAATTGATTGTTCTTATAAGCAAGAGGGACAAAAGGAAGATTTTTAATTTCATTTTGAAAAGCACTTTCATAAGATGGAGAAGATTTGTATTTTTTAATTTCTTGTTCATAATGATAAAAGTAACTTGCTAAATTAACGGATTGTTCTTGCGCATGTGCTGAAGCATTTGCAAATGCATTAAATCCAATAGCAAGACCTGTAAAGGGAACGGCCATTGTGCTGAGCGCAGCTGATGCTGTACTTGCTCCAACAAGATTTAAAATAGAACTTCCCACTCCTAGGCTGAGTCCGGCAGAGTCAAAGGAGAGTTCAGTTCCAAATTTTATTTTCTGCGTCGCAGATTCAGCATTTGCCAATTCAATAGCATCAAGAACTATATTTGTGGTATTTAATCCCAAGCTTATTTTTGCGCCTACTTTACTAATGGCATTAAAAAAGTTGATATTATCTTCTAGAGCAGTGCTATTGAGTGTTCTAAAAATATGATGAATTTTTTCAATTTCTGTTAAATCATCAAATCCTGCCTGTGCTATATTGATAAAAGTATGAATTTTTAACATTTTTGAAAGATTTGTTTCATCACTTCTAGAAGAAAATAAGATATCTTTTCTATGATTTGAAAAATAATCAATGATAGTTTTAATGCCAAGCCCAGCGCTTAAACTGTGCATAGAATTTATATCCTGTAGATGTAAATTACCTGAGCTATCTTTTTTTACGTAGAAAGACAGATTATTGATATTTTCATTAATGTATTTTTTAAAGTCATTTAGCTTTATAAAATCATCAATATTTTCTAGTGCAATAATTTTAATTTCACCTGATTTAATATTTATTAATTTAATGCTATTTGTTTTTATGGAGTCAGGAAAAGGTATAAAGTTTTCATCAAGATTATGGAGAGTGATATATTTTTTTATAGTATTATTAAATTGAGCTGCTTTGTCTTCGCTTTCTAATGTAATTAGATATTTCTCAATTGAAAAATCAGTGTTATTTAATGCTCCAAATACAGGTTCTTTCTTGTATTTTATTAAAGAAGAATTGTTTGATTTATTGACTTTTTTAACCGTATCAATGTAAATATCTGAAGTTTTATTTATATACTCTTCTATATTGAATAAACTTTTAATACTTTGTTTATTTAAAATATCATGATATTTATGCATAAGTTCTTCTAGGTGCGATAAAAGATTTGCAATGGGCTCAACGTCCTTTTCTTTTCTCGAATAGTATTGATTCAGTGTTTCTTTTAAAGACTCTTTTTCATCAGCTGAAATTGAATTTTGGAAAAATAATACGATTTTATCTTTTTCTAAACTTTCTTCCTGACTTATTTTATCTTCATTTAAAGGCGAGCAGGAGTTCGAAGTTTTAGTTATACTTTGAATAAAAATAAGTTCTTTCCCTTTTTCATTTTGATATTGTTTGTTGCAACTACAGGCAATTCCAGAGAGTGAGAGGGTAAGTATTTTTTTTTGAATAGATTTTTTTATGGTAATCAATTTTAACTCCTCTATTTTAATTTTTTTATCTGATCTTTAGATTTTTAATAACTTAAAAGTAAACAGTTAATAGACTCTTTTTTATATAATTTTCAAATTTTTAATACTATTATTTTTGTCATTTGTCAAATAATTACAAAAATATTTTTTAATTTGTTAATTTTTTATTAAAATAAAAATTAATAGTATTTCTGTGCTATTAATATCTTAAAGATATCAATAGTAATTTATTTACTGTGCACTCCAGAAAAGCATGCTATGTAAAGTTGAAAAAGAATTAAGTGTAAAGTTCAAATTTTTTCTTATTTTGGTGAATTATGGATATGTTTTTGCTTTATACAATTCCAATTTATAATCTCGCTATAGCAGTTGAGTATTTTTATGTACGCAAAAAAATACCTAACTCCTATTTTATAAAAGATACTATCGCAAGTTTATCAATGGGAATAGGATTTCTAATAATATCTGGTCTCTGTAATATTTTTGTATTTAAAATTTTTACTTTTTTTAATAATTATAGTCTTTTTCAAATTCCTTATGCCCTCTCTGCAATTGTATATGGAGAAAAAATAAATTGGCTGGTTTTTTTGCTACTTATTTTTGCAGAAGATTTCTGTTATTATTGGTTTCATAGAATAAGTCATATTTGCAGGTTTTTCTGGTGCGCACACGAAACACATCATTCTTCAGTTTATTATAACTTTGGCACGGCACTTCGACAAACTTGGCTTGGTTCACCTTTTACTTGGATTTTCTGGGCACCCTTAGCAATTTTGGGTTTCCGTGCGGAAGATATTTTATTACAATCAGCCCTTAATCTATTTTATCAATTTTGGGTTCATACACGCCTCACGAAATCTTTTGGTGCCTTTGATTCTATATTTAATACACCAAGTCACCATCGAGTTCATCATGGGTCTGATATCGCTTATCTCGATAAAAACTATGCTGGAATTTTTATAATTTGGGATAAAATTTTTAAAACATTTCATCCAGAAGATAATGAACCAATCTACGGTGTCTTGCACCCAATTCGATCTTTTAATCCTTTTATTATTGGCTTACATATGCTCAAAGAATTGTATTTAGATATAAAAAGTGCAAATCAAATTCGCGACAAAGTAAAATATCTATATAAACCTCCTGGTTGGAATCATTTAGGAACAGGAAAAATATCAAGAGATTTGCAAAATGAATACTATTATAAAAATTTAAAAAAATAATTATTTTGTTTAAATTACACTTGAGTGAATTTAATTGCAAATTTTATCCATATAGAAATATCAAGTGAAAATATATTTAAAAATAAAATGTTAAATGCTTTGAGCAAAATTAATAAATTTAACTTCCTTTTCTATTGGAAGAACTTCAATATTAAGAGAGTTGATGGAAATTTCAGTTCTTTTTGAGATATTTGAAATACAAAAACTCACATAACCGCTTTTAACAGTGTTGCTTTCAGATATAAGTTTTGAAGTAGTGATATATTGATCATTATTTGATTTAGCTTCTATATATCGATCATTTCCATATTCAGAGTAAGTTGTTATGTCAGTTAATTCAGATAACATAAAGGGAACAGAGAATAGTTCACTTTTAATTCCAGCAGTTTCCGAAAATACTTTTATTTTAAAAAGCTCAATTTTGTAGATTTCTTGAGGTTCCTTAAGCCATGTAAATACACTTAATTTAATATTTAAAGAAGGAATTAAATGAGATTCTTTTGGCAAAAAAATAGCTTTCGTAGTCAATGCACATGGCTCGTAAGCAGAAATTCCGTGATAGTGCCATTTAGAATTGTCTAATATGCCAATTTTAGCTGAAAAATCTTTCGGACTCATAACCAATCCGTTAAATTTTTCTGATTTGAGAGGAGCACAGCTTGTTAATATTAGGAGTGAAAATATATAAAAAATTTTTTTAAACATATTGAGCTTTTTCGTATAATTACAAATTCATATCAAATCGCGTGAGTAAATTTTCAGCATAAGTTCTGACAGATTTTGAAAGATCATTTTGCATAGCATATCTTATTTCATCTTTTTGTCCAGCCTGCGCAAGATTTTTTAATGTTTGCATTCGAATTTTTTCGGAAGAATTATTTCGCAATATTTGCTTTTGCAGGTCTACTATATCAGCTCGTTGTACTCTAAATGACAGAGCCTCAAGGGCTGCAAGTTTGACGGTATCGGAACTATCATTTTGTAAAATATTTTTCAAATAATTATCGGGCTCGCTGCGATTGATAAAGCGTAACGAAAATGCAGCCGCTTTACGAATATCTTCTTTAGGAGAGGAAAGTTTAGCGTTAATATTATCTAATGCCCGTTCATCAGATAAGTTCCCAAGAGCTAATAAAGCAACCCCTTGTCCATGAGCGTCATTTGTATTTTGTAATTCGTTTACAATATCAGTTAATATTTTATTTTTTCTTTGTGAGTCATTTTCATGTAAATTTTTTCCAATATTTCCAAGGGCTAGAATGGCAGTGCTTTTGAGATCAATATCATTTTCAGACCAAAGTGAGCGTGTAAAACTTTCCGTTTCGAGAGCAGGTTTTTCACAGGTAGCTAAATTGGCAATTAGAACCATTTTCGCTTTTTTATCGGAGAGAGAATAAAATGTTTCAATAAGAGCCTGTTGACTTTCAATGGTGCCTGCGCTCACAAGTGCTGACAGCACGAGGGAAAATTCGTCACTCATTTTATTTATTTTAATTAAAAATCCAACCGTATCCCGAGCTGATTTAGGTTCTAAAACAAAGAGTGATTTGAGTTGTAAAAAATATTCTGTATAATTATCTTTTTTTTCTAAGTTAGAATTGCTTATGAAATCTGAAAAATTTGTATATTTAAAATTTTCTAAAAGCATTTTTTCTTTCAAACGGTCGTCAATATCACGTGCAAGCAGATCGGTTTTATAAAATTCATTTGATTTTAGAATATCCGCATTATTTTTAACACTTGCTAAATCTTTAGATTTGGTTTGCTGTAATTTTTTTGTAAAAGAGCTTTCTTCAAATCCTATTTGCTTATTATTTAAAAATATAAGTGTATTTCTTTTCATATTAATTGAAAAAGGAATATTGTTTGAAGCGAGTGTGTAAAGTGTGAGTGAATCTTTACTATATTTCTTTTCAATATTTTTCGTTTCTTCATATAGGTATGAGTTTTCAAGGGTGTGTCTATCTATAAAACTTCGAGTCACACGCGCATTTTGAATTGCATAGTGAAAGAAGTTTTTTCCAGAGAAATTTTCAATTTCATTTTCCCAATTATTTTCATTGTCTTTTTTATTTGTAAAATCTACAAAACTATTTGCAATATAGTCTCTATAGATATTACTTAAAGTTGGGTCAATGTATTTACTAAAATGAATTTCATTAATGAGGCCAATATTTGAAACAGTAACAAGAACTAAATTTGTATTAATATGACTTTCATTTAAGCTTAATGAAACTTCTTGATTCTTAACAAAGGCCTGAGCTTCTTTAAAATCATATTGTATGATTAAATTACTGTTATTATTTTCAATGCAAGTTTCTTTTACTTTTCCTTTAAATTCAATTTTAAACTTCTGTTTAGAAGCTTGTAATAAGGATAAATCACTTGAGCCACTTGAAAAGTAAGAAATATCATAAATTTTTTTTTCACCTATATTACAGCTCAAAATATATTGTCTTAAAAAGTATTTTCCATTAATGACATAGGCAATAAATAAAATTAAAGAAACAAGCATGAATGAATAGAGTATTTTTTTTCTAATAAACATCATATTATTGGTCCAGACCATTTTGCAAGTTCATTTAAGTAATCTGCGATTACTTTATCCATAGATTTTTCAGTCTCTGAATAAATTACCACATCTTTAAATAATTTTAAATTATTTTCGCTCTTTAAATCGTTTACGATGGCATTAAAGGTCTCATTGAGCTTTTCTTGAGTTTTATTTTCAAGTGAAAGTATTTTATTTTCTCTCTGCAGTTTATTGTCTATTTCAAGCTCTTCGGCAACATCGCTCACGCTTAAATCACCTTTTGCGCGAAATCCTGTTGGAGTCAGGGTTGCGGAATAATCAAATATATTTCCTTTTTGTACATACCCAGCAAAGCTCCATAAAGAAGTGGACCATTCTTTGCGTTCAAAAAATGCTTTCCAAAACTTCCAGGTTGGTACATATGCATAAACATATATACGTAAGTCTCCACTTAATGCATTGAGTTCGGTGGTGCCTATTAATTCTAGTTTTAGTTCTGGTGCGTCATTAAATTCAACAAATGCGCCTGCCGTCACGCGAGTGTCAAGTGCTACAAGAAGAAGTCGTCCTGTTACCCCAGCACCTGCAACAAATATATCGACTGCTGCAGAAGCGTACGCATCTATTCCTGCATAATGTTGTAAATAAGTTTGAACTTGTAACGGAACAAGTTCAATTCCCCAGCGCATAAAATTATTGCCTCGAATTCCTGCAGCTAAGCGCACTGGGATAGGACCAACCATAAAACGCACTGAGCGTTCTAATTGCACGGGGGTGTTGAATAACATTTTTTCATCTTTATATCCTGAACTGCTCAGCTCTTCTTTGTATACAAAAAGCGTTTTTCCAAATACGCTTGCATTTACGTCTAAAAACCCTTTTTGGGTTGCTGGGGAATTTGCTTTAGCATCTGCATTTGCAACATTACCTTCCCAAACGCCTAAAACGGCTGCATCGAGACCTGCATTTGCTTCGGTTCTAACTTCAACTTTGCTTGCTGCAATTTTATATCCAGCTTTTCCACCAATGTAAAACTTTGATTTTTGCCCCTTTTCAAAAGACCAATTTTTTTCTTTATTTAAGTTTTTCAATTCAGCTTTTTTAAGAACAGGACGGGGTACATCAAAAGCTTTTACCGTTGTAATAAAATCATCAAACTTTATATTATTTCCATATTTTGCAAGATCTTCTAAGCTAGGAATAGCAACTTTATATGCATCAAGTGCTGTTTCAATGTTTTTAACCCATTCATCATATGATGGTATTTTATTAAATGGATCTTTGTTTAATTCTTTTTCAATAATATCTTTTTGTTTGTCAAGAAGTTTAGCACAGACATCCAATGTGCTTAAATTATACTTTCCATCAGGATCTCGTAAGGAGTAACCCCATTGAGTCAGTGAATATTCCATTGAGTTCACATCATTAAAAAAATCAATTGCTTTAACTTCATAATTTCTTCCTGCCCTATCCTGAACAACAATTCTATCTTCTGGGAAAAGTGCTTTCCCAGTATCAGGATCTTTCATAGGGAATGGAACAAAAGGAATAGCTGGCTTTCTGTTCTCAATAAAATCTTTAGGACATTCATTTGCTAGCAATGAATATGCAAAGAAAAACTGTAATAAAAATGAAATAAATAACTGAATTTTAAAACTGTTCATATTTCTCATTTTTTATACTCCTGATAAATGCTGTCCAATTGATCTTCAATATATTCAAGCTTTGGTTCTGGCAGATTTTTTAAAGTTTCTTTTTCTAGGGAGTTTAGGACTGCAAGTTTATTACATGCAACAATATTGTTTTGTAAATCGCATTTAAGATTTATATTTGCATTAACAAGTTGGGAGTAGTTAAAAACATACTCATATTTTGGTGAATTTAAGGTTGTAAAAAATGTAAAGTGTTCTTCAGAGGCTTTACAAAGAGTGTCTAAACGCTCAATAGCAGATTTCAAATATATTTTGCTAATGGAACTTGAATTGAGTTCATTTTTTTTCTCAGCACATTCCTTTTGGACTTGAGTGAGTAATTTCTTTGCTTTAAAATATTGAAAATTTAAGGTGTATTCATTCATATTATTTTCATAATGCATAATATTTGCTAGAGCAGAATCGGCAAGTTTTGATGCTGCTAAGATATTTTGAAATTCTTGCAAGGTCTTCTCAAGCGGTATACGGGCATTGTTTAGGAGTTCTATTTTAAGTTTTGCAAGAGATGCTTTTTTCGATAAAGTAATTAAGTATTCTAATTTATCAATGCGTGTAATGGGAGAGCTGCCAAAGCTTTGCAAAACCTGTGTGAGTTTTTCTTTCATATTTTCTGTTTCAGCCAGAATATTTTTATAATTACTTAATATTTCAGGATTGTATTTAGGTGAATTTTCTAATAATCTAAGGGCACTATTTACATCCGATTGAATTTGTCCACAAGTTCTTTTTAATGATTCAGCATTTGAAACCTGCCGAGATAATATATTTTGCACTTGAACTTGCATGGTATTTGCATCAATTTTATTTTTCAAGTCTATTGTAGCAAAAATATGAGTCCAATCTTTAACCCATTGCCCCATATTTATAATACACTGCAAATATTTTGCTTGTATTCCATTTTCACCATGGAGATTTTTATCTCGGACGACTAAAAATCGACCATATCTTTCAGAAACGATATTAATTTCGGAATATAAATTCAGCGCTTTTTGCTCTCTTATGTAGAGTAAATCATCTTGATTTTGTGCATTTCCATTTATAAATATAAACAAATTTGTAAAGAAAGGTAAAATTATTATATATCGTTTCACGAAAACCTCCTAAAGCAAAAATTAACTTATTTTCAATTCCGTACTGAAACTTTATTTAGTTTATGTAATTTTTTATTTCTTCTAGTACTAAAGATAAATCCTTTTCAAGAACTACATTCCATTGTTTAAATATTTCAAGCATTCTTGTAGCATTTTCCATTTCAACTTCTAATTTTGTTCTATAATAAATACTAAGTTCTACTTTTGTTTCATTCGAAATTTCAATTTTAGGTGGTCTATTTTTAATTGCGCCTTCAAGGGTATGTAAAAGTGCTTTAAAGTTTAAATTAAGTGGATATACGTTTGTCAATTTTTGTATATTTGATTTTAAAAGATTGAGTTTATTTAAATCCCATTTGTCGATGTCATCTAAATTTTTTCCCAATTTAAAATTATCGAGCATGGAGTAAAGTAAGGCAATTTCCATTTTTACATTTTGATTCCATTGAGTCAAAGTTATAACGGAAGGTCTCCGATTGAATTCTTTGACAAGAACGGAACAATTTTTTTGTAAGACTTTATAATAAAGTTTTTCAGGATCGAGAGCTTGAATAACAAGGCGTGCTTGACCTGTTGCCGTTAAGACATTTTCAGCATTATCTCGCTTAAAATCATAATACCCAGTTTCTGTTTGTGCCCCCACCCTAAAATTATGCCCATCACAAACATATTCATATTTAACTAAATAATCCATTTGAAAAGGATCATTTTCACTTAAGGTAAGTGGTTCTATTCTACAAGCTGTTTTATATTGCTCATCGTAATCACATTTTAATAAATTTGTATAGGCAGCACTAGATAAGCTTATACAAAAAGACATTGGAATAAATAAATAATTTAGCTTCATAAAATTTATCCTCAGTAAATTGCATCAATTGTGAGTCCACTTATAGATATTTCAGTTCTTTCTGAAATATTTGCGATACAAAAGCTTAATTTCTCCCAAGCATCATTGCGGTTATTAAACATAAGTTTGGAATTTATAAATTGATTGTCTTCGGTTTTGGCTTCAATATATGAACTATTCCTCTCATAATATAGTGTTCTAATATCTTTTAACTCACTTAGATAAAAAGGTGCAGAGAGTATTTCTTGATTTAATCCTGCAAATTGGGAAAAGGCTTTTACTTGAAATAGTTGTGTTCTTGCTAAGTCACGTGGTGATTCTATCCAAGTGTATGCAGTCGATTTTATAGTGACATATCCAGAGAGGTGAGCTTTTTTCGTCAAAAAAATAGGTGTTGTTGTTGCTGCACACCCATTAAATGCACTGTAACCAGGGTAGTACCAATAGGTGTTATTTAGCGAACCTTGATTTGCTTGAAAATCTCTGGGTTCGAAAATAAAGCGTGTAAAATTGTTATATGCTTCAACTTTAAGGGCACTTGCTTGACTCTGAAATGATAAAAATAGAATTAAAAAAAATATTTTTTTGATCATAAATGTATCCTTATTGTAAGTAGCCTAATTCATATATAGGAAGCTGTTTATGGAGACTAGGGTCAAAAATAAAATTATTATTTTCATAAAGGCGATTTAAGAGCATTTCATTGCTTATTTCAGTAGTTGGATTTTCTTTTTGTAAAATGCTTTTTAAATATATTAAATAGGAAAGTGCGACTGGTGTTGCATTTGAGCTAGATACTTCATATCCAGTAGGTACTATTGTACCAATATTAAAACTAGAAAATTGAATGGCTCCTTTTCTGTAGCGATAAGGTCTTTCTTTTTCTACAGCGAAATTTATATAAATATCGGTACATAATTTAAAGTTTTTATCTTTCCCTTTTAGAATTCGTATATTATTGCTTCCTTTGATTGGAATAGAATATTGTAGATCATTTGCAAAACCAACGCGAATTCTATTTTTTAAACTCTGACAATCAGAATAATAATTTTCATCATTTTCTGAGTTTATCAAATAATCTGAAGTTGTATTTGACTGTACTAAAATTGCATTCGTATTTGTTGTGATTGGTTTAAGAAAGTTTTCGAAATATGATTTATTTATTTTTGATTTAAATTCACTTGTAATATTTTCGCATTTATTTACGTTCTCTATAAAAGTTAAAGTATTATTTGAATAACCTCTTGAGTAAGAAATAAAGCTTATTTTAAACTTATTTACTTGCTCTATAATATCGTTTGATTGCGCTTTAAACAGTTTATTAATATTTTTTTCTTTGTCTTTAAGGCTCATTATTCTATTGCAAAAAATATTAGTGAATTTATTTTCATTTATATGCATTAAAATAAATTCACTATTGGGGTTGTTATTTGCAAGGTAATTAAAAATCACAGTAGAGTGACCATTATGCTTCTTTCCATCATACTTAAAGTTAATATTTTCAGCCATTTCTTTGAATTTATTGTAGAAAATATTTTGATTTGAAGTTAAAAGCTCTGAAGGAATTTTTCCGTATGCTGGATTTTCGAAGGTTTGTTCTAATATTTCACGTGCAGCTTTAGGCATTTGTATATTTAAAGGATTAGCTTTGAATTGACCGGTGTTTTCATCTTCAAAAATATTTTTTATAACTCTATCTTTATAGCGAGTGTATGCAGCAACCAGCATACCTGGATCATCTATAACCATAATTCTGTAACCTAAACTTTTTTCTCGAGGTTCTACTTCACTGGGTGAAATATCTACAAGTGCGCATTCTGAGTTTTTATCTTGATTTTCTTCATTGCATGGTTGTCTTAAAGATATAAGCTTACTTTGTATAACTGCATTTATTTCATTTGTTAATGCAGGGTTTGGATCTTTCCAATTGTCTTCGCTTTCAAATATAATATTTGATTTTAAATTTGGCTTTGCTTCTTTACAGCTTATTAATGATAAACATGTAGATGCTAATATTACATAAAACTTATTCATATATAAATGAGTCCTTTAAGAGTCTAAAAATTTTGTGAGCAATTCTTTTGCTTTATCTCTTCCTATTTTATCAGCCAGAGAAAAGTAGAGACTCTGGTCATAAATATCTAAAATTTCTTGATTTTTAATTTTTTTAGTAAAGCCAATTTCTTTTAAATGTTCTTCTATATTTTCTGTAAAATGATCTATATTTATTACGGACATGTATCCTCTTAGTAAATCTTCTAAATCTGCTTGCTCTCCTTTTTCTAAAGTTTCTTTATTTTGTAAATTAAGACTTAATTCTTGGATTGTACTTATTAGAGGTTCTTTTTCATGATTGAGTGCAATTTCCTTTAAACCTTGAATTGCAAAAACTCTTGCATAGGCTTGATCTTCTGCACTTAAACGCACGGCAAAATCATTTTCTAAAATTATTTTTTTAAAAATTTTTGTAATATTTTTATTTTGACCGTAGGCATTTAATACTTTGTCACGAAAATTGGAGTCAAATTGTAGTTTTGTGTAATCATCTTTCATATTTTTAATGAAAGTATTTACTTCTTCTAGCTCTTGATCTGAAAATTCACTCATGTTCTTCTGGTCGATTTTATCAGTTTTAGGATTGCTTATTTCTATTTCTTGATTTTTATTTTGATTTATTTCTTCTTTATAAGAAGTATTTATCGTATTTTTTTGCTTAGAATTTTGTAAATTATTTAAAATTAAAGCAACAAAAACCACAATAATTGAAATTAAAAATATTCTATTTTTCATATATTTCCCTAAAATTTATTGCAATAAATTATTGTCTTATTGCAATAGAATTCAACATATTTTTCAAATTATTCTGCCAAGCAAGATCTCCAACAATGAGACCTTCAGCAAAGAGCGTGTGTTCAATATTTGTGTTACCTGATGTAAGAATATTTAGAACTTGTTCTTTTGTTTTAAGATATTCTATTGATTTAATTGAGATAGGTTTGCCATTCGCTTGCACAAGTGAATCAGTTAATTTTACATTTTTTGCTGCGACCATTCGACCATCGGAAAGTAAAATTGCATGTTCCTTTGTTACGGTGAGTTTTAAATTATTTATGGTTTTAAATACTATGAGTGCTTCTTTTTCTGGTCCACTTGAAGTTGAAGTGATATTATATAAGCCAGTTTTTAATTGAGATAATGATGATTCAGGTTTTATACTAGCAACATTATATTTTTTACTTTCAGACGTTATTTTTGAGATTGGAATATAACCAATTTCGTTCGCGAAGTTTTCAAAGCTAAATATGCGAGTGCTGGCTTCGAAGCAGCCACAAGAGCACCAAGCTCGTAAAACATTGAATCTATCACAGACAGGGTAGGAGTTATAAGCAACGAGTGAGTCATATTCTTCTTTAGTTATACAACCAATTTTTAATCCATATTCTCTTTCTGATTGGCATGCCGTACCTTGCATATTTCCAGTACATCTCTCTGATGAAGGCTTATCAATTCTATTTGCATAAGCATTTATAGCGACAGAGAGTGTTGCAAGCATTGTTGTTTTTCTTAAAGAAAAGCGTAGAAAACTTCTTATATTCATAACTGTTTCCTCTCTTTTTATATTGTTTATCCAGACAAATTCACGATTTATATTGTTCCAGAAACAATTTAAACAGATTTTTTTAGTTTGTTAAGAAGAACTAGAATTTGAATATTCAAAAAAATAAATATGTATGTTAGTCTTGAATATTTTTATTTTTTTTATATTTTGGTAAGCAAGTTTATTTGAGTTTTTCGGTAGGAGGATCGTCAATTTAATGACATTTTACTTTTTGTAAAATTGAAATAAAAGTAATTAACCTTATAATGAATTCTGCTTTTTTATTTTTTATAAATACTCTGCTATATTATCTATTTCTTTAAGGGTTCTTTCAAAATCATCAAAAAATATCATCATTGCAACTAAAAATATTTAAAGTAAGTTTTCTTACTTTAAATATTTAAGTTCATAAATTGGCAATTGTTTATGTAAGCTTGGATCAAATATAAAGTTTTTTTGATTGTTTAATCGTTTTAATAGCATCTCATTACTTATTTCCAAACCAGGATTTTCTTTTTGCAAAAGCATTTTTAAATGGATTAGATATGATACAGCGACTGGGGTGGCAAAAGAACTTGCAATTTCAAATTTTGCCGGAGGAGATGTTCCAATATTAAAGTCTGAAAAGTGGATAACACCTTTTCTATAGCGATTAGGTCTTTCCTTTTCTACGGCAAAATTAATATAAATATCTGTACATTTTTTGGCATTTCTTTCAGGCGATTCAAGAATTCGTAAATTATGACTTCCCTCAGATGAGATCGAAAGACTAACATCATTGGCTGTACCAATCCTCACTCTACTTTTTAATTCTTGGCAATCTGAATAAAAATTTTCATCAACCATTGAGGTTATATTATAATTAGAATGTGCATTTGCTTGGACTAAGAGAGCGTTAGACCCTACCGTCAACGGTTTTAAATAATACTCAAAAAATAATCTATTTATATTCGAAATAAATTTATTTGATATACTTTCACATTTATTATCTCGTATTATATTTCTTATTTTTTCATTGGTATATCCTCTTGAAAAAGATATAAAATTTATTTTAAATTGTTTTATTTCATTTATGATTTCTTTGATCTGATTTTTATATAAATTTTTTATATCAATTAACTTTTCATCTTCTGAGAGCTGATTATTGCATAGAGTTTTATTAAATTTATTGTCGTTCGCATAGACCAAAACAAACTGACTCAAAGGAGAATTATTTGCTAAATAATTAAAAATATTAGAACTATGGCCTATAAAAATACCTTTATTGTACATCTCATTAAACTTATCATAAAAAAGATCCATATTTGGTTTTAAAAGCTCAGAAGGCATTTTTTCATAACTTGCGTTTGCAAATGTATCTAATAATATTTCCTTTGCCGCTTTCGGCATTTCTAGAGTTAAATGCGACCCATTAAACTCACCTGTGTGTTCATTTTCAAAAATATTTTTTAACACTCTATTTCTATATCTGGTATATGCTGCTGCTTTCATGCCATAGTCATCAATGATCATAATTCGATATCCAAGGCTACTTTTCTTTGGCTCTGCTGCACCGGCAGTAATTTTTATTGGTGCACAGTTGGAGTCTATTTTTGCATTTTCCTGTGTGCACGCCTGAAAAGGATTCATTTTACTTTGCAGAAATACATTGACTTCATTTGTAAGAGAAGGGTTTGGGTCACTCCAGTTGTCTTCTGTTTCAAATGTATTTGTGCTTGTTAAATATTTTTTTACTGGAGCGCAGCTAAATATTACAATTGATAATATTATTATGTGCATATTAATTAAAAATATACTTTTAAAGTAAAAATGACGCAATAATTTTTTTTTCATAATATCCACACACAAGGTTTAAACTATTTTTCTGACAATATTTAAATTATTTAAAAGTAAATACAAGCTTAAATTGTTTTGTCCAAAAATTATTTATTTTCATAACTAAAAGCATAAATATTTATGAATCACTTGAATATAAATATATGTATACATTTTTGGTAAGCATGTTTTCTGGTTTTTAATTTTTAAATTAAGTCAAAAATTTGACATTTTACTTTTTATAGATTTTATTTAAAAGTAATTAACCTTATAATGAATTCTATTTTTTTTATTTTTTATAAATACTCTGCTATATAATCTATTTCTTTAAGGGTTCTTTCAAAATCATCAAAAAATATCATCATTGCAACTTCATTTTCACTTAATAACTTTTCTTCATTTAATAGTAATATATTTTCTTCTCCTTCAAGATCCTTTTCAATAGCTCTCACTGTTTCTCTAGATCTTTTTGATGTGCTTCTTGCAAGAGATATTATTGTCTCTTTTCTATTTAAGTTTTTATTAATATTGAGCTGATCAGCTACATCTTCGACACTTAGGTCTCCTTTTGCACTAAATCCAGTTGGCGTCAACGTTGCTGAATAATCAAAAAGACTTCCTGAGAATTTAAATCCTGGATATTCTCCTAATCTTTTAAACCATTCTTTTTTCTCTAAAAAACCATTCCAAAATTTCAATGTGGGTAAATATGTATAGACAACTACTTTTAAATCACCATAGAGTGCATTTACATCTGTTTTTCCGATTATATTTAATTTGAAATAAAGTGTGTCATTGTATTCAACGAGTGCATTGGCAGCAACTCGAGTGTCAATTGCTATTAGTAAAATACGTCCTTGCACTCCAACTCCTGCAATGAGGATGTCAACCGCTGCCGCACCATACGCATCAATAGATGCATAATGCTGAAGGTAACTTTGCATTTGAAGTGGTCTGCTATCTAATCCCCACTTCATAGTGTTATTTCCACGAATTCCTAACGTTAATTTAATAGGAATGGGACCTAGCAAAAAATGAGTAGACTTTTCAAAATTCAAAGGTGAATTAAAAAGATCTGTTTCCTTAGCATATGCACTTGATTTTAATTCTTCACTAAAAGCAAATAAAGTACTTCCAAAAACGTTCGCAGAAATATTAAGATGCCCTATTCCTGTTCCAGGAGAATTCGCTTTTGCTACTGCACTGACAACGCTGCCATGCCATAATCCTAAAAGAGCGGCATCTATCCCAGCATATGCCGTGCTTGCCACTTCTAATTGACTCGCTTTAACCCCGTATCCAGCACTCCCACCAATAAAAAATTTTGAGATCTCTCCCTTTTCAAACACCCAATTTTTTTCTTTTTCAAATAATGACATATTTACTTTTTTTAGTAATGGTCTAGGTACGTCAAAAGCTTTTACATTAGAAATATATTCATCATATTTATTAGCATCTCTATGCTTAATTAAATCTTTAAATTGGGGATAATTTTTATTTTGCTCATCAGATAATGATTTTACTTTTTTCTTCCAGTCCTCATAGTTTAGTACCTCATTAACAGGTTCTTGAATTAAATTTTTATTAATAATAGATTTTTGATTTTCTAATAGTTTTAAACAAGAATCAAGTGAACTTAAATTATAACTTCCTGTAGAATCACGCAGTGAGTATCCCCATTGATTTAATGAAAATTCAATAGAATTAATTTGTTCATAAAAATCTTTTGCTTTAACACTATATTTTTTTCCATTTCGATCCAATGCGGTCATAATATCATCAGGGGATAATAATTTTCCTGATTCGGTATCACTTATTCTAAATGGAACAAATGGTATGGCAGGCCGTCTATAATCAATGTATCCATCTGTACAAAGATTTAATGAGAATGCTTGGTTATAGAAGAAAAGCATCGAAAAAAAGTAAAAATATAATTTCTTCATTTTTTAAACTCTTCATATATTCTATTCATTTTATATTCAATAAATGAAGTTTCTTTTTCATTGAATTTTGTAAATTCTTCATATTTTATTGAATTTATGATTGAAAGTTCATTGCAATGAATAATATTTATGTATTCATTGCAATTAATAAGGATGTTTTTATTAATATATTGTATTAAATTTAATGTATAGTCATAAATTTTTTTATGCTTTCTTTTAAATCTTATGAAAGTGTCATATGATTTGCTGCAGATTTCTTTAATTCTATTTAGATTGTATGTATAATTATTAATGTTTATCTTTATGAATTTATTTCTTAATTCGGTATGAGTTTTTGAGCATGAAACTAGATTTCTTTCAGATAAATGAAGTGCACTAAAATATTGATATTTTGAGATGTGTTCCTCCATTTTTCTTTCATTAATTTCAAGTTTTGAAATTAATGGATTTAATTCTTTTGATGCATTTATTAAAATATAGAATTCATGTAGAGTTTTATTTGGGTTTTCACTTCTGATTTTAGATAACTCTATTATTATTTTTGAAAGAATTGATTTATGTCCCATTGTGTTAATTTTATCTATTTGTCTTAGATAATGTATGGAATTATTTTTATACATACTGATTGAGTTTTTTAAAGAATTTTGGCTTATATCTATTTGATTTAGATAGTAAGTGAATTCCGAAAGTGATTTTTTATTGTAATCATTTGAATTTTTTATTGTCATTAAAGAATTTTCAGAATTATTAATAATTTGATTTAGTGCTATTTTAAGTTTTTCAGACTCAATGCTTTGCATTGATAAAAAATCTTGCAGTTGTGTTGAGAATGAGTAAATATCATTTATATTTTTAATTTCAATGTTCTTAATATAGTTTTCCCAATTATTTATCCATTTTTTTAATTTCCTTTGATGTGTTATAAATTTTTGAGAAATTCCATTTCTTCCATATAGATTATGCTTTCTAACAAGAATAAGTCTTCCGTAGTTTTCTGACATATTATTTATTTCAGAAAATTCATTAATATAAATTTTTTCTTTCTCGTCTAGATTTTCATTGTTAATTGACTCTTCATTTGCATGTAAGTATGAAAATTGAAAAATATTAAAAATAAATATTAATATTATTTTCAAAATATATCTCCTTATTTTATTTTTTCTTTAATTTAAGATTATGTCCAGTTTAGTTTTATTTTAAATTAAATTGTATTGCAATATTTTTTTTAAATATTTTGATTTTTTTTGTGGATTTAATAGATGGTAAAAAATTGGGTAGGAATATTTTGAATTTTTAAATAAAAAAAAGCCTCTCGTTAAAAGAGAGGAGAAACAAAAGTTACTTCTTTAAAATTTAAGCAATTTGCTTTGCAGTTGCGTATTGTTTATTAATGATAGTCGTTCTTCAATTAAAGAACGCTCATGTTCTACATGTTCTTTAATACATTCGTTCTTTGTGAGTGCTAAGGTTTCTTCATATAATTTTTTGGCTTTTTCGATTTCTTTACGTGCTTCGTAAACGTTAGCTAAGTGGTACTGAGATATAATAATACCCTCTTCATCTTCCATATTTTTTCGGATTTCTATAGAACGCAGAAACTTGATTTCTGCAGCATTATAATCACTTTTATCCATTGAATGAATTCCAAGTTCATGTTCAAATGCAGCTTCCCAGTCTTCAAAATTGCTTGCTTTTGCAATCTCTAGGCCTTTTGTAATAAATGCAACATATTCTTTTTCATTCTGAGCTTGTTCAGCGGAAAGTGCAGCATTGTAATAAGCTTCAAGAGTTTCAGAAGTGTCTTCTTCTTGCTCTAATGATTTTATAACCTCTTTCCATAAGGGGATTGATTTAGCGTGTTCACTAATAATTCCATAGGCAAGTGCTAAATGGTGTTTTGTAGAAAAAATATTTTCAGAATCAACATTATGTTTATCTGAGCTGAGTCTTAAAAATATGATTTCCAATATTGGAACAGCTTTTCCGTAAATTTCTTCTGAAAGAAAGCTATTTACGAGTTCAATAAGTTCATCAACTGATTTTTTTGAGAATTCTATTATTTCGGCATCAGAATACGAATATCTGTTGTAGCGTTCATGCGGCTCGTTAGAGTGATGGTGGTGATCATGTCCATGGCTGCATTTGCCATGTTCATGGGCGCATGTATTTTGATCGTGATCATGGTTATTGTGTTCATGTTCATGATTACACTTACCATGTTCGTGATGATGATGCTTATTTGCTGCGTCTTTGTGTTCACTTTTGTGATTTGTCATTCTCAAAAATCCTCTGTAGTCTGCTTAAGAAAAGGCGATTTAAACCCTCAAAAACAGCTTACTGCAACTTGTGGGAGCTTGCTAGAACTCTTTCTATACTGAAAGGAGTGATTGCAGTTATATGTGGTTTAAAATATTATAATAGTTATTATTACAATGTTTTATCTCTATTTTGATAGACTTTTCTCATATTTAGGGGCTAACTTACCGAAAAGTGAATTCGTAGAAAAGTTCATATACTGTATTGGGATATTAATTATTTTATAAAGGAAAACAAATGCTTAGGCGTGTTTTTAAAATATTTATATACTATACAAGAGAAAAGTATGAACAATTCTTGCTTTCTAAAATAAAAAAATTATTTGTTTTTTTATTTATTTTCATTACTATTTTAGCATTTTATAAACTTTATAAGATTGAAAAATCATTACCAAGTGTTGAAAAGTTGGCAAATTATGAGCCTGCTCTCCCAACAGTTTTATACAGTCAAGATGGAATTAAAATTGCTGAACTTTTTCAAGAAAGACGCTATCCCGTTCTGTTAACTGAAGTTACTCCATTTCTTAAAAATGCATTTATTGCAGCTGAAGACGCTGATTTTTATTCTCATAAAGGTCTTGATTTTAAAGGATTTTTTAGGGCTTTCTATCATTTCATTACTTTTTCAAATCAAAAACAGGGTGGAAGCACTATCACTCAGCAGTTAGCAAAAAATGTTTTGCTCACTAAAGAAAGAACGATCACACGAAAAATTAAAGATATTTTAATGGCTCGTAAAATTGAAGAATCATTTAGTAAAGATAAAATATTAGAGTTATATTTAAATAATATTTATCTTGGAAATGGTGCATATGGTATTGAAGCTGCGTCGGAAAATTATTTTAGAAAATCAAATATAAAACTTTCACTAGCACAAGCAGCTCTGATCGCTGGGCTCACTCCAGCTCCGTCTGCTTACGATCCCACTGATAATTTAGAAGTAGCCAAAATTAGACAGACTTATGTTTTAGATAGAATGTTAAAAAGAGAGATGATAACTCAAAGTCAATACGATAGAGCTATTAAAGAGAAAATTACTGTTTATAAAGCTGAGTCTCCGAATAATAAAGTAGCCCCTTATTTCGTTGCAGAAGTAAAAAAGCAATTGGTAAATCAGCTTGAAATTGAAAATATCGAAACAAGTGGTTTGACTATTTACACAACTCTTCATTCAAAAATTCAAATTGCGGCTCAAACAGGGGTTCAGAATTTCTCAAAGCAGTATGAGGGGAGAAAAAGTTTTAAAGGTGCTATTAAACGGCATGGTGAAGATATTCATGACACTATTTTAAAACTTATCAATGTACCACTTAAAGAAATCGATAATGAAATAGCAATAGTAACAAGTATTGATGATGAACTTCGCTCTGTGGGCGTTGTCACACAAAAAGGTATTGGCGTGCTTTTAGCTGAAGATATTTCATGGGCGTTACATGCTGGACGTAGCAAAGAAACCGACTTAGAAAGTTTGAATTACATTTTAAAAGTGGGTGATGAAATTCATGTACAAAAAGTCAAGGGCGATATTCCTGCACGGGTGACGGACAACCGTAAATTTGTAACTAAATTACAATCGCATTTAAAGAAATTTAATATAACTGTTAGCAATAGAATGACTCGATACACGTTAACAGATTCTGTCGGAATTGAAGCGGCTTCAATGGTGATGGATGCAAAAACTGGTGAAGTTCTTGCTATGGTTGGCGGCGAAAATTTTATTCAAAGTCAATTTAACCGTGCAACCCAAGCTGAAAGACAAGTGGGTAGCAGCGTAAAACCACTTTATTATTCTTATGCAATAGACAATGGATTTAGTCCTGCATCTTTAATTGACAGCCCACAAATTGATATAGATGGGTGGCAACCTGAAAATTATGAAGGTGAAGAAACAGGACGTGTTACGTTAAGGCATTCTCTTACAATGAGCTTAAATATTCCGAGTATATTTTTATTTCATACAGTAGGTGCTACAAAAATATCAAAGCAATTAAATCGATTTGGCTTTAGTTGGCCTTCTTCTGATCTTAGCCTTGCACTGGGGTCTGGTTCAACTTCGCTTTTAAAAATGGTGCAAGCTTATTCTGTTTTTGCGAATCAAGGTAAATTAGCTCAAGCTTATTATATACAAGAAGTTGTTGATAGAAAAGGAAATATAATATACACAGCACGTGATAAAAAGATTTATGCAAGCCCAGTAACGCCTCAATTTGTGGAAGATGCTCCTTATTTACCAGGAAAAGTTTCAAATAGACAAGAGGATCCTTCTTCCTTGCAAATGATTTCACCTCAGGCGGCTTTTGTTACTTTAGACCTGTTAAGAGCTGTCGTTCACTCAGGAACGGGACAAGCTGTTTTAGGGGTATCTCCTTATGTTGGGGGCAAAACAGGAACAACCAATGGCAATACAGATGCGTGGTTCATGGGTGTTGCTTCTCAGCTTGTCGCAGGAGTTTGGATTGGGTATGATGATAGTTCCAAAACTTTAGGTGGCGGAGGGACAGGGGCAGGAATGGCTGCTCCTATTTGGAAAAGCATGATGCAAACTGCTGTTAAAGTTTATCCACAGCTTGATTCTAATAGACCAAATGGTGTGCATGAAATTAGGGTTGATAGGGATACAGGAGAGTATTCAGCAGCACCAAATTCAATATATGTTTATGTAATTGATGGAACAGAACCAGGCGGGATTTATTCAAAAAATGCTTTTGAAGATGCACAAAGCGAACTTCTTAACAATTCGCATTTACAAACAAAACCTGATAAAGAAGGTGAACTTCCAGAGGGCGTCCCAAATCCAAGTACATCTGGAAGCATAAAATATAAATCAGATAAGTATTAATGACATTTAAAATAAAATAATTCAATAAATTGAGATTTAAAAAATTTTGTTTTAATAAATATCATAAAGTTAAAAAATACTCTTAATGTTTTATGGAGGAAACATGTTTAGAGAAGCATTATTTGATAGCAAAGCTGCAGCTTTTGGATATATACCACTCGCCATGGCTTTTGGAATGCTCTTTCAGAGTTTACAAATACATTGGATTTTTTCAATTTTAATGAGCTTTTTTGTTTATGCGGGTTCTGCACAATTTATTGCAATTCCTTTGCTTGCAAATCATGCTTCCCTATTGAGTCTTTCCATTGCTACATTTTTAGTAAATATGCGGCATTTATTTTATGGCTTAGCATTTTTAGATAAATTTAAATTTAATAAGTTTTTAAAAGGGTATCTTATTTTTGGATTAACAGATGAATCTTATGCAATTATTTGTGCAAAGAAAAAGTATGATAATAAGTGGTATGAGTTTTATATTGTCTTCTTTTGTCATTTGTATTGGGTTTTAGGGACAGTGCTAGGTGTTATTTTATATAAAAATCTAGTTGGGATAAATTTTAATTTTCTTTTTTTCTCGTTAGTCACTTTATTTGCAATTCTTACGGTAGATGCGTTTAAATTTACTCGAAATTATTTCGCACTTATTGTTGGGGTTTTATCCTATTTTATTTTTAGATATCTTGAAGTTAAAGAATATCTATTTTTTAGCATGCTTTTGAGTTTTATTATAATTTTTATTCGAACTTACAAAACTGAAAATATGGGGAAGAAAAATGTTTTTGGATAATAATTTATATATTATTTATGCAATAATAATTATGTCAGTTGTAACATATTTAACTCGCATAATTCCTTTTGCTTTTTTTCAGTATTTAAATAACCCAATATTAAGACAAACTGGAAAACAGCTTCCAGTTTGTCTTATGGCAATCTTAACTTTATATTCAATTGACTCATTAAAAGATTTTGATAACCATTATTTTATAAATGGTTGGATTGCTTGTTTGGTTACCATAGGGTTATATTTGGGGTTAAAATCAATTTTAACCAGTATGGTTATTGGAACAATCGTTTATTATTTACTACTAAATAAAATTATTGCGTTCTAAATGGAATAATTCTTTTGTATGAGAGAAAAAAGTTCAGGAAATACATCTTTGCTTGCCGCAATAATTCCTTTATCGTTGAGTGGACAAAATTCTTCTCCTTTATAATTTGTCACGACTCCTCCTGCTTCTAAAATGATTAAGGCGCCTGCGGCCATGTCCCAAGGAGCCAAAGGAGTTTCGTAAAATCCTTGAAAAATATTATTTGCAGTGAGCGCTAAATCAAGAGCTGCCGCGCCATTTATTCGAAGTCCTAGTGATTTATTTTGAATTGCAGCTATTGTATTTACTAATGGAATGAGATCTTTTTCTTTATTAGAACTGAAGCCAGTTGCAATACTTGCTAATTTAAAATTATTAAAATCGTTCATTGTTATTTTTTTGCCATTTAAAAATGTGCCTTTTCTTTTTTCTGAAATAAATAATAATTGAGTAGTGGGTTGGTAAATAGCTCCAATAATTGCATGAAATCTATTTTCGACAACGTGTCCAAAAGCAATTGAGATACAATAATATGGATTTCCCTTAGAAAAGTTTGTGGTTCCATCAAGAGGATCGATTATCCAAATTGGCTGGATCTTTTCTTCATTTTTTTGTGAAAATTTTTCTAGGCCCGACTCTTCTGCCAGAATAAAATGAGTTTGAAATTTTTCATGAATTTTCTTTTTAAGAAAACTTTCTGAAGCATAATCAGCATCTGTCACAATGCCCTGATTTTCTGTTTTCTCATGGACAACAAAATTTTTTTGGAAATATTTTAAGGTTATTGTTCCTGCTTCTTGAATTAGGGATTCAAGGAATTTTCTGGTTGGTTCATGTTCCGACATAAAAAACTTACCTCCGAATTCTTTGTAGTTTCTCTCCGTCCATATCCATGATAGCTTCAACGGATGAGCTCCATGTGGTGAGCTTTGATGAATCGATGTACAATATCCGATTCCATCTAAACAACAAATTGAATTTGGTTATAAAGGCTTATAAAATGCACTGGTCTATTTTCACCATCATTGGTGCTCTTATAGGTTTACTAGGAGGTGCTCTTCTCGCTAAACTCTTTGCAATACGCTCTCTTACAAGCCTCGGAGAAATTCCTGTTAAAGAGAATATGGATGCAATCTTAAAAAGCGCTGAAGCTCAGAGAAATATGATTCTTGAAGAAGCTCTTTTAGCTACAAGAGAGCAGTATCAAGCTGACGCAAACCGCCTTGAAAGTGAACGAGAACTTGTTTTTGGAATGCAGGAAAGTTTTGAACAAGAACTGAATGAAAAGCAGTCCGAAGTTGATAAGTTGGCAAATGAGATCGATAAAAAAGAAGAAAATAGTAATATAAAAAAGCTTGAACTTGAAAAAACGAGAGAAGAACTTATTGCAAAAGAACAGCAGAATATTGAGATGCAAAAGAGCCTCTTAAATCACCTTGAAAATAAGATAGGTAGAAATAAATCAGAACTTTATCATGATATGCGTGAAGAACTTATTAATAGCGAAAAACTTGGCATAACCCGTTGGCTTATGGAAAATCAAGAGGCTCTTAAAGTTGATGCGCAAAAATTTGCGCGCAATTCATTAAATTCTGTATATTTAAGGTATCAGCCAAGTTTTATTTGGCCAAAATCATCTTTTATTGTTCAAGTAAACTCTAAAGAACTTTTACAAAAACATTTTCATGAAGAGTCTCAGATTATTACTTCTCTTATAACAAACACAGATTCTTCAATTAGTGTTTTGACAATTAATGATGAACTTCCTTCAATGCTTAAGATTTCGGGTGGAGCAGGAGTTGATAAAGAAGTTATTCGTCTTACTCTTGAAGAGATGATTGCAAAAGAAATCTTTAATGAAGATAAAATAAGGCCCATTTTTGATAAGTATAAGAGAAATATTGATCGACATATATTAAAAATTGGCGAAGAAGCAATTAAACATCTTGACATAACTCCAAATATTCATCCTGAAATATTGAAGCTAATTGGTTCTCTGAATTACAGAACAAGTCATAGGCAAAATCAGTATCATCATTCTATTGAGGTAGCTCGACTTGCTGGTATGATTGCTGAAGAAGTAGGTGTGAGTTCTATAATTGCAAAAAGAGCAGGTATTCTTCATGATATAGGTAAAGCTCTTGATTATAAAATCGAAGGCAGTCATGCTGTTATTAGCGGCGATTATGCGACGCGATTTGGGGAAACTGAAGAAGTTGTTGATACTGTTCTTGCTCATCATGATGATAAAATTGTTGAAACTCCTTATGCTTATATTTTAAAGGCAGCTGATGCTATGTCTGGCGCAAGACCAGGGGCCCGCGTAGATATGGAAGAGGGTTACCACCGGCGCATTGATGGAATTTCAGGAGTCGTTAATAGTTTTCAAGAATTTGGGGTTACAGGCTCAGCAATTATGCATGCGGGGCGTGAGGTCCATGTCTTTGTTGATAACAATAAAGTAAAGCAAAAAGATATATCCGGATTAGCTGAAGGGATTGCAAAAAAATTAGAATCTGAAGTTGAATTTCCAGGACAAATTAGAGTGACTGTTATTCGTAGGACAGAAATCACTGAGGTTGCCTAAACTTTGCATTTAAATAAGGTTCAGCTAATAATAAGGCAAAAGCAGATATTACATTTGTAATTTGTCCCGTGCGAACCATTTGTAAGGACTCTTTAAAATCAATTAAATGTAATTTAATTTTTTCAAAAGGATCATTGTGCTCTGTTGGTTTTGATAAAGGCATGACGTCAAAAGCAATAAAGTATGTTACTTTATTGCTTTGAATTGCTGCATTGGGAGAATAACCTGGTAGAGATAATATTCTTTGCGAAGTGAGTCCTGTTTCTTCTTCGAGTTCTCGGACAGCTGCTAAAGTAACATCTTTTTCATGTTTTTCTACAGCACCACCAGGAACTTCTAAGGTAAATGAATTGGTGCCAAAGCGATGTTGCTCAACCAGAACAACTTGTCCTGTAGCTGTTACAGGCACAACATTTACCCAATTTGCACAATCTAAAGTATAAACTTTAAGCGAATGTGTTTTATCATTCGTCTGTGCTAACCTTTCTTTGACGCGTAGAATACTGCACTGAAATGCAGTTTTTTCTTCGCTTAAAAGAAAGGGCTCTAGGGTTGTATTGTCGTTAGACATAACGTTTTGCCATAGAATCAAGCGGAATGGCTTTAATTTTTGAAGCTTGTCCAGCTTGACCAAATTCAACCATACGTTGTGCAACGACTTTTTTCATAGCTTCACGTGCAGGTACCATAAGTTTTCTTAAATCAAACTCAGTTGGGTTGGTGGAGAGAACTTTGCGAATTGCAGCAGTCATTGCAAGACGGTTGTCGGTATCAACATTGATTTTGCGAACGCCGTTGCGAATTCCTTCTTGAATTTCTTCAACAGGAACTCCCCAAGTTTCTTTCATTTCTCCGCCATATTTACGAAATTCAGCTTGAAGATCTTGTGGAACAGAGCTTGAGCCGTGCATAACAAGGTGAGTGTTTGGAAGACGTTTATGGATTTCGCGAATGCGGTCAATGGCAAGTGTTTTACCGTCTGGTTTTTTTGTGAATTTATAAGCTCCATGGCTTGTACCAATGGCAATTGCTAAAGCATCTACTTTTGTCAATTCAACAAATTGAGCAGCTTCATTTGGATCCGTTAGTAGTTGATCTTTAGAAAGTGTGCCTTCAAAGCCGTGACCATCTTCTTTTTCACCTTTACCCGTTTCAAGAGAGCCGAGGCAACCAAGTTCACCTTCAACTGAAATCCCCATAGCATGTGCAATTCTAACTACATCTGCGGTGATTTTAACATTGTATTCAAAGTCAGCTGGGGTTTTGGCATCTTCTTTAAGGCTTCCGTCCATCATAACGCTTGTGAAGCCATTGCGAATTGCAGAAAGGCATGTTTGCATGCTATTACCATGGTCTTGATGCATGACAACTGGTATTTCTGGGTAAAGTTCAACAGCGCCTAATATAAGATGACGTAGAAAGACATCATTTGTATAATTACGTGCACCACGACTTGCTTGTAAAATAACAGGACTGTTAGTTTCTTTTGCGGCTTCCATAATTGCTTGAACCTGCTCGAGGTTATTAACATTAAATGCAGCAACTCCATAACTATTTTCAGCTGCGTGATCGAGAAGTTGACGTAAAGAAATAAGAGCCATGAAAAATCTCCTTGAGAGTTATAATAAACACAAAATTCTTATACAACAACTTATCTCAGCTTGTAAAGCTTACCAAAATCTCTTACTAAAAGAGCAAAATAAAATGTAAAGGATTTATAAATTATGTTAAAAAATAATATTCCAAGCGGAAAACTAGAAGACAAGTGGAAAAATCAAGTTTTTGAAAGCAGTTTAATCAATCCAGCTAATAGAAAAAAGTTCTCAATTATTATTGTTGGAAGTGGATTAGCAGGAGCATCTGCTGCTTCAGCACTTGCTGAAGCAGGTTATCAAGTTAAATTATTTTGTTTACAAGATTCTCCGAGAAGAGCGCATTCAATTGCTGCACAAGGTGGAATAAATTCAGCTAAAAATTATAAAAATGATGGAGATTCTATTTATCGCTTTTTTTATGACACGGTTAAAGGTGGAGATTATCGTGCAAGAGAAGCAGGAGTATATCGTTTAGCAGAGCTGTCTTTAAATGTAATTGATCATTGCGTTGGTATAGGTGTGCCATTTGCACGTGAATATGGAGGATATTTAGATAATAGATCTTTTGGTGGAACACAGGTTGAAAGAACATTTTATGCAAAAGGTCAAACTGGTCAGCAACTTTTATTGGGAGCGTACCAAGGAGTGATGAGGCAAATTAATGAAAAAAATATTATTATGCACACTCGAAAAGAAATGCTTGATTTAGTTATAATTGATGGGAAGGCGCGTGGAATTATTGTCAGAGATCTTCTTTCTGGAGAAATAGAATCACATTGCTCAGATGCAGTGATTTTAGGTACAGGAGGTTATGCAAATTTGTTTTACTTATCGACAAATGCAAAGCCATCAAATGGAACTGCAATTTGGAGGGCGTATAAAAAAGGAGCTGCATTTGCAAATCCATGTTTTACTCAAATACATCCAACCTGTATACCAATTTCGGGAGATCATCAATCAAAATTAACTTTAATGTCAGAGTCATTGCGAAATGATGGTCGAATTTGGGTTCCAAAAAATTTAAATGATAAAAGAGTTCCAGCAGAAATTAATGAAATAGATCGTGATTATTTTTTAGAAAGAAATTATCCCAATTTTGGTAACTTAGTTCCACGTGATGTGGCAGCACGTTCTATTAAAAGAATTTGTGATGATGGTTTTGGTGTCGGATCATCAGGATTGTCTGTTTATTTAGATTTCAAAGATAAAGTTTCTTCATTAGGAAAAGCTTATTTAGAAGAAAAATATGGAAATCTATTTCAAATGTATGAGAAAATTGTGGGTGATGATCCTTTTAAATCACCTATGCGAATTTATCCTGCAGTGCACTATACCATGGGAGGACTTTGGGTTGATTATAATTTAATGTCTTCCATTCCTGGTTTATTTGTTTTAGGAGAAGCAAATTTTAGTGAACATGGTGCAAATAGATTAGGTGCAAATGCTCTTTTGCAAGGTTTAGTGGATGGTTATTTTATTATTCCAATTACTCTAGGAAATTATCTTGCCCACTCTAATTTAAAGCCCGTAGAAAATAATAATTCTGATTTTCAAGAAGCAAAAAATATTGTAAATAAGAGTACTCAAAATCTAATAAATATTAACGGGAGTAAACTTGCTGATGATTTTCATGAAAAACTAGGTAAGTTAATGTGGGATTCTTGTGCAATGGCACGAAGCAAAGAAAAGCTTGAATTTTCTCTGAAAGAAATTAAAAAAATTAAAGATGAATTTTGGAATGATTTAAAATTACCTCAAGCTGCAAATACTATGAATCAAGAACTTGAAAAGGCGGCGCGTGTAGGTGACTATATAGAACTTGCTGAATTGATGTGTTTTGATGCGCTTGCACGTGAAGAGTCTTGCGGAAGTCATTTTCGTGAAGAATATCAGACTGAAAATGGAGATCCAAAGCGCAATGATAAGAATTTTTCTCATATTGCCGCGTGGAAGTATAATGGGAATAAAAAAAGTCCAGAACGAATTATTGAAGAATTAGTTTTTGAATATTGTAGACCCACTCAAAGAGACTATCGGTAAATAAGGTAAAAATATTTGTATAAATTTATGATTTTAAATTATTTAAATATTCAATAAAAGTACTGTGCTCAGTTACGAGCGCTAAAAAACAAATAATTGTTAATATCCAAAGAACTGAGCTGATTTTTTTTGCTTTTCCAACACATACTTTTAGAATAACGTAACTGACAATTCCCCAGAGTACACCTTGGGTTATTGAAAAAGTCAGTGGCATTAAAATAATTGTTAGAAATATTGGAATAATATCATCTAGAGATGTTGCTTGAATATTTTTTAATGTTTTGCACATTAGAATTCCAACAAAAATAAGAATTGGAGCCGTTGCAAATGCGGGGATTGCAGAAACAATTGGTGCAATAAATAAACAAGGTAAAAAACAAAGTGCAGCCACAATAGCCGTTAAACCTGTCCTTCCACCTGCCTGAATACCAGTAGAACTTTCAATAAAAACCGTTGCAGGAGATGTTCCAAATAAACTTGAAAAGAGTGAAGCAATAGAGTCAACCATTAATGTCTCTTTAAGTCGAAGAGGATTTCCATTTTTGTCGATGAAACCTGCACTATTAGATAGGCCAATGAGTGAAGATAAAGAGTCAAATAAATTTGTTAAAAGGACAGATAAAATAACGGGAATAAAACTCCATTTTAATGAACCTATTAAGTCAAGTTTAAAAAAATGAGAATTGAAATCTGGATATGAGAAATATGTTTCTGGGAGTTTTATTAATCCAAAGAAGACTCCAAGTGCAGATATAAAAAAAATAGAAAATAAAAATGAGTACGACTTATGTTTGTTAAATAAAATAAAAATTATTAAAAAACCCAGTAACCCAAGGGCAATAGGTAAATTCACATCTCCTAAAGAAATATAGGTTGCTGGGTTTGCAACAATTAAGCCTAAATTTTTGAGTCCAATAAATGCAAGAAAAAGTCCTATTCCACATGACATGGCATGTTTCATATTATTTGGTAAAGCCTCAACAATTTTTTGCCTTATTGGAAAAATTGAGATTAATATAAATATAAAACTTGACCAAAAAATAACTCCAAGAGCAGTGGGCCAAGGGATTTTTTCACCGATAATAAGTGAATATGCTATAAAAACATTTAAACCCATTCCAGGGGCTAAAGCATAGGGTAATTTAATGTAAATACCTGCAAGAAAACTCATGATAAAAGAAATAAGAACTGTGGCAGTTAAGGTACCAGAAACTGTTAAGCCTGTTCCCGGTGAGGCCATAACTTGAGGATTAACTATAACGATATAAGACATTGTAAAAAATGTTGTTAAACCTGCGATAATTTCTTGGGAATACTTTTTTTTATTAGAATTCATTCACGACTCCCATATTTGGAAAAATCAAAAGGACAGTTCTTTGCACTAACATCTCATTTTTAAATTGTATAGAATTTTTAAAAGAGAAAATAAAAAATGCAGCGCAATTCATATTATTAATATAAATTGCGCTGCATTTGAGCTAAATATTTTAGGGAAATGGAAGGAGTTGTATTACATATCGTAATCCATACCACCCATTCCGCCCATACCACCCATACCACCCATTCCAGCAGCTGCAGCAGATTCTTTTTTAGGTTTTTCGGAAATCATTGCGTTAGTGGAAAGCAATAAACTTGCTACGGAACATGCGTTTTGAAGTGCGCAGCGTGTTACTTTTACTGGATCAATAACTCCAGATTTAATGAGATCTTCGTAAGTATCAGTAAGAGCATTGAAACCAAACGCAGGGTTGTCATTTGCTAAGATCTTATCAACAACAACGCTTGCTTCGTGACCACCATTCGATGCGATGATACGAACTGGCTCTTCAAGTGCACGGCGAACAAGTTCAATTCCTGCTTGTTGCTCAGCATTTTCGCCCTTAACATTATTAAGTTCACGAGAAGCACGTAAAAGTGCTACGCCACCGCCTGCAATAATTCCTTCTGCCACTGCAGCACGAGTTGCATTGAGCGCATCTTCAATGCGATCTTTCTTTTCTTTAAGTTCAATTTCAGTGGCTGCTCCAAGGTGAATAACAGCAACGCCGCCAGCAAGTTTTGCTAGGCGTTCTTGAAGTTTTTCACGATCATAGTCAGATGTGGTTTTTTCAATTTGTGAACGAATTTCAGAAATACGTGCTTTAATGCTTGTTTCTAAGCCTTTTCCGCCAGTGATAACTGTATTGTCTTTATCAATAACAACTTTTTCAGCTTCACCCAAATCTTCAAGAATGGTTGTATCAAGTTGCATTCCAACTTCCTCAGATACAACTGTTCCTTTAGTAAGCACTGCGAGGTCATCGAGCATCGCTTTACGGCGATCACCAAAGCCTGGTGCTTTAACGGCACAAACTTTAATGGTGCCAGAAAGTTTATTAAGAACAAGCGTTGCTAGAGCTTCACCTTCAACATCTTCAGCTATAATAAGGAGTGGACGACCACTTCGTGCGATGTTTTCTAGCAATGGAACCATATCTTTCATGATAGAAATTTTCTTGTCATAAAGAAGGATATATGGGTTTTCAAATACAACTTCAAGGCGTTCTTGATCAGTGACCATGTATGGAGAAAGATAACCGCGATCGAATTGCATACCTTCAACAACATTTACGTAAGTATCGAGTCCTTTAGCTTCTTCAACAGTGATGACACCATCTTTGCCAACTTTTTCAATCGCTTCAGCAATCATATTACCGATTGCAGAGTCATTGTTTGCTGAAATTGTACCAACTTGAGCAATTTCTTTATTTCCACTTACAGGACGGGCAACCTTATGCAGATTCGCAACAATGACTTCAACTGCTTTGTCGATTCCACGTTTGAGTTCGGTTGGTGAGTGACCTGCAGCAAGCATTTTAAAGCCTTCGCGGTAAATGGCCTGAGCTAACACAGTCGCTGTTGTTGTGCCATCACCTGAGTCGTCATTGGTTTTTGAAGCAACTTCTTTAACCATTTGAGCGCCCATGTTTTCAAATTTATCTTCCAGCTCAATTTCTTTTGCAACTGTTACGCCATCTTTTGTAATAAGTGGAGCACCATAGCTTTTTTCAATTAAAACGTTGCGTCCTTTTGGACCAAGAGTGACTTTCACTGCATTTGCTAATGTATTAACGCCAGCGAGCATCTTTTTTTGTGCATTTTCATTGAAAGAAATCATTTTAACAGCCATTTTTCAGTCCTTTTTGCTAAGTTTGTAAAAAGTTAAAATTTTATTTTAATAGATATATTTATTATGCTTCAATAACAGCAAGAATTTCTTCTTCTTTAATTAAAAGATATTCTTGACCATCAATCTTAACTTCGTTGCCACTCCACTTGCCAAATAGCACTTTATCACCAGATTTAACGGCAGGAATTTGGCGGGAACCATCTTCAAGAATTTTTCCATTGCCAACAGCAATAACTTTTCCTTCTACTGGCTTTTCTTTTGCATTATCAGGAATAAGAATTCCTCCAGAGGTCTTTTGCTCTGCTTCGATTCGTTTAAGAAGAATGCGATCGTTAAGTGGACGGATTGATTTGCTCATAAATGACTCCTTTTAAAAAGGTTTGAAATTTGCTCGTTGGGAGCATTAGCAATAGGCTAAGCATCAATGATGCTATGTCAAGAGCTCATCTTGAGTTGATTCAATTGCATAAAAGATTTAAGCGTACATAGTCTTGTTGTATGTGGGTTTTATAAATAATTATGATGGAGAGTTCTTATGAAAGGTATAATTTTAGCAGGTGGTTCAGGCACTAGACTGTATCCAGCAACAAAAAGTATCAGTAAGCAGCTTATGCCTATTTATGATAAACCCATGATTTATTATCCAATTTCAACTCTCATGTTAGCGGATATTAAGGAAATATTAATTATTTCAACACCAAGGGATTTACCCTCATTTAAAAATTTATTGGGGAATGGTTCTCAATGGGGAATATCTCTTTCATACGCCGAACAACCCAGCCCAGATGGCCTTGCACAGGCTTTCATCATTGGGGAAGAGTTTATTGGTGATGATAGTGTGTGCCTTATTTTAGGTGATAATATTTTCCATGGAAATGGTATAGGCGCTATATTAAATGAAGCTAGAAAAAATTTAAATGGTGCAACAATTTTTGGGTATTTTGTAAATGACCCTGAGCGTTATGGTGTAGTTGAATACGATAAAGATTATAAAGTTAATTCAATTGAAGAAAAACCAAAAAATCCAAAATCAAACTGTGCTGTAACTGGACTTTATTTTTATGATAATAGAGCAGTGTCTTTTGCAAAAAAATTAAAGCCTTCTTTAAGAGGAGAGCTTGAAATCACCGATTTGAACAAAATTTATTTAGAGAATAACGAATTGTCTTTAGAAATTTTGCACAGAGGATTTGCTTGGCTTGATACTGGAACACACCGCTCCTTATTAGAGGCTTCTTTATATGTTTCGGTTTTAGAGGAAAGACAAGGACTAAAAATTTCTTGTCCAGAAGAAATTGCATGGCGTAAAGAATTTATATCACTGGAACAGTTTGAAAAACTTGCTATGTCTATGGTTAAAAATGGGTATGGAAAATATTTATTAAAGTTAATAGGTAACATTATATGAAAATATTTTGTTTAAAAATACTCGGATAATTAATATAAGAATTTTTTGATTTTTGAAATAGGAGTAAAAATGTATAAACCTAGATCAATGCTTGTTACGGGAGCTGCAGGCTTTATAGGCTGTAATTTTGTTAAATATATACTTAATAATTATAATGATATTAGGATTGTCAGCTTAGATAAGTTAACATACGCTGGAACAATAAATAATTTAGAGATTCTCCAAAATGAAAGTAATCATAAATTTATTCAAGGTGATATCTGTGATAAAACTCTTTTGGAGAAAATATTAAGAGAATTTAATATTGATACAGTAGTGCATTTCGCTGCAGAAAGTCATGTTGATCGCTCTATTGAAAATCCAGCTGAATTCATTCAGACAAATATATTTGGAACTTTTAATTTACTGGAAACCGCTCGTCAGTATTGGTTAAATGAAAAGAAGTGGGATAAGGAAAATTGTCGTTTTCATCATATTTCAACAGACGAAGTCTATGGTACTTTAAAAGAAGATGAACCCTCTTTTTTAGAGACGACTCCATATGCACCAAACTCTCCTTATTCTGCCAGCAAGGCAGGATCGGATCATCTTGTGAGAGCTTATTTTCATACTTATAACCTACCTGTGACAACATCTAACTGTTCGAATAATTATGGTCCATTTCAGCATAAAGAAAAACTCATACCGACAGTTATTCGTTCTTGTTTAGAAAATAAACCTATTCCTGTTTATGGTAATGGAACAAACATACGTGATTGGCTGTATGTAGAGGATCATTGCTCTGCAATTGAAACTATTTTATTTAAAGGAAATACTGGAGAAGTTTATAATATTGGTGGAAAAAGTGAAGAAAATAATCTCGAATTAGTTAAAAAGATTTGTCAAATAATGGATAAATTAAAACCATCAGAAAAAAATTATGCTGAGCTTATTTCTTTTGTAAAAGATCGCCCTGGACATGATTGGCGCTATTCAATAGATAATTCAAAAATTCAAAAAAATTTAAACTGGAATCCTAAGTTTAATTTAAATGAGGGTTTAGAAAAAACAGTTCAGTTCTATTTAACTGCAGGTTTTTGAGCAGAATATAAATAAACAATACTTGCGCCAAGTGTTTCATATTTCGCATTAAAGAAGCCTGCGTCATAAAGTTCTGCAACAAATTGTTTTCCACTTGGAAAAGCATCAACGGATGCTTTATAAAATTGATATGCTGGTTTGTATTTTGAAATTTTTTCACCAATAAATGGCAGTAGTTTTGAGTAACTATTGTACAAACTGCGAACAATTTTAAATTCAGGGCGGCCACTTTCAAGTATAATAACCGATCCTCCTGGCTTTAAAACTCTTTTTATTTCCCTTAGAGCCGCTGAATAAGGGCGAATGTTTCTAATTCCCCAGCAGACTGTTACTGTGTGAAAAGAGTTATCTAAAAAAGGTAAAGAGAGTCCATTTGCCAAAAGGAGTTCTATATTTTTTTGAAAGAGATTTGCCTTTGATTTAAATTTCTCGCGAGCAATATTAAGCATTCCCTCAGAAGCATCAATTCCTGTCACATGAATGTCTGAACGATCGGAAAATAAGCCGATAATAACGTCGCCTGTACCTGTGGCAACATCAAGTATTTGAGAGTTTTTAGGAGAGAATTTAAGTGCTTTTTTGCAAAGTGCTCTGCGCCAGAGCCTGTGTAAACCAAGGGTCATAGCATCATTGGCCATATCGTAAGCTGGTGCGATAGTATTGAACCCATCAACAATATTGTAGTTTTTTGAATTCATAAAGTCACCAATAATGGTGCAATCGAGAAGACTCGAACTTCTGACCCCCACGATGTCAACGTGGTGCTCTAACCAACTGAGCTACGACTGCATTGAGTTTTCGTTTACCGAAGCAGACTAGCATTGTCAATAGAAAGAGTCTAGTTTTCACTAAAATCCTTAAAGCAGGATAGACAAGAAGCATTCCCATGTTAATATTTTATTTTGCTATTTATTTTTCCTTAAAATGCTTATGAGGAGTGCAAATGTCTGCGGAAACTATTTATGATTTTGAAGTAAAGATGATTGAGGGGGGAATGAAAAAACTATCTGATTTTAAAGGGAGCGTAATGCTTATTGTGAATACAGCAAGTCAATGTGGATTTACTTCGCAATATAAGGGCCTTGAAACATTATATAAAACATATTCTAACAAAGGTTTAAAAATATTAGGTTTCCCTTGTAATCAGTTTGGTAATCAAGAACCTGGTGATGAGAATGAGATTAAAAACTTTTGCAGTTTAAATTATGAAGTGACTTTTCCATTATTTGCAAAAGTAGATGTAAATGGAGAGAATGCTGATCCTCTGTATAAATTCTTAAAAAAGCAGAGTAAAGGAATATTTGGCACAGAGTTTATTAAGTGGAACTTTACAAAGTTTTTAGTTGGTAAAAATGGGGATATTATTAAAAGATTTGCTCCTTCTGATAAGCCTGAAGATATGACTAAGGATATTGAAGAAGTCTTAAAATAAAAGGGAGTGGTGGGCCGGGAGGGACTCGAACCCCCAAATCGTCTCGTTATGAGCGAGCTGCCGTAACCATTTAGCTACCGGCCCAAATGGTAAACACTGGTTAACAAATCCAGACGACAAGGTCAACAGCCCTGTGAAAATCTTGCTAAGTTTCTTTAAGAAGAATATCCTACAAGTGGTCAGCTAAAACTTCGAGTAAGGAGAAACCCTTGAGCCACTTACCATTTTCAGGAGTCATAACAGCTCTCATCACGCCTTTTAACAATGAAGGTAATTTAGATTTACCGGCATTTAATGATTTCTTAAAATATCAGAAAAAATCAGGAGTTCATGGTGTTGTTATATTAGGAACAACAGGTGAAAATGTAGCTTTAAGTGAAGAAGAATCAGAGCAACTTGTTTTGAGTGCACTTGATCATCAAACAGATCATTTTCATATTTACGTAGGTACAGGTACAAACTCAACTCAGACAACCATAATTAAAAGTATGAAATATGCCCAAATGAAATCCTCTACGGGGCAATTGGCTAAAGGTGTAATGGTTGTTACGCCTTATTACAACAGACCAAGTCAAAATGGCCTTATTAAACATTATGAAGAGGTTGCAAAATCTATTTCGGATACTCCAATTTGTATTTATAACGTACCAAGTCGAACAGGCGTTAATTTACTTCCGCAAACTCTTGTACAAATTTCTTTAGAAAATAAAAATATTGTTGCCATCAAAGAAGCTGCCGGAAATGTGAATGCTGTGGCAGAAATGCGTATCGCTTTAAATCATGTAGGTAAACAAAATTTTAAAATATTGTCTGGTGATGATGCAACCTATGTTCCTGCACTCATGTGTGGTGCAGAAGGTGTTATTTCAGTAACATCAAATGTCATTCCCAAGGCTATGTTAGATATCTTGGATAATTTTAAAAAAGGTGATTTAAGTTCTGTTCAGAAACTGCATTTAGCTGCTTTCTGTATAAATAATGGGCTTTTTTCAGTGCCGAATCCAATTGGTGTTAAATGGATATTGTCCCATCTCAGAATTTGTGGCACGAATTTGCGAGCTCCGCTTTATCCTGCGAGTGACAAAGAAGCGGAAATGCTCAAGGGAATTCTTTTTCAGCTTGAAAAAAATAATATAAAAATACTCACTTAATACAGGACGCATTATGACGCTCAACCGAGTTGCTTACGAGCTGGAATCTAAGATAAAAGTGGAAAGAGTATCTCTTAGAGGTCCAGGAGTTCTTATCTTAACGGGGCCTTCGAGTTGTGGAAAGGGTGAAGTTGCTGCGGCATTATCTAAAGTTATGTCTATTCCTCCAGAAGCTCATTTATCAATGGGTGAAATCCTCCGTACAACTTTTCAACGGGCAAAAAATGAAAAGAGTTATGCAAAGCTACTAGCCGATAATTATAAAATATCTTCTGACTCAAATATTTTTGATTGTGTAGATACGACCGATGATCTTTCAAAAAAAGTTTTAAATTATATCCCAGAAATGGAGACATATTTTAAAAGAGGTCAAATGGACAAATTTACAAGCCAGCTCGACTGGCTTGAATTTTGTACTATGAATGGATTATTAGTCCCTAACCGCTGGACGCAAGACTTTATTTCTGCACATATCGAACATGCGCCCGAATTTCGAACTCATCCTTTTATTCTTGATGGATACCCAAGAACTGTTAAAGCTGCACAACATTTAATTGGTTTTCTTAAGAAATTTAATATACCAGTTATAAAAGTTCTTCATCTTAGCATAAGTAAACAGGAAATGCTTTCACGCGCAACAAAACGCGGCAGAGCCGATGATGATGAACAATCATTATTAAGCCGTTATCAGTTTTATGTTGAAAACGTGCATCCTAGTGTAGATTATTTAAAAACTCAATTGGGCTCCGATGCTATTGCGCTTGTGGACGCTCATCAGCCTGTATACTTAAAGAATGGGGATCAAAAGCATTTTGATCTTGAAAAGTCTATCCTAAATGTGGTGGCTTCATCTCTGCGTTGTTTAGGTGTTTCCAGAATGACGGTAAAAGATCTTCTCGATCAGCTTATTGAAATGCAAAAAAAATAATTTATCCGCTGTAACAGTATTGAATTACGATTTGGGGGTTTTATGCTTGATAATAAATTCCTATATTTTTTATTTATTTCTGTTTTTTTTAAAATTTCATTCATTGCAAGTGGCGAAGAATCTTCAAAAACTAAAGTAACGATTTTAAATTATAACAATACAGCTCCTTGGAATACAAATAAAGAAAACACTCAAGGTTTGAATGTTGAGCTAGCAAATTTTTTAAATCAAGATAAAAAAAGTCCTTATTTTTTTGTAACTGAATTTGCGCCACGAAAAAGAGTAGATTATTTAATTACCCAATTGAAAGAAATGTATGTTGTCGCATGGGTTAATCAAAAATTTTTTCCAAGTGATTTAAGTAAGAGTTTTTTATGGACAGAAAGTATTATAAATGATTATCAATTAGTTATTTCAAATAAAAATAATATTATAGATTATAAAAATATAGAATCTTTATTTGGTAAAAAATTTTCTGCAGTATTTGGTACTAAATATATATCATTAGAGCCTTATATCAATTCAGGAAAAATAATTAGAGTCGACTCCTATCGATTTAATGAAGCTTTACAAAGAGTCATCGGCAATCAACCTTCATTAGATTTTTTTATAGCTGAAAACTCATTCATTAAATACGATAAAGCTAAGAATCTCAATATATTTGCACCTAAAAAAGTGCATATTTCATTGCTTCCTTTTTCTCCAATTTATGGAAGAAGTCTTATGGTTTCAAAATTAAATATGAAACTATTTAGCTATTTAAATGAAAAAATATTATCTATAAATAATAATTCTGAGTGGAAAAATATTTTAAAAAAGTATGGGCAAGCTACAAAATGATGATTATCTATTTTAATAAATATTAATATGTAGTGACGCCAACACCACTTGTGTTCGTAATCCAATTGATATAATTTCCGACAGTCGTATAAACTCCATATCCATCACTGCAAGCTGCTGCTGTATTTGTATCAAAGCTAAAACTTGGGTAGGAACCTGAAGGTTTCGGTGAGAGAATATTATCAGTTCCTTGGGTCAATGCGGCTAGGATATAAATTGGAGCTCCACTTAAATTAGTTCTTTGGATATAAATAGGACCTCCTGAGTCTCCTTGGCATGTTCCATGGCCAGAGTAGGGGCCAATGACTTTTAAATAATTTTCATAAGCATTTGAAAATGTGCCGAAATTAAAAAGAGAAATTTGAGAACTTACTTCTACATCAGGATGACCTTGAGCGGAGGTATTTACAATATATTTATTTTCACTTGAATTTAGTGTATTATCATTGAGTCTACCAAAGCCAACCATCCATTTTGTTTCACTTTTAGAGATATTTTGCGGGTTTGAAAGTATTGAAATAGGTGAATATCGATGAGTTGAGACATTTCCATTGATTTTTACCCAAGCTATATCATTTAATATACAGTTATAAATTGAACTTTCTTCACAGGAAATATAACTAGAGTTTCTTTGCCAGCAGGAAATGGGTACATTTGGGCCCGATGATAAATTATTTGCAAAAACTACATAACCGGGTGATGTTGAATTGAAATCTACATTGTCAAAGCAATGCGCTGCTGTGAGAATAAGGTTACTTGCAACAACGGTGCCTGTGCAAAGTATTCCATTTAATACAATACCTACTGTATTATCATTCGCAGGAGCAATATCGCTGCCAGTGACTGTATTTCCTCCTACAATATCAAAACTGACATGTTGTTGGGGGATATATTGTCCAACATGAGATAAAAAATCTAAATAAAATGATTTTACATATTGAACTTGTCTTTGTGGTGATAAGCTCGAACTATTTGTATTTGCTAAACATGAGGCTGGTCCAGGGTTGCTTTTAGATAAAGTTTTACTATTAGAGGAATTATTACAAGAAAAAATAAATAAGCTTGACATCCATGTCAAATGAAAGAGAGTCTTCATGGCTTTCCCCAAATTTGTAACCTATTCGGTGTATATTTGAGGAAATTAAGCAAACTAGAATATAAGGAGAATGACTTTTGACATGGTAAACTGATTAGGTTGTTTTTAAACCTCCATTTTTATCACATCTGTTTCAGATAAATTATTATTTAATAGCTTGAATTCTTCATTATTAATATATTCTTCACTATTAATTTTTATTTTGAAATTTTTATTCATATATTTTTCACTTTGAAAATAATTTTTAAGAACTGTAAATGAAGAATTATCTAATTCTGATTTGGCTTCAAATTGAATAATTAGGTCGTTCTCAAAGCGAGCAAATTTAATTCTGTGTTTATTTTGGCCTGAATGAGAATTGTTTATAATTTCATATTTAAAGTCAATTTCATTCTCTTTGTGAGGAAGAATATTACTTTCAATGACATTATAAGAATTTTGTTTAACTTCTATAAGTCTTTGATTTAAAGCGATATATCTATCATTTATTGTGAACTCATAAGTGTCAGATTCTTTTAGATTTTTATTAATTTTATTTAAGGTGTATTTTTTTAGAGAATCAGTAACAATTTGTAGGATTGACTGAGGAATTGATAGTTTATCTCCAAATTGTATTTGAAGATGTTGATTTTTTTTATTATTAAACCAATTTTTTAAGATAAAAATATAATTTTTTTCTTCAACCGAATCAAATAGATTTATTTTTAGATGTTGGTTTTTTTCATTTAAATCAGAAATTTTTGTGAAGTAAATATTAGAAAATGTGTTTCTCGAATCATTAACAATGAGTGAGTCAATTTTTTCAAATTTATCTCTATTATTTATTTCAATAAAGATTGGTTTTGCATTATTTACGTAAGAGAAATTAGGTAGATTTATAATATAACTGTCGTGATCACGACCACCTTCTAAGCGAATAAACTCATCATAATTTCCAGTAATATAATTATTTAAAGTTTTATTGACTTCAACGACATTTTCAGTCTGTTCTTGGGGATCGAGAAAAACAGTAAGAGTGTCATCTCCGTCATTTCCCTTAATAAAGTCAAGACCTTTTTGACCATTGATAAAGTTATTTTGTTCATCACCAAAAATGACATCGTTTCCATTTGTGCCGATTACATTTTTAAAATTTAAATTAAATTTGTCTTTAAATTCTTTCTGAGCCATTTTAGTTATAGGGGATTTTCCTTTTAAATTAATTGTATTTATATAATTTGGAGTATAGATTTCTGCAGATGATTTTTGATTATTATACAAAGTACCATTGAGAGTGGTATAAACATTTCCTTTCGTATCAGAAAGAACAATGTGTTGAAATTTTTTATTTAAAAAGTAGTGTTGAATTCTTATATATTCTACAAACGAATTATTTTCATGAACTCCCAATAAAAGATCTAGATTGTCTTTTTGAGATGTTAAGTCTTCAATATCTGTCATAATAGCATCATAATTATTTTGAAAATCTCCAGCTGCAGATTCATCAAAGTTATTAATTGTTTTTATTGTACTATTTGAAACATCTTTTTTCAAAATGACATAAACATCATTGCCTGAGCCACCTTTTAAATAATCATTTCCTTTACCAGGGTAAAGAATATCATTGCCTTCACGTCCTTCTAGCGAGTCATTACCTTCATTTCCAAACAGTTCATTGTTTAATTCGTTACCAATAATTTCATCGTCATTTTGTGATCCGATAACTCTTTCTACATTTTTAATTTCAAGGAATTGATTAGATTTAATACTATTGCTATTTAGAGAAATATATATTTTTTCATTTTTAAGAGGAATTCCTTGTAAATTTATTGTATCTATTCCTGCTCCACCATCAATAAATCCATTTGTTTGAGCGCCTTCAAATATTCCTTGAACATAATCATAAAACTCAAAGACATCTTCTTTATCTCCACCGACAAGTTGTAAAATAAAGCTAGAAGGATGAATATTAAATAAGTTCTTATAATTTTTATCGGCTACAATTGAACTTATCATGTTTCCATGTTTTCCTTGATCTCCTATACCAACAAAATATAAATTTGCTTTTTGAGAAGCGGGAATATTTTTTAATTTTAGCTTCTCTTCTTCATTTTGAATGGCGTATTGTTCAACCATTGGATAATTTATAGATACACTTGGACAAGGCGTTGTGGAGTTATAATAATTAGTTCCTCCATGGGCACCAAATGAAGTTCCTTTTGCTACAGCGGGTATGGGAGTTGCTTTTTTAGCTAAGCGTCTGTGATGGTTTTTTATAAAAGACATATGATCATTAAATATGCTATTTCTATCAGCATCGTTCGAAAAGTATGTGTTATTTGTTAGACACATATGCTTATTTTCTTCAATAGGTTTTGGAATTTGAGTTGTTACGGAGTTGCATATTCCATAAGCACAATAAAGTGAAGTTTGCCCTGCAGTGTATGGAACGTATAAATGTATTCTCGGATACACTATTTTATTAAAATAAAATGAATTATTTAGTTTGTTTTTCCCAATATTTTGTAAAAACTCTTTATTGTTGAGTGTCATTATTTCAGGAATGGTCGTTTCTTCCATCTCTTTGGCAGTTTTTTTAACGAGAAATTTTGGATCTTCGCCTGTGCTATACTTTCCAAAGAAATTTGCAATGGAATTTAAGACAACTTCTTCTTCTGAAAAGCCAAGCTCTCTCAATTGTTCAGAAGTTCGTACGGCATTATAGGTTCCTTGTGTAAACATAATTGTAAAACCAATTGCTGCACCAATTGGTCCCGCCTTAGCAGATAAAGGTAAAAGCAATGCAGTTCCTAAAGAGGTTGCAGCAGTTGCTGTTGTCAGTGAAGCGTTAACATATAAGTCAGTTTTTAATGATTGATTGTTAGTTATCTCAGCAGCTTTAAATAGCTCAACAGCTTGCCATATATCAAGACCAGCAGATGCAACGTTTAAAACAATTTGTACAGATCCTATACCTTGAAATGATTTTGGGTGTTTAATCCAAAAAGTATTTCCTCCGACATTACGTGCTAAATCAAAGGCTAAGTCTGCATTATTAAATGAAAAGCTAAGAGCACCTCGAGTTGCATCTAAAACTGCCCCTTCTTGTACTGACTGGTGAATATTTGAAAGTGATTGAGGCATTAAAATAAAGTTCATTCCAACGTTATATTTATTGGCTGCACTTGAGAATTTCTCAATACCTGCATATGAGTATTTAGCAATATTTGCTCTGGTAAATTTTTTATTGTTTGCAAATATATTATTTAAATTATTATATTGGCTAATTTGGTCTGCAACACCATTAAAGAGAGGTCTTAATGCATTTGTTCTAAAAGTATTTTTGGCAATGCTTTCATATGTAAGTTTAAAGGCGCTGCGGATTTCTTTTCCAAAAGCTCCTTTTAATTTTTTTAATTTATTGAAGAAGCCATTATCGATTGAATTGTTAAAATCATCTGCTTCAAATGCAAGTTTACTAAACTCATCAACTGAATTTTTTACGCTTTGTTCTAAACTGTCATATTTTTCTATGTCTTCTAAGTATAATTTTCGATCAAAAACATAAATGGATTTGTCCTTTTTGGAGAAAATGAGAGGTTTGCTTGGCTTTTCGGAGTTGCCTGAGAGCTGTGGGAAATAGTAAACAAAAAATCCTGGTAGTGGATTAGGTATATTCCATGGTTGTTTATTTGTTTTAACTTTTACTTCTTTTAAGTAACGACTTGCGATTTTTATTTTATTAGATACAGAATCTTCTTTTGCAAAAGGGAAACCATTTTGAAGGACAATTTTTTTAACGATTCGTCTTTCAAATTCTCCCGTTAAGCCAAATTCATCAAAGAAAGTGAAAATACTTTTAATCATTTCAGGTGATTTTTGATTATTTAATGAAGATAATTTTACTTGCTCTAAGAGAACAGGTGAATAGACATTTTGCGAAGTTTCTATATTAGAATTTAAATGTCTCAAATGTGTTGATATAAACTGTATGAATTGTAGGGATTTTAAATTTTGGGTTCCATCTGTATTATTATTAAGTAATAACTTTGCTTCATTTATAAATTCAATATTTTTATTAAAAATAGATTCATTATTTTCTGGAAATATATTATTTAAATTTTCTAGATATATTTCTGAATAATATTCTTTCTTGGCAGCATTGATTTTTGAGTCTTTACTTTTCCAACTCTCTTTTAAATTTTTAATAAGTTCTTTGCTTTGGATATTTGGATTTAAAATTAAAGCATCGTATATTTTTTGCCAGACTCTTACTTGAGTTTTTCGAATCGATAAGTCCACGAGTTTAGCACTGCGATCAAGTAATTTAGTTGTAAATGAATCATCTGTATTGTCTTGTTCCCCTTTAGAAATTTTGGCTTCTAAAGAATCTTCCTCTGGTTGATCAAATTCAAAGTTTTTCTCAATATACTGATCGCTCATTTGCGATGCTACAATTCCAAGTATAGTTGATCCTGCTCCAAAACCAGAAAGAGCCGGCACTCCTAATACAAGTGGACCAGACACAAACATAGCAGCTTGCCCAGCTGTAAGCATTGCATCACCAGTCGCTCTTGCTCTTATCCAATTGCGTTTACTTTTGTAAAAACTTTCAAGAATTTTTTTTGTTTTTAATATATTTTTTTTGCTATCATTATCTAAATTTGAAGATTTATTTACTGCATCCCAGAAAGGACTTTTAATCATATCCTCTATCCATGAGTTCAATGATTTTAGTTCACTTGCATTATCTGATATTTTAGACAATCCAGCAATGACCATTTGTGCTTGCCCAGCAGCAAGAAATCCATTTCCAATTGCTTCAACGGAGGTTAAATAGTTTTGAAACGCAAGTGAATTTGCAATACCCGCTGTTTCAGTTGTTGATTTAAGAGTCAGGAGTTCAGAGAGTGTTTTAGCTTCAAATGCGATCATTCCATAATACATGGATGAAAGTCCACGGCTGATATTTGGTAATATTGATGTAGACTCTATGCTTTTACTTAATGAATTATTTAAATTATTTTGATATTCAAAAAGAGAGTTAATTGATGAAACGACATAATCCTGAATTTGATCTTGAGTTGATAATGAATTTATAGAATTTATTGATTTTATAGAGTCTGTTGATTTTAATTTTTCAAATAACTCTGTATACCTTGGGTTATTGAGTCGAATATTTCCATTCGTTTGATTTTTTAAATTATTTATATTTTTATTATGATTTTGGACAAGCTCAAGTAGTTTTGGAAAGATTTTAGAGTTCAATGAAGTTTGTACTTTTTTCTTATTTAATGACTTGAGAATTTCTTTTGCAAACTCAATTTTAAAACGAGCATTTTCCATGGCAATGTTGCGGGCAATTTTGTCATTATCACTCAATGCCGCATCAGTCACTCCAATAGATTTCAAAAGAATTTCTTTGGCCGCAATCTCATTTTCCATGTTTGAAATAATTTCTTTGCGAAGCAGTTTAGTTTCTTCTATGCTTTCTGAATATTCATTTTTAGTTTCTTGAAACTCTTCATTGGCTCCTTCATAACCAATAAAAACAGCCCCTCCAAATATCATATAAATAGAGGATTTTAGTGAGAGTTCTAAATGCTTTGGCAATCCTGAGTTTTCAAGTGCAGATGCGAGATCATCAAAACCATCGATGACCAAAGCCTTTCCTGCATCTTGAGTTTTTAAATTAAGAACTTTATTGTGTACATCTTTACCACGTAATGCTCTAATTGCATATTTAATCGTTTTAGCTTTTTTAGCTATATATGCTGAGCTACTTTCAATTCCTGTATAAACGATTTTTATATCATTTAAATTTTTGAATAAATCACTTTCTCCAGTATTGTTATCGGTGACTTTAAATTCGTTTTTTCCATTTTTTTCTATGGTTTTTATAGAAATTTCAAAGGTTTTTTCAAGCTCAATGATGTCATCTGTTTTTCGATTGATAATTTCTTGACTTAAGTTTTCTTCTAATTTGTCTAGTGAATTTTCTACCAAAGATATTTTATGAGGTTTTTGATCAATAAAAATTGTGGCATATAATTTCCATGGATTTACTGTGCGATCTTCTTTTTCGATTTTGACTTCATAATCTTCATATTTTAATTCAAATTCAAAAAGTTTGAGATCTTCTTCTTCTTGTTGTTCTTCGAGTCTGAAATTTTCAAGAAATGAAAAATCTCTTTCTAGTGATGAACTCGCTTTAGTGAATGAGGTAATTTTTTTTTCTTTGTCTGTATGAGAAGAAAATCCGCATCCTGAGTTTATCAAACCAAGAGAAATAAAAGAAATCGCTGCAAGGTGATTTTGAATAAGTGGTTTCATGAAATTCCTTTCAAAAGTTTAAAAATTGCGTTGTTTAGCGTTAGAAATAAAGTAAGATTTATTCATTTTTTGCATGAAAATTCGGATTCTTTTATTTAAAGAATAAGAGTTTACAAAAATATAAAATTTTATTATCTAATCTATAAAATCAATAAAATATAAGAACAAATTTTCAAGATTGATAATGATATCCAATATCAATAGGTAACCTCTTATAAGCAATTTTATAAAAAAACAATAAGTTTTATAAAATATAAAAATTATTTATTGATTGAATTTTAAGCTTTTGTAAGTTAAGAGGATTTTTGCATCTATTATGTGTTTATTAATTAAAGAAAATTATATTATTTTTGTGAAATAAATCATAAAAAAATATTTTTATGCTGATGCAGGAGGATCTGATGAAATATTATTTTGCTCTTCTCTTGCAGAATCGTATTCTAAAATATTCTTGCTAACTTCTGAAAGTAATTCTTCTAAATGTCTCTCTTTTGAGCGTAAATGGAAAAGACATCTACGATTCATTTTTGCATCGACCTCTATTGCTCTACTTGAAATGGCCATAAAATTTTGTTTGCCACCTTTCGATCCTAGATTTAATAATGTCCGTTTGTGCGAAATGACTCTATCAAATGACAACTTTTCAACACTGTAAAGAACAGCATTTCTGCACTTAATAAGTTCGTGCAAAGATTGCAGAGTCGTTTCTAACTCTTGTTTTCTTTTATTGAGGTCTTCTAGAGCTGGCATATGAATCTCCAAAATAAATATCTATGTCAGAGTATATTTATATTTCGGCTAATAAGCTTTGTATCTTTATTAATTCAACTATCGATTTGGCAGCAGAAAAGCTCTGCTCTTGATGAAAATAAAACATGGTTAGCGACATTTTCTGCAGGTTTTGGTCGGGTGCGATTTATGGATGGAAATGAAATAAATATATTGCATTCAAAAATAGATTTTCTCTTTAAACCAATAGATTCAGAAAAACCTTTAGAACTTAAGTTTGTTTTATTAACTCAGTCACCTTTGAGAGAAGATGATGGTTTTATAAAGTTTCCCATTGATGAAAGAGATTTTGCCCAAATTTCTGAAGCTTGGTTAAGGTACCAGATTTTTAAAAACCTTGAGTTTAAATTTGGTAGTTTTCCAGATGATTTTCATGAATTAACCCCAAAAACTTGGCCATATTATTCTCTTCGAGTGAAAATAGATCCAATTAAGGATGAAAATTTTTTCTGGCAAGTTCTGGCAAGACAAGACTTATTTGGAGTATATGCTCGTGAAATGAATTCTTCTATTGCAACTGATCTTGAAAGAACAAGGCTAGAAAGTCGCTTTAATTTCTCAAAAAAATTTGAAAAAAATCAATTTATATATAACTTAAACTCTCACTATGAACAATTTTCAGATCCAGATTCAACCTTGAGTAGTTTGAGTATTGGGAGAGGAGAATATATTGTAAATACGATTACAAATAGAGAACAAAAATATAGAATTATTGATATAAATACAGATCTAACATTCTCCTACCATGATTTTTTAAAAGCTAAATTATCATTTAACAGTTGGAGAAATATTTCTGCAAATACATTTGGAACAGGTTATTTATATGGAGTAGAAAGCTCTATTTCTGATCAGTTCTGGAATTTTTCAGTTGGATATTGGTATTTTTTAGGGGAGCAAAGTTCAATTCCTGCATCGAGTATTTCATCATATTATTATCCTGGATTTAAAATTTCTTCACTTCATTTAAGCGGCGGGCATACTTTTTCAGAAAATTGGAATACAAAGTTAGAGTACCGATATCAGCAATCTTCTCCATATGGACAAGATATTTCACCAAATGTAAATCCTGGTAATATACCTGTGATACCTTTGTATAAGATGTACTTTATACTTGAGTATGCAATTGGTGCATCATAAAAATTAAAATCTTTTGACGTGTCAATAATCAAAGCAAATCTTATTGCACTTCTTTATACCGTCAACTAACCTAGTTAATGAGCTTAAGATGGGAACGTAAAGGGGGCTGCCTTGAAAATAAACACTTCGCGTTTTGGAGAAATTGAAGTTAATGAAAGTGATTTGCTCAATCTACCTGATGGGCTCATAGGTTTTCCAGAGCTCAATCAGTTTATTTTGTTAGATCATGATGTGGATTCACCATTTAAGTGGTTACAATCCATTAATGATCCTGCAATGGCATTTATTATTATTAGCCCACTCTCCTTTAGACCCGATTACATGGTAGAAGTCACTGAAGAAGAAGTTGCAGCACTTAAATTAACGAATCCAGATGAAGCGGTTATTTCAGTTATAGTTACAATTCCAATGGATCCTAAAAAAATGAGTGCTAATTTAAAAGCACCTCTTGTTTTTAATTTGAGCAATAAACTTGGTAAACAAGTTATTTTAAAAGATCCTCAATACCAAACAAAGCATTTTATAATGGAAGAAATGAAAAGATTTTCACAACGTGATTCACAAAATGATCTTAAAAAAGCTATTCAGCAACAACTTGCAAATAAAGTTGAGAGTGAAGTAAGCTCTAAAAGATAGACTTATTTGGTTATTTAATTAATCGATTTTATTAAAGAAATGATATGAATAAATTATATTTAATTCTATTTTTGATTTTATCTTGTATTTTCAATTCATTTTGTGCATATGCAGAAAGTGAATTGAAAATACAGGTACAAATACGTCCCCCATTTTTTACAGAAAATGAGAAAACTGGTGAAATAAATGGAGGCATTCTCTATACTTTAATCAGGAAAATTTTAAAAGATGCAAATATTTCTTATGTCATTGAGAACTTACCATTGCCACGTTCATTCTTTGAAATAAAACAAAATAAAACTCAGGTTTGTTATCCCGCAGGAGTTATAAATGATGAGAGAAAAAAGTTTGCAAATTTTTCTATCCCATATTTTCGGGACAAAAAATTTGTTGCAATTGTTAGAAAGTCTGATAAAAGATTTTTAAATAATGAAACAGTTACAAATTTATTGCAGAATAAAAAATTAATATTAATAATTAAACTTGGCTATAGTTATAGCGAATATATTGACTCAAAATTTTTAAAAATTAAGGATTATGATGTACACAGTAATACCCAGAAAAATATTCCAGATATTAAGATCACTTCTTTAAGCAACATAGAAATGCTTAGTGCTATAGAGCAAAAAGGGGCAGATTATCTTTTTATGGGGGGCAATGAGTCAGATTATTTATTAAAAAGTAATAAAAATTTTCAAAAAGAACTTAAAATTATAAATTTGAATGATATAGAATCTGGAGCTATTCGTCATTTTATGTGCTCTAAAATGGTTCAAAAAGAAACTATTGAAAAAATTAATAATTCAATTAAAAAAATAATTAAAAACTAATTTTTTACAGGCATTAAATTTAGCTTTATAGTAACAGTTTCACCTATAAATGAACCATGACTTAAATTAAAATCATTTCTATTTACTTTAGTGTCAATATTAAATAACTCTTTATCTGCATTTTTAGGTGACATAGATTTTCCTTCAAAAACTATTGATTTCGTTATTCCTTTGATGGTGAGATCTCCTATTATTTTAAAGCTATTGAGATCACCTGTAAACGATTTTCCTATAAATATCATTTTCGGATATTTTTCTACTTCAAAAAAATCTCCACTTCTTAAATGTTTATCGCGAGAGCTATTGTCAGTGTTGATAGATTTAGTTTCTACAGTTGCTTCAACTTTAGAATCAGTAAATTTTTTAGTGATTTGCAATTTTCCCTGAAATTTATCAAACTGTCCATTAACAGTCATAAAAACAAAGTTTTGAACACTAAATTCAACTTTAGATTCTTTTTGATCAAGTTGATATTTTCCAGGTTGAAGAGAAAATACATTGAAACTTACTAAAATAATAATTGAGAACAAAATATATAAATTCATTTTTAAAATTAAATTGCGCATCCTAATCCTCGCTTTAAAAGTTTTATTGGTTTAGTATAATTTACAAACTATTACGATTCAATAATACTGCCATAAAATTGGATTGAATTGCTCTCCTAAATTTGTCATTATTGTGGTTGATAAAATGAAATAAAGCAGAAGGAGTAAATCTATGGATCCACGTCCTCCCCGCACACCTTGGTTATTACCTTATTTGGCTGTTCGTGATGCAAAAAGATCGATTGAATTTTATAAAAAAGCATTTGGATTTAAATCTAAAACGAAACCAGATAAAGATGGACAAATTCATCATGCTGAGATGATATATAAAAATAACGTTTTGTTTATGTTTGCGCCCGAGGGAGCAATGGGGGACAAAGCAAAATCACCCGCATCTAGTAACAATCCACCACCACAAATGTTATATGTATATGTTGATAACGTGGATAAAATTTATCAAACAGCAATTGCAAATGGAGCGCGTGGAACTATGGAGCCTCAAGATACTTATTGGGGTGATAGGATGTGCGCAGTTGTTGATATAGATGGATATGCTTGGGGATTTGGTAAATTGATGAAAAAGAAATCAACAAAGAAAAAATCTGTTAAGAAAAAGGTAAAAAAAGCCTCAAAGTCTAAAGTGACAAAAAAGAAGTCAACAGAGAAACCAGCAAAGAAAAAAACTGCTAAAAAGAAAGCTATAAAGAAAAAGAAAAAATAATTCTGAAAGTAAAATTTAATAAATTTTCTTTTTTATTATTATCAACTTGACATTTTCTTAAAATAAAATATTCATCAATTTAAGTGAAATATTTTTCCGTCAAAAACCTAAGATAACATCTTTTTACAAGACAATAAGTTCATTTTAACTGGTAATGTATAGAGATTTTTTTGAAAATTAATATGCCGCTGATATTTTAACTCTTTTAATTACAAGGAGGACATAGAGGGGAAGATTGAAAATGCCCCTTTTAGAGAACTTTAAGTTCTGGATCCAGGTGAAATAACATATGTAGCAGTGCTTGTTAAAAGGTATTATTTAGAGGAGAATTATATTTTTTTTAAATTATTGAAAGAATTTTAGTCTTGTAAATAGTTTTATCTTTAGTTTTTAATAACAAGGAAAGATCATTGAATTTTACATTTTTATTATATACTTTAATGTTTCTCATAATGCCTCTAGGATTTATATTAGGTGGAGGAAAATTATTTGAGCTCAGAAATTATCATTATATAGTCATATCTTTTAGCATATTAGGTTTTATTTTTTATAAAATAAATATCATTAAAAATTCATTTTTTTCTTTTTCAGAACCTTCAAAATATTGCAAATATTTTTTAATTATAACTTCATTTTTTGCTTTTATATTTGATATTCTATCTCAATACTATGGTTTAAGTATTTCAGGAATTGATTTTAGTATATTTGAAGGTATGTTGCAAAACTCAATTGCCGGTAATTGGGGGTTTGAAGATATAACTAATATATATCACTTTGGTGTCCACCAAAATTGGATTTTACTTTTAATTTTTCCATTCTATTATTTATTGCCTTCTCCTATATTACTTTTAATTATAGGTGCTTTACTAATTTGGCTCCCAGGTATCCTAATTATTTATTTGGTAAAAAAATTAGGGTATAATGATTTTATAGCATATTTATCTTCGATATTTTGGTGGATATCTCCTTTTACAGTTCAAGCTTTGCACGGAAATTTTTATCCAGAATTTTTTTATCCTATATTTATATTCTCAATTATTATATTTTATCTAGAAAAAAAATATTTATTATTATTATTGTTTACTTTTTTATTTTTATGTGTAAAAGAGGAGTCTTTTTTATATATTTTAGGATTTTTAATGGCCATTTTTTTAAAAAATATTTTGTCAAAAACACCGATTAAATTTCCTTATTATATATTGTTTATTATATTACTAATGATATTATTTTTTGTATATCTTAATTTTTTTATTACCAAACCATATTTTTTAAATAAGCAAAATATACATGAAGTTGGATATTTAAATGCATGGTGGGGTAAATGGGGAAATACACCTTTAGAAATAGTGAAAAGTGTATTATTTAACCCTTTAGATGTTTTTATAAATATTTTTAATTCAAGTGGATGGAAAAGACTTTATATACCTTTACTATTTATTCCTTTTTTAAATTTAGAAGTTTTATTTGCCTCAATACCAATTATTTTTTTATATGGTATAGCAAATGGAAATCCTTCAAACTATTCAGGATATTATCCGCTAGTACTGTGGTGTTTAGCTGTTTATGGTTTATTCAATAAAAAGCTTATTCCAAATTGGATAATAATAATTATTCTTTTTATAACACCATTATTGCAACCTTCTTGGCTAGGAGTTGAAAGAATAAAATGGAGGGAATGGAATGATATAATGATCTTTAAAAAACAAATGAATTTTAATAATTTATATTGTGTACATCCTGGATTATGGCCATATTTATCCTCATTAAATTTAAATGTTAAAAATTTTTATGATGCTAAAAATTTAAATTGTAGCCCTGTTTTTTCAACTGCTTCAAATCCATATCCTCAAAATATAATAGAAATGAAAAATTTATATGAAAAAACAAAAAAAATGAATTGCATTAAATACCAATTAGGCTCGATTGTGGAAGTAAAAAATACTAAATTTTGTAAAGATATTATTAATAATATTTAGTTATTTTACTTCTTATTTTTTTTAAAATATTATTCTCATGAGTCTTTTTTCTGATTTAGTAGCTCTAAACTCATTTTTGGTAATTTAGTAAATTAATGTTTTATCGTTATCGGTTATTTTAAGAGCTTTTGCTAATCATCAAAATGATTAATATGAATTTTGAGCTTGCGACTGAGTTTATAAAATCGTATATGATAGCATATGAATAATTATTTTAATCTAAATAAAATGAATTTTAGTTTACTTTATATTTAAAGTTATTGAAGGGAGAAGTTCAAAATGAGAAGATTTTTTTTAATTTTAATGCCTATCTGCTTGTTTATTGGATGCGGGGCTGATGGAAGTACAACTAATAAAAACTCACAAAAAGAAGTAAGTGAATATTCGCAACGAGCACAAGATCAAAATAAATCAGTATTCGAAAGAATGAGATTTGAAAATGGAGATGTAATAACATCCAATAATGGAAGTAGTGAGCAAGAAATATCTCTGGATAGGTAAAAATGATAATTGCTCATTGTCAAAAAAATGTCTAAATTTTGCAAAAGACAAATTGAAGTTATTTTGATATTCTTATATAATCAAAATTATTTTTAATATTGGAATTATATGAGAATAAAATATAAAATAAATATCATTTTATTTCTAATTATCTCCTATTTTTTACAATCAAAATATGTTTATGCAGGAGAAAAAGATATTGTTGTTATGGAAAGTTATAGTAAAAAGCATCAATGGGATTTAGATTACACAAATGCGCTAATAAAAAGACTTGGAAAAAAGTATAAAATTCATTTATTTGAAATGAATACAAAGGCTCTTCCAAAAGCTGAGCATGAGTCTATGGCTAGAAAGGGTTGGGATTTTATTGTAAAGATTAAGCCAACTCTTGTTATTTTAGGTGATGATGCTGCATTGAAATTTATTGGTCCTAAGTTAGAAGAAAGTAAAATAAGAACTGTTTATTTAGGAATTAATAACAATCCAAGAGTTTATTTTGATATAGAACCAAAATATGTTACAGGTGTTCTTGAAAGACCCTTAATTCGAAGATCTGCAGTTTTTATAAAACATATAATTCCAAAGACAAAAAATGTTCTCATTTTGTTTGATAGTGATCGAACGTCCGAAATTGTACATGAAGATTTTTTTGCGAAAAAACCAAATGTAAAACTTTTAGATGTTAACTTTGATATTTTTCTAGTTTCGAGTTTTTCTGATTGGAAGAAAAAAGTACTTAATTCAGCAAGTAAATATGATGCTATTATAGTCGGACTCTTTCATACCTTATATGATGAAAATGATAAAAATGTTGACTCGAATTATGTCATCAAGTGGACATCTGAAAATGCAAAAATACCTTTATTTACATTCTGGGATTTTGCGGTAGGAACGAATAAAGCTATGGGAGGGCTTGTGTTAACAGGAGATGGGCAAGGCAAGGCAGCAGCTGATATAGCAGAGAAATTATTAAATAATAAAAAAATTCTGCCAGGTGCGCTGTTTCCTGTTTATTTACAGGAGGGAGTCTTTATATTCAGCAAAAGTGAGCTTAAAAAAGCTAAAATAAATTTACCTAAAGATATTGAAAAAGAATCCTTATTAATTGAATGATTAATTAGATTAGTAAAATTGTAATTTATGGAGTTAAATAAATGTTCTTTAAAGTACTCTTTTTCGTAATAAGCATTATTGGTTTATTTTTAGGCTATGTTGCGTTACAACCTTCAGAGTTTCATATTTCTAGAGATATAAAAATAAGTGCTCCTGCACACATTCCATTCTCCTATACAAACGATCTCCGTAAATTTACTGAGTGGGATCCTTGGGCGAAAATCGATCCCGCAGCAAAAATGTCATATGAAGGACCTGCATCTGGTAAAGGCGCTATTATGAGTTGGGATGGGAATAAAGAAGTTGGAACAGGAAAAGCAACAATAACTGAATCCCAACCAAATAGTCTCATACATATGAAACTTGAATTGTTTAAGCCATATCCATTTGTAAATGAAGTTGACTTTTCTTTTAAACAAGAAGGAGAGCAAACCCTTGTGACTTGGGCAATGACAGGTCAAGCAAAATTTATGTATAAAGTGCTTTGTGTGTTCATGAATAGAGATAAAATAATTGGTGGTGAGTTTGAAAAGGGTTTGGCACAATTAAAAACTTTAGTTGAGGCAGAGGTTCAAAAAAAGAGGTAATTTTATTTTTTAAATTTTTTGCCCTCTATAATGACGCAATTATTAAAAAATATTAAAATAAACTGTCATAATTTTCTTTTTTGAAGTCATTAAAGGATGTCTTAATAGATTGTTGAACAGCATCTTCAAACTTTACAATAAATAGATTATTTTTATAGCTTCTTTCTGTGACCCATTTCCATGTAAATGTTTTTATATCAAATAAACCAATGTAAGTTGTGAAATTACCATTAGAGTCATAAAAGTCTTTATCAGCCGAAATAGAAGTTAATGATATTGGGTAATGTCCATATTTTGTAGAAATATCATTTAAAAACACTTCAGCCACTGTACCCTTAATTTTAGAAGGTTTTTTTGTCTTCATTGAATTTGATAATATCTCTAATGCTTCTGTTGCATTTTTATTTTCTTTTAAAACAAGATATGGTATTGGGATAATATTTTCTTTTCCAATATTATTTTCCCAAAGAGTGATAAAATGAGCATCAAGTAGAGTGCTATTAAATGTGCTGTTGGTTTGACTCATAATTGGTAAGACCAAAACTTTTGTTTTGCCAATCGATACATTTTTATCTATGCTCAAGGTTGTCTTTTCAGCAATGTCAGAAATTGAAGTGCATGAAGTTATACTAAGTACAAAAGATAATGTAATTAATACTTTATATTTCAAGATATGATTTTTTTTCATTTTGCTTTCCTTATTAAAAAACAAATTCGCATCAAATTACTTTACTGTGATAATATATTATTCAAATTTTTGTCAACACAAGAGCTGATAGATTTGTCTTAAGAGCGAAACTACTATTTTAAATAGACTAAAGAACATATGTAACGAGGACATTACTAAGCCATTTTTATTAATATCAATTTAGTTGTTTCAAATAATTCTTTGTATTATTTTTTTTGATAAGTAAAGAAAAATGCCTAAGTCTTTATTAATAAAGAATATTTTAGTATAATATAAAACTTTAGACTTGAAATCTGAATTGAAGGATAAAAGTGTATTTATAATATATGTTATAAATATTTAATATTATTAAATTAAATATTTATATTTTGTTACGTAAAAATGATGAAAGATATTGACTTTATAAATTATGCACCATAATTAGAGAATTGATTTTAAATACGAATTATTAAAATCAAATTTTAAACCAAAAAGGGTCTTTTATGAAAAAATTATTATATAAAATTATAATATTATTATCTATTTCCTTTCAGTCGGCGTTTTCAAATGTCGGCAAATTCTCCTATGATGATGAATTCAAAGAGAAAATTAGCGATCATAAAATGTATGAAGTTGAGACTCATTTTAAAGGTAAGCCTCTATTTATTGCTGAATTCAATATATGGGCCCCCGCGTCTTTAAGCGGGTTTATGAATTTAGAAGGGTATAAGGGGGGAAGAATTGAGCCAGATTTGAATGCTCGTATATCAAAAATTGTTGATAGAGTTTATAAATTTATGAGTGATCATCCTAACGCTTTTTTTGCCCTACAAGAATGGCGTCCACAAGAAATGGAACAGCTTAAAAATAAATTTGTAAATACACAATTTAAAATATTGAGTGCAAAAAATGAAGGTGAAAGTTTTAATAATGTCATAATTTATAATTCTGATAAATATGTTAATTTATTGAATGATATTGAGTGTCCTAAAGAGCTTGACTATCTCGTTGAATCAGAAAGTTTTATCCCAAAAAAACTTGTTCCTTATTTCGATTCTAAATCATATGAATCCTATGCTCGTTATCAAAAACAAAGTCCTTTGAATAACTTAACTTGGTGGACTCAAGATCGTTCTGAAGATAATAATGGTAAAGTAAAATTAGGCACTCAAAAAGGTCGCTTTATGCAAGTTAAATTTAAGCATAAAAAGACGCAGGAAGAAATAGAAATTGTGAATATTCATTTCAAATATTCATATAAAACGAATACGAATGAAAATCAATTCGAGAAAGTATTACAAGAACTTGTAGTATATAATGATAATAATCCTAATAATAAAATAACTGTTTTTAATGATGAAAGATCTCAAAAAGAGGCAAAAAATAAAGCGGTTCAAGAATTGCTTAATTCTCATAGAAATATAATTCTGCTCGGTGGGTATTATGAAAATCTGGAAAATGATACACATGAACTTTTTTATAATGCAACTACGCACATATTAAGAGATGGAACATTGTCAAGTATAGTAGAAGTTGAGAAAGTAGAAGTTGAGAAAGTAGAAGTTGAGAAAGTAGAAGTTGAGAAAGTAGAAGTTGAGAAAGAAAAAAAAGCTGTGCATAAATTACAAACTAATTATTTGGTAATTACTAAAATTTCTGATTATTAAGATTTTATATCAGCATAATTTATATCAATAAAAAAAGTATACTTTAACTTAAAAAGTATGCTTTTTTTATTGATATAAGTAAAATTCAAAAGACTCTAAGAGCTCTAATTTAAATAAAAAGTAAATGTAAGAAAAAGAATTAAATATAAAAGGTTGACGGTGTATTAAAAAATCATCTATGTAATTAAAAAAATAATTATTTTACGATAGCTCTTTTATTTTCATTAAATATTAAAAGTTCATTATCTGCTGAAAATAAATTGAACTCTTATTCCCTATTTAAGAGCAAAGTTTAAATAACTTTATGTCTATTGAGTAGCAAGGCAATTTTGATGTAAGTTTTGGTAATAAAGGTATTGTTAAAATAAAATTTTCTGAAAAAACGAATAGATTTGATAAAGTATTTATATATAAAGACGGTACTTTAATGGCAGAGATGGGTTTGTGCTGGAGAATTTTACTGCAGCTGGATATTTTACCGAAATTTAAATAGAAATATAATTTGTATTAAATTTTTTAACTTTAAATTATAACACCCCATAATCATAATTTGTAAAAAAATAATAAATATTATAAATAGAGTGAGTCTATTTGAGCATATTTTGATATTAATTTATTTTGCAAATTAGAAAGGGAGATTTCATATGATTAAGATTGAGTTGGTTTTTATAGCTGTTTTAATTTCTTGCATTGCTAATTCATCGACTGCCAAAGCACTTTTCGATACAACATATGTTTATTGCTCAAACCAGGATAACAGAAGAGATTGGAGATGGGCCGTGGATGAAAATAATATCTATGTGGTTGCGTCGGGAAATTGGAAAGTAATTAAGAAAAATTCAGTATATATAGATGGTTTTGGGTTTAATTCGAAAACTTATTTTTTTATGACAACTAAAGATGAATTTATGAGAGTGAGTAAATATTGTAAATCAAATGAAATTGCTCGACCAGCTGATAATTCAAACTCTTCATGGTATGTATTTTATCATATGTAACTAGAGTGTAATGAAGAAGCTATTTTATAAAGTCGTATATAGAATCAAATTAATTCGCGTCCTAAAATGCCCATTTTTGATAATGACTATCGCTAAATGGTAACGTATATACGTCTCCATTATAATTGCTGTCAAGATAATGTCCTGTGGCTTTATTTTGAAGATAATATCTATTAGGAATTCCAGAGTATTGACGATTCCATTTTTGAAAGTCAACTCCATTTTGAGGCAGTGTGTATATATTTCCATTGTAATTACTATCAAGAAATCTACCCGTTTCATAGTTCTGAAATAAAGATAATGCATTTATCATAAATAAAAATTAATATTGTAATTTATTAAACTGAAAATATCTTAATAAGTAATTTTAAATTTCTAAGAAAGATAATAACTTTTAAAAAATAAAATTTTTAAATGGACCGAAATCACACATTAAAAATTACTTTAGAGAAGATAAAATTTATTTTGTCAAAAACAGGGTGCTTAATTATTCAAGATAAAAGTAATTAATTAATTGAGTATTTCATGATATTAAGAAAATGAATGCAGAGAATTTATTTTCTTAATAGTTTAAATTTTAGGATAAATGATGATGCCTAATACAACAAAAAATGCGCCTAATGCTCCAACTATATTTGCAAAAATGAGGGGTTTATTTTTTATATAAACTCCATAGAATAACCAGCTATTTAGTGCAATGATACTGATTGAAAATCCGATTAATGAAACCGAGCCTGAATTTTTTGAACTAAATATTTCATACGCTTGAAAATAAAACATTGAATTGCCAATTGGACCAATACAGCTCATATAATTTTCAAATAATTTATTTCTTACCATGCGATCTCCTTTTTAAGACATTATCTTATTTATTAAAGAAGTGAAGCTGGTAACTGATTTTAAACAGCACTTCATTAAATAAGTTTATAATTCGACATTTTCAAGAGTCATTTTATAATTATAGTATTTTGTAATTATTTAAATAAATCTCTAAAAATTGTTTGATCTGGAGTTTAAAATTTACAGTCAGTTCTTTTCTTCGTAAGAGGTTAAAGAAAGTTAAATAAAGAAGTTGTTTAGCACAGTTAAAAAGATGGGTTGGAAATGGTTATTATTTTTATATAAAAAACAATAACTATTTTAATTTTTGATTTTAAAAATATAAGACTTACGCACTAATGTTAAGTATCACTTAAAGAGTCTTATTCACATGTATTGTCTGGAACGGACCATTCCCCCCACATGTTTACTCCATTGTGATTTCTACAAGCTTTTGGGTGGGCAAAATAGTAACCATTTATGTATGCAGGTTGTGCTGCGCACGCTGTTTCCCAATCATGTCCCCATGGAATGTTCCATAAAATGGCTGCCATTTTTGCTTGCCCTCTTGAGTAACAACCATACTTTGAGAATGATCCCCAGTTAGCTGCATTCGCTACGGTGAACTGCATGAACATTGAAGTAAAAACAATAAACGCCGTTTTTTTTAGCATTTTAAATAAATCCTTTCAATATTAGAGAAGCGCTGCATCGTATCTAGCAAAAAAAAAGTTGAGTGCATATAAGGTAAAAGTCAAAAATTTGGACAGAAATGGGGCATGTTGAATGAGTGAGGAGGCTTAGAATTAAACTATTTCTTGTCATCTTCCTAATTGAATTATTTATAGATACACGTACTTTAAATATAACTCCATATTTGTTTAAAGAAAAGTTATTATTAAGGTTAAATTTTAAAAATAATTAAAGTTGATAAAAAAATAAATATGTATTAATTTATATTAATATGTTCTATTAATAGCAGTTCATTAAGTATCCTCATTTTTAGTTGGATATTCTCAATCACTTTGGCTATTAAAAATTTGACTTTATATATCCTTTTCAATTATTAATTAGCAAATGACATATATTTAAAAAATATGAATTATATGTTTATTTTTCTGCTAAGGATCACTTCTCTATTTTAATTAAAGGAATGCAAATGAGATCAAATGTTTTTTCATCTATAATATTAAGTTTAGGAATTATTTCATCAAGTTTTTTATTGGGAAAGTCATTTGAAAATTATCAAAATTTTGGGAGATATATAAACGTTAAAGGTCTTGATGAAAAAATTGTAAAGTCTAATTTTTCAACATGGAACTTAAGCTTTACATCAGCAAACAATGATTTAAAAAAAATATACTTTGAAATTTCAGCTTCTCAAAAAAAGATCATTCAATTTTTAAAAGCACAAGGATTTGATGAAAAAGAAATTGAAATTCAAACTATATCTGTCACTGATAATAGAGCACAAGCTTATTCAAATATCAATGTAAATACTCCTCGCTATTCAGCTAACTCAGGAATTACATTATCAACTAATAAAGTAGATCTTGTCAGCCTCGTTGCTCAAAAAACAGGGGAGCTGGTTGAATCGGGTGTTGTCATAAATAATAGCTATATTCGCTATGCCTATACAGACTTAAATTCAATCAAACCTGAAATGTTAACACGTGCAACAGCGAATGCCAAAGAAGCTGCAGCTACATTTGCAGAAAATTCAAATAGTTCTGTTGGAAAAATCAGAAAAGCGACTCAAGGTGTATTTACAATAACATCTGTAGATGGATACGACTCCCATGGAGATGAAGGAAGTATTTTAAAAAAAGTACGAGTTGTTACTTCTGTTGAGTTTTTTATAAATTAATTATTAAAGTTAATTAACTAAATAGACATTTATAGTGACTTAACTTTTTATTATACCAATCATGCAAAAAACTATTATTTTAAATTTGAGAACACCGATTATTTAAAATAATTTTTTAAAGAAATTTTTAGCTTGCTGTTCAATACGTTTGGCTTCATCTTTAATGCGGCGGTCATACTCTTGTTTAGCGAGATCATCACTGAGTTTTTTTGCAGTTTCTTTCACTTGTTGTTCAATAAGTTTGGCTTCATCTTTAATGCGGCGGTCATACTCTTGTCTAGCGAGATCATCACTGAGTTTTTTTGCAGTTTCTTTCACTTGTTGTTCAATACGTTCGGCTTCATCTTTTATGCGGCGGTCATACTCATGTCTAGCGAGATCATCACTGAATTCTTTAGCAGCATTCTCAGTCAATTGATATAATTTAGACCAAAGATCAGAGGGGGATTGGGGAGCTGTAGGTGTTACAGTTGCTATTTTGAGCGGTTCAAATGTGAGATTTGCATTTATATTTCTTTTACCTATTCTTTTTGTGGTAGATGTACAAAGCTGTTCATGACATGCTAAAACACGATCATCAGCTTGATTTACAAGATTATAAGTATATTTTTTATCTTTAGTATTTGTTTCAGTGAGTGAAAAAGTACTAAGAGCGGTGGCTCCAGTATAATAGTATGCATTAGATGGGGTGTTTGGTATTTTTGGGCTATATATTAAATACTTATATTCATCAGAGGCGTCAGTAAAACTAATAACAATGTTTTCGTCTACGAATACAGGTGAGTGACACTCTTTGCCAATCTGAATTATCTGTATTTTAGAATATTCTGTATTTGATTTAATTAGATAATTTGCTTTATCTCCCTCATTAAATAAGTGTGTTAAATTATAATCATTCAACTTTATTTTATAGTCTTGGCAATAAAGAACATCATTTCCATTTGTATCTTTAATTGTTACAGATGTTTCTTGTCCATAAGCTGAACTTATTGTATTAATTATAAAAAAATAAAGATAAGATGATGAAATAATTATCCTTTTCATTTTAAAAACCTTTTATAGGAGTGGGAATTCTTAAAAGAATTCGACATTAAAATTATAGAATAATAATTTATAATATTTATGTCAATATATGAATGATTTTTTCTAACTCATCCATTATTTCAGAATATTTATATAATTTTATTTACTTCCTTTATTTAATCCTGTAAAAAGAATGATAATTCAATCTTAAAATAAGGATCGTTATATGGGCTATGAATGCGAATTTAAGAACCTTGATATAGACTTAGAGCTTCAATTACAAAATAAATGGTTAGCTAACTCTATTCCGATTCATTCAGATATCTTGGATATAAAAGAAAAAATGCCTCTTTATCATGATGATAAGTATAGTAATTATTGGAATATTAGAGAAATTTTGCTTACAGAACCTTTAAATTATTTTCGTTTAAAAGAATTTCTTTACATGAGATATGGAGGAGATGAATTAGCAAAAAAAACATTAGAAGACATGAATACACTCGATCCAAGTCAAAGTTATCGGATATTAAATGCAGGTTCTGGATTTGGTTCCGATATGATTGAGCAAGCAAAAATTCTTCCAAATGCAAAATTTTGTGGTATTGAATTTAACAAACGCTACGCTGATTTGTCTGCAAAAATAATTCAGGCATTAGGATTGGAAGACAGAATTAAAATATATAATGCGAATTTAGCCGAACCTAATCATATGAAAGAAATACAAAATAGAGAAGGTATTTTTGATGCAGCTTATTCAAATCTTGTCATATTACATATAGACAATAAGTCTATAGTGTATCATTTAATCTTTGAAATGTTAAAAAAGGGCGGTATATTTCGAAATGAAGACTATATAAAACAAAATAAGACAGATCTTAAATTTGCTGCAGAAAAAATTGGTTGTCAAAACTTAAAAACCCTTGGAGAAATGATTAAAATTGCAGAAAAAGCAGGATTTAATAAATCGCACTATATTGATCTCACTGAAAATTGGAAAGAATTTACTTTGCAGAGGCTTTCTGAGTACTCTAAAATAAACCAAAAAATTAGTAAAAAAAAGGAAGTATTTTTTAAGGATGCAGCAGATTACTTTAGTGAATATTTTGGTTGTGGTGGTGTGTTCAAGCATGTGAAGGAATAGAAATCATATGGAGAATAAAATTTTTGTATTAAGCTTTTTACATTGTAAAGTTTGCAGCAGATTTATCAAAAACTTTCTTGTATGATGTAATAAATGATTGTAACATGAGTCGATTGGTTTTAAGATCTGAAAATTAAGAATGTTAAAGAGAATAATTGAAATAGTACATATTTATTTGATTAGAATTTATAGAATTGAAATATGAGAGTAGAGTAGAATAAAGTAACAATTGAGCTTTATGTTTCGTGGTAGTTCCAATGTTTTTGAAAACAGATTTACAGATATTAACACTTTATTATAAGAAAGTGATACTAAAATGATGAAATTTTATTTTTCAACTGCAACTTGTTCAACTGCTTGCCATATTGCCTTAGAAGAATTGTCTCTGGACTATATTCCGGTGGAAGTAAGCTGGAAAAGAGATCAAAATGTGCTTGAACTTAACAAGCTAAATCCATTGGGAGCTGTTCCTGTTCTAATCTCAGAACAAGGGAAAACTCTGACACAGAATTCAGCTATTCTTGAATACCTTGCAGATCAAAAGCCCTCTGCACAGTTGCTTGCAGAACAGGGAAGTTGGGATCGAAGTGAAACCATGAGTTGGGTTACTTTTGTGGCATCCGACCTACAGAAGGCTTTTTCGCCTTTTTTTCAAATAAAAAATATGACTAAATCTGAATTAGCTCAAAAAGAGATATTAGATTTTTCAACAAAAAAAATTCAAACTTTATTGGATTATATAGAGCAAAATCTTGCTGGTAAAGACTATATTACGGGGCAGCAATTTACGATTGCAGATGCCTACTTATTTACGGTAATAGGTTGGACCAAATGGGTAAATATCAGTACACTCGAGTACAAAAATATCACAAGCTATATGAAGCGTGTTTATGATCGTCCATCCGTGCAGAGCGTTTTAAAAAAAGAAAACATGCTTGATTATCTTCAATAGGAAGCAGGACTATTTATAGTATCTTTTGTGTTAATTTTAAAGACTTTAAACTACTTGTGTTCAATATTAAAAATGAAAATATAAATTTTTTGAGCATAGATTTATTTCTTATCTTAAATAATTATATTCATAAACAGGAAATTGTTTATGATATGATGGATCTAGTATTATAAATTTATCACCTTTTAAAATATTTATAATTTTAATTAATGAATGGTTATCTAATTCTGGATTTAAACTTTTTAAATAAAGTAAATAAGATAGAGCTACAGGAGTTGCATTGGAACTGGAAATTTCTCTATTGTTTAAGGTCAGTGCTCCTATATTAAAAAATGAAAAGGCTATAGTGCCTTTATTGTAATTATATGGACTTTCTTTTTCAACAGAAAAATTTATATAAATATCCGTGCATTTCATGGAGTTTTTATGGATACCTGAAATGAGTTTATCATCTCTAGATCCAAATCTACTTATTGAGTAATTCATATCTCTAACATAGCCAATTCTAAATCTTCTTTCATGCTTCTTACAATCAGCATAATATCCCAAATCATCTTCAATATTTTGACTCTGCGTAAATACATTTGACTGAATAAGAATTGAATCATTATTCTTTAGCAAATTATCAATAAAGTTAATATAGTATGATTTAACAATATATTTTTTTATTTCAGTTGGTAAAGTATTGAAAGTTTTATTGATACTGTCAATTGAAATTCCAGAAGATAGGGATATAAAATTAATTTTATATTTCTTTATATAAAACTTAAAATCATTTGATTGATTCAAAAACAAATTATCAATTCTTCTCTTTATATTATCTTCATTTTTTTCGCTTTTTAAAATATTTTCATATTCATATTCATTAGTGTATGCTAAAATAAACTTTGATTTTGGATTATTATTTGCAATAAAATTAAAAATTGAATTACCATGACCAACACTTTCTGAATTAAATATTAATTCTTGCAGTGATCTATTAAGAATATGAGCAAATAATTTTGAAGATGGGGTTGATAATTCATAAGGAATTTTTTCATAATTACTGTTACTAAAAGTATCTAATAATATATTTTTTGTAATCCGAGGGATATTTATTAATGTATTATCAGGAATAAATTTACCATTATTATTTTCTTTTAAATTTAAAATAACTCTTTGTCGGTATCTAGTATATGCTGCGAGCCTCATTGATGAGTCATCAATGAGTAAAATTCTAAGACCTTCACTTTCTTTATCCAATTTAATATTCTTTACTTCTCCAGCTTCAATTGCAACTAACTCACACATTTTTTGATCCGTATTGTAATCATTTCGACAAGGTGTGTTTAATTGCAAAAGTTGATTTTGTATCAATGAATTCAATTCATTCGACAACTCAGGATTTGGATCCTGCCAATGAGACTCAGGCGGCTGCCAATGAACTAGAAATTGATTGTCAGATTTGTTTCCACATGATGTAATCATTAGAACAAAGAAGAGTATGAGGTAATTTTTCATTATTATTTCTTTTGCTTTTTAATTGAAAATAAATTGAATCGTATAATTCTGTATTTAAGTTATTTTTATCAAAAAATATAAGGTTTTCTTAAACTTATTGATATACAAATTGTTATTGTGTGTCAAGAAAAAATATAAGATTTATTTAAATTGATTTTTGAATGACTTGTGTTACGTTTGTGTCATCTGATCTACTGCTCTTCTGTCAATTAAAAAATATGAAAAGGTATTTTTCTTCGGATTTTACAAAGCAAATAAAAATTACGGACTCAAACGCCATGTAAATGACAAAATCTAAACTTCAGAAATAATTTATATTATAATGAGCACGTATAAAAATATGTAATATGCAAAAATAATTATTTTTTGTTTGTAAAATTGAATTTAAGGAGAGCTATTATGAATTTTAAAAAATTATTTGTCCTAGTAGCAAGTATTCTTTTTGTCTATTTTGCTAAAAGTGAAGATTTGTCAAATTCAACTGTGTATTTAAGTGCTCGTTTAAAAAATACTATTTTTGCGTGCGGATTGGATGATACTGGTGCAATCGTAAACTGCAAAGCTACTGGTTCAGAATTAAAAGGTCCAGATGGTCCACTGTCCTTTTATAAAGGCTATGCTTATCTTCCAGGTTCAGGAGCTGACACTAAAAACGATAATACAACGACTAAATGCCAGCTAAACATAGCAGATTCAACCTTAAGCAATTGCACAGGCCAAGTGAATAAAAACTTTGCCAGCCCACATACAATTCATTTCTTTAAAAAATATGCTTATATAACGAGTTATGCATCAAATAGTATTTATTTATGTCAAACTGATAAGAATTATTCTTTAGATTCATGTGTTCAAACAGGAAACTCTTTTAACAAACCTCTTGAAATAGCTATAGCTAAAAATAATGCTTACATAACAAATTTTGGAGATCAATCAGTTTCCTTATGCAGAATTAATAATGATGGAACATTTGCCTCTCCATGTACAAAAATGAAAACCAATGCTGGAACAAATATTAGCCTTGCAAATAACTATGCATACATAACAAATCAATTGAAAAATAGTGTAGACGTTTGTCCTATTCAGGCTGACGGAAATTTTGGGGTATGTTCAAATATGCCAATTAAAACATTATCACAGGTAAGAGATATTATGATTTATAACAAGTATTCCTATATAACAAATTGGAATAATTCTATTATAACAAAGTGTGAAGTTAACTCAAATTCAGGAAATTTAGAAAATTGTGGAACAATGGATCTTTCAAAGAGTGTATCAGCTCCCATTTCTGGAATATCTATTTTAGATATTTCTTCCAAGTTTTAATTGGAAATTTAGAGAATAAAGACATTTTTGAGCCACTTTATTATTTTTTCTCATTTGATTAGCAATTTTTGCGTCCTATTATGACTAAAAGATTATATCTAATTCTGTCATTTTTAATTTCTTGCGCTTCTTTTGGGAAAAAATTCAATGGAAATAATGAAAGTATCAAAATAAATGTACCAACTAGAAAAGAAGTTGAAAGTAATTTTGGAATACCTTTTAGATCTGGATTTGACAGTGGCTTAAAGATATATCATTATTTTTATGGAATGGTCTTAGTTTTTAATAATACTAAAGTTAAAGAATTGACAATACGTTTTAATGAAAACGACATCGTTCAGAATTATTCTTATTTAAGTTCTTTTAATGATGATAATATAGTGATTTTTAATTAGGGTGAGATCTCAAATTTTCCCTCTAAATCATAGAATATTCAACATAAATTATGTCAGTTAAGAGTTGAGAATGTTAAGTTAAAATATAAATATGTAATGCCAGTTAAGAGTTGAGAATGTTAAGTTAAAATATAAACATGTACTTAAATAGACATGCAGAAAATCGTCCGAAAACGTGAACTATGAGTCCTTTAGTGGATCGAACTTTTGATGCAATTTGAATTCCACTCGTTTCTATTAACCAGATGAAAAGGATTTCAATTGACTGTCGAAAAGAACTAACTATTTTTGAATACACTTCTTCATCATGGGAAAGATCTTTTTTTGATTTTGAAAGTTTAATTGGAGTATGCAGTTCTGACCCAATAAATCCTAAATTGCGTTTTTTTTTATCTATATAAGCGTTGTCAGCTAGGATTTTAGTATTTTTTTGAGTTAAAAGATCTTGTTTAATAGCAGTTAAATCATGAGTACTTGCTTGTGTAACTTTAACGAGTTTGGGGGCAGATAGTTTTTGATTTCTGTATGTTGCAATGAGATGAAGCTTTAATCCATAGTAATAAGTTTCCTTTGAGGACAGTAACGTACTGAAGAGATATCATTGGCAGTCTTACATTTATATGCTCTTGAATTTTTTGTGAGCATAATAGGTAGTGAGTCAACTAATGCAATATTTTCCAAGGAGTTGAATGTATTTTTAAATTTATCATCCTTAAGTAAAAATTTTACGATTTCAGGAAAAACTAAATTTAAAGAATTTAGTTTAAATAAAAATTCTTCATAAGAAGGCAAATGAGGAACCATTCGAAAAGGAAGTTTTTTATAAACTTAAAAATAGATTTAACATTTTTAAGTCCATTCAAAATTCCAAAAATATAAATAGTGATGACTTCTTCATCAGTAAACAAGGGGTTTGAATTGGGACTTATTTTTAAAAAAGTGTGAGGAGAAAATTGAGAAAAGAAATTGCAGGTTGTAAGATAGATTTTGATGAGTTGGCTCTGCTAACTTGTCCATTGACTCCCCTTTTCTTGGTGAAAAAGTGTCAACTTGAAATGGGGGATACGATCATTTTTATAAAGGATATACTAACTTTACTCAGTATACCCCATTTTATCTGCTTCATAATACCCTTCTTTTGGCAGAGGTTCAGCTAAATCAAATAAATATTTATGCTCGTTATAAAAGTATTTTGGATTAGGTTGATTTAATTTTTCACCCATTTTAAATTTTTGCACCAAATCTGGATTTGGTATAGATAATTTTCCAAAAGCTATGGCATCGGCATGTCCATTTTGAATTGCGTTTTCTCCAGATTCTTTAGTAAACCTTTCATTTAAAATAAATTTGCCAGAGAAAAGACTTTTTAATTTTGGTGATAAACTGTCTTTTGCTTCATATTCACGCGCACATATAAAAGCAATATTACGTTTTGATAATTCTGACACAAGGTAACTAAAGGTTGCAGCTGGATTTTCGTCACCAGCACCCAATGCATCACATCTCGGAGCTATGTGGTAACCAACACGACCTGCACCCCAGACATCTATTACAGCGTCAACAACTTCTAACGGAAATTTTGCTCGATTTTCTATTGACCCACCATATTGATCTGTTCGAATATTTGATTTCGATTGCAAAAATTGATCTAATAAATATCCATTTGCACCATGTAATTCCACTCCGTCAAACCCTGCTCTTTTCGCATTTTTTGCGCCATTTCTATAGATCTCGACAAGTTGTCTTATCTCTTCTAAAGTAACTGCTCGGGGAGTGTCATAATTTTTTTCAGGGCGAATTAAAGAAACTTTGATATTTGCAGCAATGGCGCTCGGTCCAATCGGAGCTTGTCCTGTATAAATTGGATCGGAAATTCTCCCGACATGCCATAATTGCATGACAATTGTTCCGCCCTTTTCATGCACAGCATCTGTAATATTTTTCCAAGCTTTCACTTGATCTTCATTCCAAATACCTGGAGTTCTAGGATAACCTACGCCGAGTGGATCAACTGAAGTTGCTTCTGTGATAAGCATGCCAAATGCCGCTCTTTGACAATAGTATTTTTTTATTAAGTCATTTGGCACTCTTTGGTAGTTCGCACGGCAACGTGTGAGTGGCGCTAAAATAATTCGGTTGTTTAATGACAAATCACCTATTTTGATAGGTTCAATTAAAGTAAACATAGAGTTCTCCCCATTTTATTTTACATTTTTACATTGAAAAAATCAGATCGTGTTACGAATTTTTTATATCATATTAAAATGTTATTTGAATATCTTTAAAATAATTTTATGAGTACGCTAAATGGTTGAGCAAAGTTTTTTTAAATTAATAAATATTTAATGCTTGGTATTTGAATTTTATTAAGGACGGATTTTTTTGCATTATCGATGATTAGTATTGATTATTATTATAAAGAAATATTTGTAAAAGAATCATTTTCACTATACGCTGATAATATATATCCTGAATAAAAATAGGAGAAAAAATGAGAATAGAGACAAATATTCAGATTAAGGCACCCGTTGAAAAAGTCTGGAATAAATTAGCTGATTTTAAGAGTTATTTATCATGGAATTTTTTTATAACTAAGATTGAGGGGGAGCAAAGAGAAGGTGAAAAACTCATTGTTAATATAGCTCCTCCTGGTGGGAGTCCAGCAACTTTTAAACCCGTTATAACCAAATACGTACCTAATAAAGAATTGCGATGGGTTGGTACTCTTGGACCTCAATGGTTATTTCGTGGTGAACATTATTTTCAATTAAAAGATAACGGAGATGGAACGACTGATTTTATGCATGGAGAAAATTTTTCAGGGTGGTTAGTTCCTTTATTTAGTTTACTTGCAGGTAAAAAAACCGCTACAGGATTTGGTTTAATGAATAGCAATTTGAAACATACTCTTGAAAAAAATGAGTAATAATTAAATACTAATAAATGTCTGTGCTTTTGTAACGACTACCTAGGGCTCTCTGTCAAAAAATGGATTTTGATTCTTCATTGAAACTTTGCAATCAAAATCATGCGAATTTGATTGCAAGGATTTTCTTTATAATCATTTTTCACCAAATATGATTATAAGTGTGACTTTAAGCATCAGAAAGCTGATGTAGCACCCGAACTTGATTCTCTAATCATGGTTTTTATGATGGGTTATAATTTGATGAACTTTTAACTTTTCTTTATTGAAAAGTGTCTACTTTAAATGGGGGTTACGATCAGAATTTAAAAGCACATCTTTATTTTATAGAACGCAATTCCGAAATTTTATCTGCCACTTTTTTTGCATCTAGAGCAGGGTCAACATTTTCATCTATACTTCTTATGACCAATTTATCATCGATAATAAATGTTATTCTTTTAGACATTGTTAATACGGCCATCTTTGTTCCATAGGCTTTAGCAATTTTTGCATCTTCATCACTTAGTAAATCAAAAGTGAGTTTATGTTTTTCATAAAACTCTTTCAAAGAAGCAACACTGTCTGTGCTCACACCATAAACGATAGCACCTTTGCTTTTTATAATTTTAATTGAGTCGCGAAAAGCGCATGCTTGTGTCGTGCAACCTGGAGTTCCTGCTTTTGGATAAAAATAAACAACAGTCCAAAGTTTATCTTTATTTTCTTGCAATGAAATTATTTTCCCTTCTTGATTCTTTAATGAAAATAACGGAGCAGGGTTGCCTACTTCTAATGCAAAGCAAGTATTTACAATAAAAAATCCGAAAAACATTCCTATAAAATTCTTTAAAAATCTATTCATAATAACTCCTGTTTTTTTTAACAACTAAAGTCGAATTATTCTATATTTGACTTTTTATTATGCTACTTGATTTAATTTAAAAAGCCATAGGTTTTGAAAATAAGGAAAAATTCATTGGTTGTCATAATCCTATATTTAAGTTTACAACTAATCTCTAATAATGTTTTGGGGAGTATAAATAAGTTTAACAATAAAGTAGCAAGAAGTTCTTATTTCCAAGTACATACTTGATTAGGAATGCTTGGTATTTTGTGGCAATTTCATTAATTGTCGTTTGTTCCTTTATTGCCTCTAAGGCAACCTTACTTTTAAACTCTGCTGAAAAACTTTTGCGCTGCATAGGACTCCCCCAAAATTACCAATTCGATTATTCTTATTGCAGCAATGATTAAATGTCACCATGTGCAGTTTTCTGGGGGCATTATAAATAAATTTTCTCTTAAAAAATTTTGCAATAGTTTAGTCTGTAGAACTAAGCGACCATTTATCTAGAATTTTTCTATATGTCCCATTTTTTTCTATTTTTTCAAGCCCTTGTTTGAAAATGTCTAATATTGTATCAGGGGTTTTTTTACCAAAAGCCATATAGAGGTCAGTATTACCTAATTCATAAGCTGGAATTTTAAATACAATTCCAAGATCTTCTATTTTTCCATCATTTTTCTTAACCAAATACTTGGCTGCAGCTTCATCGATAGGCCAAAGTTGGATGCGGTCACTGATAAGCATTTTATAAAGATTTTCATTTTTTTGAGCAACATACATGTTTTTTCCTTCTTTAAATCCATGTTTCAAAAATAAAACCTCAAATATGTCACCACTATAAACTCCGACTTTATAATTTTTGGCATCTTCAATGGATGACAGTTTAATGTTTTTATTCATTGAATAAATATTAAATCTTTGTTTATTTATTTTTCCGACCCATTTATAAAATTTTTCCCTAGTTGGATTTCGAACCATTGAGTAGATTAATACGTTTGGATTTTGCTGTGCAATTGTTTGAGCTCTTTTCCATGGATAAATAGTTATTTTTCCTGAAATCTTAATTTCTTTTAGAACGGCTTGAATGATTTCAGTATTTATACCAATAACTTTCCCATTATTGTCGGAATAATTATATGGTGGATATTCCTCTGTTACTATTTCAATATATTTTAATTCTTTAGAAGTAGAAACTGGACTGAAAATCAAACAAATAAAATATATGCATAAGTTAATATATTTTAATTGATTCATAATACATGCTCCTGAAGGTCCTGTCGTAAGACGTGAAAGGTGATGAAGAATATGTTACTTTAGAATAATGGATTATAACTCTCAATGCAATTTCCTATTTAGGAAGGGTGGTCAATAGTTTTTGAATTGATTCACTTATGATACATTTTAACGATACAATTTTGTTTTAAGAGATTTAGTGACAGAAAGAGGAAAGTTTTTGTGCCGATTAAGATTTTTAATACATCTGATTTTTCAGCATCACTGGCAAAGTTTCGGGCGCTGTGGATTATGATTGAATCTTAATATGTGTTGATTTTAGAATTTCAAAGAAATTAAAAAGTTTTTATGGATATCTTGTGATCTGCTAAATACCAACTGATAGAGGCTATTATAAGACTTTCTTCTAATGCCTACCCTTAAACTCTTTTCATGAAATCTTTTAAGAAAAATTCATTTTATTCTTTTCTATATTGCGAAAGATCACTTTATAAACCAACTTCTCGCTCACGATGCTTAATTTAAAAATGAACCAAGAAACATTTCTAAGTATAAAATAGTTACTTTGCATACCTAAATTAAGTGCGATCAAAAGCTTCCTTCAGTTTATTTCTGTCTAGTTTGACCATCTTCCACATCGCTTGCATGACTGCTTCCTTCTTCTTCTTATTCTTGCTTGTGTTCCACTTGTCGAATTCTGCTGGTGTGATTTGCCACCGAATGCCATACTTGTCGATCAGCCAACCACATTGCACAGGTTTGCCTCCTCCACTTGTCAGCTTCTTCCAGTACGTGTCGATCTCTCGCTGAGTCTTGCAGGGCACGACGAACGAAATGGACTCGTTGAAAGTCATCTCAGCGTATCCGTTCAGGAGCATAATTTTTTGGCCTAGAAGGGTGAGATGAATGGTCAGTACGGAACCCTCTTTGACTCCCATGGGGTTGCTGCCCCAGTAAGAAGTTTTGCCGATCTTTGTACCTTTGAAGATCGACTTGTAGAATTTGGCCATTTTCGCGGCTTTGTCGTTAGACCAGATACAAGCGTATATTTTGGACATGGTGACGAGCCTCCTGTTTTCTGAAAAGTGTACGTGCGGGAAGTGGCTTTGTCTAGATGCTATAAAATTCAACCAAAATTCTTAATTCTCTATTCGAAATTCTGTTACAGAAACGTGGCCATAAAATATAATGCAATTATGAAATAGTAGATTCAGTAAGAATCGAACTGGCCTTAGCTCAAGCGTTCCTTAAGGTGGTAAAAAACCTTAAAAATAAATATCTTTTATTATCAACAACAACACCTCTTACTTGTAACAGATCTGCACAAACGTAAAGCAATGGAGTTGGGACTGGAAAAAAAATTTCTGCGCATAAAGTTTTTCATCGGCTTTGTCGGCAAATAAGATTTATATATGAAAAATATAGAAAACTATGTGCCGATGAAGATTTTTATTTCATCGGCTTTGTCGGCATCATCGGCAAAGTTTGTGGGATTGGGATGGGTTGGGATGAGTTGGGGGATTGAAGTCTGAGGCCAAAATAGCAATACTTGAATTGGAGTTTGAGGAAATTTCTAGTCCTGATAATAAATTATTTTGCAAAAAAATATATGATATTGTATGCAAAGTATTTGCATATATTTAATGAATAATAAAATATTATCTATAATTGCACAAACATCACACTATCAGTTAAATATACTGGGATGAGTATCTGAATAAAAAAAGTATTTTATATACTTTAATATCATAAATTATTTTGAGGTAAATACTATGAAGATTCGGGTTTATGATAATAGTTTATATAGTTTTTTTGAATCTATTAAAGATTTAATTATTCCGAATATACCAGGCGGTCAAGCGATAACAAGTACTCTTAGATTTATCGACTTATTAAGTTCTATTAAACTTAATTCTTTTCTAAAAAATTTTGATGAAAATGATAATAAAAATTTGGCTAAATTAATTGATTTGAAAGATGAAAGCTTATTTGAAATATTTAATATGTTTGATAAATCAATGAAATGCGAATCATTATGGGTTATTCGTTGTTTAGCAACAATAACAAAGAAGTTAATTAATAAAGAAAAATTAAATGATAATGAACATTTTTTTTGTGATACATTACCAAATATGAATGATAATGATTTAGAATTTTTTTGTAATCTTAGAGAATTATGGAAAATAAGAGAATCAAAAATAATTAATAAAATAATGGAACTTCAGCATACTAACCTAGAATTAGAAGCTCGAAAATATGAAATTAAAACGCTAGAGGCTGAACTAAATAAAAAATGGATTACTCCTCATTTAGAAGAAATTTTTTTATTAAAAATCAGTTCACTTGAGCATGCTTTTGCAAAAATTAATAGATTAGTTAAATTTGGAGCATTGCATGGAGATAGGGGAGGTGTTGGAGGCTTGGGACAAGCGCATGGCTTTGCTGTTTGGGGAAATTTATCTGAAAATTTATATAATTTTATTATAAATTATAAGTAAAAAATATAAAGCTTTAAGACTAGATTTTTTTGATATAATAACTTTAACTAATATTAATGTATCAAAATATTTTGTAAAGATGCATAGTTTAAAGTTTACAATTATTCTAAAGTTACTTCAATATTGTTCCGATAAATGACAATATTGGAGATAGTCAGTTATGTTTAAAGAAAATAACTCTATAAGTGAGCTTATTAAGCTATTTAAAAATAGAAATGTAAGTCTATATCACGCATGTCAACTAAAAGATTTTAAAACGTATCTTAATTTAAATGGAGTTCCTTCAAGATCTCTCATGGAAACAAAAAATTATGATTTTACAAGATTTGAAACGGATAAATTTGATCAACAAAATGGTAACTGGGATAAAATATTTGGTAATTTAAGTGATTTCAGTAATTTTTTTCATAGTGGCTCAAACTCAGTGCCTAATCCATATGGTCCAATTTTAATTAAAATGAATTTTGATGGTATAATGAATTCAAAAGATATTGCTATTTGTCTTAGATCCGCAGGAGCTTCTGGATTTGATCGAAAAAATGAGTCACTATGTTCTATAGAAGAAGTGAATAGAATTTTTAAATTTCCTAAATCCACAGTAGGGAAAAATTTTTTTATAAGAAGTAAAGAAGAATTAAAAGAGAATTTTTCTGACAAAAAAAATATAATAGTTGAAGGATCGCCTGAGATTAGTATAACAAAATACAATCAAATTATTGAATTAAATTATTTTATAGAAATCATTGTTGATCCTATCAATATTGAGGGTTTAAATTTATTAGAAATAGTACAAGAAATTGCGAGTTCATACGAAATAAATAATGAAATTATTAAAATTAGAAATAAAGTCAACAATAATTATACAGAACTTATAAAGTCAATAAATTATGGGGTGAAATCCTTAGATGATATTGAAAAAGGTAATTATTTAGAAGAATTAAAAAAATGGGCAAAAGTAGTTAGAAACAATAGATTAGGCTATATGTTTGAAAGGTTTAGTGAATATCTATACGCTGGAACAATTGAAGAAATGACTAGTCTAAAGAAAATAAATTTAAGTAAATCTGTATAAAATATTCACAATATACCTTTGGTTATTGTATTATTTTTTAAAAATAAAAAAATAATATTTATTATCCTTTATATTTAAAAACCATAGTTTTTTAATTTATTCAAAATAGCTCTTTTTGCATCCAAAAATGCTTCTTCTTTAGTGGTAAAAAAGCTAGCTTCGATAAGCAAAGTTATAATACCCCTTTTAGAATTATTTGTAATAAAGTCTTGCATTGTAGAAGATTTTGTATTATTTGCGAGCCATCCCCAATCGTTATCAACTGAACATTGCACTACAAAAATTGTCCAGCCTTTATAATATGCTTTCCATTGTTCTTTATAATTATCATGAATCGCATCAACGCATACTAATTGATCCTCATGATACTTTATTTTTTGATACGTCAATAGAGGTCTAGATTTTTCTTTACTTCTAGTATCTTCAAGTATTTTATGCTTCTCACTTCCAATAATGCAACTTGAAATTTTAGATCTATGCAATAAAAAATTGTCTGGATAATTACTAAAAAGAAGCTTTCCTTCAGAAGAATATAATGAAACACCTATACCAGCATTTTGAAATTTTGAGACATCAAATTTTATATCTGCAAATGGGTTTAAAAAAAGTGATACTCCGTCCACTAGAGTTTCATTATAGTTAGTATCCGAAAATATAAATTCATTAGAAAATTTTGAATTTTTATTGAATCTTGTAACACTGAAATTGCTTCCATCTCGTTTGGAAGAAAGAGTATGAACTTTTGATATTGTTGCTGTAGAACTAAAAAGTACCGCGCTAACGAAGGAATTTTCTGGTTTACAAAATAATCCCGTATCTATTGATGTTCCAGAATGTTTTATAACACTTTTAACAAGATTAATACCGAGAAAAGTTCTGTCAGAAATTGAATTACTATTTCCATCATCCATAAATAGAGGAGTACCTGCAGCATATAAGCATTGAATAATAGCTTCAGTTCCTTGTAGCTGTGAATGTTCTTGATCAAAAGGAGTTATGCAAATTATAAAAGGTTTATTTTTTACATAATCTAGTTTAGAATAATATTCTTTATATTTTTTTATTTTAGCTGAAATAGAATTCATTAATCTTACGCAAGAAAATTCAATCATATCTCTTCTTAATTCCAACTTTTTCTCTCCTGATGCCGTCAAGAATAATTTTGCAAAATTAGCTCGAACATCATCTGGGGGATTTGATATTGTGCATTCAAATATTAAATCATTAAAAATAAAATCTGGGCTTGGATAATTATATGAATTTTTAAACCCTATTTCATTAAGAACTGCAAAAATATATAATTCCCAAAAAGAAGAATTAAAAGTTGTTTGAAATTCTGTAATGAATTTTCCATCACGATCAATAAAATTTGAGGCCCATTCTTGAATTACAGTTCTATAAGGTAAATTTTCTTCTAACATTAAATATCTAAAAATATTAGATTGCTTTTCTTGAATAACAACTGGATCAAATAATTTTTTTGCTATTTCATATTTTTTTCCCAAAGAGAGATCTCCTAAGTTACAAAACCAGAATTTCGATATTGTTCTTAATAAAAATTACTAAATATTATACAAACTATCAATTGTAAACTTATTCAAATTTTTAACTTAATATATCTTCAAAATATTCTTTATCAGGGTGATTACATAGTTTTACAAATAGTCGAACCTTTGCCATAAAAATATCTTGAGAAAAAATCACAGGATTCTTACCCTTCTCAAAAGCCTTTTTGCAGCCTTTGGTAATATCATTTGGATCATAAAGTGATATTCTTGTTCTATTTTTTTTTACATATTCACAAGGATATATTTCCCAATAATCTAAATATTTTCTAATTGTAACTGGCTTTGTTCCAGTAACTTTTGAAAGCATTTCTAGCGAATATTTTTTGTCTTTATTTAATGCAAATAAATTCTTAGCCCATTTTGTAGTAGATTTCTTCTTTTTACTTAAATCAACTTCGTTCATTAATAAGTCCTTTGGAATAGTTTTATCAATATTTTAATATATCAAAAGTGAATTTTAGTTAATGTAAAGATCATGATTTTTTATCACCTATTCTGTGCTTTTTTATAGCACTTTTAAATTAAGTAGAGGGAAAAGCAACTTTTTTACTTAGAAATTAGGACACGGACTGTCTAAAACTATTTCTCCTCGTGACAGTCTGTTAACTTATTAATATTTTGAGTATTATTATATAAAGAAAATTAATTTGCACTATATTAGATCAGTTTTCATGGAAATATACTCTCTAAATTTCGACGCATTATTTTTTCATTGTTTACTCAAATCTATATGGTAAAAAAATCAAACAAATATATTTCTTTTATAACAATTATTTAAATAGATTTTTAATACACATTTTTTTTAAGATTATTGCAAAATTCAATATGTAAAAGTGCTAAATACAATCGATTTTTCCGTGCTCATTTAATTTAGACAGTCCGTTCCGTTATCGGCACTATTTTTTTAGAGAGCATTTCGCTCTGTAATTAAAGCGCAAGTAAGCGCATAGATGAAAGGGATTTCAGTAATGGATACAGCAAGCACTCAAAAGATTTCGAGCAAAGAAAAATATCTTGAGCAAGCCGTACAGGCTCTTAAGAAGGGTTTAAGGATGTGTGGCAATATAACTCAACTTGGCATTCGTTCAGGTATCACAAGGCAAACCTTAACAAGTATTGCAAGAGGAAGAGCATGTTCACATGCCACACGTTTAAAGCTTGAGGCTTTTATTGAGGAGCAAGAACAAAGAAAAGGCAAGCCATTTAAGTTAAATTTATTGCAAAATACAAAGTGCTAACTGAGATTGACGCTTGGATCTTGCTCAAAAAAAGCATGGGAAAATGGAATAATACTTTTCTCCCACAAAGCGATTATCAAAAAAATTGTGTACTACCTGCATACAAAGAAGAAATTAATGACAAAGTTTTCTTAGAAAAGGACTCTCATCAGTTCCGAAATCTACAAAAATGTTGGTTAAATGAGACCTATAAAAAAAGGTGTGAATTGTTGACTTTGATAAGTGCTAATCTGGAAAATACTCGAAATGTTCACGCATCATCTTTGGCGAAAGATTGGTGGCAAGACAGAGGTTTTGATCCTCAATTCATTGCAGCGAATTTAAAATCATACGTGTTATTAGAATCGCCTCAGCAATTAGAAAATTTAGATTGCGTGAAACAAATGAGCATTGAGGAAAAATACCTCACAGGCATTTGGAAACCTCATGCAATAACAGGAAAGCTTGATTTACAATGGATTAGCAAAGACTATTTAGCTTTGTTTTTCTGTTGGAATTATTTGCCAAATCCAGTTGGAAATCAAAATCTTGTTGTTACGGGAATAAGAGCACGCTGCACAAGTAAAGGACCAACCCAAAATCCAAAGGAAGTTACGCTTGGTATTAAGCATATCAAAGCGCTTGATGGATACCCTGCAAGCCTTGGCTATTATGGCTTACTCGTTCCCAAAGTAAAAGAAACAACGCACACGTCATGGTCGCAATTACATGGTTGTCAAGGTTTTACAGTGATTTTAACTGAAGGTTGCTGCGATATGCTTGCTGGTAGGCATTTGATCCGAGGTTCAAATACTATTTGAGCAACCTCTGGCCAAATACAAACCGCAATGTGGCAAGATCATTTGAGGCTTATTAAAAATTGTAGGAGAATTATTGTTTCCTTTAATAATAATGATTCAAATGAAAATACAGCTCAAAAGTTAGCTCAAAAATTCCAAGAAGAAGTCTTGAAATATGGAATAAAAACTGTTGATATTTTGCCAATAGCACTTTTAGACAATTATAGGAGTTATGAATTGAAAGCTTCATATACAGATTTGAGAGAGCCAGGTGGCGCAGGAATTCACCACCTCATTATCTATAAATAGTTGCGCCACCATTTAAAGAACCAGTTATTTTACTCCTGCTATCTAAAACAACTTTTCCTTTTCCGCTTTCAAAAGTAATATTTCCATTTACAGTGCTATTTGTTAGATATATGAATTCATCATAATTTCTCCCATTATTTTTTCTTATATATATGTTATTCGTATTTGTCCCATCTTTTAGTTCAATTATTGAGGATGTAATAGAGATAGGCTTTTCGAATTTTGTATTGCTAGCTTTAAGTTCTCCTACAATATTAATATTTCCTATGACTGTGGTATTTCTAGAAAAATCAACTTTTCCTGTGACATCTAAGTCATTGATTGAAGATCCTTGTGCAGTCAGTTCTCCAACGATCATTGTATTGGATTTTACAGTTACATTATTTAATATGACTGTACCTGTGTTTGAAATGCAATTAACATTTTTATTATACAAATTTAAAGTTCCTAATGAATTATTGTTGCATGCATTTGCATTGGTAATAAAAATAATTAATAATGGTGATGTGAAATAAAAAATTGCTTTCATTTTCTTTCCTTTAAAAAAAAATATTTTAGTATTCTCTTATTCTATTATATGCATAATATAATAAAAGCCTTTGTGAGATATTAAACTTTGGAGTAGGGCATGCTTGAATATTCTCCTTCCATGATTTAGGGCAGCCACCTCCGCATACTGGTAACATTGTGCATGTATTACATGAGAAATTTTCAAATACTCCTGCATCATAAAAGTCTGAAAATACACTTCTCTTTGTTTTGTCAATTGCATATAAAGGGAAAGCTTTTGAGGACTCATTAGCTCTATTTGTAAAGTTTATACTTCCAGCTTTAAAAAATGAAAGTGCAGAAAACCCAGAGATTATCGCAAAAGTGTTAATGCACTTTATATGGCAAATCAAAAGAAAGATCGCAAATTTAAAAGTACAAAATCATTTGTGTCCTGTTCTGATAAACACAGAGCAAGGCGTAGGGAAAAGTGAATTTGTTAGAAACTTTTGTTATCCATTTAGCAAATATCCACAATTTTATGCCGAAAAAAAAGTATCGGAAGTTGCCGACACGAGAGAAATTGCTTCCAATTTAGAACGCAATATTATATTTATGGATGAGTTAGCGAGTTCAGAAAAAAGCGACATATCTTATTTAAAAAGTATTATCACTTCCGAAATGTTATCGCCTCGAATTTTAGGAACAAATCGAATTATTTCTGTTAAAAATAATGTTACTTTTATAGCAACCGCAAATATTGATAACTTATCTGAGAAAATAAAAGATGAAACAGGAAATAGAAGATTTTTTCCTATAGAGATTAAATCATTTAAAAATGTGCATGTTCCCATTCCCATGATTTCTGATATGGGTCACTTAACTGAAGAGCAAAAAAAGCAAGGAATGTTATATCCATTAGAATTTGATGGCTCATGCTTTTGGGCTTTAGTTGATGAAAATTGGGATTGCTTTTTATCATTAGAAGAGCTTGCACCTATTCAACGCAAACACACTTCAACTAGCGATATTGATGGTTTTATAGATATGTTTAGCATTATTATTGATAATAATAAAAAAGCCGTTTTAGTTTCAGATTTATTTTTTGTCTTTAAAAAGGTTTATCCAAAAAGTCGTTTTGATCATATCAAAAAATTTTCACAAGAAATGAGCAAAAGATTTTCAGAAGCAAAAACCAATACCGCAGGGTTTCGGAGAAAAGATATCGGATTCCATTTGTCTTTGACTGAAACATTCAACGAATATTTATCAAGGTATATATAAGGATTGCTTGAGTTAAAAAATAAATAGGTTTGTGATTTGAATTTTACCTCATTGCATGTAAAATAACGTGAAGATTTGTTAAAAAAAGAGGAAGTCACCCGTAGTGCTTCCCCTTTAAAATCAAATTACAATTCCCGTTATTTGACAACAGAATAGTCACACAAAGTGAGCACCTTGACAAGCTTACTTTGGGATTTGTTACAAGCTTTGAGGTGTCTTTTTAATCAAACGAAAGGACACTTTATAAATGAACAAAGAAATATCAAAACTCACAGGGATTCGTTTTATTCCTCGCCTCAATATGTGGGAAGCAAGGATTTCCATTGACGGAAGGCAAACTTCAAAAACATTTTCTTCTAAAGATGATGCCATAGAATGGCGTGAGAGATTAAAAAACCCTATAGTTATTAATACCACAAAATGTAGCAATTTATTTAAGGATTGGCTTAAAAACCCTTTTGGCAATTACTCTCCTCAAACAATTTATATTTATGAGCAAAATGTACGCCTTTATATAAATCCTGTTTTTGGAGAATTAAATCCAAAAGAAATTGATGACAATTCAATTTTATCTTTTGCTTTAAAACTAGCAGAAACGCCTACACAGCAAGGAAACAAACGCTCACTTAAAACTGTGCGCAATATTATAGGAACACTCAGTACTTTTTTTGAGTGGTGTTGCTTTAAAGACTTCATTCATAAAAATCCAGTAAAGGAACCTAAAGTTACCCAAAATATTTGCCGCTTGTTTAAACGTGAACGTATGGATTCTAAATTCACAACAAATATTAAAAAGAAAGCATTAAACATTGAGGAAGCCAAAAAGCTTATTGTGCAAGCATATGCTCGAGGATTTCAAACAGGCTTAATTGTGGAATTTTTAATTTATACAGGATTACGTATTGGTGAAATTGCCGCTTTAACTTGGGGTGATTTGCAGTATATGGAAATAAATCAATTAGGCGAAGGCTCTCAATTTATTTCTGTGAACAAAACCATGAACCACAGAACACGACAGATTCAAGAATCGGCAAAATGCGGTTCCAATGGATTTGTTGAGGTTTCCCCTGCAATCGCTGCAAAGCTCTTGCAATGGAATCAAAAGGCGCATGAGTTAGGCTATGAAATAGTTAAAACGGCAAGTATATTTCCAATGGTTGCTAAGAACCCAAATGAGTTTTCTAAAGTCATTACCTCACTCGCAAAAAAAGCAGGCATAAAGCACACAAGTGCCCATAGCTTAAGGCATACAACGATTACCTTTTTGGCAAGCGCAGGTCATTCCATGCAAGTTGTGCAAAAGATCGCTCGCCACAAAACTTCTGACATGACAACGGCATATTTTGATGCCACGCAATTGCCGATTGCTGGTGTTACTTCAAGTATTGATCGATTCTTAGCTTAATTAATATTGGAGTGAATATGGATAAATGCGAAAAGGATGCTAGGGGAATCATGTATGCATTGAGAATATTAATGCTCGCATTTACATCACGATCATGAATCGTGTTACATATTTCACAAGCCCTTGTTCTTATTCCAAGCCCGATCCGTGGTAGTATTTCTCTACACCTTGAGTACATTTAGGGAGAATTTCTTTCTGAATTTCTCTCTGAAATTCTGTTTCCCACTCTTGACAATATAGTTTATATTTATAAGATGAAATTGTATAATATAAATAATTATACAATTTCATTTCATTTTATTTATTACTAATAATCAATAGGAAATACTCCCATGAAAATAAAATCATTTTTATTTATTCCAATTTTATTGCTTTCTAATATTTCATCAGCTTCAATTCATGAAAGAAGTTGGGATTTTAAAGTTGATGAAGTGGTTTTTTATGACTTTAAAAATTATAATACAGGTATAAATGTCGGCTGTGAAAAATTTGATAATGGCAAAGTCTCTTTTGAAATAAAGTATAAAAACATAAATCCATTTATCAATAATAATAAAATTTCTACTGATGTTGTAGATGGAAATGGATTTTATACAATTACATTAAACGACATTTCAGAGCTTGATTTGGCTTTTCCAGCAGGAGGAGAATACTACATTAAAAATATTTCTGGATACGACGTAAAATCAAAACATTGTGATACAGGAATAATTTAATTTCCTAAAAATAAATTCCCAAAAAACTTATCACATCATGCTCAAAATTTAGACTTTGTCAGGGGAGGCGTTGGTTGACGTGCCGATGAACTTGTCGATTTGCCGATGATGCCGATGAAAAAAAAATCTTCGTCGGCAACTACTTATGTATGGGAGAGTAAGAATAAGTTGCATTTGCCGATGATGCCGATAAGATTTCGTCATCGCCAGAATTATTTTTTAATTTTGGCTTCAATTTTTCAGTCCCAAGCAAAAATTGGGACTAGACCCTTGGGACTATCTTGCTGGGTGATAAAAACACTTGAAAAATAAGAATAACTCTATGGCGGACCCAGCAAGAATCGAACTTGCGCTTCAGGCTTCGGAGGCCTACGTGATATCCACTTCACCATGGGTCCATACAGAAATTAAGGAATGTATTCAGCAAAGAGCTGAATGAAGAAACACTAACTTGCGCTCTAGCGTATGTCAAAGTCAACTTATCGTATTTTTCAGTTGGAATTTAAGGCAGTCTTTTTTTCGGAATAAGCGTTTTTATAAGGCTCAACGCTAAAGACGCCTTGTGAGTTTAAATAATGTACGGTTTTACGACCAATTTCGGTAAAGACAGGGCCAGCAAGTTTTGAACCATAAGCAGGGCGGACTTTCACTTCATCGAGAATGACAACGAGGGCAAGTTTAGGATTATTTGCTGGAATCACACCTTCAAAAACGGCTGTTCTTTCTGAATAAGATTTGGTTTTATTCGACCAAATTTGTGCAGTCCCTGTTTTGCCACCGACAAGCACGCCAGGAATTCTACCTGAGTTGCTCACTTCTGTTACGTTACCCATCATTTTACTAATTAATTTGCTTGTGTCTTTAGAGATATATTGAAGTGGCGGACCAACTGCATTGTCTTCTGCATTTGGATCGACTGCTAATAAATTAACACCACGATCGATTCCTCCTCCTGCTATAATTGACAGACCACGTATAAGTTGAAGAGGTGAAATAGCAAAGCCTTGTCCAAAGGTCATATTGGCAAAGCGCATTTCGCTCCAAGACTCTGGTTTGTGAATGCGGCCTTTCCATTCACCGGCGAAGCCTGTGCCTGGGGAACGGCCAAAGCCAACTTGCATGAGAGCGGTGTAAAATCTTTCGCGACCAATTTTTTGTGCAATTCTATACATACCAATATTGCTACTGTATCTAAGCACTCCTTGGGTGTCGAGGAGAATGTCCATGGGGTGATCGTCGCGAAAAGAGCCTCCAGGGATTTTGAGTTTTCCTCCTCGCACATCGAATAGAGTCTTTGTAGTTATTTCTTTGAGATCGATGCCCTTTGCTATCCACATAGGTTTACAGACGGAACCGAGTTCAATGGCATCCATTACGGGGCGGAATCGTCTTGCCGCAGGGTTATTATTGGGAGGATTATTTAAGTTGTAAGTAGGATAACTGGCAATTGCTAAAACTTCGCCTGTTGTCACATCCATTACAATTGCGCTGCCCCCTTTTGCTTTTGAATGAATTGCCCCATCTTTTAAGGCCTGTTCTGTAAATTGTTGAATGGAAAGATCGATGGATAATTTTAAATTTGGAATTTTTTGAGAAGGCTTAGAGGCATCATTGGGAGTGACAATAACTAAACGACCACGTGCATCACGGAGAACATCGACCCGTGTTTTTTTAATTTTAAGGCGTGAATTGTAAACCTGTTCAAGTCCTTCGAGCCCATTTCCATCAGCCCCGACAAAACCGATTAATTGTGCGGCGGTTTCTCCTTCTGGATATATTCTTTTAGGTTCATCAACAACACCGATAAAGTTTTGCCATTTTTTAATTGATCCAATTGCATTTAATTCTTTGGGAGATATTTGTCTTTTAAGCCAGATAAAATTTCTTTTTTCAGTTCTATAGTTTAAAAGATCTTTTAGAGGAACATCGATTTGTTTAGCTACTTTTATAAGTGTCTCTTTGTCTTGAGGCATTCTTTTTGTCAAAATAAAAAGGCTTGGTCTTGGCACGCTTACGGCAAGGACTTTTCCATTTCTATCGGTAATTGTTGCACGTGGTTGTGAAAAGGTAACAGTGGTTTCAAATTGACGTGTTCCTGTGCTCACAAGTTTTTCGCGCAATGGAGTGGGAAGTATGGTTATCCATGCATAACGAATAAGAATTAAAGTTAGGATAATAAAAAAAATAATTCCCATAGCTTGAGCACGTTTGGTGAAATTGGGAACAGTATGAATTTTATGAGGATTAAAGTAATCTTTTACTCTTTGAAAGAGTGTTTTTTTAAAAGTACTTTGCTTCAACATAATTTTTCGTCCTAGAAATCTATCTCATTAATAAATAAGTTAAATTGATTCATTATTGTTTTTTTAGGATTATGTTTTGTAAACGAATAAGAAGATCGTGTACCAAAAATCCAATTGACCCATAACATATTTATTATGGATCGCATACAAGAATTATTCTCTTTTTTAATTTTATAATATTAAATTTTATTTATTAGATTTTATGGATTTATTATATTATTTATTTTAAAATTCCTCTATTGGTAGGCTGCATCACTATAATAAACAAGCCATAATAACGAACTGAAATCTCGAGCTGCAATGTGTTTACCATTGTCACAGGCATCAAATAATAATTTTCTTTGATCGTCCGTTGCTAAAGAAAGATCAATCCCAAGTTCTTCACCTAAAATATTCCATAACTTAAACATTTGATCTTCATTTAATGAAAGTACGACATCATCTCTGCCTTCACACGGTTTTCCAACAAAAGAACTTTCGAGAATTTTAAGCAATTCATTTTGAAGAACTTCAGGTCGCATAGAATACACCTCCCGAATTTCAAAATTTATCAACTCCAACTGTGATCTTAATAAATCAACAGCACTTTTCTTCAATGACTTTCACCAAACGGTCGAGTTTCATACCTCGACTGCCTTTAATAAGGATTACAAACTGAGACAAATCAATACCTTCATAACTAAGAAAAGCAACCGGATCTTCTTCTGCAGCAAGCCAGAAAATCCGAGTGTTGTTTTCTTTTAGCAAAGTATCTTCTGTTTCTTTTAGTAGCTTATAGCAATCATACATCGCAGACCCGTAAAGGCACAAGTAGGAGCTCTGCAAATTTTTCAGAGGATGAAAAAGCAGTTCATGCCAGTATTTTGACTCGCTCCCTAGGTCAAGCATATCTCCTAAAATAATTAATTTTGATTTACTGATCCATTCTTTATTTTCAATTGTATTTAATGCAGCTTCAATACTCATAGGACTTGCATTATAAGTGTCATCAAATAAAATTGCTCCATTTTTTAAAGTTGAAATTTTTGAACGCATAGGAGGAGGTGTAAAATTTTTCCAGCCTTCAGATATTTCTCGAGGAGTGCGTTTCATTTTTATGGCAGTAGCAAAAGCAAGTGCAAAATTTGCTGCATTGTGTTTACCTGGAAGTGGGATTTCATAAACAAGATTATTTTCTGTAAATAATTTTCCTTCTTTTGAAAATATTTCTAATTTTATTTCGGACTTTGTCGTTGATTCATTAATCACTTCCCAAACTAAAGTGCGTTCGGTATTTTCAAAAATAAATTCTCTTTGCGTATATTCTTGTTCAAATTCTGATTTCTCTATGACAAGAAAATCTTTCTCTATGGATAGAGGATACTCATGATGTGTTACTTTACCTCGGTATTGTATATTAATATCATGGGTGAATCCTGTTAATATTCTATCATCTGCAAGTTGCCAAATTCTTGTTGTGTAAGCATTTCTAAATAAAAATAATTCCTCATTTGCTGCAGTTTCCCAATTTTTTAATTTTTCAAGATGCTCTGGTCCAAGTGCAGTTAAAACGGAAATATCTGGCTCGCTTAAGTCGACATGCTGTTGCATGGCACCTATTTCATCAATGCCAATTTCTAAAACAAGTGCATGGGGCTGATCTTTTATATTATGTTCTTCTTGACAAAGAGTGATTGCAAGCCCTAGAAATCCATTTTCACTCTTTTGTGTTTTTGTTACTTTATAGTTAGGGCCACTTAATAAACTTGCTAGCATTTCTTTCGTGGTTGTTTTTCCATTGCTGCCGCCAATTCCAATAACAGGAAATGGAAAACGATGGCGCATAAATTGTGCAAATGCGCGGAAAGAATTTAAAACACTTTCAACTTCGATACATTTTTCACGAAATTCAGGCTTAAGATCATTTAAAAATTTAGAATCTTTATTGACTAAAGCAAGTGGAGTTTCTTTCTCAAAACACTCCTGTAAATAGGAATGCCCATCAAAATTATCTCCTTGTAATGCGACAAAGAATTGTTGTGGTTTTATTTTTCGACTATCTGTACACACACCAATTAATTCAATATTTTCTAAAGATTCAAGAGGACAACTTTTTTCTAAAATAGCCTCATAAATTTCTTTTCCAGTCAACGGCCACATTTTGTATTTTCTCCAATTTTATTATAGATATAATCTCAATCGACCACTTCAGATTCAAACCAAAGCAGCGATTCGATATCGCGTTATCATAGAGGAATAAAAGCGATGGAAACAAGTTTTAGCTATCGGCTTAAAAACAAAGTTAGATTTGTGACTGCGACGGCTCTATTTGATGGACACGATGCGAGCATCAATATCATTAGAAGACTGTTGCAACAAGGTGGAGCAGAGGTCATACATTTGGGTCACAACCGCAGTGTGAATGAGGTTGTCAATGCTGCAGTTGAAGAAGATGTACATGCCATTTCTGTGAGTTCTTACCAAGGTGGTCATGTTGAATATTTTAAATACATGAGAGAAATGCTGGATAAAATGGGGCGCCCTGACATGAAAATATTTGGTGGAGGAGGTGGTGTCATCATTGCCAAAGAAATTGATGAATTGCATCAATCAGGCATCACGCGCATTTACTCTCCGGATGATGGGCTTAAAATGGGTCTTGAAGGAATGATTTGCGATATGCTCGAGAAATCAGATTATGCTTTAGACATTTGGGCCGATGAAATGGAAAATCGTGATATTTTAGCGAATGATCATTTGCGTATGGCAAGAGCTTTGAGTGTTATAGAAAATAATTTTCAAGGATTGCCTTCAAAAATATTAATGCAAATTGAAAATGGAAAAAGGAAAAATGAAGAAGGTAACAATAAAAATCCTCCACTTGTTTTAGGAGTAACAGGTACGGGAGGGGCTGGTAAAAGCAGTTTAACGGATGAATTGATTCGACGTTTTAGCTTTGAATTTCCTGAAAGAAAAATATGTATATTTAGCGTGGATCCTTCAAAACGCAAGACGGGTGGAGCTCTGCTTGGCGATCGCATTCGAATGAATGCGATTAATCATGAAAATATTTTTATGCATAGTTTTGCCACGCGTGGAAGTAAAAGCGAGCTTTCTTTAGTAACAGGTGAAGCTATTTGTCTTGCACGCAGTGTGGGTTTTGATCTTATTATTGTGGAGACAAGTGGAATTGGACAAGGAGATACAGGAATTCTCGATGTGTCTGATTTGTCACTCTACGTAATGACGAGTGAATTTGGCGCTGCAACACAGCTCGAAAAAATAGATATGCTTGATTTTGCAGATTTAATTGCGATTAATAAATTTGACAGACGTGGTTCAGAAGACGCTTTTCGTGATGTAAAAACCACTATTCGTCGAAGTCGCTATGCAGGAAATAAAAATATAAAAGAAGAGAATTACCCTGTTTTTGGCACAATTGCATCTAAATTTAATGATGATGGAGTCAATGCTTTATACAGAGAATTATTAAAAGTTATTGAAGAAAAATGCAAAGAGATATCGTGGAAACAAAGGCATGATTTAAAAATTTCAAAAAAATCAACAAATGTTGCTCCTATTATAGCACAAAATAGAACAAATTATTTAAGCGAAATTGTTTCAGTAATTCATGATTATCATAAAGAAACAATAGCTCTTGTAAAAACAACAACAGATATTTTTGCTATGGAAAGAAGTAAAAAATTAATAAAAGAACATTCATTTCAGCAAATGCTTGACAAAGAAATTAAAAAACAATGGGATCATCTGCCAAAGAATATAAAAATAGAATTGCAGGGATGGGAAGCATTGCGCGCAAACTATTTAAGTGATGCCTTTAGGTATGAGGTGCGTGGAAAACAGTATGAAGTTAATACCAATATTATATCTTTATCAGGCTTAAAAATTAAGAAAATATATTTACCTCAAAATGAAGATTATGGTGAGATAGTTAAATATTTACGCAATGAAAATGTACCCGGTTCTTTTCCTTTTACAGCAGGAGTATTCCCATTTAAAAGAGTGGATGAAGATCCAAAAAGACAATTTGCAGGTGAAGGTGGGCCTGCACGAACTAACAATCGCTTTCATTTTTTAACTAAAAATGACAGTGCAAAAAGGCTTTCTACAGCTTTTGACAGTGTTACGTTATACGGAGATGAACCTGCAAAAAGACCAGATATTTATGGCAAGGTGGGTGAAAGTGGGGTGAGTATTGCAACGCTTGATGATATGAAATTGTTGTATAGGGGATTTGATTTATGTGATCAGAATACGAGCGTAAGTATGACAATCAATGGCCCTGCTCCCATAATTCTTGCCTATTTTTTTAATACAGCAATCGATCAGCAATTAGAGATTGCTAAAGAAAAAAAAGGATCTCAGTTAACAGAGGATGAGAAAAATGCGGTGATAAATTTTACACTTGAAACAGTGCGTGGCACTGTGCAAGCAGATATTTTGAAAGAGGATCAAGCACAAAATACTTGCATTTTTTCTATTGATTTTGCTTTGAAAATGATGGGAGATATTCAGGAATTTTTTGTTAAATCAAAGGTTAGAAATTATTATTCGGTGAGTATTTCTGGTTATCATATTGCCGAAGCGGGTGCGAATCCTATCACGCAGTTGGCTTTTACATTGGCAAATGGATTTACCTATGTGGAATATTATTTAAGTCGGGGAATGCATATTGATGACTTTGCACCAAACTTAGCATTCTTTTTTAGCAATGGAATGGATCCAGAATATTCTGTTATTGGGCGTGTGGCCCGTCGCATTTGGGCAATTACAATGCGTGATAAATATAAAGCAAATGAAAGATCACAAAAATTAAAGTATCACATTCAAACAAGTGGTCGTTCTTTGCATGCACAGGAAATGGATTTTAATGATATTCGAACAACGTTACAAGCTTTACTTGCTCTTTGCGATAATTGTAACTCTTTACACACCAATGCTTATGATGAAGCTGTAACAACTCCTACAGAAGAAAGCGTAAGAAGAAGCATGGCTATTCAACTTATTTTGGCGAGAGAGTTTGGTAATTTAAAAAATGAAAATCCATTGCAGGGTAGTTACTTTATTGAATCGCTTACCAATGCTGTTGAAGAAGCTGTTTTAGCAGAGTTTGACAGGATTTCATCGCGGGGTGGTGTTCTTGGCGCAATGGAAACTCAATATCAAAGAGGAAAAATTCAAGAAGAAAGTCTGTACTATGAAACTTTAAAACACACGGGTAAATTGCCAATTATTGGTGTGAATACTTATTTAAAACCCAATGCAGAGGCAAATTATATTCCTGTGGAAATGCAGCTTTCACGTGCTTCATATGAAGAAAAAGATGAGCAACTTGTTCGTTTACAAAACTTTAAGAAAACAAATGAAAAGTCTACTGAAGAAGCTCTGTTACGTTTGCAAAAAAAAGTGCTTGCTGGCGAAAATATTTTTGAAGAGCTCTTGCACACAACTCGACATGCTTCTCTTGGAGAAATTACTCATTCGCTCTATGCTGTAGGAGGACAATTTAGGAGAGCAATGTGATTTTTAAAAAGAGGTTATTATGTCAAGTGATGATCTTTCCTTAAAAGGCTGTCGTGAAAATTTTTCGAGACTTGTTTTGAATGATCCTCCATTGATGTTAAAAAAAAGTGATCAAAATTATTTCAAAGATTATAAAGATGTAAAAGATAAGCTCAACTTTTTTTTAGCAAATCGAGAAAAAATAATTTTTCTTTTAGGTCCAGAAGGAAGTGGTAAGACGCATTTCATAGAAAAATTTATGCATGAAGAAAGCAGTGAATTTTATTTTAAAAAAAGAAATTTTATAAGTGTCTCATCTTTAAATGAGTCTTATATGTATGTGGCAGGTTTACAAAAGATTTTAATTATTTTTTCTCTTATTGTTTTTCTAATATTTATCGTAGCAAATATTATTGCATATTATGATTTTGAATTCATAGCTGTGTGTCTTATTATACTTTATGTTTTTGCCACTAATAAGTATAAAATGACATATGCATGTAGCGAATTTTTAAGCTCTTCAAGTAAAATAATTGCACTGAAAGGATTGCCGATTTTTAATTTATGTTATCAGATATTGGAGAAAAGAAATCTAAGTTATTTAAATCGACATAGAGTTTATATTTTAGATGATCTGGATAATAGCTCACTTAAAGAGAAAGATAAATGGGCATTATTAAGTAATTTATGGCATTTAAAAACTACTTATATTGTATTACTAAATTACAACGAGTCTTTTAAAGATATTGAGAATAAAAATTCAAAATTTAATGTTTCAAAAAAATGCGAGAAAATTGAAGGAAAAATAGTTTATATACCTGCATCTTGGCAAGTTAATGAACGAATATTAATAGAATTTTTAACGGCTCTCTTTTTATTGAATGATAGTTTTAAAAATCCTTTTCAAAAGCCCGAATGGTTATTAGATTACACACCTCGTGAAATAATTAATATTCTTGAAAACTTTAAATATGATTTTGATGTGTATAAATTTAAAAAATTTGCAAAAGTAGGTGAGATTTTTTTTAAATGTCTTCTTGTAAGATGTTTTATACAAACTTATATAATCAAATACAGTATATATTTTAAAGATGATACTTTAAAATCGTATTTAGTTATGAAAGGAAATGAAAACATTCCAGTTCCTATTCAAATTTTCTATAAATCTATTGAAACATTTTTAAGTAATGATGTATTTAAAGCAGATCTAGAAGATATTCATTTTCTTAAAAGAAAACATATCTTTCTAGAGAGTAATGAGCAATTACTTAATTTTTTTGATGATAATACACATAATTGGATTAAATACGATGACTAAGATTCACGCACGTAAGCAAACCGATAAGTTCTTATCCCGCCTGCAACAGGTAGAGTGTCCTGATACAACTTTTTTTGCAGATCGCTTTCCAATAGTTATGAAGCGAGGAAATGGTATGTGGATTCGTGATGTCGATAACAATCGCTATCTCGATTTTACAGCATGCTTTGCTGTGCTTGCTTTAGGACATAGGCCTAAGACATCGCTCACAGCTATACGTAAACAAGCAGCGTCGTTATTACATGGTATGGGTGATGTGCATCCAACCTTAGCAAAAATTAAATTGCTTGAGCTTTTAGCTGAAATTTCGCCATTTGAAAATGCAAAATCTTTATTGGGGCAAAGTGGAGGCGATGCTATTGAGTCGGCCATGAAAACTGCAATGCTGGCGACGGGGCGCAAGCGGTTTTTAAGTTTTTCAGGTGGCTATCACGGTTTGCAATTTGCTCCCCTTGTTTTGAATGACAGAGAAGATTTTACAAGGGGTTTTGAAAGTTGGATTTCAGGTAAAACAGTTACTTTACCATTTCCTTATTTTAAATCAGATTTATCATCAAACCAAAATCATTTAACCAAAGATTATTTATGGACTGAACACAAATTGGAGCAACCCGAAATTGTTTTACAACAGATGGAAGATGAGCTTAAGAAAAAAGAATTTGCGGCATTGATTATGGAGCCTTTTCAAGGGCGTGGAGGAAAAAGAGGTTTTTCTGCTGATTTCGTTAAGAGCTGCAAGGAGCTTTGCAAAAAATATGGAACACTTCTTGTCTTTGATGAAATTTATACGGGCTTTGGTAGAACTGGTAAAATGTTTGCATATGAACATTATAATGTGATCCCCGATCTTCTTTGTGTTGGGAAAGCTATGGGAGGAGGTTTACCGATCAGTGCTTGCGTAGGTGAAATTCTTGATGTGTGGGGTAAATCTAAGGGTGAAGCAAGACAAACACAAACATTTTTAGGAAATCCGTTAGCATGCGCGGTGGCTTATGAAACTATCAAAGAAATTCAAAATAAATTGCCTCTTTTTCAAAAAGAATTAGTTCAGATTGATTTTATTTTCCAAAAATTTATTTCATTTATGCAAAAAAATGGATTATCTGATAGGTTTCCATTTGAAATTCGTGGCAAAGGATTTATGCGTGGGGTCTGGTTTTATACTCAAAAAGAAGGCTTTGCAGTTCCAATGATGGAAATTCTTTTAGAGTTAGGTTATATTGTTTTACCTGAAGGGCCACGTGCTGATGTACTTTCTTTAACGCCCCCACTTATAGCAAAATCAGAGCATTTTGAAAAAATATTAAATGCTTTACAGAGTGAATTGAAAAAGATGTAAATTCTTACAACAAAATTGTTAAATAATTTTTTTTTCATCTCTAAGAACTTAAAAACAATTTAAATTAACCCTTGATTGTCGTCTTTTATTTCTTTATAAATAATTAGAATTGAAATGATGCAATTAAGGAAATAATTATGATAAATCAGCAAACAGAATATTATGATGTTTCGCATGGGGTTCATATTGAAAGTTTGAAGATTGAGTTTGAAAATGAATTTCTAAAATATAATTTCAATGATGAATTTTACTTTGATTACAAAAGTTATGTTAAATCGGTTTTAAGCAAAATGTACGATTATGAGAGTGCAGATATTCTAAGAAAAAATCATTTTTTAGCTGGGACTTCAATAAATGACTATCTCTATAAATTAATTTCACCAATAGGTAACTTAAAAGCAGTTTGTGGTATTTTTTTTCGGAGAGGTGATTTAAATAATGCGTATGTTAAAATATTATTGATTAGTAAAATGGAGTTGGATGAAAATTTTTTGAATGCATTAAAAGATGTTGCAAGTTTAACATATGCTAAATTTAACCCTAAAAACGTTGAAATCTTCTTAGATCAATATGGAGAAGAAAAGGCTGTTGGGAACGTTAATATAATTCCTTTTGAGCGCTCTATAGTGGGAAGTATTCAGGGCATTGTTGAAAAAAATCAAGGAAAAATGATTTCATCATTGTGTTTAAATATTTCTCAGAATATGAATTGGTATAAAAATTATACAAATATTTACATGAAAAATACAGAATATTCGAATGATTGCAGTAAAAATTGGCCTCGTGCTGAAAGCGAAGAAAATATTAAAGAGTGTTTTTCACATGGTCTATTATTTGATGTTCAATTTATGGGAGATTGGATTGGAATTATTGCCGGAAAAAAAGATATTTTATATGGATCTAAAGCTATAACCGTCGTCGAAATAATTTTAGATCATGATTATCGTGGAACAAATCTTGGAAAATATATATATGTACTTTTCTCCAGAGAAATTGCAAAAAGAAAAGATCTCAAAGATTATCTCTTTTTATCAGGGAATATTTTTTATAAAAATAAGTTAGCACTGAATGCCGCAATGTCTTGTGGAAGAAAAGATATCGGAGGAAGTTTTTTAATATAAATTTCTAATTTCATCTGGAAAAATAAATTTTTCATTTTTGGGCTCGCTTTTACAAAATGCGGGCAATTGATTTTCGGTTTTATATTTCATAATTTTTTCTTTTAATATTTCATCTTTTTCAATTGATTTTAAAAGTTTCTGTAAAATTATTTCTTGTAAATTCATTTTTTTGGGGACACGTGACGTTGAATATGCAAAAATAATCCCGCTACAAGGGAATATGCCAGCAAAAGACAAATATCCTGGAAAATAACCAGCATTAAACCATAAAATTCCGTTTGAAGTAGGCATTGAGTATAGAGCAGAACTAAAGCCAATACTATCGAATCTTTTTAATGATTTTGTTGTAGTCAATGATATGAATGGGTTTTCAAACTGAGGATTTTGAGAATTTTTAAATAAAGTAATTTTAGAAAATAATAGAGTTTCAAACCATTTAATCATATCATGCGGGTTTGAATAAAGACCTCCTACAGAAAGTGCCCAAGAAGCATTTAGTTTTGCTATGTCTATTTGATCTCTTGTGTAGCCATGAATTAAATTTGAAATAATATCGTCCGGCATTGCTGCAGGAATATAATAAGAATTTTTCATATCACTGCCACTGATAATTGTATTGTAAAACTCAGAAAGACTTTTATTTGTTACTTTTTCTATGATTATTCCTAATAATAAATAGTTTGTGTTGCTATTTTCCCACTGAGTTCCCGGTTCAAATAAGATAGAGCCATCATAAGGGATGTCTAAGAGATCTTTTCTATTCCATATTTTTGTCGGATTTTTAATTAGATTTTCATTCCAGCGAAAAGATTTTGTGTAGTCTAATATTCCGCTTGTATTATTAAGAAGATCTTTAATTGAAGCTTTTCCCCAAAGAGGATATTCAGGAAACCATTTTCCTATTTTATCATTTAATTTAATTTTTTTTTCTAGAATTAACTTATTTATAATTTCTGCTGTTACAGTTTTTGTAAGACCAGAAACTTTATAAAGTGCTTTTTCATTGATTTTTTTATCATCACCTTTTATATATCCACCAGTCAAATAATTATAATGTTCATTCTGTCCTGCCAAAGACACACTGAGCCAAATGGATGGAAGTTGATAAACTTCACTTGCCCAATGGATAGATTCATTTGCCTCTTTCGAAAAATTTGTAGAAAATGCGTGACTTAATAGGTTGATACTGAAGCAGAGAAAATAGGTCACTGATAAAAGAAATTTTAGCATATAGCACCTTTTTTAGGCAGAGAGCTTTCGCTTTTAAGGATAGTTTAAAGCGTATGAAAAAGAAATGGAAATTTTTTGTGTGTTCAGTATAATTCACTCTGTTTATTCTGTGAACTTTCGTCTTTTAGCAACACTCCTGAGGATCCTAATTTTTCTGCTTCAGTGATAAGCCATTTGAGTTTAATGGAGGCGTCTAAATAAGACAGTCCTTGGGGGCGAATATTTGAAATGCAATTCCTGTCAGCATCAGTGCGTCCAATATATGGATTGTAGGTTAAATAAATTCCAAGACTGTCTGGAGATGAAAGTCCTGGACGTTCCCCAATAAGCATAATGCAAAAGCGACTTTTTAATATTTCTCCAATTTCATCACTCAAAGCAACTCGAGCCTGTTTAGCAAGTATGATTTCAGTAAAAGTGAATTTTGTATTGCGAAATTGTTTTCCGATTTCTTTTAATAAATGAACTGAGTGATTGTTTGCAGCCGCAGCCGATAATCCATCTGAAACAATGATACAAATATCATTGTTTAAACATGTTGACTCCATCAATATGATTTTGCTTTTTTCACACAATTCTCGACCAAAATTTGGATTGAGTAAATAAGTTGCTTTCTCATATGCTTTGCTATTAACAATAAGTGATTTAAAATTCATTTCTTTTAATTTATCTTCTATTAAATTTACTTGAAATGTTTCGTAAATGGCATCACGGGCAAGTGCATGGGATAAATTAAAATTTAATAATTCTTTAGTGGGAAGGCTTTTCCCAACTCGTCCAAGAGCAATGCGTGCGTCAGTATGCTTTTTTAAAAATTGCCATATATCTTCTTTAATAATTTTACTCATATTAACTCTCTTAATTATTTCGACCAAGAAGGAGCGGGTGATCTATAGTTGGAATGAGCAATTGATTGTCTATATTTTTTAGACCTATTTTTAGGAGCCAATCTTCAAATTCGGGAGCTCTTTTTAAATTGAGAAGATCTCTTAAATAAAGAGCATCATGAAAAGATGTGCTTTGATAATTAAGCATAATATCATCTGCTCCTGGAACGCCCATAATAAAAGTAACTCCCGCATTTCCAAGCAGAGTTAACAAAACATCCATGTCATCCTGGCAAGCTTCTGCATGATTTGTATAACAAATATCACAACCAATAGGGAGCCCCATGAGTTTCCCACAAAAATGATCTTCAAGTCCTGCTCGAATAATTTGTTTTCCATCAAATAAATATTCAGGACCAATAAACCCAACGACTGTATTTATTAATAAAGGAGAAAAGTGTCTCGCAACAGCATAAGCTCTGGCTTCACAAGTCTGCTGATCTATATTGAAATGTGCATTTGCAGAAAGAGCGCTTCCCTGCCCCGTTTCAAAATACATAACATTGTTACCTAGGGTTCCTCTCTTTAAGGACAATGCTGCTTCATGCGCCTCTTTAATCAATGATAAGTTAACAGCAAAATGATTATTTGCTTTTTCAGTCCCTGCAATTGATTGGAAGACGAGATCGACTGGAATATTATTTTCAATCATTTTAATTGTATTTGTTATATGAGTTAATATGCATGATTGAGTTGGGATAGCAAAATTTTCGATAATATCTGCAAGCATTTTATTTAAAGTTGAGAGTGTTGGAATATTATCACTTGCTGGATTTATGCCAATTACAGCATCACCACTGCCATAAAAAAGGCCATCTAATAAAGAAGCTGCAATGCCTTCAAGATTATCAGTGGGGTGGTTGGGTTGCAATCTCACCGATAGATGTCCCTTTAATCCAATTGTATTTCTAAATTGAGTAACAATTTTACACTTGCGTGCAACTTGGATGAGGTCTTGATTTCTCATTAGTTTTGAAACAGCCGCAGCCATTTCAGGGGTCACACCTTTTGCAATTTGTGCTAATGTATTTTCGTTGACTTCATCGGAAAGTAAATAGTCTCTAAATTCTCCGACAGTAAAGTGTGAAATAAATTGAAATGCATTTTTATCATGAGTATCAATAATAAGTCTTGTAACTTCATCCTGTTCATAAGGAATGAGATCTTCATTTAAGAAGTTTTTTAATGGGACATCTGCAAGTGCAAATTTTGCAGCCATTCTCTCTACAGATGTTTTTGCACATATGCCAGCAAGTTTATCTCCAGATCTTTCAGGAGATGCTTTTGCTAATAAATCTTTCAAGTTTTCGAATGAAAAAATTTTACTTTGAATGACACTTGAATACGACATCTTGAGTCCTCTATAATTAAATTATTTCTTTTTTAATCTATAGGACTTTAGTCTTTTTGGCGATATGAATTATCAGTCATCATTATCTGGTTTCGCATGGTGTCGCATAGGACCATGATTCATCATTTTTCCCATATTTTCTGCAAATTTTTTCCTCTGATCTAAATCTAATATTTCTCTATCAAAATTTTTATGAGGTGATGATTCCTATTGAGCGTGCGCATAAAAAGAACTGATACAGAATGATAAAACTATTGCGAATGAAAACAGTGCGAATAAGTTTTTTAATTTCATTTGATTTCCTCTATTAAAAAATCTCTATATGAATATTAAGATAATTTATTTAATGAGAATGAGTCTCAATTTGAGATGTGATATAAAATTGACAGGGGATTGATTTGCTAATTTAATGAGCATTAATTTAAGCCTAAAATGGTGAGATCCCAGCCTCCATCACGTATTATTTCAGGTTCATTTTTTGAATAATCAATGACTGTCGAAACATGAATCGGTACAACTTCGTCATTTTCTAATGCGAGATCTATTTTTCCATTTGTGATTTGCGCACATATTTCTGTTACGTTTATCCACCAAGAATCGTGTTGATTATCTTCTTCAAAATAATCTTGTGCAATAAGTTCATCTTCATCTGTTACACTTGTAATGAGGAGTGGATTTTTAAACTCATCAAGAATATTTGCTAAAACTAGATGACTCGATATACGAATTCCGACAGTTTTTCGTTTAGGACCAGCCGCTATTTTTGGGGTGTTTTTATTACACTGTAATATAAAGGTATATGGTCCTGGCCACACACGTGTGGCAATACGAAAAATCTGTGTGTTTAAATTAGCTATTTGACTGACTTGCGAAATATTTTTGCACAGTAAACTAAAAGGTTTATTTTTAGGATGTCCAGGGCGGAGTTGTAGAAATCGTGTATGAGTAGATTCGCGAGATGCATCTCCTATAAAACAATAGCCCGTTTCACTAGGAGCTAAAATAATTCCACCGCTGTCAAGAATTTCTATTGCAGTTTTTATGTGTCTTTTTTCAGGATTTTTTTGATGTATGCTTAAAATTTGGGTCATAAGGATCGCCTTCTTTCTCATTTAGAGATTTCATTTGTATAGTGTGGAAACCGATTTGTCATTTGATCTTTATATTTGAGTTAGGCTTATAACATTCTGGTAGCTGCAAGTTGACATATCGTTCGGGATGCATTCTTATGGCACCGAAAATGTAGCACGTCAGGGGAGGATATATCCGCGATGGATGCTTTTTACGCTACGATTATTGAAGATATGAAGAATATCGTTTCAGCAAATGAAATAAAGTTTGAAGAACGTACTCATATGCAGTACGAGCAAACTTTAATTATTGCTAAAGATAAAATTGTTGATGTCATGCTTTGTCTTCGTGACAAACATAAATTTGAATTTATGATGGATCTCTGTGGAGTTGATTGGCCAGAACGTGAAAAACGATTTGATGTCGTTTATCATTTATTATGTCCAACATCTAATAAACGCTTGCGTGTAAAATGCGAAGTGGGTGAAAAAGAGTCTATTCCAACTATAATGAGAGTTTGGAAAACCGCAGATTGGTTTGAGCGCGAAGCATGGGATATGTACGGTATTGAGTTTTCAGGACATCCTGATCTACGCCGTATTTTGACTCACAACGAATTTGTTGGTCATCCTTTGCGTAAAGATTATGCAGCTGATCACAATCAGGCAATGCGTGGCGAGGGGCTCGATAATATTTTTGAAAGAGATCGTGAACGTCTCATGAAAAAATATGATCACGAAGATCTCATGTGGATAAATATTGGCCCTGCCCATCCAGCAACCCATGGTACTTTACGTTTTATGTCTGTTATTGACGGCGGTGAGCGAATTAGGGAAATGGATGTTGAAATTGGATATCTGCATCGCTGCTTTGAAAAAATGTGTGAAAATCATAATTATAATCAAATTATTCCATATACAGATCGTTTAAATTATTGTTCAGCACCCATGAACAACAGTGCATTTTGTGAAACTGTTGAAAAATTAATTGGTATTAAAGTACCAGAACGCGCACAAATGATGCGAATGATTATAGATGAGCTTTCTCGTATTATGGATCATTATGTCTGTGTTGGTGCCAATCTTGTTGACTTAGGCGCAATCACGGGGTTCTTTTATTTATTTGAAGAACGTGAATTAATTTATTCATTATTTGAAAAATTATGCGGAGCACGCTTAACTGTTTCTTTAATGCGTATTGGCGGAATGGGATTCGAAGTTCCTGAAGGTTGGCTTGAGGAATGCAGTCGTGTCGTTGATAAAATTGAAAAACGTCACGCAGAAATTGAAAGTCTTGTAACGACAAATAGAATTTTTGTTCAAAGAACAAAAGGTTCTGGAATTTTACCTAAAGATCTTGCTGTGCAATATGGCTATACAGGTCCTTGTTTACGTGCAACTGGTTATGAATACGATATTCGTAAAGAAGAACCATATTGGTTCTATGATCAAGTAAAATTTGATGTTCCTGTAGGAGTGCATGGCGATACTTATGATCGTTACCTTGTGCGCATGGAAGAGGTTCGTCAAAGTATTAAAATTTTACGTTGGTGTTTTGTAAATATGCCTGGAGGACCTATTAATGTTCCCGATAAAAACATCGTACTTCCAAGTAAAAAAGATGTTTATGGGAATATAGAAGGTTTAATGAATCACTTTATGCTTATCATTAAAGGTGTTCAGCCTCCAAAAGGAGAGGTTTATCACCGCAGCGAAGCAGCCAATGGTGAACTTGGATTTTATGTCATTTCCGATGGCAGTGGAACTCCTTACCGAGTGAAATGCCGTCCACCTTGTTTTGCACTTTTAAGTGGTTTTCCAGAAATGGTGCGCGGAAATTTCCTCGCTGATGCTGTTGCTGCTTTAGGAAGTATCAACATCATTGCAGGCGAACTTGATAGATAAGGGGCAATTTTTTATGCCAGTTTTTTCACCAGAACTTATTAAAATCATTGAAGGTTTTCTCAATCGCTACGAAACAAAGCGCTCGAGTATTTTACCTATTCTTCATGCAATTCAAGATGAAAAAGATTGGATTTCAGATGAAGATGTGGACACCCTCGAAAAAAGCTTTGGTCTTTCAGCGGTCGATGTAAGAGAAGTTCTTACATTTTATACCATGTACAGACAGCAGCCTCCAAAACCTTACCGTTTTGAAGTTTGTAAAAGCATTTCCTGCTGGCTTATGGGCGCAAATGACACAATTAAAACATTGCGTCTCGAAATTGAAAAAGCAGAAAAGGAAGGTCGTCCACTTCCCTTTGAAATTCATGGTGTAGAATGTTTAGGGCAATGCGGATATGCTCCTTCTACTTTAATAAATAAAGATCGCCATAATAATGTAACATCTGAGAAAGCTTTGCAGCTTCTAAAAGAGTACAGTGCGAAGGAATTGCCAAACGCTGCAGTTCATTGCGCTGCTGCTCTAGCTGCCAAAGCAAATAAATAAGGGAGACTCCATGCCAGTTATTAAAAACGAATATCAAGGTCGTAAGCCTGATGAATTTCGTATATTGCTCGGTCTTGAAGGTCACTCCAATGCGCGAAATATTCAAACATATATTGAAAAAGGGAATGGCTATAAAGCCTTAGAGAAAGTCTTAAAGGGCGGTATGAGCCCTGAAGATGTTATTAACACTGTGAAAGCTTCAGGGTTACGTGGGCGTGGTGGAGCTGGTTTTCCTACCGGTTTAAAGTGGAGTTTTGTGCCAAAAGGACCTGGAGAAAAATATCTGATTACGAACTTTGATGAAGGTGAGCCAGGTACTTACAAAGATTGTTATATTTCTGAAGTGACACCTCATTCACTTGTTGAAGGAAAAATAATTGCATCTTATGCAATTGGAGCACAAAAAAGTTATATTTATATTCGTGGAGAGTTTCACAATGAGATCAGATGGTGTGCAGAAGCTATTAAAGAAGCTTATGCTGCTGGTTATCTAGGTGAAAATATCATGGGCTCCGGCTTTACGCATCATATGGATGTTTATTCAGGTGCAGGTGCATATATTTGTGGTGAAGAAACCGGTCTTATTTCCTCTTTAGAAGGAAAAAAAGGACAGCCCAAATTAAAACCACCCTTTCCAGCTGTAAAGGGTTACTTAGGTAAGCCAACTGTTGTAAATAATGTCGAATCTTTAGCAGTTGTTCCATGGATAATTCACAATGGTCCTGAAGCGTATAAAAAATTTGGAACAGAAAAATCTCCAGGTACAAAATTATTTAATGTCAGTGGTCCGATTGCACGCCCTGGATGCTATGAATTGCCGCTTGGTTATCCTTTGATGCGCTTTATAAATGAAGATTGCGGAGGATTAATCGGTGGAAAAAAATTAAAAGCAATCATTCCAGGTGGCTCATCAGCTCCCGCTTTAACGGCAAAAGAATGTGAAAATCTCACTCTCGACTACGAATCCATTGCAGGTGCTGGGTCTATGCTTGGCTCTGGTGCAATCATCGTCATTCCTGAAGATGTGAGTATGGTTTCTGTACTTGAAAATTTGATGGATTTTTATGCGCATGAATCCTGTGGACAATGCACTCCTTGTCGGGAAGGAACGGGATGGCTTTATAAAATTTCTAAACATATTTTAAAAGGCAAGGGAACAAAGACAGATATGGATCGAATGTATTCAATTGCAAATAACATGCGTGGGAAAACAATTTGTGTTCTTTCCGATGCTGCAGCCGATCCTGCTCGTGCCATTGTTACCAAATTTGCACATGAATTTGAACCATATCTAAAAGGGTAATAAAATGTCAGAAACTGTTACGTTAACAATTGATGGCAAAGAAGTCACTGTACCAAAAGGAACTTCTATCATTGAAGCAACAGAAATTCTTGGAGTAGAAATTCCTCGTTTCTGTTGGCATCCTGGCCTTTCTGTGGCGGGAGTGTGTCGATTTTGTATGGTGAAAATTGAAGGAATGCCAAAACTTCAAATTGCTTGTAATACAACGTGTACCGAAGGCATGAAAGTTATTACGGTAAGTGATGAAGTTAAAGATGCGCACAAATGGGCGCTTGAGTTTCACCTTATTAATCACCCACTTGATTGCCCAATTTGCGATCAAGCAGGTGAGTGTGAACTACAAAATTATTATATGAAGGTTGGGCGCTATTCTTCACAAATGGATGAAGATAAGGTGCTCAAGCCAAAAGCTCTTGATGTAGGGGATAATCTTGTTCTTGATACAGAGCGTTGTATATTGTGCTCACGTTGTGTGAGATTTGAAGATGAAGTTACAAAAACAAGTTCTTTGGGTATCTTCAACCGTGGTGATCATTCTATTGTCGGTACTTTTCCAAATAGAAAAATCCAACATAATTACAGTTATAATATTGTTGATATCTGCCCTGTGGGTGCATTTACAGCAAAAGATTTCCGTTTTAAGTGTCGTGTTTGGTTTCTTAATGAAACAAAAACAATTTGTCCAGGTTGTTCAACAGGCTGTAATATTACTCTGTATGAACATAAAAATCAAAGACAATATTATCGTTTAAAACCACGTAAAAATATGGAAGTAAATGGACATTGGATGTGCGATGAAGGTCGTACTATGTATGAACATTTAAATGCGACAAATCGGTTAGCTGTTCCAACAATAGCGGGAAAACATTTATCTTGGAATTTATTGGGTAAAGAATTCAAACAAAAGCTTGAAAATGTTAAAGGTAATGCAGATAAAGTTGCACTTGTCTTAACTCCACAATATACAAATGAAGAGTATGAAAATATTTTAACTTCATTAAAAACAATTTTAGGAAATTTACCTAAAATATATGTTTGGCGAGACAGTGCTGAAAAAATAGATGACTTTGATGGAATATTAATGCGTGGAGATCGCAATTCAAACTCAAAAGGGCTTTCGCAAATTCTTGAAAAACATGCTGCGCAAGCTGTTACATTAAGCGGAGATTTTTCACCGCTTGCATCTTCAAGTGCGAATCTAGTTCTTGTTTTTGGACCTGAAATTGAAAAATCATATTCTCAGTTTGCAAATGAAGTGACTCGCTTTGCTGAATTATCAAATGTTATTTATTTTGGAACGACATTAAATCCAATTACTAAAAAGTTTTCTCTAGCAATTCCGACCAAAGTTTTTGCAGAAAAAAATGGAACATTTATTAACTTTAAGGGCATTCCCCAAAAGTTAAAAGCGAATCCACTTGTTTTCCCTGCAATGAAGGGAATTGAAGATATTTTTGCAGAAATTAAAGCATGAGGCATTGATTATGGGATATATTAACGTTTCAAAAGACCCTGAGAAGAGCCTAAAAAATGGTTATTTGTCTACAACTTTGCTTGGCCTTGGACAGACAATTTCTGTTTTTGCAAAACAACTTTTTAAACTAGAAGAGTCTGTTACCATCCAATGGCCAGAAGTTGAATATAAATATTCAGAGCGCTTTAAGGGAGCTCACTTTTTAACAAAGCGTCCTGATGGACAAGTGCGTTGTACAGCTTGTTTTTTATGTGCAACAAATTGTCCAGCTCAATGTATTAATATCGTTGCAGGACAATCTTCTGATAACGGAATTGAAAAATATCCCGTGCGTTTTGAAATTGATATTTTACGCTGCGTTTTTTGTGGTTTTTGTGAAGAAGCTTGTCCTGTGGATGCTATTCGACTTGGGCCAGAATACTCTATGGCTGGTTTACCAGAACAAAAATGGGTTTATACAAAAGATTATCTTTTGAATAGAAGTGAAATAAAGAAACAAGTGGGCGCAAAGCAAGTTTCAAAGAAAGAAGAAAATACTAAAGATGCATCTGTCATGAGTTCTCTTCCTAATATTCATAAGTCTTCAGGAAGTGGACATTAAAAAATCTTTATTAATTAATTTTAAGATTTTTTAATAGTTCCTTCTGCAACTAAAGTAACTCCTGCAATTTTATTATAAATATTTAATTTTTTTTCTATTGAAAGAAATAGTATAAGCGCTTTATTTATAAGAACTGGAGTGGGCTTTAAATTTGATTTAACCTTTCTATGTAAGATTCTATTAAAAAATCTGATTACTAAGACAAGTGGATAAATTGTAGCGTAAAAGAAGTATTGAGTCTCTATTTTTATGAATTGCGAAATCCCACTTGCCAATGTTTTTTTGGTATAACGCCTATAATGATTAAGAAAGACATCATGAGGGCTCCATAAATGCATAAATGCGGGAACGGTTATAAATGCTTTAATAGGATTGTCTTTTGTATTTATTTTTGTAAGTAAGTTATTAAAAAATTCAAGTTCAGATGGAACATGCTCTATTACATCCATAAATAAAACGGCATCAACTTTTAAATTTTCTGGCAGTTCCTTAACAAAGTGAAGACGCAGATCTGGGCTCAAGGGCAGTTCATCAAAATAATAGTCATATCCTATGAATTTCCATTGTAGTGAATGATAATCTTTTGCAAGTTCTCTTAAAAAAATTCCTGCACCACAGCCCACATCAAGTATAGTGATTGGGTTTAAAGTAGATTTTGAAAAATTTTTATCAATAAATTTTTTTAAAAGTTGATATTTCAATTGATAATACCAATGACTTATATCAATAATTTCTAAGCCTAATTGATTTTTTTCTTTTAAATCCATAGATTCCTCTAGTTTATTTTGTAAATACTCTGTCAAATTATAAATTTATGTTATTGTAACTTTAAATAAAAATAAAGTGTTAAATCTAAAATTATTAAATATATAATTGGATTTTATATTATTACTATTGACCTGCTGCTTTTAAAGCATTCATAAAACCAGTTATGACTACAGAAGATGTATCTGGTCCATGTAAAGTAGAACATGTTTCCATACTTTTTTCTGTATAGTTACTCGAATTCATTATATAACCTATGTAATCATTTGAAGTAGAAAGAAAAAAGTAAGATTGAATTCCTGGAAATAATTTATTCAATTGAGTTTGAAAATCTATCTTTACATCATATAAAGGTTCACCAGGAAATAGAAAAAAATATGTTCCTTTAATGTTAAACCAAGCTATTTTTGTAATATTATTTGTTACAGAACTGCTTTTTACTGAAAATACAGCATCTATAAAACTTTGTGGTAAACCATGGATATCAAGACCGCATCCTGCGAAATTAAGTTTGAAATTTGGTAAGTGAATAAATAAATTTCCATATTGAAATTGGTTTGGTATTGTTGAACCAACTACTTTTTTATTTAATACCTCCTGTATAAATCCAGTAGCATATGTATTTTTGTCTCCAAGAGGTACGGCCGATGCATTGCCAACGGTTGAGTTAAAAAAAATACATGTTTTAGAGCCTGTTACACTTTGTAATTCATTTTCAAGATATCCAGCAAGATCACTACTAAATACCAAATCATCAATGCCATACCAAGTTGGATGAACGCTATAAGCAATAAAACATCCTAAAGAATTTGCACCGCTATCTTTAAAATTCATATAGTACACATTTGTATCGACCTGCATTCCATCAAATCGAGAGTAGTTATAACCAGAAATTTGATCATTTGTTATATCTACTGCATTTGGAGTAGATAAATTTGTATAGGCGTCACCAACTGTTTGTAGAGTTGTTGCTGTTACGGTATTATAAAGGCCTGGATTAAATCTGTCGCAAACTGCCGCAGCCCAAAATGGATTTTCAGTTAAACCTGCAGAGCCAGAATGAGTGTGAGTGGCCACGAATTGCACATTGGTTTGATCTAAATTTAAGTTTGGAAAAGTTGTTTTTAGTTGAGCCATCATTTTTATATTAAAATCAGTTGGTATTGCTATAACATCATAGCTTATTAATAAATAATATCCTATCTTGTTTGCATTATTGATTCCACTTATGAGCATTGCTTTAACGCGAGGTTGTTTGTCAATTGATGTATAAGGCTTACAATAAGTTGCTCCGTTACCAATATTTGTCATATCAGGAGGAAGAAGTCGCCGCATGGGTGCTCCGAAACCTGTGAGGCTAGTTGGGTTTATTGGGACGATAGTCCTTGCAGCGAATCCGATTTGTAAATTTCCGTTTAAATTATTAAATCCACTTGTTTCATTTTCAGAAAAAAACAATATATTTTCTGAATTAGACGTATTAAATAAAGAATGCGTCATATCAAATTGGCAAGAATTTAAAAGACTAGAAATGATAATAAAAACAATTAAATTAAAATTAATATTAAAAAACATTTTAAGCATTTTCTTTCAAAAGTCTGCTTTTACTTAGATGTCTAATGCAATATATATTTCTGGCAAAGGGCCAGAAGCACGAATTCCATCAAACGTCAGGGTCCAAAAGGCGACTCCAATACCGAAAATGAAAAAATTAAAGAACTCTTTGCGAAATGAAGCTCCAATAGCTTTATATTCAAGTGCAGCTGTGTTGCGAGCTCCTCCTATTTGCCTCCATGCAAGGGGGAGGCTTTGTTTATAGTAAAAATAACTCGAAAAGCTGCTATGCGACTCTTCTTGACCTTTTTCATCGTTGTGGAGAAAGCCTATACTGATGTTAGAATCAAAAACGTTTCCCCAGAGCTGCAGAAGTTGTCTTGTATCGATGTTGTATGGCGAATCCTGCAATTTATTGTCCCAAAATTTGTAGTAGATGGAGCTTTGGAACAGCCAATTTCTTTTTCCAGCAGTTAAGTCAAAATTATTGTTAAAACCAATAGTTAAAGCATAGGTCTCGTTTGCTCCTTTGTAATTTACCTCAGGAATGATATCGACGGACAAGGAGTCTCGATTTGAAATGTTTGTTCCACAGCTCACTCCGCTTTGTAGAACAGAATATAAAATTGGAATTTGATTAAGAATTATATAGCAAGGAACAAACTTTAGGTTTACTATGCTTTCTGTTAAACCGAGGCGAACTGTCTTTGTCGGCAGGTCTGAATTTTCAAAAACTCTAATGTCTTGAGATGGATACAGCGTAATTTCACGAATATCCGCAAATGTGTTTTGAGTGCTAAAAGAAAAAATAACTGAAATAATCCCAAAACCGAGCGACCTATTTAAAATAGACTTGAAAAAAGTAAGAAATAAAGTTAGGAGAGCTACTTCGACCAAACTCCTTGCTCCTCATGTCTGGGGCTCAAGTTTTAGTTGCGCGATCCATAAGGAGAATTCTATGCGTGAATACGAAGCAATGATCATTGCAAAGGCTGATCTGCCTGAAGCTGAACTATCCAAGATGGTTTCTAAATGGGAGACTATCATTGGAACTGAGGGTGGACAAGTCGTCAAAAAAGACACTTGGGGTGTCCGCCGCCTTGCTTATCCAATTAATAAGCAAACTCGTGGTAACTACTTCGTTTATGACGTAGCTACAAATCAAGCTAATATTCATGAGCTTGAACGTATTTTAAAACTCGAAGAAAATGTTCTTCGTTCTATGGTTATCAAACTTGCAGATAATGTAAATGTTGAAAATCGTCGCTTAGAGCTTCAACAACAAGCAGAAGCTGCTGCTCAAAGAGCTGCAGAAGCTGCTCGTGAAAAAGCAGAATCTGAGTCTTTAGGCGCTCGCAGAGGCCGTGACGACGAATAATTTACAAAATGTTCGTTTCTATGCTTTTAAAGCTGTAATTAGAGGTTTTTCATGACTCAAAAGTTCAGCAACCCACAGGGTTCAAGTTCAAGTGAAAATAATAATGCGCCTGTGAAAAAAATCACTCCTGCTTTATTGTTTTCGGCCGTTTTTGTCGCTGTAAGCTTTATTGTTATGCTAATTCCTCTTGCTCTTTTTAACGTGGCTCAAGTTGCTGCAATGCTTGGAAAAAGAATTGCTCTTTCGCTAATGCTTGTTGTTTCCTTGTCATTTTTTCTTTTTGGTATTTTATTTTCAAGTTTAAGTATTATATCCATGGGAGTTATTGTTTTATTTGCTATTCCTTTTTTCATGAGCGCGATTTATTTGCGTGAAAAAAGAAAACATTGGCTCTATGCAGCTTCTGTTTTGTTTCTCCCTGTCATTTTATTTTTTGGCTTTTTAAGTTTTACACCTACAAAGTTAACAGTAATTGATGGAGAAGTGAAAACACAAATACATCAAGAAATTGCTCTAAAAAAAGAAGAGCTTCAATCTCAGTTTGCTGGTAGAAAGCCAACTGTAAAAGAGGTTCAAACTCTTGCTCAATATGATCAATTCAAAGAACAAATCGATCAAATTGTTGCAGTTCCGGCTGTGCGCTCGTTTTTAGATTATAACTCTTGGCAAAGAATGGCTTTTCTTGTATTTGGAGCAGGTTCTTCCTTCTTCTTAATAGGATTGCTTATTTCATTTGCTAATGTTGTTTTTGTTGATTTTGGGTTTGAGCAAATTGAAAGATTACGTGCTGTGGTCAATTATGTCCGCAGACATCCTACATCTTTTTCAGCTCAGTTAACTTCTGTACTTTTTGCTATGCCTATGGTTCGAGCAAATAGATTAGAAACTCCAATATTGATAAACCAGCATGCGACGCAAAGCTTAGGGAATGGCAACCAAAAACTGTCAATTTTAGCAAGTCTATGGAAGCCTTTGAAACCAAATAATACAATTATGTGGCAAGGATTTTCTTTTAAATTTGAAGGAATGAGTGCTTGGAATTTAAGAAACTTCTCTTTACCTCTTCCGCTTGTTCTTCTTGCAGTTGCATTTGTTGGTACGATGGCATTTTGGTATGGAAACCTTGAGTCTATCATTTCATCCTTACAGCATACGGCTTTTGCGCCTATTTTTGCTTTGATGAGTGTTATGTCATTTGTAGTTATCACTATATTGGCATTGCAGGGGATGTTTACAATTTATAAAAGAGTATCAACCTTTTTGGTACTTTCTTTTGTATTTTTATTTTTTATTCTGGGTTCAAAGGCATCATTTGGACCTTACGCAATTCTCGCAGCATTTGGTGCTGTAGGGTTGCTTGATTATGTGTATGATTGGCGTGGAAGAAAGCTTAAATCCTAAGATTTTTCTATGTTTTTCAAAATGAACTCGTTTTTTATACAAGAGGGTTATAATTATGCTCGTACTTTTGCAAGCAAATGTACCAAACTTAGGTCATATTGGTGATCTTATCAAAGTTAAATCAGGATATGCAAGAAATTATCTTTTTCCACGTAAGCTTGCAGTTTTAGCTGACGAAAGAAACCAAAAATCACTTGAACATCAACGTCGTCAAGCTGATTTGAAAAAACAAAAAGAACTTGCTGTTGCAACTGAACTTGCTGCAACAATCAGCGCACTTTCTTTAACAATTCAAAAACCAGTTGGTGAAGAAGACAAAATCTTTGGGACTGTTACAACTCAAGAACTTGCAGATGCTTTCCATTCTGCAGGGCATGAAATTGATCGTCGTATGATTACTATCATCGACGAAATCAAGCTTGTAGGAGTTTACAAAGGCTCTGTTAAGCTCCATCCAGAAGTTTCAGCACAATTTAATATTTGGGTTGTTGCTCAAAACTAAAAATTTTTCTTAGTAACATCAAAGAATTAAATTTTTAATAACAGATGAGAAATTCTCATCTGTTTTTTTTTGTCACATTTTATTTCTTAAGTTCGATTGAACAACGTCCGATTTTTTTCATATGAAACACTTAAAAGACGCTCGAAATTTATTAGATCAAGGCGACTCAGGTGGTGCTATGGAGATCATTGAAAACCTCCTTGCCCTCTCACCTAGGAATACAGAAGCATTGAGAATGAAGTCATTCATTCTTGACTCTTGGGGGCGTTTTGATGAGTCTTTGGCTATATTACATATCTTGGGAAAAATGGCATCTGAAGATGAACCATTTGAAGATCTTGATAGAAGAATGGAAGAGGAAAGGGAATCACTTATATACAGTCGTTTAACGCCTGAAGGAAGATGGTATTTTCAGTTTTCTCCTCTGCAAATGCTTGTTTCTTTGTTTGGTTTAATGGGTTGTTTCCTTTTTCTTATTACGAGTCCAAGTTATTTTGATAATCCAGGTTCTTCAGTAGGATTGGGGCTCTCTTTTGTTACTTTAGTTTTGTTACCTTGGATAGTATTGCTCTCATTAAATTTTAAAGGTGTTAAAAAAATACTTGTTGGACTTGCGGGAATTCACGTTTTTTATGGTGTTAAAAAAATATCATATACTTGGGATCAAATGGGATCGGTTGTAATTGAATATGATACAAATTTAAATACTGATTATTTACACATGATTGTTTATTCTAAGTTAACACGTGAAGCTTTATTAGATTTTGATATATCTAGAAGCAATAGTGTGGTAAGGGCAAGAAGACATTTTGTAAGACTCGTATTAAGTTATATTGATTCAGTTAGCTACGTACCAAGAGGAAAAGCAACTGATTTTGAACGAAATAACTCTAGCGATAAAAAAACAAATTCAGCGGCTTAAACTTTTTTATTCATTTTTTTTGGATTTTTCCATAGATCTGCAAGTCTGCTTTTTAATTTAAACTCCACCCCATAATCTGAAGGTAAATAAGCAGCTATTTTTTCTTGCTGCTTTATTTTATTAACTTCTGAAGGTAGATATTCAAAATGGATAAAAGAATTTTCATAATTGTGTGGATATTTATATTTATCCTTCCCTTTAACGGTTAATTCAATAGGGGGCTGAATAGAATATCCATTTTCTTCTGCTTGGACTCTCCAATTACGAACTTTTTCAATTGCTAAATAAGCTTTGTTACTTTTAAGAGTGCTTGCCAAATAAGTAACACATTGCGCAAGTGGAATTCTGCCTTCAGGCATACCCACACATTCGATAGCGCGATAAGCACTGACTGCTAAAGTGAGTGCTTGAGGATCGGAATTTCCGATATCTTCACTAGAAAAAATTATGCACCTTCTTAAAATAAAAAGAGGATCTTCTCCTTTATCAAGTGCCGCTATAGCGTAAAAGAGCGCAGCATCAGGATCGCTTCCACGCATACTTTTGATCATAGCACTTATAAAATCGTAATGATTTTTATTTGTAAAAGCTTTTAATGAATTTTTATAAACATCATTCTCTTCGTCTTCTGTTTTACAATGAATAATATTTTCAAATAAATTTAATGCAAAGCGTAAATCACCACCACTCATTTTTGCAATTTTAGGAATTGTTTGTTCCGTTAATTTTTGATCATCAGAAATAGTTAATGCAAATTTTGAGTCATTTAATTTTAAAAAATTCAAACTGTGAATCAGTCCTTTTTCAATATCTTTCTCATTTAATGCGGAAACATAAATGTTTCTTACTCGACTTAAAATGGGAGCAGAGAGTTCAGTTGTCGGTGCTTCAGTGGTTGCTCCAATGATCCAAGCTTCTGAATATTCAAGAATGGGAAGGAGAGTGTCTTGTTGAGCACGGTTGAGTCTATGAATTTCATCAATGAAAATGAGAGAGCCAGGGTTTTTTTCAACGGCACTTTTAATTTCTTTAACACCGTCTCTGACAGCAGATAAGGTAACAAAGCTAAGATTTGAAGCTTCTCCTAGCATACGTGCTAAAGTTGTTTTACCTGATCCAGGTGGGCCCCATAAGATAAGATGAAATTTATGTGATGTTCTCCATTGTAAGAGATCTCTGTTCCAAATTTTATATGCAGAGCCTAATAATAAATTTTCAGTTTTTAAGGAAGGACGCAATCTCTCTGCAAGTAGTCCTTTTTCATTGCTAATATCTGCTGTCATAGGAACTCTTGTTTGCTGCAATTAAAATCCATATGAGGGAAAGAAAGCCTAAAATTATAAGAGGCCAGTTGGACAGTAGAGTATATATGGTTATTTCTGAAGATATTGGGATATCAATAAAACCAGTTGCTTGAGTTAAAAGAATGGTGGGAGGTAAAATAATTCTCCCTAACGGATCGAAAGCCATTGTTGGACCTGTATTTGATACCATAACAAGACTGCGTGCATTTTCTATTGAACGGAATTTATTAAGTATACTAAATTCAAGCCCTGCATTGCTGTTTACCATCCAAACAAAATTTGCTTGATTGACAAAAATACTTGCATTCCCTTTTAATGTTTCAAGTCTAGTAAGTTCTGGGTAAATAGAATCAAAACATATAAGCGGCGCAACGAATTCTTTTTCATTATATGCAAGGGCATCATAACTTGTACCAATTTCTACTTTGCTTGCATTTTCAAAAATATTTCTATAATAATTGCCAATTTTAGGAAAATAGTTTTCAAATGGAACAGACTCACCAAATGGCATTGGGATCCATTTGTCAAATTCTTTACTTTTAGAGCCATCAGGACGTATTAGAAATGAGGATGACCAGACTCTTGCTTTTTCATATCCTACTTTCTTGAGATCTTCTTTATCCCATTTTGTTGCTTGTACTAAAATTGGTACTTGGACAGAAGCAGAAAATTGTTTTGTTGCTAATAATTCATTATTATCAAGCATAAAAAAACTATGGACAGCGCTTTCAGGCCAAATAATGAGATCAGGCTTTTTTCCATCTTTTTCAAGTGCTTTATTAATAGCTTCTTTACTCATCTCTAATAGACGAGTTAGGTTTTGTTGCTGAGAACCCGTTGAGGGAAGCGGTAATGATGCTATAGAATTAAATGTAAAATTAGGTTGAACATAGGCAATTCTTGTTTTTTTTGCTGTTACTAATGTATCATTTACTTCGTTTATTCTAAAATATCCAAATGTAAAAATAATACTCCAGAGAGCAATATTTATGAATGAAGTTGAAATAAAAAGACTTTTATTCTTTGAAAGTTTTAGGATTGCCTCTGAAAGAGAAAGACTTGTATAAAAAATAAAAAATGAAATAATATTGAAACCAAAGAGACTTGAAATTTGGGTAATTTGGGTTTCCGAGTGCATAAGGCTGCCAAAAGTCCAATTAAAGAAGCGTGGAGCTATGATCTCAAATAATGTCATTGTCATAGCAATTCCAATAAGTGGAAGTTTTTTATTGCTATGTCTTGTCTCTAACCATGTTTGCAGGATTAATGGTGAAAAAAGAATTGGAAAATAAAGTGATGTCAATGCACAAATTGATATATAAAGAGGATAGGCAAAATAAGGTTTTAAAGAACTAAAATATATAATAGGTTGCGAAATCCAGAAAAAAGCAAGGAGTTGAAGAATAAAACCAAAAAACCAAATTGCAAAAAAAGCCTGCAAACTGCGATGAGCTGCGCTGAGTTGAGCAAAATGCTTTTTTAGACTTGAGTGCTCTGCATATTTTCGCGGTAGAGTTTTGAGAATGAGAATGAGAGGGATAAGGGAAAATGGGATAATGGCACCTATTCCAAGCAAAGGAAATTGATAGCCTGGAAACCCCATAGCCACGAGGAGAGCGCTTGTGATAAGAGCTATATACTTTAGAATGCTAAATTTGATAGATACCATGAACACATCTTAATTAAAGGGTTTGGACTTGAGCTTTGAAAAAGTTTATACCAAGTGCGGGTGGCATGATAACATGTGGATATGAGGATCACAACATGTGCTTTTCTCTAATAGGCAGACTTTTCTTTTTGCGATTTATTTGCTTGTTTTTAATTTATCATACTTCTTTTTATGCAAACGCTATCGAGCCAACAATTGAATTAAATTTGCAAGGCCAAATTCCACGTGTTGAGTTTGATTCCACACGCTTTGATTTTGGCGAAATATATCGAGGGCAAAGAGTAAGTCATCTTTATAAATTTCAAAATACAGGCAATGGAACTCTAGTTTTTAGTAGTATTCATGCGGCTTGTGGATGTATAAATACAAAAATGTTAGCGAATGATGGAATTACTGTAAAAAATGTTTTTAAATCTGGAGAAAGTGGACTTGTGAATGTTGAATTCAATTCACGAGATTTTTCTGGGAATATTGTAAGAACAATCACCCTAGAAACAAATATGGGATCCTCTTCTCCAACTGTTACTTTAACTGTGACAGCGAATGTTTTACAAGAATTAACTTCAAATCCAGCACTTTTATATGTGGGTAAAATTCAAGGGGACTCTCAAAAAATATTTAATATCAATATGAATTTAATAGGTCGCGGAAAATTTTATACTGCAAAAGAAAATATGAATTTAATTGATTTAATAAAATCTGAAGTTGAAAACTCAAAACTCTCAAGCCAGTTAAAAGAAAATATTCTTTCTAATACTGAACCTCTTAAGGTTATTGCGGTTGAGTCGAATGTTCCCTTTATTAAAGTCAAATTATTGCCACAAAATTCTTCTCAAAATACTCAATTATCTGTCCAAATTGATGATAAATCGATACCAATTGGAGCAATAAGTGCCAAAATTAAAGTTTGGAATAATTCTACGTATTATAAGGACTTTGAAATTCCAATTATAGGAGAAGCTGTAGGCCATGTACAAGCTTCAGCAAAATATGTTGAATTTGGTGTTGTCAATGAAATAAGACCTGCAGAACGTGTTATAACATTTAAATCATTAGATAAAAATTTCTCTGTAACTGGGGTAAAAGTAGAACTAAAAAAACTACCAGAACTTAAAAATTTAAAAGATTCTGATTTATTTGATATTAGAAAAGATAAACTTTCACTTTCAAATGCAGCATCTGAGGGCAATGCTCATTCCTCGTTTGTTGTCTCATTTAAGCTACGATACCCAAAAAATTTAGATAATTTGAGTGAATTTCAGGTGACTCCAGGGGTAAATGTTTCTGGTTTTTTTGTTGTCAAAACCAATGATCCCGATTACAAAGAGATTACAGTGCCGTTTTTTGGCGTATTAAGGAAAGAGCCATGACAGAGCAAATGATCAAGATCCATAATGCTGTACAAATTCCTTCAGTTTATATCGACATTGGAATTATTTTAGGAATATTTTTTTCCATTTTAGGTTTGGTATTTATTCTTTATAGCTCAAAGAAATTGAATTAAGAGGTTTAACGTGGGTATTTTTGATAAAATTTTTTCTTCGCAACCTAAATCATATGATAAATATGGAGATATTTTAAAAAAAGTGATGACAACAAAGGAGCAGCGTCTCGAGGCAATTGAGGCTCTTGAAAATATTGCTCCTGAGCAGTCTGTTCCACAACTCTTAAAACGTTTTGAAATTTCTGTTGATTCTGGTTTAATTGACAATCGTGAAAAAGAAAAGTGTTTAAATATTATTGTAGAATTTGGCGAAAAATCTAAGCCATTTGTAAAAAAAATAATTGAATCACAAAGACGTATTTCTTGGCCTATTAAAATTGCAGAAAAAATATTTTCGCATGATGAATATGCTGAAATTTTAATAAATAATTTAAAGACAAATATCGCTGTATTTGATGAGTCTGTTCTTGAAAGAAATGAAGAAATAATGCTCGCTCTTAAGGAAGTAAAAGGAAAAGAAGAAATTATCGTTAATAAGGTAACGGAATTTTTAAGCAGCCGTGATGAGAATCTAAAAATGGCTGCACTTGAATGTTTAGAAGAGCAAGCAAAACAAAATATAACTGCTAAAGAAATTATTATAAATCTTTCAAACCAACCTGTTACTGATGAAAACTCACGCTTCATGGGCGTAGTCAATTCAATAATTCAAGCTCATAAATGGGCCTGAAATTATGCAATCTACAACAACATGGGTTAAGAATATTGGGCATCTTGCTATTGTGATCGACGATATCGAAAAAGGAAAATGGTTTTTCGGTGAAGTCTTGCAAGCGCGTTATTTTATGTATAAAGGCGAACAAATCATGGTAGAAATGGGTTCTTCCGTGTTTGTTGCTAAATTATCCAAAGATGCAATAGACAAAACCCGACAAGTAGGTCATTTTGGTAAACAAGTTCTCGATCATTATGGTTTTCAAGCAGAATCTCCCGTCCAAGTGGATGCTTTTTTTCAGCGCATTCAAAGTTTTAAATTGGAAATTATACGAGAGCCTCACGATCGCTCAGATGGTCGAGCTTTTTATTTTCGAGATCCATTTGGCAATTTAGTCGAATATTTTTGGTATAATAGGAAAAAAGAACATGCATGATATGTCAAGCGATCAATTTATGATTGCTGCAAGTGTGGTTACTGCTGTACTTGTTGTTTTATTTATTACAAATTTAATTATCAATCGTAAAAAAAATCCGCCAAAATCTTTGCCAAAAGATTCTATTCGGGAAAATTTAATTGAATTAACAGAACGAAAGAAATTAGAAACACCTGTCGTTCAAAAATCTCAAGATGTAAAACAAGATGCTCTTCCACTGGAACAGCTTCAGGAAAAACTTTTAAAACCTATTGTTGATGAAAAAAAATGGTTTGATCGTTTAAAAGGTGGATTGAGAAGAACGCACAGTCAAATTGTGAATGGGCTAGATGAATTTTTTACTGCTAAAAGTGATAAGGTAACTAGGGATGAAACTCTTGAACATCTTTTTGAATTGCTTGTTCAAGCAGATGTTGGAGTAAAAACATCAGATCTTTTAGTTGAAAAAGTCAAAAATAGATTAACAAAAGAAGATTACTCTAATTCCGCAAAATTTAAAAATATTTTACGAGAAGAAATATTTAATATTTTATCTTCTACAAAAGTAAACTCTAAAGGTGAGATTGAAAAACCTTTGTTGAGTCTTTCTGAAAATAAATTACCACATATTGTTTTAATGGTCGGAGTCAATGGAGTTGGTAAGACAACTACAACAGGTAAGCTCGCATATAAGGCTCATTTAAGAGGACAGAAAGTTGTTATTGGTGCGGCTGATACTTTTCGTGCGGCTGCAATTGAGCAATTGTCTGTTTGGGCTGAACGTTCTAAAGCACAAATGATTCGTTTGAAAGAAGGCGCAGATCCTGCTTCTGTTGCGTTTGAAACTGTTAAGAAAGCGACTGAAGCCAATGCAGATATTTGTCTTATAGATACGGCTGGACGTTTACAAAATAGACAAGATCTCATGCAAGAATTAGCTAAAATTGGGCGTGTCGTTGCAAAAGAAAATCCTGATGCTCCACATGAAGTTCTTTTAGTGCTCGATGCAACAACGGGACAAAATGCTCTCCAACAGGCAAAGATATTTAGAGATGTTGTTAATATAACAGGTCTTATTTTGACAAAACTCGATGGAACTGCAAAAGGTGGAATAGCAATAGCAATTGCTTCTGAAATGGGTTTACCCATTCGCTATGTTGGTGTCGGAGAATCTGTTGAAGATCTCGAATTGTTTGAAGCTCATGAGTTTGTAAATGCACTTTTTAGCGAATAGTTTTTCTTAATTCTCTTTATAATATTTTAAATAAATAATAAATAATGTAAATTCAAGTCATTGATTTGATTTTTATTCATTCTAATATTACTCTATTTTTATCGCTTAGAAGTGAATAGAGGATTTATTATGAGTAAAATTTCAGTCGTAATTCCTTGCTATAATGAATATGAAGTCATTCAAGAAACAAATAAAAATGTTTCTAAAGTTCTTGAAGATGTGTGCAAAATATTTCAAATGGAATACGAAATAATTTATGTAAATGATGGAAGCAAAGACAATACTCTTCAAATATTGCATTTTCTTCAAGATAAGCATAACTATAATGAACAAAAATTAGGTAAAATTAATATTGTCTCATTGGCAAAAAATTTCGGTCATCAAGCTGCATTAAGTGCTGGACTTCATTATGCTAAAGGGGATGCTATTATTTCTATAGATGCCGATTTACAAGATCCGCCTGAGTTAATTGAACTAATGATTAAAAAATGGCTTGATGGCTCAGATGTTATTTATGGTGTGCGCACTTCTCGTGAAGGTGAAACTTTTTTTAAACTTTTAACAGCAAAATTATTTTATATTTTACTTAGAAAATTAACACATGTTGATATTCCTATTGATTCAGGTGATTTTAGATTAATGAGTCGAAATGCTTTAAATATATTTAATACATTGCCTGAAAGAAATCGATTTATTCGAGGAATGGTCCCTTGGATTGGTTTAAGACAAGAGCCTATTTATTATGAAAGATCAGCTCGTTTTGCTGGGGAAACTAAATACCCATTTAGGAAAATGCTTAAACTTGCGTTTGATGGAATAATTTCTTTTAGCAATGTGCCGCTGCAGTCAGCGTATTATTTTGGTTTTATAGTTGCTTTATTATCAATTATTTATGGTTTTTATATTGTGATCTACTCATTGGTAAAAGGCTATCCTGTTTTGGGCTGGAGCAGCCTAATGGTTGCGATTTTATTCATTGGTGCTGTGCAATTAATAACAATTGGAGTCCTCGGAGAATATATTGGTAGGATTTATGATGAAGTTAAAAAAAGGCCGCTTTTTATAGTCAATGAAAAAGAAAGTCGTTTAAATTAAACTATAAAAAAAATTATACGATAATGAGGTTTTAATGAATTCAAAGTTGTCTTCAATACAGAATAAAAAAAAATTGTTGCAAATTTTTGTCATTGTTGTTTCATTTATATTCCTTGCTTTTTTAGCAATGAAACCAATTTTAAGCATTGATGGATGGCCTTTAGAGCATGACGGTTCTTTACTTTTTGAAAGAGTTGGTGTTTTTTACCATGAAATAAAAAAAGGAAATTATTTTCCATTATGGACTTCTTATGGACAAAATGGTTACGGATCACCATTTCCATTTTTATATCATCGTGCTTTTAATACTATTGCTGTGCTTTTTTCATTCTTGACTGGTTCAGTTTATATAGGAGTTAAAGTTGCAATTTTTGTTTTATTAATTTTTGGCGCTTTGGGAATGTTTAAATTATTAAAAGAATTTGAAGTTAATTTTCTAAATAGCTTATGTGGTAGTGCGCTTTTTATGTTTGCAAATTATACTTATACAAATTGGCTCTTTCGAGGCGCAGCTGCAGAGTTTACATCAATGATGTTGATTCCATGGCTTTTTTATGGTCTAGTTTGTCTGGCACAAAATAGAAAATATTCAGGATTAAAATTAGGTTTTGTTTTAGTCGCTCTTTTTTATTCACATGTTGTCACTTTTTATTATGCATTATTTAGTTTTGCAATATTTTATTCTTATTTCTTAGCAACAGAAAAGAGATATTTAAAAATAAAATATTATTTTTCAGGCTTTATAAGTTCGATTATTCTCATAATTTTTTGTGGACCTTATGCAATTGGCCTTGTTTTATTTAAGAGAATGTATAATTTTTCTATCATGAATGGAGGAAATAATCATCCTAATTTTCATTACAATTATTTTGAATGGTATTTTATCAAAAAATCTTATGTTTGGGGCGAAACTTGGCGAGGTATGTCTGTTGAGATAGGGCGTGGATTTTTTATAATAGCAATGCTTCTTTTGCTAATTATTTTTATTCTAATTAAAATGAAAAAATTGAATTTGCCTCAGAAAATTAACTCTTATACGGCATTGAAGCCTTTATTTTTATGTTTTATATTTTATTTTATTCTTCAAACCCCATTCGCAAAAGCTTTTTATTTATATTTTCCAGGGGCTGATTTTATTCAGTTTCCATGGAGATTGCTTACTTTTATTACAGTTATTTCTATTTTGACTTATTGTATATCTGTTCAAATTCTGTATGCTAATAAACATAGATTTAAATTGTATATTACAGCGCAAACTCTCATAATTTTATCTACATTTTATCAAGTTTACTTTGGCAGTTCATTAAACTTAAAATATGAAATTATGGGAAAAAATTATCTAATTGAAGCTAATAAAGCAAATGCATTATTAAATGCTTATCAGCCTTTTGAATACTTACCAAAATCTAAAATACAACCGCCAATTGCTAAGGCACTCATAGAAAATAAATCTGAAAAAAGCTGTATTATCGAAAATATTACTCCGAGTGATAGTTTAAATTCTGTCGTAGATACGAATAATATTAAAATTAAAATAAAAGGATTGTGTGAAATTGAATACAATAATTTTATAAATCCATTTACAGAAATTACTTTTAGTCATTCTGGGCAAGTATCAAAAACACACAACAGCACATATATACTTGTTGCTAATACTTCTGAATATCAAACGGTTGAAATTAAAAGAATTGGTTTAATAAAATCAATTGTGCAATATTTTAAGTATAGAGATAATTTGTATAGTTAACAGCTTTTAAAAATTCTTGATCTTCTCGAAGAATAAAATTTATTTTATGAATGAGAGTTTCAGCGGACTGATCCAATTTAAAATGAATTTGCAGGAATTGTAATGATCGAAGTAAACTGATTGCACGACGCACAGATGTCTTTGTCTTTTTTAAGCCTTCTTTACCACTCATGTCCGAATATTCATTTAAATGTAAAGGGATTTTTTCCATGCAATTTCCATGGGAAAATAATGCAATTTCTGCACAACATGTCTCTTGAGCAACTCCATTGTCCCAAGTATAGATTGCATTTGAAATAGAAATGCGTATGTTTTCTGCAGAGAATTCTTTTTTATAAATGCAAATAACCGTCGGTAAAGTAATATTTTCTTCAAGCCCTGCATTTAAATTGTACACATCAATTGGTTTTCTTTTATTTTCTTTAACTAAAAAGTTTTCATTTTTTAAAAATTGACTTTCGTTACTTGGATAAAATAAAATTTTATTCCAAAGAATATCAACTGTAGTTATAAATGGGAGAGTGTGGAAAACACAATTTTTATTTTCTTTATGAGCTAGAGTGTGTGGATTAATGGCTTCGCCATCATCTCCAAGCACTTCACACATTGCGGCTGCATACTCTAAACCTGACATTTGGCAAAGTTCGTAAAGTGCTTCGGTGTGACCGGCCCTTGCTAATAGGCCACCCGTCATCGCTCTTACAGGAAAAACATGGCCAGGTGAAATAAAATCACTCGTTTTGCTATTTTTATTTGCAATTAGAGCAATTGTGTGTGCTCTATCTTTGGCAGAAATACCATTTGTAATTCCTTCTTTAGCATCGACAGAAACGGTAAAATTAGTATGTGAAACCCCACCCGGTAATTTAGGTGACGTGCTAAAACCAAGTTTGTCAGCAAGCTCATGTCCTAAAGAAACACAGAGTAATCCTCTTGCATATTTAATTGCAAAGTTAACATTTTGTTGAGTTGCGCCTGATGCATGAAAAACGAGATCGGCTTCATTTTCGCGGAAACCATCATCGCCTACTAAAATAAGTTGGCCTTCTTGAAATGCTTTTAATACTTTTTTTAATTTGTTTTTTATTGCAACTAGCTCTGATGAATATTGATTATCAACAAGCATCTTTCAGCCCTCCCTTTACAGATCAGTTGAAATGAGTGACAGTAATCGCATTTCAAAGGTTTTTGGTCAAGCCTTGCTTTATCAGAGATTTTTTGGGAAAAATACTACGACTTTAATTGCTATTTTTTTTATGAGAGAGGGGATGTCTTTTGTTTGAATTTAACTTGGCTCAGGTCGTTATAATTATTAATCTCGTTATTTTAGAGGGACTTTTAAGCTTTGACAATGCACTTGCTTTAGCTGCACTTGTCCGCAAAAAATTAAAAGATCCATACCAACAAAAGAGAGCACTTCTTTGGGGAGTTTGGGGCGCATACACAATGCGTGTGGGTGTAATTTTTATTGGTGTTTGGTTAATGCAGTATGAATGGGTCAAGGCAATTGCAGGTTTATATCTTGTATACTTAGCCGTGCATGAACTCTTTTTTCATAAAAAAGGAGTATCGACACATGAAACTCAATTATCAGATGGACAAGGAGCAGTATTTAAAGCAAGTTCACGGGTATTTATTATGACAATTGTACAAGTAGAACTAATGGATCTTATGTTTTCAATCGATTCCATAGCTGTCGCCTTAGCCATTTCTGATGTAAAATGGGTTTTAATTACAGGGGCAGTTTTAGGTATTTTACTAATGAGAGTAGCCGCTCAGTTTTTTATCACTCTCATTGATAAATTTCCAATTCTTGAAAAGACGGCATTTGTTTTAGTTGGTATTGCGGGCTTGAATGTAGTGCTTAAGTTAAAAGATTTAAATCTTGGATTTACCACTTTAACGATTGATAAACATATACCAGAAAATGTATTTTTATCTTTAATGGTTTTAATATTGGTGGGAGCTATGGTTTTAAATAAAGTCTTTCCAGAAAAATTTAAACAAGTTTAGTTTCTTCTAACCAGTTTTGAAAAAGATCTTCAGAACGACATGCCATTAACTCTCTCTTGACAGATTTATCAAGTTTCTTGAGTTTTAAAATTTTATCAGAATTTATAGAATATTTTTTAATGTCTTCCACACTCAATTCATTAAATAATCCCCAATGAATATTCATAGGGGAAAATCTTTTTGTCTCTCCATAAATGCAATAGCGAGCGAGACTTCCCAGCGATGTATTTGCGGGCGGGCAGTTGAGTGCATGATTATTTTTTAACTTTTGCCCTATTACATGCGCAATATAAACTCCCATGGCAGAACTTTCTAAATAGCCTTCAACTCCCATTATTTGTCCAGCTAAATAAATTCTTTTGTCTGCTTTTAAACTAAAATCCTCATTTAATATATTTGGAGAAACGAGATAAGTGTTTCTGTGCATGCTGCCCATTCTAAAAAATTCAACATTGTTTAGACCTGGTAAGGTTTTTAAGATTTCTTTTTGAGCACCCCAAGTCAAACGGGTTTGAAAGCCAACCATATTCCAAGCTGAGTCACCCATTTTTTCTTTGCGTAACTGAACAACGGCATAAGGCATGCGACCTGTGCGAGGGTCATCGAGTCCACGTGGTTTCATGGGGCCGAAGGCGAGGGTGCGAGGACCTCTTTCTGCTAGAACTTCAATAGGTTGGCAGCCATTGAAGTATTTTGGTTCTTCAAAATCTTTATGAGGCACTTTTGCGCCTGCACAAACTTTTTCTACGAAAGAAAAGTATTCTTCTTTATTTAAGGGGATATTTAAATAGTCACCTTCTTCTTCTTCCTCATTGGGTGGAGGAAGTCCGTCTAAAATTGCTTTTTCCTGAGCTTGCTTCTTTTCAAAAGCATGTGTACGTGTTTGGCGATTTGCAAGGAAAGCTATGCTGTTGTCAATAGTATCGCCATCGAGAATAGGTGCAATGGCATCATAAAAATAAAGCTCTTGTGTACCTGTAATTTTACGGAGATCATTGGCAAGATTATCTTCTGTCAATGGACCAGTAGCTATGACAACTGCTGAAAAGTCATTGATTTTAAAAACATCTTCTACTTTCTCGACTACAGTCTCACGAATTGTAATATTTTTATGATTTTTGAGTTTTTCAGTAATTAATTGTGAAAAAAACTCTCTATCAACTGCTAATGTCTCTCCGGCTGGAACTTCAGCTTTTTTAGCTGCAGGAATAACAATGCTACCAAGTTGTTCAATTTCGCATTTGAGTGTTCCTGCAGGGTTTAATCTACTTTTTGACTTTAAGCTATTTGAACAAACGAGTTCTGCAAATAAGTTAGGAGATATTTGTGCAGGAGTGGTTTTTTTTGACTTCATTTCAAATAATGTAACTTGTATTCCATATCTTTCAGCAAGCACCCATGTGCATTCGCTTCCTGCTAAACCTGCTCCAATCACTGCAACCTTCATCAATGAATTCCCCTTTATTTTGGACTCGTATATTCTGTAAATAAGATTTTTTGTTGTCTAAAAGCTCTCAAGTTATGGTAAACCCCCTAACAGAGGAAAAAGCAAAACTGCTTTTTCAATGAGCGAGTTTTTAGCTCATATACTTCTACTCTTTACCCTTAATGGAGTAAATATGCCACTTTTTGTTGTTACAGGTGCACACGGATTTATTGGAACAAATATTGTGGAAAAGATTTTGACTGCAGCTCCTGAGGAACTAGGGTTTGCAAATGGGCGTCCATCACGTTTTTCAAATTTTGAAGAAAACCAGCAGGAGAGAGGTTGTTCTGTTATAGCAACAGACTTACCTGACTCTATAAATAGAATAAATGCACGTCGATTTCTAGGTTCAGTGCGTTATCAATATGTAGATTATGAAAAACTTATTGCTCATTTAGAATCATTAGAAAAAAAACCCGACTTAGTTATTCACAATGGAGCGTGTTCATCTACAACAGAAACAAATCCAGAAATTTTTCAAAAATTGAATCTAGGCTACTCACAAGCTTTGTGGGAATATTGTGCTCGTAATAATATTCCGTTTATTTATGCCTCGAGTGCTGCAACTTATGGAGATGGAAGATTTGGATTTTCAGATAAAAAAGAAGATTGTAATAAATATGTTTCTTTAAATTTATATGGAAAATCTAAGCTTGATTTTGATTTATGGGTATTAAAGCAAAAAGAAACTCCTCCAACTTGGTTTGGACTTCGTTATTTTAACGTTTTTGGCCAATTTGAGTCCCATAAAGGCGGGCAGGCGAGCATGGTCTATCATGGTTACAATCAAGCTGTAAGGACAGGCAAAATAAAATTATTTGAAAGCAATACTTCTGAATATGCACATGGAGAGCAATTGAGAGATTTTGTTTATATTGATGACTTAGTTGATATTACAATGGAACTTATTCGTATTTCTTTAGCTCGTATTGAAAATAAATCTTCATATTTAATTTCGGAGAATGGCTTATTTTTAAATATTGGTAGAGGAGTTGCTGAGAGTTGGAACAATCTTGCACAGGAAGTTTTTTCCTCGCTTTCCATACCTGAATCTATTGAATATATTCCAATGCCTGATAATATCATAAGACAGTATCAGAATTACACCTGTGCCGATCTTTCGACATTGCGATCCTTAGGTATACAGCATGAGTTTAAAAGTTTAAAAGCGGGTGTAATAAAATATGTTCAAAAACATTTGATGCGTGGACAATGAATTTTTAAATCCCAAAATAAAATTTGGGTAGATAATATGACTTTGCTTGTGGTAAATAAATAATTCATATAAGAATTATTTTTCCCTGTTTATAGAAGGTTTTTTTGCATGGATGCTCAACAACTCACTCGACAGATTTATTGGTCTCCTTCGGGAGGATTAAACGAAATATTACATATGACAACATATCTATGGCTTTTAATAGCAGGTGTTGTTTTTGCATATGGAGTTTGGAAACATATTAAACTCTGGCGGATGGGTAAACCTGAAGTCTCATTTGACCGTCCCCTTGATCGCTTCATTTTATTATTTCGAAATGTTGTCGCACAAGCAAAAGTTCTTCGTGTAAGAAGGCAAAGGGATCCAAAACCTAAATCAGTTTATGCCGCATTAATGCACGGATTCATTTTTTACGGATTTTTAACATTATTTTTTGCAACGACTATAGTTGCCTTAAAAGATTATCACATTCTTGATATTTATTATGGTTGGTTTTATGCCTTTATTAAAGTTTCTTGCCAAATAGCAGGAGTTGCTCTTGCAGCTGGACTTTTAATGGGAATAATCAGAAGAAGTGATAAAAAATTAGAATTTAAGCATAGTTTAGGTTATACGTTACTTTACTCTTTTTTATTTTTATTAGTTGTTCAGGGTTTTTTATTGCAAGGCTTCCGCTTGGCATTTCAAGAAAATGCTCCTGATGAAAGTTGGGCATTTGTTGGAAACTTAATTAGTTTTTTATTTCCTAAAGAAATATCACCAGAAAATGCAAATGCTTTGTATACTGGCCTTTGGTATTTTCATATGGTAACAACTATGGCATTTATAGCAGTTGTTCCTTATACACGCGCAATGCATATCGTTACAGCATCTTTAAATCTATACACTCAACGTTTAGCACCAGCTGTTTTATTGGCAAAAATGGATTTTGAAAATGCAGAGGCTGAATATTTTGGGGCACGTGATTTAAAAGATTTTACTTGGAAAGATCTTTTAAGTTTTGACAGTTGTACAGAATGTAGACGTTGTACAGATATTTGTCCTGCCAATGCGGTTGGAAAACCACTTGATCCACGTGAAGTCATTTTAAAATTAAAAAATAGCATGACAGTTGAGGCTCTTTTCCCCAAAGAAGGTGAAGAAGAAAAATACTATCTTTATGAAAATGGAACAATCACTCACAATGAAATTTGGTCTTGTACAAATTGTGGTGGTTGCGTGAATGAATGCCCTGTGGGAATAGATCAGTTGCGAACAATTATGCAATTAAGACGTTATCAAACTTTGTCCTTAGGAGAAGTGCCTACTGCTGCAGGAAAAGCTATTGAGAATATCAAGCAATATAGTAACCCTTGGGGGTTGCCACATGCGGAGCGATTTAAATGGGCTGAGGGACTTGATCTTCCTATTATCACTGGTGACACACCAGAGGTAGAGTATTTATATTATGTTGGTTGTGCAGGATCATATGATCTTGGCAATCAAAAAGTTGCACGTGCAGTTGTAAATATATTAAAATATTGTGGCGTTAATTTTGCGGTGATGGGTAAAGCAGAGAAATGTAATGGAGAACCTGTAAAACGTTTGGGTGATGAATACTCTTTTTCTGAAATTGCAAATAGCAATGTAGAACAATTAAATAAATTGAAATTTAAAAAGATAGTGACGCATTGTCCTCATTGCTTTAATACTCTAAAAAATGATTACCAAGAATATGGTGGTAAATATGAAGTGTATCATCATTCGCAACTCCTCACTGAATTATATAAATCACAAAAATTAAAGTTACCGGTTGAAGTTAACAAGACTGTTACATTTCATGATCCTTGTTTTTTAGGACGCCACAATGGCGAATACGATGCTCCAAGACAAATACTTGAAGCTGTTGCAGGGTTACGTCTTTCTGAAATGGAATTGAGTCGTGAAACCTCAAGCTGTTGTGGTATGGGTGGTGGTAATATGTGGTATGAAAGCGAGGGTGGCGGTAAAATTGTAGAAAACCGTTTAAAACACGTCGCAAAATCGGGGGCACAAACACTCGTTACAGGTTGCTCATTTTGTATGATTAATTTTAAGAGTGCTTTTCAAAATTTGGAAGAAACAAAAAATCTTGAAGTCATGGACATTGCAGAAGCCATTGTGATGGCTATGCCAAGCGAAGCAAAAAATGCGGCATCAATGCCTGTGAATTGATATTTGACTTATCTTTATGCTAAGGTTATTTGTGTCCTACGGTTCTTTCTATTTTTATGAAAGTTCCATAATTTCCTTTGGATGTGTTGCTTTTTAGTCTTTTTTTGGAGGGTGATATGCACTCCTTTAGCTTTGGTGAATTAGCTCTTATTTTTGGAATTGTAGTTGTGTTATTTGGTGGAAGTCGCCTTGCAAGTGTGGGTAAATCATTGGGTGAAGGAATTGCAAACTTTAAAAAAGGTTTGAACAACGGTGCGCAGCCAGATGACAAACAATTAAAAGCTTCTGTAACACCTACACAGACTCATAATATAGCACAAGTTGTTGACGTTGAGCACAAAGACGCACCAAAGTCTTAAAATGCAATTCTTCAATCAAATATCACAAAAGCTTTTATTTGTTGTTGGTAAAGGCGGAGTTGGTAGAACAACAGTTGCCACGTCACTTGCCTCTTATTATGCTGGGCAAGGTGAGTCTGTTCTTGTTGTGCAATGGGCATTAAAAGATTCTGTTTCTCCTATATTTTCTTCTCCACAGTGCACTCATAAAGAAACAGCTCTCCCTAGTGGTTTTAAGGTCATGAATTATTCTGCCGCTGAGGCGATAAGAGAGTACTTTGTTGATCATCTTAAAATGAGACTCCTTTATTCCGTCATTATTGAAAATAAACATGTTCAAAAATTAATTCATGCAGCACCTGGAGTTCAGGAGCTGTTTTTTTTAGGGCGTTTATTTTGGTTAGTTGAATTGGCTCAAGTTGAAAGGGGCTACAGTTACGATCGAGTGATTGTTGATGCACCTGCCACTGGACATGCTGTTTCTTTATTTGGCATTGCACCAGCAATTGCAAATTTTGGGATTACAGGTCCTTTGGCTGCAGAGTGTGAACGTGTTTCTAAATTGCTAGCAGATTCACAAAAAACGGGTGTCATTGTTGTTACTTTACCTGAAGAACTTCCTATCGAAGAATGTTATGAATCTATTCCAAGAATAACGAAACAATTAAATCGCCCTCCACTTGCAATATTTTTAAATCAATCCATTAATTCTTCTTTTTATGCAAATATTGATAATATTAAAAATGAAGATTGGTTTTTAAACTTAGAAGAAAAATTTAAAGATAATTATTCAAAACAAGAATTGAAATTGATTTTATTTGCTCTCACAAAGCGAAATATTTTTGAAAAAAAACTGTATGATTGGTCTACAATTGGCGAAAATAAAGATTCACCTATTCCAATTTTGCCACTTCCAGATATTGGACTCATGCATAAAGTTAACACCCCATTCACTGTTATTGAATCACTTGCAAAGTATTTTGCAACTTTAACTTGAATGAATTGAAATTTTTTTGAGGTTAATGATGGTCTCTTCTTTTCCAAAGCTCCATGTCTTTTTGGGTGCAGGTGGAGTCGGAAAAACGACGTTGTCAGCTTCCTTCGCACTTTCTTTAGCAAATTCGGGAAAAAAAGTGGGTCTCTTAAGCATTGACCCTGCTAAAAGATTGCAATCAGCTTTAGGGGTAAACAATTTATCTGAGCGAGGTGTACTTATTCCTTTAGCAAACAAAGGTGTGGGTGAACTGCGTGCTGCTGTTTTGCAAATTGGAGAAAGTTTATCTCGCTGGGTTGAAGAAAAAGGTTTACCTACAGATAAGCAAGAAAAATTATTTGAAAATCCTTATTTTAGCGCATTAGCGGAAAAAATGGCATCGGCTTCAGATACTTTGGCGGCTATTCGCATTGCAGAATGGGTTGAGCAATATCCAGATGTAGAAGAATTAGTAATAGACACAGCACCTGGAATTCATGCAATAGATTTTATTTCGAAACCCGAAAAAATTATGGCATTTTTAGATGGTAAGTTGGTTGAGTGGTTAAAATGGTTTGTAGGTGGTGCTCAAGAAAAACAAAGTTTTTTTGCACGTGCATTGAAAACAGGTGCTCGTAAAGTTTTAGATGGTCTTGCCCTTGTGGGAGGAAGAAGTTTTTTAATTAATTTCGGGGAATTTTTGACTATGCTTGATGATGTATTTTTAACTGCAATTGTTCGTTTAAAATACTCACAAAAATGGTTGCAACATTCTTCTACTCAAATTATTTTAGTCTGTTCTATTCGAGATGATGCCGTTTTTGTAACAAAAGAGCTTGGGCGTATCTTAAAAAGTATGGGAATAAATCCATCATTAGCTCTCATTAATAGAGCTTTTCCAGCACATTTAAAAGATGAAATTGCTTTTCAAGATTTTATTAGTAAAAATGAATTTTTAATTGAATCAGAAAAATTACTTTCTAATTATTTATCAAGTTATATAATGACTCAGCAAAATATTTACAATCAACTTATAAATTATGCAGATCTTGTTATTGAAATTCCCATTTCAGCAGGTTTAGATACCGAGCAAGAATTAAGACTCTCTGATTTATCTTCTTTAGGAGATATTATTAGAACTGAAGCGAGATAATTTTTTATATGAAAAAGATTTTTCTATTAATAGAGTTTTTAGGAAATATTGTGCTTTCTACTTTAGGAGGCTTGGGGCGTTTTATTCTTTTTTTAAGAGAAGTGTTGCGCTGGACAATTTCGCCACCATTTAGAATTGGACTTATTTTTAAGCAGCTTGAATTTGTAGGTAATAAAAGTTCACTCATTATTTTTATTGCAGCTTTTTTTGTTGGTGCGGTGCTTGGTTTGCAATTGGGAGTCATTTTCCGTTTATTTAGTGCTGAAGGGTTGATGGGAGCAGCAACTGGAAAATCGTTAGCGCTTGAGCTTGGTCCTGTCATGTGCGGTTTTATTGTTATTGGACGTGCGGGTGCTGCAATGGCAGCTGAAATAGCAACAATGAGAGTTAATGAACAAATTGATGCAATTGAAGCAATGGGTGTAAATCCAGTGAGTTATTTAGTTGTACCAAGGGTAATTGCAAGTGTAATTATGATGCCAATTTTAGCTGGGATATTTTTATTTGTAGGTGTCGTTGGTTGTTATATTGTAGCAATTTTTTATTATCGTGTGGATACAATGGTCTTTTTTCAGCAACTGCAATGGATAGTTTGGTGGAGTGATGTCGTTAAAGGGCTTGTAAAAGCAACATTTTTTGGTTTTATTTTTGCAACAATTGCTTGTTATAAAGGATTTAATGCAAAGGGAGGAGCTAAAGGAGTAGGTGAAGCAACAACTCGAGCTGTTGTTGTTGGTTTACTTTCAATTTTAGTAGGTGATTTTATCATTACTTTATTTCAAATATAATAAGGTTTATATGTCTGAAAAAGGTTTAGTTTCTTTAATTAATTTAAGAAAAACATTTGGTAAAAATAAAGTTCTTAGAGGACTAGACTTAAACGTTCCTAATAAAAAATTATCATTTATAATTGGGAGAAGTGGTGAAGGCAAATCTGTTACTTTAAAGCATATTATTGGGATATTAAAACCTGACGAGGGAGAGGTTTGGATCAATGGAGTTCCAATGCACAATGCTGACGAAAGAGCTTGGGAAAAAATACGTCAGCAAATTGGTACATTATTTCAGGATGGTGCACTCTTTGATAGTTTAAATGTATTTGATAATATTTCATTTCCTATTCAAAATCATACAAAAATGTCTTTAAGTAAAATGAAAGAGGAAGTGAAAAATTTACTCAGTATCGTTGGTTTGCCATCTATTGAGGAAAAATTTCCGCCTGAATTGTCAATTGGAGAAAGAAAAAGAGTTGGATTGGCACGAGCGCTTGCTTTGAAACCAAAACTGTTACTTTATGATGAGCCCACCACAAGTATGGATCCTTTGGTAGCAGATCTTATTGATAATTTAATATTAAATACGCAGCAAAAATTAGAGGGTATGACATCTGTTGTGATAAGTCATGATATCACATCGGTAATGAATATTGCCGAATATATCTTTTTTCTGCATGAGGGAAAAGTGTATTTTGAAGGAACTCCAGAAGCATTTTGCTCAAGTAAAGATGAACTAGTTAAGCAATTTCTAACTGGCGGCAGAAATGGTCCATTGGCAGTTCCTATAGTATAAATTAAAATTATAATGGCGTGTCAAAATCAGAGTTAAGGATCGTGTTTAAATGTCAATGACTTCGGAATTAAAAGTAGGACTGTTTGCGATTGTTGGGGCTTCGGTTTTGACGACCACTGCATTTGTTCTTGGTGGAAACCCTTTTGCAAGTAAAAAACAACATTTTCATACTATTTTAAATAACGTTGGCGGTGTTGCAGAAAGAACTCAAATAAGAGCCTCGGGTGTGCGTGTGGGAGAAGTTACTTCTGTAGAAATTTTGCCTGATGGAGCTCGCGTAAATTTTGATGTTGATTCTAATGTAAAAATTCCCAGCGGATCTTATATTGAAATAAAATCTCGAGGAATATTAGGTGATGTTTATATTGAAGTTGTTCGTAATTTAAAAGGCTCTGGAGAGATGAAATCGGGGGAGCAACTTCAACGTAATCCTGAATCAAATGACATGGAAACACTTATGACAAATCTCAATGCCATTGCAAGAGATATAAAGAAAATAAGTGGGTCTTTAGCAAATGTTTTAGGAACATCTGAGGGTGAAACTTCAATAAAAAATATAGTTGCGAATATTGAAGGAATGACAAATGATTTGCGTGAAGTGACAGGATCACAAAAAGAGAATTTAAAAGATGCTATTCAAGGACTGCGTGATACCTCTGTGAGACTTTCAAAATTAATCGAAAGAAATGATTCGAAAATCGATCAGATTATTGCAGATGTTAAAACATTTACGACAGAGCTAAGACAAATATCTACCCCAGAAAATCGTGAAAAGATTGAAAGTATAATAACCAGCATTGAAGCCGCATCAGCATCAATAAAACGTATGGCAGCAAAGGTTGAAAATGGTGAGGGAACATTAGGACAATTGATTGCTAAAGAAGAAACTGCAGACGAAGTAAAAGCAACTTTAAAAAGCATTCAAGATGCCGTTAGACCCATTTCTCAATTGAAGTTGACTGTACAAGATCGAGCAGAAGCTCGTCTTGCAAATGCAGTTACGGGTGATAAGTATACAAACGAATTAAATCTTCTTTTTTCGACACGTCCAGACAGATATTATTTATTAGGTGTTACAAATGCTGCTTATGCACGTAAAGTAACAGTGAGTACAGCTACTACTACCACAACATCAAATGGTTCAACTGTAACAACAACTCAAGAAAATAAACCAGAAGATGTCGATAAATTACGTTATAATTTACAGGTTTCGCAGCGTTTTGGATTTATGTCTTTGCGTCTTGGATTATTTTCAAGTTCAGCCGGTTTAGCAACAGACTTCTATGCATTTAATGATAAACTTGTTGGTACGGTTGAAATTTCTCAATTTAATGGAGTGCCAATTCCATCAGACACTTTATATGGAGCAAGGGGAGTTATAAATTTAAAGGCATTTGTAAATTATTTTATAACCCCAAATTTTTTCGTAACGGGTGGAGTTGATGGGCTTGTTATTAGTGATAAACCCTTTCCATTCTTAGGGGCAGGAATTTCAATATCAGATGATGATTTAAAGGGCCTTGTAGGTATTGCTGCCATTGCAAAATAGAAAATTTGACATGCATAAAATTCCTATATAATAAATTTTAATAAATAAAAATTTCCTTACTCTCCATTGACTTCTCATTCAGTTTTTAAATGCAATCTTCGATAATAAATGTGGGTATCGATCTCCTTAAATTTTATCGAGGTTGTTCTTTTATGGATGAAGAGTTTGAATTAGAACTGCGGATGATTTTTTTACGTGAAGCAGATGCTAATTTGGAAGAAGCTGAAGAAGCTTACTTGCAATTTAGTGAAAATGCGTCAAATGATCTTTTGGCACGTTGTTTTCGTTTAGCACACAATTTGAAAGGAAGTTCAAAAGCGGTTGGTTATACTGAAATAGCAGAAATTCTTCATCATCTTGAGTCATTCCTATTAAGATTAAAAAACAAAGAGTTTGCAATAACTCAAAAAATTACCAATGTGCTTCTTGGTACAAATGATAGACTTAAAATTATTATTGAACAACTTAAAATAAATCCAAATTATAAGACGAATTATAAACAAATTATTGATGAGATAAATCAGGTTAGTGGAGAAACTCCTCCTCTTATAAATGAAGATCAAAAACCAGACCTAAAAGAGGGAGATATCATTGTTCTGATTGACTATGATAAGTCAGATAAAGTAAAGAATAGTTCAGATATAAATAAATTAGAAGAAAACAAGTTAGAAGAAAACAAGTTAGAAGAAAGTATTAAGCAAAAAAATTTCCATAATAAAAAGTTTTTAAATGATGAGATTATTCGTGTTTCTTTAAATAAAATAGAAATATTACAAAACTACATTGGAGAAATTGTCATTATTGAAAGTATGATTGAAGAACAAATGAGTTTAGTTAACTATCAATCTATGAAGAATTATTTTCGCTTGTTGATTAAAGCGACTAAAGAAGTGCAAGAAATTGTTGTGAGTCTTAGACTTGTTCCTATAAAGCCAGTGTTTCAAAAACTTTTGCGGACGGGACGAGACACTTCAGCAATGTTGAATAAAGAAGTAAATATAACTTTTATTGGTGAAAATACAGAAATGGATAAATTTATTTTAGATGAACTCATGGATCCTCTTATGCATATAGTTCGCAATGCAATAGATCATGGAATAGAGGAGAGCGAGGAACGTATTGAAAAAGATAAAATGCGGGAAGGTAATATTACCGTTAAAGCAAGTCATGAGTCAGGTAATTTAATTTTAACAATTGCAGATGATGGTAAAGGCATGAACCCAAAATTAATTTATGAAAGTGCTGTGAAAAAGGGTGTCATAAGTGGCACTGAAACTCTAACTGACATGCAGTGTTTTGAACTTATTTTTATCCCTGGATTTTCAACGAAAACTGAAACAACAGAAATTTCAGGGAGAGGAGTTGGAATGGATGTGGTAAAAACCAATATTGAAATGCTCAATGGTAAAATAGATATTTTCTCACAAGTTGATATGGGAACTGAGTTTAGAATAAAAATTCCGCTCTCTGTTGGTATAATGGATGCTTTTATAATTGAAATTTCTAAAGAAAAATTTATCATCCCTGTTCATCAAGTTGTCGAGTGCTTGAGTTTAAGTAAAAGTAACTTAACATATTTAACAGGCATTGATAATGTCATTAGCTTGAGAAATGAAGAAATTTCAGTTGTTGATTTATCCCAAGGTTTAAATATTCAAAACAAGAACGATGAAAAACTTAAAGATAAAGTTATTTTTATTGTTCAAGCTAAAGGTAAAAAGATTGGTGCTTTAGTCGATAAAATAATTTCTATTCAATCAGTAGTGACAAAAAATTTAGGAGAGGAATTGCGCTGCGAATCAGGAATTGTTGGAAGTGTTATTCTTGGAGATGGTAAAGTTGTTCCAATATTAGAAATTGCTGAATTAGTTGCAAGCCAATCATTTCAAAAAAATCTTCAAAAAATTAATAGTAGGCAAATTATATGAGTGAAGAATATATAAAAAAGCATCAAATGATGGTTTCTACAGAAAATCGTTATCTATGTTTTAGTCTTGGCAATGAACATTTTAGCATACCTCTTTTACAAGTTAAAGAAGTGATCGGCATACCTGATTTTACTCAAATTCCATATACGCCAAATTATTTTTGCGGCATTATGAATCTCAGAGGAAAAATTATTAGTGTGATCGATATGCGAAAAAAATTAAATATTGTGAGTAAAGGTACAGAGGAAAACTCAGTCATTGTCTGTGATTTAGAAAATATAACAATGGGTGCTCTTGTTGACTCTGTCGACAATGTAATTAATATTGAAAAAGAAAAAATACTACCAAAGCCAAATATGCAATCTTCAATAAAAAATGATTATATTGATGGACTTATTGAGTTCAAAAATCAAATTATAGTTTTAATAAATTTAGCAAAATCACTAAGTATTGAAGATCTTATACACATTGAGAAATCAGGATCGTGAGGCACCGACTATGTTAGAAAAATTATCTTTACGTAGTAAAATTATGATTTTAAGCATTTGTGGGATCCTTGTAACAGCACTAACAACTATTATATTAACACTTGTCAATGTTTCACAACAAGAAGATATGATTAAAGGAAAATTGTTTTTAGCATCAGAAGATCTTTCAAATTCAATTCAAGATCAATTTTTTGAGCGCTATGGTAATGCTAAAACATTTGCACACTTTTTTAAAAATATTCTTGGTTATTCTAGAGAAAGTGTAAATACGTTGAATCAGTTTTCGGCCATATATGGAATATATGATTTAATTCTTATATGCGATCTTAATGGAAAACTTTTATTTGTAAATGATAAGGATCCAAGCGGAAAAAAAATTAATAGTGAAATTTTATATGGAATGAATTTTTCAAAAGCAACTTGGTTTAAAGAAACGTTAGAAAAAAAATTTCTTGAAGATCCAAAAAAAGATTTTACCAATGTAAATTTTCAGGATGCTGATTTTGATGAATTGGTAGAAAAAGTTTATAATGAGAAAAAATTTACGACAATTTTTTCAACATTTATTTATAATTCTAAAGGTGAGCCAATTGCAATAATAAGTAACCATGCAAATTTTGTTTGGCTTGAAAATACGGTGACCCGTATTTATGAAAGTTTTGCAAAAAGTGGACTCAAAAGTCTTGAACTTAACCTACTTGATAATGAAGGAAATATAATTCTTGATTTTAACCCTTCTACAAATGATTATAAAAGCAATGTTATTCATGATGATAAAATATTAAATAAATATAATCTTGTTAAAGGTGGACAGATTGCAGCAATAAATTTGACTAAAGGTATAGAGGGTGTTGTTGAATCAAGAAATCTGCGCAGGAATACCCCTCAATTTACGGCCCATAAGCTGGTTGTAGGTAATAAAATTGTTGATAAAATATCTTGGAAATTACTAGTTCGAATTGATAGAGATGAAGCCTTAGTTACTATTGGCCGGACGCAAATTTTATTTTTTGTTATTCTTTTAGCTATTTTAATAATATCGATTAGTGCAAGTTTATATTTTAGTTCAGGACTTTCAAATGTTATTATGATTTTAGCAAACAAACTGGCAGAAGGAAATAAGCGGCTTAATAAAACTTCGGGCGAGTTAAATCAGGATAGCCAAGAATTATCTGCTGCTTCATTGCAGCAAACAAGTTCATTACAAGAAACAGCCTCAGCCGTAAATGAAATTAGCTCAATGATGAATAAAGCTTCTGAAATTGCCGAAACTTCTAAAAGAAAATCAGATGAAAATAGAAATAAAATAAATGCTGGAAAAAAAGCAATTGAAACTATGGTACATTCAATTTCAAATATAAAAGCAAGTAATATAAATGTTTTAAAAGAAGTTATTGAAGGAAATAAAAGGATTTCTGAAATTGTTAAAGTAATAGCAGAGATTGAGAATAAGACAAAAATAATCGATGAAATTGTTTTTCAAACTAAAATACTTTCTTTTAATGCTTCAGTTGAAGCAGCTCGTGCCGGTGAACATGGTAGAGGTTTTTCTATTGTGGCTGAAGAAGTAGGAAATTTAGCTCAAATGAGTGGTAGTTCTTCAAAAGAAATTTCTGAGATGCTTGATAATAGTGTTGGGAAAGTTAAAAAAATTATTGATGAAACAAAAGAAAATGTTGAAAGAATCATGGTAACTTCGCAAGAAGCGATTCAGAGAGGTGAATATATCAGTCAAGAATGTATGGAGATTTTTGAGAAAATATATGTAAACTCTGAAGAAGTTAATACTCTCATCTATGAAATATCCAATTCATCGCGAGAACAGGCACGAGGTATATCAGAAATAAATAATGCTATGAATGAACTTGATAATTTAACTCATCAAAATTCAAATATAGCGCAAAAATCAGCGGAAACTTCTTCTGAGTTGTATAAAGAAAGTCATGAATTAGAAGCTATGACTATGAGTTTACTTCAACTTGTCCATGGCTACAAGATTAAATTTACAGTTAAGAAATTTAAAGATAATGATTCTAATAAATATTCAGGCCATACAAAAAAAGAATTTAATAATACGAGTGCATTAAAAAATAAAAATTATGAAAAAAATAAATTAGATTATAAAAATCAAAAAAGCACAAATAAAATTAATGTGGGAGAAAATAAAACTAGTAAGAAAGACGAGGTTCCTGCTTATAATGATGAAAGGTTTGAAGAACTTTAATGAATGAAGAATGGCAACAGCTCATAAAAATAGTTAGTAAAATTGTACAAGATGAAACGGGAAATCAAATTTCTGAAAAAAATATTTCCATGGTTGAATCTCGTTTGAGTAAAAGATTTTTGAGCTTGGGCATAAAATCTCCTTCAGAATACTCAGCATATCTTGAAGATAATTTATTAGAAGAAAAAAAAGCTATAATTTCAATGTTAACAACCCATCATAGCTTTTTCTTTCGTGAGTATTTTCATTTTGAAGATATTGAGAAAAAATTATTAAAAAATATATTAATTGCAAAGAAAGATAAAACAATTCGAATTTGGAGTTCAGCTAGTAGTCAAGGTCAAGAGGCTTATTCTTTGTCTATGTTTTTTCATAGACTTAAACTAGAAAGAAAGTTAAATGATTTTGATTTTAAAATAATTGGCACAGATATTGATCATGAATCAATTAAGTATGCTCAAAATGGTGTCTATATTTATCGTGATATCTCCCATGTACCCATGTCATATATTCATGGAAATTGGTTGAGAGGAAAAGGTGAAATTCGTGATTATGTAAAACCTAAAAAACATATTAAAGATTCTGTTTTATTTGAAGAAGCAAATTTGTTGAAATTAGGAAATAGGTTTTTGTCTGAGAAGTTTGATATTATTTTTTGTAGAAATGTTTTAATATACTTCCATTCTGATCAAATTAAAGAGATTATTAAAAATTTATTGTTAAGACTTGAACCGCATGGAATATTAGTTCTTGGTATCAGTGAGTCCATCGTTGGTCTTGACTTACCTGTAAAACTTTTATCAAACTCTATTTATTGTCAGAGCTTTTATCTTGAAAATGAAAAACAAATTGCTCAGAAAATTATTGGAACAAAAAAATCTCTTATTCGAGTTTTATGCGTAGATGACTCTCCAACAATTCTTGTTTTAATGAAAAAAATATTAAGCGCTGATAAAGGTTTTGAAGTTGTTGCAACTGCAGTGAGTGCAAAAGATGCAAGAGAGAAATTAAAGACCCTTTCTATTGATATAGTAACTTTAGATATTCATATGCCAGAAGAAACTGGTATTGATTATTTGCGCACTTCATTTACAAAAGGTAAACATCCTCCGGTATTAATTGTCAGTTCAATAGAAAGAGATGGAACGGATATAGCTAAGGAAGCTTTAGATCTAGGTGCTTCTGATTACGTGGAAAAACCAGATTTAAAAAATATAGTTGAATCTAGTGAAGAAATATGTTTCAAAATAGATACAATTATTAAGAGTCATTCAAATTCAATTTTGGAAAACAATAATTTTAAACTTGAGCCAATAAAAACGACAAACCTAAGAATGAGGGAGCCTATTAAAGTTCTTATTGTTGACGATTCTCAAACAATACGTATGCAATTGAAAAAAATATTATCAAGCAGCAGTGAAATCAAAGTTGTCGGAGAGCTTGAAGATCCAAGGCAAATCGATAAATATATCCAATTATTAAAACCGGATGTCATTACATTAGATATTAATATGCCTTATTTAAATGGTATCGATGTTTTAAAATTAATTATTCCACGCTATAAAATTCCGACAATTGTAGTGAGTGCTCTCAATTTAGAAGAAGGTTCTTTAGTCATGGAAGCCCTTGAATTAGGAGCCATTGATTTTTTCCAAAAACCTGAAATGCAGTCTATTTTTGAAGAAGGTAAAGCATTAATTGAAAAAATAATTCAAGCTAAAAATGCAAAAATTTCTATTCATAATAGTAGGGCTTATAATTATAATGAGAATAAGATTTTAGATGAAAACTATTTAATTGCTATTGGTTCTTCTACTGGAGGAACTGAAGCTTTAAAACTTATTTTAGAACAACTCCCTTCACAAATTCCTCCAATTTTAATAGTGCAACATATTCCAAGAATTTACTCTAAAGCGCTTGCCGAACGGTTAAATAATATATGTCCATTTGATGTTGTTGAAGCAGAAAATAATGAAATTTTATGTGCAAATAAAGTTTATATAGCACCAGGTAATTATCATATGACGCTAAAGAAAACCTCTTATAAATTACAAATTCAAATATCTGATGCAGGTTTGGTAAATGGACACAGACCTTCGGTTGATGTCTTGTTTAATTCAATTGCAGAACAAAATTTAAAAAAAATTGTGGGAGTTATTTTAACTGGTATGGGCAAAGATGGCGCGCGAGGTTTAAAACAATTAAAAGAATGCGGAGCAAAAACTATCGCACAAAATGAAGAAACGTGTGTTGTTTTTGGTATGCCTCACGAGGCAATAAAATTACAAGCGGTTGATTTTATTGAGCCTCTTGAAAATATTTCAAATAAAATTATAAGTTTAACTAAATTAAATTTATAATTTAACGAAAGATTTATTATTGTCTCGTTGATTTTTCATTTTATTTTGAAGCAAGACGAGTGTCAATTTCTTTCTTTAAACTATCAAAGCTTAAATTACTTTCATACTTTTCACCATTGATATAAATGGATGGAGTCGCATTAATACCTAATAAATTAGCATCATCGAGATCGGCCATAATAGATTTTGTAATTTCTTTTTTATCATCAGCCATACAGGAATTAAACTCGGGCATATTGAGTTTAAGCTGTTCTGCATACTTTGTGTAGAGATCGGCTGTAAGTGGTGCCATGGGCGAGCGTGAGAAAAGCAATTTATGCATTGGCCAATACTGTCCTTGCTTGTCAGCACATTTTGCCACAATTGCTGCAGGCATAGCCTGTGGGTGAATTTGCGTGAGCGGGAAGTCTCTGAATACGTATTGTACTTTTCCTTTATAGGTGTCGAGAACTTGCTGAATTGTTCCACTCGCTTGAACACAATATGGGCATTGATAATCTGCAAATTCAACAATAGTTATTTTTGGATCTTTTAAAGTTGAGTCATATTTATAACCAATATCTGCAAATTTAACTACAGGTCTATTTGGTTTATCAATAGCTATGACTTTAATTTTTCCTTCATCTTCAGCTTTTTGCAAAATACTTTGTTCTGCTTTGGCTTGTTCAACTTGGGAAAGATAACGTTTGACGAGTCCTTCTCTTTCAGTTTCTGGTATCTGTTGCATTTGTGGATTTGCTGAATTTTGTGCAATAAAATTTTTTACTTCTTCAGTATTAATTTTAGTGTTTTTCGCAAAAAAATCATTTTTAGCTTCTTCTAATGTGGCAAATTTATTTTGTGATTGATACTTTGTAAACCAATCATCTAAATAATGTTTTTGTATAATTGTTTGAGCTGTTTCATACAATTTTTTTTGCGCATTAAAAAGTTCGTTGCGTTCTGCTGGTGTCAGTTCGGCAATTTTAAGATTCTTTGAGTCGAAAGATCCAAGGATATCATTGTTGCTTAATGCTTTTTTTGCACTCTGTGATTGGCAACCAATAAGTGCAAGTGAGACTAAAGTAAACGTAGAAATATTCTGCAATTTTTTGTTTTTAAGAAACCGAAATGAGCTAGAAAACATAGTGCCTCCAAATCAAGAAAAAAAGACTCGAATAATGACATACCTTAACTTGAATACGAAATATACTCATTTGAAAAATTAAATGACAAGATTTTTTATTTTTTCAAGTGCATCTTTTAGTGAAGAATCGTCCGTTGCAACAAATGTTGCATATTCTTTAGAAGGTTGCACAAAAGCATCATGCATTGGCTTTACCAAAGAATAAAATTGCTTTTTGACTCCCTCGGGCTGCCGGCCACGTTCTTCAACATCTCGTTTGAGACGGCGCTTGAAACGAGTTTCTTCAGCTATATCAATAAATAAAGAAGCAGTAAAAAAAGGTCGTAGTATTTCTTGAGAGAGTATAAGGATTCCATCAACAATGAGGATCTTTGGTGGATGAAATAAAATATTTTCATTTTTTCGAGTATGGGTAATAAAATCATAAATTGGAATTTGAATTGTTTTATTTTTAATAAGATCTGACAAGTTTTCAGCCATTAATGGAAAATCAATTGCATTTGGATGATCAAAATTTACTGTTCCATCACCTTTAAAATTCAAGCTTTGATCGATATAATAACTATCTTGGCTCAGTATTTTACAGTTTTCATTTCCAAGAATCTGTTGTAAATAATGGGCTGCTGTTGTTTTACCTGAACCACTCCCACCAGAAATGGCAATAATCTTTATTTTATGTGTCATATCCAAATATCAATCCCTAAATTTGAAATTAAATTGTTCCATAGATGCGATCACCAGCATCCCCTAATCCGGGCAGCAAATAGCCTTTCTCATTCATAGTTCTTTCTATGGACAAGCAGTAAATCTGCACATCTGGGTGAACATTTTGAAGAATTTCAATTCCCTCTGGCGATGCAAGCAGACAATTAAAGCGAACTTCTTTTACTCCATACTGCTTAAGTCTTTCAATTGCCGCTACTACCGTTGCTCCTGTGGCAAGCAGGGGATCGAGAAGAAATACTTTATTTCCTTCGATATCATCAGGAAGTCTAAAGTAATATTCAACAGTATTATTTAAAAATTTATCACGATAAATCCCAATATGACCTACTTTGGAAAGTGGGAACATTTGCATAAATCCATCAAGCATTCCCATGCCTGCGCGCATAACGGAGACAATTGTGACATCCTCGCAGATAAATGAGCTATCTGTTTTTTCAAGGGGTGTCTCAATTGGAAATGTTTTAAGAGTTAAGTCTCGCGAACATTCATAAGCCATAAGACGACTCATTTCAGAAAGAACTCTGCGAAATTCACTTGAGTTTGTTTCTTTTTTTCTAAGAGTTGAAAGTAAATGCGTGAGTAAAGGATGATTGATAATATGAATGTTTTTGTTACTTTCTTTATTTGTATACTTAGACATAAAAGACTCCAAGGCAAAAATTTACAACAATTATATTGAATATATAATTATAACTTTATCACGTTGAAAATTCTTGCATAGAGGAAAGCTTAGAAAAAATTATCTTATAAAAATTTACTCCAATTATAAATTTCTTCAATAATATATTGCATTTCATTTTCATTTAAATCTGGATAGAGAGGAAGTCTTAAAAGTCTTTGGGAGTATTCTTCAGTGAGTGGAAGATCTGTTAATTTATTGCCGAGCTTGAGTCCAGCTGGTGCGCTATGCAAGGGGATATAATGAAAAGTTGCTCCAATATTTTTACTGCGAAGATGAGAAATGAGTGAGTTTCTGAGATTTTCATTGCGGGCAATTAAATGAAATAAATGATAATTACTTTCACAGTCATTTGGGATATATGGCAAATTTATTATTTCTTTATCTGCAAGTTCTTTTAATTCTTTCATATAGAATTTATAAATGACTTCTCTTTTTTTATTTAATTCATTCATAATATCAATTTCGGCATCAAGAATAGCAGCTAACGGTTCGGCTAAAATATAACTTGAACCTTTCTCTATCCATGTATACTTGTCGACTTGACCTTTTAAAAATTGTGAACGATTGGTGCCTTTTTCGCGAATAATTTGTGCTTTGTTAGCAAGGAAATCATTATTTGTTAAAAGAGCACCCCCTTCTCCGCAAATTACATTTTTAGTTTCGTGAAAACTTAATGCAGCCATATCACCAATGGTTCCTAAATTTCTTCCTCGCCATTTAGCGCCAATTGAGTGTGCAGCGTCTTCGATTATAATAATATTTTTACTCTGGCATAAATCTTCGAGTTTATCCATGGCACATGCTACTCCTGCATAGTGAACAGGAATAATAGCTTTGGTTTTATCAGTCATTTTACTTGCAACGTCTTCCATGTCCATATTCATGGTTAAAGGATCGATTTCACAAAAAACAGGTTTGAGACCAGCAACTAAAATGGCATTTGCTGTAGATGTAAAAGTAAAAGAAGGGAGAATAACTTCATCACCTTCTTTCGCATCTAAGAGTAACGTTGAAATTTCAAGTGCATGTGTACATGATGAAGTTAATAAAGCATGTTTAACTGAGAGTATATCGCAAAACTTTTTTTCAACTTTACGGCAAAAAAGACCATCGCCTGATAAATTTCCAGAGGATAAAACATAATTAATATTTTCAAAAGCTTTTTGAGGAATATGTGCGCGTGATAATGGTATTTTCATTTGTGACTCCAGATATCTTCATAAAGTTTATTTAATTTAGTTAACTTATTTTCCCAGCTGTGTTCATTATAAACCCATTTTTTTGCATTTTCACCATGCTCGCATATGAGTTTAGGATTTTCAAGATATGTCGTGATGGCATTTGCAATTTCTTGTGGATCTTTGGGTTTAATAAGAATCCCTCGGTGATTGTGTTTTACCTGTTCGGGAGTTCCTCCTGAATGTGTTCCAATGACTGGTAAACCCATGCTCATAGCATCGATAACAGAGAGGGAGTAGGTTTCTTCGTATGTGCCTAATATAAAAATATCCATGGCATTTAGAAATGGAATAATATTTGCTTGAAAAGGAATTAACTGGATGCGGTTTTCAACTTCAGATAAAGTTATAAAATTTTTAAGCCAATTATTAAGTTCGTAAGCTTTTTGTTCGTATATGGGTTTTCCATCGTTTGATGTTTTTAATAAAGTAGGTTCGCCCATTATCCATAATTTTATTTTATTTTTTATCTCTGGTTTAAGTAACAAAATAGCTTCGGCAATTTCACGCACCCCTTTTGCGGGATCGATGCGACACATTGTTGCAATAACAATGTCATCTTTATGAGTGTTCCATTCTTTTCTTAAATTTTCGGCCTTATGAGGATCTTTTACATATGAATTTAATTCACGACCATATCTTAATAAATGTATTTGTTCAGGTTTTATTGGGTAATTTTCTTTGATATTTTCATTTAATATTTCGGAAGAAGAGGTGATTGCAGAAACTTTGCTATATATTAAACGATGGATAAAACTTTTTTTAGAAGGTGCACTCATATATAAACTAAATATTTGTTTTACATTTTTTATGAAAATGAGAGTGAGTGATACTAACCAAACATCTTGGCGAGTGTGTGTGTGAATTATTTGAAATTTATTTTTTTTAATTATTTTCTTTATATTTAAAATATCTTTTATGCTAATACGCGCTTGTTTGTACGCATAAAATACTTTAATTCCATGTTTTTCAGCTTCGCAGGCTATTTTTGAACCCTCAATACAATATATTGCAGGCTTTTGCCCTGTCTCGTGCATTTTTTTTAGCAAATTGATTGTGTAGAGTTCAAGACCTCCCCATGCGTGAGATGTGTTGACATGTAAAACGTGCGGCTGTTTTTGCATTCTATATCCTAATTGAAAATCATCCTTACTAAGCAGAAAACTTTAGATTTTCCTTAGTAATCTAAACTCACTTTGTGAGTGATACTATATAAAGAGAAAAATTTGCACAAGTTTTGGTATTTTTTGTCTGATACGGCAATAAAAACGCCTCAATAATTCTCCCGCTTTGACACAATGCAAAGCGGGAGAACATACTTTTATGCCTGGAATGAGAATCAATACAGGATCAGGCATCGATCCCAAAATGGTCGATCAGCTTGTAGAAATGGAACGTGAGCCCGTTAAACAGCTTGAAACTAGACGAAAAGCTGTTCTGGATGAGCAAAAAGTATTTGGTGAGCTTAAAACAAATATCAGCGCACTTGGCACAGCCTTAAATGGTTTGCGCACAAAAGCTGACTTTAATAAATTAAAACTAACCAGTTCTCATCCTGATATTATTGAAGGCACAGTTGATAACAATGCACCTATTGGCACATATGAATTGGAAGTCCGTAATTTAGCACGCACTCAGAAACTTTTGACCCAAACTTTTCCAGATAAAGATCAAACATCTGTTGGTTTTGGATATCTAACTATAGAATTTGAAGATGGAAAGAGCTTTGATGTTGATATAGACCCCGATAAATCATCACTCAATGATGTTGCCTCTCAAATTAACTCGATGGGGCAAGGTGCACGTGCAATAGTGATTAATACCAAAGAAGGAATTGAAATTAGTGATGAAGATAACTTCCGTCTTTTAGTTTTGTCAGAAAAATCAGGGAAAGAAGCAAAAATATATATTGATCCTGACACGACCTATATGGAATTTAATGAGCAAGTCACAGGACGAAATTTAGAAATGCTTTTTGAAGATGTTAAAGTTTATAATGAAACAAATAAAGTAACAGAGTTGTTTCCGGGAATGGTGCTCGACGTAAAAAAAGCAGAACCTGGCACGAAAGTAAATATAAAAATAGATTATGATGTAGAAAAAAGTCTTGAAATTGTGAAAAAATTTATTGAGGCATATAACAAAGTAAATGATTTTATTGATAAACAATTTCAAGTCAATTCAGATACAAATAAGGCAGGAGTTTTATCAAAGGATAATAGTTTAAGAACTTTAAGAAGAAGCTTACAGTCAAACTTACAATACAGTGTTCCCAATAAAAAGTATCAAACTTTAGCAGATATTGGAATTACTACCGACCCGAAAACTGGCGCATTAAAATATGATGAGTCTAAAGCTAAACAAGCATTGTCCGAAGATTATATCGGTGTTTCTAAGTTGTTCATACAAACAGACGACTCGGTTGGTCTTGGTATTAGAATGTCTGATGCAGTGCGTGGAATGCAAAACCAGCAAAGTGGTGTGGTCTCTTCGAAAGACAGAGAATATAAAAGAATTCTCGAAAACTTTGACAGAGATCTCGCAACTAAGGAAAGGCTTGCAACGCAAAGGGCAGAAGGCATTCGGAGAAAATTTTCTGTTGTAGAGCAGCTGATAAGTGGAATGAATGCACAGGGACAAGTATTGCAGCAAAAGTTAGGTGGTATGGGATGATAAATCGCTCAATACTTTTCATTGTGACATATATTTTTAAGGGTGGAGTTGCATGAATTCAAAAGCATTTAAGGCTTATCAAGCTACTAATGTTACAACTGCAAAACCTGAAAAAGTATTGTTAATGCTCTATGAAGGTTGTATTAAGTTTGTAAGACTTGCAAAGACTAAAATGAATGAAAAAAAGATTGCAGAAAAAGGAAAAAGCATAAGCAAGGCTTTAGCAATAATATCTGAATTAATAAACACTCTCGATCATGAAGTCGGTGGGCAACTGTCAGCTGACCTTGAAAATTTATATATGTTTATGATGGATAAATTAATTGAAGCAAATATGCATAATAAAATAGAAGATCTTGAAGTGGTTGAAAAGCTCCTTCTAACTTTATTTGAAGCATGGACTGATGTTGTAAATAACCCAAGACCAGATGGTGTTCCCAGTCCAAAATTGCAACCAGAGCTTTACGCAATGTATTTGACTTCAAATAATCAGTCAGCAAAAACAGGAGTCACTAAAAATAAACAATCAACAAAACCCAATGGGGCTACTGCGGTTAATTTGTCAGCAGAAGTTAAGCAGCCTCCTGTGGGTGGTAATGTGATAAGTAAAAAATGAATTAATATTAATAATTGCAAAAGAGTGAAATATTTATAATAGATTCATTTATTATAAATAATAATGGGAAGAGCGAAATTCCATACTATTTTGAAAAATAAATTTTTCAATTAATTTTTTATCGTTTAAGCTCATGATTTGAAATTTTACTCCAAATCCTTCTTCAGTAATACGAACCACAGTGCCTTTGACAATGATTTTTCGATCTAGTTGTGGTAAGAAAAACTCAATTTCTAAATCATTTCCAACATAGGGATTTATTCTTTGTTCTCTATCTGCTAAATGGATGCCTTCTGTGGAAATATCTATTGAGAATATTTCAGTCTCTTTATTTTTAAAGCGTACAATAGTTTTTAATTTGTATTTAACTCTTTCTGCTCTTCTATAATTAATTTGTGTAAGTTTTTTTATTTCTTCAATTATTTTTGTTCTTGGCATAGGTTTAGGGAGAAATAAATCTGAATTGAGCGAATATACTTTATCTTTTATTTCCTCAAAATTTTCTGTACCTGTTACAATAAATTTAATTTTTTGATTGTAACTTATTTTTTTAGCCTTCTCTATTTCATAAATACCTAAGCCATTGTAAGAATGGAAATCGAGTATGGCAATATCAAAATTTTCTTTTGATAATAAATCCATCATTTTCTTAAGATCTGATGTTAGCTCAACTTGAAATCCGGCATTGCTGAGAGCTACTTTTTCTATACGTCCAGTTATAGGGCTTTCGTCACTGATTAGTAATTTAACTTTATCTTGTTGAGGTCTTTGCATATTTTTTTGGAGTTTTTTTGCTAATGACATAAAGTTCTCTTTGTTAAAGTGAAATTAATTTCGTATATATTTATCGGGGAACTTTAAGATGCTCTTAAGGAGGAATCATGTTGTGGCCTGCGGTTTCAGCATCGGATCTTATTGAATTAGTTGTTGAATTTAATGAAGAAAATTATAAAAATTGTTTAAAAACCAATGGATATGCTGGTTTTGTTTTTTTTGATATTGGAAGTGTTCTTTTGGATCTTGATTGGGATGTTTCGTTTCAAGCATACGAAAATCTCTTGCCAGAAGGGAGTAAATTTAATTATTCTAATACTTTTAAATTGTTACGAGAAAACTCAGTGCTTCAAAATTGGTGTACTGGTCAAATAGGAGCGTTTGATTATGCTCAATCCTTTATGCATGCTCTTAAAAAAACTTCAAAACTTCAAGATGATTATCATTTTTCTGCTTTCGAAATTAAGAAGGCAGATAGTTTTGTTGTTGGCTCATTGAGGCCTTCTGTGCTTGAACTTGCAAAAAAATTAAAGGACCTCAATTTTGGAATAGGGGTGCTAAGCAATGCAACAACTTGGCATGAAGTGGTTATAGAAAAGAGACTTCCAGTTAGAGATATTTTCGATGTTTGTATTTTTAGTCAAGATTTGGGCTGCGAAAAACCTGAGCAAAAAATATATGAAATAGCTCAGTCTGAGGCAGAACGTTTTGTTCAAAAAAGGTTTAATGCTACACTGCATTTCAAAGATATCTATTTTATTGATGACACTCCTTCAAATGTAAAGGCGGCTCGAGCAATGAATTGGAATGCAAGCCTTGTACTTTTATTTAATGAACATATCTTAGAGCAAATATCAAAAAATAAATTATCAGAAATACAAATAATTGAAGCATCACATAAAAGAGATAATCTAATATTTGGACAAGATGCAGCTAAGCGAGTTGAAAAAATATTTGAAAGAATTGTTACTTTATGAAAAATAATAATCATCCAAATATTGCTTTTTTTGACTCTAGTCAAGGCGGATTGACTGTCTGGGAAAATGTACTTAGAAGATATCCAAATTTAAATACTCAGTATTTAGGGGATAACGCTCGCTGCCCTTATGGAAATAAAAGTGCGGAAACAATTATTAAATATGCAGCTGAGGCAGCGTTATTTTTATCAAACCGAAATGCGAATTTATTAATTGTAGCATGTGGGACAGCCTCAAGTGTCGCAGCAAAAGAAATACAAAAAATATTTAAAATTCCAATTATTGGAATTGTGGAAGGGTTTTGTCAATTTGTAGGCTCAATATTGAAAGATAAATCGAGAACTGTAGCCGTTTTGGGAACCCGTTTTACAATTAAAAGTAAACGCTTTAAAGAAGAGCTTTCATTTTATGATGTAAATAGAGTGTGGGAAAGAGCTTGTCCTTTATTTGTTCCTTTAGTTGAAGAAGGAATATCAACTGGACCTATGGCCGATGCTGCTGCTGATATGTATTTATGGGATATTCCTGAAGACACTAAAATAGTTATGTTGGCTTGTACGCATTACCCTAGACTTGTGCATGCAATAGCAGATTCAATTGAAAGAAGACTTGGTAAAACTATTATTTATAAAACAATCGATGGAGATTGGGTTTTAAAAATTGGGCATAAAGATGAATCTGATCCTATTTATTTAGTGGAATCATCCTTGCCAATTGTTAGCTATATTTCGAATTTTTTACATAAAAATAATTCTACTGGATTATACAGTCAAGGTGAAAAACATGTTTTTTGCACTGATTCACCTGAGCAGTTTGAAAGTATAGCTCGCTTTTTTACAACTATTTCTTTACCAAAAGTTGAGGCAGTTGATATTCAAACTTAAGCCTGTTTTCTTAAATTGGTTGATTCAAATATTTTATCTGCATTATCTGTTACAAAGCCTTGATAGTAGCTGCACCAAATACCGTCTCTCTTTTTTCCAAGCAAAGGATGTCTAAAAGCAAATTCTACAAATGCATATGGTATTTTACGAAAGCCATCTTGAAAGGGAACAAGCAGTTCTTCGGCGAGAGTTGCACTTTGTTCTAATTGAACCTCTGCTGAGCCTTTAATAATCCCTCCTCCAGCTGTATTCATTGAAATTCCAAGTTCTTTTTGTATAAATTGATTGAAATTTTTGAGTGTTTTAAATTTTTTCATGAGATGAATGCTGACCGTAAAATGATTTGGAGTATTGCCATAGACGAGAGTCCAAGCAGCATATTCACTTTCTTTGCGGAGGAGCTCGTAATCTTTAAAACTCGGTGTGCGCCATACAGGGCCATTGCTTAAAAAGAGGGTTAAGGATTCAACAAAGGCATCTATATTTTCAGGCTTTGATTTTAAGGCTAAAAATTCAGATTTTAGCTTATTTACAGGTGAATTTTCGAGATCTTCCGTGTATTTTAAAATGCATTTTTGAAATTCTTGGGAAAAACTTTCGGGTTCAAGTACGCTTATAAATATTTTAGGAGGTACTTTAGAGCTGTGTTGTAGTTTATCATTGGGTGGATTCATAGAAATTGCATTTAATTTCTTATCTTTAAAATGGTATTCGTCTGCTTTAGAATAGCCTAGTATTTCAAAAATTTCTTGTAATATATGTAAACCACAAAACGAACCAGGGAGAGTGCGGAAAGCGAGATGGTCTTCGCTCCAATGATCCCCTTCTGCTCGAATTGTATTCTCAATCTTCTTAACCTGTTGCACCTTGTTTTTGTAATTGAGCCAAAGGTGTTTGATTAATCTATTGATTATTTTTTCTTGTAATTTAAGCATTCAAAATCCCTCAAATATTAAGCTAAAAAAAAAGGAATAGTCCTTTGTGAGCGTGAAAAAGTTATGTTAGTAATTTAGCTCAAGCCTAAGTTTTTGGCTAGGAGAAGTCATTTATTTTATGATTGAGGAAATTAAATTGTCCATAGAGGTTCTTGCGCTCGATCGAAATGAATATTATTTTGAACATCACCCTCAGGTTTTAGCTTCATTTCATTTATGTAACAGTCAAAATTATTCACGCTATGCTTCTAATGATGGTCATACTCAAATGCTAAATTCTTTAGCTCTGTTATTAAAAATAGAAGCAGAAAATATTACTTTAGCTCACGGTGCTGAAGATGCGCTTATAAAAGCGCTTTCTTGGTTAAAATTAAAGTATAAGACTATTGTGGTTGATGATTTCTCTTGGACAAATTATATTCATATTGCAGAAGGTTTAGGTTATCAAGTTCATAAAATCCCAACTCAAATGAGTGGAAATAGTTTCATACTAAATATAGCGGGATTAAAAAATCATTTAAATAAATGCGAGCCGAGCGTTATTCTTTTAACCTCACCAAATAATCCCACAGGCCACAGTATTTCGCAAAATGAACTTTATTCTTTGCTGAAAACTTATCCAGAACATTTTTTTATTTTAGATATGGTTTATGCCCCTTTTTTTGAGCAAACCTACTTTTGTTTAATGAATCATGAAAACTCACTTTTTGTCGGTAGTTTTTCAAAGTACTTTGGCCTCCCTGGGCTTAGAGTGGGTTTTGCAGTCGGTTTGTTGCCAAAAGCCTTCAAGCTCAACTTAGGGCTGCAACCGCAGGCAATTCATATTTGCCAAACAGTATTAAATCACATTAACTGGTATCAAAGTAATCGAAGTGAAATGATACAGTTTGCACAAGCGCTGTTAGAAAAAAAATATAAAAATATTAAGCCTTTTAAGAGTGATGCTCCCTTTATACTTGTGCAGCTTGTTAGGGTAAAGAGCTTACAGAAAATACTTTTATCAGCAGAAGAGATGACTTTTGTACGTCCTAAGTACTTAGTAAAAGATAATGTACCCTATATTCGTTTTGGTTTAGGTCCCGCTCATGTATGTGCTAAAATAGAGGATTATTTAACTTTTATTGATAAAAAATTTGACGAAAATTCTTTTTAAATCTCAACTAAATAAAATACTATAAGATCGAATCAGGCATGGCTCTCTTAAAGGGAAATAAAATGGCAAATTCTCAATCTAAAATCAAAAGTTTGAGTGGTCAGCTTGCAGTATTGGTCATTATTCCTATTTTTTTTATAGTTATAATGAGTATATTAGGCTGGCAAGGAATTAAAACACAAAATGATAATCTAAATTATATTGCTCATCAGCGCATAAAAACTGTTAATATCATAACTGAATTACGATTTAATATTACAAATACTGCTCGTCTTCTTTGGATAGCAAATGCAAATCAAGAAAATAAAGAAGAAAGAGAAAGAAAAATAAAAGAAGTAAAAACTTCTAATAAAGATTTTTATAATTTATCAGAAAGCTTTAATAAACATAATACATCTGAAAAAAATAAAGTAAAAATGAATGAAATAAATGAAGTTTGGAAAAAAAATGAAAGTGTTATTGAAAAAGTTTTGGCTTTTGTAGAGCAAGAAAAATATGAAGATGCAAGAAAGACAATGCTCACAGAATATTATCCAAACGTAAAACCGCTCATTGCAACTTTTGAAGAAATGGAAATCACATCGGCTGAAATAAATACTCAAATTGTGTCTAAGGCACTTTGGGATTCTGAAAAAACGACGTGGTACGTAATAATTGCAGGTATTTCAGGCACATTATTTTCAATATGTTTAAGCTATATTATTTCAAAAAGACTCGTAAAAATACTCGTTCAATTATCAGATCAAATTTCTCAATCTGGTAAAGATGTTTCTCAGGCCAGCGCATATTTATCTTCTGTCAGTCAGCAAGTATCTTCGGGAACAACTGAGGCTGCCGCCGCTCTTGAAGAAACTGTTGCTTCTGTTGAGGAACTTTCGAGTATGGTTAAACTCAATGCCGAAAATGCACAGCAGGCCGCGAAACTTTCTTTATCAAGTTATAAAACTGCTGAAGCAGGAGAAATTGAAACACAGAAATTAGCAAGATCAATGGCAGATATTTCTGAAAGTTCCAAAAAAATAGAAGAAATTACAGCTGTAATTGATAGCATTGCGTTTCAAACCAACTTACTTGCTTTAAATGCAGCTGTTGAAGCTGCTCGAGCTGGTGAACAAGGCAGAGGTTTTGCGGTTGTGGCTGAAGCTGTGCGTAATTTAGCGCAAAAAAGTGCTTCTGCTGCAAAAGATATTTCTAACTTAATTAAAGACAGCGTTGATAAAATAAAAAAAGGCGAAGAGATTGCCGATTCAACTACTGAAGTATTAAATAATATTGTTATCTCAATCAAAAAAGTATCTGAACTAAACTCTCAAATTTCATCCGCTTCGCATGAGCAAGCGAATGGAATTGTTCAAATAAGTAAAGCTATGAATGAAATAGACAGTTCAACTCAGCAAAATGCAGCTGGTTCTGAAAAAGTTGCTTCGATAGCATCAGAACTCACTCAACAAGCTCATTCTTTACATGGCTTTGTCAATCAATTAAATTCAATAATTCATGGTTTTACAAATGACGGTAAAGAAAATTTATTGCATAAGAATAAATTTTCAGAAGAGCAAATAACTCTTTCATAGAAAAATTAATAGAAATTAATTAAATGAAATTGTATTTTCATCTGGTAAATAGTTTTTATAATAATCATTTTTTGGTAGGCTTTCAAAAGATAAATCAATTTTAGCTAATTCATCTATTAAAAATTCTATTGCATTATCATTTTCAATTATTTTATGATTTTGTAAATTTGTAAAAGCTGATTCCATAAGCAAACGAGCAAGTCTTTCGCTTCTACTATAAGAACTGAGAATATCTTCATTGCTAAATTCGGGAAAAGAGTTTAGTAAAGATTGTAGACGAGCAATTTTATAGTAAACAAGAGCTGAATAATCAATATAGCATCTTTTACACTCAAGATAATTTTTCTGTATTAAAGCATGTAAATATAACTTTGTTTTTTTTGTTACAGTTTCAATTTCAGTTAAATCAAATTCTGTCTGTCTATTTACAATATAAAATTTTTCATTCCAATTTAGATTGGATTTTATATTTAAAAGATTTTGACTTCTTTCAAGAAATGCTGTTCGGAGTAATGTTATATATGAATTCGTATTTTGTATGAAATATTGTAAATGTGAATAGACTATTTTTTTATCTACAAAACTCATTGCAGTAGCTAATACGGAGAGATGAAGAATAAAATATCTTTCAAAGTATGCGAAAGATAAAAGAGATTTACTTGAAGAGCAATAAATTAATTCTTGGACTACATTTGCTTTTAAAAATAATTCATTTATCATCAAGTTTTTTCTTGTTTCCCAGGCTTCGCTATCGATTTCTTGTTCATTCGTACTTTCAATTAAAAAATTGTTAAAATAATTTTCTGTATCTAAAAGAGCAGCATTTATTTTTTCTTCAGTTTCTGGTAAAATTATGGCATTAATTTTATTTTTAAATGAAATGATTGTTTTTTCCCAATTTTTTATATAATTCGTATCTTTAAACCATTTATTTAATAAATGTGATTTTTCATTAATACAAGATTGGTTTGGAATTGGAAAAAGCTGACTTAGATTAGCAAGCTTTTCAAAATAGTCAGGAATTGAATTTTGTGACATAGATTCGTCTTGAATTTCAATAGAATTATTTGATATAATATTATATTTTAAATATGTCTCTGAGCTATTAATAATATTTAAACTATTTAGAAGTGTTGTGTTAATTTGTTTGCTTAATTTAAAACTATTCCACCATGAATAAGAACTTAAATTATTTTTAGCAAGAATTTTATTTTCATCGTAAAAGTAAGTTGGCTTTAAAATTTCCAATATATTTATAAGTTTAATGATATCTAATGATTCTAGGTAATCTATTGCAATATTTTGTTTTAAATAATTACAAAAAATTCCGGATCTGTCTGTGTGCTTAGAATGTTCTTCTGCACTAAAATTCATTAAAATTGAGTGATTGAATTGATCTTCAATTTGGTGAATATTTTTTACTTGAAAATTTGTTTTTATAATTATATATTGAGTTCTTTTATTATAAATATAATCTATTGCTTGGCAAAGATAATTATATGATTGTAACCATATATTTTGAATTGTGAGATGATCTTGAAAATAGTTTCTATCAATATTATCTTTATTATTATGTTCGGAAAGAGCTTGAGCTCCAAAAATAAGTAAAATCCAACGTAGAAAAAGATTAGGTTCAATTTTTTTGTCAATAGATATAACATCAAATAAGAAAGTTTTTATATCATCAATTTTATTACTAAATTTGTCGATTAAGACATTTGTCTCATTTTGTTTATTAAAATTATTATTTTGATTGTAAATTAAAAGTATTTGATTAAATTCACACTCTAGCAAATCAAATTGATCATGCAGGGATTGTAGCTTAATTTTTTCTTCGTCGTTTATTTGATAGAAATCAGGATCTTTTATAAAAATTTTAGAAATAGGCCATTTAATTGGAATAAAGCCGTTGAATTCATGATCATTTAATGATATTAAAGCTAAGGATATCTTATTAATAAGAGGAATGTCATGGGATATTTTTAAATTATCCATATTTAATCCTTTAAATTTAAATTTGAAAAGATAAACAAATTTTGAGGAGTGTAATTGAAGTTACAAAGAAAATCAAAAAAAAGTGAAATAAAAATTATAGTTAATTATTACCAGAGAATAATACGATCATTGTCATCAAGAGTCATGGGGTCGCCTGTTGTGCAAGAAAATGTTTTTTCAAAATCTTTAGATAGTTTCATTTGTAGGTTGACACGCGCTTCATTTGGAGAATGATAATCTCCTTTTAGGAGAAACTCTCTTATTTTTGGAGTTGCTACCCAACACCAATTGCGTGCATACTGTATGTAAAAATCTTTTTGCTCAGAAATACGTGAAGTTTTTGGATTTGGAAATGCAGTTTTAAATGAATTGGTGACGCCGACAAAATCAGCGATATTTTCTCCAAGTGTTAATTCACCGTCAATTCCATTTAAATTAAATAGATTTTTTATTTTCTGGGTTTTTTCTTTAAATAATTTTAAATCTTTTTCATTCATCCACGGTGCAAGTACTCCATTTTCATCATAACGAGAGCCTTGATCATCAACGGAGTGTCCTATTTCATGGGCAACAAGCATACCAAATGCACCCAAATTCGCTATGTCAGATTTTTCAGGATCAAAAAAAGGAGGGTGCAATATGCCAAGTGGCATAACAAATTGATTGGATGTTGGTTCATAATAAGCATTTATTTCAAGTGGTGACATGCCCCACTCATTTTTATTACGTTGAGTTGATATTTCAGATAGCAATTTCTTAAATTTATTTTTTTTTATTAACTCTGAATTTTCTATAAATTTATCAGACTTTAAATGAGCTATATTTTCTAAATTCCAATCTTTTATGTTATCAGGTTTTAAAACTTGAAAAGTCATTTTATTTATTTTTGTAAGAGCTTTTTTCTTAGCTTTCTGAGAAAGCCATTTATTATGAGAAATTCTTTCGTAGGTTGTATTTTTTATTTTATAAATAAGTTTTTTAACGCGTTCTGTTGGAAAATTTTTATAATATTTCTCTACAATTTCAAAATCTAAACTTCTTTCTAAAGTTTCTGAAGTGATACTTATACATTGGTTCGTAATTGCTTCTTCAACGGGAGCAGAGCCAAAGTATTTGCTTTTAAAGGCTTCTGACGTTTTATAATAATCTGGATAAGAATATTTGATAATATTATCTGATAAGTTAGTCCAAAGAGTAAGGGCATGCAGTTCATCTTGTGAAGCTTTTTTGAGTTCTAAGTCTAAAGCTTTAAATGTTTTAAGAAGCATATTGCTAATTGTAACTTGTTTGGGAATATTTTTTAATATTAAATTTAAGTATAAATTTGGATATTTTTGAATTATTACTTTTCTTTCTATAGTATTATCCTTGGTTTCGAGCTCTCTTATTTCAGCTTGAGTAGGGAAAGATTGAGCAATGTTTTTTTCGAATTTTATAATATAACTTGCTAACATTTTAGTGTTTATTAATTGAAATTTTTCAAAGAAATTTTCAATGACTTTTTCGTAATCTGACATGAGTTGCGGATTATCATAAAATTCTTTTATGTGTAAACTAATATCGTAACTTAGAGCAAGATCTCTTTTGTATGGATTTCTAGGATTGCTATCTTGATAAAGAGTTATTAATCCATGAACTCCTTCAAGGGAGTCCGTTGCAAATTTTTCTAATATCTGATTGCGATTTAAAGATTTTATTTTTTTAAAATACAGATCTAAATATGCTAGTTCTTCTTTTTTTCGTGAATTTATGTTAAGACAAGAGTCATAAAATGTTTTTATCATGTTTTGGCGTTCAGACATGTCTTTTAATTTATTTAGATATGTTATATATGTATATCTTTGATATTTAATTTTTTCATGAGAATCATCAAAACTAAAAATATAGTGACTACGACTTTCGGGTAGATAAAATTTTTCGATTTCTTTTGAGCAAACATAATCATAAAAATTGCGGCAAGGAGAAACATTTGCATTTAATTGAAATTCTCTTTTATTAGGAATACTGAAATCAGCATCGGGAATGGTTTTTATTGCATTTTGAGTTGACTGACAAGAATTCAAGAAAAAAAATAAAGTAAGGAGTGTGCACTTAGAAAGTATATTTTTAACTACGATATGCATAACTCACCTTTATTTAGCTTACCAAACTCCGACTGCAGCATCTCCTTCAGAACGTGGGTCGCTGCTTCCTAAAAAACGATTTTCTATGTTTTTTTGCACAGTTTGTAGTGAACCATATGGATTGACTCTTTCTATATCATGCCCCATCTTTTTTAAAACCTCTAAGGTTTCATATGCAATTCCATCTTCATAATAAAATTTATCGGGCCAGAGTTGCCTGTGAAAGCGAGGATAAGAAGCTAAAGATGCAATATTTTTTTGATAATCTATGAAGCCTGTGATCATGAGAAGGGACTGCGTGATAATTCTGCTGCCACCTGGTGCTCCTGTGGCAAGAATGGCTTCTTTCTTAGAGTTTAATAAGATTGTGGGAGTCATAGAACTGAGCGGACGTTTTTGCGGTTCGATTGAATTCTTAGCTCCTTGTACCAGGCCAAATGAATTTGCAGCTCCAACTTTTGCAGTGAAATCATCCATTTCATTATTCAAAAGTATGCCTGTTCCTTTTGCGGTTTTCCCATTTCCATAATAATAATTGAGTGTATAAGTATTAGAAACCATATTGCCAAACTTATCAACGACAGAGTAGTGAGTTGTATTGCCATCTTGATTGCTTTCCCGACGAATGCCTTCTTTTTGGACAATTTCAGAAGGAATATGGTTTTTTAAATCAATTTTTTGAAATATTTCTTTTGCATATTTTTTAGAAATTAATTTTTCAATGGGATTTTTTACAAAATCAGGATCACCTAAAGAATTATTTCTATCATAATAAGCAAAATTCATAGCTTCACTTAAAATATGAAAATATTCTGCGCTGCGGAAAGGAATTTTTTTAAAATCATAATTTTCTAAGATATTTAATATCTCTATTAAAGTAACACCACCAGAGCTTGGTGGGGGCACTGATAAAACTGTAAAGCCATTGTATGTTCCTTCGATGGGAGACATTTCAATTGCTTTATAATCTTGAAGATCTTTTAAAGTCATAATGCCTTTATGTGTTTTAACATCTTCCACTATTTTTTTAGCGATACTGCCTCTATAAAAAGCATCAGTTCCTTTATTTGCGATCTCTTCTAATGTGTTTGCAAGATCTTTTTGATATAAAGTCTCACCTGGATTATAGGGCTCTTTATTTTTCTTAAAAAATATACGTGTAGATTCTTCATTTTTTTGTAAATGTTTCATACTTTCTGTTAGAGAAATGGATAATGCATGAGTGACTGTAATGCCATTACGAGCTAAATTTATTGCTGGCTCCATTACTTTTTTTAAAGGAAGAGTGCCATATTTTTTGAGAGCGAGGTTTAAACCATAAACTGTTCCTGGCACACCGGCTCCATTATAGCTTGTTGTGATTTCATCTACATTAACACGTCCTTTTTTATCTAAAAACATATCTTTAGTTGCGGCAAACGGTGCTTTTTCTCTATAATTAATAACAATAGATTTCTTTTCTTTGTTTAACCAAACGAGCATAAAGCCTCCTCCACCAATATTTCCAGCCTTTGGTAAGGTGACGGCGAGGGCGTAACCAACGGCAACCGCAGCATCTACAGCATTGCCTCCTTGTTTTAATATTTTTGCTCCGATTTCAGAAGCTGTTTTTTCTTGGCTTGCAACCATTCCTTGTTCAGAGTATTCGGGATGAAAAATTTGGAAGGATTCTTCAATAGGGAAACTACTAGCTGAGATTGCTTTATTAGAAATAAATAGGATTAAAAATAAGATTATTTTTGTTTTTATAACGAGTTTTCTAGGTTCTTTTTTCATAAATAACTCATACCTTTTGATAAAATGATAATAAATAAGATAGGTAGGAGTTTAATTTATCAAGCGTTAAAAATAAAATCAATCTTGTAATTATGAAAAGTTAAAAAAGAAAGGGGTCGTCTTGTTTCGTGTCTTCTATAAGTTTTGCATTTTCTCCATAAACAGTTTTTCGAACAATATTTCTCTCATCTGTTGTTGTGAATTTATTTTCTAATACACCCCAAAAAGATTGAGCTATATCATCTGATAATTTCTGCTGTGAAATAGAATTTGAGCAATTTGTGAACTCTTCAAAGCACTTTGTAATATTTTCTAAACTTTGTCTTACACTGTCTTGAAATTGGAGAGCCATAATTACAGGTGCAATCATATTTGCAAGCTCTTTATCGGATTCTGAAAGTTTTTCGAGTTGCTTTGAAAGTCCACTTGTCTTTGCGCCAATTTCTTTATATCGATCGCTTTCGCCCAGTCTTTTAGCGGCATCTAAATCTCCAGCAGATGCGCTTTCAAATATTTTATCTGCAATTGAGTTTGCTTCGACAGCCATTTTTTCAACTTCTTTTTGCTCTTGAGTGCCTTCTTGATACATGCTCGTTATTAAACCTTTTACAGTTTGTGCTTGATCTGAAGAAAGACTGGACACGGTTTCCATTTTATTGCCAATTTCAAGAGCAGCTTTTTCGGTTTTGCTTACAACGTTTTTTAATATTGTATCTGTGATTTTTATAAGATCTTTGGCAATTGATACAAAATTTTCATGAGAGAGTTGAAGTTTATCTGACATATGTTACCTTATCTTCCTTCAAGGAGTGTGAGAGCCATTCGTGATGTTTGGTTTGCTTGCTGAAGGACACTGGTACCAGATTGAAGTAATATTGAATTTCTTGTTAATTCGGAGCTTTCTTCTGCAATATCAACATCTTTAATGCGGCTGTTCGCGGCACTTAAATTTTCGACAGTGGTTCCTATACTGTTAATTGTCGATCCGAGTCTGTTTTGGAGAGCTCCCAAATCTGCTCGTATTGCACTTACATAATCTATTGCAGTTTCTATAGCAGTGAGTGAATGTTGAGCTCCTTTTTTAGTATCAAGAGATAATTCTGAAACTCCAAGTCTATTGGTTTTTACGTCTGCCTTAAAGGAATTATATTCAAGACGATCTACACCTAAAATATTGTCACCACCTGTATTAATTTGAATTTCAAGAATTCCTCCTGTTCCATCAAGCAGCTGAGTTCCATTAAATTCAGTTGCATAGGCTATTCTATCAATTTCATCTTTAAGGGCTTGGTATTCAATATCAAGGTAGACTCGTTCTTTAGGGCCAATCGTATCGGAAGCAGCTTGTACACCAAGCTCACGCATGCGAATGAGCATGTTTTGAACTTCATTCATACCACCTTCAGCGGTTTGAATAAGGCTAATTCCATCATTTGCATTTCGTTGTGCTTGTTGTAAGCCTCTTATTTTTGAGCGTAATTTTTCACTTATGGCAAGGCCGGCTGCGTCATCTGCAGCTTTGTTAATTCGAAAGCCCGACGCTAATCTTTCCAAACTCTGATCGAGCATTTTGCGTGTGTTGCGCATATGTCTCTGGTTCGTAATTGAGGTTACGTTGGTCATTATCCGATAGCCCATAGCCTTCTCCACTTCTTTCTATATGCAATAGGAATAGGTTCTCTTTTTTAACGCTATCAAAAAATGCTTAATTTAAAAGCGTTTGGTGTCAATTCTGTGGTAGGTATATAACTCCATACAATTTCTATGATTAATTAGGAAAGTCCTATTTTCGTGTTACAATTCATGAAGGTTTCTTCATTCAACTCTTAAATTTTGTTTTTTTCAAAAAGGACACGTGCAATGATAAATGTCGAAAATAATCGTTTTCCGCATAGCGCAGAGTTATTCAGATTTTGTAAAGAAGTACTTACATTAAGAAAAAGTACGCCCGAAAAAGTAACAGACCAAGATGTTGGCGCTCTCCTTGGCTTCGACCCTGCTGATTGTACTCACTGGAAATATGGCCGAAAAAATATTAAATCAATTCAAAATATCAATCAACTTGCTAATGCTCTCGAGGTTGATCCTAGAAATTTAATTGATATATCACTGGGAAAAAATGTTTTATATGATGCTTTATTTGAATATCAAGGTTATGGAGAATTTTTAAACAGTGCTGATGAACGAAATACGCTCATGCAAGAAGCAAATCGAATAATAGAACTTGCTAATATTAAGGCCGTTCCTGTACTCTTGCCCGAGTTGTCACAAGTGTTACCTGATGTAGAATTAAAAGCTCAAGAAGATCAAAAGGAGATTGTTCAATCTCGCTATGAAAATGGAAAGTGTTTAATTTCTTGGCAAAAAGGAGAGCGATTTGGAACCGCACTCCGGTTTTTATTAGCGCGTGAGTTTGCTTTGGTGTTATTGAGTTCTGAGACATTAAAGTCAGAACTTCCGCAAGGAAAAAATACAAATTTTGCGAACACTCTAGCTCTTTTCTTGCTTATGCCGTCGCATTTGTTACAAATTGCTTGTAGCCAATGTGATCCTGCTCGCGACACAGTAGAGCAATTGATGGATCTTTTTTGGCTGAGCCGCACTCTTGTGAACATTCGGCTTAAAGACTTTTTGATTTATAGAAACTAACGGCTCTTTGATTGGTTTTCAGAGCTGTGTTTCTACTCAACTCTTGGAAACAGTTATGGATATATTTGCAATTGTCTCGCTCGTATTTTCTGGCATTGTGCTTTTATTATGTGCATGGCTTGTTTTATCGAAACAAAAAATATCTACGAAAGTTATTGAATTAAATAATAAGCTTATTGTACTAGAAGCTAGAGAATTCGCAGTAAAGAGTCCACAATACTCTCCAATAAGTGAAAAAAAATTGATCCAAACAAAGCCTCAAGTTTCAGAAGTGACTTCTGTTCACTCTTCAGAATTACTTGATTTAAGAAAAGAAGTATCAAAATTAAAGGATGATAATAAAAAATTTAAAGAAGAACTGCGCCTCAAAGAAAAAGAAATTAAAGGGCACTCTGAAGCAACTATGAATAAACTATATATATTAACCGAAGAAAACTCAAAGCTTATAGAGCAAATGAGATCTATGGATCTTGAGCTTAAAGCATCTCATAATATAAATAAAAATAAGGTACCACTCCAAGAGTTTGAAAATAAACTTATTGAAATGAACTCATTAAAAGAAGAATTCTCAAAAAATAGACAAAAAACTGCTGATCTGGAAAAGAATTTAAGGCAGAACTCACTAAAACTCTCTGCTCATCTAGAAAAGTTAAAAGTGACTGAGTTTGAGCTGCAAAAATGGCAAGAAACCGCTAGAACCCTTGATGGAAAATCTCTCGATCCAAATTCCTTTTTAAGGTGGTATGATCGTGCAATAACTGGTAGGAAAATGTACCGTTTGATGCGTCAAATGAGGGAACTCTCTGACAGTAAGGTCACAACTTATCAAGAAGGGGTTGTTGCCTTATCTAAGTGGGTATTAGAACAAAAAAACTTGACCCCGCCTGCGCTTTCTGAAAATGAAATTCAAGCGGATAGACTCTTGGCTGAAGCTTGGAATGCTATTTTAAAAGCAGAAGCAAATGTGAAAAGCATTCCTGAATCTGCTCAATCAGCAATCAACTAATGTGAAATTAGAGTTTTAAAAAGAGTTAAATTTTTTTGATTATTTGTTATGTAATACATATATAGTATGTAAATATTGAGTATATTTGTTTGTTTTTTGAAAACTTTAATATTGGTGATATTTTCTTTATGAAAGATTTTAGTAAAGTGGGTTTTAGCAGCCGTTCGTCTTCCTCTTCCTCTAGACCGGATAAAAGAGGAGGCTTTTCCGATAAAACCTATAGGCGGGATAGAGACCAGTATCCTGAGCGAGATAGTCGTGATGTTCGTCCAAATCGTGAAAAAGACAGAAGCCCCGAAAATTTTGTAAGATTGATAACGACAAAATCAGGGGTATCTGAACGTGTTATGCACGAAGATCAATGTCGAGTTCTCGAAAAATGTGGTTCATGCCCATCTCTTGATATTTCATACAAAAACCAATTAATACAAAAGACTGCAGATCTTAAATTGCGTGTCCAAAAAGCAGGATCTGACTTTTCTTCAGTCTTAGTTAAGGACTGCGTTGAGTCCGAAGATCGTTTGGGTTACCGTCATACAGTCAAGCTCGTTGTTTCTGAAAGACTCAGTTTAGGGGGGCGCTCTTTTCAAAAAGAAGGGAATAAGCGTTGGATTGATCTTGGTTTTTACAGACAATCCTTAAATGAAGTCGTCGATATAGGCCGTTGTCCTATCCAGTCCAATACTCTGAACGATGTTATGGGCTGGCTGCGCACGGGTATTCGACTCCACAATGTGAGTGTTTACACACCAAGAAATAAAACAGGGCTTTTACAAAGTGTTCTTTTACGAACATCTCGGCATACAAGACAAACACTTCTTACTTTTATAGTTACAAAAGCTGATCTTGCGACTTTACGTCCTTTAGCGCGTGACATTGCAGAAAAATATATGAACGTTCAAGGAATTTATATGCAAGTTGTTGCACCAGGACGTACTTTAAATTCTGATGAAGAAAAACAAAATGAAAATTTAACTTTAATCGTTGGACAAGATCTTCTCGAAGAAAAATATGGTAATTTTATTTTTAAATTTTCTGCTGCAAGTTATATGCCTGTGAACCCATTATTAACCAGTCGTATTTATGCTCGTATTGAAGAATTAATGGAGCTTTCTGGTAAAGAAACAGTAGTCGATCTATTTGCTGGTTCTGGTGGAATCTCTATAACAGCCGCACCTTCTGCCCGTGAAGTTATTGGAATTGATTGTTCTCCACATTCAGTAAAAGATGCTATTCGCAATGCAAAAATAAATGAAATTAAAAATGTTGACTTTTATGAAGGCAAAGTTGATGAAGTATTGGCAAAATTGAATGCAGAAAAAAGATTGCAAAAAGCCGATGTTGTTATTTTAAATCCTCCTCGATTGGGATGTGAAGGAAAAACAATTGAACATATAACTGAGCTCGCACCAAAAACAATTATTTATTTGTCATCTTTTATTGATACCACTTTTAAAGATTTAAAAAACTTTAAAAAAGCAGGTTTTGAACCTGAGTTTTTTGAACCTTTCGACTCTTCTCCTGGAACTCTGAATTATGAAGTTCTTTGTTACTTAAGTAAAAAATAGTTTTAATCTAAATGAAGAGAGTCGCTCTTTTCTTTAATTTGGTTCTTTTTATTTTCAATACTTTCATTTGCAGGTATTTTAGTTTGTGAAATACTTTCAATTGAATGAAAGAGTGAATTGATTGCTTGGCTCACAGCATGATCTGGATGACCTATGACAATGGGTTTTATCTCTGAATGAGACTCACGAATTTTAACACTTGATGGAATAAAAGGTTCTAAAATAGAGAAACCAATTTTTTGTAATTCTTGAATAATTCCTAAAGAATGTTTTGTGCCTTTTTGATATTGATTTACTACTATCCCTAAGACTTTTAAACTTGGATTATGATCTTGACGAACTTCTTCAATTGTATTTTTAATTTCTGATGCAGCACGGATGCTAAAAGCATCACAGTCAATTGGGATTATAATTTCATTGGCAGCAATAAGGCAAGCAAGACTAAAGAAATCATTTGCAGGTGGAGGATCTAAATAAACATGGTCGTAAGTATTGTTTTTTAATCCTTCACGCAATTTCATTATTTTATGTTTATTTTCTAATTTTGTGCGTAAATCTTCGAGTTCTCTGTTACAAGCAACTAAGTGTAAATTAGGAATTTTTGTATTCAAGGTAATATATTCAAAAATAGATTGTCTAAAAATATTTAAATGAAGACAGCTTTCATAATAATCAGCAAGAGTGTTATCAGGATATTTTTCTTGACCTAAAATATATGAAGTTGCATTTCCTTGTGGATCAGAATCGATTAAGAGAGTTCTTTTTCCTGATCTTGCCGCACAAGCGGCTAGATTTACTGCTAAAGTTGTCTTGCCAACTCCACCTTTTTGATTGTAAATAACCCGAATTATTGGTGCCATTATTTCCCCTTAACCAAACCAGATGCTGCGTCTATTTTTAAGTTTATCTACGATCGTATCTTGAATTTGTTCCTTAACCATTCTACTCATTTTATAAACTAAGACTCTATCTTTTTCAGCCCCAGGTCCAAAATTTGTAAAATCGATGGGAGGAAGTATGTGAATGCTCCATTTACTTGGTAATGGCAGAGCGCCCAGAGGACCAAGCCACGGAAAAGTCCAAGTGATAGGTGTATAAGGAAGCCCTAGTATTCTAGAAATAGAAGTTTCTTTGGCAATCATTGGGTGAATTTCTTCGGGCCCAATAAAAGCAACAGGAATCAGTGGGGAACGTGTTCGCAAACAAAGACGGATGAACCCACCACGACCAAAACGAGCAAGATGATATTTATCTCGATATAATTTCCCTAGTCCTTTGACTCCTTCTGGAAATACTATGACTGGATGATTGTTTTCGAGAAGTTGTTGAGCATTGTCTTGACTTGCACGCACTCCCCCAAAACGATTCATAAGAGAACCTAAAAAAGGAAAATGAAATAAGAAATCTTCAACCATAAAGCGAAGATCTCTATGCATATGATGTTCTCTTTGTATTGCCATTTTTAACATAGTTGCATCGTAAGGGAGGCCTCCTGAATGGTTACCCACTAGCAATGCAGGGCCTTCAGAAGGAATATTTGATATTCCATACGTCTCAACTCGCCAATATTTAATATAAAAGAAATTTAAGAGAGGGCTGACAAATTTGTCAAAAATAGGATCATAACCAAAAGGGTCAACTTCTTCACTTCGTAACCTTAATGAAAATTCGTGATATTTTCTGCGCAGATTAAAAGGATTTAATCCGGTAAAAAATTCGTCAGCAGCAGGCTCAAGTGGATTGCTTTCACTTGTTGTAAAAGTTTTTTCAATTTCTTGGCGAAATTCTTGCATTTTGCCAATTACGCTTTGAAGTTCTTCTTTGGTAGCAAACTTTTCTTGATTGTCAGTAAATTTATTTTGTAAATCTTTTTCTATGCGACTGAATTGTTCAATGAGCATTCTTCTTATATTAAATACTTGATTAGAAAAATTTTGTAAGGAATCATTTGCTGAAAGGTGTTTATTTTTTTCTTTGTGTGCTGTACTAGTGCTCATAATTAAGTTACCTTATTAATATATTCTTTGAAAACCTTGTGAAGTTGCATACGCCTCATCTTCACCGAGAGTTGACGAAGGAACAGAAAAACCAATTTGTCTTAATCGGTTGGCTTCAATCATGGATTTAAGCGCTTGTCGACTGGAATATTTAGCAGTAAATCCCAATTCAGTTTCAGCTTTTTTCCCATCAGCAACACATAGAAATTGAAAAAAGGGTACAATTTCTGAAGGTAATTCCCATATTCTTGTGGCATAACCCGCAGAAAAGAATGTTTTACACAGAGCAGAAAAGAATGGCACAGGTATTTTTCCAGACATATGAACACCTGTACTTAATGGTAGAATACCCCGACCAACAATATTAAAAACTCCTTTAATGTTATTGGTAAGGGCAATAATTTGTGCTCTAACAGCATCATCTTCATGAATAAATTGAACCAGTGGATCGTAGCCTAGTACTTTTGGTACAATTCCAGACATAAAGTAACGAGCACGAATATTTGTTGAGTTAGGTCCTAAAATAGGGGCGAATCTTAGAATTGTCACTGCGCACTCTGGATAGTTTAAAATAAAATCTTCCAATTGTTTTTCGACATCAACACGTGTTTTTACAAAGGAAGGACCTTGAAATTTTAATTCATAATTTTCATGAATAAAATTCGGATTTTTAGGATGTGCGCCATAAACAAATGTTGCGCTATGGACAATTAATTTTTTTATTTGTGCTTCGGCAATAGCATTTAAAATATGAAAAGTTCCAATGGATTCGACTTCGTGATGATAACTTTTTCGTCGCGTTGGGCCTGAGAAAAGAGAACCATGAATAAAAGCTGTTACATTATTTTCTAAAAGAGTAGAAGCTATTTCAGCGCTGGCCTCGTCTTTCGTTAAATCCACTCGATGGAAAATAAATTTGCTAGATGCAACTGAAGGAGAATGAATATCAAAAATATGAACTTCTTTAACTGTTGATAATTCAGCCAGTCGTTTTAAGACCAAAGTAGTTAAAAAACTTGAAGCACCTGTTAGACCTATACGCTCGTGAATTTGTATATTTTCCATACCTTTACAGCCTATTTCTCTTTCTTGTTGAAGCTTAGAGTTTTTTCACTTATACCACGCAGTGTTTGAAAAATGATTTTATCGAGGAATGAGTGTGTTGTCGTCAACAAGTAAAAATAATATAAGTAACAACATCATAGGATTAGCGCCTATGGAGGGCGTTACATGCCTTGCAAGTCGACTGTGGTTTTCACAAACATCCTATCCCGATTTTGCCATGACACCTTTCTTACGCGTCACTCGAGACTACCCTTGGAAACGGGTTGCTTCAACGTATGCGGCAGAAATTTTTGACCTAAAAAAATGTTTTAACTATGACCTTATTCCTCAGTTGATGGGAACTTCACCTGAGGACTTAGAACGCATTGCAACACCTCTCCTAAGCAATACTTCTTTTGTTGATATCAATTGTGGCTGTCCTTCTCCAAAAGTAGTTGGAAGCCATGCAGGAAGTGGATTACTTGAAAAGTCTGAAGTCTTTTCAAACTTTGTAAATGGACTTGAAAGTCGCCTAGGGGAAAAAAAATTTAGTATAAAAATGCGTTCAGGGTTTACCTCTGACGAGGAGTTCCCTGAACTCTTAAAAATTGTTGCTCATGCGAAAATATCACAATTAACACTCCATGCGCGTACGAGAAAAGATCGTTACACAGGAAAAGCACGTTGGAATCTTATTCATGCAGCTTCACAAGAATGTAGCTTTCCTATTGTTGGTTCTGGAGACATCACCGATTTTAAAAGTTTTCAAAAGCTGAGTCAGCAAGCTCCAAATTTAAATAAATTTATTATTGGTCGCGGAGCTTTACGAAATCCATGGATATTCAAAGAGTTAAGAGAAAAAACTTCGGTTACTATATCGAACCAGGTGCTTATCACATCACTGGCAACTTTTGCTATTTTGCAAGAATTGGTAGTGCGCGATAGTCAAAAACTTTTTAATTTAATTGAACGTGGAGATTTTTTGTCGAGTTGTGATACAAATGAAGAACGATGGGAGAATTTGTATCATAAGTTGTCAAATGCTTTGTTTGGTGATTATATTCCCACCGCAAAACTAAATGTTGAAAGAGCAAGTTTTGCTAGAGTAAAAATGATCTGGAACTCTCTAAGAAGTTCTTTACCTGAAAAGTTTATGGAACCAACTTTATTAAGATCTGCCTGTTTCTCAGATTTTGCGCATAGTTTTATGGGTTTATGTGAGAAAAAAGAAATTCTTTTGCCACTTGAATATAAAGAGCAATTTGATTGGATTTACTCGGGAGCAAAGAATCATGAACATGAAAATCAGCAAAGACATAATTAATGAAAATAAGTCGTTAAATAAAGCAAATAATGCACAACAAGAAGATGTGCAAAATTTATGGAACCAATATCAAAAGCAATTAAATAAGAAAAAAGTGGGATCAGCAATTTTTGTAACAATTTTTCTTTTTATTGTTATTTTGCTTGTATTCATTGGGCTTTATATTGTGATGTCTACAAATTCTCCTCTCAGTGGTTCGTAATTTTGACCTCATACACTATTGATTTATTAATTATCGACCGATAAGATTATTGTAAGTTTAGAGTTATATATAAATTAAATGTTTTCATCATTTTATATCTCATTAAAATGATCAGGAAGTGGCGCGTCTGATTGTTTTTTCAATATAATCAGGATGGTCTATGGGCAGTTTTGAAAGAAAAGTGCTTGTTCTTGATTCCCGTTTTGAGCCTGTGAAAGTCGTCACAATGGAAGCTGGATTTGTTCTTTTGTATGCAGGCCGAGTTTCTGTCATTCTTGAATCTGAACGAATTATTCAAGGTGTTTCACGTTCATGGAAAGTCCCTTGGATTGTCCGCTTAGAAGGATGCAGACCTCGTACAAAAAGACTCAATGGTCCTCGCTTTTCAAGGCAAAATATTTATTTACGTGATGGTTTTCGCTGTCAGTATTGCAGTTGGAGTGGGCCTTGTTCAAATCTCACTCTTGATCACCTTATTCCTTCTGCCAAGGGTGGAAAGACCACATGGGAAAATATCGTTACAGCATGCAAAACATGTAATATGAAAAAAGGTGCGAAAACAATTGAAGAGCTTGGTATTCGCTTGCAAAGACCACCCTCAAAACCACATTTGCACCCTACCGCATTGTTTCCACTTCGTTATGGTTTAACGACTAAAAACTCTCCAGTCGTCTGGGTTCCTTATCTTGATTTATCGGTGGCCGACAGAGCCTTAGCTGTGGGATTTGATTCTTCACCTTTATTTATTCCCGCTTTGCAGCAGGGGATGGGCATTCAATTTTAAAATAAAAAACTTAATAAATGCTCGTGTTCCATTAGTTCACATTTTTTAGCCCAACTGTTTCTTAATTTGGACACACAATATTATTTATTACTTAAGGCCGTTTTGAGCTCTATTGTATAACTTATCTGTTAAATAATTTATTATTAATTCTAAACTTATAATCTCTTTTTTGGGGTTTGGATAATTTATCCACTTGGCAAATGATTGATAGGCTGAAGGATTATAAACTTTTTCTAACTTTTTAAAAGCTTCAACTAATATAATCCGTATATATTCTTTATCTATAGATTTTAAATCATGTATTTTAAGGCGAAAAGTACCACTAGAATCATTCAAAAAATTGTCTTTATCATAATCACTAAAATTATTTGCTGGTTTATCTAAACTAAGCTTACTCCATGGAGTTTTTTTATAATTCATATTATCTTGTAAAAATGCAAAGCTCCATCCATGATCTATTTTTACAAACACTTTCTCATGATCAACTAGAGCTGTTCCTAGATTGGCTGAATGCGTGTCATAATCTCCAAGCCATAAACTTATAGCAATAACTTCACCTAAATTTGTATTTTTATTATTTTGAACAAAGTTTTTAAAAGAAGTGCCTTTCGTGTGTATACGCCCAGGTCGTTTACTCAAACCCATAATCTTAAATACTTCTTTAAAATCATCAAAAAATGATGAACCTACATATATATTATTATGTAGATCATCTTTTACATTTGTTTTTGTATCAATTGATGAATCGTATTTCGCTAAAATCACACCAGCACCATATCCTTGAAGAAAACAAGAATAGAAAATTGCGGCAATAAATTCTGCGATATTTTCTCCATCATCTCTTCCCTGTTTAAATAATAATCTTCTTTTTTTTCCATTGGTATCTATTTCATAAACGCCAGTAAGAGCGCCTTTTGCCGAAACTCCACCTATTTTTTTAGAAATACTTTTATATTCATTTATGTAGCTTGGAAAATCTTTTAACTGATTCTCAATAAAAACAAAGCAGTCCTTCGCTTTATCTGAAGGGGAGTTTTTAGAGAGGTTAGAAGTCCTAAAAGGAGAAGAATTTTTAGAGGGGGCAAAAGTGTTAGAAGGGAGGTTTTCTCCTCCTTGCCCACATGAGGTGCTAATTATTGAAAATATAAGAAAAATTAAAGTTAAAGAAAGTTTATTTGTGCACATTTCTCCCCCTTTTCTTACAAAATAAACTTATATCGACAGAATCATTCTTAAATTTAATAGTATTTTTTGATAATATTAGGGTGTCTTCTCGGGTTTCATCCCTAAATGAGAGAACACTCAATATAAATCGTTGGCAGCTAGAATGTTTTAATTTATTATACTGAATGAGTGATAAATAAAAAAAAATGCTAGTATACAAAATGTTCTTATAATATAAATCACTTATTGTGATTACTTAACTTTTTTTATTGTGTTTAACTAATCCATTGCCTTTCCTTTTCTTGCTAAAAAGTATCAACTTGAAATGGGGGTCATGATTAATTATAAATATTTTATATGTTGGAGATGATTATATGCATTTATTTGAAAACTATTTTATTGATGTGAATGGATATAATACGCGATATTGGTCAGTTGGAAGTTCTCCATCTATTATTTTATTACTTCATGGTTTTGCATTGTCAGTTGAGTTTTGGAGTGAAAATATTCTAGAGCTGTCTAAAGATCATAAAGTGATAGCTGTTGATTTATTGGGATTTGGTCAAACTGATAAGCCGAAATCTAAACCAAAATTAGAAAATCACCCTTTATTTATTCATGAATTTCTTAAAAAATTAAATATAAAAAAAGTAAAAATAATTGGTCACTCAATGGGTGGTCTTATTTCATTAAAATTTTCACAAATGTTTCCTGAAATGGTTGAACATTTAGTTTTAATTGGAAGTCCAGGATTTAGAACGGATATTCCTATACATTTATCAATATTCTCACTTCCTTTTTTAGGTGAAATTATGGTTAAGCCGAATAAAAAAGGTTTGGAGAATGCATTAAATCGAAATACATTTAATAAAAATGTTATTAAAAAAGAACAAATTGAGTTATTATATAATTATTCACTTAATCCGCAAATGAATAAGGTTTTGCTTTGGGTAAACAGAAGTGCTGTAAATATTTTTGGCATTAAAAAACATATTGTAAAAACTATAAAAAAAGAAATACATAAACTAAAAATGCCTGTTATGATAATTTGGGGTAAAGAAGACTCTATTATTTATGTCAGTCATGCCCATGCAGGAAAAGAACTCATTCAGCACTCTCGTCTCGTTATTTTTGAAAATTGTGGACATATGCCGCAAATTGAGTATCCCGAAAAGTTTAATGAAATAGTTCTTGATTTCTTTTCTCAATAGAATTTTTTTTTGACTTTAAGTTTTTGAAATATTAGAGATGTTTATCTCTCCCAAAGAGTTGGATTGATATTATAAGTTGACAAGTAAGGTATAAAAGGATTTTATGACCTCTTGTTTTGGCTAGTCATCCAGTTCTTTGGGGATTTTATCATGTCGGCTCAAGTTAATTCGGTTGCAAAATTTAAAATATTTATAGCGGGTTTTGCAGCATTTGCAATGTTTTTTGGATCTGGAAATCTTGTCTTTCCTTTAATGTTAGGAAGTCAAAGTCCATCAAATTGGCTTTATTCTTCAATTGGGCTTGCAATTACTGGAGTCTTTGTCCCTTTTTTAGGTCTTGTTGCAATGACATGCTTAAAAGGTTCTCAAGATGCCTTTTTTCGCTGGCTTGGCAAAGTAGGGGGGTGGATTATTCCATTTCTTATACTTATGTTGATAGGCCCTTTTGGAGTCATTCCTCGCTGTATTGCTGTTGGCTACGGCGCTTGGCAATCCTTTTCTGAACAGACTCCATTATGGATATTTGCTCTCGTCTGTGTAAGCATAATTTGGCTTGCTACGTTTAGCAATGCAAAAATTGTTGATATTATTGGAAAATATTTTACACCATTTAAATTAGGCGCTTTGGCTCTTGTTATTGGAGGTTCTCTGTATTTTGCCTTGATTTCTAAACAGACGATCTCAAGCGACATAAACTCAGTAAGCCCCGCAACTTCATTTAAAGTTAGCTTTTTTGAAGGTTACCATACGATGGATTTAATGGCAGCGCTCTTTTTTGGGGTAAGTTTGGTCACATATTTTAAATCGAAAGATAATGAGTCAATTCCATTTAAACCCACTTTGGGTGCTATGGCTATTGGAATGTCTTTGCTATTTGTTGTTTATATGGCTCTTGTTTATTTAGGGGCTGCTTATTCGGGACAAATATCACACTTGCCCGCAACTCAAATGTTGCCCGAAATTGCTAGTATTGCTTTAGGGGAAACCTCAGATTATCTTATTTCATTTACATTGGTAGTGTCTTGTCTAACAACTGCAGTGGCCCTTACCTCTGTTTCTGTCGATTTTATATGTGAAAAAATTTCTTTCTTACGGACAAAACGTCAGCTTACTTTGATGTTTTGTATAGCAACAACATTTGTGATTGCTCTCACTGGCTTTACAGGGATAATGGCCTTTATGGCTCCCATTTTGATTTGGCTTTATCCTTTTATTATCTTTTTGGCTGTTTTAAATATCATAGTGCATTTTTATAAAAAAATTGCTGCTGCAAAGTTAAAAACGGATGCAAAGAAAGCCGCATAATTTAAATAGTTTTTAGAGCTTTTTGTTTTTAAGAGAGACCAGCCTTGGTCTCTCTTTTAATTTCTTAAAGAATATCTACTTTGAAAATTTAAATTAAATTCAATGAAATACTAAATTGTCTGGCAAGAATAAATAAACATAAATTTATATAATTAAAAAAAAATAAAAAAATAAATATTTTTTTGAGTTTTCTTTTGCAAATAATTAGGTACTAGAGCTCGTGATTATTTTGTAATATAGGGAGTTGTATATAGAAGAGACTTGATTGTATTTCTTATAATATTTTTTCACAAAAAAAATTAGTTATTCGGCCAAAATAAAAATAATTAAATTTAAAAAAAAATAAATTTTACTAATTTTAATTTTTTGGTATTCTATTTTTTATTGAATACTCAGGTTTTAGCGTGATTTTTGTTTTTTTATTGTAAAAAATATTAATAAAATATTTTTTAAATTAATTATTTATATGTCCAATTAAAATATGTATTTTATTGTTGTCAATATTTTAAAATTCTCTTTATTTTTATTTATTTGGGTTCTTGACATGTATTTATTTTTAATTTAAGTCTTTGCAAGAGCTTAAATACTATTTTTAGTTAAAAAATATTGATAATTAAGGGTTTTTAATAATGCTTTAGAGATGTTTCTGAAGGGTTTTATTTTACTTATATTAATTATAAATTCTGAATTTGTATTTAGTGCTTTAATCTGAATTTTTGCTTTTAATTAGAGAAATTTTTCTCATTCAATTTGGAGATTAGATATGATTAAGAAATATATATTTGCAGTAAGTTTAGTTAGTACAACTTTTTGCTTTGCAGAGAGTTTACCACAAGGTTCGTATGAAACTGAGCTTATGTCAAGCCAACATGGTCAGCCAAAAATTGTTGTAAAAGAAAATAATAATGTTGAAGTTTATCTTGACAATAGATGCCGATTTAACCAATTTGGTGAAATTGCGCTCTGTACCAGAAATCTTATAATTCCAGAATTAACAAAAGCAAGTCATGTATATAGTTCTGCAGATGGGGTTAAAAAGATTTATAAACTAGGACATACTCACTATTCAGTTGTTACAAATAAAGATCAACCAAATAGATTTTTAGTCCAGGACAATGAAGGCAATATAGTTTATTCATTACCATTAACTAAAAATTAATTATATAAATGAATAGTTTTTGTAGTATTTAAGATCAAATGAATTTTAATTTGTAAAAAAATTTATTCTTGACAATATTTAAAAATTCGTTTAATAAATTGTTTCAGTGTGAAGTATTGTTTATTGTTGTTTATGTCTTATTAATTAAATTGATTTTTTCTTAGTATACACTCGTATTTTGGAAAATAAATTTATTATTAATCTAATGTTTACAATGACTGGGGTAAGCGGTACTTCATGCTTTTTTTACAAATTTTAAACGATTTTTATATTTTGAAAACAAACTTTCAATTTAATAGGAATTCAAATGTTTAAAAAATTTGTTGTAAGTACGTGTCTTATTGTATCTGGGGTGAGTTTTGCCCAAAATTTACCAAATGGTATTTGGGAAACAGAATATATGTCTGCAAGAGATGGACAACCAAAAGTTGTTATTCATGAAAATAATAAAGTAGATCTCTATATAGACAAGCGTTGCATTTTCAACATTTTTGGTGCGCCAGGAGTATGCACTTTAAACTTGTTGATTCCAAAATCAACAACTGCAGAGGTTGTGCATAGCTCAGCTGATGGTATTAAAAAAGTTTATAAACTGAAAGACACCAAATTTGCATTAGTGACCGTTAATGGTGTGCCAAAACGCTTTTTAGCTGAAGAAGCAGATCATGTTATTTACTCTTTACCAGTGAATAAAACAATTCTTCATCCATAATAAAATCACCTCAAAATAAATTATTTGAGGTGATTTAAAGTATGATAAAATATTTTAAATTAATAAATATTATCGGCAAACATTTTATTTAGAATGCGATAGCTTAAAACAGAATTGAGAAAATGAATTGAATCTTTTTCTTTGGGAAATAATTCTTGAAAGCAAAAAATGAGTTCATTTATTTTGATTTGTCCTCTGTTTGATAAATTTTGGCACTCTGGTTTTCGCTGTAAAAAAGATTCATTTAGAGTGTTGAGTTGAAAAAATTCTGGATGAACATTAATATTGTTTTGCAACTCAATAAATTTTTTGCTGAAAGCTTCAATCTCTCCATTTTTTATAATTTTTAATAGTCTTTGAGAAAAAATATCTAAATTTTTTTCTTCGCACGTGTTATCTGCCCATAATTGAATAGAAAAGCGGTCGAGTAACGGGCCGCTTATTTTTTGCAAATATTTTCTGCTATTCGTAGGATTGCATCGACAAGGCTTCTTGCGGGAAAAGAGATAACCGCAAGCACAGGGATTGGTCGTTGCACAGAGTTGAAATTTTGCTGGGTAAATAATATGTCCCCCTGCTCGTGCGAGGCACACTTGTCCAGAGTCGAGCGGCTCTCTAAGGGATTCAAGGCTTGAGCGTGAAAATTCAGCCAACTCATCTAAAAACAGGATTCCGTGATGAGCCAGTGATGCTTCTCCTGGTTTGAGCATACTGCCTCCGACAAGTGCTGCCGAGCTTGCTGAGTGGTGAGGTGCACGAAAAGGTCTTTCTTCTTCATTTTGGGGAGATGCGTGAATCAGTCTGACATCAATCTTTTCTTTTTCACTGAGTGGAGGGAAAAAATTTGTAATTTTTTGCAGAGAGAAACTTTTTCCAACTCCCGGTTCTCCGGCAATTAATATGTTAAATTTACCAAGTGCAGCAATAATAATTGCAACACATATTTTTGGATTTTTTACCAAAAGTAAAATTGTATTTGTAATGGTCTTCGTTGAAATTTCATCTGTTATTTGAGCATTTGATTTTATGGTTTCTTTATATAAATTTTTTTTATTTTGTAAAATAATGGAATTGTTTTTTTTACGTGTGAGAAGCCATTTTTTTAGGGAAGAATAATATTCAATATTTTCTATTAAATTTAAGTCTATGTTTGTTTTAGACTGTGGCAGACAAAAAATAGTTTCCTTTTTAATTGAATGAAAAGCTGCATGATAGACGAGTGGGTTTTCAATTTTTTTTATTTCACCTGTTAGAGATATTTCTCCAGCAAGATATTCTTTTAAGGGTTTGAATAATTTTATTCCTTTATTGTTTTCTTGAAAAAGAGCATAAATAATAGAGGCGGCAACAGGAAAATCAAGTTGTGACAAAGGTGTTCGAGATAATTTAATGCGATCGCTTGGAGTGATATTAACAACAACTCTCCTTGCTGGTATGAGAATGCCTACGCTTTCTAATGCAGAGCGAATGCGTTCACGCATATCTCGAGTGATTTCAGAATTGAGGCCGAGAATATTTAAACCTGAAAATCCATTGCCAATTACGGTTTCTATTTCGATGGTGAAAACTTCAACACCAACAAGTATGCAAGAAAATGTTTTAGCCAATGAGAACCTCTATAAATAATTTATTAGTTTTAGTAATTTGAAAAAAATCAATTTACATAAGGAAGATGACCTATGTAAAAAACAAATTCTCTCTCCGCACATTTTTTGAACAGAGATGAGGCAAAAATGGTTGATTCATATTTTATGTAAGATTTAACACAATTAGAAATTTGATTAAAGATAATGTAAGCGAGAAGGAAAATCTTAATTATCTTGAAAAAAATGAACCATCATTTCATAGGAAACAATTTGCAGTTTTAGATCTAAATAGTTTCCAACTCTTACGCTGCTACACTAAGATCCAAGATTGTTATACTTAACTGGCTTCATCCTTAAATAAAAACGTTTTTTCGCCTGTGGCTTGCTGTTTACATCTTGGCCATCGTTAAGTATCTGCACCGAAGCATAATCCACACAACTTCCATCATCACGGTTAATTTCATCACACTGCGCTGTCACGACGAGAGGAATCTTAGCGGTATCTGCCTCAGATTTCAGAGTGTAAATAAAGGGAGAATGCTCTTTATCCTTCCAGTGAATTGCGCCCTGAATCGGACCGCCGACTAAACTAACCCGTACTTGGACAGGGAATTTAAATTTGTAGACTGCGGAATTCTTAAGCTGAACGGTGAGATTGAAGGGTTTTGTTTCGCCAGCTTTGAGCGTAACTGGAATAGGCCTAGAACGAGAACCGAGCTGGCCCGCACTCACGTCATTTCCATCCGCTTTGAAAACAAATTCAGCGTGGGAAGAGCCATCCATACTGAAATTACGTTTTGACAACGCAGCAAGAATAAGCGACCTAAAGTCGCCACTTTTGCGAACATTGCCATTGCCTAGCTCGTCGGCAAACAGCATATGTTCAAACCACTCTTTTTCTCCAAGTGCTGGGTGGTTTCTACTGAGGCGCATTGCATCTAAAGTCAAGTCGGTCATCATTTGCAGTCCGTTATAGATCCCGAATTTCTTTTCTGCGGAGGTCAAGATATCAAACATGGTGCCGCCAAACGCTTCGCCGTCGTCATGCACTTCGTTGGTCAAGAAAAATCCTGTTTGGTTAATAATACGCATATCTGATAAACTAGGGAATGAACTTGCGCCCGTCACATCATGCAACACCATTTGAGCAACAAAATCCGCCATACCTTCACTGAGTCCACCCGTGCCAGCCAAATTAATAAAATCTCCCATCAAACGATCCATGACACCGTGGCCAAGTTCGTGCCAAATCGTGGTATTATCACGAGCCATGTTGCTTTGATTTGGTGAATAAGTCGTAAAATTAATTGTGTCGTCTGTGTAATAGGCGTTGTTCTTCATGGAAATATCGGGGTCATATAAGAACGCATGGAACGGTCTAGTAGATAACTCTGGATCATTAAACCCACTTTTATGAAGTGTCTCGAACAATTGATCCACAGCCCAGTAAACTTGAATGCTGTCGAAACCGTTGTTCAGGTACTCGAGAGCGTTATGATCGACGAGACGAACTGCGTCGACGCGCTCAATTTCTTTGCGTGATACAAACGGCTTGCCGTGGTAAGTTCCTGTCGGAATCATCTCATCGTCACGATAATCAAAACGGAACTGCCCTGAAAATTGTGGTTTGAAGGCTAACTTCCCGGCGTATTGCTTAATAGCTTCAGGATGAACGTTGATTGAAGTGAATTTCCCTTCGAGTACAAAACCAGAAGCAAAATTATTATCAACCAATGGTAAAGCATTGTGAATTGCATTACCTTGCCGCTTAACATATGTGGGGGCCCAAAAACCATCTTTGCGACCGGCAGCGGTTAATCCTTTAAATGGATCGAGCATGGTATAAAAGTATTTCTTGCTACGTAGAGGTGTGTAAGGATCAGCATCAGCTTTGTGGATTTTGCTAACGAGGTTCCGCAAATAACCGGGAACACGCGGCATCAGTTCATTGGTTTTCTCAACTTCTTCATAAATTGGGTAAATGTGCACAGGAATAGTCATCGACTTGATGTTACTGTCAGCGTTTGGAAACTCTTCATAAAGATGATCAACAACTTTCATTCCAATCGGATCGATTTTAATAAGGTGCGTTCCGCGCTTTCCTTTGACTTTGACAATGCGGAGAACTTTATCTTTCTCAATCACATCTTTCCACTGTACTTTTCGAATCTGTTTATCATCTGGATGGTTAAGAACTTCGTTTCGCACTAAATCCATTGTTATGTCTGATGAAAGATGTGCTTGAACGGTCTCTAGATTAATGGAGCGACTTTGTTTTGCTAACTCGGAAGAAGTCATATCGCTCACTTGCGCTTCGACTTGGAAAAGTTGTCCTTGGCTATTAGTCCAAATACGCAATGTGTTTCCCTCCACCGGTAAACCATTTTGCAATTGTGTGAGCATGAGATAATTGTACTTAGCGAGTTTACGACTCTCCATCATCGAGAAGTCGGACACCGAAAGTGCAAAGCCGGTTTTCTGATTGATCACATCAATGATGTGAACGAAGTCACTATTGTTATCTTCTTTATACGTCCAACGTACACTTTTTGGATCGCTTGCAAATGCAACCAAACTGGATACCAAGCTAAAGTAAGTTGTGGAGAATGCCAAAATCAGTTTAATTTTCATTGGTATTTACCCCCTGAGGTTTAATAAAAAAGTTTATCGCGATAATAAATTTTTCTTATCACCTTCTCAATGGAAAAATTGCTTTTTTTATGCGCCAAGATGGCCATTTGAGTCCGCAATGGCATTCGGTTAATAATCAGACTTTCAGTTTCATAAAATTTGAGCCAAGGTTTTTTAAATATATTGAAAGCATACAGAGCCAGCGGGTATGGGTTAGTTTTAGAGTCAAGACTTTGGGAAACATATTAAAATCATTGAAGTGATAGTGGCAACATCTTAGGAAAGTGACAATGACAGGCGACGGTTGACTTCGCTGCTTATAAGATGTATTTTAAATACATCTTATAAGTTTGTTCACATCCCCGCTGTGCAAATGGATAAGGTGTGAGTTGAAAAACATTGAAGGTATTAATAACATTAAAGGAACAAAATATGACAATTACAAGAACTCTTTTAAGAAAAGATAAAAACATATTTGTTGTCAAACTTAATTTACAAGAAGGTGATTTTATTCCTGAGCATAATTCTAAAGCAGTGGTTACAGCAATTGTAGTGAGTGGTGAAGGCGAATTTAAGATTGAAGAAAAAACTGTAAAATTGACTTCCGGTGTTTATTTAGAAATGATGCCTTTTGAAAATCACTCCATACGTGCAAGCAAGCCCCTTGAATTGGTTGTGCATCATATTCTTCTTGATGAAATTCATTCCCATAATGATGAAAAATTATGCAGTATGCAAAATGCTTAGTTATTTGTTATTTTAAAAATACATAAGTAATAATTTAAAATAACATGATAAATTAAAATTAATTTATATATTTATGAAAATTTTTATTTATCATATTAAATTAAATTTTAAAAATTATATTATAAAAAATAGAATGTAGTTATTAATGAGAACCATTCTCATTAATAATGTCATAATTTCGTCAGTAATGACAATAATAAATCAAAATTAATCCCGATACATCCTTGAAATAGGGATCCAAATAAATAAATATAAAAAAGTAATTATAATTTTCTTTTTATTTTTTAAAAAGAATTGTGGGAGAGTCCGATGAGTTTAGAACGGTTTCGATACGATGATGATATTGTTAAAAAATTTATAATTGCAACAATTATTTGGGGAATTGTTGGAATGTTTGTTGGAGTTATAATTGCTATACAGCTTTTTTTTCGACCATTTAATTTTGACACTCCTTGGTTAACTTTTGGAAGATTGCGTCCATTGCATACGAGTGCAGTCATTTTTGCTTTTTGTTTAAATGGGGTTTTTGCAGGTATTTATCATTCATCACAGCGTCTTTTAAAAACAAGAATGTACAGTGATTTCTTATCAAAGGTACACTTTTGGGGATGGCAATTTATAATTGTCTTAGCGGCTATCACTCTTCCTCTCGGACTAAGCACATCAAAAGAATATGCAGAGCTTGAATGGCCAATTGCTCTTTTAATTGCTCTTGTATGGGTGATTTTTGCATTTAATTATTTTATGACCATAGCCGTGCGTAGAGAAAAAGTTTTATATGTTTCTATCTGGTTCTATATTGCAACTATTATTTCAATAGCACTTCTACATATTGTAAATCATATCTCTTTACCTGTTTCATTATTTAAAAGTTACAGTGCATATTCTGGTGTTCGTGATGCACTTGTTCAATGGTGGTATGGACATAATGCAGTTGCTTTTGTTCTAACCACACCGTTTTTAGGATTAGGTTATTATTATATTCCCAAGCTTGTGAATCGTCCTATTTATTCGTATCGTCTCTCAATTGTACATTTTTGGTCACTCATTTTTATTTATATGTGGGCTGGTCCTCATCATCTCCAATACACAGCTTTGCCTGAATGGTTGCAGACAGTGGGAGTTGTCTTTTCTGTTATGTTATTAGCTCCTTCTTGGGGAGGAGCAATTAACTTTATTTTAACTATTAAAAGTGCTTGGAAAGAAATGAAGGATCACCCTTCTACCAAATTCTTTTTTGCATCTACAATTTTTTATCTTATTGCCACATTTGAAGGTCCTCTCTTATCTTTTAAAGATGTTAATAGAGTCGCTCACTATACGGATTGGATTATTGCACATGTGCATGGTGGTGCACTTGGATGGAATGGTTACCTTATTTTTGCAATGTTCTATTGGTTAGTTCCAAAAATATACAAGACAGATCTCTACAGTAATAAATTAGCAAATATACATTTTTGGATCTCACTTGTTGGTATTCTTGTTTATATAATTCCAATGTGGATTGCTGGTATATATTTAGGAATTGTACGTGAAAGTATTACAGACGGTGTGCTAACATATCCTAATTATATGGAAATGGTAAAGAGCATTTTACCTTATCATTATTTAAGAGCTATTGGCGGATCCTTATATCTCGTAGGATTTATTATTGGATCCTATATGCTTTATAAAACCATTAAAAAAGCTGGTAAGGTACCAGACACAGAGGTTGAAGCCGTCCCATTTTCTAATATCGAACATAACAAAAATGCTTTTGGATCCTTACAAAAAGCCGCCGAGAATTTAGGACTTGTTATGGGAATGCTTTCATTGGTAGCAGTTTCAATCGGTGGAATTATACAAATACTACCTCTTTTAATCACTCACTCTACCGAAGAGCGAATTCCAACTCTTAAACCTTACTCTCCTCTCGAACTTGAAGGCCGCGATATTTATATCCGTGAAGGCTGTAATAACTGTCACACTCAAATGGTCAGAACCTTTAAAGAAGAAGTTATGCGTTATGGACCATATTCTAAAGCAGGTGAATTTGAATATGACTTTCCACATCTTTGGGGGTCCAAACAGACAGGTCCTGATTTGCACAGACTGGGGAAAAAATACGGAGACCTTTGGCACTATAATCATATGATGGATCCCACCACAATGACTCCAAATAGCACCATGCCTAAATATGATTGGCTCGCAAAAGATCTTCTCGATACCTCGTATACAAGCGATAAAATGAAAGTCATGGCAAAATTAGGTGTGCCCTATTCAATGGAAGAAATAGAAAATGCACTTGAATCATTAAATAAACAAGCGAGCAAAATTAAAAATGGTCTTTCTACGCAGGGCGTAAATATCAGTTCGCACTCTGAAATAATTGCTCTTATAGCTTATTTACAAAGACTTGGAATTGATGGCAAAGAAGCTGAAGAGGCACATAAAGAAGGGAATAAAAAATGATTCGTGAATTAGCAACGGATCATTCAGATATTTTGCTTACGGGAATAGTTTTTGTGGGAACATTCCTGCTTTATATTATTTGGATGATTTGGACATCTATTATCAGTAAAAAGTATATAAAACATTGTGAGGATTTGCCAAAAAATGACGACTGAAAATGAAGATAAAAATAAGAAAAAAGAGGTAAAATTTATCGATCATGATTTTGATGGTATTAAAGAGCTAGATAATCCCATTCCTTTATGGTTTCATTGTTTATTTTATGGAACTATAATTTTAGGTGCAGCTTATTTATTATATTATCAAATTTATAAAGGAGGCAACACTCTTAAAAAAGACTATTTAGCTTCTATGGAGCAAAACTCAGGTGAAAGTCCAAAAGGAGAGAATGTTCCATTTGATTATAAAAATTTCTTGCAAGATAAAGATAAAATTAAGAGTGGAAAACAAATATATGCTTCGAACTGTGGTTCATGTCACGGAATGAGTGGTCAAGGTGGAGTAGGTCCTAACTTAACAGATGATTTTTGGATTGCAGGTGACACGTATGCAGATGTGCAAAAAATTATTGAAGAAGGTGAGCCTGCGAAAGGAATGCCTGGCTGGAAAAGTATATTGGGTGATAAAAAGATTCAAGATCTTGTTATTTATATAGCATCTATACAGGGGACAAATCCACCAGGAGCTAAAAAGGCCGAAGGAAAAGCGGGTAAGTTACATTAATGACAATTTACTTTGTGTTCTGTAACGTGTTCATGTGAATGAGAAAACAAATCTCTAAAAACACCAGCACGCATTAATGCAAAAAAAGCGACCATTAAAAGTAACAAAATTGAAATATATTTTGCAAGGGAAGCATTTTTCTGAGCAAGAAATACAAAAACACCTTTTCCTCCAAGTAAAACTGGGGATGTTACTAATGAAAAAGTGAGCATTCCAAGTCCGCTGATAATGGGGTTGGAATACGAAGCACACATAAGAATTGCTGCATATAAAAAACCACAAGGTAACAATGCGGTGATTATTCCAAGTGTAGCTGCTTGAGATAAAGGAGAATATCTCATTATTTTATGAATGATTTTTTGAGTCATTACAGATTGATTGTTAGAAGATTTTCTTAATAGGTAAAGAATTTGGAGCAAAGCTAATACTGCAACTATCCAAGCAATTTTACTTGCAGATAAACCTAAAAATTTTTCAAAAAAGACTAAGCCAAAAAATCCTGATAAAACACCGATAGTTGTGTAAGATATTGACCGAAAAGTAAAATATTGCCAGGTCTTTTTATGACAAGCGGCAACCATCGGAGAACACATCCCAAGGCAATGAAGAGATCCTGAAAAGCCAAAGATGGCAACCGATGATAAAGGAACTATAATGTTTAAAAAATCACTCATAAAAAACGACTCCCAATATGAACAAAACAATTCATTAATAGCACAGAATATGAATGATCATGAAGTAGATATCGGAAATAAATTACCTGAGCTTTGCTTACACTGCCAAAATTCTCTTATAACAAAAAGAGTAAAAAATTCTTTTTGCTGTAAAGGTTGTTACTCGGTATATTATTTTTTAAAATCTCATGACTTAAATAAATATTATGAAATAATGAAATTAGTAGGAAAACATCCTACGCAAGTTGATGAAGTAAATGATTCTCATTTTCTAATCTTTCGAGATGAAAGTCTTAATTCTATTTTTAAAATTAAAGATGAAAAATGGGGCTTTTTTGTTCCTGAAGTTAAGTGTGCAGCCTGTATCTGGTTAATAGAAAAAATACTTTCTAGAGATTCAAATATTTATGGAGTTTCGGTGAGTTTACTTGAAAGAACGGTGAGTTTTTCGTTTAAAAATGAAAATGAAAAATCATTAGAACAAACAGCTCGTTTGCTTATTTCTGCAGGTTATGATGTTTTACCGCTCCCCTTTTTATCTTCTAAAGAATTTCGTTCAAAATATGAAAAAGAAAGAATTAAAGACATTGCTGTTGCTGGTTTTGCTTTTGGCAATGTAATGATATTTGCGGCAAGTTCATATTTTGGTCTGTATTTTGGTATTGAAACTCATATTAATAAACTTTTTATTATCTTAAGTATGATTATAACGGTACCAACGGTAGTATATGCAGGAAGAAGCTTTTTTATAAATTCAGTAAGAGCACTTAAAAATAAAATTGTGCATATTGATATGACAATTTCTTTTGCGCTCATTGTTTCTTTAATTGTGAGTATTTATGAAACTATAATGAACTCTGGTAAGGTTTATTATGATACAATTACAGGTCTTATTTTTTTATTACTTGTTGGCCGGTACTTTCATGAGAAGTCAATAAATAAAGCTAAAGAACTTGGTGAGTCTATAAAAAATATTTTACCCACTGAAGCTTATACCATTAAAAAAGGGGATATTCTTATAGTTCCAATTGGAAAAGAATTTCTTGCAGATGGTCGTATTATTGAGGGAGAAACAGAAGTAAATGAAGCTTCATTGAGTGGTGAAGAGTATCCAGTGGTGAAAAAAGTTTCAGATTTTGTTTTAGCTGGTTCTCAAAATATTTTAAAACCCGTAAAAATTATTGCTGAAAAAACAGGAACAGAAACTTGGATTTCATCTCTCGAAAATTTAATTGGAGCTGCAAAATCAAGAAAGTCGCATATTGAATCTGTGATGGAAAAAATCCTTCCCCATTTTACTTATTTTACGATTTTTTCTTCTTTTATCGCATCTTTTGTCTGGTATTTTATTGATAAAACACAAGCACTTGATGTTTTTGTTGCGATTCTTATTATTTCTTGCCCCTGTGCCTTAGCCTTAGCGACTCCGCTCGCCATGTCCTCCGCCCTTAAAAAATTATGGGAAAATGGAGTTATTGTTAAAAGTTCTGAAACAATAGAGACAATTTCTAAAATTAACACACTTATTTTTGATAAGACTGGAACTTTAACTGAAGGAAATTTAAATATAATAAATCATATTTGTTTAAATAAAGATAAATTCGCTTTAAAAAGTCCTGAAGAAGAAGAAATTTTAAATGCTATTGCGCAAATAACTAAACATTCTTTACATTTAGTATCTAAAGCGATAACAAAAAAGTATTTAAAGTCAGAGTTAAATATATCACTCACAGATATAGAAGAATATGCTGGAAAAGGAATGCTTGCATTCTTAAATGGAATTGAAATTCGTATTGGAAAAGCAAGTTTTGTTGGTTTAAAAGAAGATAATTCTTCCAGCGAATTTTGTACATATGCTAAGTACGAGCAATTTTTCTTTAAATTTATTTTATCTGAAACAATTAGAGTGGATGCTAAAGAGTTTATTCAATATTTGGATAAAAGAAATATTGAATCTTATATTTTATCAGGTGATAGAAAAGAATCAGTGAGAAAGATTGCCGAAGCTTTAAATGTAAAAGCTGAAAATTGTTTTTCCTCTTTATTACCATTTGAAAAACTTGAGTACCTCGAAAGTCTACAAAAATCAGGCCGGTATGTCATGGCTATAGGAGATGGTGTAAATGATGCCGCCATGCTTGCTAAAGCTCACGTTGGAATTGCTGCGCATGGAGGGGTGGATATTGCTTTACATTCATCGGATCTTTTTTTGCGAAAACATGAGATGAGTCTTTTAAAAAAGACATTTGAATACAGTAAATATGTTAAAAGAACTCTTATTATCTTATTTTCAGTAAGTTTATTTTATAATGGAATCGTTGTTATTTTGGCTTCGTTAGGCTTTGTCAATCCATTATTTGCAGCACTTTTTATGCCTTTTTCTTCATTAACTGTTTATTTCATAGTTTTATTTCGTAAAGGAAATAAAATATGGCGATTATAATGTATTTAGCAATTTTTATGCTTATTGTGGGTGGAGTCTTTTTAATTGTTTTTTTACTTGCAGTAAAAAATGGACAATTTGAAGATCTCGAAACTCCTGCACATAAAATTCTCCTCGATGATGATGTTTTAGATGATGATCCTTGCGCAGACTCCCCTGACGTATCTGACTCGAGAAAGGGGAAAGCTAAAGTAGAAGCAAATAAATCCGATATTTACAATCGGATGTCTAAAGGTTAGAGGTTTTCTTCATGGCAAAAACTATTTTGATTGTAGATGATGCAATAACCGTGCGTAATCTTGCAAAATATGCTCTATCTAGAGGTGGTTACAATATTTTAGAAGCTGAAGATGGATCTGTTGGCTTGGCAGTGACACGGTCAAATAACGTTGATCTTATAATTTCTGACTTAAATATGCCTAAAATGAACGGACTTGAACTTGCAAAAGCAATAAAATCCGATCCTAAAACACAAAATATCCCAATTTTTATGCTTTCAACGGTCGCAAGCCAAGAGGTGGCTCAACAAGGCAAAGAAATTGGTATTATGGTATGGATTGTTAAGCCTTTTGTCCCTGATAAACTTCTTGCAGCAGTTAAAAGAGTCTTAGATTGAATCAGTGTTAGAATAGATCTTTTAATTCTTCATATCCCCCTGGATTTGCATATCGCGTCTTTTTTAAACCCTTATGAGTCAAAAACATTTCAGCTTTTTCAGCTCTTCCACCTGCTTTACAATAAATAAAAACCTCGCTTTCTGAAGGTATTTCAAGGTATCTAAATTCTAAATCAGGTAAAGGTATGTGAAGACATCCAGGAAGTGAGCCTTTTTGCACTTCATCATCATTGCGTATATCAAGTAAAACTCGTTTATTTTTATCCGCGTTTTTATACATTTGAGCAAATTCTGTGCAATTTATTTTCATAAAAACCTCATTTGTGAATTATTCTAAAGCAGTATTATTTTTATTTCTTTAAATGAATTCCTTAGAAATAAAATAACCAGTGTATTATAGATGAATCGAGGTGCGTAAGCGATAAAAATACCTCACTTTGAAAATAGAAGAGGTTCGTATGCCTTCAAGTATTTTACAAAAATTTAGAAATATTGGACGACTCACACATATAGTGAATATTCTCGCACGTTATGGCTTTAAAAGAGAAATACAACGTACGGAACTTGGCGATCTTATACAGCCTGTTGCGGGTGAAAATTCCCTAAATGATAATATCAACAACGCTTCTCATTCTATTGCAAAAAGGCTTGCGTTGGCCTTTGAAGAATTGGGACCTACCTTTGTAAAATTAGCGCAAATTCTGTCAGCAAGGGAAGATCTTCTTCCTAAAAACTATATTGATGAGTTTAAAAGATTGCATGATAGAGTAAAACCTATCCCTAAAGAAATTGTTGAGAAATGCCTTACCGATGAGTTTTCTGAAGAAATGTTATCTGAAATTGAGCATTTTGATTACTTGCCTATAGGTTCAGCAAGTATAGGGCAGGTTCATCGGGCTACCCTTAAAGATGGTCGGAATGTGGTTTTTAAAATTCAGCGTCCTGATATAAATTTGGTCATTTCAAATGATATTGCAATACTTATGACAATTGCTTCTTTATTAGAGACCGCTATGCCTGAATTGCGACTTCTCCGCCCAACTATTATTATTGAAGAACTGCGGCGTTCTTTATTAAATGAATTAGATTATTTGCGAGAAGCATCAAATACAGAAAGAATGAGAGTCTTTTTTAAAGATCATAAGGATATTGAAATACCGCAAATATTTTATAAATATTGTACCTCAAAAATACTTTGTATGAGCGAAATAAAAGGTACCAAATTAACTGGTAAACTAGAAATTAAAAATACAAAGGCACTTGCTCGTATTGGTGTTGAAGCTTTTCTGGATATGACTTTTAAACTCGGTGTTTTTCACGGAGATTTGCATCCTGGTAATTTTATTTTAATGGATAATGGAAAATTAGCTATCCTTGACTTTGGACTGACAGTCAGGCTCAAACGCGATATTAGAAATACAATGGCATTTATGTTTTATTCTTTATCAAAGCAGGATATCGAAACCTGTGCGCGACTTTTTATTGATTTAACTGAGAGTGATGATTATACTTCAAGCGATCATCTTGAAACAGAAATAACAGAAATTCTCGATAATATTATCACTCTTCCTGCGCATGAAATCCATTTAGGAAAAGTGCTTATGCGTATTGCAAAAATAGCCGCAAGCAAAGGCGCTCCCATGGAAAGAGATTTAATCCTCTTTTTTAGAGCTCTTATTGTACTTGAAAATTTTGGGCGCAGTATGAATGCTAAATTTCAAATTCTTGAATTTTCAACTGAATATGCAGAAAAAAACTCTTTGTTTCATTTTGATAAAAAGTGGTTTGAACGCAATATTGGGCTTGCAATGCATGATTCAGGGGCATTTATCAAAGATTTACCAATAACGCTCAGAGTTTTGGCGAAAAAACTTCAAAGCGGATCCCTCGCCTTTCAGTTTAAAAGCGAGGATATTATATACTTAACCCGAGAAATCGATAGAGCATCAAATAGATTAAGTTTAGCAATTTTAATTGGTTCCATAGTATTGGGAAGCAGTATTGCTACTTACGGAAAACAAGGTAGACTGTACGACTCTCTAGCCACATTTGGATTGGTTGGCTTTGGAATTGCAGTGGTGCTTGGTCTTTGGCTTATTCTGGGAATTATTCGTTCAGGACGTTTTAAGTAGAGTTATATGCTTCAAGAATTTTGTGTTGACATATGGTTTTGTTATGGAAGTTTCTCCTATGGATTTGAAAGTGAAATCCATGCTTATGGAGAAAACGAATTGGCATTGTCTTTGCAAACACAGAATGAGGAGCAAGGTGAACAAATTGACTCGTTTTTTGAACAGGTCGTAGATAAACCCAAAGGTCTTTTAAGAGTTGAGCTGCGTATATTTGGCCCTGAAAAAGTGTTTAAAAGGCATAAAATTTTGGGTCCTATCCACTTATTCACTGATATTGTGCCAAAACAGATTCCATTTGAAGGAAAATCTCCTCTCTTAAAATTTGTTTCGGTTAAAGGCATTTCTCCTACCAACACAGAATACTGGCATAAACTTGTCCGTCAAATTTGGAATCAAGGGCAACAAAAGGCTTCGCAAAAAAGATAGAATGTAAATACAATTATGCTTTTTTTATAATTGCATTCTTTCTTTGCTCGGAGGTTATGCCTTGCGACAGAAAAAACTTATTTTAAGTGTACTATTCATTTTCGTATTTGTTACATTTTTTATTTTTGCAAAAATAAATGCAGAATCCGCACATGAAGTTAAAAAAGTGAATGGTGAAGAAGTTTATGTGCCAAAAGATGAAGATAAAACTTTAAAGAAAATGACTCTTCCTGCAGGAAAAAAGTCAGAAATGCATTCCGAAAAAAAGACTGCTGAGGAAGACAAAAAAGATCCACATGGAACGATGGTCAATACCCAATCTATGTCGAGTCTTGAGAAAGCTAAAGAAGAAGCAGGACACATGGAAAAAGATAAGCATGAAGAAATGCATGGTGCTGCAGCTGAAAAAAAAGAAATGAACGGAAAAGATATGTCTAAAAGTAACAAACTAACGCAATTTGATGAAGAACCATTCGATATTTATAGACCTAAAGGTTATATTTGGTTTGCAGCAGTTTTTGTGGTACTCCTCTTTGTGATATTTGTTTTTACTTAAATTTTTTAGAGAGATATCATAATGAGCCAAAAGACAATTTTTGAAAAAATTTTGCAAGGTGAAATTCCTTGCAAACCAGTTTATGAAGATGAATATACATATGCATTTAATGATATTAATCCTCAAGCTCCTATTCATGTTTTAGTTATACCTAAAACAAAAATAGTAAATGTTGCTTTATCAAATGAAAACGATATCGAGCAGATGGGGCGCGTGTTATATGCGGCAAAAAAAGTTGCTGAACTCACCGGAATTGCCCAATCTGGATATCGCCTTGTTATGAATAATGGTGAAAACGGTGGGCAAACTGTTTATTATATGCATTGCCATGTCTTGGGAGGAAGATCACTTGCATGGCCTCCAGGTTAAATTCTTTTAATTTTTTAGCATTTGATTAAATGAATTTGCAAATGCATCAATTGAATGTGCTCCTGTATATTCTTCGCCGTTAATGAAAATCATTGGCGTACCTTGAATATTTAATTGATTTGCAATATGCGCATCATCTTTAATTTTTTGTAATTCAACGTTACCTTGAACGCATTGAGTGAATTGATCTGAATTGATTCCAAGTAATGCAGCTTCTTTTGTCAGTCCATTGATAGAAAAATTTTCAGCTCTTTGTGCATCTGACCAAAATTGTCCTGAAAATGCCCAAGATTTAAATTCCCAAAATTTACCCTGTTGTCCCGCACAACGAGTTGCTTCGGTTAAAGTACAAGTGTATTCAAATACTCCTGCCGATGGGATATAAGGATTGCATTTATTACTGATTGGAAAAAAACGATAAATATATAAGACTTTATTAATTCCCACAATGTCTTGTGCTTTCATAATAGCCTCAGTTGCTATGCGGCAATGAGGGCAGCCATAATCAGAAAACATTTGGACAATAACCTTAGCAGAATCACTCCCTCTTCTATAATCTTCACCATTGCCAACAAAATTAGTTTTATTAAATGTTAAAAGTGATCTTTTAAGATCATTTAAAGTAGCTGTTTGAGTGTCAGTTTGGGATGAACTATTTGCTGTACTTTGAGTTTCTGCTTTTACCTTTGAGGCTTCTTGAGGTTTAAAATAGTCAACAAGTAAAGGAGCTAATAAACCTGATGCAAGTGGAGGAATCCCTAAACATAAACAAACAGCCATCAATCTTGTCAATGCATCGTGTTGTGATTTTTTTGTTTCATTTTTTAATTTAATATACTGTAAAAGTTTAGTTACGAAATAAACAACAATGAGAGCATGGATAACACTACAGGTTGGACAAGTAATTTGTAAAACAGTGTATGAAATATAAGCTAAGATAATTACGACAGTAATACCAATAGAAGCAAGAAATAATTCAACTGTAGCAAGCCATTTTTTATTAATATTTGCTATGCGAGGCATAATAGATGCTGATAAAAGAATTGCAAAATATGTCATTCCGTAAGCTCCTAACGGAATCGAAGCAAATTCGCCATAAGAGCTACCAATAACAACGGAACAGCTTACTTTTGCATTAAAGTCACACATAGCAGCGCCTGAAGAGTTCATTAAAAGTTGTATATGAACTATGAGTGCATAAAGAGAAACTCCAAATCCAATAATTGATATTATTATTGAAATGGGATTTAGTTTTTTTATAAAATGAGAATCAGTTTCTTTTTTTATAACATTTTCCATTACAAATTCCTGTTGCATAATTAATAATTATTTGAATTAAGTTTATCTTGTAGAATCTCTACTGCGCCGCTTGTGCCTAGACGTGTTGCTCCCGCTTTTACAAGATTTTTTGCATTTTTAAGGGTGCGAATACCACCACTTGCTTTAATTCCAAGTAGAATTCCTGTTTCTTTTTGGTGATTTTCAATTGCGCTTTTAATTATTGATATGTCTTCTATTGTCGCACCTCTTTTTGAAAAACCTGTTGAAGTTTTGATAATATGAATACCGCACTTTGCAGCTAAATATGAACATTTATAAATTTCTTCATTATTTAGTAGAGCTGTTTCAAGGATTACTTTTACAACTTTTGATTTAGCAATTTTTACAATTTCAAGAAATTCTTTTTCTAAATCAATAAAATTATTATTTTTTACAAAAGTAACATTCTGAACAAAATCAATTTCATCAACATGATTTGCTACAGCATGTTCAACTTCATTGATTTTGCTTTCTGTTGTTGAATAACCTAGAGGAAAAGAAATCACCGTGCAGATTTTTGTTTTGTTTTGAGTATTACTAAATATTTTTTCATGTGAATTATGAATAAATTTATAAACAAATGGGACATAATTAGGTGGAATACAAATGGCCCTTAAATTAAAATCAAGAGCTTCTTTACATAGACTTTCCACTTGAAATTGCGCAAGGTCTTGCTTGAGCAGTGTAGAATCGATCATATCTGAAAGTAAATGACCTTCTTTTTGAGTAAGATAATTTTCTCTAGATATATAGTCTTTTTCAACTTCAATATGACTGTATTTTATCATTTTTGTTGCTCCAAATGGCAAATCCCATCTCCAATTGTATCAATACAATAATCTCGAGTGATCACAAGAGGTAATGTATTATTAGAAGCATTTAAAAAATCTGGCAAGAAATCTTCGCCCCATGCGATCCATCTCACTGTAAATGCACCTTTTTCACTGGTCGTTTCTTCAATGCTTTGAGAATAAGCTTTTGAAATATCACCTCGATCAAGAATCCAACGACGGTGTATTTTACCATTAATATACATTTCTACAATGTTTGTCGAATTCCATGCAGGAATTACAATTCTAATACGAAATCTTTGTTGAATAAAACTTGATAAAATTCCTCCATTTCGAGTTAAGGGTATGGGCTCAAATATCTTAAATAAAGTACCATTTGATGCCTGTATATTTGACATTGATAAAAAATCTTCTTCAAGATTTTTATTTGTAAATTTTGTAAAAACGGAAAACGGAACAGCACCTAGTGCAAGACTTTGTTCTCCGACAGCACCAAGTGGTATGCCAAAGTATTCAAAGTCTTGTGATAAATTTCGGATTGATGTGATATAATCAGAAATAATTAAGGAATTTACTCCCAAATAATAATCATCAAGTGAAGTTTTTTTTATTTTATTTAATTGATTAATAGAGTATTTTCTTCCTAAAATACTTGTGAGATTATTATTTGAATTTTGAAATAAAAATTGAAATTCTTTCAATTTTTCGGATTTGAGTTCTTCATTAAAATAATCATCTCTTATATTAATAGGGGATGTAACTAAAAAATTATTAGGAAATGAAAACGCCCAACTTTGAAAATCTTTTGAATCTAAAATTGAAAAGGGATAAAAAGTAGGATCAAAATAATAATTTTGTGCTTCATTTTCAAAAATATCATCTTCAGTTTGTCCTTCATTTGGAAAACATGTGAAATCATATACCTCATCTGGTTTTAATTCAATTGTTTTGAGACAGACCATTTTGTTCTTGCGAAAAACGGCAACTTGATACGATGAAGTTTCTAATTTAATTTTAAAAGGCATTTTTCCAATAAGTATTGAGCTTTTCATATACTCGTCCACACCCATTTTTTTTGATTGGAAGTTTCCTGCGATAAAAAGATCGTTATTAATTTTAGAGGGAATTAAAAAACCACTTTCATTAAACTTATCTTTTAAATTAGTCCAAACATTTGCAGAAAGACTTCTTCCAATGCGAAGAAGGTCACCTTCGTAAATTCCATCTACTCTAAGTGGTTCAATTGCAATAAATGAGTTTTCTGAAAATGCCACGGTTTGCTCTGAAGAGTTAGGAATAGACTCTTTTTCATTGCGCAGTTGACCAAAACCACTGGAAATTCGAAATGTCTTTTGTGAGACAAAGCATTTCGCTTGGCCATAAACATTGAGTTTTAACATTGCAAAAGGTCGTAAGGTTTCGGAGTTTAGGAGAAAAAAAACCTCTCCGGCGTCTTTGCTTGGATCCACGCTATCAGAATTAAAAGTAACAAGTTTGAGGGGGCCTTTGTTAGCGGCACTGCTCGTTTCATTTATTGAATCATTGATAAAGCGGCAGGATCCTTCAAGAGGAGGCAAAACAGGATCGTCTCTTTCTTGCCAATATGCCACAAGAAAGTCTGAGGGTTGAATTTGAATGTGAGATTCAGTGGGTAAGATGATAGGGGTCCAGCCAAGGCCATTGACGACATAGGGGTTTAAATCTTGATAAGAAAATTGAAGTGTTGAGCTTGGGGTGTTGATCATATAAAAGGGAGTGGAAATTGAGTTGAGTATTTTTTTTGAATTATCTTTAGTGGCTACACAGCTATTTATAAATAATATTAAAATAAAATAGCTCATAAAATGTGGAACGAAATTTCGCAATAAAAGCAAGTGTTTGTGGAATTTTTTAATTAAAATCATATAATTTAATGATCCATATCAAAGAATATTTTCTGTATCTCGTTTAGCTTGCAAGACTTCAAGGTGGAGTATTCCATCCAAGATCCTCTCTTACAAGATTTTTCTCAAATATTTATGAGGTTACTATGTTAATACGCAATAATTCTAAATTTTTACTTACAAATGAGCAAGAAAGCGCAGGGGCAAAAGAAACTGTACAGACTCCCGTTTCTGACCTTGCAAATGGTGAGAGAATTGAAAATGGTATGCGTATCAAGACTTTACCTCCTAGCGTGATTAAAGATATTGAACAAAAAAATATTGCGCGTCGCCTTGCTGGTCTTTCGCCTATTCATGTCAGAGTTCGCCGTTGTTTAACCTGCGGCTCAATGTTTGAATCGGCTGGAAATCGCACCTGTGGGTGCTCGAGTCGTGCTGCAGGAACAATTGCTGGACGTGAAATCATATAACTTTTGTTAATTGCTGCTGGGTTCTCTTGACCATTTCTTGTAATCCCAGCACCATTGACTTGGATTCTGACGGATTTCGTTTTCAATCCAGTTAACAAAATAAGACATTTCAATAGCCGTGTTCTTTTCTCTTTCCTTTATCTTTTCAAAATTAAAAATTTCTGCAGGTATTAATTCATCCATATTTATTTCTTGAGATGAACTTTCATTTTTTAAATGAGCGTTTATGCCAGCACGAAATTTTAAAATTAAAAAGCCAGGTATTATTCTTTTTGCGACCACATAAATGACTGCCATATTTTGATTGAGGCACATTCTTAAGCCTGATGAAGGAAAAGCAGAATATTTACCAAAAAAATTAATAAATAATCCTCCTTTTTTTGGTTTTTGATCGATGAGCATACAGATGGATGCTTTATTTTTTACAATAATATTTTCCATATGTGTGAAGAGCTTGTTATCAGTCCAAATAACGTCTAATCCAGGACTTTTTCTATACCAATATAATATCTTATTTATAAACTTAAAATGAGAGGGTTGCGCTAAAGCATAGACTTTTGTTTTTTGATTTTCGGAATAAATTTTAATAACGGGTAATGAATACATTTCAACGTTTGCCATATGTGGCAATATAAAAACACATCCTCTGTCTTGGCTTAACGGATGTGTTTTTAATATTAAGGATAAGGCTTCATTAAGATATTTATCTTGCGTTACAATGCATATATTTATACTTAAAATATTAAAAATAAAAGCTTCGATAAAGTAAAATACATAATTTATATATATAAGCGCAATATAATAATTTGCTTTAATTCCATTAATATTTAATCTTTCCGACAGGTTTTGCTTTGCAATACGGGTGGGAAAGATTGGAATAATCGATAAAATGCCGCAAAAAATAAATAATATTATATAAATAGGGCTTAGTAATAGGTTAGCTAAAATTAGAATTGTAAATTTCAATTTATTCATTTCTTAAAGCCTTAGGCAAAAAATACCGATTCATTGAGGGCAAAAATACCCATTGCGGGAGCAGTCAATGATTCCTCCGATCTTTGATCGCACACCTTATAATGTTGAATACTATAAAGATGGCGAGAAACAAACTATTCGTAGGGTTCCTCCTGCAAAACTTCATGATATGGTGGCAGGGGATGAAGTGACTATAAATCGGAAAAAGGGGGATGATTGGGATGCGGGAGATAATGTTGAAATCAAAGCTATTAATCCAAAGCAACCTAATACTTTAACTCTCCAAAAAGAAAATGAGGATTATACTTTTTTAACATATGATGATGTTGATTTAAAAACAAAATCTATGCAGCATTTAATCAATGAAGGCAAAGATCCCTATGGAAGTCAATATTTGCTTTGGCCTTAACAAATATGATGTCTTCTCCGCTGATATTCGTTATCATTTTTCATAATTTCGGCATGCTTTTTTGCCAATTGAGTGGTTGGAACAGATGGGTGTAAATGATGAACTAGGTGATAGCAGTCGGATCTTGGAAAAAAAATCCAATTTAAGAACGAAATTGAAAAGATATGATTTCGTGATTTAAATTCTACTTTCTCTTTGAAATATATAGCACCATGATCAAGATAATCAGATAAAAGTTTTAACATTTGATAACTAGAAAGAAAGGGTATGATAAGAAAGAAGATTAAATTTATGAATCCAATTATAAAGCCTAAAAATAATAAGAAAAAAGAATAATAGAAGATTTTATAGAGTTTTGAATAATTAATATCTTTAAAAATATTATTTACTTTTGATAATAAAAACCAGCTTTTTGGTGAAAATATAATAGAAAAAATATTTATCAATTTAAGATTGTCTTTTTTAAAAAGACCTATCTTTTGTCTTTCCTTAAAATCTTCATCTCTTAGAGGATCGCCTAAAAATCGATGGTGCGAAAAGTGATCTTTTTTATAGGAATTAAAGTCTGAAAAATCAAGAAAACATAAGAATTTCCCTATTTTTATGTTATCTTTTCTTTTGGGAACAAATGTGTTATGTGAGCATTCATGAATAATGTTTCCAAGGGCACGCATGCGTGTGCCTATGAAAAATATGCTAAAAATTGCAATTATTATTTTAAAGATCCAGTGCCCATTATAATTATTAAAAATGTAAATTGGGAAGAGAATTAAAAATAATTGCCATGTAATTACAAATAATCCAATATATAGATTTACGCATGCTGAGTGTGAATGTGAATGAGTGAAATTTTCTTTTGTAATCATAAAAAAACCAATAATAATAGACCTAAAATAATTGTAATAGCGATTCTTTTATAAAGAAAAGATAGCTACCCAAAAAACAATTTATACCTAATAAAAAAAAATCAAAATGTCAGCATTTTCTATTTTGTTTTCTAAATTAAGCATAAGTGTTAGGAATTATTATTACAAGATAAATTCTTTGACCCTGTCTTCTGATTTCTTAATGAATACATGACCAAAGAATCATATTAATTTAATTATCTCTTAAGATTAATAATTTCTTCTAACATCGTATCTGTCGTCGTAATAGCTTTTGAGTTCGCCTGAAAACCACGTTGAGTTAAAATCATATCCACGAATTGTTGAGCAAGATCTACGTTTGATTCCTCTAAGCTCGCTGAATAAATACTTCCTCGAGATGATGTTTGCGGTAGACCTATACGCGCTTCTCCGGCTTTAGGTGTAGTTATCCAATTGTTACGTCCGACTTTTTGTAAACCATGATTGTTTGGAAAAGTAGCAAGCGCCATGGCTCCAAGGCGTCTTTCCAAACCATTTGTGTAAGTTCCACGTATCATGCCATCCAAATCAATTTTAATGGTTTTCAAATAACCCGCTTCATAGCCATCTTGAGAGTGGAAGGAAATACCTGATCTTGCAGCAATACTTGTAGACCCTTGTGCTCCAAGGACATAATCTTCTTCAATAGTTGGGCCAAAGTTAAATTGAAGTTTTTGAGGGCGTGCTCCATTGACGAATTGCACGTCAAATGCGTCTGTTTTACTCACTATATCAATGCCAACGGGAATTCCTGCTTTTGTTAAAAAGGGTAAAATAGGTTTGCCATCTTCGTCGAATTCGACACGTCCATTTGCAATAACTGCCGGTAAAACTTTTCCTCTATCATTGCGCTGTGGATCTGTTGAGACTTCCTGGCCATCCACAGTGGCATACCAATCCCAAGCATTTTTATCTTGATCTGGAGATTTAACGTAATAAATAACTGCTTGGCGCCCATAGCCAAAGTTGTCAAAAATTGTCACTGCACTGGCAAAATTTGAGGTGTCCAGTGGGCGTGAAAGATCAAATTCATCGAGAGGTGTTCTATCTCTCACATCTAGATTTGCCACTACATTTACTATTGAAGTTGCTCTAGGAGGGAGCACGTTGCTAATAATTTGCAGGTCTGACATTTTTACACTTAACCGATTGTTGCTATCAGGGTCAGGCATGAATCCCTGTACTCGACTGCCCGTTGGATCTGTTAATTTACCATCTCGGTCAAAGCGAAAGCTCCCTTGGCGCGTGAAAAACATTCCATTTGATTCTTTCACTTCAGCCATTTCATTTTTTATAATGAAGAAACCCTCACCTTGGACACTTAAGTCAGTAATTTGACCCGTATTTGTCAGAGCGCCTTGATTAAAGAGCGTTGTAATATTTCTGAGTCGAGAACCACGGCCTAATTGCGAACGCTCATTTAAAGTAACGGCAAACATATCTTCAAATTCAGCTCTGTCTGTTTTAAATGATTTTGTGTTAGCGTTGGCGATGTTGTTGGCAACAACTGACATTCCGTCTGCGTTGGAGCCTAATCCCGAAACTGCACTAAATAAGGCATAATTTATTGGCATGACACATGTCCTCTTTCAATAAATGAATTCAGTAAGCTCGACCGTTGATTCCTGCCACCGGGGGAGGTCCTCCATATTTTTGCGGAGAAATTTGTGGAGGCATATCCGCTGATTTCTTTTGCATGTCTGATCTTGGAACAGGATTATTTGGAGATGTAAAAACCTCTTTTGCTCCTGCATTGTCAACGGATTTTGGTGCTTGACGTGGCATAAGTCTTTGCGGCTCCCCATTTGGTGGAGAATTTAAATTAGTCATTTGCGGAGGCATTTTTAGAGGAGGCGGAAAGCTTTGTGGATTGGGTGCATTCTGCATTTGTGGAGGCATCATGCGTTGCTGTTCAGCCATATTTTGTGGACTGGGTGCATTCTGCATTTGTGGAGGCATCATGCGTTGTTGTTCAGCTATATTTTGTGGATTGGGTGCATTCTGCATTTGTGGAGGTATCATGCGTTGCTGTTCAGCTATATTTTGTGGATTGGGTGCATTTTGATTTTCAGGCATTCCATTTAAAGTTGGGATTTGTCCTTTATTTTGTTGAGGGTTTTTATTTAAAGGATCGTCTGCTTTTTGAATACCTTGTTCATTATATAATTTCTGTCCAATTGGATTCGTTGGTTTTGTTACCTTAGTTAATTCTTCTGGGTTTCTAATAGCAACTATTTTGCTTGGATCAGCTGTACCTAAATTCGTATCTAATTTCCCGCCGCTTAAAATATCTGTAATTCCTTCAACCTTAGCGACATAAGAAAGTTTTGTGGTCATTGGCTTACCTTCATCAGTCGAAGCAAGCACATTAAATTTATAATTTCCTGGCACCACAGGAGTTCCTTTGTCATTCAATCCATTCCATGTAATTTTATGTGCGCCCGCTTGTTTTGGACCAAGTGGAATACTTCTAACTAATTTTGCCTGTTCATCTCTAATTTCAACCACAGTATTTCCTGCAGGTGAATCAAGTTCAAATTTTGCACTTGATATTTTACCATCTTCAGTTATTTTTAATTGATCACCTTGCAGTTCAATGTCTTTTCCTAAATATTGAGATAATTTCTCTGCTTTAGAGTCATTTTGCATTTTCTTCATTTCTGTTAAAACTTTATTAACTCCCATAAGCTGTTCAACGGTATTAAATTGTGCCATTTGGGAAGCCATTTCAAAGTGTTCCATTGGCTTACTTGGATCTTGGTACTTTAATTGAGTCACAAGTAAATTTAAATAGTCATCTCTTTCAAGTTTATTTTTTGCTTTATCTTGTTTTTTCCCAGTTACTTTTTCGAGTTGCTGTCTAAATTCTCGATCATTTTTTGTTTCACCGAGGCGAAAGTCACCACTTGCAGCCGCTTTTTCTTTTTCAAGTTCAGCTTGTTTTTCAAAGTTTGACTCTACAATCATTTTTTCAAAATTTGGTGAGTCTTCTCCTTTTTCAACTTTTAGTCCACTTTCTTTTGGTGGCTCTGCATTTCTATCAGGTACTTTAACTGGTCCTCTTGTTTCTCCAAGTATCATATTTCACTCCATTTGTAATATTAATCATAATAAAACATTTAAGCTAAAACTTTAATAGATCCATTTGCACCACGTTGAATATTTGTTAATGAATTTTTTTCCACTTTTTTAAAGTTATCAGTCTTATTGCTGCTACTAGTATTTTGATAAGGATTTATTTTTAAATCATTTTCTTGATTCTGGAAAAATTTTTGATTGTTTTGATTTGTAAATGAATTTGTGAAACCTTGGTTTGCATTTTGATTGTTTGAGTTATTATCTGAATTATGATTTGATTGTTGTTGAGAGCTAAAATGACCGCCCGAATTTAGGTTTGATTGAGAAGATTTTTCTGTAATAGATACCTTTATATCTGTAAGTGTAATATTTTGCACTTCAAGAGATTTTTTTAGAGTGTCCGTTCCGTTTTCAATTATATTTTTTAATTCTCTATTTGAAGTTTTAATTTCCATAGACACTGAATTGTCTTTTTTCATTTGGATATTGAGTTCAATTTGACCAAGCTTATCATCCTGAATTTGAACTTTTGCAGTTCCACCACCTCTTGCTTGTAATTGTTCTGAAAGATCAATTGCTTTTCTAGTTGCAACGCTCACAATGGGTGCTGAAAAGTCAGCCTTGCTTTTTTCAGAAACAACGATAGGTGTTTTTTCTTGACTTGAAATATTCTTTTCTAAAGAAAATGTTTTGTCATCAAGATTCTTTTTATCTTCTGAAAATTTCTCTTCTTTTTTAAATGAATTATCAGAATGAGACATTTGCATTGAAGACTCGTTGCGCTTAAAATTATTTTCTTTCGGCAGTTCTATTTTACTTTTTTCAGTGAGTGTGTCTTTGTTATCTTTTAAGTTATTGTCAAAAATTTTCTTTGTCACTTCTTTTACTTCGGGTATTTCTTTATCAGATTTTATTTCTTTCTTTGAATCTTTTTCTATAGTTGTTATGCTCTGATTTTTCTCGTCATTTTTAAGAGTTTCATTTTCACCTAATTTGGGTAATTCAAGTTTTTTTTCTTGCGCTTTATTTTCTTGTGGTAAAATTTGTATTGTAACAACTTCTTCAATATCATATGTTGCAACGTCTGCTTTTACTTTTTTTGGATTAATTGTTATAACTTGTAAGTTATTGTCAATTTTAGGAAGTATTTCTTCGCTTGTAAAATCTATATTTTTATTTTGAAAATTATCTTTTAATATACTGAATAAATTTGGTTTTTCAGGTGAGGTCTCTGCTTTAATCAATTGGGGTTGAACGATCACTTCCTCTTGTTCAAATAAAGCTTTTTTAATATATAAACTTTCAGATTTATTTGGATCTTTATTGTTTTGAATAAGACTTAAAGATTGAATATCTTCAGTTTTACTGTTTATATGATTTTCAATTATCTGATTTTTTTGAACATCATTTTTTGATTCAAGTACGGATTCTTTTTTACTAAGAGGAAGGATTTTTTCATTTTTATTTATTATAAATTTGCTGCTTTCATTATCTTTATTTATTTCATATTCTTCAATATTTTCTATTTCAATTTTAGTATCAGGAAAAAAATCTTTAACTGCATCTTTTAATTTTTCTAAATTACTTGTGCTTTTTATAATAACGTTAAGCTCTTCATTTTCAACTATACTTAGATTGATGCTATTGCTTTGTGGTAAAATATTTTTTTCTACATTTACGACTCTATTCTGATTTTCTTCTAAATAAATATTTTCATTTTTTAGCAAAGGTAGGATTAAATTTTTATTATCAAATAAACTTGTTTCATTGAGATCTAATTTGTTTTCATCTTTTTTTAAAATAGGTATAGCTTCATTAAAAAGTGAAAAATTTGGTTTTTGAAACAATTCTTCTATCATATTGCTTGCAACTCGAACCCCATCTGATTTTGGAGTGACCATTTGAAAATTTTCATATTTTTGGGTGGATGAAAAGAAAAAATTTGGAAAATAAGAATAATTTGGGATGATTTCGTCTTCTTTCTTTTCTTTTATATCACCTTGTTTGGTTAAATTTTGTTTTTGGGGGGAAGATGTATTTTCTTTATCTCTGTCTTTATCTTTATCATTCACTTCTGTTTTTTCGTTTTCTTGGCATGACTTATCGAAAAACTTTTTAAAGGATGAGGTTTCTTTATCTGAGTGAGGAGCATCCATTTTAGGCTTTTTGAGTTCGTTCGTTTCTGCTTGATTTGTTTGAGGCGGACTGGGATCTGGAATAAAAACATCTGTACGTACAAGTCCTGAAAGCATGAAGCCGCTCCTTTTTATTTTCTCTTGAGTTTTGCTTCTTCTTATGAACTTTAGCGCATTATTTTTATAAACTTGAGCTTAAATCTTGCATGATTTTACTTTTCTGGCTTGGGAACTTCAGTTTAAATATGTCAATAATTCCTGAGGCTAAAATGTAGTTTAAAAATCAGTAGATTTTAAATACCCTTTGTAAATTAAACTATTGGGGTCAAGAGACGGCTTTTCTAGCGCACTTTTGCAGTGTAAATGTTTAACTTTATAAGGACTTTTGACCTATAAAAAAAGGTTGACTTTGACAGGGAAGCTCACTAATGTGTGGAGCTTGCAAAAAGGCGACTTTATGCACACTTTTTCTTGTGCCAAATAGAATAAGTGTAAGGAAAACAGACGGATACATACAAGGAAAGGTTTCGTATGCCAACTATTAACCAGCTTGTCGCGAGTGGTCGTACACCTAAGGCTTATCGCAGCAAGTCCCCAGCACTTAAAGAGTGCCCACAACGTCGTGGCGTTTGTACACGCGTTTATACAACAACACCTAAAAAGCCGAACTCTGCAATTCGTAAAGTTGCAAAAGTCCGTCTTACAACAGGTATTGAAGTTATTTCTTATATCCCAGGTGAAGGCCACAACCTTCAAGAACACTCCGTAGTTCTTGTTCGTGGCGGTCGTGTAAAAGACTTACCTGGTGTGCGTTACCACATTGTTCGTGGTGCACTTGACACAACCGGCGTTGCAAAACGTCGTCAATCTCGCTCACTTTATGGCGCAAAACGTCCTAAGGGAGGCGCTGCGGCTGCTGAACCTGCTAAAAAAGGTAAAAAGTAAGTAACAGTTTACATTATAGGTGAGATTTGTTGCTCCCTGCCTGCAATATGGCCAACACGACAAACAGAAGCAAACAGTGTGTTCTGCTTTTGAGTAAAGGTTTCAAAGAAACTTTGAAGTTTCTCTTTTTTAGAAGGAATTTAAACTATGGCACGCAGACGCCGCCCGATAAAACGCGAAGTACTTCCAGATCCAGTATTTAGTGACACACTTGTTACTAAATTTATCAACTGTATGATGGAAGATGGCAAAAAAAGCGCAGCTGAGAAAATTTTCTACGGCGCAATCGAAATCGTAACTCAAAAAGCACAAGATGAAGAAGCAATTGCTGTATTCAAACGTGCTCTTGAAAACCTCAAACCACAAGTTGAAGTTCGCACACGCCGTGTTGGTGGTTCAAACTATCAAATTCCTGTAGAAGTCCGTCCAGAACGCAGACAAGCTCTTGCACTTCGTTGGCTTATTTCTTACTCACGCTTACGCAATGAAAAATCCATGCGCGATAAGCTTGCTGCTGAAATCCTCGATGCTGCAAACCGTCGTGGTGCTGCTATCAAGAAACGTGAAGACGTTCATAAAATGGCAGAAGCAAATAAAGCATTTGCACACTACCGCTTCTAATTTTAAACATCTGCAACCAGTTTGTTTTTCCTTGCAGTTTTTATTTGGCAAAAAAGGCTCCGCTTTGGCGGGGCTTTTTTTTATTCTTTTTCAGAATCACTATTTTAAAAATTCTCTATTACAAATAATAAAATGACAAGGATGTAAAATAATTACTTTTTGTAAATTTATAAAAGTCTATATTTTAGTTATTTATTTTACAAAAATATTATTAGTAATATTATATAAAATAAACAATAAATATGTCTTATAATAAATTAATTTTGTAATAATTTATTATTTTTTACTTGAATTTTAAAACACAATATTTTAAAGAATACATAATTTAGTTTTGTTTCAGAGTAATAACGCTGTTTAATGTAGGAGTTGTCACAATGACTAAAAATGCTAAATTGACATTGCTTTTTTCTTCTCTTTTTCTCTCAAGTTCAGCTTTTGCGGGTGGACCTAATATTGTAAATAAATGTGCTTTTAAAGGAATAAATCATCCAGAAAACTCTAATGCCGTTATGTTTGATGAAGAGTGTGCAAATGCTTATGTGCTTCCGCCTGAAGTCGGTAAGGTCACTGTGAGTGCTGTTCAACAGAATTTAAATTTAGGCTTTTGCTCTACATTAAAAATTGATCAAAACTCAGTTAGACAGAGTGCTTTAATTAGAGAAAGCATACGTTTAAAAATAAATAATATGAGAAAAGAACTCGATCCTTTGGAGAAGGAATAAGAAAATCTTTTTAAAATATTGTCCACTAAAAAATTTGAAAATGAAGAAGCTTATAACAAATTTGAAGCGATAAAAATTAAAAAAGCAATACTTGGTATAGAGTTGGATACAGCAAGAAATAAGTATGAAGATTTGCTACGGTCTGAGCCAAACTCTCCTAAAACGGCTGAAGCTAAAAAACTTTTAGATACCCTTGTAGAAGATTATAGAACATTATTAGATTTTGAATACTATCCCGCAGAAAAAGAATTTAATAGAACATACAGAGAAGTTAAATTAGCTTCAGAGCAATACGACTATATTTTTAATAGATTTGAGGAATTATTAAAACCGTTGCAGAGCTTGCAAACAACAGCAGACAATATTGCAGCTGCTGCTCAAAATTCATATCAAAGATATGCTGTGCTTGAAGGTCTTTCAGCAAATCTCTTATTCAACGCAGATACAACAAATTTGGTGCAAAAATATCAAGAAATGAATAAGAATTTAAATATAGCGTGGCAGCCTATGCTCATAAAAAATGCGTTCTTTAATGCTTTCCTAAAAGAAAGTGATACTACGCCTGATACTACTTTTTCAGTCCTTATTGATGCTTCTATCCCCGGAGTGAGCTATCAAATGCTTAAAAATATAGATCCAAAAACTCCTTTACCTTTATTAAACGAAAAAGAGAGTAAACAAGATGAATTTTTCGGAAGTGCATCTGGTAGAGTAAAACTCAACCTTTTAGGAGGATGCACATATTATGACAATATCAATCAACCAGTGAAAGAAAATGATATAAATAATATTTCTGCAAATATGACTTTGAATGTAAATTATACGTATCAAGTGAAAGGGAGAAGATCTTTTTCAGCAAAATATCATTTGTCTAACTTATACAGCAAAATCGAAAGTAAAACGAGTTCAAGAGGGTGGTTTTCTACTTCATCCGCTCATTCCATAGTAGAAAATAACGAAACTTCTGATTGGTTTGAAATTAAATTTGATGGAGACAATGGAGAGTTTCAATACACGCCAAGAGAACAAAGTGATATTACGTTAGAACAAAAGAAACTCTTGTTTGATCGAGTTCTTATACTTTCTGCCAAGCAAAATGCAGGCTCTACTCCTCCAAGTATAATTCAACCACCCATTTCTGGGATTTTATATGCTGCTGGTAGGCTTGATAGATGTAATTATTATTACTGTCAGGTAGGTTCCTTTTTTATAGGCACAATTGGCTCAATTTTTGGCGGATCAAATGCGTCTTCTTATTTTAGATCTCAAGCAAACTTTTGGGCTGAAGATAGAGTAAGTGGTTACCAAATTTTAGATCGCTCAAATAAAGTAACATTTACAAGTAAATTATAATCTGTTATTGTGCTTAGAATAAAATCTAAGCACTCTTAAAAAGGTTAAACTATGTCAGTAATAAAAATAATGGTTTTTATCTTTCTCTTAGTTCAAACAGTGTCTTGTGGAACAAAAAATTCTGAGAAAAAAACAGATATACAAGATGCACCAGATGACTCTGTGCAAAAACCTGATCCCACAGAAAATATTTCAAAGAGTTATAAATTTGAAATGAATATACCTAATGCCAATGAACCTGTGCTATTAAAAGTTAAAACGCATAAATACGGTGCCGATGTCACAGTCGAATCTTTTCCAAAACAATTTATAGGTTCTTTAGGTTTTAAAATAGATATTATAAATTTTTTCTTTGATAGAAAAAAAGGTGTTAATCGTAATGATTGTGATGATGTAAGAAAATTCGCTCTTATAGCTAAAAATCGTGCTAATGAAACAAATAGGAAATATGTAAGAGGAGCTAACGTTACGATTGATTTGGATTCACAGATGAATTTTCTCAAAGCAGGATTTGACACTGCTGTGAAAAAATTTATAGCAGTTAAACTCGGAATTGATTGGAGTAAAGTCTATTACAATAATAAGTTCACAATAACTGATCTTACTTATGATATACAATATAATATAGATGCATTATCTAATATTATTGATGAAAAAAATGAATTCAAAAAAAGTACTGATAATTTTATCAATAATACAATGAAGTATGATGGGGCTACTTCTGTGAACAATAGATTTGCAGATCTTGTCTGTGATTTATATTTAGGAAATGCCAAGCTGAGTATGCAATTTATAGGAAGATATAATGAAGAAAATAAAGGAGATAATGATTATGCAGCGCAAGTTAGTTTTGATAATATTAAATCAATAAGTGAAAGTGAATGAGATGAAAGTGTTTAATAAATATACTGCGATATTTGGGATTGTCTTTGTTTTATTATTTTTATTTATAAATAAATTTTTCTTTAGTAGTGAAAAAAGTTCTGAAATAAATGTATCTCAATCAGAAAAAAATAAAATAGTTAGTATTAAAAACTCAGTTGAACCTAGCATTAAAGATAATAAAACAAAGGAAAGGCAAAATATAGCTGAAAATAACAATGTGTTCGAAGATCAAGTCAATAACTCAATGCCTAGCGGTATTTTAGAAGCAGAACAAGAAGTGAAATTTTTAGAAAAGAAGCTTAAAGATGAAAATGCAGTAGAAAGACTCAATAGCAATTCTATCAGCGATTCGGATAGACAGAATTATCAACAAATATACAAACGGCTGAGTTTGCTTTCTAAATATATTATGGAAAAAAAATACGAAGATTTATCTTTAAAAGTCACTGAATATGAAAGGGAGCATGATAAAAATCTTGAAGAATTAGGTTTAAAAAAAGAAATTAATTAAAATTTCTATTAAATAAAGACTCACTCTTTAGTCAGCTCTTAGCAAAGAATCATATTCATTCCTGAAAAAGGATATAAAATTTAAAAATGAGTATTGCCTGTTAGTTTTATGACATAAGATTTCTCTTTTTATGATATGATAAAAGCAAAATTTTAAGAGCGGTGTCATATGCATAAATCTTTCTTTGTCAATCTTCCAGTAACTGATTTGGATAAATCAAAAGAGTATTTTAAAAAAATAGGTTTTTCATTTGAAGCAAGTTATACCTATGAAAATGCTCTTTGTTTGGTTATTGGAAAAAATTGTTATGTTATGCTTTTTAGTCAAACTGTCTTTAAAAAATACATAGTCAATGATCTTTGCAATACAGCTACACATAGAGAAAGTTTTATTTGTATTTCAAAGACAAAGCAAAGTGAAGTTGATGATTTTGTCGATAAAGCAATTGAGGCGGGTGGATCGGAACACAGTCTCATACTTGATAAACAAGACTATAATTTTGTTTATTCCAGAGGGTTTTGTGATTTAGATGGCCATTTGTGGATGGTTGTCCATTTTAAATAATTTTAAAAATCTTTATTTTTTTAGTAAAAATTAATAATTTCTTTTTTTAAAGAAATTTTTTTGGCGACGGTTTATTTACAATTAAAAGTGTAATCAATACTTAGGACAAACTCACTCATCCAAAGAACTTGATCTGCGACTTGCACCGTTTGGTGCTGCGGTCTTTTCAGCTCACTTATATCCCCGACTTTAGAAGTCGGGGTTTTACGCTCGTTTCTGATAAAAAGGAATATTAAATAATTTTGCAACAGCCTTTTTAAAAGAAGACTCAAAAAATAATTGTAATTGTGTTCCGTAGTCATCTTTTTTTTGTTAAATAAATTTGTATTATTTTTGTGCAAACAAGGTGTCCCCAAATATTAACGGAAGTTCTTACTCTTCCTAGTATTGCATCAATTGGAAATAAAATTGCAACTGAGGTCGAGGGTACAGATATTGTTTTTAATACTGTAACAGTGGCAATAAAGCCTGCATTGGGTATTCCTGTTGTGCCAAGGCCTGTAATAACGGTTGTTATATATATTATGAAAATATTAAAACCAGATATTTCAATTCCTAAAACTTGAGACACAAATAAAGTTGCAGTGGCAACATAAAGCGCTGATGATCCGAGATTAAAAACAACAGTTAAGGGAAGAGCAAATTTAGCAGTGGCTTCATCTATTTTTTGTGATTCAGCCGCAATCAACATGACTGGTAGAGTTGCTAAGGAACTTGCAGTAGCAAAGCCAGTTGAAACAGAGCCTATGGATTGCATTAAAAACGAATTTGCATTTTTTCCATATATGATTCTTAAAATGAGAAATTGAAGGACGCATAAAATAAGACAGCCAGCTAAAAAGATAATAAGAAATTTTAAAATACCAAGCATATCTTCAGATAAATTTCCTTTTAAAAGCGATGATGCCACAGAACTGCCAATAAGAGAAAACATAGCAATAGGTGTGACTTTCATAACGACAGAGATCATTCCCATAAGAATATCTTTAAAACCAGCACAAACTTTAAGAGCGATTGCAACAGAGTTCTGTTTAAGAAGATGGAGAGCTACAATAGAAAAAAAGATACCAAAAACGACAATGGGTAGAATTTGTGAACGAATTGCGACTTCACCTAAATTGGCTGGAAACATGCTTAGGATAAACTCAGAAAAACCTAAATTTTCAGAGGTGCTTTTTAAGAGATCTTGGACATCGTGTCCCATGAGGCTTGGATTTACACCTAAGCCAGGTTTTAAAAAGAAAGCTAAGAGCATTCCGATGAGAGCTGCAGAACTTACGTTTATAATAATAACGAGAATGGTAACTTTACCAAGAGTGCCTAATTTGGTGATGTCTCCCATAGAAGTTATTGCGCTTACAAGTGCTAAAAAAATAAGTGGTAGAACGAGCATCATGAGAGTGTTCATAAATATTTTGCCAATCCACTCGATTGACGTTATAAAGTTAGGAAAATAATAACCGCAAAGGCCGCCTAACAAAATAGAAAATAAAAGAATAATTAAATTCCAGTCTAATTTACTCTTAAATAACTTTTTGACCATATGTTTTCCTAGATCTAATGAAAATAGATGAAAGTTTATTAAGTTTTTAATTTTAATAAACTTAGCATAAACTCTCAAATATATAATTGACCTATTTTTATAAAATGTCAAACACATCAAACTAACAATTATTATTTTTTAAGAATTCCTTCATAAAGTATAATAAATACTTCTTTGTATTTGATAATTAAAGTGAATTTTAAGATTTTAAGTATTTTTTAAAATAAAATCAGACTTAACAAGATTCTAAAATAATTATTGCGAAATGAAATTTTGAAATAAATAATTTATTTTAGAAAAGTAAATATTTTTAGTGTTATAAGTTATGGGTATATCTGCTGAGGAAGATTTTTTAATTTAATATCTCAATAAGGTTGTCAAAATATGAATATGCTATTATAATAGCTTTAAGCAAGATTGTTAAATAGGATAACTTTCCTAACTGCAATTCTTTCTTAGTAAAAATATATGGTTTCAAGTGTAATATAATTTTTTTTAATTATCCTTATTTTTAACAATGTTATGAACATATCTAAAATATTGATGCTATTTATAATATTATATCCTTTAAATCATTGCTCTTAGGTCATATTAATTTTAGAAAGTGAATATTGTGAGAGTTAATTTATTTTTTTACAATAAAGGCTTGTGCCTACACTAAATTATGTTTAATGGGATTAGTTTAAAAAAATAATTAAATTTAAAGCGCAATGTGGCTATTAATTTTATAATTTTTAATAAAATAATAGCAATTTCATTTTCAGGACAAAAAAATGAATAAAAATTTTCCTAAGAAAGAAAAGGCTCATTTAATTCCTATAGATGAAAAAGAACGCCTTGAAGTCCTTAAGAATTATAATTTAATCCAAGAAGTTTTTGGATCCGAATTTAGAGAAATTATCTTTTTAGCCAGTGAAATCTTCAAATGCCCGATATCTGCAGTTACTATTGTCACTGAAGACAGTGTGCAATTGAAGTCAAGTATCGGATATTCTATCAAAGAAGTTCCTAGAAATCTTTCCTTTTGCAACTATACTATATTGAGTGACGATATTTTTTGTATTCAAGACACTGCTAAAGATCCACGTTTTTCAGAATGTCCTGCTACCAAAGAAGGTGGAATTCGTTTTTATATTGGAGCACCCTTAATCTCTCAGTCTGGTCATAGAATTGGAGCTCTTTGTGTTCTAGGGTATAAGCCAAAAAAAGTAAATAAATATCAAAAGATTTCGCTTAAATACTTATCTAATTGTGTTGTGCGTCTCTTTGAACAAAAGCAAAATAGTCTAATAGCAAAAGTTTCAGAGCTTAAAGTATTAAAAGAAAAAAAAGAACTTTTTTTTAAAAATGAAAAATTATTTTTGTACGAGCAAAACTTGTTTTGTAATATTCTTTCTGTTCAAGTTCTAAATGAAGTAAATCGTTCTTTAGCCGATATTTATATAAAATCAATTAAAGTATCTTCTATGATTAATAAAGAAGATTTTAATAGAATTGTAACAATGAATGATGTTGAAATGATTTCTGAAAAGAGTTTTAATACTGCTAAAAAAATTAATTCTATTAAGCTATTTTTTAGAGATTTAAATCAAAATACAATGCAATATTCAAATGTTAATAAAATATTAGAGACAATTAACATATTTTTCATAGATAAAATTAAAAATCACGATATCCAGTTTAATATTACTTTAGACATTGATCCCCAATTTGAGTTTGAATGCAGACCTGCTTCAATTGTCTATGTACTCTTATATTTGCTAAATAATTCTATTAAAATTCTTAAATACAAAAAAAATAAATGGATTCAGCTTTCCTTAACCGAGTTTGCTGATAGTATTGAATTTTGTTTTGCCGATAGCAGTGATCGTATGGAACGTGGTTTATTTAATAACGAAGAAGACAAAGTTTCTATTCAATCAGGTAATAAATTTTACTTTATCGATTTAAATCTCTTGACTAAAGTAATTGATAAGCAAGGTGGTTATTTAAAATACGATAAAGCATCTGACAATACAAATATTGTTTTTGTATTACCTAAAAAAGCAGTTTCTTGAGTTCTTTAAAAAAATAAGAGTAGCAATTTAAATGGTATTTAAATTGCTATAAATAGCTTTTTTGCGTTCAATTTCTTCTTTTTCTTCGAGTTTATTTTCAAAAGCGTCTTCAGGATCTTGATGTTCAGCTTGTGAATTTTTGAGTTCAAGTCTTGCTTTTCTTTCAACTTCTGCTTTTGCTTCAGCAATAAATTTTTCAGCTAAATTAGGTTGAACTCTGAAAATCATTTGTAAAGTATCTTGTTTGATTGCACTGATAAGTCTTTTAAAGAGTTCAAATGCTTCATTTTTATATTCTTGTAATGGATCTTTTTGTGCGTATCCTCTTAATCCAATACCATCTTTTAGGTGATCGATATTTAATAAATGATCTTTCCACCAAGAGTCGATTGTCTGGAGCATAACCCAGCGTTCGATATCACGCATTTGATCTTGACCAAAAAGATTTTCTTTTTCTTCGTACTCAGTGATTAACTTTTTACTGATGAGTGCATAAAATTCATCTCTGCCAATTTCAGAATTTTGTCTTTCAGACTCTGTAAATGGAATAGCTTTATTAAAATTACGAAATAGAATTCGTTCTAAATTACGATAGTCCACAGTCACCACTTCCCCGGGTAAACCGGATGGAGGCGCAAAGTCATCGCAAATGGTGCGAGCAAATTTTTCGATAGGATCGCCTACCAAAATTTCTTTTACATTTTCTTTACGTAAAATCCGCATACGAGCTGCGTAAATTGCTTTTCTTTGTTGATTTAAAACGTCGTCATATTGGAGAAGTTGTTTACGAATGTCATAGTTAAATCCTTCCACTCTTTTTTGAACTTTACCAATAACATTGGTTAAACGAGGGTCATGAATGGCTTCATCACCTACAAAGCGTTCCATAATAAATTGGTTTGCTTTGTTATTAAAACGGCGCATAAGCTCATCTTCCCAAGAAAGAAAGAATTTACTTGCCCCTGGGTCACCTTGACGACCTGAACGCCCACGCAATTGATTGTCAATACGTCGGCTTTCATGACGCTCTGTCCCGATAACATAAAGACCACCTAATTCAGCCACACCTTCACCTAAAATAATGTCGGTACCACGTCCAGCCATATTGGTTGATAAAGTAACATGGCTTTTTTGACCTGCTTGGGCAATAATATGTGCTTCTTGTTCGTGATGTTTTGCATTTAAAACTTGATGTTTAATATTTTTCTTTTTTAATAGCTCGGAAAGTAATTCGCTTTTTTCAATACTGACTGTTCCCACCAAAATAGGTTGCCCTGTTTTGTGAATTTTTTCAATTTCATCTGCAACAGCATTAAATTTAATTGTCTGCTTTAAAAATAAGACATCATCGTGATCTATACGGATCATTTGTCTATTTGTCGGGATAACAACAACATTTAATTTATAAATATTGTGAAATTCAACTGCTTCAGTGTCTGCCGTACCCGTCATCCCTGAAAGTTTATCATACATTCTGAAATAATTTTGTAAGGTAACTTGTGCGAGAGTTTGATTTTCTGCTTGAATTTGGACATTTTCTTTACCTTCTAAGGCTTGGTGCAAACCATCTGAAAAACGTCTTCCGTGCATGAGTCGACCCGTAAATTCGTCCACAATAATAATTTGTCCATTTTGCACGATGTAATGATCATCTTTGCGGAAGAGAACGTGTGCCCGTAAGGAATTGTTGCATGCGTGGACCAGTTCATTGTGCTCAGGATCGAAAAGATTTTCGATATTTAAACGTTTTTCGACTTTAGAAATACCAGCTTCTGTCAGTGCGCAGGAACGGGATTTTTCATCTACTGTGTAATCAATTTCTTTTCTGAGACCACGAATGGCATTGTTTGCAACAATATATTTGTCTGAAGATGTGTCAGATGGGCCACTTATTATGAGCGGAGTTCTTGCTTCATCAATAAGAATAGAGTCGACTTCATCAACAATGGCAAAATGATGTCCACGTTGACAGAAGTCTTCAAGACGAACTTTCATATTGTCACGTAAATAATCGAAACCAAGTTCGTTATTTGTGCCGTAAGTCACATCGCACGCATATGCATCTTGGCGTTGAGTGTCATTCATGCCAGAAAGGATACAACCCGTAGTAAGTCCTAAAAAGCTATAAAGTCTACCCATTTCTTCGGACTGGGTGGATGCTAGGTATTCATTAACTGTAACAACATGTACGCCTTTACCTGAAATTGTATTTAAATAAACAGGAGCCGTTGCTGTTAAAGTCTTGCCTTCACCTGTGCGCATTTCTGCGATTTTACCTTGGTGAAGAACATATCCACCAATAAGCTGAACATCAAAATGTCTTTTGCCAAGGCAACGTTTACTGGCTTCACGAACTGTTGCAAAAGCTTCGGGTAGGAGAGAGTCGAGAGTTTCTCCTTTATTGTAACGAGCTTTGAATTCAATAGTTTTCGCTTTAAGTTCGTTGTCTGTGAACTGCTGCATTTTGGCTTCAAGCATATTTATTTTTGTAAGGATAGGCGCAGTGTTGCGCAATTCTCGATCGTTTTTGGTTCCAAAGAGAGACTTGAGAATATTTAACATGACTAAGAATTTATCCTTTCAACAAAGTAAACACATACTAAACCAGAGGCCTTTTATCACAGCTCTCAGGTCTGTGCCAATTTTAGAAACAAGGTGCCAATTCTTTCCTCTTATTTCAAGTTAAATCCTTCCGACAAGGGGAGAAGTTAGAAAAGTGCCTTTGCTGATTTCTATTTGGAAGGGGAAACAATGGCCAACATACCTCAAGAAACATACGAAGATGTGGTAGACGATGGTCTTGACACATATGCGCTTGACCTCGAGTCCCCTAGAAATGTAACGGATGATAATGGATTAAATGTCAATCTATCAAAACAGATTGAACAAATCTTCGACACTATGACACGTATTGGTGGTGAAGTTTGTAAATTAAGAGCGGAAATGGATGGACTGCTTGATCAAAATGCAATGCTGGTGGATTCTTTTCATAAATTAAAAGATGTCTTAAATGAAAAAGGTTATTTAGATTTAGATGATTTTCAACTGGCATGCGATGTTTTTGATGAAGCAAATGCAAAAACAACTGGAAGTCAGTTTGTAAAAAAGATCTCTCATTAATAAATTTATTTAATTTATATTTCTACCAAGGATTGATAAAATATCTTCTTCCAGATTTTTATTTTCATGTAAAATATCATCACTCGTATATGTTTTATAAACTTCTGCAGGAACACCACTTAAAACATTTATTTCTTTTGATAATAAAAGTGCTTCACGGACGTCATGGGTTACAAGAATTGCATATTTACTAGTTTCTTTAATTTTTAGAAGCAGCCATTCTTGTAAAATACGCCTTGTATGAGCATCTAAGGAAGCAAAGGGCTCATCTAATAAAATAGCTTTAGTATCTAGTACAAGTGCCCTAGCAAAGGCAACCCTTTGAGCCATTCCTAAAGAAATTTCATCGGGAAATTTTAAGGCGTGCTCATCCATTTGTACTATTTTTAAAGCATTTAATGCTATTTCATTTTTTGTTTTATTTTCTTGAATTTCTTTTTTTTTCGAAATAGCTAATTTTATATTTTCTATAATATTTTTCCATGGAAAAAGAAGTGGTGTTTGTGGCACCATTGAAAATAATGTTTGTTTAGAATTCCAATGATTAAAATTAAATTCATTTTGGTTATAAAAGATATTTCCATGAGCTCCTGTTTCCATACCCATGAGTACACGTAAAAGAGTGGATTTTCCGCAACCAGAAGCTCCAATAAGTGTTGTTATTTGCCCTTCTTTTAAAGAAATATTTATATTTTTAATAACGGGTATTTTATTTTCATAGGAGTATTTATTTATATTTATTTTGATCATAATATGAATTACCTATCAATTTAATGCTTTGCTGTTTTCCAGAAAACCACTTTTTTTCTAATGAGAGAAACTAAAGATGTACTTGTTATGCTAATAATAACTATGATAAGAACGGCTGCAATCATTTTATCTGTTCGATATGTAGCTTGAGAACGTAACAAATAAACGCCGAGTCCACTTTCACTTCCCATAAGTTCTGCAAGTGCCGCTGATCCAAACGAATAACTTACGCTTATTTTAAGAGCATTAAAAAAACCGGGAAGTGCATAGGGAAGATAGATATGAATAAATGCATTTACAGGTTTGATATAAAGCATTTCAACGACAAGATGATATTCTTTTTTTGCTTCGAGAAGATCATTTTGCAGCACAAGTGAAATGGGAAAAGAGCAAGTTAACACTACTAAAATAACTTTCGGTGCAATTCCAAGTCCAAACCAAATCATAAGAATTGGGGTAAAAACAAGATAAGGAATACTTTGAGAAATAATTAAAAGGGGAGAAATAATGGAGTGAAATAGTTTTGAATTAAAGGAACAAATTGAAAGAAATAAACCTAATAAAATTGCTAGAATAATGCCGATAAGCCATTCGGTTAGAGTTGTATAACTGTTCTGTAAAATAGTTTCCCAGTCAGACAGTAAGACGTCTATTACCTGTGATGGGAGTGGGATAATATAGTTTGGTACGTTAGTTTTTTGCAATATCAGTTCAAGAATGAAAAGCAATAGCAAGCCAAAAAAGACTGGTAAAAACCACTTGAATATGCGAAACATACTTTGCCTTTCATGCTGTTGTTTTAAGCTTGAAGCAGTTTTCTGCTTCTTTCTTTCCGAGGATTTAATATGTTTCTGAAAAATCTGCAAATGAACCGAAGGTCTGTTTTCTCTACTCTTATAATAATTTCGCAGGTTGCCTTTTTTGCAAGAACATTCGCGCTTGATCTTAAAATTGATTTACCGCCTGATGAAGGTTTGCAGCCTGTGTTGTATTATAATCCAATTACAAATCAAAAAGCAGAAAGTGAATTAAAAAGAGCTCCTAAAAGTGCAACTGAAAATTCTAAAAATAATCAAAATAATAAAGAAAATAGAATTGTCATTTCTGCCAATTCTATTAATCAAAATAATAATAATTTTGATATACCGCCTCCGCCACCCTCTTTAGAAATAAAAGCAACGAAAAAAAATACAAAGTTAAGCTCGTTGCAAAATAAAAGGCAAGTTAAGGATTTTACTTCAACAAAGAAAATCTCTAAAATTGAAGAAAATTTTCCAATGATACCATGTATTATTCACAATGTAAATTTTTGGAAAAAAGTATATACAGAAATCGACTCAAATGAAGCATTTATTCATGATAAAGAGTCTCTTAATCGTGTTTATGCAAAAATTAAAATTCCACAAAACCCACAAATCAGAACACAGTTTGTTAAAAATGAGCGCGAAAAATATATAGCTCTTCTTGACAGTCTTTCTAAGAAATTAAAAACTCCAAAAAAATGGACTTTCCAAGAAAAAAAGATCGCAAAGTTATTTAATAAAGGTGAGTTGACTCAAAAAAATCTATTATTAGCGAAAGATAATATTCGTTTTCAATCGGGATTGAAAACGCAATTTGAAGAAGGAATTCAAAGAAGTATAAATTTTATGCCTACAATCTTTCCTGAAATTAAAAGCAGTGGTCTCCCCTTAGATTTAGCTTATCTTCCTCATGTTGAAAGCAGTTTTAATTCTAAAGCGGGTTCTAAAGTGGGTGCTATGGGGCTTTGGCAAATTATGCCCGGTACCATGCGTCATATCGAAGGAGATGAAGCTGTTAGCAAACGCACTGATCCTAAAGTTTCGACTCGAGTTGCAATGAAAATTTTAAAAGCAGATTATGAAAAAATTCAAAGCTGGCCGCTTACTTTAACTGCCTATAATCATGGGGTTAATGGTGTGTTGCGTGCTATTTCTGAAACAGGATCTCGTGATTTGTGCAAAATAATAGATCACTATGACTCTCCCTCATTTAAGTTTGCCTCCACTAATTTTTATGCACAATTCCTTGCAGCTCGTAAGGTTGCTATGCAAAGATACCTTGTCTTAGCTAAAAAAGGAGATTCTCGTAAGGTGCTTAAACGCACACTTCTTAGTTCACAAGGTGGAAAATTAAAATGAATTTTTTTTCGGGATGGCTATTAACGTCTGCATTAAAAGTAGATTTATTTTCAGAATCTGAATTTAATGCGTGTGCAAAAGAATCAAGTGGTATTTTAATAAATGTTTTAAGTGAAGCTGAATTTTATAGTGACTCAGCTTTATACATGTTTGCTCGTAAATTATTTGGAGAGTTTAAATTAAAAACTCTTTATCCTTATAGTTCGAATGGAAAAGAGTTTTTTTTTGTTGTCCCCACAGATGAGCCTAAAAAACTCTCCCATGAAAAACCAGGAAAAGCTCATATTGCGAGTTATATAGGCTCAATATTATCAAATCAATTAAATTCATTTACGAATCAAATAGAAAATCAAAGTGTATTTTTAGTTTCACTTTCTCAGGATATCAAAGAACTTATTATAGGTGAACATTCAGAGTTTATAATTGGTCTCATTCAAAAATCTATTTCAAACAAAATCAAAAAAACATTTACTCAAAGTCTATCTCAAAAAAGAATTGTTTTATCTGAAAGTCTTTTTTCTTTTGAAGAATATAAACGCGCTTTAGCAATTTCAGATGCAATGAGTTATACTAGAACATTTGTAAATATGCCCCCTAATTCACTGACTCCTGAAACATATGAAGTTATATTACGGTTTCTTGTGAAAAGTGAATGTGAAAAAGCAGGATTACCAAACCATATACAAATTGATATTTGGGATTTTGCTAAATTAGAAAATGAAGGCTGTGGCTTAATTTGTGCGGTTGGGAAAGGGAGTGCCATTAAACCACGCCTTGTTAAGTTAACATACTCTCCTAAAAAAACGGCTCAGAAAATTCCTCATGTTGCTTTAGTCGGAAAAGGAATCACATTTGACTCAGGTGGATATGATATTAAACCTTCATCGTCTATGCGCAATATGAAAAAGGACATGGGAGGATCGGCCGCAGCTTTAGGGATTTTCTTTGCTTGTGCACGAATGAATTTAGCAATGCATTTAACTTGTTGGCTTCCTTTAGCAGAAAATATGGTTTCAAGCCAAGCAATGCGACCTGGGGATATTTATAAAGCAAGAAATGGATTTCAAGTTGAAATTGAAAATACAGATGCCGAGGGGCGCCTTGTTTTAGCCGATGCCGTAAGTCTTGCTTGCGAAGAAAATCCTGATTGGTTAATTGATTTAGCAACGTTGACAGGAGCTGCGCGGGTCTCTTTAGGCAGTATGGTCGATTCTTTATTTGGCAATCATCCAGAAACCAATGAGTTACTTCATTCTGCTGGACTTGAGACAGGTGATTGGGTTTGGCCCATGCCGTTGCCCCAGGAGTATGAGTCTTATTTCGATTCAAGCGTCGCTGACTTTATGAACAGCAGCACTTCAGGTTATGCGGGTTCGATCACTGCAGCTCTTTTTATTAGAAAATTTGTAACAGTCGCACGTTGGAACCATATAGATACTTTTATGTGGTGTGATAGACCCAATGGACTTTGGTCTGAAAGTGGCCCTACTGGAAAATGTGTCAGGCTAGTGACTAAAGCGATTGAAAATTTCATTTCAAAAAGTCAAAAACTCTCTTAATATAAAATAATTAAGTTCTTTATTTAAAATTAGGAGTCGAAGTTTTATGTCAGATACGCAAACTCCAGAATCAATTGTAAATATGGTTAGTTTGCGTTTGCGAGAGTTAATACATGATATTAATAATGCTCTTTTTGTTACAAAAGGTTTTTTAGAAGAGTTAGGCGAAGACGTAACAGAAAAAAAATATTTAGATCCAAAATTCGATCATGAAAACTTTGTGGATATGATTTCCACAATAACCCGTAACGTAGAAAAAATAGATCAAAATTTAATTAAACTTCGGAAGTTTGCAAAAGAAGAGGTTTTTGAAAAAACAGGCGTTACAAAACAGTGATGTTTATTATGTTCTAGCAAATAAAATAAGCCGCCGTTTTGTTCGGAAACCGGCGGCTTCGTCGTCTCTCGGTGGAGAGAATGTGATAGGTACAATGAGAAAGGACAATGCTAAGGCAAGAGTTCAAAAGGAAGGTATTTATTCTTTTTTTAAGGAAGGACAAAAATAGTGTCCGAACGACAATATTCTTGGGTTACCTTGTAGGTTTCCATGCGAAAGTCATATCATGATCTTAGTTAAAGTGCAAGAAAAACTCACTTCTTTTTCTATTTTCAATTCAAAATAAAGGAGAATTGGCAAGTAAAAATCAATAATTATAGATACTTATTCTGCGTACTAGTGATCTGAGATATTTTAATCAGATTCAAGTTAATGAACCAATATTCATTTATATCCTAGATAATTCAAGCATAATTGTTTATTTCACTTTGCATCGCGCATACGCAACATTCCTTCACGAGCATTTTGTGCATCATTGCTTTGTGGCGCAAGGGTAATCACCTCTTGATAAAGATCAGTAGCCTTATTTTTTTGATCCATTTTTTCATAAGCTTTTCCTTCTATCAGTTTGGCATGAGAGAGTTCAGAACTTGCTGGATATTTTAAATAAAATGACTTTAATTCGTTAAATGTGTTGTTGTATTCACGCATTTTAAACCATGCTTCAGCAGCTAAAATATATGATTTTCCACCATCATCGTAATTCGGGAAATTTTTTTTCATATCTTCAATGGTAACAATTGCTTCTCCAAACTGAGCTTGTTGAATTTTAATTTCTGCATTTGCTAGCATTTGAGATGGACTCAATGAATGCGCTGTTGGTTGATTCATTTCCGTTTTAGGAGATTCGGGTGTAATAGAATTTTGTCTTTCTTCAAAAGAATAGCGACTTTCAAGTATATCAGGTAACATAGACTGTCCCGTTGCGCTGGATGGAGACTTGTTTGCTGGATTGAGATCCTCAAAAATTCCGGAGCGCAATCCCCTTTTAATTATTTCAATTTCTCTTCTATTTGTTGAAATTACTTCGCTTAGACTGAAGACATCGTTACGCAGTTGAGTTATCATTTTTTTTGATACTCTATTGTCTTGAATTAAATCTGTGACTTGAAAAGAAAGTGTTTTATTTTCTTTTTCCAGTTTTAATATTCTTTTATCTTGCTCTTTATTAATATTTTCAATACTATCAATTGTTTCAACTTTTGCAAATTGATCAAAATTTGGCAGTTCAGCAGCTTTCTTTACAATTATATTACCATGTTCATCTGTTTCAGCATTTGCATCTGTTTCGGCTTGTTTTCCTTCTTCGAGCGCCGCTTTTTTTGGAGCCGAAGCACAAGAATACAAGAAAAATTCAAAGATAATGATGATAAATATATAAAAAAGAGATTTGCTTCTAATCATTATTTCTTTATCTCCCAATAAATAATCACTTTTGCAAAGGACAATTTTTTTTATTTTACAACATATTTTATTTAGTAAGGATGAATTATTTGCATTATATATTAAAAATGATTTGGGAATTTAATGAGAGCGCGCAAGAAGAATGTTAATGTGTTCTATGAGTGAGATTTTATATTCTGAAAATTCATTTTTATAATTTACAAATAATTCATTTGCAAAGATATCTTCTATTTTTTGTAATGCGGCTTCTGTGTATTTTTGAGAAAGTTCAGTGGCCTTGTCCATTCCTAAAAGAATGGGAGCTGTTAGTTTAAACTGTGCTTCATCTTTACCCGCTGTTTTTCCAAGTTCAGCACTCGTTTTTGTTTTATCAAGAATATCATCAATAATTTGGAATGCGAGACCAATGAGGATGCCCGCTTCTCTCATCTGTTCACGCATTTTTTTGAACTGAACAGGATTCACTTCTAAATTTAAAGCAGATAAACCACAGATAAAGCCAAGTTCTAGACTTGCACCAAGCAGTTTACCTGTTTTGTTTCTATGAACTATTTCCATTTGCTCCCAAGTGACTTTCTCATTGCCCGTTAAAGCAATATCAAGCCATTGCCCCCAAACCATCCCCTCAGGGCCAGCTCCTTGTGCAAGTGCTTGAACCAAAAAGGTTGTATAATGCTTGTTTTGTGGTTGAACATATTGGGTTTCTGCTAATAAAGCAAAAGCTTGAGTGAGTAATCCATCCCCTATGAGAAGAGCCTTTGCCTCACCGTAAACCTTGTGAGTGGTTGGCTTTCCACGCCTTAAATCGTCATTATCCATACAAGGTAGATCATCGTGAACCAACGAGTAGGTATGTATTTTTTCCACTGCGAGAGCGGCTTTAAACGCTGTTTTAAGGCCTTCTGCGCCTCCAAATGCCCCTGAGGTTAATAAAAGTAAGAGAGGACGGATTCGCTTTCCTCCCGCCTTTAAAGGATATATGTAAGCATTTGATATTTCTGATTTAATATTTAAGCATTGAGAATTTGTTTCTAAATTAAGGATATAGTTCTCAAGTTCATGATTAAATTCCTTCAGAAGAATTTCAATATTAGCGTTATTTTTAAGCATTTTTTACCTCTACCTGTAGGAGTCTCTTGCTCGTAAAAGATTTTTCTCTAACATATAGTCTCAGAAACTGCTTGCAAAAAGACGAATTTGTTTGTAGGGTTTGCGCCACTGCGTTTTTTTAACGCGTACATGAAAAAAAGAATCTAGGAGTCAATTAAAATGCGCGATATTATTAAGCTAATTTGTAGCGGTGACGGAAAAATTTCTTGTTCTGGTAATAATCTTTATTCCACAACAAAAAATAAAAAAGCTTCTACAAAGAAGCTAGAACTCAAAAAATTCTGTAAATATTGCCGTAAGCATACGCTTCACAGAGAAAGCAAGTAATTTGCTTTTTTGAAAAAAACCACTTTATTTTTAGTAATAAAGTGGTTTTTTTATTTCTCATTTGCTTTTCTAAGCGGAAATTTAAGAACAAAATCGGTTCCTTCATTTAAAATTGAATCCACTGAAATCGTTCCTCCATGCTGTTTTACGAGTGAATAAGTTATGGAAAGTCCAAGTCCAGTGCCTTCACCAACAGTTTTAGTCGTAAAAAAGGGATCAAAAATTTTATTTATTATATTGGGGTGAATTCCACTGCCAGTGTCTTTTACTTTAATACAGACGTGTTCATTTTCTGTATATTTTTCAATTTCAATAACGCCTCCATTTTTCATTGCTTGTATGGCATTTGAAATTAAATTTAAAAATATTTGTCCTATTTGTCCTGCATTGCCAAGAATGGTATCATTTTCCTCATCAATTATTTGCCAAACAATTGTTATGTTTTTTTGGTTCAATAGTCCTTTTGCTAACTTAACAGTTTTTTGAATCTCTTCTAAAATTTGAATTTCATTTTTCACTTCAATTTGCGCTTCAAGGCGCGCAAAATTTAATAAATTTTCAACAATTTCTTTGCATTTTCTAGCCGCAATTTCTATTTGCTCTAAATCTTCTTTATGAGGATTATCTTCAGTCATTTCAGATAAAACAATTTGAGTAAATGCGAGAATGCCTGCTAAAGGACTATTGATTTCGTGTGCAACTCCTCCTGCAAGTTTTCCAATTGCGACGAGTTTATCTGAATGAGCTAATGTTTTTTGTAAGTTTTTTTGTTCTGAAATATCTCGATAATGAACAACAAAACGGCTTAAATTACTATTATCTTTTGGTGGAACGTAATGAGCTTTTATTTCAAATTCTTTTTCTTGAATGAGATCTTCGCTCGTCCATTTTGTTTGAGTTTCTTGTGAATTGATTTTTTGGACAAGACAGTGTTCGCAAGGGGAGTCTCTTTGTGCAAATATTTTATAGCACTTTTTACCCGGCACTTTTATAATATTATTAATTTCCTTATTCTCTACCATATAAAAGTAAGCTTTATTTTGTCTTATTATATTATAATTATTATCGATGAGGACAAGCGGATCTGCAATAGCGTCGATCATTGAGAGCCATTGCTGTTTGAGATCTTCCATGAAATTATAATTATTTTTGGAAGTCATATTTCAAATTCAATTTCTTCAATGATGAATGAGTGGTTGAATATTCTTTGAGCTTGTAACTCCTGCTAAAGCGAGTGCCTGAGAGTTTTTCAAACGGGTCTCTAAAGCGTCATTATGTTCCCAAGCAATTGCATGTAATAAAACTGTGTCCATGTGATCGACGGTTACAATTTCAAGATCTTCTAAAATATTTTTTGGTATTTCAAGGAGATCTCTTTCGTTTTCTTTTGGAATAATGACCCGCTTAATACCACCTCGGTGCGCAGCTAATAGTTTTTCTTTTAAGCCACCTATGGGTAGAACACGGCCTCGGAGAGTTATTTCTCCGGTCATGGCAACTTCACGGTTAAATGGTTTCTTTGTGAGTGCACTGACCAAAGCAGTAGCCATGGTTATTCCCGCGCTAGGGCCATCTTTTGGTATAGCACCTTCAGGAAAATGAACGTGGATATCTATTTTGGAATAAAATTCTTCCTCTAATCCTAGAAATGCGGCTCTTGAGCGTACATAGCTGAAAGCTGCCTGTGCAGATTCTTGCATGACATCGCCTAATTTTCCGGTAATTTTTAGATTTCCTTTTCCACTCATGACAGCGACTTCTGTAACTAATAAGTCTCCACCTACCTCAGTATAGGCAAGGCCTTGGCCAATTCCTATTTCATTGTTGAATTCTTTTTCACCAATGCTATATTTTCTTGGTCCAAGATATTTTTGTACAAGCGCAGCATCAACAAGTGGAGCTTTTACTCCATCGAGGGTCAAGAGTTTTGTAAGTTCAGTTGATGGGTCTTTTGTGCTTATTTCTTTTGCTGAACTTTCTTTATTAACTGTGGCTTCTTTTTGTGCACCCTCTTTTGCAATTGTTTCTTTTTGTGTACCCTCTTTTGCAATTGTTTCTTTTTGTGCACCCTCTTTTACGATTGTTTCTTTTTGTGAACCTTCTTTTACGATTGTTTCTTTAGTCTGTGAAGATGTTTTTACAATTGGTTTTTTATTATTTTTTAAAAGGTCACGCGCAATTTTACGACAGACACTCGAAATTTCTCTTTCTAAATTTCGCACTCCTGCTTCACGCGTATAATAACGTACCAATTCCTCTAAAGCTGAATTGTCGAATTTTAATTCAGATTTATCGAGTCCATTAGCTTTAATAGATTTTTGTATGAGATGTTGTTGTCCTATATTAATTTTTTCTTGTTCTGTGTAACCACTTAAGAAAATAATTTCCATACGATCGAGTAGAGGTTTTGGCACGCCACTTAAATTATTTGCAGTTGCAATAAAGAGAGCTTGTGAAAGATCATAATCAAGGTCGAGATAATGATCATTAAAAGCATGATTTTGTTCTGGATCGAGAACTTCAAGCATTGCGCTCGAAGGATCTCCTCTAAAATCTGAACTCATTTTATCAATTTCATCGAGTAAAATAACTGGATTTCCGCTGCCTGCTTTTTTGATTGCATTTAAAATTTTACCAGGCATTGCTCCAATATAAGTTCTTCTGTGTCCACGAATTTCAGCCTCATCTCTGACTCCGCCAAGAGCAATTCTTGAAAAAGTTCTTCCTGTTGAGCGTGCAACGCTTTTAGCAAGACTCGTTTTACCAACACCAGGAGGTCCAACTAAACAAAGAATAGGACCTCTTATTTTATTAGAAAGGCTTGTTACAGCTAGATATTCAAGAATTCTTTCTTTTACTTTTTCTAAGCCAAAATGATCTTCATTCAAGACTTCTTCTGCATAGTTTTGGTCTTTTATAGTATTTGCGTAATCTGCCCAAGGCAACGATAAAACTGTGTCAATATAATTTCTAACTACAGTTGCTTCTGCACTCATTGGACTCATGCTACGTAATTTTTTTACTTCTTTTTTAAGTTTTTCACGTGCTTCATCGCTTAATTTCTTAGCTTTAATTTTACTTTCAATTTCTGCTATCTCTGTGCGAATATCATCTGCATTGCCAAGTTCTTTTTGAATGGCATTCATTTGTTCATTTAAATAATATTCTTTTTGAGTTTTTTCCATTTGCCGTTTAACACGGGCTCTAATTTTCTTTTCAACTCTTAATATTTCAATTTCCGATTGAATTATGCTGAATATTTCTTCGAGTCTTTTTGCAGGATCAACCGTTTCTAATATTCTTTGTTTGTCAGCAAGTTTTAAATTTGCCAATTGAACAACGAGAGTGTCTGCAAGACGACTTTCATCTTCGATGCTTGAAATTGAAAAGACCATTTCTGGCGGAACTTTTTTATTGAGTTTAACATAAGTGTCAAAAGCTTGTTTAACAGTGCGCACTAATGCTTCATTTTCAGCAGAACGACCGGAAGGTTCTAGAATTTCAGTGACTTCAACAACAAGCATTTCGGTTGATTCGGTGTATTTAAGAATGCGTCCTCTTTTTTTACCTTCAACAAGTATTTTAACTGTGCCATCAGGAAGTCTGAGTAATTGAAGTATTTGTGCAATTGTTCCAAATTCATATATTTCTTCAGGGAGAGGATCGTTAGATTTAGGTTTTTTTTGTGCCGCTAAAAAAATTTCTCTATTCCGCGCCATTGCATCATCGAGAGCTTTAATACTTTTTTCTCGACCAACAAACAGTGGGACAACTGTGTGTGGAAATACAAGCAATTCCCTCAAAGGCAAGAGCGGTAAGGTTCGGCTTGTTGTCTTTTTATCAGCCATATTGAGCTTCTCCTTTGCGGTCTTGATTATATGTATACCTTCTCAATCTATTCTATGCCATCTTAAGAGTTTGGCAATACTAAGAGTCTTAAGTCTTTAAATCAGAAAATCACTAAAGAAACGAATGGCCTGGGCCTCTTCATTCATAATTCTTTTACGGATTTTTGCAAAGAGCTTATTTCCTAACTCTTCTTGCTCTCTCAGAATTTCGGCTAGAGTTTCATTGTTCGTGAGTGGGTGGAAAGGCACTGCGCGCAGTACGACAATTTCCTGACTTTTCCAAACTGTTTGAAGGGTTGTTCGTGAAATAAAACTTTTTCCATTTTTTCTCTGTTCTTTTTGTAGGTTAGTATTTATTTTATTGAGTGCAGAATTTACTTTTTTTGTGACTCTTATAAAATCTTCTTTTTTACCAAAGGAGTGATTTTTTAATTCCGCTAAAAATTTTTTGTTTTCTGTAACATGAATTTTTTTTGCTAATACCATGCGCATCTTTAATTCTTTTGGAATATATCTATAGGTTATGATGCTTGTCTCGGGTTGGCTTGTTACTTCAAAGGAAGGATGTTCAGAAGCTAATTTTGCAAGCAAAAAAGCATTTTTTATAGCATTCTTTATGAGAAGATCATATCCTTCTTGCCCAAGAACTTTTAAAGTAAACCATAACTTTAAAGAATCAAATCGTCTACTTCCTTCAAGAGTTGTTCTTCCAAGATCTACACTTCCATCGCGAATAATATAGTTTGCTGTATGACGAATTGTATCCAGTGAATTTTTGTTTTTAAAGAGTACTGAGCTATGTGACAAGGTTAAATAAAGAAATTTATGTCCATCAATAACAACAGAATCAGCATTTTTTATTCCTTTAACTATTTTTTTATGGGTTTTGCTTAAAAGAAGAGCGCCTCCCCACGCCGCATCTACATGAAACCAAATGTTATTATCTTTGCATATTTTTGCAAGACTGGAGAGATCATCTACATTTCCGGTTTCTGTGCCAGCTGCAATACCAATTATTGCGATGATTTTTACTTTTTCAACAGTTAATTTCTTAATTATTTTTTTAAGTTCAGAAAGATTGATTTTATTTGTAAATAGGTGACAAGGAACGGAAATTACGTTTTCCTCACCAATTCCCATTATAGCGCAAGCTTTTTTAATAGAATAATGCCCGCGCTCGCTTACTATTACAACAGCTCTTTTGCATTTTTCTTTTTGATAAGATAAATAAATACCTTTTTTATGAATATTAGGAAATGCTTTATTACGTGCAGCAACCAAGGCAGTAATGTTGCCTACTGTTCCGCCGCTACAACAATTGCCAATTGCTGTGTCTGAGTTTTGTAGAACTTTACTATAAAAATTTTCACTTCTGTCATAGATAAGTCGGTGTAACCAACAAAGCGTTTGCCATTCTACATATGTTGCAGAGAGTGCTGTTTCAATTTTTACGACATTTTGGTTGAGAGCGCTTATTATAATATCACATATTAAGAGAAAATTAGGAGTTGCTCCTGTCATATGACCAATAAAATATGGGTTTGAGACACGGACAGAGTTTTTAATAATATTTTCAATAGTTTCATTTAAAACTCGAGCTATACTTTCACCTTTATTTGGGATTTTTGAAGAATTAAATATTTTAGAAATTTCGCTAGGTGATTTGTCTGAATGGATTTTAAATCCATCACGATTCTCTAAGAAATCAAGCACTGCACTAAGTGCCGTAGCTATCCATTTTTCGAATTCTTTATCATTTGTTGAAGGTTGGAAATATGTAGAAATGAGTGAAGAAATAATCATATTTATTTCAATCCTAAAAAGGTGACAGAAAGACATGTACGATCATTCTTAATATATGATTCTTACTCTTTCGGACATATCATTTGTCTATAAAAAAACTTTTCGGCATTTTGTATCAGATTTTTTTGCTGCAAATCTTGCATTAAGCAGGAATGAAATGTAAGTAGAAATTTCCGAGTATTCGGGTTTTTAATTAACACATGGAGTTATTTTTATTATGGCTAAAAGCAAAAGCACATTAACTACGGTCCCAACAAGTTCAATTATTGCGGATGTGTCCGCACGTTTTGAGCAGCTTCCAAAGAAAATGACTAAAGAAGTTATTTCTGCATTTCTTGAAGCAATTGAAGAAAATGTTGCAGGTGGGCATAAAGTTCGTATTGATAAAGTAGGAATTCTTACTTGCAAAGATCGCGCAGCTCGTAAAGGTCGTAATCCTCAAACGGGTGAAGAGATTAAAATCCCTGCTTCTAAAAAGATCAGTTTCCGTGTTGCGAAATCTTTGAAAGAAAGAGTTGGAGTTGCTAAAAAAGCAACGAATAAAAAGAAATAATATTTCTTTTATTCGTTGTAATCATCGTCTGCGCCAGCCATTACAAGCTTGCTATCGTCTAGATCAGCGTTATTTACTGCCTCTCTGAGCTTTTCAGATGGGTGGAATGTAACAACTCTACGTGCAGAAATTTCTATTCGCTGTCCTGTGTGCGGATTCCGTCCAGGACGGCTTCTTTTTTCACGGACAACCCATTTTCCAAATCCGGAAATTTTTACTTCTTCTCCATTTTCTAGTTTAGATTTAATGGACTCTAAAATGGTTTCTACCAAGTTTTTTGCTTCTTGCGAAGAAAATTGAGTCCTGGAACGAATTAATTCAACAATCTTATCTTTGGTTAGAGTCATATTCACCCTCTCTAAAATAACTTGATAGAACCTTTGTAGTTCTATTTTTTCACATTTTTCTGTACAAACACAATCCCCATCAGTGTCAACTTTTCTCCTGTGGTCAATAGCCCTTACGATAAAAATAAGGAAAAAGGAAGCCTTTATTGCTTACCATTTTTATTTAGAAGATGCACTCAATTGTTTTTAAAAATTAGACATGATATTATTTCAGCTTGTTTTTACTGTTGTTTTCGATATTAGGAGTTCCCGCTCAATGAAAGAATCTACACAAATAACTAAGAATAAACCCACCCAAAAAACTTTGGAAGGGCGAAAAAGATTTCTAACAGGTGTCAAAGCTACAGGCCAAATACACCTTGGAAATTATTTTGGTGCAATAAAACCTATGATGGAATTATCCCAAAATATAGAAAATGAAGTTATTTTAATGTGTGTTGATTGGCATGGACTTACAAATCGATCTAAAATTCTGCTGCCAGGGGAATTGAGTCATTCAATTATTTCTCTCTACTTAGCATTGGGATTCAATCTAAAAGGCAATTCAATCATTTTACAGAGCGATTTCCCGCAAATTCAAGAGAACTCCTGGTATCTGTCTTGCTCAACCGCTGCAGGTCTTTTAGAGCGCTCTCATGCATATAAAGACGCTATTGCAAATGGTAAAGAAGCGACTGCAGGTCTTTTGTATTATCCTGTTTTAATGGCAAGTGATATTGTTACATTTGATTCTCAATTTATACCTGTTGGAAAAGATCAAAATCAGCATCTCGAATATGCTTCAGATATGGCAAAGTTATTTAATAATTTAGTTGAAACTGATGTATATCTAGAAGCGCAAGGTGTTATACAAGAAACCCCAACCCTTATCGGAACCGATGGCGATCGTAAAATGAGTAAGAGTTATAATAATGATATCCCAATATTTGCGGCAAAAAAAGAAATTGAGAAAAAAGTAAAAGAAATAAAAACAGACTCCAAGGGGCTTGATGATCCAAAAGATCCAAATACATGTACTATTTTCCAAATTTTTCAATCTTTTGCTTCTGAAGAAGCCATCTCCTACATGAAAGAGCGTCTGGAAAAAGGAACTGGTTATGGATATGGACATGCGAAAAAAGATTTTGTGGATGAACATGAGAGAGTTTTTGGATCTTTTCGGGAAAAATATGATTTTTATTTAAATAATAAAAATACATTAAAAGAGCTTTTGCAGCCTGGCTATGAACGGGCGCATAAATACGCGGATTCGGTGACAGAAAGAGCGCGTATGGCATTAGGTTTAAAATCGTATAATAAACTCAAATAAAAGTTCAAAAAAATAAATATGAATTTGTAATAAAAAACCAGCTTATAATGAGCTGGTTTTTTTATTAAATAAAATCGTTCTTAGTCATACGATGAACTTTTAATGTATTACTTGGTAGCATTTGAGTAACAGGAATTCCGCCTGTAATTAAAATGAGATCTCCTTCTTTTACAAAGTTTTCTTTTGCTAAATACCTAGAAATTTCTGAAAATGCAGTGTCTGAATCGTAAAATATATTATTTAAAACTCCAATTACACCTCTCACTAAACTTAATTTACGAACAACATCAGGACGTGGACTAAATGCAATTACAGGAGTGTCTGGACGGTATTTTGCAACATAACGAGCCATGCTGCCTGTAAGAGTTAAGCAGACAATTGCAGTGGCTTGCATTTTTTCTGCAAGTTCTGCAGTCGTGCGTGCAAAAACTTCGGCAGTTGTTTCGTTTTCAGAAGGCCTTAAAGAAACTGACTCAATAGGTGCGACACTTTTGCTTCTATCAACACGATTCAGAATGTCACGCATGGTTTGCACGGCAAGCTCAGGATATTTTCCTGAAGCGCTCTCACCTGAGAGCATAGTTGCATCGGCATGATCGTATACTGCATTGGCAACGTCGCACACTTCTGCTTTTGTAGGTCTTCTGTGTTCAATCATTGAGTCAAGCATTTGTGTTGCGACAATAACAGGTTTCCCTTTGTTAAGTGCTGCTTCAATAATTCTTTTTTGGTAAGCAGCCACATTTGCAAAGCCACACTCAACGCCAAGGTCACCGCGAGCAACCATAATACCATCAGAAACTTCGCAAATATCATCAATAAATTGAACAGCACTGAGCATTTCAACCTTAGTGATAATCGGTATTTCAGAGCCAAGAGCACGTAACATCATTCTTAATTTAGTAACATCTGCTGCTGTTTGGACAAAAGAGAGTGCGATATAGTCAACACCTTGTGCAACGCCAAAAAGAAGATCTCGAATGTCTTTTTCAGTTGTAGCTGGAATAGAAAGGTGACATTCAGGAAAGTTTACGCCTTTTCTTGATTTGAGAAAACCACCATGGGTAACTTCACAGTCAACATCAGATCCTCTAATATTTGTTATTTTCATAGCAAGAAGGCCATCATCTAGTAGGATACGAGCCCCTATTTTTACGTCTGTTGCAAGTTCTCGGTAATCGATAGGAAGAATTTCATCATCTATTTGTTCGGCTGCATAGCGAAGGGTTATTTTTTGGCCTTTTGTAATATGAATGCCACCATTTTTTAATTTTCCAGTGCGGATTTTAGGACCTTGTAAGTCTTGTAATATCGCAACTTGTACATTTTTTTCTTTAGAAATTTCTCTAATCAATGCAATGTTTGCGGCATGGATTGAATGTTCACCGTGGGAGAAATTAAGTCTTGCAACATTCATTCCGGCATCGATCAGTTTAGAAATCATTTCTTTTGTGCTTGAAGATGGTCCAAGTGTGCAAACAATTTTTGTTCTAGGAAGACTACTGAGATCCATGTTTATCCTCTTCTGAGTTGTTTAAGGTGTTTCGTGAATTGATAATTTGTTCGACTTGGATTTCTGTTTCAAAAAGTTGATTCTTTAATCTTTCAATCAATGAGTAAGCTTCATCGAGCTTTTGAGATAGTTCATTAATGGATAAATTATCTGTTTCCATCTTTGATATAATATGATTAGCTTGAGCTAAAATTTCATCGTAATTAGAGTTTTCCATAAATTTCTCTTTTATCATTGAAGCAGGCTTATTTTCTGCTTCTAGATTTTATCTTGTTGAAGGGATATCCCTTTCACTGTCACATCTACAAAGATATGTTCATTTGTGCAATCACTGGCGAATTCTAGTTTTAACTTTTTAGGAGGATTTTTAGAAAGGAGTTCTTTGGGAGTGATAATTTGCTCATTGTCATTGTATACGATGGCAAAACCTCTTTGTAATGCTTTTTGTGTGCTATTTTTATAAATACGCAGCATGTGTTCCAAGTTTGCTAAATTCTTTTTTTCAGATTGTAGAGTTCTTCTTGCGCAATGAGTCAGTTTATTTTCAAGGGATTTTAAAAATTCTTTTTCGCGTGCAAATTTACGTAGCAAATGACCACTTAGATTTTCCATTCGAGTAAAAAATAAATTAAGTGTATTTAAAACTGTTGAAGATAAAAAACGTGCTGCTGCTGTAGGTGTTTTTTCGCTAATACATGACACTTCATCTGCAATACTTAAATCATCAAAATGTCCAACGGCCGTAATAACAGGAAGAGAAGAATAAGCTATTTTTTTTGCAATTTCAATGTCGTCAAACCATCTTAAATCGAGTTTACTGCCGCCACCTCGACTGATCACAATGCAGTCAAATGTGGATTTATTTTTTTCAATTTGTAGAAATGCATTGCATACGTTTTCAGAAGTTCTTTCTCCCTGCATATTACAATCATAAATTGTTATACGAAATGAAATTTTCGATAATTTTAATTCGTTCATGAAATCAGAACAGGCACGACTGTTCTCTGCGGTAATGAGTGCGATATTTAAGGGAAGTTTTGGAATCTTTAACTCTCGATTTTTATCGTAAAGCCCTCGCTTTTTAAGATCTTGGACAATTGCAAGTCTTTGAAGAAGGAGATCACCTTGTGTGTATTGGATATCAATGTCTTCTATAATGGCATTGATGCGTGCTCCTTCCTTTCTAAAATCACAGCTAACGAGAATTTTTATTTTTGTTCCATCTTCTAGCATTATTTGTGAAATTTTTTCAGATAGGAATTTTTTTTTGCCAGCCCATAAAATACAAGAAATGCTTGTTGCTCTTAAACTCGACGAAATATTAATTTGAGATTCTTCACGGTCAGCTAAATCAAAAAAAGTGTGACCATTTGCAATTTTTAAGCTCGTGATTTCTCCAAAAATCGAGTATTTTTCACTTAAGTTCTTTTTTATAACCGACTCAATCATATAAACAAAATTTGAAACACTCATTTCGTTTACAGATAAGATTTCAGTATTAACTATTTGTGCAAAATGAGTTTGATTTATATGTTGCTTTTGAAATCCAAGGGAGCAAATGAAGGTGAGATTTTTTTCGCTGTTCTCAAGCCACCAATTTTTTTGGGAAGCATCCCAACGTCCACCTGACTTTTTAATTTCTTCTTTTATTGAAAAAGTGTCTCCTAAAAGGATAAGTTTATTTTCTAAAGTTTGATATGATCTCTTCATTGTTTCTCTTCGTAAGTCACAGAGTATTTGAGTGTAGGAGATAAAGTTGGGTAATCATTTGACCAAATCATAAGATCTTCGTTGTAAGCTTTGTCAACAAGACGTGGAGATGATTTTGCTTTTAACAGTGAAAAATCATTAATATTATTTAATATAATAGAGTTATTGCTTATTAGATTTGGGTTTGGATGCAACACGTATTGTCCTATGGCAATTTGAGTTGGGCTTAAAGGTTTACCGTCTTTTTGACTTTCAATCTTATACTCGTTTATAAAGTTATCGCTATTTATAAGACAACTTAACTCCCATTCATCTATATTCTGTTCTTCAACCATTTTCAATTCAACTGTAAAATAATTTTGCTTTGAGTCGTATCCAAAGCTTGTATTTTTTATGCTCTTGTTGGAAAAACATCTTAGAACTTTATCCTTGGAAAAAAGTTTAATTTTGGCAGACTTAATATTTATAAATGAAAATGATATGTCTTTTATTTGATTATGTGTTCTAAGTTCCTCAATCTCTTTTTGGTATTTTTTGATATTTTCAATTGATACTTTAAATTTATTGTTTGAGATATATTCTTCATTATTAAATATAAACGCATCTATATCTTTTGATTGAATTACAATGCTAGTTGGTAAGTTTAATGTTGTTTTCTTTTTGTCTTCTTTAATTATTCTCAACAAAATATCCATCACGATATTTTGTTGAAATTTTTTATTAGCTAGTTTGTTTTTTATTTCTTCAATAAGTTCTTGATTTTCAATGTTTGGAATTGAAATAATTAAATTTTGATTTGATTTTAAAATATTGTTATTAATGTCAAAATCATGCCCTGTAATAATGAATATGGAGATATCTTTTTTCATTTGATCAACTATATCTAAGATAGTCCCTGCACTATTTGTATCTAAACTATTCAGATCGAGTCTAATCACTTCTGTATTTGAATTTCTTATAGTGTCAGTAATAATATTTTTAATATTATATATTGAGCGATCCCTTCTGATATTTATTAGTATATTAGCATGTTGAATTTGAGAGTCCTTTTTTTCTTCTGAGAAAACATTGATTCTCAGGAGATCTTTTGATTTTTGATTGATTATATTATAAAAGTATTTTTCACGATCTCTAAATAAATCATTTGATTCATAAGTATATCCATTGTTTATGGGGGAAGAGTTTGTTTCAAGAGCTCTAATATTTTGTTCAAAATTTGAGTATGTTGGATATGATTCTTGGCTAATGAATGAATTTTCGGGTTTAAGCTTTTCCTTTAATGTTTTTAAAAATTTATCATTATTGCTAAGATTTGTAGTTAGAAACAATATTTTTTGAGAATTTGGGATGATTTTTTTTTCTATTCCATAAAAAATGAGCACACCTGATGAATTTTTTTTCCATGAAATAGTTATGGATTTTCCTTCTTTCGCATTTGGTATATTGATTTTGAGTCTTTCATTATTTTTAATTTCAAAGTTATCAAATTTTTTATTTTCATATGTAATTGTGATATAATTAGACGTTTCTGTTTTATTTGGTGGAGCACCTTTATTTTCAAAAATAAGATTTCTTTCTTTTAATGCTTCAAGACAATCACAATTTATACTTTCACCATTTGTTAAGATAATAGTATCAAGTAGAATGCTACTTTTTCTGTCATTACTATAAGAATAAGTTAATTTATTTATTAATTTATCTGAGTTTAATATTGAAATTATTCTTGGATTTGTTCTTGCATAACTATCAATTTCTTGTGAACGAAGTTTTCCTTTTTTTGAAAAGTGAAATAATTCAAATATATTTTTTTCATCTAATCTATTTGAAGCCTCAAGAAGCTCTTTATCATTTTTTGAAATTGATTTATTTATGAACTCATCTAAGTTTAGTTGATTTATTATTCTTTCTGCTTTTTCAAACCTTTTGAGAAAAATATATGCATCATCTTTAAAGAAAAAGAGAGCGGTAGGAATAATAAAAGCAATTAATATTATTATATTATTTTTTTTGAATTTTTTTTTCTTCATATTCTTTCCACTGATAATGAGAAGTATCTATCAAAATTGTTTTCATCAATAAGTAAATTTAAATCTCGTTCAAAGCTTTTTCGAATTTGATTCTCACAGTTTTTTGGATCTGTATTATATTTACCTTTTAGTATAATTTTTTTAGGGAAATCTCGTGTACTATTTTCATATAGAGCTGAAAACTCTTGCTCTTGCTTTAAATTGTTGCAAGTAAACTTTCTTTTAATAGTATTATTTAATATATTATCATTATTAAATCTACTAGTGACTCTATTATCAATTATATTATATTTTTCCTGATTTTTAATCTTTATTTCTTCTTCATACTCAAAATAAGTATTGATTTCTATATTTTTATTATTAATAAAATTATCTTTTGAAAATGTTAATAAATTAATGTCTTTATTATCAGAAGAACCACGTTTTATAAGTTTAATAATTTTGCAAAACATTTTTTCTGGTTGTATAAAAAATATTTTAATTTTGATATTTTCAGTTTCTATTGTCTCATTAATTCTTTCGATAGTTTTTATTAAATTTGTTTCGCCAATATCTTTTCTCAGAATATTAATAAGAATTTTCCGCTTTTTTTCTCCAGTATGTTTGTTTATATTTGTGTATATATCGGTCGCAGTCAAATTTGCATCGTCAGTTAAAGAGTTTAGGCAGAGAGCCTTAGGAAATTTTTTAATAATGAGTGAGTTTGGAATAAATATTAAAAATGAATTAAAATTTTTTATTATAGAATAAGAATAAATATCATTTACTTTATTATCGCAGTGAATTCCTCCATCGAAACTTCTGATCAGGCCTCCCGTACTTGATGGATTGCCAATGTTACTTATATAAATTCTTCTCTCATTATTTTTATTGTTTTGAATATACATATTGAGAGCTTCAATTCTTGAATTTGAGGGATTTTCGTTACGTATTCCTGATTCATAAGGATATAATCCCGAAAACATAGTTGCGTAATTAGCAAGGATACTATTTGATATAAGAGATATTTTTTCATCTTCAAGTTTGAAGTTTTCTTTTATATACTCAAATTCAGGTGACGATTTAAAGTTATTTATATTTGTGTCATCAGTATTTTCTAGAATGAATACAATCTCAGAATTTTCTATATTATTTTTAGATTCGGCTCGAAAATCTTTTGTTTTTTTCCAATCATATATTAGGTAAGATATTATTAATATGAATATAAATATAATTCTTATTTTTCTATTCATAGCATTTTCATTTATATTCACAAAAAATATTATAGATGAAATTATAAAAAATCCTAAAAAAATATAATTTATTATTTTTGAAATATCTATTATTTCTTGTGAATTTATGATATTTATGCCAAAAGAAAATCCATCATTTTGAGTTGTAAATAGAAAAATAATTGTTAAAAAAAATGAAAAAATTCTTTGAACTTTTATTTGTGATTTGATTAATACTATTCCACAACAAAATCTTAAAATTATAGCTGGAATCAAAGTTGCAATAAAAGCACTTAAAAACATTAGAAACATGTGAAATGATGATGGAGATATTACATTATTTATAATAATATCTTTACTAAAAAATGTTAGAAAATCTCTTTCCCAATTGATTATATCATATAAAGATTTTAATGTTGCGTAAATTATTGAAAATAAAATGAGAAAAAATAAATAGTTTTTATCTAGAGAAAATTTTGATAAATTGGACATAGAGGATTTTGAAAATTTATGTCTCGACATGAATTCCTATTCCTGGTAAATGAGATATTTCGATAAATCCTTCATAAAACTTAATTCTTCTTCTTTTATCGCTTTAAAAAGGATCTTAAGATTTTCGCTGTTACTTTGTGACTTTGCCGTTTCAAAGTGATCATACCACTCTTCTTTTCCAAGAATAAGGTTTACAGGCAAATCTTTGAAATTATATTCATAACCAGGTGATGCCCATTTGAAATCTTTTGGATGAGCATTGCAACAAAATTGTAAAAAACACATGCCCAATGCGAAAAGATTAATATTTTCAGCTTTTCCTACATGGAATTGAATTCCATTGCAGATTTCTCCCATATACTTATTAAACGTAGGTCTAAAATTATGCTCTCGCATAAAAATTGAATCGCTTTGCGAAGCGTCATAAAGAAATAAACTGCTCGACTCTTTTAAAAACTGCATACACTTTCGTACATTCAGCCAAGGTGCTCCAATCAATTGAAATGGAATTGTGCTTCCTCTACCTTCACTGACATTTGTACCTTCGAGAACAACAAAAGCAGGAAAAAAATAAGCTGATTCCCAGCAGGGAATATTTGGAGATGGCATTGCCCATTTTAAATTTTTTAATTCACTTAATTGTGTTTTTCTTGAAAGATTTTCTACAGGGATAACCTGATAATTTAAATTTAAATTATCATGCTCTTTAAAATAATAACCAAGCTCTCCCATACTCAATCCGTGACGCATGGGGATATCATACCATCCAACAAAACTGTGCCACTTTTTTTCGAGTCGATTTCCTTCAACAAGGTGCCAATCATTTTTTTTATTTTGATGACAGAGTCCAAGAGGATTCGCTCTATCAAAAACGACAACTCTTTTATTATATTTTGCAGCAGCACGCATACATGCTGCTAAGGTCAACATATAAGTATAAACTCTACAGCCAATATCTTGCAGATCTATAACAATAGTATCAACATTTTCAAGATGCTCTTTTTGAGGTTCACGTGTGTTAGAATATAAGCTATAAAGTGGAACTTTTTGCCCATCTGAAAAAATAAAATAATCGTTTGGGGTTTCTTTCATATTATCTTGTTCTGTTTGTCCATAGCCATGTTGTGGGCCAAAGACACAAGTAACAACTGCATTTTCTGTTTTTTGAGTAGTCTTATAAATAACTTCAGTTGATGGAATAAATTTTGAATTTGCAGAAGTTTGATTCGCAACAATTCCGATTTTATTAAAATCTTTTAAAAGGTTATATTGCTTTTCTAATTTATCTATTGCGGGATGCATTGTTACCTCTTTATAATTGCGAAAATATATTTAGTCTTATTTATGTGTCTTATTGTTGAGCTAAGTAATAAATGCCTACTTAAGAGAACAAAGTATTCTCCGATCTCTTTTTCAGTCCTTGTTCATGATGGCATAAGAAAATTAAAAAATAAAATTTTCATGCCGCCGCATCGTTTATAAAAAACTTTTGCGCTGACTTTGAATTTGGAATTGCGACAATCATGGATGATTGTCAATCTCTTATATTAGAGATGATTTTTAGTTTCATGGAGGAAACATATTATGGGTTTGCGAATTCAAACCAATATACAAGCGCTAAATTCACAACGCGCATTGTCTATTTCAACTGCAGCAAACGATCTATCCATTGAAAAATTAAGTTCTGGATTTAGAATTAATAAATCCTCAGATGACGCTGCTGGATTAGCAATCAGCGAAAAAATTAAGGCAGATATTCGTGGTTTAAATATGGCAAAGAGAAATGCGAATGATGGTATTTCTCTTGTGCAAGTTGCTGAAGGCGGGATGAATGAAATTGGAAATATTCTAAATCGCCTCAGAGAACTTTCTGTGCAGGGTGCATCTGATACAATAGGAAACAATGAACGTGACTTTATTAATAAGGAGTATACTGCGCTCAAAGATGAAATAGATCGTATAACAAACTCTACAGAATTTAATGGAAGTTTGTTGCTTATTGGTAAAGATGCGGAAGATAAAATTCCAGATGCAAAAATGCTTGAAAGAACAAATGTCCCACCATTCGAAGTTCAAGTCGGTAAAAACTGGTATGCAGGAGTTGATAAACCGGATGTTGATGATCCATTTGGGCGTAACCCAGTTAACATTATCCGTATTAAATTCGATCAAATTGATACAAGTACTATTGGATTAAATTTAGGGCGTGGAAATGATGACTCCCTTGAGTCAATAGGTGTTTTTGTTTCTAAAGATAGTAACGATGACCCGCTTGCTTCAAAACACAGAGCGCAACTTTCCATTTCTAAAATTGATGATGCCATCAATAAACTTGCTGGATTCCGTGCCGACCTCGGTGCAATTCAAAGTCGACTTGGATCAACTGTAAGTAACTTGGCAATTATGAGCGAGAACTTTTCTGCTGCAAATAGCCGTATACGCGACACAGATTTTGCAGAAGAAACAACTCGCTATGCACAAAGTAACATTTTAAAACAAGCAGGTGTTGCTGTGTTAACACAAGCAAACCAATCTCCAGCAGCAGCGCTTCGCTTGCTTGGATAATAAGTCTTAGTTATATTTGTTATGATATTATTAGAAAAATTATCCAAGTACTTATATATTTAAAATATAAATACTTGGAGATATATTTTAAATATATAATATAAGAAATTATTTTTATTCTTGGGCAAATTTGTTGAGAATATGAGCGAGATCGTAACCTGATTTTGCAATAAAATTTGGCTTTTCTTGAGTTAAAAGATATTCACTTTCCTTACCCCATAATACTGCAACTGACTTAATAGTTGCACTTCTTGCAGCTATTATATCTCGCACTTCATCTCCAATATATATAAAATCACTTTTATTTTTTGAGTACCTTTTGATTAACTGTTTTATTTTTTTTGATTTACCAAAGAGAGAGACTCCTCCAATCACTTCTGTGAATTTAATTTTAGGTAGATTTTTTTGTATAAACTCATTTATTAGGCATTCAGAATTTGACGATAAAATGATTATTTTTATATTTTCAGTATTAATGTTTTCAAACATTTTAATAATTTGTGGATCTAATGTAATAAGATTTCTGTTTAAATAAATAATTTTACGAGATAAATTTAAATAATATGGTATCTGATACCAGCGAATCTTATAATTGCTCAATATTTGTTTTATACTTAGATTTAAGATTTCGTCACTTGTTATAAGTGGTGTTTTTTTTCTTATTGAGATCTCTTTAAATGCTTCAAAAATAGCCATGCGACTGTCAGCAATCACACCATCAAAATCAAAAACTGCTATTTTCATTAAGTATTTGACCCTTTATTTTTGAATTTTAAATTACTCAAAATAAATTAAGCATAAATATTTCTTCTTAAAATGGCAAAATAATCACATTATGCAATCTTAAAATACATATTTTCACTGTAAATGCAAATCTAAATAATTTACTAGAGGGATAATAAAAATTTTGATTTTATTATTTTATAAATATATATTTACTTATGTTTTATTTTGATAATTAATATTATTTTTTAATAATTGAAAAAAAACTAATTTTGTGTATCAATTATAAATGTTCTTGATTTATTAAGTTTAAAAAATGATATTAGATAATGTATCAGAGTTTATCATAAATAATTGATTATTAATTTAGAGGAAAGTTTATATGGACCAAAATAATAATTTTTATGTGCAAGATTTTTATGCAAAAAAATTTAATGAACTTTCAAATGTAGGAGGGGATATCAGAAGAATGTTTATGCTTGGACAAAATCTTCTGCAAGAGAATCCTGAAGCTGATTTAATTGATCTTTCATTAGGGAATCCAGATTTAGAGCCACCTGAAATTGTTAAAAAATCTATTAAGAAGTTATTAGAAGATGATCAGCAAGGCGAGCATAGATATATGGATTTTGCAGGATTACCAGAAGTAAGAAAATATATAGCACAAGAATTATCGCAAAGTGAAATAGCCCAAATTTCGCAAGATACGGTCTATTTAACGGTGGGTGCGGCCGGAGGGATTCAAATATTATTACGCATTTTTTTAGAGCAAGATGACGAAGCAATTATTTTTGCACCCTATTTTCCAGAATATATTCCTTATATTTTAAATTATAATGCAAAACCTATTACTGTTAAGTGTGATGAAAATCATGAGCCTAATTTAGATGATTTACAAATAAAAATCTCAGATAAGACTAAAGTTATTCTAATGAACAGTCCTAATAATCCTTCAGGAGTTCTTTATAGTAAAGAAACAGTCAAGAAAATTGTAAAAATATTAGAAGAGAGAAAAACAAAAACGGGACAGTGCATACAATTAATTTCTGATGAACCATACAGTCGCATCGTTTTTAAAAATAAACATGTTCCTTCTATTTTAGAAAATTATAAATACAGTTGGTTGATAAGATCTTTTTCAAAGGACATAGGGCTTGCTGGGGAGCGTATTGGTTACATAGCTTGGAGTGAAGATAAGAGTAAATTAGGAGCGATTAATGCCCTTAGAAATTCAGGGAGGGTACTTGGATTTGTTGGAGCGCCGAGACTCATGCAAAGAATTCTTCCACATGTTTTCAATGCACGTGTTGATGTAAATCTTTACGAACAGAGAGTTAATAAATTTATTGGTATATTAGCAGAAGGCGGAATCAAGACTGTGCACCCTTCTGCAGGTTTTTTTGTTTTTCCAAAATCACCAATTCAAGATGATAGAATGTTTTGTGAGGGACTTGTGGCAAAAGGGGTGTTATGTGTGCCGGGCAGTGGATTTGGGTGTTCTGGATATTTTAGAGCCTCTTTAACTCAACCTATTGAAAAAATAGAAGAAGCGGCTAGGCGTATTTCACTATATACTAAAGAAATATAATTTAAGGAAAGACTTAAACGAAAAATAACTATTTTAAATGTCTTTTTAAATTATTTAATTTAATAGTAAATTATTCATTACTTTTTCTTATTTTTAAAATACTTTTTTCTTATTTTTTTATTGACTAATTTGAAAAATGTGAATAGATTCTGAACTCAAAATAGTATTTAGAATCCTTCAGTTTGGGCGTGTATATAGCTTTTATCCACTCTTTCTAACAGGGGTGTTCAAAAAATACTTATTTTTGAAAAGTTATATAAAAACATAGCCTTAAACTTTTTTAAGTTTTTTTCTCAGAAAAATTTGACAAGGCGAAGTGGGTTGTGTAGCTAAAGGTTCTCGCTGCTAGCGAAGTCACTCATAAAAAGAGAAGGCTAAGTGAAGCAAAGAGAAGTTATTTGACAAGAGAAGAGAGCAGAAACAGAGTGC
>NZ_WFLN01000008.1 GCF_009208585.1 Fluviispira multicolorata
CTGATTGCGACGGGGAAATACCGGATCCCATTCCGAACTCCGAAGTCAAGCCCGTCTGCGGCAATGGTACTGCACTCTTAAGTGTGGGAGAGTAGCTCTGTGCAGCCTTTATTTCTAAAGCCCCTAGGTTTTTACCTAGGGGCTTTTTTTATTTAACTCTATTTGCATGTATTAAGGCAATCATAGATAAGTTAATTTCGCCAATCTATTGGGTTTAGAAGATTTTATTGCTTGAGTGAGTTTTTAGAAAAATTAATTTAACAAAAAAAGACTTCTTCTTTAACTCTCCCAATAAGAATCACTTTATCAAATGGAAAATCTTCACCAAGATCTGTATTAAGATCTATTTTCATTAAGGCTCCATTCAAGTTTACTTAAATATATCTCTTGTTTTTTAAGTGCTCTATGTGCTTCTTCAAAGTTCGAAGGATAAAACTGTACCGTTTTATTAATTTCAGTTTGAGCCAATTTCCAAAGATCAGCCTTTATTATGTAACCAAATCGAGGGTAACCACCAGTTGTTTGAGCATCACTCATTAAAACAATTGGTTGACCATTTGGAGGAATTTGAATGAGCCCTGGAAGGGTTGCATGAGAAAGTATTTCAGATTTATTATTAAACTCGATTGAATTTCCTTGTAGACGATAACCCATTCGATTACATTGATTTGTAATAAGCCAATTTTGTCGCCAGAATTTTTCACAGTTTTCTTTTGTAAATTTAAAAAAATCTGGTCCTTGAAGAACTCGGATAAATTTATTTTTTTGGGGTAAAAGGACACCTCTTTTTTTCATTAAAAAATGAGGTTTACCAAGTTTAAGTTGATCCCCTCTTTGTAGATTTCTTCCTCTATATCCCCCAAAATGATTATTTAAATCGGTTCCACATCCATTTAAAACCTGCTTAACATCTATTCCACCATCTATTGCCAGATAACAATGCATCCCTTTTATCGCATAGTTTAATTTTAATTTCTGACCACTTATTACTTTCACTCTCCAGCCATTATAAATTTTTTTGTCATCTAAGTAACTTTCATAGAAGGCGCCAGTTAAGGAAATCCATGCATCTCTGGCAAATTCTATTTCTACTGGACCAAGTGTGATTTCAATACATGGGCAGTTATCTGCATTCCCAACTAATTTATTAGCTATTTTGAATGAGAAAGGATCAATCGCTCCTCCTTGTGTAATTCCAATGGATCTTAATCCAACTCGACCTAAATCTTGAATGCTGCAAAGTGGACTTGCCTTTAAAATATAAAGCATAAATTATTTCCTAATTATCAGGTATGAATCGAACTTTATCACCTGGCTGTAACAAAGTTGGAGGAAAATGATTTGGATTAAATAAAGTTAAGTTAGTTTGCCCGATAATATTCCAACCTCCAGGAGTTTTTTGGGGATAAATTCCTGTCAGGTTTCCACCAATTCCTACAGAGCCTGCTGGAACGGAAAATCTAGGACTTTCTCTTCTAGGTGTTGCTAAAATAGGAGAAAGTCCTTCTAAATAAGCAAAGCCAGGTTGAAATCCTAAAAAATAAACAAGATATTCAGTATTAGAATGTATATTTATGACTTCATCAATAGATAATTTAGAGTTTTGAGCAATGAAATTTAAATCAGGTCCATATTGATTACCATATTTAACGGGAATTAAAATTTCTCTGCTTTTAAATTCTTTTAATTGAGCTTGCTGCCAAAGCATCTCAAGTTTTGGAAGAAAATTAGATGGACTTTCATTTGTTGGGTTTAATACAACAGTTAAATTATTCATGCCTATGATAACATCAATAATATTTGAGTTTAAAGATATATTTTCTGTTATCCACCATAGTTTTTGTTGGAAACTAAAATGAACTGGTTGAGAAGATTCAAGCACAATTGAGTACTCATTTAATATATAACAATGGATAGATTTTAAATTCAATATATTCTCCAATTAAACTCAAATTATTAAAATAAATACATATAAATAGCAGAGCTAAAATTTATTTAAATAAAGAAACTAAGAGATTTTTATTAATACAATCAGAACATTTTATTATATATTATTATTTGAAATAATTTCAATATTTTATTTAATATATATAAATTTTTATTTTTTACTGAATTGATTACCAATTTGTAATTTTAGTTATAGAAATATAATATTGACATAGTGGTTTTTAATAGATACATTAATTTTTCATTATAAATTTATAGCAAATTAAATAAAATTTATTTTGAAAGGATATATAGTGTTTGAAATAAATCCATTTGTTTTACAAGTTATAATTTCTAATGTACCATCTGTACTAACAAGTGGTTTTATCCCTATACTAGGCAGTTCCTTTGGTGCTTCTATTGTTAATCTTGGCTTGTTTTTTTTCTTAATGCGTCTAGGTAATGTTATTGGAAGTGTAGTATCACCAGCAATTCATAATAAATATGAACCACATAAAATAGGTATAATCTCAGAACTTTTATTTTTTGTCACATCAAGTTTAATTTTATTCTCAGTAGTTACAAAAAATATTGAAATTTTTATTCTTTGTGCTTTTTTAAAAGGTATTATTGGCGGGACTATTTCAATCTTACGCTTTACTTGGTTAAAACAACTCCCTGATTATCAAAAATCGAGTAGATTAAATTTGCTAGCAAATGTTCTCATACAGGGATCGTATTGTTTAGTAGGATTATTTTTGTTATTCAGTCATACACTTCAGACTGCAATTATTGTTCTGACAGTAGATGCATTTGGATCTATTTTTGGCGCTTTCATTTTTTGGAAGATGAAAAAATTTAGTATTAAACCAACGAAAATATTGGATAATAAATATAAAAATGTGTTTACTTCTTTAGTATCTACACCTGCTTGAAGGTTAATTTTGCTAACAGATATTCTTGTTTGTGCGGGCTTAGGTGGTACAAATATGATGATTTTTAAGTATGGAGAAACTTTTTTTGGGCAAAATAATGGTTATGCTATTGCACTTATTTTATACGGTGCATTTTATTTTATTGGTGGAAAAATCATTGAGCTAAAAAATAAAGGGAAAGAAATTTCTTTAAATGTAACAAGCATTGTTGGTTCTTTAATTATAATAATTTTATCATTTTTTTTCTACCAATTGTAACTTCATTTTCCTTAAAAATTATATTGTTCTCTCTTATTTTTTTCTGCTATCCTTTAATTAGTTTGCAATTGCAAAGTGAATGGTTTAAGTTATGCACTCCAAGCGAAGCCGCTGGAATTTCAGCTGCAGAGTTAATTTATTCGCAAATTATTCTTGGAATATTTGAAGTTATTTATAGTATCATACCTTCTGATAATATTGTTCGAGCAGTTTTTTTAGTGAGTGCATGTATTCTTATTTTCTTTTATCCGTTGTACCGTAGATCTCAGTTAAATAAATTTATTGAAAATTAGGCTTTTATAAATAGGAGAAGGTAAAATTTTTAGAATTTATGGTTTAAAATAGAATTAATTATCAATCAAAAATTTTATTAAAACTTAAAAAAATGCGTTGGCCGAAGGAATTGTTAAAATAATTGGTTCATTGTCTGTTACCATAATTGTATGTTCAAATTGAGCAGCTTTATGTTTTTTATTTATACAAAGAGTCCAACCATCTTCCCCTTCTTCAGCATAAATTTCGCCAGTGGAGAGAAAGGGTTCTACAGTTATGATCATTCCTTTTTTTAAAATTCTTTTATCTTTGGGATCAAAGGTTGATGAAATATATTTAGGTTCTTCATGAAGAGCTCTGCCGACACCATGACTGCCTAAATTTTCGATTATAGAATATTTATATATATTTGCTATTTTTTCTACAGATTTGCCAATTACAGATAGTTTTTCTCCACTTTTTACAGCGCTGATACCAGCATACATGGCTTTCGCAGTTGCAGAGCAAAGCTTTTCGTTTTGAGGATTAATAGGAGACACGCTAAATGACCCCCCTGTATCTGCAAAATAGCCATCAAGTTCAGCAGAGACATCAATATTTATTAAGTCGCCAGCCTGAATTTTTTTATCTGATGGAACTCCATGTGCAATTTCATGATTTAAAGAAATACAGGTGTAGCCAGGAAAATTATAAGTTAATTTTGGTGCAGATGTAGCTCCAAAACGCTTTAAACAAGATCCTCCAATTTCATCGAGCTCGAGAGTTGTCATACCTACTTTAACGCTTTGCATCATTAAAACAAGAGTGTCGGCAACTATGACTCCAATTGTTCGAAGTCTTTCAAGGTCTTCTTCATTTTTTACTATCATTTCATTTCCCGATATTAATCTTAAATTTCTTAAAAAGAATCTATAGTTTTATAATAATTGATAGAATTCGATAAAATAACTTCTTTACAAAGAAACTAATACAGCATTTAAAAGAAATTAGCAAAATTTTATAAGCTTATATTTTTCTTTATGTTTCGTTGACTAGATTGTAAAAATTTAATACTTAATTAAATGTCAGTAAAATATATGAGAATATTTTAAAATATTCATTGAGTTTTTAGGTAGCCAAATGAGTTTAATAAATAAAAATACCGAAAAAGTCATTGTAGTTGAAGATTCAAAATTTTTTAAGGAAATGTGGAAGCAATCCTTAAAGGTACAAGAAGTTTTAATTTTTACAAATCCTGAAATATTAATTGATGAATTTTTACTAAGAAATGATTTATTCGATAATGTAACTTGTATTATATTAGATTATTTTTATGATGGATTTAAAAAAAATGTTGTAGAAATGAATATCATAACAGAACTTAGGGAATTTGGTTACAAGAACCCATGCTTTTTATCTTCAGCAGTACCATGCAATTTAGCGGAATTTAAACTTTTTGATGGCTTCATTGAAAAATTACCATATTCCCTTGAAGAGATAAAGTGTTTATTCCCTGATAAATTTTAAAATCTAGAAAAAATTGATGCCTTATTTTAATAAATAAATGTTAAGAAACATATTTTTGAGGAATTAATAATAAGTGAAAAAATTTTCTATAGACTGGTTTTTAGCATTATTTGCAGGATTATTACTGACTTTAATGATTAATTATAATAGTTTATTAGCAAAGCACAGCACTCCTGTTATTGATTCTTGGATAGCGCATGGGATTGGTACAATTGCAGCATTTGTGTTTGTCATCTGTTTTTCAAAATTGATTCTAAAAAAAGTAAATCATATGAAGCAAGATAATTTAAAAACTCCTCTATGGGCTTATTTGGCTGGTATTTCTGGTGCCTTTACAGTTGTATTAGCTGCTATGACAATTAATAGTCCACTGGGTTTAGCCGCTTCACTTGCGCTTATGTTAGTGGGACAAGTTCTCTATGGAATCATTTCAGATATTTTTGGTTTATTTGGTTCTTCTAAAAAGAGGTTTTCGATAACTGATTTCTACGTAATAATATCAGTTTTATCGGGAAGTGGAGTTATAATTTATTTTAGGTGAAAAATGATTTTTTTAGCTGTTTTAATGCTATTCTAATAAGTGTAAGTCGTTCAATAAATAGTGGACTTTGTGTTGATGTTGGAGTTTTTAAGGCATCATTCTGGAATCATTTTATTGGTCTTCTTTTTTTGACGTGTATTGTAGGTAGTTTTAGTTTAGAGTTTTTAAAAACGGCCCCTATATATACTTATTTCAGTGGTTTTTTGGTGCGCTTTTTGTTGCTATAAACAATTTTGTGTTTCCAAGAATTGGTGCGACTAAGACTGTAATTTTAGTGATCAGTGGACAAATGATTTCAAGTGTCATTTTAGGATATAAGGTCGGAGAACTTTTTGTAATTCTTGCTCAAATTTTTGGTGTTGCGATTATATTATTTGGAGTTTATTTATCTAAAAATTTTTGCGCTCAAAATGAAAAAATAAATAGTATGATTGAGAAAAGTTTATAAGAATAATTTCTGTTTGTTTAATTTTTCTATTATATTAGCAACTAAGTTTATATTTTATAAAAAAATATCCTTTTGCTTCAAATCAAGATGTCAATTTAATTTCATTATTTATATTCAAGCAAATAAAATTTATAATTATATGCTATTTTTAAAATTAGATAATTTAATGATTTTTTGCTATCTGGTATTATTAAAAGGAAAAACTATGATATCAAAGCTATTTAAATCGATTCTTATAATTTTTATTCTTATCTCAAATATGCATATTTTTCCAAACGTAGGAAAAATTGATAAGAAAAAAATTGCTGTAGAACTTATTAAAAGTATAGAGACTCGCAATCCTAAATCCGCTGAATATGTCGATACTAAAAAATATATCGATCATAATCAAAAAGTGAAATTTAGTATTAAAGGTTTTAATAAAGTTCGCAGTAAAGGCCCTAAGATTAAAATTAAAGTGAATACTGTCAGAGCATTTGAAGATGGAAATTTTGTTTTTACACATACAGTTTATTATTTTAGCACTCCAAAAATCGGTATTGATATTTTTCGCTTTGAAAATGGAAAAGTTGTTGAACACTGGGGTGGACTTACTCAGAAGAATGATTTTACAGTTAAAGATGCTGAGTTAAAGGTTGCAGGTTCAACTCAAATAAGTGATTTAAAATCTTCTAAAGAAAACAAAAAAACAATTAAAAAATTTATCGATACTGTGCTGATTAAAAGGAAGTATAATCAATCGCATTTGTATTTTAATAACAAGAAATTTTTAGATCATGAAAGTTTGTTTGGAAAGAATTTTTCATCCGAAAATATGTTGAAAAAAAATCAAATAAAGGTTGATGATATAAAAAATAATTATTCTGAGAATATACAAATTTTAGGTGAGGGAAACTACGTACTGGCAATCAGTGAGGGAACATTTGCATGTGAAGTTATAACTTACTATGATCTATTTAAATTGGAAAATAATAAAATCGTAGAGCATTGGGATGTTATCACTCCGAATTCTTAATTGTAACTTTATTGAATTTGAATAGAGGGAATTATGAAGAGATTTCTTTTAGCGCTAGTTATTTTTTTCTTTCTAAATATATTAAGTTGTTCTAAGCAATCAGGAAATAATTCTGGTGGAGGGAGTACGGGATCTCCTCCCGTAAGATCAAAATTTACTGTAGAAAATAGAGCTAATTTTTTAAGAGAATTTAATGGTTCTAAGGTGCAAATTCTAAAAAGTCTATGGAGTGTGCGTTTAAATCTAGAACAAAATCTTACTCATTATAATGTTAGATTAAGATCTAATGAATATCCTAGAAACACTTGGCTGGAATATAATAGTGAAGGTTTTTTTCGTGGAATAGCAAGAATTATGGGATATCCAGAGGAAACTTTTTGGAAAGAAAAATCATATATAGATGGAGTTATTCCAGATGCTGTTGACTCTAAAACGTTTGGAGTAGCAAGAAATGCAAAGGGACGTCTTTTCATCCAAAATTTGGAAAACATATGTAATTACCATGAAATTCAGATGGATAGAGATTTTGAAACAATTTCTTGCCAAATGCTTGAATTTGAAAATCCATGTGTTTTAAGATTATATCGTGAAGCTTGGCTCGAGCATCAAGAGGCTTGGTTTTATGTGGGAGAGAGTAATGATGCACTTAATATATCAAATGAAGAAAGCCCATTTATATTTAAAGGACCAGTAGAAGAACATATTGTTTTGAATCCAGTACCAGGAACTCCAATGTCTCAAAGAACCCCTGAAGAGCAGGATTATATTAATTACTTAGAGAAAAGAATCCAGCAGAGTTTTGAAGATTATATGAAAAATCCAAGAAATGTTCTCGATAATCCAGATCGACAAAATAGGCCTTTAATTTCACCACTTAATACAACTTTCCTATATCGTATAGGAGATGAAACTAGAGTTTTAAACGACAAACTAGATAGAGATTATGTAAATGCTCGTAATTCAAGTGGAACTGCATTTGTTGCACAATACCCACATCAAAGTAAACTTATAAATGCAATATTTACTGCTATCGAAAATAAAGATGAAACCGCTTTTATAAGTTCGGTTGTAAAACTTGCAGCATCGCATCCTGTTCAATCTCAAAGAAAAACAGTTTTAGAATCTTTTCCTGACATTTTTATTACAAAAGATTTTCCAAACTTTCAGATATTTAATTCTTATTTGCATTTTCTTCTTAATTGCACTCAATTCCATTAAAGCATTCATATATATATGAATGCTTTAATCTTTAGTTCATCCGCATGCATTACCAATAATGCATTCTTCTTGATTAATAAGTTCTGAACTTTTAAAATGTAAGAAGATGTGCTCATCATAAAATTTTGTCGTTTTAATAAATGAAAACACGAATAATTAAAAGAATAAATTCATTTTATAAAATAGAAGTTGGTTTTCCAGCATCATTAATTGCTACCATTGAAAAAATACCACTGACTGCAAGATCTCTTTGATTTGTATACATTTGCTCTATAAAAATTTGAACTTGTATTTTTAAACTTTTATTCCCAATATGAATAACACTTCCATGAATGTCGGCAAATGTTCCAGCTGGAATTGGTTTTTGGAAATCTGTTTTATCTAAAGAAACAGTCACCATTTTTTTTCTGCAAAATCGTGTTGCTGTTATAAATGCAACTTCATCCATCCAATTAAGTGCTGTACCACCAAAAAGAGTATTATAATGATTGGTTGTGTCAGGAAAAACACATTTAATCATTTTTGTTTCAGAGTTTTTCATGAGTTCCTGAATATTTTTTTCTTGTGACATTATATCTCCTTTTTAAGTTTGTACTTAAAAATAGTTTTTTATTTTAGAATAAATATTTTCTGAAGAAATGCTTTTTAAGCATTTTAAATTTTTAAATCTACAATGCGATTTGCCATGGCGTGAACAAGGGCTACAAGAAAGATTTTCATATTCAATAGATATCTTTTCATAAAGAGGGGCAAAGCCAAAGTTTGGAGATGTTGCACCGAAGATGACACTTGCAGGTTTGTTATAGGCATCAGCAGCATGACTCGCAAATGAGTCATTTGAAACAATATAATTTGCATTTGCAATGAGATCAAGAGTTTGTCCAAGAGTTGTTTTGTCAATTAAATTTAGAACTCTTTTATTATTTGGATAATTTAAATATTCACCAATAAACTCCTCTGATTTTGCACCACATAGGATAATATCAGCGTTTGTTCGGCTTAATATAAAATGTATAAGTTCTTTAAAGCTTTCTTTGGGCCACATTTTTATAAAATTACTTGCACCTGGAAAAATGCATATGTAATTTATTTTAGGTAGGGGAAAGCTTTTATTATATATTAAAGTTGTTGGTTTAATTGTAATAAATTGAGAAATATTGCTTTTATCATTTTTAATGATTTTATCAATGAGCTGCTCTTGCAAGTCATGAATTCGAGTGATTTTTTTAATTACGCTATTTCTTTTTTGAGAAACACAAAAATAAGAAAGGAAGATTAAGAATATTCTATACAGTATTCTTTTGTTTACAGAGTAAGAAGCATTAAAAGATAAATGCAGTTGTTTTTCAATAATTTTTTTTGCTCGTCTACTTCTCTTTGTTTTTTGTAAATCAATGTAAATATTGTTTTTATTTGTTTTAATATTATTTATTTTTTGGATAAAATGCTCTTTAATTAAAACTTGAGAATTAAAAGAATATCGAATGTCTAAATCTTTATCAATACAAATATAAGCATTTAAATCTTTAATGCGTTGAGCTATTTCTTCGGTTATGAATGAAGTCACTAAAACGGGAAAATATCCATTTAATTTTAGTTTTGCAATGATACGAGATGCAATAATGACATCACCAATTGCGCTCATGCGTGTTATAAATACAATTCTTTCAAAATTATTCATGCTTCTATCTTGTTCAATACTCATATCAGTTGTGTTTTTTCATTGCGGTAAAAATAAAAAGGGCGGACCAAATTCCGATAGTTATAATATAAAGAATTCCACCTAGAGCCGCAATAGCAGTCACTGGGGATATGTTCCCATTTGCATTTGGGAAAAAAGCTTGGAGAACTATTCCTAAACCAAATATCGGAATACTTAGTGAATTAACAATAATGATTATTGAAACATATTTTCGAGGTAAATATATTTTAATATGACTTAACGTTAAGGCAATTAAAAGAGTTGTAATACCCATTAGGTTCATGTGCGCATGAGCCGAGCGTAAAAGAGTTCTTTGCCAACCAATGAGCCACGTGGGATCTGCATTAGTAGCGCTCATGATTTCGATACGTGAGCCAAGCACACTTCCGAATATGCTCCATGCAAATATCCAAAAGAAACCAAGTCCAATTAAAAGTAATTTTGTCTTCTGCAAAATTTAACCTCATTCTTTAAAGTTGAGAGTTTAAAGGGCATTAGAAAGTTTCAAAGCGACAAAATAATTTACTTTATCTAGAATGACTTTACATCTACGTCGACAGGAGATTAAACCTCAATTACGATCATTTTGTAGCAAAGTGATCGAAAGCTTATAACGTAATGTAACTGGTAGAAATCAATGCACCTTAGACTTGAAAACTTTGATGGCCCCCTCGATCTCCTCCTGCATCTTATAAAAGCTCAGGAACTTAACATATTTAATATTCCAATAGCTATTATAACAGAGCAGTATCTTAGTTTTTTAAAGCAAGTTCCTGAATTAGATTTCCATTCAGCCGGAGAATATCTTGCAATGGCTGCCCAGCTTATAGAGATTAAAGCTAATTTATTGCTGCCTGTATTGCAAAGAAGCATAGAGAATATTGAAAGCTTACTGGAAATTCCAGAGGAAGATCCACGGAGAATTCTTGTCGAACAACTTTTAGAGTTTGAAACCTTAAAAAGAGCTTCAGAAATTCTGGAAGCAATGAATGCTGAAGCTGCGAATATTTATCCCACAGCAGAGTTTAAGCGAAGAGATGATGAGTTTTCAAACTTTGAGCATCCTATTAAAGGCAATCCATTTGATCTTATTATTTCTTTAGAGCGTGTGTTGCTAAAATATTCAAATACATCTCGACCTAAGGTAGTCGTTCGTGCGCAAAAAATAACTATCCAGCAAAAAATGGAGTTAGTAAAAAAGCGTTTAGAAGAAACACAAAATTTAACCTTAAAAGATCTTTTAATAGAATGTTTGTCACGCTATGAACTTATAGTGGTTATTATGGCGGTTTTAGAGCTGTGTAAAGCAAACCATGTGAATATATGCCAAGAAAATTTATTCTCTGAAATTATATTGGCAAAAGGTGAAAAGTTTTATGATGATAGTTCTAATTTTCAGAACATTGAAGCATCTTTGTAATATGATTTCTAAAGGCAACGCTTAAGGGATATTCTTCATCGTTAAGCCGCATTTCAAGACGTGCTGTTGTAATATTATCTTTTGAAATTGACATATTTAAAGATTGAATTTCTTCATCGATCATTTCTCGAAATTTAATATTGCCCGTATTAAGTTCACTCATTTTTTGTTGCAGTTTTTGAATTTCTGATATATTTTCATTCAACTTTGATAACTGAATACCCAATCTATTTAAATAAAAAATGTTTTCAAGTTCTCTTGTTTTATTTTCATCTATTATTTTATGCTGATTCTTATTATTCCTAATTATAAGATGAGTTAGCTTCAAAATTAAGTGAATTTTATTAAATAAATTTTCGATAGTGCTATCTAGTATTTCTTCTTTAATTGATATTAATGATATTGTAACTTTATTATCTTTCATGTTTTCAATATACATATATGAATGTATTGCGCATTCAACTAGGGATAAAATTTTATACATTAATATTCTGATTGACTCTTCTTCCCAAAAACTTAAGGGTGCATTGAAATCTTCTTTTTTTGTGATTTTTTGACCAGATAGTTTTGTTAGAAATTGATTTAATTTTTCTTCATACAAAAAAAATTCTTCTTTAATATTTTTTGTATTTTCTAAGAGAAGAAGGGCGCGATATGCTCTTAAAGCAAAACTGGGTTGTTCTGATATTTTATTCAAGTTTAATTTTGTTTTTTCAACAAGACTTTTTTTTATTTTTTGAATGATATCATTGCTTTCATAAAAAAGATATTTAAGCATAAAAAGACTCAAAACTTGTCTTGAAACAGGGGTTCCTTGGGTAAAATCAAACTGATTTATTAGTTTATCTATTTGATTTTTTTGATTATTATCAAGACTTATGTGCTGAGCATGGATGAAATCAATGAAAAGAGCTTCTCCACTTTCAATTAAGCCATAAGAAGCTCTAACTATGAATTTCAAGCACTCTAAGTATGGAAGATCTGTTATTTCTTGATTTATCAATAGAAATGAATTTTCATTGTTGACCACAAGCAAACTTCCCGATATAAAGCCCCTCTGCATGAATTTTTTTGCAGGGCTGTGTGAATGAAAGTGCGTTTCGCTACATTCTACATCCAATGCGGGGTTATGTCACTGCTTCTGCAGGAACTCCACACCTTTTGGGGGAGTGGCATGAGTGATTTTAATTCCTCTCTGATTTCAGCATCTTGCGTTGAGATAACGCCCAATTTGACTGCAATGGTGAGAAAGAGAATAACGCTCGCAAGTGAATTTGTAATTAATTGAATTTACAGGTTAAATTCATTATTTTGTTAAGTGGAGTTCTTTATATGAAAACTTATTCTGCCAAAGCTTCTGAAATTCAGAAGAAATGGTTCATTGTCGATGCTGAAGGTAAAACTCTCGGGCGTCTTGCGACTCAAATTGCTTATATTTTACGTGGTAAACACAAACCAACATTTACACCGCACATGGATATGGGCGATAACGTTGTTGTTATTAATGCTGGTAAAGTTAAGCTTTCTGCAAACAAAGAGCTTACAAAGCTTTATCATCGCCACACAGGTTTCTTTGGTGGGTTAAAAACTCAAACCGCCGCTGAAATCCGTGCAACTCAACCTGAGCGTTTGTTAGAACTTGCAGTTAAAGGTATGCTTCCCCACAATCGTTTGGGTGATGAATGCTATCGCCATCTAAAAGTTTATGCTGGTACCGAGCATCCACATGCTTCTCAAAAACCAGAAGCTTTACCTGAGCGTACAATTAAAAACTAACAAACGATTTAAATGAGGTAGCCCTAAAATGGCAGTTAAATATATTTCTGGCGTAGGCAAACGTAAAACTTCTATAGCCCGCGTTTATTTGGTTAAAGATGGCAAAGGTGCTATCACTATTAACCACCGCAGTCTTGAAGATTATTTTAAGCGTCCAACATCTCGCATGGTTGTTGAACAAGCTTTAAATTTAACTCAAACTCTTGGTAAAGTTGATATTCGTGTAACTGTTGTGGGCGGCGGTCTTTCTGGCCAAGCTGGCGCAATTCGTCATGGCATCACAAATGCACTTTTAAATTTAAATCCAGAATTCCGTTCTGTGCTTAAATCTTCTGGTCTTATCACTCGTGATGCACGTATCAAAGAACGTAAAATGTATGGTTTACGTTCCGCTCGTGCTCGTTTCCAATTCTCCAAGCGTTAAAAATACCGCTTTGTGCAAAAAAAGAGTGCAGGTTTTATATCTGCACTCTTTTTTTATGGTAAAATACTTTAAAATTTAATAATTAATTTATTTTTCAACAATCTAATTTAAAAAGTATTAACCTTTTAAATTAACGTGCTGACTCAGAAACTTTTTTTGCAATCTGAACTGAAAGTTGCACACCATACCCAGATGAGCCTTTTGAAGGGTAGCCAATAGCTTGATTTTTATTTGACACACCCGCTATATCTATGTGTACAAATGGTATGTCTTCGGTAAATTCTCTTAAAAAAGCTGCAGCTAGCATACTGCCAGCGCATCCTGGGGTCTTACCTAAGTTTAAAAGATCTGAAATACGGCCTTTGGTGTCGTCAGCAACTTCTTCCCAGACAGGAAGAGGATAGGCTCTCTCGCCTGTCTCTTCGGCAGACTTGATAACAATATTTTCGAGTTCTTTATCAAATGCAAAAACCCCCGCTCCTACATGACCAAATGCTGTTATCATTGCTCCTGTGAGAGTTGAATATTCAATAATATAATCTGGCTTTAGATCTTTGGCTGCATAGTGAAGTGCATCACTTAATACAAGCCTTCCTTCAGCGTCAGTGTTGATTATTTCAATGGTTTTTCCAGAGTATCCAGTTAATATATCTCCCACTCGGTATGAAAGAGCATCGATCATATTTTCGCAGAGAGCTCCAATTGCATAGACATGCACAGGTAGTTTTTGTTGAGCTATTGCAATAATAGAGCTGAGTGCAACTGCTGAACCAGACATGTCATATTTCATGCCTTCTTGGTAAGTTGAAGGATATTTTAAAGAGTATCCACCTGTATCCATTGTTAAACCTTTGCCGACATAAGCTATAGTCTTGTTAAACTTTTCAGGTTTGTACTCAACGATGATGAATTGCGGTTCTTGAGCGCTGCCGCCTGCAACAGCCATCATTGCATTAAAGCCCATTTCTTTTAACTTTTGTGCTCCCCAAATTTGTACATTTAAATTTAATTTTTTAGCTTGTTCTGAAATATTTTCAGCAACATATTTTGGGGTAGCAATATTGGGTGGACCATCTTGTAGGAGTCTGCAAGTATTTATAGAGTTATTTATGAATTCTGCATTTATAAGTTCATCATTGCATCCAGATAAATTTGAGATATATGTTACATTAATTGGCTGCTCTCTTTCAGATAATGTCTGTGGAGTAGAGTTAGAATTTGGATATTTATAGATGCCTAAATTAAAGCCAATGTGAGATTGGGATATAAGCTCATTTGATGAAATTAAGGTTGAGTATGGTAGGAAAATAACCTGGTGAGCTTTTAATGAAAGAGAGATTTCAGCTGATTTTATTCCAATTTGGCGTGCTCTTGAAGGTTTTATATCTTGTTTTTTTCCTGCTCCTATTATAGCAATTCTTTTGCTTATTTTTTGATTTTCTGTAATAGATACACTGGACTGTAACCACTTACCTTCAAAATCACCAAATGAAATAAGTTTTTGAATTGTACCGCCAAACTGTGTGTCGAGTTTGATCAATTCTTGAGATTTTAAAATTCCCTTTTCGATATCATTTTCATCTATTATAATAATTGAAAGATCAGCATTGGTATTTTCAATACTGGTTTTATATTTAAATTCAAGTGGTTTTATTTTTGGAAGCGACATAAATAACCTCGTCAAATGGTTTAAAAGACTGAGACTTTATATTGCTTTAATAGGTTAATCTTAGCAAGGAATTATAATGAAAGTTTTCTCATTTACATTTTGTTTCATTCAACTTCCATTATTTTGTTTTGTTGTATTTTTATTATGGTTTATTCCTTGGGTATTTTTATTATATTCGGGAATCTTAATGTATTTTCCTTATGAGGCAGATGGAAACTCACGTTATATTCGTGTCACAGGGCCTATCGTGGGTTTATTTTCTAATACTTGGGCGGAATATAAGGACATCCCTCATACTTGTAAAGCTGCTCTGATTGCTTCGGAAGACAATCGTTTTTATCAACACAATGGCGTCGATTTTGAAAGTTTAAAATCGAGTTTTTTATTCAATCAGAAAGTTGGAAAAAGAAAAAGAGGAGGAAGCACAATAACCCAACAGTTGGTTAAAAATGCTTTCCTTTCAAGGAATAAAAATTATTTAAGAAAGTCTAGAGAATTAATTGGAGCATTTATTTTAGATGGAATCATGTTAAAAGAAAATCAATTGGAGTGGTACTTTAATGTAGTTGAGTTTGGCCCAAAGGTCTATGGTTTAGAAAATGCAGCTCAGAAATATTTCAAAATAGAGGCGAAAAAGCTTTCTCCTTCACAATGTATTTCTTTAGTGGCTATTATTCCATCTCCTAGAAAATGGAATCAAAGTATTGTAAATAAAAAACCGACTCAATTTTTTGTTCAGAGGTATAATAAAATTTTGAGCACAATTCAGAAAATGGATTTGCTAAGTAAAAAGGAAATTTTATTAGCACAAAACTCTTGGTTTGGCATTCAACGTGTAGGTTTAGAAACTAACTCTACAAGAAAAATAAATGTCAATGGAAATGCTGTTAAGAGCGATGAAAGTACTGAAGATGTAGATAGTGAAGATGATGAATAAAACTCATTGAATGTAGTTCCTTAGCATGTTCTACTTGACCAGTTTGAGACGCTTATGTATGAACAATCAAGTTTGAGTGAGGGAATATTTAAATCATTTATATTCTACACTGATGTACTTGGCAATGGCTTATTTAAAGAGGAAACGAAATGAAATTAGGTTTTAGGCGGTTCTTTTTGCGTACCTTTTCCGTGTTCACAATTATCCCCTCAATGAGTTTATTTGCTGTAGCTGTAGATGGTACAAATTTAAAATTAGCACAAGATTCAAATATTCAGGCAGATTCAAAGTCTGTTCATAATAATCAAGATAAAAGTTTAAAAAAAGTTCAAGATGCAAAAGTTCTTAAAGTTTGTTCGGACGCAGGTTTTCTTCCTTTCGAAATGAAAACACAAAAAGGCGAATGGACTGGATTCGATGTCGAAATGATGAATCATTTTTCTAAATCTTTAAATGTAGATTTAAAAATGATTCAAATTAGTTTTGATGGTATTATTCCTGCTTTAATTTCTGGTAAATGTGATCTCATAGCAGCGGGTATGACAGTTACTTCTGAAAGAGAAAAAATTGTAACATTTAGTGATTCAACATTTACGAGTGGTTTGAGTATTGCTTTAAAAAATACAGAAGAGAATCAAGATAAATATAAAAGTCTAGAAGATATTGATAAAGAAAATAATAATATTGCCGTTAAAACAGGATACACAAGCGATATTTATTTATCAAAAACCCTAAAAAATGCACGTATTTTAAGATTCGATCAAGATGCAGATCTCGTCTTAGCAGTTACGCAAGGAAGAGCAAAAGCATTTGTTTCAGACACCACTTATGTTAATCTAATGGACAAAGACAAACAAAGTAAATTTTTAATTATTCCGACAAAAGTAGTTGCTGACAGTTTTTCAGTTGCTGCAAAAAAGTCAAGCAAAGAACTAATGAATAGTTTCAATATCTTTTTAAAATCATGGAAAGAAAGTGGAGGCTATGCTAGAGCTGAAAAGTTTTATTTTCAGGATCAGCTTTGGAGATCTCAAGTGCTCGGTGTTAAGTAGTTTTTAATTGTTCTTCGTTATCCAATAAGTATAGGTTTTGTCTTTGATTAAAAAACAATGTATTTATTGGAATTGAGTTTCGCTCACCAAAATAAGGCACGAATTTTTGTGACCAATGATACCATTCTCTTTCGGTATGTTCCCAGATATGGTATTTTTTTATAAGTATTTCAAATAAATTTTTTAAGTGAATATGAGTTTTAAGAAATGATTTATCTAACTTTAGAACTTGGGGTAACTTAGTGTCCCCATTGTGTGGATCAACGTATATTTTAATTGAATCTAGTTTTTGAGTGCTTGTTCTATTTATTATTTGAGATTCTAAAATAATATCAATTCTATCTCGAAATCTTTTATTCAAAGTAGAAAATCTCCCAAAACTTAAGGTCATACCTTCGTAATCTTTTATATTTTCTTTGTGATCGTGAAAAAATAAAAATCCTTGAGCTCGTGGATCATTTAAAATATCTCTAATAAAAAATTCTGAGTTTTCATCAAAAAAATGAATATTTTGTAATAAAATAATTCTGAGTAATGAAAATATATCATTATCAATACGAATATCCCATCGATAACTTTGGAATGTACAAAGATTATATTTATTCCACGGACGTGACCATCCTATTTTTCTTTTACTTCTATAATCTTCAAAAATTTGCATGAGAGATAGGAGAATATAATTTGGTAATTTTTTTATTGTTAAAGCTTGATATGTTGATTTATAATTTGATTCAGTATTTATTTCTTTGACTTCGTCTATCATTTAGACCCCTCGCATTTATTTTCTAACATTGGTATATTAATTTGACTTGAGTAAGAACAATAGCGTCATAGGTTTGTCATTTTTAGGGGCAATATTTTCTGATATAAGGCGTACATACTTGATAAAAAATAAGCACACTTTACAAGCATCTTTTAGGGCAGCTTGGTGGTTGAAAAATCAGCATTTACAAACATTATATCCAGTGATTTTTCCCTTTAATAAAAAAATTGTATTGAAACGTGAAACAATTATTTTAGCTGACGGAGATTTTATAGAAGTTGACTGGACAGCAAATAAATCAGACGATAAGCCTCTTATTTTACTTTTGCATGGTCTTGAAGGATCTTCTAAGTCTTCATATATTAAGCGTACAATGTACGAAGTTTTTAAAAATGGATTTCGAGCTGTCTGTATGAATTTCAGAGGTTGTTCTGGCAGACAAAATAAATCTAAAAGAGCTTATCATGCAGGTGAAACCGAAGATTTAAATTTTTATATAAATTATTTATTACAAAATGAGAAAATAAAATCTCCAATTTTTATTGTAGGTTTTTCTTTGGGTGGAAATGTACTTTTAAAGTGGCTTTCAGAAAATAGTAACAATATATTTATATCTGGTGCCATTGCTATTTCTGTGCCTTTTGAACTTGAAATTTTAGCGAATAAAATGAACCGGGGGTTCTCAAAGTTTTATCAATGGTGGCTTTTAAAAAGTTTAAAAAATAATTTGCTAAAAAATGATAGATATAAAGATTTTAATTTATCTAAAGAAGAAATTATTTTAGTTAAAACATTTTGGGAGTTTGATGATAAGATTACTGCACGAATTCATGGTTTTTTAAATGCAATAGATTATTATAAAAAATCTAGTTCAAGGCAGTATTTATCGCAAATAGCACATAAAACTCTTATTATTCATTCCAAAGATGATCCTTTTATGAGCGAATTATGTATTCCTCAAGATAATGAGTTGTCAAAAACAACTCAATTAGAATTAACTGAACAGGGAGGGCATGTTGGTTTTATTTCGGGTAATTATCCTTTTATTCCAATGTATTGGCTTGAAAAGCGAATAATTAATTTTTGTTTTAATTTGATTTGAATAGTTTTTAATATAAATATCCATTTATCAATCGGTGCGCTTGCAATTATGTCATAAGAGATGTACTTCTATAGAGATGTATATCACCTTTAGTGGAGTGCGCTCAAAAATGAGGCTTCAAGTAAATCCGCATTCTTCCATTCCTCTCTATGCCCAAATTGTAGAGCAAATGAGAAATCAAATTCTCTCTGGCACAATACAAGCTGGAACCCCTTTGCCTTCTGTTCGAGAAATTTCTGAAATGATTGAAGTCAATTCGCTTACAATTCAAAAGGCACTTAAAATTTTAGAAGTTGAAAAGTTTATTGTCATACGGCGTGGTGTGGGCGCCTTTGTTTCTGAAAGTATTAATTCTTTGAATCAAAACCAAAAAGAAGAGCTTCTTAAACCTGGTTTAATTAATATCGTCTCTCATGCACGTGAATTAGGTGTTGATCAAGAAAGATTTCATGTCCTAGTAGAGGAATGTTGGAGTGCACAATAATTATGATCGAAGTAAATAATTTAACACTATTTGGAAAATCTCACAATTTAAGATTGGATATTCCTGCTCTTAAGTTTTATTCACCAGGTATCACAGCACTTGTTGGACACAATGGAGCAGGGAAATCATCCTTATTAAGACTAATGTCTGGTTTAGAAAAATCGAATACCGGTTTGGTGAGTTATTTAGGTAAAGATATATTTAAAGATTTTGAATCACTTAAAGAGAAAATTCATCTTATTTCTTGGAATTTAGAATTGTATCAAGGATTGACGACAAAAGATCATCTTAAGCTTATAAAATCGGTATCAAAAAATTGGAGTGTAGAAATTGAAAATGCACTTTTAAAAGATTTATCAGTTCCACCTGATAAAAGAATTGACAAACTTTCTCGGGGTGAGCAAGTTCGTTTTCGTTTGTTACTTAGTTTACCAAGAAAACCAATGGTTATTTTATTAGATGAAGTTACAAATGAGCTTGATACCGATTCGAGAAGAATTATTTTCAAAAAGTTGGATTCCTATTCTTATGATACGGGTGCACAAGTTGTTGTAGCGACTAATATGATTGAAGATATTGAGCGCTATGCAACAGATATTATCCTTTTGAAAAAAGGTAAAGTTATCCTTCAAGGTGCTCTCGATAATATTAAGGAAGAACATAAAACAAATTTTGAAGAAATAATTAGAATATATGAAAGAAAGGATTTGCAATTGTGATTTCCACATTCATGTTTCTTTTTAAACAATATTGGTCATTTTTTCTTTTGTGTGTGATTGGGACTGCTTTTGGTATATATTATGGTGGCATTTGGTCGTTTTTACCATTTATGTTTTTATTGTTATTCTTTTATGAATGGAATATTGCACCTAGAAAAGAACGCACATGGAGTTTTATAGAGTCACTTCCTTTATCGTTTAATAAACGATTTATTATTAGAGTTATTCTTCCATTGTCGATAAGTATTATTATTATTTTTCTACTTACTTTTTTTAAGAAAAATAAAGAATTAGATTTTTTAATAAGTATTTCAGATGCAGTAAGAATATCATCTTTGTTTGTTTTAAGTTCTATTTTAGCTAGAAGTTTGTCAGGATTTTTTGCTTGGATTATTTTTACTTATTTTTTATCATATTTAATGTCTAATTATTTTTTATATGAATTTGTCGTCTTTATTTTGAGCCTTTTCTTGTCTTATTATTCATTATCTGAAAAGAGAGCATCAAAAATAAAAACTTTAGTCGTTCCTGTTTTTATATCCATGATTTTGCTTGTATCAGGAAACTTACTTAGAGTAAAAATTTATGAACTTTGTCTCTCTGTCCCTTATTATAATTTACAAATTACAGTGGCAAAATCACTTTTAAAGGAAAGAGCATTTATCGGTAAAGATATTTCTGTCGAATTACTTTGGAATAGAAATGATTCAATGACTGAACCTTTAAAAGTTGTTATTCCCTCTCATTACAATGATAAACTTCTTGAGAAAATGGAAAATGTTATTCTTAAAGAAAATTATTGTACGCAAATTTGTCATGTTTTGGGAGATCTGGTTTCAAATTATTCTAAAAATTGGAATCAAGAGCGTCTTGAAAAATATTTAAATTCAGAAAGAGTAACAGAACAAATTTATGCTCTTCGAGTTTTAGAAGGATCTTCGCAGATAATGTATTTGCCTCGGATTTTGCAGCTTGTCAAAAGTCCTGAAGATGAAGTCAGTGCAATGGCAATTGAAGTTCTTCGTAAGTGGGGAGATATTGACCTCTATCAATTTCCAAGTAATCCTATCTTTTAGAAATATTAACTAAAAGATTAAGGATTGCCAGAATGGATGATCTTCCTGATGACCCAAGTGAGACTATAAAAGAGCATATACAACACGAAGCACTTTACAATGCTAAAGATAAAATGGTGATGAAGTTTGCTATGACTTCTGCTCTTTACGCAATTTTCACCGCCACGACATCGCTGTTAGCTGGCTATCACTCCAATGAAGCTATGATTGAGCAAATAAAAGCATCTGATCTATGGACTTATTACCAAGCTAAAAGCATAAAAATGAATTTATTAGAGTCTCGGAACGAGATATTAAAAATTATGCAAAAAACTATTGATCCAAAAACTTTTAATAAAATTGATCAGTATAAAAATGATATTGCGGTGTCATCCGAGAAAGCAAAAGAAAAAGAGTTTATTTCTGAAAACCATTTAAAACGGCATATGTCATATGCACGGAGTGTCACATTATTTCAGATTGCAATTGGTATGACTGCATTTGCTATACTTATTAAACGAAATAGTTTTTGGTATTTAAGTATGCTTTTTGCTTTAGGTGGCTTTGTATTTTTTGTGATTGGTATAATTTAAAGTTTCTTTTTTAAGTATTTGTTCTCAAATATTTTCTCATCTGAGAACAAATTCTTTTTCGTTATTAAATTTATTTAACAATGAGTGACTGTATTCGAGGCCCAAATAGCATTCCATGAATTTGCTGAATAAATTACAAGATTTCCATCATTTTGAATAAGAATCCAAGCTCCTCTGTGATTATTTGTGCCGCTTGCCCATTTTGCATTTCCATTGCTGTTGTAAACTACAAAGTTTCCATCCCCTTGCATAACAACTCTATTTGCTCCAGAATTCATTGTATGGCTAGCCCATGTCGCTTGATTGTTGCTATTTCTGTAAAGCACTAGATTTCCATCATTTTGCATAGCAAGACGGAAACAGTGATTAGCCGATTCGAGTTGTTGACCTTGATATAAGGTTTGCCCTGAATACATGGTATCTATTGCTGCCGCCACTCCTGCAGAAAGAGTTGAAGCAGAAACTAACGTAAGCATAATAATATTACGTAACATAATTACCCCTTTTATTAAATTGTTTAAAAATTCATACTATTTTTTAAAGATGAGTGAAATGAAGAGCGTCAAATTGTTGGCGTGTAAATACTTGTAATACATAAATATAGATATTTTAAAATTAGATAAATTTGAAAATATAAAAATATTATTTAAATAGTTTTTAGTATTATACGCAGTCCATTAAAAATGTTCCACACTTCGAATCTTAATTCTAATTGAATAATTTATTTCATCTGTTAATCTCTTTTCTATTCAATTTGTTAATTTGGAGAATATATGGAATATAAACAATTTGGCAATTCAGGATTAATTGTACCTGCGCTCAGCTTTGGCACAGCTACCTTTGGCGGAACTTCAGAATTTTTTAAGACATGGGGTGAAACCGATACAAAAGAAGCTTCCCGACTTATCGATATTTGCCTAGAATATGGAGTTAACTTTTTTGATACTGCAGATGTTTATTCAAATGGCGATGCCGAAAAAGTTCTTGGCACCGCTCTGAAAGGCAAACGAGACAAAACTCTTATTTCAACAAAAGCAACCTTTGCTATGGGGCAAAATCCAAATGATGTTGGTTCTTCAAGACATCATCTTATTAATGCCTGCGAAAATAGTTTAAAAAGACTTGGTACAGATTACATCGATGTTTATTTTATGCACTCCTTCGATGCTCTCACTCCTATTGAAGAAACTTTAAGTACACTAGACTGTCTCATAAAAAGTGGAAAAATCCGCTATATTGGCTGCTCTAATTTTTCTGGTTGGCAAGTCATGAAATCCCTCGGCACATCTGAAAAATATGGATTAGGTCGTTATGTTGTTTATCAAGGCTATTATTCTTTAATAGGTCGTGAATACGAATGGGATCTCATGCCACTTAACCTCGATCAAAAATTAGGGCTAATGGTTTGGAGTCCACTGGGTTGGGGGCGTTTAACTGGTAAAATACTGCGCGGTAAAGAACTTCCTGAAGGAAGAATTCAAAAAGGAGGATCTATCAATGGCCCTGAAATATCAGACGAATATTTATATAATATTGTTGATGTTCTTGATGAAATTGCGAAAGAAACAGGAAAATCAGTCCCTCAGGTTGCCATCAATTGGTTATTGCAACGCCCAACGGTTTGTAATGTTGTTTTAGGGGCTAGAAATGAAGAACAATTAATACATAATTTAGGTGCAGTGGGCTGGAAGCTAAACCAAAATCAAATTTTGAGACTAGAAAAAGTATCCAAACAAAAACCAATCTATCCCTATTGGCATCAAATGCAATTTAATGAACGCAATCCCAAGCCTGTTAAGTGGTAATTTTCTTTTTAAATGAAAATTTTTGTAAATATTATTAAAAGTGTTTCTTTTGGATTGAGTATTATTTATAGGCATTATAAATATTTTTTTTAAATTTTCTAGAATTAAATTTTTTATCAAAAAAAACCTCCTCAAAATTAATTGAGGAGGTTTTTATAGGATTTGAACCTAATTATGAGTTAGATTCAAATTCAGCATCAACAACTCCATCTTTATTTTTAGAGTTACTTTGTTTATTGGTATCACCAGTCTCACTTGCGGTTTGTGCTCCACCTGGTTGAGCTCCTGTATTTTTGTACATTTCTTCAGCAAGCTTGTGTGCTTTTGCTTCAAGAGAAGCGATAGCAGCTTCAAGTGCAGCTTTATCTTCACTCTTTGTTTCAAGAACAGAGCGAGCGCTTGTAAGTTCGGATTCAAGAGATGACTTCATTTCTGCTGGAAGCTTGTCGCCATTTTCGCGTAAATTCTTTTCTGTTTGGAAAATAATGCTGTCGAGCTTATTGCGTACATCAATTGTTTCACGACGTGTTTTATCCTCTGTTGCATGGCGTTCTGCATCTTCCATCATACGTTTGATATCAGCTTCAGAAAGACCGCCTGAATTTGTTACTGTAATTTTTTGCTCTTTGCTTGTGCCAAGATCTTTTGCAGATACATTTAAGATACCGTTTGCATCAATATCAAATGTAACTTCAATTTGCGGAACTCCACGTGGTGCTGAAGGAATTTCAGATAGATTAAAGCGACCAAGCGAGCGGTTGTCGCGCGCCATTTCACGTTCACCTTGGAAAACACCGATTTCAACACTTGTTTGGTTGTCTGCAGCAGTAGAGAAAATTTGGCTTGCACGCTTTGGAATTGTGCTGTTGCGTTCAATAAGCTTTGTAAATACACCGCCTAAAGTTTCAATACCTAAGCTAAGAGGAGTTACGTCAAGTAAGAGAACGTCTTTAACTTCACCGCCAAGAACGCCTGCTTGAACTGCTGCTCCTACAGCAACAACTTCGTCAGGGTTTACAGAGCGGTTTGGCTCTTTTTTAAAGAACGCTTTTACTTTTTCGCCAACTAAAGGAATACGAGTTGAGCCACCGACCATAACGATTTCGTCAATTTGGTCGATGCTTAAGTTTGCATCGCGAAGTGCAGAACGACAAGGTTCAATGGTTTTGTCGATAATATCCATGATCATTTGCTCAAATTGTGAACGCATAAGACTAACGGCAAGGTGTTTAGGACCCGTTTGGTCAGCTGTTAAGTAAGGAAGATTGATGTCAACCTTAGTTTGGCTTGAGAGCTCAATTTTTGCTTTTTCTGCGGCTTCTTTTAAGCGTTGCATAGCCATTGGGTCTTTAGAAACGTCCATGGATGTTTGTTTTTTAAATTCAGCAACGAGAAAATCGATGAGGCGTTCGTCAACGTTGTCACCACCGAGGTGTGTGTCACCGTTTGTAGAAAGAACTTCAACAACGTTGTCACCAACTTCAAGAACAGATACGTCGAATGTACCGCCACCAAAGTCATAAACAGCAATTTTTTGATTTGTCTTTTTGTCAAGACCATACGCAAGAGCAGCTGCTGTTGGTTCGTTAATAATACGAAGAACTTCAAGGCCAGCAATTTTACCAGCATCTTTAGTTGCCTGTCTCTGTGAGTCATTAAAATAAGCAGGAACTGTGATGACTGCTTTTGTCACTGTTTGGCCAAGATAACTTTCTGCAGCTTCTTTTAATTTTTGAAGAACTTTTGCAGAAATTTCTGGTGGAGCCATGTCTTTGCCACCAATTTCAAACAAGATTTTGTCGCTAGGTCCTTTTTTTACAATGTATGGCATTTTATTGGCTTCATCTGTGCGTTCTGCGTAGTGACTGCCGATAAAACGCTTTGCGGAGTAAATAGTATTACGTGGGTTAGTTACGGCTTGGTTACGTGCAGCGCGACCAACAATAAATTCGCCATCGCGCGTGTATGCAACAACAGAGGGTGTTGTTCGTTCGCCTTCTTGATTAGCAATTACTTTGGGTTGGCCATTTTCCATAACTGCAACAACTGAGTTGGTTGTCCCTAAGTCAATACCGATAATCTTACTCATACTAAAAACCTCCAAGGTAAGGAAATGAAAATTAAGCTCTTTTTGTTGAAATAGAATTAAGAAAAGAAATTAGCATTTTTAGCTACTTATCGTTAGGCTAAAATACAGGTTGCATTCCTTTCCCTGCTTGCGAGGAACATAAGCATCGATTTTATTGTGTCAACACAGAAAGTCAGAAATCTCTTTTGAAGGCTGGGTATATATTTGCGTGCTTTGTTAGTATCAGTTAAATGAAGATACGCTGAGTTTATTTTCTCAATCAGTTTTGGAGTCGCCGTGTTGTTAGATAGCCTTATCGAATTTTTTACAACTTATGGTTATTTTGCTGTTTTTGGAGTTCTTTTACTTTGTGGGTTTGGACTGCCAATTCCTGAGGATATTACTTTAGTGGCGGGCGGAGTTATATCTTCAATTGCATGCACAGCGGATGGTTCCTTTTTGCAAGCCCTTGAAACCTGCCATCAAGTTCATGTTATGTTTGCTGTATCCATGGCAGGAGTGCTTATTGGTGACAGCACAATGTTTTTTTTAGGTTATATTTTTGGTGAAAAGCTTTTAAAAGTGAAGTTTTTTGCAAGAATAGTAACGGCTGACAGATACAAATGGGTGCAAGCAAAGTTTGAAAAGTATGGATTTTGGTTTATTTTTGCGGCACGTTTTATGCCAGGTTTAAGATCTCCTATTTTTGTTGTTTCAGGAATCACAAGAAAGGTTTCTTATATTAAATTTCTTTTAACAGACGGATTTGCTGCAGTTATAAGTGTTCCTCTTTGGATATATCTCGGATTTTGGGGAGAAAGACAGCTAAGCAATATAGCTGATATTGAGCACTATATTAAAAAAGGGCAAATGGGTGTCTTCACTGTTATTGGAATTGCTATTATAAGTTTAATTTTAATTTGGTTCGTGAAGAAAAAAATAAAAGAAAAAACTGGTTTTTAAATAAATAATAAATATTGGATGACAAAAAATGGGATCTATTTCAGAAACGACGATTGCTTTTGGTTTGCTTCGATACTTAGGTTTTTTAATTGCAATAACAATGTGTCAGGCTGGAGTTGCAATTATGGCTAAGAGAAAAGGTGATAATTCAATTCAAACCCAGCAAATGGCTACTTTAAACCCTCTTCCACATATTGATATTTTAGGAACTGTAATATTTCCTATTATAACTATTTTATTAAATTCACCTGTTGTTTTTGGATGGCCAAAACAATTTGACATTGATAGACGTTCGTTTCGCAATCCAAGAAAAGATATAAATATTGTCTATTCGTTTGGAGTCGGAATTAATTTTGCAATAGCATTCTTATGTATATTAATCCTTCGCTTTTCGGGTATAGGTGCTGTGATGCCAACTCCTACTTTAGACTTCACAAAACCAGAGCTATTATCTGGCTTAATTGTAACGCTCATTGGGATATCCAATATAACAATAGGAGCACTCTTTTTGTTGCCATTGCCCGGAATGGCTGGATGGAATATCTTAATCAATAATTTATCTTATAATAAAGCAAAGTTTTTAAATGAAAAAGCCACAATAATATCAATTGTAGGATTGCTTCTTATTGTGAGTGGAGTCTTGACATTCTATTTTAGAATATTCTTATTCCTATTTTTATTTGGCACTTATTAATTTATGGTTACCCTCTAATGGCAAATGATAAGACGTACACAATTTACAGTCACTCCGATGCGGATGGTGGTATTGCTGCAGCATTATTCTCTAAATTTATTAATGATAAATATGCAAAAAATGGTTGGAATATTGAAATTCAGCCAGTAAATCATGTGTCAAGTTTAGGTGAATGGAGTTTAATGGAAATTAAGTGGCCTTGTTCCATTTTAGACTTCACTTTACATCCTTCTTTATTAAGTGAAAGATTTTTTGCAAATAAATATGCTTTAGAAAAAAAAGGTGAAAGTAATAAATCAGTTCCAGATTGTTATTGGATTGATCATCATCCTACAGGTTCAAGTTTTCCATTTTTATCTGAGCTAAATACGGCTGAAATTCTTCCCAATGTCATCACAAAATGGGACACAACAGCAATTAGCACTCCAGGTTTGTTGAGAACGCATCAGCAAGAACTAGGACTGCCCATAAAGCTTATAAAAGAATACGAAGAGTTTATAGATTTTGCTGAAATTATTGATGGAGCTCTTTATGCAACTTGCGAAGCAGCACATGATTTTTCATCAACAGCTGTAAAGTTACAAGTTCTTTTTAACCCAGGACATCCTGCAATTGATAAATCCGTTTTGTATAAAAGAATAGTTCGGCAAATTGTAAAAAGCGCGTCTATCGAAGACCTTTTTGATTCTGATTTTATTTATTCCGCTATTTTTAATTTTGAAGAGCAAATTTTTAATAAGCAACTCCGTTTATATAAAAAAAATACTCGTCTTAAAGGAAAAGTTGCTTTTTCGAATTTTAGTGAGAGTAGAGAATTTGCTGGTATGGGGCGATTTATTCCTTATATGTTATTTGGTGAAGCCCAATATGCGTTGCATATCATGCCAAGTTTTAATAAAGGCTCTTCATCATTATCTTGTGGAATCAATCCTTGGAATAAACCTAAAGAGGCTTCAAAACATCTGGGTAATTATTTTGCAAAAAACTTTTCAGGTGGTGGGCACGCCTTTGTTGCTGGTGGAAAAGTTATGAGGCATGAATTTTCAAAAATTGAGCAATTATTAGAGTATTTAAATGAATGATTTTTTTATTGATTCTTTTTCAAATAAAAAAGTCCCACTTAGTAATATATTAAATTCAGTAATTGATGGCGATAACCTTTCTGTATTAGAAAAATTAAAGAAGTATTATGTAAATAAAGTTAAACTTATTTATATTGATCCTCCTTATAATACAAAACGAAAGTTTACTTATAATGATAATTTTGGAAGTCATTTGCAATGGTCAGAAATGATGCGACCTCGCCTTGAAGTTGCTTATGATCTTTTAAAAAATGATGGATTTATTTTTATCAGTATTGATGATAATGAAATACATTATTTAAGAATTTTAATGGATAAAATTTTTGGAGAAGACAATTTTAGAAATTGTATTATTATCCCACGTGGGGTGAAAAATGTTCAATCTCAATTTGTAAATTCTCATAGAATTACTGTTGGACATGAATATCTTTTATTTTATAGTAAAAATAAGAATTCTAAAATTAAAAAATTTGAATTCAATCGAATCGATTTGCGAAAAGGCAATTGGAATAATCACTGGAGAGGCACTGATCGTCCAAACTTACGCTATGAAATTTTTGGGATAACCCCGAAAATGGGGCAGTGGCGTTGGTCAAAAGAAAGAAGCGAAGCTGCTATCTTGAATTATTTAAAAATGTTTAATGAGCTGAAAAAAACTTCAGCTATTTTTCAGTTTGAAGATTTATTACAAAGATCAGATTTAATCGATAAATGGTATTTAGAAAACTACACTGAAAATAGAAAAATAGATCTTCTTCGACTGAATAAAAAAAATAAACCAGAGCATTATGTATCGCCGACCTTAAAGCGTACTGGCAGTGATATATGGACGGATTTAAAAAATACAGGAACTCATGATTTAAAAAGAATAATTCCTGAGGCAGCATTTGATATGCCAAAATCTTTAGCTCTTATCAAACGTATTATTCATTTAATTACAGAAGCAAATAATGAAGATATTATTATTGATTTTTTTGCTGGTTCAGGTACAACGGGGCAAGCTGTTTTCGAACAAAATCTTTTAGATAATGGTAATAGAAAAGTAATTTTAATTCAAATTTCCGAAAAAATATTAGGTCTTTCACAATATGAAATATATACGTTACCACAATTAGCCTATAAAAGAATTGAAATTTTTTTGAAACAGCAGAACATAGATTATAAGTTTAATTTTTTAAAGGACTCACTTTGAAATGCGTATATAAAAAAAGTATAAGATATAAAAATATTATTGATCCTGTAAAAAAGTGAAAGAGATATTTGTATTGAGAAAATATTGTATTGCTTGTTCCAACGGGTACTTTTGCTATAAAGTAAGTGTTTTCAGAACTTGATGTGGCCACTTTTTTTATGATTCTACCTGCTTCATCACTCGCCATAAGTATGCCTTGACTTGGAGCGCGAACAACAGAAAATCCTCCCTCTATTCCTCTAAATATTGCTATCCGTCCATGAAACCAACCATCTTTAATAAAATCTAATGCGGGGACGAACATAACCTTAGCGTTAAGTTTTGAATAGGCATGTGTTATTTTTTGAAAATCCATATCCTTACAGATTGCTATTCCAAATATAGAATCTTTAAAGTTAAATGTTACAAATGTTTTCCCAGGTGTAATTTCGGGAATATTATAAATGGTATTTACTTCATAATATGGTAATAAAAAATGCTTGTCATATGTAGAAATAAGATTACCATTTTCAGAAAATATCCAAGCAGAATTGTAAAAGATATTATTGCTATCAATTCTGCGAATTCCTAAGATAATAGTAACATTATATTTTATAGCAGCATCGGATAGCAATTTAGAAATATTAGATAATATTTTATAATTGATTGTAGTAATCTTTTCTGGAAAAAGTATAATTTTTGCGCCATTTTTGCTAAGCATAGGGATTAATGATATATAATGTTCTATTACTTTCTTTGAAGATTCTTCATTATTAATAATTGAAAATGAATTTAAATGGTCAGCAGAAGCCATGCCTATTATAATATTTTCGTGGCTATGACTGTCTAATATTTTAATTCTTGAGTATCCAAATAATATTGTGCAAATCATAATAAGTATTGGAAAAATAAATACTAAAATGCAGTTTTTTTTATTTTTTAATATTAAATAATATATAAAAATTGAGACTGCATATGGAAGAAAATAAAGAATAAAAGTAATTCCGTATATTCCAGTAATAGAAGCTAACTGAATGAGTAATTGAAAATCAATTTGTGTATAGGATAAACTATTAATTGTTCCATTTTTAGAAACGAGTGAAGAGCAGTATTCATATAGAGAATAGCATGATGGAGGAAAGAAAATAACATACCATTTTCGAATTTTTTGAAATAAAAATTTGCATAAAATAATTATTACTGAAAAAAATAAACTGTATTCTAATATACTAAAAATAATTGAAGGAAAATCATTAAAGTATTTATAATAACTGAGTCCTCCAAGAATAAAAGAAGAAAATGCAAGTATAAAAGTTCTTTTGTAGCTATTAAAAAATGAATAAATAAAAATCGGTATTGGAGCAATCCATAATAAAAAAGAAATATTATTAAAACCAGTTGAAAAAAAGTAGCAAATGGAACTAATGAGCATCAGAATTATAAATATAATTTTATCACTTTTGTTTTTCAATTTAAACCCTCCAGAATTGGAAGTTTAAATTATAAAAAAATATAAATAATGTCAATTTTATTTTCTAGTTACCAAAAGTAATAAATTCTTCTTCTGTAGAAGCGGGATTTGGAGACGGTTCTGGTGCCTTTACTTCATCATATCCACCCATTATAAAATCCATTTGCGATCCTGTTAATAAATATTTCTCTTTGCTTGGTTCAGTCGTTTGAGCTTCTTGCGGTTTTCCTGCTTGATTCGGGTCACTTTTTGTTTCTTTTTGTAACTTTTCTAAAAGCTTTTTAGGTTTTACATTCTCTTTTGGTGCTTTTTCTGAAGCTTTTTTTGCAAAATCGAGTGCTTTGGGAGAGTCTCCTAATTTAGAATATGCTAGAGCAATATTATAAAGTAATAAATGTTCTCTTTCTTGATCATCCAATACTTTTATTGCATTTTTATATAAAGAAATACCGTCATTATATTTTCCTGCCTTAACAAGAAGTATTCCTTTGTTATTAAAAAAGCTTGCAAGCTCTACCCCTTTTTTCAGGCTAGCAAGAATTTTTTTACTTTCATCTGTTTTTCCTTGTGTGGCAAGTGCTCTTCCCAGTCCGTAAGTTGCTCTTTCATCTGTTGGGTTCAGTTTTAAAACAGAATTAAAATTTTCTTCTGCTTTATCTGCTTCGCCTGATCCTAAATGTAATTCTCCCATAACAAGAAGTCTGTCAATATTATGTGGACTATATATTTTTGCTTTTTCTAGAACTTTCATTGCATCATCAAAGCGATTTGTTTTTATATAAACTTTTGACATTAAATTAAGAGCAACAATATGGTTTTGATCAATTTTTAAGACTTTATTTAAAAATTCTTCTGCTTTTTTTGCTTGCTGAGCTCTTAATAAAAGTTCAGCATAGAGGGTTAAAAAACGAAGAGACTTTGGATCTTGCTTTAATCTGGGTAATATTAGATCTTCAGCTTGTTTATATTTTTTCTCAATGAGAGCATTATTAAAATGTGTTTGAAAATTTTTGTCACTATTTGGATTTTTGTGTTGTTCGCCAAGTTCTCCAAGTCTAACAATAAATGCTTTTTCTGCTATTGGCTTTGAAACAGTTTCAAAAAAACTAAACTCAGAAAGTATAGCTTTATCTTCTCTACCAATGCTGCCAACTAAAGGAACACAAAAAGTGTCTCTTATTTTTTTTTCAACATGAGTTTTTATATATTGAACCAGCGCAATTCCGGCAAATATTGGCATACGAACATCGACAATAACCATATCGTAGGATTCTTTTGCTACTTCAAGTTCTTTTAATGCTTTTTCTGCGCTTAGAAAAGTTTTATAATTTCCAATCCCTAATTTTACAAATATTTTTTCAACTTGTGAAAGAATATCTGGATCATCATCAACTACCATAATGTGATTAAACGCAGATTGTGTCATTTTTTCCTCCGCCTGATCCTTCAGATTTTATCATAATTGCTCGATATCGCTTTATGTCAGTTAATTGCTATCAGTTCAATCTAAAACAGTGGATGAAAGAATGAAGGGAAAATGTCAAATCAAAACCCTTTAGAAAAAAAATTAGATAGATACTATGAAGATATCATAAATAAAATAATGGAAATTTTGCAAACACAAAAAGATATTCTTGGTGAGGAAAAAGAAATAAAAAAGGATATTGCAAAACTAAAGGAACATCTACTTGAAGCTAAAACAAATATTCATACAATCGAAAGTAAGCTTGCTGGTAAGAATTTTACAGCAGCCACTTCTTCCCCTTCACGTCAACCAAATGCTCCCATGGGCACTTCAACTGTAAGTGCTGCGAATCTTTCCACTATAGCTGCTGTAAATCAACCTCAACACACAGCTGCGAATCAGCCAGCATCTTCAAAAAGTTTAAAGGATTTTTTAGCGCAGGAATTCGCAATATTCGATGTAAAAGTTCTAAATGCGTTTATTAAATCGACTAAAGAAGTTGTGAAAACAAATACAAAAAATGATCCTACATTTTTAAAACCTGTCATTGAAGCAGGAATAATGTTGCCAATTATTATTGCGGGAAAAATGCCCTTATCAAGAGATAAGGGAAAAGGTGCAATGGCATTTTGTATGGCTTTAGAAGCTGCACAAGCAATTACTAAAGCTGTGTTCATGATGCCGGAAGATGGAAAAGTAACAGATGCTGATATTAAAGATGTTACAAGTGAAATATGCAATCAAATCTGTGGAAAATCAAAACTTACACTCAAAAATGAAGGGTATAGTTTTGAAATTGGTCTGCCAGAAATTCATCAAGGAAATCCTGACGAATTGTTAGCTAAACTTGGCCACCCTAAAGTCGCTTTGCATTTTGAATATTTAAAGAAACCATTTTTTGTCTTTTTCTGGGGATAGATTATTTTATTATATTTGTTTAGATTAAATTAATATATTTTAATTGTATAATTTAATATTTTATTATTTTTATTTAAGATATAATTAAACATTTTTATATTTTTTATTTTTATATTGTTGTCATGTTTATTGTGTATAAGTCATATCTTAAATTTTGTAGATTACCAGAAAAATAATTAAACTTATAATTGTAAACAATAAATAATCTGTTACATTAAATTCATCTCCGTCTAGTTATTTAAAAGGAAAGACTAATGAAATTGAAATGTGCTTTGTTACTTTTATCTGTTATGTCGAGTACGACTTATGCAAAAACATATAATTTAAATACAGTTATTAATAGTCAAAATATTAATCAAATGATAGATGCTATGGTTAAAACTTTTGATAAAGGTTCTGTCGATCCAACATTTCCTGTTGGTATTTCTGGGACATATGATTTAGATGATAATAATCGTCTTGTTTCTATTAACGTGGAACATGCGTCTTTTAGAGTCGTTAAAATTCCATTAATTGGAACTTATCAAACTGATTTATCTATATCAGGGAAAGTTGAAGCTGGTAACTGTGGAACAGTCACACTTGTTTCTCATAAAGTGAATTCGGGGAGTCCAGAAATAGTCAATCCATTATTTAATGAAAGATTGAAAGTTCGTGGAGCTAAAGCATTAGAAATTGGCATAAAGGAATCAGGGTTAAAAGCTTATTGTATTGCTCCAAAATATAATTTGTTTTTCTATTAGTATAAATTTAAAAGTTAATAGTTTTTAAAACTTAATATATAAAAGATTAAGACGGAGAGATAATAAACGAGTTAAGAATATTTTTCTTAACTCGTTTATTAATTATTTGATGCGAAAGAATTTAAAGATTAATTTCTCTATTCACTCAGTTTAGTTTGAATGCAAAATTGTGTTTAGTTCTACTGAATTTGTCTTAGAGAGAACTTCAATATTTCCTGTTTGAGAATTACGCCTAAATAAAAGATCATTTTTACCTGAAAAATCTTTTGCCTTTAATATTTTACCTTCAAATAGAACTTTGCTGCCAGCTGTAAGATAAAGACCGGCTTCTATTGTGCAGCGATCGCCAAGAGGAATCCCCAAGCCAGAGTTTGCTCCGAGCAAACAATTTTCACCAATTGAAATAATTATATTTCCCCCTCCAGATAATGTGCCCATAGTTGAGCATCCTCCACCTAAATCACTGCCTTTTTTAACAAAGACTCCCGCAGAAATACGCCCTTCAATCATATTGGGCCCTTCGCATCCTGCATTAAAATTTACAAAGCCTTCATGCATGATTGTAGTGCCTTCACCTAAATATGCGCCAAGACGAATGCGTGATCCATCTGCAATACGTACGCCAGAGGGGATGACATAATCCGTCATGCGCGGGAATTTATCGATTGAGTGTACTTGCAGACTTCGTCCTGTTGTCATTGCTTCCATTTTTCGAAGTGGTAAATCTTGTAAAGCTATAGCGCCTTCAGATGTCCAAGCAATATTGGGCAATATATTAAAAATACCTTTTAAATTAATGCCGTGCGGCTTAACTAGCCTGTGACTGAGTAAGTGCAAACGCAGATAAGCATCGGGAACTTCTTGTGGACCAGAATCATTCTCTGCCGATGCAATAAATGAAACAACAATAACTTTTCGATTTTCATTTGGGCTTTGCATGAATTTTTGCAAACTTTTTAGAAGATCAATATTTGCATGTTCTTTGCCATCATTTTCAAATGGTGTAAAATAACTTAATATTTCAGAAATTTGTTCATTGCTAACCTGATATGAATGTGTACCATTTTTATATCCAAATAAGTTTGCAAGTATTGCAGCTGTGGCAAAATTTGTCTGAAAGCTTGGTGAAGGAAAATAACTGTCGAGTAAGCAGCCATTCGTATCAATAGTTGCTATGCCTATGCCAAATGCTTGTGGCCGTTGGTAATCAATATTTTTTTCTATTTTTTCAATTATTTTATTAAATTCCGTCATATCTTTTACAAACATTTATTTATCTTTCATGCATAAGCTTAAGGGAAAGCTCATTATTTAAAAAATTTACATTTGTATAAGGACATAAATACCTTTGATAGTCAAGAATTATTTTCTTATTTCTGTAGACAAAAAGCTTTGTCGGCGAGATAATAATCAACTCTTAAATCTTTAATTGATGGTAATTATTTTGATATAAATCTTCGAACCTATTTCTGAAGAAGAAAATATTACACACAGTTTAAGAAAAAATTATAAAGCAAAATTATTGTAATATTTGTTTAATATAATCAGTGTATTTTTTAAGGTAATTCAAATTTGTAAGATGGGATTGGGATATGAAATAAGATTAATAATATGAAGACTTTGTTGCTGTAATTATCTAATATTAGTCGATAATATTTTAAATAAAATATTATCTTGACATGATATATTGATTGTGTAAGGTTCCAAACCTTGATTTATTTATCGTACTTTACTTAGAGGATCTTCATGTTATTAAATAAATTTAAAAAATATATACTCAAAACTATTATTTTAGCGTTGCCAATGACTTGCCAAGCTAAGTCTATTGAGTCACTGCCTCAAGCAAAGAATAATACATCTTCTATCTCATCCCCCGTTGGGCAAAGTTATGAGATTAATCCGCTTTACTCCAAAATTAGTTTTGAGGTTGATCACCTAGTCGTTAGTTCAGTTATGGGTGAATTTAAAGACTTTAAAGGTAATTTTAAATTTAATCCAAAAGATTTTTCTCAAACTGAATTAACTGCAAGCGCAAAAGCGTCGTCTATTGACACAGGGTTTAATCCAAGAAATGAACACTTAAAAAGTTCTGATTTTTTTGATGTTAATAAATATCCAGAATTAACATTTAAATCAATTTCGGCTAAAAAAACAGGGAAAAATACTTTAGATTTAATAGGCAATATGAGTATTAAAGGCGTAGTAAAGCCAGTAATATTTAAAGTTATATATAAAGGTGAGTTTGTAACAAAGGATGATATTAAACAATCATTTAAAGCTACTGCAAAAATTAATAGAAAAGATTTTGGAATGAATTTCCAAATGATTTTTGAAGCTACCCCAGCTATTGGTGATATAATTACGATAAGTATTACATCAGAAGGTGTTTATAAAATAAACGATTCTACGAAATAAAATATAAAACTTAAGAACTCCTTGATTGAGTTCTTAAGTTTTAAAGCTAATTAATTGGACTTTTAAAAAAAATTTAATTTCATTGTAGTTAATTTTTAAGAGTGTATCAATCTATTTGAATCTAAAAATAAAGAATAGTTAAATATTAGTAAACATTTTTAGGATGATATGATAACCATAAATTCTTATAAAGTGGCATGTTCCATGGAGCTTCGCAAGGAACCTTATTCTTCCAAAACTGAATCCCTGCCTCAACTTTGGGATGTTTACGATTACGATATACCCATCTCAATTCTGAGGCAGTTATATCTTGAGCCTTTAAATTTAATTTCTCACTATCTTGCATTTTCAATAAATTTTCATTAAAAATATTTTCCAAATTTTCAATGGAAAGAGACATATGCTCTTTTTTAAAGGAAAATGGAATTTTCTTGGGAACGATTTCAAGATCAAGGCCATCTAGTACAAAATGTATTTTGCCATTTCTAATTAGTAATTGATAATTTAAAAACATTTTACTTTTACGACGATCAAATAATTCGCATTCACCACTCTTAAAATAAGCATGGTATTTTGTAGAGTATTTTAAAGCTCGATCTTCAAATTGATCTGGTTTTTTCATATATTCAACATAATCTAAATATAATTGTAAATTATGCTGAATATTTTTGCGAGTATGCTCATTTAAAAATTTAAATTGAGCTATAATTTCAATCGGATAGTTTTTTTTTGATTTATCAATATATTTATAGCTATTTATAAATTGGGTTTCTAATCGTTTAGCTCTTATAGCTTTGGTCCGTTCATCTACTTTCTCACAAAAATTATATACAAATTGTAATAAATGTAAATCATGGTAAATTTTTGTTGTTTTTTGATTATTTAAAAGTTCAGCTTGAAATAAACTAATTGAAGTTCCTAGACCAAAAATTAAATCATAATGTTCTATTTTATTATTAAAAGGTAATGAAAACGGCATTACTAGTTACCTATATAGATTAAATTTTTAAATTAAATGCTCTTATAATAGGAGCCATAAATAGATTATACTAATTACCATAACCAGTAAATATTTTTTATTATTTTTCCAAGTCGAATATCAAAGCTCTATAAATTATATGTGAATTATTTTTGTAAAACCAATTTTTTTTAATCTAATTATAAAAATTTTACATTAAAAATAAATTTATAATTTTTATTCAATATTATATTAATGTTCAAAAAATTTCTTGCATTGTGAATACAAACATCAAATAACTGACATAAAAAGAATTATGTTCTAGTCAAAAGTCTTAGTATAAATATTTATCTTCATTTTCTTTATGCCTATCAGAAGGAAGTATTCCACCAAAATAAGTAAGGATTAGTGTGATAAGAGGTAATATTTATTCAAATTTAATATCAATATTTGCAAGATAGTTTTCAATTTTTTCAATGAGCTTTATAATGGTTTCTTCTTTTCGTACTTTTGCAGCATCTTCTATTTTCTTACCAATCTCACTGAGGTCTTTAAAACCATATGAGCCACATGTTCCTTTTAGTTTGTGGCCTAGAGATTCGACTAAGGAATAATCACCATCTTCCAATGCTTTTTGAATAATAACAATATCAGTTTTTCTTTTAATAAGAAATTCTGGAATAATTTCCTCAAAATCTTTATCTAAAACGATGGTTTTTTTCTTTCCCATTTTGTACTTCCATTATTTTAATAATCAATTTTTAATATATTTTTGAATTTCTTTCAGGAAATCATCTTTTTTAATTGGTTTAGTAACATGCGCTGTGCAACCTGCTTTCAAAGTTTCTCCTCCTCTTTCTTGTAAATCATTTGCAGTTAAAGCAATAATTGGAACAGGTTCTTTCTTTTCTGCTGCTTCCCACTTTCGAATTTCGCGCGTGGCTATCAGACCATCCATTATAGGCATTTGAACATCCATGAGGATGAGATCATATTTTTTATTTTTTATTTTTTCAAATGCAATTTCACCATTTTGTGCGAATTCATATTTATAAGGTGATTTTTTTAAATAAATAGACATGAGAAGGCGATTTTCTTCATTATCATCGACTATCAGAATAATATAATTTAGCTTAGAGTCTTTACTTGAATTACCTTCATCCATTTTAACCTACTTAAAAAAGAAATTGTTAGGATGGATATAAGAATACTCATCCTAACAAGCGTATTGCAAGTTGTGGTGTTTGATTGGTTTGAGCAAGAACGGCAACGCCAGATTGTTTTAGAATGGAAGTTTGGGCTAATTTAGCTGTTTCTTCTGCAAAGTCTGTATCACGAATGCGGCTGTTGCTGGCTGCGTTATTTTCAGCTTGAATGCTCAACTGATTGATAGTTGAATTTAGACGGCTTTGAATCGCACCCATTGTAGCTCTGTAGCCAGAAACTTTTGTAATTGCATCATCAATAACATTGATTGATTTTTGTGAATATTCTTTTGAACTCACGCTTGTTTTTTCATCTTCTTCAGATGTACCAAGATTAAGTCCTTCTTCATTTACCGTTGCATTTATGTTACTTAAGTCAATTCTAATTATGTCGGTTGGATTTATCTCATCTTTTCCATCAACACTTTCAAAAAAGTTTTTTCCGACTTGAATTTCGAGTGGATATGTATTTGATCTTTTCTTAATTTCATCTGGAACGTCGTCTTGGTTTCCAACTAACAGAAGGGTTCCATTAAATTCTGTAGTTTTTGATATACGTGTGATTTCATCTTTGAGTTGTCCAAATTCTTTATTTAGAAACCCTCTTTCAATATTTCCTATCGTATCGCTGGCTCCTTGAACAGAAAGCTCACGGAGTCGACTTAAAATATTTCCAATTTCATTTAATCCACCTTCTGCAGTTTGTATTAGAGACACACCATCGCTTGCGTTTCGTCTCGCCATCACAAGGCCGCGATAGTCAGCTTTTAATTTTTCACTAATTGCGAGTCCAGCAGCGTCGTCAGAAGCTTTATTAATTCTGAATCCTGATGATAGTTTTTCCATTGCAAGATTATTCATATCATTGCTTATGTTTAAGTTACGTTGTGCATTTAAAGATTGAACGTTGGTTGCAATGCGGAAACCCATAGTATTTAACCTCCCGACTACGAATTGCTGTCCTGCTGGGTTTGAAAATTTCTTGAGTTTTTTCTTAAGCAGGATGCAATTTTTTTGACTGCATCAAATTTGCATTCCATTAATCGAGTTAATGTGAAATCACTTTAGGAAATATTCATTAAAAAATAATTTATTTTTTTAATGATTTAATAAATTATTTGAATTTATAGATTAATTTTTAATTTTTATGAATTAATAAATTTGCTAAAGAATACTTTGTTTAGCAGCAATATATTCATGTTTAAGTTTTTGTACTAATTTGTTACAACTTAAAATTTCATTAACTTCCGAAACAATCTGACCAACTTCAAGCTCACCTTCTTGAATATTGCCATTGAGCATTCCTTCTTTTGCGCGTCCTTTGCCAAGAATTTCTTGCAACTGATCTTTTGTAGCGCAGGAGTCCTCAGCTTGTGCAATTTTTTTAGCAAATTCATTTTCAAGCAATCTCACTGGAACAAGTTTTTTCATTCGTAGAAAAGTGGAGTTGAATTGAGCCTTGCACATAGCCATTTTAAAATTTTCATGGGCCGAGCTTTCCTTTGTGGCTGCAAAAGCAGTTCCAATCTGCACAGCCTCTGCGCCCATAGCAAAAGCAGCTAAGATAGCAGCGCCAGAGCCAATGCCGCCTGCAACGATAATTGGAATAGTCAATTTATTGTAAATTTGTTGTAGTAAAACTAAGGTTGTTATTTCATCTCTTCCATTGTGGCCGCCCGCTTCAAAGCCTTCAACCACAACTGCATCTACACCCGCATCTTGACTTTTCTTTGCGAATTCAGGAGTGCTTGCAACATGCACCACAATGCAGCCTTCTTTTTTTAAGAAAGGGGTCCATGTTTTTGGAGAGCCTGCACTTGTGAAAAAAATGCGAATTCCTTCATCTAAAGCAACTTTAATTTGCTCTTCAGTTTTATTATATAATAAAGGAATATTTACGCCAATTGGTTTTTTTGTAAGTGATTTTGCTTTTTTAATTTGTTCCTTTAACAATTCAGGATGCATACTTCCCGCCCCTAAGAGACCAAGGCAACCTGCATCTGCGGCCGCAGCTGCTAAATTTCCTCCACTTACCCAAACCATTCCGGCTTGAATAATAGGATTTTCAATATTAAAAAGTTCAAGAATTCTGGAATTTGGCCATTTTATTTTATTTGAATTCATTTTTAAGCTCCATCTGAATAATTGGGTAAAGTTACTTATCAGATTCTTTTTTAACAGAAGGAGTTGGGGAATCGGAAGAATTTTTTTGAACTTCTTTTTTTCGCTTTATGGTTTCTTCTTCGATTTTAGAAATATAGGTTGGATAAAGTGGAGCTGGATCCATTTTATATCCGCAGGAATAAAGTGAGTTTGTAGAGATCAAGATTAAAAGAATTTTACAAAATTTATTATTCAGCATTTTTATTTCTTTTTGCAAAGAAGTTATCAATTCTGTTTTTGTGTTCAAGATTCAAAAAATATTTATCGAATATTTTAATATCATATTCCTGTAATTGATAGGCATCGTTTATTTTATGTCTTTGCATAAGATCATAACGAACATCACTTGGGGAGAGTTCTATTTCATCTCTCCATTCATTTAATGCCTTAATACAGCTTTTTATATTTAAAAATGATCTATCAATTAAATTAAGTCGGATCAATTGATCATATAAAAGACTCATTTTAGCAACAATAATTGCTGATACTTTTTTAGGTGAGAGTTGTGGACAGAGCTCTGACAGTCGCTGCATGCCTCCCCATCCAGCAGGGATCCCAAAGCGCATTTGGGTAAAATGAAGGTCAGATTTTTTTCCAATACTCCAACGGAAATCAGTTGCCAATGCTAATTCAGCACCACCTCCGTAAGCCGGACCTGCAAGTAAAGTAACAGATGGAATGGAGCATGAATGAAGTATTTCACAAAATGCTTTAATTGAAGATGCATAGTTTTGGCAGAGCTCTTTGCTTCCATTTTTTAAATCAGATAAGTTTCCACCACTCGAAAAAATGCCTCTTACCGTAGATTGAACTATAATTAAAAAACAATTATTTTCCTTAAGAAACTTTTCAAAAATTGAAATATTATTTTCACTTTTCCAAGAAATTTCTTGCATAACAGCAGACATTCTTAAGCTAATTGCATTTCGTGTTGATGGCGAGGAAAAGGTAACAAAGCAAATATTATTTAAAATATGTATAGTAAAATCTTCACCATCAACAAGTTTTATCATTTATTTAATCCCGAGGTAAGCTTGCTTAATTCAACATCGATAGTATCTTTTTTGGTAAATGGAGCTGAAGTTTGGCTTGGTAAGGATGCAAATGGATCACTTTTTAGAGTGATTTTATTTACACCAATTGCATCTTCAAAGGCGGAAAGATGCTTTGAGCGAGAACCAGCTTGGCTGAGTTCTTTATCAAGATCTGTTTTTTCAGCGCCAGTAAGTTCTGTCGAAAGTTTTGCAACAGCTTTTGATTTTTGACGTGCATTGCGAATGGCTTCAAGGTTTTTAGAAGAAGAATCAACTGAAAGGCCAGAGAGTCGATCATTTAATTCTTTAATTTTTTGGCTACTGATAATGTCAGCAACCGTTTCTGCCTCTTCTTTATTCAAGGAATCAATTTGTGTTTGAAGCTCTAAAAGTCTAACTTTATAGCGCTCAATTGCTTGTTGTTGTTCGTCAATTTCAGCTTCGAGTTCTTTAACCCTTTGTTCATTTTTTTCTGATTTTTCTGCAAGCTGTGCATACGCGGCTTTATAGCGCTCATCAGGTGTTTTTTTATAAAGCTCAATTGCTCCAGACATTTTTTGTTGAAGTTCTTCAGATTCTTTAGATATTTTTTTAACTTCTTCAGACTTCATTTCTCGAATACGTATAAGTTCTGCAACTGCTTCACGCATTTCTTGATAGTCTTTGCTCCAATCTTCTTTTGTTTTACGAAATTGTGAGCGAATGGCATCTGCATTTGAGGTGACCATTTTGTCAGCCATCCTTTGAGTTTTACCTTCTGCCAGTCCAAATGCACTTGAAAAAAAACGTCCTAAGCTATCTAAAAAACCCATATTTTCCTCCAAAATTCCAAATATCCCCCGATTCGATGTACGTCTCAGTGGTGAGTTGCACGGAATAATACCAGTCATTTTGAATTCTGTTAAGGATCCAATTTGATTTTATCTTTTTTTAGGATTCCTCATTTTCGCTATATCCAATGTCTTGGGCACTCGGTAATTCTTCTTCTTTTTCTTCGAGCGCACTTAATGCCAAGGCTGCTTTTTTTTGTTCATCTAAATTTAATTGTAAAGAACGTAAATTAGGCAATTCATTCAAGCTAGAAAGTCCAAAAACGTCTAAAAATTTTTGGGTTGTTTTATACTCCAGAGGATTGCCAACTTCTTTTCGAGTTCCTGAAGCATAGATGAGATCTTTATCTTTTAAGGTTTGTACAATTGATGAACTATCAACTTGCCTCAATGCATTAATTTGTGCTCGGGTAATAGGCTGTCTGTAAGCAATAATAGAAAGAGTTTCGAGAGCATTTTTACTTAAGGAACGAGCTTTTCCAGCATATTGTTTTTTAATTAATGGAAGATGTTCGTTTCGGGTCCGTATTTGATATTTATGATTAAGTTCAACTAACTCGAATGCTCTGTGTTCATAATCAAGTGCAATAGCGCGGAGAGCCATGCGAACATCAGAGAGTGAAATTTCCCCAATCCATGCTCGAATTTCTCCGGCTTCTAAAGGAGAGTCTGCAACAAATAATATGGCTTCAACTCGTGTTTTTAAAATATCAAAAGCAGATTTTGTATAAATACTGCTTTCTTTCTTTGGAGTTGACTCTGAGTTTAAATGTATGTTTTCTTCTTCCATAGGTTCCTAATTTTTAATTAATCGGTTTCGCGATTCTTGTTGCGGTCTTTTTTTTGAGTTTTTTTTTCTGGAATTACTTGAGCATCAATAATATTTCTGTCTGCTATACGTTTTTGTGCGTCGGCAATGAGGGTTTGACCGATGTTTCTTCTGAAGTTCTTAAATGATTCTATACTCGTAGGAGCATTGTTTAGAAGAACATTGTTGACATATTTTACAATGGGAAGGAGGTTTTTCCCGTTGTTGTGTTCAACAAGCATATTCGTAATTTCTTTACGGATTTCTTCAGTTGCGACTTCTTGAGGTTGTCCCTTCAAAATACTTTTAACAGCAGATACAACAATTTTTTCAATTTCAGTGCCTGTTTTTTGGCCAAGTTCATTTGCTTTTCCAAGTAAAACATTAATTTCTTCTTTTGAAAATGAGCGAGCTGAGTCGACAGCTTTCCGAGCAAAATTTAAAACGGCTTTCGGGTTCAGATTTTCTTGATTTCTTTTGATCGTTTCGACGATTGAAGCAGAATTGATATTTTTAATATTGCTTATTAAAGCGCTAAATTTGCTTTCCATTTCACCATTCCTTGTGTTTATTGCAAGCTCCCGCCGAGCACACTTACCTGACAGTTACTATTGCTGAGAAACTAAACCTCTAAGTATTCTCCATACACCAAAATAGCTCATCATCAAACGACTAAAATTATGATTTTACAGATCTAATTTTAATAGCTTCCCTTTTATACCATTTTGAAAATCCAACGCCGAGACAACTTTTTTTCCGGGAAGCTGCATTTCGAGGATTTCAAGGATTTGGGTATCTCCACAACAAATGTTTAATGAGTTTTTTGTAAAAATCAATTCACCAATTTTTGAATTTTCAGAGTTTTCTGAAACTCGAGTGGTGATGATTTTCATCTCAATGGGTTCATCATTTAAAATAAATGAAGATTTTGTATTTGGCCAGCCTGCAAAGGCGCGAACTTTGTTGTGTAGAGCTAATGCGGGCATTTTAAAGTCGAGGATTCCTTCTTCAACTTTAATTTTATCTGCTTTTGTTGCTTTAGAATGATCTTGCTCTTCTGTCTTTAACTTATCTGAAAAGAGCTTTTCAAGGGTTTTAATTAGGAGGTGTGCTCCTTTTTCAAATAAGATATCTAATAATTCAGGAGCTTTTATTGAGTTATTAACAGCAAATTCTTCTTGTGCAGCAATAGGGCCAGCATCCATAGCTGCCACTGAAAATAAAATACTCACTCCTGTTTTATTGACCCCCACTTCGAGAGCCCTTTGCACAGGAGAGGCGCCTCGGTACAAAGGTAAGAGGCTGGGATGGATATTGAGGGTTCCAAATTTTGGGATTGCTAGGAAATCTTTAGGTAAATAATTACCATAGGCTGCAGTGATACAAAGATCAGGTTCTAATAGTTTAATATCACTTAAAAATATAGGATCCTTTGCTGAGTGTGGAGTCAGAACAGGTATTCCTCTTTCCAATGCAAGTTTGTGAGTTGGGGAAGGAACATCTCCCTTTCCTCTTAAAGAACGGCTGGGAGGTTGGCTGACGACAAGGATAACTTTCAAAAACTGATGAGCTTCAAGCAAAATTCTGAGGGCTTTTTCTGCTACTTGTGGTGTCCCTAAGAATACAATTTTTTTACGATTATCTGCTTGCATAAGTTGAACTACTCGCGTTTTTTATTAATAAATAGGTTAAGACATTAAAATGTCCAGAAGCACTTTATCTGAATACATTAGATTGTTAAAGAGAATCAAGATTTTTTTGTTGAGAGCACATTTTGAAGTGATTTATAAGAATAGACTCATGAACTTGTAGTTCATTTTCTAAAATATCTCGCCAAAAATCTCTGTTAAAATAATCTAAATGTGGAACGTGAAAGTTTGGCTGTCTTTTAAAAGGGAAGGGTGTGCACTCAGAAAATTTTTTAGCGTCGTTTTTAGCACAAAAAAGTAGGTCAATGTCGAGATTGCGAGGCATCCAGCGGCGCTCTCGAGGATGGCCAATTAAATCTTCTATCTGTGCAATCTGCTCATAGAGTTTATCTGGAAGGAGATCTGAGTTAGCTATGCATATGAAATTTAAGTAGTTTTCATGATCATCTGTTTTATAGTGAATGTGGCTCAGCGGCTTGGTTTCTATCCATTTGCTTTGAAATTGAACTTTAACAAATTCTTCAAGTAATTTAAGTGATTTATTAAAATTCTCAATCCGATTGCCAACATTAGAGCCAAATGCAAGAACGTATTTGTATTTATGCATGAAATTATTTCTCATAAAAAAAAGACGCATAGAAATGCGTCTTTTAAGCTTGTATATGGCTAGTTTACTTGGAGTAAACTGTTGCCGCAAGTTGAGTGCGGCCTTTAGCACGACGACGTTTGATAACGTTACGGCCATTTTTGGTTGCCATGCGAGCACGGAAACCATGCTTGCGTTTACGAACTTTATTACTAGGTTGAAATGTTCTTTTACTCATAGTGAAAACCCTCTCAAGTCACAGGAAACCTGTAGCTAGCACAAGCCTAAAGTTAGCGCAAGAGTAAAATTTAAAAATTGGAAAAGCTTATTATCTTGTTTTTAAGTTTGGCTTGCTGCAGATAGTTTTTGACATTGTTGTATCCTGTGGCATAGCTTGATTTACTGATGCGTTAACATCATTTTACCTTAGTAAGAAAGAGATTTAAAAATGGTTTTTAGAAAAAGAGAAGAGCGTTCACCAAAAAGAAGAGAAGAACGTGCTGTAAAATCAAAACAATCTTCAAGACCAGCAAGGGCTGAAAAGCCTTCCTTTTCAAGAGAATCTTCTAGAAAAAGCGACGATTCTCATAATAAAGCCCAAAGACCACAAAATCCAAGAAGCCGTTTTTCCAGAAATGTAAAAGAAGGCCAAAATCTTTCTGAAAAATCTGCTCAACATATTAAAAAACCTGTAAAAAGAGAGCGTCCAAGCGACAGGGCTCCCCGTGAATTATTTATTTGGGGAAGACGTACAGTCGAGGCTTTTTTGTCTAATTTACATCAAGCTAAAGATGTTGATAATCAGAAATACACATTGCATATTATTGTTGATAAATCTGGCAAAGCTCCATCGCAACTTAAACCTGCGGTTGAATCTTCTCAATTACTTGGTATTAAAGTTATTCCACATTCTTCAGCTGAAGAAACCTGGCCACTCGCCGATGCTGCTGACGATTTAAATCACCAACGTGTTTGTTTAAAAATTCCTGAATACCCAACTCAAAATATTGTTGAAGCTATCGAGTTTATTAAAAAAGCTAATGAAAATACAGAACATGGTTGTGTTGGTCTCGTTCTCGATCAAATCCAAGATCCTCGTAATTTTGGAGCAATTATTCGTAGCGCAGCATTTTTTGGTCTTAAATTTGTTGTTTATGGTACAGATAGACAGGCAGATATAACTTCTCTGGTATTAAAAACGTCTGCAGGCGGAGCATTTTCTATCTCTCTTATTCCGACGGTTAATATCAATAGAGCTCTTGTTCAGCTAAAAGAAGCAGGAGCTTGGATTGCAGGGACAGCATTGACGGAAAATGCAACATCACTTACCGATCTGCCAAAAGACAGAACTTGGGTTGCAGTTATGGGTAATGAAGGAAAAGGTCTTCGCAATGAAGTTATTAAAAATTGTGATTATGTTGTAAAAATACCTGGCGGTCTTGGAACAGTTGACTCTCTTAACGTAAGCGTTGCAACGGGAGTTATTATTAATTCTCTTATAAAATAAAAGTAAAATGTAGGCAATTATGCGTATTTTAGTTTCTCTTAATTTAAAAGAGTACCCAACTTTTATACCCAAGTCCTTTGAGGAACGGTTTTTATTAAACACTGTTGTCCTAAAGGATTCGCCCTTTTCAAAAGATTTTATTAAAGAAATTCCTATTTCTGGGTTGTATTGCTCCGTAGCATTTACATTAAATGAGCCTTTAGAAAATACTTTTTTTGTAAAAGCATGTCATGGCAATCAAGTTGTGCGTGCTTGTGAAGATGGAAGTTCTTTAAGTGCCGATGCTCATTATATATCCATACCAATTTCAACAAAACAATCTCCTCAACAATGCAAAAAGAATCTTGGGATTCGCACGGCCGATTGTCTTGCAGTGGCAATTTGCTTTGAAAATGACAAGTATTTTATAGGTTCATTGTCACATGCGGGTTGGAAAGGTTTGAGCTCGGGTATATTGCAAAATACACTCGATAAAATAAAGCAAGAAGCTTTGCAGGTTGGAGTGAAAGAAGCTGAATTTGTGCAGAATCTTCATGTTCATATAGCGCCTGCAATATTCGGAGTGAGCTATGAGTGCGGAAGCGATGTGCATGATGCTCTTTTAAAGCATAGGGAAAATCTTTTTTCTCAATATCAACAAGCAACTTTTTACAATAGTATTTATTCTGATCTTATCAATATCAATCAAGATAAAATATTGAGTGGTATTATAGAAAAAGGCAATCAAAAAAAGATTGCAGATAATAAAATTTTTCCAGATCTCCAACTTTTAGCAGCTCTTGAATGTATCATATCTGGTATCTCTGAGCAAAACATTGAGATTTTGCGTGAGAATACGTATAGTCATCCTGTCCTATTTAGTTTTCGTGAAGCAACTCATAAAAAGACTGACAAAAATCTTCGCCAATGGACACATCTGCGATTTCCTTTTGTTGATCAGAATTTATAAGGATTTTCTCATTTTTTGGACACTTTGAGGGCATGATTTGTCTTGCTCAACAAAATAGAACCGTGTTAGCTCTTCACACTTATGGTACGTTTGGCTGAAAAGCTCGACTCGACAGGAGAACAAAAGCAAATGAATGAAGTTTCTAACATCGCCTATCGTTATGCAGCTCTTTTGTATGGTATTATAGCGGCATATTTTTGGTATCTTTTTTATTCACTTTGGGTCTTTTTAGGAAAGCATTATTTCCCACAAAATGTATCAAGTATTTTTAGTCTTCAAAATCATAATTTTTCAACGGTAAGTATCGTTGTTGCAACAGTTTTAACCATGGCTGTAATTGTTGTCTTAATTATGAATAAAAAGTTAAAGACATTTATAGTTGATGTTGGAGATGAGCTTTCTCGAGTTGCTTGGCCTACATTTAAAGAGGCACAAAAAACCACGGCAATCGTTATCGCATTAGTTATTGTTGCATCTATTGTACTATTTCTAGCGGACACGGTTTTTTTAAAGATAATTAATTTAATTATGTCTACAGCAGCATAATAATAGAGTATAATTTTTGAGGAAAATAAACTCATGGTAGAACACAAAACAAGTGAAACAGACGCATCAACTGCGCCATCTTCTTTTTCTCATGAAAGATTCAAGTGGTATGCTGTTTTAACGCAATCAGGTATGGAAAAAAAAGCGAAAGCTACGCTTGAAGAGCGTATCAAAAAGCTAAAAATGTCTGACTATTTTGGACAAATTCTTATCCCTACTATGACCATCGAAAAAATCGACGAGAGCGGAAAGAAAAAGAAAGTCGAGCAAAAAATGATGCCAGGTTATCTATTTGTTCAAATGGATCCTGTGCATAAAGCGACTTTTGGTTGTGTTAAAGACACACCAAAAATTTCTTCATTTATTGGCTCTGCTGCAAATCAGGATCCAAAACCTGTTCCAGACGAAGAAATCAGTCGCATTTTCAACCGTGCTGCTGAAGCTACTAAAGCGGCTCCTGCAAAACCTGTTACAGCGTTTGAAAAAGGCGAAAAAGTTAAAGTTATTGACGGTCCATTTACAAACTTTGTGGGTGATATCGACGAAGTTAAGGCGGACAAAATGAAGCTTCGTTTGCTTATTTCTGTGTTTGGTAGAGCGACTCCAGTTGAACTTGAGTTTAGTAAAGTTGAAAAGCTCAAAGATGGTGAATAAAAGCAATTGAAAAAAGTGCTGTAAAATAAAAAAAGAGCTTTTAAGCTCTTTTTTTTTATAGAAAAGTTAAGTTTATTTATTGATATTGTTTATCTGCTTATTGATAAAGTATTCAATTATAGAAGGGTAAAAAGCAATAGAAATATAAGCTAATGAGGAATTATTTTCAAATAGACTTAAATAGTGTAATTTTAGAATGAGACAATAATATTTTCTAACAGAATTTTTCTATATTTATAATTAAGAAGATTGATAATATTTGTAAATGGATTAAATATTATGAATTTATCAAATAATGACGGTAACACTGAAGAACAAAGATCTTGGGCTGGGTATTTAACTGGGATTCCTGTTCTTGTGCAAAAACTAAATAACAAAAAGACATATGAATGCACGCTTTTAAATATTTCGAAATCAGGATTTTTGGTGCGAAGTGAAAAGAAAAAATTTGATATTATTATAGGAGATGAAATTTTCATATTAATAGATCCACACTTATTTATGATAGAAAATAAAAATATTATAAAAATAAGTTCAACTTGTACAAGATTAGAAAAAAATGAGTTTTATCTTGGTGGAAAATTTATTAATTTAACTTCAGACTTAAAGAAAGATATAGAAAAAATTGTTAAATGTTTTAAAGACTTAAGTGAATACGAAATTTAGAATGAATAAAGGGTTATTCTTATATGACCAAAATGAGTGATTTACCCATTGATATGGTTTTTTTAATCATCGATGAAAGTGATTCATTTAGGGATATTATTTCCATGGGTTTAAAATCTCTGGGCTTTAAAAACATAATAAAATCTCCGACTTCACACCTTGCCTACGGAAATTTAATCACTCGAAAAATTGATTTTGTCATCAGTGAACTCAATTTAGATGCGATGAGTGGAATTGATCTCTTAAAAGAAATCCGAGAAGATCGTAAAATAGGGCTGATGCCATTTCTTATGATGAGTACTGAAATTACAAAAGATCAAATTGCCATGTTGGCAGAATATGAGATTGATGGGTTTATTAAAAAACCTTTTACATTTCAGATGTTGGTTGAGAAAATACCTGTTTGTTTAAATCATTATAATGATCCCACAAATAAAGAGTATTTCTTTTCTCAGGCAAAAAAGTTACTTGCACAGAAAAACTATCAGCAAGCTTTTAATACTTATGAAACATTATTAAATTCTTACCCACAATCTGCACGCGCATGTGTTGGCCTTTCTCACTGCTATAGAGGTTTTAATGATTTTGAAAGAGCCGAGTATTTTTGTAGAAAAGCTATTGATAATAATAAATTGTATGTTCAAGGTTTTGATGAAATGGGAAAAATATGTATTGATAGAAATATGATTGATCAAGCAATATATTTTTTTAAAAGAGCCGTATTTTTAAGTCCTAAAAATCCTGTAAGATACGAATCAATTACAAATACTTTAATTGAAAAACAGCGATTTAAGGAAGCGGAGGAATTTTTAGAAGATGCATCTCTTGTTGGAATTGATTATCAAAGTATTTATGAGCAGTATGCACGCGCACTATTTTATCAAAGAAAATTAGAAAAGGCAGTTATGTACTTTGACAAAGCATTAGAGAATTCTGAAAATAGGAGAAGTTTATTAAACTTGATGGGTATATGTTATAAAGATTTAAATCGTTATGATGAAGCAATTAAATATTATGATATTGCAATCCACGAGTTTCCAACAGACACTAAAGTTCTTTTTAATAAAGCACTTTGCTATTTGGAAATGAATGATCTTAAAAGTGCAATGAAAATATGTGAAGATATTGTTAAAATAGAACCCACTCACGAGAAGGCCAGTCGAAAAATCAAAGAGATTGAAGCAAAGATGAAAAATTGAAATTTAATTTGATTTGAATTAATAAATTAATTAGGAAGATTTATAATTCCTGGCATTAAAATAAAGAGTGCAAAAAAATCTTTAAATTTTTCTTAAAAGTAGAAAATTTTTATTATTACTTTTAGTATTTTATATCTATTTTGTTTAGTTAAAAAAATACATAAATAAAATGAAAATAAAGGTATGATTAAAAAATTGATTCAAGCATAAAAATAAAATAGTATACTCTTTCTTAGATATGCATAGAATTTGAGTTTCAGTTTTATATGCTAAATTCTTGGGAGGAATATTTTATGATGAAATGGTGGGGCTGGGGTGATCCAAATAAGTCATTTCCAATTGAAGATAAGCCAAATTTGTGGCCTTGGATAAAAAAAACGATATCTATTTCAGAAAATAAAAAAATTGCTGAGCCAGTCAAAAGAGAAGATATCAAATTAAGTCCTGTAAACATTAGTGAAGATTTTCTTTCTGAAATAAAGCAAATTTTAAAAAATGATCAAATAAGTACAACTGAAGATGATAGACTTTTGCATTCTTATGGCAAATCATATGCAGACTTATTTTACGTACGCAAAGGAATTGTAAAAAAGTCACCAGATATTATTTTATACCCTTTATCGCATGATGAAGTGGAAAATATTATTAAAATTGCAAATACGCATAATGTTTGTGTCATTCCATTTGGAGGGGGAACAAACATTGTGGGAGGGGTTGATCCTCGAGATCAAACTGTCACTGAAAAAGGACCTCGTTGTATTGTTACCCTCGATATGTGTCTTATGAATAAACTTATTTCAATTGATCCTCAGTCTCAGACTGCTGTTATTCAAGCAGGAGTGCTCGGACCAAAACTTGAAAAGGATTTATCTGAAAAAGGATGGGCGTTGGGGCATTTTCCTGATTCATTTGAATATTCAACTTTAGGCGGATGGCTGGCAACACGCTCAGCTGGAATGCAGTCTGATGCTTATGGTAAAATTGAAGATATGCTTGTTTCTTTAAAAATGGTAACTCCAAGTGGAACAATCATAACAAGAACAACACCAGCATCGAGTGCAGGTCCAGATATAAATAGACTTATTGTTGGCTCAGAAGGAATATTAGGTGTTATTACTGAAGCAACAATGCGTATTCACAGAACTCCTGCGGCAAAAGATTATCGCGGGTACCTTTTTCCAAATTTTGAAAAAGGGGTTGAAGCTATAAGGGAATGCGTAGATAAAAATTGGATTCCAAGTATGATTCGTTTTCAAGATGAAGGCGAAACTCAACTGGCTTTTAATTTAAAATCACCTAAAAAAGGCATAGAATCCATAGTACAAAAGCAATTAAAGAAAATATTATCTGTCACTGGTTATGCTCGTCCTTGCATTATGGTTGTTGGTTTTGAAGGTGATGATAAGCAAGTTCAAATCATTGCAAATGAAGCAACAAAAATTTTAAAGAAACACAGAGCTTTTTCTTTAGGGAAAGGCATCGGAAAGACATGGTCAAAAGATAAATTTAATATTCCATATTTACGTGATTATATCATGGACTATGGAGTGATGACCGATGTTGCTGAAACAGCTGCTGTTTGGTCAAAACTCATAAATGTGCATAAAAAAACGATCGAAGAAATGAATAAGTATTTTAAATCGCATGGAGATGGAACTGGATACATTGGTTGTCATATTTCACATACTTATAAAACGGGTGCATGCTTGTATTTTACATATGCAGCAAAACAAATAATTGGAAAAGAAATTGAACAGTATTATGGGTATAAAAAAATAATAACTGATACATTCATGAAGAATGGAGCAACTTTAACGCATCATCATGCAGTTGGTTATGAGCATTCACCTTGGATGGAAAGTGAAATCTCATCAACGGGTTTAAAAGCTTTAAAAGGAATTAAAAACACTCTCGATCCAAAAAATATATTAAACCCTGGTAAAGTATTTCCTGTGGAAGAAGAAATGCGCTTAGGCGTTTTTGGTATTGACGCCCCTGAAATTGTTAATCAGAGCAAGAGCAGAGCTAAGAAAAGAAGTGGGCAAACAGGACGCAATTTGCACGAAGATACGATTCGTTAATCCAGGTATGTAAATTTTATCTCCACGCATAAGGGCCTTGTAACCTTGTTCAGCAACAAAATCAGGATCCATGCCCTTTTGCTTTAGTTTACTTAGCTTATTTAAATTTTCAGAATAATATCCAACTTTAGAGCGTGAGCGAAATTCAGTTTTAGTAATTCCAGGGCATAAAAGCATTACTTTTATGCCATATTTTTTAGTTTCATAGGCAAGGGATGAGGAAAAAGAATATAAAAAGGATTTGCAGCCGCCATAAACAGATTGAAATGGAACGGGTGTAAAAGAATACACTGAACCAACATTTAATATGTAGCCTGATTTTCGTTTTTGCATGCCAGGTAAAATCATTTTTGTAAGAGCAAGGGTTGTACTTATTTGTAAATCTACCATTTCAAGTTCTCTATTTATTTCTGTTTCTTGAAACGCCCCATGCACTCCAAAACCTGCATTATTAATGAGAACGTCAACATCTAAAGACTCTTCTTTTAAAAATTTTTCAATTTTATTTAGTGATTCTCTTTGCGTAAGATCAACTGATAAAGTATAAACTTTTGTATTATAATTTTTATTAAGATTATACTCAATTTGGTTTAATCTTTGACTATCACGTGCAATTAATAATAAATCATAACCTTCTCGAGCAAATTTGACGGCAAAAGAATGTCCAATGCCACTGGATGCTCCTGTAATAATAGCAAAAGGTTTGCGGTGGGTATTAATTATGCGATGTGTTCTGCTCTTGAGTTCTATAAATTTCATTGCGTTTTATGACTCCTGAATTATGAGAAGAGAAATATTCTTCTTCTTGCTTTTTTATTGTTTGGGCAATTTGATTTACAATTTCACTACAACCTTCTTTCCCAAAAAGCTCTGTTGTTGGTGTTATTACATTCATTTTCATATAGAAAGTTGAATTTTTAACTGGGTAATTTGAAAATGTCTCTTGTTTATCTCCTCTAATATAAACGCAGAGAACACGGCAGTTAGGAACATTTTGGATGATTTTGCCAACTCCATAAGTTAATTGGTTTGGATCAAAATATCCTGTTCGACTTCTTTTTCCTTCTGGGAAGATGGTTACAACCTCCCCTTTTTTTAAAATTTTCTTACAGATATCCAAAATTTCATTATGATGATTGGGAGAAGCATCTCTATGTATAAAAATGCATTTGCAGAGAAGTGCGATTAAACGATAGCGCTTTTTTTTGCCAAAAAAATCTCCAGCAGGTAAATTCCAAGAGAAGAATTTAAAATGAAATTGGTACCAAAATATTGAAGCCAATGCCCAAATAATTAAGCAAGAATCAATAAAAGTAAGGTGATTTGAGCAAATGATAATTGGGTTATTATTTTTTATAATTTCTTTAAACTGTTTTCTGATTATTTTAATATCTTGTATTTTATATCGCAGAATATATTTAAAAATTAAAATTATCCCTCCACAAAATGGCAAAAGTACCAATGTGTTTATGACTCTTTGAAGCTTTAAACGTTCAACTGTATATTTCACAAAAATTGAAGCATTAGAATTTTTTAAACGAATTACCTCGTTTGTAGTCTTAGTGCTGTGATTTTCAGTCATGCTTTCGTCCTCCCAATTGTTTTCCCAATTTATAATATTTTAAGTGGATTATTGAGTAAATCAATTTTTAAGAAATTTATTGTATGATCTTTTTAATTTGGGATTTAGAACACATTCTCTCTTTTTGTAAAAAAGTAAGCATGTGTTAAATTATATTAAGCGCTAATTGGAAGCGGCAAGTTACTCTAAGGAGATTGACATGTTTAAGAAAGTTCATTTTATAAGATTTTTTTCAATATTTATATTGCTTATTCAAAATGATCAAATTATAGCTCAGAAAAAAGAACTAGAAAAAGACAAAAAAGTAAATTTATATGTGTCTATGGATAATATGAGGAGAAATCTGGAAAATATATTCCCATATTTATTTTCTGAACAGGACTTTAAAGATCAAAAAAACAGTAAATTTATTTTAGAAAATTTATTAGCTGTGGCTAAAGGAGCAAGAAGTGCAGAAAATCATGCAAGATTAAAAGAAAATATTGCTGCAAAAATCAATATAAGTATTTTAGTGGATAATTTAAAACGTGCTGAGTATAGTTTTAAAAATAATAGAAAATCAAGCGCTCGTTATGTATTAAAATCTGCTATTCAATCTTGTATTGCGTGTCATACAGCTCCTTCTGGAAGTAAAAATTATTTATTTAAAAATGATGAAAAAATGTTTTCTAAATTAACTGAAAATGAAAAAATAGACTATCTTTATACGACTCGTCAATTTACTGAAGCAGAAAAAATATTAATTAAACGAATTGATGATTTTGAAAAAAATAATATACCTTGGGTTGATATGCAAAAGACTCTTAATTACCTTGCCATATATTTGGTGAGAGTCAATCCATCCGCAGAAAGAGGTTATGAGGTCTTTTCAAAATTGGCAAACTCAATGAAGGTGCCAAAAGAAGGGCAACAAGAAATTTCAGAATGGGCAAATAGCTTTAAACAATGGAATCTTGAAAGTAAAAACCATAATTCATTGAGCAGTAAAAATTTATTTACAAGAATTGACTCAGAAATTGGACTTGAGCCTGACGAAAGTAGCCTTGCTTATGACCCCGCATTTACAATAAACAGAATGAGATATTTTAGCCTAATTTACAGTCAACTTGAAAATAAGCAGGTAAAAAGTAAAGAAACTGAAGCAAAATCATTATATTATCTTGGAATTATCAACAATGCCTTAGAACCTTTCGCCACTCTGAATATTGGAGATGCTTATTTAAAAGCATGTGTTGTCGTGTCACCAAAATCTATGGAAGCTAAGCATTGCTTCCATGCTTTTGAAGAAAGTCTAAAGCTGCAAAATTCGGGTTCTGGAGGGGTATTTTTATTACCAGAAGATCTTAAAGAACTTCAGTATTATAAAAATCTATCTGGATCCTAAAATAAAACTTAAATATAGGGGTCGATGATCACTTGGTTAAACCATATTTTTAAAGAAAATTCTTGCGTCATTTATAATTATTTGCATATATATTTTTTACAATAATTTTAGTGATTTTTTACTATAAAATTATTGTGAAATCATATAATAATTGGAGATAATGACATGCATACGGTGGCAAGGGGTTTGATTTCTGTTTCGATTGTTGGTATTAGTTTTTTATTATTAGGTAGTTGTATAAACCCTGAAAATCGTATTGTTAAAAATTCAAAATTTACCAAAACTCAATGTCTTGACCCTCAGTCTAAAAAAGTTCAATATTTTCCAAAATGCTCAGAATTATCTAAACCAAATGAAGTTTGCTCGTTATCAATTGAAGATCTCCTACCCACGCAATTTACATATGGTGACTCATATGTGTTGGATATTAAAAAGAGATTCACAGGAAATCCTCTAAAAGCACAAGAATTCATCTGTTCAAAGCCACCGAGCGTGGTCATTGGTCCAAAAAGTGCAAGAGGGTTTTATTTAACAGACGGGCATCATAGAATGAAACTTGTTGAAAAGCTTATGAAAGAAAACTCAAATATTTTTACTATTCTCGTTAAAATTGACAAAAATATTCTTGAAAATTCAGCAGATATGGATAGAGACGTGTTTTGGCAAGAAATGCTTTTAAACAATGATGTTTATTTAAAAGACAAAGGTGTTGAAAGAACCCCTAATGAGCTCCCAAAAAATATCTTTTCAGTAAAAAATGATCCTTATCGCTCATTAGCCGGACTTATTGCGGACGATAAATCAAAATTTTGCTTTGATCCTTCTCTTTCAAGTTACGGTAATTTTGCAGAGTTTTATTGGAGTGATTTCTTTAGGAATGTCCATGGGCTTGAAAACTATACAGATGATCATGATTTTGAAACTGTAAAGAAATCAATTCAAAATTATCGAATTCCTGGAACAAATGATGTTGTGAATATTTGCCATTTGCCGCAAGCAAAAAACTTACCTGGATATGTAAAGTAACAAATTTTTATTATTACAATTGATTTAAGATTATAACTAAGATTTAATACCTTCAGTGTTTTTCATAGGGGGTATTTTAATGTTTTATAAAAAAGTTTTTTCCTTCTTTGTTTTTCCTTTTTGTCTTACTGTATTGCAGCAACCTTTAAGCGCTACTGTTAGTATTGAAAATAAAGAAGATAAAAACTCTATTCTTGTCTTAGACAATATCAGCGCAAGCGATAAACCTGTTAATTTTAGAACTGCAAAAATGCTTGAAGAAAATTACAAAAATAAGGGTAATACATTTGGGTTAAATAAATTAAAGGTTTCTGGAAGCGGGCAGTTCTCTTCAGATTCACTGCAATGGATCATTAAAAATACGATTGGTAATGTAAAAAATAATTTTATAGTTGTTGATTTAAGAGAAGAATCACATGGATTTGTTAATGGGACTCCCATTTCTTGGCTTCCTTCTCAAAATAAAGCCTTAAATATAAAGAGTTTTCCTCAAGATGAAGAATTAAAAATAAAAGAATTGAGTGAGAAAAAGCAAGTAAAAATTCCAACAGCTACAAGTTTTAAAGAAAATGGATTTGAAGAAAGTGAAGAGGTAGAGCTTGATATTAAAAATACAATTTCAGAGGAAACTTTACTTAAAAATAATAATATAAGTTATCAAAGATTTAAGGTGACAGATCGAAGCATTCCAACGGATGAAGAAATTGAAAAATTTGTTTCTTTTGTAAAGAATTTGAATGATGATACTTGGGTACATTTTCATTGCCATGCAGGAAAAGGGAGAGCAACATCATTTTTAGTAATGTATGATATGCTAAAAAACTCCAATAAGGTTGCATTTGAAGACATTATTAATAGGCAAGCAGCAACTAATTCGAGTAATAATTTATTGACCCATATAAAACAGGATAAAAGTGAAATTATTGAAAAGAGAGCTAAATTTCTTAAATCATTTTATTTATATACTAAAGCTCTTGATAACAACTACAAAGGAAAATGGAGAGAATGGGTCTTAAATAGTATTAATTAAGTAAGTTCTTTCTTTTTTGAGGACAGTGATTTTAACTGTGGTAAACACCATCTATTAAGACCTGGAATATGAATTTCTCTCCAATATCTATCCCAATTAATTTCTGTTGGATTATATGAAAATTCTTTCTCAACAACCTTATGAGCCATTAAATTTTCAGATTTAAAAGTATAATTATAATCATAAATGAAAGGTTTATAAACTTTTGCAATAACATCAATTGCTTTTGCTTTTCTTTTTATTGATTCTATTTTGCTATTAATACCAAATTTTGAAAGTATACGTGAAGAGTTTTTTTCTAATTTGATTTTATCCAATAAAAAAGTGACTGTTTTTTCAATTTTTGTTAAACTGGGACCAGAAAAAATATGTTTAGGTGATATAAATTTTGTTTTAGGATAAGGTAATAAAAAACCTTCTAAACGTTTTCTTTCAAAAGTTTTATAATACTTACAAATATAATCAGTGGCAAGTGCAACTGATAATGGATTGAGAGCAGAAGTTGAACTATGGTATATTTCTAAATGTTTCTGGCTTAAGAGTGCTGAACCAGCAATGGTTAAACCTCTTGCAACATAATCAACAGGAATAATATCTAAATTATGATTTGGTTTTGCCACAAGAAGGCGGTAACGTGAACTGAGCATTTGAATAAATGGTGCTGTTCCATTAAAGTCTTCATTCCAACCTGGAAATGGATATTTTTCTGCAGATTCAACAATACTTGGCCTAAAAATACAGAGTCGATCCCGCGGTAATTTTTGTGATAATAAAATTTCGCCCAACGCTTTTGTGTATGTGTATGTATTTGGCCAACCGAGTCTTTCTGCTCTCAATGAACCAATTAATTTGAGTTCTTTATCAGTGGCGCTGCGAGAGCGTGCTCCTAATGATTCTTGCATACCCCAATTATATTCATCTTGAGCAGAAAATTGCACGCCATTTGGCGAGATATTTTTTGATAATTTTTCAGAGACCAATCCATCAGCCATGCCTGCAACGTAACAAGTTGAGACATGTAAAAGTTTTGCTTTTTTTGTGGATAAAATAAAGTCTGATATATTTACAGCACCGCCTGTATTTGTTTGTAACATTTGATCTAAGGGGGCAATAAAACGTAAGTCAGCAGCAAAATTAACGACAAGATCAACTTCATCAATTAATTTCGCTTGAATTATTTTATTGAGTCCTAGTTTGACTGAGCATATGTCGCCAGTGATTGCTTCCACAATTTTTAGATCTGCTAAATTATTTCCATATTTTTGGTGTAATTTTAAGAATGCAGGGCATTTTGAATACATTTCTGTAAAACGTATATTTCCTTCCTTGCCTTTACTTGGTCTGACTAGAATGTATATTTTTTTTATATTCGGTATGTAATCAACAAGCATGGAGAGCCAAACCTTACCGATAAATCCACTCCCTCCTATGAGAAGAACAGTTTTACCTCCAAAGCTTTCTTGAATGGAGAGATCAGATATCTTCATATATGGAACCCTTTCTTATGCTTTGAACTTGCGTCATAAGTCTACACATTGGCAAGATTATATTTTCAGCCGTAGTTTTAAAGATTTCGCAATGTCGTAAAGTTCAAGGTTGTCATATCGAGGATATTCTTTCAAGTACAACTGCTTTCTTATTAAAATTGCCAACTTGCTGCCAGGTTGACATATGGAGAAATCCAATAGCGTCCTGTGATTTGAGCATCTGCGTTGGTTGAACTATTTGACTTAATGTCTGACGTTTGAATGTCAAAGCCCACCGTGCTCAAAAAAGAATATCTACCCGCTTTACTTCCTTGTACTGATTCAAAAGAAGCTGTGGCAGCTAAACGAATACCAAAGTTTTGTTCTTGCTTTCTTAAGGTTTTATCTTGATAAACAAAGTTTAGATTGTTTTGAATATAGAAAGGCTCGATATGAGCATATGCTCTGATTGGAGCGATAAGTCCTGTTTGTTGAGATCCCCAGTTGGCCAATTCAAGATCTCCTGGAAATGACAGTTGATATGTAGGATATTTTTGTGAGATTCTATAAAAATACCCGGCTGAATTTGAAAAATCTTCGTGATTATTTGCATTTGTAATTATACTGCTTTGATCACTTGTTGTTGCGTTATTTGCAAGGTATCCTGAAAAAGAAATTCCTTGTAAGTAAACAGGTGTTAAGAGTATAGAGTAGTTTACTTTAAATGAAAAACCTTGGTCTTCAATTGTGTTTCCATTATATTTATATGAAATACGTTTATAGCCTAATTGTGCATTCATAAAACTTTTATTATCAACGTCTCTTAAAATTTGAAAACCACCAAATACATCGATGATATATAAACTTCCACCATTCCAATTCGGATCAAAATATTGACGAAAAGGTGTATATGCCATTCCAAATACATCCCCTCCGATGACAAGTCCTCGGGTAAGACCAAATATGCAATGTTCATATCCACATAGAATTTCAGCTTCATCAGGAAAAGCAGAGGGAGCAAGTCTCTGTGCAGCGAGAGATCGAGGAGTTGCATTTAAGAGTGGTGTAATAGCTTGTGTGGTAATTTTCTCTTCTTGAATATAGGTGGGGCGTCCATCATTCTTTTCTTGAGCATGTGCTAGGAAATTTATAGCAAGTGTCAAACCTATTAAATTCATTTTACTAAAGGTCATTAATTTCATTTTTTTTCCTTTTTACAATTCAATAGTCTAATAAAAGTAACCGAAATAGCAATGCTTTGAATCGGCTCAGCAGTTCATTGAAACCTTATACATTTATTTTAATTGACTCTCAATTTTACAGAAAAGAAAGTATGAATAAATTAGGAGTCATCACATAAACTTCGGGTCTAATAAATTGATTAGACCTGAAGTTTATGTCATATTTGTTGAGTATCATAAAATTGAAGTGGAGGTAATATAAGAATGCTAATCTCAATTGACTCACTTTTAAGTCTCAATACTCCTATTGAAAATATTTCTACTTATGTCATTTTATATTGGATTGTAAGTGGTTTATTTGTGCAAATTTTTTTAATGCTCATTGATAAAGCTCTACCTGTCGGTTTTTTTTCTCACTCAAAAGAGACGCAATTCACTCGTAGATTCATTTATTTTTTAGCTGGCGGTGCGCTTTTACCCATGCTTATTTTAATAGCTCCACCGTTTTTATTTGTATCATATTTAGGGAAAATTTTTGAAGAAAAGTTTTATAGGAAATCGTTATGAAATATGTATCTGAAGAACAAAAAAAAAATTGGACATTTGACATTGAAGATTTTTTATCAAATTGTAAAAAATCTTCGTCAGATGCTTATGAAAATTTAAAAAATATACTCCAATTTTTAGACGATCCTTTGACTCGCGAAAAAGCAAGAGTATCTTTGACAGATCTAAATAAATATTTTTTAAAATTAGATTCTAGTCACGATGCCATTAATACATTTCATTTTTCAATTGATAAATTAATTACAGATGGTGAAGAGAATAGTCCGCACAGTCTTTTACTTTTACAGTTACCAAGTATTTTCACTCCAGAAGATTGGTCATTTACATTTTATGAAGGGCTTGCAAGATATCCAATTTCAGAATTTCATCATAGAACATTAGCGGAGCTTGGCTGTGGAAATGGTTGGATTAGTATCGCGCTTGCAAAAAAATGCTTTCCACAACATATATATGGTTTGGATATTAATCCGAGGGCAATTGTCTGCGCAAAAATTAATTTATATTTAAATGGGTTGGATGATAAAGGAAAACCATATATTGATTCAGAAGGTAAAACTCTTTTTGATAGAGTACAGTTTCATGTCTCTGATTTATTGGAATTTTGTTTACTAAATAAAATTCAACTGGATAAAGTAATTGGTTGTATTCCACAAGTATTAGCGCCAGATACTCATTTATTGCCAAATATAATACATGATAATGTTGAGGATGAATCTTTATTTTCTTTAAGTAATTATTGCTCAAAACAAGGCTATATAGAAGATCAATTTGGATTAGGACTTATTGCAAGAGCTGTTGAAGAATCTCTTGAAACTATGAAACCTGCTGGAAAAATAATTTTAAATTTAGGAGGAAGACCTGGGAAGGCTGTGCTTGATAGATTATTAACACGTAGAGGTTTTAAAACATCAGTTGTTTGGAAAACAAAAATTGAGCAAGCAGGAGATACTGAAATCCTTCCCTTAGTTGAAATAGAACAAACAACTTCTCATCGATTTGAATTTTATATGGGTGCAAATTCTGAGGAGTCTATTTCGGCTCGCACAGCATATGTTTACTCTCAAAATGGTGGGAAGGTTTTTCATTCTTTGCAAGTTGTTGAAGCAGATATGCGTGATAATATAAAAATGAAAAAGATTCTTCGCTTATTAAAAAAAGAAGATTATGTAGCGGCTCGCAGTGGTTTTGATTTAACATATACCGATCGTTCTCTCGTCGAAGAAAAAATGTCATTTTTAGCAAAATTATCTGAAAAATTAAATAATCAAGATTCTATTGAATATCAAGATGTCCGAGGTGAAACAGGATTTAGAAGACATATTGCTGAATATTTTAGAACATATTGGCGTGTTCCTATAACTGCAAAAAGTATTTTAGTTGCACCTTCACGTTTGTCATTTGTTAAAAACATAATTTCAATGTATAATGTGAATAAGGTTTTAGTTGACAATGAATTTTATAAAGATTTACCTCAAGAATGGTTACATACACCAGACTCTCACAATTTAAAACAAAAAGATATTTTTGTTTTAGAATCTCCAAAACAGAGTGAACTACTTTGTAAACTTGTTGCAACGTTTGAACCACAGGTTGTTATTTGTTCTATTTCTGAAGCTGAATTAAGAAGTCAAGATTCATTTAGAAGATTAATTGAGACGACTCAAAAATATGGAGTTCGTTTGTTCGTTGATTTCAGTAATGGAATGGAATTATCAAGTACCCCCCAAGTAAATGGTATTTTTGAATACATTTCCGAACAATCATTACCGTTACATGTTTCTTTATTTTGTGGCCTTATCCGTAATAGGTTATATTCTGATTTAGAAATTGCTTTTTTAATAAGTGAGAATGATACAACATTAACTTCATTATGTAACGTCGCTGAAATTACATACAGCAGAGCTTCATTAATTATTCAAGAATATTATAATACTATTTTATTTGATCTTTTAAATTTTCATGTGCGTAATATAAAGCGTGAAAGAACTTATACACCTCGTTTACCAACTGCAGAGGGCTTGCTATTTTTAGAGAAATTTACAAGTTTTTCTAGTAATTGTACGAAATCTTTTCATCATCCTTCAATATTTTATTCCCATCCAGCCTTAGATCGAAATTCTGTACGACTTGATTACGGAGAAAATTTATTTGCGTCCCCTAATTTTTTAAAAGCAGCTATTTTTGAAGGTTTTGTGAGACAAAACATTTCGCAATCCGAAACACAGATTGAAGATGAAATATTAAATTATATAAGTAATAAATTTAATATAAAAGGTGTAAGAAGTGAAAACATTGTTGTTGCAAATGGAATAGCTCCCCTCTTTTCTGGCATATCTGAATATTGTGCTTTAAATAATCAAATTATTTTATTTCCTTCAGGATCATATGGTTATTTTGTAGCATCAAGTCAATTTTATGGTGTTGAAATAATTAATTTTAAAACTTCTATTGAAAATAATTTTAAAATAAAAGCTGAAGAATTGAAAGAAACTCTTTCACAGCAGACAAAAAAAGTATGGATATTTTTAAATGCTCCAGTGGTTAATCCAAGTGGAGCGATCTATTCTAAAGAAGAAATTTATGAACTTTTCAAAGTTGCAGCTGAATATGATTCCGTCATAATTATGGACACAGTCTTCTCTGGATTAGAATTTCAAGCAGATTATAATAAATATAACATAACAGATATTACTAAAGTGATAAATCAAGAAAATATGTCGTTTATATTATTGGGTGGAGTTTCAAAAGAACTTGCTGCAGGAGGCTTAAGGGTTGGGTATGGTTACGGAAATAAATTATTTTTGCAGAATGCATTAAGAAAAGGATTAACAAATTCTTTGCCAGTAAATATAAAGTACGCAATAAAAAAGATTTTTCAAACTATGAATAACCAAAGTGGAAAAGTTAAAAAGCACTTTGTCAATCAAAGAGAATTTCTTGAAAAAAGAGCCTCTCGCTTAAGCGAAGTTCTTACTCAAAATGGTTGGAAGCCATTACCTTCGCAAGGAGGATTATTTTTAATTGCAAAACCAGAAAAAATTATTGGTAGAAATATTACAATTAAAAAAGATAATATTGAAATAAAAACTGTGATAAGTGGAAAAAACATTCATGAAATTCTTTTTTATAAAACGGGACTTCTTATAAACGGTTCTGAATGGATTGATGTACCTGAATTTTGTCGTTTTGTTCTTTCTGTTTCTGATTATGAATTCGATAGTGCGATTGAAAAACTAAAATCATTTTGGAATTTAATTGCTATGGAGGAATAATGACAAAATCTGAACCTCAAAAAACCTCGATTGAGACATTGCTTCATGAAAATAGAAAATTTAAGCCGCAGAAAAAACTTTTTAATAATTATTTTCTGAAGGATATGTCTCAATATTTCAAATTATATAAGAAATCTATTAATGATCCCTTGAAATTTTGGGAAAAAATGGCTTTGGAGCATTTAGATTTTTTTAGAAAATGGAAAAAGGTTTTTTCGTGGAAAGATTTTAAAGCTGAATGGTTTTCTGGCGCACTTATTAATGTTTCATATAACTGTCTTGATCGTCATGTAATAACAGATCGTAAAAATAAGGCTGCTCTTATTTGGGAAGGGGAGCCAGGAGACATCCGTACAATTACTTATCAGCAGCTTTTATTAGAGGTTGCTAATTGTGCAAATATGCTAAAGGGTATTGGTCTTAAAAGTGGAGATAAAGCGGCAATATATATGCCACTTATTCCTGAAGCGGTTGTAACTATGCTGGCTTGTACCCGCATTGGAGTCATCCACACTGTCGTGTTTGGAGGGTTTAGTAGCTCTTCATTACGAGATCGTATTCAAGATTCAAATTGTAAGGCACTTATTACTGCAGATGGCGGTTTTCGTAAAGGTTCATCTGTAAAAATGAAAGAAATGGCAGACGAAGCGCTTAAAGAAACGCCTACAGTAAAAGCAGTTATTGTTGTTAAAAGAACCAACGAAAAAGTAAATATGATGCCAAATAGAGATTTTTGGTGGCATGAACTCTCGCAAAAATATTCAGATCATTGTGAACCTGAAAAGCTTTCCGCAGAACATCCCCTTTTTATTTTATACACGAGTGGAACAACAGGAAAACCAAAAGGCTTGTTACATACAACAGCTGGTTATTTATTGGGTGTTACATTAACTGCAAAATATTTATTCGACATTAAAGAAAAAGATATTTATTGGTGTACGGCAGATGTAGGTTGGGTAACGGGTCATAGTTACCTTGTCTATGGCCCGCTCAGTTGTGGTGCAACAGTGTTTATGTATGAGGGAGCCCCTCTTTATCCTGAGCCAGATAGATTTTGGAAAATGATTGCAAAGCATAAAATAACAATTTTATATACGGCTCCTACAGCAATTCGTTCTTTTATTCGTTTGGGCAAAGAATATCCTCAAAAACACGATCTTTCGAGTCTTCGATTGCTTGGTACAGTGGGTGAGCCTATCAATCCAGAAGCATGGATTTGGTACTATGAAGTCATTGGTCATAAAAAATGTCCAATAGTCGACACATGGTGGCAGACAGAAACTGGAGCTGCAATGATTGCTCCATTTTCAGGAGTCACGCCAACTAAACCGGGGAGTGCAACATTGCCTATGTTTGGTATTGAACCACTTATTTTAAATAAAAATGGTTCAAATTCAAAAGAAGGTGGCTTCTTATGTATTAAAAAACCATGGCCTTATATGGCAAGAACGATATATGGAGATCATGAACGTTATAAAAAGACTTATTGGAAAGAAATAGAGGGAGTGTATTTTACGGGGGATGGCGCTCGGCGAGACAAAGATGGATATTTTTGGATAATGGGTAGAGTGGATGATGTTATTAATGTCAGTGGCCATAGACTTGGCACTATGGAAATTGAAAGTGCTGCAGTCGAACATCCCATGGTCGCTGAATGTGCTGTAGTTGGAAGGCCTGATTCAATTAAAGGACAAGGAATTGTTGCCTTTATCACCTTAAAAAAATCAGCTACAGTTAATCATTCTCTTAAGGAAGAAATTTCAAAATTTATTATTAAGCAAATTGGTGCACTTGCAAAACCAGATGAAATTCGTTTTACCGACGCACTTCCCAAAACCAGAAGTGGAAAAATAATGCGTAGACTTCTTAGGGAGCTTGCAACCACTGGTTCAATTTCGGGAGATACAACCACTCTTGAAGATTTTTCTGTGCTGGAGAAATTAAGAGAAAGCGATGAGGAGTAGGTAAATATTTTCTACGAGTCATTGTTTAATTTATTAGGAAATACCTTCTTATTCTATAAATCTATTAATTCTTTATATTACCGAAATACTTAATTGAACTTTAAGTAGGGAGGTCTAGATGAAGATTAATACAGAAAGCTTGATTAGGAATGCAAAAGATAAACTTTATTACCCATTTCCTCTTAGTGTAAATCCATTTGTGGAAGCGGCTGAAAAATCAACCTTAAACTGGTTAAAAGAATACAATTTAGTTAAAAATCAGGATGATTTTAATAAAGCAGTTGCGCTAAGGGCATGGGGAGTCGTGGCATATTCATATCCTAATGCATCTTTTGAATTACTTTCTCTCATTTCAGATTGGATTAATTGGATTTTTTTAGCTGATGATGAGTATGATGAGCAAGCTTTAGGAAAAGATCCTATTCAGACTTCAAAAGTATTAGATGCGTATTTTAATATAATCTGTTTAAGAGAAACAGATTATCAAAATAATATTACATTAGCTTTAAAAAATTTAATGGAGAGACTCAGAAAAGTAACAGATAAGAATTGGCTCGCTCAGTATCAAAAAAGTATGTCTCAATATTTCGAAGGTTGTTTAAAAGAATCATTTTATAGGGCTGCAAAAGAAGTTCCAAATGTTGTTGATTATTTGAAGCTGAGGTTATTATCTGTTGGGATGTATTCATTTTTTGATATGATTGAACTTACTCTAAGTTCTGATCTCCCACAGTACTTTAAAATATCTCCTGAATACTTTCTTTTTAGAGATATGGCATCAAATATTTGTGCATGGGCAAATGATATTTATTCTTTTCCAAAAGAATTTCGTCATGGAGAACCATGTAATTTATTAACCTCACTTATGTCGCACGAAGTCATTTCATTTGATAAGGCTTTTGATAAGACAGTTGAACTGCATAATCAAGAAATATCTCATTTTATTGAACTGGAAAAAAGAGTGCTTTTAGAAGTTATAAATGAATCAGAAAATCAAATAGTCCAAGAGTGGATCAATGGATTAAAGAACTGGATGGTCGGTGCATGGAGATGGACTCTCGAATCTGGTCGTTATCAAGTTGATTTAAATGATGCGACAAATCGAGTGTTTTTTGATGATTCATCAAGGGAAAGTGTTCCATCGTGAGCTTCCATAATTCTTTTACTTAAGCTTAAGCCCACTCCTGTTCCCTTGCCTCTATTTTTAGTCGTAAAAAAAGCTTCCATAATATGAGATCGTACATTTTCTGGGATACCTAAACCACAATCTGTAAAGGCAACCTCAGTTTTTTCATTATTTAAAGAAACATCAATTTGAATCCATTTTTCATCATCTTTTAACTCTGAGAGAGCATCACAAGCATTTTGTAATAAATTTAAGAACACTTGTAGTACTTGTTCTGGATAACATTTTATTTGAATATCTACCGGATAAGTTAGGGTGCATTTAATCAAATTTATTTTAAATTCTTCTTCCAAGAGATCAATTGCACTTTGAATAATTGAAATTAATGAGATATTTTCTTTTTCATCATCAGAGGCGTTTTTTCTTGCAAGCATCTTCATACTTTTAACTATTCTATAGGTCATGAGTGCGTGTGCATGGATTTTTTCAGAAATTTTAATCATTTTTAAAAGATCATTTTTTTCAGTGTCTTCGTTATTTTCCTTATTTATAATTTTTTCCAAATATTTTCTAAGAACATATGAGGATGTTGTTATATAAGAAATATGATTATTAATATTATGAGAAATTCCCGTAGAGAGTTCAGCTATAAGTTTTAATTGAGCATTTTCAGACAATTGGTGCTCGTTTAATTTTTTCTGTATTTCGATTTGTGAATGTTCTTGTTTTATTTTTGAAAACTTTTTAATTCCGCTGACTATATCTTTAATTTGGAATGGCTTTTTAAATAAAGCATCGACTCCTAATTCATATGCATTGTCAATTGTAACATCTGAATAAGCTGTTATGTAAAAGATAACCGGATTATACTCACTATTTTCTTTTATAACTTGTATAAACTTCACGCCGTCACATTGTGGCATTTTAATATCTGAAATGATGATATTAGGTTGATGATCTTTGCACATTTGAATACCTTCAATCCCATTTTTTGCAGTGAAAGTTTCATATCCTTCGCTGCGAAAATGCATTTCGAGATAGGTACAGATCATTTCTTCGTCATCAACGATTAGTATTGACGGCATATAACACCCTTTTATTAATAAGAAATTTATTATTTCATATAAACTTCTTAACCAAACAACCTCTTTTCGGTAGTTTTAACATTTTATAAAGATAAATTTTTAAAAAATATCTTAACTTTCTTAATATTATTACGAAAATAAAGAGTGTATAAGGCTTATCAAGGACTTATGAATGAATATTGATATTAATTCAATCTTACAAACGCTGAATAATCCTTTTTTATATCCACATATGGAAAAATTTATATGGATATTTATAGGTATTACTTTTACGGTAGCTATTAATTCAATTTGTTTGTTTATTCTTACTAAAGATATAAATTATTTAAATTATTTTCTCCATATTTTATCTATTAATTACATTAATTTTTCAATTACAGGTTTTGGAGAAAGTTATATTTGGTATGGATATCCAAATTTTACAAAATTAAGTCTATTACTTTCACATGGTTTAAGCGTTATTTCAGTGATTGTTTTTACAGATTATTTTCTAAACTTAAAAGTTAATAGTAAATTAATTCATAATTTTTTTAAATATTATATTATACTTCCTGTAACGATGATGATTATTAGTTTTATTAATTTTGAACTTGCACTTGTTTTTATCCCGTTTATGGGTATTACCCTATCCATTGCCTTAATTTATATTCCAATTATTGCTATTAAAAATAAATTACCAGGAGCAAAATTTTATTTATTTTCAATGTTTTCTATATGTTGTGGAGGGGTTTTATATTCAATTCAGCTGCTTGGGGCATTTGAAGGCAATTCTTTAATAAAATATTCCCTTCAAATTGGCGCAATTATAGAAGCTATTTTCTTATCATTTGCATTATCTGCAAAAGTTCGTGCTTTGCAAAAGGAAAAAGATTTAATTACGAAGCAATCATTAAATCAAGCTAAAAAAATACAAGAATTGGTGGAAGTCAGTTTTGATTGCTATTGGGAAACAGATAAAAAAGGAAATTTTAGATTTCTTTCAGAAAATATTTATAGACAATTAGGATATCAAAATCTAGAGATTGCTTTTAGACGGCCAGAAGATCTATTTGCTGAAGGTGCTCCAAACGAGTTAAAAGATCTATTTGTAAATTCAATAAATAGTCAAACTGCATTCCGAGAAGTGGAAATAATGGCTCAAACGAAAGATGGTAATTATTTATGGTTAAAAGCTAATGGAACAATAAGACAAAATGAAAAAAAGGAATTTGACGGTTATGTTGGAGCTTTTATTAATTCTACAGAGTCAAAGTATAAGCAATATGAAGAATATATTTCAACCAATACAAAAAGTCTTTCACGAGTTGCAGGTGCAATTGCGCATGAAATAAATAATCCACTTGCCTTTATACAACTCTGTATTGATCTCATGGAAAATAAGCACATGAGTAAAGATAAAATAAATGATAAAATATTTCTAGAAAATTTAGAAAAAATGAGAAGTAGTACATTAAGAATCTCAGGAATTATTTCAAAGCTTCAAAGAATGGTAGTTGATGAGCCGAGTTCTTTGCCATTTAAATGTCTGTTATCGGAGCCTGTCCAAATTGCCATTAAATTTTGTGAGGCAGAATTAGATAAAAATAATGTTAAATGTGAATTTAATTTATTAGAAAATGAAAAAGAAATATACATTAAAAAAGATGATATTAGTAATGCTATTGTGAATTTATTATTGAATGCAGTCGAGGCTCTTGAGAAGAATGAAAATCCTATAATTAAGATTTCTTTAGAAGAGATTGAAAATGAAATGGTTTTAACGATCAGTGACAGTGGTAAAGGAATACCTCTATCTCAGCGGAAAAGTATATTTGAACCTTTTTTTACTACAAAAGAATTTAAAAATCTTGGTTTAGGATTATCTCAAGCTATGAATTTTGTTGAAAGAAGTGGAGGTGTCTTGTCTCTCGACCCCCTTTCTAAAGAAACTAAGTTCATTCTCAAATTCAAAATTCCTCTGAAATGATTCAAGTGAAAATTAAAAAATATTTGACAGAGTGAAACAACTCTTTTATAACGAACTTGCCTAGTTTGTTTGAACAGGTACAACCAAGACCTATAAAGGTATATTGCAATGAAACATTTTAAAACAGTTATACAGAAAGTCATTGAAACCACTCAAGTTTCTTGTTCTTTTTTATCTCTCATCGCTTCTGTTTCTTTCACAAATTGCAATTCTAATAATAATCAAATCAATAATAATCAAATCAATAATAATCAAATCAATAATAATAATAATTAATTCAAAATTTAAAAACTAAATATAAAAATTTAATTAAATAAAATTGTTTTATTTTAATTAATCTAGTTGTTTCTTTAACCAAATTTATTTTATTTGAGGTGTCATCATGTCTCTTAGTGTAATTTCGTGTTCAAAATCTCTTTTTTCTGCTGCTGAACTTAAAAAAACAGAAAAGCAAATTCATTTTTTAAAGACATTTTTTTCTGAGACTTTTGCAGAAACATTACATTTATCAAAAATATCATCTCCACTTTTTGTTGAAGCAGGCACAGGAATTAATGATGATTTAAATGGTGTTGAAGCTCCAGTGTCATTTTATATTCCAGAATATAGTTCTACAAAAAGAATTGAGGTGGTTCAGTCACTCGCAAAATGGAAAAGAATGATGTTAAAACATTATGAATTTTCTATTGGTGAAGGACTATATACAGATATGCGTGCTATTCGTCCGCAAGATAAAATAGATGCAACTCACTCAGCATATGTTGATCAATGGGATTGGGAAATTTGTATTTCAAAAGAGCAACGCACTCTTGACTTCTTAAAAGAAACAGTAAGAAAAATATTTAAAAGCATTAAACAAACGGAATCTCGTTTATCTGAGATTTATAAAGAAACACAAAGCATTTTACCTGCTCAAATTACCTTTATTCATACTGAAGAGCTTGAGCAAATGTACCCTACTTTAAGCCCACAACAAAGGGAACATGAAATATGTAAAAAGCATGGTGCTGTCTTTTTAATTGGAATTGGTGGTGCATTAAAAAGTGGTGTACCTCATGATGGACGTGCACCAGATTATGATGATTGGACAACAGCAACTTGTGAAAAATTTAAAGGCTTAAACGGAGATATTTTAGTTTGGAATCCTATTTTAGAAACAGCATATGAGCTTTCTTCGATGGGTATTCGTGTTGATATTGAGGCTCTTAAAAAGCAATTGAAAATAGCGGGGCAAGAAAGTCGCGCATCTCTTTTATTTCACTCAATGCTTTTAAAAGGTGAATTGCCATTATCTTTAGGAGGTGGAATTGGTCAATCGCGTCTTATGATGTTTATGCTTAGAAAAAGTCATATTTCACAAGTACAAGCAGCCGTGTTTTAATCTTTATTCAGTTTAAATATTGAATTGATTGATCACATAATATGCAATCTTCTGTTCTATTTTTTATTCGAAGAAGGAGCGGGATTTGTTGCGCTATAAAATAGAAAAGAATAATCAGAGGCATAAGGATTATTGCTATCAGTTGTAGTTTTACTAATGCTTTTCTCATTATTCTTTAATAAATGTAACATATGTGCTAAACCTTTTAGATTATTTTGTGATTTACTTTTTGCATTCGTATTTTGAGTGTTTTGTTGTAGGCCTGCATTTTGATGGCAAGTTAAACAGCTTTTTGTTTGTTGAAAATACGTTTCAAGTGTTGTGTTTGCAACCACAAAGCTACTTGGATTAGGCTGTGGGTTTCCATCAGGAAGAGGAGTTCTTGCTCCTGCTTGAATGATCTCAGGATTATTCGCCCAAACGACATTAACAAGTTGATAATTTAAAAAAACAGATTGTGAATTAGCAGGTGAAATGACATTGTCCCAAACCCATTTATTAAGCCCTGCTACATTATTAGCTCCTGTATTGCTTATTGGAGCCATGCGCATAACTTGAATGGGAGCATTATAAGGATCTGTAGGATAATTTGGGAAATAAGGATTTTGTGGACTCGCTGTGGGTGGCTGTGCATTAGGATAACAGTGATAGTGATCTGTATTTGGATTACAATTTAGATTATAAAAAGTATACCAAGGGAGCATATTTTTTTTATCTGAATTAGGCGCATTATTTATATGCTCAAAGGTTGCCCAAATAAATTGTGGTGAGCGCTTTGTTTTGTGAATGATATGTAATCCTGTGAGTCCAACAGTTACTTCTTTTGGGGTATTCTCGTTGGGATACTTAACCACTGCTTTAGATATTTTAAAAGAAGGCCAAGTCTTTGGATCTGGAAGTTCTACCCATGATGCTTTGAGTTCAATGGATCCAATCTTTCCATACTGTGTAAAAGTTGCAGATCCATCAGGTAAGTTTATTCCCTGTGTTACTACAAATTTTTGTTGTACTTGTGCATTGTATAGTTGGTTATTATTGATGTAATTAAATTCATCTTGATTTACTCTTATTTCATATAATGCAATTTTTCCTGCTTGTGAAGTGATCCAAGAGTTTTTCGTTCCTGCTTGGCCGTATGAATTTAAATTTAAAACTTCTGCATTGTTTGCACCTTTTGAAATAGATGCCAATGCTTTGTACCCATGGGCAGATGTTTTTTTGATTGATTTTAATTTATCATTCCAAACTTTTGGAAGTGTTTGTTGGCTACACCATGGTGTAGGTTGTTGAGCTTGAGGTAAAAATATTTCTGCAGATTCTTTATATGTTTCCCAAACGACCGGTGCAAAATTATTAATTTCCCCAAAATCACTTGTTTTTACAGTACTGTCTGCTGCGCAAATACTTGTATCCGCAAGCCAGTTTAATGCAATAAATTCTTGCCAGGCAAAGCAATTGGCATTTACTTGAGAATTTGGAACGGACATATCTGTTGGTATAACTGTATTGAGCTGAGGGGGGGTGCTGCAATTTCCTGGTACAGGATCATTTGCAGCGAATGTACAAGGAAAGTAAATAGAATTTAAGAATAAAAAAATTAATTTATTGAATTGCATTCTATTAACTGCCCTCTCAATTTAGAATAAAAAAATCTCAAGAAATTATACTGTTACTTTATTTAACTTGCTTTTTTAATTCTGTTTTGCTGGAAGAACATTTATAAAACCTGGGGCAATCAATGCATCTGGCATTCCTTTTCCAGGATTTTTAACTTGAATTCCATAGAGACCTGGAGGTACATTTTTATTTATATTAACTGTTAAAGTAAGCATTTTAAAAACATCGGGATATGAATTTCCCGGCGCAGCATATGTGACATCTTGTAGCCCTGCTTTTTTATCAACAGTGATTTCAATATTTGAATTTGAAGCTGTCACAGATGGTAAAGTGTTGAATGTATGCGTAACAGCTGTGTTACAAATTAAAGCTATTTTTAAACCCTGATCTCCCTGTCTAACGGGGACAGGTACAATAACTGTATTTGTTGCTAAGTTCATGGGAACACCAACTGGGTTTGAAATTTTTGTTCCGTAATAGGCATTCCAAAGCGTTTGATACATCATTTGAACGGGTTGTGCTTGAGCTGGTGGAAGCGATTTGTCCGAAGTTGGATTATCGAGGCTTACGAGACAACTAACAGGTTGCAGCTCTGCTGCAGGCAAAGGTCTCGCATAAAGACCAACATGGAAAGTAAGTGCAATTTGTCCTGCCCATTGAATAGGTGAAGACACCCCTTCCGAATTGATTTTAATGTCACTGATGGTTTTAGTAACCCCAGCGGCAATCCATTTTTCAGGAATTTGAAAAGCTGCATGCAATATAAAATTTCCATTAAATGGCGCATTTGTAATTGGGTCGATAAGTATTTCATGACCTCTAATCACTTGCCAGCAGTCAGATACTTGAGCGTCTACGGGAAGTTTGGGATCATCAAATAATTCATAGTTCGTAAAATCTGGTTTTTGAATATACAGACCAATTGGGTTTGCTAACGAAACACGAGAAGCTGGTGGTCCTTCGACAACTTGATTGACAGATTGACCAATAATAGGATCGCTGTTTCGAAAAGATTGTCCATATTTACTGCAACAAATAAGTGCTTGTGAATCTACATTACCCACTTTTCGCTGAACTGTGGCACATCCTGCAAGTCCCACTTCTGTTTGCAAGCTATTTGGTGAGCTTGTGAGGTGCATTGCCCCTCCAGATGGACTTGAACCCCTTTGCGAGACTGGGCCTTTATTCCACTTATTTAACGGATTGTAAGCAGGTTTATTGGTATATGGATCAATTACAGGCTTACCTGTTAATGGATCATTTAAATAGAGATCTTCAATATTGATTTTTATTAAATTTTGACTGTTTGTGTGTAAGCCAAAATTTAAAGTTTCTTCATATTTTTTTGCAACGGCATTTGGGTCTACCCGCCAGAGAGTGTACCAGTATTCAGGGTTTTCGCAGACAAAATCAACTCGAGTGATTTTGCCACTTGAATTTCGAGTGACACTCCATTCGCAATACTCATCTTGCCATCCCCTTGGGCCGTAAGGGCCATATTCTTGCATTTCTCCTTGCCAATTTGGTTTTGGGCATAAATTAACAGGAATTTTTGGAAATGTCTGCTTGGTTCCTGAACTGTTCGTGTAATATCCAGTATCAGCTAGTTCAAATAATTTTTGTTGCTCTAAGTTGTAAATATTTGTCGATGGATTGGCTTTCCCTAAGTAATAAATAATTCTATGTGGGAAAGCTATCCAAGGCACTAAAGGAGCTTGAGTGTTTTGAGGAATGGGAGTTGTACTTAAATTGTAGTAATAAGACTGAATTGGAGTTGGAATAAATTTTCCTGTATCATCTAAATAACCTTGATTCCAAGGATCTCCAGTAATCGATTGTTCAGTAAATGCATTTGCATTGATATTCCATTGAAAATTAAGTTCCTGTTGTGCTGCACCAGTAAGATCTTCAATAAATGCTGGAGTAGAAAAATTGCTGACTGCATTTATTTTCTTTTTATTTTTTGAAGTTTCTTTTGCTTTTTTTCCGACGACTGCAGCTTTTGATTTACTAGAATTTGATGGCATATTAAACCTTTCTTGAAAAGGAAAATTATTTTATTTTTAATATTAATATAAAAAGGAATAGTTTTAGTGTCAAAAATATAGCGTGTAGAATCTGAAGGTAACAGATTAATTAATAAGTTCATAAATTGATTTTTTATTAAATAAAAAAAAGGTGTAAAAAAATAATTTTTACACCTTTTTATGAATTAAAAAAGAAAAATAATTAATCCTTCTTTTCAAGTTCATTTTGCTTTTCTATGGGCTTTTTTAGGATTTTAAAACGATCAAGCATAAGTGAAAGGGTTGGAAGATTTTGTTGAAGATTCGTAGCAATTGACTCTTTTGCAGCACTTGCAGCTGATTGAACAGCATCTTGAACCAAAGAAACTGCAATTTCCAAAATTCCAGGACGTTTTGGCATAGCATGTGACTTATCTGAAAGTCGATCTTTACGCTTTTCAGAAGCCATTTTTGCAGCCATTTTCGCAGAGTTGATGGCTTCTTTAGCGCGGTCATCACGGCGAACGTATTTGTCGGTGGAGCGATTTTGATTGTCAAATGGGCTTTTACTACCTTGTTGTTGTGTTTTCCTTTGTTCAAAGCCTTTTTGCAGAGGAGTTGAGTATTGAGGTTTTTGCTGAGTGCTTTGTAATAGAGTTTCGTCTTTCTTTTCAATTTTTTGACGTGGTTGAAGTTTTTGATCTTCAACAACAGATTGAGTTGTTTGTGCTTCTGGGGCAACGGCTGTTGCTGAAGGCGTTTCTGCTGGTACAGAGACTTGTGGAGGGGGAACTATTTGAGCTACTTTTTGAGTGAAGCTTAACGTTTCAAAGCGTTCTTTAGCATTTGTGGTTCGAGAAGGAGGAGCATCTTTATTTACCTGAATTTCTTCTTTAACTGTACGCTCATCGTCATAAACCACACCAATTCTTTTTACTTTTCCATCAGTTTCGAGAGGATAATCAGATGTGTCTTTTATATTAAAATAGTTTTTATCAGGTTGAGCAATATGAATTTTAAAGCCAAGAGTGTCTTCAATTAAACCCATATTGAAGCCATAGTCTTCACAGACAAACGAGACGGCAATAGGATTTTTTGCTGCTTCAATTCGAGCAAGCCTGTCTAAAAAAGTTTTTGGATTATCAGGAAGATCGAAGTTATAAACACAATTTAACTTTTGAATACCAATGCTTTTTGAAATACTATCTGTTGCGACTATAATATTAACGTCACCTGATTTTACTGAGTTTAATAATGCAATCTTTTTTTGTTGACTTAGTTGGTTTGTAACAAGATCTACTTTAATTCCATTTCCATGTAATTTAAATGCGATCCATTCTGCAACTGATTTTGTATTTGCAAATATAATTGCACAATTGGGCTTATGGTTCTTTAAATGGCCCAATAAAACTTGGAACTTTTGTGTTGCTGAAAGTGCATGAGCAAATTGTTTTGGTGAACGTTCTTTAATTTGTGAGGGTATGAGTGAAACATATTCGGGATCTTCGAGAAATTTAAAAGCAATTTCTCGAACGATTGGGGTATTTTCATTGGCAACGAATATTTTCTGTGTTCTTTCTTGAGGAAGAGAAGATAAGATTTTATCTAATTCATCAGAACTATTTTCATTTGTAAAAATTTGCGTTGCTGAAATAAAGCATAGTCCAACATTATTCGATTTAAATAATTTGTTCTCTTTTGCATTATTTAGCGTTTTTGGAGTAGAAATAAGAACATCAATTTCTTTATTTAGAATACTTTTTATTTCATCTTCAGAATGCGTTTCTTTAAGCTCATGGAAATGGATTCCAATTTGCGCAAAAATATCTTTACTTGCAGAATAAACTTCATCTGCTTTTTTTTGAGATGCACATAAAAATAATATTGATGGAGTTTGAGCTGTTCCTTTTGGAAGGCTTTCTGACAAAATTTTAGAGGCTGCTGTTATGACCCCAATAAGAAAACCATCATTTTGTTCTGGCTTTATTAAAAGAAGATCTGAGCCTCTAAGTGCAGCTGGCAACGCATTTTGTAGCGTTTCAGAAGGTTCTTTAATACCTAATTTTTTAATGGCTTCAATAATGGAGTCATTGGCAACGAGGTTTTCAAAACGAATTTTTTTCTTTTGCTCTGCTGCAGCTATGGGCAAAGTATATTTAGGAGCTGGTATCATTTCTGGTATAAGAATTTGTGTTTTTAAAACCAGATTTTTTTGAACAGAATCTTTAATAACTTCAGTATCAATTTTCTTTAATTCTTTTGGAATTTCAGATTCAATTCTTTCAATATCTGAGAAAAGTGTTTGAACAGGTTGTTCAGCGACTTTTCTGACTGGTATTTTTACCTTTTTCGGTGCTTTGGTCGGAGTTGTTACTTTGTTGGCTTTTTCTTTCTTTTCTGTAACAGTTTTTGCTTTAAGAGGAGCTGCTTTTTTTGGAACAGCTTTTTCCACTTTTGCACGAGAACTTGTCGTTTTCTTCTGCTTTTGAAGAGATGACTCTGCCTTTGGAGTTACTTTCTTCGACCTAATTCCAGAGGACTTTGGTTTCACTGTTGCTTCGACTTTAGATTCTGAAACTTCTTTTTTTTTGGTCATGCGCGTCATTTAATAAACCCACTTGGTGAATCGAACTTGAGAATTCTTCATTGCTGTGCAATACATTTCTATCTTGAGCAGGCATGCAGCCTTCTACATTGAGGATACTAAGATGATTTCAACACTTCTGACAACTCTTTTAATCATAGATGCTTTAGTTTTGATAGTTCTTATCATTGTTTTGCAGCAAGGCAACGAAGGTGGCCTTGGTGGAGCCTTCGGTGGTGGGAATTCAGCAGGTTTTTTTGGGGCAACGGGCGGGGTCAAACTCATCGTTAGAGCTACTTGGGTTTGTGGTATTCTCTTTTTTATACTTGCAATGGCTTCATCTTGGGTTCGTACAAGTAACAAGTATGAGTTAAACAATCAATTGGAGAAATCACTTGCTATGCCAAGTGCTCAAGTTCCGTTGGTAAATCCGAAGGTAGAGGCTACTTTACCGACTCCTTTGGTACCTAGTGAAAAGACGTCAAGTGCTCCTATCGTTCCAGCTAAACCATCTAAATAAATAGAAATACAAAAATACCCCCCACTTTTTCTAAAAAAAAGAGGGAGGTATATAAAGAAATTTTAATTGTATTTCAATTTTAATATACTAAAACAATAATTTTTATAGTCTTCAAGTGTTGTAAGCTCTTTTGGAATGAGTCCTTTATCTTCTAAAGCTTTTCTGGCCATAAAACTTATCCAGCAGTGTGCATAGCTGCTTGGATGGGGGTTGTTCCAAAATACCGTTGTTGCACTGATTTTATCAAGCCCATCTGATTCACTTTCGCTTTGTCTGTGACATGAACTTCTTAATGCATATGTATTTGCGCTAAAATCGCTTTTTACTAATGCCTTTGCTGCACCAATGTAACCCCCTGTGTAGCAAACTTCTTGAATATATTTATTTGTTGTACCTGGAATAAGGTATTTTGAATCCAAAGGTTGTGTTTCGTAATTAAAATTGCTCCCATCTATGATATTTTTACCCTCTATAAAAGAATTAAAACCTTTAAAAATGTCAACATAAGTGATATCAATATCTTTCTTTATTGTTTCAATTTCTTTTATTTTTAATTGTAAAGTTTTATTATGATTGTCAATGACCTTAGTTATTTTTTGAGAAAATGCTATTTTATTTCTTTCATCCGTTGGATTTTCAATATCCTTTATTTTATATCTCGTATCTAATACGACAGGAGTTCTACCAAAATCTGGAAGATTAAAAATTAAAAAATGGCGTGCGCCACGGTTGTATAAAATATTAATTTGTTCAGAAATATTTTCTACAGATCGCTTATAAACTGTAGTAGATCCACCAATTTTATTTGGATTATCAAAAAATTCTTGAGTAAATATTGGGCTTTCTAATTTAGAAATATAATCATTTGCGCCAATCCAAATAACGAATAGAATTTCATCAGAATTGCTAATATATGGAGATTTTGAGGCATATGAGTCTTGAGTTAAATATGAATTCAAAAAATGATTGATATAATCTTTTGAACTGCCTGTTACGAAATTTCTACCAAGTGATGTCATATAATTTTTTAAATTATTAAAGTAGAAATCATTTGATCCGTCTGATTTTGCACCACCATAAGCAAAATTTAAAACAGGATAATGGGGACCTTTATTCGGCTGCATACCAGCAAGAAAATCAATCCAATTATAGAAATCTGTAAAGCGTCCAAAAAAACCAGGATATCCAGGCATATATTTTGTCCATCTTTTTAAATTTCCAGTATCAGACAAACTGTCACCAAAAAGAATAATTTGCTTAATTTTAGCATAATTATTATTATCTTTGAGAAAACGAATTGGATATTCAAACCCATCAAAATTAGATGTCGCAGCTTTATAATCTAGGAGTTTTAAAGTTACTTTACTTTTCCAAAAAAATGTACCATTTTTAATAGCATTTTGACAATGTTTTTCGACTTCACTTCGAGTTAAATATTCTTCAATAAAAAATCCATCTATAACTGTACCATTTAATTTCGTATATTGGTTTGCGTCATTTAAAGCCCAGAAATAATTTGTATTTGCACCAATATAAAGTTTACTTGGCGTCATTAAAGAAGAGTTTTTATTATATGGTCCTTTGTCAGAATCATAATAGTAACATGCAACATAGAAGGTCCCGGCAAATGCATAAAATGAGAATAATATTGAAAATAGAGCGAGTAATTTAATTATACGAAGAGAAAGTAGAATCATAATTATTCTCCGACTCATGTAAACTTAAACTCTTTATAAGAGTTGCAATTGCTAAATACTTATTCTTTATTGAGCAATTTATGTCATCGGATTTATAGTCAAAAATGTGAGTTAATTTTTATAAAGATTTAATTATATTTAAAAAAAAATACCCTTCCTTTATGGAAGAGTATTTTTTTATGCTTGAAAAAGAGAATTAGACCATTTCAATAAGTCCTGCAGCTCCCATCCCAGTGCCTATACACATTGTGACTATTCCATATTTGTTATTGCGTCGTTTCATTCCATTCACAATTGTTGCTGTACGAATTGCGCCTGTTGCACCAAGTGGGTGGCCGAGTGCTATGGCTCCCCCCAGTGGGTTTACTTTTTTAGGATCCAGTCCAAGATCATTAATTACGGCAAGACTTTGTGCAGCAAAAGCTTCATTTAATTCAAACCAATCAATTTGATTTTGTTTGATACCAGCTTGCTTTAATACCTTAGGAATTGCTTCTTTAGGTCCAATACCCATAATTTCGGGTGGAACTCCTGCCACTGCAAAGCTAACAAAGCGTGCGAGTGGTGTGAGATTGAATTTTTTGATTGCTTTTTCACTTGCTAAGAGAATAGCTGCAGCGCCATCACTCATTTGTGAGCTGTTCCCAGCGGTGACGCTGCCACGTGCTGCAAAAACAGGTCTCAGTTTAGCAAGTGCCTCGTAAGTTGAATCAGGTCTTGGTCCTTCATCGTGACTTATAATTTTATTATGATTCAAAACTTCTCCTATCTTGCCTGGAGAGCAGTCTGTGACAGTATAAGGAAGTATTTCATCACTAAATTCACCATTTTTAATGGCTTCGCTAGCCCTGCGATGGCTTTCCAAAGCAAAATTATCTTGAGCTTCACGGGTAATTTTCCATTTATCAGCAACTTTTTCTGCTGTGATGCCCATTCCATAAGAAATGGCAATATTTTCATCCGCAAAAAAACTCGGATTCATGACTACTTTGTGACCCATCATTGGAATAAGACTCATGCTTTCTGTTCCAGATGCAATCATTAAGTCTGCTTCTCCCAATTTTATTCTATCTGCAGCCATGGCAACAGCTTGAATACCTGACGAGCAAAAGCGATTGATAGTCATTCCAGGGACGACATTGGGCAACCCAGCCAAAAGTAAAGAAATTCTGGCAACATTCATTCCCTGTTCAGCCTCAGGCATGGCACATCCCGTAATGACATCACCAATTTCCATTGGGTTTAAATTTGGATATTTTTGTATTATTCCTTTTAAACAGTGTGCGAGTAAATCATCAGGACGAGTGGTTTTAAAGACTCCTCTTGGAGCCTTTCCTACTGGAGTTCTTATTGCAGCACATATATAAGCATCTTGAATTTGTTTTGACATTATGTTTGACTCCTTTAAAGCATATATTAATTTCTAAGAGGTTTACCATTTTCGAGCATATATTTTATGCGCTGCTGTGTTTTTTCACTTCTTAATAACTCCATAAAGAATCTAAATTCCAACTCTAGAAGCCATTCGTCTGTGACTGTGTTACCTTGATCTATTTCTCCGCCTCCTAAAATTGTTGCAACACGTTTACCAATTTCATTATCATGTTCAGAAATAAATCCGCCTGCGAGCATGTTTACAAGAGCCGCTTTAAATGTTGCTGTGCCACCTTTACCTGTTACAATAATATCTTTAGATTTAAGAGGAGGGCGGTAACCAGTTTCGTATAATGATTTTACTTCTTCAGTTGCAACATATAAAAGTTCATTTGGATTAAAAATAATTGTGTCTGAAGGTCTTAAATATCCAAGCTCTTTTGCATCTTCGGCGCTGCGTGAAACTTTAGCCATAGCAATATTTTCAAAATATTTTTGCAGAAATGGAAAAATATTTCCACCTTTTGCTTCTTTTGCGGCTCTTAGAGTAAACTCTTTGCATCCTCCCCCTGCAGGGAGAAGTCCAACTCCTACTTCAACAAGTCCCATATAAGTTTCCAGTGCTGCCACCGCTTTGCTACAATGCATTACAAATTCACAGCCTCCACCAAGCGCAAGCCCTTGAACTGCTGCCACTGTTGGCACAAGGGAGTGCTTTAAAGCCATAGAAGCATCTTGAAAGCGTTTCACCATTGTTTCTAGAGTTTTAAAATCATTGTCTTTTAGTGCTTGAGTGACTTGTGCTAAATTTGCTCCAGCACTAAATGGGGCTTCAGTTTGCCAAAGGACTAGACCTTTAAATTTATCTTCTGCAATTTTTACAGATTTAATAACGCCTTCAAGAACATCTGAGCCTATTGCGTGCATTTTGCTCTTAAATGATAGAATTGAAACTTCTTGATCTTTGGTCCAAAGCCGAACACCTTCATTTTCATAAACTGTTTCACCATATGTTGCTTTTTCTCCAAGAACCCGCTCAGGATAATACTGTCTTAAATAAACAGGAAGTTCTCTGCGCGGTTCGTTTTTATTTGTGCTCGGAGAATAGCTGCCATTTGCAAAATGGACTTCACTGCGTCCATCTGTAACCCAAGCAGGAAGTGGAGATTTCGCAACAGTTTTGCCTGCTGCAATGTCCTCATTAATAGCATCTGTAATAAATTTCCAACCTGCTGCTTGCCAAGTTTCAAATGGTCCCATTGCCCAGCCGTATCCCCAGCGGATGGCAAGGTCAAGGTCGCGTGCATTGTCTGCTATTTCTTCGAGTTGTACAGCGCAGTAGTGAAAAAGATCTCTAAAAATCGCCCAAAGAAATTGTGCTTGAGGATTTTTGGAGTTTCTCAATTGTTTAAATTTTTCACTTGGGTCTTTCAATTTTAAAATGGAAACAACGTCTGCATCTGCTTCAGGTTTGCTGGGTCTATAATCTTGTAACTTTAAATCGAGGACATGAATTTCTTTCCCGATCTTTCTAAAAACACCTCCACCCGCTTTTTGTCCAACAGCTCCTTTAGAAATAAGAGCTTGAATCCAGCTCGGTACATTAAAAATAGAATGCCAAGGATCGTTTGGAAGTGTGTCAGACATTGTTTTAATTACGTGTGCAAGTGTATCAATACCAACAACATCTAAAGTTCTATAAGTCGCACTTTTTGCTCTTCCTATCGATGTGCCTGTTAATGCGTCGACTACGTCAAAACCTAAAGCAAATTTTTCGGTATGGTGCATTGTTGCTAGCATTGAAAAAACACCAATTCTATTTGCAATAAAGTTTGGCGTATCTTTTGCTCGAATCACTCCTTTACCAAGTGTCGTTGTTAAAAACTCTTCTAAATTATCCATCGTTTGTAAATTTGTACTTTTCTGAGGAATAATTTCTACGAGAGTCATGTATCTGGGTGGATTAAAAAAGTGAATTCCACAAAAGTTTTTTCTTAATTCGGAAGGCAATACTTCGGCGAGTGAATTTATTGAAAGTCCTGAAGTGTTGGTTGCAAAGATTGCATGTGAGGAGATTTTAGAACTGACTTTGGAATATAAATCTTTTTTCCAGTCGATTCTTTCGCTAATTGCTTCAATAATTAGATCACAATCTTGAAGTTTATCAAGATCATGTTCATAATTAGCAGGTGTAATATAATTCGCTTTTGATTTAATTGAAAAGGGAGTAGGTTCTAGCTTTTGTAAAAAAGCGAGTGACTTCTGAACAATTCCATTTGGATTTCCATCTTTTGCAGGAAGATCAAATAATACAACTTCAACATTTGCATTTGCCATATGTGCTGCAATTTGAGCTCCCATGACTCCAGATCCCAAAACTGCAACTTTACGTACAAGATATCGATTGTGACTTGCCATTTTTTACTCCATATAAGAGAACAATTAAATAATTAAAAATCGAGCTAGCGACTTAGTGTATTTCTTAAACTTGAATTTGACAACAGGGAGCAAATTAGATGGCAAAGTACTTAGTTTTAAAACTAAGAGCAATGGGAGATACAGTCATTTTAACATCAGTTGTCGAGTGTATAAAAAAAAATGATATGTATGCTGATATTGATGTTTTTGTTGAATCAGATTGGAAAGCTGTTTTTGAAAAAAATTTATATGTAAATAATATATATTTATTTACAAGATATAATTTTAAATTATTTAATTTTCTTTATGAAAAAATATTTCTCGTTTTAAAATTTTTAATTTTTTTCCGATTGAAAAAATATGACTATTCAATAAATTGCAATGCAAGTAATACAAGTGCATTTTTGTCATTTCTCACTGGAGCTAAGAATAGATCTAATCATTTTCATAGTTTACGCCGAAAAAATAAATTTTCTACAGTGCAAATACCTGATAAAGGTATACATAAATCAGCTATTCAAAGAGATTTAGATACAGTTATTGGATTTAATTTTAAAATTGATGGTAGTGAATTTCCTAAAATATATATCTCTGAATTAGAAAAAGCATGGGCAAAAAATTATTTAAAAAATTTTTTGCAGGAAATATCGTCTCCTCTATTAATGCTTGGAATTGGGGCAGGACGTCGAACAAAAATTTGGCCACCACAATATTTTGCAAAGCTTGCGACGAACTGGATTGAACAAAAAAAAGGTTGTGTTGTTGCTATTACATCATATGTGGATAAAGAACTCATTGAAGAGCTTTTAATATATATGTCAGAAGATAATAAAAAGAAATTTTTACATACAAGCTCATGTAGCCTAAGAGAACGTTTTCGCATATTGTCTTTAGCAGATATCTTTATTGGCAATGACTCAGGATTAAAGCACGCTGCAATTGCAATAGGGGTAAAAACTTACACTCTTTTTGGACCAGAATCTCCACTTGAATGGCACCCGTATAGCTTCGAAAAACATCCAATTTTTTATATAGAAAATCTTTCATGTCGCACAGCAACAGGGCGGAGCTGTTCTATCGAATTGTGCAGTAAAGAAAAAAATAAGTGCATGACTGATCTTTTACCTGATGATGTATTTAAAGATTTAAGTATTTAAAATTTCTGCAATATTTTGTAAAAATAAGAAATAAATTTAAAATAAAGCTTCATATAAATACAGTCAGAAAAAATGCATTGAAACTCATTTTTATCACCTTATAATTATTTTATATAGAGAGAAGAGGCTAGGGTAAGAAAAATTTAATTTTTATATTCACTTTTTGGTTCTTTTATAATTTTTCCTAGTACCTAAATATTTGGTTATTACTGGAGAGAAAATGTTAGATAAAAGATCACTAGAAAGCTTTTTAAAAAATCAGTCTTTGAATTCTTATACTTTAATTTCTGCATTATTTCTTTTATTTTCAATAACTACTATTTCATTATATTATTATCAAAATTCAGTAAATTCAAAGTTCTATGAAGATTCTTTGAATAAAAATATAACAATTGTTTATTTAAGTGAGCTTAGAGGTATTGTTAAAAGCAAAGAAAGTACAGGATTTAAAACAAATATTATTGATGAATTTGGTGAGAAAGTTTTTTTCTTAAAAAAAAATTTAACTATATATGAAGAAAATAAAAGTTGTTCTAATGTTAATCAATCATTATCTAATCTCAATATTTTTCCAGATGAAAGTGGATTAGTGATTTTTAAAAGAAATACACTTCAATGTATTGAGTATATTGGGAAAAAAGTTCTTGAAGAAATTAATGAGTTTAAAAAAGATTCAAAAATAGTTCATTTGACAGATATAGTCCTTATTGTTCTTTTTTTAGCTCTACTGTGTATTTTTATCATATATGGTTATTTTATAACAAATATTTTGGATAAATTAATAAAAAATAAATTATTATTTTCAAGTATTGATCTTGCTATAGTAAATTCTGTAGGCGAAAAGGAAATCATAGAAAAAGTAATGAAAAATATCGGATCAAGATTGGATTTTGATGTTGGGATATATTGGGATAATATAAATAATGTACTTGTATATAAAGAATATTATGCGATTAAAAATGATTTAATTAAAATGATTAATAATGTAAAGGAAAACTTTATAAATAAAAATATAAATAAAGAAATTTATGATGGAATTAATGAAGCTGATGATGATAATAATTATTTAGGAAAATTATTATTTAAAAAATTTAATATGACAAAGAGAGTCTCTATACCAATTATATATGGAGAAAATAATTTTGGTGAGTTAGAATTTTTTTATAGAAGAGAAAAAAGTGTATTTAGTATGAATAGTGATGTGAATTTATACAAAAAAATTTCACATTATTTAGGGAAAATTATCTATAAAAAAGTAGCTGAAAAAGAGCTTGGTGAAACAAGAAATTTATTAGAGCAACAGAGGTATGCACTTGATGCATCAGCAATCGTAGCAATTACAGATTTGACTGGAAAGATTAAATATGTAAATGAAAAATTTGTAGAACTTTCTGGATTTTCAAAAGAAGAACTCATTGGTAATGATCATAGGATAATCAATTCAGGTCATCATCCTAAAGAATTTTTTGTAAACCTATGGAAAACAATTGCAAAAGGAAAAATATGGCATTTCGAGGTGAAAAACAAAAGAAAAGATGGAACATATTATTGGGTTGATTCAACTGTGGTTCCAATCCATAATTCAAACGGCAAAGTTATTCAATATATTGCAATTCGATTTGATATTAGCCATAAAAAAGAAATGGAAGAAGTTCTTTTAAAAGCAAGAGAAAGCGCAGAAGAAAATGTTAAAAATAAAGGATTATTTTTTGCCAATATGAGTCATGAAATTCGAACACCTTTGAATGCAATGCTTGGGACAATAAATATATTGAGTGATGAAGTTAAAACAGAGAATGCAAAAAAATATTTAAAAATTATTAAAGCAAGTGGTCACAATCTAACAAATTTATTAAATGATATATTAGATTTCTCTAAAATTGAAGTAAAAATGCTTAAACTTGAAAATATATCATTTAACTTAATCGATGCAATTCATGAGTGTGTTTCAATTTTAGGTGTGAAAGCGATCGAAAAAAAATTACCTATCTATGTTGATATTGATCCTAAAATACCTATGTGGATTATTGGAGATATTTCTCGAGTAAAACAAGTAATAGTAAATTTATTAAGCAATGCTATTAAATTTACTACGAGTGGATCGATTACAGTAAAAGTAGAATGTGCTAAAGATTTTAACAATATGAATATTATTACAATTTCTATTATTGATACAGGTATTGGATTAACTGAAGATTTTAAAAATAAAATATTTAATTCATTTTCCCAAGCAGATGCATCTATAGCTCGAAAATTTGGAGGTACAGGTTTAGGGCTCGCAATTTGTAAAGGCATTTGTGAAGCTATGGGAGGGGAAATCTTTGTTAATTCTGAGTTTGGTAAAGGTTCTGCATTTTCATTTAAATTTAAAGCAATGGAAGGAGAGCCAATAGTAATAAATGAGAATTCCAATAAAATTGATAAAGAAATGGCAAAGAAGTTCCCTTTAAATATTTTGGTAGCTGATGATAATTTTAATAATCAGTTTGTAATAAGTAAATTCTTAGAAAAATTAGGATATAACCCAGAAATTGTAAGCAATGGCAAAGAAGTTTTAGACATATTAACTACAAAGAATTATGATTTAATTTTTATGGATTGTTATATGCCAGAAATGAATGGTTTTGAGACAACTAGCGTAATTTATCAAACAATTCAAGCACAAAATCGACCTTGGATTGTTGCTTTAACTGCAAATGTGAGTATTGATGATCGTGAAAAATGTAAAAAAATGGGAATGAATGACTTTATTGGTAAACCATTTAATATAGAAGATATTATAAGTTCGTTAAATCTATTTTTGAAGAGTAAAAAAAATATTGGTTTAAAAAGAAGTGAAAATATAATGAGTTTAAATAAAGAAAAAATTCTAAAACATTTTTCTGATGATGAGAAAATTATGAAAAGATATATAGAGCTTTTTTTCTTATATATTCCAAAGATGTTATCTGATATTGAATGTTCAATTGAAAAGAATGATGCGAGAGAATTAGAAATTTCTGCACATAAATTGAAAGGAAATATTGGCAGTTTTTTTGTAGATGAAATAACAAAAGACTTATTAATACTTGAAGAAAAAGGGCGACATGGAGATTTAGATGGAGCAAATGAGTTATTTCAAAAAATAAAAGAAAAAATGAACTCTTTATTGGAGGGGCTAAATTTTTTAATTTAGTTGAGAAAGAAAATATGTCAGAAAAAAACATTAAAATATTAATAATAGATGACAGTGAATTAGATACGTATTTTATATCAGAAGGATTAAAAAATAAAAATTTTGAATGTGTTGTATTAAATGAAACTATTTCAGATGTTGAAATAGTTGAAAAATATTCTGTGAATCTTATTTTATTAGACATATTAATGCCTAATATGGATGGAAATATGTTTTTAGAAAAAATAAGAGTAAAATATAATAAATTTGAGTTGCCTATTATTATGATTACTTCATTAAATGATAATAAAAATTTAGAAAAATCTATGAAATTAGGGGCAAATGATTATATTTCAAAACCAGTTAATATTGATATAGCAGCAACTCGAATAAACAATCAAATTATGATGAGCAAACTGTATAAAGAAAATTTACAAAAGAAAGAAATAGAAACAATAAATTCAATAATAATTACTTATAATCACGAGATTAATAACTCTTTAACAATAGCACAAATGGCTTTAAAACGTATTGAAAGTAAATTAGCAAAAAATGATTTAAATATTTTTAATAAGGCAAAAAATGCTCTTAAAAGAATAGAAGTCACTGTAAAGAAAATAAAGGACATTGAGGATGGCAGTAAGTTGGATTGGGAAATCTACGCTGATAATCCTCAGAATAAGATTTTGAAATAGAATTATTTTTAAAATATAACGTTTAATTAAGAAATAAATTAAATCCATATAGAATATACAGAGGTATTATATAATTCAACTTACGCCATTCTGTTCTTGATTATCTTGCTCCTTTAGAATATGAAGCAAATTATGAAATTCAATATTTCTCTATTTGAGGGGTCGAGCAGTTTCATTAAAGCTTAAACTTTGGTAATTAAAATTAATAGCGGTTAAGCAATTTTTTTATCAACATAATGGGTAATTAGTTTGAATAATATTAATAAATTACTGTATCGACCAGATATAGATGGCTTGCGAGCAGTTGCAGTCTTTTTTGTTGTCATTTATCATTTATTTCCAAGTAAAATTCCGGGTGGTTTTATAGGCGTTGATATATTTTTTGTAATTTCAGGATTTTTAATTTCAACAAATATATTTAAGAATTTAGACAATAATACTTTTCTTATCTCTGACTTTTATATGAGACGGGTCTTAAGAATATTTCCTGCACTTATTTTAGTAATAATGACAACTCTTTTGTTAGGATGGTTAATATTATTCGAACGTGAATTCGTTTATCTTGGAAAACATATTGCAGGAGGTATTGGCTTTGTTTCAAATGAACTCCAGTGGAGGGAAAGTGTAGATTATTTTAATTCTGGCTTAAGGCCACTTTTAAATTTATGGTCTCTTGGGGTTGAAGAGCAGTTTTATTTATTATGGCCATTTATTGCTATTGTAAGCTGGAAGTTTAAAAGAAATTTTTTAAAAATAATGATTTTATTATTTCTTATTTCATTTATTACAAATATAATCTTACTCTATTTATTTGAAATGATAAGCGAATCATATCTTATGACCGTATCAAGATTTTGGGAGCTTGCTGCTGGAGGAATATTAGGATATCTTACATTATATAAGAGAAATGAATCTTCAGAACGTATTAATAATATTAAATCTATTTTTGGTATTATTCTCCTTATATTATCAGTATTTTTAATAAATAGCGATAAAATGTTTCCAGGATTTTGGGCACTAATGCCTGTTATTGGTGCTTATTTAATAATTTCATCAGGAAGAAAACCTATTGTTAATAGGTATTTTCTTTCAAATAAATATATCGTTTATATAGGTTTAATAAGTTATCCTATTTATCTCTGGCATTGGCCCTTAATTGTTTTTAATAAGTATTTATTTCCAAATCCTTCCGCATTTTTGAATCTAATATGTGTACTTATTTTAACTTTATTATTATCAGTTTTAACATTTTATTTTGTTGAAAATCCTATTAAAAAAGTTAATAAAAAAACAGCCGTATATTCTTTAATTTCTGTTTCAATATTGTTAGTAATAATTGGAGTTGGAGGATATAAAGGAAAAATTAAGCCTTATTCGAGTCAATTTGAGTTACAAAGCTATAATGACGCTGTAAAAGATTGGGATTATCCTCCAAAGTTTCTACATAAAAGCTTTTATAATGGATCTTCTTTAAATCAAAATGGAGTTTATAAAGACAAAATATTATTTATGGGAGATAGTAATATTGAACAATATGCTCCAAGAATTGAAAAAATATTAATCGATAATCCGAGTATTAAGAAAAGTACAATATTTTTTACAGGCAGCGGCTGTTACCCAATAAAGAATGTAAAAATTAGAGGTAAGCTCAGTTGCCAAAAATATCTTCAAGATGTTTATGATTATGCTGAAGATCCCCAAGTTCAAACAGTTGTTATTGGTTCTGAGTGGTTGGGTTATTTGAAGGAAGATGTAAAGGCATATTATGAGAATGAACATTTTATTGGATTTCTAAGGAAATCGCCTGTGGCAGTAGATAAAATGCTTAATGAGTTTGAATTGAGTCTCAAAAGACTAGTTGATTTAAAAAAATCTGTATATGTTATTCTTAACATACCTAGAGGGGAAGTTCTTTCCCCATTACATATGATCAATCGTTCTATATTTAATGATAGGTTTAGTATTAATATTCAAAATGTCAGTAAAGTTGATATTATTAATTCGAAAAATTCATTCTTAAAGAGATTAAAAAATGTTGTAATTGAAGCAGGTGCCCAGGTCATTGATCCATTAGATTATCTTTGTGGTAAAGACTCAATATGTCCAAGTACATATGAAAATAAACCAATTTATAAGGATGCAGGGCATTTGCGGGCTTCTTTTGTGAGAGAGCATATAACTTATCTTGATTTTCTTATTCTTCAAAAATAATCTAAACCTCTAGCAAGTTAATAACAGAGTATAAAAAATTTATTCCATTTATTCACAAAGTACATTTTTTATACAATTAGCATATTGACAATATTGATTTTGTAAACTATCAAAAATACTTGTACTTTATATTCGATCAAAGTTTTGTAAAAAGGAATGATTTAATTATTAGGATCTAAATTTTGTAGAATTTTAGTTTTTTAAAAAATGTAATATTTCAGATTTTTTGACATATAATAAATTATATTTCTTCATATTTTTTCAAATTCTCATAAATACAATTTTTATATATTTAGAAGGAGAGCTATATAATGAACAAAATATATCTAAAATCCATTTTTCTTTCTCTATTGTTACCTTCAATGAATGCACATTCAAATGTCAGATTTAATCCTCCCAATAATCATAGAAATTCTTTCATAGAGAAAACGAAGTATCTAAACATTGATTCTAATGATATTGCACAGGAGCCTAACTGCTCAAGTGTACATGTTTGGTATACATTAAATAATAAAGATATGAAATACAGTTGGTATATTCAAATTTCAAGATTGTTTGAAGATAATATAAATTTTTTAGATGAATCATGCAATCGAATAGATATTAATAATAAGATTGAAATACCGCCAAACAGAACAAGAAAAGTAGGTATGGAAGTCACTACGGAAAAATCATTTAATTCAATTTATTCTTTTACTGCAGTCAGAAATGATGAAGCATTAGCTCGTGTTCCTAATTATAAATACGCTTGTATATTTGTAATTTCGGCTTATGGACCAGGGCAATTGAATCGAATGGATTGGCGACTGAACAATGCGGATTGTGTATCAAGTTATCTTGGCACTCAATACGATCTTAAATAGTGAGGATATATAAGTTAGGCGGCAAGTTTCTTGTCAAACTCAGTTCAGCACTTGATAATGATAAACTCTTTCAACTTTAACAAGACCTGGCCAAGTGTTTTCAATATCCATAATAAAATTATCGGTAGGAGTAATATAATGATTACCCATTTTTGCTTTTAATCTGAGGTTGTGATCAGGAATTGCAATATTCATATAAAGGGGAGTTTTGCCTTTATTTTTTATAAGAATATTTATAAGATTTTTTATATTTTCTTTTCCCATTAAAAATGTTTCTTCAGTTGAAAGAATAATTCTTTTTACAAGTTCAATTCTTTTATTAGCAACGCGATCGATACTTTGGACGATACCTTTAACACTTCCATCTTCAATACCTTTTTTGATCTTGCACTCAACAACAAGAGCTTCGCCTATTTTAATTGTTTCAGTGAGAGCTGCATATTGTTTGCTAAATAAAGTAACTTCAAGTTCTCCAAACCCATCTTCAATTTTTAAGATTAAAAAAGAATTTCCATCTTTATTTTTTTTCTCTAAATTCATAGTCACAATCCCTGCAACTTTAATAGCTTTTCTTTTATAATCAGGAACTTCATCAGGTTCTAAATAAAGAATAGCTTGATTAAGTGAAATTTCAGAGATTTCTTTTAGGTCTGCACGTATGAGGTCAGCAGGATGTCCAGTCATATAAAAACCAAGGGTTGCAAATTCATGGGCAAGTTGCTCATAAAATGTCCAAGGTTTAGTGGATTTAATTTGAATTGGTATTAGAAAATTAGCAATTTTATTTGGGCAATTTTCTGATTTTACAATGGTTGGCAGAATATTGGGTAAGAAAATAAAATCATCAGTATTTTTTTTCTTTTTAGGAGTAGGTTCAATTTTTTGGAGAATTTCTTGTTTAGTTATAGTGTTGCTATCATTAAACATTCCAAATATATCAAAACTTGTATTTTCTTCTCTCTCAGTCTCTTTAGCAATGGTTTTTAACCAAGTGTCTGAGTTTGTCATGAGTTCAGCACGATTGCTTGCAATAGAGTCAAATGCACCTGCTTTAATAAGGCTTTCCATCACTTTTTTATTTAATTTCCGTGCATCAAGTCGTGCAATAAATTCTGGAACAGTGCCAAAGATCCCATTTTTTTCTCTTTCTTCGACAATCATATTAATTATGCCTGAACCAAGTCCTTTAATGGCACCTAAGCCAAATTGAATGATTTTGTCGTCTGGAATACTAAATTCAAAGCGTGAATGATTAACGCATGGTGGTAAAATAGCAATTTTCATTCGTTTACAGTCACGGACATAGCCAACAATTTTATCGGTGTTGTCTAAATCACAGGTCATAATTGCTGTCATAAACTCAGTGGGATAATATGTTTTTAACCAAGCAGTTTGGTATGTTACCCAACCATAAGCAGCGGTATGACTTTTATTAAAACCGTATTCCGCAAATTTTGCCATAAGATCAAAAAGATCAGCTGCTTTTTCGGGATTGTGTCCATTTTCAGTTGCACCTGAGACAAACCGACTTTTTTGTCTTTCCATTTCATTTTTATCTTTTTTACCCATGGCGCGTCTCAATAAATCTGCTTCACCCAAGGTATAATTTGCAAGGACAGCTGCAATTTTTTGCACTTGCTCCTGATAGACAATGACTCCGTAAGTGTCACTTAATATTGGTTCAAGTTCTTCAAATGGGTATTCCACTTGTGTTTCGCCATGTTTGCGCTTCACAAAATCATCGACCATCCCTGAGCCTAATGGCCCAGGACGGAACAAGGCAAGAACGGCAATAATATCGGTAAAACAAGTTGGTTTTAAGTTCGCAATGAGTTTACGCATGCCATTGGACTCAAGCTGAAAAATGCCGGTGACGTGAGCTGTAGAAATCATTTCATAAACTTTAGGATCTTCGAGCTCAATACTGTCAATATCTATATTTATATTATATCTTTTTTGAGAAATTTTTACTGCATTATCAATAACAGTAAGGGTTTTTAATCCTAAAAAGTCAAATTTAATAAGCCCAATTTTCTCTGCATATTTATTTTCAAATTGGGTAAGAAGTTGGCCGTCAGTTTCAAGAAGCGGACAACGCTCGTCGAGAGCACGGTCAGAAATAATTACGCCTGCAGCGTGAATACCGAGAGAGCTGAGCGTGCCTTCGACTTCAAGAGCACTTTCCCAGAGGTTTTTTGCACGTTCATCGGATGCAATTCGTTCTTGAATTTTAATTTCTTCTTTAAACGCTTGTTCAAGAGTGATTCCTGGGGATTCAGGAATTAATTTTGCAAACTCGTTACTTTCATGAAAAAGCCAGCCATTAATTCGGGCAAGATTTTTTAGCGCATTTTTTGCCATCATTCGACCAAAAGTAACAATTTGCGATACTGCACGATTGCCATATTTTTGATAGACATAATTTAGAACATCACCACGCCTATCTTGGCAAAAATCTGTATCAATATCTGGCATAGAAATACGATCTGGATTTAAAAAACGCTCAAATAATAAATTAAAGCGAATGGGATCGATATTTGTAATGCGTAACGCATAAGTAACAATGCTACCTGCAGCAGAACCACGACCTGGGCCTACGGGGATTTTTTGTTCTTTTGCCCAATTTATAAAGTCTTGTACGATTAAAAAATATCCTGAAAATTTCATTTTTAAAATAACTGAAAGCTCATATTCGAGACGTACTTTATATTCATCCCAAACTTTTTCGTTAAATGATTTTCCCATCCAATGTTCAACAGCACTTTTGCGGGCCTCAAGGCCTTTACGAGAAAGACGTACGAGACAGTCATCAGAGGTTTCATTTTCTCTCTGTCTATAGTCTGGCATAAAAATACTTTTAGTATCGATTTTAACGTCACATCTATCAGCAATTTTTTTTGTATTTGAAATTGCTTCAGGGTATTTTGAAAATTTTAATTGCATTTCTTCAAAGGTTGGTAAGTGAAAGTCTATAAAACTTGGAATACCTCTTACATCAGATTTTTGTAATTTATGTTTAATAGCAAGTAAAGACATGTGTGTTTCTTTATCTTGTTTATTAATATAATGTACGTCAGCTGTAGCAACAATTTCAACTTGATTTTGTTTTGCAATCTTTATAAGATTTGGAATTAATCTTTTTTGTTCAGGTATACCATTATCAATGAGTTCAACAAAAGTATTTTCGTTGCCAAATATTTCTGTTAATTTATTTAAATATTTAGCTGCATTTTCTAATTCATTTTTTAAAATAAGTGCAGACAATTCGCCTTTCATGCAGCTTGTTAAGCAAATTATTCCCTTTGAATATTTTTGTAAATCTGCAATAGTAACTGAAGTGGAATCAGGATATATATTATTTTTTCCAGTTGTATTGGCAATTGTACAGAGCTTAATTAAGTTTGCGTAACCTTCATTATTTTCTGCGAGTAAAATTAAATGTGAAACCTGTTTTTTATCTTCTAATAAAATAGTTTCGACATTTATTTCATAACCAATAATGCCATTAATTTTTTCAGCTTGGCAGGAAAGGAAAAACTCAAGCACACCATGCATTCCGTCATGGTCAGTGAGTGCAGCTGCCCTCGCTCCTCTTTTGCTGAGTTCTTTAACCAGTTTTTTTACTTTTATGGAACCATCAAGAAGTGAGTACTCGGAATGGATATGGAGGTGGACAAATTCTTCTGGCTGCACTTTTTATGATCTCTTTTGTACTTAGCCGCCTACCGTTGTTGTTTCATCAGATGATTTTTGATTTGCAATACGTTGGCGGACTTCGTTGTAGCATCTATCGAATGCAATACACCAAGCGTGGCTGTATGATTCTTCACCACTTTTCTTATTCACTATTTTTTCGACGGCTTCAATGATGCGGTCGTCTTCTACACGAAAACGGTGAATTGCTCTTGCTATGCAGTTTTGCACTTTCATATCTTCACTAAAAAAATCAATGCCATCAATTTTCCAGATAGCTTTTAAAACTTTTTCAGCAAGGGAGTCTGCACGCTCTGGTTCGTCTCCCAAAATGACTCTTTTAGAGCGAGCAAGGCGTACTTTAACCTCTTCAACAAGGCTTTCAAAACTCTTGCCAGATGATTTTGCAATTTGGCTTTGAGCGGAAACGAGACGTTCAGCTTCACGTGAGAGGCGATCTTCAGTACGGGAGTCGTCTTCTAGGACATTAGAGATTTGTTCGATAACTTTTTCTTCAATACGTTCTTCGGTATCATAGTCAAGTTCAATATGTCCTGAACCCTTAAGAACTTTAAACACACGTTCCGCAAGTCGCTCGAGTTGCTCTGATGAGAGTTTCATCGTTTGATACCTTTCTTATGGGACAAATTGTCATTTTACAAATAAACTAAGAGGCTTCAGATGAAGCTCAATTAGACATTATAGTTAACCAAACGAACGCATGCGTCAATCAGATTTCTTACCTTGGCCTAAGTTTTTAGATTCAAGTAGGTTTAAAGAAGCTTGAGCCTGTTTATTTTCAGCTTCAAGATTCTTATAATCAGAGGAAATTTCTACAAAACGTTTATAATAAAAAGCTGCTTTTTTTGGATCATTATTGGTATAAATTTTTCCTAATAGGTAAAGAGCTTCTGGGTAGTTAGGTTCAGCTGCATGTGCCTTTTCGAGTTTATTTTTTGCTTGAAAAGTGTTGTTAAGTCTAAGATCGCATTTAGCAGAATCAGTTAAGGTGGAGGCCAAAAAAGGTCTTAATTTTAATATTATGTCATATATTTTTTGAGCTTTTTCGCAGTTATTAACCCCAGCATAAGCATTTCCAAGAACATTTAATAATAATATTTTTTCGGTTTCTGCAGTCGTTTGATCTTTGCTAACTATGCGAAAATCTGATTTTTCAAAATCTTGCATTGCTTTAATTGCTTTTGAATATTTTTCTTTTTTAATATCGATGCTTGTTGAAATAAGAAGTAATTGGAGATCAAGAGGGTTTCTTTCAAAATTTCTTTTAATTAAATTTTCAGCCTGATCATAATCACCTGTTTTTAAATAAACCCAACTTAATGATTTTAGTGTTCTTAATTCTGAAGGAGAAATTGAAAGAGATTTTTGATAGAATTTAATTGCTTCTTTGTCAAAACCAAGACCTCTATTTGCTTCTCCTAAAAAATAAAAAAGTTCAGAATCTTTTGGGTAATACTCTGAAATATCGAGGAGTAAAAGAGCAGCTTCTTTAAATTTACCGATTTTTACTGAAACTAAACCCAAATTTCTTTTTGCTGTGGTTGAATTGGGTTCCGCTTTAAGAGCGAGTTTATATTGTGTTGCCGAATTTTGAAAATCACCTTTTTCTGCAAATTTATTACCAGAAATAATATAATTTAAGCTATCAGATGATATTTTTGAGCTTGAGCAACCATAAAGTAAAAAAATTGCAACCAAAGGAAATATTAAATTAACAAATGTCTTTTTTATCATGCCTCTTCCCTTTTTCTCCAGATTTCAATTTTTGTTTTGCCATAGATGCGTTCATCATCTTTCGACCATCCTTTGAATTTAGATTGTATCGAAATTTTGAGATCTTTTGGCATTTCAAAAATGACAGTGCAATTTTTATTGCACACATTTGCATTTTCAATTTCATCAAGAGAATTTGCATACCATGGAGATTTATAGGGGGGATCAGCAAAAATAATGTCGTATTTTTCTTGAGAAGAGTAAGAAGTTAAAAATTTAGTAACATCTAATTTTATAATTGAATATTCATTTTCAGGGACTTTAAGACCATTTAAATTAACTTGAATACAATTTGCAGGTTCTATATTTTTCTCCACAAAGGTGACAAAATTTGCCCCTCGGCTGAGAGATTCAATTCCAAGCGATCCACTTCCAGAGAAGAGATCAAGGACTTTGGCATTGAGTAATTCATCTGAAAGAATGTTAAAAACACTTTCTTTGACCCGATCTGAAGTGGGTCTTGTTATTTCGTTACCTTCGGTTGTGACTAAATTTCTTCTTTTATATTTTCCAGCAATAACTCTCATTTATATGACCTTAATTCATTTGTTCTTGTAGTATTCTATTCAATGTTTCAAAAATTTCTTTTTGAGCATGAATGTCAAAGCAATTCTCATCTATTTTGTTAACAGGCACTATGCCACGAATAGAAGAGATAATGCCGCATCCTGTTGCATCGGCAATATTGTTGAGGTTTAATTCTTTCCAGCTAAAATGTAAATTTGTTTTTTGTATACCTTCAATAAGTTTTGATAATGTCGTTCCTGCAAGGCAGCTTCCTTTAAAAGAAGCGGAATGAGTAACATTATTTCTGTCAAACCAAATAAAATTTGCAGATGTAGATTCGGTTATATGATTTGCATTATTATAAAATAATGCATCATCATATCCTTCTTTTCTAGCCAACTCAAGGCACATTAAATTATACAGGTAAGAACAACTTTTGATATCAATTAAACCTTGTGCTCTTAAATCGGGAGCGCACTTTAATGCAATTCCTTTTTCATATTGAACTTTAGAAGGGCCTGCTACATTTCTACATATAATTATTACATTTGAATTCGGTAATTGATCATTATCTTTCTTAATGGCAAGATCAAATGAATTACCTCCAGTTACAATAATTCTTAATTGGACTTTATCAGATTCTTTCTCACTCAATTCAAGATTTTTATCCACACATTGTTGACACCAATCTTTCAAAATGCTTTCTTCTGGTAACCTAATTAATGCGCTTTCGCAGCTAATTTTCATTCTTGTATAATGATTTTTCCAAGAGACTATTAAATTTGATTTAACAAGAATAGTTTCAAAAATAGCATGACCAAATAAAAAACCTCTATCGGAAATAGGAATTTTTGCTTCTTCGAGTGGGAATATTATTCCGTTAATACATGAGACACCACTGTAGTTTTTTGTCATAATAAAATCCTTTGTATTCGTTCTCAAGTGTAAAAGAAAGCTTAATTAAAGCTAAATAGTTATTTTTGAAATACTAAGAAAACTCTAGGTAAATAATCAATATGATTTAATTTTAAAAGCAATTTGGAATTAAATAAGGAAAGAACACCCTGGGCAGTCATGAAATAGGAGAAACCCACTCTTTAAAAGTGGATGCCTCTGAAATTCCTTTTAGGCTTCCCTCGATCGTACAAGCCGGAGGGCGTGCTCACCAAGAATTTTTCAGCTTCCTGTTACGTTATTTGTAGGTTCTACCACATTGATACAAGAGCTACCCAGAGCTAGGAGTATTATGCGCACTATTTCTTAGACCGTCAAGTATGAAAACTAAAATGCAGCCTTAGTGTTTGAAATTTCTTTAAGTGTATTATTTTTCTACAAAGTGAATAAAGATTTAACAGTTTTATTCCGAAGTGACAATGCTCTTCAAAAACTGATGCTTTAGGAGGTGTATGTGTTAGAAGAGAGCAATATCAGTTTTGAAGATTTTGAGAAATTAAATATAATTAATAAACTTCGGCAAATTATTGGAAGTTGGTGGAATATCCAACTTAATTTTACAGATGAAAAAGGGATATTAAAAGGAGTTCCGCAAGGAAAATTTTTTAATGCAAAAAACCCTGTTTGTAAATTAATTACTGAAAGCGATAAAACTTTCCCAGATTGTGTAGACATTGCCACAAAAACAACTATTGAATCCGAAGAAGCAGAGGCCTATTTACTTTCAACATGCCATGCAGGCTTTAGCACAATGTCTTTGCCCTTAAAATTAGGAAAAAAATATTTGGGTTGTATTTTTGCGGATGGGTTTTTAATCGAAGAAACTGTAGATGAACAAAAGGATAGATTGCGAACATACTTACGGAAATCATTTGCACAAAATGCAACTCATTTAGAGGAATACATTGCAAATTTACCTGTTTTATCTTTGAAAGAAGTTGGATATTTAAAAGAGCTTTTAGAAGTTGTACTTGATGAAATATTGAATTTAAGAAAAACAATATCTGATAATACAGAAAGTTTTCATGCATTATCTAATAATTTAAAAAACCAATGGACCTATGAAAATATTGTCGGAAAAAGTCTAGCAATGCAAAGTGTGTTTAAATTATTAAATAAAATTAGTGACAGTGAGGCAACTATTTTAATAACAGGAGAAAATGGTACTGGAAAAGAAGGAATAGCAAAATCAATTCATGTAAACTCTAAAAGAAGTAATGCTAATTTTATTGTACAAAATTGTGGAGCAATAAATGATAATTTGCTAGAAACAGAGTTATTTGGTCATGTAAAAGGAGCTTTTACCAATGCAATAAAAGATAAAAAAGGGCTTTTTGAGCTTGCAGATAAAGGAACTTTATTCTTAGATGAAATTGGTGATACTTCTCCTTCTATGCAAGTAAAGCTTCTGCGTGTTTTACAGGAAGGATCATTTATTTCAGTAGGTGGAAGTGAACAAAAGAAGGTTGATGTTAGAATACTAGCAGCAACGAATAGAAATTTAGAGCAGATGGTAAAGGAAGGCTCATTTCGTGAAGATTTATATTATCGATTGAATGTAATTAATGTTAAGCTTCCTTCTCTAAGAGAAAGAAAAGATGATATACCTATCTTAATAGCAAGATTTTTATCTGATTATGCAAAACAAAATAATATTAAAATGAAAAAGATAAGTTCATCTTGTATTTATAAAATGGAAAAATATGAATGGCCTGGAAATGTACGTGAGTTACAAAATGAGGTTGAACGTCTCTGTGTTTTATCTGGAGATGAACAAGATATTCAAGATGATCTTCTTTCTGATAGAATTTATGGTATTCAGGGCAAAGAAGAAATATTTAAAACTATTAATACGAATGGTTCATTAAAAGATGCAGTTGAAAATCTAGAAAAAACAATGATATTATCATATTTAGAAAATGAAAACTGGAATAAAAGTAGAGCAGCTAAAAAACTTGGAATAAGTCGGGCAAGTCTAATAATGAAATGTGAAAAATATAATTTTAAGCGAGTTAATAAAGAAAATTAAATATCACATAGATATAATTTATTATCTCGAATAGCTTTCAAAGATTTTTCTTCATTTTGGTTTAATAAAAATCTATTTTTATTTTTAATTTCATAATTATAAGCTTCTCTTTCTGCTAAATATGTTCCATAATTATTATATTCAATCTTATGTTCATATTTAAATAAATAATTACGTATATTAATTAACACTTGATATAAAAAATTTATAAATTCAATTTTTATGAATGACTGTTTACCATGTACTTCAACTTCATGGGCCAATGTTGATCCTAGTAATCCCCAGCTTTCAAATGCACTGTCTCCAATATAAACTAATCTTTTTTCAGAAAAAACTTTACCTAAAGTAAGTCCTCTATATTCTAATGTAGGATCGTATATCGGGTGTATCACATTTTTATTTTTATCAATAGAGAATAATGCCATTGCTAACTTAATACTTTGATTATTCTTTAAAGGTGATTTATTTTCAAATAGAACTGGAACTTTTATTAAATTTTTTTGAATATGACTATATTTTTCTTTTTCAGTAAAATTTACTGTAAGGCAATAAAACATGCATGATAAAAATAGCGTAATTGGCATAAATCTAAAAAAAATAAAAATAATTTTTGATAGATTATTTATAAATAATTTCATTGTTAAAATTTTGATTGCCATTGGGTGATTAATCTCCTTCATATTTTTGTAAGAAAGAACTATGCCAATCAATACTTTTTAAGTTTTTTATTCTAAATATTTAGTGTTTACAGATGCTTAATAATCTGTGGAAAACCTTAGGTGTTTGATTAATATACACTTTAATAATTTAGTGTAAAAAATTTATACACTAATTAATCAAAATTTAAGGCAAGTATAACCAATGAATATTAAATATATTATTAAATTGTGTGCATTTTTTATTTCACTTTTTTTAGTAAGTAAAATTTTTTCATTGGAAAGAAAAGAATTAATATTATTGACTAAAAACATTATCAATCTTTATGAGGAAAGTGAAAACCGCACTTTAAGTAAGAGCGAAACGCTTAAAATAGAACAAGATTTTTATGATATTAAAGAGATTGTTCAGAACGACTTAAAAAGCGGAAATAAAAGTGTTTCAATTGATATATATTTATTTTTGAATGGACTTATAAACAATGATATTTCATCTTTACAGTCGCTCATTATATCTAATAATATTGAATATTTTCCAAAAGATTTAGCACAGCTCATCTCATATAAAGTAGCAAAAAAATTATCGTTTGCTTTAAAGGAAAATAAAGTTTCACATAAAACAAAAATCAATATAATTAAAAATTCAAATCAAAATAAATGTCATGTCTATTTGAATGGTGTCTTTTTAGGAAATAACTTAACTCTTTCAATTCCTGCTGGTATACCTTTTTATTTAAGTTTATTTTGCCAAAATGATAAATTCGAAGTCAAATATATTAAATCCTTTGAAACACAGTCTAAATTGAATGTTTATTTTGATAATATTAAAAAAATAGAATACTCACTTATAGAAATAAGAAGGAGTATTCCAAACTCACAAAAAAATAAACTCAATTCTATTAATGAATGTGAAAAAAAAATGGAAAACTCAGATGAAAGTAATATTTCAAATTTTGAAAAATTAATTATTAATGAACACTGTAAAGTTGATGAACAGAAAACACAGATTAAAAGTATAAATAAAAATTTCTCATTCGGCAGTGGTGTGGCAATTAATAAAGATTTTGGATATATTCATAAAATAGGGGCAAAGCAATTTAATTTTCCAACGGGTATTTTTATAACATCAACTTCTTTTATTAAGTTTAATGAGTTTTTATTGACTTTTGACATAGCTAAGTTACGTATATCAGAACTAAAGCCTTTCATTATTGCGCATGCTAAAGATAGCAATTTTAACCAAAAATATGCTGAGCGCAAAAGTCAAACCTTTTATATTAGGCCAGCAATTGGTTTTGAAAAGTCACTTATTCAATTAACTGATAATTCTTCTTTATATTGGAATTTTCTAGTAAATTATGCAAAAATATTTTCTAACCAAAATTCAATAAGGGCGCAAGGGGTTGGTATTCAATCGGCCATTGGAACATCTTATAAATTTACAGAAAATTTTATCTGGGATATAAATTTTGGAGGTTCATACACATTTGGTTCTTTATCAGGTTTTCAATTAAATACGACTGCTCATTTATCTTTCCAATTTTAAATTCTTTCCTATTACGTAAAATTTTAAAATTTCTTGACAACTCAATTGCCTAAATCTAATTATTAAATCATATGCGGAGGTGGCGGAATTGGTAGACGCGCTCGTTTCAGGTGCGAGTGATCGAAAGATCTTTGGAGTTCGAGTCTCCTCCTCCGCACCATTTTGCTTTAAAATTTTTCTTTCATCTTTTCTTTCCCTATTTGCATAAATTTTTTAATGTGCCAGTTTCTAGGAATGAGCCGGTTCATTAGCGAATTCGTCTGTTTTCTTTTTAATTGAGGTAAAATCAATGTCACTTCGTTCACAAGGTCGTAGCGCTTCACAACCTAGACCACTCAAGATAACTCCAAAGTTTTTAAAAAATCCAATGGGTTCTGTACTTGTCGAGTATGGTGAAACCCGTGTTTTGTGCACTGCAAGCGTAGAAGACTCCGTTCCAAATTGGATGCGTGGAACACGTGGGCAAGGTTGGGTAACAGCAGAATATTCTTTGCTTCCTGCCTCTACACATGATCGTACTCGTCGTGAGCGTCAACATCTTTCTGGACGTACTCAAGAAATTCAAAGACTCATAGGTCGCTCTTTGCGCTCCATAGTTGATATGAAACTTCTTGGTGAACGCACCATAATTGTTGACTGTGATGTTTTGCAAGCCGATGGTGGGACTCGTACAGCCGCAATTACAGGTGGATATGTTGCATTAAAGCTTGCAATAGAAGCCCTTATTAAACAAAATAAAATCAAAACAAATCCCTTACGTGATGCAGTTGCTGCAGTGTCAGTCGGAATTTTAGAAGAACAAGTTTATGTCGATCTTGATTATCATGAAGATCAAAAAGCTGATGTTGATTTGAATGTTGTAATGACGGCAAGCGGACAACTTCTTGAAGTGCAAGGGACTGCTGAAAAGCGTCCTTTTAATCGTGAACAATTGAACAAGATGCTTGATCTTGCTTCAGATGCTTTAAAAGAAGCATTTGATGAACAGAATGCTGCTTTTGCTTGAGGTCTAATAAATGGAAACCATTGAAATAAAACCAGAAATGTTCTTAATTGAAAGCCTCACACAGACTTTTGGTCAAGCAAATCAACCTTCTCCTTTAAAAACTTCTTTTCAGACAGAAAATTTTATTGAAGATGGAAAAGATAGAGTTTTGGTTGATATTTCTTTGGAAGGCCTTCTTAAAGCTTCTCGACCTGATAGTGGAAAAATTGTTTTTCAACCGCCAACTTTTGAGTTGGCGGGACCTAGAGAGAAAATATTTTGGAATCCAGAAAACACTAAAGTTGCAATCGTAACTTGTGGGGGGCTTGCTCCAGGATTAAATAATGTAATCCAAAATCTAGTAACTTTTTTATCAGATCGCTATCGTGTAAAGAATATTTATGGCGTTCCTTACGGATATCAAGGATTTATGCACGATCCGCAAACTAAACGTTTTGCCTTTGGATGGCGTCGTTTAGATCCCTTCTCTGTTCAAAATATCGATTTTGAAGGTGGAAGTGTGCTTGGTACAGGTAGAGGACATTCAAACCATGTTGCGATCGTCGATGCCCTTATGCTGCGTGATATTAATATTTTATTTACTATTGGTGGAGATGGAACTCTCGCAGGTGCAAATGAAATCCATGAAGAAATCAAGCGTCGAAAAGTACCTATAACTTTAATTGGTATTCCAAAAACAATAGATAATGATGTTTTATGGGTTAGTAAAACATTTGGTTTTGAATCTGCTGTTGGTAAAGCTGTTGAAGCGTTACGTTGTGCGCAAACCGAAGCGCGCTCTGCTTTTCATGGTATTGGTCTTGTAAAAATAATGGGACGAAATTGTGGAGCACTGACAGCAACGGCTGCTGTTGCAATGAATGATATTGATTTTGTACTTGTTCCTGAAGTACCTATAAAGCTTGAAGGCGAAAACGGACTTCTTGATGCTATTGTAAGAAAAGTTATTGATAAAGGATACATTACAATTGCGGTTGCAGAAGGCGCTGGACAAGATCTATTTCCGCCCTCTGAAATAGAAAAAGATGCCAGTGGCAATATCAAATTAAAAGATATTGGTAAATTTTTACAAAAGAAAATTGTCGATGAATTTAAATTGAGAAATATCGAAACAACTTTAAAATATATCGATCCAAGCTACATGTTACGTTCTCAAACCACATCAGCGGATGACTCGGTATTTTGTGCTAAATTGGGTCAAAATGCTGTGCATGCAGCCATGGCTGGTAAAACAGGATGCATGATAGGATATGCGCATGAACGATTCACACATGTTCCTTTAGCGTCGGTTGCCTTAAGCAAAAAACGTTTAGATACGAACGAGTCAATTTGGTTATCTGTTCTTGCTTCAACAGGGCAACCTGCAAGTTGGGAATAGTTGATTAAGAGTTTTTTTAGAGCGGAGCTAATTTTGTTTAATGAGTTCCAAATCAAAGACCCTTAAAATCTATTTTGTTCAAGCAATTTTACTATCAGCTCTTGTTCCATTTATTTTTTCGGTTTGGTTACTTTGGTCTATTCTGCAAAGTTCAAATGAAAAAATAAAAGTTGCCAATGATCATTTAGAGCAGAGTTCTTTACTCCAATTAATTGATACTTTCCACAAAGTGCAAAGCGCGGCCTATATGGTTGCGACTTCTGAGGGGCTTAATCTTTACTTTCAATCAACTATAGATAACGAGCATACTCATAAAAAACTTTTAGAAGGTGTTATTCAGTCTGCACGTAATGCATTGTGTTATAAAGATACGAGATGGGTTATTTATGGCTCCCGTGGCAAAGCTTTACTACAAATTCCAACTCAAAATTTTTATCCGACACAAATGCCAAATATTAACAAAGATTCTGGAATAAGAATTAATTCGAATAGAACCGAAGTTGAATTTATATTTCCAATTTCATATCAATTCAATCCTATTTCAAAAAAACTTACAAATAATTTAGGTTACATTTATATTATCTTGCCAATTTCTGAAATCAAAAAACAATTTCCAAACTTAGTTCATATTTATAAGGTCTCTAGCAGTTTAGATATCAAAGATTTTAAAGTTTATTTTAAATTAGATTCTCAAAAGATGAATAATCTTTATTTTATATATGTTTATATTTTCATTATTCTTCTCCTTTTGTCTGTGGCAATTTATTGGGGTGTTAAGGTATTTCAAAAAAGAATTGTTGATAAGCTTTTGTCTTTAAGGGCACGGGTCTTAAACGAAATGAACTATGCAGATAAACGTAAAATTAATAATGAACTTGATTCTTTATCTATAACTTTTGAGTTTTATTTAAAGTATACATCATTTTTACAAAGTGAAATTCGAAAAAGTTCTCAGCTAGCAGCTGTAGGTAATTTAGCACATTCTATTGCGCATGATGTGCGTAGACCTTTTTCAACTTTATATTTTTTTCTACAAGAAATAAAAGGATGTAATCAAATTAAGCAGGTCACTTATTTAGCCAAAGAATTTGAGCCTGCATTTACTGAATCTAAAAACTATATAGAGCATTTGCTAAATGAAGTTATGGATGCAGGAATTTCTAAGCTTAATATAAGTGAAAAAATAAAATTTGAAGATCTTCTTTTTAAATCTTTTTTGACAATTGGAAGTATAAAAGACAATAAAAAAATTGAAATTGAATATCAATTTGCACATAGCTATTATATGGACATTGATGAAATTAGAATTTTACGAGTGATCCTAAATATTCTTGCAAATGCTATTGAAGCTATCCATGAAAATGGAAGAATTTGGATCCATACAGAAGATATTAAAGTTGAAAATGAAAATTTTGTAGAGATTTCTATTGGTAACTCAAACTCATTTATTGAAAAAGAGCATTTGCAGAGTATTTTTGAACCTTTTTTTACTAGAAATAAAGAAAAGGGTACAGGACTTGGACTCTCAATCGCGCAAAAGATAATAAAACTTCATAAAGGTAATATAGAATGCTTCTCTGAATATGATAAAGGAGTTGAGTTTATCTTTTTCTTGCCAGCAAATAAAGAAAGTTATATTCCTCATATTTCTAAATTACCTAAGAGATTTATTGGAAATAAGATTAAAGTGGCTTTACCAAAAAATTCTTCAGAGAATTCTATGTTTGTATTGATTGATGATGATCCATTGGTCGGGCGCTCATGGAAACGCTATTTAAATAATGTTGATTTTATGGTGTTTTTATCTCCAGAAGAATTTTTTAATTATGCAAATAAAAATGAAAATTTTATTAAAAATATTTCAATTATAGTGACTGATTATTATTTTGGAGTAAATTCAGAATACGAATTTTTTGTCTTTGCAAGGAGCTTACGAGATATTTATTTTAATAAAATATTTTTGTCGAGCGATGCACAAATTAATGATTATAAAATTCTTGATGAGCTTGGGATTATTAAGATTGATAAACGGCCGCACTCAATTAAAGAACTGTTATCGCTAATTTGAAGATTAAGAGTTTATGCTAAAATTTTAATATTAATGCATGTCTTCTATGCCATGATCGATTCTTTTTTTTATTTCTCTTTTTATATAATTATATATACATATTAGCTCATTTTTTTCGCATTTATCGTCACATATTTTATAATGTAATTCAAAAAGATATTCTGATTTAAAATACTTATAAAAGTGCTTTAAATCTTCCAGAGCTAAACCTCGGATAGTACAAGTTGGGTTTTCATAAATTTGGTTCAATAAGGTCTCATAATGCATTTTTTTTACCCTTTCAATAAGTGGTCAATTTAAATTTTAGCATATCAAAATCTAGTGATATTAAAATATTATATTAATTTTCAGTAATATGTTTTTACTTTACAATTTAATATTTGGAAAGTCAAAGTGATAGATTTATATTGCGTTTAGAGAAAAATTAAAATACTTATTCCACGATAAAAATTAAATAATTCAAATTTTTCTAATTGAGAATACCCTATCGAGATAACCCGTATTCTATTGGGATAAAAGGCTGTTCAAAAATGTTAGAATATCTTACCAATTTAAATTTCATAATTTCACCATAACTCATGTTTAATCAATTAAGAAAATATGTTAATTAACTTTCTTATTTTATTCATTAGAGTTTTTTTCTCAATAGAATAATAATCTGTCAGAATATAATAATTATCCACATTCATTTTTTGTTGTAACGGTATCTATTCATACATGTAATTAGAAACAAGTGTGGTAACGTTACATTTTTTTGATATCTGAATGATAGGAGCAAGTCAAGATTGAAGGAGCTAAATCTTGGAAATTTTTTTTAAGCAGGTTTCAAACTAGATTTTGACTTTCTGCAGTAAATGAAAGAAGATTTTGCCGATTGGTTTTTAGTATTATTAATTTTATTAATGATGTGATTTAAACTTTTAAATTTTCTTAATGAGAACGCATTTATATGAAGCTTAATCAACAAAAAGATGAAATAATATTAAGAATAAAGCATGTTAGAAAGAATATTTTAAAGATGCCAGCGCAAAAGCTTGCTGAAATTGCCGGTATTAACGTCAATAGTATTCGGAACTGGGAAAGGGGTAAAATAGATTTTTTAACAAGTATATCTATGAATAATATTATAAAAGTTTTTGAATCAGCAGGTATTTATGCATCTGAAGAGTGGTTACGAACGGGTGAAGGAGTCAATCCATGTTGGTATTCAGATATTAAAGATGTTACCATACTTGGCTTTGAAGAGGAGAATCTTTTTCGCAGCATTAAAAGGAAAATGGGGCAAGATGTTATCGTTGTGAGTATGCTGGATGAATCTATGGCTCCTATGGCACATGCAGGAGATCGCATTGGCGGAGTAATAAATAAAAATAATTTAGAGCAAAATCATAATTTAAATTGTATTATCAAATACGACAATGAAAAAATTATAGTCAGAAAATTACAAGTTCAGTCAGACATTTTTTCTTTACACTCTTTGTCTGATTATGACATAATTTATCCGAAGGAAATAAACTGGATTGCTCCGGTTTGTCGCAGATGGATTTATTAAGTTGGTTATTTTTTTCTAGCAAATGAGGTAAAATTTCATAAAGCAATCGATTGCTCAGTGCGGATATTTGGTTCTGATAATTTTCAATTATATCTGAAGTTTCATTTTTACAACAATAAATAGTAAAGACAATATTTATATTTTTATTTAATGGTCTAACCATTATAAATGGAAATTGTGTTCCATGTATTTGTCTTTTCAAGAGTTCAATCTTAGCAAGCTTATCATCAATAGCGGTCGAAATTTCCGGAGTTATGTTTGCATTGCTGTTGATACTTGTAAAAAGTTTGAAAAAAAGATCATTATTTGGATTCAAATTCTGTATTTTTTTTCGCCATGATACTTGTGATTGAATACTTATAATACGATTGCATTTTTTATCATGGATTGCATATGCTATCCCATTTGCGCAATTGGAGAGTGGGGTAAATAGGTCTGAAAAATTATTGCGAATTTCAGTAGAGTGAATCATGCTAGCCTCAAAAAGTTCACGAACAGTTTGCAAACTAGCATAAAAACTGGATATGGCAATTATGAATTTTAAAAAAATAAGCAGTATAAAGTGATTGCAAGATAATAATTACCATATCAAAAATAAAAAAATGGATATGGTAATCTTGTTTAGATTAAATTATCTTATTCTAAATTTGTCGAATTTATTTTCCCAAGTCATAAAATAAACTTTAGCTAACATAGCTTTACGAACATGGAAATACTTTGCTTCAGAAGATATATTATTTGCATCTTCATGTGCAGAAATAACAATCCATTCAAAATCATTTATAGTAATTGGATGATATATTCCAGAGTTAATGAACTTAGGATCCACATCAACTATTTCAGAATGTATTGGCCTTAAATTGTAGCCAAGATAAGTGATTTTATATTGAGTTGGGTTGTCAAGGGCATAGAGTAAGAGCGAGTAACTATTTAAATTTCTCTTTTTAATTGTTTTCTTTGCCGTTGCTTCTATTGTTGTTTTTGTTAGAGGCTTTGTAACTGAAGCCGTGAGAGCTTTTGTTATGGATTTATTCTTAGCAGCACCATAGGCTTTGGTAAGACCTTCTATATCTGTTGGACTGATTTCTTTTCCTCTCTGAATAATCTCATTTGAGTCTTTTATTTTTATAACTGTGTCTTGGTATCTTCTGCCATTTTTTTCATTATATTTAAATTTACCACAAGCTGTGCTTTCATAGTGCATAATAGAAGAGAGGTCATAATCACCGAAGCGAGTTGTTTCTTCTCCTCCTTTATCAAAATTATACTTTTCGCATTTCGTTGAATCAATATTATTAAAATTTACATTAATATGATCATCACGATCATAGCGAGAATGTTCATGTTTAAAACCAAGAGCGTGTAATAACTCATGTTGAATGGTACCCTCGCTTAGACAATAACTTGAATTCAAAGATAATTTTTGCCAATTATAAAACTTTCCTACAATACTTGAGCAATGTTTACCATTTACAATATTGATTGAATAACCATTATAATTTTCATTTACTTTTATGAATTCAATATCTGCAATGCTTTCAAAAAGTCTCATTTGTTTTTCTATTTTTTTCTGATCCTTATTGCTAAAGTCATTGTATTGAAATTTATAATATACTTTCCCTGAATGGCCATCTATTCCATCATTCCAAAAATATTCACTTGATATTGGGGCGCTTCTTTTTTTACGTACGGATGCTTCTGAGATATTTTGAAAGAATAATCCCGTTATTAAAAGACTTAAAGAAAAAATAAAATGTTTATTAAATTGTAATGATTTCATGTTTTTTTCCTTTTAAAATCAATTTTTAATCTAGTTTTTTATTATTAATATATATATTATAATGTACTTGTTCGCTAAAAAAACGGATAGCCGAGCTCAGCTTTTGGTTTTATATTCTGCAAAAAAATGATTTGCAAATTTATTTTACAAATCAATTTTTTATAAATTTATTTTTTTCACAAAAATTAATATAACAATTTGTTATTGCTTGTGTATTTATTTTTTATTTATTATTATTTTTTATAAAATAGTATATATTTTTCTTTTATTATAGATTGTTGCAAATATAAACTTAAAATTAATTAAAAGCGTTTACTCACTTATGAATTTTAATGAAAATTCTTCTAAATTGAGCTGTAATTTACTGTATTATTCGTTCAATAATTAATTAGTGGTTAAATTTCAAAGCTTTAAAGAACATAATTAAGTGCTTAAATACATTTAATTATAACCAATAAAAAAAGCTTTTATAATCCAGTGATTGATAACTCTTTTACCCAAATTTCTGGAGAAACTCCATTCGGTGTAACAACTTCTTCACCATGAATGTATGAAATATCATTTAAAAGTGCTAAAAAGTCACCTGCAACAGTAGCTGCTTCAATACTTATTTTTTTATTTTCATTAATATAAAAACCATCAAATGGAAGTGAAAATGATCCCTGCAATTCATTTACTCCAGCATGCAATGCTGATAGAGATTCAATATAAATAAGATTATTTTCTTCTAAGTAGTTTTTTGTATTGGATGATTTTTTATTAGACTTAACGTGTAAATAATGAGGAGAAACTGTTACTTTTGAGCCAATATGGGCATGTCCTGTTAGCTGGGATTCTAGTACTTTTGCAGTGTAACTGCTGTGAATAAAACTTTTTAAGATTCCATTTTCAATGATTGTGACCTCTCTTGTCGGAGTGCCCTCCTCGTCAAAGTAGATTGAACTTATATTTTTTGGATGGAGAGGCGAGTCAAGTAAACAAAATTCTGGATTCGCAATTTGTTTTCCAATACTTTCTTTGTGACTCAAACTTTTTTTATCAAGAATATTTTGTGCATTCATAAAATTAGAAAATGCATTGATGAGATCTAAAAATGCTTCGGGTGAAAATATAACAGTATATTTACCATTTTTAATAGGAGCATAATCTAAATGATTTTTTGTTTTTACAATTGCTTTTTCTGCACAACCTGAAACATCAAGTGATGAAAAGTTTTTTGCAATTTCGAGTTGCCCAGATTGTCTGGTTTTTTTTTCAATTTCTTGAGCTAAAGGATAAAAATAACAGAATGACATTTGACTGTTTTCTACTTTAAATGCGCCATCACTGTTAAAATAAAATCGCGATGAAATAGATTCAGAAACTTTATTATATGGAACACTTTTGAATTTATCAGAATAATTTAATATTTTTTCTTCTGCTGCAATAACCTCTTTTACTAAATCTTGAATTGTAGCGATTTTATTTATTTCATTTTTATTTTCAATCTTTTGTATTTCTTTTTGGCACTCATTACTAAATTCATAAATATTCTCAAGTGAACCAAATTCTGAGGATGATTTTGCAAGATCAAAAGCTTCTCTTAAACCTTCGTTGGTTAAGTTTGATGTTCTTGTTACCCCAACCTGATGCTTGATATTCCAGACTCTAAGAATAAGGAAGGCTCTTATTGATGAGGTCAAAGAAAAAGGTTCTTTATTTTTTGCACTGGCAGAATTCTCTTCTTTTTGAGATCCATAAACATCATATTTATAAATACTTTTCTCACTGGCAATTTTTTGTATTTCGCTTTTAAGATGTTCTATATGAAGTGACATTATTTTTTCCTTTATATATGATTATCGGCCACCAACTGTAATAGAATCTACTTTAATGTGAGGCTGTCCTACGGTTACATAAATACTTCCACTGACAGATCCACAAAAACCAGCCGAAATTTCAAGGTCATTGCCAGACATAGATATGCGTTGCATGACTTCGGGTGCTTGACCAATTAAGGTCGCACCTTTAACAGGTTTAGTTATTTTACCATTTTCAATGAGCCAAGCTTCTTCTACACCAAAATTGAAATCCCCTGTGCTCCCAACGCTGCCTCCACCAAGTTTTTTACAATAAATACCTTTATCAATACTCGAGAACATTTCTTCTTGAGTGAACTTACCGGGCGCTATATAAGTATTTCTCATACGACTTGCAGGTGCAAATGTGTAATTTTGTCTTCTGCCACTGCCCGTTCTTGGATGTCCTGTTAAAAGATTTCCTGTTCTATCACAAAGAAAGTTTCTTAAAACTCCATTTTCAATGAGTAAAGTTCTTTGTGCAGGCATGCCCTCATCATCCATTTCAATGGAGCCAAATCCATTTTCCCAACTGCCTTCATCCCAAGCGGTTAAATTTTCATGGGCAATCATTTTTCCTTTTTTATCAGCAAAAGGAGTTGAATTTCTTTGTACTGCAGTGGTTTCTAATAAGTGCCCACAAGCTTCATGAAAAATAACCCCACCAAATTGATTTGCAAGAATAACGGGGTAATTTCCTGATGATACAAAATCAGCGTGCAGCATGTTGCCTGCTGTTTCAGAAAGTTTTTCTGCAATTTCTTGAGTATTTAGTTTTCTGAAAAAATCAGGGTTTGAAGCGTCGCCTAAACGACTGTGTGATGATGTTCTATGTGCTCCATCTTCACAGAAAACTTGGGCTGAGATGCTTTGATTAAGACGAATGTCTTTTGCAAAGACCCCTTCGCTTGATGCAACCATAACTTCTTGCCAATCACGAAACCCGTTGGTTGTTGCACTTTGTAGAGAGCGTGTTGAATTTTGTTGAGCAGAGTTCAGTTTTAAGATTATTTCACACATTTCACTCACTGAACTACAGTGTGACAGCCATTTTGACTTTTGCTTTATTTCTGCATAATCTCTTAGTGGTTCTAAATTAATTTCAGATATAATTCGATTGTGACTTAAATTGAGACTATGAATATTAAGAGCTTTTTCTAAAATAACTTTAAGACCATTAAATGATATATCATTTGTTGATACGTAGCAGTCTTCTTTGCCTTTAAAAACACGAACTCCTGCTCCTAAACTTAATGAAGGAGTGATAGCTGTTACTTTAGAGTTCTCTATTAAGCTGCTCACATAATTTCCTCGTTGTAGAAAAAATTCTATAAAATCAGCTCCTGCAGCTCTACCGAGTCCTAGTAATAGTGATAGAGGTTCTCTCCAAGAGTTATCAAAAATTGCAGTTTGCATGGAATAATTAATTTGAGAAATATTTTCCATAGACAGAATGTTTCTCATTATTGTCTCCATAAATGAGTTTTAAATTATTTGGGTAAAAAAAGAGCGTCTCGATATTGAGTTAGAATTTCATCATACTTACCAGTATCTCTAATTTTCTTATCAGCAATTTGTAACTTTGTAATCATTTCCTTTGGCGCATTTTTAGTAACAGCTAAGAAAAATGTTACATTAAGTGGGCTAAATCCTCGTTGAATGCTTTTTACATCTAACTTTTTTGCGAGCAAAGTTTTAACAACTGTGCTTTCCGAATTAAACCATGCATCAACTTTTTTATTAAACAAACTAATAGCACACTGAGCTAATGTTGGTACAGGAGCTAGATTTTGGAAGCCTTGACTAATTAAATATTTATACAAAACAGAATCAAGCCAAACACAAATTTTATTTATTTTTTTAGCACTTTCAAGTGAAATAATATTTAAATTTGAGTCTTTTAATGAAAAAAAAGCGGTTTGTATATTTGCAATATGTCCTGTATTATAAAATAAATTCAGATTTTTTTCATTTAGTATTGCTACGGTTGAATATATATTAGAATCATTTGAATTCACGGATTGCATAATTGAAAATATTTCAGGAAGTGGATGAATTTCTTGTTTGTATTCTGTATCTGAGATTTTAAATAATTCTTTTGCGACATTTACATAAAACTCTGCAGGTGAAGGAGGGGTCATTAAAGTTAAAGTGTTTTTCGCAAAAGAGTTTCTTAGAGAAATAAGAAATGTTAATAAAATAATATATCTGAAAATGATAATTAATTTATTTAGAAAAGGAATTTTGTAATCGAGCATTTTAAAATGAAAAATCACTTCGTCCTCGATAAAAGCCTTAAATGAATTAAAGCTTTTTAATTTGAATATGTATATCGTTCAATTGACGTTCAGATACAGTCCCAGGCGCTCCCATCATGAGATCCATTGCTTTTTGATTTAATGGAAATGCAATAACTTCACGAATATTAGGTTCATCCAGAAGAAGCATGACCATACGATCGATACCAGGTGCAATGCCACCGTGGGGAGGCGCACCATAAGCAAAAGCATTCCAAAGGGCACCAAACTTACTCTCTACTACTTTTTCAGAGTATCCAGCTATTTCAAATGCCTTTTTCATAATGTCGCGACGATGATTGCGAATTGCTCCTGATGAAAGTTCAACGCCATTACAAATAAGGTCATACTGGTAAGCTAAAATATCAAGTGGATTTTTCTCTTGTAAAGAAAGCATACCACCTTGAGGCATGGAAAAAGGATTGTGAGAGAAATCAATCTTTTGTTCGTCTTCATTGAATTCAAACATTGGGAAGTCTACAATCCAAGCGAAAGCCCAAGTGTCTTTATTTCTTAGATTTAATTTTTCACCAAGGTAAAGGCGTACCTTTCCACCTAAAGTTTGGGTAGTAAGTTTATTGATTCCGACGATAAAAACAACTGCGTCGTTGTTTTGTAAATTAAGTTGACTGCCTAAGCCTTTTTTTTCTGCATCACTCAGCTGTTTGGCAATTGAGCCTTTCCACTCACCGTCTTTAACAGCAAGCCAAGGGAGACCGCCAAGTCCAGTTTGTTTGCTAAATGCATCAGCTTCATCAAAGAATTTACGACTTTGTGTTGCTGCATTTGGAATAACAATAGCGCGTATGATGCCTTTTTGGTCAAGTATATTTTTAAATACAGCAAATTGTGTGTGTGCTAAAGTTTCTTCCACATTTTGCATTTCTAAAGCAAAGCGAAGATCGGGTTTGTCAATTCCGTATTTATCCATAGCATCATGCCAAGGGATGCAAGGAATTTTTCGATTCTTATGAATGTATTTCGCGTCATAATTTAATAACGGCATGACTTTTCTGTTTGTAAACTGTTCGTTTTCAAACAATCCAAACATGAGATCTTCTATTATATTAAATACATCTTCTTGAGTCGCAAAGCTCATTTCTACATCAAGTTGATAAAACTCGCCAGGAGAACGATCTCCCCTAGGATCTTCATCACGAAAACAAGGTGCAATTTGAAAATATTTGTCAAATCCAGAGCACATTAAAAGTTGTTTAAACTGCTGTGGAGCTTGAGGAAGTGCATAGAAGTGGCCTGGATGGAGACGACTTGGTACAAGGAAGTCCCGTGCTCCTTCAGGTGAGCTGCTCGTGAGTATGGGAGTGCTAAATTCGTTAAAGCCAAGAGCATGCATTTTTTCGCGAATATAGCGAATAACATTGCAGCGAAACAATATGTTTTTGTGCATTTTTTCTGTGCGTAAATCAAGATATCGATAAGTCAGACGTGTGTCATCGCTTTCTTGTTTTGGATTGTGTGCTATTGGGAATGGAAGAATTTCTGCCGGAGATTCTATTTTAAAATCTGAAGCTAGAACTTCTATTTTTCCAGTAAATATTTGTTTATTTATAGCGCCTTCTCTTTTAACGACTTTACCTTTTACTTGTATAACAGATTCATGGCGAACGTGACTTGCTTCTGTAAAAAAAGGGGTATTTGGAGGAATGATAACTTGTGTAATACCATAATGATCTCTCACATCAATAAAAATGAGTCCGCCCAAGTCGCGTTTGGAATGAACCCATCCCATAAGACAAACATCCAAATTGATATGTTCTGTGCTGAGTTCAGAACATGTATGTGTACGTAAAGTTTGCATTTCCAAGCACCTTTCAAGAGAAAAACAAGAGAACAAAAGGGACATACCATAAATAGGGTTCATAGCCTAGTAAAGTCGAAAGTTATGGTATTACTCTTATTTTCCACTTTTCCAAATTTTTTCGACAAATGATTTTTCTTGTCTGCTTAAGGAATCCCAATATTGAAGAATGAGATCAGGGCGGTTTTGTGCGGTCAATTTAATCTGTTCTTTTCTATTAAATTCAGCTATTTTTTTATGATTTCCTGAGAAAAGAATTTCAGGCACTTTCATTTCTGAAAAAGTTTCAGGATGCGTGTATTGAGGAGCCTCAAGGAGACCGTTTTCAAAGCTATCTTGTTGAGAACTTATTTTATTACCAAGCACACCAGGGAGAAAACGCGCAACGGTATCTATGATACACATAGCTGGCAACTCTCCACCAGACAGGACAAAATCACCAACGCTTAAATTTAAATGAGAATATTTATTTATAACGCGCATATCGTAACCAGCATAGCGACCGCATAATAAAAGAATATGTTTTTTTTGTGCAAGATCTTTAGCTATTTGATTATTAAAAATTTTGCCTGATGGTGTTAAATTTATAATATAAGTAGACTCATTTTTAACAGATAAAATTGCTTTTTCAGTAATATCAGGGCGCAAAACCATTCCATCACCGCCACCTATTGGGTGATCATCAACATTTTTTCGCACGTTGTCAGAAAAATCTCTTAAATAAAGGCTTTCAAGCATTATGATATTATTTTTAATCGCTCTTGCTATGACACCTTCATTTTTTATTGTTTCAAACATTTCAGGGAACAGGGTCAGGGCAGAAAAGCGCAATTTCTCATTCACTGATCTTCATCCTCAAAAAACTCAGGAACATATATGATTTCAATAAATCTTTTTTCTTCATCAATATTTTTAATAAATGCATCGACAAATGGAAATAAGACTGACCTTTTTGAACCTTCTAACTCAATTTCAAGATTGTCTTGAGCCCCAAAGGAACTGACTCCAATTATTGAACCAATATTTCCTTTATTTTCAGCAATAACTTTAAATCCTTTTAAAGTATCAACAATATATTCATTTTGTCCGACAGATATTTCGTTTTTATGAACATAAATTTTTTTATTATAAAGTGGTTCAACATCATTACGAGATTCAAAGCCCTCAAGGACTAATGCAAGTGCATTCCCGCTAAGATAAGCTTTAAGCACCTTTTTTTCATGAAAGCCATTGGGTGTTTCAATGAGCAGTTTTTTATAGCCATCCCATTCTGTGCGTCTATCCTCTGTCTTTAAAAAAAATGCGCCCTTCAAACCATGAGGGCGGCCCACCTGCGCAAACTGAATGTACCCTCGCGAAGAGAGTTGTTTTTCATCTAAATGTTCTAATTTATTGGTCATGATTCCGGATCTTTTAAAAATGCGTTCAGCTCTGACTCCATATCAGACTGAGTGATGTATCCCAGTTCTACAAAAATTTGTCCAATAGGGCGAATGTTTTTTTGCTGAATTTCGAGTAAATGTGTGACATCCTCTTGTGTGAGGAGACCCATAGCTACAGCAATTTCACCAAAAGGTTTGGCCGTTTCTGATTGTCTGTTTAGAATCATAAAAATTTGCTCAACAGTCAGTTTGCCTTCATTTAGCGCAATGCGACCTATCGGAAGCCAAGTTTGTTTTTGAATGTCAAGAGCCATCATGACTTGCCCTGGCGTAATATAACCCTTTTTAACAAGATAGGATCCAAAAAGCAGCATATGAACCTCTCAGCCCCTCACGGTGAATAGCGGTGTCTAAGTTTACTTCTATTTTATGTCGACATATTTAAGAATAATATGAGTCAGAAGAAAGGATATGTGTCAAATGCTCTCGTCATTTGTAAGATTAAGAGATGATTGTGTTTTATGTCGAAAACTTTCAAATGCTAAGAATGAAAGTGAATTTATTTTTAATGGAGGACACAATTTTTTAGTCTATAAAAGCCCTTTTGCTCAAAAATGGCCAGGGGCACTGATGGCTGTTTACAAAAGACATATTTATGAGCACTCGCAAATTCGCGGGAGTGATCTTTTAGACACTCTGCAAAGCTTGGTATGTCTTGAGAAAGCTATTATGAAAGTAACAAAGTGCAAACGAATAAATTTTGTTAAATTTGCCAATGTGGCAAATCATTTGCATTGGCATATTATTCCTCGATACTATCAAGAAATTCATCTTGATAAATGTTCGTGGGAATTAAATCATTTATCTATAGAAGATTTATATAAAAATTCGGATTTAGATTTTTTTCAGAAAACTTCTTCGCTTTATTCAAACATTAAAAAAGAGTATACATTTGAAATACATCATAGAGAATCATCTTATTTTGGTTGTGCACTTTTCTTAAGAACTAGAGATAGTAAAAAAAGACATTTGATTTGGAAATACACACTTGAAGAAATTATAAATAATGCAAGAGAAAATCCAAAAGAGTGGGAATGTCTTTTAATGAAAAGAAATTATTTTGATTTTGCTTGGGATTTTATTGGTGGTAATTCTGATATAAATGAATTTCCTGAATTTACTATGCTTCGAGAAGTAAAAGAAGAAGTTGGCTGGAATATAAAATCATATAAAGAAGTATGTAGACAATGGAAACAAGGTACAATTAAGGGTTTTGTTTATTTAGCTATACCAGATGAAAGTCAATATATGGAAGATGAACCTCCACGAATTCAATGCGATGAAGTACAAACTGTTAAATATTTTAATTTGCATGAAATATTAATCTCAGAGCAATTTTCAGATAGTGTAAAAGGAAGAGTAAAAGCATTTATAGATAAAAGAGCCGATTTTTTAAGTATTGATTCTTAATAATTTCAATTTCTTACGTGCGCAACCTTTTGCTGCATTCCCTTTAATGAGACTTCTTCTATGACATTAATGTGTAGACGAATTTCAATGAAAAGGAGAATCAGAAATGACTGAATTCTTAGCGACCGAAATATTAGCCCGCCTGCAATTTGCACTTACAATAATGTTTCACTATTTATTTCCTCCTCTTTCCATAGGACTAGGATTGCTGCTGGTTATTATGGAGGGAATTTTTATTAGAACAAAAAATCCAATTTATGAAAAAATCACAAAGTTTTGGGTAAAAATTTACGCAGCAAATTTTGCTATGGGTGTTGCAACAGGGCTTGTTATGGAGTTTCAATTTGGTACAAATTGGGCCACTTATTCAAGGTTTGTAGGTGATATTTTTGGTTCAGCGCTTGCTGCAGAAGGTATTTTTGCATTTTTTTTGGAGTCAGGTTTTCTAGCAATATTAGTTTTTGGTTGGGATCGGGTTTCACCAAAAATCCATTTTCTATCTACAATTATGGTTGCACTCGGCTCTTTATTTTCAGCAATTTGGATTGTGATTGCAAATGCGTGGATGCAATCCCCTGTTGGATTTCATATTATTGGTGAAGGACTGCATCGGAAAGCTGTGATTGATGATTTTTGGACGATGGTGTTTAACCCTTCAAGTGTCCGTATGCTTGTTCATTGTGTTATTGGTTGTTGGCTCATGGGGGCATTTTTTGTCATGAGCATTAGTTCTTATTATATTTTAAAGAAACGGCACTTAGAAGTTGCAAAAAAATCATTTGTAATTGCTTTGATTCTTGGTTTTATAGGTTCTGTTTTAGCCGCTACTTCAGGACACTTTTTAGCAGAAAGAGTGTCTGTAACTCAACCTGCAAAATTAGCCGCAATGGAAGGTCATTACCGTACGGGGACAGGGGGATCTCCATTATATTTATTTGGAATACCAAATAACAAAACAGAGACTGTTGATTATGGAATAAAAATTCCGGGGGGGTTGAGTTTTTTAGTACATGGTAATTTTACAACACCTGTAGTCGCTCTTGATCAATTTAAAAAAGAAGATAGACCGCCTGTTGGAATTACATTTCAATCATATCATTTAATGATTTTTCTTGGAATATACATGTTAACATTGACTTCATTTTCACTTTTCTTATTAAAAATAAATAAATTGTTTGAGTCAAAATGGATGATGAAAATCTTTTGTGTATCAATTCTTGCTCCTGTTATTGCAAATCAAGCGGGTTGGGTTGCAACTGAGGTAGGTCGTCAGCCTTGGATTGTTTATGGACTTTTAAGAACACCAGATGGACTTTCAAAATCAGTTAAATCTGAACAAATATTAATTTCAATTATTATTTTTTCTATTATTTATATTCTATTATTTATAACCTATATTTTTGTTGTTAATAACAAAATAAAACATGGTCCGGATGATTTAATTCAAAAATTAAAATAAGATAATAGGAGAATAAAATGGATTTACATATTTTTTGGTTTATTGCTTTAGGTATATTATTGGCAGGATATGCTGTTTTAGATGGATTTGATCTTGGAGTTGGAATTCTTTATCCTTTAGCAAAGACAGATAATGAAAAACGTTTGTTTTTAAATTCAATTGGTCCTTTTTGGGATGGCAATGAAGTTTGGCTTGTTACTTTTGGTGGGGCTTTATTTGCAGCTTTTCCAGACGCTTATGCAACAGCCTTTTCTGGTTTTTATTTACCTTTTATGATGTTACTTTGGGCTCTTATTTTTAGAGCCGTGTCTATTGAATTTAGAAGTAAACATGACTCTTTAGTCTGGAGAGGTGCTTGGGATTGGGGTTTTTGTTTTGCAAGCTCACTTGCAACATTTTTATTTGGGGTGGCTGTTGGAAATTGCTTACGAGGAATTCCTGTAGGAGATGATAAAGAATTTTCAGGTGTTTTGGCAGATTTATTAAATCCATATGCAATTTCAATTGGCATTTTAGCTATTACAACTTTTGCAATGCACGGTTCTATTTTTCTTTATTTAAAGCTTGAAGGAGAAGTTAAAGAAAGAATTCATAAATGGTTATGGCATACATTTGGTTGTTTTGTTGTTTGTTATATTTTTTGTACAATTTATACTTTGGTGACTATTCCACATGCAATATATAATTTTGAACATCATCCATGGCTATGGTCTATTGTGATATTAAATGTACTTGCAATAGGAAATATTCCGCGCGCTTTATTTTTAGGAAAACCAGGATATGCCTTTTTATCTTCATCAGCGACCCTCATTGCTTTTACAGCTTTGTTTGGAGTTGCTCTTTTTCCAAATCTCATTACATCAAGTTTAAATTCTGAATATAGCTTAAATATTTATAATGCTTCTTCTTCAGATAAAACTCTGCACTTGATGAAGATCATAGCCTTTATTGGGATGCCTTTTGTTATTGCATACACTCTCATAATCTACTGGGTCTTTAGGGGTAAGGTAAAATTAGGAAAATTCAGTTATTAAAATTTTTATAAGATCATTTATATTCTAAAATCTACTTTCCTTTCCGATAAAAAATGGTTACTGAATTTGCAAGTCAATTTTGATGTGTTAGTTACATTTTAAGTTTATCCTTTGATAAACTATTTGTTTGTTCATGTAGTGATACCGACTTGGAGTAAATCATGACATTGCCAAAAATACATAGCCATAAGTGGTTAAGTGAAGTTGAATTGCTTGATTCTGATATTGAACCTTCAGAATCTCTTATTCCAGCAAATATTGGTAAATTTTTTGCCGGAATTTCTGATTCCAAAGCATGCTCAAATGTAACAAATGGTATTTTAAATGATATTTCTAAAGAACTCGAACACACAGTTCCTTGGTTTTTATCTCAAATGCCACCCCTTTATTTGTGGTCAACCTCACAAAAAGCGGTTATGGATGATATTATTGAAATTGTTTCTGGAAAGGTTTTAACTGAAAAACAGGTTGCTGAAAGAGTCTGCGCAGCTTCCCAAACCGTAACTTTAATAGCTGCTGGTGAGCACTCTACTGCTTCGGTGCGCATTGCTCCAGAGCTTTCTCGCTTTCAGTGTAAGCTTGCTCGTCTTTTTAATTCTTTAGATAAAAAAATTGGACTTTGTGAAATATATCAAGCTCCATATAATACAGAAACAGCTTGGCTTAGTAAAGCAAATCAAGCAAAACTCGAATCTTTAAAAAAATTACTTGGAAATAAGTCAAAAGTAAGAGTAGATGATTTCATTGCATCCCTTGATAAAGATTATGTTGATGTTTCTACAGTAAAACAAATGTCTTTAGCATTTGATGCGATTGAATATTGTACTGAGAATGAAAATTCATTTGTTAATTTAACTACAATTGTCGATGAAATTACAAAAGATGCAAGAGTAAGAGTTGATATTTGTTTAAAGCATTTTCCGGTTAATGCCGCGATGGAAAATATTATCGGTATTTTTAATCGATATAATTTTCAAGTTAGACGTTTATTAGCTACAGAAATTTGTACAGAAGATAAACAAAAATTTACTGTAATGCACCTTATTTCTGGAACTCCAACAGGCGAAGTTATAACGGAACATATGAAATCATGGGGTAAAGTTTTAAAGAGTTTAAAAACCCTTTCATATGTCGATCATGGTGATGAATTCACGAATTTATTACAAGGGGAAAATCCATTTAGTTTGAATGAAACTAACCTTGTCCGTGCATTAGCGAATTGGGTACATATTTTCTTAACTAAACAAAACCCATATTATTATTCAATCGATAGAGTTTCCAAAGTTATTGTAAATAATCCTCATTATATGGATTTGAGTATCAAATATTTTAGAGCACGTTTTGATCCTCGTTTTCATGGTGAGCGTAATCATTCTATATCAGATTGTTACAATCAAATAAAAGCAGCTTTTGCTGAATTAAATGATGTTGTAGAAAAAAATATTTTAAAAGAGGGATTAAACTTTCTAACCCATATTTTAAAAACAAATTATTTTTTAATTTCAAAAGGTGGTTTGACTTTTAGAATGGATCCTTCTGTTCTTGATAAGCATTATTATCCTGAGACACCTTTCGGTATTTTCTACATGATTGGACGAAACTTTAGAGCATTTCAAGTCCGTTATCGTGATATTTCGCGCGGAGGAATGAGAGTCGTTATGCCTCGTTCTTCGGGTGATTATGAGAATGCATTAGCTGGAATTTTCGATGAAGTAAATGGTTTAGCTTCGGCGCAACAGTTAAAAAATAAAGATATTCCTGAAGGTGGCAGTAAATGCGTTATGGTTGTCCGTCAAGGAGGCGATAAAAATGAAGCTGTTAAAGCTGCAATATCAGGATTATTAGATTTAATAGTAACGGATCCAATTTCGGGCGCGCTAAAAGATGGTATTATTGATTATCATGGTAAAGAAGAAATAGTTTACTTAGGACCAGATGAAAATCTAACTGATGATCTTATCCTTTGGATTATTAAACATGCTTTGCATCGTAAATATAAATATGCTTATGCATTTATGTCTTCAAAGCCTGACTTTGGTATAAATCATAAAGTTTATGGTGTTACTTCTGAAGGTGTTAATGTTTATGTAGATAACGTTCTTCGTTACCTTGGTCTGCAAAATTCTACTTTTAGAGTTAAAATGACTGGAGGTCCAGATGGAGATGTTGCTGGAAATGAGTTAAATATTCTTTATCGAGAATATGGTGAGCGCTGTCGTGTTGTCTCTATTGGTGATGGATTTGGAGCTGCTTTCGATCCAAAAGGTTTAAATTGGCAAGAATTATTACGTCTATATACAGAATCTCGATCAATAGTTGAATTTAATCCAGATAAACTGAGTGGTGATAGTAAAGCTTTTGTTATCTCTGCAAATACGAAAGAAAATACGAAAATCCGCGATACACTTTATGCAGTTGTGGAAGCTGAAATATTTATTCCAGCAGGTGGTCGTCCATATACCGTAAAAGAGAGTAATTGGGATAAGTATTTATTGCCAAATGGAAAACCAAGTTCGTTAGCAATCGTAGAAGGCGCAAATATCTTTTTTACAAAAGAAGCTAGACAGAAAATTGTAGACTCTGGCGCTGTCGTAATAAAAGATAGCTCCGCTAATAAAGCAGGAGTAAGCTGCTCTTCATATGAAATAATTGCGTGTCTTACTATATTACCAGAAGAGTTTTCTGAAATAAAAGATATTTATGTTAAACAAGTTTTACGTATTATAAGGTTTAATGCCGATCAAGAAGCAAAACTTTTGTTCCGTGAATGGCAAAAAAATAAATCAGGAACAGATCTCGTTAAATTAAGTTATGAAATATCAACTGAAATTAACTCTGCTAAAGATATTTTGCTAGATAAATTAAATTTATTAAGTGATGAAGAGCTTTCAGGTAGTAAGTATACTTTTGTTTTATTAAAGCATTGTCCTACAATTTTAGTAGAAAAATATCGTTCGCGAATTTTAGAACGTCTGCCGCGTGCACATAAAATTGCTATATTAAGTGCTCATATGGCCAGCCATTTAGTTTATAGAGAAGGTTTGAACTGGTTAGAATCAATGCATCCAGATCAAATATTTAAAGTAGCGCTTGATTATATGGATGCAGAACGTAACATCGAGAAAATGGTTGCCGAGCTTGAAAATAGCAATATCTCATTTAAAAATGAAATTGCTGAGGTTCTCAAAGCTGCTGGTGCGAAGCATCTTGCTTCCCATCGACTCTAAAACTCTTCTTAAATTAAGAGGCTTACGGTAACCTCAAACAAGGAGGTTACCGTGCGTTCTTTTTTCACTCGCGAACAAAATTTTTTTCTCTTGGTATCAATTCTCTGTTTTTATGTGATTTATCCTTTTATATTGCCGCTTGTTTTAGGTATAACATTTGCATATCTTTTTGAACCTATTTTAAATAAATTAATCCATTATTTTAAATTAAAAAAAGTTATATGGAAATGGATTATTTCGATTTTAATTATCTTTCTAACATTTATTTCAATTCTAGGCCCAATTTTAACTTTAATTACAACTGGTATTCAAGAGCTGAGTGCAGTTTTAATTGTAATGGAAAGTGAGCTTAAAAATCCAATGCATATTGATAGTGCCGCTAAACATATCAGTGAATTTTTATCTAAATTTGGAATTGAATATTCAATTGCAGAGCTTATTGATAAAGGAATAGATTTTCTGAAGAAAGCAGCCTCTCTTATTGCTTCAAATGCGGGTACAGCTCTTACAGCAACACCGGGTTATATTGTTAAAGTTTCTGTTTTAATTTTAACTTGGTGCTTTTTTTTAATCCACGGCAAAAAATATAGAAATACAGTTTTACCTAAAATTATTCCTTGGGAAAGAGAACGGCAAATAGTTGCAAAAACGGTTTCATCGGTTTTAAAAGCACTCATCGTTGCAAATGTTCTTGTATCTTGTATTCAAGCAATTCTTATTACGACTGTGCTTGTTGCATTTGGAGTTCCTCGTTTTGCATTACTTGGTATAATTGCTTTCTTTGTATCTTTTATTCCGGTTATAGGCACTGCACCCGTCATGATTGGTGCAGCAGCTTGGTGCTATTTGAGTGAAGGTAGAGTTGGAGCGGCAATTGGTATTTTAATATGTGCGGTTATTATAAGCTTTGCAGATAATGTTTTGCGTCCATTTTTTATGAAAGGTGGGGCTGAATTGAGTTTCTTTTGGATTTTCCTTGCCATTGTAGGGGGAATGTCTCAATTTGGAGTATCAGGTGCTGTATTAGGTCCTGTTTGTTTTGCTCTTTTTGTCGCTGCAAATAAAACTTTAGATGAAATGCGGCAGAAGACAATCCATGAAGAAGATGTTCCAAATCCTTAATAGTAACATTCATTTTAGGATTTAAAATAAAAATAAGGATGCAATGATATGATTTATCGTTCTCTTGGTAAGAATTTGCAAGTTTCTGCTCTAGGATTTGGAGGAGCTGCGTTGAGTGGAGATGAGGGCGGCTATGGTTTTGGAAAAATTTCTGATGAAAAAGCTCATGACCTTCTGCAATATGCTTATGAAAAAGGCGTGACTTTATTTGATACGGCTCCCATTTATGGGTTTGGAAATTCTGAAAAAAGAATAGGAAGAAGTCTTTCTGGAGTGTCTCAAATAAGAAAAAAAATCATATTAGTCTCTAAACTAGGGGCAACTTGGAATAAAGAGAAAGTGAGAATTCTCGATAACTCGCCTGACTCAGTAAAACGCATGCTTTCAGAATCATTAGAGAATCTTAAAACAGATTATCTTGATTTATATATGATTCATTGGCCAGATGCTAAGAACCCTCTGGAAAAAACCATGGAAGCACTTTTAAGAGCTAAAGAAGAAGGTCTTATCCGTAATATTGGAGTTTGTAATTTTGATGAATTTCAATTAAGTAGAGCCTTAAATGTAGGGAATGTGGATGTTCTCCAAAATCCATTTTCTATGTTAGATATTACAGCTAAAAATGAGCTATTTACTTTTATTAAAGAAAGAAATATTGGTTTTATGGCTTATGGAACCCTTGCAAAAGGAATGCTTTCAGGCTCATTTTCAAATAATAAAATATTTGATTCATCTGATGTGCGAAGCTTAAAAGGAAAGATGTTTGAAGATCTTTATAACTCGCTATCTCCATTGCTTAAATCCTTCTTTCAAATTGCAAAAGAGTGTTCTTTAACACCTGCGCAGTTGGCTCTTGCTTGGGTGCTTTCCCATGAAGAAGTTGGAGTTGCTTTATGTGGGGCAAAATCTATTGAGCAACTTGATGATCTTATAAATCAAATTCAATATTCAATACCAGCTGAGGCAAAGCATATTTTAGATAAGCTTTCTGTGCAATTTAAAAAGATAAGAGTATAGAATTGTATGTTTTTTAAGGTAAAAAAAAATAAAATTGCTTTTAGGGATGCTTCGTTTACATTAGATAATAATCTTCCCTCGCAGTCGTATGGTGTTGCAATTTTTGATATCGATGGTGATCATGAAAATGAAATATTAATTGCAAATGCATTTAGCGAAAATATCATATATAAATATAATGAAGAAAAGCAGAAATTTTATAATGTAGCACCTGATAATTTTAAAAAATCAGACAAAGCGACTCTCAGTCTGTGTATTGGTGATTTCTTAGGAAATGGTTCACAAGCTGTTTACATGCTACACGCAGATACATTAGAGGGAATAAAAACCCAATATGACAGTGTGTTTGTAAGAGAATCGAATAGGAAAAATATATTAACTTTTAAAGAATACTTAGGCACGAACTCTCCAATGAGCAATCCATACTCTGGACGAAGTGTAGCTGCAGTAGATGCAGAAGGACAGGGTAAACACGATTTTTATGTAGTTAATTATGATGCTCCTAGCTTATTTTATACATATGATAATCATGAAAAATCTATAAAAGAAAAATCCAAAGAATTAGGTATTCGCCAATATGCTGGGGGAAGAAGCATTTTAGCGCAGTATATTATCAGCAAAAAAGCAATCGACATTTTTGTTGGAAATGAAGAAGATCCTAATGCCTTATTTAAAAAAGATAAGACAGGAAAATATGAAGAAGTTGCTTCAGGGTATAACCTTACAGATATACGAAACAATGCCCGTGGAGTTGCCATTGCAGATTTTGATGGGAATGGATTTGCAGATATTGTGGTAGGGACTTGGGAGGGATTAAATTCAATTTTTATGCAGAAAAAACCAGGAATATTTGAAAATCTCTCTCCTGGATTTTTTTGTGAACCTCGTCGCATACGCAGTGTTATTGTGGCTGATTTTGATAATGATGGAAATGAAGAAATCTTTATTAATAACATCGGGCAACGAAACCGGATGTTTCGTTATTTAGGTAACAATGACTGGGAAGAAATTGATATAGGGCCACTTGCTTGTAAAGGTCTACAAGGTACAGGTGCGTCGGTTGGTGATCTCACTGGCAATGGGTTTCTTGATATTTTTATTTCAGTTGGTGAAGGACATTTACAAAAAAATAAACTCTTTTTGGGTATCCAAAATGATAACTCGTGGTTAAGAATTCAGCCTTTGACTCAAAATGGATTTCCAGCATTGAGTGCTAAAGTTCGACTTATTTCTAAAAAGAATAAAAATCAAACTAAATTTATATGTTCTGGAAGTGGATATCTTTGTCAGATGGAACCTGTTGCACATTTTGGTTTTGGTCTTGATAATCCAGAAATATCCTATATAGAAATAACTTGGCCAGGTAATGGTAAGGAAACTCCTCCTAAAAGAAAGCTACTTGGAAAAGATATAAATTTGAATACATTTATACAAGTTCCGCATCCCAATTCTTAAGAAAGTTATTAAATGGATCTTTTAAAGCAAAATGCTCAAATCTCAAAGGAAATGTTAACTCCTGTTTCAGTGAACTCTTTAGAATATTGCGAAACTATTATTAATCATGTTTCTCGCTCTTTTTCATTAGGTATTAATTTACTTAAAGGAGAAATTAAAAAAAGCGTTTTAATTGGTTATTTATTATGTCGTATAATTGATACTGTTGAAGACGATCAGACTCTTGAAACTCAAGTTAAGGAAAAGTATCTAAGAGATTTTTTGAATTGCTTTGAAAATATAGAGAATTCTTATTCCTATTCAAAAATAAGCGAGCTTTTAAAAGGTGATAAATATCATCTTGAATTGGTGCAAAACACTCATAAAGTTTTCGATGTGTATTTTACATTATCACAAAATACAAGGAACGTATTGCAAAAATGGGTGACTGAAATGTGCCAAGGTATGATTCTCTTTATCTCAAAACAACCTAATGGTATAAGAATTCAAAATATAAAAGAATATAAAAGCTATTGCTATTATGTTGCAGGAACTGTTGGTTATTTATTAACAGATCTATGGAAAGAATATGGCTGTAGAATAACTGAAAAAAAATATAATGAACTTAATAAATATTCGGGAATTTTTGGTGAAGCATTACAAACAATAAATATTTTAAAAGATGTTGCTTGGGACGCTAAACATGAAAACTCTATTTATATACCTCAAGATATTTTAGCTAAACACGGTTCTTCACATGAATTTATTTTAAATAATAATTATTATTATCAAAACGAAAAAGCGGTGAAGGAAATAATGCATATTGCGAATGATAATTTGAATGTATCATTAAATTACATCAAAGGAATTTCTAAATTTAATTTTCGAATTCGATTTTTCTGTATTTTCCCACTTTTAATGGCATTTGCGACTCTTAAAAAGATTAAAAATGCACCTAATTTACTCACACCAGAGAAAACGATTAAAGTTTCAAGAGGAGAGGTAAAAACTATAGTGAAACTATCTTTTTTAAGTGCTCTAAGTAATAATTTTTTAATAAAATCAGCCTCTCATATTTATAAATTAAAATAAATATGGCTTCATTAAAATTTTTATCAATTTATTTTTCAAAATCTGGTTTTACAACGACTTCATTAATAAAATTTTGAGGAATATATTTTAAGAATATTCTTTTTGTAGTTCCTTCTTTATATAATTGAACAAAGGCGTCATCAAATTTATTAACTAACTTTTCAGACATACCCTTTTTACTGTACATTAAATAGGTAAATGGAGGAGATTCATCTAGTAAGAGGGAGAGAAATTTAAAATTTATTTTCTTATCTATTTTTTTATTTTGTTTTAATTCTTTGATGAGTTCATTGGTTTGTATGACATCGCCAATAAAGGCATTCACTCTATTATTTGAGGTTTTTATAATTGATAAATCATCATGCAGTGCCATTTCAAATTTATTAGGATATTTGGCCAGCATTTTTTCAAATATCTTTCCGTAATTATAACCGTTAGAGTATCCAATTATAAAATTTTTCTCTTTCATGAGTTCTTCAGAAGATAGCTTAGATAATTTATCATAGTCTTTTGAACTTACAAATATAGCATTGCGGCCTTTGCTATAATATCGCTTATAATAAGCATATTTTTCTCTTTCTGGAGTTTTTAAAGCATTGAACATGATATCAACTCGGCCCTTTTCTAACTCAAACAGTCCTCTTTTCCAAGGAAGATATTCAAAACGGATATTTTTTAAACAACCAATTTTTTTCGCAGCAGCAAGCAGTAAATCAACTGAAGAGCCTTTAGGGTGAGTATTCAGAGAAATGTCGCCAATTTGATAAGGCGGGAAATTTTCCCAAACTACTTTTATAATTTCTTTCTCACATGCAAATAATTTTATTTGAAATAAGATTATAATAAATAAAAAAATAGTTTTCATGATAATTTCTCAAAAAATTAAAAAATATTAATTGATTATTAATGATAAGAAGAAAAATTTCTGATGTCAATAAGAAGAATAGACATATTCTATGAGTATAGCTTCTTAGAAATAAAAATAAGTTCTCAGAGTTTATTAAAATGGAATATTTAGAACTGTCAAAAAAAATTAGCGAACTATTGACATAGTTTTTTTTATTCATAAACTTTCAAGATTAAATATTATTAATGTAATTTTTGTAAAACATTGAATATTGAGTTTTTTATGTCATTTATAAATGAAGAAAATAACGAAGATATTTTTGACATTAATTTCACTGCATCTACTATTGAAGTGAATGATGAATTGATGTCGTGTCGTTCAGTTGGAACTTGTCTTTGCATGGAATGAAAATTTATATTTACGTATCATTTATATAAGGTGTATAATTATGTCATTTATTTATGAAAATAAAAATGAAGATATTTTTGATATTGATTTTTTGGTAACTACTGTAGAAATTGAGGAAAGCCTTAGTTTGTCATTTACATGCAAACTTTGTGAATAGATAATGTACTCCCCAAATCCATTCTTTATGTTAAGAACACCAATATTTCCAATAAATTTTTTTATTGATTATTTAAATAATAAGGAAGATATCTTAACTTTTCTTCCCAAGAAAAATTATTATGAAATTCTTAAAGAAGCAATTTTATTATCGAGTAAATCATTATATGATACTTTAATCTTATATGAACATAATAAAATACAAGATATAAGAAAACTAGATCAGATTAGATCTGGCGTTTTGAAATATTTTTCTAGAGCAACATCCAGAGCAACTCCTTATGGCTACTTTGCGGCAGTAAAAATGGAGTATTACTTCGATGAGTCTGTTTCAAATTCAAACTGTGAATATCAATTCAAAAAATCAATTCGTCCTGATATGGAGTGGATTCAAAGTTTTGTAAAAAGAATTGAAGAAAATATTGATTTAGTTCCTGAAATTAAATTAAAAATGAATCCTATTATTTTTGAACATGGTGACAGAATTTTATTAGCATATTCATCTGTTAATATTCTTCAACTAAAAGAAAATAAAAATGCAATAAATGAGAATATATCAATAAAAAATAATTCACTTATAAACTTTATTAGGAAAAATTTACAAGAAGAATTAAAATTAATTGAATTAGTGAATAGAATAAAAGTTAAATTTTCAATAAATGAAGATTTTAAAATCAACTCACTTTTACAAGATTTAGTTAATAAGAGTTTTATTATAACCGAGTTAAAGCCAATTATTGGCAAGACAGATATTTTTTCTGAAATTATAGAAAAGTTATCTTTTTTTCCCTCTCAAAAGCAAAATTATGAATATCTATCTGATCTAAAGTTTAAAATGAATGAATATTCAAAAATAAAAATTGGTGCTGGAGTTTTTCATTAAAACAAAATAATTAATGAAATGAAAAAATATTGCCATACTAAAAATTCATTACAAATTGATCTCAAATTAGAGAATGATAATTTTAAATCAATTGAGTTAGATCTAGCTAATCAAGTCAAAGAATCTATTAATTTCCTTGCTGCAATCGCATCTCAGCAAAATGGTTTTCCGCATATTCGTGAATATCATAATGAGTTTTTAGATAAATATGGTGTTGACCGTGAAGTATCCATTCAAGAACTGCTTGATGAAAATATCGGACTTGGTGCGCTAGCTGGTTATAAATATCCACAAAGTTATCGTAAAATACAAAAAAATGTTAAAAAAAATGAAAAAATATTAAATATTTTTTTAGATAAAATTATGGAATGTTAAAGATCATTTTCAGATTCAATTCAGATTACTGAGCATGAGTTGAAGGTATTAGAAATAGATAAAATAGATTCAGAATTAATGCCAGATTCTATTGAAATATATGCACAAATTTTTAAAGATAAAAATAAGCTTGATTTACAAACCTTTGTAAAAGATATTGAACAAAAGTATCCAGATACTTTATTTTGTGAACTTCTGTATTCTTCCCCATTTGCTCGAAATGCGAATGTTGCACTGTCTGAAAGTTATTGGCAGTATCGATTGTATTTAGATACATTTGAGGAATGTGCTAAAACCACACTGAAGTTAGAAGATATTGTGGTTTGCGCTGATTTTAAAAGACTTTATTTTAAATCTATAAAATTTCAAAAAGAGGTGGTATTTGTTGCTTCACACGTATTAAATTTTCAAAATGCTCCAAATATAATCCGATTTATGCGTGAAATAAGTTATGAAAAATATGTTCTATGGAATAGCTTTTATATTGATGAATTAGCAAGCTTAACATTTGTGCCTAGAATAGAATATCAAAATATTATAGTTTCACCAAGGACATGGAATTTAACTTTACATTCATTAAAACTATTAAAAGAGAATTTTAATTTTAAAAATGATTTTATGACTCAATTTAAAGCTTGGCAGAGAATATGGAATGTTCCAAGAATTATAAATTTAGTTCAAATTGATAATAAAATACTTTTAGATCTAAGCATTGATCTGCATGTCCATGAAATAATGAAAGATTTAGTTCGCTATAATAAAGTAATTTTACAAGAAAATTTAGGAGTAAATTTTTCTGAACAGAGTTTAGATAATCTTATTTTTAATGAAGAAGTTATCCTTCCTTTTAAAGCGAATAAAGAAAAAACTCCTTCATTAAAATTGATTGAAAAATGTATATCAAAAAATTATCCTAAAATTTTTTATCCAGGTAGTGAATGGTTATATTGTAAGATATATGTAAATAATATGCGTGAAGAAGAGTTAATTTCAAATTATCTTTCTGAATTTATAAATGAAATTAAGAATGAAATAAAAATTGAAAGTTGGTTTTTTATAAGATACCAAGATCCAAAGAAACATATTAGATTCAGAGTTTTATTAAAAGATAAAAGTCAATACGCAATTTTACTTAATAAGTTAAATTTTGTTTTCACATTTTTACATAAAAAGGGAATTAAAACTCGACATGTATAGATTCTTATGAGCCTGAAATTGAGCGCTATGGGGGGCCAGATTTATTGCCTCTTGCTGAAAAAATATTTATGCATGAAAGCGAACTCGCTTGTTTGATATTAAAGAATAAAAAAATGATTGAATAAAATTATTCATTAGTATATGTTTGCGCATTTCTTTCAATTGAAGTCCTAGATGCTTTTGGATTAAACTATAGCGATAAATTGCATTGAATTGATAGTACCACTACAAAAAATAAATTTATTGATGAATTCAGAGAAAAAAGAAAAAATGTAGTGAATTTATTTGAAAGAAATAATTATTGCTGGTACAATGATAAATCTTTTGACTATTTAAATTCAAACATATTAAAGCATAGTGAAGAAATTATAAAGTATAATAGTTTATTAGAAAAAAATATTTCAAATTCGCTCATTTATAGTTCAAAAAAAAGGATAATAAACAGTTTTATTCATATGCTATGCAATAGAATTTTGGGAATTAATAAAGAGTTAGAAGAGAAATCAAATGCATTTATATTGCATACTTTAAATAGTTTAAAATATAATAACTTGAAAAAATAATATTTTTTTTATAATGGATTAATTTATGATAGATGAAATAATTTTCGAGCTTGCATTGTGTTTAGAAGATATTGAATATGTAGAAAATATATTGAAAAATTCTAATAATGCTTCAGCTCAACTGGAGTTAACAACATTAGCAAATGGCTTTCCTTCAATTGCTCTTTTTTATGCACAGCTTAATTCCATATATCCAGAGTTAAAATTTAAAAAATTGAGTCATCAGTATTTAGAAAAATCAATTGCAAGATTTCATGGCAATACATTGAACACGAATTCTTCCTTTTTCAGTGGCATAACTGGCCTCTGCTTTACAGTTTGGGTCTCATCTGAAAATGGAAGGCAGTATCAGGGTTTATTAGGAAAAATAGATTCAATCTTGTTTCTAGTCTTAGATAAAAAATTTAAAGTAATAGAAAACAAAGAGCTTTTTAGTCCAAATGATTACGATGTCATTCAAGGTCTATCAGGTGTTGTAAGGTATTTGATCTTAAGAAAACATGAAAATAAACATTTTGAATATCTAAAAAAATCTCTGAGAATTTTAATAAAAATAAGTTCATTGATGAAATATAATCATTATTCAGTTCCAAGTTGGTTACTTTCAAAAAATGAGAATATATTTGGACTTGGGAAGTTAAATAACCCAGTTGAAAGTTTTAATGTAGGAGTTTCACATGGAGTCAGTGGAATATTATTAGCTCTTAGTATTTCAAAAATTAATAATATTCAGATGAGTGATTTAGAAAGTTCAATATTTTCTATTAAGAATTGGATATTAAAATGGACTCAGGAAGATGAATGGGGCCCTTACTGGCCAAATATAATCAGTTTAGAAGATGAGTTAAATGGAAAGTATTATCATAGAAAGGAAGGAACTCAGCGGCAAGCGTGGTGCTATGGAACCCCTGGAGTATCAAGAGCACTCTATTTAGCTGGCACTGCACTAAATGATTTTGAATTACAAGAAATTGCTCTAAAAGCATTTTTGACAATTGAAAAAAGACCTGAAGTAGAATGGTTTTGTGATTCTCCGACATTTTGTCAAGGCTATTCAGGTCTTTTGCAAATAGCAAAGAGATTTTATTTTGATAGCAAAAATAAAAATATTCTCAACATTATAAATAGACTGCAAGAAAAAGTAATTTCCCTCTATTCAAAAAGCAATTCATTTTTATTTTGCGAGTATAAAAATAAAGAAGGCATAATTGGAGATCTAAAGCAGATCGGATTGATTGAAGGTGCCACTGGAACTGCATTGAGTCTTATTCACACAGAATATATGGACAAATGTTTTTGGGATCAAGCATTTTTAATATCATAAATTAAATTAGTAGATTTTAAAATAATTTAAAATCTACTAATTTAATTTTCCATAAATCCAGTCTAACACCGCTGTACATGGATTCTAAAAATTTAATTCTATCTTTGCGATAGGCAAATCGTTTTTTTAGATTAAACATAACTATCATATAATTTTTTCTCTTAAAATATTCACTTAATTGTCGAGTGTGCTCTGGATTACTTAAAAAATTATTTACAGATAAATCATATAATTTTAAAAATTCTTCGTCATTTTCAGGATATATATTATTAAAAAAGGAGCCTGTTTTAAAATAGGCAAAATTTGCATTTGGATCATCTGTTTGAGTGTCAAAACCCGTAAACCAGAGGACATTTTCATCATCTTTTTTAAATTTCGTATAATTAAAGTCAGTATTATAGAACTTTAAATTTATTCCAATTTCTAAAAGTTGTCTTTTAATTTCTTTTATATAACCAATTTCATTTAAATCTTTTTTAATTGGCCAAAAAGAATGAACAGGGAGAACTTTGTTCTCCCACAGTTCTTTTGGGACTTTTGCCATATGCTCCTTTGCCAAAGCAATATTTTGCTTTGTTATTGGCTCTCTTGAGCGATAGCGTTCCTGCCAAGAATACTGTGCCAACATTTGATCTTCTGCGACAATGTCATTATCTGAAGAGGTTTTTACTATTTTTTCTCTATCTAAAGCAAATGTGATTGCTTTTCTAAAATTTTCATTTGCTCCTAGGGGAGACTTAAAATTAAATAAAAATCCTCCATTGATGTAAATATTTGGAAATAAGACTTTGCCTTCAAAGAAAGATTCAGATAAATGTGAAAGAAATCGTAAATCTCCAATGTCTTTATCACTAAAAATAATTCGGATGTATTTCGGAATGTCTTCTTTAGAAGTCTTTTCTAAGATAAATTGATAGTCTTTAAGATCTGCTTTAAGTATTTTATAGCGACCAAAACCTATTGGAATACCTTTCCAGTCGATATATTTTTCGTCGAGCTCTTCTATGGGGACAATAGGCATAAAAGCTGTGGAAAGCTTTTGCAGTAAAAAATGATTGTTTCTTTTAAGTGTCAATATAATTTTAAAATCATCTACAACCTCAAAACCATCTAAAATTTTTCTTGGATAATTTAGATTATGAATATTTTCAAACTTCGCTTCTTTTAAATTATCTATTCCCACTATGTCATCAAGATTTGAAAATGCAAAATTATTTTCTTTGCTTTGAAGTAAAAGCCTTGCGTATGAAAATTCCACATCATAGGCAGTAACCGTTCTGCCATTGTGAAATTTTATATTTTTTTTAAGGTTAATTTCACATTTTTTATTTTTACATGAGTAGTTTTCAACAAGTATATAAGGATCTCGCTTGGTATTGACCTCTTCTAAATCAATTAAATTACCGAAAACGGCAGAACCAAAGGTCTCGACCACATTTGTTTCGGTATCGATATAACTCCATGGTATTTGAGGTGTTTCTCCTAAATTTATTGTTAAAGTATTGTTGTCATTATAAAGATCCGAGTCACTATACATACTATTTTCCTTTTTAAATTTAGGTATTATAAAAAATAAAAGAATAATTATTGTGGCGACTAATATAAATAGTAGTTTTTTTTTCATTCATAAACCTTTCTTTATCCTTATATGGATAAAGAGTTTAATTTATACATAAAGATTGAAATATTCAAATTTTTAATTAAATTTTTATTGGTAATCTATTATTTTAACATAATTTATATACTTTTTATTTGAAATATATTATAATATCATTTTATTTTGACAATTTTTATGTAAAATTGACATTTTATAAATTATTAGAACTAAATCCGTTATAAGGTGTTGTGTATGGATAAGAAATTATTAGAAGAGAATATTAGGCATGAGTTAAATAATATTTTGCTTATTTGTGATTCTGAAGTATTAGCACAATATGAAAATTGTATATTAAATAATCAGAATAAAATTCCCAGCGAGTCATTGAAATATTATTTTTCTTTTTCTAAAGAATCTCATGAGATAATGACAAAAAATTTAGATATTTCGTGTGAACTGACGCTGCAAGGATATTTTGAAAATCCATTAAGTGTATTAAATAATTTTGATCTCTGCTGTAGCATAGCCAAATTTTTAAAAATTAATTATATTAGCCTGATAAATAAGATAATGAATGAAAAAACCTTAAACATTGCTAATCAATCATCATTTATTAAAACTATGAAAATTTATGAAGAAAAACTGTCAAAAGATTCTTATAGAAAATTATCTAAGCTAATGCTCACTATATTAGAAAATAATGTAGACATAGACTGTTTTTATGATACATCTCTTTTTTTAATTTCTAAAAAGTTATATGAGAACGAATCAGTGAACAATATTAAACTTTATATCGAGGGTAATTTAAGCTAATTTTATAATAATATCTTCATATTTTATTGGTTTTTTAGGTAGAAATGTTTTAATTAATTTTAAATACTCTGAGGGAACCCTATTTTTTACGTTATTTTCAAACGATGAACATATTATAATGTTTCCTGTAAATAAATCATCAGAATATTTATAAATATCTTTGAAAAATTCGCTATCAATGAGATCGTAATCACCAAAGTTAAAATCACAAATTATAAGATCTATTTTTGACAAAAAGGGCTCATTTTTTATTCTCATTCCAATCGTATGTGAAAAAAACGAATCTGGATTTTCAAAACAAAGAATTTGCGCATCAGTCATTTTTTCTTTCCAACTGTTCCAGAATAAAGTTTCATCTTCTAGCAAAATGACAAGTGGATCGCTCTTTTTCGTTTTAAAGTTTTCTGTTAAAATAATTTTTGGGATTTTTTGCTCAGTCATATTTTTTATTATCCGACATCTTGAGTCTTTTAAACAAGGTAGAGTAATTCTGAAAGTTGTTTGTCTACTTTTTAGTAAAATGATATCAGCAGATGATCTATTTAACATTTCTTTTAAGTTAGAAAGACCTTTTCCATGCCCATCTTTTTTAGAGGTAAATCCACTAAATATTTTATTTTTAATAGATTCTTCTATGGGGGTGCCGTTGTTTGTAATATCAATAGTAACTTTAGAATTGTTTTTTTTCTGAAGAATATTTATTTTAATTTGGCTTGCCTGAACACTTGCATGTAAAGCATTGTCAATAAGTACAATAATAGCATGTTCTAAATATTTATTTATATAGTTAATCTCATTAAATGTATTTATGTTTATGATTACCTGAATATTTATATTCGAAAATTTTGCAAAGCTTTTAATGAACTCCTCTGGATTGATACTTGTAAAACTGGATTCATCTATTAATTCTGCAACTTGTTGATTATAATGAATTGCTCGTTTAACAATTTCATCTTTATTGCCTGTTGAGTTTAAAACGTTAAATTGATTGTCTAAACTGTGTTTAATTAAATTTACAGTATTATTTATTGTATTTACTCTAATTCTACTAATAAGTTTGTCTTGTTTTCGAGCATGAAAAACTCTTAATGGCAAAGCTATAAAAAAAGTTAAAAAGAAAAAGAATATTATATTTAAAAAAACTAATGAAAATATAAATGGTAAGCCAAAAAAGAAGATAAATTTTTTATAATAAACGACTTTGTATTCTTTATTTTTTGTTTCATAAATATTTGCTATATATAAATATTTATTAAAAATAATAAATGAGTTATTGCTTTTTAAATTATCTTTTATTATATTTTTTCTTACTTCGTTTATTTCTATATCTGTGATGCTCCAAATGGGGCTATTTTTTTCACCACATATTTGACAATTCCAAATATCAACTGAAAAATTATTGGAATTACTTTTTTCATAGTTATAAATTGACAAAGAAAATTCTATGAGCCTAGTTAATATATCGTCACTATTATTAAATTTAGATAAATGCTGAATATATCCGCTACCTGAATAAAAAATTTCATTCATATTCTTTTTATAGTAAATATAATTTTCTACTAATACTAAACTGAGTAGTATTAAGCAGAATAATTCAATTTTTATAAATGAATAAAAAGATAAATTATTAAAGTAATTTTTCAAATTATTTCCTAAAATATATTGTTATTTTTTAATTTAATTTTCCATAACTCTATTCTAACGCTATTATTTTGGGGCTCAATAAATTCAACTCTCTCTTTTTTGTATGCCATTCTTTTTTTAACGTTTAAAATAACAACCATATAATTATTGTCTTTAAAATAAGCGCTTAATTTTTGTGTGGATTCTGGATTTTCTATATATTGTTGGGCGGATTCATTAAACAAAATTTCAAACTGACTATTATTCTCTGGATAAATATGATTAAAAAATGATCCTTTCATAAAGTAGCCAAAGTTACGGTTTGGATCATTTGTTAAAGTATCAAAACCAGTCCACCATAATACATTTTCATCGATTCTGTTAAATTTTGTATAATTAAAATCTGTATTGTGAAAAACAAGATTGAGGCCAACTTCAGATAATTGTTTTTTTATTTCTTGAATATATTTTAACTCATTGAAGTTCTTTTTTAATGTCCAAAAACTATGTACATTTAAGATTTTATTTTCCCATAATTCTTTTGGTACCTTTTTAAGGAGTTCTTTTGCTAAAGAGATATTTTGAGATGTTATAGCTTCACTTTTCCGATATTTTTTTAATACAGAGGAGAGGGGAAGCATTTGATCTTCAGCGATTAATTCATTGCTTTCAGCTGTATTTGCTATTTTTTCTCTATCGAGCGCAAGAGAGATTGCCATGCGAAAGTTTTCGTTTGCTCCAAGTTTTGTACTAAAGTTAAATAGAAAACCACCATTTACATAGACGCTTGGAAATACGACATCTCCATCAAACTGAGAGTCGGACATATGAGACAATATCCTAAGATCTCCAATGTCTTGATTGCTAAAAATAATACGAATGTATTGTGGAATATTTTCATTACTCATATTCTCTAATATAAATTCATAATTTTTTAAATCTACTTCAACAACTTTATATCTGCCAAAACCCACAGGTAGGTTTTTCCAGTGAATATAATCTGATTTGAGTTCTTCGATGGGCACAATAGGAAGTCTTCCTGAATTTAATTTTTCAAATATATGAGGATTATTTTGCTTTAAATCAATTGTTAAATTATAATTATCAATGATTTTTAATCCATTTAGCATGCCTGAGAAATAAGATATTCCATTTTTTTCTATTTGTTTTGCTGGATTTAATTTTTCGATACCTTCAATATCATTGAGAATAGTAAAAGCAAAATTATTTTCTCGCTCTTGCGTTAAAAAACGGGTAAAAGAAAATTCTATGTCGAATGCTGTTACATTTCTGCCATTGTGAAACTTTATATTCTTTTTTAACTGAATAGAGCACTTTTTATCTTTACATGAATAATTATCAATTAAATTAAATGAATTGCTATTTGAATTATATTCTTGTGAATCTATAAGATTGCCAAAAACAGCGGAAGCAAAGGTTTCAATAACATTTGTTGAGGTATCTAAATGATTCCAAGGTATCTGGGGAGTTTCAGATAAGTTTATGGTAAGTGTTTTGCTGTCGCTATAAATATCAGAATTGGTATACATTGTGACGTTCCTTTTGTTTTTAATAGTAATAATAGTTATAATTATACTTAATAGTATTATATATATAAAAATGTAAATGTATTTAATTCTCACGATTATTTCCTCAAATATCTAAATACGAGTTGATATAATAGCTGAGTATTGGAAAGTTGTATAACGTTTTTAATTAACTTTTCAATTAATATTTTGGTATGCTACTGCTTGATTTGTATTCTATTAATATTTAATAATTTTATCAATTTAAAAAATTAATTAGAGTGGTTTTAATATTACAACTTTTGCTCTGCGTTTAACGGACCAAGTCGATTTTTCTCTATTAAAAAATGAAATTGCCGGGAGTGACTCAGAAATAACTAAAGATTTAATTTTTTCACCTTCCTCAAAAATACCCACCTTTTGTGAATATTTAATAATTTGGAAGAATTCATCTTGTGAGCAGTTTTCAGTGACTTCAGCGGTCTGTAATTCAGGCGCGTATGGTTTAAATACGCTCTCTTCTATTCTTAAATTATATTTTTCTAATTTAAAATTTATTTGAGAGTTTTGATGTTGGACTATTTGTAAGTTTTTCTGAAGTTTTATGAGATGTGGTTCTGCATCTTTTGGATTGGCTTTGTCTTCAATAAAAAGTTGAATAACGAATCGAATTTGTTTTGTAAGAAGATTTGTAATTAAGAAGGTTCTCATGAACTCGGCAATTTCAATTGCTCCAGCACTTTCAATGAAATCATTTTGTGTAGTTAATAAAGCTGTTTTTGACTGAATAAGATCTTGTGAAGCATTTTGAATAAAGAATGTGGCACGATCAAAAGAATCCATTATTTTTTGGTGGAGCGCTTCTTGTTTTTCGGGCAATGCTTCCATTATTTTAAGGCGCTCAGAAACCTGCTTAAAATGCTCTTGTTGAAAGCTTAAGCTATCTGCAAGCTGATCTGAAAGAGTTTTTATTGCTTCCATATTTCTTTGATTCATAAGAATGAGTTCTTGGTTTTCGGCTCTTAAATTAGCAGCAATTTTTTGGCTTTCAAGGCCAAAAAGTCGTGTTAAAAAAGAAGATTTTTGTGGTGCATTAAAATTTGTTGCAGAAGGAATAGGCTTTATAGCTGTCTTTTGCATGGTTTTCATGTTCATCGAGACCTCCTTGTCGCATGCTGAGCTATCTTATACTTGTCGTTGGTCATGAGTCAAAAAAAATAGAAAAAGAATCAGCTCAAATATAAACTTGGCAACAATATTTTGAAGAGAATGGTATTTTAAAAATAAAATACATTAAAATTATTTCTAGTAAAAACTATTTTATTTATTTTTTAAAAACATTAAAGAGAAGCAATACACTCAATTTCAACCATGACATCGAGTGGGAGTTTTGCTACTTGCACAGTTGATCTTGCAGGGGAGTGACCTTTAAAAAGTCTTTCGTAAACACCATTCATTTTTTGAAAATCATTCATATCTTTAAGAAAAACGGTTGTCTTAACAACTTTTTCTATTGCCGACCCGCTTGCTTCTAGAATGGCACACATATTTTTAAAGACTTGCTCTGTCTGGCCTTCAATGTCACTGGTTTCAACTTTCATGCTAGAGGGGTTTAACGGTATGGAACCCGAGCAGTAAACCATATTGCCTAAAACGATAGCTTGAGAGTAAGGACCGATAGCTTTAGGGGCATTATCTGTAGCAATAATTTTCATTGAATTTTCCTCGTTGAATTTAGACAGTATAAACATACCGAAAGTGTTTTAAAATAAAAATTGTGAACAAACAAGTTTGCTCTGCAAATGAAATTTATCTGAGTTGCGCTTTTTGAATGATGGATGATGTGCTTCTCCCAGGAACAAGCGCAACGAGCTCTACGCTGCCTCCCCAAGATGCGACTTCTTTTGCCCCAACAGTATTTTCAATATTATAATCAGCACCTTTAACAAGAACGTCAGGCTTTATTGCTAAAATGGTTTCAAGAGGGGTGTCTTCATCAAAAAGGACAACATAATCAACGCAGGCAAGCGAAGCTAATATTTTTGCTCTATCATTTTCAGTTTGTACAGGGCGAGCTGATCCTTTGAGTCTTTTCACACTGCTATCGGAATTGAGCCCAATAATAAGTAAATCACCCAGTGAACGTGCTTTTTGTAGATATTCTACATGTCCTGCATGAAGAATATCGAAACAACCATTGGTAAAAACAGTTCGTTTTTTTTGAGATTTAAAATCTTTTGAAAGTAATGATAATGAATCTAAATCTAATTTTTTTTCTGGGTGAGTGGCTTCACTTTTTTCTTTAAAGACGCATAAAAACTCTGAAGGAGTGAGGGTTGCTGTTCCTAATTTTCCGCAGACAATTCCTGCTGCAATATTACCAAGTTCAGTTGCTCTCACGAGTGAAAAGCGAGCAGCTAAACACATTGCAATAAAAGCTATTAATGTGTCTCCTGCCCCAGAAACATCAGAGACTTGCAGTGCATTAGAGGCGATTCTCAAAGTTCCTTCTATATTAAGACCTCGAGTCATCACACCGTGTTCTGAGAGACTCATAACTAGGTTTTTACATTCACTTGTTTTTAAATAACAGTCAGCAATAGCTTCTATTTCTTCTTCAAATGTATTTAATAGAAGTCCTGGGTTTTGCACTTTGAATACAGATTTACCTTCGTTTAAATTTGGCTTTATAACTGTTGATTGAGCATATCGATTCACATCCTCACTCTTTGGATCAGTTACAATTGGAATGTGGTTTTCATTGCTTAAAGATATAAGATTTTGAATCAAATTCTTAGTCAAAAACCCTTTTCCATAATCAGAGAGAACAAGACAGCAGTTTTCATTTTCCTCTATAAACTTGTTATAAAATTTTATAACACTTTCTTCTTCTTGGGGAGTTATATCTTCATTTCTTTCTTTATCTACTCGAACAATTTGTTGTGCTCCTGAGGCAGACATATTGCCTGACATAATTCGCATTTTTGTCGTAGTTGGCACTTTGCTTGATTCGATGAGAGAATTTGTTTCAATGCAGTGTTCTTCAAGAACTTTTTTTAAGATATGAGCTTCGGAGTCTTTGCCAATGCGCCCGCAAAGAAAGGCTTTTGCGCCCATGGAAGCAACATTAGCAGCAACATTTCCAGCACCTCCAGGAACGGCTCTTCTATTGCTTTCAAGAACCACCGGTACGGGAGCCTCAGGGGATATACGGCTCACTTTTCCTTCGATATAAGTATCGAGAATAATATCTCCAACAATAAATATTCTTGTTTCTTTTAGAGTTAGAATATCCTGAGGCGTTGTGTGATTAAAGAAAGATGTCATACGATAAGTGCTCCAAAAAGGGAGGTGTAACAATCACATACTTGACAATGGGTTATCAGTTTGGTTCATGAAATTCAAGGACTAAGCGAATGGTATCTATTTCATTTAAGAGCGCAAGGTTCGTAGAAATTTGAGTTTGCTTGTAAGCACTTCTTAGGAAGTCTGTGACTTGTTTTTTTGAGAGTAGCTTTAATTGGTTTGCGAAGGTTTTCTTTATAGTTTCATCTAGAAAAGTTTTTTTACTTTGCAAAGGAATGAGGTTAATTAAATCGAGATTCATAATCTCAGTATTTGTTTTTGATATTTTTATAAAAACTTCATATTTTCTTGGAAAAAAATTTTGTCCAAGCAGACTTGTTGGAAGTTTTAAAAAGCCAAAGGGATTTTTAATTATTATTGGTAGTTCTTGTATAAAATTACTTTTTATTTCTTGATTTTCAATATTTACTTCTTCTTTAATTATATTATTTATACTTGGTTTTTTACTGATTTCATTTTCAGATAAAGCGTTTTTGTCAGTTTTTTTTATGATGTTTTTCTGTTTAACTTTTTTTTGTTTTTCATGATTATTTAGGCTTTTTATATTTAGTAATTTTTTTTCAGGAGGTGGAAGAGAATAAGATCTGTTTAAAGTTACAGATAGATAATTATTTATTATGGTTTTTTTTTCAATCTTATTCTCCCTAAAAGTTAAGAACAAATAAAGAAAAAATGCACCATGAATGAGCAATGATAGAAAAATAGGAATATTGAAATTCAAAACTTTGTTAAGTCTATTTTTATTTGAAATGCGATTCATGTTATTCTTTCCAATAAACCGTAGCCATTAAACAGCTAACAGTTTATACAGTACTGTTTTTAGCCTATGGGGAATATTATGTCCAAACAATCAAAGATTATTATTCTAAGTTTATTTGGCTTGTCAGCTTTAAGTGCATCCATAGCTATTATTTTTCTGGGAAAAAAGGACTTTCAAATTGAAACCGGTATTTCGCAAGTAAATACTGCAAATGCTGCACAAGAATTCAAAGATTTTCCATCACCAGATAACCCTTCCACACCTTCAAAATACAATGCCTGGTATGTTATAAATTTAGGAAATATTCCTATAGGTTTATTGGTAGCTGGAACAGATAATTTAAAAACAGGAATATCAACACAGTACTCACTACAATTTGTCAGTCGAATTGGTTCTTCTCCATTATTATCAATATTAAAAGGTGAAATAGAGTCTGATCAAGAGGAACATATTAAGTTTCAGCAAACACTTTTATCAAAAACAGTAAATGGATCTTTTAAAGAAATTCAAAATATTTGGCGGCAAGAAAAAAATTCTAATTTAGAACTTGATAAGGATTCTGGTGCGACCTTGCAAGGAGTTATTCCGGCATTATTAAATAAAAGTAAAAGTAATATTGCTATCAATAGTTCAATGCGCTTTTTTTATTTTGAACCTAAAGATGCAAAAAATAAATCAACAAAAACTTTTATACCTTTTTCTGGTTATTTTATTAATAATTCAGATATAGATTTAAAATATGATGAAGATGGATTTTTAAATACCGGAAAATTAATTCTTGAAGGTGGAAATGAGCTTTTATTTGCAAGAATCGAACAAGATAAATTTAGCACATTGACAAAAACAATTTCAGAAACATTAATTGATTTTGGATGGTTTGCATCATTAAATTCAATGCGAAATGAATTTGATATATTAAGAAAATCTCTCGTCTCATGTGCGTTGCATGCTTCAAGTTTAAATAATAAAATGATTCGTTATATGCCACAAAGTTCTTATCTTGCATATAGAAGAATTGTTAATATGTCTCATTTTTGTTCAAGTTTGAATCGACATCTCTCTGCAAAAGATGCAGATTCAACAGCGAGTAAACTTGTAATTATTGCAAATAGCGTAAAAAATTTATTAAAAGAAAACTCTCAAGAATTACCTTATTATCTGGCTTATTCTCCAGATACAGTTTTATTTTATAATGATACAATTTCATTTTTATGGCCTCGAATAACTTCTCTTTTAGTTAAAACGGCTATCAATGAGCTTGAAAATAATTTTGAATTAGATAAAAGTCGAAAATCATTGGTTGGAATTCAATTAAATATATCTAATATGCAGCCAAGAGCTGTGGTTCGTGCACAAATTAAATTAATTGATTCATCTTTAAACTTTAATATTGAAACTGCACAGCTCTCCTCAATGAGTGCAACGAGTTTAAGTGATATTCCTAGTAATATTGAAAAGCCTTTGACTTCAATATTTCTTGATGGACAGTATTTTGCTAAAAAAATGGATTTGAGTTTTGATGAAATATGTAAAGCAAATAATGGAAAAATTGGTCTTGATATAGGAGATGCCCCTCAGATTGCTATTAATGCAGAATCCATTCGAGGAGTTTGGGATGTACAGACACGAATTGAACTTGCTCGACAATTCGCTATTAAATCCACAATAGCAAAAAATTGTTCTGATATTTCATTTCGTGTGCCAGTGAGTCTGCAAAAAGCATTTTCAAAAGAACTTGAGCAATTTAAAAGTGAAGTTTTAGGATCCGAAAATGAACTTTTACTTTCAAATAATATTCAAAAAAAATTATGGATTGTTCCTGGAAAATATAGATTAGTCGTAACTTCACTTGTAACAGGGGCTGTTTTATCAGCTCAGGAGTTTAGTGTGGCAAGTGGCGTTAATACGAACGTTACAGCAAAAATAAATTAATTTATTTTATTCAATGAAGTTATTATCCAATTTTCTTCATATCCTGAGCGATATTGCAAGCGGTGACAAGCGAAAGCCAAATTTTTCTTTGGACATATTTCGATTAAAAACCCATTAAACCATAAATCTTTTTCTGCAACTTCATGTGCCATTTTAATACCTGGATTTGAAAATCGATTGATAATTCTTTCTTTATTCATTCCAATGACACTGTCATAAGGTCCAGTCATACCAATATCTGTTAAAAATGCAGTGCCATTTTCTGTTAAACGCTCATCACTGGTCGGTGTGTGAGTGTGAGTTCCGATAAGTGCTGCTAAAATGCCATCATACATCCAAGCAATTGCTTGTTTTTCTGAGCTTGCTTCTGCATGGATATCTGCAATGACAATATGAGAGCCTGATTTAACTTTATCAAGAAAGTTTTCTTTTTCTTTTAATAAAAATTCAAATGGGCTTTTGTATTCTTCACGCATTGCAAAATTGCCCATCAAATTAATAATATGAATGGATTTATTGCGTTCTTTAATAAAAAAAGAGGGAGCTTTGTCTATATGTGAAATTCCAATAAGGTTTTGTGGTAAAACAAGATCTCTATGTTTTTTCCTAATATTATGGACATCAGATTTGTCTTTCCAATGATTTCCCATTGTGACAGCGTCTATTCCCATTGTTTTTATTTCATCAAATATCTTTTCGGTAATTCCAAAGCCACCCGCTAGATTTTCTCCATTAATTGTTATAAAATCGAGCTGAATTTCGTGCTTTAATTGCGGAATAACTTTCTTTAAAATTCTTCGTCCGCCTCTACCTAAAACGTCACCAATCATAAGAACTTTTATACTCTCATGACTTGGTTTAAGGAGCTGTGCAATTGAAGAAAATGAAGAATCTCCAGAAAACGAATGGGCAGTAAATTTATTTTGCAAGATGTGTCGCTCTCTGTTCTCTAACCATGGTTACTTTAATATTTCCTGCTTGATGAAGTTCGCTACGTAGGCGTTTGGCAACAGATTTTGCAAGTAAGGTTACTGCTTCATCATCCATGACTGTTGGTGATACCATGGCGCGTACTTCACGGCCTGATTTAATGACATATGCTTGTTCAACGCCCTCAAAGCCTTCAACTGTTGATTCCATATCACGCAGTCTATCGATTGCTTTTTCAAGAAATTCTTTGCGTGCCCCAGGACGAAAATTGCTCAACACATTTGCTGTTTGAACTATCACTGTGATTGCATTTAAACCATGTAAGTTTTCGTTGTGATGTTTTGCTGCTGCTTCAACAACTTCAGAAGATTCTCCATATTTTTGTAAAAAGAGTGCACCTACGTGAGAGTGATTTCCTTCTGATTCTTCATCTAAACTTTTACCAATATCGTGTAGCAATGCAGCTCTTTTTGTCAATCGGACGTTGAGATCGAGCTCGGCAGCAATAATTCCTGCAATCTGAGCTGTTTCAATACAGTGTTGAAGAACAGATTGTCCTCCTGTTGTCATGTATTTTAACTTGCCTAAAGCTTGAATCACTTCAGGATGTAAGCCTGTTATTCCACAATCAAATGAGGATCTTTCACCAGCTTCACGGATCATTTGTTCAAATTCAGAACGTGTTTTTTGGACGACTTCTTCAATACGTGCAGGATGAATCCGTCCATCAGCGACGAGGCGCTCAATAGCTGTCTTTGCAATTTCTCGACGGATTGGATTGAAACAGGAAATAATAACAGCTTCGGGCGTGTCATCAATGATTAAGTCAACTCCTGTAGCTTGCTCAATTGTCCGTATATTTCGCCCTTCGCGGCCAATAATGCGGCCTTTCATATCATCTGTTGGAAGTGTAATTACGGAGACAGTGGCATCGGTTACAAACTCATTGGCAATCCGTTGAATTGCAGTTGAAATAATACCCCTTGCACGTTCATCCGCAACTTTTCGAGCTTCTTCTTCTGCTGCACGAATTTCTGCACTTGCTGATTTACGTACGTCAACTTCAATTGCTTTTTTGAGTTGTTCTCGTGCTTCTTCTTGAGAAAGACGTGCCACAGATTCTAGACGAGATTTGCTTTCTTCAACAGTGTCTTCAGCCTTCCTAAGTGCTTCCAGAACTTTTTTTTCTTCAACTTCGATGGAGTCTATTTTTCTTTTTAATTCTTTCTCTTTTTGTTCAAGTTGTTGAGCTTTTTTTTCAATGGTTTCTTCGCGCTTTTGAATGCGAGTTTCAATTTTCTTTATTTCAAGATTTTTTTCTCGTTGAGCCCGTTCAAAATCTCGGCCTTCATTGATTGCTAATTCTTTTGCTTCTCTCAGTGCTTTTTTTACAAGATCATCGGCTTGTGATCTTGCTTCTGCTAATCTTTTTTCTGCTTCCTCATGTTTGATCTTTAAATCCTGCGTTAGGGCGCGCATGTTCATGGTATGAACACCCAAAAACGCAAGGGCGGCCACAGCTATTCCGATAGCTATGATCAGTACATATTCCCAAACACCCATGTTTTTATAACTCCAAAAATATAATTTCATTAATTTTTATGTCTAAGTAAATCCTTTTAGGGACATACCGACATTTTACAGTTTCCGACCTTAGAACATCGTATAGGTTTTTACCAGTAATAGAATATGTGGAAATAAAAAAGGCTGGCAATAAAAATTGCCAGCCTTTTTAAAAATAATGGTGCGGATGGGCGGACTCGAACCGCCATGCTTGCGCACACGCCCCTCAAACGTGCGTGTCTACCAATTTCACCACATCCGCAGTGAGGGGGTTAGTACCTTATGAAAATTAAAAGGTCAACTTTTTCCTAAGGGAATTTTAAAAAAAGCAGGGAAAAGATTTAAATTTAGTATTTTCATATTGTTATATTGATTTATGCACCTTGTTTATAAGCTTTTTAAGCATTCATTTGTCATAGACTCTTTTCAAGTTTAATCTCAAAAAGAATTTTAAGTCCTAGAGTGCTAAGGAGAAAAATATGTCTGAATTTATAGAAATAAATGATACAAACGGTGAAGGTGAGCTCAAAAAAGTAAATTTAGCTTTAATTGATTATTACGCTTCTTGGTGTGGATCCTGCCGAATGGCCGCCCCTATGATAAAAAGGGTAGCAACTGATTTTGGATTACCTATATTTAAAATTGATGCTGAAAAAAATGAAAAATTACGTGAACTGGTTGCCATAGAAAATCTTCCGACTGTTGCAATTTGGAAAGATGACAGAATGATCGCAAGTATTTGCACAACAAAAGAAGAAGGTTTACGTGAATTTTTAAAATCACATGGAATAGGTGTTTAAAATGGATTTAAAAATGATAAAAGAATTGTCGCAAAAATATTCTGTTGAAGAATTGTCTTATTTTGCAGATGAACTTGAAAACATAGGAAAAACAAATTGTCCAGAGTGTAAAAATAAATCTGATCTCAATGAGCTCATGAGTGATTTTCTTCAAGCAGGTGAAGTGAGGAAGATGCTTGACAAAGGTATTTCATTAAATGAAGCTGTGAGAGAATTTTCAAAAAGAATTCGAGCCGTTTTATCATAATTAGAGAAGTTTTTAATTTTGACTAAAAATATTATTGTTAAAACTTTATATCCATTGATTGCATTTCTTTTAATAACTCTTCCTTTTTTTAGTCCTTTATTTGAAAGATTAAGTGCAGGGTTAGCTGTTATATCTGGAATTATTTTGTCAATTTTTTTTCAGAATCCATATAAAAGACATACAGAGTTAATTGCATCAAAATTATTAACTTGGTCAGTTATAGGTCTTGGCTTTGGAATGAATTTGATTACTGTAGCAAATGTAGGAATAAATGGTATTGGATATACCATAATTGGAATTCTTTTAACTTTTTCTCTTGGAATTTTATTAGGAAAAATATTAAATAATAATAAAGATATGTCAGTGCTAATAACTTTTGGGACAGCTATTTGTGGTGGCAGTGCAATTGCAGCATTAGCTCCCACTATAAAGGCCAATAACCATGATATCTCTGTTTCTTTAGCAATTATTTTTGTATTAAATGCTATGGCTTTGTTTATTTTTCCTCCATTAGGAAGTTATTTAAATTTAACACAGGAACAATTTGGTTTGTGGAGTGCTTTGGCAATTCACGATACCAGTTCAGTTATTGGTGCTACGCTTGTTTATGGAGTGCATTCATTAGAAGTTGGAACCACAGTCAAGCTTGCGCGTGCGCTTTGGATCGTTCCCATTACCTTAATTGTTGGTATTTTTTATGCGAAATATTTCCACCAAAAGAATTCGGATACTATTCAGAAGTTTAAAAAACCTTGGTTTATATTAGGGTTTCTACTTGCCGCAGCTCTAGTAACTTGGATCCCTTATTTACGAGAACCCGGTCAAATCATTCGGACAGTAGCAGAAAAAATGCTAATAGTTACTTTATTTTGTATTGGAGCAAACCTCTCTCGAGCGGCAATTAAAAGTGTAGGCTTTCGTCCTTTTATTCAGGGATTTTTGCTTTGGTTTATTATGGCTACATGCACTTTATGTGCAATATATTTAAATATTATTAAATTTTGACTCTTACTTAATGTCCTTAGTCGCATGTTCTCCATCTGTCTTATTCAAAACTAAACTTAAAATTGAAACAGGTAGAATACAAAAAGCTAAAATAATAAATGTAAAATGAAATGAGATTACAGCATTTGGATTATGAATTGGAAATGAATAATAATTAAGAAAACTGAGTAAAATAAAGGATGAAAAACCAATTGAAATACTATTTGAAAATTGTCTTATAGTAACATCAAGGCTTGTTGCAGTAGCAGAAATATTTTTTGGAACATCAACGTAAATCATGGGACCATTGCTAGAAAATGCTAGAATATTAAAAAATCCTAAAAGTGCAGTCGAAAAAATAATATAAACTAAGCTGCTCGTTTGATTTATATTTGAAATACATATAAGTGCAAGAAAAATTCCTATAGGAGCTAAAGAAAGAACTCTTTTAAAGCCAAAATTTTTTAAAATTCTAGGAGATATTCCACGCATTATAATTGCTCCAACAGCCATTGGTGCGACTAATAGACCTGATTTTAAAGGCGTCATTCCAAATTGTAGTTGAAATAAAAGGGGGAGTAAAAAAGCAACACCACCTGTAGCAATATATGTAATTGAATTACCAATAACACCAATTCTAAAAGTTTTAATTTTAAAAAGGGATAGATTTAATATTGATTTTTCTTTCATTCTTAAGGCATGATATATAAATAAAAGAAAACAAAAAAAACCAATTGTAGAAAGAAAAGTATGCAGCTTACTTGGAATGATATTTTCCCCGATAGATTCTAGTGACACTGTTAAACATGCAAGAGAAATACCAGACAATAAAAATCCAGTTAGATCTAATTTCTTTTTTTGCTCTCCGATTTCATTTGGGATAAATTTTTGTACAAGATAATAAGAAGCAATTCCCATGGGAATATTAATAAAAAAAATGAGTCGCCATGAAGTATAAGTTGTAATTACCCCTCCTAATAAAGGGCCTGCAATGGGGCCGAGCAGAGCAGGAAAAAATATAAGCATAGTTGCACGAATCAGTTCTGCTGGAGGAAAAATACGAACCATAATTAATCTTCCTACAGGTGTCATGAGAGCGCCTCCAAAACCCTGTAAAAAGCGAAATACGGAAAGCTCAATAAGAGAGCTTGCGAAGCCACACAAAGCAGAGCTGAGAGTAAAGATTATTATTGCAAAAGAAAGTACAACTTTTGTGCCAAAGCGATCGGCTGCCCAACCACTTATGGGAATAAAAACTGCTAGGCTTAGAAGATAACTTGTGACAGCAAATTTTAAATTTACAGGATGAGTTTTGAATGAGTTTGCAATATCTGGAATTGCAGTGTTTATTATGGTTGTATCAAGCATTTCTATAAACATAATACTAGCTAAAATCCAAATAACAACCTTCTTATTTACAAACTCAGAATTCATTTTTAAAAAATCTTTCTATCCTTTAATGCAGGAAGTCTTGTTCTAGATTCATCAATGCTTGATTTATGTATCTCTGCGGTTAGGATTCCTGTCTCTTCGTTCATACGAGCAATAATCTTTCCCCAAGGATCAATAATCATACTATTCCCGTAGTTTTTCTTTTGATCATTCAAGAAAGTGCCAGTTTGATTACAAGCTACTACATAACATTGGTTTTCGATAGCTCTTGCTCTCAATAATACTTCCCAATGATCTTTGCCTGTTTGCCAAACAAAAGCGGCTGGAATAAATACAATATCATGATAATTATTTGAGCCATTGGGTAGGCGAAGAATTTCTGGAAATCGGAGATCATAGCAAATAATATTAAATGCGTTCCAGCTCCCTTCGCTTGTTTCAAGGTTATAAGCTTGGGGGTTTTCGCCTACTTCATAGGAATCACTTTCACAATAGAGAGGGTTACCATTTTTATCTCTTAAATTAAAAAGATGTTTTTTTCTATATGTTGATATTATTTCTCCATTTTTATTAAATGTTACGCATGTATTATACACTTTATTTGAAGAGTTATTTATTTCTTCGGAATGACTTCCGGCAATTATATTTATTTTATATTCTTTGGCTGCACATTGAATTTGTGAGAAAACTCCTTCACCTATTTTTGATTTAGTCTTAACTCTAAGACTTTCGTTTCCCATATAAGTAAACATTTCTGGAAGAACAACTATTTCTGAGCCTTGCTTTGCAGCTTCTGCAATATAATTTAAAGCAATTTTAATATTTTCTATTACATCATTTTGGGGATTTAATTGAAGACATGAAATACGCATTGAAAAAACTCCTTAGTATAGATTCAACCGCTTTTACTTAGTTAGAGCGATGTGGCTATTTATATCATAAGGGGTTATTAAATTCACTCTTGAGCAATGATAAAATTTGTGACTTTTAGATTATTTGAGCCACCCGCAGTGTTGCTAATTTGTGTGAATAAATTAGCAAGCATTGCAGATCCTGAAGTTGTTCCGGGAGAAATACCTGCGCTTGCTAAGTTTGTTTGTGCGTTTTGTAAATTCGTATATACACTTGTTGAATCGCTCGCACTCATAGCATTGGTCTGAGTCGTAGAAATTTTTCCTGAGCTATCTAGGCAATCAGACTTTACAATTAAGATTGCAAGCCCAGCTTGAGCAAGAGCCAATTGGTAATTTTGCTCTGAACTCCTTTGTGCAGATGAAATTGTGCTTAAAATATTTACTGCTTTTGTCATATATGAAATATTGCTTGCCGTTCCACTTGGCAAAGAAGCTAAAATAGCTTGGAAATTATTTTTGGAGCTACTAGAAGAATTAGAGATATCAACTGTGATATTTAGTAAATTAAAACCAGCTGAAAGCATATACGCCGTCCCAAGCATACCGATTGCTTGGGTGTCATTTGGATTATTTGTTACGTAAGGCTCTAATATTGAAATTGCAGCAGAATAGTTTCCTTCAATTATATTGTCTTGAGCTTTATTTTTCTGACTTTTACTTGATAAAGATGAGAAAAGATTATCAGTGCCACAAGAAAAATAAAGAGGAGCTGTTGATAGAATAAAAATTGAGAATATATATTTTAAGATATATTTATTTTTCATATGAGCCATCCAAAAACTATTCTTCCAAAAAATCTCTGACTGGGTAGGGTTCCCACTCTTTCTCCAATTTCTTCGGTATACACACCACCTTCTACTTTAATTATTTTTGTACTTACAAAAGCTCCAAATGTTGAATATCCTTGGTTTATACCAGTCATTATTCCAAAAGAATTTAAAAAAGAGTATTCAATTCCAAAATGCATTCTTTTTCCAACGTCTGTGTTTTCAACATTTGCTATATCCCTCATGTCTGCAAAGAGTGCAACTCGGCTTTTTTTTGTGCCAAATGATGTTTTAAAACCTGCATCTAAGACAGTTGGTTCTGAAGTAGGTGCAGAAGCTCCTTCAGGAACAACCCACCTGTATTGCATGCCAAGATTTCTATAAACAAGACCAATTTGTGTTGAACTTTCTTTATGTAAGACCAACAGCATTCCAATATCTGCTCCTATTCCACTTCCTTGCTTCATTGAATTTTCAATAATTGATTTAAGAGAACTATTTGAAATTTGACTTTCTACATTGAGAGCAGATATTTTTAAATCAGCCTCTCTTTTTTGAATATATTTACCGTTAATTCCAATTAAAAGATGTTGATCAAAAAAATCGTGAGCCAATGTTAAGTAAACGCCGGCTCGATTCACACCATAAATATTAGCAGTCGGTATACCTGTTGTGGGATCAATTCCCACATAAGCGTTTGCATTTAATCTATCCATGACGGCAAGTGAAACTTTTCTAAATACGATACCTGTATAATTTTGTGCAGCAGCACTGAATACTTTATTTTGATTTGCTGCTAAAATATCAATAGCATTACTGTTACCTTGGGCGGAGTCGTATAAAGACTTTATATTATCAGTTCCTTCTACCTGTGGGCTAACGATAGCAATTTCATTTAAAATTCCTTTTGTTTGCGCTGTCCCTGCTGGATTATAAAAAATGGAATCTCCTCCATTTGAATCGGCAATACCTGTATCACCTCTTCCTAAAAAGCGAGCAGCTCGATATTCTCTTTGTAATTCCTGTGAATTTATTTTTTGGAAATATAAAAATTCAATTAATAATATTATAAAAAAAATTATTTTTTTAAAATATAACTTGTTCAACCCATCCATGGATATTTCCTTTTCCTTGACTCCTTCAAGGTTCTAAGAAAATATCGGATAAAAAAAAGGGAACTTAATTTAGAGTTTTCTCATCTTATTTGATAAATTATAAAATTTGATTGTTTTGTTTAAGCGCTTGTATTCTTACATCAAGTGGAGGGTGGGTTGAAAATAACTCTAAAAAACTGGATTTATTTGAAATTTGGAAAGCTGCTAAAGCTTGTGGAGCTTTTTCTCCTTCTTCAAGCGGTTTATCATAAACTCTTTTGAGAGCGTTTAAAGCTGAAATCATATTATTTTTGCCCGCAAGTCTTGCGCCTCCACTGTCTGCTTTAAATTCTCTTTGACGAGAAAACCATGCAATGACTATAGATCCTAGGATACTAAATAGAATTTCTAAGACAATAATAACTATTAAATTAACAATGGGGCGTATGTCTTCTTTAACAAACTGAGTTGTTGCAAATGCAATAATGCGGGCAAAGAACATAACAAATGCATTCACAACGCCTTGAATGAGAGTCATTGTTACCATGTCGCCATTAGCAATGTGAGAAATTTCATGGGCAAGGACGCCATCGATTTCATGGTTGTCCATATTTTCAAGAAGTCCGCTTGAAACGGCTACGAGTGATCTCTTTTTTGAAGGGCCAGTTGCAAAAGCGTTTAAATCGGAACTCTCAAAAATACCAACCTCGGGAGTAGCGGGTAGACCCGCTTTTTGTGCCAATGAGGCTACGCGGTTATAGAGATCCTTTTCTTTTATATTGCAATTATTAGGATCGATAGGGGTGATATTCATTGAAAACTTTGCTATCCACCTTGAAATAGCAAGACTGATAAATGCACCACCAAAACCCCAAATGAAACAAAACACAAGCAAGCTTGAGTAATTGATTCCTCGTGCTGTCATATAATGATTTACACCTAGAACAGATGTAATAATGCTAATGGTTACCATTACCAGTATATTTACAAGTATAAAAAGTATAATGCGTTTTGCCATGTCGTTATTTCCTCCTCTATCGCACTCATTTTAATTATACTATATAAATGAAAATGAACAAATGTTCTTTATAATTATTGAACTTTTTCTAATGCCAATTTTGAAGGTTACAAATTTTATGGTTTATTCAAATGCATCGAAACCGAAAAATGACGAAAAAAAGAAAAAAATTAGGATCTTAGACATCATGGAAATGAAGAAAAATTCGCAAAGAATTTCGTCAATAACATGTTATGATGCAACCTTTGCAAGGATAATTGAGTCTACAAATATCGATTTAGTTTTAGTGGGGGACAGTTTAGGAAACGTCATACAGGGCAAAAACACAACAATCAAAGTTTCAGTAAATGACATTGCCTATCACGTGAGTTGCGTTTCTTCTACATTGAAAACGCCTTTACTTGTCGGAGATATGCCTTTTATCAGTGCAGGTTTAAGCCGTTCTGAAACAACTCATAACGCTGGAATACTCATTCAGGCGGGTGCTGAAGCTGTTAAAATTGAAGGTGCCTCTCCAGAAATTTGTGACCATATTAATTTCTTAATAAGACATGGTATTCCTGTTATGGGTCACATTGGCTTGATGCCGCAGAGTGTGAACGCACTTAGCGGGTTTAGAATACAAGGTAAAAATGATGAAGATAAAGAAAAACTGATGAATGAGGCAAAAGAGTTGCAAAAAGCAGGTTGTTTTGCAGTTGTTCTTGAACTTGTAACTCCTAAAACAGCTCAATTCATAAGTGAAGCTCTTGCGATTCCCACAATTGGGATTGGCTCTGGGAATTTTTGTGATGGAAATATTCTTGTGTTGCAAGATATGCTTGGAATGAATAAGCAATTTAAACCGAAATTTTTAAAGCACTTTTTAGATCTAGAAGAATCTATAAAAAATGCTGTAAATAATTATTGTGGTGATGTGAAGAGTGCTAAAAGTGAATCGATATGAATGATAAAAAGTTAACAATTGAAGAAATTAAAGCACGCTTAAAAATTGTTTGTATTTGTAAAGGAATTAAACAATCGAGAATATGTGATGCAATCTTAAAAGGTGCAGATACAGTTGATAAAGTCAATCAAGCAACTGGCAGTGGCAGTGGAGGTTGTAATGCTACGCGTTGTGGTCCAGTTATTAAAAAGCTTGTAGAAAGTAAAGGCAAAATAATACTTGAACCCTATCAGACTGAAGTAGAAGATGACGATCTTAATTTTTAAATTATTCTATACTTTCTAAGCTTATATAATGATTTAAACTTTCAATAATTGACTCTGCTTGGGGGTAGCTCTTTCGAATGCCAATGTGAAAATGAGTTGAACTTTTATTGATAAACGGTATATCAAATATTTTAGCTTCTTTATTTTCTCGCTTAATAAGGTTATAAAATCCAATATTAGCAATTAGAAAATCGATATTATTTTTTTTAAGTTTCTCTATACATTCCATCCTTCTTGTTACTGTTACTAAATAAATATCCTGCAAATTCTTTTGACTCCATGAGTCTCCTTTGTAATCACAGATACGATATTTTTTTAGGTCATCAATTTTTTTTATTTTTTTTATTTGTAGGTCTAAATTTTTATTTGTATAAACTAAAAAATTCTTTACTATAAAGGATACATTTTTAGTAAAATATGCATATTCTCTTCTATCATCAATTGGACTTGTAATGTATCCATCAGCTTCTCCCTTTTTTACCATCAACTGTGCTGTTTCCCACGGATATGATTCATTTAAAACTTTAATATTTATTTTTGAAAATATATTTTTTATGTATTCAGGAAAAATACCTTTTGCATCCTTTTGCTGGGGTGAAGATGAAAAACTATAAGGGGGAAAATCATTAAAATAAACAAAAACGATTTGTTCAATAGCAAAAGTATTAAGACTTGTGAGAAAAAGAAAGCAAATAAAAAACTTCATAAAGAATTTCATTTGAGACCTAGAGTATGAGAATATGAGATCTTCAATTATACATTTTAAAATAGTATTTAAAAAATATAAAATAATATTTTTGACAGAAAAAATTATTATATTTTTCTTGTAGAGAAATGGGAATGAGGTAAAGAGAAGAAAGTGGCAGGCCAGGAGGGACTCGAACCCCCAACAAGCTGATTTGGAATCAGCCGCTCTACCATTGGAGCTACTGACCTACACAAGTTATTGTGGTTACCAGTTGGTATGGAATTGGTCAAGCCTCAAGGAGCTTTACAGTTAAAATTTTTAGAATTAGGTGTGTATTATGTTAAAATTAGAGCATTTGGGTACTGGTGAAATCTTTTATGCAACAAAACAATCTGCAGGATTTGATATTTGTTCAAATCAGACCCTTGTATTAAAATCTAAGGCGTGGACTTTAGTAAAGACGGGGCTAAAAATCATTCAATCTATTGATACAAAGCTTATAAAAATAGGGACAGATGAGTATTACGGTGTGCCTGAAATCCAAATTAGACCTCGCAGTGGACTTGCTTTAAAGTATGGTGTCACGGTCTTGAATTCTCCAAGTACGATTGATGCGGATTATAGAGGAGAAATTATGGTCACACTGATAAATCATTCGGAAGTTGATTTTGAAATTAAAGAAGGTGATAGGATTGCCCAAGGAATCTGTTCAATTGCTATTCAAATCCCAAACATTAAAGTAAAAGATGTTGAGCGTGGCGTGGGAGGATTTGGTTCAAGTGGAAGAAGCTAATTTTTATTGACTGATTGGTCAAAGTACGTTAATATTATGCAGTTTAAGGGCAATGCATATAATAAACATATTTTATTTTAATGTTTTTAGGAGCTTATATCAAATGGATGACCCCTCGGGTACGACTACAAATAAAAATCAAGATTCTTTTCATTTTAAAGATCAGTCAATTAGTCTAGAAAGAACAGTATATTACATTCCTAACACTGTTCCTACAAATCAGTATGTATTTTCAGCTTTAAAAAATGTATGCAAATCTTTTGAAGATATTTTAATATTGCTTGAAGAAGGTAAGATTGATAAAATTATCTTTCACCCACTTACATCACCTCAAGATAGAAAATATATTGTACATTGGGCAAAAGTGTTTAACCCAAATATTATTGAGCAGTTGAATACTCATTTCCCATCTAAAGCACATAACCCTCATCAGGTAGCATAATTACAATAAAAAAAGCTCGATTGAGAGCTTTTTTTATTGCTCTTTTAAAATGAGAACATATTTCGTCATTTTGCTGTCTCACTTAAAAAAGTTAAATTGATTTAACATGCACTGACTTGCTCTTTAATTTTGGGAATGTAGAATATCTATGATGAATGGAATTCTTGTTTGTATTGAAAGAGTCTTTATATGAAAGAACAGACTTACAAAAAAATAAAGAATTTTCATAGAATAAATAACATAAATGAGCTTTTTCAGAAAGACTTAAGTGCAAATCTTTTTGAAGATAATACAATTATAAAAATTCAAGAAAATATTTATAATTATAAGAAGAAAGAATTAGAACGTCTGAGAAAGCTTGAGATGTTAACTCAATTACTTAAGAGAATTGAGGAGAAATCTCTTCATTTAAAGTATACTTTTAAATAATTATTAGGTTTGTGTATGAGAAAAATTCTAGTTATAAATGGACCAAATTTAAATATATTAGGTAAACGTCAAGTTAATATATATGGGAATGAATCGTTACCACAAATAATTAATTCATTAAAAAATATTGCTGAAAAAAAAGAATTTATCATAAAAGATTTTCAAAGTAATATTGAAGGAAATATTATTTCATTTTTAAATGAAGAATTTTTAGATAGTTTTTCTCAAGCAGATGTCAAAAATTCATCTGTTTTAAGTTGCGCAAAACTATCTAAAATTGCTGGAATAATTATTAATCCTGCAGGCTATTCACACACAAGTGTTGCCATTCGTGACGCTCTCGAAGTTTTTTCAGAAGAAAATATTCCGATTTTTGAGGTGCATTTGAGTAACATTTTTTCTCGTGAAGAGTTTCGTCATAATTCATTTGTAAGCCCTATTGCGACAGGAGTCATTTCAGGGCTTGGTTCATTTGGATACACCGCAGCTCTTCACAAAATAATAGAGTTGGCGTAATATGTTGGAAAAATTATTGAATCTAATTTCGTATGAAGATCTTATGTTTTCATTTAAAGAGGAAGATCTTTATCAAGAGTTCAGTGTTCATCATGAGACGTTTGCCTTAAGATCTGCTAAAGTTATTAAAATATCTGATGCAGATTTGTTACGTAAAATATTACCCGAAGATCTTTCTTCACAGATGTTTGGTTCGGGGCATCTCAATTTACTTGCGTTTATTTTTGCTCTTCGTCATAAAATATTAGCTTTAAATTCATTGTTTCATTTGGCTGCATTGAAACAAAATAAAGATCCTTATTTTCATCAAACAAAGAGTGAATTTAGAAAAGTTTTTGGCGGTTCTTTTATTGATGATTTTGAGCATATTTTTGAAATGCTTTTACCTCCTTTTTGGGGAAATACAAAGCGTTTACCTATCTTAGGTTTTTCTGCCGTTGGTTGCCACTTTGTTTTAAGAGATATTAATTCTTGTAGAGCATTTGATGCGTATAATATTCCATATTGTAAAAATAGAGCTGAAGGCACATTTTGTCATTACCATATGCAAGAGAAATTTTGGATTAAAAATATAACTGAGGAAGCTTCTGTACAGGCAAAGCTTTCTCAATTTTATGTGGATCCTTCTAACTTTTCACAATTTGATGAGGAGATATTAGTAAAACTTGTGAATAGCTTTTTTGCACATTTTAAAGCATTTCATGCAACTAAACATATTCCATTTATTTCCCATGAAAGAGTTCAGTTTTTATTAAAATTTTATAGCTTTTCGGGTCTTGAAGATTTAAAAGAGAAGGGTACTGTTGAGTTGCGCAAACGCTTTCTTGAAAAGGCAAAACAATATCACCCCGATGTAGGGGGTGCACATGATTCTTTTCGTGAAGCGCGCGAAAATTATGAATATTTAAGAGAGATCCTAGCTCGATGAAACAACTATTCTATAAAATGGATGCGTTTAATTTTGTTCCATTTAAACGCACTCCTTGGGGGGGGACTAAAATTCCTTTGCTCAAGCAGAAATATTTCCCTGAAAGTAAAGAAAATATTCCTCAAATTATTGGTGAAAGTTGGGAAATATCGACAGACGAGCAGTTTCCTTCTTTTGTTTATCTGCAAAATAATGAAAAAGTAACACTCAATCATTTGTTATTACATAATTCACAAGAAATTTTAGGCAAGAAAGTTGCGGCTCAATATGGTGCGCATTCTCCTCTTCTCCTAAAATGGTTGAATGCAGACGATCTTCTTTCCGTCCAGCTTCACCCCAAAAATGGAAATCCTCTTTTAAAAAGCAATGAGTGTGGAAAGCCAGAAAGTTGGCTTGTTCTTGATGTTGATAAAGGCGGTTATGTTTATTTAGGTTTTCAAGAAGGATTATCAAAAGAACAAATTATAAAGCATCTTTTAAATGATGAGCCTGAAAAATGTCTTCATCGTTTTGAACCAAATGTCTTAGATTATATTTCTGTTCCAGCTGGCTGTGTGCATGCAGTTGGAACAGGGGTTTTTGTAGCTGAGCCCCAATATGTTCTGCCACAAAAATCAGGAAAAACTTGGAGAATTTCTGATTGGCGCAGACTCTATGACGAAAATGGAATAAAATCTTCTAATGGATTTTCGAGGGAGTTGCATGTTGAAGAGTCTTTGAATGCAATCAATTGGGAATTGCCGCGAGGAAAAAAAATTGAAGAAATGCTCGTTAGAAAAATGAAAAGCAATATTCCGTTTTATGGAGATGAAAATAATCCATTTGCACTGCAGGTTTTTTGTGAAAAAGGACAGAAAAATTACACTCCTTTATTAAAAGATGCATTTTCAATTGTCACAGTTTGGTCGGGAGAAGTGATTTTAAATTGCGATTCAGATACTCTCATAATGCGTGGTGGAGAAAGTGCACTTGTATCATCAGAAGCAAGGCAAGTAACAATTCATTTAAATCAAAATGGAAATGATAAACCTTGTGCTGCTTTTTTTGCTTTAAATGATGAGGTTCTTTGATGGCGTTTATTAATGAAGCAACAGGTGACATCCATTTTAAAATTCTTTATATTGGAAGCCAAAGTGCTGGTAAAACAGCAAATATTCAATCCTTATTTTGTGAAACACACTCTGATTTGAGTGAAAAAGAAAGTACATTTTTATTAGAAAATGTACCTAGAAATACATTTTTTGATTTTTTACCTCTTTCATTTGATGAGGTGGGTGGAAGAAACTCGAGAATGCATATTTATACTTTACCAGCCCATTCTTTATGGCCGAGTGTAAATATAAATCTTATGCTTGGGGTTGATGGAATCGTAAATGTCATTGACAGTCGTGTGCGTTTTCTTGATAAAAATGAATATCAAATACAATATATAAAAAAATTAATGGATTCATTGCAATTGGATTTTCACAGTATACCTTTTGTATATCAATTTAATCATTCAGACTCACCCGATGCGTTACCTTTTGCAACTTTAAAGAAAAACTTTCTGTTAAATGAGGAAGATTGTATTGAAGCAATAGCAAATACAGGTGTCGGGGTGATGAAAACCTTTAAAAAAATAACTGATAAAATTATTCGAAAATTTGTTTAATTTTATCAAAATTGAGTTCTCGTAAAGATCTTAATTTTAAATCACAAAAATCAAATTTTGATAAATTGTAGTATTTATGATCTGGAATTCCTACAAGTTTCATTTGAGCTGCTTTTGCTGCTATCATTCCGTTAAAAGAGTCTTCAATAACTAAACAGTTTTGTGGTTCTGTGTTCATTTTTGCTGCAACAGTTAAGAATGCCTCTGGGTGTGGCTTTCCATATTTAGCAGATTCTGCAGAGTAAATGCATTCAAAATAATCAACTATATCTAATTTTTTCACAACCTCTTGTATTATTTTAAGTGATGAAGAAGAACAGAGAGAAATAGTAATTTTATGATCTTTTAGAATATCTAATATTTCGATAACTCCTGGCATCGCTTCTCCTTGTTCTTTTAAAAGAACAATCAGTTTTTCTACAATTTCTTGCGAAACTGTTTCTTTACTTTTATTTTTCCAAGACTTCTTAGAGTACCAATAATTTATAGCATCCTCCATCCGCATTCCAGTGGTTTGAGAGCACATTTCAGAATTCAGATCATGTCCAACAGTGGAGAATATATCTATTTCAGCTAGTTGCCAAAGTGGTTCAGAGTCTATTAACACCCCATCCATATCAAAGATCACATGCTTTATCATCTTTATTTCCTTTCATAAATATCTAAAATATGTATTATAAGGATTATAAATTGAATATCAAATAATTTGATATTTAATTAAAGCTATTAAAGAATTTTTTTCAATATCACCTTGTTAAAAAATATAATAAATATTATTTTTATTCAGAAAGATTTTTAAATAAAAATCTTTTTGAATAAATTTGTTTAAGCGTAATTTAATAATATTATATAAATTTATACTTAAAATTTTTATATTTTTATATAATTTAAATAAAGGAAACAGAAATTGTCTTTAGTAATGAGCGGAAAATCTTCTATTACCGATATTAAATACGATTTTTCTAGAGGATTTGGAGCACTAGATTTTAAAACAATTGATACTTCTCTATGGGAATCATTAATCGATTGGTTAAATTCACTAGCAAAAGTAGAGTATAAAGTTATTGCAAAATATTATAATAAATTAAAGCGTTACTGTAAAGACAATTTATATCTTGATAAAACATTAAAACTTTATTTTTTATTTAGAATTCGACTTGAGTTAGGCATTCATCCTGAACGAAATATTGAAAGTATTTGTTTTAATGTGTTTATTATTGCCTCTAATTTATCAAAGCTTAAATCAATCGATCAAGTTATGACAAATCTTTATAAATGTACAAACTGTGTAGAGCCAATTGATATTCATAAAGTAAATTATTGGGACTCCCGATTTTTTACCGATCCTAATAATTATATTAAGAATATTGATGCCAATAATTTTATATTTTTAGTTCATCCTATTCCCGAAGAAAATTATAATAAAAAAGAATTTATAAAAATTGAAGAGAGTTTTAAAAATAATGATGCGTTTCTTACAAGTGTTGTCTCTTCTAGGCATAGATTTTTTTACAAAAAAGTGTCTCTTATCTTATCTGTACCAAAGCAAAATGTTATATCAACTTATTGCTGTAAAGATGAAAGTTCGAGGCTTATGACACCTTCGGAAGTTATTGAAAATACTATTCTACAGAATACAGAAGTCATTGTATGTGGTAGAATTGGTGTGAGCATTCATCCCCGCTTTCCCGTTTCAAGCGAAATTAAAGTAATTGGCGTGATAAACGTTATCGATAAAAATGTAAAAATTTCGGATGCTGAATACGAAGCTATAGAAAAATATTCACATAAAATTAAAAGAAAATATGGTGTCCCTATCATAAAAATGAATGGTTTTTTAGAAAATTCAAATCCTATAAACTAAAAAAGCCATCCAATTTTTAAGATATTCCAGTAAGGCAATGGGTATTTATTAAGATTATCAGTTAAACTTGTCTGTAATTGGCTATAAAGCGCTAAGTATTCTGGTGTTGTTGTTAATAAGCTTAAGTATGGAATAGCTGCAGGATCTGTAAAAGTAGTTTTTAAATTAACCGTGTTTTTTAAAGAATATTGCAAACCAAATTCTGTCCCAATTGCAAACCATCCAAATTTACCTCCCCAAGTTGCAAGCCATCCAAGTTGAGGAGTTAAGTAAACAGAGGAAATATTAATTTCTTCTTCAACTGGGGTTGTTAACTTTGAAGGGAGTCCTGTAATTGTTGCAATTATAGTTGCATTAGCTTTTAAAGTTATGTTTCTTTGTCCATAAGCAATACCAATAAAAAAAGAAGAGCCAAATGGAAAAATACTTAATTTTGCTTCATATTGTCTATAAGTCATTTTAAGCGTATCAATAGAAAAACTGTCACTTTGATTGTTTAAAAGAGATTTTAATTGTGGAGAAATAAATAGATTTAGATTATTATAGCCTCCATAGCTAAAAGATAATCCAATATATTTAAAAAATTTAGATTCAATACTTATATTTGGTCCCATTAAAATTCCAAAGCCGACCATGGGTCCAAAGCGAATCGGACCAAATAGCCCATCGTCTTCACTAGGTTTCGAGTCATCTTTTTTTTCTGTGCTTTCAGTACTCTTACTTTCCTTTTTCTCATCTTTAGCAGGTTCAACCTTTTTTACGATTTCAGCTGGCGGATTTTTGGGTTCTGTAATGATATTTTTTTCAGGCTTAACACCATCAGTTGGTTTTAAATTGTCGTTTTGAATTTTATTTGATCCTTTTGAGTCTATAAAAGGATTTTCATAAGAAATTGGGTTGCGAGTGGTGTCATTTATGAGGGGGTTATTAAGATACCTTTGTGAAATGGGAATCGTTGGATCTTCTTGAGGAAATATATTTGTGAGAAAACTCATTAAAAATATAAATATAAATATTTTCAGTAATTTCCTCATAAAAAAGAAGATCTCCAAGAATCCTTATTAATTTTGATATTCTTAAAATAATTATATTTTTTGTTACGCATTAAATCAAGGTAATAAATTCACTGATCCATAAATCTCCGCGAATTTTTTCTTCATCTAAGAGAAAAATGGATTCTTTATCTAGGATAATTTTGCCTTCCATAATTCCTCTTTTGATTTTTGGTTGATCACTCACTTGCTGAATTATATTTTCATTTTGAGTCATTTTAATGAGCCATTTGATAGGGATTCCTCTTGGTGTTCTTAATAAAGTGAATATCATCTCTTCTAAATATTCTTTTTTTGTACGAGGCGGATCGTAATGAATAGAAAAATTTTTCATCCTTTGATCTTGTTGGGAAAAAATCAGTTCATCATTCCCCGGAGCAAATGATTTTATTTTTTCCTCCCCAATTCTGTAGCGGATTCCATAAGGAAATTGATCTGTTGGAGGTAACAGTCCATGAGCTCCAGTACCTACTCCAATATAAGGGAGGCCATGCCAATATATATGATTATGGCGTGTTTCCAGTTTAGAAAAATTGCTCGTCTCCAATTGTTTAAAACCAAGTGATTTGCATTTATTTAATATTTGTAAATACTCATTTGCTGCATTCTCGTCACAAGCAAAATCAGAGTTTGCAAATAGAGTTCTTTTCTCAATGGAAAGTGCATAAGCAGAAATTCCTGTTGCACCTGCATCAAACAATTGTTGAATTTCATCTTCCACATTTAGTGTACGTATTTCTTTTTTTAAACCATAAATAAGATCCACTTGTATATTCTTAAATCCAGCCTTTTGCGCCCATTTTATATTTTTTATAATTGTTTCTTTTGAGTGCTTTCTCCCAAGTGTTTTTAATGTCGTTGGACACAGGGATTGAGCTCCTAAAGTGATTCTATCAAAGCCAACATTTAAATAATTAAAGAAACGTCTTTCAATATTTGTAAGGGGATTTGTTTCCAGAGTCACTTCTTCTAAAATATATTTTTCTCTAATTTTATTTAATAGAGGCTGATAAAAAGATGCTTCAAATAAACCAGGAGTTCCTCCTCCAAAGTAAACAGTAGCATGGTCTTTACTTATTGGACTTGGCAACTGATTTAGAAAATAGTCAAGTTGAAGGGAGAGTTCAGAAAAAAATGCGTTTACATCTTTTTTTGAAAACTGAGAGGTTTTTACAAAATCACAGTAAGGACATATATGGGGGCAAAATGGAATATGTAAATAAATTCCTATACGAGATTTTTGTATTAGATGAGAAATCATTTTTTTAAAATCCATTTTCTTGAAGAAGAGTTTCTCCAAATTGTAAATACGTTTTCAAGTGCACTATATGTTTGAACAGGCTCAAGTGTTGCAAAATTTATTCTCATTTCATTGCTTTTAGTTCCGTAAGGATAAAAAATATGTCCAGGAGCTATGGATATTTTCTTTTCAAGTGCTCTTTCATAAACCGTATTTAAATCTCCTCCTTCAGGAAATTTAAACCATAAAAAAAGGCCTGCCTCAGGGTAATTCCATTGCGAATTTTGTGGAGAAAGCTTTTTTAACATTGCAATTAAAGTATCTCTTTTTGATCGATAACTTTCTTTTACTTTTTGAATATGTTTTTTGAGTATTCCTCTAATTATCATTTCATAAATAATTTGTTGATCTAGTATTGAAGTAGAGATATCAGTTGTCATTTTTGAAAGAATCAATTTTTGAATATTTTCCTCACTTGCAGCAATATATCCTAGACGTATCCCAGGGGCAAAAGTCTTAGAGAAGCTCGAGATATAAATTGTTTTTTTCAATCCGTCCATAACGGAAAGCAATGGAGGTAAAAATTCATCGAAATTGAGTCCCTTAAATATATCAAGTTCTATAATAATAGCATTAATTTCCAAAGCTAAATTTAAAAGAGTGTGGCGTTCAATAGAACTTAAAATGCCGCCAGTGGGATTGTGGCAGTTTGTGTAAGTAATTATAATTTTAGGTTTTTTCTCTCTAATTTCTTTCTTTTTTTCATCAGATATTATTAGCTGTGCGCTATTTCTATTCAATTCTATAATTTGTAACCTTCTGTTTGTCAGAATAGGAAAGAGAATAGCAAAGTTTGGCACTTCAATGGCAATGTTATCGCCAGGCATTAAGTAAGTATCAAGAACAATATTTAAGGCATGCAATGCTCCATTTGAAATAAGAATTTGCGATGCATTTAAGACGGGCATGCCTAATTGTTCGAGCTCAAAAGCAAGAACTTCCCTCAAACTTGGAAGACCTTGTGAAGATGGATAAGAAAAAATAGCGGTGTGTGTGCTTGATAAAACAAAACGTGAAATGGCTCTTAAGTCTTCCATTAAACCCAAGGCTTTTGCTGGTTCTCCATTACCAAGATATGTAATTCCTTCACTAAATGAATTTGTAAATGGTATTATTTTTGGTAAGCACTCTTTAATCTGTAGCTGACTTAAAGCAGAAGATTTTTCTAATAGGTTTGGTTTTTTTTCAGATAAAAAATCAAAATTAGATGTATTAAAATTTTTATTTTCTAATATTTCATTGAATGATTTTATGTCTGTTTTGTAATTTCTTTTTACTTTATAAGTTACAAAATAGCCACTTCCCTGTTTTGGAGATATATAACCATGATCACTCAGTTTCTCATATGCTGTGATAACGCCAATTTTATTTATTTTAAGTTGAACCGACAAATCTCTGATACTAGGTAATTTTGTTCCAATTAAAAGTGTACCGCTTTTAATAGCGGCTTCAAATTGTTCGGCTATTTGGTCAGAAAAAGATTGTTTTTTAATTCGATCAATTTGAACCTTTTGAAAAGCAACCATTACTCTAAACCTCATAAATTGTAGGGAATATTTTAAATCATACTTGCTTAGAACGAAGTCTTTGTAGCATATTTGTGAATTATTAACCAGTACAGTTGCAATAAAGTCATAGGTACAGTTCAATGATCCTGAGCTAAGCTGTATCTAACTCTCAACCGAAATTAAAATTAATATAAAGTTGAAATTATGAGTCTCCAATAAATGAATCAAAATTGACTCTTTATTTCAATTTTAGAGATTTTTTTTGAAGGAGAATTTTATGAAAGACAAAAATATTTACGATCTTCATTCTTTTTATATAAAGAATAGTTTTAATGAAGCATCAAATTGGGAGCGAATTGAAGGAGTGTCAGACGGGCAAGCACGGTTTGATGGAAGTACTCATTGCAATTTTAAATCAGAGAGTCCAAAAAATGCAAAATTAGCTAAAGATACAGTTAATAAATTAGCATTCACAGGGGCTGTGAGAAGAGTTATTAAATTTTTAAAATGAATAAAGAATTATAATATTTGATTTAAATAATTTAATTATAATTTTTTATGACCTTACTTTCTTATCGAATATTTTTTTTAATAATTTGACAATACTATTAAATCATGACAATTTTTGTTCGTTGATGGTTTTTGCAGAAAACATGATTCCTTACATTTATGAGTATAAATTACTTTTAAGTTCGATGACCTACCATCATACACTCTTTGTAAGTGTTTATAGATCGAGATTCGAAAGGATCTTACTGTAAAAAGAATATGAAAAATGTATAAAATAATAGGCGTATTGTGCGGAGTGTTTCCGAATTTTATTTATGCACAAAATTCAATGTCAATTCCAGTTATCTCAGATACTGAAAAGAATGAAAAAACAAGTGATTCTAAAAGTAAAAATCAAACAGCTAAAGACTCAGTTGAGAATCCTGCCAGTTTAAATGTCAATCAAGAAAATGTTTCAGTACAAACTTTACCGGGAAGTGCTCCATCGCCAAAAAGTATTGCAGATCTCACAGATAAAGTAACATCTGCTCAGGTAGAGCATTTTGGTGGAGAAGCAGGTGCCTTGCGTGTGCGCTTACGAGGCTCACGTGCTTTTGAACCTACGTACTATTTCAATGGATTTGTCCTTACTGGAGCAGGAAGTGGTGAACAAAATTTAAGTCTTTTACCAAATACATTTGTTGGACAGTTAAATGTTTATCCCGACGCTCCTCCTTTTTGGTTAAGTTCTATGGGAATTGGTGGTGATATAAATATAAAATCATGTCGACGTATCAGTTGCTTTTATTACGGGAAAAATGCCTTTACAAATTTATTTAAATTATCAACTCGCATTGGATCTTTTGGATATAAAGAGGCATCGGTCATTCATTCTATTAAGATCAGTAAGCATACAGAAATATTTTCTACTTTAGATTATATAACAAGCCAAGAAAATTATTCGGTCTTTAATAATAACAATTCTTCTTTAAGTGCAGATATTGGAACCTATGAAAAATTACAGAATAATGATTTTTCTAAAACGAGCGGCGGTATTGGTCTTTCAAGTTATAATGAATTTTTTGGAAAAATTAAATTTGATTTGGCTTTTGGGCTTCAAAATAAAGGTGTGCCTGCCGAAGTGGGGTCTCAAGCAGGTACGCAAAGGCTCAATCGAAATCTTTTGTTAACGACTTTGAGTTCAGAAAAAATATTTGCTGAAAATGGCTTACAGTGGAACAATCAAATCGGTTTTTTATACAACACCGCTGATAATAAAAATTTTAATAGCAATTCTAATTTTGCATCGCAGGCGGCTAATTCAACAAATACTTCTGTACAAGTTAAAACATTTCTTATTTTACCGTCAAATTTAATAAGTCATGAGCAAACAGGTGTTTCTTTAGATTTTAACCGTTCTGAACAAGAGACGAATACAACAGTGCCAAATAGTTCTTCTCAAATGAACAGTCATGTAAATGTAAATAGAACTGAAGTTCGTTCTGCTTTATTTGAAGCAGTTATCTTTCCAATAACCGAACAGTGGATATTTTCAAGCAATGTCAATGCATGGATTTCTTTTGCTGGTGCAAATGCTAATATGGTTGAGAGTTATCCTAGTGTAGACAGTTCTTCTTCGCTGCAAAAAAGTGATCGCGAAAAACCAGTTTCGGGTTATACTTTTTCGTTGCAAAATAAATTTTATGAAATGGTCCATTATATTCGCTACGTAAAATCACAGCGCAGACCTTATTTATCTGAAGTTTACGGTTCACCTGATGGAGTTATTCCAAATGTTAATTTGGTTCCTGAAAGCAGTCAAAAAGTAGAAACAGGTTTTAATTTTCCAATTGGAGAGATTGGTTATTTTTATGCAAAAGATACCGATCTTATTTTTTTAAAAGCAATTTCACAGACAACTTTTCAATACGATAACATAGAAGACAGTTCACGTAATGGCATGTTTTTATACACAGATTATTATCTTACAAAATTTTGGAATATAGGTTTTTCTTACCAATATTTACTCGCAAAAATGCATAAAAATGGTGAAGAAACTGATGTTCCACGTTCTGCTCGTCACTATTTTAATGCATCGACTTCCATCGAAAATATTTCACTTGGCCATATTTTTAGTTATGAAACTAAGTTTGCTGCTTATGCCAATATGAATTGGCAAAGTTCTTTTTATTTAGATTATACTAACAGCAGCCAAATGGATATTCCTCCTATTTATAATTCGGGCTTTGCTTTTTCTTTTCAAAATACATTGCTTGCTCAAGCTTTTTCTCTTTCTTTAGATATTTACAATATTGCAAATGAATCTTTTGCTACTTTATCAAACTCAACAGGTACAGTGCAGAGTGTTCAATCAAATGGATATCTTGGTTTTCCTCCCCCCGGTCGACGTGTTTATTTAACCCTTTCAGGAGAATTTTAGTATGAGATTACATTTTATTGCTCTATTCGTGTTGTGCTCATTATTAATTGCAGCATGTGGAACTAAGAAACAAAATGTTGTTCCTACAATAAATGTGCAGTCCGATCAAATTATGTTTACGACCTATGATTATATGAATAAATTTGTTAAATTATATTCCTTTGATTTTGGAACGAAAAGCATTAAAGAATTAAATCATATAAGTGGTTCAAGTGATTCAATAGCTTTCCAGACAAACGATCGGTTTGGAGACATTAAAGATTTTTATTTGGTTGAAAGATTTTCATCGGAAAAAAATTCAAGAGTGACTCATTATAATAAGAGTGAGAGACAAAATCAATATACTTCCTTTCCAATGAATATGAAAGATATGATTTTTTTTAATGATGAATTAATAAGTATTGGCTATGATAAAGGAGAAATTATTAAAACGGATCTTTCATTAAAAACAAAACTGCCATTAACTGCAATAAAAAAATTAGAGCACACTCCAGATGAGGCCTCGATTTCTGATAAAAATATTAATTCAGTTTTAATTGTAAATGAAAGAGTTTTTCTAGTTTCTGTTGGATCTTATAGTAAGGATGACAAAGGAAAAAGCGATAAATTTCCTAAGATTTATCTATTAAATGATGAATTAACATCTGTTGAAAAATCATGGCCCATTCAAAATTGCTTTAATGCTGCAAGTCAGCAGAGAGTGATTGACAAGAGTAAATTATTGCTTTCTTGTGATCCTAATTATGGAATGAAATCTGATTATCCTTCATTGGTTTTAATTAATGCCGCAGCAATTGATATAAGTGAAAATTTACTTTCTTCAAATGCTGAAAAAATATTAAATTCAAACTCATTTACATCACCAAATATTTATCAAGTTTCTTTAAGTGGAGTTTCAAAGGATAAAAAAAGTATTTTTATAACAGAATATTCTTCTTACCAAGTTGTTGATAAATCCTATTGGCTAAATTTAGAAAATAATGTTGTAACTCAAGTTAATAACGTTGCTGAACATGTCTTTTATAACAAAAAAAATGATTCCTATATTTTTAATTGCTATTTTATAGATGGCAAATGCGAAAAAGATAAGTTCGTCATTTCTAAATATATGGATGGAAGGAATCCTGAATTTGTCAATGCAAAAATTTATGGATTTTTTACAGGATTTCCTAAAGTATTAAATTAATAATACGCTTTCTTTTTTATCCATTTTTTAGAGAAGTGATTTTGGTTGCAAAGAGTGCTTAAATGCGAGTAATCCTTCTCTATGAAAACTGCCAAAGGGCAGTTGTGCGAATTTGACTTAAAATAAGAAAGCCTAAAATATGTCTTTATCTCTCCTTTTTTACTGTCGTGCTGGTGTTGAGAACGACTGTGCCGCTGAAATTATGGAATACACAGCTGCAAAAAACATTCAAGGCTTTGTAAAAGCTAAACAAAATACAGCTCATGTTATTTTTCAAGCACACTCTCCTGAAGAGACTCTATCGCTTTGGAATGACATCAATTTGCGAGATTTTATTTTTGCTCGACAAATTCTTTTGGCTTCAGAACTTTTAAGCAGCTTACCTGAAAAAGGTCGGACTGTACCTATTATGAAAGCATTTGAAGAGAATTTTTCAACAATTCTTGGTGAAAAAAAGTATTTAGATGATTTATTTGTTGAAGCTCTTGATGTTGAAGTTCATAAAGAAGTTCTAACATTTTGTAAAAAATTCACTAGTCCAATGCTATCTGAATTACGTAAAAATGGGTATGTTATAGGTGATAAACAGCAAAGAGCTCTTCGTTTGCATCTTCTTTTTTTAACAGGACAAACTTGTTATATAGCTCTATGTGCCCCTAAAAAAGCTTCTCAGTGGTTTATGGGTATTCCCCGTCTTAAATTCCCAGCTGATGCACCCAGCCGCTCTACTCTCAAATTAGAAGAGGCATTTTTTGCATTTATCAATGAAAATGAAAGAGAGGAACGTTTAAAAGACGGTATGACTGCGGTTGATTTAGGTGCTTGTCCTGGGGGTTGGACTTACCAGTTTGTTAGAAGAAATATCTATGTATTTGCCATAGACAATGGTGAAATGGATTCAAAACTCTTAAAGTCAGGGCTTGTTGAGCATTTGAAAGAAGATGGATTTAAATTTAGACCTAAAAAACCTGTGGATTGGCTTGTTTGCGATATGGTGGAACGCCCATCTAAGGTAACAAAATTAATTATTGAATGGGCAACTCTCAAATTAGCAAATGAATATATTTTTAATTTGAAATTACCTATGAAGAAAAAGTACCAAGAAGTTTCTTCATGTTTAAATGAGATTCGTGTTGAACTCGATCAAGAAGGCATTGCATATGATCTGAAATGCCGTCAGCTTTATCATGATAGGGATGAAGTCACTGTATGGTTAAAATTAAAGAGGAAAAATAGATTATAGTCTTCAATTATAAGGTTTAGCTAATTTTTTAATTTCTTCGATTAGTTTTGTAACATCTTCATTTGTAGTATTAAAAGAAGTGACAAAGCGGATTGTAGAGGTCATTTCTTTTAAGTTTTCAGCAAACACATAAAAATAATATTTTTTTGCTATTTCGTCTTTTAAGGTTGTTGGCAACTCAAGAAAAATTTCATTTGCATCTACAGGATAAAGTTGTTTAATGCTTTTAATACTCTTTAATCCCATAGAAACTTTCTGGGCCATTGCATTTGAATTTTGTGCATTAGATAACCAAAGGTCATTTTTTAAAAATGCTAAAAACTGGGCGGGGATAAAACGTATTTTTGAAAAAAGTTGCATGGACTGCTTATGAATATATTCAAAATCTTTAATGAGAGATTTATTAAATATAACGACTGCCTCAGCGAGTAAAGCCCCATTTTTTGTAGCTCCAAACGAAAGAATATCAATGCCTACATCAACAGTGAGTTCTTTTAATGATTTATTTAAAGATGCTGCAGCATTGGCTAAACGTGCTCCGTCCATATGCACAATCATTGATTTTGAATGAGCATAGCTGCAAATTTCTTTTAATTCTTCTTGAGTATAGATAGTTCCATATTCAGTGACTTGGGTTAAAGAAACAATTTTAGGGTAATTATTTCTTATTGGTGAAATTGTATTTAAATACTCTTTTAAGTTTTCTAAAGTTATTTTTCCATTTTCGTTTTTAATGGTGAAAAGCTTTGCACCCGTAAAGTTTTCAAAAGCACCACATTCATCTTGAGCTATATGAGCTATATCTGAGCATAAAACACCATCAATGGATCTGAGTCCAGATTGAAGGGCGATGACGTTTGAAGCCGTCCCTGTGCCAAAGAAGTAAATATCACAATCTGTTTGAAAGATTCGTCTAAATTCTTCTTTTGCTTTTACTGAATAGGTGTCATTCCCATAAGGGAGCTCGGTGGCAAGCATGGATTCATTAATGATTTTAATGATTTCAGGATGAGTTCCTACGTAGTTATCGCTTGCAAATTGCGTGATTTTATATTCTTGCATGAAAAAGCCCTAATAATGTAAATATGCCGCTTGCCAAAGGGAAGATAAATTTGATAGCTTCCCTTCTGCTTTGTGTATCTTAAGCACAAATCAAATTTAAAGGAAACTCTTTTAAAGGAATTCCCTCATGAATTTCACTCAAAATGGTAGTATAGTTATTCAAGTATTAGAGCAAATCTCCAAAACTATTCAGATTTCTTGCCTTCATTCCTCTATTCATCACTCTTTCCATCATTAAAACTCAATTTTTCTAATTTATTTTAGTCTGTTTATAAAATCTTTTTATATCTGTTTCTTTATAAGATTTGAAACTGTATATCTGAAAATGTTTTTAATATTTAAATATTTAATTTAAGTAATTATTTATTTTTATTTAATTAAAAGGTGTTTTATTATGAGAATATGCAAGAAAGTAACAACCGTATTTTTAACTCTTGTCATGTCAAGTTCACTTTTTGCAAGTGAAAAATCTGACAAAAGCTTTGTGAATGTGCAAAAAAAAGGAGAAATTCGTGTCTGTTCGCAAGCTGGATTTATTCCTTTTGAAATGAAAGATCAAAAGGGGAATTGGAAAGGTTTTGATGTTGACATCATGCAAAAATTTGCTGAGTTACATTCTTTAAAGTTAAAAATGATTGATACTTCTTTAGATGGTCTTATTCCTGCACTAATGACAAAAAAATGCGATCTTATTGCTTCGGGGCTAACTATTACTGAAAAAAGATCTAAAGCAGTTTTATTTTCTAATCCTGTTTTCACTGTTAAAATTGCAGCTGCATTTTTAGATACTAAAGAAAATAGATCTAAATTTAAAAAGTTTTCAGATATTGATCATGAAGGAGTTAAAATTGCTTCACATACAGGATCTGCAGCAACGCTTTATTTACGAAGGACATTAAAAAATGCAAACCATCTTCAATTTGATAGTGAAAGTGCCGAAGTGGATGCTCTTATTCAAAAACGTTCAAATACATTTGTAGATGATAATGTATTTATTGATCAAGCTTCAAAAGAAATGAACATGAAATTTTATACTTTAGAGTCAACTGAAGAAGGAAAGCTTGCTATGGCTGCACGTATGTCAGATATTGCTTTAATAGAAGCATTTAATAATTTTTTAGAGGTGATTGATAAAAATGGACAATATGAGAAAATCAAAAAGGTTTATTTTAACTAATTTAGGTTTGTGAGGAGAGTTCTATGACTGTCAATAATTTTTTTGAATATCTTTCTCAAGTACCCAAATCGATTGAGAATGAATTTGCATTAAAAACTCTATTCCGTATTGCGCGAACCAAAATACCTTCTGAAGCAGTAGGGGTTTTGCAAAATTTAAAAGCATTAGATTTAAGTGCGTTTCCTGAAGCAAAAAAACTTTTAATGGATTCCTCATTTTTTAAATTTATGCCTCAATTGACTTCGCTAAATTTAGATTATCAGAATATTAATAATATAAGTGATATTTTATCATTAAAATTGCTCCAGCGCATTTCACTTAAGGGACATGGTTTAAAAGATTTTCATTTTTTAATTCCACTGAAAGATGTCGAAGAATTGATTTTAGATGAGAATAATATATTAAATTTATTAGGAATTGAAAAATTTTCAAATTTAAAACTTCTTTCATTAAAAAAGAATAAATTAAGAAATATACACGAAGTTTCATTGCTTCTTAAATTGGTCAGCTTAAATGTTTCTGAAAACGACATTACCGATATTTCTTTTATTAAAACTATGGCACAACTAAAATTCTTTTCTGCAAATAAAAATATGATTGATGATGTGAGTGCAATAGAAAAAATTAGATCTTTGAATACCTTAAGTTTAGCTGAAAACCAAATTAATGATGTTGAACCGCTTCAGTATTTAATTAGCCTTACAAAGCTTGATTTACGCAAAAATAAGATTAGAAATATTAAATGTCTCAAAGAACTGAGGAATCTGTTTGAACTAGGTTTATCAGGAAATCCACTGTACGATGATGACTACGATTTATTTCCAAGATCATTAAGGATAGAATAATTATGTATGGGAACAAGATCATTAATCATCGGATTATTTTTCTGGTTATTCTCTTCCTTGTTCCCATCTCTCAAGTTTCGATAGATATTTATTCACCTTCATTGCCTAAAATTGTTACATCCTTGTCAACGAACTCAAGCTCTGTTCAGCAAACCGTTTCACTTTTTCTCATTTCATTAGGTTTAGGACAGTTTTTTTATGGTCCTATTTCCGATCGATATGGTCGAAAAAATGCACTTCTTTTTGGTATGATTTTATTTACATTGAGTAGCTTAATGTGTGTTATAGCGCAAAGTATTGAATTTCTTATCTTTGCTCGATTTATTCAAGGTTTTTCTTCTGCTTCTATAGCTGTCTTGTCAAAAGCAGTGTCCGTCGATTTGTATAAGGGCATAGAGCTTATGAAAGCAACTGCATGGATTGGTTTAGTATGGGGTGTTTCTCCTATAATAGCCCCCGTAGTGGGAGCATATCTTGATAAATTTGGTGGTTGGAGACTGCCCTTTATCGTATTAAGTGTATATGGTTTCATTTCATGCATTGTAATATTATTTTTTATGAAAGAAACAAATACATCGCCTCAAAATCTCAATCTCAAACGAATATTAATTAATTCTTATAAGGTTATTAGAAATAAAGATTTTTTTTGTTCGACCATTATTGTTGCTGCTACAAATTTAGGAATATTTTCATTCACTATGATGGGGCCTTTTCTTATACAAGACATCATGGGAAAAAGTCAGGTTTTTTATGGGCAAATGGCTCTACTTGTTGGGCTAGTTTATATGCTCGGAGCTTTTGCAAGTCGATTCGTAATAAAATATTACGAAGGGCAAAAAATTATACATTTTACTTCTACAGTTTTACTTTTAATGAGTGTTTTAATGGTCATACTTTCTTATTTTTTTCCTAGTTCCATATTCATTTTTATGATTTCTTCTTGTGGAATAGCATTTGCTTCTGGAATTTTATACCCATATTTGATTGCAATTATGTTTGCTCCATTTAATAATTTGGCTGGGACGGTGAGTTCAAATTATGGAGTTATCTCTTATACATTTTCTGGTATCGTGACAATTTTTACTGGCTATCTTGTTATAACTTCTATTCGTGAGGTTGCAATAACTTATGCAATGGTAGGAATTATTACATATATAGCTATGAAAATTATGTTTTATTTACCTGCCAGAATATAATTCATTATATTTATAGATTTTTAATTTTATATAGATAAGAAAGAAAATAAATCATGGATAATAAATTTAAAAATTTAAATAATATATTGTGCTTAGTTTTTCTAATTTGTTTTTTCTCGATAATAAATATATCTTGCTCGAAAAATAATACAAACAATTCACCTGATGAATTTAATAATTCATCTACTGAAAGCCAAAATGGTATTCAAATAAAATCAGAAATAATAAATCGTGATGGAAATAATTTAGAAATTTGGTCTGCTGAAGTAGAGCCATCGAAACGCTCCATAAGTCTAGTACGAGCATCAAATCAACTTACTGGAAGTGAAACAGTATCTGAAGTTGCAATAAGGGAAAAAGCAATATTTGCAATGAATGGCGGTTTTTTTAAAATATTTAATGAGAAAAGCTTGCAACTATCAAATAAATATTTAGATTCATTTCACCTTGGTACTCATTATTCACCTTATTATGCATTACCAAGATATTCTTTAAAGATAGAAAATAATTGGTATGGTGTAAACTCAGTTTTTCATGATGTTGTGGGGTGGAACTCGAATATCAATGAAATGAATTTTGGAAAAATTTCTGTTGTACCTGCCTTATCTTTTTTTAATTTGGATAAGAGTAAAAGTGATCAATTAAATTTGACAGCTGTAAATAGCTTATCATTTAAAAATGCAACGATTGTTTATACAAAAAATTGGAAAAAGAGTATACAATTTCCAAATATAGGTTATTTGCTTAAATATGATTTTGAGCAAAATAAAATTGTAGAAACTTTTGATTTAAGTAAAATTTTAAATCAAAAAGATAGAAACATGAATGTCAATGATAAAGTCATTCTAATATATTTCTACAGTTTTAATAAAAAAATATTATTTCAGAATATTCAAGATTTATTTCTTGATTTTGAAGTTCAAACTCTTTTTGAGCAAGACAATATTGATTGGAAAAATATGGATTTTATTGTATCTGGTAGACCGCAGCTTATACGTAATGGAAGGATTTTAACACCATTTCCAAATTCAAATTTTCATTTAAATAAATTTCCAAGAACTGCTATGTGCAAGCTTAACAATGGAAATGTATTGTTTTTGACCTTGGGAGATGCTGAATTGATGGATAATATTAAAGACGGGGCAAGTATTTTAACTTGGGCTAAAATATTACTAGAAAAAGGCTGTAAAGACGCAATCAATTTAGATGGAGGTGGTTCAGCAACTTTTTATTATGATAATAAATTAAGAAATAAGCAGGATCCACTGCAAGAAAGACATGTTTCTGATGTAATAATCGTAAAATAATATTAACTTCTCTAATGTTTCTTTATAGAGCGTCTGTTTTTACCAGAAACGAACTTATATCCCCGACTTCTAAAGTCGGGGATATAAGTGAGCTGAAAAGACCCCAGCAATTTTTTATTCAGTTTTGATATGCATATTTTTTAATCTTACTTCTTTATCCAAACCAATGAATTTATAATTATCTTTGTTTTTCAGTTTCAGAAATTCGTATAAAATTCATAGTATTTAATTTTTATCAAAACTATAAATTTTTGTTGTAGATGCAAAACAACTACAATAACCTTTAAATTTCTTGGTAGAAGTGCACATTGGAAAATGATTAATCCTTATGAGCTCATCATAAACTGCTTTACCTATGCAACCAATTTTTAGAGCTTCATCTCTTTCAACTGTACATGATTGTGGATCTAATCCTTCATCATCACATTTCAAAGTATTCGGCTTCAACGGTAAAGTAAATCCATCTGCAAAAGCTGAATTGAAGTTAAATAGAACGATTGATAGCGTAAGGGCTCTTTTGATAAAGCGCATAAAAATTCCTTTTATATAAAAATTAAAGATATGCATTTGAGCTTAAATTAAAAAAATATATTGTCAATAATTTTTTTATAAAAAATTAGAATTTATACAGTTATTTTAAATGTCAAAGAAAGTCATGCATTCTGGCATGCTTCTCATAAAAGTTGATTAACGAAGTCTAACTTCACAAATATATAAACTTGATATTATATTTTTTCTATTGTATCGCTTTTAAGTTCTTATTATGTATGAAAGGATGCAGTAAATGGAGTTAAGTTTTCTTAAAAATCAGAAGCAAAAACTAATAGAAAGAATACCATCAATTCAGCACTACTTTATCGACATTTATATTCCTCAATTTTCTGAAACAGTTTCTTTCTTACCCATTCGCTGCTTTCGTGACTTTACTTTGCATCTCGATTATTCTGCTGAAAATGAAAGAAATTATAATAAATTTTATTCGAGTGGCAGCACAGGTAATAAGCCATCGACTCATATCTTTTCATATGACGCTTTAAAGGTATATGAAAAAAATACTTGTGAAGGTTTTTTAGATTTTTTACAAAGAAATCAATTAGACAAGAGCACCCCTCTTCTAACATTTATTCCACCTGTGGAAATATGGAAAAATAGTTCTTTATCTGCAATGTTAAGCATGTTTCATCATCAAGAGTTTAATATAATTTTCTGCAATCTTGATGAATCTTTTGAAAATGCTTTAGTTTGTTTAAAGAAAATTGAAAATAATTCGTCGTGCATTATTTTTGGTACGTCTTTTCACCATTTCATGCTTGCAAATTTATCTTCTCAAGAATTTAAGGAACGAATTCAGAATGAATTTAAACGTCTTAATTTGTCAATTATTGACACTGGTGGAACCAAAGGAAGAACTCAAGCATATACCTTAACTGAAAGCATTGAGGTTCTAAAAAGTTTTTATACAAGTGCAAATTTATCAATTTTTTCAGAGTATGGAATGTGTGAACTGGGTTCCCAAGCTTGGTCAACCCATAAAATTCATGATGGCACTTTTCAATGCAATAAGACTTTAAAGCCTTTCTCTGTTTCCATTGAGGCAAATTCGGTATTGCCTATCAATGAATTAGGATTTATTGCTTTTATAGATTCAATTAATTATGAATCCTATGCTGCAATCATTACTGAAGATATTGGCTTATGCCTTGATACAAATAAGTTTAGACTCATTGGCCGTGGGCCTGACTCATCAATTAAAGGGTGTAGCTTAAATGTGAGAGGTTTCTTTAATTTTGAATCTCAAACACAGAAATTGTTAATAGAGATAAATAAGCAGCAAAAAAATATTTTAAATTTAAAAGATATATTATTTCAACTTAAAGAAAAAGATTGGAATAGCTTTGCACTCGAAGATTTAGCAAAAACACTTGAAAGTATTGAATGTAAGTTAGAAAAAGATTTAAGTTATCAAAATAAAAATATGCTTATTATTTCTGCAGCAAATACACCTATTGCTTGGGTGTTTCCTTATATCATTGCAGCAAAAAATGGAGTTTCTTCTGTAACTTTAAAAATTCCAAGCTTACGCTTAGATGATTATTATTCGGGAACAGTTCGTAAATATACAGAAGATCTTATTCAAGTCATTGCAAACTACTTCCCTCTTACAAAAACATATATAGATCCTGGTAAATCTATTGCGCATACTTTCAATGATTATGATATTGTTTTAACTTTTGGCAGCGAAGAAACTCTTACAACACTTTCAAAACAAGTTAATTCAAATATAACAAAGTTTATAGGTAAGGGAGATATAAAAAACTCTCTTTTAATCAATATTCATGATAATTCACCTAAAAAAATCGCACAGTCTATTAGTTTATGGAATGGGCGTGGCTGCTTAACGCCCGTGGTTTTGTTCTTATCAGGTAATGAAATTGAGTTTGCAAATTGGATAAATGTTTTTACTCAAGAATTTGAAAATGAATTTTTAGAGCGGACAAAGCAAAATGAGCCTGAAATTATACGAAAGTTCTGTCATACACACAATACTGCATTTGTAACTGGGCAAATAAAAGAATTGGGAATGAATATAAATTTTGCAATACTGCGAGGAAAAAGAACCTGCGTTGTTAATTTAGCGCAATATAGCGTTCAAGATTTAAAATATTTTCAACCGGATTTTAATTTTGGTGGTTGTGGATTTATTTATTTACTTCATCAATCAATGAGAGATAAATTTAAAAATCTGCAGAGTTTAAGTATTCTTCCTAATATTCATGATTATTTTGAGAAAAATTGAAATTTATCTTTGAGTTTTAAACAAAAACAAGCCTTCACTATATAATGTATGATTTCATACATTATATAAATTTACCCTATCTTTAAACGATAAAACAGTGTATGATATCATACACTGAGGGTGTTCTACTTTAGGGAGGCTTCTATGTCCTTAAAAAACTTACGAAAACAGACAAACCCAAACAGTTCCAATGAACAAGAAAATAAAGTGCTCGGAGAAGCCTTTTGGAACCTTGTAAAGCTCTATGGCTTTAATCAAATGGAGCAAGCGGCACTCTTGGGGATAAAATATAACAGGCAAAGACTAAAAGACTTTTCTGACGATCAAGTTATTCCAGATGATGTGGATAAAAAATATAGAGTTGGTCTCCTACTTGGTATTCACAAGAATTTAAGAATTTTATTTCCGCATAATAAAGAAATAGTTTACGGCTGGATGAAAAGTTCACAAGCAGATTTTAATGGGAAAATACCTATTGAATATATTATGGAAAATTTAGATGAATCCCTGCCACGTTTGGCTTCAATTCGCCGACGACTTGATTATATTAGGTGTGCAGAATGAATTTTGAAAATCTTCTTGGAAAAGAAATAACATATAAAGGATCGGCGTTTAGAAATATATATACTATAATTGACTCTCAGGATCTATTTGATGATTTAATCGAATCAACTCCGCATAAAAATGAAATATTAAGAAAAATAGAGAGCATGACAAGTGATATTTCCCATACAGAACCTCAAAAAAATAGAGTGTTTAGTTATGGAGATATTTCCAATTCAATTGGAAATATTTTTATTCCGCCATATGGAGAAGGGCGTTTTGGTGATGGTGTACATTACGGAATTTGGTATGGAGCATTGGAAGAAGATACTTCTGTGAATGAAAGTCTTTATCATCAGTGGAAAAGAGCTATGAATGCTTTTAGGCAAAAAGGTTCTAAAAATGAAATAATTACGGAACGTAAAATGTTTAAAGCAGTTTTAAATTCTTCAAAATGCGTTGACTTGAGAAATGAATTAGCTTTGAAAGTGCAACTTATTTCAAATGATTATTCTGTTTGCAGAAAAATAGGTACTTTTTTATATAAAAATAATTTTTCAATGCTGCTTTCTCCTTCTGCCCGTAATGTTGGTGGAACATGCTCTCCTGTTTTATCAGGGAAGGTTATATTAAAAGAAAATTTCATTTATTATTTAAGAATTACTTTTCATCGTGATGGTAGAATTGAAAAAGAAAAAATATCTCAGACGAAATCTAGTTTTTCTGTGCCTGAAAACTGGGTTTTGTAAAGATAATTTGTATTTTTATTAGATAAAATTTAATCTTATATAATAGTAGTGTAGGAAATAGTTTAGGGACTGAAAATCCGTGTAAACTAGCTTGGGAACGAGAGAAAATCTTATAATTTAACGGACTTTTCCTATAGAAAGAATACACAATAAATTTGCTTTGAGTGGTCATCATTATTAATAAAAAATTCAATTAAAGTTAAGTTCTCTAGGTAAGTATTACAGAATCTCTTTTTAATTTTATTGCAGTTTTAGCAAGAATACGAGCTGCTTCTCTTACTTCGTCTTCAGAATTTGTAAGTCCAAAACTTACTCTAAAGCTAGATAATGAATGTTCAAGAGCGACTCCCATTGCATCGAGAACGTGACTTCCTATTTCTTGTAAAGTTTTATATTCGCTGCTTATACTAGCGCATACAATTTTACTTTTTTCAAGGAGATTTGAAGCATTTACACCTGAAAAGTAAAGAGTTATAATACCGGGAACTTTTTCAGTATTGTTACCAAAAAAATGGGCTAAAATATGTTGTTGAATTTCATCACAAAAAGCCTCTTCCATTTTTTTATAATGCATAATTCTCATTTGAGCTTCTTTCTTTTGTAACGAACAAGCTTTTGCAAAACCAATAATTGCAGCATTATTTAATGAACTGGACCGAATATTAAATTCATGCCCACCACCTGTTAATTGTGCTTCAATACGAATAAATGGTCGCCTCTTTTTAACGATAAGAGCGGCAATACCCTTAGGACCATATATTTTTGACGAGGAAATGGTTGCTGTATCGTAATCTACATCGCATGCAATACAGGTCGATCTTGCAAATCCTTGAGCTGCATCAACATGTAATATTGTTTCAGCTTTTTGACATAAAACCTTTATTTTTTGCAATTGAGTTTGTATTATCCCTGTTTCATTATTAACATCCATAATGCAAACACACAAGGTATTCTTATCAATAATTTTTTCTGCTTCATCCATGATAATTTGACCATTCATATCAACAGGAATCGATTTAATTTCGATGTCAAATACTTTTGAATAATGATCTAATATTTTCTTCGCCGTAACAATAATACTGGAATGTTCTGTTGCGCAGTATACAATTTTTTTGCGTTTTCGAAGAGGATCTTCAACAAGACCACGTAATAATAAATTATTACTTTCTGTTGCACTTGAGGTGAAAATGACTTCATTCTGGGATACATTAAATATTTTAGCAATGCTTATTCGAGCTTGAGTTATTGCATACTCTGTTATTTTTCCCATGGGGTGTGAACGATTTGAAGCATTTGCAAAATATCCAAGCATCCATGGGATCATTTCTTGAAATACCCGAGTATCAAGCGGGGTACTTGAAGCAAAGTCAATGTAAATAGTATTTTTAGGAAGTGTTATTTCTCTAAAGTCAATGTTTCTAATATGATCTTTGCTTGAGTTCATTAAATTAGAAGGAAGCATGAAGTTTTCAATAAAATTATTTTTTGTCATAAATAAATTCCATAAATATAATAAGTTTTAAAAATTCGAAAAACTCGAATTATGTTAATATTTCAAATCTAAACATTTCTTTATTATGTAATTAGTTGAGCATCTAAGATGATAATAATTTTTATCCTGCTCATTCCAAAAACTTAATATAAAATTAAAAATTCATTTGGGCGGATCTGTGACTAATATTCTTGAAGTATATACTTTCTTAAAAGGTATAGTGCAGATAAACATAATAACTGTAAGCGCTAAAAGGATATATAAACAGAATTCAATACTATAATAATTTATTAAATACCCTGCCATAATTCCTCCCAATGCTGTGCATACTTTTATCAGAATGCCACTTAATGCAGAAACTCGTGCAATATAATCATATGGTATCTCATTAATTGAATAAATATTATAGCATACATTCCAAACTCCTCCAAGTATAGCTTTCATCATAAAAAAAGTAAAATAGCCAATGGGTGTGGGGAAAAATATAAAACCAGCAAATACTAATATTCTTAAAATGTTAATACCTAAGACTAAATTTCTAAGATTAAAGTGAAGCGACAGGGGACCTGCTATCATGCCTCCAATAATACCACCGACACCTAGACCAGATAGAATATATCCGGTTATATCATACCCAATATTCATGGATTTCAATGAAAATATAATAGTGAGGTATAAAATTGGATGTAACAAATTGTTGATAGATGTTAATAAAAGCATTATTGTAAATAACTTATTATTTTTTATCCAAGTAAATGCATCAATTATACTTTCAAAAAAATTATTATATTTTTTATTTTTCTGACTTTTATTATTAAATTTAATTCCACTAATAAAAAAAAGAGTAATAAAAGAAATGAGTAACATAGTAAAATATGGAGAATAAATACTATAAGTAATTAAAAATCCGCATAAACTAGGGGCGGTTAACTGAACAACACGTGTTCTTATTTCATATTTAGTAAGGATTGAATTTGAGTTTTTATTAGCAATAAGTAGTTTAAGAGCTGTTGGCTCAGTAATTTCTGTAAATGTTGTAAATACTCCGAAAATAAATGAAATAAAAATTATGTAAAATAGATTCTGAAAATTAAGAAGATATAAAGTTGTGATAAAAGATATTATGCAAATAATTCTTCCAACTTCACTCATAGCAAGAGTTGCTTTTTTATTACTATTTTCTATAATTGGCGCGGCAAAAATTTTCACCAAAATTACCGGTAAAAAGAAAGCAAAGGTACACCATCCTGTTTCTATTGCAGAGTATCCAAGGGCAATAGTAGTCAATGGTATTGCTAATTGAAATATTTCTATTCCTAAAAGTGAGCACGCAGAGCTAAAAAGAAATAGTCTAAAATTTTTATCCATAGAAACCCTTTTCGTAAATATATACTATAAATAATATCATTGAGTAATATTATTTATTCATAGTTATTTTTTGTCTTATTATGGTCGCAAAAATTCTTCAAAAGTAATTAATTTTGCGAATTTTTATTCGATATATTTCTTGAATAAGTAAATCTTTTAGATAGTCCATAAAATATAGTTCATATTTTTCTTCTTTAAATAAAATTATATTTAGTATATCATAAAAATTAGCACACAATATAGTTTTAAAAAAGAAATAAATTTTTCTATAACAAATAATAAATTTGAACGCTATCTTGTAAAAGTTATATATTTTTTAATTTTGAGTTTATAGTATCTCCGCTTAACAAAAAATTTTTTAAAAAATATTAATTATAATTCATCTGTATAGATGCAGAAAAATTTATAATAAATTAGTTTATTTATGTAAATAAATTAATAAGATATGAGATTTTACTATATTAACAAATAGAATTGAGTTTTTTATATTTTCACAAATTTTTCTTTCACAAAAAAGCTTTATGAATCAATTTATGTATTATAAAAATTATTTATTAAATAGTATACTAATAACTATATTATTATTGACAAGATAATAATACGAATAAAGGATTTTTTAACCACTACTTGTATATTAAAAATGCTGAAAAGTTCGATCATCCCATCCTCGCAGTGCGTCTCCATCTATAAGATGAAATTCATAATCAACATCTTGCTTTATAACATTCGATGCAATAGTTAATATATCATATATATTACATTTCGCTGCTGAAAGAGTGTTAAAAATATCTTCCCAACCTATTTCATCATGATTGTCAACTCGTCGCTTAAGATCAAAAATCTGTTTTTTAAGTTCATCATTAGTAAATTGAGCTGCGAATAGTACTCGATTCCAACTCGATCCTAGATCAAAGGAATTCGTTTCATGTTGAGACTCTAATTCACATATCAGCTTTTCAATATGACTTCTTTCATGAGTTTTTGAGGTTTTTAATGACTCAAAAATATTTAATCTTTGTGGTCTGTCAAACATAATTCCAATCTCTCTAACTATATCAGCGGGTTCATCAGGGATATGAAAATATCTTATAACACCATTAGGTATTTTAATTATACTTCGTAATGATTCATCTGTTCGTAACCTTTCTTCTGATGCTCCTTTAAGTTTATGTAGCCTTGCGCTAGCGGGTATTTTTATGTCTATTGATGTATCTTCAAAGAATACTATTAATGAGTCACCTAGACAATATAAATGATCGATAAGTGACATCCTATCGATTGTCGCCTCACTATATTGGTATCGCCAAGTTTCACGAATTTTATGTCTATTATATTTTATTTTAAAAGCTAAAGTAGCTTTGAAATTATATTTTTCAATTAGATTAATTATATCACTTGTTCGTCTTGCTGAAAAAGCTTCTGGTTTAAAAACTACAGTTGCAGTCCGCACAAGTTTGTTTGTAAGATTATTCTCAAAAATTGAAAACCCATCAAACCAGCTTTCTCTAAAGTAAGTTTCTGTAGTAAAGTAGTTTTTTTTAGAACCAAAAATGGATAAAAATTTCCAATCTTTATTTGATGGAATTTGATTACACTTAATAGCCATATATTATCCTTAATATCAAATTGATCGTAAACAGTGAGCTCTAAATTCTTTAGCAATTATTGCATCAAGTTTAGATTTGTTCCACTCCATATGCCATTGAACACCATAAATAAATTTAGCAGTTTTATGCCTGAACGCTTCTATTGTATTATCCTCAGATTTACCTTCAATAGCTAAATAGTTGCCTAATTTTTCTATTCCTTGTGAATGAAGAGAGTTAATATATAGATCACTTTCTATTACATTTTCTTTTGTTAAAAGTTCTCGTATTAATGAATTATTATCAATTTTTATTAAGTGTGATAACTCATATTTTTCATTTAATATTTTTGTTTTATCTGAACGATGGTCAAATTTTCCAGGGACTTTATGAAGCTCTTGATAAAGTTCACCACCAAAAAATATATTAATCTCTTGAAAACCTCGGCATATACCAAGTAATGGTTTATCTGATAAATATGCTTGTTTAATGAGCTTCATTGCAGTCATATCGCGATTTAAGTCCTTAACACCGATAGACTGAATCTCATAAAAACATTCATTTTCATCTAAATTTTTTCTTCTAACACCAACATTTGAAGGTGAGCCTGGAAGAATAATGCCATCTACTGAATTAATAAATGCTTCTGCTATTTCATCATCATCATCATCATCATCATCATCATTTAAAATCGCAGGGATAAGTATAGGAACAGCGTCTAGGATTAACTTGATATAATCAATATAACTTCTAAAGACAAGATGATGAAGATCTGAAACATCATCAATCATTCTTGCACAACAAAGAACACCTATTATTGGCTTTGTCATGATAATTCCCTTATTAACATTTCTTTTGTTGGAATAAAGTTTTGCATTAAATATGCCTTTTTTCTATACTCTATTTCACATATTTGATAGGGTTTTGAAAGTGGAGTTAGTTTTTTATTAAGCCAATCTATAACCTTATCTCCACTAGGAAATATCGGATTAGATACTTCAGAGAAAAATAATGCCGATTCCTTGTAAATATCATCAACACAATTTAGAGTTTCAACAATATAATCTTTAGTATTGCCATAGTCTGTTAGCATAAAAAGCTTTTTAAATTTTGACTTAATTTCATCTTTTATTTTATACTGCTCTATTCTTGTTAAAAGCCATTTTCGTTTGTAATCTGTATTGCCAATTAAAGAAACATAACCTAACATCTGTTTAATTAAATTTTCTCTTGCTAAGTCAAAGCATCGTTCATACTCTTCTTTTCTCCATGCACCGATAATATCTAGTAAGTCTGCATAGTCAGATGCATATACTCGATATAAGTAATAATTAAATTTCTGCTTATCTAGATTATATTTAATTTCACTTAATTTAATTTCATTAAGAATACATACTCCATTGTGTATTCTATGGATAAATGACATGTTTCTTTCAGACATTTCTTTAGTCAAAAGAATGTAATTTTGAAAAGCATAATTATAAAACTCATTCAGCGATTCACTTAGTTTATTAATATCACTGTAAGTTTTAAATTCTATATCTATTTTCATACCTGATTTTTCAACAGGGAGATGTATTAACAATATTTCTTCATTACTACTTTGATCAAGTACTTCTTTTGACCTACTTATAGTTCTATAAAAATTGCTTATATTAATATTCTTTGGAGTTCTATACTCATCAGTTATAATATATACATCGATATCTGAAAATTCGTTACCAATATTTTCTATTATTGTGCCGCATGCAATGATAGTGTCATTTTCACGAAGGTCTAAATGAATCAAATATTCGGTAAGGTCAATCAGATCGCCATTTTTAAGCTTAAAGGAAAAATTTACCATTATTCTTCTTCTTAAATGTAAAACTTATAAAACCGAATATGCTTAAAATAAATAATTTATAAAAACATAATTATTATTTCCTAAATATTAAATATGTTTTTATAAATGTCAATCAATTACTTAAATTTTTAGTTGTTTATTTAATAAGCAAAACATGTTGCAAGTGTAACTCAAATGTTCCATTGAATCGATTTTTGACATATTTTATGCAAATATAGGATCATGAAGTCTAAGGAAAGTGAAAGAATATTTTTATAGGAATGTTAATAGTTCAAAAGTGTCTAAAAATATAGCTATAAAATTAAAAGAATTTAAGAATCACATTACAAATAAAAATAGAATATTTATAGAAGTCATATTTTGAAATTACGAATGGGAGTTTCTTGAAAAGATCTTTCTACAGAATTTGTTCCATATTTAACTATATTCGATAATTTTAATCAGTGTCAAAGCTTGGTATTAGCAAGATTTATTTTTCATCTTAGTTATAAAAATTTTAAAGTGGCAATAAAATCAGGAAAGATCTTGAATCACAAATATTAAATTTTTCATTTAAATATATAAAAATTCATGATCCATATTTGAAAACTTTCGAAGTGTATCTGAACTAATAGATACTACTAAATAAACAGATTTTTTTAGTATGCTAAAACATTTAGACAGCATATTATTCATTGCTTTTTAGCATTATATTTTTTTATTAATTTTTGAATGGAATTATTCTTCAATAATTCTTCTATTCCTTTATCTAAAATACTTTTTAATTGAGTCGAGTTTTCTGAATTTTTACTTACCATTACATAGTAGTGCTGCTGTGGCATAACTCTATTTTGAATATAATCTAGACCATTAAGACTTATTATTTTTTGACTTGCCATATAATTTACAACTTCTAATTGTTCAATTGCAAAATCGAAGCGTCCAATTTTTAACTTTTGGAAAAGTAATTCTCGGCTGGTTGAGCCGATATCCATCTCTATTTGATTATTAAAATATTTATAATTAAATCCTAAGTAGCCACCCACAATATATTTTTTTAGATCATCAATTCCATTTATAATGGGTTTTTTCTTAAAGCGCTTCTTTTTATAGAATAGAACCATATTTGTTGAATAAAGTGGTTTATCTGTGAAAAAGGCGAATGCTTGTCTTTCAGGATTGATTGAGGCATTTGGGACAATGTCTATTTTTCCTTTTTCAACCTCTATTAGGCATCGTTTCCACGGCAAAATTATATTTTCATATTCAATTTTATTTTTTTTTAAAATCTGGTGAACAATTTCGACCGCAACGCCTGTCACAGATTCATTCTCTGTTTTTTTGCCCACTTTAAGCATAAGATAAGGAGGCTTCAAGCCGTCTTCCCAGCAAATTTTAACTTTTTCAATTTCACTTGCGCTGCATTGATAATAAACGAGAATATTGAGTAAAGCTATAACTAGTTTCGATATAATACCCATCAAAATCACCTTTTTTGAGGTTTTATAAAAACTGTATTTTTCTCTTATTTACAAGTTATATGAAAAATAAATTCTTTCAAAGAAAGTCTAGAATATTAAATATGAAGTTTAAAGAGGAGGTAACATAAAAGTACATTCTCTAAATGAAAACGTACTTTTTTTTAATTATTTAATGTCAAATTAAGCTAAATGGCCTTCGAGAGCTATTAAGTTTGCATCTGTAATTTTAACTGGAAGAATAAGTCCCATAATATTTCGTGGCGAATGAACTTTTACAAGGCGACCTTCATAAGAGCGGCCATACCAAGTGTTTTCCTCTTTACGATTTTTATAAAGAATTAATACATTACGAACCTTAGCAATTTCTGCGAGGTTTTGCCTTTCAGTTTCTTTCTTTTGCAAATCGAGAAGCATTTGTAAACGTCTGTCTTTAATTTCTTCAGGAACTTGATCTTTAAAACGAGTTGCAGGTGTTCCCTTACGAATTGAATATTTAAAAGCGTAAATAAAGGCATATTGCATTTCTTGGACAAGGCTCATTGTATCTTCAAAGTCTTGTTCTGTTTCACCGGGAAATCCAACAATAATATCTGTACTAAATGCAATTTCAGGGCGGACATCACGGATCCACTTAACTCTCTCAAAGTACTCTGCGCGTGTATATTGTCGATTCATACGGTCAAGAATGCGATCGCTACCTGATTGCACTGCAAGGTGAAACGAGTTTGTAACTTTAGGAAGTTTTGCAAATGCATCGGCAAGAGTGGGGGTAAAATCGTGAGGATTTGATGTTGTAAAACGAATGCGTTCTACACCAAGTACATTACTAACTGTATGCAATAAGTCTGCAAAAGGAAGTTTTCCATTAGATGAGTGAACATCTGTTGCACCTATGAGATCAAGTCCGTATGAATTTACATTCTGACCAAGCAAAATAATTTCTTTTACACCTTTATTAACTAAAAAATTAACTTCATCAAGAATTTCATTTTCAGCACGACTTTTTTCACGACCTCTAGTATAAGGTACTACACAAAAAGTACAAAAATTATTGCAGCCTTTAATAATATTTACATAGCGAGTGACTTCGCTTTTGTTTTCATCATAATAAGGAGGAATAACATCAATTGGAATTGAATAACCTTGTTCTTTATTATCAAACTTAGTTAAGATAAAAGGAACTGTTTTATGTGTTGTAAAAGTCTCTTCTGTTTTACGTTCTTGTTCATTTTTTTCAATGACTTTTTCAATGAGAGTAGGAAGTTCTTCGATTTGATCGGGACCAAAAATCATGTCAATATATGGAACTTCTTTTGCAAGAGCCTGTGATTCCGCCTGTGCGACACAGCCTGCAACGGCAATAATAATATTTGGATTCGCTTCTTTTAAAGGACGAATTTCACCTAATCGACTTACAACTTTATGGCGTGCTTTTTCACGAATATGACATGTATTTAAAAGAATAAAATCCGCGTCATTTAAATTTTCTGTTGGACGATAATTTAAAGTACCAAGCAAACCGAGCATTCTCTCGGAGTCTGCAACGTTCATTTGGCAGCCCCAAGTCTGCATATAAACTTTCTTTAAATAAGTCTCATTTTTTTCACCAACATTTGGATATTCTACCTGTGGTTTAGGCATATACTTTGCAAAAAGTGCTTCGGGGCCACTGGTAGGTAAAGTATCAAAACAGATTTTATTTTTAATTCCAAACATGATGAGATCCTATCTAAAGTAACAAGGCCAAATTAACGTTTCTTTTGTTTTTTTAACTTCTCTTCTTTTTTTCTTTTTTTCATTCGATTTATTTCTGCAAGGTCGGCAGAGCTGAGACCTCCGCCCATGCCACCCGCTGGAGTAGGCATACCGCTTCCACCAAACATATTGCCAAGCCCCGCAGGCATACCGCCTCCGCCGCCGCCTCCCATCATTTTGGCCATTTTAGCCATATTTGCCATTTGATTGAGTTGACCTAAGCCAGGAATTTTAGAGAGAAGACCTCCACCTCCGAGACCCATTCCACTCATCATTTGCATCATTTGACGCATTTGCATAAATTGATCGACGAGATCTTTTACATCTTTCTCAGTGTGAGCTGAACCTTTGGCAATACGAGCTATGCGGCTGCGTGCTGTTTGTGATTTTTGAATGAGGAGAAGATCTGGATTTTCTCTTTCTTTCGTTGTCATTGACTGAACAATGGCGCCTTTACGAGAAATATCCCCGTCCTTAACTTTATCCATGTCTTTTTCAGAAATTTGACTCGCAAGAGGTGTTTTAGCAATGACATCTTTTATTGGACCCATTTTTCCGATAGTGCCAATCATTTCAAGAAAGTCATTAAAATCGAAATGTCCTTCTAGCATTCTGCTCGCACTTTTTTCGGCTTTTTCCATGTCCATGGCTTTGCCAAAATCGTCCATGAGACCAACAACGTCACCCATTCCTAGAATGCGGCCCGCCATGCCGTCAGGGCGGAATTCTTCGAGTTTGTCTAATGATTCGCCTGTACCAGCAAATAAAATATTTTTACCAGTGACTTTTTTAACAGAAAGTGCAGCTCCACCACGGGTATCACCGTCTAATTTTGTTAAAATAACTCCGGTTAAATTAAGACGCATATCAAATGCAGATGCTGTACGAACGGCATCTTGTCCAATCATGGAGTCAATTACGAGGAGAATATTTTGTGGGTTTACTTTTGCTTTAACAGATTCAAGCTCTGTCATTAAATTATTGTCAATTGCAAGTCGACCTGCCGTATCGATAATAACAAGATCAAGCCATTCGCTGCGCGCAAATTCAAGACCTTTTTCTGCAATTTCAACTGCGTCATTAGATTCAAGTGTAAAGACAGGCACATTGATTTTGTCGCCTAAAATTTTTAATTGGTCACGTGCAGCAGGACGATATACGTCGGCAGCAACAAGCAATGGACGCATTTTATAACGTTCTGCTAAAAGTTTTGCTAATTTTGCTGCGTGAGTTGTCTTACCCGCACCTTGTAAACCAACAAGTAAAATGACGGTAGGACCTTTTGAATTTTTTATGATTTCAGTTTGGTTTCCACCTAAGAACTCAACAAGTTCATCGTGACAGGTCTTAATAAAGTGATCGCCTGCAGAGACTTTTTGGCCTGACTTTGCTTTCAGTTGGACAACTTCGTCGAGAGCTTTTCCGCGGACGTTTTCAAGAAATTGTTTAGTTACTTTAAGATCGACATCGGCGTCGAGCAACGATCTTTTAATTGCATCAAGAGCTTGTGATATGTTTTCATCTGTCAGGCGGGTTTGACCCTTTAACTTGAGAGATGCATCTTTAAATCCTTGGGTGACTAAGTCAAACATTTTTGTAACCTTTCCACAAAAAATCAACTACAAACGTGAATCTATACCTCTCGCAATAGGCAAAGGTCAATGCAAAAACTCGCATACTCTGATCAGTAGTTTTACATTCTGAGCTTTGCTAGGCTTAGAAGAAATCGCACTGGAGACATTTAAAATACTCTGGTATTCAAAGCGGGTGCTCTGACATTGCACTTATAAGGAGAATAATTATGTCTGATATCGTATTCATGTTTCCTGGACAAGGAAGCCAAACCGTAGGTATGGGTAAAGAGATCTCTGAGCAATTTCAAGAATTTAAAGAGACTCTGTGTGAAGCTTCCGATGCCTTATCTATTAACATGGAACAACTGTGTTTTGAAGATCCTGAAGCAAAATTAAATTTAACTGAATTTACTCAACCTGCTATTCTTGCAATAAGCATTGCAACTTTGCGAGTTTTACAGAAAAGAGTTGGGGTTAATCCTATTCTTGTTGCTGGCCATAGTTTAGGAGAATATTCTGCTCTTGTTTCTCTCGGTGCTCTCAATTTTTCCGATGCTTTGCGTGCTGTGCGTTTTAGAGGACAGGCTATGCAGCGTGCGGTTCCGGTTGGAGTTGGGGCAATGGCGGCTTATATTGGTAGTTCGGGTGATCTTATACCAGGAATTTGTAAGGAAATTTCTACTCTCGAAAATACTGTAGAGGTTGTGAATTTCAATTCCCCAGGGCAATTGGTTTTAAGTGGTCATAAATCAGCTGTTTTAAAAGCTTGTGAAGAAATTTCTACACGAAAATTAGGAAGAGCTAAAGAACTGCCAGTAAGTGCACCCTTTCATTCAACCCTTATGCAGCCCGCAGCAAATGAAATGTCTTCATTTCTTGCAGAAATAAATTTAAATACCTTTTCTGGTAAAATTGTTGCAAATGTAGATGCAAATCTTCATACTACGCAGTCTTACACTAAGGAAACCCTTGTGAAACAAATTGCAAGTGCTGTTTTATGGACGCAGACATTAGCAAAGATAAATGAGATATCTCCGACTTCAACTTGGGTTGAAATCGGACCAGGAAAAGTTTTACAAGGGCTTGCAAAAAAAACTTTTGAGAAAGCAAATTGTTTAGGGACACATGATTTTTCTACACTTAAATTAACAATTGAAGCTCTCTCAAAATAAACTTGGAGTATAAAATAAAGTGCCAAAATTAAAGTCACAAGAAGATATTTTAAAAATGCGTGAGGCAGGTAGGCTTGCTGCACATACTTTACGTCATGCAGGGACATTAATTAAATCAGGAGTAAATACTGAAGAAATAAATACGGCCGTGCATGATTTTATTGTATCTCATGGCGCATATCCGAGCCCATTAAATTATAAAGGCTACCCCAAATCAGTTTGTACAAGTATTAATGATGTTATTTGTCATGGTATACCTAGTAAAAGTGAAATACTTAAAGAAGGTGATATTATTAACATTGATGTCACTGTTACTTTAGACGGGTATTTTGGTGATTGTTCAAGAACCTTTTTTGTAGGCGAACATATTTCGGAAGAAAGTAAAAAGGTAACAAATGTTGCCGAAGAGAGCCTTGCTCGCGGTATTGCTGCTGCAAAGCATGGAAGCCGTTTAGGGGATGTAGGGTGGGCAATCCAAAGCTATGCTGAAAAAGAAGGTTGCGGAGTCGTTCGTGACTTCGTTGGGCATGGTATAGGAAAAGTATTCCATGAACCCGATTTACAAGTGCCTCATTATGGACGTTCAGGCACAGGACTCAAAATTGTGAGAGGTATGATTTTCACAATCGAACCTATGATCAATGCAGGTGATTGGCGTATGAAAATGATGAAAGATGGTTGGACATCTAAAACTTTAGATGGAAAACCTTCCGCACAATTTGAACACACCATAGCTATTGTCGGTGATGGAATTGAAATTCTCACGGCACTCGAAGATGATCCTATTGCTTTACGTGCAAAAGAATTAGGTGCAAATATTTTATGGCCAGTCCTAAAGGTGCAATAAATATATATGAGCCATGATAACAACTTTACTATAATAAATATCATGGCCTCCTCAATTGATGGTAAAATTGCTTCACATAAAATCGAATCAACAGAAGAGCGAAATCAATTGGGTCTTGTTTGTAAAGAAGATTTTTCTCGGATGAGAAATTTAGTCGCAAGCTGTGATGCAATTTTTTTAGGTGCAAGAACTCTAGAATCTGAAAAAGGTGCATTTCGAGTTGCTGATTTAACTGAAAATAAGATTGAACCCGAATGGATAGTATTTACACGCAGTGGTGAAATTTCATTTTCTCATGATTTTTGGCAGCAAAAGAATATTCCAAAAAGTATTTTTTTTGTTTCATCATTTGATATTAATGAAACACCCCTTCTTAAGGTAGAAGAAAAAGAATTTCCATTTACTAAAGTAAATTGTTACCTCGGAAATATTTCGGGGCTAATAAATCATTTAAAAACTAAAAAAATAAAAAGAGTTGCATTATTAGGGGGCGGAGAGCTAAATGCAGCGTTTTGGGAAAAAAATCTGGTTGATGAGCTTTATTTAACAATAAGTCCACTCCTCATTGGAAATAAACATGCACCTTCGCTTATAAGTTCTAGCTCTTCTTTAAAAAAGAAACTCAGATGTGTAAAAATTTCTCAAGCAGGTGATTTCATTTTCATAGATTATAAAGTAAAGAAATAGTTCTAATTAAATTTTAAAGTAAATTTGAAAAGGGATTATTTTTAAATGGAAAATGAAGTTGCAAATCAAGCGATAGGTGATTGTTGGGGAAAATTAAGGACAGTTTTTTTTGTCTCATGTATTATTTTTATTTGCGCAATAGGGTTTGTTGCCTCTGATATTTATTTGCCATCTTTGCCAGCAATTGCGGATTATTTTAAAAAAGATGCAGCCTATGTTCAATTGACAATGAGCTTGTTTCTATTAACTATGGCTGTGTTTCAAATATTTTCTGGCTCACTATCCGATAAATATGGTAGAAAAAAAGTATTATTTATTTGTATTCTTATATTTATTATATCTTCGGTTGGTTGCTTTTATGCAGCATCTATTAATGAACTCATTTTTTATCGTTGCTTACAGGCTATTGGAGCCTGCGCGGGGATGTCTATTGGACAAGCAATGGTTGCAGATACTTATGGTGCAAAAGAAACAGGTCGTATTCTTTCTATAACAATTCCACTCGTTGCTTTTTCTCCTGCAATTGCCCCTGTCCTTGGGGGATATGTTGAAATGCTTTTCGATTGGAGAGCTATTTTTTTATTACTCGTTGTATATGGATTCATAATTTTAATTATGTTATTAACTCCAATCATACCTAATAAAGCAAAATATAAAGAAAATCTTCAAATTAAAAAAGCAGCTTTTGATGTAAAAATATTTATAAAAATGCTGAAGGATAAAAAATTCTTTGGTTTTGCTTTATTTATGATGACCTCAAATGCAACATATTTTTCATTTCTTGCTGGAGCACCTTTTCTTTTAAAGAAATTTGGATATTCTCCATCTGCTGTTGGTTATGCTTTTTGCCTTGCATCATTTCCATATATGTTTGCATCTCTATTAGGGAGAAGACTTTCATTAACTCGAAGCAGTTTGCAAATTATATTTTTAGGTTTATTATTAAGTGCCATGGGCGGCATTCTTTTTCTATTTATGTATTTTTCTGCTTGGCAACATATGCTTGGTCTTATGATCCCAATTTTTGTAATTACAATTGGAAATGGGCTTTTAATGCCATTTTCATCTGCCAATGCCATTGCTCTTTTCCCAAAAAATTCAGGTCTTGTTACTGGAACCTTGGGCTCTGCACAGCTCACGGCGGCATCCTTGGGAACAGCTCTCATGGGCTTTGTAGAAAATGGCACATTCTTACCTTTTGCTCTTATTGTTTTAAGCTTTTCAATTTTTACTATTATTTACTATTTAAGCGTATTTAAGAATAGCGCCCTCCCTTCTGCAAATGAAGGGATACCTTAGTTGTATAATTGAGAAAGCTGTAGAATGAAATTAAATAAAGATTTAAAATTAGCTGTTATCTAGATTAAAAACATATTTTTTTAATCGATATAGAAAGTGTGTCAATGAAGCAAAAAATTGTAGGAACTTGGATGCTTAAAAAATTTAATATAAAAAATAATTCTGGCATTCGTAAATGGCGAGAAAATTCACATGGTATACTTTTATATACTATTGACGGATACGTCAGTGTTAATATTAATTCTAATTTTGAAAGTGAAAGTGAATTTATTGATTCAATCTTATGTTATTCAGGAACATATGAAATTGATAAAGATAAAATCCGTCATTCTGTTATGAATGCAAGCTCTTTTTCTAGAATTGGTAAAATAATGGAACGTGAATACACTCTTGATGGAAATAATCTAGTGCTTACTGGCAGAGGTGATTTTGGTGCTGCAATTTTACATTGGGAAAGAGTATAAATTAAAAGAAATATAGATATATGCAGTGCGATGAAGTGTCTCAAATTGAATTAGCGAAAAAATTGGGAGTATCTCGACAATATAAAAATAGATATAAGTAATTGTTGAAAATTTAAGAAATTATTTATTGAAATGAGAGAGTCGATATATATTTTTATGTGAAATAAGTCTTTTTTTAATAACCCTATTTTAAATAAATTAGGTCTATATGAATAAAGAAAATATTAAAAATAATAAATATTTGTTATTTCAATTGGGGTAGCAGCTGGTTAAAGTGATTCCTTTTAGTGGTCAATATGCTATGAACTTAGGCGTTCATGCAGAAGGGTTGTCCAATGGTAAAGAAGAAATCAGTTAAAAGTCAATATTCTCTTGAGTTTAAAAATCAAGTCCTTGAATTCTTAGAAAATAGTCCTAAATGCATGGCTTAGATAGCTAGGGAGTTTGGGGTTTCCTACTCCACTTTGAATAGCTGGAAGCGATCTAATAGTGAAAAGGATAATTCAAATTTAAAGAAAAATCCTGACGAGTTGAGAAAACTACAGCGAAAAACAATCTTTTAAAAAAGGAAAATGAAATCCTAAAAAAGGCGGCAACCTTCATCGCAAAGCAACTCGATTAAAATTCGAGTTTATATTGCTGGAGAATGAAAATTATCCTGTCTTTTTACTTTGTAAAGTGATGTGTATTTCTAAGAGTGGATTTTATAAATGGTTTGAGTGTAAAGATAAAAATTATCACCTTAATTATAGTCTTGAAGAAGAAATAAAAAAAATACATACTTCTTCAAGGGGTACATATGGAAGGTCGCTCATTTTATCTACTCTTAAAAAATCATTTATTAAAGTCGGCAAAAAACGTGTATCTAAAATTATGAAAAATCTAAATATTAATGGGGTAGGTAAACCCAAATTTAGAACAACAACAAAGATTGATAGACAAGCAATACATTTTCCGAATTTAATTTCAGGAGACTTTACCTCCTACAAGCCAAATCAACTTTGGACTAGATATTACTTATATTTCAACGAAAGAGGGCTGGGTTTATTTGTGCATAATATTGGATGCTTATCCAAGAGCAATAATTGGTTAGAGCATGCAAGATAATTTAAAAAGAGAAATTGTTTTGAATTCATTGAACATGGCATACAAAAAAAGATCTCATTTTCCAAAAGGAATTATTTTTCATAGTGATAAAGGATCACAGTACTCAAGCAAAGAAGTTAGAAATTATTTAAAATTAAATAATTTTCATCAAAGTATGAGTAATAGCTGTTATGAAAATTCCATTAAAGAAACATTTTTTTCCACTTTGAAAAAGGAATTAGTGCATCGCTGCAATTTTATTACCAGAAAAGAAGTAAAATCTTCGATTATAGAATATGTTGAGGTGTTTTATAATCGAATTCGTGCGCACTCTGCTCTTGATTAACTTGCGTCTTTAGAATATGAAGAAAATTATGAAATTTAACCGTCCACTTTTCGGGGATCACACCATGTAGTACTATTCTACATTAGGTAGCCGCTTACCCAAAAATTAATCACTACTCTCTTCTGTTTTCTTGAAATAGATCCGTTCAAACATAAACCTCTGGCATATCTTTTCTGATTTTATTTTGCGGCATAGGCCTAATATCAACTGTTCTAATTAACCAATAACATTTTATTTCTTGAATTTTTGAGTTAGAGAATTTGATTTTAAAATGATGAAGAGAGCAATAAAATATTTGATCATTTCCTAATGAATATCGATTACTAAAATTCATTAGAACATGTTTTTGTTCGCTAGACAAAAAGCCAAGGTTAATTATTGCTTGCAAAATTGCATTTTCTCTTTTTTCAGATAAATGCATTTGTGAATTAACTACATTTACCTCCAATGAAAAATCAGCTTCAAAGATATCATAATTATCTAGATGAAGCATAAAAGAATTAATATACTCTTTGATGTTTTCTAGCCAAATTAATTCATTAAGCAACAAGGATTTATCAAACTGGATACCAGAAATTAATAATATCTGATAAAAATGTTCAATATCATCGCAGCGCCAGCAACTTCTTAATGGAAGAATATCATTTTTATTTTGGCGTGAAGCCATATAACCTATATGCCCTAATGTTATAGGATTAAGTTGTACAACCCTTTCATATAGTTTTGTCTTTTTTTTAATTGCACTCAGGAAATTTAAAACAGCACTGTGTAATTCAGGGTAATCACTTATTTCTTCAGCAAGTTCCTGAATATTATCTTTTGGAGTAAGAGTAAACAATATGGAAGGATCTCCAAGATTATTTTGCTGAGCGAATAAATCAAATTCCAACCCCATCATAAAACACATTGATCGCAAATTACCTTTTTGAGAGCATATTTGTTTCTGCCACCTTCGTAAAATAGAAGATGTCTTTTCCCAAATAATACTGCTACTAGAGACAGGAGCATCCAACCATGCTGATAACGAACTATCAGAAGCCAAAATACTAGTAATGATATCGCACCTAGATGTAGGGGAAAAAGGATGAATTTCTAAAAATAATCGACCACAGTTAGGTATTGTACTAACAATATTCAACCAATTTTCAAAATCATTTTGTCCAAACCATGGCAATAGGTTGGTTCTCATACCCTCTAACATTTGTCTAGGTGCAAGTGTATGAATATGTGATGAATTAATCCAATTCAATTTGACTCCTTCAAAGGCTCAGTTGCTAAGACTAATTTGTTACCGAAAGTGATGTAGTTCTATTCTACATTAGGTAGCTGCTTACCCAAAAATTAATCACTACTCTCTTCTGTTTTCTTGAAATAGATCCGTTCAAAAATAAACCTCTGGCATATCTTTTCTGATTTTATTTTGCGGCATAGGCTTAATATCAACTGTTCTAATTAACCAATAACATTTTATTTCTTGAATTTTTGAGTTAGAGAATTTGATTTTAAAATGATGAAGAGAGCAATAAAATATTTGATCATTTCCTAATGAATAGCGATTACTAAAATTCATTAGAACTTGTTTTTGTTCGCTAGACAAAAAGCCAAGGTTAATTATTGCTTGCAAAATTGCATTTTCTCTTTTTTCAGATAAATGTATTTGTGAATTAACTACATTTACCTCCAATGAAAAATCAGCTTCAAAGATATCATAATTATCTAGATGAAGCATCAAAGAGTTAATATACTCTTTGATGTTTTCTAGCCAAATCAATTCATTAAGCAACAAGGATTTATCAAACTGGATACCAGAAATTAATAATATCTGATAAAAATGTTCAATATCATCGCAGCGCCAGCAACTTCTTAATGGAAGAATACCATTTTTATTTTGGCGTGAAGCCATATAACCTATATGCCCTAATGTTATAGGATTAAGTTGTACAACCCTTTCATATAGTTTTGTCCTTTTTTTAATTGCACTCAGGAAATTTAAAACAGCACTGTGTAATTCAGGGTAAGCACTTATTTCTTCAGCAAGTTCCTGAATATTATCTTTTGGAGTAAGAGCAATAAATATTGAAGGATCTCCAAGATTATATTGCTGAGCGAATAAATCAAATTCCAACCACATCATAAAACACATTGATCGCAAATTACCTTTTTGAGAGCATATTTGTTTCTGCCACCTTCGTAAAATAGAGGATGTCTTTTCCCAAATAATACTGCTACTAGAGACAGGAGCATCCAGCCATGCTGATAACGAACAATCAGAAGCCAAAATACTTGTAATGATATCGCACCTAGATGTAGGGGAAAAAGGATGAATTTCTAAAAATAATCGACCACAGTTAGGTATTGTACTAACAATATTCAACCAATTTTCAAAATCATTTTGTCCAAACCATGGCAATAGGTTGGTTCTCATACCCTCTAACATTTGTCTAGGTGCAATTGTATGAATATGTGATGAATTAATCCAATTCAATTTGACTCCTTCAAAATATTTAAAATATAATTTTGCTTTAATTGTTTTTTCATATGATAAAGAAACAAGTAGAAAGGAATCGTTTTATTTATGGGAAGTTCTTTATATTTTTTCTGCCTATGGAGCCAGGATAAAAACCCCAAAAAACAATAATATTTTTTTTTCCTTCTATTATCGGCAGACTTGAATGCAATTCATTTGATAGAAAAAGCAATACAAGTCCAGATTTGGGAATGCATTTATAATCTAAATTAGGAAAATACGTTTCTCCACCTATAAAATCTTCATTTAAATAAACGATAATTGTAAATGCTCGATGAGAATTTTCTCTATGTGCATCAGTATGAGGCTTAAACATTCCTCCTTCACTATAGCGAACAACTTCAGCATCGCCAAATTCATTGAAAATTAACCCAAACTCAGAACTTGCAAAATCACCAACTATTCTTTGAACATGTTTTAAACATTGGATGGATTTAGGAATGTCGCTTAAATTTAAATCCGCAAGCCTTATACAATTCGCATTTCGTATATTTGTATCAACGATTGTAATTATTTTATTTAATCCATCATTATCTTTTTTTGCGGTAGCTATTTTAGCTTGGTACCAAAGTTGAGAATCACAAACTTCTAAAAGAAGATCGTTGCAATGATTTTTTGAAATCAATTCAGCAGTATAAATTGATTTTGCAACCTCTTTAAATCCTCCTTCAAGTATTGAACTTAAAGGGCTCATATTTAATTTGTCCAAGAAGTATTGAGTTCCTCTTCATCAGAAACAATTTCTTTACATGTAGCAATAGTCAACTGACCTAAAAGATCTCCACTTAAACTAATATTATAAGAGTCGAAAAAATCTAAAATAACTTTAGAAAATTGAAGTCTTGCTCTAGGTATTTTATTTAGCTCTGCACGTAAAGTATTGACGTTATCTAAAACCATTATTTCATTGCTCATACTTTCTCCTCATTGCTTGTTATAGACTATATTTTTTATGTATCAAAGAAAGCTAATAAATTATTTAATTTTTATATTAGAAAGTTTAATATCTGTCAAATGAAAAAAGTGTTTTTTAAGAGTAAGGTGAGTAGAGAATCCCCGTTACCAGAAATTCCCCCTCCGCAGAACCCATCGTGCAGATTTCCCGCAATGGGCTCCCGATATAGAGTAAGATGTAGCGACCCACCTTGGAAAATCGTCAGGACCGAATTGTGGAGTAGTCTGGCCCAAATTAAACCACCTTGAATATTTTCCATCGGCCCACATTAATCCACCTCAGACCCAGTGGTAAATAAGTCCGGCCCAAATTAAATGCCACGGACCCAAATAACTCAGATACAGATAATTTCAATTATTCTGTATTCCCCATTTTTTCTTAAGAGAATCATAAATACCGTTTTCTTTTAATTCTTTTAGCCCACTGTTAAATTTTGTTTGAGGCAGCGTTGATCAATTTCATTCCAAACAACTGTATCAGAATATTTTTGTTTGTTAAGATAATGTGATTTTAAGACATCTTGAATAATTTGATCAATTGCTTCAGGTAAAAGACTTTTACCTTTTCCACCATGCGATTTTTTTACAAGCATTTCTGTTACTAAACCTTCATCCTGTCTATAACCATTGATTAAGGTATAAACTTGTCTACGTGAAATATTAAGCTTTTTTGCAGCAAAATTTGCCAAACTCCAAGGAACTGATTTCTGTTGTGCTAGGTCTGAAATAACTTCAGTGCGCAACCGTGCACATCCCCGTTCTTTATTTGAACTTGAGAGAAATTCTTGTTCAACTAAAGTGACTTTAGTTCACTCCGCCATCTTTGACTCTTTGTATTTTCGTGCAGCTCACTTCTGAACATAAAGTCAATCCGTGAAGTCAACTTATAAAATTTCATAGGTCAGAAGTCAATGTATGGGAGGCGTGGAAAAATGTAAAAGAAAATCATGGAGCACATGGTATTGATAAACAATCTATAGAAGACTTTGAAGCAAATCTCAAAGACAATTTGTACATTTCATCCTGACTCTTATGGCTACAGACCAAATAAATCAGCATTAGATGCAGTTGGTAAAACTCGTGAAAGATGCTGGAAATTTGATTGGGTTATAGATCTGGATATTAAGGTTTTCTTTGATAATATGAATCATGAATTGCTCATGAAAGCTTTAAAGAAACACACGGATTGCAAATGGATACTGCTTTATATCGAAAGATGGTTAAAAAGCCCATTGGAAGATAATGATGGATTGAGAATAGAAAGAACTAAAGGCACGCCTCAGGGTGGAGTAATTAGTCCATTGATTTCTAATTTATTCATGCATTATGCTTTTGATAAATGGATGGAAATTCATTTTCCAAGAGTTCTATTTGCAAGATACGCAGATGACCTCATAATTCACTGCATATCAGAAAAACAAGCTAATATAATTCTTTCCGCAGTAAGGAAACGGCTATCAGAGTGTTTCCTAGATTTACACCCAACTAAAACGAAAATAGTATACTGTAAAGATAATTGGAGAAATGGAACTTATAAAGTAACGGCTTTTGATTTTCTAGGGTATACTTTTCGTCCAAGAATGGTGAAAACAAAATATGGAAACATAATGACTTCTTTCACTCCTGCAATTGGTGACAAGGTAAGAAAGATAATCCAAGGGCGGATACGTAATTGGAAAATCCATTTATTAAGTCATGCAAAAATTGAAGAGATTGCTTGTTCAATTAATCCAGTGTTACGTGGATGGCTTAACTATTACTGTAAATTTCATGGTTCTTTAGCAATTCATACTATTTCTCGTGCAGTTAATTTTGCTCTCGTAAGATGGGCAAGAAGAAAATTCAAGAAATTAAATAGAAGTTATTCCAGAGCAAGAGATTTAATTAGAAGAATGCAAAAGCAAAATTCTATATTATTTGAGCATTGGAAAAACGCTAAAGGAATTTAATTAATGACTGAACAATAGGAGTCGTATGAATCGAGAGATTCACTTACGGTTCTGAGAGAAACTAGGGGTGCAATTCCCCTGGTTTACTCACCCAGATACTTATCCCCATAAAGAGCTTGAAAAAGGAAAAGTTCTATTTAAGTTGTTTTATGGCTGACCACAGATCATTCGTACCCCATTTAAAGCAGTGTCATCACCATTATATCTCTGCCTTTCAACTCTTGTAATAAGTCCCTGAATGACTTGTCCTGTCGGACAGTAATAAATGTTACTCCAATTACCCCAGTGTGTTCTAGTTTCAGCGTGTGCAATCGAACTGTCATTGCAAACTAACATAAAATCATTGGCTGCCGTATCGTCGTCGTCACCTTGTTGAGGTTCAATTTGAATTGCGAATCCTTTTGCAGGGCCATGGCAATAAGCTGGTTTAATCCAAGATCCCCATTTTGATATTGAACTTGTTGCTCTTGCGCCACCTGAACAATGAAGAATTATGCCATTTAATGTCGTATCATCGCTATTAATTTGTTCTTCTTCTGATAATAAAGTATAGCCATCTACATATTGCCCTAAAGGACATTTATCATAAAAGCCCCAGTCTCCCCAAAACCCATCTGTTTCAGGATAATATCCTGGGACAGATGGAATAATTCCCTGGTTTGGATCAAGCTGCTTAGAGTTTTCAGCATAAGCAGAAGTAGATGTGAGAAGCATAGAAAATAATATTTTAGCTTGTAAATATAATTTCATTATTATTACCCTTTCATGAATTGTCATATTAAAATTTGGGGTCTGTTGACAATTTATTGAAGCGGGTAGCAAGACCACTTAATTGTTTTAAATGGTAAAATAAATTTCTATCAAATGTTTTGCATTGAATAGTTCTTTATTAAAATTATTGATTTTGTTTATGTAGTTTTTATTTGAGATATTTGCTGTGAAACCTTTATCAGGGCTTTGTTGGTGTATAGATTAACTATAGCAACCTTTATCTCCAATAAGGATTTCAGCTTTACTCATTGAAATAAATTCTGGAGCAATTTTTGCGTTGCGTACATTACCTCCTATAAGACTAAAATTAATTTAATTCTAAAATACATTTGCTAAAAAATATATTTTTGCAATTTGTCATAAAAGACTTTATTTTAAGGCATTCATACCTTTTAAGAAAACTTTGCTACTTCATTTCAAACTAAATGTTCAACAGGCCCTAATATGGAAAATATATTTTAGAATTTAATTTGTCAATAAATTTAAAAATAATTTTTAATAACTTTAGAATGTTTATGATTTATAGTGGAAACTTAAATAATAATATAAATAGAAAATAAATTTAAATAATAAAAATGGAGGAATTATTACAACCAATTATTAAGTTCAGGATACGACATTAATGGATAGTAATATAATGTACATTCAAGATGCTCTTCAATATCAGAAAATGGAAAAGATTCGTTGTATTTAAATTTTTTATATTCAATTTTATTGAAATTTGAACATTTTGCTTCTTCATTTAAAAATTTTAAATTATGGACATTTGTAGCTTCTCCAACACAGTATTGAAAGCCTTTTAATTTTGCATTATGCGAACAGAGTCGATAAAGATTTTTTAATAATCCTTTTCGTTGAAATTCAGGCTGAACTGCCGTCATCCAAGTATGGGACATGGTATTTTTAGGCGCATTCAGTAAATATTCATGATTTTCATACAAAGAATTCAGTAACTGAAAAATTATTTTTAATTTTTCAGTTTTGGGATGATATTCAAAATCATCATATACATCTGTATGAATTCTAACAGCTGCTAGCTTTTCGCTTGAATTATCAATGGCAATCCAAGATAGTTTTTGTTTAAAAGCATGCATTAAAAGTTGTTCAATAAATGGTTGTAATTCTTCTTTGGTTATTTTTAAATGCTTTCCCATTGGCTCGTGCGAACTAAAAACTTGTGTAATACATTGGACGGCTTGATTAAAATATAGATCATTAAGCAAGCTGTAACTAAATTCTGATTTTTGCATCGTTTAATACCTTTTTTAGTGCATTCAAATTTTAAAAATAAGAATTAATAGATATTTTTAAAGCATATCTAAAATTTCATTCCAAGATTCGATAACATGTTCTTCTTTTAAGCTTGTTTGTGCAAGAACAATGCGCAAAACAATTTTTCCATTTAATTTTGTATGTGTCAAAAACATTTTCCCTGATTTATTTATTTTATTTAAAAGTTTTGTATTTTCTTCATTACTGCCTTTTAAGCGAAAGCAGACATGATTAAAATGCCTTTGAGCAACAACTTCAAATCGATCATCATTTTTGACAAAGCTTTCAAACTTTTTACCCATATCTATATGGGAACGAATTAAATTTTGTAATCCCTGCTTACCGTACCAGCGAATAACAAACCAAAGTTTTAAACTGCGAAATCGTCTTCCCAATCCCATACCCCAGTCTCTATAATTTATAACTTCCTTTGTATCATTGGTTTTTAAATATTCGGGGAGAATTGAAAATGTATTAATCAGTGCATCTTTATTTCGAATAAAAAATGCGGAACAATCAAAAGTTGTAAATAACCATTTGTGTGGGTTAACAACAATGCTATCTGCTTCATTAATACCATTTGCAAGATGTCTTAATTCTGGAAGAATTAATGCTGACCCAGCATAGGCTGCATCAACATGAAACCACAGCCCATATTTTTTTGAAATTTGTGAAATTTTATTTAAAGGATCAATTGCATTAGAGCCAGTTGTACCAAAAGTGCCATTAAGAAAAAATGGTTTCATTCCTTTTTTTAAATCTTCTTCTATGGTATGAATTAATTCTTCAATATTCATTTCTTGATTTTCATTGACCGATATTTTCCTTAAATTATCACTCCCAATACCTATAATTTTTGCTGCTTTATCAAGGGAAGAATGTGCTTCGCTCGAACAGTATGCGACTAGCTTTTCGTTTGAAAGACCTTTTTTATTGGAGATAAAATCTGTAATTTTTTCTCGGGCAACAATCATAGCAATTAAAGTTGAGCTCGAAGCAGAGTCTTGTATAACTCCTGAAAATTGGTTTGAGAAACCTAATAGATTACGGAGCCATTCCATCACACGAATTTCAAGCTCCGTTGCTGAGGGTGAGGTGATCCAGCTCATCCCTTGCACTCCAAGAGATGCCACTATCATTTCCGCAAGAATTGAAGGAGGACTTGAATTTGAAGGAAAGTAACCAAAAAATTTTGGATGCTGCCAATGAGTTATACCCGGCATAATTATAGAGTTAAAGTCTTCCCAGATATTTTGAAATGGTTCAGCTTGTTCTTCAGCTATTTCTGGCAGTTTTTTTAAAATATCGCCAAATTGAACATCAGATAAAACAGAATATTTTTCGATGTCTTTTCTATAAGTTGTAATCCAATCAGACACTATTTTAATAGATTCATTAAAGTCATTTTTCATAAAGCGTATCCTTGTTAATTCCAAATTTGTAATGCATGGTTTTTTTTGTAACCAATAAATGTTTGTAAACTAATTCTTGCTTCTCCTCTAAAAGAAGAAATTGCATGTGGTTTTCTCGAGTTAAATATAATTAAATCACCAATTGTAGGAGATATTTTTATTGAATTTGGTAGATGAGCTCGCCAATCATCGGGAATTGCTGCAAGTGGATTACATGCCGGAACGTCCCAGATTTCGAGTTCTCCTCCAGAGTCAGGTATTTTCAAATAAATATTAGCCGCAAATTGTTCATCTAATTTACAGTATTTTTCTGGTAAAGCATCAAAATGAGGCTGTTCAGCACTTAAATAAGATAAATTCTCTTTAGCTATTCGAGCAATTCCTGCAAGCATTTTTTTTCCTTGAAAGTTTGCTACATTTGCTCCATGAATAAATTGCTCATCAAGTTCAAGTCGTAATTTATCTATTGGTGTTATTGCTGGATAGGAATAATTCCTAAGTCTTTCTCTTGAAGTATTTATTTCTTCATAGTATTTATTTACAGTTTCATTTTCTGGGCTTAATCCATATGTTGAATTAAATGGGTTTCCTATTCTATCTACTCCGTAATATTTTTGGACAAGTTTTGTTTCTTCGATTAATTCATGAGTGTATTTTTCAATATGAATGCTTTTTAAGATTTGCTCAGCAAGAATTTTAGAAGATTCTTTTGAATAAAAGTCTTCAATAATTAAAACTAAACAATTGTCAGTAATAAGAGATTCTAAATTTTGTGAGTTTAATTTTTTTACTTTCTGAATTCTTTGAGAACTAAACATTTGCGCCTCTTTATATAATATATTATTTTTGTATATGATGATATTTACTTTTAAAAACAAAATATATGGATAAAATGTATTTTAAGATTATCGGTACATTATCGATCGTATTTTATTTTGTCAAATATTATATTGAATGTTTTTTTTAAAAATTATCTTATAAATAAATTTTATATTTCTGATTATTTTTAAATTAGTTTTAATAGCTACTCTTTAAAATGTAGTTATTAGTATTTAAATTAATCTAAATACTAATATAATATTTAAAATTTGTTTTAATTATGTTATTTGTTATTATTAATTTATTTTAATTAAAATTTTCTATTTGAAATGCTTTGATTGAATAAGTTATGGTTTTCAAATTGGTAAATAATAGACTTATTTTGCACTTGGAGATTTTTGCATTTCTATGACTTTCAAAATAGATATATATAATGAGCGAAATAATATTTTGACTTAGCATGAAATTTTTAGGTAGCAAATTAAATATTGCATATATTCTAATAGATTAAGTTCTTATTATGCAATTTTGTTCACATTAACTTTTGTTAAAAAGTGCAAAAAATTCACACAGTCAATTGGGCATATGAGCTAATATTCATCATAATTAATTAAATGATAGGAAATTTTTATGCTTAAAAATGTCTATGCCCCATTATCTGGTGGAATACTTCAAGAAAGAGTTATGGAAATTATTTCCAATAATTTGGCAAATACAAATACAACAGCTTTTAAGGAGGATGAAATTTCTTTTCAAGAGCAAGAAGCAAATCCATGGCCAAGTTATGCGTTTCCTCACCCTCCTGCACCTTTTAAATTGAATATGCAAGAATTGTGGCCATTAAAAGGAAATGAAATGAATTATGTCACTTTGAGTGAAATTAAAACGGCTCACTCTCAAGGACCTGTTAGGAAGACTTCAAACTCAACTGATATTGCCATTCAAGGTGACGGCTTTTTTGAGGTTATGACTCCTTTTGGGGAAAGACTGACACGTGATGGAGGCTTTAGCATAAGCAACGACGGGATACTCATTACAAAAAATGGTGCAGTTGTGCAGGGAGAAAATGGAGCTATTACAGGTTTAGGGGGAAAAGATTTAAGTATTTTGCCTACAGGTGAGGTGTATGTTGGGAAAAAATTTGTGGATAAAATAAAAGTTGTTTCATTCCAAGATATGACATTACTTGAACGCCTTGGTGAAAATCTTTGGATTCATAACGGTGCTCCCGATAATTTAAAACCTCCAATAGGAGATTTAGCGCAAGGTTATTTAGAGGGAAGTAACGTAAATCCCATGCGTAACCTTACGAATATGATAATAGCACACAGAAGTTATGAGGCTTTACAAAAAACTGTAAAAGCCCATGATGAAACGATGCAAAATGCCAATAAAATTTCTGAAGTCCAATAGAAGGTTTATGTTTTAATTGACTCTGAGTCGAAAGAATTTTTTTAACCCTTGAAAGCCTTTCTAATTTGAGTTAATAAGTGAATACTTATTTATTAAAGTTTGGAAGGTTAATTATGACTATTTTTTCTATTCGATTTGTTAGCTACCCAATGATATATTTATTAAGTTTTGGAATCAATGATGTTGCATTTTCAGAAGAAATATTGTCGCAGCAACAAAATTATAATAATCCTCACGCTTTAATTTCGACATCATTGTCTCTAGAAAATGCTATGGAAATGTCTGAGCAATATTCATTTAGTGCGAAAATTGCACAACAAAATGAAAATATAAGTGAATCACAATACGACGTAGCATATAGAAGTATGCTGCCAACTTTAACTGCAAGCGGCACCTACTTAAAAAACAGTGATAGCGTAAATAAACTTGTTGGTACAACTTTTGGCGCACAATATGGTTTTCCTGATACAACGACTGCCACAGCTACATTAAATGTCACTCAGCCTTTGGTTGGTTTAGCACCGCTTTTTTTAGCGGTACAGGCAACTGCAGCTCAGGCAAGAGCTGCAATACAAAATAAAAACCAAAGTCGTGTCGAAGCGCGTTACTATGGAGCAAGTGCTTTTATTAATGCACAAAAAGCAGATCAATTATTAAAAACTGCAGAATCTTCTTTACAGGTTTCTGAAAAGGAGTTGCGTGATTCAGAAGCCCAATACAATGCTGGAAAATTAACAAATGCAGATCTTCTTAAATTTAAATTGAATTTAGAAAACTCAAGAAGCACTTTGATTCAAGCTCAGACAACTTACAAAATTGCTATGTTGACTTTAGCAGAAGCTATTGGAATAAAAGATTTTAGAACAATTACATTACAAAGTGGTGAAAAATCAGTTTTTGAAAGCAAATCTGCAAAAATACCTGATCTTGGAAATGTTTTTTCTCCTGCTTTTACGCAAAGATTTGATTTAAAAGCTGCTGAAGAAACAGCTATCGCTGCAAAATATTCTAAGTATCAAACAATAAGCTCTTATTTGCCGACTCTTAACTTAATTGCAAATTATTCTAGAAATTTTCAAACTGCAGACGTGACTGTCAATGAGACTGGGACAACGTATAAAAAAGAAGATATTCAAGATACTTTCTCATATGGTATCCAGTTAAATTGGGTATTATTTGATTGGGGAGTGCGTCAGGCAAAAATTAGTGGTGCAGTCGCTCAAGAACAAACTGCAAAATATAATTTAGAAAATTTAAACTCTCAGGCTCGTATTGATATCACAAATTCATATTTACAATTGAAAGATTCTGTTCAAGTTTTAGAATCTGCAGTTGTTTCTGTCCAATATGCTCAAGATGTTTATGCACAAATGAAAGCAAGGTTTGATAATGGGCAAGTGACTGCAACTGATTTAATTAGCTCATCAAATGATCAGACTTCTGCAAGGGCAAAATTAGCAAATGCGCGTGGAACACTTGATTTAGCTTGGATAGCTTTTCAAAAAAGTACGGGTGTAAAATTAACAACTCAGAATTAATGATTTCCTTTTACATTAAACTTGTTGCTATTTTTCAATTTAAAAACTAGGCTCCCATTATAAATTAAAATAAGAAAATATTATTACTTGTTTTATTTGTATTTGGGGATTGTATGAAAGAAGTAAAATATGTCACACAAGAAGAAATTAACTCTATATTATGGAAAGCTTGTGATACATTTAGAGGGATTTTAAATTCAGCAACATACATGAATTATTTATTGCCTATGTTGTTTCTTAAATATATCTCTGACTCTTGGGAATTGAAGTATGAAGATACTGAAGAAGACACTTTAAGTGAAATCAATTTCAAAAAAAATCGATTAAAATTAGAACGATTTATCTTGCCCAATAAATGCCATTTTAATGATATTTATGATCAAAGGAACACGAAAGAAATTGGGAAAATAATTAATAATGTTTTCCATAAAGTTGAAGAGGCAAATAAAGAAAAATTAACTGGAGTTTTCCGAAATATTGATTTCAATTCTGAAGCCTTGCTTGGACAGTCAAAAGAGCGCAATCTTCGTTTAAAAAATTTATTAGAAGATTTTAACAGCCCTAAGCTCAATTTACGACAATGTCTAATTGGAAATCAAGATATAATTGGAAACGCATATGAATATTTAATTTATAAATTTGCGGCAGGGGCGGGTCAAAAGGCGGGTGAGTTTTATACACCGTCAGAGGTTTCTGAATTAATTGCACAACTTATTGATTTAAAAGAAGGTGAAACAATCTGTGATCCAACGTGTGGATCTGGCTCTCTTTTAATTAAATGCGCCAATCAACTTGTTAAAAAAGGGATTTATAATTTTCACTTATATGGACAAGAAATAAATGGACAAACCTATGCATTGGCAAAAATGAATATGTTTTTGCATAATGTTGTGCATGCCCATATAGAATGGTGTGATAGTATTCGTAATCCAAAATTAGTTAAAAATAATAAAATTATGAAATTTGATGTGCTTGTTGCAAATCCCCCATTTTCACTTGAAAAATGGGGAATAGAACAAGCATCAACTGATATTTACAATCGATTTCATAGGGGATTACCGCCAAAGTCAAAGGGTGATTATGCATTTATTTCACATATGATAGAATCGATGAATGAAAAAAGCGGAAGAATAGCGATGATCGTTTCGCATGGAGTTCTATTTAGAGGCTCAACCGAAAAAAAAATAAGAAGAAAACTGATCGAAGAAAATTTACTAGATGCGGTCATTGGTTTGCCTGATAATTTATTTTATGGAACAATTATTCCGGCTGTTATTTTGATTTTCAAGAAAAATAAATCTAATAGTTCAATCTTATTTATAGATGCTAGTTTTGAATTTAATAGTGAAAAAAAGAAAAATGCTCTGCGGCAAAAAGATATTGAGAAAATTTTGATAGCGTATGAAAAGCGAGAAACTATAAAAGGCTTCTCATATAATGCATCATTTTCAGAGATTGAAGAAAATGATTTTAATTTAAACATCAGTCATTTTGTTAATAACTCTAAAGATACTTGCGAAATCGATATTATTTCAATTCAGCATGAAATCAATAAACTTGAAAAAGAATGTGCAGGAGCGCACTCAGCTATGAATAGGCAACTTATAGAATTGGGTTTTAAACTATAATATAGATAATTTAAATATGAAAATTTTTTTTATATTTAAGTATCTCTGAGAACTAAATATGATTAAATCAAATTGTAATGTCTTTCTACTAAAAGACTCTGCAATTAAAGTAATAGATGGCGATAGAGGGAGCAAATATCCCTGTGCTGATGAAAGAAAAGCAAAAGGGTATTGTCTTTTTTTAAATACAAAAAATGTTACAAAAAATGGATTTATTTTTGACGAAGTCAATTTTATTTCAAAAGAACAACATAATAAAATGCTGAAGGGACAATTACAGAAAAATGATATCGTACTTTCAACCCGCGGAACGGTTGGCCATCTGGCATACTATAATGAGAACGTTCCGTATCCATTTGTACGTATTAATTCTGGAATGGTTATTATTAGAAATGAGAATGAAAAAATAAATACCGATTTTCTATTTAAACTTTTAACTTCAGAGTACATTAAAAATCAAATTGATAAACTATCTTTTGGAAGTGCGCAAAAGCAACTTACAGTTAAATCAATTAAAAATTTAAAAATACTAATTCCGTCCATTCAAATACAAATTAAAATTGTAAATATTATTTCAATATGGGACAATGCTATTGAACTATGCTCTAAATTAATTGACAATATGGATTCATATAAAACATATATTCTATTTGAATTATTAAATATGAATTTAAATTCTTCAACACTAGATTTTAAAGAAAAATCATTAGCTGAGATTAGTAGTATAAAGGGGGGGTATGTTTTTAAGGAGGAATTTCAAGGCAAAACAAAAGGAGAGATACCTTTTGTAAAGATAAATGACTTTAATTTGCCTGGGAATGAAAAATTTATAAAAAATACGAAATATTGGGTTAATAAAGATGATCTTGATAAAATGAAAGCAAAAGTTTTTAAAAAGAACTCCATTGTTTTTGCAAAAGTAGGAGCAAGTTTATATTTAAATAAGCGTAGATTACTAGTGCGTGATACTGCGGTTGATAATAATATTATTTGTATTATTCCTAATGAGGAATTTTGTAATTATGAATTTTTATATCAGTTGTTATTGACAATAGATTTTGCTAATTTATCTCAAAAAAGCTCGATACCATTAATTAATAAAAGAGACTTATTGAATTTAAAATTTCGAATTCCAAATTTAGATATGCAAGATAAAATTTCGAATATTTTTAAAAAATATGACGAAATAATTATAAATAAAACAAAAGTATTGCAATTATTAAAAATTCAAAAAAATAGCTTACTCAATAAATTAATAGCCGTATAAAAATTCCTTAATTAAAAAAATTAATAACCAGATAAAAATAAATTAATTTTAAAAAATATTCTTGCTGACTGTTACTTTATGTGTTAGATCAAATGCCATAAGATAAAGTTTGAGTTTCTAAATATTTAAAAAATTTTTCGTAATTTGTACATACGTGCAAATACCCTATTAGGAGAGTTTTATGAAATTTATTGCTAGTTTTTTAGGTTCGGCATTTATTTTAGGTATGGCTTTTAATGCGTCTGCAGAAACACCACCTTATGTGACAATTCCACCCGTTGTTAATAGCCAAGCTAATCCTTCTTATGGAGGAACAGGATGTCCAGCAGGTACGGCTCGAGCAGTTGTTTCACCTGATTTAAAGTCTTTTACTATGATTTTTGATGAGTATGTTGCGAGTGCGAAAGGTTCAAATGGTTTAGATCGGAAAAATTGTCAAATAATAGTAAACTTTGAATTCCCACAAGGCTGGTCTTACTCAATTATCCGCATGGATTATCGCGGCTTTTATAATTTAAGTGCAGGTGCAACTGCTAAGCAACAGTCCTTATATTATTTTCAAGGGAGCTTGCAACAAGGGAGACTCTTTACATTATTTACAGGCCCTACACAAGGCGATTATACAATCAGCGATACTTTAGGAGTAAATGATGTCGTTTGGTCTCCATGTGGAGATATGCGTGCATTGAATATCAATACTTCTTTACTTGCATCTGTTGGTGCAAATAATCCCAATGGATATTCTCATTTAACAACAGACTCTGTTGATGGAAATGTGCAGACAACCTATGCATTGCAATGGAAAAAATGTACAAAATAATAAATAGATATTTAAGCGATGCTATTCATTTAAATCGTGTGGCATAAAATCGCGTACAGCTCTAAAATTTTTATGTGAACCATAATGACGTAAATTTGTTAATTTGCTTGTATAAAGACATGCATAAGTTTCAACCTGGGCGGCAAAACGAGAGTTTTGTCGTCCTGTTTTCATAAGTTCTCCCCAAATTGGATGTAGTTTTAAGTGGTAATTTCTAATCTCTTTTTTTTCAAGTTCTCTGAGCTTTAAAAGGTCATATCCAACTTTTTTTACATTTTTATCATCTTCAATGGAATCTTTATTTTTAGATTTCTTATTTTCTTTTTCTAAAAGTTGAAGTCTTTCAAACTCAGCCTCTAAATGGACTTTTTTTGAATTTAATATGTCACAAAGTCTATATTGCTCTTTTAGAGAATTGGATGAAATAATTTCTTTTTCAAGTTCTTCAATGACAAGCATTGTGCGCCAACCAATTTCTTTTTTACTTCTTAAAATATCTCCATAAATATGATCGCCTACATAAAGAATTTCTGATCCTGTTTTAATTCCTAAAATGTCATATAGTAATTTAAAATGTCCACCTTGGTAGACTGTAGGATATTCTTTGTTACTTTTTTTAAAAGTAATGAGATCGGTATTTATAAGATGTCCTGAATTAACATCAACTTCATAAAGCGGATTTTTGGCCATAAAAAATGCAGGTTTTTGAGATCCTGTAATAATTACGTCAAAATAATTTGTCCAATTTTGATTTAAATCTTTTTTGTGATTTCCTAACAAATAATTCATCACAACATTTGTATAATCCCAAAGGCTATTTGTTACTACAAATACTTTTCTGCCTGAGGCACGTAAATCCTTTAAAATTGTAGACAAGTGTTGATCAAGAGTTATATATTTTTCTGGATTTTCTGCGACTCGGTGCTTAATGCTTCCATCTCTGTGGCAAAGATCAATACATTTTCGTACATCGTTATAAAATTCTTGGAAAGTCTTATTTTGCAGTTTTGAACTTTTATCTTTGTATTCGACTAACTGTGCAAATAAAAATGCTTCTGCAAGTGAAAAAAGTGTGTCAATTAATGCAAAATTAGGTTCTTCATAAATAATTACATTTTCGACATCGTATAGTTTGCGGCGTTCATCACGCGTTAATTCGCGAAAGCCATGATATGCAACTTTAACATAACGATGTCTATCCATTTTGAGAATATTTCCACGAACTTTATCAATTATAAGCCCACGTATCATATAGGTATGGTCGAATTCCCAATTAGAAATTTCTTTTGGATAACCCATTTCAATAAGTTTTTTTAAAGTCTCTTCGTAAGCAAGTTTTTCAAAAGTTTCGGGCTTATAAAGTGCGAGAGTATAATCCATATCAAAGCCGACTGCTTTTATAGATTTCATATTAAGAGAACGGTTACAAAATATCTTCTCATATACTGGAATATCATCTAAATTTTCTGGAAACATTCAAAACTCTCCTTGAGATACGACAACATCTCAAAGAGCAAAGAGACGTTGTCATTCTAAGAGTAATACTTTCCAAAGCGATTGCCTATACACTTGTTATAAGAAATATCTTCTTGACGGATAAATCCATTGGCAGGAAGTTGAGCGGTGGCATGAATATCAAGCACGGAACATATTCCAGCAGCAGTTGTTATTTGAATCGCACCCCAATGCTCACCACCAATCTCTGCATGATATATTTTCTTAACATAACTTTGTTGAGTAAAGCGCCCTTCTTTTTCTCCAGTTACAGTTACAAAAATAATGACAACATCTTGTGAGGTGTGGGGAAGTGATCTTTCAAAAACTTTTTTTAATCCTTCACGATCATCAATAAATTTAAGATCGTGCAATAAAGTACATAAAATATCCCTATGGCCAGGATAACGAATAGACTTGTAATCCATATGTGTTACTTTACCTGCGAGGCTCTCAGCTAAAGTACCAAGCCCCCCTGAAGTATTAAATGCTTCGTATTCTTCGCCATCAATATTTAATAATTCTAAACCTTCAAGTGCTGGAACAGCTTCTAGTTTACCATCGGAAATGATTTCGCAAGCATTGCAGTATTCATTTATAAGGCCCTCTGTGCTCCAGGTTAAATTATATTTTAATCTGTTGTGGGGATACATTGGCAATGCGCCAACACGCATTTTAACGGTATTCACTTTGTCAAATTGATGCGCTAGATGGTTTGTTACAATTGTAATAAAACCTGGAGCTAATCCGCATTGCGGAATAAAAGCGCATTGTGCATCTTTCGCCAATTCTTTAATTTTAGCAGTCGTTTTAACATCTTCTGTAAGATCTAAATAGTGAACTTTTAGTTTTTTAGCAACTTCAGCGATGCCAATATTGCAATAGAAAGGCGCGCAGCTTAAGATGTAATCCTTACCAGTTAGGACGCGCTCGATGTCTCTTTGTGACATGAAATCAGCCGTGTCATAATCGACATTTCTAAGTATTTTTCCACTTGTAGGAGATGTCGCTGCAATTTGTGCAGCATTTTTATTAGAGTCAATGACTGTGACGTGATAATCGTCAGATTGAGAGAGCATGTGGACAACCAATTTACCAATTTTGCCGGCACCAAAAACGGCAACATTCTTTTTCAACGACATAGTCATTCTCCTCTAATATATAAAATGGCTCTTGGGCAGATCGGTGTGATCCGTGGTAACTGTGAGTTGTTATTTTTGTCATTTAGCATCGTCTTGGTCAAGGAGTTTAACAGTGAAAGAGGAGTTACATTTGTATAAAGGAAGTCATTTTCGCTTTTGGGATTCTTTGTCTGAAGAAAAAAAAGCAGAAAATATCCATAAAATTAAAAGTAAAATTGGAGTTCATTCTGAAATAGGTAAATTGAGAAAAGTCTTTTTACACAGTCCAGGACAAGAAGTTGAGTCAATGACACCTAAAAGTGCATCTGAATTGCTTTACAATGATATTATTTATTATAAAAATATTGTTGCAGGACATGCACAATTAAAATCTGTTTTATCTTTAGTGAGTGAAGTGCTTGAAGTCTCGACTTGTCTAGAGGAAATATTAGATTATCAGCAAGCACGTAATGAACTTCTTGATCAAATATTGTATTATCAAGGTTGTCCCGATCTTAAATTTGAATTGAGTGAACTTCCTTCTGATGAGCTAGCAAAGTTACTCATTACGGGTGTTCCTTTAAAAAGAAACTCTCTTGAGTCTTGGTTATCTTCAAAAACATTTTCTCTCGTTCCTTTACCAAATATGTACTTTATGCGTGATACAAGCATGGTGGTAGGTTCGAGAGTAATATCTTCGAGAATGGCAAGTTCAGTTCGTTTTACCGAATCTCTTATTATGAGAGCTATTTATGAATATCACCCCGAGTTAAGCAGTCATGGTCTGTTACTTGATGCCTGTTATAAAAATAATGATCCAAAGTTCACCATTGAAGGCGGAGATATTTTGGTAATTAATGAAGATTTATTATTAATTGGTATCAGTGAAAGGACAACTGTAAAAGCTGTCGATGCTCTCGTTAATTCTATTTTAAATGCTCGTACTGAAGAAGGTAAAACAGAACCTTTTAATATTTTATGCGTTATTTTACCTCAAGAAAGAAGTACAATACATTTAGATATGATTTTTACAGTTGCAAACAAAGAACAAGCGGTTGTTTATTCTCCTTATGTTTTAGGGCGTGAAAGAGCTCGAGTTGTTCGTATACGAGTAAAAGCAGATGGCGATAAAAAATTTAAGGAAGTTGAAGATCTCATTTTAGGTTTGCGCAGTGTGGGTGTGCGCATGGATCCAATCCCATGCGGTGGAGATAACCCTTTGCATCAACAGCGTGAGCAATGGAACAGTGGAGCGAATCTCTTTTCGTTTGCTCCAGGTAAAGTCATAAGTTACATGCATGAGCACACATTACAGGCATGTGAAACCGCTGGTTTTAAAATTGTATCTGCTAAAGATGCGATAAAGCATCCAGCGCTTTTAAGCAGTGAATCTCCATTAGTTGTAACAGTAGAAGGAAGTGAGCTTTCTCGTGGAGGAGGAGGACCACGCTGTATGACTTGTCCCGTTTTGCGTGATCCAATTTAAATATTTTAACCCCCTTTGCAATGTGAATCGTCTCAAGTCATAATAATTATTGACGATAAAAAAATATAGAAAAGGGGGTTTTTGAGGATGCTCAAATTCTTAAAAATAAAAGAAGAAAATTCTTTTAGAGCATTCATTATTTTAAGCTCTTATATTTTTATTTTAGCTTGTTCAAGTAATCCAATTTTAACTGAAAATTTGGAATTAACATTGCCCGATCAAAAGCAAATGCAGTCAAGAATTGAAAGAAATTCAAGCGAACTCTACCTTTCCAATTTAAGTTCTTATACTCCCCCTAAAGAAAACCAACTTATTGAAGAAGCAAATTTTAAAAATTTGAAACTCTACAATGAAAGTGCAAAAATTCTTTCTGATTGGATTTTAAGAACGATTTCACAAAAAGATAAATCACAATTGGCAAAAAACTGTGAAGCCCTTATAGGGGGATTTAAAAAAGAGTTTCCACTAAATGAACAGTCTCTAGCTTGCACTGCATGGTGGCTTGATCGAAAAAACAATGAAGAATTAAATTCACTGCGACGAAATTCATACTCCTCCTCTGCCAACTCAAAAAGATTAACAAGTAAACAAAAGCATGATTGGGAAAACTTCAGAGGGATGAGTTTTACGGATTCATTTTTGCAAATTGATCCAGATAATTTAAAACAGGCAGTTACTTTATCTGCAAAAGCTTTAAATTATTCTTCAGATTGTGATTTTGCAGGAGCGACTTCAGCCGTCATTTTACGCCTTGAATCCTTTTTACCAAATCATAATGCTTATTCAAGTATAGAAAAACTCTATTCTAAAGTTCAAAAATGTCTATTACCTAATTTAGAGGGAAGTGAAAAAGTTCATTTGAGAGTGGGTTTATTTCGCTTAATATCTGGTTTTCCTAATTCAGCAACGCAGGCATTTGAAAAAGCTCTTCTTGAAAAAGATCCTCAAGAAAGTTCTCGCAGTTTATTTTGGCTTGGTGCTATTTATCAAAAAAATAATAGGAATTCGGATCCATCAAAAAATCCATTTTGGCAAAAACTTTTAAAAGAAGTGCCTATTTCATTAGCTGCCATTGTTGCATCGCAGCAAATGGGAGTTGATCCAATGGAGAATTTGGTTCCGGATGATGAAATACTATTGCAAAGTCGAGAAGCCCAGGGGTGGAACGATAATAATTTAGAAGCTTTTATTTTTGATCTAATGAGAGCACGTAAGGATCAACAAGCTGCAACGGAATGGGCTGGATTTGTTGCAAGAACGACTGCTGTAAGCAATCCAAAAATGTTACTTTATTGGGCATTAGCACAGAATTCTGTTTATAATTATAGGTATTCAATTTCTATGCTTGGTCGATATAGTAAAAGTGAAAAAAACTTTAAAGTAAGCAAAACTCTTTTATATATATTCTTTCCAAAACCTTATTTACGAGAAATATCTGATAAATCTATAGATATTGATCCAATCTTTGTACTCTCAGTAATTCGGCAAGAAAGTGCATTTGACCCCTATGCGAGATCGGGTGCAAATGCACGTGGACTTATGCAAATTTTACCCTCTACAGCTAAAAGTATTAAAAGAAAAGTTTCTGCGAAGCAGCTTTATGATCCTTTTATAAATATTGAGGTTGGTATTTCATATTTAAATAGACTTTTACGAAGATACGATGGAAGAATTGAATATGTATTGGCGGCTTATAATGCAGGTGCATCTAATTTAGATAAATGGCGAGATCGCGTGTCAAATGACAATATGATGTTATTTAGTGATTACATGCCTTTTCGTGAAACACGTAGTTATGTATCAATTATTTTAAGAAATTATTATTGGTATGGAAGAATATTATCTGAAAAGGATGACAATCTAGCGAGGAAAATTAAACAACAAAGTGCACAAGCACGCTGGAAATCTGATAGTATTTTAGCGCTTTTAGAAGGTTCTTGGAAGACAAATTTAGATGCACAAAAAAAAGCATTACTTGAAAAAATTTATATTTTTGGTAACAATTCATCCCAAATGAGTGCTCATTCTAAAGTCTGGAAAGATATTCTTTCTCCAAAAGATAAAACCTTTGTTGATCAAATAAAAGAAGAAGAAAGCAAAGATAAAACTGCATTTACTCCCTCCAAATAAAAATCAATAAATGCTTAAAATTATGGCATGAATAAATAAAAATACTTTGAAGGTGCAAGACAAAAAAATGTTCATATGCTATTTAGAGATTGATTTATGTAAGAATTTAGTTAATAGGTTATTAAGTTTAATTTATAAGTACATATTTTTTAAAAAAGAATATTGAGCAATTCTAATTTCGAGGATTAAGCATGAAAAAGAAAAGCATATTAGCAATTTTGATTATTCCATTATCTGTTTTACTTTTTATTTTTTGTACGAATAAAGAGAAACACGAAAAAGCAACCTTACCTCCATCCGGAGTTATTCCTAAAGTTACAGATGATTTTAAAAATAGCAATTTAGTCACTCCTAAGAAGGAAGGAGTTGAAAATAATGGCACCACTGTAGATGAAAACACTCAATCAGTAAGTAATCTAAACAAATTAGGCGAAAACTCCATTACGACACAAGCCGATATGAGTCTGCAGAAAAAGGAAAATCATTCAGAGCAAAATAAAACTGGAATTCGTGTGAGTGGAAATGTAGTTTCATTGAAACAAGGAAATTTAAGCTTTCAAACAAAAGGTTTTATTGCTCAGGAATTTGTAAATGTGGGTGATAAAATAAGTAAAGGTCAAATAATTGCTATTTTAGATGATAGAAATCCTTTGCTTCAAAAGAAATTACAACAACAAAATGTGCAATTAGCCAAAGTAAAATTTGAGCAATCAAAACGGGAATTGGCAAGAACTGATGAGCTATTTAAAAAGCATGCCACAACTCCGTTTGCATTGGAACAATCACAAGATTCATTTACATCTGCACAAATTCAATTGACACAAGCAGAAACCAATTTAGTTTTAGCAGAGAAAGCATTTAATGATACGCGTCTGATTGCTCCCTATGATGGGAAAATATCTGGTAAATTTAAAGATATTGGAGAGTTTGTTTCAGAAGGAATGTCAGTTTTTAGTGCATTTGAAGATAAAAATGTAGAAATTTCTTTACAAATAAATGAAGCTCAAATGTCTAGAGTAAAAATTGGAATGGAAATTAACGTAAGTGTTCCTTCGATAGATAAAACAGCCATATTAAAAATAACAAGAATTGTTGATTTGATATCTAAAGAAACAAGAATGTTTGAAGTGCGTGGAAAAGTAAATACAATTGATATTAATCTTATTCCTGGGCAATTTGTTGAGGCGGAATTCTAATGTTTTTATCAGACTTATCTATTAAAAGACCTGTTCTAGCAACAATATTAAACCTTTTATTTATTGTGTTTGGTTTATTCTCGTTTTCTAAAATTGCTGTGGAAAATAATCCAAATATTGATTTCCCTATCATCATTGTGAGTGCTGCATGGCCTGGAGCGGATGCAACGTTGGTAGAAGAAAAGTTACTCAAAGTGATGGAAGAAAACTTAAATGGAATTGAAGGACTTGATAGCTTAATAGGGACTGCGTCGCCTAATTCTGCGTTCGTTGTGCTGCAATTTAAATTGGGTATAGAAACATCAACTGCAATGCAAAATGTCCTTAATCAAGTGGGTGTTATTCAAGGAAATCCGAGTTATCCAAGCTCATCAGGAGCTCGAGCTCCACAAATTAGGCGAATTCAAATTGGGGAACTTCCCATTGCAACCCTTGTATTATCAAGTGAAGGAAGTTATCCGTTTGGAGCATTATCCTCTTTTGCAAATGATAAACTAGTATCAAAATTCCAACAAATAAATGGTATTGGGCAAGTAAATATAATTGGAGATAGAGAAAGAGAAATTCAAGTTCTTCTCAATAAATCTACTTTGCAAAGTATTGGATTAAGCCCTTCTCTTGTCGCAAATGCAATTCAAAGTCAAATTATGGAAATGCAAGGAGGAACGCTTGAAACAAATTCTAATCAAATTCAGATTAAAACAACAGGAGTTCCATATTCTGTCGATCAAATTGCTCGTATTGCCATTCCAGTTCCAGGGCAAAGTGGAAATATAATTCGGGTAAGCGATGTTGCTGAAGTTATAGATGGTCTTGCATTTGAAAGCACTTATGGTCGATACAATGATAAATCAAGTATTATATTATTAGTAAATAAACAAGCAGGTGGAAATATAGTAAAAAGTGCTTCTGAAATAAAAGATAAAGTAGCTGAAATAAACAAAACTCTCCCACCAAATGTTTCTTTAAAAATGATAAAAGATAGTTCAGTTTTCATTAAAGATTCTATGAGCTCAGTCTTTTTGGATATGATTTTGGGAGCTATTTTAGCTGTCTGTATTATTTATATATTTTTAAGGGATTGGCGTGCAACAATTATCAGCGCATTAGCATTGCCCACAGCAATTATTGGAACCTTTGCAGCATTTACTCTTTTTGACTTTTCTATAAATAATATGACTTTGCTCGGCCTTACTTTGTCAATAGGTCTGTTGGTTGATGATGCAATTGTTGTTATCGAAAATATTTATCGACATATTGGGATGGGTAAGAGCGCCTTACAAGCAGCAAAAGATGGGACAGCAGAAATTGGACTTGCTGCAATTGCAATTTCTCTTTCAGTCTGCGCTGTTTTTATTCCTGTTGCATTTATGGACGGTATTGTTGGAAGATTTTTTTATCCTTTTGGAATTACAGTATCTGTTGCTGTATTAATATCTCTTTTTATTGCTTTTACTTTAACGCCAATGTTGTCAAGTCGCCTACTTAAAAAAAGTCATGATTTTGATCCTCGAAAGCAACCTATCAGCGCAAAATTTGAAGTTTATTTTAAAGCAACTGAACATTATTATAAAAAAATATTAACTTATTGTTTATTTAGTTTAAAGAGAAGATTATATACTGTATTAAGTGGAGTTATCTTTCTTCTTTTAAGTTTTATTATGCTTGCCTTTGTGCCAAAAGCCTTTGTTCCAATAGATGATATAAATGAATTGAGTGTTGTTTATCAATTTTCTCCAGATACACCATTAAGTTATACTAAAGAAAAAGCTATAAAAATGAGTGAGCAGATTCGTGCTTATGCAGGAGTAAAAGATGTTCTGTTGGTAATTGGGAGCGATATTGATAAACCTTCCTATAAAGCAAGTTTAGCAGTTTTATTAGTGAAAAGGGATGAGAGAAAATATGGAGTGCAAGAATTAGTAAATAGATTAAGAATTGATTTAAACAAATCTTTTTCTGAAAAAGGCTCTCTTATTCAGGTTGATATGCCAAATATTGGAGGAAGAGCACAACTTATTCAATTGAAACTAATTGGCTCAGACAGCGAAAAACTTCAAGCATGGTCAAATCATATGAAGGAGTTTATAGAGACAAAAGTTCCGGATGCAGTTGATACATTTATTGATCCTCCTCCTTTTTATAAGCAAATTTCTATTGTTCCTGATGCGGTGCGTGCTGCTGATGTTGGAATAAGTGCAAACGATATTGGACAGTCAATTAATATTTTATTTAATAAAGAAGGAATGAAGCTTGGAGAAATGCAAGATAGTCTTGGAAATCGCAATGATGTGCGCATAAAAATAAACCCTAAAGATTCACAAAAAGTTGAAGATATTTCAGGCTTGTATATTCAGAATAAAAATGGAATGCAAATTCCTCTTGCATCAGTAACAGATATTAAATTAAATGATTCTCCTTCTAAAATCACTCACTCAGGAGGAATTCCATTTGTTTTTGTACTTGCCAATTATATTGGAAAAGATTTATCTAACGTAAATAAAATGATAGCAAAAGAAGCAAATAGTACCAAACCAGATGGTTTTGTGTTTGAATTCGATGGTCAAGGAAAATTTTTAGGAGAAACAATAAGTGCAATGATATTTGCTGTTGCATTATCAATTTTATTAGTTTTTATGACTTTATGTGCTCAATTTGAGAGTTACATTTTTCCATTTGTAATTATGACTTGTGTTCCTTTAGCATTTTCTGGTGCATTTGGATTTTTACTTATTACTGGCAAGCAAATGAATCTTTATGCAATGATTGGTTTAATTATGCTCATTGGCTTGGTGGTTAAAAGTGGTATATTATTAATTGATTTTACCTTGCAAAGAATGAGACAAGGAATAGATGTCAATGTAGCCTTGCTTGAAGCTGGTCCCCTCCGTTTGCGACCTATCTTAATGACAACATTTGCAATGATATTTGGAATGTTGCCTATTGCCTTTGGGCATGGCGCAGGTGGTGAAGGGCGTTCTCCAATGGCAATTTGTGTGATTGGAGGCCTTATTTCTTCGACGTTGTTAACTCTTGTCATAGTTCCGTGTGTATTGAGCTTAATTGATGAATTTCAAAGAAAATTGAAAACAAAAGTAAGTCACAAGAAAGTTAGTGCGACTTCAGCAGTTTCAAATCAATAACTTTGTCAGCATATTTTAGGATTCCTATTCGATGAGAAACGATGATTGTAGTGCAAATTGATTTTATATCTGCAAGTATTTGTGCAATTAATAATTCATTTTCATCATCCAAATTTGCGGTTGCTTCGTCGAGTATTAAAAGAGCTGGTTCGTTGAGCAAGGCTCTAGCAAGACAGAGTCTTTGCTTTTGACCTGCTGATAAACCAGATTGATCTTCAGCAATTATATAAGATAAACCTTTTTCATCAATGAGTTCTTTTAAAGATACTTTTTCTAATATATTATAGATATCTTGTTCATTAACTTCCCTTGTCAGTCCATAACAAATATTATCTTTAATTGTTCCTTTAATTAAAAAGGGTTCAGCACCAACGTAACCTATGCGCATATTTTTTTGTGATACATATTCCCAAGGTGGGATCTCGTTTATATACGTTTGTCCAGAGGTTGGTTGTAGAAGTCCAGTGATTAGTAATAATAAAGTTGATTTTCCTACTCCACTCGGTCCAATAAGTCCTGTTTGACTTCCCTTTTCAAATGTTAAATTTAAATTTTCAAAAATTGGATTTGAATTTGGATAAGAAAAAGTAACATCCTTAAAATAGATAGTTGGCGACGAAAGTTTATGTGAATCTGAAAGAGAAATTTTATCATAATTTTTTTTGACATCTATCTTTTTTCGATATCCGTTTAACAATATTTTATCAAAATTATCTTTGGAAATTTCACTAAAATTTGGACTTTCAATAGTCAATAAAGATAATTTAAATTGCGGGAAATAAATAGTTGCATTGCCATAGTAACCTGAAAGAATAGATAAACTTTGTATGAAACGCGCTAATAAGTAAATGAATGAGACAAGGATAGCACCATTTGTAGCAAAAATATTATTGCTTATAAGTATAATGCAAACTAATAGTAAAATGCCAAGGAACGGTCCTGTTTGAGTCCCTAAATTACTGTAAAATCCTGCGCTAGTGGCTTTCGATGAATATTCCTTAAGTGCTTCTGAAATCTCTTGATATTCATCATCTCTTTTTTTCATTAATTTTATAAATAAAAAATTCCTTGCAATCTTTTCAATTCCTTCGTTTAGTTTAATTTGTTGCACAGGAACTTGCTTTGCATTCATTGAAACCAATTTATTTATATATAAGATAATGCATCCAATAATAGCAATTCCTAGGCTTGAAATAATAGCTTCTTTCCATGCTATTATAAAAAGCAATAAGAATAAGAAAAAACTTTGTACAAGCATGCAAAGTGCATTCGTGAAATAGCTTATAAAGTCAGCAGATCGATTGAATATTTCAGAGATTTTAAAATTCATAGAAGAAGTATTTTTATCCTCTTCATCATTTTCAAATAGAATACTATAAATTGAAAACTGTCTTAACTTTAAAAAAATATATTCACGTAAAAATACAGCAGTTTGAGTGGTTAAAAGCTGGACTATAAAGCGGACAATTGAAATAAATACTAATGAAAGTGAAACAATTTGAATTGAGAATTTTGGAATTTCATTGTCAAAAATTTTATATTCAACGTGTACAAAACCAAAGCTTGTTAACAGTAGCTGAATAATAAATGACATACTTAACTCAACTATAGCTATACCTGTTGCAAAAAATATTGCAAATAATATATATTTAAATCCTCTCTTTCCTAGCAATTTAAATGATTTTTTAATTACAGTTATTTTTTTCAAAATGAACTCCAGATTTTTTTATAAAATTTAATAAAAAAAAAAGTGAATTTTTTTCATGATTTTATCTTTATTAATGGAGGAAAATATAGTATATTATTTTCAATAAAAAATCCAACTTTATTAAACATAGATATTCTCCAAGCAGGAGTGACTTCTATATGTAGATAACAAAATTTATTATAGGTTATTTTATCAAAACATGTGTCAAAACTTTTATCGTGTGGCAATTCAATGGGTAGCCATCCGGCCGCATTTAATTCAATATTCCTAATAATAGAAATTTTATCACTGTTATAAAATTTCAGTTTGACTTGAGTGCGAAAAAATTCAGAATTTGATCCAACATATATTCTCAAGTTATCTTTCATTAAGACTATTTCTGTACTTGGAGCTGCCCAAATACCATCTTGAGCACCAGTAGGCTTATAAAGCTTCTCAGTCCCACTTATTTTATTTTTAATTATCTGCGAAAAATAGAGCCTTTTTTGATCTTTTAAACCCTCTGGTTGAGGTAACTCCCCAACTGGCTGAGGAATTTGTGGTTCATTTCTTTCTTTCCAACGAAACTCTGGAATAGAGGGAGCATTATTAATAAGATAAAGACTTGAAGAAAAAAGAAAAATGCTTGAGGCTAATAAAATATTTGAACATATTTTCTCTGCTTTTTTATTATTATCAATTAAGAAAATTAAAGAGGAAGCAAAAACTAATGCTGTAAAAAATGCTGAAGTCGCATTTGATGTTAAATAACTAATAAAAGCATAAAATAAAAGAGAGATGGATGTCCATTTAATAAGTAAATTTTTAATAAAATATGATTTTATTTCTAAGTCATTATTGTTTTTTTGCTTCCAGAAAAAATGAGTCAATATAACTAAACTGAAAATAAGTAATAATACACCAATAATTCCCAGTTCAGATATTAAAGAAAAATACATATTTGTAGGAAGATCAAGTTCCACTTGTTCACCTGATTTTTTGTATTGATAAAAATTTGTAGCAAAGGAACCAAATCCGGTTCCAATTGGAAAGTGATCTCGAATCGAATGGAGCATGATTTCTAAGTGTTTTGTTCTTTGATAATCAAATTGTTGGTACATAGATAAAAGGTTGAAGTTCCAATTTATTTCTAAAATTCCATTTATAATTCTTTTAAATCCGGTCTTATCAAAATTTTGTAATACTATGAGTAAGACTCCAGAGATTGAAGAAATGATAATTGAAAGATAAAAAATGAATTTATATTGTTTATTTTTAATTAAATTATATAGTCTTGTAATGAGAAAAATAGAAATAGAAAGAGCGCAAGCAAGATAAAAGCTTCTTGAATCATTCATTATTCCTGCAGAAAGCGAAAGTAAAGAAACTAAAAATAAAAATCCTCTTAATTTAGAGCTTAATATTTTATCAAATGCAGCTACAAAGAAAACTATGAATGTAATTGAAAAATATAAACTTGCAATGCCGGAGTCTTCTAAAAGTGCTGGTGCTCTATTGGCAGCAAGAGAGGTTCCACTGCCTTGTGCCAAAAAATTAAGATTGATTAAGCCTTGATATAATGCAATAAAAGAGTTTAAAATTGCGCCTATTATAAACGAATAAAAAAATACTTTTAAATAAATATATTTTAGTTTCTGAGAAAATAAATCTGAGAAAAAATTCATTGCTGGAATTATAAAAAGTACAAAGAAAAGCATGTAAAGACGTGTTTGAGAGATTTCAAAATCGGCAGTAATATTATTCTGTAAAATATAATTTTGCAGTGCAATTCCATGCCTTAATGAAGGAAGGTAAAAGTGAGTAAAGGAATGTAATATAATCATTGATATAAATAAAAAAATACTAAATGTGAGAACTTTAAATTTTGGCAGCACAGCAGCAACACCAAAAATAAAGCCAACTAAAAATAAAAAATATAAGAAAAATCTTAAAATAGATTGTGAAAATATATCGGGAATTCTAATAAAAAGACTAATAATTAATAAATTAAATAGGAAAAATATATGTGAAATATTATTAATACTATCCATCTTATTTTTTAGAAGTTGCATTGATCTTCCTATCTAAGAAAAATTTTTAAAATTAGTTTTTTATATAACATTTTTAAATGGCAAACAAGAGGTTTTATTTTAAGAAAATTTGAAATATTTAAGCAAGGTTTAAAATTTGAGTTGCATTCTTAAGGAAACTTTTTTCCTGAACAATTAAATCGCTTTTTATTGTACTTCTATCGAAAATAAATCGCTCTTCCCACAATTCTTCCATTACTTTTGAGTAATTGTTTTCATCTGTAATATGACCACCATAATGCTTGATGAGTTCTTCAACAGGCTCGCATCCTTTTAAAGCAAGCACGAGGCACTTATATTTAATTGCCTCAGCAGTAACAATTGAATAAGCTTCAAGTTTTGAAACCATTAGAAGGGCAATTGCAGTTTGCATGAGTTGTTTTTTTTCTTGTTCGTTGACGCGTCCTAAATATAAAAATCTATTATCCTTTGGAATATCCATTTTTAGGTCACCAACGAATACGACTAAACAATTTTGAGGAGTGTTCTTAAAGATAAAATCAATATTTTTATTCTTATCTATTCTTCCAATAGATAAAAAAAATTTTTTTCTTGAAATGTCTTGAACTTTTTTTTGTAAAGTGTCATTCAAATCTAATTCTTCATTAAATCCAGGTGGTAAAATCAAAAATGGTTTTTCTTTAGTATTTGGTTTTGTAGAATAGCAAAATTCTTTCTCAGCATTTGATACAAAGCCAATAAATTTTGAATAGTTTATCATTTTATTAACAAAATTAAAATTAAACTCAGGCTCATTATGAGCAGTAACAATAAATAGAATATTTACTTTCTTATAAGTTTTTTGAATTGTAAAATAGCTTGAAGAGTATAAATAAGATTTTATAATTATTAATGAATATTGATCAGAATTTTCTTTTAAGTATAACCATAATTTTGGGCACCAAGGTCCTTGCGTTCGGAGAAAAATATAATCAAGTATTGGAGATAGAAAATTATAGATAGGATTTAATTTATTATATAATAAATTATTTATTCTTTTAATTATTGCAAACATAATTTTTAAACGACTATGTGAAATAGGAAATCTTCTTATGAGTATTTGTCTGTCTTCAATTTGTAAATACTCTTTCTCTGGTAGATTATTATTCCATAAAATATAATCATCGCTTTGACTTGTGAAAATTTCAATTTGTCGATTATTCTTTGCAATGGCTTCAGCTAATTTTAAAGCATAAACTTCTGCACCAGCAATAATATTTTTCCCACATCTTTGAACCACAACGGCAATTTTTTTTTCATCACTCATAGTTATAAAAGGAAAATAACTTCCTTGTCCCCTTTATGGATTTTTTCTATTTTGTAATCCATATTGATTATAAATTGCGATAGGAAGTTCTGGAAGGCTAATGTGGTGGGATACTACCGGTGAAATAATTTGTTTCTCTTCAAAGAGATCTTCATTTTTTTTCTGAATAGACTCTGCTTTGAATTCGAGACAGTCTGTATAATAATATCTGCAATGCACACCTTCTTTTCGTTCCTTAAAGCTATGTGTAAAATAAGACATCGCTGTAAGCAAGAGAGACTGACCTTTATTAAGGGGGTAGCAGTTAAAGAATTCAATTCTTTTTGAATTTACAAAACCACTTTTCTTTAGGACTTCAAATATTTTTTCAATATTTTTAATTCCTAAAGAATTGCAATTGACCATCATATAAAAATTTGAAAATTCAATTTTTGTAGCTTTGAGAGCACATTTTAAAAAAACGTTTAAATCTTCATAATTTTGCGGAGGATCAAAACAGACGACATCAAATATATTTTGTAAAAACTTTGGAAGTCCTTCGTATAAATCTACATGAAAAAAAGTGATTTGGTATTTTGCATCTTGTGTAAGGACTTTGAGCTCTTGAAGTAATTGAAGATCGCAGTCTAGGACTGTTACATATTTAAAATTACGTGCAGCTAATTCAACAGAAACATGATCATCATCACCCATTAATAAAATGCTTTTATCACGAAATCCATTTTTTTCAAATAAGTCAGCTCTTTTTTTGCGTGTTTCGAGAGTGCAAGGGAGTTGATTGTAACTTTGAACGAGTCTAAATGTTGATTTAGTACTTTGGACGTAGTGATTATTATCATGGAAATTTTGCTTTTTATTTTCGTCTATTATTCTTTTGAGGAACTCTTTTTTTTCACTTCTGTTAAGACTTAATACATGTCTTACCGTTCTGCTTGTAAAAAATACACTCACAATATTGCAAAAGATCTTATGTATTCTATCAATTATTTTCATGCAAATATTCCATTTTTTTTAGTATAGAAAGAATTTAATGGCAAATAAGAATGCAAGAAAAAGAAAGAAATATCCAACCCATTTTTCAATTTTAGCAATTCGTAATTGCAAAACTCTTTCAGAGATTTTTTGGACAAAATATCTATAGCTCTTAAAAATGATGAGATCACCAATGCAAACTCCTATTGCAATAAGAATCACTGCAAATAATATGGGTTGACTATTGTTTAAATTTTGCCCCATCCACCAAAGATACCAAAATGGCAGCAAACTCGGTATCGTCAATGTTCCAACGATACCTTCAAGAAAATGTCGAAGTAATTTGCTCGATTTATTTTTTTTAGTATTGAGATTATCTACTTGTTTATTTTTTATTGGAAGCATATCTTTTTTTTCAAATATATGATTCAATCCCATATAGATAAGAACGATAAGAAATAAAATTTGAATATAAAATAAATTATTTTTGCCAAAATTGATGAGTGTTGAAATATTATGGGTTGTAATTGATAGAATAAATGCTAAGTTACAAATAATAATATCGACTATTAATATACCAAGTTGAAAAAAAAAGAGTCTTTTGTGTTCACCTTTAATGAATAATAGTAGAAGTCTAATATTTAATAGACCTAGGGGAAGAGTTGAAAGAAGTGCGCCTATGAAAGCACAAATAAAAACTTCTAAGAAAACCATGAAATTCCTAAAAATAATCATTTTTGAATTAGATTTATTTTTATTATAAATATATTTTGATTATTTTAAAGGTGAGTCAAAAATTAAATAGTTATTAATTTTTTCCTAATACATAACGAACGTAACTTGTTTTCCATATATTTGCATGAATATTGTCGTGAATTTCTTGCTCAGTCATTTTTGGCGCAACACCTGTGTCTTGTGCTGCTTTCACAGTTGCATAAGCTATTTTATAAGAAACATCGCGAATATGTGTTAATGAAGGAAGGAGTGAAAGGTTTGGGTCTTTATTTATTTGCGCACATTCGCTGATTACTTTTGCACATGCTACAAGCATTTCGTCGTTCACTCGAGTTGCTTTTGATGCGACAACACCAAGTCCAAGACCTGGAAATACGAAAGCATTATTGCATTGTCCTATAGGAAAAACTTTTCCATTATAGCGAACATCGGCAAAGGGGCTGCCTGTGGCGACAAGAACTTTTCCTTGAGTCCATTCTATTAAGTTTGCTGGCAATGCTTCACAACGTGAAGTAGGATTTGACAGAGGAAAAATAATTGGTCTTTCACAATGTGAAGCCATCATTTTAACAATTTCTTCACTAAATGCACCCGTTTGCGTAGATGTTCCAATAAGAATTGTTGGTTTTACATTTTTAACAACGTCATATAATAAAATAGGTTTGCCTTTTACTCTTTCCCAGTCATTATAGACATCAACTGGTTGAGCGTATTTTCTTTGAAAATACTCCAAATGATCCATGCTTGAATGCAGCATCCCATTCATGTCAATTAAAAATATTTTTGCCAAAGCTTGCTGTTCCGTTAACCCATCTGCAATCATAGCTGCTAGTATTTGATCTGCAATACAACAACCCGCTGTTCCCGCTCCATGGATGACAACTGTTTGTTCACTCATTTTTGTTCCGTTAACTTTTAGGCCAGCGAGAATTGCTCCTACTGTAACAGCTGCAGTTCCTTGCATATCATCATTAAAAGTGCACATTTCATTTTTGTAGCGGTCTAAATTTCTACGTGCAGTTTGTCTTCCAAAATCTTCCCAATGTAAATATACATGCGGATATCTTTTTCGAAGAGCTGTAACGAAGGCATCAATAAAGTCATCATATTGTTCACCACGTATGCGTTCATGTCTCCAACCAAGGTAAAGTGGATTTTGCAATAACTCTTTATTGTTGGTTCCGACATCAAGAACAATAGGTAAAACTTTTGTTGGATGGAAACCTGCACATAGAGTGTACATTGCAAGTTTTGCAATGGAAATAACAATGCCCCCAACTCCTTGATCGCCAATGCCAAGAATGGCTTCGGAGTCTGTTACACAAACAGCACTGACATCATATGCATTTGGAATATTACTTAAAATATCCTCAATTTGAGACATCTGAGGATATGATATAAAAAGACCTCTTGGTCTTCTAAAATTTTGATTAAATTGTTGAACAACTTCACCCACAGTTGGTGTGTAAAAAACAGGAACCATTTCTATAAGGTGCTCTTGCATAAGTCTAAAAAAGAGAGTCTCATTTCGATCATACAATTGAGTTAAGAAAATATTTCTTTCTATATCAGATTCTTTTTTAAGATATTGACCATAGACGCGGACAACTTGTTCATCGAGCGTTTCAATTACATTTGGTATTAAGCCATCTAACTTAAACTCAATTCGTTCATCATAGGTAAAAGCTGTGTCTTTATTAAGATATGAATTTAATAAGAGCTGCTTACCTTTAAGAGAGACTTCATAATACTTTTGTCCATCAAAGGAATTGCGTTTTTCTTTAAACATTCAGGATCTCCATGGAAAATTTATAATGTCCAATCAATTTCTGTATCATTAAGATTCTTTAATATTTCGTTTGCTTTTGAAAAATGTTTACACCCCAAAAAACCGCGATGGGCAGAAAGTGGCGAGGGATGTGGTGCTTTTAAGATTTTATGTAAAGGATTTTTTATCATACTTGCTTTTGACTGAGCGGCAGCACCCCAAAGCATGAAAATAACTGGGGTTGTTTTATTATTTAGATTTTCTATCACGCAGTCTGTAAATTTTTCCCAACCTTTTTCTCTATGCGAAAAAGCTGTATTTGCACGTACTGTTAGCACCGTATTTAACAATAAAATACCTTGTTTTGCCCAGTTTTCTAGATGGGTATTTTTAGGCTTTCCTTTGCCAAGATCAGATTCTATTTCTTTAAATATATTATTTAAAGAAGGTGGAGCGGGGGTGCCTTGTTCAACTGCAAAAGAAAGTCCATTTGCTTGACCGAAACCATGATATGGATCTTGCCCAATGATGACAACTCTTACATTTTCATAGTCAACAAGTTTAAAAGCTCTAAATATTTTATTTTTTTCTGGGAAAAAAGTATGACCTTGTTTTAACTCTCCTTTTAAAAAAGAACGTATTTCTTCAAAGTAGGGTTTATCAAACTCAGCCGCTAAGAGTTTTCTCCATTTATCTGATAAAAAACTGAGATCTCTTGCTTTTATTTCTGATTCCACGTTATTCACTCCAAAATCATTTATGAGAATCTTTCCCAATATTTTAAAAAAATGTGAAAAGATTAAAATATCTAGAATATTAGATTTTTTTATTCTCAACCGAACTTAAACCGAACATGAGGAGTTCTGCGTAAGTTTCATATTTTTATAGCTTTGAGTTTGGTCTGTCTACAAGCTTGTTGGGAAGGGATTATAAAAAAACGATATTATTTGAAAATAGATTGCTTTGAACTCTTCTTTTTTGCTTGAAATAATCTAATTGAACAGAGCAAGGCCGCATTCTCGCTCCTTTAGGGGCGAGTCAAGGCCGATTGATCCATTGTCGGCGAAGTGGACGAGGAATTAAAAAAACACGATAGTGGCTTTTTTAATTATATTAGTCGGCTCGCAACCGTACTTTTCTTTCACGAATTGATTGGGCAACACCTTTTTCTGATGATGGCTTTCTTTGGTCATCAATATATTTTTTTATAACTTCTAGCGGTGCTCCTCCGCAAGTGACAGAACAATAACTTGGACTCCAAAAATGATCGCCCCATAATTTTTTCTTAATAAGTTCCCAAAACTCTTTTCTAATAAAATAAGAAGATTTCCCTTTTAGTTTGCTAACAACAATTGCAACAGAGTGTTTTGGGGGAATGCTAACAAGAATGTGCACGTGATCGTCTTCACCATTAGGTGCGCGACCCGGATTCGTGTAAAAAACGCACTAGCCTATTTAATAAGCATTTTCCATCTTAATTACGTACAGTTGCTTTCTTCAATAGCTCATCAGTAACAAATGGCTTTAAGTTTAAATCTAATATTTTTGTAGCTTCTTCTGAAACTTGGAATTCTCCGAAACGACGAACATGCCTAGTTCTGTAAGGACTCAATGAAGAAATTGTTTCTGCGGGTATTTTGATTCCTTCTTTTTCCATTTCGACAAGGGCTTCTGTCATTGAATAAGCGTTATGAAATGTTAAAAGAACTGCTATAAGGTGATTATATTTTATAATTTTTTGCTGTTCATCTCGTTTATTTTGCTTAATAAAATCTTGTGCAAAATGAAGCCATTTAGCGAATTTATTAAATTGCTCACACTTGCTTGTCGCACCTTGGACAATATGACGAAGTTCTTTATCAGAAACATATTCTAGCAAAGTTATTGTTCGAATTACTCGACCAAGCATATTAAAAGCTTGAAAAAGTTTACTCTTTTGATTTGTTGAACCAAGCCTACGTAATATTGTGGACGGTTTAATCACTCCAGCCATTATAGATTGAGCAACTTGTAGCATATCAGGAAGATGCTTTTGAATTATTTCCCAATTAATATTGTCATTTGTGAAAAGATCTTCAATATGTTTATAGGAATATTCTTTACTAGCTTTATATAATTTTAGATCTTGCCAAGTTCGGATTCGAGGCATTAATTTTATTCCAAGTAGAAATGACAATCCAAATGCAACAGAATTTTGTGCATGTGTATCACCATGAAGAAAATCTGGTCTATCTTGTTTTAGTTGAGAAAAAACACCATCAAGTATATGAACTGCTTCATATACTCCACAAGGAATAAACTTTGAAAAAATAGCAATATAATTATCTGCTACATGGTAGTAAGCTATTCCTCCCCATTGGCCATAACGAATATGTCTTTGAGAAAAAGAATTATGCTCAGAGAGATTCCAATGACTTCCATCAGCACCAATATTTTTTCCAGTTCCCCATGCAGCGCGTGGAAGATGAAGTTTATTATAAGCCTCAATAACTTTAAAAATTGCTCGGTCTATTTTTTCACAAGTACTGTGATTTTTATCTGTATCTGCAATTTGATCTGCGCTAAAGCCAAACAACATTTTTGACCCTTCTTTTGGACCAAGCCCTGTACCATAAGAAAAAGTCATAGCAACATATCTTGATAATTCATCTTTAATCTTAGCTTGGTGACCACTATGTGGACCAAAAACTTTGTGCCATGAAATCCAATGAGCTGTATCAGTTAGAGCATCGATTAATTTTAATTCATTGATTCTTCCTTGAAATATATCATCGTCTTCATTTCTTTGTGTAGATGTTCTTGCAATAAGTCTTTTTAAATGAAAAGATCCATCTTTAAATGTAAAATCAGTGTTATCAGGAAATTTGATGTCAGTTTCTTCAGATTTTAAGATAAGAAGTTTTTTTACATGAGAAATAAAAGATTCTTTTTCAACTGGTAAATTTACAATTTCCCCATATTTTGCTACTGTCTTTTCACATTCAGATAAAGGTAAAAGTTCTTTTCTATAATCGTTATAATCAAGACTTCTAGCACATAAATATCACCACAACGTAAAGACATTGATAATGCATCACAAAGACACACTTCAAAATGTTCTCGTCTAACAGTTTCAGGAAAAGATTCGCGCTTCTTTTGACTGGTGACAAGTTTCCACCATTTTTGTTCAATCCACTTTACATCCATAAGAATTAAGTCACTTCTTTTTTTGGATTTTGCAAATGTTTCAATAATTGGCTTACGACTTCGTTTATGAGCAATCATAAATTCAAGAGATCTTGTAATACCTTCATCTTGGGTTGCAGAAAAAAATTTTAATGATTCCAAAATGCGAAAAATTAATTTTCTTTTTTTCTTGAAAAATTTAGCCATGAATCGAATATGTTGTTTTCCACCATATTCACAATGAGTTCTTGCGTATGTGGATAATGAAATATTTTCCTGATAAATGTTTGAAATTAAATCAACTTTTTCCCCATTAGTCAGACCATCCTTCACTACATCTTCAACCGAGATAAATTTTTTCATTATTTCATCTGTTTTATCTTGGTTTTCTTTTAGATATTTATCTAATTCTTCTTTTGCCAAATAAAAAATAGAAGACATTTGTCTTAAAAAAATATCTATAAGAGAATCAACAGACTTTGATTTTTTTATCTTAATTAAAGCAATAGCTAAAGAATATCTTTTATGAGCTTCAACTCTTTGCATATCGGAAGCATCTAAATATTCTGCTTCTACTGCCATTTGTTCAATTTTGATTGAAGGTATCCCTTCAAAAAATGACTCAATTTCAATTATATTATTTAAAGAGTGAATATGTTTAATAAGTTTTTTTATTTCTTTAGGCTTTGGTTTTCCAATTTCAAATTTAATATTATCCCATTCACTTTTCCTGGTCAAAGGATCAACAATAAATAGATTATCAATTATATTTCTTCTATTAACCCCAATATCATTAAATATTCTTAAATATAATTCATTATAAACTTGGGCTCTTTGGTTCATTGCCTCTCGGTGTAATCTAGAAAAAGCTGGTAATTCGATGCGATCATGAAGAAGTGTTTCAATACATGCGTTTATGATATCAGATAGGTTTTCTCTGACTAAAGCATTATTTTTTGCCACTTTTTCTACTATTTGATCGCCAATATCAGAATAATTTTTAACAGACATAAATTCTAAAATTTTATCCATTTGTTTAAGACGATTCCTCGATGAGTCATAGTCTATTAAAATAGAATCAAATTGTTCTATATTTAACTGAGAAGAAATAAATGAAATTATATTTTTTGGTACATTTTCAATTTTAATAAAATATCCAAGATTTTGAAACGTCTTAAGCATGATTAAAAAGCCTAGTTTTGATGATGTACTTCTTGTTTCATTTTCAATAAAAGATATCTCATCTTCTGAAGCTAAAAAGCAAGAATTAAGTTCATACAAATTTAGATTTTCTTTAAGAACTGGGTATACGGTATCGGTTGGACTAATCATTTTAAAAATTAATTTCCATTTGAATTTGTTGATTTGAATATTGAATTAGAATAAGTTTAATTTTAATATTTTGATCGTATATATTTGTATAATGTTTCTCTGCTAATTTTAAATTCCATAGCCAAAACTGATTTTTTTTCTCCATTAGCAACTCTTTTGCGAAGTTCATTAGCGCTTTTTTCACTAAGACATCGTTTCCGCCCTTTAAAAAGTCCTTTCTTTTTTGCAATTTCAATTCCCTCTCGTTGGCGTTCTTGTAATAATGATCTTTCAAATTCAGCAAAAGCACCCATTACAGAAAGCATAAGGGTTGCCATTGGAGTTTCCCCTTTAGAAAAAAGTAAATTTTCCTTTTCAAATTTTATGGAAATACTTTTTTCTGTAAGTGTTTTCACAATTTTTCTTAAATCATCTAAATTACGAGCCAATCGATCCATACTGTGGACATAGAGTTCATCACCTTCTCGAATATAATTTAATAGGGATTGAAGTTGTGGGCGGTTTGTGTCCTTTCCTGAGATCTTATCCGTAAAGATTTTGTCTAGAGTAATACCTTCCAACTGTCGTTCTGTATTTTGCTCTAAAGAGCTTACACGGATGTATCCAATACGCTGACCAGCCATTTTGATTACCTCAATGTCAATAAAACCCCTAAGACCTTAACTAGAATGTGTCAACTAATTCAAAATATGACTCTAAATTGACAGAAAAATCAAGTATTTATATTGTCAAGATAGGGTATACTTCAAAATTACATAAATTTTTTTATAAATCATACTAATAGTTTTATAAACTTTAATAATACTCTTAATGAAAAAATTATATATCCGATTAAATTCATTATATTAATCTGGAGATATAATATGTTTTGCTGTAAAAAGGTTGAAATTGATACTAAGCCCGAATTAATTATTGGTTTAACTGGTGGAGTTGGTACTAATTTCAAGCAAGTAAAAAATATATTAGAGAATATATTAAATAATGAATTTAATTATCATGTATTTTTAATTAAATTATCAAAAATACATGAAGAAATTATTAATAATAATTCACAAAAAATATCATCTGATAAAAATAAAAATTTAAATAATTTATTAAAAAAAATGACAATATGTACTAAATTAAGAGAAAAATTTAATAGCGAAGATCTATATGCTAAAATGGCTGTATCTAGAATAAAATTACATCGAAACTCCTATAATAGTAAAAAAGATAAAAAAGAAAAAGAAGATTATAATCCAAGTGGACAAGTTTATATTATTGATAGTCTAAAAAAAACCAGAAGAATTTAATTTATTGCGAAAAATTTATGGTAGAAATTTTATTCTAATATCAGTTTATGAATCAGAAGAATCAAGAGAAAAAGAACTACTAAAAAGAAATTATAATATAGAAGAATCAAAAGAAAGTTGTAATAATTCAGAAATTTTTAATTATAAAGAAGCTTTTGTTAAATTTTTAATGCAAAAAGATCAAAATGAAATTGAGATAAATAAATATGGGCAAGACGTTCAAAATACTTTCCCTTTAGGTCACTATTTTGTAAACTCAGATGATCTTAATAATTTAAAAAATGATATTGAGAGATTACTTAAGATTTTATTTAATCATCCTTTTATAACTCCAAGATTTGATGAATCTATGATGTTTCATGCTTATACTGAAGCACGTCGATCGGCGGATCTATCTAGACAAGTTGGAGCAATAATTGCAAACGAAAATGGAGAAATTATTGCTTCTGGTTTTAATGATGTCCCTAAATTTGGTGGTGGATTTTATCAAGATGGAGATAATCCTGATCACAGAGATTTTAATATTGGATATAACCCTAATAAGCAGATTATAGAAAAATTTAAAATTTTTTTTAAAGAAGAACTCCTTAAAGATTATAATGATACGGACAAGGAAAAAGACAAAAAAATTACAGCGTTATTCAAAAAATCTGGTGTTGGTCATTTAATTGAATTTTTTAGAGCTGTTCATGCAGAAGAAAGTGCTATTTGCGATGCAGCAAGAAGAGGTGTAAGCATCAAAGGGTGTACCTTATATGTTACTACTTTTCCTTGCCATCTTTGTACAAAAAAAATTATTTCTTCTGGTATACGAAGAGTTGTTTACATAGATCCTTATCCAAAAAGCAAAGCAGAATATCTATTTGGACATGCTGTATCAATTAATTCAGATGTAGATGTCCAAGATAAATTAAATTTTCAATCATTTCATGGGGTATCTCCTAGTAGATATTTAAATTTTTTTAGAAAAAGTGAGTCAGATAGAACTGAAAAAAATTCAAGTGATATAAAAATTTGGAAACCTGAAGTAATTAGAATATTTTCTTATCGCACTGTTTTTTCATATTATATAAGAGAAATATTAAGTATTATTTCCTTAAGATCAAAAAATAATATTGATTTAGAAAATGAATACAATGAATTATATGAAGAATGTATAGCTAATTTTGAAAAATTAACAATTTTTAAAGATTCAGAATTTGATCAAAAAATAAAAAAAGTATATTCAAAAAAAGAAATGGAATATTATAAATAGTTTAATTTTTTACTGGAGTATATATGAAGATCGTATTATTTTTAATATTATTACTAGTTGTATCTTGTGCAACAAGAACATTATATCAACCACATAATGAATCAGGTGGCTATTCAGATACAACATTAAAAGATAATATTCAAGTAGCACGATTTTCAGGTAATGCTCGGACTAATATTGATGATGCTAATATATTTGCAATATTTCGATCAATTGAGATTTGCTACGAAAAGGGTTTTAAGGTTTCAAAAATACTAAAAGTAGATAATAAGACCTCGAGTGAAACTATTCAAAAATCCTCATCTAATAATTATCGAGAACCTACTTATTTTTCTGGTAATTCAAACACAAATACAAATTATAATAACTTTGGAAATTCTAACTCAAATACTAGCATAAATGGTACAGCATATGGAGGAAGTGTTCATAGTAATTCAACTTCTTGGAATGAAACCTACTATTACCCAACTTTTGATGCATATTTTAGTTGCTATAATGAAATATATTTAGCACAGATTGAATTGAAAATTATTTCTGCAGAGGAAATTAAGGAATTTACAAAAGATAGATTAGGAGGGCTTCAAATTATTAAAATTGACGACCAGTCACCTAATCAAGGAATTTTTCAAATCGGAGATATATTAATTAGAATAAACAATATTAGAGTCCTAGAAGTTAATGAAATATCTAGAGAAATTGACTCGGCTAAAGATAAAAATAATATTCAAGCATCCATTATTCGTGAAGGTAAACCTTTAACAATTAAATTTAAGACTAATAATGTTACTGAGAAATTTATATTAGCAAATAGCGAGATTATACGAAGAGCATGTTCAGTTAAGGAAGTTAAGACTAGACCAATTTGCGCAGATCGAATCATTAATCAATAGAATTAGTTGCTCAAATTTTAATCTAGTGCGTTTTTTACACGAATCCGGGTCGCGCACCCATTAAATTCGATTAATTCGCAATCTATTTGTTCGCATGTTTCTTTAAAAATAATCTTAGTACGTTCAAGAATTTCTTTTGTAAAAACTCCACGTCTGTATTTTGTAACAAAGACTAAATGATAAT
>NZ_WFLN01000009.1 GCF_009208585.1 Fluviispira multicolorata
CGTTTTGGCTGTGCTGATTGCGACGGGGAAATACCGGATCCCATTCCGAACTCCGAAGTCAAGCCCGTCTGCGGCAATGGTACTGCACTCTTAAGTGTGGGAGAGTAGCTCTGTGCAGCCTTTATTTTTTTCTTTAGTGGGTTCGTAGCTCAGTCGGTAGAGCATTTGCCTTTTAAGCAAGTGGTCCCCGGTTCGAATCCGGGCGGACCCACCACTAATAACAACCCAAAAAAGAGCATTCTTTTTTGGGTTTTTTTATATCTAAAAATCTCCCTATCTTACCTAGATCTTTTTAAAATAAAGGTTGATTTTATTTAGGGCAGTGTTATAAGAATTTTCTGTTTTTTGTCTGTTCTAAGTTGAAGGGTTAATCACATGGCAAAGTCCAAAGCTAAGATAAAAGCCAAAATTGCTAAGTCCAAAGGGAAAGTTAGCAAGGCGATAAAGACTAAAAGAGCTGCAGCTAAACGTTATAAGTTAACTGCAACAGGTCTTGTTAAAGTTCCTCACGTAGGAAAGCAACACAAAGCCACATCAAAGAACCGTAGCCGTAAAACTCGCTTGAAAAAGCTTAAAATTATGCGTGCTGAAAGTACAAGATTGGTTTCCCGTTGCTTACCAAACGGTTTATAAGATAAACTTTTTTACGTAGTTTTTATAATAAAAACTTTAGTATAAAAAGTTTATTGTTCGTTAAGTTTGTTTTTAAACAGGTGAATGGCCACTAAAGGTTGTTGAATCACTCAACAGCGCCATCATTCTAGGGGGTATATACTATGGCTCGTGCAAAACGTGGCTTTAAACTTCGTCGTCGTCATAAAAGAGTCCTTAAGTTAGCTAAGGGCTATCGTGGAACTCGTAGCAGACTTTATCGTACTGCTATCCAAATCGTTCGTAGAGCACTTTGCTATGCATACCGTGACCGTAAGGTTAGAAAACGTGATTTCCGCGCACTCTGGATCCAACGTATTAACGCTGCATCAAGAGCTCACGGCTTGCCATATAGCAAGTTCATGAACGGCCTTAAAAAAGCAAGCATCACTCTCGATCGTAAACAACTTTCAGACATTGCTATTCATGATGATGCAGTTTTTGCAGTACTTGTGCAAAAATCAAAAGCAGCTTTAACTAAGTAATAAATTTTATTTGACTCGGAGCGTAGCGCAGCCTGGCTAGCGCACTTGCTTGGGGTGCAAGAGGTCGCAGGTTCAAGTCCTGTCGCTCCGACCATTTTTTGACTTTTTTTAGAGAATCCGATTTTAGGCAATTCTCGCTATAGGTGGATTAGTATATGAAGCATCCTATTCTTAAATCTTTTGAATCAAAGTACATGCGTGCAAAAGCATTGCCAAACTTTAAGGCAGGCGATACTGTATGCGTTTGGGTTAAAATCCAAGAAGGTACTGAAAAAGACGGAACTCCAAAATACCGTTTGCAGTCTTTTGAAGGGACAGTTATTCGCTACCGTAAAGGTACAACGAATTCTACTTTCCTCGTTCGTAAAATGTCAGCTGGCGCTATTGGTGTTGAGCGTAACTTCTTTGCTCATTCTCCTCTTATTGACCATGTTGATATTAAAGTTCGTGGTAAAGTTCGTCGTTCAAGAATTTACTACATTCGTAAACTTCGTGGTAAAGCAGCTCGTATTTCTAGCCGCTATGTTTCTGCAGAAGAACTTAAAGCTTCAATGTAATAAGTTTTGGTAGTATTTTCTAAATATTGAGACAAAAACAGTTTAAAGGGTATGAATTTAAAAATTTCATACCCTTTTTTATGGAAAATAATGTTTTATAAATATGACTTTTTTTCAGCCAATTTAAGTAAAAATTCCTCGCTATAATATATTAAAAATAATAATAAAAAAATTTTTGTGACTGAAAATACTTTATTTATTTCTAAAATCGACTTATTTTAATGCGTTATTTATCTATGAATTTAATGGGTAACTTTTTAAATATATGAATATATTAGGTATTAGGATTTGGCATAGAACTTGCACTACCTGACATAATGGAGATGAATTTGATGTTTCCATTTCTTATTAATTACTGTATGTCAGAGGTAAAAATGATTAGCGAGTATTTAAATGATTCAAAGTATAAAGCAAATGATGAAAATATAGAGTTAGCTAAAAAGATAAAATTGATTAGAAGAAAATTAAGGAGTGGAGAGCGTTTTACTAAAATGCAGGACACGTTAATTTTAGCTCTCAATGAAGTAGCATCATCTCCATATGTAGCACGCCGTTGGGTAAAATTATGTCTTTCATATGTCGAATTTGTTTCACCAATTGAATCCTCCAAAGAGCCTGGTAGATTGATGGTTGTCCTTTCTAATCATCCCTATGGTTTAAGCCGTGATAACCTGCTCGCTGAATTTTATGAAGGATATGAAAATGCATCCTCTAAGCGTCAAGATAGTTTGCGCGTCTGTCTTGAAAAAGTTATACAAAGAGCAAGGTCAATATTTATAAAATATGATTTAACAATATTATATTGTAAAATAAATAAGAAATATCTTGTTTCTCCTATTTTTAATAGAGCTATAAAATAACAGTGATTTAGATTTTCTTTAATTGTATTCTCCTTTATAGTGATGCAAATAAGTAAACTATCTAAGGAGATTATTATGTTTGCAGAGAATCTATTAAGAGGAAAAAAAATACTGGTTACAGGCGGAGGAACTGGACTTGGTAAAAGTATGTCAGAGCGTTTTTTATCGCTGGGTGCAAAAGTTGTAATATGTGGAAGAAGAGAAGAAGTATTAAAAGAAACATGTAAAGAATTTAATGATAAATTAGAAAATGAAATGGCTTTTTATAAAGTTTGTGACGTGAAAGATGCTTCCTCAGTTGAAAATATGATTGAAACTCTATTTTCTGAAGGAACTCTAGACATTCTTGTAAATAATGCTGCAGGAAATTTTATATCTCGTACTGAAGATTTATCTCCAAGAGCCATAGATGCAGTCTTAAATATTGTTCTGCATGGTACAAGCTATGTAACATTAGCCTGCGGTAAGCGTTGGTTAAAAACCAATCATAAAGCAGCTGTTTTAAATATTGTTACAACTTATGCAACAACGGGTTCTGCGTATGTTGTTCCTTCTGCAATGGCAAAAGCTGGGGTTTTAGCTATGACTCGAAGCCTAGCAGTAGAATGGGGTGGAAAAGGAATACGAATGAATGCAATTGCCCCTGGCCCATTCCCAACTAAAGGAGCTTGGGAAAGACTTGTGCCCAGTGCAGATCTTGGCGCGCAACTCGAAGCAAAAAATCCATTAGGACGTGCAGGCGAACATATAGAATTGGCAAATTTAGCTTCTTATTTGGTTTCTGATTATGCAGGCTTTATTAATGGTGAAGTTGTAACTATTGATGGTGGAGAATGGTTACAAGGTGCGGGAGAGTTTAATTTTCTTAAAGCAATGAAAGCAGAAGACTGGGAAATGATGAAGCCTAAAAAATAATTTTTTTAGGCTTATTTATTTTGTAATAGTTTTAATTTCAGCTGATAGTAAAGTTGAATTATACCATATATAGACTTAATTTTAATATCCTCTAAATTCTTGTAAATGAATAATTTTTTCACATATATTTAAAGTTTCTTTCCTGTGTGCAATAATAAGGCATGTTATATTCAATGTTTTAAGTTCCGCATTTATTTTCTCTTCAAGTAAAGGATCTAAATGACTGCTTGACTCATCTAATACCAATAATTCTGGCTCTCTATACAAAGCTCTTGCAAGCATCACTCTCTGTTTTTGGCCTCCTGACAGGATGGAACCCATATCTCCAATAAGGGTATCAATACCGAGCGGAAATTTTAAAATTTCTTCATATACACAAGCTTTCTTTAAACACTCAATAGCAAAATTAATTTTTTTATTACTAGAAAATAAAGTGACATTATCTACAATACTACCAGAAAACAACGTATCATTTTGCATCACAGCACCAATTTTTTTTCTAAATATATGAATATTATCAATAGAAATTTGAACTCCATTTAAAAATATTTCTCCTTCAAAAGGTATTAATGAAAGTATAATTTTTACTAAAGTAGATTTCCCACAACCTGAAGGAGCGCTTATTCCTATACGTTCGCCCTTTCTAATGGTAAAGCTTATATTCTTAAATAAATACCCATCGCATCCATCATAAACATAGCTTATGTTTCTTAACTCGAGCGATTCAAAAGAATTTTGAAGTGCACAAATAGATGAATTCAATAAATCATTATTTTGAGATATTTTTTTTTCTTCTTGTTCATGTAAAACATCTATTAATCGAGCTTTATGAAGATTAAATATTTTTAAATTTAAATATGTATCAATAAGACTATAAAGGGAATTAGAAAAAAGAGCTTTATAAGTAATAAAAGCATATAAAGAACCGATAGTAATAACTTGATTTCTAATTAAATTAACCCCTAGAAAAATAATTAAAATTTGTTCTGCATTTGAAGTTATTGATTTTAAAACAAAAAAATATATATTCATTTTACTCGATATAGCATTTGCATTTAAAAAATCAACGTACTTATTCTCGATTTTTTCTTCAAATATTTTTTCACAATTAAAAATCTTTATAGATTGAATTCCATTAATTGTTTCAAGAATACTTGAATTATATAAACCTTTCATCAAAATTGATTGATCTTGTTTTTCTAAATATGAATTATAGGTTTTAAACCGTATAATGATATAAAATAAAGATGAAAAAATGACAATTAAAGAAAGATATGCATTATAATAAAATAAAAAGAAAGTGACAATGACAAACAAAAATATTTCAACAAGACCTTCTACTAAAATATCTGCCACAAGTTGACGAACTCTGTCAATAGATTCAAACTTTGATATTATATCGCCCGTATATCTCTTCTGAAAAAAACTTAAATTTAGCTTAAATATATGAGATAAAAAATACTTTGAAAAAAAATAGTTAAAAAAAACACCAATATTAATTACTGAATTCTTTTTTAAAACAAATAATCCAATTTCAAGAAATTTTACCCCTAAAAAACAAAATACAAGATATTCAAGCAATGAAGGATTATATTTTGAGTTTAATGAATCAATTATTTTTTGCATATAAACAGGAGTATATAGAAGTAATAATTGAGAAAGTAATCCAAAAATAAAGGATACAAAAATAAATTTTTTATAATTATATTTATCTTTTATTTTAGAAATAATGCTTATTTCTTTCAATTTTTCAATTTTTATACTACTGTTATATTCCTCTATTGCTAAAATAACTCCAGTGAAACTATCAGAAAAATTGTTTAATGTAATTTCTTTCTTTCCAAATGCAGGATCATAGACATATACATAATTTTTATCGACTGCAGATAATATAATAAAATGATTAAATTCCCAATGTGCAATAACAGGAAATTTTAAAGTTTTAAGATGCTCCATTTCAATCCGTAAAACTTTTCCTTTATATCCTAATATATTAAGGATATTTACAATATTTTTTAATGACATACCAGTTATGGGAACCGGAAATTTATGCCTTAATTGAGTTAATGAAATATATTTATTATAATAACTTGTTATCATAGAAATACAAGCTAAACCACATTCAGATATTTCATTTTGTAAGACAAGCTTTATTTTCGGTTTTTTTACAAATAATTTTTTCATAAGAAATAAGTAATATCAAAAAATCTTACCGATATTGCAAAAATAAAAAAGATAATTGCTAAGAAAAAAATTACTAAAAATAGTATATTTGATTCTTGCTTAATGAGAAGGCTCTTCTTTTTAAATTTCCCTATATTATTTATTGCTGCAGAACGAAATAGTTTAAAATCTTTCATTTTTTATTCTTATGGTGAATATAATTTTTATTTACATTAAAAAAAATTATTGACTTCATATTATTTATCATCTTCTTTACAGCTATTATTTGTGCAATTTCCATTTTTTCCACAGCAACCAAAGTCTGTAAGATCACAATCGGAATCTTCAGTACCACTGTCACCTTCTTTTTGAGCATTACCTGCAAAAATAGTTTCAAAAATTTCGATTGGAAGTATAATACGTCCAAAATCATCATAAACTATTTTCTCTTTGCAGTTATTTTCATCCATGATATTCACCTTAATTTGGGATAAATGAATCATTATTTTTACTTAATTTAGGTAAGTTAGACAGGGGGCAGTGGAGAATATTTTTATCACCGCTAAATAAGCCTCGTGTCCATAATGATATTTTTTCTGAATCTAGCTTTAGTTTTCCATCTTCTTGAATGAGTCCAACTCTATTTCTATCATCACTAAATAAAACAGTGCACTTAGCAACACTGCCATCCGCTTTTATAACTAAGCTATTCGCTTTTGAAGCATAACAAACATAAAAAGGATTGTTTTCAACAATTTTTGAACTTTCAGATGGTTGAACTTTTTGATAAAGAGAATCGATAATTATTTTTTTATTTTCATGACTTAATGTTTTAAATTTTCCACTATTTTTACCTCCTAAATTTTCAATTGCTTTAAAAAAAATTTGAAAGCGATTATCACTTAAAAAGTCTTCTTTTAACATTTTCAAAAATTCATCTAGTTTGTCAAAATTTTCTGGAGTTATGTGAACTCTTAGTGTGATATTAAAATCTAATTGACTTTCTTTTAAAGTATATAAATTTGCCATAATAGCACTATAGGATCCTTTTTTTGAGATTTGTATTCTACTTTTATCATGAATTAGCTGGGGGCCATCTAAAGTTATTTGATAGTATTTGCAGCCAAAGTTTACTAATTTTTCAGCAACATCTTTTTTTAATAGGAAAGAATTTGTCGTCATTCCACAAGTGAATTTAATATGTTTATTTTCGAATAGTAAATTATTTATATGCTTAAGTATGTCATAAATAATATCTTTTGCTAATAGAGGCTCTCCACCAAACCATTCTAAACCAAAAGACTTCAATTCGGGCATACGGTTGCTTATAAGATTTTTAATACCCTGAACCGTTTTTTCTTTCATTCTTCCAATTTTGAAATCTTCATAGCAATATGTACATCTAAAATTGCACTGTTCAGTAGGCATTAATATAATGCTAAAATGTTTGTTATTTAAACAATTATAAAGTATTCTAGGGTCAATGAGATCATCCATTTTTTTCCCCAAGGTTTATAATATAGATTGATACCTTATTTACATTATTAAAAGAAAATGTCAAATAATGTTTTACTAACCCATGGTATTTTTGTAGATAGTAAATAAAATTTATTTTTTGGTAAGTTTCCTGAAAAAGTTTCGATTGCTAAGTCTAATACAAATGAGAAACATGCTGAGGACAATAATAGCAGATCAATTTTGGTCATGGCAAGGACTAAAGTTAAAGGAATTTAAAATTCACTTTCATATAGTGTAAGGATATTTTTAAAAGTTATGCTTGACATTTTATCTTTTAAATTTTAAATATGATATCTATTTATAGAATTATTATAAGAAAGCTATAAGAATAAATATATTATTTATGTATCATTGGAGAAAAAATAATTAATGTCAAGAAAAAACCATGCCATGGGCATGAAGAATTTTTAAAGATTTATTATGAAAATTGAGATTTATTTAGATAATATTGTATATTTTTTTTCATACATTATAATTGGCCTCATTTTTTATACAATAAGAAATTGTGAGCCTAATAATTACTGTGGCTATAGAACAAAGATTTCATTTGAGTCGAAAAAAAATTGGAAAATATTAAATCTTTATTGTTGTAAATACTCATTAATTATGTTGCATATTTTTAATTTATTAAATATTATTAATGCAATATTAAAGTATTTTTTGGATGTTAATAGTCAAAATGAAAATATAATATTGCTTTCAACGATTTTATTATCTTCCTCATTATTAATAGGATTTCTTATAGTTATTTTATACATGAAGAAGATAGAAAAAAGAATAAAAAAATAATTTTATATTAATAGATTATTTTCAAATTTTCACTAGGGTTATTTTATAAAACTGCATGATTTTCATTTTAACTCAGACTCAAATTCTCTTTTAAAATATTTAAATTGCACCCACTGTGCAAGTGTCTTCACCAAGCCAAAAAATAAAATCTGCAATACAAAAGCGTGAACGAATAAAAGGTGAAAAGCGCAGAGCCCAACGATATTCAAGTGCAGTTGTGTTTGGAGTGGTTGCTTCTGGAAAGGTTGGTAAGCATGCTAACTCAAGAAGCTCCTGCATTTCGTTGGAACGTATTGTCAATTTTTTTAAATATTCTTTTATAACTGGCCATTCATTAATAAATATTGAAAAGGTTTCTTTTGAAATATCCCATTTTGAACTTTTAATCAGATAATCCTTAATAAATATTTCTTTTGCTGAATTTAATGTGTCAGCACTTTGGGCTTCAAATAGTTTCCTTTCAGAATCTAAATATTTCTCTTCTTCTCGGCCAAAAAAAGGCGCAGAGTTAAAAAAATGATTTATAATTTGTCGAGTGTCTTTTTCAGACATACTACGCATTTTCTTGAGGTCAAACTTTTCAATTTCAAAAATCCAATCAAAACTCATTGCACTGGTTAAGGAAGCTAAAGCAACTTGTTCGCCATGTAAAACTAAGGGTCTATTAGAAATCAGTCGCAAGAAATCCAGTCCGTGACTGATAACATGTTCATAACCGCTAAGGGGAGTGGTTTCTCCTGATAGAGACATTGCTATTCCGGCCATTGCAAGGGTTGCAGCCGAAATTTCTGAAGCACTTTGAGAAAGATTTTCTTTGCCAAATTCTTTAGCTATTTGTTTAATCGGCTCTGCATATGCATCCATAAGTCGAAAAGCAAGTTCATCGTATTTTTCGGAGATCCCCAGTTTATAACCTAAATACCAATCACCATATGCGACAAAACGTGCAAGAAGATCTCCATATCCTGCACGAGAGAGTTGCATAGGAGCTGCTTGCAAGAGAGATTCTATCCAAAAAGTTGCATAAATTAATTTTGATGGGCGCGTTCTTTTTGCGCCTGAAATATCAACAACTGAAAAAGAAGAAGTGAATGCAGTGACCGTCATTGCAGTTGGAATTGAAATAAAAATAGCATTTGGATTACTTATGAATAAAGCATGCTTTAAAAGGTCAGTAATTGTTCCACTGCCAAGGGCTATAAATATATTGCAACTTTCTTCATTTTGAATGAGTTCAGATGTTTTTTTTAGATACTCTTCTGAAGCATGAATGTCTAATGAGTTTACTTGGCATTCAAAAGAGAGATTTTTTACGGTAACAATGAAGTTTTCACTTAGAATTTCTATAATTTTATCTATTATATTTTCAGAAGAGTTTAAAGCAGATTTTTTAAAAACACCGTCATGTAAAATAAAAATTTTATTTTTTTTAGATTGGTCCAAACTTACTTTTAATGTTTGAAAAAAATAGCTATTAAAATCAGAAAATTCTTTACAGTAAAATTGTTTAGGAATATTTGGATTTGCTAAATAATCTATTTTTTCATTTTCAAAAGTCTTAATTAATTTTTCAAACCAAATACTCATAATTTAAAGTTCCTCATAAAGAAAAAGCCTTGCAAAGCAAGGCTTAATTTGTCAGATTTTTACAATAATTACTAGCGTGGATAGTGAGTAACTGTATTATCTGCTTGAGTTTGCTCGGTCATTACTTCTGCAGTGTTAACTATACGTAAGTTTTTTTCGGTTGCTTGTGTGTAATTAAGGTTAATTGCCCAGCGAGGGCCAAATATACCAATAAACAAAGAAGCAATTACCGCTATAAGACACATGGTTAACATTCCTGAATTTGTTTCAGAATTTTGGTTGATCTGTGCCGAATAACGAGTGGCAGGTTTAAACCACATTTCAACCATAACAGAAAGATAATAATAAAGTGACAAACAACTAAAGACTACAAGAATAATAGAAAGGCCAATTAGTCCTTGATTGACAGCAGAAAGTAATAAGAAAAACTTTCCAAAAAAACCAGCTACGGGTGGAATACCAGCAAAGCCAAATAGGAAAATAGTGAGTGCAAAGGCTGCAAATGGTTTTTTAGAGCCCATTCCAGCAAGTTCTTCTTTAAGAAGATCTTCTCTATTATTGTCTTCAAACCAAGCAATGACAGTAAATGCTCCCATGCTTAATACGGCATAAATAACAGCATAGGACATAAGGGATTGTTTAGCTTCTAAGCTTGTTGGATTAGATGCTAATGATGCAAAAGCAAGACAGAAATATCCTGCATTAGCAACTGAAGAATAAGCAAGCATACGTTTAAGGCTGTTGTGAACAAGACCAAAAAGTGAACCAACAACAATAGAAAATGCTCCTAAGATCCAGAACATGGCAACTAAACCAGTGTGATTTCCTTCGCCAAGACTTGTGCTTAAAATTCTCATAAAAACAATAGCAATACTGAATTTTACTAATGATGCCATGAAGCCAGTTAAATGAGAATTTGCTCCTTGGTAAACATCGGGAGCCCAAGAGTGAAAAGGAGCAATTGCAAGTTTAAAGGAGAGACCGCAAAATAATAGGAGAACGCCTAGCAATGAAAAAGGATGTTCAATTGAAATATTTAACTGTCTAAAATCTGAAAAACGTACTGTACCAATACTTGCATAAATAAGGGCTGCACCCATTAATATAATTGCAGATGCGGCAGCGCCAAGGATAAAGTATTTAATTGCCGCTTCCATACCTTGAAAGCTTTTTCTTTGATAGCCAACAAGTACGTATAAAGAAATACTTGTAAGTTCAAGACCAATAAAAAATCCTAAAAATTCTCCTGCAGCACACATTATCATGAGTCCAGCAGAGGACATTAATAATAAAGAAATTAGTTCAGAACGTAACAATTGTTTGCCAATTGTTGTCATTGAACTTGCCATTAAAGTAAATAAAGTACCAATAGCAATAACTGTAAAAGAAATTGTCGAGATTTCATCAATTAAAACTCCGCTGCCAAGAAAAGCAGTTGGAGTTTCAACTTTTAAAATGATTGAAAGTGCTGCAGAAGCAAAGCAAATAAAAACTGCAACATACCATGAAGGGTAACAAGGTTTTTCAGGGGCTGTTTTAAAGACGCCTAATATCATTGTAGTGAGTGCACCAATTAGAAGGAGTAAAATAGGTGCCGCAAGCAAATAAAAAGCAGGTTGAGGTAAAATATCATTCCATAGACGATTTTGAACCGCTTCCTTAACGACTTCTTGGAGTCGAGACATCATGAAATTTGACGACATCATTTTACTCCTTGCTTAAATTCAGAAGAAAATTTACTTATTGGCATAAGAATTCCATTATGTGTATTAGCAAGTTCGGAAGAGTATGCTGATTTATTTTTAATACTTCTTTCGATATTAACAAGAGTTGGCTTTGTGTGATCAAGAATTCCAGCTGATGCAAAACCTAAGACAAAAATAAGTATGGATAATACTGTTAATTGAAATACTTCATGTTTATGCATGCCAATAATTTTTTTATTCTCTTCTTTTGTAAGTGGTCCAAAAAGAATTTTATAAGTGGCCCATAAAATATAGACAGCTCCAAATATGACTCCAAGTGTTGCAAGAGATCCTAAAACAGGATTTGCTTGGAATGAACCAATTAAAATGAGCCATTCTCCAATAAAACTTCCTGTACTTGGGAGTGCGACTGAACCCATTGCAGCAATGACAAAGAAAAATGCATACCAAGGTAACACTTTTGCAATGCCACCAAAGTCATCAAGTTCAAAGGATCCTCTTCGTTCATACAAAATATTAAATAAAATAAAGAGAGCGCCCGCTGTAATTGCGTGATTCAGCATTTGATAAAGAGAGCCTTGCAATCCTATCGTATTTAAAGAGAAAATACCTATGACAATAAAACCAAGGTGACTTAGTGAAGAAAATGCCATAATTCGGCGAATATTTGTTTGTTTCCAAGCAATAAGTGCGCCATAAAGAATGCCAATAACTGCAAGAATCATAATTGGTTTTGCAAAGTAAATTGCTGCACTTGGAAACAAGCAAAGACTGAAGCGAATTAGACCATATGTTGCAAGCTTTAAAATAACGCCTGACATTAAAGTGTAAGTTGCGGGTGCCTGTTCGTATGTGTCTGGTAGCCATGTATGGAAAGGAAATATAGGAACTTTAATTCCAAATGCTAAAGTAACTGCTAAAAAGAGCCACATTTGAGTATTAAATGGTAATGCTGCGGCTGTTACATAAAGATCCAAAATATTTGAAGAGTACACTCCTCCATTTGCATTGGCGTGTGCGAAATACAAATAAATCAGAGCAACCAGCATAAGTAAACTGCCAATAACCCCATAAATAAACAATTTTAAAGTAGCATAGATGCGATCTTTTCCACCCCAAATACCAATCATAAAATAAACAGGTATGAGGCTAAGTTCCCAAAAAACATAAAAGAGAACTACATCGACTGAAACAAATACACCGATTATTGCTGACTCAAGTAATAAAAATAGAGCAAGAAAGCCTTTTACTTTTGTTTTAAGTGAAGTGTATGTAGTCATCATGACGATTGCGCAAAAAATTGTAGATAAAAGAACAAGAATTAAATTAATTCCGTCGACACCCACAATGTATTTAATTCCTGTGGATTTTGGTAGCCAAGTTTCAATTTGTGAAAATTGAAATTGAGCAGTATTTGGAACGAAATGTGCCAATAAATGAAGTGAAAAAATGAGTTCAAGAACTGTGGCACCCATAGCAATATGTCTATGAATACGGGAATCGTCTTTCCCTGGTATCATTAATATTAGCAATGCTGCTAAAACTGGAAAAACTATGAGCAGGGATAAAATCCACTGCGAAATTTCATCGATCATTGTATCCTCTCACCTGCTCAAAGAAATAGAATTAAACCAAAAACAAAAACACCAACATAGATGAACTTGAGGTAATTTCTTGCCATACCTGACTGAGCATCGCTTGCAACACTTGTGCCAGTATATAGAGTTTCTGGGATGCCATTTACTACGCCATCAATAACTTTTCGATCAATAATTCTAAAAAGAAATTTTCCAAAATGGGCGAGTGGTTGGTAAATAATGAGATTGTAAAGTTTATCAACACGCCATTTGTCTCTTACTAAGCGGTAAAATCCACCAAATGCATTTGCAAATCTCTCTCCACCTTGAGGACCATTTTTGTAGACTGTTACTGCGAAAATTGCCCCAACAAAAACGATAGCCACAGATGCGGCCATGAGACCAAATTCCATTGAATGACTGAGGTGATTTGTATGAATGCCGCTTGATTTTAATATATCCTGAGCCTGTAAGAGGACGGGAGAAAGAAATCTTGTGATAAAATCTTCGTGACCTGTAAAAACTTCAGGAATTGCGATGAGTCCACCTAGCGCGGAAAAAACTGCAAGTATAATAAGAGGAATTGTAATTACAAAGTTTGTTTCATGAATGTGCTCTGGATGCTCTGCTCTTGATTGGCCAAAAAAGACGAGCCATGTGAGGCGGAGCATATAAAATGCAGTGAATCCTGCAGTAATCCAACCGACGAACCATAGTATTGGATTGCCAAAAGGACCTGACCAAGCTGCCGCAAGAATTGCATCCTTTGAAAAGAATCCTGAAAATCCAGGGAACCCGATTATAGCAAGAGTTGCAATTATAAATGTTATACTTGTAATAGGCATTTTTTTGAAAAGGCCGCCCATTTTACGAATGTCTTGTTCGTGATGCATTGCGTGAATAACGCTACCAGCTCCTAAAAAGAGGCAAGCTTTAAAAAATGCGTGGGTAATAACGTGAGAGACTCCATATTGAAATGCTCCCACACCGCAGGCAAGTACCATGTAACCAAGTTGGCTACAGGTTGAATAGGCGAGTACTTTCTTAATATCTGTCTGTGCAAAACCAATAGTAGCAGATAGGATTGCTGTTGCAGCACCTATAATAGCTATTGTTGTCATAACAGTTGGACTTAAAACAAGAACAAAGCTCATTCTGTTCATGAGATAAATACCAGAAGTTACCATTGTTGCGGCATGGATGAGTGCAGAGACAGGCGTAGGACCGGCCATTGCATCGGGAAGCCAAGTGTAAAGAGGAATTTGTGCGGATTTACCAGCAACACCAAGTAAAAGGCACAGACCAATTAATGTGATTTCAATTGAATGATCAATAAAAAACGTTTGTGGTGTTGCAGCAATAACACTTGCAAGCTCACTGTAATTAATTGTTTTGAAAAGCATGTAGCAAAAAAACATTGCAATTAAAAATCCAGCATCTCCAACTCTATTAGCAATAAATGCTTTAATAGCAGCCATTGAGTTTGCAGTGTCTTCATACCAATAACCAATTAACAGATAAGAGCAAACTCCCACACCTTCCCAGCCTAAAAAAGTAACAAGCATATTTGAGCCAAGAACGAGTAAAAGCATGGAGACAATAAATAAGTTTAAATAAACAAAAAAGCGGTACGGATTTTTTTCGTGATGCATATATTCACCTGAATATAGGTGAATAAGTGTCCCAACACCAGTAATAACCAGTAAAAATAATCCTGAAAGTCTGTCAGCTGTTAGCGCAAATGAAATATTAAATTCTTTACCATTAATTAACGGAACAGAAATCCAGTCAAATAATTCTGTAATAACTGGAGTTCCTGCTGTTATTGATCCAAAAAATAATATGAGTGATAATATGAATGGAATTGCCACGGCAAGTGTGGCTGTTAAACAGACAACAACAACACTTGTTTTTCTCAATACAAAAGCATTTAATAATGCGCCGATAAGAGGAAATAATACAATAAGTGCAAGTATAATTTGATTGTTCATTTTTATCCTCTCAGCATTCGGAGATCATCTATCTCAATGCTTGATTTCGCTCTGTAAAGAGAAATAATAAGAGCTAATCCAATACCTGCTTCACATGCTGCAACTGCCATGACAAAAAACATAACGACTTGGCCGTCAATAGTATTTGTAAGAGCGCTGGCACTGATGAATGCAAGATTTGCTGCATTAAGCATAATTTCAACGCTTAGCATCATAAAAATAATATTTTTTCTAAACATGACGCCAAAAAGACCAACAATAAATAATAATAAAGAAAAATATATTCCTAACTCAGGAAGACTTGGCATTGTTCACCTTCGCTTTCTTTGCTATGACAATTGACCCTACAATGGCCGCTAGAATTAAAAAGCTAACTATTTCAAAAGCCCAAAGATAATCAGTGAACATGAGGGTAGAAACATTTTTAACATTTTCATTCATTTCTGCAGGATAATATGGGGGTCGTGCATTGATAAGTGTGGTTGAATTGAGACCAGAAACAAGATAACCTAGCCCAACTTTTGTTCCTAAAAAGAGAGCCCCAAGAAAACCAATACCAATAAGAATAATTTCATTAATTGTAATTCTGCCATACCTGAGTTCTTCAGGGGGAAGATTTAAGAGCATGATAACAAATACAAACACAACCATAATTGCGCCTGCATAAACTATAATTTGAGCTACAGCTGAAAAATGTGCACCAAGTACACCATACATACCAGCAAGAAGCATCATAATAATGATAAGAAGCATGGCCGCAGTCACAGGCCATTTGCGCGTGATCATCATTCCGGAGAGGAACACCGCAAGAATTCCCATGATCAAGAAAGAAATTTGAATTGCCATTTTGTAAGACTCTCCCTAAACTCTTAGTGAAATTTTATAAATGCAGTTATAATTGCAGTCACAACCAAATTAACAAGAGCAATTGGGAGAAGGTATACCCAACCTAATTTCATGAGTTGATCGTAGCGGAAACGTGGAATTGTAAAGCGAACTTGGACAAAAAACCACATTAATAAAACAACCTTTAATAAAAGGACTCCAATTCCTATTGGAAGAAGGATCCATCTTGTGAGAGCTTCACCAAAGGTTGGAGATAAAAGATCTAAAAGTAAATGTTGTGAGATCCACGGGATTTCATATCCACCAAAAAACATGGACACTGTTAGAACACACATTACAAACATCATTGAATATTCACCGAGAAAGAATAATGACCAGCGCATTGCTCCATATTCAGTTAAAAACCCTGCGACCAATTCTCCTTCACTTTCCGCTAAGTCAAATGGGAGTCGGTTGGTTTCAGCAAAAATTGTAACTAAGAAAATAATAAAAGATACGGGTGCGTGGAAAAGTCCCCAGTTTGGTAAAAAACCAAAAAGAATTTCAGATTGGCGGGAAATCATAACTTGGAGATCGAGTGTTCCCCAAATAAATACAAGGGGAATAATACTCATTCCCATAGCAACTTCATAACTTACCATTTGTGCAGATGCACGAAGTCCACCTAGTAAGGAGTATTTATTATTTGATGACCAACCCGCTAACGTAACACCATAAACAGCAAGAGAAGAAAGTGCAAAAATAAGTAAAAAACCAGAATTTAAATTAACAGCTTGCAAATTTACAATTTGATTATTTACAACAACATGACTTCCCCAAGGAATTGCTACCGTAACAGCTAAACCTGTTATTACGGGTACAACCGGTGCCATGACATAAAATGCTTTGTGAACGTAAGGAGGAACGAAATCTTCTTTAAAAAGAAGTTTAATTGCGTCTGCAATTGGCTGCCCTAATCCAAATATTCTGAAATTAAAAATACCAACACGATTTGGTCCTAAACGACGCTGAATAATTGCACATTGACGTCTTTCAACCCAACTCATAATGGGTGCAACCTGTGCGCCCACAGCTATGCCAAGGAGCATAAGAAGAATTGTACTGATAATTTGTGTTAAACTTAATTCAACCATTCTATATCTCCTTAATCCCAACGTAACGCGCCACGTTTGAGCACGTAAATATAGCCGATTGCAAGTGTTGCAACAAAAATTCCAATTTCAACAATTCCAAACCAACCTAAATAATCGAATGCAACTGACCAAAGGTACATAAAGATAGTTTCAATATCAAAAAGAATAAAAAGGATTGCTGTCAAATAGAATTTAATTGAAAAGCGTCTCTCAGCCGTGCTTGTAATGGGCAAACCACATTCATAGACTTCGAGTTTATGTTGATTAGGTTTTTTGGGGCCTAAAAAAAGTGAAACACCACTTACTCCTAAGCCGAGTGCAAGTCCAAAAATTAAAATGAGCAATATTGGTAAATATGGGTTCATACCAATATAATGTACGGAATGCTCCATAAACTAGTTCCTCCTCAACGAGTTCCAGTAACTCATATTCATGAATGCGACAAGAGAGCGCTAGATTTTATCTATTAGAATATTCTTCTCTTAAGAGAGCTATGCGATAAACTATAGAAGCGCAAAGACGTGAAGTCTGATCATGAGTATCTCTTGCTGGACAGAGTTCTGCAATGTCCATAATGCGACATGTATGATTTTTTCCAAAAAAAGCTAAAGAAAGGGAGAGATCTTTCATCTGAGCACCCAGAGGAGTAGATGCACTTGTGCCTGGAGCAATGGCTTGATCAAAAACATCTAAGCAGAGAGAGACATGAATACTTCCAGTTTTGCGATTAAATCCAAATTTGGAGCAGTCATCAATATGATCATGAATATGTTCAGAAGGAATTTGAGAATTTCCTGTGTTATAATCACGCCATATATCTAAAAAAGAAATATATTCAATAGTTTTAACTTCGTGCTTCAGGGCAAATTCAAATAAAGAATGAGGATTTCTTTCTCTTTGAATTCCAATTTCTAGTAAAGCTTTCCCATTGATTATATTTTTATTAAAATCTTGAATAATACGATAAAAGGCAGTGCCACTATTTATACTCCCATTTATTACTGGGCGTAAGTCAAAGTGTGCATCAAAATTAATAATTGGAATGATTTCATCTTTTTTATAATTGACATGACCTTTATAGCTTCCATAGCTAAAATCATGTCCACCACCAAGTACAAAAATTAATTTTGCCTCATTCTGTAATAGTAATTCAATTACATCAGCAATTCTATTATGGGTTTCTTCTATTGTTTCAGCTAGAATAATATTTCCGACATCAATAAAACGCTCAGAGAGAAAATTACGATTGTGGTATTGTTTTTGATCTTTTGTGTTTGGTTTTTGAGTGATTGGATTAAATCGGTGTAATTGTGTATCATACAGTTTATAAAAGGAATCTCTAAATAATTGAGGCCCATTCTTTGCTCCAGGGTTTCCAAGATTTGCTAAAACTCCACGATCATCTGGGACTCCTAGAAGAATAAACTTTCCTTTAATCTGTTCTTTGATATCATTATTATGTTTATTTATTAATAATATTTTAGAAAAATTTGCTCCAATACTTTCATCTCGTGCTTTAAAATTTAATTCGACTGATTCTAAGAAATTTAAGGCATTTTTTTTCATTTGTTATCCACTTTATCATGCATATTAAATTCTATTACGTTCTCAAAATTATATTTACTTTAAAATCAAAAATTAGCAAGTGAATATGATGTGATTGAGAAAATTATGATCTGTTGTTCATTTCAAAGTTTTCAATTTTGGTAAAAATTTTTAAATTAGATTTTTTATATGTATATTCAGTATATTAAACTGGACGTGCGCCTTTTTTGCCAACTTTAGCAGTGCCTGATGAAGTCTTCCCTAAGCTTTTTTGTATGTACCGCATGACTTTCTTTTTAAGCTCTTTGTTTTCATCAAGAATTATTTTTAATAGATCAAGTTCATCGGTTCCACGCATTTTTTTTGAATTAATATTCTTTTTAAGATCACCTGATTTAGCCATAAAATTTCCCCTCTTATTATATCGGAAGGGAGATTTTATTTATTAAATGACAAATGTTAATATTTTGCAGCTTGTGTCAAATCATTTAAAAGATCTTGAGAATCTTCAATACCTACAGAGAAACGAATAAGATCAGATGTTATGCCAAGTTTTTTACGGTGTTCAGGAGGAACGCTTGCATGTGTCATTGTTTCTGGGTGATTAACGAGAGACTCTACTCCACCTAAACTTTCTGCTAATGAAAAGTATTTAAGTTTAGATAAAAACAATTTTACATCATTGAAATCACCTTTTATTCTGGTTGAAATCATGCCTGAATAGCCACGCATTTGTTTTTTTGCAATATCAAATTGAGGATGGCTTTCAAGACCAGGAAAAATAACTTCAGAAAATATTTTCATTTTTTGCATTTCGCGTGCAATGAGCATTGCATTTTCATGATGTTTTTTCATTCTAATGGAAAGTGTTTTAATACTTCTTAGCAAAAGAAATGCTTCAAATGGTGCATTGACGCTTCCACCTGCAAATTGAAGAAATTTAAGTTGCTCAGCAAGAGAATCATCATTAAGCATGAGGCAGCCTCCGACCATGTCGCTGTGACCGCCTATATATTTTGTAGTGCTATGCAGCACAATATGTGCTCCGTGATCAATTGGATTTTGAAAAATAGGAGAAGAAAATGTATTGTCAACCACAACTGTTACGTTAAAGTTGTTAGCTATATTTGCAATAGCAGAAATATCAATTAGTTTTAGAAGAGGGTTAGTTGGAGTTTCAATCCAAATAAGTTTTGTATTTTTTTTAAAATATGATTCTACATTTTTAGGATTTGACATATCTACAAATTCAAATTCAATATTATATTTAGAAAATATTTTTCTAAACATTCTTCCTGTTCCACCATAGACATCATCACAAACAATAACATGATCTCCTGGATTAAGAAGTTGAGCAATTGCTTGTACGGCCGCAAGACCTGAAGCAAAAGAAACAGCGTGCTTTGTTCCTTCTAATGCAGCTAGTGAGTTTTCAAGGGCTGTTCGAGTTGGATTTCCACCTCTTGAGTAATCATATATTTTTGGTTGGCCAGGACTTTCTTGTACATAAGTGGATGTTTGAAAAATAGGAGTCATAATTGCGCCCGTTATCTCTTCGGGCTCTACTCCAGCATGGACGCAAATTGTATCAAAGTTTTTCTTTAACATTTCTGTTTTCTCCATTTTTAAGTTTGATAAATTTCAGGGAAATTTGTGAAATCTGTATTATGTAAATCAAGAAATAATTTTGAAAAATAATCTTTTTGATTAGGAATAGAAGAGTTTCGGAGTAGATTTTTAACTATGTCAGAGTTTATCATGTCTTTGGGAAGTTCGCATATAATGGGTTTTTTTGTAAATTCATGAAGCTCATGACTATTTATCATTATTCCAGTATTATGTAGCATATGTCTTGGAAATAATGTTTGTTCGCTTACCCATTGAGTAAATCCTTTTTCATAAAACTCAATAAATACATTTTCATTTTCATGATACATTTTGTCACCAACTATCCAATGCCCAATTGCTGCAAGATGAATACGAATTTGATTAGTCCTTCCAGTTTGCGGGAGACATGCAAATAAAGTGTAGTCTTCAAAGGTAGCTAATTTCGCAAACCATGTTTCAGCAGATTGTAAGTTTTTTCCAGTCACCCATAATTTTAAGCGTATTAATGAGTTTTCTGGTTCACCAATTGGTAAATTGACCCGAAATTTTTCAGGTAGATTTCTAGTTCCTTTTGTAACAGCAAGATACATTTTATCAACGTTACCTTGCCTAAAAGCTTCAGAAATAACACCTCGGGTTGTTGACTTGCGTGCACATGTGAGTATTCCACTTGTTTCACGATCTATTCGGTGAACTGCAGCACAGTCTGCATATCCCATTTTAGCAGCAATATTTACGAAGGTATTTTTACCATAAAGACCTGCTGCATGAATAACCATATTAGGAGGTTTTGAGAAAATACACACATCGCCATTGTCAAATACAACATCTATATTTTCAATAACATCTGGTTCATATTCTGGTGGATGAAATAACCAAATTTGGTCATAGTTTTTTAATTTATAAGTTGGTTTTATTTTATTTAGCTTAACTTCATAATTCGCATTTTTTTCGCGGTGTGCGCCATGCTCAATTAGGATTTCACTATTTAAAATTCTTTCACGCCATGTTTCACGATTATGAAATTGAAATTTTCGAGCCATATAGGCATCTATTCTTTCATTTTCATCTACATTTTCCATTCTCGCACCAATTCTTCTAAAATCTTCATTTTTGGGAAGAAGATTTCGTTCTTTCTTGCTGGGAGAACGCGCTTTCAGCATAGTTTGCATGACTTGATCGATGTTTTCATCTGAATAACTTAAATCTGTTTCTTCATTTAATAAATTTTCATCGATCTTATTTTCAGGTTTTGTATATTTTATTTTTTTAAAATAATCATTTTTAGGAATGGATTCAACTTGTTTAGGTTTGATAAGATGATCTTTTATACTTAATAAAGTATCTGTTTCAATGCTTGGAAAAACTTCAATATCAAGATTGTTTTGCGGATCAATTTCATTAATTATTTTTATAATTTCTTCTGCATTGCCACCGCTTAAATAACACTTGCAAGGCATATGCATTTTTAAAGTCGTAAGGACAGTTGATGCAGTTGAAAGAAAAACACCTCTTTGGACATAAATTTCTTGATTCCAATGCTTATCTCTAGGTGAAAAGCACTCTGGATTTGCATAAAACTGTGGAACTAATGCAGTGTAATGATGCATGGCATTGAAAGCCATTTGGATGCCAGGAAAAATGAAGTTTTCTAACATATTTAAATTTGCAGATACGCCTTCACAAGTGACAGCTGTGCCAAATGAAAATACTATTATATTTTTCTTTGTTTTAAGGGCTTCTTTTGCGGCAAAAATAAATTTAAGCGCTCTATCAGCTCCTAACCTTTTTTTCTCAAAATCTCCTGATATTTCTGTGGAGTCAAGAATTTCTTGTTCCGTAAATTTTGTTTCTTTTAAAACTATTTCAGGAAAGGTTGTGATGAGAAAATTCTTAATAGATTTTATAGTTTCTTGAGTTTTTTCAGGTGAATTAACGGAGGTATAAATGAAGTCAATTTTTTTATTTCTATCAATAATAAAACCTTCTAAAACGGGTCTAAGAGCATCCCGTACTTGATGAATATTTTTTGTCAGAAAAACATCATAAGGAATATCTATTTGATATTTTTTTGCTTCAGATGATTGAAACCCAATGTGAACTCTTGTGTTACCAAAGTCAATTGCTAAAGTTGGTGACATTTTGGGAGATGAAATATTTGCGAGAGTTTTAGTAACAGTGCTTATTTTTTCATTTTTGACAGAAGTCTGTTTTTTTTCTTTTATGGAAATTTCTCCAGAAAAAATAGGTTCATTGTTACCTTTTAATAAAAGACCTGCATTTTCATTCATGCCAAGAAATTCGCCTTGTCTTGTTCCTTTATTTACTGAAAGCAAAGTTCCAATTGGCAATGATCTTTCCATTGCGAGATTTTTAAGTTGTTCCCGAGATCTTGAAACACATAAATACTCTTTTATTTCTTGCATGAAAGAATCTGAAAAATATTGCAAAGTGGTTTTTAAATAATCTCTTGTATTTATCCATTTATTTAAAATTCTTTTTTCAGATTTATTTAATTCTAAAGGAAATAAACTTTCCCAAAAAGAAATAGATGTATCTGTGGAGGGATGTTTAAAGAAATTCAAACCTATGCCAATAAAGAAATCACCAATTTGATTTTGTGTTGCAGATGTTTCGCATAATATACCGCATATTTTTTTATATTGAATGGGGTCATTTGATAATTTGTTTTTATTCTGAAAAGAAATAATATCATTGGGCCATTTAATATAAATATTTTTATTGCTTTGAAAAGGTAAATCTTGAAAATGCGAATGTAAAAATGAAATGGTTTTATTTAAGGAGTCATAAATTGCACAACCTACCAAAGTTGTTAACCACTCATAAGGAACTTTTATGTGTTGGCTTGGAAAAACCAGAGTTATAGGTAAAAAATCAATCTGCTCTTCTAGTGCTTGAGAGATATTTTTAAAGGTATAAACTTCTTCTGCTTGATCTGAAGAAAAGTTTTCGTTGGTTGCTTGAATCCAAGAACTTCCATTTCTACCTCTTCCTCCACTTTGTTTTTTTGCAATTACAGCAAATATTTTATTTTCATTCGATTCTTTTGCAATTTTTTTTGCAAGATCCATTGTAGAAGTGGTGTGTTCGACAAGAAAAGTGTTAAATTCGGTTTGTGACATTTTAATTCCAGTTTAAGAGCTAATTTGAAAGACTCACAATCCGCTTGAATAGTAAGCAATTCTTTTGAAATCGAATTTTACGGAATTATTTTAAGAATTCAATAAATTTAAAGCAAATTTTTTAGGGTAGGTAGAGTTGTAGGCTCATATCGACCCATATTGCTTTATGTATTAAAGCCCCCATGCTCATGTAGTCTACTTTTAAAGACGTGATTTCAAATAAATTCTTTTCGTCTAAATTTCCGCTGAGTTCAATTTTAATATTTTTATCAAAATTATTTTTTTCAATTATAGCCAAACGTACGTCATCTAATGAAAAATTATCAAGCATGATAACATCAGGTCTTTTATGGAGAGCTGCTTTAAATTCATTCAAATTGCTCACTTCAATTTCAATTTTAGTCAAAATTGGTAAGAATTTATTAAGATTATCAAGGGCTTCTTCAATGCTTCCGATACTGCGCAAATGATTTTCCTTTAGCATTGCACCTGTATCGAGACCATGTCTGTGATTACGCGCTCCACCTAAACGAGTCGCATATTTTTCATACATTCTAAGACCAGGAGTCGTTTTGCGAGTTTCAAGGAGAGTTATGTTTTTATTTAATTTATTTATTTCAGAAGCAATACTATATGTTTTATTTGATATTCCACTCATTTTTGCTGTAAAATTGAGAGCTACACGTTCAGAAAGCAATATGGAACTTGCACTGCCAATGCCAGCAAGAACAATATCTCCTTTTTTTAGTAACATTCCATCTTTATAATCAGAGTATAATTTCGTTGTCCCACCTGATGTTTGCCTAAAGACCTCTTGCATTATATGCAATCCTGAGAGTATGAATTCATGCTTGGCGACCACAAAAAAATGGACCAAGGGGTTTTTTGGAAAACCAGCAAATAGAGTTGGATCTCCTGAGCCATGGTCTTCATCTAACCAGCGTGTGATATCTGAGGTGACTCGAGTTGGTGAAACACCAAGTTTTGAATTGCAAAATTCAATAAAGTCTATTTGCAACAGCTCATTTTTTGGCATCAGATACGGGCAGTGAGGCTTTACTTTGGTCAGTTCCATGGTGCACCCTAATACTAATAATTTAATTGCCATGAACAGACACGGCCGGATATTCATAACATGAAACAAGCGAGACAAAAATATCTAGAAAGTCATATACCAAAAAATTTCATAGATTGTATTGATGAGCTTGAAAATAAAGTAAGAGAAGGTTTATTTACCGCATGGTCTCTTGCAAATAACGATTTTCAAATTTCATGTTTTTGGGCAGATGAATCTTTGCCAAGTAATAAAAAATCAGAAAAAAAGTTGGAGGATATTCTTCATCCAATTTTTGATTTAGCCAGTTTGACAAAGCCTTTATTAATTAATTTATATTTAAGATATTTATTCAAAGATGATTTTCTAAATAAAACTCAGGAGCCTATTGTTAATTTAATTCAAAGTGAACGTTGTGATTTGGGAAATAAAGATTTATATAATTTTTTTCAAAATAGAAATAATGTTCATTTTACGCTCGATTCTTTTTTATCTCATACATCTGGCGCTAAGAGTTGGCATTGGATGGGGAGCTCTGTATGGCGACAAAAAACGACTTCACATCACAGTGAATCACATATTTTTCATACTATACTTGATAGTAAAGAATCTCATTATAAAGAGAATGTGCAAATAAATTTAAACAAAAAAGCTTTAGATAGTTTATTGAGCTCTCAATTTGGGACTACAAATTATTCTGATATTAACTACTATATTCTCGCAAGATTAGTAGAAATAATTGACATAGAAAATGACACTTGGGAAAAAAGAATCTTTTTTCTCAACAAATATTTGCACACCAATTTTATGCATGCAAGTATCAATTCAGATTATCTAAATAAATGCATTCCTTTTTATCCCTATATTTCTTCGTATAATTCTGAATTTTCTGTGCAACAGATTAAAAATAACCCATATGGTTTTGTGCATGATACAAATGCAAATATTTTAGCGTTTTTAGGTAATTCAGCTCAAATTGTATCTGGACATGCAGGATTATTTGGTAATATATGTGATGTCGTTAAAGCAGTTAAAATGCTTTCTCTTTCACAACAAGCTTTAAAAAAATCGAACACTCTCAAACAACGATTTATATATGGCCTTGACACACCTGAGTCTAAGGAAACATCTGCAGGTATAAAAAATTGGCCTATTCAATATGGTGACGTTTATGGTCACTTGGGTTATACAGGCACATCATTCTGGCTATATAATAGAGTTGATAAAAAGTTTTCAGAAGATTTTCATATTTTACTTACAAACAGAACTTCGCAAAGAAAGAAAATGGGTGTGGACAAATGTCCAAGAATATTAATTGTTAGTGATATACAAAATGGGAAAACTCATTGTTTTCAAATTGTAGATAATTTAATTTCTTCATTATTACTTACAGAAGCTCAAGAGATTTCTTTAGAGTATTCTGGCTATTCAAATAGAATTTGGGACACAACTGTTTTAAGAGATCTGCCAAACATATTGGATGTAAGAAAATTTGTAGCACAAAAACTATGGAATATATAAAATGCTTAAAAGATATATTTTTTTACTATTTACCATTTTTGTTTCTTTTTTTGTGTTTACATTTGTTTGGTTTTTTTCTTGGTTGAAAAGCCCAAACACAGCTCATATTGAGCCAGTAGAGTACAGTCTTGTCGAAGGCTCAACCTTTATGAAGGTTGCATATGATTTAGAAAGACAAAATGTAATATCTCATCCTAAAATTTTAGCAATCTATGCAAAAATTTTAAATGTCACTGGGGAGTTAAAGGTTGGATCTTATCTTTTTCCAAAGGATATTACACCCAACCAAGTTCTTACAAAGCTTGTTCGTGGCGATATTATTACTACTCGAGTGACAATAGCTGAAGGGCTCAATATTTATCAAATTTCTGAATTACTCAGTCAACTTTTTCCAAAAGTAAAACATAGAGTTTGGCTGGATTTAATGTTTTCAAATGAACTTATTCAATATGTAGCTCCAAACTTAGGGATAAAATCTTTAGAAGGTTTTATTTTCCCTCAGACATATGTGTTTAATCCAAATTTACCTCCAAAAATAATAGTAAAAACATTTTTGAGTGAATTCAAAAAAAATGTAACTCAAGATATGTTTATTAAGGCAAAAAAACTTGGATTTTCTCCACTTCAATATGTGACTTTAGCGTCGATAGTAGAAAAAGAAACAGGAATGCCTTCTGAGCGAGAAAGAATAGCGGGTGTGTATTTTAATAGATTAAAATTAGGTATGAAGTTACAAGCCGACCCCACAGTTATTTATGGGATGTGGAAAACATATAAAGGATCTTTAACTCGAAAAGATCTCATAACACCCACACCATATAACACTTATACACAATATGGTTTGCCTCCTGGTCCCATTGCGAGTCCTGGATTAGCAAGTTTTAAAGCAACTTTATCACCTATTTCAAACGATTTATACTTTGTTGCGAAAGGTGATGGCACTCACATTTTTTCTAAGAGCTTATTAGAGCATAATAAAGCAGTTCATAATTACGTAATTTTTTTAAAGAAGAGCAAGAAGGAAAGCGATTAGATAATGAGAAATTTTTATGAAGTGAATGGAAATGTATTTTTTAAAATAGAAAAATATATGAATGAATGGGAGAATTTTATAGGAATTTATGATAAAAATGGCCAAGAAAAAAAAGGAGCAGCGCAAAGTTTAGGTTCACATGTACAAAAGCTATGGAAAAATTTTAATGAAGATCGTAGTCAATTAGATAAACATTATATGGAAACAGCTATTGGCCTACAAGCATATATTTCTTCATTTTTACTACCTAATATTGAAAGAGTTTTTTCACTTCTAGTTAGAGATGAGAATATTTTTGCACTGGAAAGTCAATTGGTAACAGAAAAAGATGAGCTTATTATAACTGATTTTGGTTGTGGACCCTTAAGTGGCTCTGTTGCAATACTTACGTTAATTGAATATATTTTGAGTCAAAATTCAAAATTAGTTGCTCCAAAGAAAATTTATATTTATGCAATCGATCGGTCAGAAAAAGTTGTAGAAGTTGGATCAAAATTTATTAAAAATTCTTTAATATCAGAATCAAGCATTTTTATTGAAAGAGTAACATCGCCGGCTAAAATTTTAAAAAAATCTGATATTGCATTGTGTATTAATGTCTTTAATGAAATTCCTGAAAAACATAGATTAAAAACTCTTAAATCAATTTATGATATGTCAAATGAAGGTGCTCTTTTGCTTATTATGGAGCCTGGCCAAGAAGAACATGCAAAAGCCTTAGGTACTTTGCGTGATCATTTGATAGAAACTGCAACTGATTGTGAAATAATTTCTCCATGCGCACATAAAAAACTTTGTCCACTTGCGCAGAATACAGCTCGTAAAGATTGGTGTTGGTTTCGACATGCTTGGAATCCTCCAGTATCACTTAATTTAATTGATAAGTTTTCAAAAATTGATCACCATGAATTAAATTTTTCTTATTTATTTCTGCAAAAAAACAAAATTCGTTCAGCAGAAAATTATTTTGCCCGCTGTGTAAGTGATGAATTTCCGTTAGATTTAAAAGGAAACAAAGCTCAATTTGATTACTTTACAAATAATCTTTCATCCGGAGAAAAAGAAGAGTTTATTGAAATGGCACAATATGAAGGAGGCCTCCAAAAAATATTGCTGTGCACGCAATCAGGAGCTTTAGAGTCTGCATTTGTTATTGCAGATCCTGAGCAAAAAGAGTATCGTAGGGGAAGAAGAATTAAAGAAGATTCTGAATTATATATGCGTGCAAAAGAACGGATTTAATGGGTAATAAAAAAATTGTAAAATTTTTTCAAAAAATTGGTGAAGCTCAAGGTCTATTAGAAGATATTCCAAAGATGACCAGACGTTCAGCAATTATGATTCCAATTCTATGTCCAGAGTCTGATTGGCACAATGATATTGTAGACATAAAAAATTGGAGTTTACTTTTTACTATCCGTTCTAAAAATTTAAAAGAACATGCAGGTGAAGTTTCATTCCCAGGGGGAAGAATTGAAGAGAATGAATCCCCTTATGAAACCGCATTAAGAGAATGTGACGAAGAAATTGGTTTAAAAAAAGAAAATATTATAGCGACGTTTCAACTCAATAATTCATTTGCACGCTCTGGTTATCATATCGTGCCTTTTTGTTCCCTTGTTTCCAATAGTTTTAAATTAAAAATGAATGCTGATGAAGTAAGCGAAACAGTCACATTAACAATTCAAGATATTTTAAATATTGAAGCATGGAGTGAAATACGAACTCTAGCAACCTTTAAAAGAGAAGTGTGGCACTACCCAATTGAGATTAAAAATGTTGGATTCTTTGATATTTGGGGAGCAACAGGTAATATATTAAAGGATCTTATGCTTAGAATAGAAAAGAATATTTAAATCTTAAGTAAATTTAATTCACGGCAAAAATCATAAAAAGAGGCGATTTTCCATTGAGAATATATGTCAACAAAATCTTCTATATTTACAAGTTTAACTTTTTTAAATTCTCCAACTGATTTTTTAAGATCTATTTTATTTATATCTTTGAGTTCAATTAAAAACCAAAGTTGTTCTTGACCTACATTTCCTTTAAATCTCTCCCTGTTTAAAATTTCTTTTGGAAAATAATATCTACGCCAAAATTTAGATTTGTATATTATTTTGAAGTCCGCTTCTTCTACTCCAAGCTCTTCAATTGTTTCACGAATAATTGCATGTAAAGGGGACTTGTCGGACTCTTCTATACCCCCTTGCACGTTTTGCCAAGTGTTGTGATCGGTTCGGTTGCAAGCCAAATACATATTATTGCATTTAATCAGTGCAGCTACATTTTCTCTGAACATAATTGTCCCTTTTATGAAAGAATATGAGTTATAGATATTGTTTCCAAATTGTAATTTAAAAACTGTATATCTACAGAGCAAATAAGTATGTTTTTATTTTTAATTCCTAAATAAAAACGAGGGTCATTGTACCATCTAAAAAAATCTTTTAAAGTCATTATTATATAATCAGATTTATTAATTTTTTCATAAACAAATGCGTTAAGAGCACTGTGATCGTTTAAAAAAATAAAATTATATTTTTTAGTATTCAATAAAAATGACAGATCATTTAAAAATTGCTTTGGATGAGCTATTCCTGATAAAAGCAAAGGGTTTTTAGAAGTTTGAAAAATTGAAAAGACTTCGTTTTCAGAGATGTTTTTCTCTAAATATACTTTATTAGCGGCTATTTTAATAGTCCAAAATAAAGTTTTATAATTGATAATGATATCTTTTTCTCCTGGTGAAATGGAGAAAGTTTGAAGTGAGTTATTTATTCGGTTTTTAAATTCATTATTATTTTGTGTCTTTGTGCGAGACCAAAACCGATAATTAAAATGATCTAGTAAAAATGCAAAGTTTTTTTTGCCATAACCTTCTCGATAAGGGCCTACAGGAATTGTAAATAAAGGACTTTCTAGGAGCAAGTGTGGTGACCATAGACATAGATTTATATGTCTTGGGCAAGCAAAGTGTTGTAAACCATCATCTAAAATGACTATTGTTTTATTTATGTTCCAATTGTTCTTGTTGATGTGGTCATATAAATAATTTAAAGACTCAATTCGCTTTTTGTTTTGCAAAATATAAAATGCATTTGAGCTTTTTTTTCTAGAGAACTTTAGAATTTCATAGTGCTCTCTATTTTCATCAGAAAGCATAGATAAGTTACATTCAACTTCACTGCAGCAATAAAATTCTTTGATATTATTTCCAACCCCTCTTGAGGCAATTGCAACATTCCAGCCCATTTCTAAATATATTAATGCAATTTTTTGGACAACGGGTGATTTTCCTGTACCACCAATAAGTATATTTCCAACACAAATTATTTTAAAATTAATATTTGAATTTATATTTTCTAATAATAAATATCCATTATTTCTGCGATTTTCTGCAATAATGCTTACTATATAAGAAAGTAAATACAAAATTGGAGAAAGAAGCAAAAAAAAGAAGCCCTTTTTAGATAGGGGTTTGTCAAGAATACTTCTGATTTTTTGTCCGAAAGATTCAGACATAACTTAATATCTCCCGAGGTGCTCCCTGTTTCGTTATTTTGCCATTTTCAAAAACATAACACATGTCGAAATCTTTAACTTCGTTTATAGAGTGTGATACTGCGATGACTGTGTGTTCAGAATCTTTTGATTTCCATTTATGGATCGCTTGCCAAAAAAGATTGGCAGAATTTGTATCTAAATTTGCGGTGGGTTCATCAAGCAGGATTAATTTTGGTGAAGCAAATAAAGTTCTTGCTAGTGCGACTCTTGCCTTCTCGCCGCCAGAAAGTCCATCACCTAAAAAACCTAATTTTTTATCGAGCATTAATTGAGAACCACTGTCGGAGAATGCAAGCATGAGTGCTAAAACAAGTTCTTTTGCTTTATCATCAGAAATATGTTCTGGAATTCCTTGCTCAGCATATATAATATTTTCTTTAACTGTGCCGCGAAAAATATAGGGTGATTGAGAGGCTAATAAAAAATCTGAAGTAACAGAAATTTCACCTTCATTTGGAATTATGAGTCCTGCAAGTGATCTTAAAAAGGTTGTTTTTCCTGCACCACTTTCACCGATAAAAGCGACCTTACATCCTTTTGGTATCTTTAAAGAACAATTTTCTAAAATAGCTTTCCCACCTTCAGTTATGTAAGTAACATTTTTTGCAATTACAGCTTCTTTAGATTGGCTAGAGAGCGCTATTGGTCTTTTATAAAGACTTGAGTGCGAATAGTCCCCAATAAAGTTTTTAACTCTTTGTAATACAACTTTTATTTCACTGAAAAAGGTAATTGTACCCGCAATATTTTTAATATATCTAAAGGAAAATGCGAGAAGAATAAGCATTGTTGAATAGGTACCTGATTGAAAATTATCTACAAAAGATAATCTCCAAGCAAATATTACGGCAAGTACGGCTGTTGCAAAAAATTCCATACTCGGAGAAAAAAATGTTCTTACAAACAGGCTTTTTTTCATAAAAAAATAATTTTTAATATTTAAAACTTCGAAATCTCTTTCTTCTCTGTCGTGGCTTCTAAGGGCATTTACTGAGAGTAAACCGTTATGAGTGGAGAGAATTCGAGTTGAAATGCCAATTTGTTTTTTTTGTCCTTCACGGGTGTAGAAATTTAATTTTTGAGAAATCTTTCTGAGTAGTAATGCTAATGGCACAACAATAGCAAGACCTATAATAAAAGTTTTCCAGGAAATAATAAGCATTGAAGCAATAATTCCAATGAGAACAATAAAGTCACGTGCGGCACTTATTGTTCCTTTACTTATGGCTCCCTGTAATAAAGCTGTGTCTTGCATAAGTTGGTTTGCTGTAGAATCAGGATTTTTTTGATCAAGGGTGTTTCCTGGTGAGGATAAAAACCCTTTTAGCATTTCTTCTCTGAGAGAGTGCGCAACTTTATGTCCAGCTCTCTCTGTTAAATACGAACTCATAAATCCTGAAATAAGTTTAATAAGAGCTGCAACGACAATAAAGATTGGAATAATGAAAACTAATTCACGTCTATCAATGACTTCATTGAAATGGATATAGTTTTTAAAATCTCCTGGAATGAGTTCTGAAATTTGTATTCGAGGAGTTGTTACGAAAACGAGTTGTAATATTGTGCCGGCGGATAAGGCTAATATAATTTCTGAAAATGAATATATTGGGAGCCATGGAATACTTAAGAGAATATCTTTCTTTCCTGCAGACCAAACTATTTTAAAGAAAGAATTTTTATTCTCATGCTTCATTTTTGTATCCAAATATCTTTATGAATTCTAAATTTTTGCTCTAATGGTACATCATATTTTTCAATTGTATTTATAATTTCTTTAGCAGCATTATTTGCAGAATTTTCAGGAAACATTTTTTGTATTTCTACTAATTCGCCAATCATTTCAGATCTTATTTCAATATCATTGAGAAGTTTTAGTGCATGATTAACTAGATTGATTGCTAAAGCATTCTCTTGAATATATTCAGGTATTGTTTCACGATTGGTGGCTAAGTTTACAAGCGAAATATATTTTACTTTTAATATTCTTTTTACAATCATTGCTGTTATTGGGGAAACTTTGTAAAATACAGACATAGGTGTGCTAAAAAATGCAGTTTCTAATGTTGCTGTTCCTGAACATACCCAAGCATAACTCGATGTATTCATAACTTCATATGCATTGCCAATACCAAAAGAAATTTTTTCTTCTAACCATTCTTTAGATCGACCAAATTGCTCTGCAGTTTTTCTGGCGATGTCTTTTACAAAATTTGGATCTAGAGTTTTTGCAATAGGAATAGCTCCAGTTACCTTATCAAGACGTTCACTTAAATTTATAAATGCCTCAATTAAAAGTGGGAGGAGTTTTTTTATTTCACTTTTTCGACTGCCGGGAAGCATACCGATTTTATATGGTACTTTTTTATTTGGATGACTGGTTAAATACGCATCTACAGCATCTTTTAAAGGGTTTCCAATAAACTTAGCATTAACCCCTCTCTCTTTAAAAAATTGAATTTCGAAAGGTAAAATACTTGTAACAAGATGTGAATTTTCTTGTAGAATTTTTGTTCTGCCTTCGCCGTGTGACCAAGCTTTAGGGGGAATATGATAAACAGTTGTAAAACCTAATGCATAAACCTCTTGAATCAGTCTTAAATTAAAGCCAGGGTAGTCTACAAAAATAACTACTTCTGGTTTTCTGATCTTTATTTCTTGTAATATTTTTTTATACAATTTAGAAATTACAGAATAATGAGAAATAATTTCAGTAAAACCAAAAACGGCTAAATCTTCAACATTAATTATACAATCAAACCCTTCATTACGCATCAAAGGGCCAGCACAACCGAAAAAGTGCTTTTCAGGGAGGTCGCGCGCTTTAAATTCGTCTTTCATTGCTTTAATAAGAAGAGATGCTTGCGCATCTCCACTTGCTTCACCGGCTATAATACAAATGCCACTGCTTAAGTTTTGTTCCATTTTTTATCCTTCAAAGGAAGGTTCTCGATGAATATTTTGTGGGTGTGCTACGCCACGTTTTGAGTTTCTGATAAAATCAGCAAATTTTTTTACTTCTTGAAAATGAATTAATTCAGATAAAGAAGCGATTGATTCTTCTATTGTAGGGTGACCGTGATAGAAAAACACTTTATAAGCTGCTTTTAAAGCATTTCTCGCTTCGCTCGACACATTCCTGCGACGAAGGCCTTCCATATTAAGCCCTCTCAATATTGCTCTTCCTCCTTCAGCCATGCAATAAGGCGGAACATCTTTTACTGTGACAGAACCTGCCGCAAGCATTGCCATATCACCAATATGGACATATTGGTGGACAGCGCAGATACCACCAATTGTTACTTTATTATGGATTGTAACGTGTCCAGCAAGTTGTACAACATTGGCAAAAATATTTTGGTTTCCAATAAGACAATCATGAGCGACATGAACATAATTCATAAATAAATTTTCATCGCCAATTTCAGTTTTTCCGCCACCTTGTATGGTGCCGGTTTGTAAAGTTGTGAACTCGCGAATTATATTTTTATTTCCGACAATAAGCTGAGTGGGCTCGCCTTTATACTTTAAATCTTGAGGAATATTTCCAACGGATGCATAACTAAAGATTGTATTATACTCACCAATTGTTGTATGTCCGGTTACAAGCGCATGACCATGGACTTCTGTTCCCTTACCAATTTTTACATTTTTACCAATGGTAGCATACGGACCAATAATTACTCCACTGTCTAATTCGGCTCCATCTTCAATAATTGCTGTTGGATGTATTTGTGTTGAAGAGCTGTTCATTGTTAATTCCTTCTTGAAGCGCCTAAAGCAATTGAGAATTTACATTCTACTGCAATTTCATCATTAACAAATGCTGTTCCTTTGAACCAAAGAAATGGTCCTCTGGTTTTTTCTAATGACACTTCATAGCGAACAGTATCGCCAGGACCTGTGGGTTTACGAAAGCGAACATCATCAATAGAAGCTAAAAAGCCTAATTTTTCTTCAAGTAGTCCTTCTTTTTCTCGGTTTATACCAATTAATACTGCGCCAGATTGTGCCATTCCTTCAATATAATACACTCCAGGGTAAATTGGATTATCAGGAAAATGACCCGCAAATACAGGATCTGTTGTGTGATGAGTTTTGCTTGAGACAATTCTATCATTATCTGTAACTTCATGGATAGAATCAATTAATAGTAGAGGATCTCTGTGGGGGATATATTTTTTTATTTTTTCAAGATCCATTAATATATTTATTTGGGACGGGCTCATAAAATTTTTTTCTCCTCTAATCATTTTATGATGATTTTTTATTTGTCTGTTTTACGATTTTATTAAGAGTTGCAAGATGGGCTGTGTATTCTTTAAAAGGGCGTGCAGGAGAGCCTCCCCATATTTGTTCGGAAGGAATATTTTTAGAAATACCGCTTTGCGCTGTAAGCATTGCTTTATCACCAATTTTAACATGTCCAGATACACCAACTTGACCCGCCATTACTACTTTGTTTCCTACAGTTGTAGATCCTGCTATACCAACTTGACCAGCTATAAAACAAAGTTCTCCAATCACAACATTATGCGCAACCATAACTAAATTATCGATTTTAGTTTGACGACCTATTTTGGTGTCAGACATTGCGCCTCTATCTATAGTTGAATTTGCGCCAATTTCAACATCATCTTCAATAAAAACGCCACCAATTTGTGGAATTTTAACATTTTCATTTATATCGGCAGCAAACCCAAAGCCATCGCCACCAACGACGACACCAGGGTTTAATATACATCTGTTACCAATGCGGCAACCTTCTCTAAGAACAACATTAGGATAAAGAATACAATCCTCACCAATCGTACTTGCAGCTCCAATAAAGCAGTTTGAATAAATAACTGAGTGAGCTCCAATGCGTGCTCCTGGGCCAATAAATACAAAAGGAAAGATTGTTGCAGAAGGGTGAATTTCGGCTGATTTGTCAATTATAGCATGGTCTGAAATACCATTAAATGGATGAGTTGGCTTAAAAAAAATCTGAGAAATTTTCGCTAGAGTAACATGGGGATTATCGCATATAATAAGACAATTCGCCACTTTTTCTTTAAATAGTTCAGCAGCTTTTTTTGAGCAAATTATTGCGCCTGCATTTGTATGATAAACATCGTTAAGATATTTATCATTAATTAAAAAAGAAATTTGATTTTTATCGGCTCTATCTAAAGGAGCAATGCCTGAAAATTTAATGTCTTCAGAGTTTAAATTAATAACTTCACAATTTGATATTTTACTAATATCGTTTATTGATAAGTTTGTCATTTAATTTGTTCCTTTTACCTTTGATTTTGCTTTGTATTTTTTATTATATTCAGCGACTACTTTTGGAGTTAAGTCTTCAGCTTTTTTAGCGTATAAAACTATACCAGCTCCTTTGTCAAATACAGCATCTAGGTCTTTAGGTTCAGATATTTCTTTTATAACTCCGAGCATATTTTGAAATATTTGCTGACTTGCATCGATTTCTTGTTTGCGCATTTTTTCCTGAGATCTAAATTTAAAGTCTTGAAAATTTACATTTTTAGTTTGTATTTCTTTTTGCTTAATGAGTTTATCTGATTCTGAAAGTACAGTTTGTTGTGATTGAAATTCTTCAATTAATTTTTTTAACTCAGTTTCTTGTGCACGCATGCTATCTTCTATTTCTTGAACTTCTTTACGCATGCTTGCTTGTTTAGCTTTGCCTTCATCTGTTTGTAAAATTGCAGCTTGAACATCCACAACACCAATTTTAAATTGTGAAGCATCTTTTGCATATATACCTTGAATTAAAGAAAAAGATATAGCAATAATTAGCGATTTGCATAAAACTTTATTTACCAAATTGATATTCATAATTAATTCCTCCAAATATTGAGAATCACTTTTATAACATTATCACATGTTGTTGTTAAAACTATCAGATCCAATTGAGAAGATGAAATGCGCTTTGCCAATATTTCCATTCTCAATTGGGAAAGCCCATTCAAACCTGAATGGTGCAATAGGGGTTGTCCATCTAAAGCCAAATCCAACGTCATATTTAACTTTATCCATAGAGAATTTTTCATAGTCATCTAATACGGAGCCGGCTTCACCAAAAGTAACTAAGCGTAATCCTGCTTGGGGAATAATTGGCACAAAATATTCTAAGACTCCATAAAAACTTCTATTACCACCAATTGTGAATGTTGAAGTTTGCCCTGTGAGCGGGGAGATAGCCACTTGTGCGGTGGTGGTTAAAGCTTCTCCTGGGCCGGAATAGCCTTTCATGTAATATGAGTTTCCAAGTGTGAGGCGTTCCCAGTAAGGGACGGAATTCTTTTTGTCGATTTGGTAAACATATTTTGGTTGAAAAGCAATTCTAAAATTTGTTCTAAAGTTATCACTAAAATTAACTGGTATATAATATGCAGTTAATGCAGACATGGAGCCAAATTTATATTGGCCTTTAAATAACTCAAAACCAAATGAGTTTGTTCCAGATAAATAAATACCTGAAGTTGGGTTAGCGTAGTTATCGGTGTTATCGTAAGTCAGAGTCTGTGATATTTTTTCAGTGGTTCCTGATGAATAAAACTTTTGAGTTAAAGGAACGCTCGGATTTGTAAGGGTTTCAGAAATACTATAGCCCAAATAAAAGCGAAGATTTTCTATAATTTCACGTCCAACACTCACTCCAGCTGTTTTTGTTTCTTGCGTAATATAGACTTGGTCAATTGATGAAGAAGACGTGATAGCCTGTTCATTTTTAGAAAAAGATGTATTAACTCCAAAACTCCATGGGCCATCATAAATGCTTGGATTCGTAAAGTTTAGTCCTAATGTGTAATTGAAAGATCCATTGCCGCGTGGGCTTGGACTCACTTGAATATTTGCGCCTACACCATAAGCCTTACCAATTAAATTACGTTCTTGATATTGTCCCTGTATAAAGAAAGTTAAGCCCGAAGATCCGTTTGTATCTGGAGAAGCTCCTAAGGAGGCAGATAATGAACCGGTAGATTTTTCTTTTATAAGAACTTTAATATCAACTGAATTATTAGCTTGATCTGGTTCTTGAATAAGCTGTACTACCTCAAAAAAACCAAGCCGTTCTATGTTTGCTTTACTTTTCTCAATGTTGGTTGCATTGAATAATTGTCCTTCAGAAATTTTAATCGCTCTTCTAATAACATTATCACGCGTTTTAACATTTCCTTCAATCGTGATATTACGAATATAGGCTTTTTCACCTTTTGTTATATTATAATTTATATTATAAAGTTTTTTAACTCTATCAATGTTAAATGTTGGATAAACATAAGTAAAAGCATAGCCTTGATCACCATAAATTACTTTTAGTGATTTCATGTCACTGTTAAATTTTGAAATACGATATATTTGATCTTCTTTTAAAAGTAATTTATTTTTAATATTATCTTCTGTATCAATAAGATCGCCTGTTATTTTAACGGTTCCTATATTAAATCGTTCTCCTTCTTCAATAAAAAAGGAAACACTAATGTCTTTTTTGTTTTTTGCTAAACGAGATATAGGTGCAACAACTGTGCTTTCAGCGTAACCATTATCACGATAATAATAAGTTATATTTTGTTGATCTGCCGCAACATATTCATCCCTAAAAAGGCCGGAAGAAGTTAAAACTGAGTTCCAAGAAATTGGTTTAGTTGCCATAAATGTCTGAAGTTCAAAATCACTAAAGTATTCATTGCCTAAAAGATTTACTTTTCTAACTTCAATGGGCGTGTTTTCTTTGATTTGAAAAACAACATTAACTGAACCTGAGTTTGTTGATTTAAGTGCATACAAAGCTTTCGCTAAATAATATCCTTTTTCAATATAAGCTTGTTCAATTGTTCTTAAATCTTGGGACAGTTTTTTTTCATCAACAATAGTATATTTTTTTGTGATTATTTTATCTTTTAAAGATGATGAACTTACAATGTCAAAACCTTCATATAATATATCATGAATAGTTGGTTTTTCTACGACAGATACGATTAATTCACCATTTTCTCCTAAATCAAATTTAACATCTTGAAAGTAACTCGTAGCAAAAATACTTTTAATGTCTTTTGTGACAGCACTTGGAGTTAAATTCATACCTTTTTTAATTGACATTAATTTTAAAATAGCATCGTTTGTAACAGTTTTATTTCCAGTTATTGTTACTTTTGATACAGCTCCATGCTGTGCTTGCGCTGAAGGTTGCAGAAGAGGTGTTTGTGCAAAAACTTGCCCTGCTATCGCAAGAACAAGGCTTGTCGTACCAAAAAAGAACGTATTTTCTAAGAACCTGTATTTTTTTAAGCCAAACATTTCTATAATACTCGCATCAACAAGACGGAAAAGAGATCAACGAAGCTGCCACTATTCACCATCTTGGCTCATTTTGCAAACAATGCTTCATCAAGTAGAGAAACCTTGTTTGAGTTAAAGTAGGTTAACTATTTTGTTCATCAGAGAGAATATGGCCATCTCTTAATCGAATTCGTCGAGGTAGCGAGGCTGCAAATTCTTTATTGTGAGTAACAACTAATACAGTTGATTTTAAACTTTGATTTATCTCCTGAAAAAGTTCATGAATATGAGATGCATTTTTTGAATCTAAATTTCCAGAAGGTTCATCGGCAAGTAAAAGAATTGGATCATTAATAAGTGATCTAGCAATGGCAACTCTTTGTTGTTCACCACCGCTTAACTGACTTGGAAAATGGAGTTCTCTTTTAGTAAGTCCAACTTTTTTAAGTAAGATTTTTGCTTTTTCTTTTACAGTTTTCTCGGGAAATCCAGCGATTAAACCCGGCATCATTGTATTCTCAAGAGCATTGAATTCTGGTAATAAATTGTTGTGCTGAAAAACAAAGCCAATATGTAAATTTCTGAATGTGCTAACAGACTTATCTCGCTTTTCAAACGGATTTTTGCCATCAATTAAAATTTTTCCTGAAGAAGGAGAGTCTAAGGTTCCTAAAATATGTAGGAGAGTGCTTTTACCAGAACCACTTTCACCAACAACAGCAACAACTTCTCCCCTATTAATTTTGAAAGAAATTCCTGCGAGAGCATTGAGAATCCCCTCGCCTACTTTATATGTTTTATGTAAATTATCAACTTGAACGGCTATCACTTCTGCTCCAATAATTTAATTTCGCACTGATAAAACTTCTATGACATCTAAATTTCTAACTTCAATAGCAGGCCACACAGCCGCGAGCATAGCTAAGAATATGCTTCCAAATGAAATAAAAACGATTTCATAGATATCGATGAGTACGGGTAATGGTTTACTTGAATAAGATGTCGTAATAAAAGGAATTTGATAATTATGAATACAATAAAGAGCAACTCCACCTAAAGCAAGTCCTATGATAACTCCTGCAAAACCAATAAGGAATCCTTGCCAGAGAAAGAGTTTGCTTAAATCAGACTGTTCAAACCCAAGACTCCTTAAAATTGCCATTTCATTTGATTTTCTGCGAATTGTGAGAAGCAGCGAAATAGAAATGCTAAAGCATCCAACTAAAATTATCATGAGCATGACAAAACTCATTCCAAATCGTTCTAGAGTAAGCACTTTTAATAAGGCGCTGTTTGACTCTGTCCATGGCTTAGCGCGTAAGCCCATTGGTTTGAGGATTTTATTGAGTTTCTGAGAAATTTTATCTGCTTCTAGTGGACTTTTTATTTTTAATTGCAAACCAAGCCAGCTCTTCTCATATTGAAAAAATTGGTTTGTGATCTTTAAAGAGCTGATAACTCTTTTTTGATTAAATGAAAAATTTCCTGAACTTATATACCCAGCAATCATCACAGGAAACTGAGTTGGAGCGAGCCCACCAATTCCATCATCTGGAATTGTTGAGACCAAGGTAAGACTATCGCCCACATGTAAACCGAGTAGATTCATGAGGTCGAGGGTAACGATTACGGTTGGAAATAAGTCAGATTTTGTAATATTTTCTGCAGGCAATTTTCGATTTAATATATTTAAAGTAATATCTTCTGAAAGATATTTTTGTAAGCTGAGAGTACCTTCAGCGAGAGCGGGATCAATTCCTTCAAGGCGTGCCATAGCTCCCCTTGAGCCAGACTGTAAAATAACGTCTCCACTTTGATATGGAGAGATAGCAAGTATTTCGCTCGAGATTGATTGAATTTGTTGCATGAGATCTTTGTTTTCAGGAATCTGTTTTCCTCTTTCTATTGCAACAACTTCAATATGCGCTTGCATATTTAGGAGATGAGATTTTATGTTTGTGACAAATCCTCCCATGACACTGAGCACCACGGTAAAGGCAAAAACTCCAATTGAGACCCCTAATACAGGCAATAGCACACCAATTGCGGAAGCACTTCGGCGTGATTTACTGGCCCAAGAAGAAATGAGATAGCGATGAAGTAAAAAACGTATTGCTTTAGAATTTGCAGCCATTCTTTTTTCCCGAAAAAAAGTACGAAGAGGATTCTGAATGAACATCAATATGTGTTTACAAGGTTCGGCAATAGTGTACAAGATGGGAGCACTAAAAAGGAGATGAAGTTGATTTTATCTTCTTATTTTTTGTTTCAAATTATTATAAATAATGCTACTATTTTAGTTATATAGGAAAGAAATAAAGCATGCCGTTTGTAACTCCAAATAATCTTCATAAAGCAACAGCATCGAATAAAAAGTGTATTACGCAGTTTGGCGCCAAACTTTTTGGAGTCTCTGAAGAGAGTTTTGCAAATTGGCGATGGCAAATGAAAAATCAGGTCCAATCAGCAGATGATCTTATAAATATTCTTAAAGTATCCTCTAATGAAAATTCTGCATTTCATGAACTTAAAGATAAATTTCATGCAGGAATTAGTCCGTATGCAATTGCACTTATGGATTTTGAAAATGAATATGATCCAGTTCGATTGCAATTGATGCCAAAAATGGAAGAATTAAAAGATAAATATGGTGTGCCTGATCCTCTTAATGAAGTTGTTAACTCACCCGTTAAAGAAGTTGTGCATGTTTATAAAGATCGCATTGCGTGGTGTGTTGCTCAATTATGTCCTGTTTATTGTCGCTATTGTTTTAGAAAACGTCGAGATGGTGAAGAAGGATTGCATTTTAATCCTAAAATAATTGAGAAAGGTATTGAATATATATCTTCCAATAAAAATATTCGCGATGTTTTAATAACAGGCGGTGATCCTTTTATTGGGCATGATAGTACAATTGAAAATTTATTAAAAAAACTACGCGAAATTCCACATGTAGAAATTATTCGTTTTGGGACGAGAACCCCTGTTTCGTTACCTTACAGGATAACAGAAGAGTTTGCAGATATGCTTGCTAAGTATCATCCTATTTGGATAAATACTCATTTTAATTCTGTTCAAGAGTTAACTCCCGAGGCTGCAAGTGCAATTGATACTTTGTTACGTAAAGGAATTCCTGTCGGAAATCAGTCTGTATTTTTAAAAGATGTAAATGATTCTGTGGAAAAAATGCGTGCACTTGTAAATGGACTTGTGCGCTTGCGTGCTAGACCTTATTATATTTATCATCCACAAATTGTTGAAGGATCGGAGCACCTTCGTATTCCTCTAGAAAAAGGTCTTGATATTATGCGAGGATTACGTGGTTCTACAACGGGTTTTGCAAATCCTCAATATGTTTTGGACACGCCCACTGGAAAAATTCCTTTATCTCCAAATCATGTGCTAGCGCGTGATGGTGAGAATGTTATTGTTGAGCAGCTTACAAAAACACCATGGGCTGAACCCAGTCCATTAAATGGATATATATCTGAAAGACCACTCCCTGAAATAAGTTATCCAAATGCACAAAGAATTTTTACTAAAAATAAATTTGAAAATTAAATTATTTGATATTTTATTCTCTTTTTTTGCATGTCTTGTGAAATGAGTCTTCCTGTAATATGTATTTCAGTGAGAATTCTTTTTTTACTTCTGTAGCAATCAGGGAGTTATCCGATTATGCATAAATTATCTCTAAAAGTTCCAAATAATGAGCTTATTATCAACCCAAAAGAAATTCCTTCTGAATGGGAAAAATATGCTGAAGCTGTGCAAAAAATACCTAAAAATATAGATCTTCCAATGATCATTGATGGAAAAAAAGTTTATTCTACAAAAAAAGTAAAAAATTTAAATCCATCTAATGGAGAAGCTATTGGTACATATCAACAAGCGGACTTTTCGCATGCGCAACAAGCCATCGAAGCAGCATTAAAAGCGAAAGCTCATTGGGCTGCATTATCTCCTTCTACACGTATTCAAAAATTTCGAGATCTTGAAACAATTCTTTTAAAATGGAAATACGAATTATGTGCAACTTCAAGTGTTGAGTGTGGTTATAATTCTTTTGAAACATATGTAGAATGGGCAGAACTTTTAGACTTTGTTCGTTTTAATAATTATTTTTATGCCGAATTACTAGCAGAACAAATGGGTGATGGTTGGGGTGAAACAAATCACTTACAATTGCGCCCTTTAAAAGGTTTTACTTGCGCTGTGACACCATTTAATTTTCCGCAAGCAATTGGTTATAATTTACCTTTAGTTATGGCACTAACAGGAAACACAGTTGTTTGGAAACCTTCTGACGATTCTGTTATGAGTGGTTATCTCTTAATGCTTGCACTTGATGAAGCTGGATTTCCTCCTGGGGTTATCAATATGATTACCGGCGATGGTAAACCTTGTCTTCCAACTGTGCTTACGCATCCTGAATTAACTGCAGTTAATTTTACCGGAAGTTTTGCAACAGCAAAAGCATTTGGAAATTATTTATATAATTCTGAATATCCACGTAAAAACTTTCCTCGTTATGTTGCTGAAACAGGTGGTAAAGACTTTTTGGTGGCTGATAAAGATGTTGATATTATCGACACAGCTCGTTGTATTACCCAAGGTGCATTTGGGCGCAGTGGACAAAAATGTTCAGCTAATAGTGTAGCAATTATTGATGAACATATTTGGCCTGATTTGCGTGAAGCTCTTATTAAAGAAACAAATTCTCTCAATATTTGTAATGCAGTTGATAAAAAATGTGATGTTGGACCTGTTATAAATGAACGTCAATTCGATAAAATATCTTCTTTCATTGAGCGCGCTAAGAACGATAAAAATTGTAAAGTTATTGTGGGTGGAAATTGCGATAAGAAAAATGGATTTTATGTTTCTCCAACAATAATTGAAGTATTTACTGAAAAACATGAACTTCTATCAGAAGAAATATTTGGACCAGTTATAGCTATTAAAACATATAAAAAATTTGAAGATATTGTTCCGATTATTGAACTACACAATTATCGTTTAACAGGAAGTGTTATTAGCCGTAACGAAACATTTTTAGAAAAAGCAGTGCCAGTTCTGAGTCAATATGCAGGTAATTTTTATATTAATAGAAAAACGACAGGCGCAATTGTAAATATGCAGCCGTTTGGTGGTGATGGTGCAAGTGGTACAAATGGAAAGGCTGGAGGAAAGTGGTATTTATTAAATTTTGTTTCGCAAGGAAGTATCACACGTAGACACGTACGCTCAACAACTCCATCTGCATTGGAAAAATTAAATCAGTTTTGAGCGGTGCTTTTATTTTAAACTTATTCTATTTTTAAATATAAATTGAAAAGAAAAAATAAAACTTAAAAATACTCCTAAAAATATTACGATTGATATTGAAATTGGCTCTTTATTATAAATTAAACTTGATAATCCTGTAAAAATAAAAACTAAAAGTGCTCTTATACTCATATTAAATGAGGATGCAGTTCCTCTTAAATTAGGAAAAATAGTAAGTGATTCTGAAAAAATAACGGGATAACAAATTGCAAATCCTATGCAAAATAAACTTACTAGGCCCGTCATTAAGTATGGAGAACTTAGTTCATAAATGCTTATTAAAATTAAAAGAGCAGAACCTAAAAAGAAGCGCTTTATTTTAATTGCGATACTCTATAAATATTTGTTAAGTATAGTAATAGAGTATTTTAAATCACTTCAATTTGCTCGGCCTGAGGGCCTTTTTGTCCTTGAGTCACTTTAAATTTAACTTTTTGCCCTTCATTCAAGGTTCTAAAACCATTTGAAACAATAGCTGAAAAATGAACAAAGACATCGGGACCACCATTGTCTTGTTGAATAAAGCCAAATCCTTTTTTTTCGTTAAAAAACTTGACGACACCTGTTTGAAATCCTTGCTCATTAGCGTTCATAAATATCTCCTTTATAAAATACAATATCCAAAGTAATAAATATTTGTGCATATCTTTATTCTGCTACGTTATCATATTCAACTTTACTTAAACTTTTCATATAGTCAACTTTTATGCTTTAATGGTTTAAATAAAATTTTTATTATATATATTTTTCTGTATTATTTATATTTGCATTTAAATGAGGTATGCAAGTATGTTTAAAATAATTTAGAATTATACAGATTTTCCACGTTTGCATGAAATTGAAAAATCTGCGGGGAAAAAATATATGGAAGTCGGTTACGACTCTTCACAATGGGCTGTTAATCAGCCCGAGTGTTTTTCACGTTATTATGAGAATAGCCTTTTGTAGGTCGCTTTATGGAATGATATTTTTTTATAACTCAAGCTATGAGTATTATTTTTTAATTTTTTTTATATTTTTATTTTTTTCTTCATTTATTAATCTATAGGACACATAATATTTTAAGATATTTCTTACATAAGTCGTCGTTTCAAGGCCAATAATTTCACCGGTGACCATTTCTACATTATTAAACCATTTATTTTCATCAAGTCCACACATACATGCAGCAGTAATTTCTCTCATTTTTAGTATTTTACCTGCACCTGCATTATAACTTGCTAAGGCAAATAACATTCGATTGTAATCATTAAATTTTGCCCCTTTGAAATAAGTCTTCATTAGGAAATTCATGTATTTTGTGCCAGCATGTATATTGACTTCAATATTTGTTATGTCGCCAACTTTCATTTGTTTTCCAGTGTCAGGCATAATTTGCATAACACCGATTGCGCCTACATGGCTGCGTGCATTTTGATCAAGTTTTGATTCTTGATATCCTTGAGCTGAAAGCATGAGAGGGTCAAATTTATATCTTGCACCGTATTTTTTAAATATTTTTAATATACTTTGAAATTTCTCTGTCTCTGAACTTTGTGTGTTATTTTTTAATTGATTCCATTTTTCAAGCGTTTGAGCATATCTTACGTCATTGACATTTGTTTTTTCAACATAATGTATAAAAAAATCTTCTAGTTCAGAGGCTAATTTAGGGCTATTTTTTCGAATCATCCACCCACTTTTCCCATTTTCTCTCACAAAAGCTTTGTAATTTACTTTTATGTTTGGTAATATTTTTTCCCAAGCTTTTGCAATTATATCATCTACAATAACTATTTTTAATATTCCAGCGTTTACCATTTCTAATTTATCTTCATCTGAAAGATCGTCAGGCAGTACTTGAAGTTTAATTAATGGTTTTCCTGCCGCTTCAAAAGACTTATTTAGCTTTAAAAGACTGTCATAATAGCTTGTCGAGCGGCGAACACTGACTGTTTTTCCTGAAAGTTCTTCAATCGTATTTATTGTCGGTCCGCTTTTGTGGGTAATGACCAACTCTGTGTTTCCACGTTGCTTTTTGGGGCCAACAAAGTCTATTCTTTTTGCTCTGTCTCGAGTAAAGGTTAGATTTCCTGCAGCAATATCCCCTTTCCCTGTAATAATATTGTCAATTAAATATTCAATAGAAGTAGGAATAATAAAAACGGTTATTGGTCGATTGCCGAGTTCTTTTTTGTACTTTTTATTAATATATGCTTCGAAATCTCGAGCTAGTTCTATACTTAATCCTTTTTCCTGTCCTTTATCTATATAATAAAGTGTCTTACTATAAGGCATAAAAATTCGGATCATACGCCTTTCCTTCATATCATCAAAATCACCTAGGGACATATGAGTTAAATTACTGAATTTTAGAGTTGGTTCTTTAGATAGAGTGCTAGGAAAAGTAAGTAAAAAAAACAAAGAAATTATAGAAGATAATAATATTTTTTTGTGTTTTATCAATTTATAGGTCATTTATTTATACCTTATAAGTACTCAATTTTATCTATCAATGCTAGTTTTCGGTATTCTATTAAAATTTATAAGTTTTTTTAGTTAAGAGGTGAACAAATGATGGAGACTTTAAATTTAAAGTGATTTTGTGTTTTTTGTTTATCTTATATATTCTTTAATTTTATTAAGTATACCTTGCATTATATTTACTTCTTTTTCTGTTAAAAATTTGTCAGCAATGAGCTTTGAAAATACACTCCACCGTTTGGACTTATTTCCATTTTTAATATAACCAATTTTTCCGAGGACAAAAAATAAATTCAATTTTAAATTTTCAATATGGTTAGATGTGGCTAAATTTATATTTTCACTTTTAGTATTTCCAATTTTATTAAGAACTTTACTTGCTTCGTAGAGAATAACAATGACAGCTTGAGCTAAATTAAGAGATGTATTGTTACCAAAGGTTGGAATTTTCATGCAAATATTACATAAATCAATTTCAGCATTAGTTAGTCCTGATGCTTCTCTACCAAATACAAAAGCAATTTTATAATCGTGTCGGATGTCAGTAAAGATCTTTTCTAAATTCCAACTGACCTCTAAGCTTTTGTGTTGACCGCGAGCTCTATTTGTAAATGCAATGACAACTTGTTTGTCTACAAGAGCATCGCTCAAGCAAGAGTAAACTTTTGCATTCTTTAGAATATCTTGAGAGTGCATGGCTAAGGTTTTTGCACCCTCTTTACCTCCACTTAAATAATCACAAGGCTTTATAAGCCTTAAATTAAAAAAACCCATATTGTTCATTGCACGTGCAACAGCACCAACATTATTTGGGTGCTCTGGTTCTACCAAAATTATGCTAATATTTTTTGATAAATTTTGATTTTCTCCATTTTCACTCTGTTTTATTTGCATTCTGTAATCCAATGGAAAAATATTCTTTAAAAAAATCTGTTTTAAAATCTATTATGCTCTCTATTTTTGGAGCTATCCCTTTTTTCAAATAAATATACTGTATATATTTGATAATTACTGAAATATATTTTTTATCTAAATTTTTGCTTTCTACTAAATTTACAATTTTTTCAGTATTTAAATTCAATTTATTTTCATTTGAATAGCTATCAGTGATTTTATAGAGTGTTTCTTTTAAAAGATTATCTTTAATAAAAACAGAAAGATTTATAAAAATACAGCGAGAATAGTATTTTGTTAGAGAAGAAATTTGAGTTAGATATTCATAGAAAATGAAATCGTAAAGCTCAATATCAATCTCTTTTTTAGAGTTTTCTTTATAAAAAATGCATTTTAAAAAAATAAAGCAGGCTTTTTTATCGTCATTTGTAAGAGGCCACTCCTCAAAAACTTTTAAAAATTCAGTGTAATTCTTTTGATCAAATTCGTAGTTAAATAAAAAATATTTTAAGAAATTATAAAATGGATAGATAGTGTCTAATTTTATTTTACTGAGTGCGAGATTGTTTCTCATAAAGCTTTTATTATCTGAAATTAAAAATCGTTCATTTTTATAAAAAATATTTTTTATTCTTATTATATTATCTAGAAAAGTACAAAAAATATGAAACTTTCCAAGTTTGATTTTTTGAAATTCAAGCAGAATTCTTTCTTTGCTCAATTCAAACAAGCCATCTGAATTTTTTTGAGCAGCTTCAATACTCTTGCTATCGATACTGAAATTTAAATTGGCTGCAAAGCGTATCATTCTTAAAATTCTGAGCGCATCTTCATGTAACCTGTCTTCAGGTAGGCCAACACAACGAATGACTTTCTGTCTTAAGTCTTTTAGACCTTCATGTGGATCGATAATTAAGCGTTTGCTAGGATTGTAATAAATTGAATTTACGGTGAAATCTCGACGTTGGCTGTCTTCTATAAAATTTCCTAAACTAACAGACTCTGGCCGTCTTCTGTCTAAATATTTACCCTCTTTGCGAAAAGTCGTGACTTCAAACTGATGACTGCCTTGCTTTACCAAGCATACGCCAAAGGCTTGTCCAACAAAGTGTGCATTTTTAAATAAATCTTTTATATTTTCAGGTGTTGCGGAAGTCGCAATGTCAATATCTTTTGGTATTTTGTTAGGATTTAAGAGTAAATCTCTTACAGCACCGCCGACAATATAGGCTTCAAATTTATTTTTTTGCAGAATAAAGCAAATTTGTTTGGCCGCTAGGTAAATAGAGGCTTTTCTTACATTGGAAAAGACTGTAAACTTCTTATTTTTAAAAATCACTTTATGTTTCACAAAAATTCCGTTATGCAGGTGGACTGGCTACGATGCCTTCTGTTTGCCCTATTTTTCGCCGCAGTGATGATTTGAAGATCATGGCATCTTGAAAAGCTTCTAGCATACTTTACAGAACAGACACAGGATTTCGCTATAATGACTTTAAGAACCTACACTCGCCTTGTTGCCCTCGTTGGTCGTCCCAATGTTGGCAAAAGCTCACTTTTTAACCGTATTATTCGTGAACGTAAAAGTTTAGTTCACGATGAACCCGGTGTCACTCGAGATCGCATTTTCGGACGCGCCGAACACAATGGTGAAGCTTTTTACTTGTGCGACACAGGTGGTTTTGAACCAACTTCAAAGGATAACATTAAAATTCAGCTCGTTGAACAGGCTGAAATGGCTATTGAAGAAGCAGAGACAGTCATTTTTGTTGTGGATGGGCGTGAAGGACTTCACCCTGTTGACAGCGATCTTATTCGCCGTCTGCGTAAATCAGAAAAGAATTTTGTAGTCTGTGTAAATAAATGTGATTTACCTAAAGATGATATTTTAATTGAAGAATTTCGTAAGCTAGGGGTACCAAACGTATATCCAGTGAGTGCAGAACACAATCGTGGTGTTTCTGATTTGCTTGATGCTGCAACCGAAATTTTTGCAACTGCTCCTAAAACAAAAGCGGAAGATCTTGAAAATCCTCCTGTAAAACTTGCTATCATAGGCCGTCCAAATGTTGGAAAGTCCTCTATTTTAAATAGACTTGTAGGTGAAGCGCGTTCCATTGTTGATAATAAGCCAGGAACAACTAGAGATTCGGTCGATGTGGCCTTAAAATATCATGGGCGTGAACTCAAAATTATAGACACAGCAGGTATCCGACGCAAAAGTCGAATGGTCGATAAACTTGAAAAGTTTTCAGCATTTCGTAGTGTTTCATGTTTAGAGGACTGCGATGTTGCTGTTTTAGTGATTAATGCTGAAGATGGTGCAACCGATGGTGATGCGCGTGTTGCTGGATATGCATTTGAGCTTAGAAAACCAATATTAATTGTTGTAAATAAGTGGGATCTCGTTAAAGATAAAACTTCAAAAACTGTAAAAGAATTCACTGAAAAATTACATTTAGATTTACGCTATATTCGTTATGCACCTATTGTATTTGTTAGTGCATTAGAAAATTTAAGGGTCAGCCGACTTATTCCAATGTGTCTTGAACTATATGATCAAGGAAGCAAAAGAAATCCAACTTCACAAGTTAACAATACTTTAAGAGATATTCTTTTAAAGCACACACCTCCTTTGGTAAAAAATAAATCAAAAAGAATTAAATTTCTTTATGCGACACAAGTGGGATCATTGCCTCCACGTTTTGTCATTTTCTGTTCACATCCAAAAGATTTGCATTTTAGTTACAAAAGATTTGTTGAAAATGAATTTCGTGAAGCTTTTCAATACAAAGATATTCCAATTTCAATTATTTTTCGTGAAAGAACCCGCTCACCGTTGGACGACAATGGTGAAAGAATTAAATCTAAAGGTACTGCTCGTTTTCAAAGAGATCGTAATTACGATGATGACATTCGTAGTATGGTCTTTGATGACAGCAAAGCATTAGACGGAGCAGATATCGAATTTTTCGATGATGATTCCGAGGATTAAAATGGCAGAACAAAAAAATAAAAGTACAAAACATTATGAAGGCAGATGGCCTCATTTGTATAAGCTATGGTGCTCTGCACTAAATCAAGAATCTCTTCCACAGTTTGATAGATGGTTGTCACAAGAATTTGCTAAAAATTCAAAATATGGAAGTCGTGATAGACGTTGGTATAGTGAATGTTTATTTGCTGGAATCCGTTTTGGTTATTTCTCTTTATTTTGTGAAGAATTTTTTTTAAAGTGCCAGCATGTAAATTTACATGAAAAACTAATTAAAGAATTCATTATAAATTTTGAAGAAAATTTTAAAAATAGCAATCAACTTCTTTCTAAGTGGAAAGAAATTACAGAAGAACGTTTTTTTGTCTGGATTCGCCTACGCTATCAATTAGTATATAAAAATAAATCTAGTGCAGTATCTCTTGAATTGTCATCTGAAAATTTTCAATTAGAAACTCAATTCTTTGCTAAATTAATTTCTTTTCTTGAGAACTCAAAGGATATTTCTTTTCATTTAATTTTTTCTAGTATTCCTATTTGGTATAAAAGCAGTTTAGAAAAAAGAATTGAAAAATCAAATTGGAACGAGACAGAAGTTAAACAGTTTTTAACAGAGCTTGATTCTCGCCCACCTTTGTGGATTCGGATTAATGATTTGAGTAAAACAGAATTGATTACTCAAGAACTTATTAAAGAAGGGTTTGAATTTGAACATTTTGATTCTTCTTTGAAGGTGACCGGAGCAAAAGGCGTTTTTGCATTACAAGCATACCGATCTGGTTTGTTTGAAATTCAGGATTTAGCGAGTCAAAGAATTGGACAAAATATTCAGGTTAAAAATGGACAGTTTGTTTGGGATTGCTGTGCAGGTGGAGGCGGAAAGACACAACAGATTGCAAGTTTATTAAAAAATAAAGGTGTCATTTACGCGTCTGATATTCGAGAATACAAACTTGAAGAAGTAAAAAAGCGTGCACGAAAATCAGGTTTTTTTAATATTCGCTGTCTTCCTTGGAATGGAGAAAAACTCCCTCAGTTTCAAAAAGAAGTTGAAAATAGAAATGGATTTGATTGGGTCTTAGTTGATGCTCCTTGTTCTTCATCAGGGACTTGGAGAAGGAACCCAGATGCAAAATACCGTGTTTCCAGTGATAACATTTTAAGTTTAAGTAAGTTGCAGCATAGTATTTTAGAAAAAGCGAGCAAAGGTGTACGAGTGAGTGGTCATTTGGTATATTCAACCTGTAGCTGGGTATTTGATGAAAATGAAGGCATAGTTTGCGAATTTCTAAAAAACAACCCAAATTTCTCTCTGGTAAAGCAGAATTTATTAGGCTCGCCTCATGAAAATGCAGACACTATGTTTGCAGCTGTTTTAAAACGAGAAAGCTAACAGCTTTTTCAAAGTTCAATTGCAATTTATTTTAAATCTATTAATATAGCTAAATAAGAAAATTTAATTTTGTATCATTGGATTGGTATCCATTTTATATGGAGTTTTTGCCATGAGATTTTTAAATATTTATAAAATTGTATTTATTGCAATATTTTTTTTCACAACTAAATTTATAAGTGCAAATACATTGTCAGCAAAAGAAGAAAATGCTGAACATATGATGTCATTAATGGATTTTGTTGAGATTCCTGATTTCAATTATTCAAATAAAAACAGAATAAATGAAACATTAAATATTGATTCAATATTTATTGGTGCATGTCATGACAAAGAGAGCCCTTGTCATGACGATGCGCAAGTAAATGAGTTTTATACCATTATTAAGTTAACAAATTTAGGATCTCTTATTCAAAATTGGAAATTTGGTTTTTATATGCCAAGAAGTTTTGATAAGCTTGGTATGGTAAATAGTAAGCTAAGTATGAATATTTGCAATGCGACAAATCAGTGCAAAAAATTAGTATATGCTAAAGAAACTTTACTGCATCGTAAAGATCAAAGTGCAGGTTATACAACAATTCTTGAACCTGAATCGAACTTTGATTTAAAGCCAGGCAGTCAATATGAGATTCGTTTAATTCGAAACAATCAATGGCCTCCCAAAAATTACTCTGCGGTTCCCCAAAATTTATTTTTAGTTGTAAAAGAAACGAAATCTGAGAAAATATACACACTTTCTACAAAAAAATCCTCTTATCATTTTCAAGGATATGAACGTAGTTCTATTGAGAAATCTATTAATGAACATAATATTAAAAAATGGAATTCTTCGATGCAAAGTGTGTCGAACAATATTATAGTTCCTTCTCCTGTAAGTTATATTCAGCAAAAAAATATTAAAGATTTTTTTTTTAAAGATGAAATCCAGTTACAAAATAAATTTAAAAATTTAAATCCATGGATTGAAGATTATTTTAAGGAAATTCTAAAATCAGATCTAAATGTAAATATTATAAAATCGAATTTGAAAAGAATAAAAACTGGAATAATTATAAAGGAAATTTTTAATAAAAAAGATATAAACAATAATCCAGAAGGTTATAGAATTTCTATAACGAATGAGAAAATTATTATTGAAGCAATGCATGATGCTGGTGTGTTTTATGCAATTCAGTCCTTAAGACAACTTTGGTTCAATAGCAGTTATAAAAATAATATTGCAGGAATAAATTCAGCAGTTATTCTGGATTATCCTCGGTTTCAATATCGTGGAGTTACTCTTGATCTGGCTCGTCATTATTTTTCAATAGATGAAATTAAAAATACTATAGAAATTATGTCCGCTCATAAAATAAATAATTTGCACTTGCATTTGGCAGATGATGAAGCATTTCGTTTGAAACTAAGTTCATTTCCTTGGCTTAATAAAATTGCAGGTGAAAGAGGTTATGGAAAAATAATTGGACCTCTTATGTTTTTGCAGGGGAATCTCGATAAAACAAATTATAATAACGTGATTTATCCTATGGCATTTTCAATCTATCAAAATGTCTTATCTAAAGAAGAGATCAGAGAAATTATAGAATTTGCCAATGATCATCAAATCACAGTTATTCCCGAAATTGAATTTCCAGGACATGCACGCGCATTGATTAAAGCAATGCCAAATGTATTTTATGATAAAAATGATAAATCCCAGTTTTTATCAGTACAAGGATATTCAGATAATGTCATCCCTGTGTGTGCTTATGGTGATCAATCAGAATATGGAATGAATTTTACTTATACAGTTAATGCCATATTAAGAGAAATTGCTGAAATTTTTTCGCAACAAAAAACACTTTATTTCTTACCAAATGAAGTGAGTATTGGTGGAGATGAAGTGAGTTCTAATGCATGGGATAAATCAAGTTCATGCCAAGGCGAATGGGGAGGGGTAAATGCACTTGAGAAATCCCATAAATTTTTTAAAGAAGTTTCAAAGCAATTGCCTGAAATAAAGTTTTCAGGTTGGCAACAATTTATTCAGAATGAGGATGAGTTTTTAGGAAATGAAATTGTTGAGGCAAATAATGTAGGACGCATTTGGGTATGGAATACAGCACAAAATGCAATTAAACAATCAGTTAACTTAATAGATAACAAATATCCGGTTGTCATTGCTTTTGCAGACCAAACTTATTTTGATCTCGCCTATACTCCCGATAAAAATGAAGTGGGTTTTACATGGGCAACTTCATTTTCAGATACAGAAAGTTCTTTACAGTCTGCTTTATCGTCTAAAATTATCATGGATAGAGCAATAAATCCAGACAGAGTTTTAGGTATTGAAGGTACTTTATGGTCAGAAAATTTACCAACTTTTGCGCATCTCATTTACATGGCATTGCCTAAAATGGCTGGTTTGGCTGAAGCCAGTTGGGCACATGAAACAATAACGACACAAGATAATACAAAAGTAAATTGGCAGAGTTTAGCACAAAGATTGAGTTGTGGTGAAAAAGGATTTTTATATTATATCTCTAAAATTTATAATATCCATTATCGAGGGTTTCCAAATGGTATAATGTTAGAAACTCCCAAAAATTTCTGCCAAGATTTTTTACTTCAAAATTAAACATGATTTATCACAGAGTTTAAAATTAATTGTTTAAAAACAAATATTGATCTAATCATTAGATTTACTTTAAATATGAAATTTTTTTAAAAAACAATTTCATAAAATTAAATTATTAAATTTCATAAATTCAATAAATATTATTAATAAAATAATTTGTTCAATAACTTGAAATTTTTGTCGTAATAGTTAAGATATACTTTGATTATTCTTACATATATTTATTATTTACTTGTTCTTAATACCGTATTTACAATTTAATCGATTATAAAAAATTTATGTACTTGTAAATATTATAAAATTTATAAAAGGAGTTCTATGGAGAATTTGACCTCAGACATTGTTATTGTCGGTTCAGGTATTGCAGGTTCAATAATGGCTGAGCGATTGAGCCGAAAAGGTTTAAAAGTAATTATTTTAGAGGCAGGAAGTCATGTTGATAGAGGAAAAGCTTTCAACACTTTCATTAATGCTGTTGATAAAATTCCAGAGTCTGCTTATGAACAACAAGCCCATGCACGTTTTCCTTTAACTGTAAATGAAAGTTATTTTGTTCAAAAAGGGAAAGAATTATTTAAGAGCACTTATTTAAGAGTTGCAGGAGGAACCACATGGCATTGGCAAGGTACAGTTTTGCGATTATTGCCCGAAGATTTTCAGATGAAAAGCAAATACAATGTCGCGTTCGACTGGCCCATTACATATAACGATCTAGAGTTTTGGTATGAAGAAGCAGAAAAAGAATTAGGGACTTCAGGATTTAATGGAGAAGATTTAGGTTCACCTCGAAAAAATAAATACCCATTACCAGAAATCCCGTTTTCTAATTTAGATCAATTTATGATAGCTTCTCTGAAGAAATCTGAATATAAAATTGTTCATACCCCACAGGCTCGCAATTCTATTCCTTATGACATGCGATCTGCATGTTGCGGAAGTGCAAGTTGTATTCCAATTTGTCCTGTGCAAGCTAAGTATGATGCAACCGTTCATTTAAATAAAGCCCAAAAAAATGGAGCAAAATTAGTTACAAATGCTGTTGCATACGAAGTAGTTTCAGAAAAATCTGGTAAAATATCTGAAATTAAATTTAAAATAAAAGATGGAAAAATATTTAGCGTCAAAGGTAACACGTTTATTCTCGCTGCAAATGCAATTGAAAATGCAAAGTTATTGCTTATGTCAAAAAGTGAATATTTTAAAAATGGAATTGCAAATTTGAGTGATCAAGTCGGTCGTAACCTGATGGATCATCCTGTTATACTTGCATATGGATTAGCTCCTGAGCGTATTTTTCCGTATCGTTCTCCTACATCTACCGCAGGTATAGATGAGACTCGTAGAGGAGCATATCGAAAAGATTTTGCATCTTATCGATTGGAAATTAGCAATGATGGTTGGACTTTTCCAATTGGTGGGATAAATCCTTTCGTAGAATCTTTAATTGAAAAAGGTTTTAAAGGAAAAAAGCTAGAAGATATTTATAGAGAAAGTGTTTATCGTCAAGTGACAATGGCCGCATTAACGGAACAACTTCCTGATCCATATAATAGAGTTATACCCTCTTATAAAAATCTTGATGCAATTGGTATTCCACGGCCAGAAGTGTATTATGCTTTAGACTCTTATACAAATAAAAGTTTTTCAGATTCTAGAAAAAAAATGATCCAAATTTTAAATTTAGCAAATTGCACTCAAATTAAATCACCCCTAGAATTTTATGGAGCAGGTCACGTCATGGGCACTCATCGCATGGGGAAAGACTCTAAAACTTCTGTTGTAGATGAGTATTTGCGGAGTCATGAACATCACAATCTTTTTCTGCTGGGTGCTGGAGTTATGCCGACAACAGGCAGTGCAAATCCAACTTTAACTATTGCAGCTCTGTCCCTTAAATGTAGTCACTATATACTTAATCAATATCACAAGGTGTAACATATGAATTGCTTAAAACGTCGGGAGTTTTTATCCAATCTTGTTATGACATTTTCTATCACCTCATTCGGTATGGATTTTTTAGCCCATGCCGAAAATGATGAAGAGTTGTTAAATAAATTTATGAAAATTTCTGAAAAACTCACAGGAAGTTCTGAGCTTGATTTAGAACTGGGAACAAAATATTTAGATTACTTCATTATTGATAGAAATAATAGAAGTAAAATATTTGAACTTTATAATTATTTGCAATTAAAAATCCCTGACACTCGTAAAGATTTAAAAAAACTTTCTAAAGAAATATTATTGAGCTGGTATACAGGAGTTGTTAAAGTAAATGGCTCGAGTCGACTTGTTACGTACACGGGCGCGTTATCTTGGACAACTTTAAAGGGAATTAAGCCGCAGGGAATATGTGGAGGTGAATTTGGCTATTGGGCTAAAAAACCTAAAATAAATTAATTTCCTCCAGTGTTAAGTATAAATAGGGTATTTATGAAGAAATATAATTTTTTTAAGTTTATTTTTGTTGGGGCTTTTATTCAATTTGAATCCAATGCGGTTTCAAATTCAAATAGTGAAATAAATAAATTGACTAATGCATTCATGGAATTGAATAAAATTGAGGGGATGTCTTTAGCTGTTATAAATAATGATAAAATAGTAATAAATAATTATGGATTTTCTAATAAATCAGAAAGAGCTCAGACAACAAGCAATACAATTTATACAATTGCATCCTTTACAAAAACAATTACAGGGACATTGGCTGCAGTTGCTTCAATAGATGGAAAATTGAATTTAGATGCTCCTTTTGTTAATTATTTTTCTGAATTAAAAAACAACAAAAATTTAAGTAAAATTACGTCAAGTGAATTGCTTGCGCACGTATCTTCTTTTCCATTTGATTTCAACCCTCGACCAAAAACTTATTCGGCTCTTGTGAGCAAATTAAATGAGTTTAAGGGGAATGGAGATCCTGGAAAAGAATACAGTTACTCGAACGCAGGTATTGGTACAATGGGCTATGTTTTGCAAAATATTTATGCAAAAAATTATCAAGAAATTTTAGAAGATAAAATGTTAAGACCATTGAATATGAATTCAACATATTTAAATGTTCCAAAAGACAAAGAAAAATACATAGCTTTAGGGCACGATAAAAATAATAATCCAGTTCCTTATAGCAGTGACATTGAAGCTTGGTTTGCAGCAGCATCTTTGAAATCAACTATTTCTGATATTACAAAGTATTTAAATGCACATATTAATTATTCTTCTATTAAAGATGCAAATCTTTCTAAAGCTATTCTATTAGCACATGAAAATAAATATTGCTTTGAAGATAAAATCTCCTGTGAACAGCTTGCATGGCAGGCACATATTATTTCTGAATTAGAAAACTCTGTAGGAGATACATATTTTAATAAATTTGATAAAGATGGTAACCCTACATTCGCATCTAAAAAAATAATAGAAAATAAAAATTTTGTAAAAAATAAAATATTTATAGATAAAACAGGGTCTGGTTATGGAATGTCAAGCTATATGGCTTACATTCCTGAAGATAAAATTGGTGTTGTCATTCTTATAAATAAATCCATCGGTGATGAAAGAATTAAACTTGGACGTGATATTTTAAGAATTTATAGTAGCTCTATTAAATAAGTGAGTTGTGTATTTTTGCATTTTTATTGATTTTATTATATTATATTATATTATATTATTTGATAATATAATTTAATTTAAGACTTTCTCTATGACCCATTGCAAAAATTAAAATGGGTCAATTAATGCATAGTCATGCCGCCATCAACAGCCAAAGTTTGGCCTGTTATGTAGCTTGACGAAGAGCTTGCTAGAAAGACTGCTGCTTTTGCAACTTCAATAGGGTCACCCACTTTTTCCATAGGTATTTTTTCAATTATTTTTGCTAGAACGTCTTGGTTTAAAGCTCCTGTCATGTCGGTTGAAATATAGCCAGGGGCAATGGCGTTAATTTGTACATTGCGCCCTGCCAATTCTAGAGCGAGGGCTTTGGTTAATCCAATAACGCCTGCTTTGCTGGCGGCATATGCCGATTGGCCTGCATTTCCAGTTAAACCCACAACAGAAGAAATATTAATAATTTTACCTGCACGCTTACGCATCATACTCATGGCCAGAGCCCTTGAGCAGTTAAAGGCTCCCTTTAAGTTTGTATCGAGGGTATTATCCCACTCGTCTTCCTTAAATTTAACAAATAAATTATCACGAGAAACGCCAGCATTATTGACAAGTATTTCAATATTACCATGTTCTTTTTCGAGTGATTTTACTGTTTCTTGCACTAAGTTAAAGTCGGAAACATCAAACTTTACACAGGTTGCTAAACCGCCATTACGTACGATTTCATTTACTGTTGCTTCTGCTGCTTGTGCGTTGCCCGCATAATTCACGATAACTTTTGCACCGAGCGCACCATAGGCAAGAGCAATTGCTTTTCCAATTCCACGCGAGCCACCTGTTACGAGAGCGACTTTACCTGAAAGCAAGGTTGCGGAGTATATACTCTTTATTATTGAGGCTACATCTGCTAATTCTGTTGGTTTTTTTTCGATATTTTCCATATTATTTCCTCTATTAAATCAGTCATACGGATATCCAAATCTTACGAAGAGACGCTACCATGAAAAAAAAAAACAGCAAATAGTCCTTTGAGACTTGTCATATTGTAATTCATGCTATATGTACTCTTTCGTGCTCATGTGGCGGAATAGGTAGACGCACAGGACTTAAAATCCTGTATCCGCAAGGGTGTACCAGTTCGATTCTGGTCATGAGCACCAACTTCTTAAAGCTCTTCTTTTCTTTATTCAATTCCTCTGATAAATTTATTTTCAAGTTTTTATTATACTTTTCTGCTTTGAAAAAGCGGGGATAGCTTATTTTGTTTAAACTGAATTAATTTATTTACCTAGTGAGAAATATGAAAAAAAATAAAAAAATAATAATCATTTTAAGTTCGATTTTGATGGTTGTAGCAGTCATTGTATCTGCAATAGGTTATATTTATAAGAGAGATAAAAGTAAATATGAACCAAAACTTTGGATTGGTCTTTTTGATTATCGGTTAAATTTTAGAGATGTGGGAGCAAGTTTAAATCAGTGTCTTCAAAAAGATCTATTTCAGACAGGGCTTGTATATCGTTCTAATAAATATTTTTCGGGTTGGAGTTGTGACAAAATTAATAATCCAGACAAAATATATTCTCTTAACTTTAGTCCATGGAATCCACATGCGTATTATTGCGAGAAAAAAGATGGATCGAGGTTATTTGGCACGCATCTAAATACAACTTTTGAAATAAGTGACATTGAAAAGCTAGATAATTGGAAAAAACCTGCATTTAAAGATTCAATGTGTCATTTTTTTAAAAGCGCCCTTGTCGATCTAACTGAAAAGAAAAGCTTTCTTTTTCACTGTGATGTTGGACGTGACAGAACTGGAACTTTTGCTGCAATGATGACAATGATGTTGGCTGAAAAGAAAAATATTGCGGATAAAAGTATAATAGACTCTATTGAATGCGATTATGAAAAGACCAGTGCACTTGAAAAGTTTAAAAAAGGGAGAATGGAAGATTTTTTAGTTGATATGAAAACACAGGGTGGTATTGCTCAATTTATTGAAAATCAATGTGGAATAAGCTCAGTGCTTATTGAGCAAGCTGCAGATCAATTTATCAAGTGAAATATATTTTAATACTAAAAATAAGATTTCGTTGAGCAACCGTCAACAACAATGGTTTGTCCATTAATAAATGAAGCATCTTTTGACATAAGAAAACAAGCAACCTTAGCAATTTCTTCAGGTTTTGCCATACGCTTTAATGCCGATCTATTTTCCCACTGGGAACGAACTTCTTTAGCCGAGGTTTTATTTTTCTTGGCTGTTTTTTCAATAATTTCTTCTAAATGTTCTGTTGAAGTAGCTCCGGGCGCAACGTTGTTAATGCGAATTCCTGTATGACCAATTTCATGAGCTAGATTCTTAAGAAAAATAACCAGTCCTGAACGGTATATTGAAGATAAATCAAGGGTAGCGATAGGTTCTTTAATTGAAGTGCTCGTAATCGCAACAACACTTGATTTATGGGGTTTCATATAGGGAAGAATATTTAGTAAGAATTGAGCAGGTCCAGCAAGCATTATTTTATTGCCTTCAACAAAATCTTGAAAGGCATGTTCGGAGGTTTTTTTTCCAGGAAATCCTCCCCCGTTTAGAAGAACACCATTTAGTTTCTTGTCTTTTAGCACATCTTTTATTTTTTTTTCAAACTTTCCATCACTTAAATCTAGCGAAACGGTTTCAACTGAAGATGCACCTAGCTTTTTTAAAGCATCTACTTTGTCGTCCATTTTTTCTGCATTGCGAGAGGAAATTATAATTCCAGCATTTTGTTCAGCCAGTTCTTTTGCAACGGCGTAGCCAATGCCTGAAGATGCACCAGTGAGCCAATATAGAGAGCCTGATAAAGATTTCATAAATAACCCCAAAGTTAAAATGTCAATACTAAACGAGGTAAACTAAGTATAATTAAAATTTGTATAGATAGAAGGCTTTTTGTCAATATTCATAACGGTTTTTTCTGTCAGTTCTTGCTTGTGAAATTTTCAATTTTATTTTGAAAAAATTATTTTTATAAAGCAAAAATACTACAAACTGAGGACAAAGCAATTTTAAATAATTTCTAGGTTATATTAGTGCAAATTTGATAAAAATTAATAGCCTTATTTACGTCGACTACTTTTTTTTCATGAGCATTATATGCTTGCCATAAATCTAGAAAGTCAATGAGTTTGTCTGGATAAAATTTATTTTTTATTTCATTTAGAAATTCAAAAATTTTTAAAATGATTTCATCATTAATATTTGAGTGAATATCCGAGAAATTTTCTTTGATAATATTTACTAAAATATTACTTGAAGGTTCTGGAATTTTGAAGAAGTTAAATCTTCTTTCAAATGATTTATCTTTCATAATTCCGAATGATTCTTCGGTGGTTGTTGCTCCTATAATTCTAAAATCATTTTTTGTTAGGTATGGCTTAAGTATATTTGTTGCTGAAATACTGCCTTCCATATTACTGCAATTCATTAATACATGAATTTCATCGATGAAGAGTATTTTTTCAAACTTTATAGAATCTTCAATTATTTGCGTGATTCTCTCTTCAAAATCTCCTCTGTGCTTTGTGCCTGCAATAACTGCATTCATTTCAACACAAATGATATCCATTTCAGATTTTTCTGCAATTTCTGCAACAATTGAAGTTTTGCCAACACCTGGTTCACCAATGAGAATAAGGTTATTTTTATAGTTTCTATTTAATAAAATCCGGCAAATTTTTATTTCTTCATCTCTACCAATAAATTGTGAAGATTCATTATTTTTAATTTTATATCCATATTTAAATAAATAACTATTTTTAAATTCACTATTGATCTTTATAAAATTAAATATATCAATAGCAGTTTTAAAATCTGACTCAGAGTCAAGAATATATTGTATGAAGTCGAAGTAATTATCAATATTTTTAGTTATTAAATCTTCTAAATAATGATTGTGCTTTTGCTTAGAAATGGGTTCAACTCTATTTAGGTGTATAATTGAAGAAAGAGGCGTTGATTTGTTTATTATTAAATTTAATATATTATAAAACATTAAATCATTATTATTTTTTTTTATTTCTATAAAATATTTTATTAAATTCATTCAAGCTTCCTCTGTTGTCAACAATTCCCAAGTATCTGTGCTGAGTAAAATCATTTTTCCTAGAATTCTACACTGCTGATAATTTGTGAAGTATTTAATAATTTCTGCAAGAAGCATTTTAGCGGCGATTGCATTAAATGGATCCATTACACTTCCGATAAAACGATTGTTTATAAATTTTATATCTTTATCAATATCTTCAATATTATCGAAGAGTGGTGGCATGAGCTCAGAAAATGAAGCTGTTTTACCTGGAATAATGAGTGGACCAACTCTAATCATATCACAGGTAGGAGCCCCTGATACGAATGGGATATTTTTTTTATGGCAAACGCGATCAACGATATAAGGAATTAACCCTCTTGGAGTATCTGCTGCAAGTATAACTAAATCTGGATTATTTTGTAGACAAACTTCGAGAATAGCGTCGTTTTTTATAGCAATGTTGTGTGTGTTTATTTCTGCTTCAGGATTTACAAGTTTTAGTTTTTCTTTTGCAACTTCAATTTTACTTCTACCAACATCAGCTTCGACATAGAGCATTTGTCTTGAGGTATTACTGAGCTCAATTGAGTCATGATCAACTAATGTAATTTTACTAACGCCCATTGCAAGAAGTCCATATGATAAATAGCTACCAACTCCTCCTACGCCAATAATACAGATATTGAGTGACTTAATTTTTTCTTGAAACTTGATTGATTTTTCTGTGCTATTTCCAAACAATGATTCCATATATTTAATTTGTCTATCATGTTTTAATAAATCTTTTGGAGTGAGATTTATTTGTGATTTATTATGATTAAATTCTTCTTTAATAATGTTATGACTTATTAATAAGTCAACAATATTTAAAAATTCTTCTTTTTCAATATCATGGTATTTTATAATAAGATCATAAACTTCATTAACTGTTGTACCTGTAAAGTACTTTATACAGTCTTTGACTAATTCTTTTCCATCTGAAATTTCAAGGGTATTAATAGACGGAATGCTGACAAATAAAGATTTATTTTTCTCATAGCAGAAACATTTATGATTATATTTGTACTTCATTAGTAACCTTAGGCGTGATTTTAAAGTTTATATAAAGACTCTAATCATTAGTTAAATAATGATTAGAGTCAAAAATATTAATTTAATTTAATTAAGGGCAATCACTAATAATTACATCAGATGGTTTAATTTTTGGAGGAATTTTTATTGTCACTGTTTTTGTTTTTACTATGGTTTTCATTTGTATCTTTCAATTTTAAAAATGTAAAAAATATAACTAGTTATATTGCTATTTAGCGCCAAATTTAAAATAGTTATAATTAAAATAAATGTCAAATATATTTCTATAATAATCGATTTTTAATAAATATTTAATTATTTATTATAATTTAATAAATATTTTATATTAATAATTTTTAGTCTAAATTTAAATTACTATAATTTTTTTATATTACTAATTCATAAAGGATTTTTTTAATTATATTTTGTAATTATAAAGTTACCATTAAATAAAATATTCATAGTTAAAATGATTTAATTTTATACCATTTCATAAAAAATGGTAGTCTTTTTACTTGGAATTATTCTACAGTTCTTTAACTTCTCGATTTTTACTTGTTTAGACGAAGTCTAGATTGTATAAAGAAGAAAGTTCAGGTGCCGTTTTTGGTATCAGTTATAATCATTGGAGAAAAAATGGAAAAAATCGTTATTATTGGTTCGGGGCCTTCGGGACTAACCTCTGCAATTTACTCTGCAAGAGCAGCTCTTTCTCCTGTCGTTATCAGTGGAATGCAACCGGGCGGGCAATTAACAACAACAAGTATTATTGAAAACTGGCCTGGTTTTGTAGATGGAATTGATGGCAATAAACTCATGAATGATATGCGTGGTCAAGCAGAAAAAGTTGGCGCACGTTTTGTAACCGGTGAAGTTAAAAATATTGAAAGAATTCAGGATGGGACTTTTGTAATAAAACGTGAATATGAAGAAGATATTCATACAAAAGTTATCATTATTGCAACCGGGGCTTCGGCAATAACTCTTCCTTTGCCAAATAAAGATAAATTAATGGGCTATGGTCTTTCTACATGTGCTGTTTGCGATGGATTTTTTTATCGCAATAAAAAAGTGGCTGTCGTTGGTGGCGGTGACAGTGCAATGGAAGAAGCAACTTATTTGTCAAAACTTGCGAGCGAAGTTATTTTAATTCACCGCAGTGACAAATTCCGTGCAAGCAAAGCTATGCAAGAGCGTGTTGTGGCAAACCCAAAAATAAAAATCATTTATAACACTGAAGTTGTTGATACCCTTGCTAATGAGCAAGGATTAACAGGGCTTGTCTTGAAAGAAAAATCTGGAAAAACAGATAATATTTCAGTCGATGGATTGTTTATGGCAATAGGACATCATCCAAATACGGGATTTGTAAAAGGTTTAGTTAATATGGATGAAAAAGGTTATATTTTAACCCAAAATGGTACGCATACCAATATAAAAGGAATTTTTGCTGCGGGAGATGTTGAAGATAAACTATATCGACAGGCAATAACGGCTGCAGGAAGAGGATGCCAAGCTGCTTTGCAAGCAGAAAAATTCATTGAAGGTATGGAGCATTAAAAAATCTGCAAAGAAAAGAGAATATCTTTCCTTTGCAGGTTCCGTCATCTTTTAGTTTCTTTTGAATTTATATGAATATTGTGAATATGAGGTTTTAAAATAAACCCTCATATTTTTTTTAATTCATATCTAGAATGTAGTTAGAGTTATTATTGCAGTATGCGCTTAATCCAGAGTTTTTAATAACTAAACGGATAGCTTTATCGCCTTTTCTATTTAATAAAGCTGAAAATATTGGATTAGCAATTGAAGGAATGCCTTCTATAATATTGAAATTTGAAACCTGTGCTTCTTTGCAATTTCCATTTACAATATTTGCACTTATTGAATATCTTGTTTGATACGTTCCAATTAATGGAACTTGATGAATTCTAAATGCGTTTTCTTTAACATGAAATGAAACTAATTTATTTTGATCATTGAGTTCGTATGTCCCATCTATTTTAATAGGGTAACTTTGATCGAGTGTCCCTTGATTAAAAAGATTTACTAATACATTAACAATATTGTCGATATTTCCACTATGAATCACAGTGTTTAAGTTGTGGGTTGAATTCGCAAATGCTGAAGCAGATAAAATTGATAAAAATGATAACGCAAATTTTAATTTCATTGTATTTTCCTTGTTGTAAATGGACGGAACAAGATAAAGTTAACAATAAATTCAATAATTACAAGCAATATATCTTTTAATTTATTGGATATCAAATTGATTTATTTTGAAAATAAAGAACATTTAAATAAGTATTCTTTATTCATGTTTTTAGTTAATGCTGTTACGTAAAAGAAGTGTTGTTAAAAGAATGATTTAAATTAAAATTTCAAGAGTGCTTTTTTTCAATTGAATATTTGTAAATTCAGGTTCAATAGATAGAATTAAATATTCATGACATACGTGGCATATTTTTATTGATGTATGGAAATTTAGTAAATATTTTTTGTTAAAATTATGTTTTATTTTAAGTATAATAAATATTCTTATATATATTTTTGCTTGATATTTTATTCTAAATTGCTCTCCATAGATATGCAAGTTTTTAATTTGCTGAGTTTTAAAATATTTTTTAACTCCACTTTCAGAAAAAATTTCATTGATTTCTTTTTGGGAAGATATAATACGAGTCTTGATTTCAACTAAACATAATTGTTTTTTATTAAGACTTTTTAGTGGAGAATATATGCGATCAATTTCTCCTCGTTTGATTTTTACATTCTTTTTAATAGGGAACCATCGATGTTTTTCCATCCATTTATCAACTTGATATTCTCCCCACTCCCCAAGCTTTTTTCGATATTTTGTATCCATCAGTAAGTCCTCTTGAATGCACGTAGACCAAGATTTTCTAGCCCATTTTTTGAGACAGATAGTTTTTTTAAAATATTTGAACACTCTTTGAAAAATTTGATTTGATTTTAGCTGTATTACGTTATACCCAATCTGATTAATGTTTTTTGCTCTTGCTTTTGAACTTTTAGTTTTGAAGCTAGGTCTTTTAAAAACCAATTGAATTTTTGGAGAAGTCTTGTATCCCGTCGATGATACTATTAAAATAAACAGTCCAAAGCTTCTAACACGGCAAATTCATACGAATATTCTTCAAGCATTAAGGACTGCCTTGCATATGCTGAAGTCTCAACAGGCTGTAAACCCTGGTGTGATGAATTTACGAGTTCGGAATTGGCTTTTCCTTTTTGAAGAAGGTGAAGCTGTTGTTGATATCATTCTAGATAAGGGCTACTCTTTGCCGGATGTAGAAGCTTGCGTAGTTCCACGTCAAGCTGAAACAAGCCTTTCATTTGATGAATGTGCTGAATTTCATGAGTTTCTTATGACGACCGATGCCCTTGATCTTATTGCGGATGATGTACAAATTCGCGTTGGTTCCCCTGGCTCTGAGCCAACACTCTATGATTTTGAAGATTTTCAAGCATCTATAGGTGATATGCTTAAAGTTGAAGTTTGGAACCTAATCGAAGGCAGAAGCAAATTTACGATGATTTTAAACGATATTTATGATAAAGATAGTCTGAAAATTATTGTTCTTGCAGAAGGTACTCATAGGTTTGAAATTCCTCTTGAGAATATTAAAACAGCATTTGTGCTGCCGTTTCACCCTGCTTCTAAGTCTGTTAAATTGGCGAAAGAAGCGGCACGAAAAAAAGCGCGGCAAGGTGCTTCTAAAAAATACAAATAGTATGAGCCTTTTACTGTTGGTTCATTGAATTCTTGACTTGTTTTCTGAGGTGCATTGAATGCAAATAGATTTGAAGCGTGTTATCGAAACTGTTGGCAAAGAAAAAAATATTGATCGTCAACTTCTTATTGGCGCATTGAGAGAAGCGGTTCTGACTGCAGCACGCAAGCATTTTGGTGATTGCGTCTTTGAAACACGCTTCAATGAAGAAACCGAAGAAATTGAGCTTATTCGCTATAGAACTGTTGTAGCAGATGAAGAACTTACAAATGTAAGCAAACAAATTCCTGCTTCTGAAGCTCTTCAAATGGACGATACTCTTCAAATTGGAGATGAAATCGGTGAGCCGTTGCCAACAGACCAATTAGGTAGAATTGCTGCTCAAGCCGCAAAGCAATCCATTGTGCAAAAAGTTATGGAAGCAGAAAAAGAAAAAATTGTTCGTGAATTTCGTGATAAAAAACACCAAATTGTTACTGGGCAGGTTCGTCGCTTTGACAAAGCTGACATCATAGTCGATCTCGGTCCTACAGAAGGTGTTTTGCCAGTGCGCGAGCAAATTCCTGGTGAAAAATATAAAATTAGAGACAAAGTTATTGCTTTTGTCATAGATGTCAAAAAATCGACTCGTGGACCTCAGGTTATGTTGAGTCGTGCCCACCCAGAACTTCTTATTCGTCTTTTTGAACAAGAAGTTACCGAAATTTCGGAAGGTGTTGTGGTTATCCAAAGTGCGGCACGTGACCCAGGAAGCCGTTCAAAAATTGCTGTTTACAGCACTGAACCTTCTATCGATCCTGTTGGTGCCTGTGTCGGTATTAAAGGAGCTCGTGTTCAAGCCATTGTACAAGAACTTCGTGGCGAAAAAATCGATATTATTCCTTACGATCGTGACCCAGCTCGTTTTGTTTGCAATGCGCTTGCTCCATCAGAGCCCTCAAAAGTTATTGTCAATGAACGTCTTCATATTATGGAAGTTGTTGTCCCCGATGAACATCTCTCTCTTGCGATTGGTAAAAGAGGTCAAAATGTACGTTTGGCTGCTCAGCTCACAGGTTGGAAGGTGGACATTCGTTCAGAAACTAAAATGAGAGAACTTGTTCAGGAATATAAAAATGTTATAGCTCAGATCCCAGCTCTTGGTGAAATGCGCGCTGAAATTCTTGTAAATGAAGGCTATAAAGATCCTGCAGATATTTCTCGCATGGATCCTCGTAGTTTGGTAAAGCTATTGCGTTTAACACCTGAAGAAGCAGAACAGGTTATTCAAGGAGCATCTGAGCTTGCAGCTCAATCCGACCAACAAACTGATTTGACTTCGGATGAAGACCTTGAAGGTTTTCACTTGGGTGAACCTATTATCGATGAAGAAATGGGAGAATCTGAAGAAGCTGAAGCTGCTATCGATGACATCGTTGCTAAAACACGTCCTCAACCGCTTCTTGACCCAGAAAAAGTTGATGTAAAATTGGTACCTGTTGAACGTCTTCGTTACTGGATGCAATTGAAAGGTGTTGCTGAGCATATTGCAGCAGTCATTCACACTGCCGGTTTTTCTGATTTTAGCTCAGTCGCGACTTCAAACGCAGACGAAATTGCTTATAAAACAGGTTTACCTGTAAAACTTTCTGGAAAGCTACATGCTGAAACTACCAAGATTATTGGAAACTGATTCTGAAAATGAAATATTATTTCATACGTTGCAAAAATCATTTCGTACATTTTCTCCTGAAGGAAGTGTGAAAGTTCCGCATGTGGAATTGAGTGATAATTTGATACAAGCACTTGCCTTTGCTAGGCGCTGCGGTACTCTCCGTGGTGGTTTGGAAAATATTGAAACTGTATTGCAAACTGAAGAAGCTGGTTTAGCATCTTTGCGTACACGTAAGAAATTGAAAGAACCAAATCGCATTTCGAGAGTGCTTATCTTTTCCAACGATGGAAGTGAACGATTTTACCGTCACTGTGAAGCTCTGCTCCATAAATATGGTGGTCGGGTTTTAGGTATTAAAGTCAATGCGCATTCAACTTTGCTTGGATCAACTTTTTTCGGTAAAGAAAAATCAGTGAAAGCATTGCTGGTTAATCGCAAAGATGCGGTTATTAAAGTATTGTCCGCTGTTATGTCTGAGTCATAGTCATAATGGTCTAGTTTATTTTTGTTACTACTATGCCATCTATGATGGCGTGATTATAATCGGGAGCTGCATTTGATGAGTCGCATTAGAGTACTTGATTTGGCGAAAGAATTGGGGATTGAGACCAAAGCAGCCATTATTAAGCTCCAAGAACTCGGAATCCAGGTAAAAAACCATTTTAATGCAATCTCTGAAACAGAGGCTGCTAAATTGCGTGCATTTCATCGTTCAGGAAAAAATCCTGAAAAGGAAGCCGCTCAAAAGGCGGCGGCTAATAAACTTATTATTCGTAGAAAAGTGGAAACACCACAAGATTCTAACGAGGAAATTGCGCAAAAAACAGAAGCCGTTTCGCTGAGTCGTTCTATTGAGACTCAAACAACTAAAAAAGCAACAGCAACCAAACCTATAGTTGTTAAAAAGGCAGCTCCTGTCGAGAAAGCACTCGAAGAAGTGACTCCAAAAGAAAAAATTCAAGAAGTTACAAATGCTACACAGAGTGAAAATCTCTCTGTAGAAAAGATAGATGCTTCTCAACCTATTTCAAAAGTTTCCAAAATTTCCTCTGAAAATGTGGAAAATCAATCAACAACCTTAGAAAATCGAGAGTCAAAAGCCGCTTCCACTGAAGCTCAAGAAGCAAGTGCTGGTAAAACTGCAGATGCACAGAATGCTGCGTCCAAAAGTTTCGAAGTCAGTGCATCAGCTGTGCGCTCTCAAGAGAGTGACGAGAAAAATCCTGTGCAACAAACCACTAATCCTGTAAATGCGACATCCTCAACTTCTGCTCAAATTGTACGTTCAGCCCCTCCTGCTGCAACAAGTGCACCTCGCTCTTCAACTTCAACAACTCGCACCAATGAAGGTGGAGCTGTTATTGTAAGAAAAGCAGAGCCAACTCCTCCTCAACCACAAGTAAAACCACAAAGTTATACTACTGCAAGTTATACTACTCAAAACTCATATCGCAGAGATGATAACAATGCACCACGTGGCAACTATCCTCAACGTGATGCTGCTGGGAGAACTGGTCAAGGCGGTCAAGCTTTTAGCCAACGCGATCCCTCTAGACCTCCTCAAACGGGCGGTCGTGATTTTCAAGCGCGTGCGGGTGGAACTGCGGGTGGGCAAGCTGTTGGCAATCGTCCCCAAGGTGGAGGCTTTGCGCCTAGAGATGGTCAAGGCCAAGCAGGTTTCAGAACTGGGCCAGGTGGAGCAAGACCTCAAGGCGGTGGAACTGGTTTTGGTGGCGATCGAGGTGGATTTTCACCGAGACCTGGTGGAGCGCAACCTTCAGGAGGCCGGCCTCCATTTGGAATACCAGATGCAGCACCAACAGCTTCTGCTAAAGATGTGCCTTCACGTTTAAAAGATCGTGATAAAGATAAGGATCGTGAAAAACGTAGAATTTCTGACGAGGAAGATGCTCGTAGAAATGGTCTTTTGCGTGCAAAAGGCACACGTCGTATTGATGAAGTTGATGAAGAATTTGATATTTATGCTGAAGGTGAAGGGGAAAGTGGAGAACAAAAAACAACTGTTCGTACCATGATTCCAAACCGTAGAAAAAGCTCATCAGCAATTCGTAAAAAAGAAATTAAAAAAGCTGAAATTGCTAACCCAACTAAAGCTTCTAAAAAGATTGTTCGTGTTGATGAATCTATCAGTGTGAACGACTTAGCAGGTGAATTAAGTCAAAAAGCGAGTGCAATTATCAAAACTTTGATGAAACTCGGTATGATGGCAACAATTAATCAGCAACTTGATATTGATACAGCCACATTTGTTGCGCAAGAATTTGGCTATGAAGTGCAAAGTTCAAGTGTTTCAATCGGAGATATTTTATCTCGTAGAACTGATAAAAATGAAGAAGACAATCTTTTAGCAAGACCTCCAATTGTTACAATTATGGGCCACGTTGACCATGGTAAAACTTCACTTCTTGATGCATTACGTTCAGCAAATGTTGCTGCTAAAGAAGCGGGTGGAATCACTCAGCACATAGGCGCATATCAAATTGAGCATAAAGGTCACAAGTTAACTTTCCTTGACACTCCTGGTCACGAAGCGTTTACGTCAATGCGTGCACGAGGTGCTCAGGTAACTGACATTGTTGTGTTGGTTGTTGCAGCTGACGATGGTGTTATGCCACAGACAATCGAAGCGATTGCCCACGCAAAAGCGGCAGAAGTGCCAATTATTGTTGCGATCAATAAGATAGATAAACCAGGTGCAAACCTTGAACGCATCAATCGTGAATTATCCGATCAAGGTGTTATGCCTGAAGAATGGGGTGGAGACTCCATGTTCATTCAGGTTTCAGCTAAAACAGGGCAAGGTTTAAATGACTTAATTGAAGGCATCTTGTTACAAGCTGAAGTTCTTGATCTCAAAGCAACAAAAGATAGCCTTGCAGAAGGTATTGTTATCGAAGCCAAACTCGATAAGGCAAGAGGTCCTGTTGCAACAGTGATTGTGACTAAAGGAACTCTTAAACAACAAGATTATATCGTAGTCGGAACTTCAATGGGGCGTGTACGTGCATTGAGTGATGATCGTGGTAATAAAATCATTGTTGCTGATCCTTCTATGCCCGTTGAAATTATTGGCTTAAGCGAAGTTCCTGCTGCAGGTGATCAATTTAACTGTGTTGTGAGTGATGCCATTGCTAAAGAAGCTGTTGCTTATCGTATTGAAAAGCAACGCCAAAAAGAACTTGCAAATCAACGCGGATCTTCTATGGAAGAACTTTTAGCAATGATGGGTGGAGCTGAAGAAAAAGCCAAAGAAGTTTCAATAATTATTAAAGCTGATATGCATGGCTCTGCAGAAGCAATTAGAAATTCAGTGCAAAAACTAGACACTGCAAAAGTGAAGACTAAAATTCTTCACTCTGCTGTGGGTGGAATCACCGAAACCGATGTTATTCTCGCTAAGGCTTCGAATGCATTAATTGTTGGATTTAATGTTCGTCCTGATCGTGTCGCAGCGCAAGTTGCTGAACAGGCAGGAATTAAAATTCAATGTTTTAGTATTATTTATGAACTTATTGCATCTGTTCAAGCTGCAATGGTTGGAACTCTTTCACCTATTAAACTTGATAAAATTATTGGTCATGCAGAAGTGCGTAATACTTTTTCTGTACCAAAAATTGGAGTTATTGCTGGTAGTATGATTTCCGATGGTAAGGTTGTACGTAACTCTCATGTTCGTATTGTTCGTGATGGTGTTGTTATTTACACTGGTCGTATTGGTTCTTTAAAGAGATTTAAAGATGATGCCAAAGAAGTTGCTCAAGGCTTTGAATGCGGTATCGGTGTAGAAAACTATAACGATATTAAGGTCGGAGACGTTCTCGAAGCCTTTGTTGTTGAAGAAATTGCAGCAACTTTAAACTGAGGTAAGAGAAGATCATGGCTACTAAACGTATGTTACAACTCGGCGAACAAATTCGTGAACACATTGCAATGATGTTCGTAAGGGGTGAGATTGCTGACCCTCGAGTGCGTGGCATCACTTTAAATTCTGTAAAATTAACACCCGATCTGCAGATTGCGCGCATTTATTATTCGATTATGGGTAATAAAACGGAACGTAAATCTGCAGAAGTGGGCTTGAAGCAAGCATCTGGTTATATTAGACGCGAAATTGGAAAAATTCTTCAAATTCGCTACACACCCCATATCGTATTTCTTTATGATGACAGTGTTGAGCATGCTGTAAAAATGGGTGCGCTTATTAATAAAATCAGTGATGAAAGACGTGAAGACGAGTCAAATCGGAACACAGAAAACAGCACTGAAAATAATTCAGACAAAGACAATTCTTCTAAATAATAAGTAAAATAAAAATATGAGCTCTAATCAATTAGCTGGAGAGACCATATTGACAAGTAGCAGTCTGAGCGGACTTATTCTTGTCGATAAAGCTGCTGGCTTGACAAGTCATTCAGTCGTTTCTGCTATCAGAAAAATATTAAAAATGGATAAAGTTGGGCATTTGGGGACACTTGACCCGTTTGCAACTGGATTATTGCCTATTCTAGTGGGTGGTTCCACACGTCTTTCCGATGAAATCATGGATGGGAAAAAGCAATATCTATTTACAATTTCCCTTGGCGTTGAGACAGATACGCTTGATTATTCTGGTAGAACAATAGCCGAAGCCGAAGTACCAGTGAATTTTGACGTTAAAATAAAAGATATTTTATCACAATTTATTGGTGAAGTTGAACAAATTCCACCTGTATATAGCGCACTTAAAATGAATGGAAGACCTCTCTATGAATATATGCGTGCAACTGGAAAACTGCCAGACTCAATAGAAACTAAAAAAAGATTAGTATTTATTGAAAAGTTAGAATTGGTTTCATCTGACCTTGAAAAAAAATCTGTGGTTTTAAGAGTTCTTTGTGGCAAAGGGACCTATGTGAGAAGTCTTGCAAGAGATATTTCTATAGAAATTGGAACAGTGGGACATTGTTCGCAACTTAGGAGAGAATATGTAGAGCCTTGGTCAGTGGACAATGCGATATTTTTTTCTTTTGAGGAAAAACCAAGCCAAGAGATTTTATTAAATAATTTAATTTTACCTGAGCAAATGCTTCCTACAGTTCCAAAAATAGAATTAGTGGAAGAGTTTTTTAAACAGCTTTCTTCAGGGAATGTAATTGTTTTGGGTGAAAATCAGGTTGCTGAAAAAACTTCTTCAGAGTCAATAAAAACTTTAGTAAATTGCACTCGCATTTTTGTAAAAATTGAAGGATATGATTTTATGTTTCTTGCAGATGTGGAGTATATTAAGTCTGAAGAAATATTTAAGATAAAACCCAAAAAGAAAATAAGTTAAACTTTGGGTTCTATAATAATTTTTCGAGTTCTACTTTTTTTGTCTTCAATTCATTTAATAGTTTTAGATTTTGCCTTCCCGCTTTTTGTCTTAATTCGGCCGTAATTTTTAGATCTATAGCAATTAATGTTTGTAAAATATTATCTTCTGAGTCAGCATTAATATGAATTGACTCTGATTTTGTATTATTTTTATTCACATTGTGTATTTCTTCTTCCTCGAGTTCCATAGCATAATATTCATCTGGATTATTTATTTCAAGAAGTTTTCCTTTATGAACAAGGATAAAACGATTAGCAATATTTGTAATAAAGCGGCGATCGTGTGAGGAAAAGAAAACAGTTATTTTAGAAGATAAGAGTTCGCTTTCAAGTGCCTCACAACCTGCAATATCAATGTGATTTGTTGGTTCATCAAGAATTAAAATATTAGGTTTAATTGTTGAAATAAGAAGCATTTGTAAGCGTGCTCTTTGTCCGCCACTGAGTTCTAAACTTGTTTTATGATGCTCTTCAATTGGAAAGCCTGCTGTTATTAAGTTTTGCTTAACACTTAAATCTGAGCCAGTTGAAATATCTCGTAATATATTAAAAATAGAAAGAGATTGTGAAATACCTCCAAGCATTTGATCGTAATAGCCAAGAGTGCACTGAGGATTAAAACGAATGTCTGCATTAGAGTGATTACTATTATATTGTTCTGCAAGTTTTTTCAAAAAAACACTTTTCCCGCATCCATTTTTTCCTAATATTACAACCCTATCACCACGTGCGATAGATAGTTTTTCTATAGTGAAAAGTGTTTTTAACATTTTATTATTTAAAATATTTATAATTGTATTTTCAAATGTAACAGCATATTTCGCACGTGTTTCACTTGTTTCAATTGTCAGTTTTCTTTTATCAATACTTGCAATCTCAGTTATATTTCCTCGCATTTTTTCGATGCGTTTAAACATACTTTCTGCTCTACGTGAGAATTTTTCGTTGCTATATATTTTTCCCCAAGTAGCAAGTTGTTTTGCGCTAGCAGTTATACGATCTATTTCTTTTAATTCACTTTTTCGCCGTGCTTTATCTGCTTCATCCAATTCATACAATGCTTGACGAGCTTGCGAATAGGCAAAGGGAAAATCAAAAATTTTACCGTCACGTAAAAAAAGTGTACGATTTGTGCATGTATCTAGAAATTCACGATCGTGACTAATAAGTAAGTATGGTATTGATAATTCTCTTAGAAAATCTTCAAAAAAAAGCAGCGTCGCAACATCCATATGGTTTGTTGGCTCATCCAGTAATAGGAAATCTGGTTCTGCAGCAAGAGCTCTTGCAAGAAGCAGGCGATTTTTCCAGCCACCGCTTAAAGCTGTTACCTTTGTGCCAAAGGAGTCTTCTTCAAAGCCAAGTTTATTGAGTAGAAGTGACAGTTCCCAATCGGACTCTTGAATATTTGAAGATGCATTTTGTTTTATTGCACTTAAAACTGTTAACTCAAGCATATCGTCACTAACAAATTGTTCGATAATTCCTAGACGTGTGTTGCGTCGCCAAGTGATTTCGCCACTATCGACACTCTGTTTATCTGCGAACAGTCTTATTAAGGTTGACTTACCGCACCCATTGTTCCCTACGAGAGCTGTTTTATCGGTGTCATGGAGGGAAAGAGAAATATTATTTAAAAGGGGTGTTGAATTTATAGAATGCACTATGTTGTTGCAGGTCATTAAAATCATAAGAAGTATCTCTTTTGTTGAATAATGTTGATTCTGAATCAATCCAGGGTCTAGAGTGTTTGTATTATCTTTATCAAACAAAATCAATATGATATTTTACATTAAAGTAATATTTTTTATAAATAGAAGTTATATTTTTATAAAATAAAAATAAATATCAATAAGAATATAATATTATAAATTTATAATAAAAATATATTTGACAATGTTACTTAAATGATCGAGTAAATAAAGTAACTAAAAATTATTTAATTAAAAGTCATTTTTAGTGATAAATTAATGATATAACTGTTCAATGAGGTAACTTTAATGTTTCTTAAAATTTTAAAATCTAAGAAAATATTTTTTCCTATTCTAATGCTAAGCTGTTTTAGTTCTGTATCTTTTGCGGATAATACATGCAATTCAAATACTGAAATTCAAGAAGAAAGATGTTTAAAAAGTATTATTAATCTTGATTTATCAAATAAAAAGATTAAAAATATTGAGGAATATTTTAAATCGCATGATATAAACATTCAATCTGTTGAGCTTCTCAACCTTAATAAAAATAATATTGAAGATATTTCTTATTTAGGTAACTTTAAAAATTTAAGAGAACTTTGGCTACAAGATAATAAAATAAGTATAATCTCTGACTCCTTTGCCAATCTTACAGGTCTTAAAGTTCTTGATTTAAGTAAAAATAATATTACTGAAATCCCAGACTCCTTTTTTCGCTTAACAAACTTAACTGTTCTCAATTTAAACCGAAATAAACTTAAAATGATTCCCGAATCTATTGCTCAATTAAAAAATTTAGAAAAGCTTTATTTAAATGGAAAATCTAGAAAAACATTAAAAAATAAATGTTTAAGTTTTTTTGGTTTACAAAATGGGGAAATTACTACAATTCCAGAATCATTGACAACTCTGTCAAAATTGCGTGTGCTTGACTTGAGTTACAATTTGATCAGCGATATCCCTGATTCATTTTATAATTTAAGTAATCTTGGCGAACTTGATATCAGCTATACACTTGTGCGTATTCTGCCAGATTTTCTTCTCGATGAAAGATTTAAAATTAACGTATATTTTGAAGGAACCCAATTTGAGCATACCTTACGCGTAAATAAACATGTAGGTAAGGTTTATGAAGACTGTTATATAAGAAAAACAGGTCTTTTGTAAGAAAATAAGGTTCATTGCTATGAGTGAAATTAAATAATACATTATGAATTGACATTCTTTTTAAATAATTTTAGGCCTTAAATTAAATTAAATTTAATATTAATCATTTCTGCATATTATTTTATGCAAAAAGTGAAAATAAATTTAAATAATTGACTCAAATTAGGAAAAGAGAATGTATATAACACGCGGAATAAACTCCTTCGCCCGATTATTATAATTTATTTTGCTCTATTTGCCTTCATTTTTGAGTCGCTATTCTATCCAACTCATGATCGTAGCGTTGCCTTGGCTTATGCAAGCGCGTAAAGCTAGTATAAATGATATTAGTATGAACTACGCCTGGTTTTTCAGTGGTTCTTTAGTGATGACGGTTTTAGCTGCAAAAGTGCTTAGCAACTTAAAAATTAAAAGTTCACTCATAATATCGATTATTGTTGTAAGTTTACTATCATTTGCCTCACTATTGATTGTTGAGCCGACTAATATTGCAATTATAAGATTTTTACAGGGAGGAGTTCTCGCCTTCCTAAGACCTTTAAGTAAAATATGGCTCATCGAATTTAAAGCACAAAATCTTTCAGTTGAGGAGTTAGCTACGAGATCCTCTTGGAGTCAAATTTTAATATCAATCGGTACAATTTTAGGAGGCTGGTTTGGTGTTAGACTTGGGATGATAGCGGGTGGAATGCAAGAACTAGTTATTTTTTCTGCAGTTTTATTTTTAACTCCAATGGCTCTTTTTATTGTTGCATTTGTAATTTATTTTATTACGCATAAAGAAAAAGAAGAGATAAGTATTAGTACGCAAAATTCAGTACGCAAAATTCATCGAAGGCATCGCTGTATGGTGGCATTAAATTTTTCTTTCAAATGCCAAAATTATTATTGGTGATTGTTCTTTATCTTTTAAGTCTAACGGCTTTTAAAGTTTTAATTATTGCATTCCCTTTTCATGTTAGATCTGTCTTGAATTCCCAAGAACAATTAAAAAATTTAGAAATTAATCTTGTCATTCAGCCGATTGGATTTTTTTTAGGAAATTGGTTTTTAACCCATATTTTAAAATATTTTAAATCAAGTAACTCATTAGGTCTCATTCTAATCTGCATATCTACCTTTCTAACAGCTCTTATGCCTTGGTTAACAGTTTATACAAATAATTTATATATCTCAGGATTTTTTATTTGTCTTGGTAGTGGTTTTTTGTCAGGGTTTATATATCCTCTACTTATCTTTATTATTGGGGATAAACATTAATGAATGTGAGCAAAATTTAAAACGGCAGATCATTCTTGTGACATCACTGGTAGCAGATTTGGGTCAATTTTTTGGTATATTGATATTGAGTCTTTCTGTTTTTGAAATCATGCCTCTACATTCTTTAAGTGTTGTGCTTTTCTTTATTGCAATGACTATTATTTGGTTTATATTAAGTGAGCGAAAAAAAGCATTGAAAGAAGCTTTGATATGAAAAATTTAATTTTAAAAAATATCTTTTTGCTTTGAACTCGGTTTTAGTTGATACATAATTAAAAAAACTTGCCCAACTAATTTAAATTTTGTATTTATGTAATAATGTCCTTCTATATAGATACAGGGTGATTTTATATGAAAATGTTAAATTATAAAGCAATTTTAATTTTAGTAGCAATAGGATTTTCTTTCCCCGCTTTTTCTGATGAAGCTCATATACTTTGCGTGGATAAAAAATATCAATTCAACTGGCTTCCTCAGGTTATATATGGTTCTTGGAAAAAAATGGATATCTTTTTTTCAGATACTCATTATTTTATTTTTGCAGGTGGAGCTCATGATTATTTAAGATTAAAAATTCAGTGCAGTAAGTTATATGGACATGATTTTTCTTATCTTTTAGCGGTTAAAGAAATAGGAGATAATTGGAAATCTGTAGCGGTAAGTGAAAATTTTATAATTCCTGCACCTTGGGATGATCCTCGGTATATCTTAGAATTTGTAAGTATTATAAAAATACCTAAATATTTTTAATATTGCCTCTCAAATAAGACAGCACTTAAAATAAATCATGGAAGTAGAGATATTCTTAAATTATTTTAATATTGCCTCACCAATAAATACGCCATTTAAAATAGAAGCAGATATTTTAAAAGAAAAAATTTTTAATTTTTGAAATAGAATAGTTTTAATGTTCAAATATTAAAATTCACTAATTTTAAGGAATGTTATAATTATTTTAACATTAATTTTTAATAACATTTTTAAAAATGTAAGAATGAGGTTGTAAATGATTACTAAAAGTGATGGAAATATAATCAATAAAAATTACAGATGGTTTATCTTAACAATAGGAGTAATTGCGCAAGCAATTTTCTCTTTAGCATATGCGGGAATTCCAATAACAGGCATTCTTATGAGAGGAGACTATCACTTAACTATTTATCATCTTGGTTTAGTATTGGGATGTATGGGTTTAGGCGTTGCAATATCAGAACTGATTTGGGGATTATTAACAGACAAATATGGAGATCGTAAAGTCCTTTTATTTGGTCTATCATCCATGGGATTAGTTTTTGCTTTAATGGCAATTTTATTAGTACCAAATGAAAGTTATATGCCAAGTTATTTTCAGCTAGGAATCGCATTTACTCTTGCCGGAGCTTTAGGTGGAAGTATAAATTCATCTTCCGGTAGAGCTGTTATGACTTGGTTCAGTGATAATGAGCGAGGTTTTGCAATGAGCATTCGTCAAACAGCAATCCCAATGGGAGGTGCGTTTGGGGCTGTTATTTTACCTTGGCTTGCAAAGAATTATAATTTTAGTTATGTTTTTGGATCCGTAGCTCTATCTTGTTTTCTTTGTGTGTTTATCGTTTGGTTTTGGCTTTATGAAAAAAATAATATAGTAATAAATGAAATACAAAAAGAAACGAAATCACCTTTACTAGTGAAAGATGTATGGAGAATTACTTTTGCAAGCGCTCTTCTGGCAATGCCTCAGATGGCAATCTTAACTTTTGCAGCGATTTTTCTTCATGATTATAAAAATTTAAGCTTATCTACTATTTCTTTAATTTTATTACTTATTCAAATTGGTGGTGCCATTCTTCGTGTCTGCGCCGGTAAATATACAGATAAATTTAAAAATAGAAGGAATGTAATAAAATCAATCGCTCTTTTTTCAGGTGTTTGCACCATTGCAATCGGATTATTAACAGATAATTATAACATAATTATTATAATATTCATTATTGCAAGCGGTTTGCTTTCTAATGCTTGGCATGGAGTTGCTTATACCGAAATTGCAGTTGTAGCTGGCTCAGAAAGAGCTGGTACTGCTTTGGGAATGATAGGAACATCCGTATTTATTTCTGGATTTATAACCCCTTTAGTTCTACCCATATTTATAACAAATTATTCTTGGGGTATTTCATGGTGTATAATTGGAATTGCAACTCTGATATCTATTCCATTAATACCAGCATCAATTGGAAAAAATCCTAAGCAAGCTTAAATTAAGAATGGTATTAGTTTTTATAATTCTTATCTTTAAGAACCTACATGAAGCAAAAATCTTTCTTTTCTTTCCCAATCACAAAGAGTGAACCATTCATTGATTGGTATGTCCCATGCAGGATGATTGTATTGAATGATTTTTGTAATTTCACTTTTTAATTTTTGCGGCTGTTTATCTGCCATTTCCATGGCAAAGATAGCATGAGAACTGAGTAATGAAAAATCTTCAATATTTTTTAAAATACTAAATCCAATAATTAATCCTTCATCCAAGGCAACTAATGCTAATTTTGGTTCAAATTCTTTAACGGTGGGTGTGAGTTTAAGCCACTCATTTTCTGTTACGTAAGGAGGATTGGCAACGATTATGTCAAAACCATTATACTTAGATTTTAATTCTTGAAATACTTTTATATGACTTACATCTGCATTGAGCCATTCAATATTATTTACTGAGTTGAGTTCTGCATTTATTTTTGCAACAGCTAATGCATCGTTTGAAATATCTACTCCAATGACTTGTGCATTAGGAAATTCTTTAGCAAGTGCAATTGCAAGACAACCAGAACCTGTGCATAAATCGAGTATAATTTTAGGGTCAGAGTTTTTTTTATTCTGTAATATAAAATCGAGTATAGATTCGGTTTCTGGGCGAGGAATTAAAACTCTTTTGTCGACAAATAATTTTAAATTATGCCAATATTTTTCATTTAAAATATATGCAACAGGCTCTCCACTTAAACGTCTTTTAACGAGTGTGCGAAATTGTGATTTTTCTTGCTCATTTAGGGGTTTATCCATTTCAATATAAAGCTGAATCTTAGTAAAATTGAGAACCTTGCATAAAAGAAGTTGAGCATCGAGAAGAGGAGTTTCTAATTCCTTTTCATTAAAACGTTTCGTTGTCCAATTAAGAATTTCTCGAACTGTCCAAAGTTGTTCTTTTTTTTCTTGCTCAACATGCATATTAATTGCCTTCGGCTTGTAATTTTAAAGCTTCAGCTTGGTAATGCTGACGTAATAAATCAAGCATTTCTTGAATTTCACCTTCCATATAAGCATCTATTGAATGAATGGTATGATTTATTCTGTGGTCTGTCACACGTGATTGTGGGAAATTATAGGTGCGAATGCGTTCACTTCTATCACCTCTTCCTACTTGGGAACGACGTTCTTCAGAAAAGGCTTTTTCTTTTTCAATTTCAGCTGCTTCTAAGAGTTTTGCCTGAAGAATTTTCATTGCTTTAGAGCGGTTTTTTATTTGTGAGCGTTCATCTTGGCATGCAACAACAATGCCTGAAGGAATGTGAGTGATGCGAACTGCAGAGTCTGTTCTATTAACATGCTGTCCCCCTGCGCCGCCGGCACGGTAGGTGTCAATGCGCAGTTCATTTTCGTTGATCGTGACATCCACGTCATCTGCCTCTGGTAAAACGGCGACGGTGATTGTTGAAGTGTGTACACGTCCTTGTGCTTCGGTTTGTGGCACTCTTTGTACACGGTGCACACCACTTTCATATTTTAAAATGCTGTAAACACCCTCACCTTCAATTAAAGCAATGACTTCTTTTGTTCCACCTAGCTCATTTTCATTGAGCGACATGATTTCTACTTTCCACTTTTTACGTTCTGCATAGCGCATATAAGCTCTAAAGAGTTGTCCAGCAAATAAGCTGGCCTCATCTCCACCCGCTCCTGCGCGGATTTCAAGAAATATGTTTTTGGAGTCATTGGGGTCTTTGGGGAGTAAGTGGATAGAAAGAGTTTTTTCAAGCGCTGAATAGAGGTTTTTAAGCTCTTTAAGTTCTTCAAAAGCAAGATCTTGCATTTCGCCTGTAGACTCTTGATAGAGCTCCTCTGTGGCCTTTGTATCTTCTTCTATTTTTTTAAATTCTCTATAAAGTCTAACTGTTTCCTCAAGTTCTGCACGTTCTTTGCTGAGTTTGCGAAATTCATTGTTATTAGAAATAATTTCAGGACGAGAAAGGAGATTTTCCAATTCAAGAAATCTACGTTCAATTTTAGCAAGTTGAAGCATCATAAGATAAAATTCCAGTCAGAATTGATAAAGGATTTAAAAAAAGAGACTTTGTTATGTTGCACATGCAAAAAGGGAGCCTCCACTAATGGATATGCTCCCTATTTTATTGCACACGCAAGCGTAAATTTTACTTACTTGTTTGACCCGCTGTTTTAGAAGCGTATTTACGATTAAAGCGTTCAATACGTCCTGCGGTGTCGAGAACCTTGTGTTTACCAGTCCAAAATGGGTGGCATACGCTGCAAGTTTCTATTTTTAATGTATTTTTTGTGCTGCGAGTTTGATATACGCTTCCGCAAGCGCAAATGACTTCGCATGGACCAAATTTAGGATGAATGTTTTCTTTCATAAAAAACCTCAGTATTAGTAATAGCTTACGCTTTTGTACGACTTGCGTGATGAGCTTCCTGCCGTGATAGACGGCATCCGAAGATGGAATCTAGTAGCAAATGAAAAGAAGAGAGTCAACTTCTAATTGCGAGTTCATTAAGAAAATTTACGGTAGCTATTGACATCAAATTATCATTTGTTACTTTAGTAAAGCAGACTGCACGCAAACGTTTTTTTAATAAGCTCTTCTTAAAATAAAATAGTTTTTAAATATTTATTATAAAAAGTTCTTAAAGGATAAAGCAATGAGTATGTTTAATCAAAGTCGTGTTGTCCGATATTTTTCATCAATTGCGGTTGCAAATAATTTTGATGTTGAAATTTTTGTTGGAAAAGCCCAAGGATTAGAGGTTAAAACGAAGGGAGATTTTCTTCCAAGAATAATAACTGAAGTAAACTCTTTTGGTAAATTATTCATTCATATGGAAGATGGTTTTTCGCACCCAAATAGAAGTCATATAATAATTCACACACATATATTAAATTCACTTTTTATTCGAGATACCGTTCAAGCGAGTGTGTTAGATCTGCATGGTGGAAGTTTTGTTTTTGAAGGGACAGATGCAAGTTCATGTTATATGAGTGGGTTTATTGATAGTTTTAAAGTAACAGCATTTGGTAGTGCGCAAATTAATGCAGTTGAACTTGAAGCTCAATCCATTGCTGTATCTTGTAATCATTCTTCGCAAGTGAGTCTTTGTGCAAAACAAACCTTGGTTGGCACAGCTTATGGAAATTGTAATATTCGTTATAAGGGAAAACCAAGTGTAGATATATTTAATTCAGGGCAATCAAGAATTGATTCATATTAAAACGTCATTTTTAAAGTATTGAGAAACATTTTCTTCAAAGTATTTATGACAAAAAATTGCTAATTCTGAGGCATTTAATTTACATCCAAGATTTTGTGTTGTTGTTAAAAACTGATCGTGAGAACGGCCTCCACGGTAATCAGGTTCGCGAGATGGATGGCAAAGTAGTTTTGAAATAAGTTCTAAATTAGGATTAACAAGTAAGCTTCCTTGATAAACAAGTAAATGTTTTTTTCTGAAAATACTTGTTCCAGCAATTTTTTTATTAAAATAACTGATGTCGCTAATTCCTTGTTGGGTTAATTTAGGACATCCTGCTTTTTCAAGAGCATTGATCCACATTTGATTAATCATTTGAAAATATCTACTATTACCAAAAACATCTTTTCCATAAAAAGCAAATGTTAAAATGAGGCAACCTTGTCCTAGAACGACAGTTCCTCCTCCTCCTTTTCTTCTTAAGATGGGAATATTGTTTTTATGACACTCTTCTTGATTTACTTCTTTATTGACTTTATTAGAACTTGATAAAACAACTACATCTTTTTTTGTTTCAAAAAATCGAAATAAAAAAGGAGATTTTACGGCATTATTAATTGAATATTTTGGCCATAATTCCTTAGGTAAATTTAATACCCAATTATCCATCCACATATTTTTTCTTTATCACTTTAATATTGAGATTAATTGTTTATGCGTTAAGCGTGAAAAATGATTTGCTTTTGTTTCAAAACGATCGTTTAAATCTGTTTTAATCCAAATAGCTTCGCAACCTGCAGTCTGTGCAGCAAGTAGGCCTCGCTCTGAATCTTCAATCACAAGGGCTTCGCTTGGAGAAATATTAAGTACATTGAGAGCTTTATTATAGAGGTCTGGAAATGGTTTTTTACGCATACCTGGTTCAATACCAACTACAGTATCGATGCACAATTTATCTTTTTGTTGGGATAATATAAGATTTATTTCTTCAGCGGGACTATTGCTTGCTATGGCATTGACATGTCCGTTTATTTTTAAGATAGATAGAATTTCTGGAATTTCGGGATATATTTTAGCGGCTCCTTTAGAAATAAGTTCCCAGTAGTGTTTTGCCTTTTCTTTTCTTATTTCTTCGAGGTTGCAGCTAATATTATAAGTTTCAATTTCTTTTGCAACTCCTGCTCCAGTGTGTGTAAAAGTATCATAATAATCATACTCGTTGAGAGTGTGACCAAATTGTGCGAAAGCTTTTGCATAAGCGAGGAAGTGAATGCGTTCAGAGTCGCAAAGGCATCCGTCAAAATCCCAAAGTATTGCTTTTTTTGAGAGTATTTTGTGTTTTAGATCTAACATTGTTGGGTTCCTTGCTCTTCGTATTTCACATAAAGTTGTTATAGTGTATACCGACAGTTGTTGGTGCTCTGGCTGGCTTACAGTTATGCATAACTAGCATGTTTATTTGTGATGAGCTAGTCAGGATTAATAAGTCCTTTTTTGAATTGAGAGGTTTGCTTGATGAAACGTGTCGTCGTTACTGGTCTTGGAATCGTATGTCCAATCGGCAATAATTTAGAGGAATGCTGGGAGAATGCAATTGCAGGAAAAAGTGGTATTGGCAAGCTTACAATGTTTGAACCTCCTGAAAATTGTGTGACAATTGCTGGGGAAGTCAAAAATTTTAATGCAGCTGATTTCATGGATGAAAAAGAAGCTAAAAGAAACCAACGCTTTGTTCATCTCGCAGTTGCGGCGTCAAAAATGGCATTAAAAAATGCTAATTTAAAACTCGATGCAAGCAATCAAAATGATGTTGGAGTTGCTATTGGAGTTGGTATTGGTGCTCTAGGGTATCTTGAAGATCAATCTTTCACTGCGCGCACCAAAGGAATAAAAAGAGTTTCTCCATTCACAATTCCCGGCTTTATCGGAAATATGGCAGCTGGCGTTGTTTCTTTAGAGACAGGCGCCAAAGGTCCAAATATTTGTACGGCAACGGCATGTTCAAGTGCTGGTCACTCTATTGGTGATGCTTTTATGTATATTCAAACAGGGAGAGCAAAGGCTATGATTTGTGGAGGAGCAGAGTCTGCCCTCAGTCTCGTTGCTTATGCTGGTTTTGGACAAATGAAAGCACTTTGTTCTGATTTTAAAGACACTCCTGAAAAAGCATCACGACCATTTGATAAAGATCGTTCTGGCTTTATTATGGGTGAAGGCTCAGGAGTTCTTATTGTAGAAGATTATGAATATGCTAAAGCACGTGGAGCAAATATTCTTTGTGAGTTGGTTGGTTTTGGTGCCTCAGGAGACTCCTATCATTTTACTTCACCTGCTCCAGGTGGCGAAGGTGGTGCGCGTGCAATGCAACAAGCACTGACGACTTCAGGATTAAAGCCTGAAGAAGTCGATTATATAAATGCACATGGTACATCTACTGATCAAGGTGACTTGTGCGAAACTCAAGCAATTAAGACTGTTTTTGGTGAGCATGCATATAAATTAAATGTAAGTTCAACAAAAAGTATGACAGGTCATTTATTAGGAGCGGCCGGAGGAATTGAAGCCGTTTTTTCTATCATGGCAATGAAAACGGGTATAATTCCGCCAACAATAAATCTTGAAAATCCAGGTGATCAGTGTGATCTCAACTACACTGCCAATAAAGCGGTAAGACGTAATGTAAATACTGTTATTTCAAACTCGTTTGGCTTTGGTGGAACAAATGTTTCGTTAGCATTTCGTAAAATGAAAGATTAATATTTAATTTTAATCTTTCATTTTTTATTTATTATTTTTTTTAATTCTATTAATTCTGAAATAATATAAGTTGGAGTTATTTCGTTATGTGGAGATCCTCCTTGAGGATGATACCAGCAGTTATCTATTCCAAATAATTGTGCACCTAAAATATCTGCATTTAAATTATCACCAACCATTAGAGTGTTTTCCTTGCGAGCATTCCCAAATTTATTAAGAGCAAGTTGAAATATTTCTTCGAATGGTTTTCTATACCCACACTCTTCAGATATTGTAACAAAATCAAAAAATGGATTTAATTCAGAAAGTGAAAACCTACTCTTTTGAATGTCGGTAAAACCATTTGTTATTATGCCAATTTTTATTTGATTGGATTTTAAAAACTCGCAAATTGCATATGCACCTGCTTTTAAATGGGTGCCTTGAGCAATCTTTTGCAAGTAGAAGTCGCTAAAAGGTTTAGGATCTTGTTTTATATTATGAGCGTCAAAAATTCTTTCGAATCGTGATATTCTTAAATCATTTCCGCTGATTAATCCATTTTCAAGTTCTTTCCAGAGAACTCGATTTGTTTTTTTAAATTCCGAATATAAAACATCGGTATGGTAACTGATGGCAAAATGTGAGACGGTTTGCCGAAAGGCAATTTCTTGAGATTTATTAAAATCAAAGAGAGTGTCATCAGCATCAAAAAGAACGAATGCGTATTTCATGTAAAGATCCTTTGTGAATACGAGGCAATTGCAAACATTACAAAGATCTTCTCAATCTGCAAGGAAAATTTTTTAGAATGACTATCGAATGTATTGACAAAACTTCAATTATCCCTACGTTACTTCAAAATAATATTGTAATTTATAGTGTAACAGTTATTTTTATCTTAGCTGTTTTGCATACTTTTTGTTCAAGTCGAATTGTTGCTCTCTCACATAGGCGACCCAAAGGATCAATGTCTGAAAAAGTACTCCACTTTCTTGGGGAAGTTGAAGTTGTTTTTGGATTTTGGGCATTTATTTTTCTGGCCTTTTTATCTGCATTATTAGGAATGCAAGCTTCACTTGATTTTTTGAATGAGATTGACTTTAAAGAGCCAATATTTGTCTTCATAATCATGTGCATGTCTGCCACAAAGCCTGTTATGTTTATGGCGGATAGAGGAATTAATTTATTATCAAAATTCTTTTCAAAGATATTATTTATTCCATTTAAAATTACATTATTTAGCAGCATTTTTATATTTGGAACGTTAAGTGGCTCTCTTATTACTGAGCCAGTGGCTATGACCGTTTCAGCATTACTATTGCAAGAACACTTTTTTTTAAAAACAAATAATATTAAATTTAAATATGCAATGCTTGGGCTTTTATTTGTAAATATTTCAATTGGTGGAACATTAACTCACTTCGCTGCTCCTCCTGTACTAATAGTAGCAGCTCCTTGGAAGTGGGATGCTATTTTTATGTTTATGAATTTTGGTTGGAAATCGGCAATTGCTATTTTAATTGGAACTGTTTTAACAGCATTCTATTTTCGTAAAGAAATTATTGCAACAAATAAATATCCAAAAACAAATGAGCGAAAACAAAGAACTCCCTATTGGATAGTTGGAGTGAATGTAGGCTTTCTCGTTCTTTGCATTGTCTATCATAAATATATTTCATTTTTAGTTCCACTCTTTTTACTCTTTATAGGCTGGTTTGAGGTTACTAAAGAATATCATGATTCATTAAAAATAAGAGAAAGTCTTCTCGTTGGTTTCTTTTTAGGAGGAATTGTTACTTTAGGATCTTTACAGCAATGGTGGCTTATTCCGCTTGTAAATTATCTAAATCCTCTTTCTTTATTTTTTGGAACAACAGCTCTGACCGCTGTTACTGATAATGCTGCGTTAACATACTTAGGAACTTTGGTGCCAAATTTGTCAGATACATTTAAATACTCATTAGTAGCTGGTGCTGTTGCAGGAGGTGGCTTAACGGTTATTGCAAATGCGCCAAACCCAATTGGCTATGGGATATTAAATAAAAGTTGTGGTGAAGATGGTATCAGTCCATTGTATTTATTTTTAGGAGCGCTTCCTTACACATTAATTGCAATACTTTGTCTTTTATTTCTCTGAATCATTTTTTAAAGAAATTAATAGCTAAATACTTAATATTTTTTTGGTATTCTTTAAAAATATTAATTATTTATAGTTATAATTATTTTTTTTGTTTTAAATATTTGAATATTTTTTAATTAAATAATGTTAAAAATAAATAATTTAATCTACATAAAAAAGTGCTTTTTTATGTAATTTTGTTTTTAACATTTTTTCTATTAAATTAAAATAAAACTGAATTTAAATAGATATATGAGGAAATTTAGAAATTTTCTGAGATTATTATTTGTAAAATGAAACAATTTATAGTAGTAATAATTACATAAATGCTAGGGTTAAGACTATTAAAAATAATAAGATCTAAATATAAGAGAGTGAGGTAAACTCACTTATCCATGTCGATATATAAAAAATATTTTATAATACTTTTGAGTAGAAATCTAATTCTTTAGTTAAAGATATAACAATGTTTTCAGCGTTTCTAAAACCATGTCCTTCTTCCTTAAAAATAAATGTCTCATTGTAAATATTATTTTTATTCAGAGCGTCCGCTATTTTGTATGTTTGACTTACATGCACAACAGGATCCTTGTCACCATGGAAAAAAATAACTGGGCTTTTAATTTTATGAGCAGAATTTATTGGTGATCTATTAAAGTAAATTTCTCGTGTATCTTGTACTGATCCACCTAAAAGCCCTTGATCATAATAAGCTTCAAATTTATGAATATGCTCTGTCATAGCAATAAGATCAGCAATTCCATATGTACATGAACCACACTTATAAACGTTATGAAATGCAAGTGAAGATAAGACCGTAAACCCTCCAGAGCTGCTTCCAGAAATAATAAGTTTATCTTTATCCGCTTTTTTTAATTCACATAAGTAGAGAGCGCAATCTATGCAATCCTCTACATCAATTATGCCCCACTTTCCTTTTAATTGATCTCTATACTCTCTCCCATAGCCCGTACTGCCCCTGTAATTCACTTCTACATAGGCATAGCCACGACTTGTGTAATATTGAATTTTTGGAGTGAGCATATAGTCGGCATTTGCAGTAGGACCTCCATGAACTTTAACAATAAGAGGAGGGAGTTCATTTTCTTTTGGACAATAGAGAGGATTTTTTGGGGGATAATAAAACGCATAAGCTTTTTTGAGATCACGGGTTTGGAATTTTATAAGTTCGGGTAAAGAAATAAATTCATTCTCAATTGATTTATCAATAGAGTTTCTTAAAATTTCTATAGAATTTAAGTTATTTTTATTTGATATTATTATCGCAGGGGCAAGAGTTGGATTACCTCCAATAAAAGCAACTCTATTATTTTCAGCTACAATATTATAAATACATGTGAGAGAATTGTTATGTTCAGTAAAAACTTTATTATCGAGTCGAAGAGTGCCTGTTTTCCATATGCCATTTTCTGAATAACAGCAAATAATTTCATTCGCCGATAAAAACTCAAAACAACGGGTTCCAGTAATCCACATTGGTCTTCCAAAATCTACATTTCTCTCATATAAATTAATGAACTTTTTGTCAGAATATTGATATATATTCCAATAGCCTGTTTTATCTGAAGAAACAAAGAGTTGACTATCGTGAGACCATGTTGGTTGGTAATAGGATTGTTTCTTCTCTTCAGATAGATTTTTATTATTAATTAAACTTCCGTCTTCTGAAATGTCTGCTAGCCAAAGCTCGGTTGCATCCCAGGGCATGTTAGGGTGATCCCATTGCAACCAAGATATTTTTTTTCCATTTGGGCTGATAGTTACATTACTATAGAAGTCTGCTCCCGTTAAAAGAACTTCAACCTTTTTATTTTCAATGAAAATTCTCACAATTTCTGTGGTTGGAAATTGATTTTTTCCCGTATCATCTTTACGAATGCAATATAAAAATTTGTGCTCAGGATCGGAACAAAAATCTGCATAGCGATACTCGCCTGGTTCAACAATAGCTTTTATTTTTTGGTTTGAGATATTTTTTTGATAAACTAAACCTGTTTTCATATCTGCAAAGTAGAGCATTTGTTTTTTGATATAAAAGGCTCCTCCGCCATAACCATGCACTGATGTTCCAACATTAAATTCACTGGAGGTTTCGTCTGTATATTTCTGATTCTCGTCGCTTGAAACAATGACATTGCGTCCCTTGTCTTCGGGTCTGGATTCACACCAATAGAGAATACCTTGATCCATATGTATATCGTTAAAGGAAATAGATTTACTTGCTATCATTTCTGCAGTTATGGGAGATTTCCATTTGCCAAAATTTTCTGATTGCTTTGATGCTGACATTATTTTTCCTTCGATTTTTGGTGTATGTCTAAATGGAAAAGGAAAGTTTATTTTCCTAACCAAGGCATCAAATTATACATACAAGATTTTAATTTTGCATCTAAAATCTTGTAAAGGAAATGCAATGAGAAAAAATTTCTATTTTATAGCTATACTATTAATATTTTTTGCTCTCAGTCGAGTTTTAAATTCAGCCAGTAATCAAAATAATGAGGTTGATATCCTTGTAATGGAATCTTTCCAAAGCAGTGTAGCAACTTTAAAATCAATTGCTGACCAATATCCGATTTTGGTTTTTTTAGTTTATGGAATTTCATTTTATTTGTTAACAATTTTCTATATTCCATTTACAGCATCTGCATATGTTTTATTTGCTGGTGCATTATTCGGATTTTATAAAGGCACTTTGTATTTTTCATTCTTATTAACTTTTGCATATACTTCATCATTTTTGGTGACTCGATATATATTTCATAAGTTTTTTAAATCGAAAACAAATACAAAAATCCAAAATATTGTAAAGGGATTTGAAAAAGATGGTTGGGTTTACCTTCTCTCAATCCGATTTTCTGCGATAATACCGGGGGTCGTTGTAAATACAGGAATGGGGATCACAAATATGCCCACTTGGCAATTTTTTTTAATCACACAAATTGGGACTTTACCCCATGTTATTGCCTATGTATATGCAAGCAGTAAAATTGAAGAAATTAAAAGTTTAAATAATATTGTTTCACCAAATTTTTTCTTGTTACTTATAGTCTTAGCTCTCATGCCAATTATTCTGAAAATGCTATCTGAGTTTTTAATTGCATCGAAACAAAAATTTAAAAAAGAATAACTTGACTAATAAAATGGTTGGTGTAAGAATAATCCAATTTTTGGCTCGGTGGAACTTGCAATTTCGTTGAGTTCTTTAGCTTTATTATTATTTAAAATCAGAAAAATTTGGAGAAAATATGCAAGCGATTCTTCTATTGGAAGATGGGACGGTTGTGCATGGGCAAAGTCTGGGAGCAACTTGTGAAGTGAGTGGCGAAATTGTTTTTAATACAGCTATGACGGGTTATGAAGAGGTTATTTCAGATCCTTCTTATTTAGGACAAATTGTCGTTTTTACTACAAGTCATATTGGTAATACTGGAATTAATTATCAAGATTTAGAGTCAAGTCATATGCATGCTGAAGCGATGATCTGTAAGGAAATTTCTCAGATTCCTGATAACTATCGTGCAAAAGTATCGCTTGATGAATATTTAAAGAAGCAAAATAAATGTGCTTTATTTGGAATTGACACTCGCTTTCTCACTCAAAAAATAAGGAACGAAGGTTGCTTAAAAGGTATTATTTCAAATATTGATTTTGATATAAAATCTTTGACAAAGAAATTAGACAGTTCAAAAGCATTAAATCATAAAAATGCCGTAGAAATTTATAAAAATAATAATGTTAAATCTATTAAAAATACATCTAATAAAAACAAAAAATATAAGGTTGCTGTTTTCGATTTTGGAATAAAGCAAGGTATCTTGAATTCATTGGTTGCATTAAACTGCGATCCGATTTTATTTCCGTATGATTGTTCTGCTGAAGATATTAAAGCCATCCAACCGGATGGCCTTTTTTTTAGCAATGGTCCGGGGGATCCTGCACAGCTTGCAAATGATTCAAAAATATTAAGTGTCATGCAAGAGCTTTTACCCTTGTTTCCAAGCTTCGGCATTTGTTTAGGACATCAATTGATAGGACTTGCATTTGGTGCGAAAACAAAAAAATTAAACTTTGGACATCATGCAATAAATCACCCTGTAAAAATTTTAGATAGAAGTGAATCGAAAGTTTTAATGACCTCACAAAATCATAATTATATTTTAGATATTTCGGAATTTGAAGATATATTTAATGTCACACATGTACATTTAAACGATGGGACACTTGCAGGGATTCGCCATAAGAACCTCCCTGTTTTTTCTGTTCAATTTCATCCTGAGGCAAATCCAGGTCCTCGTGATGCTGAATATATATTTAAAGAGTTTATTAATGACATGAATAAGAATAGAAATAAAAATAAGGATGTTATAAATGCCTAAGTTAATTGATATTAAAAAAATCCTTATTATTGGTTCTGGTCCAATACAAATTGGTCAAGGCTGTGAGTTTGATTATTCAGGTACACAAGCATGTCTTGCATTAAGAGATGAAGGTTATGAAGTTGTTCTCATAAATTCAAATCCTGCAACAATTATGACGGATAAAGAAACAGCAGATAAAGTCTATATCGAGCCTTTAACACATGAGTTTATTTGTAAGATAATTGAACTCGAAAGACCAGATGCAATTTTACCCACAATGGGTGGGCAGGTGGGATTAAATCTTTTTATGGAATTACATAAAAAAGGTGATTTAGAAAAATATAAAGTAAAAGCTATTGGTGTCAAAGCAGAAACTGTTGATAAAGCAGAAGACAGACGAGAATTTAAAAGCTTAGTCACTTCTCTGGGTTATGATGTTGTCAGAGGAGATCTTGTTTCAACTAAGGAACAAGCTAGAAAGCTTGCGCAAGAACTCTCTTATCCACTTATTATTCGCGCATCTTTTACTCTAGGAGGAACAGGAGGGGGGATAGCATTTGACGAGAATGAATTTGAAAAATTAGTTGATGCTGCATTTTCTGCAAGTGAGCATGCCGAAATATCAATTGAAGAATCAATTATCGGTTGGAAAGAATATGAATTAGAAGTCATGCGTGATAGAGCCGGAAATTTTGTTGTTATTTGTGGAATTGAAAATGTGAATCCAATGGGAGTGCATACAGGAGACTCTGTTACGGTTGCTCCTTGTATGACATTAACAGATAAAGAATACCAAAAGCTACGTGAATGTTCTAAAGTTATATTTAAAGAAATTGGCATGGAAACCGGTGGAGCAAATATTCAATTTGCAATTAATCCAGACAATGGTCGAACCGTAGTGATAGAAATGAATCCGAGGGTTTCAAGAAGTTCAGCGCTTGTTTCAAAAGCAACTGGTTATCCAATTGCACGTATTTCTGCAAAACTTGCCATTGGCTTAACCTTAGATGAGATTAAAAATGAAATAACCAACGTAACAAGCGCAGCATTTGAGCCGACTATTGATTATGTTGTAGTTAAAATTCCTCGCTGGGATTTTGATAAATATAATGACGTAGATGGAAAGCTTGGCATTCAAATGAAATCTGTTGGAGAAGGATTGGCATTTGGTAGAAGTTTTAAAGATGCATTTCAAAAAGCTTGGCGCTCTCTCGAAAAAAATATTGATGGCTGGCAGAACTCAAAAAATAAATTCTCAGTAAATGAATTAGAAAATCTTTTGCAAACGCCGACTCCTGCTCTTTTTTCATATATTAAAGATGCTTTTTATTTAGGTTTTTCAATAGACAAAATCTATGAATTAACAGGAATCGGTAAATGGTTTTTATATCAACTTCAAGAATTAATTCATGAAGAAAATATTTTGACTCAGAGTAATAGTGAAATATCGAGATCGATATTATTTCAAGCTAAAAAAGATGGATTTAGTAATAAACAAATTGCAAATTTAACAAAAAATTCAATTTTAAAAATAGAAAATTTATTAAAAGAGTTTTCTATTAAACCCACTTTTAAAATGGTTGACACTTGTGCAGGTGAATTTGAAGCGCAAACACCTTATTATTTTAAAACATATGAAGAACAAAATGACAATCGAATTTCTAATAACAAAAAAATTGTCATTTTAGGCAGTGGGCCAAATCGAATTGGGCAGGGAGTTGAGTTTGATTACTCATGTGTGCATGCAGTAAAAGCCGTACAAGAATTAGGTTATGAAGCCATTTTAATAAACTCTAACCCTGAAACTGTAAGTACTGATTTTTATATCTCTGATAAACTTTATATGGAACCTTTAGTAGAAGAAGATATTCTTGATATATTAACAGAAGAAAATCCTTATGGTGTTTTTATTCAGTTTGGGGGACAAAGCCCATTAAAGCTTGCCAAGGCAATCGAACAAAAAGGCTTTCGAATTTTAGGAACATCTTATTCTGCAATTGAACTTGCAGAAGATAGAAATTTATTTGGTAAAATTCTTACAAAACTTAGTATTAAAGCTCCTGCATTTGGGACAGCTATGTGTGCAGAAGATGCCATAGGAGTAGCAAATAGAATTAATTATCCCGTTCTGGTGCGCCCTTCTTTTGTCTTAGGTGGTAAAGGAATGGCAGTTGTATTTAATGAGTCAGAATTATTAAGTTACTTTAAAAATGCCCTAAAAATTGATTCAAGCAAACCTGTTTTGATAGATAAATATTTAGAAAATGCAATTGAGTTTGATGTGGATTTAATTTGTGATGGAGAGAATATTTTTATTCCTGCAATAATGGAGCACATTGAAGAAGCAGGAATTCACTCTGGTGACAGTTCGTGTGTTATTCCTTCTTATAGTTTAAGCCAAAATAATATTGATAAAATAAATATCATTTCTAAAATGTTAGCTTTAGAATTAAAAACGATTGGACTCATGAATATTCAGTTTGCTTTGTATCAAAATGAAATTTATGTGCTTGAGGTCAATCCTCGCAGTTCACGCTCTGTTCCATTTGTTTCAAAAGCAACTGAAATTCCAATGGCAAAAAATGCTGCATTTGTTTGCTTAGGTAAAAAAATAAATGAACTAAATACAAATATACCTCAGCATTGTTTAAATAAATTCAATATAAAAGTTCCGGTCTTTCCATTTCAAAAATTTCCTGATTTTACCCCTGTACTTGGACCAGAAATGCGCTCAATAGGTGAGGTTATGTCAAGTTCACATGATTTCAATGAAATGCTTTATAAAGGATATTTATCTGCAGGCTTAAAATTAAATAAAAGTGGTATTGTTTTGTATCTTGGAGATGAAAGTAAAATTGAAAATTATTTCAATATTTTTCATTCAATTTTAAAAGATAATTTTGATTTTATTTCCTATTCTAAATTTAAATTTAAACTTGAAGAAATAAAATATAAAATAAAAAATCAAGAAATAATAATGATAATATCACCATTAAATTTTAGAATTAGTGATAATAATTGTGAAGTTTCAGAAATTTCAAAATATGCTATCCAATATAAAATTCCTGTGCTCTCGACATTAAGATCTGTAAAAGCCTTTTCGATTGCTACATTATACAATACTATGAGGTCTTAACAATGAATTTAACTGGACGTTCACTCTCGACCTTATTAGATTACTCAGTTGATGAAATTAATTTCATATTAGAGCTTTCTCATAAAGTTAAAAAAGAAAAGAAAGAAAAGATATTTCCAAAAAGGCTAGCAAATAAAAATATAGCTCTTATTTTTGAAAAATCGAGCACACGCACACGCAGCGCCTTCACCGTCGCAGCTTTTGATGAAGGTGCTCATCCAGAGTTTTTAAATAAAAGTGATATTCACTTTGGTAAAAAGGAAAGTACAAAAGATACAGCAAGAGTTCTTGGCCGAATGTATGATGGAATAATGTTCAGAGGATTTAAACAAGAAACATTAAATAATCTAATTCAGTTTTCACAAATACCTGTTTGGAATGCATTAACAGATGATCATCATCCAACCCAAGCATTTGCAGATATGTTGACCTTGCAAGAAAAAATAGGCGAACTAAAAGGGAAAAAACTTGTTTATTTAGGAGATGCCGCAAATAATGTGGCTCATTCTCTTATGATAATGGCTTGTAAATTGGGAATGTCTTTTGTTGTCTGTTCACCAAAGTCGAGAAGACCTTATAGTGAAATTATTTCGCAATGTGAAAAAATAATAAAAGAAACAGGAGCCGAATTAGAGTTTTCTGACAATCCAGTACGCGCAGTTAAAAGTGCAGATTGTTTATATACGGATGTTTGGATATCTATGGGAGAAGAAAATAATCCAGAATGTAAAGAACGCATAGAAATTTTAAAACCATATCAAATAAATAATAAACTTATGTGTGCAACAGAAAATGAATCGACTTTATTTTTACATTGTCTTCCAGCTGTAAAAGGTATGGAAGTAACTGAAGAGGTTTTTGAGTCAAAAAACAGTGGCGTGTTTGATCAAGCTGAAAATAGAATGCACACTATAAAAGCAATTATGATCGCAACTCTCACTTAGGAATAAGAATATGCTGCGCATACGTAAAAGTCACGACAGAGGAAGCGCAGAGCATGGCTGGTTGCATGCAAAACATACTTTTTCTTTTAGCAGCTACTATGATGAAGAGCATATGGGATTTAGGAAACTTAGAGTTATTAATGAAGATAAAGTTGAAGCAGCCCAAGGCTTTCCAACTCATGGGCATAGAAACATGGAAATTGTAACCTATGTTTTAGAAGGTGCGCTTGAACATAAGGACAGCCTTGGAACGGGTTCAGTTATTCGTCCTGGTGAAGTGCAAATAATGAGTGCTGGCAGTGGAATACAGCATTCTGAATTTAATCATTCAAAAGAGAATTTACTTCACTTATTACAAATTTGGATTGAACCATCCGTAAATGGTATAGAGCCAAGGTATGCACAAAAAGATTTTTCATCTAGCAAAGAAAAATTAAAGCTTGTTGTCTCTCCAACGGGAGAAGAAGATTCTCTTTCCATAAAACAAGATGTAAAATTGTACCGCGGAATTTTCGATAAAAATGAGAATTTAAAATTTTCTATTTTACCAGCACGTCATGTTTGGCTGCAAATTGCATTTGGGAAATTAAATGTCAATGGGGAGCAACTTGAGCAAGGAGATGGGCTTGCTATTAGCCAAGAGTCAGAAATTACTCTTGTTACAAAAGATGAAAGTTGTTCTTTTTTATTATTTGATCTTTATTAATAGCATCTTCTTTTATAAGTATTTTAAACAATAGATGTTTTTAACCTTTTGTGATTAAATCCTAATTTTATAAAATAAATCGATACAAGTGATTGACAAAATATTTAAGAAAAGATAAAAAAAATTAGTTTTTAAAATGAATGAATTTAATAATAAATCGTTGAAGGAGTATTTTATGCAATATTTTTCCTTTGAAGAAGCTAAGAAATTATTTCAAGATGAATTTAGTATTCTATTTAAAAATAATAAATATACTTATGAATTTCATACAAAAGAAACATTTAATAATGAATACTATAGAAGACATATGGTAGAGTGTGTCAATAGAATTATTATGAATAATGAACTGGATTGTTACGCTATTAAAAAGTGCTTAAATCAAGATAATATTCTTGCAAAAGATTTTACTTATTATCTTTATGATGAACTTTGTCATGATGATTTATTTTTACATGATTTAAAAGAAATGGGTTTATCCAGAGAAACTGCTTTAAAAACAAAAACATTTTTTTCAACAGATTTATTAATGGGGTATCTTAACTTACAGGTGTCAAAATATGGTGCATTACCTGCAATCGTTTGGGATTGGGTTTTGGAATATTATGGACAAAGTTATAATGGTTTTATCACTGATAAAGCAATAAAAAACTTAGGGAAAGAAAAAACAAAAGGTGCTAAGAGTCACATAAATACAGATATAAATGAAGATCATCCGGCGATGATGTTTAAAATTGTTTCGCGTGCGATTAAAAGTGAAAAAGATGCACAAATTGCAAAAGATACAATTATTAATTGTATAAAACTTATTTCTATGTATTTTGATGAATTAGCGCTCTCTGTTGGAATTAATAGTTAGTATTTAGAAAGATAATGTTATGAAACACATTCTTATTGTTGAGCCTCAATCCTCTGGCTTAAAGCTTGTTGAACAAGCGCTAGCTGATGGATATAAAATATGGATTGCATCAGCTGAAATTGCGGAAAGAAATATCCCGGATGTATTTAAAAATAAAATTGCAGGGATTATTAAATGTGATTCTATGTCGGCAGAAAATGTATATTTTGAAACTCATAGATTTGCAAATGAGAAAAATATTACATTTGATGCAGTTATTCCAGGGTTTGAATATTATGTTGAAGTTTGCTCGATAGTATCTAAAAATCTAAATATTAAATCTTTAAATGTTGAAAATGCAAGATGTTGTCGTATTAAGAATTTAATGCGAGAAAGATTAACTCAAAAAAATGTTGAAGTTCCAAGTTATATATTTTTAAAATCGGAGCAAACAGAATTAGATATTCCACTTGATTTTTCTTTTCCAGCGATTATTAAACCTGTTAATATGTCAGGTAGTATGCATGTATATAAAGTATTATCTTTTGCAGATTTATCACATAAAATAAGTAAAATAAGAAGCTCAAACGATAATGACTTAGATCTTGAAGTATCAAAAGAACTACTAATCGAAGAATATATTGATGGAGATGAGTTTAGTATTGAAGGAATTGTGGACTCTCTGAGCGGAGAAATTTATATTTGGTCTGTCACTCGAAAAGTTTTAGGTGGTGCTTCTGGTTTTGTTGAAATTGGTCATATTGTGAGTGATTTTAATAATCTAGAAAATGCTGAAAAAATGATTTCTTATTGTAAGCAGGTTGTTTTGGCTTTGGGCATTGATATGGGCCCCTTTCACGCAGAATTGAGGTATTGTAATAAACGAAAGCGCCCAATTTTAATGGAAATTGGTGCACGCTTAGCTGGAGATCATTTGCCTGAATTAATTTCCGAAGCACGCGGGATTTCATTTTTTAAATCTGCTCTAGACTCTATTCTATTGAAGAAAATTGAAAACCCACAATTGTGGCAGGGTGCAGCAGGAATTTGCTTTTTATTAAGAAATCAGGAGTTCTTACCACATAAAATTGAGCAAAGAGTGAATTCTATAAATTGGAAATATTTAAAAGAAATTCATTGGAATATAACTAATGACCCTTATATTTATGGTGATTTTAGGGATCGAATATGCACAGCTCGTTTTTTTGGGGAAGATACTATTGAACTTGAAAATGAGATGAAACATTTTTACGAACTTAATTTTTTTTAAAAGATAAATGTATGAAAAAAAAAATTCTGATTATAAATCGATGGAACGATGAGTTTTCTGACTATCGAAAACATCTGCCAGAGAATCAATTTGAAATATATATGCTTATATTGATTGGGAATGAAAAATCAATTGATAGTAATTCTCCAAATGACTACAGAATTTCAAAGGATTTGAATTATAATTCCTGCAAAGAGCTTATGATTGATCTGATTTTAAAAAACTCTTCAACTGAAAATAAATTAGTCTTTGATGAGTTAATTGCTTTTTCAGAATATGATTTAATTATTGCTGCCCAATTAAGAGATTTTTTTCTAATACCAGGCGACAATTTAGATAAAGTTTTACTTTGGCGTGATAAAAACTTAATGAAGGAAAGGCTTTCTCGTTTTTCAATTCGTGTGCCAAAATGGAAAATTCCAAATGATTTAAATGATATAATAGAATTTTTAATATCTTGTAAAAATGGAATTGTATTAAAACCTCTGCGAGAAGCTGCAAGTATTGGCGTATTTATTTGCTTCACAGAATTAGACGTGCAAAATATTTATCCGACAATTCAGTCGCAACTTTTTGAGTATGAAGTTGAAGAATATATTTCAGCACCCATTGGGCATATTGATGGTTTTGTCCAAGATGGAGAATTGAAGTTTGCTAAAGTAAGTCAATATATCGGAACATGTTTATCCTTTCAAAAAGGACACCCTTTGGCATCATATACGCTTGAAAATACTAAAAAATCAGAAAAATTGATTGATTTTGCAAAATTGTGTTTGAAGCATTTAAATGCGAGCAATAATGTTTTTCATTTGGAGATTTTTATTGCTGACGAGCCAATATTTTTAGAAGTAGGAATGAGAATAGGTGGGGGAGAAATTCCTTGGATTATGAGAGATGTATTTAAAATAAATTTATTTGATATATGGATGCAATTAATAATAAAAACGAAAATTAAATTGGCAATGGAGAAACTTGAAGATACTGTGGCTGGATTTCTAATGATACCTTATCCAGTTAATAAAAAATTACTTGAAATTCAATTCGATCAAGAGAGAATTCAAGAAATTTATAGTTCAAAAATAATGTCGGTTGAGAACGAGCAGCTTTTTTTAGATGAAAATGAGAATATGCTTGCTAGTTTTAGATATCGAAGTAATAATTTAGAGAGTTTAAAAGAAGCAATTAAAAAAACAATTAAAAATTTTAGACCTATTTTTGAATTGTGTGAGAGCATTAATGAAAAATCTCCTTCCAATATTAACAGTACGGTTTTGTAGTTCCTTGGGCGATCAAGCCTTGGTTTATGGAATTCCCATTTTAGTTTTTCAATTAACCGGAAGTATGTCTGCTTCTGGTTTAGCTTTTGCAATTGAATGGATTCCAAGATTAATAGCTATGCCACTAAGTGGTGCTGCGGCAGATATTTTTGGTCCACGTAGATTGTTATTAAGTTCTGATATTTTTCGCTTTATCGTTACTTTTATTGCAGGAATTATTTTATTCTTTCCTATAACATCGCACTCAACAATAGCATTAATTTTTGGAATATTAGGCGGAGCAGTTGGGTTCTTTCATGAAATGGCTTTTGTTTCTTTTGAATCTTTAGCGCCGCGTCTGGTAACAATGCATGACTTGCCAAAATTGCATACGGTATTACAGGGACTCGATTTAGGAACCCAAATAATTGCTCCTGGTCTTGCCGCATTGTTGCTAATTAATTTTAATTCAAGTGCATTTATTTTTACGTTATCAGGAATTTTTTTATGTGGATTTTTATTTTCGAGTAAAAGTAAACTTATTAAAAATATATCTTTAGATGATATAAAAAATATTGATTTAAAAATTCTACATAAACAGACCAAGAAGCAAATACTTGAAGGTGTTTTTTTTGTTTTAAAGTCAAAAAATATTTTGGCATTGATTGCAATATCGATCACTATGAATTTTTCCCTTGGAATTGTCCTTTCAGGAAGTGCTGGTTATTTGAAAGAAGGCCTTGGCAGCTCTGCTCAAATGGCTGGGGTGCTCGGAACAGCTTCGGGTATTTTAGGTTTATTTAGTTTTGTCATTATTCCTCTTTATTTAAGTAAATATAGTTTATTTTCCCTAGGCACTTTAGGTGTTTTATTGTTTTTTATCTGTAATGTCTCATTAGCAGTTTTTCATAATGTTTGGATATATGGATTATTGTATGCAGGACTTTTTCTGTCAGATGGATTTTATACGGTTTTTATGCGAACAATGCGTGTGAGCTTTATTCCTAAAGAAGTTTTTTCAAGTGCTATCGGCATTATACTTTTACTGAATTTTATATTCATGCCTATTTCTGGCTTTTCACTTGCACTTTTGGGAGGATCGCCAGAAAGTTATCGATATCTGATTATTGCATCGTCTTTTTTATTTATTTTAGTTGCTATAACTTCATTAATTATATTGTCTAAAAAGAGTTTAATTATTAAAAATCTTTTTTAACTCAGCCAAATCGATTTTCCAAGTATAATTTCAATGGGTGAAGCATCATAGGATTTTTCTATACATTCATATGCAATTCCAGTTCCACTACTATAAATTGGGTAATCTAATTTTGAAGTGATGTTTAATTTAGGGCTACTTGCGACGGAGTCATAAATATAATAGGAATAAACAATTTGAAAACCACAATTTTTTAGATTTACTACAGAGTTTGCTGTGTTTTCAATTTTATTAAAGGTCATACGTGGAAGGCCTTTAAAATGAAACTTATGATATATGCTTGTTCCATTTGAACTTAAATGATTTCGGTAAGCAAATTTATTTGCTTCTGAATATAGCCAGGCAATATCTCCAAATAAAATAATATCCTTTTCATTTTTAAACAATGGACGTATTCCAACTGAAACTCTAAAACTTTTTGTAGAGCTTAGGCTTGCTTGAATTGTGTTTGTCCAATTTCCAAAATCTAAATCAAGTCGATTGTAAGAGATATCTTTATGTATACTTCTTAATAAGCTTGGATATGTTGCAAGGGTTGAGTTTATTAAATCTTTATCGAGTGAAAAAAGCGGATGCGCCTTAATTAAATCTTCTAAAGGATCTATTCCTGTTAAATTGCATTTAATTTTATCATAGTCTACTTTATTGACCAAATAATTATTTGATTTAGCTTTTATATATATTTCAGCGTAGGGAATTGATTGTTGATTAATAAGCATTTGGCTTGAATATTTTGGAATGTTTACAATATATGAACCAGTTAATGGCGCTGGATTTTCTTGGGAATTCCAAACAATATCTTGTTTACTGAGTCCAAGTCGATGTGCATATCTAAAGCCAAGTTTAATTTTATTAGACGCTACATAGTTCATATTAACTAAAGAATCTTCAGTTTGAGTAACGATTGAAGCTGGAAAAATATTAGGCTGATTGTATATAAATTTATTTAAATTAATGCCCTTGGAAAACTCATAAATATCTACACTTTGTCTTCTTGCTAATGGGTAGTATTCATTATCTTTAAACCAAGTGGATTGAGTTTTCTGTACAGATGCTTTTAATCTTTTTAATGAATCTATTGTTGAGTCGAAATCGAGCATTTTTTTAATATGATTTTTATGACTTTCACTCCATACCATAATGGCTATTTTGGGGCGAAGTTCATGCAGTTCTGTAATATAATTGTATGTCCAAGCGTTTCGTCCACGTGGAGAAAGTCCCCATCCTTCTCTTCCCCATCCATTGTAAAGACCTTGCTGCAATGACCAAAGTGAAGTGTGTGACATAATGCTATTATAACCAGTTGAAGCATCTGAATCTGAGTAATCTTTTCTAATGGCAAATTCATAAGTAGCATAGCCATAGGAATCTGTTTTCCAAAATTTGCTTTGATTGTAACGAGAGCCTATTCCTGAGACAAAATCTTTGTGCGTTCCTGGGTAGCCTCTCCGAAATGTTAGGCTCACACATTTGGCTTTAGCCGCAGCTGTGTAGAACATATTTTTCCAGAGTCTAAGAGCATAATTTTCAGTTTCTTGCACGGATTGTCTATAATATTCTTCCCAAGTCGAAATTATTATTGTTAATCTTTTATCAATCTCTGTAAAAGCAGTTTCAATTTGGGGGCGTAAAATAGCATAAGTAGGTTTTTGTTTATCAAGTTCTTGTGTCACATAATAATCTAAAAGATGTTGTGAAACAAAAATGAAACTTTCAACAAGATTTGCAAATACCTTTGTTGAAGCTTTTAAAACATAAGTAGCGTCATAGCCACTTGTTTCGCTGTAATAATCAGGCAATGAAAAATCTAAAGCTCCAATAACATTTACAGACTCACTCCAATTTGCACCATTCTCCGTATAGACTCGGGTTGCGTCGTATTTTTCATTTGGTTTTGCTAAAATTGTTTGTTTTACATAGTTCTTATCAATAATAATATTAATGGCATTATAAATAGCGTCTGTACTAGATGGGTCTGTTAGCTGTTTGAATAAAAAATTAAAATAAGAATTTTGAGAATTAAATAAATGACCTAATAAACTTTTTTCGTCAAATTTTTCAGTTCCCTCTTGCTGAATCAAGGTAACATATGTTTTAAAATAACTTTCAGATAGTTGAGCGGTAGCTTCAATATACATTCTTGTTTTTGTAATATAATCATTGATAAAAGCCTCTTTTAAAAGGAGTTTAATTTCTGACTTAAGTTGCTCTATAGCCGCTTTAAATTCAGCCCTTATTTCCTCTAGCTTATTTAATACATCGGCAATAGAGGGTTCTTTTAATTCTGGAATAAACATACCTAGGAGTGACTTAGCGGCTGAAAATGCTGATCCTGCAGCAGATGCGTAGCCTCCGAGAGTTCCTAAAACCGTAAATACTTTTCCAACAGTGCTTGATACTTTTGAAATCGTAATAACACCTTGATTCAAAGTTTCTGTGAGTTTAATACCTTCTTTTATATGAAAATTATAGCTTTGTTGTAGACCAACTATCTCTTTTATATTAATAGATTTGACTAATATATTATTTGCATGATGTGATTTCCATAAAAAAACATTATCATTTTTAATTTCTTCGGGTAGGAATTGAAATACAGGATGATTCGAATCATTAATATCTATTATTTTAACATTTGATCTGTGTTCATCTGAAATTTGGTTATATTCCTGATAAAAAATATAATTATTGGGCGATTCTACAGTGCTTAAATCAACATAAAAAAGCGTTGTATATTCGCTTTCTTCCGCTGGTTCAGCATTTAATATATTCAAAGGAAATTTAAATTCGGTATTAGTTACTTTATTTGCTTTGTTGTTTTCTAAATACTCATACTCAATTTGGGTAGAGTTATCATTTTTTGAAATCTTTTTTTTATTCATCTTGTTCTCCCTCGAGAAAAATATATTGAACAAAATTATTACATAGGAATTAGAATGAGGGAGGCTCAAATTTTTGACAGCAAAATATTTTAATTATGCTGAATAATTGAAATATTTAATTATTCTTTTTATTATAAAAAATTTTTACTATGTTGATACAGTAATAAAAGTATCACTTTAATTAATTTGTTAATTCTTTAAACCAGCGGTCATTGCGGAGTCCTGGTATGATTGAATTTTCTCTATCATAAGTTGAATAGGCTATGGTAAATGCACGGCCGTAGATGTTTTTTTCATCCATGAAACCCCAAAAGCGACCATCTTGAGAGTTGTCTCGGTTATCGCCTACTAATAATAATTTTCCTTCAGGGACAACCCATGTTTGAGTTTCGCCATCGGTCATGCCTCCCCATTTTTTCTTTAAAATAAAGTGAGGGTGTTTGCTGAAACCTGATTCAATAAATAAGTTTAAATTTTCAGCACTTTCGTTTCCGCCTAAATTTTTAAGTGGGGAACGATCTGTCTGAAGTTCCTGTTTTGCAAGAATTCCATTTACAGTTAAAATTCCATTTGTAAATTTAACTTTATCTCCTCCCACACCAATAACTCTTTTAATTAAAGTTATTTTATTTTCTTTATCTGGACCCTCAAAAACAACAATGTCACCTTTTTGGGGTTGATCCCAGCTATATATGCGCGTTTGCATAAATGGCAACATTATGCCATAAGAGAGTTTATTGACGACAACGTGATCGCCTATTTTTAATGTGGGCAATAACGATCCACTTGGTATTACATACCAATTTAGTATGGATGATCTAAATATAAAAATTGCTGCTATAATATAAAAAATTGATTTTAATTCGTTTGCCATCTTACTCATAGGGAAAAAACACCTCATTTACAAGAGCCCATTAGGGTATATCATAAATTGGCAGAAATGCGATAGGAAGTAAAAGGGGGATATTTTGATTATAATTAGGAACTTCATAAATGGAGTTGAAAAATTCTTCAACCAAGGAAATGCAAAATATGATCTCAATACAATTCTTTCAAATGCTAACCCTAAAGTGTCCCTTGAGGAAAGGGTAGATTGGATTCAAAATCTACTCATTTGGATCCGTTCTACTGAACATATTCCAATTCAATTTGACCCATCAACAGGCCAAATACACACTGCACGTGTTCGTTTTATTTTGCAATTATTAGATAGAAATATCGAGTGGAAGAAAGCGGTTTCTGAAACTCTGCGCTCGGTTATTAAAGAAACAAAATCACTCCAGCTATTTTGCCATACAGGTCTTCCTCAAGAAGTTGGTTTTTTACAAGAAGCAACTGATCGGATGGTAAATAAAATTATCCCTACCCCGCCAGACGATACTGAGCTCTCAGAACTTTTTTTAAAAATTTTCCCAAATGAAGAAGATGCTATTTGGGTCAGCAATTTAACTAAAGAAACGATTGAAAAAATAAAAGAACTTATTCAATTTGAAGCAGAAGAAGGGGAGAAAATATGGAAGGCAATCGAAGAAGATATTGAAGATGCAATTTATGTTTTAGTAAGCCAAATTCACGCTATGGGTTTATCAGATGGAATACGAAGAAGAATTAGTAACAAGATAATAAAAGACTCTCCATTTATTGGTTTAAGCGATAGTATAGATATTTTTCTTCATTATTATCGTAAAAAAAATAATGAAAAAATGATCGATTATGCAAAGCTTTATCGACAGTATATTTTAGAATGTAAAAAATCAGTACAAGAGGTTTTTCAACATCTCGATGAATTTGGAGTAAGTGTTGCTCTTGTGTATCAATTGGAAAAAATAACTTTTCATTTATCAAGACTCGAAGTTTTATTGGCATTTTTAAATCCGGTTGAAAAGCAAGATAATATTGAAATGATTCCTGTCTTTTTATCTCGACTTATTCGAGAAAGTTTAGGCAAAAAAAGTGTTGTTACACTTATTCAAACAAATTTAAACCAAATGTCTCGAAAAATAGCCGAACAGTCTGGGAAAACCGGAGAGCATTATATCACAAGTAATAAAGAAGAGTATGTAGATCTTTTAAAGTCAGCAAGCGGCGGTGGGATTTTAATGGCATTTGCTACTACAATAAAATTTATTATTGTATCAATTAAATTACCACATTTTTTTGAAGGTTTTTTTGCATCTATAAATTATGCGAGTACTTTTGTTTTTATTCAGCTTTTAGGCTTTACGGTTGCGACAAAACAGCCCTCAATGACTGCAGCTTGTATGGCAGGAAAATTAAATAATACATATGATGAAGAATCATTAAATGAATTTGTAGATGAAGTTGTTAAATTAACAAGGTCACAATTTGCTGCAATAGTTGGAAACTTAGCCTTGGTCTTTCCAGTAAGTTTGTTGATTGATTTTATTTATAAATTAATTACTGGAAATCACTTTATTGATGAAGGTAAAGCAATTAATTCTGTTTTATCTATATCTATTTTTGGATCAAGCATCTTTTTTGCAATTTTTACTGGCTTTTTACTTTGGGTTTCAAGTGTCATTGCAGGTTGGGTGCAAAATTGGAGTATTTATAGAAGACTTCCCGAAGCAATCGAAAATAATAAGAGACTTATTTATGTGATGGGGAGAGAAAACTCTAGTAAATTAGCTTCATTTTTCTTGCATAATATTTCGGGATTTGGAGGAAATATTTCACTTGGATTTCTTTTAGGTATGACTCCAGTGGTTGGTATGTTTTTTGGCATTCCTCTCGAAGTGAGGCATGTAACTTTATCAACAGGATCATTTGCTTTTGCTCTCTCTTCTTTAGGCCTTGATGGGGTTCAAACAATAGATCTTGTTTTTGCCTGTTTAGGAATAGTCGCTATTGGTTTTTTAAATGTTGTGGTGAGTTTTTCTCTTGCATTGTCTGTAGCTATACGAGCAAGAAAAGTACAAAGCTTAGGAAGAAAACGAGTTAGAGCGGCAATAATAAGAAGACTCAGAAAGTCTCCTATAGATTTTATTTTCCCTTTAAATAAAAAATAATATTCTGTAAGAAGATATTTTTTATTGTAATCTATGATTATTTTTTACTAAAAATATTTGAAATATCGAGTCCCGAGGTCTCAACTTCTTTAACAAAATTTTCATAGTTTTTGTTGTCAGCAGTGATTGGATTGAGCTCGCTTATATTATTTATGTATTTTGGAAATTCTTTAATACATTCTGGAATTGCGACAGCTAATTTCTGCTTAACATCTTCTGGAACGCCTTTTCTTAAATAGACAGGCTCATTTGGAATAAGTGAAGAAAGCCAAATAATGCGAGTTTCTTTATATATATTAGGATAAATATTTTCGACACGAACTCGAGCGTCATTTTCTTTACCCGTAGAAGGATCTTTATTATTATAATATGCTGCTGTGGCATCTACTTGTCCTTGCATAAGTGCAATAATAGATGCATCCATACTTCCGGTTGCAAGTTCTTGTGAAAATTTCTTTTTATTTTTTTTCATAAGAATTGCTGGATAAATATAACTTGAAGCTGAGCTTGCATCTGAATATGCAAACTTTTTATTGTTTAAATCATTAACAGATTTAATATTTGAATTTGTTTTAACAAAGATTGCGGATTGATAACTCGTTGCCCCGAAGCGAGTGATTTCTAGGAAAGGTTCGGCATCGAAGCGTTTTTTTGCAATGAGAAAGCTTACGATATCGCCAAAAGCAAGATCGGCTTTTTGAGCACCAATAGCTTCAACAACGGCAATATAGCTATTTGGGACTTGTATATCGACAAATAATTTTGATTTTTGTTCAATACATTTAGCAACAGGTTTTGCGCTGACAAGTGCTTTTGCAGCTTGTCCAGAGGGAACTATTGCTATTTTAAATGGATTATTTCTTGTCCCGAGCTTTACTTCTGAAGTTGACTTTGTATTTGAATTGGATTCGGCATTTGCACTAGAAAATGAAAGGAACGTACAAAGAGCGAATATAAATCTTTTGTTTAACATAATAAATCCTCTCAATCGAATGAAGCTAATTCAGTTGCAGTTCAATTATTTTTTATTAGAATTTCCCAACACTTTTGCCACATCGAGATCTGATTTTTTTAGGGTTTCAATAAGATCTTTATAGCTATTGTCGCTTTCTTCTATTGGTAAAAGATCATCTATATCGTTGATGAGCAGAGCATGTTCACGCATACAACTTGGCATAGATTTTATAAGTTTTTCTTTAATTTCTTTAGGAATGCCCTTGCGAATAACCACAGGTTCATTTGGTATAAGTTCTGATTTCCAAATGATATTTGTTTTTTTAACTATGTCTGGGTAAATAGTAAGGAGTCTTTCACGAGCGTCACGGATTTTACCGGTTTTTGGATCGGGGTCATTGAAAAAGGCGGCAGCTGCATCGGCTTTGCCTTGCATAAGAGCCATAATGGAGGCATCCATGCTTCCTGTGGGAAGCTCTTGAGCAAAATTAACTTTATTTCTTTTCATTTCAAGTTTTGGTAAAATATAACCTGTTAATGAACCCGCATCGCCATATGCAAATGATTTTCCATTTAGATCTGAAATGGATTTAATTTTACTATCGCTTTTCACGATTAAAAAAGATTGGTAATCTGTGGTTCCAAAGCGAGCAACTTTAAAAAGAGCTTCTGCCCCATAGTTTTGTTCCATTAGAAAATATCCAAGAATATTACTAAATGCCACATCGACTTGTTTTGAGCCAAGGGCTTCGGTCACAGCTATGTAGCTATTAGGAACTTCGACTTGAATAAAAAGTTTCGTCTTTTGTTCAATACATTTGATAACAGGTTTTGCGTTATCGATGGCTTTACTGGCTTGGGCTTGAGGTATAATTGCTATTTTTAGGGGGTTATTTCTTGACCCGAGAGGAGCTTCGGCGTGAACCAAGGTTGGAAAAAGAATGCTTGTTAGAAAAAGGCAAGTGCGCATCAATCCCATAAAATATCCCTTACATAAAAATTCTTGTTTTAAAGAAGGGGGAGCAGATCTTTAAAACAAGAATCATTGAATTTGAAAATCTTAATTATTTCCAAGCTTTTACAGCACCAGGAAACAATTTTTCTGTTTCTTTAAGAACTGCGTCGGAGTTCATAACTTCCCTGAGCTCTTTAAATACTCTCTTACCTTTTTCAGACTCTTTTACAACAATTATATTGACGTAAGTTTCAGCGCTTTCTGGGTTTTCACGAAACAGTGCGTCGGAGGGTTTGAATTTTGCATTTAGTACGAAATCATTATTCAAAACCACTGCGGTTACATCTTCGACAGAGCGGGCTACTTGCGCAGCATCGACGGTTTGAATAATAATTTTCTTATGGTTTTCAGTAATATCTTTTGGAGTTGGAGTTTCTCCTACCCCTTCTTTGAGTTTAATTAATCCTGCATTTTTAAGAAGGATGAGAGCTCTACCTTGGTTGCTGGGATCGCTGGGTATTATAATTTTAGAGTCTTTACCGATTTCAGATAGCTTCTTGATATTTCTTGAATAGATTCCCATCGGGTAAATGAAAGTCTGGCCAACTTCCACAATTTTATATTTAGTATTAGATACATATTTTTTTAAAAAGGATCGGGTTTGAAAAATATTTGCATCAATTTCGCCTGAATTAAGGGCTTCATTTGGAAGAAAATAATTATCAAATGTAATGACCTTTATATCTAAATCATATTTTTCTTTCGCAAGTTTTTTTGCGACTTCGAGCACCTGCTTTGAGGGGCCAGAAGATATTCCAACTTTAATACTTTCACCAGCATGAGCAAATCCAACAGTTGAAATAGCAAGTCCGATAGACGTTAAAAGTTTTAATAGCTTGACAGATATCATAATGTTAGCTCCTTCAAATCAAATTGAGTGATGAGATATTTTACGGGTGATATAATCGCCGGTAAATTGAATGATGAGAACCAAAAGTACTAGGACAACTAATGCCTGTAGCATTACGGGAGTGTTAAATTGATAATAGCCATATTGAATAGCCATATTGCCAAGACCACTGCCTCCCACGGCTCCAGCCATTGCTGAATATTCTGTGAGGCTGACAAAAAGGATGGTGCAAGAATTTGCAATTCCTGGGACAGCCTCGGGTAAAAGAACTTTATAAATTATTTGAAAAGGTGAACATCCCATTGCTTGTGCTGCTTCAATAAGGCCTGAATTAATACTTGCAAACTTGCCTTCTACAATACGTGCAAAAAAGGGAATGGCGGCGACGCTTAAGGGAACCATCGCCGCTGCTGTTCCAATTGAAGAACCAACGACAAAGCGGGTAAATGGAATAATTGCCACCATTAAAATGACAAAAGGGACAGAGCGACCAATCGTAACAAAACTGCTTAATATTTTATGAACAACAATATTTTCATAAAACATCCCTTTTGCAGTGACGGTTAGGCCAATTGCAATTGGCAATCCAATAAAAAATGCTACCAATCCAGAAACAGCAACCATGTAAATTGTTGCAAAAGTGGATTCAAGCAATTGACTTAATGTTTCCTGAAACATATCCAATAACCTCAGTAGAAATATTTGTAGAATTTAAATAATTAATTCCCGCTTGTATGTTGGTTTGCTCTCCATATATTTGACAAAGCATAATTCCCATTGGAGAATTACTTACAACATCTAAGTGAGCTTGTAGAATATTTATTCTTAAATTAAACTTAATTACGAGTGCTGAAATAATGGCATCAGTAGAAGACTCTCCAACAAAAACAAATTTTAATATTGGATTTAATCCAATACCTGGTTCAAAGTGAAGTTGTTTTTCAATTCTTTCAGGTAATGCAATATGAAATGCAGAACTTACAAGTGCTTTTGCTGAAGCTGTTTTAGGGTTGCTAAAGAGTTCGACCATAGTAGAACATTCAATAATTTCTCCATTTTCAATGACTGCCACTCTATCACAAATTGATTTAACAACTTCCATCTCATGGGTAATTAAAAGTATTGTTAAATTAAATTTTTGATTAATTTCTTTTAATAAATTTAAAATTGATTTTGTGGTTTCTGGGTCCAGTGCAGAAGTCGCTTCATCGCATAATAAAACCTTTGGATTAGATGCTAATGCTCTAGCAATAGCAACTCTTTGCTTTTGTCCGCCACTTAATTGATTTGGGTATGAATCTTTTTTATCGACTAAACTTGTTACTTCAAGTAAATACTCGACTCTTTTTTGAATTTCTTTTTTACTCACTTTTGCAAGTTCAAGCGGAAGTGCAATATTTTTAAAAACGGTTGCAGAAGATAATAAATTAAAATGTTGAAAAATCATCCCAATTTTTCTTCGTTCAAGTCTTAAATCAGACTCTTTTAAAGATGATAAAGAAACAGAGTCAACAATAACCTCGCCCTCAGTGGGTCTCTCGAGTAAGTTAACACAGCGGAGTAAAGTGCTTTTTCCTGCTCCGCTTTTTCCGATAATCCCAAAAATTTCACCTTTTGAAACCTCGAGATCTATCCCTTTGATAGCATGAACGAGTCCTTGTTTGCTTTTAAAGTATTTTTTAATACCAAGGAGTTTAATCATATATTTTACCTAATAAGAAAATAAATAGACAAAAAAGAATATAAATTTGATTTCAATTAATTATAAATGATTTGCATATAACAACAATAGATAAGGAATTGAAAATTTGAAGACATGTACATTATGGAGTTATTTGTAGGGATATTAGAATAAAAAAGTAGATGCATGGTCATTCCCGCTTTAGCTGTTTTTACAATGTAAAATAGAAGCGCCCGCAAGCTGATTTTCAAATCGGCGCTGATTTTATTTAAATCATGAAATTAAATAAGAGTCAATAATGAATTGATCAAAACATCAACTGACAAGCAAATCTTCTTATGTTATACTAAATATTCAAAAAAAAGGAGTTTTTAATGGGTTTAAACTCAAACGAAATGACGAAGGAAAATTCAGATATTCACATTGGTCCAGTCTTTAAATTTGGTGGCACAAGTATGGGATCAATTGAGAGAATTGAGCATGTTGCTGATCTTTGCTTAAGACTAAAACCTTCGGCCATTGTCGTTTCTGCTATGGCTGGTGAAACGAATAGATTGGTAAATCTTGCTAAAGAAATATCCACAAATATTGATGTTCCTGAATATGACATGCTTGTTGCAAGTGGTGAGCAAGTTTCCGTATCACTACTTAGCTTAGCATTGAGAAAAAGAGGTATAGAACCCGCTCCAATGCTTGCTCCAAAGGCCGGGATATTGACCGATTCACATTTTTCGCGGGCAAGTATTTTAAAAGTAAATGGTGAATCTATTCGAGTAGCTATCCAAAAGGGGCAGTTGCCTGTCATTGCAGGTTTTCAAGGTGTGACTGAAGATGGGTATTTAACTTCCCTTGGGCGTGGGGGGTCAGACACCTCTGCTGTAGCTATTACATCTGGGATTGGTTCCAAAGAGTGTGTTATTTATACCGATGTAGATGGTGTTTTTACGACCGATCCACGAATTTGTCCTGAAGCCCGTATTATTCGGAAAATTAACTATGAAGAAATGCTTGAAATGGCCAGCCAAGGCAGTAAAGTTTTACATATTAGAAGTGTTCAACTCGCGGCAAAATGGGGTATTAAACTTGTTGTAAAAAACACATTCAGTCAAGACGAAGGAACAGAAATGATTATGATGGATTCTACTTTAGAAGGAGAAATAGTTTCAGGAATTGCTTCGAGTCAGAGTGAATCTTGGATAATTGCAGGTCCTTCTCAAGATCCCAAATTCAATTTAGCAAATGTATTTTCAATACTTGCAGAGAAAAATATAAATGTTGATATTATAAATCAAATGGTAAACTCAAAAGGAAATATTTTTAATTTTACGGTGGCGCAGTCCGACAGTGAATTATCATTAAAAATTCTTAAGAATCATTTTTCAAATATTGAATTAAGTGCAAACAATGATGTTGCAAAAATTTCTATTGTTGGAGTTGGTATGCGCACTCATGCAGGGGTTGCAGCGCGCATGTTTCGTTGTTTGGCAGAAAATAATATTGAAGTTCTACTTGTAACAACTTCTGAAATTAAGATTGGATGTCTTATTCCACGGAATTTAGTTAATTCTGCTGTTCAAGTGTTACATAAAGAGTTTGTTTCACTCGGTCTTTAGTATTTTATTTATATCTAAACCTGTAATAGTTTTTAATCTTTTTATAAACCACCAGAGTCCAAATCCAGATATTGCAATTTTGGGGATCATGACTACGATGTAACCTTTCCAGGTCATCTCCGCTATTTCTTTGTTAAAACTTTCAGTTCCTGCTGGACTAACAATAATATTTAAGGCTAAAAAGAAATTTATCACTCCGCCCAAAAAGAATGCAAATCCAAATATAAACGTTACTTGCCATATTAATTTTTTAAATAAACTTTCAGAATTATTTTCTTTAAGTTTAGTTTCAAGCAATTCAATATTGAAAACATTTTCATTGTAAATAAAATAATTGATTAATGGTTTACCTACCCAAACAGAAACAATTGTTACAACTCCAAGAAGTGTGGGAATTGCAGCTTCTTTAACTGCAAACCAAAATCCATCGACTTTATAAATAACGAAAATTCCTTTTATTACAATACTCATAATTGCAAGAATCGAAATTGGATTTAATTGTCTTCTTTTTAAGATGTCATATATAGCATAAAATAATGGAAATGCTAGAGCTATAAAGAAAGTATTCACAGCACCGAATGTAGAGCTCATCTTATTTAAAATGAAAAACGGAATAAAAACATTAAAAATAATAGATATAAAAAGATTTTCTTTAGGTTTTTTTACAAGATTTTGTTGAGTAAGATTTTTCATATTAACTTTCTTAAAATTTAAGCTTTTTTATTGAACGAATTTTTATCAACTAAGATATCTGCCAAAGTTTTTGATTCTAATGTTTTTAAAAAATTGAGTTTAGCTTCGTACAGGATATTTTTTAAACCACACATTGGAGATAAAATACATTGATTTTTATCTTTATTAAAACATTCTACTAAGTCGAAATTTTTTTCCATTTCTTTCACTATTCTTCCAATATTTATATCCTTAGGTTTTTGTGCGAGACAAATTCCTCCTCCTTTTCCTCTAATGGTTTTAATGCTTCCATTTTCTCCTAGTTTATGAACAACGCGGGTTAAATGATGTTTAGAAATTCGATATGCTTTTGAAATTTCGTCAATTGTTGAAAGTTCCTCCCCCTTAAATGCCAAATAAATGAGCACTCTTAAAGAATAGTCTGTGTAGAGAGTGAGCTGCATTAGGGGTCCTTTCTGGATTAAACAGGTAATAAAAAGATCTTGATTGATATAAACCAAAAAGAAATTTTCAGAAATAAAAAGTTACTAGCAATTGATATTGGGTGGGAATTGAACAAAGATCTTCTCTTTTTTTTTCTTTAATAATATTGAATAAAATATAAAAATTATTAAAATTTTAATTTGTATTATAATTATTTAAATTTTTAAAAATCAAAAGTAATTATAAACCCTTACACTAAACTAAGGCTTGACAAGAAACTAAAAAGGTTATACTAAAATAGTACAAACCATATTATAATTTATACTAAATTATAATTTGAATTATAAATTAAATAATCTGTTAATTCCAAGATGAATTTGGCATAAGGAATGATTAAATGAATATAAACCTAGAGAAATTTAATGAGAGCAATGCACAAGAGATCATTTCGTTTATCAGAAGAAAATCTAAAGAAATTGGCTTTGAAAAATCATCTCAACAGCAAACTGGTGCTCTTTTGCGTCTTTTAGCTTCTTCAAAACCTAGGGGAAAATTTTTAGAACTTGGAACAGGTACAGGTTTTGGGTCAGCTTGGTTGCTTGAAGGTATGGATGATCATTCTAAACTTATTAGCGTTGACTGTGACGATAAAGTATTAAGTGTAGCTAAAGAAGCTTTTATTGGTGACAAAAGGATTGAGCTTGTGCATGAAAATGGTTTTGTATTTTTAAAAAAACAAGAACCTAAGAGTTTTGATCTTATATTTGCCGATGCCTTTCCTGGAAAATACGATCTCATTCATGAATCTTTAAACTTATTAAAACCAGGTGGATTTTATATTATTGATGATATGCTCCCGCAGCCTTTTTGGTCAGAGGAGCATAGTAAGAATTTAGAAGATGTATATGAAAGTCTCAAAAACTTAAGTGATGTTCACTCTGTTGGAATGAATTGGTCTTCAGGACTTGTGATATTCGTCCCAAAGTAATTTTATATATTTTAAATTAAAAGACCCCCTTTATAGAATTTATAAAGGGGGTTTCATTTTGGGACTGTTCTATTGTTCTATTACTCTGCCCAGATTTGTATTAAGAATGGGCTTATTTTCTGTAAATCACTGTTGAAAGTACAGGCGAACGCTGTCTTAGATCCGCAGAGATTCACAAGCTCGTCACCTCTACCAAGGTCAATAGTTTCATTTGCTTGTCTTTCATGCAACCAAAGAGTACCAAGAGCATCACTAAACCAATTGTAACATCTGAATGAAGTTTTTAAGCTAATTCCATCAGAATTCTTACTCGTGATTTTATATCCTTTATTTGGTTCTTTATTGCTCACATATTTTATAAAGAATTTTTTGTATCCACGTAAGTTGGTTGGAGAGAAGAAATCACTTGTCATTCTGTCTGATGAATAAACTCCTAACACATATCTTACAGGTCTCCAATTTGCTTCTGTAGAAGCAATAAGATTCCATGCTTTAATGTTATCAAGATCTGCTGAAGAATAATTAGATTTCTTTTCTTGTTCTTTACGAGAATTTGAATATTCGTTAAAACTATTTTGGCAACTTCCTTTGTTTTGATAGCATGTATCAGTAACATATTGGATTAATTCTTCTTCTCTTTGAGTTATATTAATCGCTTTTCCTACCACTTCTTTTTCATCAATTGTCAAACTTTCAAAAGAAGATTTATTTTTAATCCCTTGAGCAACGTTATGCTCACTTACAATTCTTTGACTTTCAGCACTGATATCATGTTTTATGTTTATAAATCCTTGGCTGTCTTGAGAGTATTTATTCAATGAACTGCTAATAAGTTTTCCATCTGAGTTTATTATATCAAGATTGCTGTAATCTACGACTTCATAACCACCCCGAGTAAATTTAACATTGCTTGATTCATCTGTGTATGAACTGATATTTTCAAGTTGAGCTGGAAAACTTTCTGCTGCGTATGTTTGAATTTCTGCAAACATTTTATCACAGCTATTTATATCGGTTGGGCTGCAAGTTGTTGCGATTATTTTAGGTAATTCACGTGGATCTCCACCAAGTTGAATTGCTTTCACTTCGATAGTGACATTTTTTAGAGTCTCTTGGCTCATTGTGGAGAATTTAACTTTCAGTTCAGGAGACATTCCCCCTTTAGCTCCTCCGCCAGTGCCTTTGGAAGGACTAATCATCTCTTTTACTTTGTCTATCGCTCCACTTTCTTTCACTTTATCAACGATTCCAGAAATTTTACTTTTTGGTTTGTCGTCTTTTTTATCTTCTGTGCTTGCAGAGTTATCTGCTTTTTTAGTTTCTGTGCCTATAGAGCTATCCGCTTTTTTAGTTTCTGTATTTGTAGCGCTATCTACTTTTTTAGGTTCTGTATTTGTAGCGCTATCTACTTTTTTAGGTTCTGCTTTGGCTTCTGATTTATCATCTGACTTTAAATCTGCTTTTTTAGCACCAAAGCTAAATGGGTTAGGAATGCTTGCTCCTACAGATGCATCAAAGCTATTTTTGGTATCTGCATTGTTAAAGCGGAAAATGGTTGTGATAACTAAATTGGCTTCAGCATTTTGTTTAGCTATAACTTTATCCCCACAAATTTTATAGAAATCACCAGTGCTATTTTGTAGGCTTTCATTATATTGATTATTAAGAATATAATTTTTATTTTCATTTATCTTGCCTAGAGTGTAGCTACCTTTAATTATTTTTATTGTCACTGTTCCTGTGCGAGATAGATTATTTGTGCTTGCTTCTCTTGCATAATTTGCTTCTGGTGAAATTGTGACGGGTACCCCTGAAACAGAAACAGGAATGGTTGCACTCACGCCTACACCAATTTTATTAAGCAGCTGTTGTTGGCTTAAGTCCATTTGATAGTCAATATTTGCAGAGGGATCCAATCTAAAATATGAAGTTTGATTTTCAAGACAGCGATTTGCGGAAATCCCTGTTATGCTTTTAAAACCTTTACCAATGGAATCAAGACGATTAAAGTCACTATTTATATTTGCCTTTTGCATAGTTGTACTGAAAGTACCAAATGCTTTAAGGCGGTTAGCACTCATGCTGTCGACAGAGTCAGATTTTTCTTGGCCGCAAGAAGTCAAAAATAAAGTGGTAAAAACAAAACTTTTTTGTATTATTCTCATAAAATTAAGCTCCTATGTAATACAAAGAGCTTATCGGCAGTTTATTTTAGATCTTAATATTTCCGTCATTGATTTTCATATAAACTTCTTCAAGTCCTGGAGATTCTGTAAAAATTTCTGAAATTCTTAAATGAAGTTTGTTTGAAATTTCACTTAATTTTCTTGAAGATGTTAAGAAGGATGACATTTCTCCTTGCTCATAATTAATAGAGATTTTGAGATCACCAGTGCTACTCGATACATTTTTAACAGATTCAAAAATAATGGAGTTTTCTTTAAGATATTTTGAATTCGTTTCAATCCATTGCTTTACATTGGGGACTTCAATCAGGCATGAAACGCGATGTTTGCCACCCAGAGAAAGGAGTTCTTTATTCTCTTTTAAAGTAACTATTTCGCCATTTTTCATGATTGCTATGCGGCTGCAAAAATCTTCTGCTTCCTGTAGATAGTGTGTTGTGAGAATAATGGTTAAACCATTTTGATGAAGTTCTTCTATAAATTTCCACATACTTTGTCTTAATTGGATATCTACCCCTGCAGTGGGCTCATCTAAAATAAGAATTTGTGGTTTATGAACGAGGGATCGTGCAATCATCATACGGCGCTTCATTCCACCGCTTAATTCACGCGTTGTTTTTTTTGAATGCTCTAGTAATTGCAATTTTTCTAATAAGAAATTGATCCAATTTTTATCTGGTTTCACGCCGGACAGTTTACTTTGAATACTAAGCATTGTTGGTAGGTTAAAAAATGAATCTGCAATTAATTCTTGTTGAACAACACCTATCATTCGTTTTGTTTTTTCGGAGTTATTTGTGACACTTAAGCCATTGATAAAAACATCACCTGTTGTGGGTTTATTTACTCCTGCAAGTAAACTGATTATTGTTGTTTTTCCTGCCCCATTGTGACCGAGCAATGCAAAACATTCACCGCTTTTAATTGTTAGGTTGAGTGGTTTTAATGCTTGAAAGTGTTCACCCTTTGGCATTTTATAATTCTTAGTAACATTCTTTAACTCTATAGATATTGAATTATTATTCATTATGACCTCAATCCAAATCCAGATTTTAATACTTGAATAGCAATTACTGATGAAATAATTAGAAAAATAGAAGAAACGCCAAATGATATAAGAGGTGTTGTATCCGACACTCCTAACATTGAATAACGAAACATACAAACAATATAAAAAATGGGATTTAAAAAGCGAATAAATTGTATCCACTCAGGAAATGAATTAAATGAAAAAAATACTCCAGAAAAAAAGACGAGTGGTTGAATAATAAATGAAAGAATGATCCCAATTTGTTCCCAAGATTTACAAATCGCACCGGCGGCGATTCCTAAGCTTCCAAAGATTCCAGTAGCTAAAATTATAGCTGCAACTAATGGAATGGGATTAAAAAATATAAAAGTGCCTGAACACAGTGATCCTGAAAAATATACAGCAATACCAACAATAAGTGATCTGATTATTGCACCGCAAACAAATGCAAACCACATTGCAAATGGAGTCAGGGGAGCCATTAACATATCAACAATTGTTCCCGTCCACTTCGATATCATAATGCTGCTCATTGGGTTTTGAATGCCCGCATTGATGATTTCCATTGCCATAATACCAGGGATTAAGAACGTAATATAATTATAGCCATGCGTTAAAATAGAATTATGTCCAGTCGACAACATTTTACCAATGGAGAGTCCAAATAAAGCAAAGTAAATGATTGAACTGCCTACGGGTGCTAAAATTGTTTGGGCAGGAACGGCAAAGAAGCGTCTAACTTCTCTTTCAAATACACCAAAGCCTGGTAACCAAGATTTAGAAATTACTTTTTTATTTAAATATTCATTTATATTCATGAATTATTCCTATTCTTTTTACAGTTCAATTCTCAATGAAGACTGCCCATTTCCTTGCTTTTCAACGATAATCCGAGAGGCGATAGATTCTTTCAGAGCTTCAACATGACTGATAATTCCAACTTGTGTACCATTTGTGTGCAATGACTCAAGAGCACTCATTGTAATTTGTAACGTTGCTGGATCGAGGGTACCAAAACCTTCGTCGAGTAAGATAGTTTCTACAGGCATTTTAACCGAGCGATAATCCGCAAGAGCAAGTGCAAGAGCAAGTGACACTAAAAAAATTTCTCCACCTGACAATGTTTTAAAGGATCGTATTTCTTCTGCATGATAGCTGTCTTTGATTGCAAATGCGAGGCGAGGGGATCCATTGATATCCTGAGCAGGTGCTAAAGAATATCTTTTTTCAAAGCGTGCCAGATGAATATTTGCTTTTGCAATAAGCTCTTCTAAATTTAGTATTTGGGCAAATTTTTTAAATTGATTGCCCTCTCCCACCCCAATAAGTTGATGAAGCTTTAGCCAAGTTGAATATTCATGTTGAATTTTTTCAAGTTCACTTTGTATTTTTAAATTTCTTTTTTTATTTTCATCGTTATTTATTAATTTTGCATAAATTTCATTGTTTTCTTTATATCTAATTGCGAGAAAATTCTCAGTTTTTTCTATTTCACTTATGAGATCAGTTTGAGTTTGCTCAGAAATAAAAACGGGTTTGATAGATATATGCTCTTTGATATCATTTTCTCGTTGTAGTTTTATTTCTGAAAATGATATTATATTTTTTTCAAAACTATTTAATAAGTTATTAAATAAGATATATTGTTCATTAGATAATTGGAAAGACAAGATGTCTTCTTCTCTTTCCATATTTAATTCATGCAATTCAAAATTAATTTGTTTTTCTAAATTTTCATTTTCAAAAGTCAAGTTTTTAAAATTACACCCCATATTATCAGATAAATAATTTAAATAAGTAACTTTTTTATTAAGCTCAATGGATGTGTTTTCATATGTTTTTAAAATCCTTTCTGTTTCCTCTAGTTTTTTTATTAAACTAGATTCATAATTATCAGGATCTTCGCCATTTAAGTGATTATTTATTTCAACTTTACAATTGGTGAGTAAGATATTAGAATGAGAAAGGTCTTTTTCTGCATTTTTAATGTTTTCACTAATACCTTCTATTTCAACTGAAAGTCTAATTATTTCATTGTTATTTACTTCTATTTTCTCTTCAATCTTTTTAAGACTTTCAAGAGTGTTATTAGTTTCAGATACTGATCTGTAATTTTGAACTAAATTTATGTTTCTATTGATGAAAGAATCGACATGAAAATCTTTGCATTTATTTTGAATAATTCTTTTTAACTCTTCGCTTTTGGAAATATATATTTGTTTTTTATCTTTTTTTTCTGTATAATTTTCTTTTAATATATTGTATTTTTCATAACATTGCATCAAATGTGAATTTTTAAGATCTATTTCTTTACATTTATCACTATAGATATTTTCATAATTTTTTAATTCTTCTAGTAGATTCTTTTCTTTAAAATCTTTCATATCTAAAAATTTTGATATTTGAGATTTAATCTCTTGTTCTTGTTTGAGAATTTGTTCATTTATAGCATTGAGTTCAGATTCTATTTTCTTTATGCTGAGTTCAATTGAGCTTTTTGTAGCTTCTGAAAATTTTATTTTTGAATGTAACTCTAAATATTTTTTTTCACAATCTACTTTTAATAATGAAAGAGAGTTGTGCTTTTCTAAGACAGCTTGATCAACCGCCAAAAAAGTTTGATTTAGAAAATATGGATGTTCTTGACTGCCACATAATGGACAATCTTCTCCATTATTGAGATGATATCTTTTTTTTGCAATTTCCATTGCCCAAGATAAATTAGATATTTCATCTTTTAACTTTTCAAGTTGTATTTGATTATCATGTAAAATATCTTTATATATTAAAATATTATTGTTTTCAATAGTGTGCTTTTCATTTAAAGAGTTTAGCTCAATTAAAATCTCTTGCTTTTTTAATATTTTTTCTTCATAAATCTGTTGCTTCCAAATAAGTTGAGTGATTGATTTTAGAACATCATTTATATGGTTTTTTTCAAGTTCGTATGATGAGATTTTCTCATTCGGATGAGCATAAGGTTTTATGAGTTCAAATATTTCAAGTTTTGCATTTTCAAAATCTTTTACGATAAATTCAAATTCATTTTCAGAGTTTATATATTCTGAATGATAAAACAAAAGTTCATTTTTGAGTGAGTCTAACAGCACTTCTTTTTCGCTTGTAGCAAATTGCTTATTCTGCTGTAAGTGGGTTAAAGCAATTTGCTTGATTTTTAGTTGATTAAATGAATGAGAAAGTATTTCTTTTTTAAAAAGAATATCATTTAATAGTCTATTTCTTTCTTGTTGTAAAGAACGGGCATTGTTAATCTCATTTTTTTTCGTTGAATAAAAAGCTTTTTTTGTAATTAAATCTTCTTTACACCTTACTAACTGATTATTTAATATTTTGTTTTCGTCATTTAATTTAGTAAGATTTACTTTGTTATCAAAAATGTTTTGCTTGATTTCTAAAATATTTTTTTGAACAGTTTTTTTACTTAAAATAAATTCAATTGCTCTCTGAGCTTTTTTATAGTTATTTAATTTATCAAAATTAAATTGATGTTTATTTATTTCAAGAATAAGATTGGTGTATTTTTCATTTGCTTCAAAATATTTTCTCTCTAGTTCTTCTTTTTTTTCAAACCACATTAAACTTTGATGAATAGTTTTGAGTTTTGCTTCTGTTGATAATATTTCAATTTTATTAATATTTTTAATATTTTTTAATTGACTTTCTTGCTCTTGTGTTAAGAGTAGCACTCCATTTAAGCTTGCAGATATGGATTTTAATTTTTCTTCCAAATCTTTTTTCTTATCAGAAGCTTTTTTACCAATTTCTTTATAAATTTCAGTGTTGGTTAAGCGCTCTAATATTTCAGCACGTTCATCTTCATTTGCTTTTAAAAATGCAGCAAACTCTCCTTGAGCAAGTAAAACCATTCTTTTAAAGTCGTTGACGTTTAAATGTTCTAAAATCTTTTCAAAATACGGTTCGTAGAATTTTGGACGGTGATCGCTAATAATTTCAATAAATTCTTGGCTGCTCTCATCAAAATATTCTAATATTCGACGCGGATCTTTAAAGTTTCCATCTGGTTTTTTGTATGCACGTTCACATTGCCAAGTGGCTCGATATTTTTTTAAAGAGTTATTTTCCAATTTTTGAAAGGTCAATTGTGCAAAAGCGATCGCAGTCCCTCGCGACATTATTTGTCGACAATCATTTTCAATATCTTTATCCGCTTTATTTTTTGTAAGACGGGGGGTTTGTCCAAATAAGGCTAAAGTCATGGCATCCATGAGAGTGGATTTTCCAGCACCTGTTGGTCCCATAATAAGAAAAATAGGCGCACCTTGAAGATCTTTTACAAAATCAATGCTGTGTCGACCATAAAGAGAATTGAGATTTTCAAGTTCAATTTTCAATAATTTCAATATTTAATACCTTTATAGATTTTCATTGGATAATAAACTTCTAAATGCAGATAGAAGATTTTCGTCCACAGCTTGATTTTTTAACTCACATATTTTTACAAAAACCTCTTCAACCGTCAATTGTTTTAATGATTTTTCTTGAGAAAATAAATTTTTATTTTGTTTTTTATGAATTGGAGTTTGCTTTATTTGAGAAATAATAGGAATTAATTTTGAAAACTGACTTTCAATAAAATGAGATTGATTTTCATTGTTATTTGTTTGTAGTGAAAAATAGGATTCAATTTGTTTACGTATTTGATAATCAATTCCTATAGTATATGACTCGACACTAATTTGTAGACTTAGAAATGGTGGAAGTGGTGTTTCCCATTTTAAATTTTTTATTTTTGCATAGATCTCATCAATTTCACCTTTAAGTTCTACAATATTTCTGAGAATAGGGACTTTTAATTTTTCGACTTGAGGGACATTATTCGCTTTATCAATATTTATTATAAAGACGGAGCGATCTGTTTTAGATTCTTTTATTGATAGAGAAATGGGTGAGCCACTGTAATAGGCATTTGAGTTTTCAATTTTATATGAACGATGTACGTGGCCAAGAGCAATATAACAAAATCTTGAGTCAAAAATTTCTTTGGGAAGATTTCCTAGAGTGCCTATCATATGGACTTCTAGTGGGGAATCGTCTCTTTCACTTCCAGTGCAAGCCATATGTCCTGTTGCAATAAGTGGTACATTTTTATTTATCTCTTCAGCTTTATCAGCAAGTTTTTTGTAGAGTTCAGTGAATTTATTTTTGAAATCAGTTTGAATTTCTTTCTCAGATAAAAATGCAGTTCGAACTCCTAAACGGAATTCGTGAATGTAAGGGACTGCTGCAATTATTAATTCAATTTCATTATTTTTAGAATATATGGGACAAAGATATCTTTCTAAATTTTGACTATCACCCGAAAATCCGCCAACCACGAAGACATCGAGAAGTTTTAGCAATTCAGCGGGCGCATCGAGCCGTGATGGAGAATCATGGTTACCACCTAAAATAATTACTTTTTTTACTTTTGTTTTTTGAGAAACTTGAAATAAAAACTGATAATAACATTTATGTGCTTCGGAGGATGGTTGCGTTTGATCAAATATATCGCCAGCAATTAAAAGAATATCGATTTCTATTGTAATTAAAGTTTCGATGAGCCATTTTAGAAAATACTGATGATCCTCTTCTCTGCTCACTCCTTCATAGGTTGCACCTAGATGCCAATCGGATGTGTGTAAAATTTTCATATCTTTTACTCATTTTAAGCCTGGATTTTTTTACATTTAATTTTTATATTCCTGCGCTTTTTTTCTGAGATCTTCTGGAGTGGTATTTTTAAATGTAATAAACTCTTCGGATATTGGATCTTCTTCAAGTTGATCTGCGAGTTTATCATAACATTTAGATATTTTTTCAATGGCTTGTTTTTTTAGATCGGTGTATTGACCGTAGTTTTTGACCAGAGATAAATATCTCGCCAGTGATGCGGAGTACTGATCTTTCCTCCAATAAAAATTGGCGATAAAGTCTTCATGTTCTGCAATACGACGGTTTAATATTTCGATTCTTTCACGAACATCTTTTTCATATTCAGATTTTGGAAAGTTTTTGAGATAGAATAAATATTTTGCCATTGCTTTTTTGGCGTTGAGTTGCTCTTTATCAATTGCTGTTGGTGCTTGATAATCGTAAGAAACACCAATTCGATAATGCGCTAATGAAACGCTTGGATTGCTTGGGTTTTTACGTATGAAGTCTTCATATGCTGCTATACATTCTGGGTACCGATCCGATTGATAATAGGCATCGGCTTGCATAAGTTCAGCTTCAATATTAAATTTTGAATAAGGATAACGTGTTTTATACTCATCAACGTTGTTAATTACTTCACTCCAAGACTTGTCATTATACTCTACACGTATGAGAGTAATCCCATCATCTTGAGACATTTCGCCAATAGGTATGGTTTGGCATGAATTTAACATTATTAACGAACTGCTCAATGTAATAATGGATATAAATGTACTGATTTTCATCTTGAGTTCTTTTCTTTTAAAAGCAATAAGCTGAGCTTGTTATTATTTGTTTTGTTCTTCAACAAGTTCCACGAGCACTCCCCCCGTTGAATGTGGGTGAATAAATATGATGCGTGTATTGTGAGCACCATATCGTGGAGCTTCATCAATAAGCCTAATATTGTTTTTTTTCAAATGCTGAATCCATTCATCTAAATTATCAACTTCGAGAGCGATGTGCTGTACACCAGATCCCTTTGTTTCTAGGAATTTAGCTATAGGACTTTCACTTGAAGTGGCTTCAAGTATTTCGAGCCTTGAATTTTCGGTGCGAATAAATTGCACTGCAACCTTTTGCTCATCAACGATTTCTGAACCTTCTTTTTCTAAATTTAAAACTCCATGAAAAAACTTAACTGCTTTTTCGACATCCTTAGGGACTATTCCAAGATGACTTATGCGTTTAACTATCATATTTATCCTTTATTTTTTTGAATATATTTTGAATAAATGAGTTGTGCTAATGCCATGGCTGTAGTTTTTCCATGGGCTAAATCTTCAATTTCAGAATCAGGAATTTTATCAGTTTCAGTTTTAAAATCTAATTCGGTCATAATTAAAATATTTTGTAAAACTTCTCTTCTTAATCTTTCATTGCGGTTTTTTCTCCCAATATTTTGCTTTATTTCATATTCGGAGTGTAAGAAAATACTATTAATAATTTCTTCTATTCCTTCCTTATTAGTTGCAGAGGTTTTTAAAACGGGCGGACACCAATCATCTTTATTGGGCGGCATTGTGTTTTCTTTAATCTCTTGCATCATTCTTGAAGGATCAGATAAATCACACTTATTTATGATATAAATATTTGCTAATTGTAAAATTCCGGCTTTCATAAGTTGGATTTCATCACCACTGTTTGGCATGAGAACGAGGGCCGTGGTATCAGCAATATTAATTATATCACTTTCGCTTTGTCCAATTCCAACAGTTTCAACTAAAATAAAATCAAATTCTAAGAGGGTTGCAAGTCGAATTGCGCTTCGAGTTGCTTTTGCAACTCCTCCAAGAGCACCTCGGGAGCCCATGGAACGAATAAACACTTTTGAATCACAAAAATGATCTTGCATGCGTATGCGATCTCCTAAAATAGCACCTCCTGTAAGGCTTGAGGAAGGATCAACGGCCAGAACGGCTACGCTTTTATTGCGAGATCGCAATTCTTTAATAAGTAAATTTGTAAGTGTAGATTTACCTGCTCCAGGGAGTCCCGTGATCCCGATGACACGTGTTTTAATTGATTTATTATCTGTGCGAATTATACCTGCATGTGAAAGTAATTTTGGCGCAAGTAAGGAGTCATTTTCGACAAAGGTTATTGCTTTGCTCAAAGCTCGAATTTGTGAACGCCACAATTCAACGTTAGGTAAGGTTTTTTTGCCAATGAGAAGTTCGACAAGAGAGTTCAATTCAATAGAATGCTTTATCTTCATTTTTTAACCTTACTGTGCGGGAATGAGACTCAAAAGCATGTCACCAGCACTGACATTATTTCCGGCATTTACACTTAAGTTTGTTACTTTACCGTCACATTCTGCAAAAATTCTATTTTCCATTTTCATAGCTTCAATGATGATCAGAGTATCACCTTCTTTTACAAGAGAATTATTTTCAATGAGTATTGAAACAATTTTACCTGTCATGGGTGATTTTATTTCACCACCGCCTAAAATGGCAGGAGATATTCTTGGAGTGACTGAACGTAAAGCTGTTACATGAAAATAGTTTTGAGTCAAAATGCCATTGTTTTTTATAGCAATTCTATAAATATCATTTCTCTTTTTGGCTTTGATTTTTTCAACTCGAACTATTTTATTATCTATTAAATAACTTCTGCCATCTGCAAGTAAACAGACCGAATAATTTTTTGGGTTGTCATTTTCCTCTGATAAAGTAACTGAAAAAAAATCTCCATTTGCCAGATGAGTTAAATCAGTAGTGCAGGGAATTTCTACTTGAAAATTTTTTGAATCACTGTTTTTTTGCACATTCATTTTCATAAGATGAACTCCATTTATCTTCGAGTGCTTTCAATGCGAAAAGCTGATTTCCAAGGGTCCTGTTTTTCAATAAGCGTCTGTGAACGAACTTCTCCATGAGTTTTATTTTCTATAATTTTTATTGCAATAGCACAGGCTTCATGAGCTGTAATATCTTCTCTATTTTTTTCAATTTCATCTAGTAAATGACTATTTTCTTCAACAAATTTTGTTGTGTAGTTTCCTTCGCGGAAATGACTATTTTCTAAAAGTGCTTGATGATATGGAATTGTTGTCTGGATTCCCTCAATATGAAATTCATTTAATGCTCTATTTAATTTATTGATAGCGTCTATTCGTGACGTTCCATGAATAATTAATTTTGCGATCATGGAATCATAATATTCTGGTATTTTATACCCTGAGTAAATATGGGAATCGACTCTCACACCTGGACCCGCAGGAAATTCAACTTCTTCAATAACACCAGGGTCAGGTCTAAAATTATTATATGGATCCTCAGAATTGATTCTTGCTTCAAAAGACCAACCACGTATAGAAAGATCTTTTTGTTCAAATGGAATTTTTTCACCCATGGCAATTTTTAATTGCATCTGCAATAAGTCGACGCCTGTAATCATTTCGGTTACAGGATGTTCAACTTGTATTCGTGTATTCATTTCCATAAAATAAAATTTTGTTGGTGATTCTAAAATAAATTCGACTGTTCCAGCATTTACATATCCAACACTTTTTGCAGCTCTAACAGCTATTTCACCCATCTTTTTACGGGTCTCTTCATTTATATAACTTGATGGTGCTTCTTCAATCAGTTTTTGATGTCTTCTTTGAATTGTACAATCTCTTTCAAATAAATGAACTGTATTCCCATGACTGTCCGCGAGAATTTGAAATTCAATATGGCGAGGGTTTTCAATATATTTTTCACAGAAAATATTTGAATTTCCAAAGTAATTGAGAGCCTCTTTTTGACATAGAATAAAAGATTGACTGAGTTCATCATCGGAGCGCACTACGCGCATTCCTCTTCCTCCCCCACCTGCAGCTGCTTTTAATATGAGTGGATAGCCAATTTTTTTAGCCGTATCTTTTAATTCTTTTATATCTTTTAAAGGTTCATTTTTTCCAGGACAACATGGTACGCCTGCTTCTATTACCTTAGTTTTTGCAACAGTTTTATCGCCCATTGTATGAATTGCATATGGAGAAGGACCGATCCATATGAGTCCTGAAGCAATAACAGCATTGGCAAAATCAGCATTTTCTGAAAGAAAACCAAATCCAGGATGAATGGCTTCCGCACCTAATTCTTTCGCAGCTTTTAGAATGTTATCAATGTTTAAATAACTTTCATTACTTGGGCCATTGCCAATACAATAAGCCTCATCAGCAAGAGCAACATGTCGTGAATTTAAATCTGCAGAAGAATAAACTGCAAGAGGGCTTAAATTTATATCTCGACAAGCTCTAATAATTCGAACTGCGATCTCTCCTCTGTTAGCAATAAGAACTTTTTTAAATGGCTTATGGGCAAGATCAAAATTTTTTTTCTGATTCATTATTAATTCCTTAAATAAAAATATCGAAAATGAATGATAGCAAAAATTAGAGAGGAATATTCCCATGCTTTCTTTTTGGTAAAACTTTTCGCTTATTTTTATTTATGTAAAGTGCATTAATAAGGAATTTTCGAGTGAGTTTTGGTTCTATCACATCATCTAAAAACCCTTTTTGAGCAGTTACATATGGGTTTGCAAATGTGTCTTTATAATTTTGAATGAGTTCTTTTCTTTTTTCTTCGGGATTGTTTGCCTTCGCAATATCATTTTTAAAAATAATGTTGCATGCCCCTTCGGGACCCATAACGGCAATTTCAGCAGTTGGCCAAGCGATATTGTAATCAGCTCCTATGTGTTTTGAGTTCATAACATCATAGGCTCCTCCATACGCTTTTCTTGTTATCACGGTAAAACGTGGAACAGAAGCTTCGCTAAAAGCATAAAGTAACTTTGCTCCATGTTTTATAATTCCTCTCCATTCTTGATCCGTTCCAGGCAAGAACCCCGGCACATCTGTAAAGACAATGAGTGGAATATTAAATGCATCGCAAAATCGAACAAAGCGAGCAGCCTTTATACTTGCATTTATATCAAGTACACCAGCTAAATTCATGGGATCATTTGCAACAATACCAATTGAATTTCCGTTGAGACGGGCAAAGCCAATGATCATATTTTTTGCAAAAGAAGTTTGTAACTCTAAAAATGAGTCAAGATCACATACTCTTTTAATGACATCACGCATATTATAAGGTTGATTAGGATTGTCTGGAATAATTGCATTCAGTTCCGCATCAGCTCTATCTGCAGGGTCGGTACATGGAATTATTGGGGGATTTTCTAAATTATTTTGAGGAATATAGCTTAATAGTTTTTTTATAAATGAGATGGTTTGGTATTCATCTATACAAGATGCATCTGCAACACCACTTTTGCTGTAGTGTGTGTCAGCTCCTCCAAGAGTTTCAAAATCAACATCTTCTCCTGTTACGGTTTTTATAACATCTGGCCCTGTTATAAACATATGTGAAGTTGCTTGTGTCATTATAATAAAGTCAGTTATAGCTGGCGAATAAACAGCTCCTCCAGCACATGGACCAAGAATGGCACTTATTTGAGGAATAACACCGCTCGCAAGTGTGTTGCGATAAAAAATGTCTGCATAGCCCCCAAGACTCGCTACACCCTCTTGAATACGAGCGCCTCCACTGTCATTTAAACCAATCATGGGTGTTCCGTTTTGAGTGGCAAGCTCCATGACTTGGCAAATCTTTTTAGCGTGCATTTCTCCTAAAGATCCACCTAAAACAGTAAAATCTTGAGCAAAAACATAGACAGGGCGGCCTCCAATTGTTCCATATCCTGTAACCACTCCATCCCCTAAAAATTTTTGCTTTTCTAAACCAAATTGATCACAATTGTGGGTGACAAATGCACCAATTTCTACAAACGAGCTTGGATCAAGGAGTTCGTGTATCCGTTCTCTTGCAGTCATTTTTCCTTTTTCATGTTGAGCATCGATTCTTTTTGAACCACCTCCAGCAAATGTTTTGACGCGTTCTTCTCTTAATTTTTGTATTGTTTTTTCGGTAGAAAGAGTCATTGTATTATCCTTCAAGTATTTTTTTAATTTCTATGATGACATCTTGAACGCTTGTGCCAGGGGTGAATATTGCTTTTACACCAAGAGACTTTAGGTAAGGAATGTCAGGATCAGGAATAACCCCACCTCCAAATACGGGAATATCTTCTCCACCATTTATTTTTAGGGCTTCAAGCAGTTTTGGAAAGAGTGTATTATGCGCCCCGGATAGGAGAGAAAGACCTACAAGATCAACATCTTCTTGAACAGCAGTCGAAGCAACATCTTCTGGGGATTGACGAATCCCTGTGTAAATAACTTCCATACCTGCATCACGAAGAGCACGGGCAATGTATTTGGCGCCTCTATCATGGCCATCAAGTCCGCATTTTGCTATGAGAATGCGGGGAATTTTAGAAAAAGAAATCCCTCCCAATATATGAGATCCCGAATTATTTTCATTACTTGCACAAATTGTAAGAGAAAATTTTGCTATTGAGCAGAGGATTGATTTCATAAATAAAAGATCCCTGTATTAAGTAACTATAAAAGCTGAGTACATGGGTAAGTGTAGTTATTGATTTGATTTTTGCAACATTTTAGAAAGGTCTCTTGCATTTGTTTGCATTTGAGGCTAAGAATCTGCTGTTTTGGAAAATATTTACAAAGGAAGTTGAATTATGTGGCAAAAACACGCATACAAACTGCATTCACTGGAGCATAAAGTGCGTGAAGCTAAGGGAATTTCGCATACAGGGGAAAGTGGTATTTCTCAACCCTATGTAATTGGAGTTTGTGGTGGTTCGGGAAGTGGTAAAACAACTTTTTGTCGGCAGCTTGTTAATTTTTTAGGTAAAGATCATGTATTACATATAAGTCAAGATGCTTATTATAAAGATTTAACCCATCTTTCTTTTGAGCAACGCCAACATGTTAATTTTGATCATCCAGATATTATCGAATTTTCTTTATTGGTTTCACATTTAGATGAGCTTGCAATTGGAAAGTGCGTTACATTACCTATGTATGATTTCGCAAAGCATTGTCGATTGATTGGAAGTCAAATTATCACACCAAAGCCAATTGTATTAGTAGAAGGTGTGTTACTTTTTAATGACTCAGATACCGAAAAAAGAATCAACCATAAAATATTTATTGATGCACCTGAGCAAGTTAGGTTTGAAAGACGTTTAAAAAGAGATGTGCGAGAGAGGGGAAGAACTCCTGAGTCTGTTCAAAATCAATTTAAAGCAACTGTGAGTCCCATGCATAATATTTACGTTGAACCTGGAAAAGACAAAGCTGATTTGATTGTCTCAGGAGAGCATTCTTTCGAACCAGTTATTGCGGAACTTTCTCTTAAAGTTTTAAGAGAGATATGGGCTAATTAAAGTTTATTTAAATTGAAAATGGCAGTCGCCTATTTTTTTCTCTTTTTATAGATCTGTATATTTTTAGTACTTGTTTTTTCTCTTTAAAGCACTCTTGACTCGAATAATGTGATTGAAAAAAATATTCGTGTCTAAAGTAGTTGTAAAAATAATTGAGTTCACAGTCAGATAAACTCTTTAACGAGCAGGTTGGATCTGCATATATCTTATTGAGCAAGGCTTCCATTTAATTTCTCCTAATTTTAATAAATAAACTACAAATATATGTTATAAATAAGAAATTTATTTTATTTTTGAGTATTAATTTTTTTAATTATATGTAAAAAAATTAATAAGAGATACTAATTGTAAAATAATATATTAATATTTAATTTGTTTATTCCTTTATTTTAAAATGCAACTGCATAACTAATTCGTTAGCTATTACCTACCCACGATTTATAAGTTACAATTGAGATAAAGTGCAAGGATTTGAGATCTTAAATCTTTATTAGAAGACAAATTTGTCTTTGAAAGGTTATTGGGGCTCTGAAAATAAAAAATGAGTTAATATTTTATTAAATATTTAAATTAATTTTACTGAGTGAATAAAAGTATTAAAACTATGCAAAGATTATCAATTTATAAAAACTTAAATAAAAAGGAGGTTAAAAATTTTTAGTTGAAAATGATCATTTTTTGATCATTTTTTTGAATCTATTAATTATTTGATATCTAATTTAAAGCAGTTATGACTTGCTGAGTTGAAATAAAAGGTGATAAATATTTGTCATTTTAAAGAAAATATGCTTTAATCTCGACAAGAAAAATTTGGTTTTTTCTTGTCTCACAATCGCATCTTAAATTGTGTTTTCAAAATGCTATTTTCAATAAAAATGAGTTTAAAATGGAACTAATTGTCGCTAACAATATTGTACATAAATTAAACCAAATGCTCCTTGTTATATCTGGTAATTCTGAAAACCAATTGAAGTTAAAATCACTTAAAGAGTCAAGTGCACATGTAGAATATTTTTTAACTTTTACGCACGATGCTCGAGAAGAAATGGCTCAATATCTTGGCATCAGCTTAAAAACTTTACATAGAATTTATGAGAATCCTATTAAAATTCTCGATGATTATGCTTTAGTGACCAAGATAAGTGAATACTTTGGTGTGACGTATCCAGATCTTATTCAATCCCTTTTTATAACGTCCTCTCAAGACTTACAGCTAAATGTAAATACCTCCGAATTTTTGAAAGAAATTATCTTAATTGATAAAGAATTATCAATAGAAGCTCGCAGGGAGCTCGTGCGGATATTGGTTCTAATCCGTAAGTTGAAAATACCAATTGAAAATTTTTCTATAGTTGCTCGAAAAATGATCTATAAAAAATGTTTTTTTGGTGAAAATTTTAATCGGGTGAAAACTTTAATTGATAATATTTAGTTCATAAAATTGAATAATTAATTATTAAATAAGTAAAATTAACTATTTATTTTGTTCGCTGAACATTGAATTTAATTCAAAATATGAAATATGCTTTTTTTGAAAAAATAGATCAATTTTTTCTCTCATAACAAACGGAATATTTTCTTGTATTTTTTCATTAAAACCTGTACATAAAATGAGCTTTCCAGTAAACTTTTCTTCTTCATTTTCAATTCCACCAATTAAATTGGAATTTATAAAATTAATGCCGTTGCCAAAGTCAAAGTCAGAAATAATTGCTTTGATTTTAGAAAGAAATGGGCGTTCACTCATTTTCTCCTCATCAATAAAGTAGAAAAATTCATTTGGTGTTTTAAAGAAGAAAATTTTTGCATCTGACATTCTTTTTTCCCACCCTCGCCAAATCATCTCATTGTCCTCTAGGACCACCACCCAAGGTAGGTTTTCTGAAGACAAACTTTTTTCAATAGGTATTTCTTTTTCAAACATGCAGTGGATGGTCAATGATTTTGAAATCACAAATTTTTGATCAGAGGCACCTAATTCAAAAATGAAACATGTGTTTTCTTGTTTTGATAATACTAGGTCACTGCCAGATTTTTTTAAAATCTCTTTTAAATTTTTAAGGCCAATGCCATGACCTTCTTTTTTAGTGGAGTATCCTTGAAAGATCTTTTCCCTATCTTTTTTCTCGATCAATTTTCCATCATTTTTAATTTTAAAAATAATTTTTTTATAATTTCCAAAAGAATTATGTTGTTTAATGTCGACATGGATTTTGTGAGTCTTAAGGCTTTCATGTGTGGCATTTTTAAGTATTGTGTTAAACACTAAGTAAAGTGTGGTCTTGTCAAATTTAAGTTTGTTTTTTAAAGAAAGAGTGCAGGTGAGCTTAATTTTATCATTGCCAATGCCATTCCAAACATCTTGCAGAACATCCAGTGGATTTAAATTTTCAATGAGAACTGATTTTAAAGTAATTTGCGCTACTTTATTATGATGCATGACAGCTTGAATTGTTGTGTCAAAATCAGAAGGATATTTTAAAATATTTTCTTGATTTATAAGTTCATGTTCTATCATGTTTTTTACGTTTTCAAGAGTTTGTGATGCAATGTCTCTGGCTGTATTCACCTCTATTCTTCTTTTAAAAAGATATATTGGAAAAGGTAAAACTGCTAATAAAATAAGATAAATATAGAAGTTTAGAATGAAAAAAGCTTGTAAAAATGAGCTATCTTGTTTAATAAAACTAAAATCAAGAGTCTTTTTATAAAATTTTAAGGTGTATTTTTTCTTTTTACTGACTTTATCAGAGTTTATTTTATATGAATAGATAGGAAACTCTACTGAAATAATAAGAAAATCATTGTAAATAATCACTGTTGGATATTTTTTTTGGAAGCCAAAGTTAAAAGTGAATTTAACACTTTCATATAATGAAGAGGTATTTGTGTGCCAAAGCGGAAAATCTCTTGCAATACAGGGGCTGCACTCCCATATTTCTGCCGCAAAATATTTACTTTTCTCTACTCGCTCATAAACATTTATTGAAGAAGCCACTTCAACTAAGCGCTTATAAGCCTCGAGTGAATAATTATTTTGCATTAAATATTCAGTATACCCATATGTAGAGAGATAGTAATCTTTCAATTGCAGCGATGTAAAAGCTATATTCATTAAAACAATGAGTATCGATAATATGAATGATGGAATATAAATGTATATAATATATAAAATATTAAATTTCATAGAATATGTTATTACCTTATTTTATATAACTCCACCATTTAATCATCCGTTTTTATCTCCCAAAGTAATAGTTTTGATCCATTTGGCTGCATACCAAGTGATGATATTTTTCTTGTATCATATGAAATAACCATACGGGTGTTGGCAACAATGACCATAATATTATTTTCAGTAAAGTACTCACTTAATTTTTGTGTGTTTATGGGGCCTTTGCTTAAATTTTGTGTTGATGCTTTAAAAAGCTCATTAAACTTTGGGTCGTTGGGATCTTCCCTTACGTAAATAGGGCTTTTATGAAAGAAAGCAAAATTTCGATTTGGATCGTCGCTGGCAAAGGCAAAGCCTGACCAAAATATTGAATTTTTATCATTTTCTTTAAACTCAGTGTATAAAGGATCTGTCTCTAAAAACACAAAATTAAGTCCAATGTCTCGCAATTGCTTTTTCACTTCATGCACATATTCTAAATTATTTACATCAGCCCAAAAAGTTGGAATTTCAATTGTTTTATTTTTCCATAAGTGATGGGGAACTTTATTTAATAATTCTTTTGCCAATGCTATATTTTGCTTTTGCAAAGGAGTTTTAGCTCGATACTCTTTGTACCAACTAAAATTCGGCAGCATTTGATCTTCAGCGGTCATTTCACCATGAATTGCTAATTTAGCAATTTTTTCTCTATCAAGTGCTAAAGAAATGGCTTTTCTAAAGTTAGGATTTTTGCCAAGTTCAGATTGATAGTTAAAAATAAAACCCACATTAGAACTGATGTTTGGAAAAATAATTTTTTTATCATAAGGGGAATTGCCCCGTTTGGGGCTTTCAAGGGACATTTTTATATCACCAATATCTTGATCGCTAAATATAAGTTTAAAATACCTTGGAATATTATCTTTCAAATTAGTTTTTTCTAAGGTAAATACATAGTTTTTATAATCCGCATCAATCACTTTATATTTACCAAAGCCAATAGGGTATTTTTTCCATTTTATATATTGATCATCAAACTCTTCAATGGGGACAATAGGAATACGCCCCTCAGATGCCTTTTGGAAGAAGAAGTTATTTTCTTGTTTAAAATGAAAGATAATATTATATTTATCTTTCACTTCAATTCCTGCAATAATATTTGAAGGATATTTAATGCCATTGATGGTTTTATAGTTTATTTTATTTGTTTTTGTGTTTTCAATGTCAATGAAATCATTTAATATTGAAGAAGCAAAGTCAAATTTTCTAATAAGAGGTTGTCTTAAGAAGGAAAACTCGACATCATATGCATTGACTTCTCTATTATTATGAAATTTAATTCCTTTTTTTAAAGTTGCAACACAGACTGTTGCGTCACAAAAATAATTTTTTAATAATGAGCTTTCAGCCGCTTTTTCTTCGTTACGTAAATGGCTAATATTTGTTAAAATTCCATGTACGGCAGTGCTAAAAGTTTCAGAAACATGCACTGTAATTGAGTTGTCATCCCCCCAAGGAAGTTGAGGAAATTCGGACATATTTATCGTTAAAATATCATTCTTTTTTAATTGAAATTGATTATAATTGTAGCTAAAAAAAAGAATGTTTGGTAAAGCTAATCCAATGTGCAGAAAGATAAAAATCTTGAATTTACTCATTCGTTTTTACTTTCCAAATTTCAAATCTAATTCCATTGTATTGCTCTCCAAGCGAAGCAATTCTTCTAGAGTCATACGCATATGTGACTCTTTGGTTAAATAAAATAACCATAATATTATTTTTCGTAAAATATTCACTTAGTTTTTTGGTGTCGTCTGAGTTTTTAGACGCATTCATGGCAGATTTTTGGTAAAGTCTCTCATACTCAGGATCATCAGGGTATTCATGTCCAAAAAAGGATCCTTTTCTAAAGTGGGCAAAGTTTTTATTTGGATCGTCACTGGCAAAAGAAAAGCCAGTAAACCATAATACATTTTCATCATCATCTTTAAATTTATCATAATACATTATGGTGTCTTGAAATTCTATATTCAAGCCAAGCTCAATCAACTCTGCTTTAATTTCTTGGATATAGGGCAGTGTATTAATTTCAGGAACATCTTCCCAGTAGCTAGGTATTTTGAGTAATTTATTTTTCCAAAGTGCCTGTGGAACTTTATTTAAATACTCCTTTGCTAATTTTAAATTTTGTTGTTGAATTGCTATGTCTGCACGATAATTTTTTTGCCAACCAAAATTTGGCAACATTTGATCTTCTGGAATAATTTCTTTGTGGATTCCAAATGATGCAATTTTTTCACGATCGAGAGCGAGCGAAATAGCCTTGCGAAAATTTGGATCGCGCCCAAGTTTTGTTTGGTAGTTAAAAAGAAATCCTCCATTGGAATAAATATTTGGGAAGATAATTATTTTATCATATTCTTTCATTCCCCGATATTTTCCTCCTAAAAGCATTTTAATATCACCCGTATCATTGCTGCTATAAAACAGTTTTACATTGCTCGGGATATTCTCTTTTGGATTTACTTTTTGCAGCATGAATTCAAATGTTTTTAAATTTGCATCGACAACTTTATATTTACCAAATCCGATAGGATATTTTTTCCACTTAGTATACTTATCTATCAATTCTTCAATAGGAACAATAGGTGTACGTCCTGATGATATTCTTTGGAAAAAATTTTTATTTTTCCGTTTGAGATGAAATTTTATATTATAATTATCAATTATTTCAATACTAGTTAGCAGACCCGTTGGGTAAAAAATATTGTTTTTTTCTTTTAAATTTCCAATCAATAAAGGCTTTAATATGATATGATCTATATCTGCTAAATCTTCTAAACAGGTGTATGTAAATGTCTCATCAGCTTTATTAAAAAAATTTTTTATTAAAGAAAACTCTATATCATAGGCAGTTACTTCCCTTCCGTTGTGAAAGTAAATTCCTTTCTTAACATTGGCGTAACAAGTTTTTTCAGTACAAAAATAACCACTGAGTAATGTATTTTGATTTGTTACATTTTCCATATTGAAATCGCCAAATGGAATAAGATTTCCATGGACAGCTTCGCTAAAAGTTTCTACAACATGCACAGGGGCAGAATCAACTTCCCAAGGAATAGTAGGAGCTTCAGCCATGTTTATCGAGATTGAGTTTTTACTAATTTGCGAGATATTTTTTTTTATTAGAAAAAGCACTCCAATAACGAATAAAATTGGTATTATGAAATAATATTTTTTTTTAAATATCATGTTGTTACCTTTTTTAAGAGTAGGAAATATTTTTTTTATATCAGCGTATAAGTATATTTATGCTGATATAATTATTTATATTTAACATTAAAATTTTAATTTGTAATTTTTACTAATTAAAATTTTAAATATTTTATGGTTATGGTAAAAAGTTGTATGATAATGAAAAGAAAAAAAGGCTAAAAAAAGATTAGAAATTTTTTTTATTAATAATTTTTTTCTTTTCTTCCAATTTTAAATAAAAAATCTTTAATTTAAAGATCTTCATGCTTTTTTATAAAGGCTGACTGCAGTCTTCTGGGTCTTAAACGAGGAAGTAAGTGTGAACTTTTTTCATTTAAAATAAGGTCGCAAATAATTTTTGCTGCCCACGCGCCCGCTGGAAAGCCAGTTGCCAGCCAACCTGTATTGCCAAGTACCTTTCCTAATTTACCAAATTCTCCGAGGAGGGGAAGTTCATCGCAAGGATAACAGTCGGCGAGTATTTTTTTAGTTGTTATTTTAAATTCAAATTTATTTAAAAACTCTTCACTTGATGAAAATCCGAGCTCTTTTGCAAAAATAGGAAAGATGATTTCTTTATGGAATTTTTCAATACTTTTAAAGGTTTTATCTTCTATTTTTGTTTGGGTTAAATTAATACCAGCTCCTGCTCCTGGCAGTAAAAAGCGTGGACCTGAAATTCTCAAAAATAAATTTTTATTGTTTTGAATAAAAGTTCCACAAATGTGTCCATTAGATGCTCTGAATGAGAGTGGTCTCATTGGGGGGGTATCAGAACCTCTATTTGATTCATACTCATATAAACAATCACTCATTGGAATAAGATATTTTTCAAATCTTTGAATAAGTTTCGCTATGTCAAGACCATTGGCCAGAACCACAACTTCACATTCAATTTTATTTTTATTATTAAGATCAATAAAACATTTACTTTGAGTTTCTTTAAGGCCAATTGCGCTCGATTGAATAATTTGTACTTTATTTTTTTCTAATGTCTGTATAAAATTATCTTGAAATATTTTTTTATCTTTACATAAAATAGAATTTGTTGAATCGAGATAAACTCCGTCCTCAGGGGTTTTAATGAGAGAAAATCCAAGTTTTTCTGCGACAAGCAATTCTTCTTTTTCAAAATCTTTTAAACCAATTCTGAGGCATTTGCTTTCAATCCAGTTGTTGGAATCATTGATGAGAGGTAGAAATTTATTTTTAAAAAAATGAACTCCTTGAGTGCAAAAATCATTAAGATACAGCGCCACATCATGGCCATGCGCCACATCTGCACGTGTGGGAGGATCGTTTAATGTAGGCCAGCATGCACTCAGTGAATTTAAAAAAGAATCAAGCGGTTGAGAGTGTTCTGGAGTAATAAGTCCCACGGACATGTTTTGTTCAGCTAATAAAAGTGCGGTAAAACAAGCAAAAGGTCCAGAGCCAACGATCGCAACATCAAATTGATAGTCAGACATGCCCACTCTTTCTAATTTAGGGGAGATGAGATCAGTTCATCGCTTTATTATTTATTTTGTGCAAACGATGGAGCACCAGTCTCCCATGCTATGAGTAGAGAGAAATATTATATTATTTTCTTCTAAAAACTTGAGAAAATCGTCTCTTTCAGAAACAAGTATACCAGATAAAATAATAATACCTTTGTCAGCAACATGATTTTTGATGGAAGGCATGATCATTTTTAAGGGGCGGCTTTGAATATTTGCAATTATCATTTCAAAACCAAATTCTTCAATTTCTTCTATGGGTGTGTTGGTAAATTGAATATTTTCGCTTAAGTTTACGCGTGCGTTTTCTTCTGCAATACGCATACAATCGGGGTCTAAGTCATTTGCAATGATAGAGCTTGCCCCTAATTTTTGGGCTGCAATTGCGAGAATTCCACTGCCGGTTCCTACGTCCATAACGCGCAGCGGTATTTTATATTCAAGCATGGTTTCTAAACATAAACGAGTTGTCTCATGTTGTCCTGTGCCAAATGCCATCCCTGGATCGATAACAATCTTATATTTTTGTGAAAAATCTTTATTTTTTTCCCAAGGAGGAATAATTGCAAATATATCTTTTACAAAAATAGGTCGAAAAGAAGCCTTCCAGCTTTCTTTCCAGTCTTGATCTGTAAGTGGTTGAATGACAAAAGTTGAGTCATCACAAGGAATGTTTACTTTTGGTAAAAGATGAGTCAATGCATTTTGAATTGAGAGCAAGTATTCTCTATCATTACTATACAAAATAACAGGAATATTATGAGCTAATTCAGTATAATAATCATGTTTTGGATCGAGAGGATTGTATTCTGCTTCAACATCGCACTCTAATGTTCCTAAAACAAAATCATGAATATCTAATTCTGCTAACAATTCAGCAAGAATATCTTTGTTTTCTTCGCTCATATTTATTTTAAGTTCGTAGCAAATATCATTATTTTGAGTCATTCAGAAATTAGACCTTTCATTTCTTTTGAGGGGCTTTTCATACAAATTTAATATTTTAGATATTTCTTTGCAGTCCATCCTTTTCTGGATTTTGTGCTATATCTCGTTAGTGCAGATTATTAGTATCCCCCATCAATAACAAAGTCTGCCATACTCTGTTTTTCAGGAGATTTGAAGTGCTTTTGAGGAAAGCGAGTCAAGAAATAGTAAATTCTCAAGATTCTGTATGTAGAATTATTGTTGGAGCTGGTGCCGTAGGATTATTTTTAGCAAATATCATAAAGACTGAAAATCCTTTAGAAACCTTGATTATTATAAGTAAATCAAAAATTTTAACTCCCATATATATTCAATATTCTGATGGAAGACAGGTTATGGCTAATCTTCCTCTAGCATTGACTCCAGATATGAATTTCGATGAGTGTTCACAAATTAAGAGTAAAAATATTTATTTTTATGTCACAACACCTCCTGAATACTGCGATCATGTTTATAAATATATTTATAAGATTGCTCATAAATTTTCTGAAAAGAAAATAATTTTTATTGTATTTATGAATAATGGTTTTGTTGATTATAAGTCATTTATTGATTTTAAGCATCACTTTAATAAAAATAAAAGACTTTTATTTTATTTTGTAAGAGCTCTCGTTGTTTCGGGCTTTATGAGAGAAAAGCTAGAAGATAAGACAATCATAAAGAATACTGCTGGAAATAAAATTTATTACGGGTTTTATAAAGATAAAAATATTAATACTCTTTGTCTTTTTCCTAAATTATTTTATGAATCGATTTATGATAAGAATATTTTTCTAAGAGAAAAGACAAAGTTTTTTACAAATTTTATGCTTGGATTGGTGATTAATAAGAATTTATTACAGAATGAAAAAATATACACCCTCATTTCGGAAAAGAAAATAGAAGAGAGTATTAGAAATTATTGTCTTTTATTTACAAAAAATGAGCTAAATTATGATTTTGTCCGAGAACAATTTTATTCAACCATTGAGGCAGCTGGTGCAAATATAAATAGTATTAGCTTTGCTTGGCATTTTGGCGATAAGAATACAATGGATTATTTTGTTATTGAGTTTAGAAAATTGCTCAAGAAAAATAAAAAATCGAGTTTGTTTTTTGAAGAACTGATAAATGAATACTATCAAAAATAAATAAAGTATCAATGGAAAGAGCTCTATGATAAGTGCGGCCAGAAGAAAAATTTTATTAAGGAAATACAGTGTAGCAACATGGTTAATAATTTTTATAAATATAATATTTTATCTTTATATTTGTGCTCAATCAGGAAATTTTCTGACTAAAATTATTCAAGGACCTGGATACGATGCTCTTATCCAATTTGGAGCGAAAGAAAATGGTCTTATTGCTTCTGGACAATTGCAGCGCCTATTTCTGCCTATGTTTATGCATGCTAATTTAGTTCACTTACTAGTTAATATGTTTGGACTTTGGTCAATAGGACGTATTTTTGAAATTATTGCTGGTCCGCGAAATTTTTTTATTTTGTATATTGTTTCTGGATTAACTGGTAATTTTTGTAGTTTTGCTCTGCTCCCACAAATGTCTGTGGGGGCTTCTGGAAGTTTATTTGGGATATTATTATGTCTATTTATTATTCAGAAATACGAAGAACGTTTATCTAAACAGTTTAAAAGACCCACACAAGGCATGCAGTTTGGAACTGTACTCTTTGTCAATGTTGTCTTAAATATTATATTTGGCTTTTCGTTTCCTATTTTTGATTGGGCTTGTCATTTAGGTGGGGCATTGGCAGGTATTCTTTTTGGCTTTGCCTTGACAACACGGCATAAATGGAACTTAAAATTTATTTTATCATCAGCAAACTCAAAGCATTTGAAGAAAAAGTTTTTTGAGAGGCATCGAATTTATTACATAGGAATTTTTCTTTTAAATGTATTATTTTTAATGTCTTTTTTTAATATAAAAAAGTATCAAATTATTTATGGAATAGCTATTGAAAGTGCTTCTGAAAATAAAAATAATGTATTGTCATATGATGATTTAAGTCAATATGAAAATATTCTTGTATCTCAAAATGAAGAGACAAATCCTGAAAATATGTTAATTGGAGCGGTTTATTTGCATAGCAATGGCTTTTACTTTGCTGCGGTTAATTTATATGAAGTGCTTTTAACTTTAAGCAATGAAAGTTTTGGCTCAGAAAAATTTATTTCAGATGAAACAAAAAGAATATTAAATTTGGCTATAGATTTAGCAAAGAGTGATAAAAGAATTTCACCAGAAATTGAAAACTATGTAGAGAAGTTATCAGGACATTTAAATTTGAAGTCTGAGATTTGCGCTAAACCCGCAGCTCTTTATATGACCTTGGGTTTTTTCCAAATATCTGGGAAATTATATGAATGTGCATATGCATTAAATTTAAAAAATGAAGATTATGCACAGAAAGCATTAGAGTCATTTCACTTAGCCGATGATATGAATGGTATCAATCAGATTCTTTCATTAGTGAAAATTGCAAATTTGCATTGACTTATTTTTACCCTCAGATACATGCTTTTATGAATGTTTTTAATAAAAAAAAGTTCAAAATATTTTATAATTTTGAACTTTGTCTTAAGAGTAGAAAATAAAATTATTCGATATCTTGTGCATAAAAAATGCTTCTAGAATCTTTATGATGATCTTGTTTTTTTGAATGGCTTTTTTTCATTTGTTCAACTGCTTTCTTTGCACATTGATGAATGCTATTGTACATGTCAGTCGATTTTACTGTTACATCACCATTAAAAGCGCCGTCAACCCAAGTAAGATGGGCTATTTGTTCTTCGCGCTGAATTGATAATGTCCATTTTGTTTTTATATGATTTAGAGCAATAGAATGCAGTTTGTCTTTTGATTCTGCTTCACAAGCATCTTTAAGGGGGTTTGTGAGATCGAAACCATGTGCTGCAACTTGAATTGGCATTAGACACTCCTTTGTGCTATAAAGTCAATGTTAATACTAAATGAGTTTTAAAAAAATTACCAATAAAAAAAGAATTATTTATGTGAAATTTTTTTGTGCAACTAAAAGAGGAATAAAACATGCTTCTTCTATTGCGGAAGTTTTGCTGCCAAGAAAAAATCTTTTTAAAGCACTTTCTCCTCTTGCACCAATGATTAGCAAATTTTTATTTTTATCTTTTTTTATCAGATTAAGAATTTCGTCTCCAACTCTTCCCGTATCAATTTGGGTATTGATATTTGTAAAGCCTGTTTTATCTTGTAATGTTTGTTTGATTTTTTTTATTTCAGTTGTTTTTTGTGCTTTTATTTCGTCAATTGTATCTGTTTGAATTTGGGAAGGAACATAATCTATAGGAAATATATGGGAAATATTCATATCTAAATGAGTCGTAGTGGCATCAAAAATATGCAAAAGTAAAAGAGGGCAATTGGCTTTTGCGGCGAATGTGGCTGCAACTTCTTCAGCATATTCGCTTGTTTCATTCAATGCTGAAGCAACTAAAATGCCTTTAGGCTCCCATGTGCTCCATTCTTCAGAAGAAGGCATAATTAAAGTTGAAACTTTTGATTCATTACATATTTCTTTTGCGGGTGAGCCAAATAATAATCTTTCCCAAAATGAACTTTGTTGTTTCCCAACAATAATGAGGTCAATTTTATTATTTTTTTCTTCAAGTATATCAATTGTTGCTGTAACTTCATTTTCAAGTTTTATTTCATATCCTATATTTTCAGGTATTTTTACATGAAAGCGTTCAGAAATTTTTTTAAAATGATCGTATGTTTCTAATTTCTTTTGTTCTAAGAACTTTTTATATTCTTCACTTTGCGGAAAGTTCTCTTGTGGCTGAACAACATTATCATTTAAAAATTTGTTTGGAATGTGTGCATAATGCTCTCCACAACTGAGTACAGTCATTTCTGCCGAAAACAGCTGAGACAACCGCAATGCTGCGATTTCTGCATTTATGGAAACCTGAGAAAGATCGGTAACACAAAGTATATTTTTAAAATTCTGCATAATTTTCTCCATTAATTTCTTCTTAATAAATATTATAATTGAAGCTTTTCTGCTTCTTTATGTCTACCTGTGGCAATCAGAATTTTTGCGAGCATATTTTTTGCTGAAAAATTTTCTTTATCTCTTGCTAAAAGATGTTTCACTGTTTTTTCTGCAAATGCAAACTCTTTGAGCTCAAATAATATTTTAGATAATAGCGTAATATATTCTATTGAATTGTGTTTTTTTGCAAGTGCAGGTAGGAGTAAATTATATGCATCTTTTAGTTTGCGATTCGTAATTAAGGAGTTTATAGCTTCGAGAAGCACTCCTCCTTTTGCATATGAATAGCTCTTTACATAAGAGCTTCTAATTCTTTCTTCTAAAATACTTTCATTTAAGGGTTTAAGAACATAGGAGCTATAGTAGCTTTCATTTAACGTATTTATATCAATTTTGTCAGAGACTTCACAAATTGCTACGCAAGGGGGGGGTGGGGTAAACCTATGACCTGCTTCGGGAAAGCGAGTGGGGAAAAATCTTATTTTATCTATTGTTTTTAAATCTTCTACGACTAGATGCGCTTTAAAACCATTTTTAATTATAATATCAAGTCCTTCTGCTGTTGTGCGAGCACTCTTTATTTCTCTTGCTCCGCAGCGATGCAATGCTGCTCGAACAACTTCTTCAGTGCTGGTTGAATCGGTGATATAAAGTGCTTTTTGTATTGACTGTGAACTCACGGGGGTTACCTCAATTTTTGAAATCATATCAAACCGTTGTAGAGCTTCCAACCCAATTGCAGCTTCTTTCTTTTTCTTAAGGAAAGAGCTTATTTCCTTGACTTTCACTCTATAAGAATTTATCAGAGGCATTTGCCGTGCGAAACTGCATGGCTTTTCTGGCAACGCACCCTGTGCGAGCTTTCCCCACAAATAAAGGTATTTGTGGAAGGCAACTCAGCAGCAAGTGCTCAATAGATGGCTTTGCCCATTTAGGAGTTTTTATATGGCTCTCAAGTTTAGACTTCAGCGTTTTGGCTGTAAAGGTCGTCCTTTTTATCACGTAGTTGTAACAGACTCCCGTAATGCGCGTAATGGCCGTTTTATTGAGCGCGTTGGTCATTACAATCCTATGCCTGAGCTTTCTGTTGTGGAACTTAAAACAGATAGAATGGCTCATTGGTACGGAGTTGGAGCTCGTCCAACAAATACAGTTGCAAATCTTCTTAAAATTAAAAAGGTTGACCTCTCTGAGCTTACAAAAACTCAAGGTTAATTTTTAGTTTATAAATGACTTAGGTTTCCGTAGCTCTTAAGTCAGGTTTTTGAATGCTGGAGTCGGTTCAAGCAAGTTTGTGTGCTGGCATTCATTTTTTAAGCGACACATACTTATTTAAGCAAATTGGAGCTTTTAATGGCTAATCATATTTCTTCTGAAAAACGCGCTCGTCAGAGCGAAGTTCGTCGTCTTCGTAACCGCGCAAACATGAGCGCTATGAAAACAGCAACAAAAAAAGTACTTGAAGCTGTGCAAAAGAAGGATTTCTCAAATATTGCAGAACTTCTTCGTGATGCTCAGTCTGTTATTGCTAAAACTCGTAAAAAAGGCACAATTCATAAGAACAACATGGCTCGTCGCATCAGCCGTTTGACTGCTTATGTAAATAAGGCTCGTAATGCTCAGTAATGAGTGAGTTTAATCAAATAAAAAAAGCCTTCAAAATTTAATTATTTTTTGGAGGCTTTTTTACGTATATAAAGAGTTTTTTCAATTTCTGCAATAATATTATTATTTTCATCATTAATATGCAGGGTGAATTTTGGTTCAACTTTATCACCATTTATAGCCTTTTTGTGAATCTCATCAATTTGTTCTTTTGTGATTAAAATCTTTGCGAACACTTTGCCTTCGGCTGGTTTTTTAAAATGTATTGTTGCGGATTTATCCCAAATAATATGTTCACGACCTAAATGATGCATGAGTAATAACACTAAAAAAGGATCAATCATAGAATAGAGTGAGCCACCAAATTGTGTTCCTTTAATATTTTTATTCCAAAATTTGAGTTTCATTTCTACATTTAATGATGTCATATCATCAGAAATGTTATTTATTCGTACCCCCGCACCTAAATATGGTGGCCAAAAGCTCATCAACTTTAACATTGTTTTCATTTTTAATTTCATTTTAGATCTTTCTATAAAATTAATTAAATACCATTTCTATATATACAAAAGTAAAGTAAACTTAAAAAAATAATTAAATTGACATTTATAATTGAATTTTAAAAACAAAATGTTAATTTAACAAATGACACGAGTTACTTGATTCTGATTTTGCATACTTATATGTTCTAATAGTAAATAATAAAAAGGAAAAGATTTCATATGAAAAAAATTATCAGTAAGTTAATTCAGACGACTCCAGAGTATTCATCACTTATTATGCGTCTTGCGTTAGGTATTATGATTTTACCACATGGATTGCAAAAAACATTAGGATTATTTGGAGGAAATGGTTTTGCAAAGACCTTGGAGTACTTTACAAATGTAGAAGGGTTTCCAATTTTTATTGCTGTCCTGCCAATATTAGCAGAATCTTTTGGTGCTTTGGGACTTATTTTTGGTTGTTTAACTCGTATTTCTGCTTTTGGAGTGGGAGCAGTTATGCTCGTAGCGATGATAACGCAGCACTTGTCACATGGTTTTTTTATGAATTGGTATGGAACTCAAGCTGGAGAAGGCATTGAATTTTTTATTCTAGCCATTGGCCTGTCAGCTGCTCTTATAATAAAAGGAGGAGGAGCTCTTTCCATTGATAGAAAGTTAAGCATTTAATTGATATCCTCCCTTCCTAAAAACCTCCTAACGTCGATTTTTTGAGGAAGGGGATTCCCTAGATACAAAAGAAAAACTAGCTAGAATTTTTCTTGTATGTTGAAGCAGCTCTAACGGCTTTGTACTTCAACATTGATTTAAACATTCCAATCCCTGAGTCTAATGATATTCCTGATAGTTTTTTATTTCGATTCATGAATTTACAAGGAACATCACCTACAACAATTAGGGAACATTTTTTAGCAAGTAGCAAGAGTTTTAATCCCAATATCTATGCCAATTTCATTATCATCTTCTCTTTTAATTCCTATTTGTTCACTTTCAAATGTGACATTAAGATACTAATGACCACTTTTATCTTGGCAAAATGAGCCTGTTTTTATTTTTGCATCATCTGGAAGATCTCTTGAGTTCCAAAAAGAAAACTCATTTTTATTATAAGATATTTTTCCATTATGAATTTTAATTGCGGATGCTTTAAACGATATCCATCACAAAGATCTTTTCCCACGCCAACGCAATAGTGTTTTAAACTGTTTTCTTCTTGTGATGTATTCTTCAGAAATAAATTGAACTGTTTGAGAATGCAATTCTAACTCTTTTGAGTTTCCACTTACTAGATTATTCATCTCAAATTTTGTTAAAAAATATGGGATTGAAGCTTTTCACCAGACTTTTTATCATCTATTAACTTAACAGATTTATTTTTAAGAGCCTCTTTTTGAGTTAGTTTACAAAAATTCCATACCATATTTACAGAACGAGACATCTTAGAAAGCACTCTATTTGCTCTCCCTGAATCTTTAATTCTGTAGAAATATGTTATTATCATTAATGCTCAACTCCTTTAGCTTAAAAAAAAATTATGCATGTAAAAAAGTTACAAGTAAAGCCGACTTTCGATAAACAAAAATTCCTATCGTCTGTTTGCATGCCTCGTCAGGCTTTCAATTCAACCTTGCACAGTTTGGTGCTGCAGTCTTTTCAGCTCGCTTATATCCCCGACTTTAGAAGTCGGGGATATAAGCTCGTTTCTGATAAATACTTTATTTATAGAGTGGGCTTGTTTTATTAATTTTCAATCTTTTTAAAAATATTAAATTATAATCGAGAGTATTTTATTGACCGGCAAAATATTATTGACTTTATTTTTTTATAAAATATTATCATGTTGATTTTGTGATTCACTTTTATGAAAAATTGAGCAAACTTAATATGACAATGAACACGTCTCGGAACTTATTGAAAAATGAAAGACCGCAAGCCCCTATCCTCATTTTTGATATAGAAACCATACCTGATATTCCATTATTATATCTAAATTATCAAGATAAACTGCAACATGACTTTCACTTCGAAGAAGAACTTCATTGGAATAGCAATGAAACTTTAGAAAAAATTAAGTTTTCTGCTAAAATTGATTTCCCACAAACAATTTATCATTGTGTGCTATCAATTTGTGCTATTTTTATTGATCCTGAAACATATCAAATTATGGATGGTTTTAAGCGAACGATCAGAGGTGTTAAAAATTATAGTGAATTAAAAGTAGCTGAAAAAAATATACTAAAAGAATTCTGGGATTTTTCTATTAAATATCAAGATTATCATAAATTTTGGTACGACCAAACTATGAATGATCGCTATATGAGTGATTATCAAAGAAATAAATTAAAAAAGCTGCCAGTAACATTTTGCGGATATAATATTGCAAACTTTGATCTTATGGTAATTGAGCAAAGAAGTCTCATTCATTTTATTACATGCCCAATAGAAGACTATGTAAAAAACTTAGGTAACGATTCCTATCGTTATAAATATGCTTCTGATAAAGTATTCGATCTTATGAATTTTGTTTCAAATTATGACAATAGAAATGCAAGAGTTGGACTTAATATTCTCTCACGTTCTATGGGGCTAGGTGGAAAATTGAGTGGTATGGATGGGGCTAAAGTCGCAGAGGAATTTTATAGTAACAATGCATCAGATAAAATAGAGGAGTACTGTGCTATTGATGTATTAATTTCCTATGGCGTATTTCTAGCTATCCAGAAATTTAGAGGAATTCTTTCCGAAGAGCAGTTTAAAGAGTGTTTAATTTGGTTTGAAAATTGGCTTTTAAAAGAAGGAAAACCAAAAAGTTATCAGGATTTAGCAAAAGAAAGTTCGAAGTATTTTGAATATTCTAAAAATACTTAAGACTTTCGTGAAAGTGCCGATGGTTGTCTGTACGCACCGACAGGAGTATAGAGGATCAAGAGTACGTAAGCCATTTTGTTTTGGAGTTTCGTATTTCTGCTTCGCTACGATTTAATTTAAAGTATTATATATTTCTTAATTTCGGAGGATATTCTTATGGCTGAAGAACTCGGATTTTCAAAAGGGCTCGCGGGTGTCGTTGCAGATGCAACCTCTGTAAGCCAAGTTCAGGGTGAAGATGGACGTCTTATTTATCGTGGTATTTCTATTGAAGAGCTTGCTGAAAAATCAACATATGAAGAATGCGTTTATTTTTCTCTTTACGGAAAAATGCCCACAAAAAATCAATTAACAAAATTCAATACTGAATTAAGACACAATCGTGTTCTTCCAAAAGCAGTTGAAGCAGTTATTGCTGCGGCTCCACGTTCTGCACACCCAATGGCAGTTTTACAAGCGGCTGTTGCTGCTATGGGGTTTGATGAACAACCTGTTAATTTAAAAAATGAAGAAGCAAATATTCATAATGCCATTAAAATAATTAGCCAATTAGCTACTGCTGTTGCACACATTTCTAGAGATCGGCGCGGGCTTGCAGCTGTGTCTCCAAATACAGAAATGTCACATGCAGAAAATTTCTTATATATGCTTCATGATAAAGTACCAAACAAAGAAGAAGCACGTATTTTCGATGTTGCCTTAATTCTTCATCTTGATCATGACTTCAATGCTTCTACTTTCTCAGCACGTGTAGTTGCTTCAACTGAAGCTAAACTTTCTCTTTCCATTTCTGCTGCTATAGGCGCTCTCTCTGGACCATTGCACGGTGGTGCAAATGAAAAAGTTCTTGAAATGGCAGATGGGATTGGCGCTCCTGAATATGCGAAAGAATGGGTATTGAATGCTATTGCAACAAAAGCAAAGGTTATGGGATTTGGTCACCGCGTTTACCGCACTATGGACCCACGTGCAAAAGTATTGCGTGGTATGCTTGAAAAACTCGTTGCTACAAAAAGTGATAAGAGCACTTACGAAACCCTTCGCATCGTGCATGACACTATGATTGAAGAATTGGGCAAAACTTCAAAAGACTATATTTGGCCGAACGTCGACTTCTGGTCTGGTTCACTTTATCGCCTAATGGACATTGATTCTATTGATTTTACCCCTATTTTTGCTGTTTCTCGTGTGGCGGGCTGGTCTTCGCACATTATCGAAATGTGGCGTGACAACCGAATTTATCGTCCTTCAGCAAAATATGTTGGTCCAACCGATGCTAAATATACAGAAATAAAAAATAGAAAATAATTATTCTGTTTTTTATTCTTTTGTTAAAATGAGATTGATAGGTATTTTCCTATCAATCTTTTTTTTGGGTTTGTAAATGCTAGATAATCACTTAAAAATCAATGAGCCTGCAATTTTGTTTGATAGATATTCCTTATCAGTGGGCTTTATTTCTCCCATTCGTGAACTATCTTTTTCAATTCATGAAGGACAATCTGTTGCTATTATTGGTCCAGCAGGCTCTGGCAAGAGCATGCTGTTGTCAATTATTGCTCAATTTTTATGGGAAATTGATGATAAGTTTTTATTAAACTCTTTAAAACAAAGTGGAAATTTACAAATTCTTGGAATACCGCTTGGCGGAGAAAAGCCAATATCAAATATTTTAAAGAAAATATATACAAATGTTGTTTTAGTTTCAGAAAAAAGTGCATGGCTTCCTGTGTCTATTGCAGAAAATTTTGCACTTTCCCAGAGTTTAATTGGTGCAGAAAGTATATTAGAATTTCATGAATTAATTGATAGTTTACCTATCTCTCATCATAATAAAGCACAAATAGATTCTTTAGCAGAATTATTACCGAGTCAAGTAGAAGTTCCTTTTTTACAGCAACTTGCTATTATTCGTGCACTTATTCGCAAACCAAAAATATTATTGCTCGATGATGCATTTTTAAGAATGGATCCAGTTTTATTAAAGCAAACAGAAAATTTAATTTTGAATATGAGTGAAAAATCAACTCTTGTTTGGGCAACAAATGATCTTTTTCAAGCCAGTCGTGTAACCGATTGGACATTATTTATGCGACATGGAACCATGGTTGAATATACTCGAACGGCTCAATTTTTTACAAATCCCACAACTCGAGATGCAGAAAATTTTATTGCCGGGCGTGATGAAGTTTGACAAGTTTTATTCTCAATACTTTTCATTAATTTCATTTTGAAAAAATTAATTTTTTGATAGAAGTTTCTTATTGAGAAATAGTAAAAATATTGTTTCTTTATTAGAGTAAATGTATTAAATAAAAAGGTTTTTCAAATGAATATTATATCTCATACTAACTCTAAAATTTCTATAAATGATTTAATTGAGCAAAAAAAGCAAAAAATAATCAAAGAGTCTAATGGTGATCAAAGTATTATTAATAAAAAAATAACACTTCTTGAAGAATTTGTCTCATTTGATTTAGGTAAATTTTTACTACAGAATAAAGGTTTAAATGGCTATTGGACTGAATATATCTGTTCTTATCCAATTAGAAAGAAAAAGAATACTTTGAATCCATATGAAGTTAATTTTTTAGAAAAAATTCCAATATCTGTATCAACACAAGAAAGATATCAAATATTTAGCTCCGAAATAGCAAATTATTTTAAAGATGGAGTTCGCTTTGCTTCTCTTCCTTGTGGTCTCATGTCCGAATTCCTTACTCTAGAAACTCAAAAGGCAAAAGATTTTAAATTTATTGGTATTGATTTAGATGATATTGCTTTAGAGCAAGCAAAAAGTATTTCTTTAGTTAAAGGATTGAGTCAGTTTTGTGAGTTTTATAAAATGGATGCATGGGAACTTGATTTTAAAAATGAATTTGATCTCTTAAGTAGTAATGGTTTAAATATTTATGAAAAAGATAATGACCGTGTTCTTCATTTATATAAATCATTCTATAAAGCCTTAAAAAAGAAAGGAACTCTCATAATAAGCACTTTGACTCCATCACCAATGGAATCTATGGAATCATCTTGGAATATGGATAAAATTAATCCAGAAGATCTACTTGTGCAAAAAATAATTTTTGTCGATATCATTGAAGCTGCTTTTCAAGCAAGTAGAAGTGTACATTTTACTATAACTCAATTAATGCAAGCAGGCTTTTCAAATTTTAGAGTCTTGCCAGATTCGCGAGGAATGTTTGTAACAATTGTAGCCCAAAAAAGGTAAATAATCTTTTAAATATGTTACTTGCAAGCTGATTACTTTTAAAACATAATATTTTATAGGCGGAAAAATTGAAAAAACAAATAAGATTTATTTTAACTTCTGTTAGTATTTTACTCTCTATGTTTTGTGGTCTTGAAAATTCTTATTCACTTGAAGAAAATGTAAAGATTGAGGAGTGTTCTGATTTAAATTGCGTTCGAAGTCATATTGATGAGATAAACAAAGGAATTGTTTTATTACTTGCAAAAAGAATGCAATATGTTGTGCAAGCTGGTGAAATAAAGCTAAAAAATAATATCGTTACTGCTTATGATAAGAAGAGAGCGGAACTGGTTGTTAACAATGCTGAAGAGTTCGCTAAGGAAAAAGGTCTACCATCTGGATTTACAAAAGAAATTTTTCAAGTTATTGTTGATAAATCAAGAGATTTTGAGCAAATAAAAATGGATAAAAAAAGTAATCTTGATAAAATTAAAACAAAGAAGTAGTTTTATAGTTATCTGTAAGTTTAAAATCTCAAAATTATTTAGCAGATTTAATTAATTCAATGATTTTTTTCTTTATTTCGACAAATTTTGAATTATTAGCATTGCCAATTTTTCCTGCATCTGTATTACCTGTCGATAATATTTCATCTAATATTTTGAGCAGATCTTTTTGACCTTCTTCATAGCCTTCACTTCGCCCTTCTTTATATTCATGATTGTCTTTATGTGAATGCTTTTTGTGATTCATAAAAATACCTTTCTAATTCATATGACTTTATGTATAAAATTATATTTGAGAATAGTATCGGAAAATAATTGAACTATTTGAGAGAATTTAAATGCTTTCAAGGCAATTGATGCTTGGATAACTTTATATTTATTATTGAATATATAATTAAATTAAAGATTTAATCGTGTTTTTTATTGAAATGCTAAATGTCATCTATAGAATATATTTTGATTGGTATAGAAAATAGCTAAAACTTATCCAAATTTTTTACGGTAATCTTGCATAAACTTAGCAAAAATAGAAGCAGACTCTAAACTCACACCATTGTACATGGAAGCTCTTATGCCCCCTATTGTTTTGTATCCTTTTATTTCAAGAATGCCCTGCTTTTTAGCTTCTTCTATAAAGTGTTCGTCTTGCTTTGCAGAAGATAACTTAAAAACAAAATTATGCCGTGAACGATAGTTCTTATCGACATTAAAGATATAAAAACCAGCATCGATTTCATTGTAAACCATTTTTGCTTTTTCCAGTGCCCATTTTTCCATGGTGGAAACACCGCCGCAAGAGTCTATCCAGTTTAGCATTTTATTCATTGCAAATATTGGAAAAACAGGAGGAGTATTGAGTGCGCTTTTTGCATCGAAAATAGCGTGATACGTAAGAGCTTTTCCCACTCTATCAAGTTTTGTCAGTTCTCTGCTTTTTTCGAGTAGGTCATTGCGGATTATAATTACAGAAGCACCTGCAATACCAAAGTTTTTCTGTGCACTTGCGTAGACAAGAGCAGTTGAATCCCAAGGAATATCCGTACGTGAGCCTAGTGAGCTTGTCATGTCGAGAACAACAGGAATGCCACCAAAGGTGGGTATGTCTTTATATTCCGTTCCATAAACTGTGTTGTTAACTGTGATGTGAACATATTTTGATTTTTTTGGAATTTTCCATTCTTTGGGATTGCCTAAGGTAAAATAATCAGGTCTTCCATCATAAACTAAATGTACTTTTCGACCGCTGGCAAAGGCTTCTTCACAGGCTAAATGCGACCAAACTCCTGTTTCGGTATAAGCGATTTCGTCTTCAGGGGCAGAAAGATGTTGAGTGAGTAAGGAGAAATGTTGTTGTGCACCACAGACAGAAAAAAGGAGCGAATGTGTATCGGGGACTTGAAAGGTTTTTTTTGCAAGGGCAAGAGTTTCTTGACTCAGGTTTTCATATTGCTTTGAGCGGTGGGATATTTCCATCACGCTGACACCTATACCAAAGGTATCAAGTAATTCTTCTTTAATTTGATTTCGAACAACTTCAGGTAAGCGAGCTGGCCCAGGACTAAAATAATGTACATTCATAAAAACCCCATTCAATGAAAAAATACATTTTATTTATTTATCAGTATAATTTTTTAAAAGCGAGTCGAGGAATGAATTTTAAAGAAGAATTTTGAATAAAGATTTAAAATTTTAAAGAGGCTACCATAATCCCAAATTGATTTTTACCTATCCAAAATGCAGGCACCGCAAAAGCAATGTTGCTGCCTTCTCCAACGATGAGAGCTCCAGCTTTTGGCAGTGTGTGCGAAGCCTTCGCTGTTTGCTTATTTTCTTGCCTTTTAGCAGGATTATATCCTTGGCCGGGAATAGTTGGCGGCATGCTATAAAAGTAGTTTTCTTCATTTTCCGGAGCATAGTTAAAATATGAATTTTTTTTGCTGTGTGAGACACCATAAATACCATAAGCACTTCCCATCATAAACCCAATAGATGCGCCTCCTGCAACGATTCTAAGGTTATCTAAGGGGGAGTTTGAAAGAAAAGGGAGAATTGCTGTTCCCATCATAGCTCCAAAAAGTGCTCCGTAACCACCTGCCACAAAGATATCTCGCATGTCATCTTCACTTGTGTACATTTCTTGAGCTTGACATGAGAGAGAAGTAAAGCATGTGAACAGTAAGGACGTTCCAATTAAGAAGGTGGTTCTGAGCTTATTCTTTAGGCTCTTTAGGATACAAACCTTCATAATACCTCCATTAAGGTTTTTAGAGTCGTTTTTACTTATTTTATTTTTGCATAAATAAGATTGAATTATAATAGTCAAACAATAATTAGGTAAATAATTCCTTTTTTTGTCTCGTATTTTTTAACTGTTCCAAAGCAATCTTAGAGGAGTAAGATTTTTTTTTATAAGTTTGCTTGACAAGGTTGGTCGTCATAGTTTAACCACATCTTCACTGAGATGTAGGCTGGCTTAGCTCAATTGGTAGAGCACCTGATTTGTAATCAGGCGGTTGGGGGTTCAATTCCCTTAGCCAGCTCCATTTTCGGGGAGGTTCCAGAGTGGCTAAATGGGGCGGACTGTAAATCCGCTGTCTTACGACTTCGGCAGTTCGAATCTGCCCCTCCCCACCATTTTCCAAAAGTTTTTTATGCGCGGGTGTAGCTCAATTGGCTAGAGCGTCAGCCTTCCAAGCTGAATGTTGAGGGATCGTGCCCCTTCACCCGCTCCATTCCTTCGACCTTAGCCCTTTTCTTGTGGTTGAGAGTATTTATCCCCCAAGTAAAAGTTTATTCTAATTAGCTAAGACGATGTCTATGCGTTTTGCCCATGTAGCTCAGCGGTAGAGCACTTCCTTGGTAAGGAAGAGGTCTCCGGTTCAAGCCCGGACATGGGCTCCATCTTTTTGTCAATAAAAATTCCTTTGCTAGAAAAATTCTAAAATAATTGGTACGGATTTGAGTGACTCGTCGCTCTGTTTTTTTGCAATGGAACACTTCTCTTTTCTTTTATTATATTTTAAAGGTATTTATGCTTCTTGAAAATGAAAATAATAAGGTCTTAAAAGCAATTCTCGTCGGTATTTCTTTACCCGGAACAAGTGATCTCGAAAATAAAGAATCATTAAAAGAGCTTGAAAGATTAGTACAAACTCTTGGTTTTCAGGTTATTGGTTCAACTCAGCAAAAGCGTCGTAATCTTTCCGGTGCTATTCCGTTAGGAGAGGGTAAACTTAAGGAAATTGCAAAAATTACGGGTGGAACAGGGGTGGTTAAATCTGCGGTTCCTCTTAGAAAGAATAAAGCTAAATTAAAATTAGAAGAAGAGCATGAGGCTGAAGAAGAGGAAGAAGAAATATTTGAAGAAAGTACTTCTGAATATGAAGAAGATCATGAAAAAATCGTAGGAAAAGCTGAAGCTGTTGTTTTTGATTGTGAGTTGACTCCATCTCAAATCACTCATTTACAAAGTGCATTTGGAGTTGAGGTTCTCGACAGAACTGGTGTTATTGTTGAGATTTTTAGTCGACATGCCAAGACAAGAGAAGCTCGTTTACAGGTTGAAATTGCAAAATTAAAGTATTTAGCTCCTCGCATTCGTGAGGCTGGACAAAGTGAAAGACAAGGAAGTGGAGCGGGCGCACGTGGCGCAGGTGAAACTGCCGTCGAGCTTGATAAGCGGAGAATTCGTGATAGAATTGCAGAACTTCGCCGAGAAATTGCTTCTATTCAAAAAGAACAAGGTAACAGAAGAACAAAACGTTCTGATCAACCTTGCGTTGCTCTTGTTGGATACACAAATGCGGGTAAATCATCTTTAATGAGAAAGCTTACTGGCAGTGAGGTTCTTGTTGCAGATAAGCTCTTTGCAACACTTGACACTACTGTTCGTTCTCTTTATCCAGAAACGCATCCACGCATTTTAATTTCTGATACAGTTGGTTTTATTAAAAAACTTCCTCATGATTTGGTTGCTTCTTTTAGATCTACATTAGACGAGGCTTTAAATTCTTCATTACTGCTGTTTGTAGTTGATTCATCAGATATATCTTGGAAATCTCAGCTTGAAGTGACAAAAGCTGTTTTAAGTGAGATTGGTGTAACAGATGAGACTCCTGCAAGACTTGTGCTAAATAAAATAGACAATTTAACTAAAGAGGAACTTGCACACTTAAAGAGTGAGTTTCCAGATGCTCTTTTCATTTCGACTAAAAGTGAAAAAGATATAGAATTTATGCATCATTTTATTAGAGACTTTTTTGAGCAAGATATGCTTGAGGTTGATTTATTTGTTTCTTATAATATAAAAGGTGTTATCGGTGAGATTCGAAGTTTATTTCGCGTATTAAATGAGAAACATGAAGATGAAGGAATAATTTATAAAATTAGAGGTAAAAAAGAAACTATTGAAAAAATAAAAAAGATCCATAACCTCTAGTTCATTTTTTTAAGTGATACAGACTGCTTTTTCTTTTTTTATCAAGAAAATTTATATGATAATCTTCTCATTTCTTTAGTCTCTAAGCAACCCAATTGGTTTAAGAACAATAAAAAATAAATGTATTTGTCATAAGAATAAGCATCTTCTTCGGACTGCCATATCTTTTAAAATAATTCATATTGCTAAAATTATTGACAACAATCAAAGGTATGCAGATTTTTAGATGACAAGTTAAGGAAAAAGCAGAGATCAAAAGAACTTTTTCATGCTATACAGAGAAAATATTTATTATTTTTTCGTGAAGTCAGAAATCAGAACTTGCATTTTAAAATTACTTGAGTTTATAACACACCCAGAAACAAACGTGTTCGGATTAAGGTTTCTATTCCAACCTATAAAAAAATCCCTACCTTTGATCTCTCGCCTTAGCATTGTCCTCACTTATATTTACATTCCACTTTTCTTCCTCAGAAGAACGACGCAGAGGGTCCGCACCGAACGGCAGGCCTTCTGATTTTTTTTATTTTAAAAAAAATAATTTTTATATAAACTCATTGCATTCTAATTTGACATCGCTTACGTTATTAAAGTTACTTTAACATAACAATTCAAAAGGAGATTGCGATGCCAGGTAAAGATGGTAAGAAAAAGCCAAAGCAAGATAAAAACAAGCAAACATCTTCTGCAAATCAATCAAATCAACAAAAGCAAGCTGAACCACAGCCTGCAAATCAAAAAGATCAAAAAAAGCGCTGATTTATCAGCGCTTTTTTTATTTTATATATGACAACTTGCCAGTCCTTTTTTTTCTAAATATTGTTGATGATACTCTTCAGCTTTATAAAAAGTTGAGGTGGGTGTTATTTCTGTGACAATTTTATCTTTATATATATGCCTCTCATCTAATTTTAATTTTGACTTTTCAGCTTCAATTTTTTGTTCTTCACTATGATAAAAAATTGCGGAACGATACTGCGTTCCAATATCTGGACCCTGTCTATTTAAAGTTGTTGGATTGTGGCACTTCCAAAAAATATCAAGTAACTCAATATATTTTACTATTTTAGGATCAAATGTAATTTGCACAACTTCTGCATGGCCTGTGTTATCGGTGCAAACTTCTTCATAAGTGGGGTTTTTAAGTTTCCCCCCTAAATATCCTACCTGTGTAGAAATGACACCTTTAATGGTTCTGTATTTAGCTTCTACACCCCAAAAACATCCTGCTCCAAATGTTGCAACTTCCATTTTAGTCTCCTTAATAAGTTTGGATTATTTAAATTAAAATCAGAAATCTGATTTAATATGGAGTGAATCGCTCGACCCTAATGGGAACGAGAGTGCGGCCTTGCTTTGTTCAAAATCTAACATTCTTTTTTTTATGTGAATGCCCCAGCGATATCCGCCTAAACTTCCATCCTTTCTTACAATTCTATGACATGGCATAAAATAAGAAATAGGATTTTTTCCAATTGCATTTGCGACTGCTCTACTAGATTTTGCTTTATTTATGCTTTCAGATAAAACGCTATAAGATATTTTTTCCCCAAAAGATATATTTACAAGCGCTCTCCAAACTTTTAATTGAAAGTTTGTTCCAAATAAAATAAATTTAGTATTTTTATTTTTAATTTCAAGATTCATATCAAAGAAAAGATTTATATCTCTTTTTAAAAAAGAGAGTGAATTATTAAATTTTAATTCAAAATCACTAATTATTTTTGCAAGATCTTTTTCATTAATAAAAAATAAATTTAAAATATTTTCATTTTCAAATATACAAAAATAATAACCAAAATTTGAGTTCCCAGAAACATAAAAAATATTTTTATTTTTTATGTAATCTGCAAAGTTATGAATTGATTTATAGATAAAGTCAGTATCACTATACATTTCTAGCCTTTTAATGCACGCCTATTATAGACGATTTTTAACATCATTGCGTACTTTAACCATGGAAGGGAGTTTTAAAATATGATCTATATAGTTTTGTAATATAGGATATTTTACAACTTCTTCTTTTACCCATAAGAGCGTTGTGGCAATTATAAAGTCGGGAGTACTTATTTTATTTCCTAGAACATACTTATTATCTTTTAAAGCTTTTTCTAAGAATTGTGCGCAAAAAGTAAACTTCTTTATGGCATCTTCAAGAAGATATACGGATCGATTTTCAGGCGCAAGTGATTTTGAATGATGTAAAATTGTCAGACTCACAGGGTCAAGAGAGCTGACTCCAAAATACATAAGTTCTTTATATTGAATATATTCTTTACTATTTTCAGTGGGATAGTGTAGTCTATCTTTATGTTTAAAAGCAATGTATTCGCAAATAGCTCCTGATTCTGATAAAAAAAGACTTTCATTTTTATCCTCAAGTACAGGAACTGCTCCATATGGGTTTATTTTTAAAAACTCATTGGTTTTATGCTCACCTTTTGCTAATTGAATGGTGGTTAATTCGTAAGGGATATTTAACTCTTCGAGCATAAACTTAACTCTATCCGAGCGAGTTGCTGGGCATTCGTAAAGTCTGAAAGGACTGCTTGACACCGAACCCTCCTTCTTGCAAAGCAATATTTGGAGCCATCTCCAATTCACCTTCAACTGGCAGGAATATTATGCGCAACAAATTCAATAAAGAAAAAGAATTACAAAAAGAGAAAGCAAACCATGCTTTTCATCTTCACGCAAAAAAATCCTTAGGTCAGAATTTTTTAAGAGATGCCAATGTTGTTGAGAAAATCGCCTCTTCTATAGATACACTTTTTACGGAAAAAGAACAAAAATACGTTCATGAAATTGGGCCAGGTACAGGAGCATTAACTCTACCTTTATTACAAAAAAGTATAAAAATAAAAGCTTTAGAAAAAGATGAACGTTCTGTTGATGGGCTAAAGAAGACATTGCTAATAGAATATGAAAACCAATTTGAAGTTGTTCAAACTGATATTTTAAAATGGACTCCAAGCGAAGATGAATATTTAATTGCCGTTAAAAAGTGCGTTTGTGTTGGAAACATTCCCTATTATATCACGAGTGACATTCTTTTCTGGTTTTGCAAAAATTATAAATTTTACACGCATGGCATTTTTATGGTGCAAAACGAAGTTGCTGATAGATTGCAAGCAAAGCCTGGTACAAAAGACTACGGAAGATTAACTGTTCGTATTCAGTTATTCTTTGAAGTCAAAAAACTTTTTGTTGTTCCTGCGCAATGCTTTGTTCCACAACCGAAAGTTGATTCTGCTATTGTACAGCTTTCTCCGAAAAACTTTTCTTTTGCTACACAAGAAGAAGACGTTGCTTTTAGTTCATTTACTACTATTTTATTTAGTGCGCGTAGGAAAATGTTGCGAAGGGCTTTGCATGCGCAACTTTGGCAATTAGAAGAAAAAGCGCAAGGTAAAATAAATAGATTTTGGAATTTAGCAAATTCATTGGGAGTTTATGAAGAAACTCGGCCAGATACTCTTTCTCCATTGACAATACTAGAGCTGCATAGGTTTTTCTATTTCAAGTAAATTTAAACATTTAATAAGCGTTTTTCTCAAATAATTAAGCTCTTGAAATGATATTGCTTCAAGAACGGTGTGAAGTACGTATATATTTACTAAAAAAATTGCAAAATTATAAAGAATTCTCAATTAACTTTTTTTAAAAAAAACGATAATAACCCATAATAATAAATATTTTATATTAATTTAATCTTTTTATTAAAAGTATTTAATTAATTTTTATATATATAAGTTTTTATTTTGACATAAATAAGAAGCAAAATAAAAATAAAATGGTAGTCTATAAATGATTAAATATAAAAATAGGAGTAAAAATTAGCTAATAAAATTGGTAATCTAAATACTAAAGAGTTATAAATTTTTAATAAATGAACTTGCACTGAAAAACCTTTAATAGTAGTCACGTATATGTAATTGTTATAAAAATTAATTTGTGAGAATATATACTCGCTTTTTGATAATTTGAAAATTTTTTTATTATCTTATAGAAAGATTTAATATTTATATGAGCACCCTTTCACAGGCAATCTGCCACGGTACCTTTGGTGAACTCATCCAAGGTGTTATCCATTCAAAACCATTTCTTATCACTTTACCAATTCAAAAATTTTCTTGTGTAAAATATTATGAAGGTATTGCGAAAAATAATAGAGAACTCTTTGTAAAAAGTTATCTAGCTGCAGATATATTAAGAGAAAAATTAGGAAAAGAAGGTGTATATGCCCTTGATATTCACTCGGAATTAACTCGAGGAAAGGGGTTGGCATCAAGTTCAGCCGATATAGTGGCTACTTTAAAGGCAATATTACACAACGAAAATTATGATGAAGAAAGTGAAAGTGAGTTGATTTCTTCAATTTGTCGCCAGGTTGAACCAACAGATGGAGTGATGTTTCCTGGGTTTAATGCATATTTCCATCATGATTGTAAATTAAAAGAAAAATTAGGTTTTTTTCCAATTGAAATAATTGGTGTGGTTGAAGATGGTTTTGTTGATACATTAAAATTTAACTCAAAAAATATTAAATATTCTCGTGATGAAATAAGAGTACAAAAGTTATTGGAAAATGCGCAAGTATAAGTGCTGAAATTAGTCAAAATTATTTACCAAAAAAGAACTTTAAACAAATTTTAAATATTGCAAATGAAAATGATGCAAGTGGTATTTGTGTGGCTCATTCAGGCACTGCTATTGGAATAATACTTGATATTACGGATGTTGAATATAATTCAAAAAAAGCTGCTATTATAAAGTCTTTAAATAAAAGTAATATTGTTTATGAAGTTTATAGAAGTACTTATTCTAAAATAATGTCATATGATATTTGAGGAAAAAATGGAAATAAAATTTTATAATACATATTTACCAATAATAAGTGCTGATAGTGAAATAGTTATACCAGTGACTAATTCAAAGTTAAACATATCTTTTCGCCTTGAAATGAATGAGGACAATTTTAATTTTTATGATTATTCATGCTATATTGTACTTGAAAATAAGGCTATTCAGGAATTTATAGAATTCATTCCCAATACATATAATGAGCTTATCTCTTATTTAGAGAATATATTAAACTTTTCTGATGATATTGCTTGTTTATATTATTTATCACTTATGCAGGCATTAAATCAATATCTTAAAGATTGTGATTTACAAGATAAAATAATTAATAATATGAAAAATAAAACTATTGGATTGTCTTTTGTTTCAGGTAATATTTATATTAATAATGTGAAATATCTATTACAAGAGGGTATGATTGCTATGCCATGCTGTAAAAATTTTCGTGAAAAGCAATCAAAAATTCTACTTTTGCAGAGTGAAAATTTGACAGAAAAGCTTGTTGAAAAAGTCTTTTTCTATAATAATCTTAACATTGTAATTTATGATTCAGCAGAAATAAATGATTTTCATGAGTTTAATCAGGAACTCGATTGTGAAGAAGTAATTTGCTTGTAGAAAGAAATGATCTTAGGGTAATATATGAATAGCATTGATTGTTTAGATCGTATTATGAATTTACAGACTCCTCTTGTCCAATCTTCTGAAGATGATCGTATTTTTATGAAACTTGAAGGTGGTTCGTTGAACTACAATCATAAATTTCGTTCAGCCGCATATCTCGTTAAGAAAGCTTTAGAAGCAAATATTGATCTTTCTAAGGTTGCAGATCGGAGCAGTGGTTCGTGGTCAATGGCATTATCTCATTGTGTTTATTTAGCTAAAGGCAAATCACAATTTATTACAACTAAAGTTCCACATCCATATCTTGCGAAAATAGTTGAAAGCAAGAATGGGGTCTTTAAGATGGTAAAAAATAATTCTGTCCGTATTGAAGAATTAAATAAACTTGTTCATGATGAAGGCTGGTATACATTTAATCAGCATAGTAATTTAGATCTTATTAATGCATTTAAAGAAACTCTTGGTAGACAGTTGGTGAACGATCTTAATTTTATGGGTATCTCTCCAAAATATATTGTTGCACCCGTAGGTACTGGTGGACTTTTAGCGGGGGCAAGTCTTGCTTTAAAAGAAAATAAATTTGCAACAAAAATTGTTGGTTGTGATATTTCAAGCAGCATAGTTAATCAAGCTAAAAGGTCTATGACATATAAATTATCAGCTTGTCGAGGTGTTGGCTCTGAAGATGAAATTTGTCATACATTTATTGAGTCATCAAAATATATTGATGAAATACTTGTGTCAAATATTTATAATACACTACATGAGATGAAGAGATTTACTAACAGATATCCCTTTACAGTAGGGATGAGTACTTGTTTGGCTTTAAGTGTTGTAAAGACACATCTCTTAAAAAAATGTAGGGCTAATGAATCTATTTTAATTATTTCTCCGGACAGGGGCGAAACCTATACGGATGAAATTAATTGTGCACTTAAAATTTACAATGGGTATTAAAATGATCTATGCAAATACAGCATCTATTGGTAGATTAAGTGAAACAACACGAGAAGAAGTGTCTAATTTTGTAAATGCATATTTAAAAAATGATTTTTATATTGATGATTATAAAATTGCAAATGAAAAAAAAGAGCAATGTAGACAAATTATTTCTCAACTTTTCGGAAATACATTTAGCAGCGTTCTTTTCTTTTCTTCAACTACAGATGCCTTAAGTATTTTACTTTCGCAATTGAAGCTAAAAAAAGGCAGCGTAATAGCTCTTCCTAACAATTACTTTCCTTCAATAGAAGCTATAAAATTAAGTTTTGAAAAGAAAAACTATGAATTGATTGAAATTGGTAGTTCAAAAGGTGAGATAAATGTTGATGATCTAAAGAATAAAAAAATTGATTTTCTGTTGATTGAGTGGGTTAATTATTGGAGTGGAAGTAAAAATAATCTGAAAAAATTATCTCAATGGTGTTTGAAAAATAATGTCATATTTGCAGTCGATGCTGTGCAAGGAGTTGGTTGCTGTGAAATTGATTTTGATATTCATGAGATTGATTTTTTTATTTCTGCTGGACATAAATGGCTACGAGCTTTAGAAGGCTCAGCTTTTGCAATTGTATCACAAAGAGTGAGCGCCTATTTGGAGCAAATAATTTATGGATATAATAGTTTTTCTGATAAAAATAATTTCGATAAAAAAGGACGTGAAATTGAGACAAGTTTACTTCGATTTGAACTTGGTACTTTAAGCACCGTGTCTTTTGTTAGTTTGTTCCATGCAATTTCAGAGTTGCTGGAAAATGATCATTTAAAAATTGCAAAAAAAATAAGAGAGAATTCATTTGCTCTCACAGACTTTTTATTAGGTTATGGAGCAATAGTTCATTCACCATTTAATGAAAGAGATTGTACGGGAATTGTTTCCTTTACTCTTCCAAATATTGAACCTTTAGAAATTTATAATAGACTATTAGAATTCGGTGTTATTACAAAAGTTAGAAATGATCGAATTCGAGTGAGTCCAGATATTACAGTTGATATAAATGAGCTTATACAAAGAATAGGCTTGTGTTTGAAAGGATTTTTATGACGTTTAAAACAGAAAAATTATACTATCAATTTCCTTATGCCAAAAGAGCAATGACACAGTTTGAAAAGCGTGAAGGAAAAGCATTAGCACTTTCTCGTTCGATAGCTTATCCTGAAGGGGGAGGGCAACTTGGTGATAAAGGAACTATTAAGTTTAATGATTTAATGATGCCATTTATTGATACTCAAAAATCGGTTGGAATTGGTAGAACTGTGGTTAGAAAAGATTTCCCAATTATTAATGTTGAAGGTGAAGTGCGTATAACTCTTTCTCAAGAAAATTATGATCTATTACCTCTTTCAGGAGAAATTGAAGTTGAAATTGATTTAAAAAATCGAGTTGAACTCACTATAAGTCATACTGTTTCACATGTTGTTTATATGGCAATGACCGAACTAAGAAGTACAGTCCCAGAAGCGACTGTTGGCTGTCTGATTGGCAATGAAGGTGGTCGCTTTGATGTGGGTGTGGATAAATTTTTAGAAGATGATGTGCGTTTTATCAAAACATTTGTTGAAAAGTCTATTCAAAAAAATGACAAGGTAGAAATGTTAGAAATCCCAGGGGAACCTGAATGCCGAATTTGGACCATGAATGGAATTTCCATTCCATGTGGAGGAACACATTTAAATGCTTTGCATGATGTTGGTGATATTCATATTAAACGAAAAGGTAAATCGAAAGGAATAGAGCGTATTTATTTTGAAATTAAAAATGTAAACTTAGATCCGGTAATAAATCTTTTTGATAATAATTTAGTATAAATAGGAATTATATGAGTGATTTAAATATTTATTTAGTATTTACTTGGACTGTTTTGCTTTTGGCTTACTCACCGGGGCCAAATGTAGTGCTCATGATTAACAATGGTTTAAAGTATAAATTAAATAATGCTCTTTTTGCTGTGCCTGGTACTGCATTAGCTCTTTTGTTTTTTGCAGCTATCACTGTTTTTTGTGTGGGAGGTATACTCACAATTTCTCCAAATTTTTTCCTTGTACTTAAAATCATTGGAGCTTTGTATTTATTTTATTTGGGAATAAAATCTTTTATGAGTAAAGGGAAAGTTAATTTTGCAGTAGGTGCGGCAGTCGTTGAAAAATCTAAAAAATCTCTTTTTAGTGAGGCCTTTTTATGTTGCATTACAAATCCTAAAGTCTTATTTATTTATGTCGCGCTTATCCCTCAATTCATTACGCACAATGACAGTGCTTTTTTACAATTGATTAATCTATGTATTATTCAAATAATAGTCACTTGTGTTTCAATGCTTACTTATTTACTTGTAGCAAGAAAAGCTTCTGGATTTTTAGAAAATAAAGCTCGCTATATTTCTATTTTTTCAGGACTTGTTATGTGTTTTTTTGGCGTAACTCTTCTTATCTCAAAGATTGGTTGAAATTTATTTGAGCAGGTAAGCCGACCCCTGCGTCTTTACTATTGATAAAATTCTATACCTAATATTGATTGAACATATAGATCTGCTCTGCTATGAAACTTTTGTAATTGATCTCTTTTTTCTTAGAAAGCGCTGAAATGACTGAAGTTTCATTAAAAACAAGAATATGTAATAATATTAAAGATTTAACTCAAAAAAGATTTTATTTTGTGCTTTTCTTAACTAGCACATTTGCTCTCTACAGTAATTTTCTGTTAATTCGTCTGTTTACAGAAAGGTTTCTTGGTTTTAATCTCATATCCACTACAAAACTAAAAGTACATGCAATTGCTTCAGGAATGTTGTCTGACTTTTGGATGGCGGGAGTGCTTTCTTTTGTCTTTGTCCTAATTGCATATACAGTTAATCATTTTATATTTTTAAAGTTTGTTAAGAATTTAAAATCTCAAAATAAAGCAAAATTATTTTTTATTTGTTTGTTTATAGTTTTTTTTGTATTTTCTCTCCATATTCCGTATGTAAATTTTTATGCAGGACTCATAACTCCTTTTCATTTAAAGTATTTACTTGATTTTTCATTTGTCCAATCTAGTTTTTCTTCATTATTTGATTTTAGAGTGGCGGTTTCATTTTTGTTTCCTACTCTTATTGCATTGGTCTTATTTAAGTATTTTTTAAGTTTTAATAGTAAGAAATTTATTTATAAATTTTCTTTATTTGTGATTATACTCACTCCAATTTCGCAAGTTGTAAAGGTTCATCTAAACACTCGAAAATTTACTTGGACTCCAATACCATTAAGGGTGAATTTTGTAGAAAATTTAATATTGGTTTATACTTTTAGCAAAGCTCATTTTCAATCTGAGCCAACAGAAAAAGATTTTAATAATTTATTGAATTATCAAGTAAATAATACCAATTTTTCGTTACAAAATTTTGAACATGCAAAAAATAATGCGGCTCATTATAAAATAGATTTAAAAGATTGGGAAAAGCTTCTTCAAAAATATCCATTAAAACCAGATATTTCGATTGGGAAGGATTTGTCTTTAGAGGTTCAATCTCGAATTAAAAATAAGCGTCCTCTTTTAATGTGGTTTGTCATTATTGAGAGCTTTAAACCAGAAGATGGAAAATTCCATTATCCAAAGAGTAAAATTTCTTTTCAACCTCATTTTGATTCTTTATCAGAAAGTGGAATCGCATTTACAAATGCTTGGACGGTTGGCAGTGTCACGAGAGCTGGTCAAGAAGCTGTGTTGTGTGGATTATGGACAAGTCAATACACAGCAGCCATGAAGGAATTGCCAAATTTAAACCCTGAATGTATTTTAGAACTTGCTAAGAGAAAATTTGGCAATGATTCATTTACAGCATTTTGGCATGCAGGTAGGCTTGAATTTGATGGTCAAGAAATGTTCTGGAAACGTCATGGTGCAGATGTTTTAGTGGGAATAAATGATTATAATAAGAATCTTCCAAAAACTTGGTGGGGCTTTTCAGATAAAGAATTGTTTAAAAAAATAGGCTCTGAATTAGATTCTATTTCGAATAAACATTCCATTCAAGTGCATTCGATTATGACATTAACAAATCATTCTGATTGGAAAATCCCGTCCGATGCTTCTGCAAAAATAAATGATTTTTATAAAAAATATGCTCTTGATCCTTCTCAGTTAACCTCTGCTTATACGGACGAAGCAATAAATGATTTTGTAATGATGTTAAAAGGAAAAGAATTTCCTAACTCAAATAAAGAATCTTATTGGGATAATTCAATCATATTTTTTGTAAATGACCATGGGCATCTAACACCTTCGTATGTCTATCCTGAAGAGGTTACTTTTGGAAGTACTGCAAATGCAGATATAATCTCTTCTATAAAAGCTTCGCAAGCAAATTTATTATTACAAGGCGGTATTGTAGAAAAGGTTCTCAAAAAAGCATCTAAAAGTAATGAGGTAAAAGGTATAAAAATATCACATTTAGCAAGTCAAGCAGATATTTTTCCAACAGCACTTGATTTGCTTGGTTTTCAAAATAAGTATTCAATTTCAGATTCATTATTTACCCAAAAAAGAAGATGGCCTGTAGTAGTTGATATCGGTGATTATATTTTTGTTCCTTCGCCAAATAAAAAAGGTGAAGGAGTCGTTTGGACACGAAGAGAGGCACTTTCTTCTCAAGCAAAAAATAAAGATGAATATTTTAATATTGCTCAATCATTATATAAAGCTTCTCAATATCTGCTCTTTAATGGTGGCACATTGAGGCTTTCAGAAAAAGAATTAAATGATATTGAAAATCTTGAAAATGCTTTTCTTTAATTTTCAGTTAGTTTAAATTATTTTTTAAATAAAAACTACGCTATAAATTATTTTTATTTATAGCGTAAAAATTTTTATACCTCAAAATATTCACTGTTTAATAATCAAAAATGTATGTCGTACAATTTTTCAAAACTTCAACAGATGTAAAATATTCACTGCAAAACTTGATACAATAATAAGAACTACATATTAGATAATGAGTCTCAATTTTGTGTATTGAATTTTAGATATGACTTGATAGTACCGATGATAAAAATTGATTTACATTATCTTTCAGGCAAATTGTGATCCGCATGCTAAATTTGCAATTTGTCTAATGAGAATATTATCTTTATACGTTTGACAGGTTGAGTAAGAATGCTCAATTGTGCTTTGAGAGGTTTTGTTTTTTCAGATCATTTATTAGGAGAATTGCTCTATGTCAGCAAATTCTAGTTTTCTAACGAGTACCATTGGGAAAAAATACCTAATGGCTTTAACAGCTATTGTCTGGTCGTTATTTGTTATGGTTCATATGATTGGTAATATGCTTATTGTTGTTGGTGCAGAAGCATATAATAATTATAGTCATGCTCTTACTTCAAATCCAATGATCTATTTAATAGAAGCGTTTTTAGTCGCTGTATTATTATTTCACGCCGTTACGGGATTAACTTTAGTGGTAAGAAATTCTCGAACAAAACCAAAATTTTACTCTGTCACTCCCATGCGTGAAAAATCTGCTTCAATTGCCTCAAGAACAATGATTTATACGGGAACAGCAACACTTGCATTTGTTATCTGGCACCTTATTACATTTAAATTTGGGCCAACATATTTTGTTACTTATAATGGCGTTGAAATGAGAGATATTTATAAATTAGTTATCGAAAAATTTCATGAACCACTTTATGTTGCTGGATATGCAGTTGTTATGATTTTAATTGGATTTCATTTATTCCATGGTGTGCAATCAATTTTTCAAACTCTCGGAATAAGTCATCCTCGCTACAATAAGTTTTTTAAATTCTTTGGCTATACCTATGCAGTTGTTGTTGCTGCTGGTTTTATTTCTCAACCACTTTTTGTCTTTTTTGCGAGGTAATATTATATGGCAATCCACCTCGATTCCAAATCTCCAACAGGTCCAATTGAAGATAGATGGACGAATCACCGTTTTTCTTCAAAGCTTGTAAATCCTGCAAACCGAAGAAAACATTCTATTATTATTGTAGGAACAGGTTTGGGAGGAGCTTCTGCTGCAGCCTCTTTGGGTGAAATGGGTTATCATGTTAAAAGTTTTTTTATTCATGACTCTCCAAGACGTGCCCACTCCATTGCAGCTCAAGGCGGAATAAATGCTGCCAAAAACTACAAAAATGATGGAGATTCCATTTATCGTTTGTTCTATGAGACCATAAAAGGTGGAGATTATCGTGCAAGAGAATCAAATGTATACCGTCTTGCTGAAACTTCTGTTCGAATAATTGACCACTGTGTTGCGTTAGGAGTTCCTTTTGCACGTGAATATGGTGGTCTTTTAGATACAAGATCTTTTGGAGGGACACAGGTTTCTCGTACTTTTTATGCACGTGGACAGACTGGTCAGCAGCTTTTAATTGGCGCTTACCAAGCTATGATGCGTCAGGTCTCTGATGGCAATGTAGACATGTACCCAAGACGTGAGATGGTAGAACTTGTTATTATTGATGGACATGCTCGTGGAATTGTCGTGCGTAACCTTGCAACAGGTGAGCTTGAAACACATCACGCAGATGCAGTTGTTTTAGCGACAGGTGGTTACGGAAATGTCTTTTATCTCTCAACAAATGCGAAAGCTTCTAATGCCTCTGCTATTTGGAGAGCTCACAAAAAGGGAGCTTTAATTGCAAACCCTTGTTACACTCAAATTCACCCAACATGTATTCCTGTGTCAGGAGATCATCAATCAAAATTGACACTTATGTCTGAATCATTGAGAAATGATGGTCGTTGTTGGACTCCAAAAAATTTAGGAGACACTCGTCCTCCTTCGCAAATTCCTGAAAATGAAAGAGATTATTACTTAGAACGCCGTTATCCAAGCTTTGGAAATTTGGTTCCACGTGACGTTGCTTCGCGTGCAGCAAAGCTTGAATGTGACAATGGTCATGGCGTCGGTCCTTCTAAACTTGCTGTTTACTTAGACTTTGCAGATTCAATTAAGCGTTTGGGCGAAGATAAAATACGTGAAAAATATGGAAATCTCTTTCAAATGTATGAAAAAATTGCGGGAGAAAATCCTTACAAAACACCGATGCGTATTTATCCTGCAGTGCATTATACGATGGGTGGGCTTTGGGTCGATTACAATCTTCAATCAACCATTCCAGGATTACATGTTCTTGGCGAAGCAAACTTTTCGGACCATGGTGCAAATCGTCTTGGAGCTTCGGCCCTTATGCAAGGTCTTGCAGATGGTTATTTTGTTATCCCAACTACGTTAACAAATTATATTGGTGGTACAACCCTTTCTAAGGTAACAACAGATCACCCTGCTTTTAAAGAAGCTCTTGCAAGTGCAAAAGCAAGAACATCTAAGTTACTTGGAATTAAAGGTAACAAAACAGTCGATCAATTTCATAAGCAACTCGGACATATTATGTGGGATCACTGCGGTATGGGGCGTAATAAAGAAGGTCTGCAAAAAGCACTTAAAGAAATTCCAAAAATTCGTGAAGAGTTTTGGCAGAATGTTGCGATAACAGGTCATGGTGAAGGATTAAATCAAGAGCTTGAAAAAGCTGGAAGAGTTGCCGACTTTATTGAATTGGGTGAAACAATGTGTCTCGATGCTCTGACCAGAGAAGAGTCTTGTGGTGGACATTTTAGGGAAGAACATCAAACTCCTGATAATGAAGCTAAACGTGATGATAAGAATTTTGCCCATGTTGCTGCTTGGGAATACAAAGGGGATGGCAAAAAACCTGAGCGTCATGTTGAGAAATTGGAATTTGAATATTGTCACCCAACTCAACGTAGTTATAAGTAAAACAAGAAGGACAAATTCTTATGAAAAGTAAAAGCTCAAATACACATATGACATTACATCTCAAGGTATGGAGACAAAAAGGGCCACATGCAGAAGGTAAACTTTGCGATTATGAACTTGAAGGTGTTAATCCAGATATGTCATTTCTTGAAATGCTTGATATCCTTAACCAAAAACTTATCTTAAAAGGTGAAGAGCCTGTCGCATTTGAGCATGACTGTCGTGAAGGTATTTGTGGATCTTGCTCAATGGTTATTGATGGTAACCCACATGGACCTCAGAAATCGACAACAGCATGTCAGTTGCATATGCGCCATTATCGTGATGGACAAACAATCGTTATCGAACCATTTAGAGCAAAAGCATTTCCTGTTATGAAGGACTTGGTTGTTGACCGCTCTGCATTCGATAGAGTTATTCAATCAGGTGGCTATATTTCGGTAAATACCGGAAGCTCTCCAGATGGAAACGCACTGCCAATAGCTAAAGAAAAAGCTGATTTGGCTTTTGATGCTGCTACTTGCATTGGCTGTGGAGCTTGTGTAGCTGCATGTCGTAATGGAGCGGCAATGCTTTTTGTATCTGCAAAAGTCTCTCAACTTGCATTGCTTCCTCAAGGCCAAGCTGAGCGTTCTGAACGCGTTGCTAAAATGGTTTATCAAATGGATGCTGAGGATTTTGGTGCTTGCACGAATATGGGAAGCTGTGCGGGAGCATGTCCAAAAGACATCAGTCTTGAAAATATTGCTCGTTTAAATCGTGAATTTATGCGCTCTATGGTATCTGGTCGTAAAAGTTATCCCCGTGGAGACGGGGCAAATGAAGGTTCTCCCGCATAATTTTATTTTTAAAAATAAAATTATTAAAAGAGCAAAATTAAAATTTATTTTGCTCTTTTATTTATGTTAAAAATTTGAAAAATTTTAATTAGGAAAAAAATGCATCCTTACAAATCGTAATAATTAATCCTATCATAATGATTGCCTCCAAATGACAAAGATATTTAATATTTTTTGTTAAGGAATATTATTATGTTACCAAATTTTGACACTAAAATAAATTTTGCACTTTTTCTATTTCTTTGTCTGTTCCCTATTCATTTGCATGCGTTAAGTGATACAAATTATGCTAACGTAACGCCTCCTCCTGTTACAAATGAACATACAATTAGTGAAAAAGCTGAGATGGAAAATAAAAAATATCAATCTCTTGAAGCTTTTTCAAAGGCACTTAATTTATTGGAGGCAAATTACGTTGATTCTAAGGAAGTCAGTCCTGATATATTAATTGAAAAAGCGTTAAAAGGGATGACTTCAGATCTTGATCCGCATACAACTTATTTAACTCAAAAACAATATTCAGATTTTTCAACAGATACGAGCGGAAAATTTGGTGGCATTGGTGTTGTGGTAAATCCAGCTGGAGGAAAGCTTGAGGTCATTGAAGTAATCGATAATTCTCCAGCAGAAAAAGCGGGAATTAAAGCCGGAGATTTTATTTATTCGGTAAATAATACTGTTGTAAATAGTAAAACCATAGAAGAAGCTCTTTCTAAAATGCGTGGATCTGTGGGTACAGAGCTAACTTTAGAATATTTTACTCCAGAGAAAGCAGGAAAGAATATTATAAAACGTGTTACTTTAGAGAGGGAGATTATTCGAAGTAACAGCGTTACTATGCATCAATTAAGTACTGGGTATGTCTATACAAAACTATCAATTTTTCAAGAAGATGCCTCTGAACAATTAGCAAAAAATATTAAAGAATTTGAAGCAAAAAACAGTGGAAAAGTTAAGGGGCTTATTTTAGATTTAAGAAATAATCCTGGTGGTTTATTAGATCAAGCAGTGCGTGTGACAAATTTATTTATAGATTCAGGTATTATTGTCTCAACAATTGGGAGAGATCAGAATAAACCTGAAGATGTTGAGTACGCTGTAAAAAGAAATTCATTATCCTATTTTCCAATGATAGTTCTTGTTAATGAAGGGACTGCCAGTGCCAGTGAAATTGTAGCGGGCGCGTTGCAGGATAGGGAGAGAGCCATAATCATGGGTACACAAACTTTTGGTAAAGGAAGTGTGCAAAATATTGTTCCATTACCTAATGGTGGAGCTCTTAAAATGACAATTGCACGCTATTATACACCGAAAGGTCGTAGCATTCAGGCAAGAGGAATCATTCCTGATATTCCTCTTATTTCCCAATCAATCCTTGGTAGAGTTCAACAAGTTCAAAATGAAGGCCTTAATGGAAGGGCACGTAGAGAGGCGGATTTAGAAAAACATATTGAAGCAAAAGATCAAAACACATTAGCTCTTCAAAATAAAAAGGAAGAAAAGGAAACTGATAGTTGGCCTTCTTCATTAAAAGATGATTATCAAGTTAAAAGTGCTTATATGTATTTAAAGAGTATGGGGAAATTTACATTCTTAATGGATAATGCAAATAAGTAAATTTATTTTTCAATAAAATCCATATCTTTATTATAAGTGTCTTTGATAAATATGATTGGAATGATGCCAAGAAAGAAAAAGAAAATTGCGCAAAGTGCGACACCTGACCCCATTTTATAAAAAAATGTTGCAATAAAAGGGACAAATATATTGCTAAAAATAAGTGACCCACGTGAAATATTTGAGATAATTGATGTTGCTGTGTTTCTTTGATTTGTACCAAAAACTTCAGCACAAAAGAGAATATAAATTCCTAAATATCCATTTGAAAATCCACATACAAATAAAATTAAATAAAACAATTCTAGATGAATAAAATTTGGCAAAGATAAACATGTTAAGGAGCATAACATAAGTGAAAGAGCAATTAGCACAGATTTTTTTCTACTCTTTAATATTTTACTCATGAATGGAAAAAAAATTGCTCCAAATAAACTGCCAATAAAAAAAATTGCCAATGAAACAGATTGATTTGGAGTAAATGGGAAGAAAGATTTTTTAGAAATCTCAGGAGAAAAGTTTACGCAGAATGCGACAAACCAAAAGGGAAAAATACCTAAAGTAAGGCAGACTAATTTCATAAAACTGTCTTTTCTTAATAATATTAATTTTAAACTTCCTCTTGGAATATGAGTATTTTGTTTTAAAGTTAAATATATTGTTGAGTCAACAAATGCAAATCTAAGGCATAAAAGAATAAGCCCGCAGCTTCCACCAATTAAAAGAACAGTTTTCCAATGCAATTGGCTTCCAATAAATGTGGCAAGCACACCCCCTAAAATACCAAAGGAAAATAAAATTCCTGAAGCTATTCCACGTTTCTCTTTTGAAAAAATTTCACTTAACAGTGTGATTGAAGCTGCAAGTTCAGCTGCGAGACCAACGCCTGCGAGAAAGCGCATGACTCCGAAGGCTGGTACAGTTGTGACAAAAATATTTGCAATATTTGCAATTGAATACAATAATATCCCAAATCGGACTGCAGATATCCTCCCAAATTTATCGCCCCAAATACCGAAAATCAGTCCGCCGATTACGCAACCCAAAGCTTGCAAATTAAACATTAATAAACTGGTAGAGAGTATATTTTTTTCTTCTACTCCAATATCTAAAAGTGCTGAATGTCTAATGACTGCAAATAAAGTGAGATCAAAATAATCTATTAAGTAACCAAAACTTAAAATTAAGAATGTTTTATTTAAATAAGAAGGATTTTGGTCGTTCAAGAAAACTCCTTTGCTAAAATTTCTTTCTTATATGATAATTCAGCTTGATATACATTAACATCCGTATTAGCTTTTTTTAGGGAGTTTCTGATGTTTTAAATTGTACTCCTTTCTAAAAAGCCGAGCAGTGTAACTGTTCTGCTTTATTTTTTTATATATAAAAAAAATAATAGCAAATTTTTAGCGGGATTTATTATGAAAAAATTAACAATTGTAGGATCAGGTATTTTAGGCTTATCAATAGCAGAATTTTTTTCTCGGAATGTTTATAAAGGGTCTGAAATTCAAATTATTTCAGACAACAATTTATTAGCTGGTTCATATGCAGCATCGGCTAATCTTGCGACTAAAGGACAACTATTTGGAAGAGATAAACATTTTCAGATTAAGTTGGACTCTAAAAAAATATATTTTGAATGGTTAGAAAATTTAATTAAAGAAGCAAATTTGGATTTTAAAATAAATCAACTTTTTCAAATTGGACTTGGAACGGACTTTTTTTTCACCGAAGAAGAACGTGACAAACATTTTTTAAGAGTCAAACAAAATGAGTATGATTTAAATTCATTGAACTTGCCATTAGATTTTATCGAAAAAAAAGGACTTCGTGAAATAACTTACAAGAATGAGGCATGGGTAAATGCAAAAGAATTAATGAGTCTTTTAAAAGTTGTATTAGATAAACGTAAAGTAACTTTTATTAATAAGATCTTTACAAAAGATGATTATTCTTGTCTTCATTCAAAAGATGATAAGCATAACCTTGTTTTTTGCACGGGTGCATGGACTGAAAATATTTTACAAGAACTTTCTCTTCCTATTCCTGAAAAAATGCAAAAGAAAAAACGATTATCTGTTGGTTCTACTTTTTTTGGGAAAAATTTATTTGATAATTATGACAATAATTATGTTTTATTTGAAAGAATATCCAAAAATATGAAGAGAAAAGTTACGTTCAGCGGAAAAAATGAAAATCAGTCTATTTCGTCTTCAACTGTAAAGATAGAAAATTTAAGTGAAAACTATAATAGTGAATTGAAAAAAGAAAATATGCAAATTTTAGAATTAGCTACAACTATCCTTGAAAAAGATCCTCTTTTATCTACAGTAAAAAATTTAACTTATAAAACAGGATTTCGAGTGGGCTATGGACACAGTGAAATTGTTGTTGAAAAATTAAATATAAAAAATAAAAATATTTCTTGCTTTGTATGTGCAGGAGCTCATAAAAGCGGATTTCTATTTGCTCCAAAAGTAGGAAAAATGTTAGAAAATATTTTATATAAGCATTTTTAATGCTACTGCCATCAGTAAAATGGAAAAGCATTTGCTAAGTATTTTAGGTGATAAACTTCCTGATATTTTACTGCCAATTGGGGCGCATATAGAACTCATAAGAGTGATGCCTAGGGCTGCTGGTAAATAAATATATCCGATGGTGCCTTTTGGTAAATTAGAAGCATGTGTGCTTAACAGAATAAAGCTAATTGTACCGACAATAGTAATAAAAAAACCACATGCAGCAGAAGTTCCAATTGCTTTATGCATGCTTTTGCCGAGGTATGTTAGAAATGGAACGGTAAGAGTTCCACCGCCCACACCTAATAGTCCTGAAAGAAGTCCAATGAGCACCCCTCCACCGGCCATTGTCGCATTGGATTCTTTTAAGAATGGTTTATTTTGAGAAATATTTTCTTTTTTATCTTTTTTAAAGAACATTTGAATTGCTATAAAAAGTAAATAAATACCAAAAATAATTGTTAAAGTATGAGTTGGTAGCTTTGTAGAAAAAAGTGCTCCTAAAATAACTCCTATTATAATTCCAGGGACAAACTTTTTAACAACATTCCATTCAACTCTTGCAAATTTGTGATGTGATTGAGTGGAAAAAAGTGAAGTAAAAATCATTGCTGTAAGTGATGTGCCAATTGCGAGATGCATTATGTGCTCGGTTGGCATACCACTTTTTAAAAAGATATATGCAAGTGCTGGAACAACTATTGCTCCTCCGCCAATTCCAAGTAGTCCTGCTAATATTCCGGCGATTGAACCAGTCAGTAAATATAGAATAATACTTATAGTAAATGTCATAAAAAATCCTTTATTATGAGTTAATCTTTTTTAAAGATTGAATATAATTTTAATATTTATCATGTTGATCTTTTAGTTTTTAAAGGTATTCTTATAAAATTTGACGATGTAAGAACACCGAGTAAAATAATAGCTCCCCCTAAAATTTGTATCATTAAAACTGGATGTCCTAATAAAATAGATATTAAAACAGTAAACACAGGAACAAAATTAAAAAAAAGTGAGGTTGTGCCTGCTCCTAACTTTGCCACTCCTGTGTTCCAAAATAAATATGCAAGAACCGCTCCACATATACCCATATAAGCAATTGCCGAATAGATAGAAATATTTTGTTGAAAAACCTGTGAAACATTCCCTTCAAAGAAGGCTAAAATAATTAAGACTAATGTACCAAAAAACATTGTTGATGCAGTTGTTGCTAAAGCTGAAGAGTTTTTTAAATAGCGGAGACAAAGCACTCCATAAAGTGCCCAGCATATATTACCGATAATAATAATCCAGTCTCCTGCGGAGAATTTTAGTTTTAATAAGGTATCTAATGAGCCTTGGGTAAGAATAAGTAAAACACCAACAAAACTTATGATCATTCCAATTTTTTGAAATGTAAAGATTTCTTTTTTTAAGATATATTTTGCAAAAATATTTGTTAATAGAGGGTTTGTTGACATAATAAGTGCGCAATTAATAGCAGATGAATGTTTTAATCCAATTAAAAAGAAAGAATTAAAACCAGCGACTCCAATAAAGCCTAACAATATATATATTATAATATTTTCTTTTAGCATTTGAAAAAAATTCTTTTCTTTTATAATTGTGATAATTATAATAACTAAGGATGCTAATGAGAAGCGTAATGCAGTTGCAATCAAAGGAGACATTTCTCCAACAACATATTTTCCTACATTAAAATTTGAACCCCAGAAAAATGTTGAACAGATTACTAAAAAAATAGCTAAAGTTTTAGACATAATACCTCTTATAAATATGGAACTAAATATTTAAGGTTTAAAATAACACAGATGGTGCAAATATTTCACTGTGGTAAGTAACATTTTAAGTTAATGTTATCAATATTAGAAATAAAAGTTTTATTATTGAAAGAATAAAAAATGAGAAATATATATTTAATTTTTATTATCGGTTTAATATATAATTCAAAAATAATTGCTCAACAATTACCAAAAGAGTTACCAATTCAAACTCAACCTCTGCAAGGTCCTGGAATTCAGAGAGTTGGGAGTGCTCCCATTCCTATACAAACTCAAAACTTAGAGCAAATGGTCATGCCCAGCTTCACGCTTCCTCCGAGGGGAGGGACGATTCAACCATCAACTGGAGCAATTTCTAAGAGAATGCCCTATGATTCAACTTATATGTCTGGAAGGATTATTTTTTTAAATGGAGTCAATATAAGTTCAGTTAAAAATCAAGATCTCGAAAATGTAACAGTGAGAATTGATAAAAATGGAAATATAAATATTGAAGCTCCTCAGTACGAAGTTGGAGTTGAACAAAGCTATCATCCAATGATGCCGAACGAACTTCCAAAGTTTCCTAAAAATGAGTTCTCTGAACTTCCTGTTCCAAAAGGAAAGTATTCAAAAGAGACAGGTAAACCCTCAACAATGAGCCCAATGTTACCAAAAGAATTTGCGGAACCTATTCCTCAAGGAGATCAGTCGGCAATGTCTCCTCAAAATAAAACTCGGCAAGCAATTCCACAATCTGATAATGCTGCTATGCCTGAGCAGGGACAGGGTGATTCGGGAAATATGGAATCAGCTCCACCTTTGCAACAGCTCAAAAATAAGTAAGAACAATGTTTTTTAATGAAAATTCACGTAATAATATTATATAAATTAGATAGAGAGTGGAATTTTAAATGTCACAAAAAACAATCGTGTTAGGTAAGGGATATGTAGGTAGTTTTTATTGTAAAAAATTTCCGGAATGTCTAGCTACAAGTCGTAATAGAGATTCTGACAATACTATCATTTATTTTGATCTTTTAAATAAAAACTCTTGGAATAACTTACCTGAATGTGATGAGGTTATTTGGACTTTTGCATCTGCAAATAATGAAGCAGAAAAAAACATAGCGATAGAATTTTATAAGTTTTATTGTCTTAATAAAAGAACAGTTATTTTAAGTACAACTTCTGCCTATATTCACAAATTAGATAACGAAGTAATTGATGAAATGACTCCACTCGATTTAACAAATTGGCGAATAAAAGCAGAGGAAGAATTGAGAATACTTGGTGCAAGTATTGTTCATTTAGCAGGAATTTTTGGTCCCAATCGTTTACCAATAAATTGGTTTGTCCAAGGGAGAGTTCAAGATCCAGATGGAATCATAAATTTAATCCATGTCGATGATATTGTTTTTTGTCTTCACTTACTATTAGAAAAATTTAAAAAAGGATCTCGGTATAATTTATGTAATGGTATTTATAAAAATAATTATAAAATTACAGATGAATTGAAGAAAAATAAAGAATTGAGTGATAAATTTATTTTTCCTCTTCAATATTCAAAAAAAATGAATAAAATAGTAAGTAATAAAAAGCTTGTTACAGAAATACTGTCCAATGATTACTCTTTTAAAAGCTATCCCTGACTTCTTCTTTCAATTGCATTTTTTCGAAAATTAACAGAAAGAGGCTATTGAGATGTGTCATTTATAAGGCTCATCAAGAGATTTTCAAATATGTATAGGAGGAACTTTATGGGTTCCATTGAAGGATCGAGTCATATAAATTATAGCATTAAATCCATAAATAAAGTTGGAATTATTGCAGCTCTCAGTTGTGTTGCAATTACGGGAATTGGTTTTGGACTTTCTCTTCCTCTTCTCTCATTTGTAATGAAAGAATTAGGGTATTCTTCATTTATCATTGGTTTAAATACAACTATGCCTGCCATAGCTGCTTTTGCTCTCTCCCCTCTCTTCCTAAAATTTATGGAAAAATTTGGCCTAAAGAGCTTTCTTTCCTTTGCAATTATTGTTGCTATTTTTTGTTTTTATGGATTCTTTTTCACTCAAAACATATTTTTATGGTTTGTTTTAAGATTTGTATTTGGTGCTTGTCTTGACGGTATTTTTGTGGCCAGTGAAACTTGGATTGGAGAACTTTCCCCAGATCATCTTCGTGGTAGAATAATGGGTATTTTTTCATCCTGTTTAAGCATTGGTTACTTTCTAGGTGCAGGTGTTTTAGTTTTTACGGGCAGCAGAGGTGTTTTGCCATTCATAGCGGGTTCACTTTTTCTTTTAATTGTTTTTGTACCTATTTTTTTAGCTCGAAAACAAATTCCAAATATAAAGAGTGAAGAACAAACCTCCATAAAACCAATAATTCTATCCACTCCAATTGCCATGGGGGCAGCTATTGTTTATGGATATATGGAAACCACAGCCTTTAATTTACTACCACTTTATGGAATCTATAATGGTTTATCAGAGCAACTTTCAGTTTCATTACTTGTTGTCGTTGGTGTTGGACAAGCATGTTTACAATTTTTTGTTGGAGCCATTGCAGATAAATATGGGGCGAGAATATCCTTAATTATTTGTACTTTGATTGGTATTTTTGGGGCAATTGGTATTGGATTTTTCATTAATACTCCTTTTGTATTATATCCAATTCTATTTTTCTGGGGAGCATGTATTTCAGGTTTTTACACCTTAGCTCTAATTATAGTAGGAAAAAAGTACAAAGGAAGCAGTTTAGCAGGTGCAAATACAGCTGTAGTTGCTATGTTTGGTGTAGGATCATTGATTGGTCCTCCTTTAGCAGGATTTGGAATGAAAACATCAGAAAATTATGGTTTTGTAATTGCAATGCTCGTGCCTGTGCTTATATATATTATTCCACTTGTGTTGAGAAAAAATAATTTATAATTGGAATGTTTCTTATGCAAAAATTTTCAAATCTTTTTTATTTAATTTATATAGTAGTAAAAAAGAGTATTCAAAAGATATTTGGAATGAGATCGTTTGGGGTAAGAGGACTTGTTATAAATGATAAAAATGAAATATTACTTGTTAAGCACACCTATATGAGTGGTTGGCATTTTCCAGGTGGAGGTGTCGATAAAGGTGAATCGCCAAGAGAAGCAATTATTAGAGAAGTTCAAGAAGAAGCCGGAATAAATGTGCGAGAATTTCCAAATTTAATTGATTGTTACTATCATAAAATAATGGGTGTTGATGACTTTATTTGTTTTTATGTTATAAAAAAATTTGACACACAGCCATTTAAAAGTTCAGAGATAAAAGAGGCAAAGTGGTTTTCATTTAATGATTTGCCTTATGATGTGTCTAGTGCCACTCGAAGAAGACTTTCTGAATTCTTTGAGGGAAATGAGCAACAAAACAAATGGTAAAAAAGGTTTTTTTTATGGGATTTTATAAATTTAAAAGTATTTTATTATTGACCACCATAATGATTGCTGGTTGTAATACATCAAATATATTTGCCGAAGTATTAGAAGAAGGAGGTTGTCATAGTCCAAGTGATTTTCTCCCTCTAAAAAAAGCACAGAAAAAAAATTAAGGTGAGCAATTCATGAATTCATTTTTTCAAACTGTATATAAGAGTTCTCTCACTTTATTAACTGATTTTTATCAATTAACTATGGCATATGGTTATTGGAAGTCTGGAATTTCTGAAAGAGAAAGTGTTTTTCATCTTTATTTTCGTAAAAATCCTTTCAATAGTGGTTTTACACTAAATTCAGGTCTTGAATTGGCTATTGATTATTTAAACCAGTTTAGATTTACAGACGATGATTTAGCTTATTTAAGAACAATTAAAGGTGCAGATGATTTAGTTTTATTTGAAGAAGAATTTATTACTTATTTAAAGAATATGTCTTTTTCATGTAATGTGGATGCAATTCCCGAAGGAACAGTCGTGTTTCCTTATGAGCCTTTATTGCGAATTTCAGGTCCTTTATTGCAATGCCAATTGCTCGAAACGCCATTATTAAATATTATTAATTTTCATTCATTAATTTCTACGAAAGCGGCTCGGGTTGTTTCTGTTGCTGGTCCCTCGCAAGTTCTTGAATTTGGTTTAAGAAGGGCACAAGGTGTAGATGGTGGATTGAGTGCAAGTCGAGCAGCCTTTATTGGTGGCTGTGTTGCAACATCAAATACTCTAGCTGGAAAAATATTTGGAATTCCAGTGCGTGGAACGCATTCACACAGTTGGGTGATGGCATTTGACAGCGAAATTGAATCTTTCTTTGCATTTGCACGTGCCATGCCAAATAATACAATATTTTTAGTAGACACTTATAACAGTTTAGAAGGAGTTAAAAAAGCCATTGAAGTTGCCAATTGGTTAAAGACCCAGGGCAAAAAAATGGGAGGAATTCGCTTAGATTCAGGAGATCTCGCTTATTTAAGTATTGAAGCGAGAAAGCTACTCGACAAAGCTGGTTATCCAGATGCTGTCATTGTTGCGAGCAATGATTTAGATGAAAATGTTATTGCGAGTTTAAAGGAACAGGGTGCGCAAATTGCTGTGTGGGGGGTTGGAACGCAGCTTGTTACGGCATTTGATCAGCCTGCATTAGGAGCTGTCTATAAAATCTCTGCAATTAAATCGAGTACAGGTATTTGGGAGCATCGGATAAAATTATCCGAACAATCTATGAAAATTTCAACTCCTGGAATTTTACAAGTAAGAAGATTTTTTAATAAGAGTTTATTTGAAGCAGATATGATTTATGACATATTAAATTCTGACAAACTTAAATCTTCAATGATTATTGATCCTGAAGATTTTACTCGTTTTTGCAAAATTCCAAAAAACTGTGATTATGAAGATCTTTTAGTACCGGTTTATAGAGATGGAAAACTCGTATATTCTCTCCCTAAACTGTCTGAAATAAGAGAGAGAACATTTATTCAACTACGAAGACTTCATGCAAGTATTAGAAGATTAATGAATCCTCACCATTATCCTGCTGGACTAGAAAAGAAATTGCATGATTATAAATTAAATTTAATTTATAAGTTTAAAAAAAAAGATCTTATCGATCAAGGAACTCCAGATCTAAGCATTGATATGTAGGGTCTTTATATTTTCAAGAGAATGTCTTGTGCCAAAAATAAATAATTCATCATTGTGATGAAAGACAAAGTTTGAAACTGGATTTTTAATACGTTGATTATTTCTATTTACTGCAAGTACAATACAATTATAATTCACTCTTATTCCAAGCTCTAAAATATTTTTTCCTATAAATGGGTGGGTCTCATGTAAATTGATGCCCGCAAGCAAGCATTGATCGATAGTCAGTGGATTTTCATCTTCTGGTTTTTCTTTTGTACAGAAACTTTCTAATTTTGTGATAGATTCTTCATTTCCATAAACTAAAAGTGTGTCCCCAGGAATGACAACTTCGGTTCCTTTTGGAGAAATAATTGTTTTATTATTACGCTCAATAGCGACAATATTAACTGAAAATTTTTCTCTTAATTTAAGATCAATTAAATTTCTTCCAGTTATATCTGCATCGGCACCAACGTGAACGGGAACTAAATATTCATCCCATGGCGCTAATCGATCGAGTGTTGAAGTTACATTTTTAGCCGTCATTAACATAAAGTTTTTTCTGAGACGACTTTTTGTGTTTTCTGATAGATATTTTATGCCTTGAAATAGTGAAAATCTCTTATAAAAAGGTGCCATTTTATTCTCTAATGAAAAATTAATGACAGCCTGAGAGTAAGATTCAATAAATTTATAAATTGGTTTTGGAATTAAAGATTCGGGTGTCTCTGCTAATTTAATAGAAAATTTAAATATAAAAGGAGTCATAAGCATAGTAATAATGGCTGTTGCTACGATTGCGGAGAACGTTTTATTTTCTATAACACCAAGACCCACACCAACTTGGGCAATAACAAAAGACAACTCTCCAATTTGTCCCATGCTTCCGCTAATTCGAATGGAGTCTTTTATACCTTGGCCAACGCATAAGTTAAATATTAGATTTAGTCCAATTTTACAAATAATTATTGTAGCAACAAGAGCTAAAATAAGACTCCATTTTTCTAAAATAATTTCAGGAGAAAAGAGAAATCCAATTGAAACGAAAAAGACTAATGTAAAAAGATTTTTAACGGGTTCAATGACAACTTCAATTTTTTTAAGTTCTCTACAATCTGACAGAATAGAGCCCATAATAAAGGCGCCAAGTGCAGCTGAGAAGTTCCAAGAAGCTGATAAATAAGCAAGTCCAAGTGCAAGACCGATGCTTAAAATAACTAAAAGTTCTTCTTTACCCGTTTTAAATGCAGAGTGAATAATTCGAGGAAGTAATAAAGTCCCAAGCAACCACCAAAGTAAAATACTACAGATAAATATAGGTACTATCTCCATTAATTGAATGCTTTCGCCACTCGAAGAAGTTGAGAGCCATATGATCATAAATATTGCGATTGAGTCTTCAATGAGCAATACGGCCATTAATTTTTCGGCAAAGCGCGCACTTTTAAGTTGATGATCTTCTAAAATTTTAACAATGACTGCTGTTGAAGCTGTCGAAATAACCGCCCCTAAGAAAAGCGCCTCAAAACCAGAAATATTAAAATAGTGTGCAACATTTGTCCCAATGAACCACATTAAAAGTGCTTGAGAGACTCCGACGAGAACGGGTGAAATGCCTAAGGATTGGATTTTGCGAATACCAAAATGCAGACCCATTGAAAACATTAATAATAAAACACCTATTTCGGCTAAAGTGTTAGCTGATTCTTTACTAACAACATAGGGTGTGTAGGATATCGGTAAAGAAAGGAGGACTCCCCCAAATATATAACCTAATATTAAAGGTAACTTGAAAAACTTTTTAAACATCCAACCGAAGGCTCCTCCAGTGAGAAGGATGGCCGCGAGATCTTGGATAAAATCATTATGCATTCAGCTTACTCTCCATTCAAATTTATCGTCCCTGTAAAGATAGCGCAATTTCTTTGCAGTAAACAAGGAAATGTTTCATTCATTCTTAACACCAGGAGTATTTATGCAAAGTTTAAAAGTTTATATGAATGAGCTTTTAGATTATGCTGGATTATATCCTCCAGCACAGCTTTCATTAGAAGAATCTCTTAAGAACTATTCAGAATATTTATTGCATGAGTATGAAGATATGCTTGGGAAGTTTGTACTTCCTGTGAATAAAATAGAAGAAACTATTTTATTACTTAACACTCACAATTATTTATCTAAAATTGGAAAACGAAAAGCAAGCTTTTCTATCATTCTTTCAGCATGCAAGAGTTTTAATGATTTTCCAAATATATTGCAAAAGGATTTTCAAAGCATTCAAGAATTTTCAAAACTTTTTGAATCTTCACTCGAAATTCTCTCCATAGAATTTTTACCACCAGAAGACATCCTTGCTGCGAATTCAAATAAAATAATAGATGTGTATTTGTCAATTTTATTCGAGAACTTTCGTGCGCACAATAAAAAAATAGATTTCTATTGTGAAATTCCATTAAATGATAATTTTGATAAAAATATACGTGAAATCTCTGAGTATAACAGAAGTAATTTAAATTTTCAAGTGCTTGTAAAGCTGAGAACGGGGGGAGTTAAAAAAGAACAAATACCTTCAGCTCAAGAAATTGCTCATGCTTTAAGCCTATGTGCCAAATATAAAATACCTGTAAAAGCAACTGCTGGGCTGCATGTCCCAGTACCAAATTTTAATCCTGATGTGGGGACAATATTGCATGGGTTTTTAAATGTCTTTTCAAGCATGATGCTTGCTTATCAAGAGTTAGCAACTGAAAAAGAGATTGAAGATATTCTTTCTAATTATAATTATGAAAATTTTAAATTTTCAAAAACTGGATTGGAAATTGGAAAATTTTCATTAAGCAATTATGAGATTGAAAATCTTAGAAAGAAATATATAAAAAGTTTTGGAAGTTGTAGTTTTTTAGAGCCTATAGATCATCTTATTGAACATAAAATTCTTACTTAGAAGGGCATTATATGAAGGAATTAAAGTGTTGGTTTGACATTCCACAAAATCACGACTTTTCGATTTATAATATTCCATTTGGAGTATTTTATACAAATAATCAAAAATCAACTGCACGTGCAGGAGCTGCACTAGGTGATTTTGTCATAGATTTAAACAGTCTATTTAAGCTTGGATATCTGTCTCATATAGAAGATTTAAAAGGAGAAGTTTTTGAAAAAAATAAATTAAATGATCTGTTATCACTTGGAAACAAAGTTTGTAATAATGTTCGATATGCAGTTCAAGAATTATTTTCAAATCCAAATTCAAAATTAAAAAAGCATCCAGAACATCTTGAGACTATTCTTATTCAAATTTCATTAGTTAAAATGTTGTTACCTATTCAAGTTAAAGATTATGTCGATTTTTATTCGAGTTTAGATCATGCAATAAATTTAGGAAAAATGTTTAGAGATGAAAAAAACCCATTATTACCTAATTGGAAGCATATTCCAATCGGTTATCATGGTCGCTCAAGCTCTATTATAGTAGGTGGTACAAATTTCAAAAGACCAAAGGGACAATTGTGTGCAGTTGATTCAACTCAACCTACTTTTGGTTTGACAAAGCAATTGGATTTTGAACTTGAAATGGCATTTATTACGTGTAAAAACACTGCGCTTGGTGAAGTGATTTCTCCTGATGAGTGTTCAGATGCTATATTCGGCTTCGCCCTTTTTAACGATTGGTCCGCCCGCGATATTCAAAGATGGGAATATGTACCACTTGGACCATTTCTAGGAAAAAGTTTTGCTAGCTCACTTTCTCCATGGTTAGTATCTCTCGAAGCTTTGACTCCTTTTGCTTTACCTTCTCAGGACAAAGATGTCTCCGAGCTCGAATATTTGAAGTGTAAAAAGAATGGACTATTCGACATTCACCTCGAAATTTACATTCAATCCGACAAAATGCAGGAGCCTTTTCTAATTTCAAGATCAAATTACAAATATATGTATTGGAATTTGTTCCAACAATTGGCTCATATGACTTCAAATGGTTCTCCTATAAGCGTTGGAGATGTCTATGCAAGCGGAACTATTAGCGGACCGTATCCTGAATCATATGGATCGATGCTTGAACTCGCTTGGAAGGGGAATAAACCTATAACTCTCCCAGATGGTTCAAGAAGATCTTTTATCGAAGATGGAGATACAGTTATATTTAAAGGTTTTGCTATAAATGAACATGTTAGAATAGGTTTTGGTGAGCTATCCGTAAAAGTCTTACCAAGCTAAAATTTTATCTTTTCTCTTATTCATCCCCCCTCTTAAGTGTCTTTTAAGAAGACACTTGATTCTCTCAGAGCGCTTGTAATATTTTTAATTCCTTATAAATATAACATAAAATCCTATATTGAGGATTTTTCTCTACAAAATTAAACCTTTATATCACTTGTAAAAATGTCTTAAATTTTGACGGATTGAAAAGACTCTGGTATTTTGTCCAATTCAAGAGTAATCAGCTTATATGGAAGAATCGTTAAGAAGAAATTACTAGTCATACGATTTTTTTGCACAACTGATTCATTTTTGTGATATTTTTAATTTTCTTAGTTATTTTTAATTATTGCTAGAAAGGGAATTTTTATGCGTAAGTTACAAGAAGCAGTTAGATTTCCACAATCTGTTCAACTTTTCCGTTTTTGCTTTCGTGTTTTAGAACTTCGTCAGCCAAATGAAAAAGTACATGATCAAGATCTTGGTTCAATTTTGAATTATAATCCAAGTGACACAAGTCATTGGAAACGCGGTAAAAAAGCTATACGCAATGTGCAAGCTCTTGAGAATTTAGCGAAGGCTCTTGATGTTGATCTCGAAATTATTCAAGATCTTGCTGATGGCCTTGTTGATCTTGATGAAGCATGGTGCGATTTCTGCGACGCAGAAGAAGAAAGAAGACTTTCCCTCGAAGAGCCAGGTGTTCGTATTGAGCGCCGTGACAGAAGTCTTGAAATTGAAAAAGTTGCACAAGAAATTCTTGGAAAAGCAAATATCAATGCAATTCCAGTTCATATTCCAGAGCTTATCTCTGCATTCCCATTTATCCAACTTATGCCGGGTGATGTTTCAGACAAACTTGCTCGCAGTTCCCGTGTAAAACCTGGACATTATGCAATCCGTTTTCGTAAAGGTGACATTAGAGCTCACACACGTACAGCTATTGCAAGAGAAATTGCAAGGATTGTTCTTCTTTCGGAAAGAGAAAAGTTTAAATTTACAAGCCGCTGTGAAACACTTTCACAAGCAGAAATCGTTGACTTTGCAAATGCTCTTTTGGTGCCAAGAGAAGCTCTTGCTGTTGAAATCCAAAAAATTTCAACACGCGTTAACATGATTAAAGCCTTAGCAGATCTCTTCTGGGCTCCAAAATCAGTTATCCGTTCTAGACTTTCTTCAATTCTATTTGAAACAGCTTCTAATAATGTATTTGAAGCTGCTGCGCTTGAAGCAAGAATTTCAGTGCAAGATAAAACCGATATGGTTGAAGAAGAATATCTTGATGAAGAATTTGGGGATGATGCAAATTCGCTTTCATTCTCTAAGAAATCAGCACGTCCTGCGCAGGCTCCTGTTCCAAACTCTGTGCACTAAAGTTTTAAACGAATTTCTTTCCTAAAAGAGAGAATTTGTTTTCCATTTTATAAGAATATTCTATACTCTTAAAAGAGAGCGGTTCACTTTGACTGCTCTCTTTTTTTATTCTTGATTTTTTTAAATTTTGGGGCAATGTGTAGGAGCAAACAAACCCAATTAAGGAGGTTTTCTGAAAATGGTGATTGTTCTCAATCGTAATGATAAACCTATAAAAGTGAGTTTGATGGCTCGCCGAATGGTCGAAGAAGATGAAGATGATTTTGAAGAAGAAGTGGACGAAGAAGAAGTTCATTCTGAGGTGCATAGAGAAATAGATTCTGATGAAACCAAGCCAAAGACTTTGACTCGTAAAGAAGCGATCGATATTTTGCAAACAACGCGCGACTTTTCAAGACTCGATTTTCGCAAAGCAAATTTAGCAAAGCTTGATTTTTCAAACTGCAATTTTGAGACTTCAAATCTTTCTTACGTTAATTTTAAAGATTCTAATTTAGAAGGCTGTAATTTTGCAAATGCAAGTTTATGGAATGCAAATTTAGAAGGTGCAAATCTTACAAGAGCGAATTTAGAGGATGCCGATCTTGATTATACTAAATTAAGAGGAGCTATTTTATATAGAGCAAATGTTAGACGAGCTACTCTCCCTACAGATCTTATTCCACGCGAAGAAATTTTACGTTCTATAAATGAAGGTACAAAAGTAAATCGTTAGTTTATATTTAATCTTTATCTAAAATATGTTTTTTCACATACGGATCCGATAAAAATTGAATGATTGAGAACACTCCCTTATTTTCAACTCCTAGCAAAGTAAAATTGATTTTAAGGGTGGTTTCTATTTCTGCATTCATTTCATTTAGAAATTCAAAATACAATTCAAATGTTTCAATTTCTTTTGCAAGTGAAAACATTTTAATAAATACTTTCACATAACTGTTAATAACATCATCTAATGTTGTTTTAAAATAGGATTTAGATTTACTCGATTCGAAATTCTGGATTGTGTCAAGTAATGCTAAAGAATCTTTATTAATACTTTCAACAAGTGTTGTAATACTTGTGAGTTTATTTTTATACATATCTCCAATATTATGAATAACCTCAGAAGGATCGCTCGGACGAGATTTTATAAAATAATCATATGCAGGTGACCATTTATCTTTTGAATATTTCTTCTTAAAGTCATCAAACTCAATAATAATTTGTCTCCAATTTTCTGAATGAGTTGATGATACAGCCCCACCGATTTTTAAACTAAATATGTCTGCTATTATGCCAAATGGATTTAGATATAAATAATCCATCACAGGGCAAGTAAATAAATTCGCCCATTTACTTGTAATGAGATAAACAGAGCTAGCGGCAACTCTTGATAAATAGTTAGCACCAGTTAGAGTGCTAATCCAACTTGTGATCAATTGATATTTTCTGCTTGCTTTGTGTGATTCTGACAAATATAAAATACCTTCAAGTGCAGATATAGAGAGCCAAAGTCCCAAATCAAAATTGGTAGAATTATTGCTAATTTTTGTAAAGAGAGAATCAGTTGGTGTTATTTTTGCGGTTGTTCTAACTCCAAATTTTATGCCTTCATTTAAAGAACCAAAATTACCGAGAATATCCTCAATTTGTTCTGAAAGACCTGCTTTTAAACTTGCACTAATAGAATTTTCTTTTATAAATTTTTCATCAATTTCTTCAGTTCTTAAAGATAATAAGATTATATCTTCAATAAGTTCTGTGTTTTTTGCATTTTTACCACACACTTTATGAATTGACTTGCGAATTAATTTTTTTTGAAAACCTTCATCTTTATTTAAATGATCTCTAATAAATTTTTTAACATTTTCATTATTGCGAATCATAAATGCAGATTTAATATTGATTGCTTTTAAGGAGCATACTTGGAGTCTTAGAGTTTCTTCGAGAACTTCTTTTTTTCTAAAATAACATAGAGTTTTATAATATAGTTTTTGCAGATTTGGTAATAATTTTTCGAATTTTTTTTCTTCAACAAAAAGTTCTTTAGCATATTTGTCGGTTTCGTTTTTTAATTCACAGTAATATTTGAATGTGTTAGCAAAAAAGAAATTAAATTGACCTGTTTTTAAATTTACTTTTTTTAATTCAGAAATAATAATGCTCATTTGTTTTAAGTTATTATTATTTACAGCATTATTCAATTTATTGTTGAATTTTGTTTCATCCAATTTTCTAAAAGAATTTTGTCTAATGCCAACATTATAAATTCTTTTTACAAAATTAGAAAAATGGTTTTTTGCAGTCCCAATTCCAGTGCCAATAGATGTGGCTGTAATCGTAGTAACAAGACCAACACCCGTTATAGGTGGAATAAGTAAACCAAAAACAATTCCATGAAAGCCAACAATAGGAGACACAAAAAGGCTGTAAATTTGCATATCATTTAAAGTACAGTAATAATCAAGCCTATCAGATGTGTTGCGTTTATTGCTTTCACGTATGAGTTCTTCATTGAGTCGTTTTAAACTACTGACAATTTTTTCTTTATCATAAAGACCAGGAATTAATTTATATTTTTCATTATATAAATTATATTCTGAGGGATAAATTTTAATAAAATGTTCTTTAGTTCCATGATTTGTATATTCTTTTTTAAATAATTGATCTTGTTGATTTAACTTTGTAGTTGATTTTAAAAGCCTAAAATGTCCTTCAATTGTTCTTTTTAGAGAAATATATTCGGGATAGGATTTAAGAACACTCAATTTTTCTTTACCGATGAATTGATTCCAGTTTTGCTTAGAATCATATTTTCGATTAGGATTTATCTTTTCAGCAAGATATTCTTTATTATTATAATTATGGAAGATATCAACTATAAAATTAAATACTTCTTTGTTACTTAGTCTTTTGCTTGTTTTTAGAAGACTAAAATAAGTTAAACAGGTTAAAAAGGCTGAGGTAGAATTCACTAAAGGTCTATAATAATTACTAAATTTTTCAAGACTTAATGATATATGTTCAGTATAAAATATATCTGACTCTTTTGAATATATTTTCTCATTTTCTAATATCGTATATTCAAAATTATCATCTTTAGAATTGTTAAATTTGCTAAGCATAGATAATCTCCAATTATTAAAAAGAAATGCTTAATTAAAAATAATTCATTTCATAAGAAGTGTATGCAATTTTTATACCAAAGTATTAATAAATTAACTCATTAATAATACAGATTTTTATTTTTAAGTTTTCTTGCGAAGAATTTAAAAAGAGATAGCTCAAAAAATTTCCCCTTTTGCAAGAGGAAATAGCTTTTAAACGCTTACAAATTGTAAATAAAATTTAAGTTCTTCAATAGATTCTAGAATGTCTTCTAATGCTCTATGTTTATGTTTCTTATCATACCTTTTGTTAAAAAGATTCTCATATACAATTTTAAAACTTGAAACATCTAGCATTCTATAATGCAAACTTTGAGCTAAATTTGGCATCCATTGGTCAATAAATTTTCTATCCTGTCCTATTGAATTTCCAGCGAGAATAACTTTTTCTTGGGGAGAAAATTCATTAATTATTGCAATAAGTTCTTGTTCAACTTCTTTCTCAGGCTTGCCATTTGGTACTTTCGCTGTTAACCCGCTCTTTCCATGATGCTCTACACACCAAGTATCCATGCCTTTTAAGACTTCATTATCTTGATAAACGACTGTCATATATTCTTTTACAATATGAAAAGACAAATCAGTGACAACCAAAGCAACTTCTAATATTCGCTCTTTACTGTGATCGAGACCCGACATTTCCATGTCAAGCCAATATAAATATTTCATAATTCAAATGTATCCAACAATAAAAAATAAGGAGAGAGCTTTGTTAAGCTCTCTCCTTATTTTAAAGGACTTTTAGTGATTCTTGCAACATTTCAAGCTCTTTTTGATTGATGCTAAGTTGTTTTTTTGCACCGTCAATAATATGAGCAGGAGCTCCTTTTACAAATTCCTCATTGCTTAATCTTTTTTCAACTCCGGCAATCGTAGCAGAAATTTTTTCTATTTTTTTCAAGAGTCTGTCACGCTCTGCATTTCTATCGACTAAGCCTTCAAGACTTACAAAGATTTCTGAGCCATTAACGAGCGCAGGAGCGCAAAATCCTTTTTGCTCACTTTCAAAGTTAAATTTAGCTTTTGCAAGTGCTTCCATTTGTGGAATGAGATTACCAAAACGATTTTTGGAGTCTTGCATGTAGACTGTTAAATCGGTTCCAGGGTGAATGTTAAATTTACCACGAATTGTTCTTACAGCGCTCACAACTCCTTGTACTTCACGCATATATTGGATTGAATTTGCATCAATCATATTACTTTGTGGCTCGGGGAGTTTTTCTAAACCAATTGTTTTTCCTTGACGATTTTGATTTAATTGTTGCCAAATTTCTTCGGTAACAAAAGGCATAATAGGGTGTAAAAGTCTCAATACGCCATCAAAAATTTTCAGGGCAACAGTGATTGTTTCACGTGCTAATTCTTTATCTGCATTCTCATTAAAGCGAGGTTTCATAAGTTCAACAAACCAATCGCAATAGATCATCCAGACGAATTCATACATTGAACTTGTGTACTGAGAAAATTCATATTTAGAAATATTGTCGTGAGTTTTATGAACAACATCATAGAACTCACTGGTAATCCAGCCCATAATTGAATCATTTGAACGAGTTTTTAGATCATCAAAAGAAATGTTTGCAGGGTCTATATCAAGTTTCACTGCATTCATAGTAAGGAAACGAGTTGCATTCCAGATTTTATTTGCAAAGGTTTTACCTAAATCACAGCAGTCATCACTCCAGAAAATGTCTTGGCCTGTTACAATTTGATTTACGAGTGAGAAACGCATGGCGTCTGTGCCATACTTTTTCATAACCCCAGAAACATCAGGAGAGTTTCCAAGGGACTTACTCATTTTCCGTCCAACAGAGTCACGCACTATAGGGGTAAAGTAACAATGTTTAAAGGGTGTTTCACCCATAAAATATTCGCCAGCCATGACCATTCTTGCAATCCAAAAGAATATAATGTCAGCGCCTGTGACAATAACTTCTGTTGGATAATAATATTCAAGATCCATCTTTTCTTCAGAATTTGGCTTTGCCCAATTGTGAACACCAAAGGTCCAAAGCCATGAGCTTGCCCAAGTGTCGAGAACATCATTTTCTTGGGAGAGATTATTTTTTCCACATTTTTCACATTGCGTAGGTGCTTTTTCTTCGCAGTGAATATGCTGACAACTTTGACAAGTATATATGGGGAGACGGTGACCCCACCATAATTGGCGAGAAATACACCAATCTTGGATATTTGTGAGCCAATGTTCCCAAGTTTTTTCTTGGTGGGCTGGAATGAGTTTAAGCTTGCCGGAGCGTGTTGCATTTAAAGTCATCCCCGCAAGTTTATCCATTTTTATGTACCATTGCTCACTTAAATAATACTCAATGGGCACATTTCCACGTTCTGATATTCCAATGACAAGTTTATGTGGCGTTATTTTATGAAGCAAACCTATATTTTCAAGCTCAGTTACAAGTTTTTTACGTGCTACATAGCGATCGAGTCCTTGATAGTCTTTAGGAACTTTATCATTTAAGGTAGCATTTGGGTGCATTATATTAAGCAGACCAAGCTTGTGGCGTTTGCCAACTTCAAAGTCATTCATGTCGTGAGCAGGCGTTATTTTTACTATTCCTGTGCCAAATTCTTTTTCAACATAGTGATCTGCAATCACAGGGATTGAGCGATTGCAAACAGGCACAATAACATTTTTACCAATTAAATGTGCATAACGTTCATCGCTTGGGTGAACAGCAACAGCCAAATCTCCAAACAAAGTTTCTGGGCGAGTTGTTGCAACAACGATACTTTGATCTTTATTGCCTTCAACAATATAGCGAATATGCCAAAGGGAACCATTACGTTCTTCTGGAAAAACTTCTTCATCAGAAATAACGGATTGACTGACAGGGCACCAGTTTACCAAGCGGTGACTTTTATATATAAGTCCATCTTTATAAAGTTTAACAATGGCTTTGATAACTGCGCTTGAATATTTTTCATCCATTGTAAAAGTATTACGTGACCAATCACAGCTTATACCGAGGGTGTTTAGACTGTCGATAATGCGACCACCGTACTTTTCTTTCCATTCAAATGCATGTTTTAAAAAGGCTTCTCGTCCTATTTCACGTTTTGAAATTCCTTGATCTGCAAGGAGTTTAGTTACTTTTGCTTCGGTTGCAATGCTTGCGTGGTCCGTTCCAGGAATCCAACAAGCTTCGTAGCCTTTTGCTCTGTGCCAACGGATAAGAATATCTTGAAGCGTGAACATCATATGTCCCATTGTGAGATCGCCCGTGACATTGGGAGGAGGCATGGTGATGGTATAAGGTTTTTTATTTGGGTTTCTTACAGATTTGTAAAAACAATTATTTTTCCAATAATCACGTATCTTTGACTCGGTTTGAGAAGGGTCAAAGGCTTTTCCAAAAGCTTCATATTTTGTCACGAGGCACTCCTTTTGCTCAAAAAACACCTGCTTTTTCTATCATCTAAATTTATGCTGCACAACAAACAAAATATGGAAGGAATTATGAATAAAATAGACTTTCATTGAGAATAGAAAGTGTGTTATAAAATTTTAGTTAAATTAAACAATTATTTTAAAAGTAAAAGCCAGCCAAAATAAAGTGGCTGACTTTTACTTTTATGAAGATCAAAAAAAAAATTATTTTTTCTTTTTAACCGCAGCAGCAGCCGGTTTTTTTGCTTTAGCGGAAGCTCGAGAACCTGTAACTTGCTCTTTCAATGATTTTGCAGCGCGGAAAGCAATTTTCTTTGAAGCAGGAATTTTGATTTCTTCGCCTGTTTGAGGATTGCGACCCATACGAGGTGCGCGCTCCTTAACTTGAAGAATACCAATTTTGTCTATGCGAAGTTTCTTTCCAGAAGCAACTTCACTTTCTACTGTGTTGAGAAAATCTGCGATTACTTCCTTAGTAATTTTTTTAGGAAGTTGATCAAATTTAGCAGCAACATTTGCAATCATTTGACTCGTTGAAACAGTCTCTGGCTTAGCCATAGGGTACGCCTCCTTTGTGAGAAAAATCAGAAGCAAAAATGCCTAACCCATTTTTTTTTCGTCAAACTTGACGTATAAATATTTCAAAATGGTAGATCTGCATGCTCCTGTTACTTAAATACAGGTAAATGACTGCTCAAGTCAATAGCCAAATAGAAAAAATGTAATAAAGCTAGCGTATAATCGGAACAACCCAATCTCAATTTGGGGAACTATTGATGACTCAATAAATTTGTTGCATAACAGAGTTAAGAATGGGCATGTCTGTTTGCCTATTTTTTTATCAAAAAAAGGAGAAACTATGTCACTTATTGATTCCATTCGCGCACGTCAAGTGCTTGATTCAAGAGGAAATCCAACTGTAGAGGTTGAAGTATTAACTGCTGAAGGTTATGTTGGCCGTGCGTCTGTTCCATCAGGAGCAAGTACAGGCGAGCATGAGGCATGTGAATTACGTGATGAAAATAAATCAATTTATCTTGGAAAAAGCGTTCTAAAAGCCGTCGAAAATGTAGAACAGCACATTGCTCCTCGCTTAGAAGGCGCTGTTGAAGTTTCTGATCAGGTTGCTATTGATGATTTATTGATTGAAATTGACGGAACTGAAAATAAATCAAAATTAGGAGCAAATGCAATTCTCGCTGTTTCTATGGCGTGCGCACGTGCTGCTGCTGAAGAAGTTGGGCTTCCTTTATTCCGCTACCTTGGCGGAACATTTGCAAAAACACTTCCAGTGCCACTTATGAATGTTATTAATGGGGGAGCTCATGCAGATAATAATCTTGATTTTCAAGAATTTATGCTTGTTCCGCATGGTTTTTCAAACTTTTCCGATGCATTGCGTGCGGGCGTTGAAGTTTTTCATACCCTTAAAAAAGTATTAACAGAAAAAAAATTAGCAACGACTGTTGGTGATGAGGGTGGATTTGCTCCTAATTTAGGAAGCAATGAAGAAGCGCTTCAATTGCTTGTCGCTGCTATTGAAAAATCTGGATACAAAATTGGCACGCAAATTAGTTTTGCACTTGATGTTGCTGCAAGTTCTTTCTTTAAAGATGGAATGTATCATCTTGATGGTGAAGGTTCTAAAAAAACATCAGTTGAAATGGTTGATATATACGAAAAACTTTGCAATAAATACCCAATAGTAAGTATTGAAGACGGTCTTGATGAAAATGATTGGGAAGGCTGGAAGTTATTAACAGAACGCATTGGTAAAAAAGTTCAGTTGGTTGGAGATGATCTTTTTGTAACAAATCATAAACTTTTGCAAAAAGGAATTGAAAGAGGGACTGCAAACTCCATTCTTATTAAGTTAAATCAGATTGGTACAGTGACAGAAACCCTTAAGACAATTGAACTTGCTAAAGTAAATGGTTATACAACAATCATTTCTCACCGTAGCGGTGAAACCGAAGATACATTTATTGCAGATTTAGCAGTTGCAACCAATGCTGGTCAAATTAAAACAGGAAGTGCTTCTCGAACAGATCGTATAGCTAAGTATAATCAACTTATTCGTATTGAAGAAGAGTTGAGTACCACAGCTGGATTCTCATGGAGAATGGGTCGTAGCATCAAATAATTGAGAAAGTAGAAAGTATTTTTATAGTAAGAAAATACTTTTAATATTGAACTTATGACCATATCTTCTGAAAACCTCCCAACAGAGTATTCTATGTTGGTGCATTTGTTTCTCGATTTAAGAGGCAGAGGAATGTCCCTTTCTTCTGCCGATCTTGATATTTTAAAGTCTTGGGAAGACATGGGTTTAAAACCAGAGTTTATTGCACAAATAATGTTTGAATATGCTGAAGAATGTAAGCAGAAAGCAAAAGTATTTCCTGCAACACTACTGCCTTTGTCTCGAAAAGTGCGTGCTATTTTAATCAAATCAACTGAATTTTAAGAGAGTTTAAAATGAGTTCGAGCCGTTCGTTTGAAGAAATTTTTTCTTCCTTACAAAATTTAATTGAATTGAGAGAAAATGAAGAGGGCGCTCCTGTCACGCGTATGCCAAAATGCTTTTGTGGTAAAAGTGATTATTATATGTCTCAATCTCGTGAGTTAGATGATGAGGCAGACGATTTAAGCGAACAGCAACAAGATGACAGCGAACCTATATACGTTGAAAGCACACCTAACGGCTTTCGTTATGCGGTTTGTCCTGCTTGCAATCCACGCTTACAGTGCAGACTTTGTGAAGGAACGGGGCATAGGGTTTTAAAAGAAGTGCATGTTTTTGAAAGTGGAGAAGGTGAGTTTGAGCATATTACTGAAAATATCAGTCCAAATACATGCGCTTGTACACATACTGAACGTATTGTTGAATTATTAAATAATGCTGAGATTCCTTGTAAATATATGGAAGCAGATATTCATTCATTTCAAATAGATCATTTAAATGATTTTCAGAAAAAAAAGATGTCTGATAATATTCAAAAGATGATTCTTTTTTGTACTCATTCTGCCTCATTAATTAAAGGGACAAAAGATCCTAGTCATAAATATTTTATGACTCTTACGGGACCTGTTGGATCTGGTAAAACACTTTTAGCCACTGCTGCCCTAAAACTCTTAATAATGGATCATGGGTTATCTGGGCGGTTTGTCGATTTCCAGTTTCTCTTAAATCAATTAAAAGCTGAGTATGAGCAGAAGCGATCGGGTGAAACTTTATTTAAACAACTGAGGGACGTTGATATTTTAATTATTGATGAGTTTGGTAAAGGTCGCAATGAAAATGAATGGCAATTGGAAAAGCTCGATGATCTTGTAAACTCTCGCTATAATTCAAAGAAAATAACAATAATTACGACAAATTATTTACCACAAACTTTTAAGTATGATGAAAAAGAAATACCCATTAGGACACATAAAATAAAAAATGATTATTGGAATCCTCTTGGTAAACCAGATACTTCTTCTGCTAATACTCCGGTAAATGAAACCTTTTGGACGCAATCATTGCTCGAAAGAGTTGGGGCACGTATGTATGAACGTATAATTGAAGTTTCAGAGTTTATTGATTTTATGAATATTCCAAGTTATAGAAAAATATTAGGTAAAAGTTTTTTAGATCTGTATAATAAAAAATAATTTAAAATATAATATGTTGAAGTTTTTTTATATACATACTTTAATCCATTTAAAAATTTTATTGCTCTCTTAATTTAACTGCGCGTTAAATTTATTTAAAGGTTTTCATAATGTCCTCCATAGGTAAACAATTTTATTTTGTACCTTTTTTAATAGTATTTGAATTTTGTGCGTACATGTCAGTTGATATGATTATGCCTGGAATGCTTTTTGTTGTAAATGATTTTTCTGTAAGTCATACATATGTTCCTTCAGCTTTAAGTCTCTTTATTTTAGGAGGGGCTTGTGTACCGTTATTTTTAGGCCCTTTAGCCGATCGTTATGGAAGAAAAAAACTTCTTATTCTTGGAGTTTTCATTTTTATTGTTTCATGTATTCTAAATAGTTTTTCTATAAGTATTTTTCAATTTTTGTTAACTCGTTTTCTTCAGGGAACATCTACTGGATTTATTGGAGTTATTGGATATGCTGCTATTCAAGAATTATTTGAAGAAAAAAAAGCTGTTAAAATTCAATCTTTAATGACAACAATTGCTCTTATTTCACCTATATTAGGGCCATTTGTTGGAAGTATTTATCTGGAATATTTTAATTGGCGATATATGAGTTCAGTTATTGGAACAACGGCTCTTATTTCTCTGATTGGTTTGTTAAAATATATGCCAAATGATAAACTTTCCAAACAAAAGAAAAATAAAGTTAAATGCCAGAATTTATTTAGTCTAGCATTTTCAAATTATTTATCTGTACTTAAAAATAAAACATTTATGGCAGGGGTAGCTGCATTTGGGTTTATTGAAATTCCTCTTTATAATTGGGTTGCTGTTTCTCCACTTATTTTAATTAAAAAAGAAAATCTTTCTGAAATTGAATATTCTTTATATCAAATTCCAGTTTTTGCTTGCTATGTGCTAGGAATTTTACTTTTACAAAAATTGTTGGATCATTTTTCATTGAAAAAAATAATAATTTTAGGTAGTACAATCGCTATTACAGGTATTATATTGGGCTTTATTTTTCCAATATTTATCAATGACTATTTTTTATATGTGATTATAGTAAATTCAATTTATGCTTTTGGTGGCGGTATGATCAGTGCTCCACTATACAGGCTAACATTGTTTTCAGTTGAGGGGGTGAGTTTGGGTTATATAACAGCTATTAAAACTGTTTTATTCTTAGGTATGCTTTCAATTGGTTCGCTATTTTTGTCATTTATATATAAAGATTTAAATAATATATATCTTGGAATATATGGGCTTGTATTAGGTATTTTATATTTACTTTCTATCTGTTACTTTTTTAAAAATTCAAGTAATGAAGAATTAAAATGATTTTTTCTTTTTCTTATATTTATAATAGTTGTAATTAAAATATTAAAAGTAACTGTATTCATGGGTATAATTGTTATACCCTATCATATTGAGAGGAATATATTTTTAGTGATTCTTTAAATATTTAAATTTATTATAATAAATATAAATTATCAAAAATATTCCAGCAGAACAAAATAAGCCTAAAATACTTAGCATAAATACGGATGGAAGAAACTTTTCTAATAGATAAATAATCCCTCCTGCAAGAGGTATTGCAAAGAGAAGTAACGATGTATTCGCACCAAGAATATTACCTAATTTTTCTGATGGGATGAGCTTGATCCTTTCGACCCTAAAAAATATACCAAATAAGGCACTTCCTATTATAAGTAAACCAAATGCCAAAGAAAAAAATATTTTCCCAATGTCTAAAATGACTAAAAGCGTACTTAAAAATAAAAATGTAGCTCCTATATAAGCAACCAAAATACTATTAATTTTCTTTAAAAATTTTGGAATAACGATTGCAATTGCTATTGAAACACTTCCCCCAAGTATATTGGGTAGTGAAGCAATAGATTCGCTTGCCTGATAATGAGTTCTCATAATTGGAATGAGTAATGTTTGAAAAACACCAAAGAATAAATTTAATAACATGGCAGATAGAGTTATCAGTAAAAACCCTTTATGGGTGAAATGAAAAATAAAGCCTGAAAAATCAAATATTTTTTCTTTTTCATTCGAATCATTTTGCCTTAAATTTTTACTGTGAATGGTATTAATATTTAAAAAGAAAGTAAATATATATAATAATATTATAATAATCAGGGCTTCTCTATTATTTATAACCGCTAGAGAAAAACCAATTAACATTGGCCCGATGAGGCGAGCTGCAGGCTCTAATAGTTGTGACTTTGTTTGAAATTGTGTCATTTTTTCATTATTTAAAATGCGATTCGCACTTGTTTCATAAAATACCATTAATATTCCAGAAATAACTGTTATCAGAGGAGAAATCAACCAAATACTGGTAAAACTATAAAATATATACCAAATGAGAATAAATAAAACCCTAAGAAGTTCTAATATTCTTACTATTAAGAGACAATTTTTAGAGTCAGCAAGTTTACCGAAAAAGGGTGTTAGAAAAAGTCTTGGCAAAAAGTCAAACATGTATGAGATTCCTGCCAAAGAAATATTACCATTTGAAACTCTATAAATAAATAGGGGTAAATAGAATCCTTTTGCATAATCTCCAATAAGACTCAGCGTTCTTAAATAGGAAAATGAATTCACTTCTTTATCTTTAGACATTGTAACTCACATTTATTATTAGATTAAATATTTAGGTATATTTTATTATGAATAGCCCAGAAGTCTTCCATAATATTTTTTTCTGAATTTGATCTAATAATTAAATATGCAAAAGCATCGTACCAATTCACTGCATCATTTAATATTTCGCCTTCGGCAACATTCAAAATTATTTTGCAATTATTTGGTAAATACTGTTTGCTTGATGCTCTTACACCTGCTTTTGGCAGAAGTCTTGCGACTAATATAATTTCGTCATTACTTTTTTTAGGGAGTAAATAACTATTTTTAATATTTAATATATCCGATATTAAATATTTTTCAGGAGGAAAATGAAGTTGTTCTGAAAAAATATGCATAACTTGCCCACCTCCTATTCTACATGCGATTTCATTCACTAAATATTTATCTTCTTTTTCCCAAATTTCTGCATGGAAAGCAAAACTCATTTGACTATTTCCTAAGGCTAAAATTGTTTTCTGTGTCATTTTGTTTAAAATATGATATTCTTCCGTATTATATTTTACACTCAAACTTCCCGTGAGGATATCTGAAGCTGTTTTTGCATTCCATGCTAAATGTGGTTTATGTCCTAAGTATCTACTGACTGTACTGAATATAATTCTTCCATCCTTAACAAAACCATCCACATGATACATAGTAGAACCTACAAATTCTTCTGCAATGAGATTCAACTCCTCATCCCAATCCAAATTATTTGCAATAGATTCTAAGTAGCTTTGAATATCTGATTCAGAATGTATAACTTTAAAGCCAATTCCAGCAGCTTTGCATCTTGGCTTAATAATAAAAGGCATCCCTAAATATTTACTTGCCTTAAGAAGACAAGTAGCACTCTCAATTGGTAAATATTTTGCTACAGGTATGAGATTCTCAGCTAATTTATTTTTCATTTTTACTTTGTCACGATAATTTATAACAGAATCATAGTTAAAGCTTAAGTTTTTATTAAATAAGCAGGCCCGTGAAACCCTTATTAAATCAAATTCTCTCAATGCAATAACATTTAAATTAGGATTTTTAAGAAGCAAGTTATTTACTGAATATTCGATCATAGGGTTGGCATAAAAATTATCGAATTTAATTATGTTTTTAAATCTCTCTTTTAAAGCTTCACTTAAAAGATCAAAACACTCAGAACTTGTAAAAAGTGTTATTTCAAAAAATTCTGGAATAACATCTAGAATATTTTTTAAAGTTGACAATATCACTTTTGGATTGAATGTCGCTTCAACTAGAAGTATTTTTTCTACATTTTTTTCTTTAATCATATGTTATTTCTCCTTAATTATCGATTTTTTGGCTTAAATAATTAATTCTTTCTTCAGCTCTAAGTGGTAATATTTTTTTTTGGAATATTCATACATAATCCAATCATTCTAATGTTTTTTAAATTGTAACCAATTAATATATTATGTTTCTTTAAATTGCAAATAAAAAATATTTTTTTTATTTTCTATATATATTTTAACAGTTAGATATTGAAGCTCAAATGCTAAGACAATATTATTCTATCATTTTTATCACGCAAGATTCTTAAATTTTTCATTTGAAAATGGTATTTTAAAATACTTAAATGTCTCAACTAAAGCTTCTGTTAAATGAATAATATCTTTCTCAGTATGATTTGGTGTGATATTAATTCGAAAACGTTCAGTGCCTACTTTTACAGTGGGAGAATTTATTGCTTGTAAATAAACTCCATGTTTTTTAAGTAAACGCTTTGAAGCCTCTTTACATTTTAAAGAGTCACCAACTAGTACAGGTATGATATGTGTTTGTGTTGAAGACATAATTGGAAGATGAGAATTTAAAAGGGCTTCTTTTAATATTAAGGTTTTTGCATGTAATTTATTTCTTTCAGTGTCGGAAGTTTTTAAGTGTTCTATGCTTGCAAGACAAGCTGCTACAACAGCTGGAGGAAGTGAAGTTGTAAAAATAAAACCTGTAGCAAATGAACGGACGATATCAATAAGTAAAGCACTTGCAGCAATATAGCCTCCAATAACACCAATTGCTTTCGCCATTGTTCCTTGAAAAATATCAATATCGTCAGAAATTCCAATTTCAGCAGCTATCCCTGCACCACGTGGTCCATACATACCAATTGCATGTACTTCATCAAGAAATGTGAGAGCATTATATTGTTTTGCAAGTGCAACAATTTTTTCTATTGGTGCAATATCCCCATCCATTGAATAAATAGATTCAAAAACTATTATTTTTTTTCTCTCTTTTGGAATTTCATCTAAGAGTGATTTTAGATGATCAACGTTATTGTGTTTAAAAACTCTTCTTTCATTTTTTGTGCTGCAAATTCCATTAATAATAGATGCATGATTTTTTTCATCTGAAAGTATTAAAAAATCAGAATCTAAACGGAGTAAGCATTGTAGGGTTGCATCGTTTGATCCATATCCTGTTGGATAAACGAGTGCTGCTTCTTTGTTATGCCATTCTGCAAGGGTTGCTTCGAGTTTTGAATAAAATGAATGAGAACCTCCAATATTACGAGATCCTCCTGAACCTGCTCCATGGCTTTTAATTGCTTGAATCATAGCATCATTGATAAACTCATTTTGTGACATCCCTAAATAGTCATTGCTACACCATACAACAACTGGATAAGTCGTCTCTATATTATTTTCAATAATTTTTGCTTGTGCATGAGGATAGTTTTTACAAATTCGATCGATTGTTATAAACTCTCTATACCCTCCATTTTCTTTTAATTGTTTTATCTTTTCATTAAAAGTTTGATTGTACATTCAGTTATTCTCCTTAATCTTAAAATAGAATATTAAATTTAAAATTTATATAAATTTCTATAAAAGACTAGATAGTATCGGAGGAGAAAGAAAGAAATTAGGTATAATTATTTTGACTATGAAAAAGATTGGAGAATTATAAATAAAAATAAAAATGATTATTTATTCATACTTATTATAGCTTTTTTCTTCAACTAAAGCGCTGCCTGATTTTAAATTTATTTGCTTTTTTACATCAGCTCTTTTATCATTTGTATAATAAACTGCTCTGGCCAGCCGGATAAATTCTTCATCAAATTCTTTTGCTCGTTCCTTATCACGAATTTGATCTTCAATTTCCCATAAAGCTTCATTATGCCTTTTTAGGTCGTGTACAAGTTTGTCATTCGTGTCAATTTTATTTTTTACGCAGACGTCAACTAATAAACTAAGTTCTTTATTTATATTTACGAGCTTTTCAGTGTCTTTTATTTGTGAAGACTTAATTTGTAATATTGTGATTTTATCTAAGAGCTCACCGATTGAAATGGGTGTAAAAACTTCACTCATTAAAAGATTCCTTTATTTTACATACGGCCTGCGCCAATACTTTTAGGGTCAAATGTTAAGCGCAAGGTTTCACCAATAAAGTTTAGACTTGCGACGACTGAAAATAAGGCTAATGAAGGGAAAAAAGCAAGAGTTGGATTGCTTGTCAAATAGTCTCTTGCAGAATTTAAGAGCCCCCCCCAACTTACATGTGCTTGGCTTACGCCAAGGCCTAAAAAACTAAGTCCGGCTTCTGCTATTATGACTCCAGCGAGCGAAAAAGTGGCTTGGACGGCTAAGGGTGAAATTGTATTTGGAAAAATATGTTTAAACATCACTCTCGTGGATGAAGCCCCCAAAGATTGAGCTGCAACAACAAATTCACGCTCTTTAAATGATAAGAATTGACCACGTACTACACGAGCATAGCTTACCCAGCCGGTAAGACTTAAAGCTATAACAACATTTATAAGACCTCCACCAAAGAAAGCCATTATTGCTATTGGTAATACCATAGGAGGAAATGCAAGGAGGATGTCGATAAATCGAGAGATAAAAATATCAATTCTTCCTCCAAAAAAACCTGCAATTGCTCCTAAAGGGATCCCTACAAATAAACTCATACTGACTGTAAAAAGACTCACAATGAGCGAAGTCGAGGCTCCATTCATAATTAGTAAGCCAACGCTTTGCCCATTGCCATCTACCCCAAATAAGAATTTTGAGGATGGATTGGCAAGTCGTTCATTTAGAGTGAGAGGAATATTTGTTAAGGAAGGTATCATAAAAGGCAGAAAAGCAATGATTATCCAGAATAAAAGAATAAATCCAGATATAACTGCAAATTTATCTTTATTTAATATTTTAAAAAATCTGAGTACAAAGTCTTTCATGAAAAACGAACCCTCGGATCAAAAACGCGATATAAAATGTCTACAATTAAATTGCAGAAGACATAAATTGTTGCCATTACGATAACGCATCCTGATACAATATTGTATTCTCTTTGTTGAACAGCCTCAACGACAAGACTGCCAAGACCAGGCCAATTAAAAATCTGTTCCGTTATAACAGTCCCACTTAAAAGGACTCCAAGTTGCATTCCTAAAATGGTAAGAGTTGGTAGAAAAGCATTTCTGAGCGCATGCTTTGCTAAAATTTGTATTGGGGAAAGCCCTTTGCTTTTAGCTGTTCGGATATAATCTTCTTGTAAAACATCGACAATTCCGCTGCGGATCATTCGGCTTGAAAACGCTGCTAGCGAGGCTCCGAGAGTTACAGCAGGAAGTACAAATGAAGATGCTCCCTCGTTTCCGAATAATGGAAATAACTCAAGTTTCACAGAGAAAATCCACATTAAAATAGGGCCAATAATAAAACTTGGTGCAGAAATTGCAAGTAAAGAAACAATAGCCGAAGTTTTATCGGTCAGTTTTCCAGCTTTGGCTGCGCTTAACATGCCAAAAGCTGTTGCTAATAAGAGCGAAAAAATAAATGCAACAGAAGCCAATTGTATTGTTTGCCAAAGACGAGGAAGTATTATTTCTACGACAGGAGTAAAGTCATGATAACTCTTTCCCAAGTCTCCTCTAATTAAATTAATTATAAAATAAAAATATTGTTTCCACACGGGGAGATCTAAACCATAACGTGCAAGCCATTCTAGTTTATCGATTTCTGAAGCATCTGCTCCTAGCACACTGTCGGCTGGGCTTCCTGGAATCATTCTTTGCATAAAAAAAATAAGAGTAGAAATTCCCCAAAGGACAATTAATAATTGTAAAAATCGTTGAAAAAGAACTTTTAACATATTTTATCTTTAATTTTTTGTTACGTTGACGAGGGACCAATATCTTCCATCAGCGTAAAGTTTATATCCTTCAATATTTTTTCCGACAATTGCAATATTTAAACTATGCCATAAGTAAACATAAGGTAAATCTGCTGATAGTAATTGTTGGGCTTGATCATATATTATTTTTCTTTTTTCTGGATTGATTTCTTCTCTTCCTTCTTGTAAAAGTTCATCTAAATTTTGATTTGAATATGCACCTCTATTTCCTCCTAGCGGAGCTACCATGTTTGATGCAAAGACAAATCTTAAATGATCAGGATCTTTAAAGCCAACCCATGGAGAAAGCCAAACTTGAGCGACTCCTTTTTTTACTTGGTCTAAAAATACGCTGTTTTCTAACATTTCAACGGTTGGTTGAAAACCAACTTCTTTTAAGTTTGCTGCGATAGCTTTAGCGACTTCTACAGTGGATTTATTGCTGCTTGAGACTTTAATTGCAAAAGTAATAGGATCTTGAATGTTAGATTCTTTTAAAAGATTTTTTGCTCTTTGTTGATCATATTGAATTTCTGGCAGAGAATTATCGAAGAAATAATTATCAGGAGGAAACATTCCTTTAGCTAAAGATCCTTGTCCTTGTAAACGAAATTGTAATAAACTTCTTCTATCAATTGCATAAGCGACTGCTTGTCGAACTTTTAAATTACTGAAAATAGGATCCCGAAAATTGAAAGCTAAATATGTAGTTGATAATTTAGGTGCGCTTAATATCTGAAATTTATCTGTCATAGATTTTTGTATGAGAGAAACTTTATCAGGATCGATTGAATTTTGTACTAAGTCAAGATCACCGCGAATAAGAGCTGCATAGCGTGTCCCGCTGTCGCTTATTATTTTAAAATCAATATTTTCAACTTTTGGTTTAGATGAATAATTATAATTTTCATTTCGAGTTAAAAGCCAATCAGTTGCAGTTGTCTTTTTTAATATAAAGGGACCACTTTCATAGCCTTTATCATTAATTTTATTAGGTGCGGCATTTAGAATGGCATCTTTAGGGAGGATACCGATAACAAGATTATTAAGGAAAGAAGCGTCTGGATCTTTTAAATTAATTTGAATTTCATGGGGAGAATTTACTTTAAAAAGTGTGACGCTGTTAAAGGCTGCTTTGCGAGGGCTGGGTGGAAAGCTTTTTTCAGGATTCATAATGGCATTATAGGTAGCAACAACATCTGCAGCTGTAATCAGAGATCCATTGTTAAATTTGATGTTTTTCTTTAGGGTAATAATCCAAGATTTGTTAGATACTGCAGTGATTTCATCAATTAAAATATTTTGTATATTGCCGTGTTCATCAAAGCCAATTAAAGGTAAAAATCTTAGATTTTCAATATATTGACTATTAGCATCTCCTCCAATAAGACGAGGATCTCCTGATTGAATTTTAGAGTCTAATGCAATGGAGAGTGTGTTTTTTTTCTCTTTAGAATTTGCTGAATCATTTTCATTGCTTGCTTTTTGAGTCTGATAAATAGCAAAAGCAATGGCAGTTATTGATATTATTGATATTATTATTCTTTTTGTGGTAAATCTTGAGGTCATTTATTACATACTCCTAGATGGCGTCATAGAACGCATTAATCATACAGCTTACTGATGGTAGAAAAATTGAGCCAAATTTCCAACCTCTCAAATAAAAACGTGTTGACGCATGCTTGAGCTATTGCTAGAAAGAAAGGATCGCTGCTCGTGCAGTATCTTCACTCACCTTTTGCTCTTTTTTAAGGAAGCAACATGGCTCGTATTTCAGTTCAAGATTGTCTCGATCAAATCCCAAACCGCTTTGTTGTTGTTATGCTGGCGGCTCGTCGTATGCGTCAACTTCAAAAGGGAAGTGATGCTCTTGTTGAATGCAAAAATAAAGAAGCAGTTACTGCATTACGCGAAATAGCTGCTGGTAAAGTCGGCATTAAAAATGCTGAAATTGTTCCAGGACTTAGACTACCTAATCGTATCAAATAAGAACATTTTTTTCCTATTAAGGCATGAGATTTACTTTAAACTGGATACTGTATTCCATGCGGTGTCCAGTTTTTTATTTTGAATTGAAAGAGAGAGCAGAAAATGACAGATAGTTATAAATATTTTACCACTCCAATTTACTATGCCAATGGAACACCCCATGCAGGCCATGTTTATGCAACTATCATGGCAAGTACTCTGAAGGCTCATTATGAGCAGCGTGGAGCAAAGGTAAAATTTTTAACAGGTCTCGATGAGCATGGAGAAGCTGTTCAAGATAAAGCAAAAGAATTAGGAAAAACTCCACAAGAGCAAGTTGATGAAATGGCTGTTTTATGGAAAAAAGAATTCGAACGCTTCGAAATAAATAATGATATATTTATGAGAACCACTGATAAAGCTCATATTAAAAATGTCCAAGATATTTTAAACTATTGTCACAAAAAAGGTGATATTTATTTTGGTGAGCATGAAGGCTATTATTGTGTAAAATGTGAAGGTTTTATCACGAGTAGCGAAAGAGATGAGAATAATAATTGTTTAATCCATAAGAGACCAGCAGAACTTAGAAAAGAAAAGAATTATTTTTTTAGAACTTCGAAATATCGTGATCAATTAAAAGAACTTATAGCTAAGGGGCATATCACTCAACAAGAGCGTTACATTAATGAGCTTATAGGTATGCTTGAAAATTTAGATTCTGACTTGAGTATTTCTAGACCAAAATCACGATTGGCATGGGGCGTTGAATTGCCATTTGACACCGATCATGTGGCTTATGTCTGGTTCGATGCATTGCCAAATTACGTAACAGGAATTGGTGGAATTGAAGAGGCTCGGACAAGTTATTATTGGAAAAATGTTCAACATATTATTGGAAAAGATATTTTAAAATTTCACGGAATATTTTGGCCTGCTATGTGTCTTTCACTTGATATTCCTTTGCCTAAGCTACTCGTTACGGGTTGGATTCTACAAGATTCACACAAAATGTCTAAGAGTTTAGGAAATGGAATCAATGTTGAACAAATTCTCCATTATGGCCGTGATACTTTTGTAAATTATTTTTTTAGGGCAACTAATCCGGGAGAAGACATAGAGTTTTCTTGGAAGTCTTACTTTGAAAGATACAATTCTGATCTTGCAAATGGAATTGGAAACTTATTAGCGCGTACTTTAACTATGGTAGAAAAGTATTTTGCAAATAAGATTCCAAACTTTTCACATAATTTATTAATTGAAGAGCAAAATGAAATTATAAATGCATGTAATAATGCTTCGAAAAATGTGGCAAAAGCTTTTGACGAGTTTAGAATTGCCGATGCTCTGAATGAAATTTGGAATCTAATTGCATTAACAGATAAGCACATTGCCCAGCAAAAACCTTGGGAGCTTGCAAAAAATAATGACCCTGAAAATATGCTGCGTTTAGGCAACGTGATTGCAACAAGTGTGGCCGTTCTTAGGGTTACGGGCTATTTGTCTTATTCATTTTTCCCGAATAAAATGAATGATCTTTTAAAAAGTATTGGTGAAGATATTTCAAATATTTCAAATTCTTTTTCAAAATCCCAAGAATTTTTTGCGATTAAAAGTGGTTTTAATTTAGTTGAGATTCCAAAATTATATGCTCGTATTGAAATTGCAGCTGAACTTGTCAAGGTAAATCTAGGTTTAGAACAAAATAAAGAAAAATCTGAATCTAAAAAAGTAACAAAAGTTGAAAATAAAAAAGAGATTTTACAAGAAAATTCAAACATAATTTCAATCCAAGATTTTATGAAAGTACAAATGCATGTTGGTACTGTATTAAGTGCAGAGAATGTTGAAGGTTCAGACAAGTTATTAAGACTTGTAGTTTCTTTAGGAACTCTTGGTGAAAGACAGATTTTTTCTGGAATTAGGGAATGGGTAAAGCCTGAAGAAATTGCAAATAGGAAAGTGATCATTGTGAGTAATCTTGCTCCACGTAAAATGAAATTTGGTATGAGTGAAGGAATGATGCTTGCAACAGATACTGCTGATGGAAAGGTAAGTCCCATTTATCTGCCTGAAAATCTAAAAGAAGGAGCTTTATTGACTTAATATTTTAGGTCATATAGTAGAATTAATTCACAGAAATGATTTGATTTCATTGGGAGCTCTTATGAGTTTTGGGTATAAAGCGATATTTGTTGATTTAGATGGCACATTGCTAAATTCACAGAAAGAAATTTCAAAAAAAAACTTAGATTGTCTGAACTCTTTTATTGAGCAAGGTATTTATGTTGTTATTGCAACAGGTAGAACAATTAAATCAGTAAATAAAGTGACAGAAAATTTAAACATCAATACTCCTATAATTACTTTAAATGGGAGTGATGTAAGAAAAAGTCGTGATGGTTATTCTATGTCCCTTGTTTATCTTGAAAATAAATATCGTGATAGTATTTATGCAAGATGTAAATCCATTTTAAATGGAAATAAACAATATAGTATTCAAAATTTACTTGTAGATACTTCCAAAGGTTTTTACTGTTTGCATCCCAATAAAATTGATGTGGATGAATTTACTTCACATTATGATACCGAAGTTTTAGAACTTGATTTAGACAACCCCCCAGATGAGCAAGTTATAAGCTTTTTATTTTTATTAACACCTGAAAGCAACCGTGTTGCATTTTTAAAAGATCAAAATGATTACTTTATGTCTCGTGTGCAGTTTTGCACGTTTAATGGCTGGCCATGGATTGAAGTCGGCTCTTTAAATGCAAATAAAGGTTCTGCAATGACATTGGTGTGTGAACATTTGGGTATTGAAGTTAAAGATGTTATTGCTTTTGGCGATGGTCAAAATGATGTGGAAATGCTTAAGTCCGCTGGACTTGGTGTAGCAATGGGAAATGCGGATGAACACGCAATAAAATGTGCAAATGCAAAAACAGTCTCTAACGATGCAGATGGTGTCGCCGTCTTTTTAGAGCGTTTATACAATGTGAGCAAATAAAAAAATATGACTTTAGAATTACAGCCCCAAGATTTTTCAATGCGTGCCCAAAAATGGTGGACACCAGAACGACTTAAAAAATTAATGGGTGAGAAAAATTATATAATAACACCAATAAGTGCTCCAAAATTATTACGTTCACTTGGTTTATTAAATTCAGATGCCTCAATGTCTCCTGATAGCATTAAAAAATTTATTCAAATCAATCATATGTTCAATTTACTTGAAGAGCATTTTGTTGAACTTATAAAGCGCCATAAAACAGTTCGAATTCTCGATGCTGGTTGTGGAAAATCTTATCTTACTTTTTTATTGGCTTGGTGTTTTAAAGAAAAATGGCAACATCCAGTTGAGATAATTGGTGTTGATACTAATACAAAATTAATTAGCGAGTGTAAACAAAGAGCGCAAAATTTAGGATTAGATTCAATTTTAAAATTTGAAATAGCATCCTTGTTTACTTATAAATGGGATCTAGAAAAAAGACCAAATGCTGTTATTGCTTTGCATGCTTGCGACACTGCAACCGACATGGCTCTTGCTCTTGCAGTTAAAGAAAAAGCAGATTTTATTGCAGTTGCTCCATGTTGCCAAGCAGAACTTGCGCGTAAATGGAAAGAGAATAATTCAAACCATCCATTCTCTCCCGTCTTTCACACTCCTCAAGTTAGAAGAGAAGTTGCAGCACAGTTTACAGATATGTTACGTATTTGTTTAACTCGTGCTAATGGTTATGAAGTAACAGCGACCGAATTCGTTCCTTCGAGTCATACACCAAAAAATAGATTAATGACGTGTGTTCGGAGAGGTAACAAACTTGAGTCAGCCGAAAAAGAATTTAATGCAATGAAAGATCATTTAGGTGGTGCAAGCATTATTTTAGAAGAATTACTACAATAAGAAAAAGTTTGTAAGCAAAAATCATTGGAGATCATAAACTATGCGTATGTCTAGATTGGTTGGTAAAACGGTAAAAGAATCACCACGTGATGCCGAAATTCCAAGTCATAAATTAATGTTGAGAGCAGGTTATATGCGCCAGTATTCTGCTGGTATTTATGGTCTTTTACCCCTAGCAATGAGAAGTATTTCTAAAATTGAAAAAATTTGTCGTGAAGAAATGAATGGCATTGAAGGCCAAGAAATTCGTATGCCTTGTTCTGCCACAAAAGAGCTTTGGGATGAAACTGGACGTTATCAGACATTTGGTAAAGATATGCTTAAGTTTCATGATCGCAATGAAAAACCAATGGTTTTAAACCCAACTCATGAAGAACCCGTTGTTTATTTAACGCGTACAGAATTAACAAGTTATAGACAACTTCCATTAATGATGTATCAAATTCAAACTAAATTTCGTGATGAGCCACGTCCTCGTGGTGGGCTTGTGCGTCTTCGTGAGTTTACTATGAAAGATGCTTATAGTTTTCATGCTACAGAAGAAGATCTAAAAGAATATTATGACAAAGTACATGCTGCTTATATTCGCTTTTATAAAAGAACGGGCTGTAAAAACTTTGTAAGTGTTATGTCCGATAACGGTGTTTTTGGTGGGCGTTATTCGCATGAGTTTCAAATGCTTGTACCAACGGGCGAAGACAAACTTATTACATGTTCGCATTGCAAAATAAGTTCTAACGAAGAAATTGCAACATCGTCCTTTGTAATTAAAAAAAGCAGTGAAAATAAATTAGAAAAGACTCACACCCCAAATCAAAAAACAATTGAAGGTCTTTCTAAGTTTTTAAATATTTCTCCTGAGCAAACCGCAAAGGCAGTTATTTTCCAAACTTTATCTGGCACTCCAGTGGTTTCTTTTGTGCGTGGTGATCTCGAAGTGATAAATGCCAAGGTACGCAATTTAGTAAAATCTGAAGTTATTCCTGCCACGCATGAAAATCTTGTTAAAGCGGGTGCAGTTGCGGGTAGCACTGGACCAATAGGTTTAAATTTACACAATTGTTACGTTGTCCTTGATCACACTGTAGTCAAGAGCAGTAATTTAGCTACGGGAGCCAATGAAAAAGACTATCATTTTATCAATTTCAATGCTGAAAGAGATTTTCTATCTACTTTAAAAGAATTTGAAAAAACAAAAGTCATCGTTGGTGATATTGCTGCCGTACGTGCGGGCGATCCTTGCTCTATCTGTTCCAATCCATTGCAAGAAACGAGAGGCATCGAAATTGGGAATATATTCCACTTAGGGACAAAATATACTAAAGATATGGAATGTACTTATCTCGATCAAAGTGGCAAAAAGCAATATCCTATAATGGGCTGTTATGGAATTGGAATCACAAGGCTTCTTCCTGCAATAATCGAAGAAAGTCATGATGAGAGAGGTCCTATCTTACCTCTTCCAATTGCTCCATACGAAATTCATTTATGTTCACTTAATAGAAAAGATATTCAAGTGACAGAACTATCCGAAAAAATATACGACAATCTATCTAAATTAGGTTTTGAAGTTCTTTTTGACGATAGGGATGAAAAGCCAGGATCTCAGTTTGCTGATGCCGATCTGATTGGAGTTCCGTATCGTGTTATTATTTCTCCAAAAACACTCGCAGAAGGTTGTGCTGAATTAAAGTATAGAGACAATCGTTTAGAACCACGTAAAATTAAGATTGAAGAGATAGTTGATATTTTAAAATCTGAAATTACAGCTGAATATTCTAAATATAAAAATGTATGAATATTTTAATCTCGTCTTTATTTTAAAGGCGAGGTTTTTTTTATTTAAAAAGTACAAATTTTTCTGAATTCTTTTTTTGTTAAATTCTCTCTTCTTTTACAAGAAGAGAGAATTCTTATTAGCTCAATTGAAAATCTGATAACTATTTATATTAAATAAATTTTAATAAATACTTTTATTTAATAATATTATTTATTAAAATTTATTATTATTATTTAATTAATTATATTATTTATTGTATTTTCAATAAATAATAAATATGGCATATATATTGCTTAATTCAGGGTGGAATAGGAAATTAATTTCTATTCCACCCTGAATTTTTTTGCGAGGAAATATGATGTCAAATATAAATAATAGAATATTATCATTATCTTTTATGAGTCTCGTTGCATTTGGGATTTATCCAAAGCTATATGCTCAAAGTGAACATTACAGCCCTGAATTTTTCGAATTTATAAACTTTCCAAAGGATTATTTCTATCATAATGAGAATCATATCCTTGTGACTGTTATTGATTCAGTTGTTCAACCTTTGCCTAATATTGAACTTATAAATACTTTTAATCATACAGAGTTAAAAACTCATAAAAAGGATCTAGATGATCCGAATTATATTCATGGAACAGCAATGGCCTCAATCATCGGAGCTAAATTGGATTCTTATGAAGGAAAGCCTTTTGTTGGGATTTTTCCAGGTATACCAATAATTAATAGAGCTGTTATTCCAAGATATAATCATGAAACTTCATTTTTAAATGCCATACAAGCAGCCGATTTAAAGGGAGATGAATTTATATTAAATATTTCTGCTGCAGATATTGGAACAAAAAATGCTACAGAATGGAATGAACTTTTAAAAGAAATTGGAAAAAAAGATAAGATTTTAGTTATTGCAGCAGTGGGTAACGATGCAAGAAATTTGAATAATATTTCTCCAAGCAAACAGTTTTGGCCAGCAGCCTATAAACCAAGAAAAAAAGAATTTATAGATTCTGATCCTGTTATTAGGGTTGCAGCTCTTTCCTTTAAAACCGGAAAACCTCGAATTTATGAATCTGCAATGGGAACTGGAAGCAGATTTGGAAAAGGACGCGTAGATATTGGAGCTCCAGGTTATAATATTCCATATTTAACTCCATCAAGTGAATTGAAAGTTGGGAATGGAACTTCTGAAGCTACAGCAATTGTATCGAGTATTATTGCTGTTATGCGCTCTTGCTCAGCAAATAATTCGGCTAAGTATTTTAAAGATCTAATTTTAGAAACAGCTGATCAGTATGAACATTTAAAAGATAAAATTACAGAAGGAAGAGTTTTAAATGCTGGAAAAGCGATAGAGAAAGCATGTCATCGTGTACGACATAGAAAAATGAAAGAACTTATTGAATCAAAAAGAAATTTAATGACTTCGGATGAAACTCAACCAGCAATCCCGCATAATGAATTTAAAAGAAAAGTTAATTGGCAGAAATAATACCATCTACTACAGCATTTTTATGTGCGGCAAGAACCCACATGTAACTTTTTGCGGTTGGCTTTTTATCTGTTCCTTTAAGAACTTGTATAAAAGTTTCATCGCAATGAATCACGGGTTGAAATAAAATATACTTTTTAATTTCATAAACTAATGGAGTTAAGATATTTGCGCAGGCAATCATCCAACGAGCTAAAGTAATTCTAGGGATATTAATATTTTTTTGCTTAAAAAATACTTCTTGTCTGTATAAAGGTAATGCAAATAAATATTTATTTACATCGACACGTGCAAGCAATCCAGATTCAGCAAAAGAGCCAAGAATAACAAAAGGAATTGCTTTAGGCTGCTGCAAAGTCTGTTGGCAGCATTTACAAGCATATTTTAAATAACGGTATTGAATAACTTTCAAACTTTAAGGGACAACATTAAGTTTTTCAACAATTTCTTCGCCGATTTTAAGCATAGGAGAGTGATCAATCTTGCATACTTTTTCTTCTTCACTAAAATCATGAGTGATACCTTCTCTTGAAATATGATTCGGAAAAGATTTTTGCGAAGATTGATCATCGAAAAGCAAGGAGTCATTCTTTTGCTTCTTTTTGTGAGTAGACTTGGTTTTATTCTGTGCATTATTCGCTTCAGAAGGAACTGGAATATCCTCAATTACATCAATGTGTTTTTCATTTTGTAAAATATCTTCAGCTTCATTAAATAAAGTACCTTCAGGAGAAATAAAATCATATTTTACAAATTTCTCTGAACGTTGAGAAAATGCAATTCGTTTCAAGAAACTGTTTTCTTCTTTCAGACGATTAATTTCATTAAAAGCAGAAATAAAATAGGTTTTAAATTCATCCGGTAAATTTTTTGGAAAACCAATTTCGTTCATAAGTATGCTTATAGCAGCAACAAGAACTTTTATCATTTAATTAATAATGAGTCAATAGAGTGAATTATTAATTTTTTTGAGAAAATATTAGGTGATTATAGAGTAGTTTAATTCTTGATGAGGATTTAATTTCCAAGGGTTGATGCCAGATAAAATCCAATAAAATTGGTCTTGATCCAAAGTGACTTTATTAGCTGGATTTTTTTTTGGCCAAGGAAATTTTTCCTTTTCTAGAGCCTTTGTCCATATTGCAAAACCAGTTTTATCCCAATAAACTGCCCTTATATTTCTTCTATTTTTATTGGTAAATAAAAATAGCATGCCTGAAAAAGGTTCATCATTCATTTCATACTGAATTAAGTTGACAAGCCCATAAATACCTTTCCTAAAATCAACTGGCTTTACGCATAAATAGATTGAGGTAAATTCACGGTAACTTTTCATTGCAGTTCCTTTATAAAAGCTGATAACCATTTAGGATCTGCAGTCATTGAAATCTTAACCATAAAGCCTGTTGGTAATTCAATTTTAATATCAATATTTTCGGCAGTTCCAGAAGATAAATTTTTATTTTCTTTATTATTATTTTTTATAGCAACTGGTATGAAGTTTTCGTGTTCTTTGTTTTTATTTGATTTTATCCATTTATATATTGATGCCATTGATAAACTATGTTTCTTACAGAATTGAGATTTTGAAAGACCAGAACTGGTGAACTGAACTAAGATTCTTTGAATTTCTTTCTTTGTACATCGTGCTCTTAAAACCATAGCTGAACTCCTTTTCATTTTAAAAAGAAGTTTTAACGCAATCTAAATTTTTTGGTTAGATGGTTTGATTGTTGCGCTTACAATACATCAAGGAGTTACACTTGGCAAAAACTTTTAATTCAAAAATCATCTTAAATCCATAACTTTCATACAAATATTTTCCTTCATTACTTGCAGATAAAACCATATTTGACACTTCATGATTGAAGGAGTAAAAAATTAATTTATTCATTATTTTTTTAGCCAATCCCTGTCTTCTATAAATATCTTTTGTTTGAACATCATCAATAACTGCATAATTATTATTTATTATCAACCTAGCCCAAGAAGCTAATTTATCGTCTATTTTAGCACAAAAAAACAAAATACTTTTGTCATTTATTTTTGACCAATTGATAATATCATTTCCTCTTTGCTTATTATACCAATTTACTTGTTCTTGATTCTGTATCAACTCGATTGTTGAATCATTAAAGTTGTCAAAAATATTTTTTAACTTTAAAGACATGAAGGATTCATTGACTATATTAATATACCCTTTATCTTCCATGTCTTTACATATAGCCTCAGTCGGATTAAAAAGACTTACAATGTGAAATTCATTATTACTTAACTCATTAAAATCCCAGGAGTTAAAATCACTAAAACTCCATACAAAAAATTCATATTTTCTTTGTATAGTTCCAATTGGTTTATCAAACTCTGCAGAAATAAAGCCATTCTGATAATTAAGATGGACATGATTTACACATCTTGATTTTGCCCAACCATTCACAAAGGCTTCAATATCTTTATCAATCCCTAATAAATAAGTCATAAATTTCCTATATTTTTTTAAATCATTTTAGAGTTTATATATTCAGCAAAAGCTTTTTCAACTTTATTCGAAGCTGCTGGAATATATTTACTTATTTTAATTGCAGGACAAGTATTAGTTTCTATAATAAATGGTTGTTTATCTGTATCAAGCGCAATATCCACTCCACAAAATGGTGCATGAACAGCTCGAGCAGCTAATTCGGACATAACTATTAGATTTTTATCAAGTTCATCAATATTAACTATCTTACCAATACCGTTAGTACTTAAATTAGTTATCCATTCCCCAACTAAAGAACGTCGTTCATATGCATAAACAGCTTTATAATCTACACATACGACACGAAAATCTTTATTTTGCCATTTTTCAATATAAGGTTGAACATAATAAGTTTGAATATCTGCTCCTTGAAAATTAAACCAATTAAAAAATTCTTCTTTAGTTAAGAATTTATACAATCCTTTACCACATGCTCCATTTATAGGTTTTAATACTAAAGGATAACCTATTTTATCTATTTGTTTATTATCGAGGCCATTCGAGAATTTATAAAAAGGCAAATGTCGAATGCCCTTAATATTATTTAATATAACAGAAGAAACATCTTTATTTTGACCATAATATAATGTTTCTCCGCTATTTACTATAGGAGTGCCAGTAGAATGAACTATTTTAAGTATATTCATAGCAGGTAAAAGGTCATTTTCAAAAGCATAGCCTATCACCAAATTTGGATTAATAAATTGATTATTAAAAAATAAATCAATTTTTTTATTTATATTAACAAATGATATATCCCTAGGTTTTGCAAGTATCCCAAAAATATCATATTTTTTTAATTCGTAAAAGAGTGCTTCAAACTCTTCACGTCCACTATAATCAGATAAAAAAAGTACAGTTTTCATAAACCCCTCAATTTAAAAACAAAAAAAATATAACTAATACCTTACATGAATATTCTTATATTGTTTTTTATTATTTTGAAAATATACGCAAATATAAAGAATGAGACATAAATTTGCTATAACTGGAATTCCTAATACAATATAGTAATCAAAGTAGATACTTAATGATCCTAATACTAAATTAGCAATAATTACTCCTAAATCTGCTGAACAGGATATTACTGATGTTACAGAGCCTTTTAATGAGTCATTAATAATGCATACAACATATGACAATATTATTGGATAAATTAGACCTATTGAAAAACCATTAAATATTGCTCCAAGTAAAATAACTAAATTATTAATAAATAATAAATTTATTAAGTTTCCAAATAGATTTATAAATAAACAAACAAATATAAATTTGAACGGAAAAATTCTGCCATCTGGCATTAATTTTTTAAAGATTAACCTTGGTAAGACTAACGAAATTGAATATAATAAAAAATATAGAGATACAACTTTATAATTATAATATTCAATTATTTTTGGCAAAAATGTAACAGTTACACCACTCGTTAAGTAAACAACTGGCAATATAATGATTATAATAATTATTTCTTTTGATTTTAATATATCAAAAAATGACTTTAAAATATTTTCTTCTTTGTTTTTTCCTCCAATAGAAATTCCTCTTTCAATTAAAAAAGATAAAATCAATGCAATTATCATTATTAATATAGCTAAACTTATGACAGTATTAATTCCGTATAATTGTTTTACTTTTAATGAAATATAAGGAGCTAAACATATGGGGAGCATAGTTATTAAGGTATAAAGAGAAATAGATTCAGACTTTTCTTTAATACTATTTGAAATCATAATCGTATAATAGAACATTAAAGTAGATAAGGCTCCTAATATTATTCCTAGCATCAAGCGCCCAAAGATAATCAAAGCATCTTGCTTAGACATAAGTAAAATAAAAGATATTAAATAAAAAAGCATCATAAATGTTAACATATAAGACGATCTATTTCTATCAATCCAAAATCCAGATAAAACTCTTATTATTAGGGTAAATATAGTAGCTATTCCGACTACAATTCCAGCTATTCCATCGACAATTGCATGTGAAGCGATTAAAAAAGGATAAGAATAAAATATTAGATAGTTTGAAAATGAGACTAAAAATAACGTACCAAATAAATAATATTTTTTCATAATAACCTTTCAAAATTACTATACTAATTTATTTAACAGTAATTATTATATATGTTGCTGCTGAGTGTGCAGAAATCAAAGCATTTTCTGTGGTATTTCCTGTAGCAATCACCTGGACAACATGTCCCATCATATCATTTGTTTCTTTAGCGTAGTCACCAATTTTTAGGCCCAGAATCACTTCTAAAACATTTGGAAACTTTGATGCCAAATCTATTCCTTTTATACTATCAATCACACCAGGTTTTTGTGAATAAACTATATAGCCTGCAGTTGCCTGTATATTATTAAAATCTAATTCAAATTCTTTAAATTCAAATAAATTTTCTATTAACAGCTCGTAGATATTTAGATTTAAACTATGCGACATTAATTTACCAAGCTGTGCTCCGCCCAAACGTGCATTTATTTCTACTAAATAAACTTCATCTTGCCCCAAGATATATTCAATATGACTGAAGCCAAACTTGTACTCAGTTTTATCGAGAATATATTTAGTATACTCTTCTAATTTAGTTTGCAAAGTATTTTCATAATGACAAGGAAATGCATAGCCAAGTTCGACAAAATAGGGATGTGATCCCATGAGTCTATTTGTGACACCTAAAATATGATGCTTTCCATTGTTTGTAAAACTTTCAACAGATACAACTCTACCCAATTTAAATTCTTCTAATAATAAATTTGCAGCTGTTTCTTTGTTAAAGAATTTATCGAGCATAGATAGATCAGTTTCGTTATGTATGATGATAACATCTTTACTACCTGAACCTTTTGTAGGTTTTGCTATTAAAGGAAATACTAAAGATGTGAGGGATTGAAGCAGATCTTCTTTTGAATTGACATAACAATATTTGGGGGAAGGAATTAGAGTATGCGAAAAATACTCTCTCATTTTTTCTTTATTACGCGCAATTTTCATAGCTTTGCTAGAAGTGAAATTTAACTTAAATTCTTCTGCAACTTCAGCAACAGCTTCGACAAAAGCATCTCTTTGGGTGAACAGTGCAAATTTTTCTTTTCCATGAATCAATTTTAAATATTCTTCTCGCACAGAAGTTTTTTCCCAATCTACTAGAATAATATTTATTTCTTCAGCCAATTCTGCGGGACAATTATTTTCAAACCAAGAATATTCAGCTGTAATAAAATGAATTTTGATGCCCTTGTTTTTGGCAGCTTTGATAATTTCAAGCCCCGAACCTGTATGCAATGTTTCAATAAGAACAAGATTTTTTTTCATAAAATAACCTATTTATTTAAATTTAATTTGAAAATGCGTCATAGTTGTTTTAGGTACACCAAGTGATTCTATGAGATCATCACGGTAATTTTCAACGATATTTGGACTTACTTGTGGCTCATCTATAGTACTTAGAAGCTGATAAAGTAATTCTAAATGTGAATCAAGTGGGATATCGTTTTCTTTAAGCCATTCATCATTAAATAAAGTATTTAAATATCTTTCTCCACTGTCTCCAAGTATTGCAATTAAGGGTTTTTTATTTTGAATTTTTTGCGAAAGTTTAAGAGCTGAAAGAAGTACAGCTCCTGAAGAAACACCCGCAAGTATTCCCTCATTTCTACATAATATCCTTGCAGCTATATAGGAATCTTCATCCCGAATTCGGTAAACATAATCAATATTATTTACATTCTTAATATTCCTTGGTGTCCAGCTCAAACCCACACCAGGTATTTTATATGAATGCGAGTCCCCACCAAAAATGGATGAACCGTAGGCATCGACGCAAGTCACAAGATATTTTGTGGATTTTTCTGCAAAGAATTCTGCAATCCCTCCTATCTGTCCACCTGTGCTGACAGCCGCAACCACTCCCGATATTTCCCCTTGAGTTTGCTCAAAGATTTCTTTTGCAGTTGTTTCTTTATGAGCGATTGAACTAAGAATATTAAAACATTGATCGGGCCGATATGAATTTTCAATTTTTCGTGCAAGATCATTAGCGAGTTGAATTCTTGTTTTATGATAGGAACCTGCATCGTCTTTTTTATCAACTACAATTACTTCTGCGCCATAAGCTTTTATCAAACTAATATTTACATCTGTAGCTTTTGGATCCACCAAAATAATAACCTTATAACCACGAGCAGCGCCAATCATAGCTAAACTAATTCCAAAATTACCTGAAGAAGATTCAATAATTGTTCCTCCACGTCTTAGAAGATTATTTTTTTCCGCGTAATCAATAATATATTTTGCCACTCTATCCTTAATGCTCCCACCTGGATTTGTTCTTTCTAATTTTAATTTTATATTTGTTCCACAGAGATTATTTATTTTATCAATATTGACGAGAGGTGTTTCTCCAGTATAGTCTAATATTTTCATTTCATTCCTATTATTTTATATTTCTTATTTACTAAGAATGTTTAAGTCTATTTTTACATAATAAAGAGGTATTGTTATTATATGACGCGTCGTTTTTACTGGAAGCTTATTTCCTGTAATAGCAGTCTCCAATATTTTTTTTACCTCAAAAATATCATTTGTTTTCCAATTTACTACACTTATATAATTATCTTCATAGCTTAATAAATAACAAGGTATTCTTCTTATACCCATTTTTCTTGCAACTTCCACTCTGTGGTGACCATCCATTATTATTCTAGTATTCTTATCAATAGCAATGGGATTTGACCAGTATCCATCAGATTTAATTTTACTTAATAGTATATCAATCGCTAAACTATCAGTATCTTCGTGTGGAATTATTTCTTCTATTTCTATTAATTCAAGAGAAATATTCATTAATACCTCTATAATAAAAGTAATTATTATTTATTTTTTAATTAAATCAAAACTCGATAAATAATATTGAATAACACTTATCTAATTAACATTAATAGATAAATATAATCATTTTAATTAACAGAGTTATAATAAAATAACATTAAATTATAATAATGTAAATTTAGTATCATATTTTATAAATTGTTGATTCATATAATATATAACATTTACATGTATATCAAAAAAAATTTTAATTTTATTAATTTTTTTTATTCACATTCCATTTTTTCCCACAACCCATTTAATAAAATAAATGAGGTATTAATATCTTAGATATATTTTTTTGCATAATATGCAGACTATAAAATTATCATTATTGGTTTATATCAGTTAGCGTTCCTAACGTCAAGATAAAAAGATATTAAATTTCAGATTTTAAAATCATAATTGAATAAATTTCTTTTAATGAATAATAAGCTATATTTTTTAGCATTAATTTAATGAGTTTCTTAACTTAGATTTAATCTGGATGATAGGTTGGTATATACCGATATTTGTCAGACTGAACAGGAATAATAAAAAAGTTTATTGCGATCATGCAATGAAAGGTAAGCGCAACAATCAATTCATTTTGCGAGTGAAAAATAATTTGGTTAAAAAGTATAGAGAAATTATTTATTCCAATTCTAAGGCAGGAGAGGAGTGTAATCGGGATTTTCTGATTTATTTAGAATGGGAAGTTGGAAGAATAAGTCATTTAAATATTCGTGAACTTCTCGCCCCTAAAGGGAGCGAGCTTCTGAAGTCATAGGAATCAGCGGATTAGATTGCTCTAATTTCGTCTTACTTATTCCTCGTCCAGCTTTACTTCGGCTAGTCCCTAGCCTAGTTCT
>NZ_WFLN01000010.1 GCF_009208585.1 Fluviispira multicolorata
TTTCTCTTGACGGCTCGTCTTTTATCTCGAGCCCCGAAGCCTCTTTATCTCTCAACTTGCGCCGATTGACTCAAAGCCTCTAAGGACCCGCACTCTGTTTCTGCTCTCTTCTCTTGTCAAATAACTTTACCAGTTATGTTGAGTTGTTAGACTGATTTCTCAGTTTCGCTTCCCGCTGGTAAGGGATGTAGCTACAGAAACCACGATCACTTGTCAAATTTTTCCAAAGAGTTTTTTGAAAAAAAAATTAATTAAGTATTTTCATTTACTTAAAACTGCTCAAAAGAGTTGCTTTGAAAAAGCTAAAAGTCGTTATATCCTCTGGTCTGTTCTTGAATACCTTAATATATAAGGATTTTTTATGTTTATTGGAATTATTGGAGCTTCAGGACGATTAGGGTTACTTACATGTGAGCTACTTGAGCAGGAGAAAACATCTTTCGTTAAAATTTTACGTTCAGATCTTTCAAGTATTGAAAATTTCAAGCAATTATTAATTGATATTCCGCAGGATCTACTTTTACTCGATATAAGTCTTCCACAAGGAACTTTTAATTTATGCAATATAATTAGTGAATTAGATAAAGATTATCTTACTAGAATAAGAGGCCTAGTGGTTGGTACAACGGGACACTCTCAAGTTCAAAAAGAAGTTTTACAAAAAGTTTCAGAGAAAATACCCATCTGCTTAGTTTCAAATTTCTCAAAAGGCATTTTTCTATTTGAAGAGCTTTTAAAGGCCCAAACAACATTGGGTTTGAGTGTAAGTGATCTAGCTCAAAAACTTGGATTCGATCTGGCTGTTCATGAAAGCCATCATACTCAAAAGAAAGATTCTCCAAGCGGAACGGCTCTCACTCTTGCAGATGCAGCAAGTATCAAACATGAGCGCATTTCTTCGTTACGTGTTGGAAAGGTTATTGGAGAACACACTCTCGTGATGAGCAGTCATAGCGAAAATCTACAAATCACACACACAGCTTACACAAGAAAGTTATTTGCAGAAGGTGCGCTTGAAATTTGCAGAAATATATATAAAAATCGCCCAAAGCCTGGTTTTTTAAGAAAAGAAGATTTTTTTATTCAAATGACTTGAGGCTGAGAAGTCATTGCATAAAAATTCATGCTAATCTATATCTGCGCTGGGATTTTCCCGAATGACTAGATACGACAAATGCTCTCATTAGATAAAGCTATTTGTAAATCTTACAAATTTTTACTCAATTAAATTATGGTTGGTATATGGAAACTGTAGTGCTTATTTTTAGAACTTTATTTTTAGTAATTGGATCTCTCACTGGATTAGTTTATTTTCTTTTACAACTTTACCAAAAAATGCCAAACGAAAAGTTTAAACTTTTAACTGCCGACTATATAGTATATTCATTTGTTGCACTCGTCTTTGGATTTGGAACAAACTCATACTATGGACTTCTCGCTTTTCTTCCTCTCATTGTTATGAAATTTATTTCTAAAAAATTTATTGCACCTAATAAGCTCAGAGGTTCTGGTTTTTGGCTCGAAATTGACTGGAAAAAGCTCACTCCTAAAGGTTTCGATCGCAATGTACCAAGACATATTCTTGAAGAAATGAATAAAATGCTCAATAGCACTCCTAAAGACACACATTTTATAATCCCAAGAATTTATGCTAAAATTGCAATTTATTTTATGATGCGTAAAATGAAAAAAGAGACACAAAAAATGCCGACTGGATTTACAAATCAACAAAAAAATATGGGCATGGAACAATTTACCAGCTTAGCTCAAAATATTTTAAAACTTGAACCTGGAAATACAGAAAAGAAAGATTTAAATATAGGTATTCTTAAAGTTACAAGGCTTTAAGCGTTATTTGGCATATCTAAAATCCATCGAATATTTTCACCTTCTTTTTCAAATCCGGCTATTAAAACAGATGGAATAATATCATTTTCAGAAGACATTTTGAGTATTTTTTCAAAGTCTTCGTGAGTGTTATTTGGAACTTGCATCTTTACCCATTCTAATAAAGCATTTAGAGATGTTCCCACAAGAACAAGAGCAGGATTTAAATCTTCATTTAAATGCTGCGTAAAATCAGTTAAAGCCTCTTGGAGAGTTCCAAGCTCTGGTTTTAATAAAGAATGTCTATCAATCCTCTCGTCAACACAAGCTGGAAGTGCTAATTTTTTTGCAAGAAATTCCGTTGTTTTAAGAGTTCTGTCATCACTACCCGATATAATAATAAGCTCGGAAAATAAATTGACAGAAGTTTTTACAGCTTCTAAAAATAAAGATTTATCTTTAAATGAACGCCACTTAACATCTTCATTAAGAGAATTAATTCTTTCATCTAAAGTTGACTTTAAATCCAAATGAAGACTCTCTGTTAAAAACGAAAATATTGTTTCCGTTAAAGTTTCAGCACCTTGTTCACCTGTGCGACTCAAATAATGAGGAGCGCCAGCTTCTCCTTGAGTATAAAATAAAAACAGTGATTTCATATCATCCTTCCTGCAAATTAAACGCCGCAAATGTTCAATAGATTTTATATCTCGCCTCAGTCAAGCCCTTGTAGTATGTTATAATTGGAAATCACAATACCTTCGGAGAGTCGGTTCATTGTGAAAAATTAAATAAAAATAGTCAAAAATATGATCGAGGTCTTTTTATGAGTAAAAAAATTGAATTTGAAAATCACTTTTCGGCGCGTGTTTTAGAAATATTCTTTCCTGAAGGATATCATGTTCATTCAAATGAAGATATTTTGAATTTAAAAAATTTATGGATTGCAAATTTAAAATCATGGCATTCGCCTTATACATGTTTAATTGACTTCAGAGATTTTGACATTAAACCTGAATTAATCCCTGCATTTGAAAATACCCTTAAATTTTTTAAAAACTTTTTTATGAGAAAAATAATTGGATTTTATGAAGATGAATTAAAAAAGCCCCATGTTAAAATAGAAATGATATTTGGGTACGAAAATGCAATAAAACAAACTGGACTCGCTCGAGGCAGAGGCATTCAAAAAGTTAAAGGTGATTTAAGAAGTTCAATACAAATAGACAACGATTTTAATGCACATGTTATGGAAATAACTTTTGCAGAACATGTAGATTTTTCAAATAATGCGGACATACAAATATTAAAATCAAAGTTACAAAATATTCTAATGATGTGGCATACCCCATATAGCATTATGTTTAATTGTGTTAACTGCACATTTAGTCCAGAGACTCATTCAGAGTTTGTTAAAGTAGAACGTTTTCTAAAAGGTTTTTTTTGCAAAGCAATTATAGGGTATGCTCCTAAAGAAGCTAAAGAAACATATCCCTTTATAACCTTTCGTTCCCGTCACCTTGCTGCTGCTTCCCTTGAAAACAGCGGAATCGATTCAGGAGAGATAGCAAACTGTTCAACACGTAAAATTGGCACATAAAATTCTAAAAAACAGGTTAAACTAAGAGTACCCAAAGTTTTGCTCAAATAAGGGGCTCTTATAGTATGTCTGAAAACTTATCTGAAAATGAAATCATTCATGCTTTTGTTATAAATGCAAAGCAAAAAATTCAAGAACTTAACGGAGTTGCTACAGTTCTAATGAAAGAAGGGGCAAAACCAGAATTTTTTGATGCAATATACAGAGCAAGCACTTCAATAAAAAACTTTGCCTCAACCTGTAATCAGAATCAAATCGTTTATTTTATAGTCAGTGTCATTGATGCTCAATTTAATCGTATTCGGCTCGAAAAAAAGGAAATAACAGATACAGAAAAATTAGAAATTAAAGAAAATATCAAGACACTTCGAGAAATGGTTTTAAAGCTTGTAAACGAAATGCCAACTAAAGAAACAGCTATAGTAACAAGCGATGAAACAAATGAAAATCAATTGGAACTACTTGCAACAATTGGGCAGTTGAGCGTTTGGAGCTTTCACGAAATGATGAACGCATTTGCAAAAGTCCATGGCTACACAGAACTATTAGATGATATTGCTCAGCATATACCTAAAACTTTTACACAAGTTCATAGCGAAATGCATGTAGTGCAAGGAAAACTTATAGCAAATACGGAATATATGACAGGAATAATGAATCGCATTCGATCATTAAGAGGAAAAACAAAAATCACGTTAAAAGATTTTAATATTAGAAGTCTTGTTCAGCGTATTCAAGATTTAACTCAACAACCACGTAAAACGCTACAGTGGTCAGCGTTACAAATTCCAAGTGTAAATATTCAAGTTGATCATATTATTTTTGAACAAATGTGGGTCCATTTATGGAAACTTCTTTCTGAATGGCAAACACCTAATAAAAATATTCAATCGATGTGCTTAGGGAAGATTGAAAAAAATAAGAATCCAAATAATCCAAAATATAAAAATCAACTTAACTTATATATATGGATCGAGCCAAATAGTGATTCAAGAATTAATCCAGAAGCATTGACTTATACAGATAAAACAGAGCATACCGATATTGCAAATGTATTTCACTATACTGCAAAAACAGCTGCACGTATTCAGTGTGAAGCCTCTTATGGTAAAAGTAACGAAGGATCTCCTGTATTTAAGATATCATTAGCTTGTGATGATATTTTGCATGCAATTTCAGAAATAACAGGTAACGCCGTTCCGCAACCCCTTCATTTAACAGAAGAAAATAAAATAAATGCTCCCTTAAAATACGTACTTATTGTTGATGATGAAAAAGATCTTCGTGCAATATTAAGTATTAAAATAAGTAAACTTGGCTATGGTGTTTGCGCTGCTTCTTCAATACAGGAAGCAAGAGATATATCTAAACAAAAAGAAATAAAACTCATTCTCTCTGATTTATTTTTAAACAATGAAAGTGGAATAGAGCTAATGAAAGAATTTAAGCTAAACTTTCCAACAGTTCCTTTTATTTTTATCACTGGTGCAGATGAAGATGATATTCCAAATTCAATAATGGAAATTATGATGAAATATACCAGTGGATTTCTTCCAAAACCAATATCTAATCAAACATTAAAAGAAATACTTGATAAAAATTTACCGCTCACATAAAAAATATTGGGATCTTTTTTGAAAGGAAAAGTAATGTTTCTTAAAAAAATGAATATATCACGCAAAATATTCACATTGTTCTGCACTGCGCTTTCACTTCATTCATTTCAAGTAGTATATGCAAATTCACTCAACTATCAATTTACTGCGCAAATACCACAGAATGATTATGATAATATCGTCCGCCCAATAGTGAATGCATCTCGATTTCAATTTATGTCTTTTCCAGGAGCATCTTCAGGCAGAATAATACCACTGTCAATATCAGCTGGAGCCGGTGTTACTTACTTCGATACGCCAAGCTCGGCTAAAACTTCATTATCAACTTATACAAATGGCAGTGCCGACTTTCCTGATTCAATAATTTTTCCAAGAATTATTGCCCAAATTGGTATTCCATTTGGTCTCGATATCGCAGTAAATTATGCACAAATTCCAAATAGTAAAATTGAGCTTTCAGGTGTAGGATTTCAATTGGCAATTAAACCCAAACTTCTACCTCTCTCATTTGCAGCACGTGTGGGATATACACAAATTGCAAACTATGAGCCATTTACAGCTTCATCAACAAATGCAGAAATCTTAATTGGAGCTGCAATTCCATTCTTAAAACCCTATATTGGTGCTGGAGCAAATTGGTCTAATGCAAGTACAAATGCAGATTTTACAAATAATGGTGCAACAATTCATATTTCGCAAAGTTCAACATGGACAGAATATTATGGAATCGGAGGAATTCATTTAACATTTATTCCTTTTATTGGAATTGATTTCAATGCTCAATTATCTGAATCACAAACTCTTTATAATGCGAAACTCTCCTTAGATATTTAATTAAATAAGAAACAAATATACTTCTAATATTAATAATTAAAAAAGTCAAAAGCAATTAAGCATAAGGTAATTCTTACCGCATTAACTATCCCACTTATTCTCCGAACAATTGTGAAGCAATAAAAAAGAGTCTGCAAAAGACACTTTTTTATTCCAAAGGAGCAAGAAGCTTCTTTGTATATGCCAGGAGGCAAATAATATGATCTTTTTTACGTTGCAAAAAAAGCTACGCGAACTTGTGACCTCAAATTGTACATTATTGTGGCTAGAGGGAGCAAAGCATGAAAGGGTCTTAAAAATTAAGTTAACTGGAAATAAAGTCATATTAAATTTATCAAACGAAACAACACGAGTGATTGCATTTGAGCGTTATGTATGCACTTCAGTTGGACTACAATTTTGGTTTCAAGGTAAACCAGGTGTTCTATATAAGTGGGAGCAAGTATCAAAATCAGATCATTATGATCAAATATTAAGGGAACAAACTTTACCTGAGGATGATCCGACTCCCCCTCCAAATGTTGCAGCTTAAATTATTAATGCAATATTTTAATTTTTTGAGGCATTTATGAGGTTGACTGCCAAAATTCTATCATGGTTACTAGGTTCTACTTTAGTAGTCATGCTTTCTTTTGCAAGTTTAGCCATTTATATGCTGGAAAAAAACTTAAGAGCTGAAGCACTTAACTCTCACAAACTTATTTATACTTTATTTTTGCCTTCAGTTACAAGATATTTATGGGAATTTGATATAACAGGAATTAAAGAAACATTATCAAATATTATAGAAAATAATTATGCAAATAAAATTTATATATTTGATGCTGACTCAACTCTTGTGACCTTTCTTTATAAAGATCCCAAGACGGGGAAGATATCTAACTCAAACAATGCAAGTATAATTAAAGAAACAGAAAATATTATTACTTTAGATAAGAAAAAATCACTCGAAAAAAAACTCTATAATGATGAAGAAAATTTTCTTTATCAAGATAATCTGCCAAATGAAACATCACGCATAATAGGAAGTATGCTTCATAGAAAAAGAGCAAATGCTGAGCCTTCAGTAATTGGATACTTTGTCTTAGATTATTCCACTTCAAATATTTCTAATGCAATAAAAGCAATGATAAGAAATGTTGTTTTCCTTACTCTTTGTATTACCGTGATGATTGTTTTTGCAATTGGACTCTTACTAAGAAAAACACTTATAAATTCAATTTTAAAACTTAGCCAAGCAAGCTTAAATATTTCAAGAGGTAAATTTATAAAAATTCCTGAACGACACGGAAGTCGTGATGAAATGAAAGATCTTGTAAAAAACTTTAATATTATGAGTTCTCAAATAGAAGAAAATCAAGAAAATTTAAAAAATATTGCCGAAGAAGGTATTAAAATATCAAGTACTTTTTCAATTGAAGATCTGGCAAAGCAAATTTCAGAATCATTATCTAAAATTGCAAAAAGAAATCTAAACACAGAATTTTATGTTATAAATTCGTTATTACACTTTGCTTCGGCGGAAGGCTTTCACGAGATTTTAAAATCAGAGGAAACAGGAGAAAACCTTTTTCTAGCACCTGATGACTTCGAAGGAGATCCTACAGGTAAAAAAAGATTTTCCATTTCAGACAACGGAACAGGAGAGGTCTGTGCAATTATTCAGATCTCGGATATAAGACAAATTTATCAGTTTTCATACACAGCTGCAGAGTCTGTTTATAGCGCCATTAGAGCATTACAAATAAGTGTTTCAAATGCACTCGACAATATGAGATTTGTAAAAGAGCAAAAAGAACAACAAAGACTTATAAGTGAACAAGAAACAGCAAGACTCGTACAGAATAATCTTATGCCTAAATCAGACTTCAGAACAATTGGAGACTTTGAGTTAGCAAATCACTTTGAAGCTGCAGATGAATGTGCAGGAGATTGGTGGAATTATTATAAATTAACGAACGATAGATTGTTACTTTTATTAGGTGATGTAACTGGACATGGCACTGCCAGTGCACTTTTAACTGCAGTGGTTAAAGGCTACTGCGACTCAATCCACACTCAGCCTGACATAACAACAAAAGCGATATTGTCTCAGTTAGATTCTGTTGTACGTAACAGTGGGGATGGCAATAAAGTCATGACAATGTTTGCAGCAGTTCTCGATCCCATCAATAAAACAATTGAATTCTCAAATGCAGCTCATAACTTTCCAATTACAATTAAAAAGAAACAAGAGAAAAACTCTCTTTCTAAACTTATTGCTCAAGGCAAACCACTTGGCTTTGACATGACTCCTACTCCAGAGCAGTCTTCACAAATATACGAACAAAGAAATGTAACGTTAGAAAATGGAGATGTCCTGATTATTTTTTCAGATGGACTTATTGAAGCACTCAACACTTCGGGTGAAGAGTTTAGTGAACGTCGCTTAAAAACGATTATTTTAAAAATGGCAGAAAACTCTGTAACTGAAATAAAAAATGAAATCATCAAAGAATTTAGAGAATACACATTTCCAAATAAACTCATGGACGATGTTACTTTTTTAGTGTGTCGTTATAAAAAAATATCTTAAAAAAAAACATCTCACTTATGTAGAGATGTTTTTTTAACATTATATTTAAATAGTTGCTCTTTTTATTTAAACTGAGTTGCTTGACCTACATTGCCATCAAGATTTTTAACTTTTAATTTATCAAGCCATTTTCTGGTGCTCTCAGGAATTTCTTTAATTTCATTGTTTTGTAGGATTACAACTTCAAGAGATTTCATTTTCGTAAGAAATTCAGGAATCTCTTTAATTTTATTTTGACCTAAATTTAAACTTTTTAAATTCTTTAACCATTTAATACTAGGAGGGATTTCTGTTAAGTCATTCATAGAAAGATCTAGGAATTCAAGTTTATCAAGATTAGACAAGTCAGGAATGTCAACACCTTTCATATTTGAAGCCGTAAGTTCTTTAAGGTTGATGAGAGCTGTGATTGGAGAGAGAGTTGTAATCTGAACTGGTTTACCATCTCTATCTTTAAAATCAGATAAATTTAAAGTCTCCATATCCTTTGAAGCATGATTCTTTAAATTCAGAGATAAGCCATTTAAATTATTCAAATATTGTTCACTATGTAACCACTCACCAATAGTATGATTAAAACTTACATCCAAACGATTGTCTTGCAATTTTGCTTTACTTGATTTTAATTTATAAGAACAAGTGATTTGCTTTGGCAATTTAATATTATAATATGGATTGTTTTTTAATATTTCAATTGCATTTTGACTTTCATTTATTTTTAATGCAAAAGCATCACAAAATTTTGGTTGTTTTTTAGAATCATAAGCTTCTATGCTAAGACTTTTTTGACTTTTATTATTTTCTGCAACCTTAAAGGCAATAGCTGCAACTGGAGATGAATCACCGTACTCAAAACTAATCCCAGCAAAAGTTTTAACTTTTTCACCTTTGTTATTTTTTATTTCAGCAACTCTGAGTTCATTATCCATTAAATATATCAGTGGTGTATTAAAGTGTGCTCCCTGATTTTGATATGTAACTTTTTTTTCATCTTCTACTCTATCATTTAGACCACAGCCCACTGCAGTTGCTAAAAGAAATGAAGAAACTGTTAATAGACATAATTTATTTTTCATTTTTTATTCCTTATGAAAATTATTTCTAAAAAAAAACGTAACAACCAAATATAAAGCATATTATTTTATAAATATCAATTTATTTTACGTTAATTATTTTTTGCTATGAAAAAGTATAATAATTTATTTATATTGCGCTTAAAATTACAAATTTTTGGTAAGCTATATATAATACTAAACAATTGTCATCTAAACAAAACGCATTTAAATTAAGCATTGTTTATTTAAGTAAGAATCAAAAAAAAGAAGAATGCATAAAAATAAGCATTCTTCTTTTTAGAAAAAATAAAAATCAGCGCAATTTTTAAAATTATTTAATTGCGTTTAACTGCTCTTCTATTTCCAGCCATTCTTCTTCTGCATGGGAAAGTTGGAGTTTAAGGTCTTCGTGGCTTTTATTTAATTCTGCAAGACGTAAATAATCAGAATGATCGACAGCCTCCATTAAAGTTTCTATATCTTTTACTTTTAAAGCTAACTGAGAAATATCAAAATCAATTTTCTCTTTTATTTTTTCGAGTCTTTGCTTTTCTTTTCTATGTTCTTGTTGTTGTTCACGGGAAATTTCAGCAGGTTTTAGTTGAATAGGCTTCGTATATTCATCTGAAATTTTTGCAATTTCTAAACTTTTATCTGGACTTAAAATATCAGGAAATCCAGACAATGGAGCAAGCCTTTCATAATCCTCAAGCTTTCCTTCAAACAAAGCAAAGCGTCCATCGTTTGTCATAGCAAACACATGTGTACAAATAGAGTCTATGAAATTTCGGTCATGACTTACAAAAAGAACAGTTCCATCATATTCATCAATAGCTTGCGCTAAAATTTCTGCACTTGACATATCTAAGTGGTTTGTTGGCTCGTCTAACAAAAGAAAATTTGCTTCTTGCAATAATAAGCACGCTAAACCTACACGACTTTTTTCTCCTCCAGATAAAACTTTAACTGGTTTAAAAACATCGTCTCTTTTAAATAAAAAACTACCCAATAGACTGCGTGCGCGTCTTTCAGAAACATTCCCAGAACTGCGCATGACATTTTCTAAAACTGTTAGTTTTTCATCAAGAACATCTAACTGATCTTGCGCAAAAAATGCTAAAGAAACATTGTGCCCCAATTCAAAATTACCGTCGAAAGGACGAATAATAGATGAAATAGTTTTTAATAATGTTGATTTTCCAATTCCATTTGGACCAATGATAGCAATTTTCTGTCCACGTGCCACTTTAAGATGAATGTCTTTCGACAAAACAGATTCGTAGCCAATGCTTAACTTTTCAACAGTTAAAACTTCTCGTCCACTTGCAATTGCTTTTGGCAATGAAAAAGAAATTTCATCTACCGCATTATCAAGATCAAATGTGCCTTCAAGCTCTTTCATACGTGCTAGCATTTTAACACGACTTTGCGCTTGTTTTGCTTTTGATGCTTTTGCTTTAAATCTGTCAACAAAGCGCTGCACTTCTTCCATTCTTTTTTTCAAACGATCTGCTTGTGCCGCTTCAAGTTCTAAGCGGTGTTCACGTTGCTCTAAAAAGGAATCAAAATTACCTTTATAGGGAGTAAGCTTTCCATTGTTTAAATGTAAAGTAACAGTTGACAGTCTATTTAACAAAGATCTGTCATGTGAAACAAATAAAAGCGTCCCTTGAAAACTTTGCAAAAACTTTTCAACCCAAATTAAACTTGGTAAGTCTAAATGGTTAGTGGGTTCGTCTAACACTAAAAAATCGGGATCATTTAAAAACACACGCGCCAATTCGAGACGCATTCTCCATCCACCGGACAGCTCCTTAGGATTTTTTATAAACTGAAAATCTCGGAACCCAAGTCCTAGCAGAATTCCTTTCGCTCTGGCTTCAAGTGCATAGCCTCCCGCTTCACGAAAATCATTTTCAATTTTTTCATATTTTTTATGCACTTCTTCGCTATAATTATTCTCCATTTGTTCAAGAATATTATCAAGAAGTCTCTTTAATTCACGTAATTTAATAGCCCCATCAACACACTCTTCAAGCAATGTTGGTTTGGGATTTGCATTGGGCTCCTGCGGCAAATAGCCTAAATTTACTTTAGCAGGTTTAACTATTTGTCCTGTATCTGCCTCATCAATTCCACAAATAATATTTAATAAAGTTGACTTTCCTGCACCGTTTGGCCCAACAAGAGCGACTCTTTCGGCTTCTGGAAAATGATAAGTTGTATTTTGGAATAATACTTTTGCAGCATATGCTTTGCATAAATTCTCGATCCGAATCATTAATTAAGTTCCATTTCTTTCTTTGCTCAACCACTTTTTTCAATCCAGTTTAATAGATCTGATATTGCTTGAGATCGACATTGTTCAGTTTCGTTAAATATCTCATGGCCCGCACCTTCAATGATTTTGAAAGAACTGCCAATATGAGAAAAATAGGGCACACATTTTTTTGTCACTTCAATTTTTACTAATTTATCATCAGCAGCGGCAACAACCGTAACAGGTGCACGAATAAGTCTAATTGCTTGGACAATTTTTTTCTCATCAAGAGCTCCAAGGAAAGTATTTCCCATCCTTGCCGTTATATGTGTTAAAATCAAATGATCATGTCGTGCCGCCTCATTATTATCAGGATTATTTGATAAAGTATCTGGTTTTATGCCAATAGGTGCAACCAAATTAGGAAGATATTTTGCCACTTTTGTTGCAAGAAATCTTTTCCAAACAGGTATATTTTGCTTAACACCATAACAGGGAGAACTCAAAAAAAGTGGAGGACAAGAATCGGCCAAATGCGCTGCAGCATACGTTGCAAGCAACGAACCAAAACTGTGTCCAAATAAACCAAAAAAAGAATTTTTTTGTCTAGTCAAACCAAGAATTTCTTTAACATGATTTGTCATAAAAATCACGTCTAAAACCATGGCATGAAGATTTTCCGCATCCCCTCTAGCTGGCCCCGATTTACCATGCCCTCTGATATCAAAAATTGCAAAGGCAAGATTTTTCGAGCAGACAGCTCTTGCGACATGCGCATATCGCCCACTGTGTTCACCAAAACCGTGAACGGCAAGAACGACTCCCTCAAGTTTTGACTCTCTCTGATCTTTTTTTGCAGGAGTATAAACACGAAAAAAGAGTTCATTTCCATCGAAACTTCTTATATTTTCTGCACGTTCTTGAAACATAATCAAAACTCCCTGCTTCAAAATTTCCTATGGTTATTCAGATACCTGCAATGTTTTCATACAACATTCACACTAAAACAAATTAACCTGCAAGAAGAAATAGAAATATTTTGACCTCTAAGAAGGAGAAAGACTATGCTTCGCAGTTTAAATACCGCTGCAACAGGTATGGATTCCCAACAAAGATTGATAGACACGCTTTCAAACAATATGGCCAACGTCAATACAATCGGTTTTAAAGGAAGCAAAGCTTATTTCCATGATCTTCTTTACCAAAATATACGCGCACCAGGTTTACAAACAACCACAGGAACGATTGCTCCCAGTGGAATTCAAATTGGTAATGGGTCAAAGCTTGTATCTGTAGAAAAGTCATTTGACGAAGGAGCAATTAAAATCACCAATAAAGATACAGACATGGCTATTATGGGCAAAGGTTTTTTTAGGATTCAACTTCCGGATGGGAACATTGCATATACAAGGGATGGAACATTTCGCAGAAGTGCGGATGGAAGAATTGTAACTTCTGAAGGGTTGCCTTTGTTACCTGAAATTGTTGTTCCTTCAAATACGCTGCATTTGAGGATAGCCATTGATGGAGTTGTGACAGCCAAAGTCAGTGGAGAATATGAACCAAGAAATTTAGGGCAAATTCAACTGGCAAATTTTATAAACCCAGCTGGATTAAACTCAATGGGGCGAAATTTATACACAGCAACACCAGCATCTGGCGAAGCCATTGTTTCAATCCCCGGCGAAAATGGTGTTGGTACCATTGATCAAGGAGAACTCGAAACAAGTAACGTAAATATTGTAGAAGAAATGGTACAATTGATTGTAGGACAAAGAGCCTATGAGTTAAATAGTAAAGTTATTAAAACTGGCGATGAAATGTTAGCATCTACAAATCAAATGAAATAAATAAGGTGATTCATGATTTCTGTACCTCCTCAAATCTATGTTGAATATAAAAACCTAGCTCATGAGCAAATAATGGCAGAAATTCAAAAAGATTTAATTGTGCAAGTATTAAAAAAAAATGGCTATGAAGAAAGTATTATAATTGAAAATCAGTTACAAAAAAATCCAAGTGATAAAGACATTATTTTAAATGTAAATTGTCTTCAATGTCATATTTCTGGAACAGATCTGAATGAGATTATTTATCCATCTATCAGAAAATCAATAAAAAAAAATGACTATACTGTTGAATATTCATTTGATGTGAGTTCTACAAACTTAAAAAACTCCGTTTGGAAAATTGAAGTAACAGATAAAAAATTAATCTACTTTATTTCAGCAAAACAAGGCATTATCCTGAATTCTATTTTAAATTCACAAAATACTGAAATAAAAACATGTATAACAGGTGATGATAAATGTATGCCTAGAATCTCTTTTGCTTCCGCACAAGAAGCAATGGATCAATTAAAATTATTTCTAAATAAAAAAACAAATAAGGACTTAAAACCTGGGCAAGAAATCGATGGAAAAAACTTATCTCAAGAGATCTTCGTACATACAGGAGAAAAAACACGTATTACATACAAACCCACACAGGCTCTCACCATTCAAACATTTGGAAAATCACTTTCAAACGGTGGACTAGGAGAAATAATTCGTGTTCAAATAAACGACTGGTTTGAGAAAAGCTCTGCTTTTCGCCCTACAGGGATCATTGAAGGAACAGTGATTGCGCCAGGTGAGGTTGAATATGCAATCAAATAACAAATATGCAAAAATAATTAAAGATCTCGATTCCATCTGCTTAAATGAAGAAGAGGGATATACCGAAACTTTACAAATAAAAGCAAACCAAGAAAAAAAGGTTAATGCTAAAAAAAGAGTTCATAGAAAACCTGAGCATGAAGTTAAAAACTCATCGAGTGATAGCAATGTTTGGTTTTCAACAATTGATAAATATTTAAGTTCAGTTGAATATGCCTTTGACAAAGGTAACAGCACTAGTAAAAAAGTTTCGACAGCATTCGACAATATTCCTGAACCTACATCTAAAAAATTTGTTTTACGACTCACATTTCTTTTTGTAATTATTGCACTGATTATATTTTTTTCTAGCTGCACTCCCACTTTTAATGCCTCTGCTCAGAATTTCACTCCACGTCCTCTAGTTGGAAATTTAAATGACCCGCAAAGTGACAGCTTAGAAAAAAAAATTGAACGAAATAACTCAACAGAAAATCCACGTAACCAAGAACAGTTATTTATTAAGAGAGAAAATTTATCTATCAAATCGAGAGAGGCGGGATCGACCTCAGGAAGCATATGGGCTGATTCAATGCAGCCTAAATCTCTTGCCACCGATTTTCAGCCAGCTCACGTCGGTGAAATTATCACAGTCAATATTCCAGAAGATCTTCAATACAAACCTGATACAGCTCCTCAAGCGGGGGCTGGGGCTTCGTCTCAAAAATACGACCCCATTAAATCTATGAAATTTGAAGTGGTTGGGTTTGAACCGGGGGGGGATGTTTACTTAAGAGGAAGCAAAACCTATGTCAGTGAAACCGGAGAAACAAAAAGTCTACTCGTTATGGCTAAAATTCCTCAACGCAGTCTTAATAAATTTGAAGTCGATGCAAAAGAAATAACGCAAATTGCTGTTACTGAAAATAATAGTGGACAGGTAAGCGACTACTCTGCAGCAGGCTGGGATCTTACTGTCTCAAGAAAGCTTTCTGGCTATGCTCCTGATCTCAATACTGCAATGGCTTCTCTTGATGGACAAAAGAAAGAACTAGAAACACAAAAGAATGCTTTAAAAGAACAAGAAAAATCTCTTAAAGATGAAGCAGATAGACTTAAAAAAGATCGAAGTCGCCTCGATGCAGAAACAGCTCAAGCTAAAAAAATTCTTGAATCAGCAGTCATCATTGATGGCCCACCGCAAGATTCTGCCGGCGGTAAAGGGAAAAGCGGTAAATCCACAGGCAATGCAGGCGCAGGCAAAGCACCCGCAAAATAATTTTTCACCTTGTTAAAGGAGAATTCGATTGAGAAATTATTTAATCTTCTTCATTTTAGGAAGCCAGATCTTTCTCATTAATTTAATTTTCCTTCAATTTAATTCACATGCTGAAGAAAGCGAACTTCCAGTCAGACTCAAAGATCTTGTTGAAGTGAGAGGAGTGAGAGGAAACTCTCTTTCAGGAATTGGACTTGTGGTTGGATTGCAAGGAACGGGTGACAGCAAAGCGAGTATTGCAACCAACAAAGCAACGTCAACAGTCTTTACCCGCCTTGGAATGACTGTGGCACCAACAGAAGTCATCACAAAAAATATTGCAATAGTTGTTGTTACTGCTGTGTTACCCGCTTTTGCACGCATTGGCGATAAACTCGACATACGTATTTCAAGTATTGGTGATGCACAAAGTTTAGAAGGAGGCACGCTTTTATTGACTACATTAACTGCTGTCGATGGACAAGTTTATGCGACAGCGCAAGGGACTATAAGCCAAGGCACATCTATGGCGGGAGCTGAAGGCGGAGCAGGCCAAGCAGCACGCAGCTCAACCCCTAAAACTGTTTCTTTAACAAATACTGGCATTGTCGAAAAAGAATTTCTTTCTACATTTATTAGCAATAATAACATTGAATTAAGTTTAAGAAGTGCTGACTTTACAACAGCAAATCGCGTAGCAAAAGCTCTTAATGAATATTTTGGAGAATTTATCGCAGATCCAATTAATGCAGGACTTATTTCGGTAAAAATTCCAAATAAAGTCACACGAAACAATCCAAGCTTTAATCCTGTTGCTTTTATGTCAATATTAGAACAAATAAAAGTCACTCCCGACTCTGTTGCTATTGTTGTCATTAATGAAAGGACGGGAACAATAATTTCTGGTAATAATGTCATTATTGAGCCTGTAGCAATCAGTCATGGCAGATTAGAAATTCAAGTTGAAAAGAAAACAGCAAAAGTTGGTGAAATTTCCGCTACCACTTCGGTTGCTGATCTTGTTCGGGCACTTAACAATTTAGGTGCAGGACCTAAAGATATCGTATCAATAATGCAAACATTAGAAATAGCAAAAGCAATTAAAGCACAAATTAAACTTATGTAATAAGTGAGGAACTGACAATGAGAATTGGTTCACTTGATGTTTTGCAAAAAGTTAAAAATAATTCTGAATTAAATACAGATAACAAAAATGACGAGCCTTCACAGACTGTAAAAAATTTATCAAAAAAAGATCAAAAGTTAAAAGAAGCAGAAAACGTCGCAAAAGAATTTGAAACACTCTATATCGATATGATGATAAAAAGCATGCGGCAATCTGCAAAACCAGAAGAAGAAAGCAATGCACACGATATTTTTCAAGGAATGCTAGACGGCGAATATGCAAAGGTCATGGCTGACTCACAAAGTTTTGGAATAAGAGATTTAATTTTAAATTGGATGAAAGAAAATGATCCTGAATTAAATTCAAATGTAAAGTTAGCTAACGATAAAGAAGGAATTGCTAATAGTAAAAAAGAATTAAACAAAGCATCAGATATAATACAAAAAATGAAAAATGATTCATATATGTCAAAAATGGCGATTGAACAGTATAAAATGGAATTAGGAAAATAAATGACAATAGACAATCAAATATAATCTAATTAAAATTCATCTGGCAAATAGATTTCCTCTCCATTTGCCATAACAGTGATAGTCACATTTCCTTTTCTAAATATCTTTGTACCATCATCTCTTACTTCAAGTAATACTCTATTTTGCGGATTTTTTAACCATGTAACATATTCTACAGGCCGCAATTCTCGAACTATCATTTCTTCATTTATTTGATCTTTATCTGTTTTTTTCGAATATTTTTGTTTAAGTTGTGATGAAGAATTTTTTTCAATTTTTGTTACTTCTTTCTCATCATTACTTGTAATATGAAATTTATCATTTTTATTAAAAAAATTATATGTCAAATAAGATATCAAACTGAATCCAAAAACATAAATAGGTAAGTATTTTCTTTTCATAATCCAACCCACACTAAATTATCTGAGTAATTATTACTTCTTGTTAATCTAATAAGAACAAAATTCTTATGGATGTTATTGTTACCACAAAAATCCACTAAAAACTTTTCGTTAAAAAAACATTTTTCAAATAACAGTTTTGAGGATTTCATATAAGGAATCATTTTATAGTAATCATTAAAATAATTACTAAAATTAGGATCTTTTCTTCTCAAACTATCAATAAATAAAAAAACCATATCATTTTCACTCAATCTTTCACTCTTCAAATTTTCAATCGTCTGAATTAAGTCAGAAATAACCTCAGATGAAACTTGGGGAGAATTATTTTCTGCAAAATCAATAAAGCTCAAAAAATTTTTCAATTCTTCTTGCGCCCCATCTTGATATTGCTTTGCATAAGTATTTCCAAGTATATTTTCATATTTTTCATCTGGTTTGCGGAAAGAAGACTTATCACTTATAAATTGTTCAAAACCAATTTTAATATAAGTCGTAGAAAAGTCCCCAAGTTCCTTTTCTTGTTTACAACTTGCTAAATGAGCACTCGTAAAATTATTTAATAATTCAGAAAATAAAGCAACTTCTTCAACTCCTATATTTAATGAAACGTTTGGTCTTAAATATTCCATTAAAATTAATTTTTTGTCAACATCTAGTTGTTTGAACCAACTAAAAAAGCAGCCCCTTACAATTTCTTTCACTGAATTTTGAAAATCTAAGGTTACAGTTAGATCATTATAATTAAATTTTGATCCTAAAAAAATATTTTTTAACCAATTATTAGAATATCCCATCTCTTGAATTGAAAAATTCTCATTTTCAGTATGCAAAAAATATATTTTATCAAGAGTTTGAGAACTTCTAAAACTCCCAAAAATATAATTTAATGGTAATGAAAAAGCATTGCTATTTATAAGCAATAAAAAGATGATAGCATATCTTTTTTTCATATAACCCTCAAACAAAATTCAATGAGAGCTTCACACTTTTAAGTGAAGCTCAAGAAATCTAATTAAAGATTTTCTGGAAGGATATTTCCTTCTGGTGAAGTAGGTGCATTAGTATTTCTATTATTACCACACTGAATTGCGTCTTGCGTGTCGCTGCATGATTGAGATTGTTTAGCAGATTGGGTTGCATCTGTTAATGGAATTGCTTTTGCTTGTTCTCCTTCATTACATGCTCTATATGCTTTCACATGTACGTTCCAAACAAGACAAATATTAGTAGGAATTGAAACACTCATTGAACTTGCTGTTTCAAAGGACAATTCTTTATGTATTTTTAAACCATTCAACATTGTCATTTCTTGAGCATTTATTTGCCAATAATAATTTGGGCGACTTGCTAAAGCAGACACTGCAGACTGTGCCCATCCTGATTGCTGATAGGCTTGGAAAACGTTTTGATGACCGTTATTTTGCTGAGTTCTATCTATAATTTGGCCTTGTTGTTGTTGAATTTGCTGCCAGTATTGAGATTTATCCACAGGAGATAAATTTGATTTCTGTGCTAAAAGTTTCGAAACTTCTGTTTCAAGTGCTTGCACAGCCGCATAATATGCAGCTTTTGTATCGCCAGAATGAATTGTCACTCGACAGAAACTTTGAGATTGAGGACCGCTCATAATCATATTTGAAATTGTATTGTCGTTAAACACAGCTACTTGTTTATTAATAACAGAGCGATCTTTAATTATAAGACCAGGACCAAAATCACAATCAAGTGTGGCTTTATAAGAACCTACCTGTTGGTGTAAAACTCCTTTAATACTGAGAGGGGGTATAAATGGTGATAGGTTACGTGCAAATGAAACGGCACCATTCGTGGTTAAATCAAAGTTAAAGGTTGCTCCACTTAAAGTACCACCCCCTTTAAGTGATGAAAAAATAGGAATCCCAGCTCTTTGGCTTTTTACACCATATGAATCATATTGAAGTTCAGTTAGTGATTCAAAAGATAAACTCGTTAAAGGAATTACAGAAATTTTTAAATTTGGAGCATACTTAGATTTATATGTCTTTATTTTTAATATTTCACCATCTGTAAATCCACCGTAAATATTTCCAGTTATTAATCCGCCATTAGAAGAATTTAAATCTGCTAAATTACGATTTAATCTATTGTGTCTTGCGGTCACAATTTCATTTTCATATATTGGGAAATGAATTCCTGCAGCTCCAAAAATAGTTGCAATATTATTGTAGATTGAAGTTAATACACCTTTAGGAATGCTTTGCTCAAAACTATTTGCTTTTGCTTCAATTTCTTTTTTCTTCTCAAGCGCTTTATTTAAGTAATTCTGATAAATTTGAATATTTGGATCTGAAGGATTTCTTGCAACAGTATCAATGATTATCTTTTCTAAATTACTAACAATTTTGACCGCATTGAAATATTCTTCAGAAGTTAAACTTGAAACTTTGACACTCAAATCGGTTATAACAGATGAACTTGAGACGGCAACATCATTCTTTAAAAATGTTGCAGAAACTCCATCTGCATTGGTTGATGCCTTTAATTTAGGAACATAATAATATTGTGAAGAATCTTGCTGATCTTGATAAACGGGCATGCTCACAACAAAGTCAATAGCTTGCTTGTCATTTTGCTCCATCGTTCTATCAACAGGAAGAGGTAAGGTTGTGGTTTGTGTATTTGGTAAACCCGCATAACTTATTGCGGGCAACATTAAGCCAACGACTGAAAGAAGCGATAAACATTTCATATCATTTCTCCTAGAATATAATTAAGGAAACAAGATCACCATCAGAAAATTTTAAAAATAAGAGTATAATTTAAAGAAACAAATAACATACAAATTTTAAACAAGCAATTAAAAATATAGTTTTATAAAATAATAATTAATTAATTATATTTCGTTTATATAAAGATAAAGACAAATATAATTATCATCAATTAAATAAAAAAAACTATCCATAAATGATTTATTTTATTTTTATTTTAATAGTACACAGCTTATAAAATAGATAAGTAAATTTACAATTAAACTATTCTGCTTTTTTTCCAAATCAAGAGGTAAAAATTTCTTTAAGAGTCAGAGAAAAAACATATTAGAAATAAAGTCATTATCAAAATCATCATTTTCTGATATTTTTATTGAATGAAGTTAAGTTCAAGTAAAAGTTAACCATAAGGTCAAGCTATGATTTTAGAAAAACTTGGCAAATTTCTCGATAAATATAGTTTAAAAGCCAAAGTTATTTTTACAGGCATCTTTGGGATTTCAATAATTGCCGTTATAATTATAACAATTGCAATCTTCAATAATAATATAAGAAACCAAGAAGCAATTCAAAACTATATTAATGAATCGACAGCAGCGATTGATAAAGCAATTTCTACTCAATTTTATGAAAGATACGGTGACGTACAAGCATTTGCAGTTAATTCCGTCTTACAAACAAGCCGCATTGCAGATATGACAAAAATATTTAATGAATATGCTCGTATGTATGGAATCTATGATGTAATTCTCTTTGTTGACACAAAAGGAAATTTCGTTGCCTCAAATGATAAAAGCCCTAATGGCGAAAAAATCAACACCACAAAACTTGCTAAGCAAAATTATGCGAAAGAAGATTGGTTTCAAAACGCTTTTGAAGAAAAATACACGACCGACAAAAACAATGGATTTGATGGCACCTATTTTGAAGATGCAAAAATTGATCCTATTGTTGAAAACGCTTACGGGAAACAAATATTTACTACGAGCTTCAGCACGGTCGTAACAAATTTTGAAGGAAAAAAAATTGGTGTTATTACAAATCGTGCTAATTTTTCGTGGGTTGGAGATGAAATTAAAAATGAATATGAAAATGCGCGTGGTCAAAGCTCCGTCCGTATTGACCTTTTACTATTAAATAAAAATGGTGAACTTCTTGCAGATTTTACAAAAGAAAGTTTTGATAAAAAGGTAACTCTCGATCCGAACTATTCTTCGGAAAAAGCAAAAATGCTTGTAGAATCTCAAACAGTAAAAGATGCATTGAATTCAAATAGCGGTTCTACTACATACTATGATAAAGTATCAAAAAGAGATTCTTATATTGCTTTTGATCATATTAAAAATAAAAAATTTATTCCAAGTATCAACTGGACATTAATTATTAGCATTCCTGAAGATGACATATTTGGCGCAAACAATCGACAAACTTTTTATACTGTAACTATTATTACTTCAACATGGCTCATTTCACTTATTTTTGCACTTTACCTTTCGCTTGGCCTTTCAAAAAAGTTTTCAGAAGTTGCACGCAGACTTGGGATCACTTCCGAGTCCATTCTAAAGTCATCAAAAGAGCTTACGAAACTATTTGATAAAGTCGCTGCAAATGCAGTAAAACAATCACAATCACAAGAACAAACATCTGCAGCATTAACTCAAATACTTGCCATGATCAGCCGTACTGTTGAAAATGTGCAAAGCTCAAAACAAACAGCAACAAGTGTTTCAAATGAAGCACAAGAAGGTAACATTGCAATGGAAAGAATGGAAAAAGCTGTTATAAAAATTGAAGAAACCAATACTTCCCTTGAAGAAATAAGAAAAATAATCAATCAAATTAATACAAAAACTTCTCTCATCAATGACATTGTTTCTAAAACAGAACTTCTCTCCCTAAATGCATCAATTGAAGCCGCGCGTGCTGGTGAATATGGAAAGGGATTTGCAGTCGTTGCTGAAGAAGTAGGAAACCTTGCAAAGACAAGTGGAAATGCTGCTACTGAAATTGAAACACTCATTGCTTCCAGTGCATCAAAAGTAAGTAGCATCATTGAAGAAACCAAACTAAAAGTTATTGAAGGAATCGAGGCAAGTAAGCTAGCAGTGACCATTTTTAAAGGAATTTCAGAAAAAATAGAAGATATTAAACAAAGAGTAGACTCAATAAATGAAGCAACTAATGAACAGAAAATTGGTGTTGAATCAACAACAGATGCAACCAATCTCTTAAGCCAAATGACAAAAGAAAATAGTGATTCAGCTGAGAAAGCTTTAACTACAGCTAAAACTGTAGAACAAGACAGCAACCGCATAGCCCTCAGCATGAATGAAATAAAATATTTAGTATATGGTAAAAAATTCTAAAAAATATAATTCTTTAAGATATTTCCATCACTCAGCAGTTAAATACTGCAAGCCATAACTTGTCCCTAAAAAGACTTTACCTCCACTGACAGAAATTCCCATTAAATTAGTGATTGACATTATTTTTTTAAATTTAAATTGATCTTCTTGCTTGGCATAATAAAGCCCATCTATTTGTTTTTTAAGATTATTATCATCAGAGCAGAAGCTACAGAGAACTGCTGCATAAAGATTTTTTTCGTAAACAAATAATCCATATATTTGTTTTCCATTTCCAACCATATTTTGAACATCCAAAAATTCTTTGTCAGGACCATTTGTCGAGATATACAGTCCATTTTCTCCTCCAACAAAAATATTATTATCAATAACTGCAATTTCATTAAGATATTTATCATTAAATTCAAAATTATTTTTAATAAAAACTCCAGATGTAAAATCATTTGAATAGTATAAATTTTTTTCGCCTGTTGCAAAAATTTTTCCTTGAGAGATATGTAAACCTTTTATATATCTCTCATTTAAACTTATTATTTTTTTAAATTTACCTCTAATTCCTTCTGTTGTATAATATAATCCATCATTCTCTGTTGCAATATAAATAGTATTTCCATCTGCTACTATATTATGTATATCTTCTCTATCTAATAAGGGATCTGTAGTCCTTTCAAAATTTTCTCTATCTTTCGAATAAAAGACTCCTCCATTTTTTCCTTTACATACAAGAAGAATATATTCACCTGAAATTGCCATAATTCTTACATCATGATTTCTTATTGTACTTAAATTTTTAAATGGTTTATTTGGAAAATCATTGCTATGAAATAGCCCTCCCAGTCTATCTCGTTTCTCTCTAGTATTTGTGGCCAAATATATAGATTTTCCAAACGAATAAATTCTATAAACAAATGTACTTTTCAAGCCATTCACCACAGTTGGATTCCGTGTGAAATTTATCTTCTTATAATTTAATAAAGTATCGGATACTAAATGATCATAATTTTTAATATTAGAAACAATTACCTTTAAAACCATAGAATTTAAATCATTTAAATTTAAAAAATATTTAATATATATATTAGCATCAAAATTTCTTTCATTCCTATTTAATTTTGAAAATTTTATAAACTCAGACGGGAAAAAACGAAATGATAACTCAGCTTTATTACTAAAATCATTTAACTCATATTCATTTTTTTTTCCATTAACTAACATAACTATTTTTTTGATCTCTAAAGTGCAATCAAAATTATTTTTTCTCATTTTTAATGAATGAATTGTTGATTTTTTCTCACTATAGGCTATCCACTTTTCTCCCACTTTATGTCCCGTACACGTATCTCCATATATACCTTCAACAAGATATTCCTTTTTTGATATACTTTGGTTATAAGAATTAAGAATAATATCAATATTTACAAAATCATTTATTGAAGTTTTTTTTTGTTTTTCAGAAGCGCAGGCACTTAATAAAATCTGAACAAAAATAATCATATAAAATTTCATTTTAAAACCTTTAATATTAGTATTGAAATTAAATCTTTCGAATAATTTTATATTTTCACAGCACATATAACACTTTGTTTTTACTTATTTTTATAAAATTAGTTTATTTTATTACAATCTCTTCCGAAGAGTCATTTTGTAGAGTTTTTGAAGCTGTTCAAAAATGGAGTTGCACTCTACGCCATTAAACTCTTAGCAAAATCTTAAAAGACCCAGCTAGGGAGGTCTCAATGGTAAAAAATGTAAATAGTTCGGCAAAAGATGATCCGATTTCGGCACTCAGAATGTTTATTCTCGAGAAAAACTTAAATCGTAATGATCTTAATAACAATGATAGAGTATCCCAAATATATAATAAATATATTCTCCTATCAAATGAACAGAAAAACAAAATAATACAATTTACTGCTCAGCAACTACAAAATATATTATATCGAGAAGAATCAATTCATAATCAACTTTATTCATTTTGTCTTATTTCAGGTTTCGAAAAAGAATTTGAACATATTAAAAAATTAGTTGAGCAACTCACTGAAAATAAGTTGGAAATGAATTTATTTAAGAAAATTTGTCAAACATTATTTACAATTATTGACCATGAATATGACATCGATACAATTAATAGCACAGTCGCAGCATATTCACTTGCTTTTTTAATAGAAATTGGAATATATTTAAATAATCAAAACTCAAAAAACAAACACGATACTGAACAGCTTCAACATGTCATTCAGTATATCACTTCTAATTTACTTGCAAGAAGCAATATCAATAATGAAGAAATTAGAATTGCACTTGTCTATTATTTATCCAGAATTAAGGATAAATCCCAGATGTATCTTGACAAAATATTATCACGTTTTGGAGAGAGTTTACTTGAGAGTGTTTTCAACAAATATTTTATTGATCCCAAAAAAAATAAAATCGCATTTTATTTTCTTACAGAACATTTAAATCTTTTTTTAGGAGGATCTGCTTACATTGCTGAAATGAGCAATGCAGTTCTACAATCACAAATGCTAAAAAACTCAAATGAATTCATTATTTTCTTTGAATATTTTGTTAAAGAACAAATTAAAGAGATGAACGATTATAAAAGCTTAACAATACATATTTCATTTCTACTTAAAAAATCCTTTGAAATAAATAATAATGAACTCATAGATGGTCTTAAAAACTTATTACTTATTCATATTGAAGAGAATAAAGACATAAATATGAATCAATATATTGAAGCATGCGATATAATAATTGATATAATTTCTGAAGTCCGCACTAAGAGCTCACGTGACTTTATTTCGCATATAAACACCCAAAATATTGCTCCAAAAAAACTAAAATCAAATAAAATAAAAAAATTAAACCTTCACTCCTCACTTACTAATATACATTTAGAAAATAACTATAAAAAGTATCCTCACCCGTCAGCACTCGAAGAAATTTTACTTTTGGCTAGTTAAAACAATTTTTCCTACTTCTTAAATTACAAATATAAAATAATAGAATAAACAATAAAAAAGGTCTTTCAATGAAAAAAAATGCTTTGCTCTCATTCCCTAAAAAAAAACTTCTTCACATTTTTTTAATGCCTTCATCATTCAAAACAGGTTTAATTATCTGTTTTATCTCACTCTTCCTACTTCTTAGACACTATTCTTTACCTAAAAATGCTCTCGATTTAGTGGGACAATTAGAGCGTGAACTCTACGACATACGTTTTAAAATTCGTGGTCCAATCAAAATGTCAGGTACAGTTGGAGCTCTCACAGCTGATGATAAAAGCATTGAAAAATTTGGTCGCTGGCCTTTTTCTCGCGGAATTTATGAAAAGGTTTTTCAAAACTTAAAAAAAGCTGGAGTAAAATGGATTGGTTTTGATGTTTTTTTTAGCGAGCCTCAAAGAAGATTTCTTGATGAAAGTATCATAGATCTCAAGCAAATTTATCAAGAGAAAAATTTTGGAGCACGATTACAAGAATTAATGCTCACAAGCCCTGGAGATTTTTCCTTAGGAAAAGCTATCGATGAGTTTGGAACAATCACTCAGGGGTTTTATTTCATTGATCACAAATTTCACCTTGAAAATTCGCAATATGATTGGCTTGCAAGTTTTCGCCGTTTAAAAAACTCCTCCATCGATTTTATCGATTTTCCTTCTGGTAAAAAGCTAAAAGACTACAAAGATCTTTTAAGTTATGGGGTCGTTACAAATACAGAAATTATTGCGGGTAAATCTCGCTACGTCGGATTTGCAAATAATCAATCAGATTCAGATGGTCTCATTCGTAAGGCTGGATTAGTTAAGGCTATCGAACCTACAGATGACAAAGGAAATGCCTTAGCTCCTCCCATTGTTGTTCCAAGTTTAGCTCTTTCGCTTGCAGCAAATTATTTAGAAAGTGGAATCGTTGTTCACTTTGATGCAGTGGGAATTGATGGAATTGATCTCTATCCAAGTGACAATAAAAAACCCCAATTAAAATTACCTCTTTTCTATGATGGTCAAGGAAAACTTTTAATAAATCACTATGGAGAATTTGGACGTCTACCTCAACTATCTCTACAAGATGCATATGAAAATAAAATTCCGAAAAATGTCCCGCCCATTCTTGTGTATGGAGGAACTGCGACAGGAACAAATGATAAAAGACCTTCGCCATTTGATGAAAATTTTGACGGCGTTGGACATCATGTAGCTGTTATCGAAAATATATTGACACAAAACTTCATGAAAAGACCTCTCTCAGCACCTGTTCTTGAAATTGCATTATTAGTTTTATCAGGAATCATTTTTTCATATATTTTAAAGAAAATAAACGCAATAAAATCAGCAATTTTTGTCCTTATTTTTATGACTTCTTTTTACTTTATTGACTCTTATTTTCTTTTTGGCAAAGGTAACTGGTATTATGTAGGAATGTTCTATGTTCAAAGTATTTCTATTTATTTTGGCATTACAATTTTTAAATATTTTACTGAAGAACGTGAAAAGAAAAAGGTAAAAAGTGCGTTCCAGTTTTATTTAAATCCAGCAGTTATCAATCAACTGATGGAACAACCAGATAAATTAAAATTAGGCGGAGAAAAAAAGAATTTAACTGTATTTTTCTCGGACGTTAGAGGATTTACTACTATAAGCGAGTCACTTACACCTGAAAAATTAACCGTGCTCTTAAATGAGTATTTCACTCCAATGACAAAAATAATACTTGATTCAAATGGTCTTCTCGATAAATATATTGGAGATGCTGTAATGGCAGTTTGGGGAGCACCAATTCCTATTGAAGATCATCCAGACCGCGCCGTACAATCTAGCCTAAAAATGCTTGATGAGTTGGAAATTTTACAAAAGAAATGGGCTCAAGAGGGTCTACCTTTTCTCGATATTGGTATTGGCCTAAATACAGGTGATATGGTAGTAGGAAACATGGGAAGTGACCAACGCTTTGACTATACAGTCCTCGGCGACGCTGTTAACTTAGGCGCCCGACTTGAAGGAATTAATAAAAACTATGGAACTCGAATTATATGTTCTGAATTCACTAAAAATAGTTTAAAAAATCCTGAAAAATTCCTACTTAGAGAATTGGACAATATTCAAGTCAAAGGAAAGAACGAGCCTGTTCGTATTTACGAAGTCATGCGTTTTCCAGAGGCAGATAAAGAAAAAATCAAAGACCTCATTCGTATTTATGAAGAAGGTTTGAGTTTGTATCGATCTCAAAAATGGGACGAAGCAATTGCCCAGTTCAGGAATGCCTTAAAAATTAAGGCGGAAGATTATCCGAGCAAAGAATTTATCGAACGCTGCAATTATCTTAAAAATGAAGGACTCGACAAAAACTGGAATGGTGTTTGGGTCTTTAAAACGAAATAAAGGAAGAAAAATGGCCTCATTAAAAGAAAAATTAAAAGAAGATCTAAAACTTGCACTTAAAGAACAAGATAAAGAAACCCTTTCAGTCGTCCGTATGTTAATCAGCGCCATTCAGTATGGCGAAACAGCGGCAAAACCTATACCTGAATTCGATTCAGTTCTCACTTATAGAAAGCAATTGCTTGATTCACTGGAAATGTTTCCAAAAGGAAGTGACAAACAAATTCAAATTGAAAAAGAATTGAATATTGTAGAAAAATATATGCCCAAAGCACCCACTGAGCATGAATTACAAAATATTATTAAAGAAAAAATAAACGGAGTGCCAAAAGAAGAGAAAATAAATATTGGCCTCATAATGAAAGAGCTCAAACAAAGTTTTCCAACGTGCGACGGAAAATCTGTAATGGCACTTATCCAAAAAGAAGCAGCTGAGAGAAAGTAATGATAATTACAAATTGCTAAAAGTATACTGAACCTTTAAACCCATTGATATATTGGATAAATTAGCAAGTTCAAATGGGTTTTTTGTGTCATTTTCTAAATTCTTGCCGTAAATAATTGGTTTATTTACAAATGCAAATAAGGGTTCTGCATGAAAACCAGGTTGCTCAGAATTTCTTACATGTCTATTTCCTGAACCGCAATCGGAAAAGGAAAGCTCAACCACACCGACCAAAATACCAACACCAGCACCTATGAGTGTAGCGGTCGCTAACTTTGCTGGAACTTTGTCAGAAGTTTCGTTAGCAACTAAAATCAAGGCCCCCACGCCAGCACCAATTCCTGCACCAAAAAGAGTGTCACGAAAAAGAACAGGGCCAACCTCGCATTGTGCCTGAGCAGATTGCCAACATGGTATAAGAAAAGTTATTGAAGTTAATACAAATTTTAATGTCTTCTTTAATTTCAGTTTCATTCATAGCACCAAAAAGATAAATTTTAAGTGTTTTTATTTGAAATAACAATAAAAACAAAAGCTCACAAAGCAAGATTCCAAAGCCTTGAAAGGTTAACTGAGCATATCTTTTTTTGCAATGTTAAGATTAAAATTTTAATAGAACAAATAGATCTACTTCTCTCTGCAGACTGAGATATAAGAATTAAAAGTTTCTACTATGCTTGGATTCAACTCGACATATTTCTTTGAAAAATAAAATACAAGGGAGTTTTTCGAGTGAAAAACAATTTTGAAATCACTCTTACTCAATTTTTTAATTTTCAAATCATTATAGAAAATTGATTCTGCTGTTAATAAAGCATCAAAGCGACCTAAATTTAACATATCAATGAGCTGGGATGATTGTTTCACACGGTCAGTTATGTTATAATTATTATCACTTAAAAAGTCTTCAAGTGCAGTGCTAAATTTTACTCCTATTGTTGTATTCAACCGAAATGATTTTGAATCAGGATCTAATTTTGAATTTTTTTTCATAACCCAGAGCCAGTTTTGTTCTACAAGTGAATTTGAGGGAACTGCATATTTATTCCTCCGAGAAGTTACAAATGCAGCATAAAATGCATTTGCCTTCCCATTTTTAACGCTTTCTTGCGCACGTGCCCATGGTAAAACCATAATGTCATAATTTTTATTCATTTTTTTAAAAATACAAATAACCATATCGGTAGTAATACCCGAAAGTTTTCCATTATTTGATACTTGATAAGGACTCCAATCTTGGGTAGTTACTATAATTTTATTTGCATATACGAATTTTGCAGAAAAAATGAAAAGATATATATAGACTTTAAAAATTAGATCTAGATATTTCATAAATCTCCAATAATAAGCTTAAAACTTATTTTAAGTCTATGACAAAAAGATTCATACTTCAATTTTTATCTTCAGTCAGTTTCTCTTGCAAAGTTTTAATAAATTCCGCATCATAATCAGCCGCTATTACACTTTCATCTATTCCACCATTAGAAATATATTGAACTGCAAGTTGCAAAAAATTTTTTTCAACTCCCTCTTTCAATAACTTAACAGCTTTAGGAAAGACAAACCAATTGACATCTATCTTTTCTTCCAAAAAATTTAAAACAGAGGGCAATTGATCTTCTTTTTTTGCAGTCAATTCTAGCAAATATCGAGTATTAATATTTTTATTAACATGCCAATCAAATTTTTCGTGCCTAATAAGTTTATTTTTTTTAATAATATTTTTTAAATCATTTTTCTCTAAAGAGACTTCTACTATCTTATTATCCTGCAATGCAAATAAGATTTTAAATGCACTGTCAGATAATTTTATTTTAACAAATAAAAGCAATTTTGCTTTCATATATATCCTATTCTGAAAATAGATTTCTTATTTAGAAAATTTATTATTTGATAATATTGCTTGTTTAAAATTCATTTTTGACAACCAATCATTGTCCATAAGTTTTGTCATATAATTGCGAATTCCATCGGGGAGAATAACAACAATTTTAGAACCTTTTGGAACATCATGTAAAATTTCATTGACACCAAATAAAGCTGTGCCCGAACTCCCACCACACAAAAAACCTTCTTCACGAATAGCTTTTCTCGCCCAAACAAAACTTGGTTCATCGCTGGTTTTAATCCATTTATCTATCAAATTACAATCCAAAACCTTAGGAAAAAAATCGTAGCCAATACCCTCTACTTGATAAGTTCCAACTTCTGTACCGCCTCCCAAAATACTCCCCACAGGATCACAACCAATGACTTGGCAGGAAGGTTTTAGCTCCTTAAATTTTTTGGCAATTCCAGTAATTGTTCCACCTGTACCTGCACCAGCCACTAAATAGTCAGGTACCATGCCAAGGTCATCAATAATTTCTTGAGCTGTAAAATTATAATGTGCATCACAATTAGACGGATTGGCATATTGATCGAGAACATGAGCATTTGGAAGCTCTTTGGCAAGTCTATTTGCTACAGAAATATGACTTTCAGGTGCATTGTAAGCAGCTTCAGTTGGAGTTCTAATTATCTCAGCACCAAGAGCTGCAAGAACAACTTGCTTTTCTTTACTCATTTTTTCAGGCAAAGTAATTATAACTTTATAACCTAGCACAGCTCCTGCTAAAGCAATTCCAATTCCCGTATTTCCACTGGTCGGCTCTATTAAAATATCGCCTGGCTTAATCCTTCCAGAGTTCTGAGCATCAAGAACCATTTGATAGCCAATCCTATCTTTGACCGATCCTCCTGGATTTAAAAACTCACATTTCGCATAAACCTCAACACCCTCTTTTTTAAACAGATGATTGATCTTTACCAAAGGAGTTCTGCCTATAGCTTCAAGAATATTTTTTGTTTGCATTTTTATACCTTCCCATGCGACAACCTGTCGTCGCGTATTTTTTAGAATTAACTTCTAACTCAAAAAGGGTTACAATGTCCAAGCAAAGCACGAAACACTTATCGGCAAATCTCAGCTTAGCGAAGGGACTTCGCTTTCGCATTGGAGATAATGGCAATATATATGCATCGATTTCCAGTTCATCTGGAGAATTTTATGTTGCGCCAGAAGTATTAACATTTTTGTGTTTTTTAGCCGACAATAGTAAAGTAACAGATACAACCGCAATTCCAAATAAAATAAAAAAACACTATAATTCACTTTTAAATAATATTCCAAACTCTGAAGAATGTGCCGAATTATTGAATGATCTCATAGCGGCAGGGGTTATTATAAATACAAGCGAAAACTCTTCACGTTACCTACAAGAAGATGGTTTTGGCGATCCGTGGATTCAATGGGCTATGCTCTCTGACTCTGTACGTTCAAATTCTTACTATTCTGCAATTAAGCAAGAAATCACAGCTCAATCCGTTGTCCTTGATGTTGGCGCAGGAACAGGACTTCTTTCTGCACAGGCTTTATCAGCTGGGGCAAAAAAAGTGATTGCAATTGAAGAAACAAAAACTGCGGAAAGTATAAAAGCAATATTTACAAAACTTGGTCTTGAAACAAATTCAAAAAATTTCATTTTACATAACACAAATAGCTATGATGTCGAACTCACTGACACTATAACAATGGTGGTCAGTGAACTCTTTGGCAATGATCCTTTTCAAGAAGGAGTCATTCCAACACTTCGAGAAATTGGTTCACGCTTTGTTGGCAGCAACATAACTTATATCCCTAGCAAAGTAACAGTTTATTGTAATTTAATTGAACTCAACAATCACCCTATGCTCCATAGAATAAAAGCTCTAAATAAATTAAAAACTAAAAGTTTAAGTGAAAATTTTTTAGATAAATTTATGTTTGCAGCTGCAAGCAAACTTAACTTAAATAATATTTCTTTCCCCATTGCCTTAAACTCTCAAAATTTTAAATATCTCTCAAAAACTGTAGAAATAGGTTCAACCCGTCTTGATCCACCTCCTGTCTACAGTTCCGATTTAAGCAAACACCCACTTTATGGAAAAAAAGAAATCGAAATCGAAGAAGATTGCGATAATATTCTTGCAATTATTTGGTTTAGAGTGCACTTGACCAAGTCAATAACAATTTCTTCTAATCCAAAAGAAAACGATGCGTGCGAACATTGGAGCCCAATCGCAATTCCACTCAATAAAATTATAAGTAAACAAGATAAAGTCGAAATTAAATATCAACTCAGTGAGCAAGAAAATCTTATTTGCTGTGATATTTTTCATAAAAGCGAAAAAATAGGTTCAAGATGAATCAAGAAAAAGAACAAAATATCGAAAAGCAAATTAAAAAGCATATCTATGGGAAGTCACAAACTGCTATTGCAACTTTTCCAGCTGGTTTTAGTTTAACTGCGCTTCAAGAAATCGAAGAAATTCTAAATAATCTTTGGTTTAAACAAAAATTCAATAGCAAATGCACACTTTTAAAAAATGAAATATTGATAGAAAATGTTCACGTTTTTGCATTGACAGAAATATTAATGCGCAGCCTCTGCCTTACTGACCTTCGACTTATATTACTCGAAGAAAAAGCTGTTGGTAAAGAAGCTTTTACCAAGCAATGTCAGTCTATTTCTTGGGACTATTATTTAAATAAATCAATGTCACTTAAAGTGAAAGTAGATTCTGTCGCAAGCAAGGCATTTCATGAAAGTGGCTTAAAAGAAATATTATCAAATATATTAAATGATAAATGCTGTGAAATTGTCAGTGGTGAAAACACAAACGAAACAACTGCGCTTTATGCTCATTTATACAAAGATAAATTAACCGTCAGTATTTCACTTGCTGGTAACCCTCTTTATAAAAGAGGCTATCGTGGTACTTTAAGTGCCAGCGCTCCATTACGTGAAGATGCTGCTGCCTGCACAATAACAAAAGCTTTTGAGTTTCTAAAGAAACACAACCCAGAACTCAAGGCACAGATACTCATGCTCCCTTTTTCTGGGACAGGAACTTTTGCTTTTGAATATCTTTTGTCACAGTTTGCACACGCACCTAGTTTACTGAATAGAGAATACGCTATTCAAAAAATGCCTCTTTTTAGAAAAGAAAACTTTTCTTTTCTTTTAAAAAAAGCCAATGAGTTTTCTAAGATAAACCTATTAAACTCAGCAGAAAATCCATTCCGTATTCTCAGCATTGACAATTCAAAACAAGCAAATACTGCATTTCTGGAAAACATTGAAAACTTTAAAAACAAACTCAACACTTCACTGCAGGATTTATTTATTAATAGTTTTCATAAACATAACAATTCCAACGAAAATATTTTATGTGAAAACTTTCTAAAATTGAATATCGATGAAATTTTAAATAATGCAAATTTCGGAAATGTTTTTCTTCCACTCAATCCCCCATACGGCATCCGCTTAAATGACAAAGGAGACTCAACAGTTTTCTATTCGAATGTAGGAAAAAAAGTTTCCGAAATAGGCGCAAAATTAAAAAATAATAACACCCATTTATTTGGCTTTATACTTTGTCCAAATGAAGATTCTTGGTCCGCTTTTTGCAAATGCATGCGCGGAGCAGAAATTGAAACCTATCATTTCACTCAAGGTGGTATGGATATTCGTGTGTGTATGTTTTTTAATAAATAAATTATAATTAAATAAATTTATTTTTCATATTTTCGTAGTTTTCTTGATCTATTTTCGACAATTTTCCACAAATATTTAAAATTAAACTATTATCCAATGTAAATATTTTGAAACGCATAACACATGATTTTCTTAAACCAGCTTCTTCTAATTGCTTTATTGGAATATCACCAAACCATTTTGAATTTGTAGCACTTGTAATCATACAAAGAATAGTTGCAGAATTTTGAATATTAAAATCATATTTACTGATAACAAGAGCTTTTCTTTTTTTTGTAATTGCGGGAGTGTCTACAAATGGAAATGGGACTTCAACTACATCGTATTGACTACAAATCATCGTCTTCTGAACCTTCCCATTCTGTTAGAACTGTATTCGATAACTGCAAGTACCATTGAATATCAGCTGCAGTTGCTTTTCGCATAACTGCAATTTTCTTTTCAGGATCAAAATCAAAGCAAATACGATCACCAGCCCCAAGCTCTAGTTTTTTACAAAGAGATAAAGGGATTGTGATCTGACGCTTTTCACTTAATTTTGAGACATTTTCGATAGTAAACATTTTAAACTCCATCTTATTGTTCGGTAAAGATGTAAAGAGACTTTACCATAATATTGCATTTCTTTCAAGCAATCGTTATTGTAACCTTTTCTTTTGCATAAAGCGTGCACCAAGAACTACATCTATTTGTATTTATTAGACTTATCGAGAGTGACTTTAATATGAACCTCCTAGATAAAGATTTTTTTAAACAAAATGCCACTGAACTTGCCCCCAAACTGCTCGGCATGACTCTTTGTCACATCACTCCAATAGGCACACTCAAAAAAGGAATTATTGTCGAAACAGAAGCCTATATGCCTGATGACCCCGCCTGCCATGCGGCAAAAGGCAAAACAAAACGCACACTTCCCATGTTTGAAGAAGGCGGTATCAGTTATGTCTACCTAATATATGGCATGTACTATTGCTTCAATATTGTCTCAGGGGAAAAAAACAGCGGGCAAGCTGTTCTCATTCGTGCACTGCAATTACCTGAACACCCTCACTCCAAAGAAGCCGCTGGGCCCGGTAAACTCTGCCGTTACCTAGAAATTAATAAAAGTCAAAATGGAATTCAATTATCCAAAGAAAATAAACTTTGGTTAGAAAAATCACCACTCATTTCAAATCCTGAAATAGTAACAACAACCCGCATTGGTATTTCTGCAGGAAAAGAAAATCTGTGGAGATTTTATATAAAAAATAGTAATTCAATTAGTAAAAAATAATCTTTATTGTGAATAAAAACATGTCCCCTTGAGTTAAAAAAAAAAAAATGATACATCTTAGATAAATATTTTTTGTTGTATTATTAAACTAGGATTAAACTTGATTTTATCAAATAAAAAATTAATTATATTTGACATGGATGGAGTGCTTTTTTTATCCACTCATTCGCATGAAATTGCATTTAAATCTATATGTCAAAAATATTCATTACCAAATTTTATCTATACAGAAATTTCTGGCATGCGAACGGACGAAGCCTTTTTACATATTTTTAATAAGAATAAAATGATATATACACCGGAATTAGTGCAGTTAATGACTATTGAAAAAAGAGAGATTGCTGCTCACTTATTAAGAGAAAATCCAATTTTTGCAGAAAATTGTTATAACATCATAAAGAATTTATCTGAAAAATATATATTATCATTAGCAAGCTCATCAGATCAAAAAAATGTTCACTACTTTCTTAATACTAGTAGAACTAAAGAGTTCTTTAAAGTTATTATATCTGGAAATGAAGTATCAAAATGCAAACCAGATCCTGAAATATTCAATAAAATTTTGTATACACTTTCAATTAGTCCGCAAGAGAGTTTAGTCATTGAAGATTCCATAAAAGGCATAGAAGCAGCAAAAAGTGCAAAAATCTGTGCAATTGGTATTGCAAATGATGAGTTCATGAGAACTAATTTAATGCATGCAGGAGCTTTTAATGTCTTTCTTTCTGTAAATGAATTTTACGAAAATTTATCAAAAGGAAACTAACTGGATGTACAGTAAAGGGTTAAGACATATATTTCATATTTCAAATCAACTCTTTAAATACTATATTCCTCAAATAGTAATTTCAATTATAATGATTCTTTTATTTGTAAAGAATTTAATTGAATTCAATGATAAATTATGGCCAGATGTGATAGGATACATTCATATTGCAAACTCAATCTCAATAAATAACTTATATCACACTGGTATGCGAGAGCCATTTTGGATTTGGATTGTAAAAATATATTTAACAATTTTTCAAGATCCTGTAATATCAATACGTCTTCTTGGCTTTACTTTATTTATATTGACTGGATTTATGATATATAAATTTGTCAAAGAATACACAAATAGCAAAGTGGCAGCTACTATTTCTATTTCTTTTTTATTCTGCAATAATTATTTAATACATATTGCTGTAAATTGTACACGAGACATGCTTATTCTAGCAATAATGCCTATAATCTGTTATTTAACGCTTATTAAAAAACCTCATTTAACAAATAATAGAAGAGTTATTTACTGGTGTATAGTTTTTATCATATTAATAGGCACTCGAATGAATATTGTTTTACCCTCTATAATCTGCTTAATATGGTCATCATTTCGATTTAAAATAAATTTACTAAAATCAATATTACCTATAATACTATCTATTATATTTATTTCTCCATATCTCTTTTACAGTTACAATACATATCAAGATCCATTTTTTTCAATGAATATTCACGCAGTTTGGTGGCGCAATTACGAATTTATACAGTTGAAAGGAACAGGTTGTATTTCTTGCCCTAGTTTAGAAGAATATAAAAATATGGGAATGTATTCAGGTCCTAAAACAACTTCATTTGAATATATTTTTAAAATGAGATCATTGAATGAATTATTTAGTAGCATAATTTATGGATATTCCGGTTTGTTTATTCTTCCTACAGTTGCCTCTAGTTACCAAATTGGAGGAATAAACATAATAAAAATGTCTAATGGAATCACCTTTAATCCTTTCTATATATTTTATGTAGTTGGACTCATTTCTTGTTATATGAGTGATAAAAAATATTTTATAATATTTCCTATTTTATTTCTTAACCTCATTGCTTTCACTCTTCAACTGAATATGGATCCACGTTTATTTACACCAGCCACTCCTTTTATTTGTATAATAATGGGTATAGGATATAGTTTAATTCTAAATAAAATTTCTCTAAAATTTAATTTTAAAAACAATAAACCACCATCAATCGAGATATAAAAATGGATGCTGTACTAATCAATCCAAATTTAATATTCCAAAGGAGTGATCCATTCACAACTGGAATTGTGTATATGCCCATAAGCTTAGCTTATGTAGCAGCTTCTTTAAGACATGCTGGTTTTCAAATCTCAGTCATCGACGCTTTTGCAGAAAAGCCAAAACAATCATTAACATTTGAAAAGTACACTCGAATGGGCCTGTATGTTGAAGAGGTTTTCGAGAGAATTCCTAAAAATACAATATTTGTTTTTATATATGCAATAAATTTATCTAATCACGACTCAATTTGTGATATTACTAAATATATTAAGACAAGAAAACCTGAAATAATCATCACAGTATTGGAAAATACTCAAGCAGTTACAGCATATCAACTCGAAAAAATAGCACATGAACTATATGATATAGGAGTGGACTTTACAATATCAGGTGAAGGTGATTATCGTGCAGTTCAATTCTTAAAATCAATAAAAAATGGAAGAAATGAAAATGAATTAGCTAAAATTGATGGACTTGGCTGCCGCAATTTCTCTTCTCCTCCTATTGGCAAAATTAAAAATTTGGATGACTTACCTTTTCCAGCATGGGATCTCTTTCCACTCAAAAATTATTGGAAAATGCATTTTGCTCATGGACCTCAAACAAGAAAAAGATATATGCCTCTACTCACATCAAGAGGTTGTCCTTACAGCTGCGCTTTTTGCGTAGTTCCAGCGACTAATAATCGCAAATGGAGGCCAAGATCTCCAATAAATATTGTTACAGAAATTGAATATTATATAAAACAATATCAAGTTAAAGAATTTCATATAGAAGATCTCGATCCAACAATTGATGATAAAAGAATTAGAGAGTTTTGCCAAATTATCATTCAAAAAAAGCTTTCAATTGCATGGAAAATTGTAGCTGGAACTAAAGTTGAAACAATTAAAAACGAAGAAACCGTTGATTTAATGGCCAAAGCTGGATGTACTTATGTCTCCATTTCTCCAGAAACAGGTTCGCCAGAGCTTCTTAAAACGATGTTAAAGCCTTTTGATTTAGACCATGCAATAAATATGATAAAAAAAATGAATCAAGTTAATATTAAAACACAAGCTTGCTTTGTTCTTGGTTTTCCTGGTGAGAAAGATTCAGATCGAATATTAACAAAAAAAATGATAAAAAATTTAACAAAATCAGGTATTGATGAAATTGCACTCTTTATAGTTACTCCAGTTCCAGGTTCAAGAATCTATAATAAATTATCTGGTTATAATACGTTATCAGAACTTAATTTTTCTCCTACATGGAGAGATGACTATAAAAAATTAAATAAATTTAGACTGCACTTATACTTTTGCTTTATTCTCTGGAAGATTATTTATCATCCTAAAAAAATATTAATTCAAGCACTTAACTTTTTCTTCAGACGCTTTCAAACAAAAATGGAAATGGTTCCATATAGAGCAATTGTGCTTCGTTTACTTTGGGGAAGATAAATCAGAAAACATTTTTAAGGTATAATCATGAGAAATTTTTCTAGCTATTTCGAATTTAATCCTTGCATTATTTGCAAATCAAATGACTTTAAAGTATTAAAGAAATCAAAATATAATGAAGATTTAAATGAAGATAAATTATTACAACTATATAAAAGTTCAAGTGATGAAAAACTAATTGATCAAATGGTTTGTTGTAAAGAATGCAACTTAGTATACTTGAATCCAAGAGTTAAATCAAATATAATATTAAATTCATACACAAATTCAGATGATCCAACCTTCTTTGAGCAAAATAATTTAAGAATAAGAACTTTTAAAAAACAACTCAATAAAATAGTTAGGACCCTAAGTATAACGCCAAATAAAAATTATATTCTTGATATTGGATGCGCAGGTGGTGCATTTCCAAAAGCAGCTCATGATCTAGGCTTTAAAGTTATAGGGATTGAACCAAATAAATGGCTCGTAAACGAAGGTATAAAAAAATACAATATTGATCTAAAATCAGGTATTTTATCTGATTTTAATTTCCAAAAAGAAAACTTTAATATTATAACATTATGGGATGTTATTGAACATTTAACCAATCCAGAAGAAGTTTTACATAGCATTTCTCATATCATAAAAAATGATGGTTATTTACTAATAAACTATCCAGATGTTAATAGTCTAGCTTGCAAATTAATGAGATCGAAATGGCCTTTTTATTTAAATGTTCATCTTTTTTATTTTAATAGAAAAACAATAAATAAATTTTTAGATAATTGTGGATTTAAAGTTATTTCATGTGAGCCATTTTGGCAGACATTAGAACTTGGCTATATTTTGAAAAGAGCATCTGCATATTTCAAAATATTTAAAATTGCATATTTTATATCAAAAAAAATAAAGCTCGATAAAATTCCATTTAAATATAATTTAGGACAAACATTTATAATTGCACAAAAAAAGGCCGGACATGAAAAGAATCTGGAATAAAGAAGAATGTCATAAAAATTACGCTGATTCCCTTTTAAAAATTAATAATTTTACAGCAATTATTCCTGCAGCTGGCAAAGGAACACGGTTAAAATATAGTAAACCAAAAATATTATATAGTATAAATAATAATACATTATTAGATATAATTTATAATAAATTAAAATTCCTTTGTAAAAAAATAATTATTGTAGCATCACCTGATGGGCAACACCAAATATACAATCATATTAATGAAAAAAACTATTTAAATATCGAGGTAGTAGTACAAACAGAGCCGAATGGGATGGCAGAAGCTATTAATACAGGAGTAAAATCTGTATTAACAAAAAATGTCATTATCATCTGGGGTGATCAAATTATGTTTAGTAAAGAAACAATTCAAAATTGTATGCATCTAATTGAACTAGATTTTCATTACTCAGCAATAATTCCAACTATTAAAAGAAAAAATCCATACATACATTTTATAAGAAATAAATCAGATAAAATAATTAATATTTTACAGTCTCGAGAAGGTGATTTAATGCCAGATATCGGAGAAACTGATTGTGGAATTTTTACTTTAAATAAAGATATATTATTAAAAATTCTTAATAATAATTATTTTAAAAGCATTGGAAATAAAACAAATGAATGGAACTTTCTCCCTCTTATTCAAAAATTTGAAAAATTCTTGGGTGGAGTTTGTACTTTAATTTTAGAGGATATAAATGAAAGCATTGGCATAAATGATAAATATGACGTCATTAAAATAATGAATATTATCAAAGAAAATCCAATTGGAGAATGATATGTTAGATAAAATTAATGTAGTAATTTTTTCTGGCGGAAGAGGATCTGCAAGTTTAACAACTGCACTTCTAAATCATGAACAAATTAATCTAAAGGTTTTAGTTAACGCATATGACGATGGACTTTCTACAGGATTAATTAGAAATCTAATTCCTGGAATGCTTGGCCCCTCTGATATAAGAAAAAATATTTTCCGCCAAATAGAACTAACAAATCCAACTCTTGCCTATTTACTTGAATACAGATTTCCAATTGAATCAGACAATGTTCTTCAGTTTTTAAAAAATTTTATAAATAATATTGATATTCATGATTTCAAAAATATCACTTCTAAAATAAATAACTTAAAACATTGGCAAGTTATTATTTTAAAAAAATATATTAAGAAATTTCTAGAAAATGTAAATCAAGATAAACTCAATAAGTTTAATTTTTCAGATTGTTCATTTGGAAATATATTAATGGCTGGATGTTATTTAAAAAATAACCATGACTTTAATAAGTGCATAAATGAGATTTCTCAATTTTCTGAAATTACTGGACAGGTTCTAAATATTACTGATGGAAAAAATTATGTATTAATTGCATTAAAAGAAGATGGTAAAATTCTACTAAATGAATCAGAAATAGTATCAAAGCAAGATAACTCTAAAATTAAAGAAATATATTTATTAGAAAATTATCTTTTGAAACAAGAAATAGATGATTTAAACTTATTATCATTAAATGAAAAAGCAAAATATCTTAATAGCAAAGCATTCTATCCTGAAATTAATCCTGAATCTAAATACGAATTAGAAAATGCAGACGTAATAATATATGCTCCTGGAACTCAGCATTCATCACTTTTTCCTTCGTATATAACAAAAGATTTAGCAGATACAATTCATAAAAATAAAAAATCAGAAAAAATATTTATTGGGAATATATTCTTTGATCACGAAATTCAATCAGAAACATGTAATTCACTAGCAAAGAAATTCCTTTATTATATGAATATGAAAGACAATAAAAATTATTTAATGAACGATTTTGCAACTTCATTTTTTTTCCAAATCGAAAAAAACAAATATCAAGAAAAATATATTTCATTTCAAGAAGAGGATGAAATATTTCCTAAAGATCGAGTTATCTTAACTGATTGGGAGGATGATCCCGGAAAACATTTAGGTGGTAGAATATTAGATGAAATTATTAGTAAAGTTAATCAAAGTTTAGATCTTAAAATAAAAGACCATATGCACCTTGTTTCTATTATAGTTCCTGTTAAAAATGAAGAGAAATATATTGCAAATGTTTTGAATGAATTAAATTTAGTAAGTTTTCAAAATTTAGGTTTAGGTAAAGAAATCATTGTAATTGATGGTAATTCAACAGATAATACTTTTAATATAGTAAGTAAGTTTGAAAATATCAAATTAATAAAAACAAATAATCTAGGGAGAGGGCATTGCTTAAAAGTTGGAGTTTCAAAGGCTAGGGGAAATATAATTATCTTCTTTCCAGGTGATGGTGAATATAAGTGCAGTGACCTTAATAGTATAGTTAGTAATTTTAGAAATAATTTAGATTGTCAAGTTGTTTTTGGCAGTCGATCAATTAAATGTCTCAATTTAGATGAAAGAATCAGATATATTTATGGAAATAATTATTTTGGCTATTTTTCAAGTAAATGGGGTGGGAGAGTTTTAAGTATTCTTACATTAATTTTATATAATCGTTATATCACTGACCCGCTAACATCAGTTAAAGGTTTTAAAACTCGTTTTTTAAAAAGTCTTGATTTAACTTCTAATGGTGTAGAGCTTGAAATGGAAATCATTGCAAAAACATCGAAAAAAATGAATTACATTTTAGAAACTTCTATTTCATATAAACCAAGAACTCGATCTGAAGGTAAAAAAACAAATGTATGGGATGGAATAAAATGCATTTTTAGTCTCATATACTTTTTTTATCAAAAAAAAGGAAAAGAAAATGAAACTTTTGTCAATTATAATTCCAGCATACAATGAAGAACGCTTTATTAAAAAGGTTATTGATTCTGTTATAGAAGTTAATATTGATTCATTAGGATATAAAAAAGAAATAATTATTGTTGATGATGGCTCAATTGACAATACCTATAATATAATATCATCTTATAAAGATATTATATTAATAAGGCAAAAAAATTTAGGAAAAGGAGCGGCTGTTCAAAAAGGATTAAGCATTGCCAAAGGAGAGTATTTTTTAATTCAAGATGCAGATTTAGAATATAACCCTAAAGATTATATTATTCTACTATCAAAATTAAATGAGAATCCAAACGCAGTTATTTATGGAAGTAGAATATTAGGTTGTATAAGGAGTAATGGGTTTAAATTTCTACCCGGTAAACATAAAATGCAATCTTTTGGTCCATGGCTTGCTAATTTAGTTTTAAGTTTATGGACTTTTTTACTCTATGGAAAGTGGATAACAGACACACTTACTGCATATAAAATATATAAAACATCTATAATTAAAAATTTAGTAATTAAAACAAAAGGTTTTGAAACTGATCATGAATTAACTGCTAAACTTATTAAAATGAAAATTAAAATTCATGAAGTTCCTATCCAATATTTTCCGAGGAGTAAAGCGGAAGGAAAAAAAATTAAACTTTCTGATGGATTTGTTGCAATACTAACTCTTTTACGTTTCAGAGTTTCAAATTGATACTTTTTGTCAGATAATTTTTATAATTTAGATTTTACTTATTCATAAAATTAGCTACATAATAACAATTATAAGCTATTTAAATGATTAGCAAACTAATAACTAATAGCAGGAGAATAAAATTGAGTGGAATATATACTATTCTCATTTTCTTTACATCATTTACATTTTCTCTTCTATTAATTCCAATTATGATTTACCTTGCAAAGAAAAAACAGCTCTATGATTTACCTGATAGAGGACATGCAACAGCTTCAGAGCCATCTAAAAATAGCGTTCTATATACAAAATCACGTCGTATTCACACCCAACCCATTCCTAGACTAGGTGGAGTTGCAATAGTATCTGGATTTTTTATTAGCATTTCCATTTGGAAACTGCCGTCAAATATGGCGCTCATTTATTGCTGTTCGTTTGTTATGTTTGCAATAGGTCTTATTGATGATATAAAAACTCTTACAGCCAAAGTAAGACTCTTCATACAAATATTATCTGCATTAACAGTTGTTCTTTTTTCAAATTTACAAATTCAAAATATTACTTTTTCAAATGATATAATATTTTCAATACCATATATTTTAGGAGTTATACTTTCTACATTTATAATAATTGGATCTATAAATTCAATAAATATGATTGATGGACTGGACGGACTCGCAGGAGGAGTTGTCCTCATCGGTATTTCTTTATTAAGTTACTTACATTTTTTAAGCACACATAATTTAAATCTCATAATTGTATTTAGCATTCCAGTAATCGGAGCAATTCTTGGCTTTTTAAAATATAATACACATCCATCATCAATATTTATGGGCGATTCAGGCAGTAATTGGCTTGGTTTTATGGTAGGAATATTTTTAATTCTTATTCTAAACAATGAAGTTGTTTCAGATCAAAACTCAAGATGGATTTTAGAAAATAGCTCAAAAATAAATTACTTTCCAATTTTAAGTGTCTTGCTTTGCTTATCAATACCTATTTTTGACACCGCACACGTTATTATTCTTAGACTGATTGAAAGGAAAAACCCTCTTAAAGCAGACACAAGACATTTTCATCATTCCCTCATAAAAATGGGTTTTACCCATTCTCAAAGCGTTATTATAGTTTATTTCTTAATGATATTTTTTGGGATATTAGGAATATTACCAATTGCTTATCCACAATATAATTTAAATTGGACTCCAATTCTTGGTGTTCTATTATCTATCTTCTGTATTGTCTTTTCTTTTAAATTAACTGATGGTTTTATAACGCATCTTTCAAGTTATAAATTTTTACTGGTTTCAGAATCATCTGTAGGTCCTAAAATCACACTTATTTTAAGATACTGGGAACATTTAAATAGATATACAGTTTATATGATCTTGCTTGCAACCCCATTTTTAGCAGGAATTGTTCCTAAAACAATAAGTTTAGTTGCTGCTTGTATGGCCATGATAATGATTTGTACAATTTTTATAAAAAAGAGCGACAGTTTTTTTGAGTCATTTCTCATAGCAATTGCCTCGACTGTTTTACTTATTGCTAATAATTCAAATGTAATTTGGATTGAAATTCTTGGAGAGAAATATAATTTACAAAATGCATATAATAATCTTTTTATTTGGCTGTTATTTAGTACTCTCCTTTTTTTTATTTTTACATTTAAAAGAAAATACCTAATAATCGCTCCTACTGATTTTCTTTTAGCAATACTGCCTCTTATTCTTCTGTTATTACCTGCGGAATACCAAGCAGAATATAAACTAAATATTATTGCCCTACGAAGTCTTGTGCTTTTTGCTGCACTCCGAACTCTTTCTAAAAGGCACAATCGCTTCTTTTACAAAATTCATTTTATCTGTATCATTGCATTAACTTGGATAGCATTAACAACATTAGTAGGTTTGAGATTGGTATATTAATCTTACATATTCTGAAAAATTTTTAATTCAGAAAGAAAATACTATGATGAAAAATTTATTTTTTAAAATACTTAAACATTTAAAGGTGAAAAAATGAAAGAGGAATTGAGATTTGCATTTGGAAAAAACTGGACACACTTTTTAACCCATCTGACTGATGATAGAATTCATGAAGCATCTTTAAGCTTATTAGATTTTCTGAACATCGATAATTTAAAAAATATGTCGTTTCTTGATGTGGGTTCAGGTAGCGGTCTTTTTAGTTTTGCTGCTAAAATGAATAGAGCTAAAGTCTCAACAATCGATTATGACACTGACTCAGCTCTATGTACTTAGTATTTGAAGAATTCTGGCTTTTTAATGCGATTTTTTCTTATCATATATACTCTACTTAAATGTTGGGGTATTACTTTTATAAAAGATTTTATGAAAGGAAATCCTCTTAAGAACTGGTTTAATTATCAAAAAACAATCGTGGAATGTCAGCATACAATGACCTCATTGATTGGCTTGAAGGTTATCCATTTGAAGTTGCAAAACCTGAAGAAGTATTTGCATTTTCTCGTACAAAAGGATTTGTTTTAAAAAAAATGAAGCCCTGTTCTGGTGGATTAGGATGTAACGAATTCTTATTTAGAAAAATTTGAGGAAAGCCATGAAAAGAAAACTTTTAGTTACAGGTGTTGCTGGTTTTATTGGTTATCATGTAGCTAAAAAGCTAATAGAAGATGAAAATAATACAGTTATTGGAATAGATAATTTAAATGACTATTATAGTATAGAACTAAAGAAAAAAAGAATAGAAAATATAAAAACAAATGATAAATACAATAATTTCAGTTTTCAGTACTGCGATATATCTACTGCACAATCTTTAAAAGATTTATTTATAGAAAATAATTTTGAAACAGTTATTCATCTAGCAGCTCAGGCTGGAGTAAGATATAGCCTAATAAATCCTGACGCCTATATAAGATCAAATATAGTTGGTTTTACAAATATTTTAGAATGTTGTCGACATCATAAAATAAAGCATCTTATCTATGCTTCTAGCAGCAGTGTATACGGAAGCAATACAACTCTTCCATTTACTGAAGAGCAAAGTGTCGATCATCCCATTAGCCTTTATGCTGCAACAAAGAAAAGCAATGAGCTCATGGCACACACATACTCACACCTATTCTCTTTACCAACAACTGGACTACGATTTTTCACAGTCTATGGCCCTTGGGGGCGCCCTGATATGGCTATGTTTCTTTTTGCTAATGCAATTAGCAATTCAACTCCATTGGACCTTTTTAATGGTGGTGAGATGCTTCGTGATTTTACCTATGTTGACGACGTTGCTGAATGTATTTTAAGACTTTGTGAATTACCTCCAACAGAAATTCATGAGCACTCCGTACAATTTGCTCCATACTATCGAATACTTAATATAGGCAACAATCAACCAGAACTTGTCTTAAATGTGGTTCGTAAAATAGAGAATTACTTTAAGAAAAATGCAATTATAATTACTAAATCTATTCAACCTGGCGATGTTCACTCCACATATGCCAATATTGAAAGTATTTTTAAATTAACTGGATTCCACCCTAAAACCTCAATTGACAGTGGAATACTAAACTTTCTCAATTGGTATAGCAGTTATCATAATCTATCTTTAAATTCAAAAATATAAAGGAATTCAATATAAAATCTGTTATCTTTATTATCAATAATTCAACATTCTTTATCTCTCACAGAATAAATATTGCATATGCTTTAAAAAATAAATCTATAAATTGCCATTTATACGCTCCAGAACTTTCAAAACAAAATGAAAGTAAGCTTAAATTAGCAAATATTCATTTTAACAAACTAACATTTTCCCGAAATAATTTAAAGATATATGATCTCTTCATTACTTTTTTTAAAACATTTTTTATCAAAGAAAAAGGAGAACATTCTGTCTTTCACTTAATCACAATTATTCCAATTATAATTTGTGGAATACCACTTCGAATTATGAAGCAAAAAACAATATTTTCACTCTCAGGAATGGGCACAATTTTTACTTCAAAAAGTATAAAATCTCTAATATTAAAAGCAATAATTAAAAAAGTATATCAGTTTTTATTCAATGGAGTAAAATCAAAAGTTATTGTTCAGAATAATGATGATTATAATCTTCTTAAAAATATACTAAAAATAAAAACTGAAAATATAATTCTAATAAAGGGAAGTGGTGTCAATCCTTCTGACTTTATTTATTTAGAAAATGACACAATATCAGACATTCCAATCATTTTGCTCCCTGCACGCTTGATTAAAGAAAAAGGAATATTTGAGATTTCTCAAGCATCAAATTTATTAAATAAAAAAAATATCCCACATAAAATCTATATTGCTGGAGATATTGACAAAGGAAATCCATCTGCACTTTTAGAAAGTGAAATAAAAAAAATTGAAAAATCTTCACCCTCTGTAAAATTTATTGGATATATTAATAATATGAAGGAACAATATAAAATATGTACAATAGTCTGTTTACCATCCTACAGAGAAGGTTTGCCAAAAGCATTACTTGAAGCCGCTGCAAGTGGAAGAGCAATCATCACATGTAACGTTCCTGGATGTAAGGAAGTCGTTGAGCATAATAAAAATGGAATACTTGTTCCACCTCAATCAAGTGTAGAGTTAGCAAAAGCTTTAAAATTATTAATAGAAAATAAAGAGTTACGAAATACCTTGAGAAAAAATATGTATCAGAAATTTTTAAATGAATTTACTGAAGAAAAAGTTGTCAATGATAATATTCATTTGTATGATTCATTCTATGAAAATAACATATAAAAAAAGGCATACACTTTTGCAACAAAAAATATTATTTATAATTGGAACATTAGAAAGAGGAGGAACTGAAAGACACTTAAGTTATATATTGCCTCTTTTAAAAAAAAATAATTGGGATGTTTCTATAATTACATTAACGAACAAAAATTCTTTATTGCCAATATTTGTAAATGCTCAAATTCCTGTTCTTCAACCAAATATATCTTTTCTGAAATTCAAAAGTAAATTGCCTAAATTAATTGGAAAGATTGTATTTATAATATATACAATCCTAAGGCTTTCCAATATATTTAAAAAAGATAAAAATGCTATTTTGCACTTTTTTTTACCTGAATCCTATATACTAGGCTTAACAGCAGCAGTACTTATACAACATAAATCTGTCACCGTTATGAGTAGACGCTCTATGAATGACTACTTTTCTAAAAAACCTTTATTCAAATGGATAGAAAGTAAATTACATAAAAAAATATTTTTTGTATTGGGAAATAGTAAAAAAGTAGTAGATCAATTGGTATTTGAAGAAAAAATTCCTTCATTTAAGGCTGGATTAATTTATAATGGCATTGAAGATAGAAGAGAATTAAGAAACCCAAATACAGACAATAATATTATAATTATAACTATAATTGCAAATTTAATTTATTATAAAGGTCACGAAGATTTACTTAAAGCACTGAGCAATATTAAAAATAAAATATGTAAAAATTGGATACTTAATATTGTAGGTGCAGATCCTCAAAACAGAGCTGAAGTACTTAAAAAATATTCAATTGATTTAAAAATCGATAAGCATATTACTTGGCATGGTGAAATAGATAATATTGAAAATATTTGGAACACAACTGATATTGGAGTCTTATGTTCCCACCAAGAGGGTTTTTCAAATTCAATAATTGAAGCAATGCGCTCTAAAATTCCAATGGTTGTAACAGATGTTGGAGGAAATGCAGAAGCTATTATTCATAATGAATGTGGACTTGTTGTGGAAGCTCAAAATCCTGTTGCGTTAGGAAATGCTATTCTCAAACTAGCAAATAATTCTATTTTAAGAAACCAATTCGGAGAAAATGCGCGAACCAGATATTTAGAAAACTTCTCCATTGAAAACTGTGTGCAAAAGTATGAAAATGTTTACAAATCATTAGCAGTAAAATCATATCCTGAAAGAGAAAATTCTCTTGAAATAAAGCGAATTTATTGAGCATAATATCTTATATATTTTATAGTTTATAAAGAATAAATTGCACTACTAAAAACTATTATAAAACAAAACCAAGAAAACTTATCTTTTAATGAAAAAATGACGGGATCTTCATTAACAAGACCTCTGACTGAAAGAAGCCAAAATCTCGAAAACCAGAATAATAATAATGGCATAATAAACCATAATCTCTCAGAATGATTATAAATAACGCTAACATTTTCAGAATTTAAATATAACGATAATGTGACGACTGAAGATATTGAAGATGTTATTCCAATTACTAAGACAGGTATTTTATCAATTATTTGATAGGCTCTACCTGGAATAAAATCTGTATTTTCATTGATTTTAGAAATCTCAATATATCTCTTAGCAAGCGAGAGTCCAAAGAAAAAGAAAACTGAAAAAATGAGTAACCAATTTGAGACTGCGATACCTGTAGCAATCCCACCAGCAAAAACACGAAGGGTATAAAAAGTCATTAAACAAAATGAGTCCCAAAGTAATATACTCTTAAAATGAAAGGAATAAGCAAGATTTAAAATATAATAAAAAATCACAATAAATAAAAAATGAACTCCAATATAAGTTGAAATAAAAACACTGAACAAAAGAAATAAACACAAAGTTATAATCCCATTTGAAATTTTTATTCTTCCTGAAGCTAAGGGTCTATTTTTTTTTGTAGAATGGGATCGATCATTTTCCAGATCAGTTATATCATTTAATATATATACTGCCGATGCAGCAAATGAAAATGCTAAGAACGCTAAAATAGCCTGAAAAAAAAGTTGAATTTCTAAAATTCGATGACTTGCCAGAATAGGTAAGAAGATAAGAAAATTTTTTGACCAGTGAGCAACACGAATTAACTTTACATAGTCTTTTAAATTTGCTCTATTACACTCAACTACTTCAATTTCTTCCATAGATTTTTCTGACATATTTTAACCTCACCTCTTATGTTTTAATTTGATTACTTACTCTTTTAATTTGAGTATTATAAATATATATGAGCATATTAGATAAGAAAAACGAATATACAATATAAGTAAGAATCCATGATAAAGCTGTATATCGATCAAAATTAAGGTAAAATAATGAAGGTAAATGAAGACCAAGTGCAGAAATAGCAATTATTCTTATATTCAGTGGAAAAAATTTCCGAAAATTTAGAATGGATAATAATAGTATAAATATACAAATTAAATTAAAAAATCTATAATCTAACCAACGACTTAAATGCTCAAATATTTTATAAATCTCATATTTATTTGGAGTAAATTTTAATATGTTATAAATTTCACTTAAATATTCCTTAGGTGAAATGATCAAATTTTCTTTAATTCCGACTGATGATGTAAATAATACAAATTTTCTCCCAAAATATAAATTATGGAATAAAAATGTAAATATAAAAATATTTCCAATAAAGTATGGTAAAATTAATTTATATTTTTCATGCTTAATAATATGAAAAAATAAAAAAGTTTGCACAATTGTAAAACAAATTATATAATTTGGCCTTAAAAAAACTGATAGGCACATAAGAAAAGAACTATAAAAAACAAATTGATTATTTAACTTTTGCTTTGTAAAAATTCTTATATTCAATAGAAGTGCAAAAAGCAAAAGAGTGTTTGCAGCTGTTTCAGAATATCCATCTATAGAATAAGAATACTGAGAAGCAAAAAGCCCATCCCGAATTGGTCGCAAGAAAAGTATAAGAAATAGAGCAAGAGAAATGAAAGAAACCCTATTTTTAAAAAATTGTAATTCTTTTAGTATTAAATACAATGAGAACATAATTGCTACAAAGAAAAGATATGAACCAAATATTCTAGCTCCGAAAATATATGAAAATAATGCTTTAATATATCGCATACCAGGTTGATAATAGTATATAGATTCATTTCCTTTAAATACGTTGTAGAAATCACCTTCTTTAAAATATTTTGCAATATCTATTCCCCATGATTCATAGGTTAAAGAATCACTTCCGCCATCATAAACTGGATAAATATCAAAATAGGTAAATTGATTCGAACCAAATAATAATAATGATATTATTATTGAAAATATAAAATAATATCTCTTTGAATTGAAAATTGAATATATTAAGGTAATAAGAAAAATTAAACTCAAAAATTTAAACAAAAATTCGTAAAATAAAGCAAAATTTGATTTTTCAAACCATATTCTATACTCCCCGGCGTCTTGAAATACTCCAAGCCATATTTTTTTACCTATATACTCATCTGTAATTTTTACGCATTGAGCTGAAGATTCATTATGGCTATTGTCAATTAATTTATTTTTTACCTCACTGTATAAATTCATTTTTCCATTATAACAAATTTTACTTCCAATAGAATTAGAATCAAACTCATAAAAAACATAAAATGGAATACTATTCCTTTTTATGTTTTTAGGCTCTTGAGAGTACCAATTATAATGTAAATTATTAATACTTAAGTGAAACTGTTCTAAGTTTGAGTAATTAAATCCATCAACAACTCTGGAGTATTTTGCATTTTTTAAGAGATTATCTGATGAAAATGAATAACTTTCATTTAAAATATTGCTAAAACTCCAACATCCCCATGAGTCTTTTTTGCACCAAGACTCTTTAGGATATAACTTAAAAAAATCACTCCTCATTTTTTCACGAAATTCGATCGGTAAATATAAGTATTCATCCTCTTTACTTTGGTTTGATATTAAAAAAGGTTTATGACCTTCTTGTATTTCAATCTGAGGAATAAAGGATTGAAGTATTTTTACAATTACAAAAATAAAAAATAATTTTAAAAATTTTCTAGAATCAATTTTAAAATCGATTAAATAAAATAAGAAGAAAAAAATTGTTATAATTAAAAAAGATGAGAATAAATTAACAGGAATTCCCAAAATTAATAACATCATTACAAAAACAAATGACACTTTTATATAGTTACTATTTAATATTTTTATCATTCTATTTCTCAGCTAAAATTACATAATGGCTATATAAATAAGTTCTTATTTTTAACTTTTTCTTAACTTTAAAGCCAGACTTAATTATTAAATATTCTGCATTATTAAGTGATATTTCATTACCAATTTCTTTTGAAATAATTAAATCATGAATTTTATTAAAAATAAGAAAAAATCTATCTGCAGCATCTATATCTTTTAGCATCAATGTAGACCCTGAAGACATTGAGTTATATATATTTTCTAAGAACTTCTCTCCTTTATTTTTTTCAATATGATGAAAAACATCAATCATTACAATTGTACTGAAATTTTTTATACATTCAGGAAAATCACCTCCATCGTACATCTCAACTTGAAATGATTTATTTAAATTTAAGCTTGAAATATATGTTCTGGCAGAATTCACTAGTCTAGGTGAAATTTCAATTCCAAAAATCTCTTTTGGATTCTTAAATTTCAGTACGAGAGCCATAAAAAGTCCCATACCACAACCAATTTCAAAGACTTTTGAATTATTATCAATTAAGTTAAGAATCTTCTGAAATGGACATATATAAGGTCTAAAATTTATTTTCAGTTTTTCTAGAAAAGAAAACTTATTTTGACTAGAAGAACTATTTAAAAATTTAACTATATTTTTATTTTTTAATTCTATATTTTCAAAATTTTGTACTAACTCGGGCATTTATTGACTCCCAGTATATTTCTTCTATAAATCGATCGATTGATTGATTATTTAAATAAATTTAATGCCACTTTATAAATTTGTCAATACATTAAGTTATCATCTGCTTCTATCTAACTGGATCAATTTGTTACAATAAACGGATCCACATAAATTACATATTAATGCTAGTTCGACGTAATAAATTGAAGTTAAGCAGATTTTGAAGAAATATTTGATAAAAGAAAAAAGATAGGGCTTCCTTAAGTCAACAAAATAAAGGAGCCACAATGAATGATACTTTATTGAAGATATTTATTTTTAGTTAAACTTTGCAAAAATTTTGAGATGTCCTGGAAAAAATTTTGTTAGATTTTAAAAATGAGAATTCACGAAATAGAAAATCAGAGTTATGTTTGAGTGAACTGATGATCATACTTTTATGCATTCATCTTGGCGATTTTAAAAGTTTTAAATCGTATTACATGTTTCTCATAAAATATTTCAAATCAGAATTTCCAAATTTAGTTTCATACACGAGAATTGTAGAATTAAAAAATACTTGTGCTGTTCCATTGCTTCTTTTGCTTGAGGTTATTTCTGCATCATGTGATGGAGAAAGCTATATAGATTCAATTTATTTGGCAATTTGTCACATTAAAAGTGAGTATATCCATATAGCTTTTAATTGAATAGAAAGAGAAAGAAAATCAATAGTGGATTGATTTATTGGATTTAAATATCATACGATTTTTAGTAAATTTGGATATCTCATTTCTTTTTCATTAAAACATGCAAATTGTGATGACAAGAAAGCTCTTAGCAATATATTTTCTAAAATATTTGCTGCCCGTGGTTATATTGGAAAACCATTTTTTCACCACATGAAAGATAAATTATCGAAGAATAATATGTTGATGATTCCTTAAACCAAAGTGTTGTTATTATGTAAAAAATTATCTACTATCAGACCTAGGATATGAGACTTTTGTTACTAGTTTTGAAAATTTGGAAAAAAAATAGTTTATTTATTGAAATTAAATCAAATTAGCCTTATCATAGGTATAACTTTTATCTAGTTCAGTTATCTATGTGATTTTTTTGCATATTTAAAAAGCATTTCTTAAATTTACTTTTAGAACTTGACAAAATTAAAAACGAGATTGAGAATATTACCTAGAATTTAATTGTTTTAGAGTCACTTTACGTAAGCATTATTCTACAATGAATTTAATCTTGGTTATTTCACCCGGATTGCGGTAGCATTTGAAAAATATACTTGTTGGAAAATTACAAAAATGAAGCTAAATTCAGATAGAATACTTTTAGTTATTAAAAGAACTAAAGATTCTCTATGCTAATAACAGTAATACCTTCAAACATATCTGCCTTAAAAAAAATACGAAGTATCCTAACGCGAGAAGAAAAACTGAAATGGCTTATTATTGTGGCTTTTACAGTATGTCTTTCTATTTTAGAAGTTATAACAGCTTCTGTCATAGTGCTATTTGCACAAGTCTTAATTCTTCCCGAAAAAGGCCAATATTATTTATCTAAAATTGGCCTACATGATCAAATATCGCAAAGCCAAAGCATTTTATATATTGCAATCCTTTGTGGCTTAACGTATTTTATTAAAAATTTTTTTGCAGCCATAGATGCTTTTCATTTAAATTTTTCTATTCAAGAAATGAATTATAATTTTAAAAATAAAATGCTACATCGTTATGCTCAGTCAGATTATGCATCTTATATTTCTAAAAACTCAATGCATGGATACAATGTTGTATCTGGCGATGTTGAGTTGATGTTTAATAACGCAATGCTTGCTATTGCAACTTTGCTTTCAGAAGGAATGATATCTTCTTTTCTTATTGCAATGGTTATTTATATGAATCCACCGCTTGCTATCATTATATTTGGCTTTGGTGTGTGTGTTTGGTTATCCTTAAGTAAGGGATTATTGCCGCAGTTCTATAGATGGGGCAAAAGGACTCAAGAGTCTGCTTTATACAGTAGCCAAAATTTGCTCCAATTTTTTCACGCATTCAAAGAGATTGCACTTTTAGGAAAAAGAGATTCTTTTGTAGATGCATATAAATTCTATTCAAAGAATCAATCAAAACTTCGCGCCGTACAATCCACCACAAATGCCCTCCCAAGAATGATTATTGAAGTTATTTTTGTTGGTTTATTTGTATTTTCAATTGTTTTTTTATGTATGAGAAATGAAAACTCAAACCAATTGATTGGTGTTTTGGGTGGGTATCTTTATGCAGGTTTTAGGATTATGCCTGGTTTAAATAGGATCATTAATCAACTCAATGTTTTTAAATCTTCTATTCCGAGTATAGAACGAGTTTATTCTGAATATAATACAGTTGTTTCAAAAGAAAGCTATTTAGATATTAAAGATTTTTCCTTTAATGAATCGATAAGTTTAAATAATTTATTTTATTCATATCCAAATACAAAAAAAAATGCTCTTATTAATATCAATTTAATAATTAATAAAGGTGACTGCATTGGCATAATTGGTGAAACGGGCTCAGGAAAATCAACGCTATCAGACATCATTTTAGGTTTTTTAAAACCGACAGATGGAATCATTTTAATTGATAAAAAATATCCTGTGACTTCATTACAATGGCATAATATAATAGGATATGTCCCTCAATCCATATATTTAATTGATGATTCTATTGAAGCAAATATTGCCTTTGGTGAAACAAGTGAAAAAATCAACTCTAGCAATCTCTCAGAAGCCATAAAAGCATCACAATTATCAAAATTTATAGACAATTTACCAAATGGAATTAAAACATTTGTGGGGGAGCGTGGCGTAAGACTGTCCGGAGGTGAACGACAACGCATTGCAATAGCACGTGCGTTGTATAGAAATCCAGAAGTACTTATTTTTGATGAAGCAACTTCTGCTCTTGATAACGAAACGGAAGCAAAGCTTATAGAAACAATTCATAATGTAAGTAAAAATAGAACGGTAATTATGATTGCCCATAGATTAACTACCCTTAAAAATTGTGACAGGGTCATTGTTTTAAAATCTGGTATTATTGAAAATGAATTAAGCTACAAAGAGTTAATCCATCAGGCAGTTATATAATAGATAAAATTCTTTGTTTTATGAAATTATCGGGAGCTAAAAAATGAAATGTAGGGTATGTTCTAAAAACATAGAATCAATTATGTCCTTTGGTTCCATGCCAATTGCAAATGGATTTTTAAGTTTAGATAAATTTAAAAATGAATATTTTTTCGAATTAAATACTGCTTTTTGCATGAATTGCAAAATGTTTCAACTCGTAGATCAACCCGACCCTAAAATGATGTTCCATGACAGCTATGCTTTTTTTTCTAGTACATCTAGAAAAATGGAAGAATATTTTAAAAATGTTGCTGAACATTTTATGAATAATTATCTTAGAAATACAGAAAATGCTTTTGTAATTGAAATAGGTTGCAATGATGGTATAATGCTTAAGCATATTTCAAATCGTGGAATTAAGCATCTTGGAATTGAACCTTCTTCTAATGTTGCTGAAGTCGCTAAACAAAATGGCGTGAATGCAATCACTTCTTTTTTTAATGAAGAAACAGCTGCATATATTCTTGAATCCAACAATCATGCTGATATTATTTTTGCAGCAAATGTAATGTGTCATATTCCAGATATACATTCAGTAGCCCGAAGCGTTAATTTATTATTAAAGGAAAACGGAATATTTGTTTTTGAAGACCCCTATCTTGGTGATGTTTTGCAAAAGACTTCCTATGATCAAATTTACGATGAGCATGTTTATCTTTTTAGTGTACACTCCATTACAAATGCATTTGGCTTAAACAATTTAGAAGTTTTTCATGTTGAACCGCAGTTAACACATGGTGGCTCTATGCGTTATTATTTATGCCGCAGAGGAAGCAAAGATATTAATATTTCAGTAACGAAACAGCTTAAGAAAGAAAAAGAATTAGGATTGGATAAATTTCAAACGTTCCAAAAATTTAAATTAAATTGTGAACAAAATAAAAATGATTTGATAAAGCTACTTAATAAATTGAAAGAAGATGGGAAGCGTGTTGTAGGATATGCTGCAACCTCTAAAAGCACAACTATTTTAAATTACTGTGGAATTGATTCATCTTTAATTGAGTATATCAGCGATACAACACCTATTAAATACGGAAAGTTTACCCCTGGTAGCCATATACCAGTAAAATCATATGAGGAGTTTAAAAAAGACAAACCTGATTATGCTGTTTTATTTGCTTGGAATCATTCAAATGAAATCTTTGAAAAAGAATGCGACTTTTTAAAGAATGGAGGCAATTGGATAGTCTTTGTACCTGAAGTTAAAATACTTAACAAGGAAACTTATTCATGAACCATCAAAATAAAATTTTCTGTAGTAATCCACAAGCACAATTTTCTAGTTACAGAGAAGAAATTCTTGAAGCAATTTTAAAAGTTTGCGAAAAAGGAACCTATATTCTTGGTGAAGAAGTTGAAGGTTTTGAAAGTGAATTTGCAACATATCACAATACCAAATTTTGTATTGGAGTCGGAAGCGGAACTGATGCTCTTACGTTAACATTAAAAGCATTTGATATTGGCGCAGGAGATGAGGTTATTACAGTATCACATACAGCTCTAGCAACATCAGCAGCTGTGTTGTTAGCTGGAGCCACTCCAGTCCTCATTGATATTGAAGAAAATTATTACACACTAGATCCTTATAAAATTGAAGCCGCAATCACTTCAAGAACAAAAGCAATTATTCCAGTGCATTTATATGGGCAACCGTGTGACATGGATCCTATTTTAGAAATTGCAAAAAAAAATAATTTACTTGTGATAGAAGATTGTTCTCAGGCCCATGGCGCAACTTTTAAGGGAAGAAAAGTTGGCACACTTGGAGATGCGGGTTGTTTTAGTTTTTATCCCACTAAGAATTTGGGTGCACTGGGTGATGCAGGTGGCATTATTACAGACAACGAACACTTACAAATGAGAATTAAGCAAATACGCCAATATGGTTGGAATTCAAAGCGGATTAGCCAAGAGCCTGGTTGCGTTTCTCGATTAGACGAATTGCAAGCAGCTGTATTACGTGTAAAATTAAAACACCTCGATTCTAATAATGCAAAGCGCAATTCCATTGCTCAAGAATATGAAATGAAATTAAATAAATCACATTTAATTCTTCCAAAAATTCGACTGGAATGTGAACATGCTTTTCACCTTTATGTTGTCCGTTCACAAAAACGAGAACTATTAAAATACGATCTTGCAGAAATTGGAATTGAAACTGGAATCCATTATGCTTATCCAGTGCATAGACATCCTGGATATTGTGATAAAATTAGAATTTCACAAGAGGGACTAGAAAGAACAGAAAAGATTGTTCAAGAAATTTTAACATTGCCAATATATCCTGAGTTTGAATCAGATAATATTTTTAAAATGAATGAAGTACTACATTTTTGATAGAACTCAATTTAATTTAATTAGATATGAAACGAATATATAATTTTAAAATCTTTAATTTATAGAAGTATAATAGAGATGAATCAAATTAATAGTGTTTGGGAAGGTGTTTTTAAAAGCTTTGAAGAAGCTGAAGGTGACTTAGATGCATTTGATTCAGATATATGGATAAATAAACAGAAATTACGAGTTACTGAAGGGATGCAGAAGTATAGAAACAAAATTTTTCATTCAAATGAATATCCTCTTTCCATAATGATAGCAACAATTCTATCCCAAAATGAATCATTAAAAATTTTAGACTTTGGAGGAGGAATGGGACTGCAATATTTAGAATTAATTGCTACAGTCCCAGATGCTATGGAAAAAGTAGAGTACTATATAGTTGATGCTAAAAAATTGATTGAAAATAGACCTAGAGATCTAAATATATTTAAAAAGTTATACTTTTTTACTAGTATTGAAAATATAAAAGAAAATATAGATATTATTCATATTGGAAGTACATTACAGTATATTGATGACTGGCGCAATCTATTAGTTATGTTGAATGCAAAGCATTCTCCATATTATTATGTATTTTCAGATATTTTAGCCGGCAATATACCAACTTTTATTAGTCATCAGATTTTTTATAATAAAAAAATACCGATTAGACAAATAAATATAGATGAATTCAGAAATTTTGTTTATAGTTTATCATTTAAACTAATATATCTAGTAGATTTTCAAGTTCCAATTTTAGGAAACTATGAATTGCCTAATTCGTCTCTTCCTGAAAATTATAGATTAAAACATTCTTGTAATATGATTTTTAAAAAATTATCTTTATGAAAAATTTAATTTTTGTTTCTAAATATATAGGACTAGAGTGTTTAAAGTTCCATCTTGAAAAATATATAAATGATTATAATTATATTGTTGTAAGCGATCCAGAAAAAGAACAAATTATTAATTATCTAAAAATAAATAATATTCAATATATAGATATTGATAATTTTTCTATTAATAACTTAATGAATGAAAAGTTTGATTGGCTTTTAAATTTATGGGGAGGATACATATTTAAGCATGATATATTAGAGAGAGTTCATAACTCCTTAAATATACATCCAAGCTTTTTACCATTTGGCCGAGGCAGAGATCCTGTTGTTTGGGCTATACGTAATAGAAGTCCTGCAGGGGTTACATTGCATGAAATAAATAATCAAGTTGATGGTGGAGATATCTGGTATCAAGAAGAAGTGCCTTATACCCTACCAATCACAGGAAATAATTTATATCAAAAGGTAATAAATTCTTGTATAACAATTTTTAAAATCCACTGGCCTAAAATTAGAGACAAAAAATATATAAAAAGACAACAGGATACCCACAATCTACCCACATTTAAAAGAAAAGATTTATTTAGTGATCAAATTATTAATTTCAAAAATCTAAATTCTGAACAAATAGATATAATTTTGAAAATACTCGCACATGATTTTGATAAAAATTATTCCGCATTATTAATAATAGATAAAGAAAAGTTTAAAATCAGGTTTCATTTGGAAAAAGTTGATACTGAAGGAATTTAAATCTATGCAAAATGATATTTTTATGGCTGGCCCTTGGATTACAGATTTTGAAGAAAAATTTGTTTTAGACGCCTTAAGAAATGGCTGGTATGGTAAAAATGCATATGCCTATGTAGAAAAATTTGAATATGAATTTGCAAATTATCATGATCGTAAATATTCATTAATGACACCAAACTGCACAACTTCAATTCATTTACTACTTGCTGGCCTTGGAATACAAGATGGTGACGAAGTCATCGTTCCGGAATGCACTTGGATTGCAAGTGCCGCACCAATTACTTATCAGCGTGCCACAACAGTATTTGCAGATATCGATCCCATAAATTGGTGCATAGATCCAATTGCTATGGAAGAAAAAATCACTTCAAAAACAAAAGCAGTTATAGTCGTTGATTTGTATGGCAATATGCCAAATATGGATGTTTTACAGTCTATTTGCGATAAGCATCAAATATATTTAATTGAAGATGCTGCTGAATCTCTAGGGTCAAAATTCAAAAATACCCGAGCTGGAAAGTTTGGTATTGCATCGGTATTTAGTTTTCATAGAACGAAAACAATTACTACTGGTGAAGGCGGAATGCTTTTAATGGATGATGAAAATCTTTACAAACGATGCAAATTTTTAAGAGATCATGGAAGAGCACCTGGAACTTATTTTAATACGGAAATTACCTTTAAGTATATGCCATCTAATTTAGCCGCTTCACTTGGATATGCCCAATTTTTAAGAATTGAAGAGCTAGTAGCTAAAAAAAGATGGATCTGGCAAAAATTTAAAGAAAGTTTTATTGATCTTCCTGATATTTATTTAAATCCTGAACCAGAAGGTGTTGTAAATAGTGTATGGTGTACGGCTCTTGTTTTTGGAAAGTCGCACTCGGTCACTAAAGATTATGTCATGAATGAATTAAACCGATTAGGATTGCCATCCCGTCCTTTTTTCTATCCCCTGACTTCGCTTCCTGCATTTGGTTCAAAATCTGAAGAGGGTCGTATAAATAGTCCTATAGCATATGATATTTCCGAAAGAGCAATAAATCTACCATGTGCATTTAATGTGAATGAAGAACAAATAAAGCTCATAAGTGAAACAATAAAGTTAGTATTAAAAAATGTTCACAAAAATATGGTGAATAAATAAAATATGCAAAAAGAATTAATGGGAATAAATACACTCCAATTGATTACATTTCCACTATATGATGTTAAAAGCTCATTTCTTGTAGTTTTTGAAGGAGGAATTAATATTCCATTTCAAGTGCAACGCCTTTTTATAGTTAAATCGCAAGAAAAAAGTAAAAGAGGTTATCATGCGCATAAAGAATGCTCTCAATTACTTATTGCCCTTAACGGTGAATGTCTGATTACTTGTGATGATGGAAATGAAAGAAAAGAATTTCTTTTAAATAAACCCTCTGAAGGTCTTTTAATTCCTCCTACAATATGGGCCGAACAGGATTATTCTTTTGACGCAATTCTTTTAGTATTAACCGATAAGTTTTATAATGAAAATGATTACATGCGTGACTATAATGATTTTTTAACTTTTCGAGGGGTTATATGAAGATAGTTGTGACAGGTGCTCTAGGACATATTGGCTCAAGACTAATTAGAGAGCTTCCCAAACATTTTGACTTTCTTGAAGTAATCATTATTGATGATTTGTCCACACAACGTTTTGCAAGCCTTTTTAATTTACCAAAAAATGTTCATTATAGAATGATTGAAGGCAAAGTTCAGAATATAGAATTAGATAAAATAATTTTAGGAGCAAAGTGCCTTATTCATTTAGCAGCTACGACAGATGCATCGGGGACAGCTGATAAGCCTGAAATGGTACATAAAAATAATTTAGAATCAACACGGGCTGTTGCAAATGCATGTCTCAAAAATAATATCCCTATTATATATCCTTCCACTACAAGTGTATACGGTTCACAAAGTTCACTTGTTGATGAAGAATGTACAGAATTATTTCCACAAAGTCCTTATGCAGAATGCAAAATAAGTGAGGAAAATTTATTAAAAGATTTGTTTAATATTGGCTTAAGGGGAATAATTTGTAGATTTGGAACCATCTATGGCACTTCTCCAGGGATGCGATTCCACACCGCGGTCAATAAGTTTTGTTGGCAAGCTGTGTTAGGCCAGCCTATTACAGTATGGGAAACGGCATTTCATCAAAAAAGGCCTTATTTAGATCTTAAAGATGCCGTAAATTCTTTTATATGGATCATTAAAAATGAATTGTACAATGGGTATATAATGAATGTAGCAACTTACAATCACACTGTAAATGAAGTGGTTGATGCTATTCAAAAGAATATTCTAAATATTCAAATTGAATATGTGCAACACAAAATTATGAACCAGCTTTCTTATGAAGTCTCTTCTACTCGATTTTTAAATACTGGGTTTAGCTTTACAGGAAAACTGGAAATAGGAATACTTGATACCATTTCTTTATTAAAAAATACGATTAGTAAATTTTAATAAATTAAAATGAAATATTAAACAATGAAATTAAATAAAACTGGATTTGATGATCTATTATTAATAGAAGTAAATTTTTTTTATGATTTTCGAGGGAGTTTTTTTGAGTCTTGGCGTGAAAATGAATATAAAAAGCTAGGAATAAATGAAGTATTTATTCAAGATAATATCTCTATTTCAAAAAAAAATATCTTAAGGGGGCTTCATTTTCAAAAAAATCAAGGTCAACTTGTTACTGTTGTCCATGGAAAAATTTTTGATGTGGCTGTAGATCTAAGACCAAATTCAAAAACATATAAAAATTATTTTTCTATTGAGTTAAACTCCAAAAACCCCAAACAACTTTACATGCCACCAGGTTTTGCTCATGGCTTTTGTGTTTTAAGCGATCTTGCAATCATAAATTACAAATGCACTCAATATTATAATAGTAAAGATGAAGGAGGGATTATTTGGAATGACCCCTCAATAGATATTAAATGGCCGCTTAATGACCATATAATTTCTGAAAGAGATTCATCATTTCCTAAATTAGGACACAACTATGACAGAATATGCACTTAAAAACTTTCTCATTAGAAAACCTGATCTTACAAATAAAACAATTTTTATTACAGGTGGAACAGGATCTTTTGGAAATAAAATTGTTGAAACACTCATAGCACAATATGAACCTAAAAAGTTAATCATTTTCTCTCGTGATGAGTTAAAGCAATATGAAATGGCTCAGAATTTTCCCGAAAATAAATATAAGTTTATGAGATATTTTATCGGTGATGTTCGTGATTATAATCGTTTAGAAATGGCTTTAAGAGGGGTCGATATTGTTATTCATGCAGCCGCTTTAAAACATGTACCCATAGCTGAATACAATCCATATGAATGTATACATACAAATGTCATTGGAGCAGAAAACATTGTACGTGCTTCTTTAAGAAATGGTGTTCAAAAAGTCATTGCCCTATCTACTGATAAAGCAGTCAGTCCCATTAATTTATATGGAGCTAGTAAGCTTGCTGCAGAAAAAATATTTGTTGCTGCCAATAATATCCGGGGTTCCGATCCTACTATTTTTTCTGTGGTACGTTATGGAAATGTCGTAGGTTCTCGAGGAAGCGTTGTTCCTTTTTTTAAGAGACTTTTATCTGAAGGAGCAGAATCTTTACCTATTACAGATTTAAAAATGACGCGCTTTTGGATTACCTTACAGCAGGGGGTGGATTTTGTATTATCAAATTTATCATTAATGCAGGGTGGCGAAATATTTATTCCAAAAATTCCAAGCATGAAAATAACGGATCTTGTGGATGCCATTCAACCAGGAATAAAATCACATGTTATTGGTATTCGTTCTGGTGAAAAATTACATGAATGGATGCTGACATCCGATGAAGCTCTGCAGTCCATTGAATTAAATGATCGCTACATTATTTTACCATTTGCTGTTAAAGGTTGGGCTAATAATAGTATTGATTTTATTCCAATATGTGAGCGTTTTGTTTATTCCAGTGAAACAAATACAGAATGGATTGATACACATCAACTCAACTTAATGATTGAGTCTTAAAATAAAAGCAAATATAAATAATTTTATTATAAAATACTTATAGTCAATAAAAATCATCTTAGGATTTTAGATTTATGAAGAAAGTTGTCATAATTCAAGCACGAATGACTTCCACACGCCTTCCTGGAAAAGTTATGCTTCCTTTAGGAGATAAAACTGTGCTTGGGCATGTATTTATGCGCTCCTGGAATATTAAAGGTATTGATGAAGTTTGTTGTGCAATACCTGAAGGTGTAGAACATGATATATTAGTTTCAGAATCTCATAAATACAATGTAACAGTATTTCGAGGTTCAGAAAAAAATGTTTTAGAACGCTATTATTTAGCAGCAAATTTTTTAAATGCTCAAATAATCATGCGAATTACAAGTGACTGTCCTTTAATAAATCCAGAAGTCTGCAGTAATGTTCTAGAAACCCATATAAAAACTAGTGCAGAGTATACATGCAATAACTTGCCACCAACTTGGCCTCATGGGTATGATTGTGAAGTATTTGGTTATAAACAATTAAAAGAAGCCTACCAAAACGCAGTTGAATTATACGATTTAGAGCACGTTACTCCTTGGATGAGAAGAGCTTATAATGTAATTAATGTCCCAAATCCTGAAGGCAATTTTTATAGCCAAAGAATAACTTTAGATACACCTGAAGATTATTTTAATATCAAAAATATTTTTAATACTTTGTAATAAAAATATTTTTTCAAATTAAAATTAATAATAGATCTAAAAAAGGAATTCTTTAAATGCTAAAGAGATATTCTTTTATAGTAAAAACTGAACCTAAAGAAAGTCAAAGTGGAAAAATCCTGTTAATAGGATCAACAGGTTTAGTTGGAAGTAACCTAATAAGTCTTTTCAATTCAGAAGAAATAATACACGTCTCTAGGCATCATAAGAATTGGCTAAATTCAAATAATATTTTTCAACTACAAAATGATGTTTTTTTAACACCTGAAAAGCTTTTTACTTACGCTAATTATACATCTTGCGTTATTTTTTTAGCATTTCCAACGGACCTTGATGAATTAGAAAAGCTAAATGACGAAAAGCAAAATATTTTTGTTAATTCTTTTTATCATTTTGTTAATTTTTTTTCAAATCATCAAGTACCTATATTGTTTGCATCTACTGACGCAGTATTATGGGGGGTTAACCCGTTGCTGCGTAGTCCTAACACTCCACCAGTAAATCCACTAAATGTATATGCAAAATTAAAAATTCGATGCGAAGAAATTATATTAAACAATGCGGGTAATGATTCTATTATTATTAGAATAACCCCAATAGGATTTCATCCTTTTGAACCTTCCCATGGTTTTTTAGGGAAAATGTGCTCGCTTATTCGTAATCAAAACATAGAGGGCTATTCTAACAATGAAATTACTCCTATATCGGTAAATCAGCTCGTAAAATGGATTTACGATTGGGCAAAAACCTTGAGAAAAAAGCAGGTCTATCTAGATAAGATTTATCATTTGTGTTCACAAGACTCTATCTCAAAATATGAACTACTATTAACTGTTCTTAAAAATTATAAGAAAGAAAAAGAGCTTATAAAAACTCAAATGAAAACAAATACCTTAGCAAAAAGGGCTATAAATCAATGTTTAATTCCAACTATAAATGATAATACACCATTTTTCAAGACGAAAGAAGTAATTGAAAATATTCTAATACAAGCTTATAATATAAAGTATTATAGAAATAATTTTTCCAAATAAATATTTTTAACTATTCATGGCTATAAAACGGAGACTGTATGTTTGATAAACTCATTAAAATTGGAAGGTATGATATTTCAATAAATAATCCGACTTTTTTAATTGCTGAAATTGGTAGTAATTTTGACGGTTCTTTTGACAGAGCAAAGAAACTTATTAAAGACGCAAAAGATTGCGGAGCTCAGGTAGCAAAATTTCAATCATTTAAAACCGAAAAAATTATCAGCGCAAATAATTTCGGAAAATCTTCTTTCCAAAAAAACTGGGATCAAAGCGTTGGTGAAGTATATAAATCTGCTGAATTTCCCCTTGATTGGATGCTAGAACTTAAACAATATACAGAAGAACTAGGATTGGAATTCATGTCATCTCCTTATGATTTAAATGCTTTAGATGAATTGGTAAAAATTGGAGTTTCATGTATAAAAATTGGTTCAGGCGAGATTAGCAATCCTGAGTTTCTTAAATTAGCTGCTGAAACAAAGTTACCCATCATACTTGCAACTGGCGCAGCTTCACTATCTGAAATAGATGAAGCAATGAATATTTTCGACAAATCAAGAAATTCTAAAATAATACTTCTTCAATGTATTACTCAATATCCAACTCAATTTCAATATGCGAATATCAGAACAATTGAAACATATAGACAAACATATGGATGTATTGTTGGTTATTCAGATCATACACCAGGTTTAGCTGTTCCTTTAGGATCAGTTGCTTTAGGAGCTCGAGTTATAGAAAAACATTTTACAGATGATAAAAGCAGAAAAGGTCCAGATCATCCATTTGCAATGGATCTATTAGACTTTAAAGAAATGTCAGAACAAATTCGAAATTTAGAAAAAGCATTAGGAAACTCTTGGAAAAAAATAGAAGCATGTGAAGAAGAAACAATTATACTCCAACGAAGAGGCCTTGTTACTACTCAAAAAATTTATAAGGGTGAGCCGATAACAAAAGAAAACTCTACGTTGCTCAGACCACAAAAAGGAATTTTACCAAAGGATGTTCAAAATGTACTTGGTAAAATGTTAAATAAAGATCTTGATGCAGAAACCCCCATTCGTTGGGAGGATATAACATGATTTCAAATGGAAGTATTTATTTATTACCTCTCGAAAAAGAAAACCTGCAACAGCTCCAGCAATGGAGAAATAGCAATGATTTTAGAAAATATTTTCGAGAATTTAAAGAACTTAGTATGGATCATCAAGAAAGATGGTTTACTAAAATCCAATCTCTCCATTCTAATGATTTTATGTTTGGAATTTATGATAAAAAAAATTCTGAACTGATCGGTGCATGCGGCTTATGTTCTGTTCACTGGATATATCGAAATGCGGATTTGTCTTTTTACATTGGAAAGGACTCTCTCTATGCTGACCCTTTATATGCAAAAGATACTGTATTATCATTAATAAAATTTGCCTTTAATGATCTTAATTTAGAAAAAATTTGGTGTGAAATATATGAAAATGACGAAAAAAAAATAAATATATTAAGTCAAATAGGGTTTAGCAAAGAGGGATTTTTAAGACACAGTTCTTATAAAAATGGTAAATATATTAACAGTTTTTATTTTGGAATTTTAAAAAATGACACAATCAAATCTGAAGATAATCATCTAAATAAAGATTAAATTAACTCAATAGGCAATCTAATTATGTCAAATACACATCAAAAATCAAACGAAAATGTAAAACTTAAATATTCAAAGTCATCATCATTCTATCTTAACACTAAAAAAGATTTTTTCACTGATAATGATAAACTTCTTAATAATTCTATAATCCAAAATCAACTTTATGCTTCACAAGAGCCTCGAATAAATTGTAAAATTTGCCAATCAAAACTTAATACAACTTCTGATTTCCAGCAGAATGGAATCGAATATTCATTTTGTAATGAGTGTGGACACTTGAATGGTATTTTTGAAGATACAAAGCTATTTATTGAAAATCTATACTCATTAGATAGCGGTACAGAATATGCAAAAAACTATTTAGATATCAACTTTGATAAGAGAACGAGCGACATATACATTCCAAAAGTTGAGTTTTTATTAGAAAATATTCCAAATAAAAAATATAAGCTTCTTGATATTGGTTGTGGTAGCGGATATTTTGTTCATGCTTCTCTTCAAAAAGAGATAGAAGCAATAGGTATGGATATAAGCAAGGCTATGACTGACTACGGTAATAAGCAAATATCATTACTCAGAAATATATCTCCACTCAAATGTTACAATGAACTATGTTTTTTTAATTCGATTAAAGAAACCCAAGCAGACATCGTTTCTGCTTTGGGTGTAATTGAACATTTACGAGAACCACAAAAGTTATTTGAGGCATTTAGAGAATGTAAAGCAACTTATCTCTACTACTCAGTACCAATGTTTTCATTGTCTGTCATTTTAGAAAATATATTCAATCAAATATTTCCAAGACAGCTCTCTGGAGGGCATACGCATTTATTCACCGAAAGTTCAATAAAAAAAATGAATTCTCTTATTGGTGTAAAACCCATTGCCGAATGGAGATTTGGCACAGATATGTTAGATTTATACAGAAGCTGTACTATTATGCTCAGTAAAAATAATGCTTCAAAAAAACTTCTTAGTCATTTACAAATAGGTTTAGGTAATAATATCGACAAACTTCAAGCAGTTTTTGACAACAATCATTTTTGCTCAGAGATTCATCTTATAGCTTCTAAAAATTAAAATTATTTAATATTATATAAACTTTAATTATTCATCTATTCTATTGACAATAATTTATTTTTAAGCTAATCATAAAAGGTTTTACAAATGATAAAGTCACATCTAGGATTAATAAAAAAGGAATTAGTCCCAATAAAGGATATGGCTCTATTTCCTGTACCCATTTTTTTTAGACGAATCACCTTCGTCGCTATCGCTTCGAGTGGTACCCTTAAGACGCAATTCAGGAGGAGCCCTTCTTTGCAATCAGGCAAGGCATTTGAATAAAGATATTTTACCTAACTTTTATTATCGCCCCTTTCCCAATTCTGATACAGCATACTTTAGTGAAGAAAAATATATGAAAACTATTTATCCAAATTTAAAAGTTCTAACCGGCGATATGATTAAAAACATTTTAAAAACAAAATTATTGATATTAGATCATTATAGAACAGCTTTTTATGAAGCGATGGCTGCCAATACACCGCTCATTATATATTTTGGATGTCCAGAACTTAAATTTACCAAATATGCTGAAGAAATGTTCCCCTAATATTGCACGTTTTTCATGGTACCCGAATCGCCTACGTGGCTCTGCTAACTTGTCCATTGACTCCCCTTTTCTTGGTGAAAAAGTGTCAACTTGAAATGGGGGTTACGGTCAGATGTTTAAAAAACGCTTAGATTTTAAAGTAGCATTGATGAAATCAATGCTCACTGTACAATGGATTCTTAGTATTTTGATTCTTTAATATAATTATTATTCAAAGAGGTAATTTATGAGTAAGGAAAAAGACTTGCTTCAGCAGCATTATGATGCGTCAGCAGAAAATTATCATTTACAGTACGAACGAAATCTTCTTTCTGATGTAAATCGTGCATATCCTGCTAACTACTTTAGACTTCAATTACTCTTAAATTCTTTTCTTCGAAATAATGTAAAGCGTGTTATTGAAGTTGGTGTTGGTGAAGGAACCCCTTTAGTGACTTTAACTAAAGGTGGTATTGATGTTGCTGGATTCGATATCAGTGAAAGTATGGTCTCTAAATGTAAGTATAATTTCAAAAAAAATAATTTAGATGAAAGCAAAATAATGTGGGGGGATATTCAAGACCCAATAACATACGCCTCTCTTTTAAAAGATGGTCAATTCGATGCTTTGCTTGCGATGGGAGTAACTCCACATGTAAGAAATGATGAATTTGTACTTAAAAATATGCGGGATATGGTGAGACCAGGAGGAAGGGTTTTTATCGAATTTAGGAATAAACTCTTCTCGCTATTTACATTCAATAAATATACTTATGAATTTATTATGGATGATCTATTGCGTGGAGTTAGTCCTAAGATTAAGAAAATCGTCGAAATGGATCTAAAGAAAAGATTAGAGATGGATAAGCCGCCAGCACGATTAATTGGTGAAAGTGCTCATCTAATCGACGAATCTGTAAATGATAATGTTCCAGGATACGATGCTATTTTATCAAAATTTCATAATCCATTCGAAGTTTTAGATCTATTTAAGATTTGTGGATTTGTAGATACTCAACTACTTTGGTATCATTTTCATCCAGCGATGCCGTATCTAAATGAACAAAATAAAGAGTTATTTCGCGATGAAGCTCTTAAACTTGAGCACGATACTACAGGATGGAGGGGACTATTCTTGTGTTCTGCATTTGTTGTTGAAGCTGTTAAGCCCAAGTAATAGAGAAATTTAATGATAGGAACTGAAATACATAAATTTGCATGTTCGCTTTGGCATTTGAATAGAAGTATCACTGGTGATGGAGTTAGGCAAACGCTATCAATTATCAAAGAAGTTTTGCCTGACTTATCGATTGTAGAAGTTCCAACTGGAACTTCAGTTTTCGATTGGACTATTCCCAAAGAGTGGAAAGTTAATGATGCTTACATTGTCACGCCAAGTGGAACAAAAATATGTTCGTTCAAAGAGAATAATCTCCATTTAGTTGGGTATAGCATCCCAATTCATAAGAAATTAAGTCTCAACGAATTACAAGATAATCTATATTCATTATCAGATCAGCCTACGGCTATACCGTATATTACCTCGTACTACAAAGCGCGTTGGGGATTTTGTATATCGCAACAACAGCGAGATAGCTTACTGGAAGGTGAGTATGAGGTGTTTATTGATAGTGAGTTATTTGATGGTTCGTTAACTTATGGTGAACTATTTATTAAAGGAAAATCTCAAAGCGAAATTTTCATTTCAACCTACGTTTGTCATCCTTCTATGGCTAATAACGAGCTTTCTGGGCCAGCTGTTACTACTTTTATAGCAAAATGGTTATTAAGCAAAGCCAATAATAGATTTAGTTATCGATTTGTTTTTATTCCAGAAACTATTGGATCTATTGCTTATCTTAGTAGAAACAAAGATTATCTAAAATCTAAAGTTATTGCTGGTTTTAATGTGACTTGTATTGGAGATAATCGTGATTATTCATATTTACCATCGCGTAATAGTGAGACAATTAGTGATGCAGTGTCTAAACACGTATTAAAGCATATTTATCCAACATATAAATCCTATAAGTGGGCAGATAGAGGAAGTGATGAGAGACAGTATTGCTCTCCTGGAATTGATTTACCAATTGCATCTATTATGCGAACAAAGTATGGAAAATATGATGAATATCATACATCGCTTGATAATTTAATCAGTGTTGTAACGCCCGAGGGACTTGATGGTGGATACAATGTACTTAAGCGAGCTATAGAAGTATTGGAAAAGAATACTTATCCGAAAGTTAATGTCTTTTGTGAGCCACAATTAGGTAAGCGTGGCCTGTATCCAACTCTTTCTACAAAATCATGTAAATCTGAAGTTAGATTAATGATGGATTTAATTACGTGGTCAGATGGTACTAAGTCAATGCTTGATATTGCTGAGATATGTGATGTTCCTGTATGGGAACTTTATCCAATTGCTATGAAACTTGCTGAGCACAATTTATTAACTTTATATGATTATCCAGTCTCTTCTTAGATATCCACGATATGTGCTTCTAAAATTGATTTTTATAAAGTCAATAAACGTTTTCTAAAAAAAAGATTAAAATTAAAAATGCATACCGTATATCAAAATTAACTACATTTTATGAAATATTTTTTCATTAATATCTTTATGCTTTCAATCTTATTTTCAACTAATATAAACCATATATTTTGGCATAGATATCCTATTAATAATTTTGGATAATATACTTTCAAAAACATCTAAAATAAAAATATTTATGTTTTAACTTATGAAGAAAATCTTTTTAAAATTATATGATCTCTCAATTAATAATAAAGATTAATAAATATTTTTATCATAGTATCAAGTATATTTTTTGCTAAAGATAAACCACTTGCTTATACAAAGTAATAAAGGAATTGCTTCTTCATGATTAATTTGCATTTAGGACTTTTAAAAAAAGAATTAGATCCAACAAAAGATATGGCCTTATTTTCTTATTCGTATTTCAATCAGGAATTCTTAAAGAAACCTTTAAGTTTCTATAATATTAATACTTTAAGATTATTTAATAATTTCAATGAAAGAGAGATTATTTATAAGAAATGTAAAGAATTGGCAGATTTATATGTTTTAAAATATAAAAAGTCATACGAGTTTCAAAATAATGTTAATTATAATGAAAAATTTTATATACTTACATTAATGCCGTATTATTTTACAATAATTAATTTTTCATTCTCAAAATATTTATATATTAAAAAATTTATAGAAATGAATAAAGAAAAAGAATTTGTTTTAGAAACATTCGAATCTGATTTATCTAATCGATTTGAAACGAAAAATGATCTATTTTTAAACTTATGGACTAATATTGATTTTTTAGAATGGTTTTCTTCTGAAATTATAGAGAGCTTAAATTATAAAAATGTGAAAATAAAAAGAAATAAAGGTACTTTTAATATTGCTAAATATTCGCATGAAACAAGAAGTTTTTGGAAAGATTTAAAAATATTTTTTTGTAATATTGAGAATATTAAAAAAATTTACAGGTTAATTTTATTTGTAAATGCTTATTTTGTAAATTCTTTGCCATACAGAATAAGATCCTTTAAAAATATATATGGAATTGATTCAATACAAAGTTTAATATATTCTTTCATATTAAATTTAAAAGTCCTGTCAAGGAAAAAAGATCAAAGTGAATATTTAAATAATGTTTTAAATATAACGAATTGTGATTTTGATAATGATTTTATAAAAATATTAGATAATATTATTAGAAAAACTATGCCTCGATCCATAGATGATCTTTTTTCACAAAATATTACTCAAATAAAAAAAGAAAATTCATTTATAGCGGGAAAAGTGCGTTTTGATTCGACTGGATTTGTGAATGATCATAAAAGTTTTTTGCATGCTGTTGCCATATCTGAAGGAGAAAAAATTGTATTTTCACAACATGGCTCACATTATTGTACAATTGAAAATATTTGGCTTTCAGACTCATATGAATATTATGGAAACTATTTCATTAATTGGGGAAACGTTGAACCTAAAAATAGACCTTGCAAATTTATGACATTGCCAAGTCCACATTTATCCCGCCTACGTGATAAACATAAATTCAAAAATGAGTCGGTCATTTTGGTTGGAACTTCTCAAAGACAGACAATGGACGGCATTTGTAGTGCTGATCCTACTTATTTCTTAGACTATTATATTTCTAAAGAAGTTTTTATACGGCATTTGAATAAAGATATTTTACCTAACTTTTATTATCGCCCCTTTCCCAATTCTGATACAGCATACTTTAGTGAAGAAAAATATATGAAAACTATTTATCCAAATTTAAAAATTCTAACCGGCGATATGATTAAAAACATTTTAAAAACAAAATTATTGATATTAGATCATTATGGAACAGCTTTTTATGAAGCGATGGCTGCCAATACACCTGTCATTATATATTTTGGATGTCCAGAACTTAAATTTACCAAATATGCTGAAGAAATGTTTCAAGAATTTAAAAAAGTTGGCATCTTTTTCGATAATCCTGAATCAGCTGCCCATGCTGTTAATATGCAATATAAGAATGCAGAAGAATGGTGGTTTAGCAATAAAGTGCAAAAAGTGCGAAATATTTTTATAGATCAATTTGCCCTAACCGATAAAAATTGGCGTTGGCGCTGGACTAAATTTATCTTAAAGTTTTAAAATTAATTTGAATTTCAATATGGAAAAATTACATATGGATTTTAAAACACAAGAAAAACTAACTTTACCTTTGGTAACAATGGGTCTGTTGACATATAATCATCAAAGTTCAAAAATCATCGGGCCTGAGCTTTTCATAGAAGCTTTAAATAGTTTAGTAAATCAAGATTATGTTAATAAAGAGCTCATTATAATGGATGATTTCTCAACAGATGGCACCTACGAATTGTGTCAAGAATATGCAAATCGATATTCTTTTGTCAGGCTGTATAAGAATGATAAAAATTTAGGTGTTATGAACAATCTGGAAAAACTTTTTCAAAAATTATCTGGCGAATACTTTGTGTGGGTTTGCCCTGATGATCATTATGCAACAAATTATCTCACATTGTGTATTAATCAATTTATAAAAAATACAAATGCTGTTTTGATTACAACTGCTGTCAAAGTTTCTTATGATAATGGGGATATCCGTCATTTTCGATACTTTGATTTTTTAAGAAACCTACCATTTAGAAAAATGGTAAGAAACATATTACGATGCAAAGATTCGTTAGGAAAAAATGTTGAATATCAACAAATTATCCATAGTGGCATGGTAAAAGCAAATTTAATTCCTAAGATATATTGTAGAGTAGAATTTTATGGAATGGAATATGCATGGTTTATAAATGCAATGATATGGGGTGATATCGATTATATAGACAAGGTTTCATACTTTAGAAATGATTTTTCAATAAGTTATGAAATTAAAAATCCAGAAATTTATATAAATTATTCGGGACGTTTTCAAGTATTAAAAAATAATTTCAAATATTTAAATCACTTTTTATTTCAAACTAATTTTCCTCTAAGAAAAAAATTAATGTATTTTTGGGTTTCATTACATTTTTTAAGATATTATATTTTTCCTCGTCTAATTGCTGATTCAAAAGTAGTAATACTTATATTTATTCGAAAAATCGGTCTTATGCGCTATAATGCATCAAGAAAATAAAATCAAATTTTAACCTCTTTCTTCTGGAAGAAAATTTTAATATGGAAGTCCCATTTCATTCTGAACAAAAAACGATATTCGCTGCATGGCAGCAATTGCCTTCATCACAAATTACAATCGCCATGGCTAGTCTTGGTTTTAGCTGGATTGTAGTAGACCTTGAACATTCATCGATTAGTATAAATGAAGCTGAACTCATTTTCATTGCAGCCGAAAGACACAATTGCAAACCTTTTGTAAGGCTTCCCTCTGCTGATCCCTATTTAGCAAGACGATTGTTGGATATTGGAGCTGTAGGAATTATTATTCCTGTTGTTGAAGCGCGAGATGTGTTTGATGAATTTGCTCAACACTGTTTTTTTCCACCCAAAGGCAAAAGAGGAGTCGGTTTGGTAAGAGCTAATAATTGGGGCACTCATTTTGAAAAGTATTTTTATGACTTTAATCCGATAATTATTGCCCAAATTGAAACTTTAAAAGGAGAAAAAAATATTACTTCCATATTACAATCTCCTTTTATAAATGGAATTATGATTGGACCATACGATCTTTCAGCTGATCTTCAAATTCCTGGAAAATTTGATGATCCTAAGTTTTGTTCCATCTGTGATAATATATTCAAAGAAACAAGAAAACATAATAAACTAATTGGATATCATCAAGTCAATCCAAATAACGAAGAATTAAAGATGAAAATATCAATAGGTTATGATTTTATAGTTTACAGCACTGATATTATAGCTATGCGTCATGGATTACAGGGTATAAAAGTATGAATAAAAAACATCTTTGTATTATTCCTGCCCGAATGGGGAGTTCTCGTTTTCCTAATAAACCTCTAGCTAAAATTTGTGGAATTCCAATGATAGGTCATATTGCATTAAGGGCATGTTTAGAACCTATTTTTGATAATGTTGTTGTCGCCACATGTGATGAAGAAATAATTAGTTATTGTGATTCAATTAATATTAAAACTATTTTGACTTCAAATAAGCATGAAAGAGCAACGGACAGAACTCAAGAAGCAACCGAAAAACTAGAGAATGAGCTCAATATAAAATTTGATTTTATAACAATGTTACAAGGTGATGAACCTATGGTAACACCACAGATTTTAAAAAAAATCGTTGAAACACTTGAAAGATATAATACTCCCATATTAAATCTAGTTGGTAAAATTCATGATATGGAGGAATTTACCTCTAAAAATTGCGTAAAAATAACTATAAATAATAATAGCGAAGCTCTTTACTTTAGTAGAAGCCCTATACCTAGTAGTTTGAATGATAAAATTATGCCAATCGCATATAAACAATTTGGTATTATTGGCTTTGAAAGAAGTTTTTTAGATACTTATAGCTCATTAAAAGCAACTTATTTGGAGCAAATTGAATCAATAGATATGTTACGCTGCTTAGAAAATAATTATAAAATCAAAATTCTAACCATTGATAATCCAATATTTCCAGTTGATATTAAAGAAGATATTTTAAAAATAGAGAAACATTTTTCTGAATGTAAAGTATTCGATAAATACAGACAAAAATTTATTTATAATAGCTGATGAAAATAAAAAATAATAATAAATTTACCTTACTACTCTCTCAGATTTAAAAGTTGTTTTTTTCACTTTCTTATCCATATTTTCATTTAATTTCACACTATCATTAATTTTATTTTTAGATATTTCTCCAATAATTTTCTTTCCTATATAAATAGATCCTTCTAAATTTAAATGATGTTTGTCCCTATAAAATAAATTACCATTTATTGACATACTACAGTTAATTGAATTACAGAAAAATTTCGTGGTATTTAGCACATAAGTATTTTTGTTATGCTTTTTTATTTTTTCTATCTCCTCAAAAATTGATTGCTTCATATTTAAAATAGAATGAAAATTTTCATCACATTTTCCAGAATATAACCATCCTGAGTATTTACAATTTTTTGGATCAAAAGAAAATGTTGGAATATCGTTTGAAATATATATGGTCTTTCCTGCTTGTGATAAAATTTTTACAATATTATTAATTTTTTGCCATGTGTTAGGTGAATGCTGAGATCTATGCAACCAATAAGCAGATATAATAACAATTTGATGGTTAGACTGTTCTATAATCCAGTTAAAGTATGAATTTAAAATTTTTCCATGAGCCACATCTGGTAATGGCCAACTATCGATATACATAACATTTAAATTTTTTAATTGCTGAGATATTCCAGAAAAAAGATGCTGCCCATGACTATCTCCTATAATAACAATTTCTGTTTTATTATTTTCAATTTTTTTGGATCGATAACATTTTGTTTTAGCATTATCACTGTATAAAATTTCTCCTTGCTTTTCAAAAAAATCATTTGAAAAACACAAATGAAAATTTTCATTAAAATACTTCCCAAACTCAGAATAGCCAATCCCTCCTTTATTACGAACAATAACATTAGAACTTCCAAAAGAATTATTTATTAAACCTAATAGACTCCCGCCCCATAAACTCATAAAGAAAAATAGAGTACAACTAAAACTGTCACTACAGATTTAGTTGTATATTTCAAGTGACGCATAGGTTTTTCTAAGTATTTATAGGTTAAAAAAGCCAAAATAAATGATACCATAACAATCATAAATCGCATATTCCTAGAAGGATCTCCTTCAATATTAAATATCCATGCAAACGAAAGTAAAGGCCAATGCCACAAATACAAAGGATAACTCATTTTTCCTAAACATACTGCAATTTTATTTGAAAGAAAATTCTTATTTATAAATGCATTTGATCCTGAAAGTATTATTAAAGCTGCTCCCAATGTTGGATAAATTGCTACCCATCCTGGAAAATTTGAATCCTTGTTAATAAAAATAATGCCCATGAATATCAAAAGGAATCCCAGAAAAGAACACAAATTAATAATTATTTTGGATTGAAATATAGGCGAATATTCTTTATTAATTGAATAATATGCCAAAATACTTCCAATTAATAACTCCTTATTATAGTAAGCGGTGAATAAAATGCAAAAAATGGAAAAAATATACTTGTAAAAATATTTAAGCTAAATGAAAGTATAAATGTTATAAATATAAATGAAATAATTCTATTACGAAATTTGTAAAAAATTGATAATAATATTGGCCAAAATAAATAAAACTGCTCTTCTACTGCAAGAGACCATAAATGGAGTAGAGGTTTAGAGTATGCGAGATCATCAAAATAGCCACTTTCTTTTAAAAGAAGAAAATTTGAAAGAAATAAGGAGCTTCCAACAACGTGTTTAGCTAAACGCATAAAATCTTCTTGCACTAAAAGAATCCAACCAAGAAATACAGTTAAACTTACAACTAATATTAGAGCAGGGAAAATTCTTTTAATGCGTCTTTCATAAAATCCTGAGAAAGAAAATTTATTATGCTTTAAATCATTTAAAATTATAGAAGAAATTAAATAACCTGAAATTACAAAAAATATATCTACACCAATAAATCCACCTTTGCACCACATTGGGGAAGCATGGAAAACTACCACTAAAATAACAGCAACTGCTCGAAGACCATCAATATCAGACCTGTACTTCAACGAAGAAACATGATTATTCACTATTACACTCCTTTGTCTTTAGATAAATGAAATTTCTTATTATTAATTACATTTTTTATAAAATAAGATAGAAAAATATATTTTCATTATCCCTTAAAATGTTTATTAAAATCTTCCATTGAAAAATAATTCACTAATCGACATTTCCTCTGGACTTAAGTAAAATTCATTATACCAATTTTTAATTTTTATAGAGTGTGATTTAATATCTTTATAATCTTGCATTATCCGTCCAAGATCATTTTCATTAAAAATAACTTTTAATATTTCATTAAAATCATCATCAATTATTGGGACCATAGTAATTGAATTATCTGATCCAATTAATATAGGGGTTTTACCTAAACTTATTATATCCAAAATAGAACCTTGTGAATAGGAAAAAATAAATGATGCATTAAAAATAAGATCTTCTAAATTGTAATTTTTCATTTCAAGCCAATTGATATTTTGAGCAATGTCAAAATTTATTTTTGATTGATTAATATTTTCTTTAATCTTTTCTAAGGCACACATTGGATGATTTTTAAAAACAATTTCAATTGCTGGCAAAATTCTTCCTATATAATTAATAACGAAAGTTATAGATCGAAGAGTTAAATAGGGATCAATACTACCTAATACTAGACAGTATTCCTTTTTAAAGTGGTTTTTAAAAATTTCTTTTTCTGACAAATTATTATTATATCTTAATGTTGGTCCAATTTTTAAAATTATATTGTTTTCACACACAGATAACATTCTTTTTAAGACATTTATATATTTTGGGCCATTACTAAGAACAACATCTGGACAAAGCCCATTTTGAATCTCTACGTCAAGAGGCCAATTTGAAAGTTGAGTATCTATAATAGTTGAGTGCTGAGTTCCGATAATCACACATTCAGGATAATATTTTCTCAAAGCTAAATTACATCGCTTTTCATAAACTAAATTTTCAAATGAGCTAATAAATGTCCTTAAATTAAAAATTTTCATTTTTTTTAATTTTTTAATGATTCCTTCACCGCAGCAGGCAGCACCACCAACAATTGGTTGAGCACACAAAAGTTCTTTTAGGATAAAAAAATCAAAATTATTTTTTAACTTGTCAATAAATATTATTTTGTAAAAACATTTAAATATAATATTTAAGTCATATAGATAAAGAAATATTATATCTAATATTGATACCAACTGCTCGGGTATAAAAGCATTTTCAAAATCATTTCTTATTTTTTCTAAATTAATACTTTTTTTAGCTGAACCAACAAGAACAGCTATAAGTAAAATTTGTTTCTTATCAATATTACTCAATTCACAAATTTTTGGGAAATATCTATCAATAAATTTATCTTTTAGAAGCAAACTTTCATCTACAAAAGTAAAAATTACATGATTTGTAGATAAGAGATTTAATGGAATTTTATTTCTAAATTCAAATTTAATTTTAAGCAAATAAATAATATAATAAATTTTATAATACAAATTTTTCAAAAATAAATAAAATAGGATAGTAAAATATTTTAAATATATAACTTTTTTAATTTTCTCACGACTTCTTGTGAATGGGATGTAGGTGAAAATATTTTCAATATTTGATGAAATATCCATTCCCGCTTCTTGCATTTTCAAAAGACAAAAGTTTTTATATAAATCGTTTCCAATAGTATTTCGGTCAAAAATGTGATGGCAAAAAAATTTGCTAAAATTATTTGTTGCAAGACTTTTAAAATAATTTTCAAAATCTACTTTGATATTGCAATCACGAGCAAACTTATATATTTCTTTTGAAAAACAAATATTATTTTTTAAGTCGATGCTCATAGAACTCCTTCAATTTTCTCTTAAGTTTAACTCAATAAGAATAGCATGACAACTTTCCAGCGTAAATCATAGATATTAAAATGCTTAAATTTTTTTCACATAAAAACCGTATATTATATGCAGTCAAAAAAATAGATGACCAAAAACATAAAACGATTTAAAAAAGAAAATCAGGAGGAAAATTTTATAAACTAAAACTATTCGTTTAATAGGTATGCAACTTTTCCTCGCTACGACTAATAAAAAGGAACTCTTCATATTCCGAAGATACTAACTCATTTTAATAAATATTTATATAGACTTTTTATAAATATTTAACCGCACAAAATCTAAGGATCCTTGATAATATCCTGCTCTTTTTAATTAACATTAATTTGAAAAAAATATCAACAGTATTGAAGTGCAGCTCCAAAACGATGTATCAAACAATTAGAAATTCAAAATCAAATAGCATGCTATTCTTTTTGAAAAACCTCGTGCGGGTAAGAAAAATTTGTTAAACTCAGATATGGATTCAGATTTCAAAAGATAGATAATTTTACAAAAATCTCAATAATCTCAAGCAAAATTTGTTCATGTTAAAATTATAAAAAAGTTTATACATAAGAATAAAGGGAGAAAGTTTAGCAGATCTGGCATCTACTCATTTTGTAAGAAAATGAGTATAAGATAAGTCAAACCGAGACCAGTAAACGTTAAAAATGATCTTATACGCAGTCCAAAAAGTTTCTTCTAAAAAGGAGATACCCAAGAGCATAAAACTATTTATAAATAAATTAGGGGAAAATTTTTATAAATTGAAATTCTTCGTTTAAAAGGTATGCAGCACTTCAAATCAACAACTAATAAAAAAGGAATGCTGCATATGTCGAAAATAGTAACTCATTTTAATGAAACTTTAAAGGGACTACTTAAGAAAAAATTCACTGCGCAACTTATAATAAGACTTGCTATAATTCTGCTCTTTTGAATGGGTATTAAAGTGAAAAAAACATCATCAGTATTGAAATGTAGCTCAAAAATCGTATACCAAACTATCAGAAAATTTAAATCGAATAGATTAATGAATCTTTTAGAAAAGCCGTGTACTGGTAGGAAAAGTTTGTAAAACATAGATGAGGTTAATGATTTAAAAAAACAGTTAACATTACTAAACTCTCAGGAATCTCATGCAAAATTTGTTCACATTGAAATTATAAAAAATCTTATACATAAGAATAAAGGAAAGAAGTTTAGCAGATCTGGCATCTACTCATTTTATAAAAAAATAGGTATAAGAATAATAAAACCGAGACCAGTGCACGTTAAAAATGATCCGGAAGTCATTGAAGAATGGAGAAAAAGCTTTCCTAAAGTAATAGAAAAGGTAAAAAGAGAATATCCAAATAAAAATGTTATTCAATATTATCAAGTTGAAAGTAGATATGGACAAAAGACAATCACCTCAGGAATATGGAGTACAAAAGAGGTTCATTCAGAGTATAAAAATGAAAATGGTTTTTTAAATTCTTGGATTTATGGAGCAATAATTATTGAAATTTAAAAATTTAAACTGGTTCTTCAAACTTTAAGCAGTGAGAATATTCAAATATTTTTAATTGATTTATCAATAAAAATAAAGCGAAATGAACATGTAATAATGATTTTGGACGAGTCAATAGTGTATAACAATAGTAATATTGTTATACACTACTTTCCTCTTTTAGTCCGCAATTAAATCATATTGAATGAATGTAACGTTATTTAAAATTGAAATCATTTAACTTTTATATTTTTAAAAAAAAATAGTTTATATTATTCAAGCAAGGATTGGCGAATAGAATAAATTAACATATGGAATTATCAGATTCATCAGTTTTTTTGTAATCAAGAAAACGACGTGTGGAACATTATTAATGGACTACATATAAAGATTGAATTGAAATTCATTTGTTCATTCATTTTTTTGTCAGCTAGCCCACAAAAGTTTATTTTTTATAATACTTGAAAATTTTGTAACAAAAATATATACCTATATTATGAATTTTTTAAATTCAAGGACTTAGTATTTTAAACAATATTGTTGTTATTCATTCGTATCTTGGAATTTTCACCCAAGTTGTGGCAACTTGGCCATTTTAATAAAGTTGAAACTATTTAAATAATTTATATCTTTAAAATTAAAAACTATAATGAAATGAAAATAGAACTTATTTTTGAAAGAAAGTATGAAAATGACATCAGAAAATCATTTATTGATTGCTTTAAAAAATAATCAGAAAATATCTGATTTTTATAACAATGAAATAAATAAAATCGCTGTATTTCCACAATCATTTAACAAAAATAATGTTTTATTAAATGAACTTATAAAAGAAACGAAAATTTTTAATTGCTCAATATCATACTACAACAATGCCGACGGAAATTATAATAAATTTTTAGAACTGCATAAACCAAATATTATAATAGTTGGTCTCGAAAAGATAGACACTGAAGTACTTTCAAAAAATCCTCAATTAAAATTTATTTCAAAATATGGAGTTGGAATAGATAATTTAGATATTCCTCTCATTTATTCTAAACGTATTGGAATTGGTTGGACTCCTGGGGTTAATAAGAGATCGGTTGCTGAACTTGTACTTTCTTTTGCTCTAGGACATTTTCGAAATGTATTTAATTCAATTTTTAAAATGAAAAATTCTAAATGGATAAAAGATGGTGGCAAAGAACTTTCTTACTCAAAAGTAGGAATTATTGGACTTGGAAATATTGGATTAGAAGTTGCAAAATTATTTAAAGGATTTAATTGTGATGTCAGTTATTATGATATTGAAAATAAAAGCATTGAACAAAATAAATATGAGTTAAATAAAAGATCCTTTAATAATATTTTAGAAATTAGTGATATAATTACTTTTCATGTGCCCTTTAATGAACAAACTTTGAATATGCTTTCAAAAAAGGATATGAGTTTAATAAAATCAAGACCGCTTATAATTAATACTTCAAGAGGTGATATCATTGACTTTGAAGATGTTACTACAGCTGTCAAAGATGGAATAATATCAGGATATGCATCTGATGTTTTTCCAAAAGAACCATATGACTCTAAAGAATTTAAGGATGATTATCGATTTCTTTTTACTCCTCATATTGGAGGAAATTCACAAGAAGCAGTAATTGCAATGGGTAGAGAATCAATTAAACATATTGTTAAGTTTCTATCAGAAAGTCAAAACACACTATGAAAAAATTAACCGTAGGTATTGCAGGTTATGGAGTTATCGGAAAAAGAAGAAATCACTATATCGATTTAAATCCTAATTTAAAAACAGTGTCCATTTGTGATCATATGATTGATCAAATAAATATCAATAATAAAAATTTAAAAGCATTTAATAATATAGACGAAATGATACAAAATATACAGTTAGATATTCTCTTTGTTTGTTTAAGTAATGATGTTGCCGCAGAAACAGTAATTAAAGGCCTTAAAGCCGGGTTACATGTATTTTGCGAAAAACCACCAGGTAGAAATTTGAAAGAGATATTAGATATTATTTCAATAGAAAAAGAATGTCCAAATCAAAGATTGATGTATGGTTTTAATCATAGATATCATGACTCTGTTAAAGAGGCACTCAATATTATACGTAAAAAAGAATTTGGTTCTGTGATAAATCTCAGAGGGATTTATGGAAAATCAAAAATAATAGATTACAATTCAAATTGGAGAACGCAACGCAAAATTGCCGGTGGTGGAATTTTACTAGATCAAGGAATTCATATTGTCGATCTTATGAGACTTTTTGCAGGTGAATTTGAACAAATTTATAGTTTTATTTCCAATGACTTTTGGAAGCATGATGTTGAAGACAATGCTTATGCTCTCATGAAAACAAAAGATAATGTCGTTGCAGTACTTCATTCTTCTGCAACTCAATGGAGACATAAATTTCAACTTGATATAACCCTTGAAAAGGGGCAGTTGATTTTAGCTGGAATTTTATCGGGCACAAAAAGTTATGGCGCTGAAACATTAACAATAGTTCAAGCTGGTGAATTTGATAGTGGTGACCCAAAAGAAATCATGATTCGCTATAATTCTGATCCTTCCTGGAAAGATGAAATTGAATATTTCACAAATTGTATTATAAATAATAAAGCAATAGAAACAAGCTCATCAATTGACGCTTATAAAACAATGGAAACAGTTTTTAGAATTTATTGCGCAGATAAAAATTGGAGCGAAAAGTATAATATTACTTTAGAATAAGGAATAGAATGTGGAAAATAAAATAAGTATGATTTTTTTTGAATCAACATCTCCTATTGGTTTTGCTAAAAATTACCTTCACTATTTAAAAGTTTTATTGGATACCCTTGAACTGGAGGCAATAGAAAAATTTATAAAAATATTATTTGAGTCCCAAAAAAATGGGCATAGAATTTTCTTTATAGGTAATGGTGGAAGTGCTGCTACTGCGTCACATTTTTCTAATGATTTAAGTATTGGAACTCGATGTTTAGAAAACCCATTTAAAGCAATTAGCCTGACTGATAATAATGCTATTATCACTGCAATTAGTAATGATTTTGGATATAATGAAATTTTTATACAGCAATTAAAAGCACAAGGATTTTCCAAAAATGAAGTTTTAGTTTCTATTTCAGCGTCTGGAAATTCTGAAAATGTTTTAAAGGCGGTAGAATATGCCACAGAAAAAGATGGAATCACTATTGGTTTAACTGGATTTGACGGTGGACTGCTTAAAAAGAAATGCCAATTATCAATTCATGTAGATACAAATAAAGGTGAATATGGGCCTGTTGAAGATATACATATGATACTTGATCATCTTATTCATGCATATCTTTTAAATTCAATTCATCTTAAAAGATAATTTTACTTAAAGAGATAATACTGTGAGTTATATTTATTTATCCCATACAATTACTCCACAAACCCTTGGATTTGGAGGAAAAAAAGCTTTTACATCTGAATTAATCAGTTCTATTTGCTGCGGCAAATCTAATAATTCGTCTCATTGGAAATTTGATAATCATATTGGTACTCACATTGATACTCCTTATCATTTTTTTAATGAAGGGAAATCCATTGATAAATATTCACCTGAGTTTTGGATTTTTTCAAACCCATTTTTAATTATTAGGGAAAATACTTTTAAAGATGAGATCATTGAAGCTGGTAATTGGTTAAATGAAATTCCTCAAAACTGTGATTTATTATTATTAAAAACTGGATTTGAAAAATTTAGAAATTCAGATATTTATTACCTAAATAATCCGGCCATATCTCCTGAAATCGCTAATTGGATTAAAGTGAATAGAAAAAAAGTGAGAGCTATTGGATTTGATATCATCTCACTTACTGGATTTAACTATAGAGAACTTGGGCGCATTGCTCATAAAAATTTTTTAATAACTTCTGAACATGAAGAATCAATTTTAATTATCGAAGATATGAGACTAGAGCATTTAAATATTCATCCTAAAAATGTTTTTGTAGTACCAATGATTGTGAAAGGGGCGGACGGCTCACCTGTTACAGTTCTGGCTCAATTATAGTTTAAAAATTCTCCAATTTTTTTTAATAGGAAATAATTAAATTGAATGAAAATAAAGAAAATAATTATATAAAATCTGACTTTATTAAACCTTATTTTTCCACCGTTAAAGAAAGATGGCATCATTTACTTAGCAAATACTTTAACGATGATGGGAATTTAAGTGAAATTTTCACGACTAAAACAAACTGCCCTCATTGTACTTGCCATGATTTTAAGGAAAAATTTGAATTAAATAAATTTATTCATCAAACCTGTATAAATTGTGATTGCGTGTATGTGAGTCCTAGGTTAAATGATTCAGCATTAGAAGAATTATATAGTGACGATTACTATTCAGAATTATATGCAACTTCCATGATCCCTTTCTTTGAGCGCAGAAAAAAACTTATTGGTATAAATAAATTTAATCAAACAATTTCACACTTTAGTAAAATAAATATTTTTCCCTCTCAAATTAATGTTCTAGACATCGGTGCAGGTGTTGGTGAGGTAATTTGTACTTTTCAAGATCAAGGTTTTAATTGTGAAGCAACAGAAATGAATAAAAAGGCTGTTTCGTTTCTAAGGAGCAAACAGATAATCGTATTTGATGGAATATTTGATGATTTTCCTGAAAAAAATAAGTATGATATTATTATGGCTTGGGGCGTTGTTGAGCATGTAATAAACCCTAAGAATTTTTTAAATAAGGCTTTTCGTCTTTTAAATGATGAAGGTATTTTTGTTTCTGAAGTTCCAAATAGCCAAAGCCTATTAGTTGATTATTGTAGAGAAAATAAAAAGGATCCCACAAGAATTCTTATGGGAGAGCAACATATACTACTTTATTCAATTAGCGCCTATGAAGAATTACATACAAAATCTGGATTTGAAAAAATTCATATACAAACGAATGGATTAGATCTGGAAACGATATTATCAATTGAAAAACAAAATGCAATAAATGATAATTTGGTTTTAAATCTACAAAAACAAATTGATCTTTATATGAAGGGTGATTTAATTAGGGGATTCTGGAAGAAAAAATCTAATATTAAATTTTAATCTCTCTACGATCTCTTTTTCAAAATAAATATGAATAAAAATTTAAAAGTTTTCATTATAGATTTAGATGGAGTTGTATTTCAAGGAAATAATCTTATTCCCTTTGCTGATAAAGCTATCCAAAAATTAAAAAGCAAAGGTAAAATCCCTCTCTTCTTAACAAATAATTCAACAACTTCATCAATCCATCTGGCTCAAAAATTATTAAGCATGGGAATAGAGTGCAGTCACTCAGAAATTATGACCTCTGGTATTGCAGCAGCAGAATTTATTAAAACAACAAAAGTTGATAATGAAATGGGAATATTTGTTTGTGGTACAAATGATTTAAGATCAGAATTGACAAAACTTGATATTAAGATCTCATCTCCCGATACCTGTGGTGCATTATTAGTAGGACAAAATCCAAATTTTACATACGATGATTTAAAGCACTCCGTTTGGGCTTTACAACGTAAAATTCCTTTTATTGCTTGTAACATGGATCCAAATTTTCCTTCAGAAAATGGTCGCCTCATGCCTGGTTGTGGTTCTTTAGTAAGTGCTATTTCTACAGCAAGTAAATGTATCGTAAATTATGAAATTGGTAAACCAAATCCGCGAATACTTGATTTATTGCTATCAAAACATCGACTAAATAAAAAAGATTGCATAATTATTGGTGATAATAAAAATTCTGATATTGAATTAGCTCTTCAAGTAAATATTCCATCGGTATTCATTAATTCAAATCCCTCTCAAATCATTTCTAAAGATTATTTTGAAGCAAAAAGCTTGTTTGAAGCTGTTGAATTATTATTATAAAATAGTTATTTAAATAACTATTGATTTTGAAAGAGCATGCTGCTTCATTTTTTATTTGAAGATTCTTTTTTACTAACTATTTATTGGAGAAAATATTATAATGAAGACAGTTATTTTAGCAGGCGGATACGGAACACGTATAAGAGATGTTTCTAGCGATATTCCAAAGCCAATGATACCCGTTGGAGAATTTCCTATTCTTTGGCATATTATGAAACATTATTCATACTATGATATTAAAGATTTTATTTTATGCTTAGGTTACAAAAGTGAAGTTATAAAAGATTATTTTTTAAATCACTTAAAACGGCAAAATGATTTTACATTAAATTTAAAGTCACAAGAGCTTTGCTACCATTCAAGCCACATCGCAGAAGATTGGCAAATAATTTTTGCTGAAACAGGTTTAAATTCTTTTACTGGAGCAAGGCTTTTTAAAATAAAAAAGTACCTTGAAAATGATGATTATTTTATGCTCACATATGGAGATGGTGTTGGGAATGTGAATATTGAAGAGCTTATGTGCTTTCATAAAAATCACGGAAAATTAATGACAATAACAGGAGCGCATCCACCTGGAAGATTTGGTGAATTAGAAGTCCATAAAGATCAAGTTGTCGGCTTTAACGAAAAACCACAGGTAACAGAAGGATGGATTTCCGCCGGTTTTTTTGTTTGTAATAAGGAAGTTTTAGATTATTTAACTCCTGAAGAAAATCTTGTTTTTGAACAAGGGCCAATTGAAAATATTGTAAAGGACGGTCAATTAATGTGCTATAAACATCCTCACTTCTGGCATCCTATGGATACTTCGAGAGATTATCAATTACTAAACCAACTTTGGGATCAAAACAAAGCTCCTTGGAAAATTTGGTCATGAATTTAGATTTATTTGATTTTTATAGTAACAAAAAAATTCTAATTACAGGACATACTGGCTTCAAAGGAGCATGGCTCGCTATTTGGCTTCAACGATTAGGCGCACATGTCATAGGTTATGCATTAGAACCAGAATATGAAGATTCATTATTTGAAAAACTAAACTTAGTTTCTTTAATCAATCATAATATTGGTGATATCAGAGACTTTGAAAAGCTAAATAAATTAATTGCAGTTGAAAAACCAGAAATCATTTTTCACTTAGCCGCCCAAGCAATAGTCCATCGTTCCTATGATGATCCTTTAAACACTTATAGCACTAATGTAATGGGTTCTGCAAATATTTTAGAATCAATAAGAAATTCAAAATCGGTTCGTGTTTTGGTTTATATTACCTCAGATAAATGTTACTGGAATAACGAATGGACTTGGGGTTACCGAGAAAATGATCTTCTTGGAGGAACAGATCCTTACAGCGCATCTAAAGCTTGTGCGGAGCATGTTTTTAAAAGCTATTATTTATCCTTTTTTAAAGAACAGGAAAATTTTGCTTGCTCAAGTGCTCGTGCAGGAAATGTCATTGGAGGCGGCGACAGAGCACGTGATCGCATCGTGCCTGATATTGTCAAATCAATAGAAACAGGAACTCCCATTGTTTTAAGAAATCCAAATTCTACTAGACCATGGCAACACGTCCTCGATCCACTGCATGGCTATATAATGCTTGCTAAAGTACTTTATCAAAACCCCAAACAATTTAATGGTGAATCTTGGAATTTTGGTCCTACAAACCAATCCATTAAAACAGTTCATGATCTTACAAATATATTCATTAAATTATGGGACAATGCAGAAATAAAAGTTGAAATTCCACAAAATAAATTTTATGAATCAAACCTCCTCCATCTTTCAATAGATAAAGCGAATAGTCTTTTAAAATGGTTTCCTAAATATAAATTTTCCGAAGCCGTTTTAAAAACAGGAGAATGGTATAAACAAGTTCAAAATGGAGAAGATCCAAAAACAGAAACTTTAAATCAAATAGAAGCATTTATGAGTTATCAATGATATTTTCATGGCTGGAGTAAATTATGAAAATTCCTGTTTTTAAACCATACTTAGATAATAATGAAGTTCAAGCCTCAAAAAATGCAATTGAGCTTGGTTGGCTAGGACCAGGTAGCTATGTATGCGAATTTGAGCAAAATGTAGCTAAATTTATAAATGTTGATCCTGATTGCGTCATTGCTGTAAATACAGGAACTTCAGCGGTACATCTCGCATTAAAATCTTGTGATGTTGGAATAAATGATGAAGTAATCACTCCCTCATTTAATAATATTGCTGATTTCCAAGCAATAAAAACCCTACATGCTAATCCTGTTTTTTGCGATATAAAAGAAGATTCTTTAACAATGGATCCAGATGGGATAGTTGATTTAATATCAAATAAAACCAAAGCAATTATTTGTTTAGATTTCGGTGCTGCTTTATGCGACTTTGAAAAAATCAAGTCCATTGCAGATAGACATAATATTCCTTTGATTTATGATGCAGCACATTGTTTTGGCTCTTCTAATTATGGGCAAAAAGTTGGAGAATTTTCTGATATTTGTACTTTTAGTTTTGATCCCGTTAAAAATTTAACTTGTATAGATGGTGGTATTGTTATTTTAAAAAATAGAGAACAAGCACTTAAATTAAGACATATGCGAATGCTCGGACAAAAGCAAGATCAAAATAAGCTCTATTCAAATGATAGATCTTGGACATATGACGTTGACGATATCGGATACAGATATCATCTTGCAAATTTACATGCAGCAATTGGATTAGAACAATTAAAAAAATTCCCTGAAATTGCAAGAAAAAGAAAAGAACTTTTTCAGTTCTATCAAAATGAGTTAAGCGATATTCCTGGCCTCACTCTTCCTCAAAAGATTGATGAAAACGTAGTGCCTTTTATATTTGTAATTAGAGTCCTTAATAATAAAAGAACTGAATTTAGAAAATTTCTAGACGACAACTTTGTGGATACCGGAATACATTGGCAACCAGGACATTTATTTTCTCTTTTCAAAGATTGTAAGATGAATAATTTAAATATTACTAATATAATTTCTAATGAAATTGTAACAATCCCTTTTTATCCAGGTTTGACTGAAGAAGAAGGAATTAAGGTTACGCAGGTAATAAAATTATTTTTCAAGAAATGATGACAAATATTTTTGCATTAAAATATATTTTAATAAATTTAGGGTTAATAAATGATTGAAGGTGTCCTTAAAATTCCATTAAGACAAATTAAAGATGATCGTGGAAAAGTAATGCACATGCTACGTGCTACAGATGATCATTTTCAAAAATTTGGCGAAGTATATTTTTCCTGGATTAATCCTAATGTTATTAAGGGATGGCAAAAACATCTTGAGATGACTTTAAACTATGCTGTCCCAGTTGGCAAAATTAAACTTGTCTTATATGATGACAGAGAAATATCAAAAACATATAAACAGATTAATGAATACATATTAAATCAAGATGATTATTATTTATTGTCGATCCCACCTCATATTTGGTACGGCTTTCAATCCATTGGAAATCAAGCAGCGATGATCGTCAACTGTGCCACAATTCCTCATGACCCAAATGAAGTAAGAAGAATGGATTTATCTGAAAAAAAAATACCCTATAATTGGGAAATTGAACATGACTGAACTCCCATTAGTTTCCGTTGTTATTCCTACACACAATAGACCTTTATTTTTGAAGAAAACATTGGATTCTATTATAAAACAAACTTATCAAAATATAGAAATAATTGTTGTCTCAAATGGGTATAACACTGAAAATAGAACTGTTGTTGAAATTTTTAATAATAATAAAATAAAATATTTTGAGCAGAAAAATACAGGAGGCCCCGCTTCACCAAGAAATCATGGTATTCAAAATTCCTTAGGTAAATATATTGCTTTTTGTGATGATGATGATTTATGGGAGCCTTTAAAGTTAGAACAGCAAGTAAATGCTCTGGAGAAAAATCCTTCTTATGGACTTTGTTTTTCAAAAATGATGCGTTTTAATGAAGATAAAGAATGGTTTGTGCCGCACGAGGAAGGACCAACTAATTTAAAAAAACTTTTATATGTTAATACAGTTCCTATATCTTCAGTAATAATAAAAAGAGAAATTTTAATTAAAGTTAAAGGATTTTGTGAATCTAAAATTGTTGGACCATCCGAAGATTATGAATTTCTTTTGAGATGCTCTAGTTTTACAAAATTTTATTTTATAGACCAATATTTAATAAGATATTGGTCTGGAAATAACAGAACAACCGCAATAAATAAAATCAGTGATTATTATATTCACATAAATGGGGTTTATGGGTGCTATTATTTGTTATTAAAAAATAAATCTATAAATCCATTTAAACTTATTATTCCATCGTTATATCATTTTAAAATTTTTGTTAAATCATCATGCTATATTTTTCTAAATAGATTAGGAATTAAATAAATATTTAAATAGCATAAAAAAAATTGATAATAAATTTATTTTTACTTATTTTTTCTAAATAAATACTCATTACAACTGATTCCACCACAATATGTTTTCATTTTTTCTAGAGTAAAATCTTTACTTTTAAAATATTGAAAAACATCTTCAGGTTTTGCTACTTCAAAAGGATAACCTCCTACCCAATCAATTAAATCGTGATAAGCAGTCATACCTCGATCATTTTTTCCATAATTCATCCAACTTTTAAACGGATTTCCTTTCAGTGTATCTTTTAGAATACTAATTCCCCAAAATCTAATAAATGTATAAAGAATGAGTATTGATCTAATAAAAAAATTTGAGTTATTATATGTTTTTTTTATCCATTTCCATCTTTCAGAGGCTCTACCTTGATCATTATATATTGAAATAAAAAGATAACCATCACTTCTTACCAATGTAGATACATTTTCAAATGCATGAAACATTTGCCCTGTATGGTGCAATACACCCCAAGAATAAACAATATCAAATTGTCCTCGTTTTTTTATAAAGTCATCGTCAAGAATTGAACCCTGGCAAATATCCCAATCATTTTTAATATTATATTTTTCTTTTAAAAATTTAGTACAATTTACAGAATCTAAATCATAATCAAATGATGTTACTCTTGCTCCGAGTATTTTTGCCGCTAAGCTAAACAGTCCACTGCCAGAACCTACATCAATAAATGTTTTGTTTTCAATATCAATAATTTGCAGAAATTTTTGCAAACTTACTAATGCTTCTTGAACTTTTTCCTCAGTTAAAGAATTTAAATATTTTGACCAGTTTTTGCCAAATTCAAATCTGAGTTCTAACTCCATTTTATGCCTCTTACAATTTCAAAAAAACTTTTACTTCACAGCATATCCATGCCAAAAAGGAATTCCTTCCGAAAAGACCACACTCTTAAAACCATTTTTCATTAAAAGTTGTTCTATATCAGATTTGGAATATCTTTTTTCTAATGGTGTTCCAAATCGATCTCTACAATCATTCCTGATAATATAATAATTTTTATTCCTATAGCTCGAAAGGGGGATTCTAGTTCCCCATTTTTCGCCAAATATTTTAGCTACTATTTTAGCAGAAAATATGAGCGGAATATATATCAAAATAGACATTGTATCACAGCTTATATTTTTAATCCGCAAAGGCATCCTACTTATAATTTTTCTAACTAAATTTGCAATATTAAATATAGTTTTGAACAAAAAAGATCTTTGTTCAAAATTATAGTAAAAATAAAATAAAAAATATCCATTATTTTTTAATATTCGACTTATTTCTGAGACAGCTTTATCCGTATCTTTAATATGATGTAAAACGCCATAAGAAATAACTAAATCAATAGATGAGCTCACGAAGGGAAGCTTTTCGGCATATGCTCTTACTGGATATAAATTTGCATAGCTTTTAATATTATTTTTAAAAACATTTATTGATTCGGATGGATCCACTCCATAAAGAGAGTGAACATAAGGAGATATTCTTCTTGCCCATCGCCCCGTTCCACATCCAACATCAACAACTTTCCATTCTTTTTTGAAGTCAGTCAAAGGAAATATATCAAAATATTCATTTGCTGCGCTCTCTGAATAAGTAAGTTTATTATGATCGAAAAAAGTCCACTCTTCACCAAAGGATTCTATAGTTTCTTTACTTCCTGAATATTCACTCATAAAATCATGACTAATATATATATCATTTAATATTTTTATATTTGATACCATAATATCTGAGTTATTATTCATTTTATACTCGCCAATATTGCATTTTACATTTTATTTTATCTATTTGATTTTTACTAAGCATGGACTTAACATCTATAAATGTCCCTGTAAAGTTTGATTCATTAATTATTTCATCAATTAAATTATTAAATTCTAAATGGGGAACCGCAAAAAAAATACAATCATATATCTTGAAATCAATAATATTATGATTATATAATTCAATATTATACTCATGGAGCGCATCTCCACTATCAGCTATTGGGTCCATGATATCTACATGAAAGCTATAACTCTTAAGTGTATTTACAATATTAATTACTTTAGTATTGCGAACATCAGACACATTCTCTTTAAATGAGAACCCCAAAATAAGAGCCTTATAATATTCCAAATTCTTAGGTCTACTTTTCAAAACGAGTTTAATACTTTCAGAGGCAATAAAGCATCCCATAGAATCATTAATTGCCCTACCAGCTAAAATAACTTTTGGAATATAACCAACAGTCTCTGCTTTATGTGTTAAATAATAAGGATCAACACCTATGCAATGCCCGCCAACAAGACCTGGTGAAAAATTTAAAAAATTCCACTTAGTTTGCGCAGCAGTTAGAACCTCTTTTGTATCAATATTTAACTTAGAAAAAATAATGGCCAATTCATTGATAAGTGCAATATTAATATCCCGTTGAGTATTTTCTATTACTTTAGCCGCTTCTGCAACTTTTATAGAAGAAGCAATATAAACTCCTGCTGTTATAACTGAAGAATAAAGAGTTGCAAAAAAGTTTTTTGAATCTTCACAACAACCAGAAACAACCTTTACGATACTTTCAAATTTATGATTTTTATCTCCCGGATTGATTCTTTCAGGAGAATATCCAATAAAAAAATCAATTCCATGTTTTTTTTCGGATACTTTTTCAATAATTGGTATACAATCTTCTTCTGTACATCCTGGATATACAGTTGATTCAAAGCATATATAAGGTTTTTCATCACTGCTTTTAATTATTTCACCTAAAGTATTGCAGGCTGAAATAAGAGGGTTTAAATCAGGTTTATTTCCTTTATCAATTGGAGTTGGAACTGCTACAATATATGCTTTACACGCAAAAAGATCCATCATATTTTCAGTAAACAAAATTTTTTCATTTTTTAATAAATTGATATCTTCTATTTCATTCGTATAATCAATTCCATTTTTTAATTTTTCTATCTTTTTTTTATTACTATCAAAACCTATAACTCTATATTTTTTTGAAAATGACACTGCAAGAGGTAAGCCAACGTATCCTAAGCCAATAACGCCCAGTTTAAAATTTGAATCTTCAAGGACATTCATAACTTCATTTTCTTCCATGATTTATCCTCAGCTATTTTTAATAAAATTTTTTTTCCATTCATTTTCAATAAAAATATTCCAACGAGAAATTAAATTTGCCCCTGCCGGAAGATTTGACGGCAGGGGTACTCCAAAGCCCATTTTTGGCAATGAAGCCAATTCACTGTTTACTCTTCTAGACAAAGCATCACGCAAAATTCTCTTATGGATTCCATTTTTAAATTTATATTTTAATGGCAAAGAATGACCAAATTCAATCACACGATAATCTAGCAATGGAGATCTTGCCTCCAAGGAATATGCCATTGTTGCTCTATCTACTTTAACAAGAACATCATCACGCATATAAGAAACAAAATCTAATGCTGCTAAATTTTCTTCAATGCTACGAGATCTCAATGCTTCCCAAGAATAATCTGGGTACCAATTTTTAACTGTATCATAGTAATTATTAAAATAATTAACTAAAGTTCTATCTTTATCAGAAAGAAGATTTTTAGAGTTAGTACAAAGAATTGTATCATAAATTTCTTTATAACTATTTGCACTGATAAGTTCATTGACTTTTTGAATTTTAGAATCAATATTATTTGAATTAATTGATAGGAAGTTTAAAAATCTTTTAAATAAATATTTTCCATAGCTTGAATTTAAAAAATTTAGCATTAATTTATTTGAAACAGGTATATATTTAAAAAAATTATTTATTCTAGAAATTTTCTTTAAATATGAAAATCTTGGATATCCTATAAAAACCTCATCTCCACCGTCCCCTGTTAATACTACAGTTACATATTTTTGTGCAGCTTGAGAAATTGCTAAAGTCGGTATCTGAGAACTATCTGAAAATGGTTCATCGTAGTGGAAGGATATTTTATCAATTTGATTATTATAATCACATTCTTTTAAATGAAGAGTTTCTAAAGGATAATCGAGCATAAATGCTGTTTTTCTTGCTACCTCTGATTCATCAAAGTTCTTATCAGAAAATTTCACCGTAAATGCTTTAATATTTTTTGACTTTAAATTTTTAAGACTCGATAAAACGAGACTTGAATCGATTCCCCCTGAAAGAAATGTACCTACTGGAACATCTGAAATAAGTCGAATTCTTGTTGCATCATCTAAAAGTTCTAGAAATTCATCTATTGCATTTTCGTATGTGCCAGAATATACTTTTGCATAGCTTTTTAATGGATCCCAATATTGTATTTGATTCGTTAATTTTAATTTCTCATTTGAAAGATCAACATTAATATATGATGCAGCCTTTACTTTAAAACACTCTTTATAAATGCTTAAATGAGCAGGTACATAACCTAAGAAATGAAAGTAAGCCAAGCTCTCTTCATTTATTGTTAATTCAACTCCAAGTGACACAATTGATTTAAGCTCTGAAGAGAAAATAATAAGATCATTTGAATTATAAATATAGAGAGGCTTTTTTCCAACTCTATCTCGAGCAAATAAAATATTTTGTGCATTTAAATCTAAAAATGCCATTGCCAGCATTCCATTTATTTTTTTTAAAAATTTTGCTCCTTGAAAATGAAGACCAGCTAATAAAACTTCAGTATCTGAACTCGATTTAAAATTCCAATTAAGTTTGAATTCTTTTTTAAGATCTTGGTAATTATATATTTCTCCATTAAATACCAAACTTTGATGTATTCCATTTGGAGCAAGAAATGTCATTGGTTGATGCCCTGTTAAAGTTAAATCAATAATTGACAAACGCCTTTGACCTAACCAGACATCCCATTTTCCTTGAATTATAAATTTTTCGAGCCCCCAATCATTTGGCCCTCTGTGTGAAAGCTTATTGAGAGCATTTAAAACGTCTTTATGCTGAAATTGATTAGGTCGTGAAATCACACCAAATATTCCGCACATATAAATTCCTAAATTTAGATTTTAATTAAAAGTGTAATCAAAAAATAAAATAATCTTTTCTCAATAATTAAGTACTTTCAATCAAAGTGACAGGAAGTAAAACTTTCATTTCTCTTCCTAAAAAATTTAATAAAAGTTGAACTCGATCCTTATCTGTAAAGGATTCAAAAATTGCATTATGATCTTTAAAAGAACCTTCAACTATTTTAACTTTATCACCTTTTGAGAACAATTCTAAACTACTAATTGGTAGAATACCATCTTTATTCTCATTTTTTTTCAATTCATAAATAATTTGTTCAGACAATTGAACAGGCACATAATTTGCAGTGATAAGGCTTGAAATACCTCTTGTACCATTAATTTTACTCCATCTATCTTTTTCAATATCAAATTTTACAAATAGATAGCGAGGAAATAATGGAGCTAAGACTTCATCAACTTTACGAGCATGTCGACGGATTTTCTTTATACATGGTAAATAAACTTCAAAATCTTGTTCTAGCAAATGACTTTTTGCATATTTTTCTTTTAGGGGTTGTGTATGTGCAACATACCATTGCTTCATTTTTAACTCCAACAAAAAAGCTTGAATAAATTCTAAAGAATTTGAAAATAAGTCTGTATTATATTTTATGCTACGTCAATCTTTTTAAGATATTTTAATACAATTCAATTTTACAATTTATTTTTTTATTTTTTTAATTAAAGACAACTCTATTAACTCTTCACTTCAACTGCATCCTCATTCGTAACGGCAGGCATAAAACGAGCGACAATTTTTTTAAGTTCATCAAGGCCCGATTCTTTTGTCATATAAAAAACATTTTCATATTTAAAGCCACCATCTCCTTGATCGACAATATTGCTGCTAAAAAATATGAAAGGTGTGTTAATTTTTTCTTCACGCAAAGCTACCAAAAAGTGGGGGCCAGTCATTCTAGGCATGCGCACATCACTTATGATTGCGACAATTCGTTCGGCAATGGCTTTTTTGTCTTCCTGTTGAAAATATTCGAGAGCTTGCAGTCCATCTTCAGCTTCAACAGATTCCCAGCCAGCTTGCTTCATGCCACGTTTAACAAGTCTGCGAATGTCCGATTCATCATCAACAATCAATACAAGTGGCTTTGCGCTTCCTGTGTATTTTTGAGCCGTAATGTTGTCGGAACTTTCATTAGAGTCCTCTTTTTGTGGCTCTTCTTCTTGAAAGCAATTTAATGCAAGACTAAATAAAATATGAGACTCCTGCAGCATTGCTTCAAATTTTGCACTGCCGGGCATTTTATTTGCAAATTTTTCTAGTGTCGAAGTTTCAACTTTTTGCTTTCCACCTGGTATGCAAGAACACTGCGCCGATATAGTAACAAACTCATCATTGCCATTGATATCAAGATAAATAACGCTGTTACCTTCTGTGATAACGTCACAAAGTTCTGCAAATGCTGCATTCAACCACATAATAAAGTTTACGGGGTTTGCTAAAACATTTGGATCGTAGGTATCATCTTTCCGGATTTTATAAGTAATTCCCTGAGTGGTAAAGCGATGAACATTGAGCATTAAAGCATCATCTACCATACTCATAACATTTGTAATTTGCGTTTCGGAGAGTTTTGGATTTGAAAATTTTCTAAACCAAACAGCGAGATCTTGAATGTCTTGCATATATTGCAAAGCTTTTTTGAGATCTTCTTGAGCATTGGCATTCGTATTTAGAACAGGTAAAATTTGGGTCTGTAAAATACCGCGGCACATTGTAATAGGATTAATAAGTTGATGTGCAATATCTGCACCAATTTCTGATATTGTATTCATGCGAACTGAATAATGTAATTCAGCCTGCGTAGTCATTAAATCAGCGAGTTTTTCACGCATTTGTGCATGAGTACTTTGCAATTCGTCATACATTTTTGTCAAGCTTAAATCGGAAATTTCCATGCAAATTAATATTTCATTATTTGCAATAGTTATTTTATGCAATTTAACTTCTGCTGGGAATGAGCCAACAGGCCCTCTTCTTAACTGCCTTTGAAAATCATAAGCTTGTCCTAATTTCATTGCAATATTAAATAAATCATAAATAAGCGCATGATCTTTAGTATCAAAAAGATCATCAATATTTACTTTTGTTGCAGATTTTCCAGCTCCACCAAACCAAGTTTGTTTTTTAAAAGTGGCATTACACCAATACATAAATCGATCGCCCGCATTAAATAAGGCAATACCTGTTGAAACATTTTTTAGAATTTGAGAAGCAAGTGCCTTGTCGAGGTCCTTGCTAAATTCTGATGCCATTTTTAATGAGAGTCCTCAACTTTAAAATAGTGGAAACTCCTAAGTCTTTTATCAAAATCCTTAAATCTTTTTTCAAAGCGCATCAAGCAAACGATTTCAGTCATTTTCCCTGGATTTACATTGACAATATAATGATGAAGTCTTTCAAAAATAAGTTTAATTCCCAATCCTCCACTATTTCTTTTCCCAATATGCTCTGTTTTTTGATTTTCATCTAAATATTGCATAACTGTTTTTTTACTTAAAGAACCAAATGGATCTGCAACAGATAAACCAAAAACTTCACCATCAAATCCCCATTTTATTCTTACAGACTCATGATCTTCAAGTTCAAATGGCGCACTTCTGTCCACAGTTTTTAAACGTGGGTTTGCATCAAAAACTGCATTTAAAAGCAACTCATCTGCTAAATCACATACTCTTTGCGCATAGTGATCAAAGCGATCCGATCCGCCCCCAATTTTAATAATAAATTCCTCTAAAATTTTGAGAGCTTCACGTTTGTCTATCTGAGATTTTACTCTCTTTTCTTTAAATACTGCTGGAAAATTTAAATGCTTTTCGAGTCCAGGATAGTCTTTAGATTCAAATTTCTTAAGTAACATGATCAATTCACGTGCATCGAATTCACCATCATTTGTTGCAACAAAACATTGAATATTTGCACAATCAATTAAATTCGGAATGACTCTTTGCAAGGATTCTTGCAAAATAACAACAATTCTACTTTCAGGATATGCAACAGAAAATTCTTTTAAAAATTCAATTTTTTTAGCTTCTGCAAATAAAAAAAATCTATCTTTTTTTACATTTGCTGCAAAAACTTTAGCTTCTTCTTCCGTTTTGCAAGGTTGAAAATCGACTCCAGCTGAGCGCGTGAGCATTCCCAGTTTATTTTGAAAAGCAATTGAATCGGGTAAAAAACAGACAACTTTCAAGCTGCCTCCTTCTTAAACCTTTTAGGATTCGAAGAAATAAAATAGAAATATTCGCTTGGCTCAAAATCTATTTCAAGATCAAAGCCCTCTTTGTTTTTGAGAACTAAATTAAATTCATCATAATTATCTAAAATGGGGATTTCTTTACCAATATTCAATAAAAGAACTTCGTGAGTGTCATTTGATGGACAATAAAAATTTGCATAAATGCTTGAAACTGTCGTTTTTTCACTTAAAAAATCGCTAATATTAAACTGCTCAACCAACCATCTTGGTGCATTTACATAAATAAAAGAACAATCAAAGTTTTCTAAAATTTTATACCAGGCAAGAATTCCACATGAATTTGCACGTTTGACCTTAGAAAAATCAAGATTGACTTCTTTTTTTGCTGCTGAATTTTTAATCGCTTGCTCAAGACCTTGTTTAATTAAATCCACTGAGGATTCTTCATTAAGAAGACCCGAGAATTCAACTGTTGTATTATTAACGACCACTTCCATTGATCATACCTCAGACCAGTTGTTCATACAGATGTCAACATATCGGACTTCATGTAGCTCTCTTTAGCTACTCAGAAACTTGCTACATTGACGCCTCAATCCTATAAGTATTAGGTCGGCCTTCCTAAGTTGTATTAAGGAAGGATACTCCTTTTCATTCGACTTCTCTTTTAGGAGATTCTACTATGTCTACACGTATAGAAACAGATAGCATGGGCGAAATTGCCGTGCCACAAAATGCATACTGGGGAGCTCAGACTCAACGCAGTTTTCAAAATTTTAAAATCAGTGGAGAACGTTTTCCCCGTGTCTTTATAAGAGCTTATGCACTTGTTAAGAAAGCTGCGGCCCAAGTAAATGCCGAATTAGGAGAGCTTGCTAAGGAAAAAGAGAAACTTATCAGTCAGGCGTCTGACGAGGTAATTGCAGGGAAATTTGACGATCAGTTTCCTTTGGTTGTTTGGCAAACAGGCTCTGGCACACAGTCAAATATGAACTTTAATGAAGTCATTTCAAATCGAGCAATTGAAATTGCTGGCGGTATTATTGGTAGCAAAAAGCCCATTCACCCAAATGATGATGTTAACAGAGGCCAAAGCACCAATGACAGTTTTCCAACAGCTATGCATGTTGCAGCAGCCCTTGCTGTCCATGAAAACTTTATTCCTGCTATCGATAAAATCATTGCAACCTTCGAAGCAAAAGCGAAAGAGTTTTCAGATATTGTCAAAATAGGCAGAACCCACTTACAGGATGCAACTCCTTTAACACTCGGTGATGAAGTCAGCGGTTGGGCGATGCAACTTAAAATGTGCAAAAAAGCGGTGATAAACTCAATGGAAATGATTTATGAGCTTGCTGCAGGCGGAACAGCTGTGGGAACTGGCCTAAATTCCCACAAGAGTTATGCAAAGGGCATAGCGAAAAGATTGTCTGAATTCACAAAAATTCCTTTTGTAACAGCTCCAAATAAATTCCAAGCTTTAGCTGGCCAAGAAGCTCTTGCTAACCTTTCAGGATCGCTCAATACAACGGCAACTGCTTTTATGAAAATTGCCAATGACATTCGTTGGCTCGCAAGCGGACCACGTTGTGGAATTGGCGAAATTTCTATTCCAGAAAATGAACCTGGTAGTTCAATTATGCCTGGAAAAGTAAACCCAACACAAAGTGAAGCTGCAACTATGGCATGTTGTCAAGTCATGGGTAACCATGTTGCAGTGACTGTGGCTTCGAGCCAGGGTAATTTTGAATTAAACGTTTTTAAGCCTGTTATCATTCATAATGTGCTTCATTCCATACGTCTCTTAGCTGATTGCTTTATTGGTTTTGAAGAGCATTGCGCTTCTGGCATCAAAGCAAATAAAGAAAGAATTAATGATTTAATGTATAAATCTTTAATGCTCGTCACTGCATTAAACACTCATATTGGATATGACAAAGCAGCTTCAATTGCCAAAACCGCCCACAAAAATGGCACAACTTTAAAAGAAGCTGCTATTTCGTTAGGATATTTAACTTCTGAACAATTTGATGAATGGGTTGATCCTAAAAATATGCTTTCTCCACACGGAAAATAACAATTTTAATCAGTACTTACCCATTGTAAAACAAGCACACCCGGATTCCCAGCAACTCCGTTGGTGCCAAGTTGAGCTGCTTGTCCATTAGGATAACCTCTGCTCACTTGGCCACCATGTGCTTGATCACTTCTAATTCCACCATTTCCACCAATACCAACCTTATATGAGATCACCTGACCAGGTTGTACCTGCAGAGTATGTTCTTGCACTAAAGCTGCAAAACCATCTTTACCATGCCCACCATCACCTCCAAATCCTCCATATTGTTTAGTATTTTGATCACCCAAAGAAACAGACGCACCTACACCTCCCTTTCCTCCTTTTCCTCCAGCCCCTCCAGAGCAATACTTATAATGCTCAGTTAAATTTCCAGAAAGAGAGTTATTATTTACAATGCTCATTATATTTTGAGAAGCATACTGGAATTTGAAATCACCAAACTCTGATATTTCACCTAATTTACCTGACTCACCATTCTTTGTTGCTGAATTTGCAGCTTGAAATCCTGGAAAGCTATTTTGAAAAGGTGTGCATTTTAATACATTATGACGTTCATCGCAGATATGTCCTCGTTTTCCAGGATTCCCTCTTTCTCCTGATTCCACAATTCCATTTGCATCACCTCCTGCAGAACCATTGCCACCAAGTGAGTTGCCATTCCAGTTTCCTGTAAAAAGACCTGCTCCAGCTCCGCCAGCACCCCCACCACCTCCTCCGTTACCACCAGAGCAACCAATCATTTTAACTGAGTACACGTTGTCAGGCACAGTCCAGAATCCATTTAAAGATGAATAAGTTCCATCTTTATTGAATGCAGGTTTTAATATTTTAGTATTCAATTTAGTTTTAACTTGAGGGCGTGGGATATAAATAATATTTTCTTTAATTTCTTCCCTAGGATTACCACCGCAGCCTTGAACAATAGCCATTGCAAGAAAAGAACAGACTTGGAATTGAATTTTCATTTTGACTCCTTAGCATTATTATAGAATTCAACCGTTAGCTTGTTTATTCTGATTTGAAGAAGTACACTGCGGATAATGACTGATATAATTAAAATATTATTGCTCATTCTTTTGAAATATAGAGAGTTTAGATTCTTTATGATTGCTATTTAAGAGAGTCAGGATATAAGCTAAAATGTCTTAAATTGATGCTGCAAACACTTATTTTGCTTGTATTTTCAGCATTATTTATATCGGTTCATTCTATTGGAGAAGCATACGTTATGTCAGGAATTGAGGAAATTAAAAATATTTTAACCGCTCCCATATCGATCACATATCAAAATATCGAAGAACTCAAAAATCATATCGATGAAGAAAGAGTTCGATTTATAAATGTAGTGGGTAAAAATGGCTCAAATTCACCTGATTTAAACATATTCTCAAACGAAATAATGGAAGAGATACGTATCCGCTTTACGGGTAAAAAATCTCCTTTACAAGAATGGCTCAAATCTTTGCGGAATATTCCCAATGAAGAACGCAAAAGTGCGGGCGCTAAAATTAATGAATTAAAATCTGAAATTGAAAATAGTTTTAAATCCTTTTCTGAGAACTATAGAATTCAAGTAGAAAATAAAAAATTAAATTCTGAAACTGACGATATCACATTGCCATTAACACAACTTAATTTAGGTTCTCGTCACCCAGTTATGACGGTTATGCGCGATCTCATGGTTCCTTTTCAACGCATGGGTTTTTCAGTGGTTGATGGTCCCGAAATGGATAATGATTTCTTTAATTTTGAAGCTTTAAATGTTTTAAAAGATCATCCAGCCCGAGAAATGCAAGATACATTTTTTCTTGCCAGTGAATGGGTTTTACGCACACACACAAGTAATGTGCAAAGCCATGCAATGAAAGAACGAAAGTTACCTCTAAAAATTGTTTGTCCAGGCTGTGTTTATCGTAATGAATTCGACATGACTCATCTTCCTGCCTTTCGACAAATAGAATGTTTAGTTGTCGACAAGGGCATTCATATGGGGCATTTACGTCACACAATCAATGAACTTTTAAATGCGGCCTTTGCGCGGCCAGTCAAATTACGTTTTCGCTCAAGTTATTTTCCATTTACCGAGCCGAGTGCCGAAGTTGATGTCGAATGCCAACAGTGCTTTGGCAAAGGATGTCGCAGTTGCAAGCACACAGGTTGGTCTGAAATTGGTGGCTGTGGAGTTGTCAATAAAAAAGTTTTAGAAAGCTGTGGAATTGACTCCTCTGTATACAGTGGAATTGCTTTTGGGTTTGGAGTGGATCGCATTGCTAAGGATCGATTTGCTATTTCAGATCTTCGATCTTTAATTGATGGCAATGTTTCTTTCTTAAAATCATTCGGACTCGTTTAAAATAAACACGGAAATAAGGTAACAGACATGCTAGCAAGTTTAAATTTTGTAGAACGTTTTATAACTCTACCAAAAGTAACACAAAATATTAATATAAACAGTAAAAATATTTCTACCACACAATATGATCTCGAAAAAATTGCCCCTCTTTTAACTCGACAGGGTTTTGAAGTCGACAGCATTCAAGTGTGGGGTGCAGGGCTTGAAACTGTTGTCGTTGGCTATATCGAAAAAATTGAACCTCATCCTACAGCTGGAAAATTACAAATTTGCCAAGTAAATGTGGGTGAAGCGACTCTTAGACAAATAGTTTGTGGCGCTCCAAATGCACGCGCTGATATTTATGTTGCAGTAGCACTTCCCTCAACTAAACTACCCAATGGCCTGGAAATAAAACCTTCTAAAATTCGTGATGCAGAAAGCAACGGTATGCTTTGTGCACGTGATGAACTTGGCCTTCCCACAAATAAAGAGATAGATGGAGATGGAATTTGGGAGTTAGACATTGACTCTCAAGGTGGTGTTCCAAGAAAAATACTGGAAAATAAAATTGGTTATCCCATTTTTTATGCTCTTAATATGACAGATACTCTCCTTGAATTAAGCGTAACTCCAAATCGTCCTGACATGCTCTGCCATGAAGGCGTGGCGCGTGAATTGATGGCTGGTTTTACTTATGCAAAAATAACTTTTATTAAAAAGAAAGATGCTGAATTCGCAGCTCAAGTTACTTTAACAGAAGAAAATATAAAAGCGGATGCAATAAAAAATTCGCGTGCAAAGTGTGGCGAAATATCATTTACTTGTGAAAACCACCTCAATATTCCAGCATTTTTTGTTCTTATAGATTCCATTGAGGTGAAGCCAAGCCCTGCATGGTTAAGAAACCAACTTGAAGCTCTTGGACAAAACTCTATTAATAATATTGTTGATACTTCAAATTATGTTCTTTTAGCGTATGGACAGCCAAATCATGCTTTTGATTTAGAAAAGTTATCCTCACAAAATCCAAAAGAAAAACAGTTGATTCTTCGCAATGCAAAAGCCGGTGAAAAATTTATTGGCCTTGATAGCAAAGAAAGAAGCCTATATGAAGCGGATGAAATTGTTGCAGATATTGAAGGTGCACAAGCAATTCTTGGTGTTTTAGGAGGGGAGCATTCTAAAGTTTCAAGTCAAAGTAAAAAAATTGTTGTTGAATTTGCTAACCCAAATGCAGTTTCTGTCCGCAGAACATCGCGTCGACATGGTCGACAAACCGATGCTAGTTTTTTATTTGAAAAAGGCGTTGACGTACAAAAACGTTATAAAGCTGCGCTTGAGTTTTTTGCTCTTATTTCTGCTGAAAGCAAAAATAAACCACATTATTGCAGCACAATTCATTCAGTCAATGCACAAAAAAAACCTATGATTGTTACGCAATTTAATGCAAATGAAATTGAATTTAATTCGCATGATCAAGAAAAAGTTTTAGGTGCAAACATCATTCCTTATAAAGATCAACTTGAAATTATAGAGTCACTTGGATTTACATTAAAAAATGAATCTGAAAGCAAAACTAAAGCAACAGTGCCAAGTTGGAGATCACAAGATATTGCTGGGAATGCAGATCTTGTTGAAGAGTTTATTCGCATCGCTGGTATTGACTTAGTTCCTTCAGCATCCTTTCAGTCTCAAGCTATTGTCAGCCATGATGATCCACAATTCGCATTTAATGAAAAAATAAGTTCAAGATGTTCTGCACTTGGCTATAATGAAGTCATCAGTTTACATTTTATGCGTGCAGATGATCATGCGAAGCTTTCCTTAAATTCTATAAATTCTTTAGGTGAACCCGTTGCTCTCATAAATCCAATAATTGGTGATGAGCCCCTTATGCACACAACGTTAATTCCTGACTTATTAAGAAAGGTTTCTCGTAATATTAGCTATGGTATTAAGAGCGGACAGCTGTTTCATTCCTGCCGTACATTTCAAAATAGAGATGCAAATGGGGAGAGAATTTTTAACTCTAATGGAGAGTCTATTGGGCTACATAATGAACTCACATATAAATTAGACAATACATTAGAATATCATTACACACACGGATATGCTTACACTAAAGAAGAATCACAAACAGGTCGCCCCGTAGAAACTCCACGTCTTGCTGGCATTTGCTTTGGCAACAAATCAGAAAAAACATGGCAGAATTCGGCAGAAACTTTATGGTCATTGCATGATATAATGGCGCATGTGCAAGAAATAAGCCGCAGTGTGGGTGTCGAAATTTCTTTTGCACGTATTTCCGATATAGAAAATAATTCTGAATTCCAATTTCATCCTATTGCAAAAGCATTACATCCTGGAAGAAGAGTTAGTTTTTATATTAAAGATGAAAACAATAAGTCTGTTTCTTTAGGTTGGGCTGGAGAGCTTCATCCAAACACAATGAGAAACTTTGAAATTGAAGTGCCGTGCTATGTATTTGAATTAAATATTGCAATATTAATGCATAAAACAATGCTTCCAAAAGAAGTCACGCAAAGAGTTACAAACGCACAAAAATTCCCGACAATAACAAGAGATTTCGCTTTTCTATTAGATGAAAAAATAACAGGAAAAGACTTAAACGATGTGGTTTTAAATTCTATAAAAGACATTATTAAATCGGAAGTACCTGCTGTATTAAATTCAATTAAAATTTTTGATATCTACAGAGGTAAAGGAATGCCTGAAAATAAAAAATCTGTTGCATTCCAAATATCATTAGAACCAACAGAAAGAACGTTTACAGAGAAAGATATTTTGAAACTTACAAAGTCTATCATTAATAACGTAACAGAAAAATTTAATGCTGAGCTAAGGGGAGTTTAATTCTCTTAGCAAAAACAATAGAGCTACTCCAAAATAAAAATAAATTTAAAATAGATGTTTTTCTATTAGAACTTTTAAAAAGTTATATTAATTCCTGATTGAGTCGTAAATAAAATATCTGTTTGAGTCTCATCCTGCAAAGTTTTAATTTTCCAATCATAAAACCCGTAACTACAACTAACAAAGAAATATTTATTTGTACTCAGTTTCTCATCAAAAGAATATTTAAGAATTGGAGTTACAACAAATGAGTTTGCATCGGTCGCAATAAGTTTTTGAGAAGCATAAACAAATGAAATATCTAACCCCATTTGCCAATTTCTTGTGAAAAAATAGACCGGTTGGATATCAACACTCAAGCGGTTCGTCGACCTTGACATTCTACGTCCATCTGATTCTAGAGATTTTTTATCGTCTGCAACTCTTAGAACAGGCAATTCTGAGGCATAAGTATTATTTGTAAGAATAAATGCAGTTAAAATTCCACCATATGGCGTAAAATAAAATTCTGAAGAATCGAGAATTCCAATAGTATTTTGAGGATAATTTGGAGGAATACGTCCTTGACCAATATAAGAACTAGAGCCTGTATTATTATTGGGCTGAGCAGCTTTATCTGCGGGTAAAGATTGAAACCAAACAGAGGTATGCCCTTTAATTCCATCCGTTAAAGGTCTCAAAAAAATTCCGCCCACAATAAATGAAGATGAGTTTGCAACAGTATCTTTTTTGCTCCCATCGCTTGAAACATTTTTATCTGCAAACTCTTGATAATATCTTAAAGATAGTATGGGCTGAAATATTTTTCCTTCTGACAATAAAAATTTTCCAGAAAAAAAGGCGGTAAAAACATAATCATCTTCAGAAAACAATTTTGCTTTACCACTGCTATCTAAAATTTGATTTCCACTTTGATCTTTTGCAGTGGTAAAAACTGTTTCTTTATTTAATGAAACAGATGCCTGAAAAACTTCATTTTCAAAACCTAAGCCTTGAAGTTCAATTTGATTAAAAGGATTTTCAATTTGGAATAAATAAATATTATCAAATTCATATGTTCTTCTTCCAAGCCAAAAAGAAGATGTTTTTGCCAAATTCGGAAATAATAGATAGAGATCTCTGACATGAACGGTATTCTCTTCATAATATTTAGGGAATAAATTATAAATAACTTGTTTATCCCAATAATAATCCATTCTTAATTTTAAAGAGACCCAATCCACAAAATCGATGGAAAACTTTCCGGAAATTAAGTTTGGACTGAATGCCGAAGAACTTGATGCTTGATTTTCTGAGTTTTGATTAGGCTCATTGCTCAATTCAAAGGTATTGCCGGCAGTTCTAAGGTTTCCTTTCAGCTTAAGACCCAACCCCATTTCCCAAGAGTTTGAAATAACATACTTTTCTTCAGCACCTATTTTATATGTATTTATAACATTAATAAATATAAAAATGCCTATTCCAATAGACTTATTTAAAGAAAATAAACCCTTTTGAAAACATTTGATTACAAAATACAAGTTGATTCACCCGATATTAATATGTGATTATACTCAAAATACTCAAACAAGCCCCCCTTGACCGAGTAAGTTCAGATACTATGTTCATAATGAAACATTTTTTCAACCTTATGGGGTTGAACACTTTCTTAAGAGGTCTTATAAATGATTGCAAAGATTCAAGAAATTATTGAGCAACAGATTCGCCCTGCTCTCCAATCAGATGGAGGAGATATAGAGCTTATAGACGTAGAAGATGGGATTGTTAAGGTACGCCTTGTTGGTGCATGTTCACACTGCCCATCAAGTGCTATGACACTTTATCAAGGTGTTGAAAAAATGCTTATGGAAAAAGTGCCTGAAGTTAAGGGCATTGAGCAGGTCTGGTAAATAATGACTAAAAATAAAAAACTTATTCTTGATACAGTTCAAGAACTTGAAACTGTATTGTCTTTTGACGTGCAAAAATCATTAGGTGACTTTACTTGGAAAGAGAGAGCTCACGCAGTTGAAGAAGAAGCAGGAAACTACAAAATCCGCTTTTATTCAGACGGACTTAATTTAACCGCTAAAAGCGCAATTGAAACTGTTATTAAAAATAGTATTGGAAAAGATATAGAGAACTTTTCAGTTTATTTTGAACGAAAAGAAAAAGCACCTACCCAGCCTCAAAAACAACCAAACACCCCCTCACCCAATCATGAACAACATCAGCATACGCAACAGCCAGCACAAAAAGCGGAGATGCGTGCTCCTTCAGGGAAAAAACCCATTTCTGGAGTGAAACGTATTATTGCAGTTGCCAGTGGTAAAGGAGGAGTGGGTAAAAGTACGGTCAGTGTAAATCTCTCTCTTGCTCTATTCAATCAAGGTTATAAAGTTGGAATTCTTGACGCTGATATTTATGGTCCAAGCGTGCCTACAATGCTTAATATTCATAAAGATCCTTTGGTAAATGAAAATAATAAAATCATTCCACCCGAAGCATTTGGTTTAAAAGTTATGTCATTTGGTTTTTTTGCACCCGAAGAAACTGCTGTGATTTGGCGTGGGCCAATGATTATGAAAGCATTGCAGCAGTTTTTCTGGGATGTAGACTGGGGAGAACTTGATTTCCTCATTATAGATCTTCCACCTGGCACTGGTGATGCTCAATTGACTTTAGTACAAAGCATTCCAATAACGGGCGCTGTTATAGTAACAACTCCACAAAATGTTGCTCTTCTTGATGCTGTTAAAGGCATTGCAATGTTTAGAAAAACTGACGTCCCAATAATTGGAGTTGTGGAAAATATGTCAACTTTCTCATGCCCTGCATGTGGAACTGAAACACATATTTTTGGCTCTGGTGGGGCAGATAGAGTTTCTGAAAAATTTGAGGTGCCTGTCTTAGGTCATATCCCTCTCATTCAAGAAATCCGCTCAGCGGGAGATCTTGGTGAACCTTTAACAACCCTACCTAAACATGATGTCCGCATTCGCTTTGCAGAAATTGCCGAAAAAGTCGTAAAAAATGCTCTTACAATGGAAAGTAAAAATAAATAATTATTATTTATAGAAGACTTTTATTGTAAGAAGGAGACATCACGAAATTTAGAAACCTTCCAGTACCAGAAATATATTCATAGTTATGCGTAAGTTCAGCGGGAATAAAAACAGATGCTGGACTTTTAATTATTTTAGTTTCATTTCCTAATGTTACTTTAACGTTAAGACCAGATCCATCAACATTATTACCCATAAAAACAAAAATGCTATCACAATTATGTGCATGCGTATCGACATGAGGTTCATAACTTCCTACATAATCTTCGTGAAAAAGACGTTCAATAATATAAACGGGCGACCTCTCATCCACTCTTGAATCAATATGAACCCAACGATCCCCAACTCCATGTCTATGGTATTTCAGCTCAGCAGCTGATTTAACAAACGGATTTCCGACTTTAAATTCATTTGAAAATCTTAATTTACTTTCTCTCACGTATTCTTGCGGCAATAGTTTTCTTTCATATCCAAATAGCTCTGGAGATAAAAATTCATAAGCCTTATAATTTTTTGAATTTGCTTTTGCATGATATTTTGATGAATGAATAAATGCATTTTTACCTACAATGGGTCTATGAGGCTCGGGAATAAAAGTAGATATTCGAGCAACTATATCTTTTAAATATTTAGTTTCTTTAAAGTTAAAACTTACATCATCATAAAAATAAGCAAGAGAAGCACTCATTTGAAAGAGATCACAAATTCCTGCTCTTTCACCAATTCCAAGTACGCTCACATCAATAATAGAAGCACCTGCTTCAATAGCAGAATGTGCATTTGCTAAAGCAAGTCCAAAATCATTATGCAAGTGCACTTCAATTTCACAGTTGAAATTTTTTACTGCGAATTTGACCATTTGATAACATTTCTGAGGATTCCAAGCACCCACGGTATCTGCCAAACTCAAACGATCCACACCAGCTTGATTAGTTATTTGTGCTATTTCTTCAATTATTTCAAAAGATGTCCTAGAGGCATCTTCAATAGTAAACCTAACTTTTAAACCTAACTCTTTTGCAAATAAAATTGAAGATAAAACCTGTTCCTTTACCCACTCTTTTGACTTATTTGTAAATTTAGTTTCTAAAGAAATAGGATTAAATGAAGCCCAAATTCCCACCCAGTTTGCACCTGTATTATGGGCGGATAAAATTTCTGTTTTACAAGCCCGTGCATGCACTAAAGTTTCCATATTTTTAATTTGCTCACAAACCTTTTTACAAACTTCTTCCTCTAATTGTGAAATACCTGGATGTCCTACTTCAATTATATCAACACCAAAACTTTCTAGGTGCTTTGCAATTTCAATTTTTTCTTCAAGTGAAAAACAAACTCCTGAAGACTGTTCCCCTTCACGAAGAGTTGAATCGAGTAATTTTATTTTAGTAAGATGCGCCATAATTTTCCTTTTTATTTAGAAATGAAATGATTTCATCAATATAAACTTTTCGATTATCTTCATAGATAATCCAATGTGTCGCATTTTTAATAACTATTTCTTTTTTACTTTTAACTCCAGTGAGTTTTTTAAATAATTCTTTATCTGCAAAAATATCCTGATCGCCATTTATGACTAAAGTAGGTTGAGAGATTTTTGTAATGTCATAAACAGGGTGATTGGTCCAAATCTGAAAAAGATCTTTCATAGGCCCCATCGGTCTTCTTAAAGAACCATGAATTTTAGAGCCACTATCTAAATTTTTATATACTTTTTCAACTGCAAGTAATGAATATTTTGAAACTAAATTTTTTTCTTGCATCATCATTTTCCAATGTGAATAAATTGCTTCCCATGGGACAATTTGATATGCAGATAAATTATTATTAAATTGATTTTCTTTATCTGCAAATGGCTTAGTAAACAGAGGTAAGTTAAATGAGTGCATTGCCCCAGTCAAAACTAATTTATTAATTTTTGACTGATTTAATGATGCATATTCCGCAGCAACAATAGAACCAAAAGACCAACCAATTAAAGAAATATCCTGCACTTTTTTCTGTGCATGAATGTAGTCTATAATAATATTTAATTGCTTTACAGCATCTGCACTCTGTAAAGGAAAAACCCCTGTTGGAGCTGGAAATATTTGCATTACTTTTGGATAGGTCGATTTTCCCATACCTTCAAAGTCAACACTAAAAACATCAAAACCTTTTTTTGCTAATTCATCCATGAAAGACAATGATGGAATATCATATGCTTCTCCAGAAGGTATACAAAGAGGAGGAAGTAAAATAACCACTCGCTCTTTTCTATTTTTCGCATTTCCTTTTTCTATGCTTTTTTCTTTTAAATACAAAGTATTATCTTTTCCATTTTTAATAAAATGGTCAAAAGTTTTAATAGTTTTAATGTCAACTGAATATGCACTAAAGAGAATAAATATTTGTAGAAAAGCTAAAGTGTATTTAAAGTAACGCATTATCCCATGTTCCTTCCACTGGACTTTCTACTTTTACCATATCTGATTTTGCTAAATCTATTTTTACTAATTTCGGAGCATATGTTGGTTGCAAGTTTTCTCTATTTAATATGTATTTTAAAACCTCAAAACTAGCTAATAATCCAACAATATTTGCGACAGGACATAAAACAGTCCATGGCGCACTTTTTTCAACAAAAGAATTTGCCCAATCTTCTAAAGCACCAAACTGAACAGAATTTAATGCTCTTTCATTTTTAATTTTCATAATTTCATTTTTAACGTCTGGAGTCAGCTCCTTATTATATGAGCAGTGCCTTAATACAATTTCATACGCTGGAGTTTCATGAGAAAAAGTCATAACCCCACCTCTAAAAGGAGGCGTTACAGCAATCCAGACAGAAGGAATTTGCATTTTTTGTGCTGCTCTATGAATAATCACTCTTGTCACAAGATTATCTGTCGCATCGATGACAATCTCGCAATCTTTTAAAAGTTGTTGTGCATTATTTTCGTTAAACATTTCTAAAGAAACAGTGACATTAATATTTGGATTTATGTCCATGAGTGTTTCTTTAGCGCATTCAGCTTTATACTTTCCAATTCGAGAAACAGAGGATAACATTTGTCTGTTAATATTACTATATTCAAATTTATCCATATCAATAACATGAATATTTTTGAAACCCATACGTGCTAAAGAAACTAAAGCAATGCCACCGACACCCCCTGCACCAACAACTGTTACCTTTGAATTTGCAAGTTTTTGTTGTTCTTGCTCAGTAATTACTCCAATATTTCGCATAAAAATTGAATTTTCAATTGCTGTCATGATCCACCCTCTAATTATAAGTTTTATTAAATATGAGTTGCTTCCCAATAACCCTTATTTGGGGTTTGTACCGAAACAGGATTTTGTAAATTATCTAAATCAATTAAGAGCCCTTTGGGCGCTAATGCCAATGGTGGTTTCCCAATTATAAGCTGAATCACTTCATGGCAGCTAAACGATGCTAAAAGAGAGGCTCGAATGGGGGTGATAATCCATCCAACTTTTCCGGAGCAAAAATCGTCTGCCCACTCTTTGGGAGCTCCTTTTTCTACAGAGTAATTTGCTCTTTGTTTCTTTAAATTCTGCACAAATTCATGGACGATAGGATCAGATATTTTTTTACCGTGAGTTGGAATATTTAAAGCTGTTTCGTAATCAATTCCATCAGGAACAAAAGTGGAAACAAACCCTCTATGCGGGGGACTACCTGACATAGATATGCTTGGTATTCCATATTTTTTAGCGGCTCTATGTACGACAATTCTTGAAGGCATATCATCTAAAGCTTCGAGCACAACATCATGCCCTTTAATCAATTCATCTACATTTTCTTCTGTTACTTTTATATTTTGAAATGATGTCTTTAAATAGGGGTTAATATCTTTTAAGTACTTTTCAGTTGCATTGCTTTTAGATTCATTAATTGTGGAGCAAAATGCAAGCATTTGTCTGTTTATATTTGAAATTTCAAACGTATCTGGATCAACCCCACTCAAAGTTCCAATTCCTGCTCGCGCGCAAAGAATGGCTTCCATTCCTCCCACACCACCAAGTCCGAAAATAATGACTTTGCTCTTTGCAAGCATTTCTTGCTCTTTATGGGTATAGACTCCAATATTTTTTTTGGTCATTTCTGAATAAAAATCATTTTCCGATAAATTAAAAATCATCTTACCTCCCTTTTATGCAGTTGCATACATAAAATAGAGTTAAGCTATTGCAAACACAAGAGCTTAGCTGCAACAAAATGTTTCAGGAGTTGTTACTTTTTTTGATTATAACGCAAATAAAATTCAACCTGCACGAGAAGTTTTCATCACAGATTGGCTTGGAAAGTTTTTTTGTTGTTTTAATTGATAAGCTAAAATAGCTTCAAATAATCTTTTAGATAAATTTTGATTTTCAAACTCCACCCCTATACACCACTCACCTGATTCAGAGCTGGTCCATGAAATTTTTCCTACCATAGATTGTATGCGATGAGTTAAATCTTTTTCTACTACTTTTTTCTTTGTTACATTTGATAATGTCGATAATGATGAACTCTTTTTTTGTAATTTTTTTCCTTTTGCAACAGAGGTTTCTTCTTTTAAATTACTCTTTTTAATTTTTTCCTGTGAGATAGGAAATCCTTCTGCAATATTTGGAATATGAGATATTTTTGAAATTTCAAGAACACTTCCACTTTCAATATCAGAATGAGACGGTAATTTTAATGTAACAGAACTTCCTGATGAAATAATATCCATGCTTGCTAAAAGTAAATTCCAATCGGTAAGCCCCGATTTTCCATGTTTACTTGGCTTTAATTTAACCCCACTCAATGAACAATCTTCAATCACTCCACAAAAATAAATTGGAATGGGCGTTGTCACTTCTTTCTTTCCTTTTACGATTTTTTTATCTTTTGCATTTTTGTCAACTTTTTTTATTTCTTTTGTTTTTTTTGCGCCCCCCTTTACATCAGTTTTTTTGCTTTTTTGTGGCAACAAAATCTGCTGAAATGCAACTACGCTTTCATTTTCAAGCAGCACCTCAGCAAAGACAGGTAAATGACAGGAAACCCTTTTTTGCGCACGCGCTTTAACTTCACAAAAGCGTTGGGACACAGCAATAACAACTTCCGGGTTTACAGGTTTTTTAAGCCAGCTCTGGCAATCTGCATAGGGATGTAAGGATGTCTCGATAGAGTGCACAACCTCAGGTCTGTCAAAGGCCGTAATTAAAATTGGGGTTTCATATAACTTTTTAAGTAGCAATGCAGTTTTTGCACCGTTCAAGTCTGGTAGGTCAAAATCAATGACAAAAGCATCAACGCCTTCACTGCATTTAGCGAGCTGAAGGGCCTCTTCTGAGGTTTTAGCGACGAGAACTTGTATTCCTGGATAGTAATCTTTAAAAACTTCGCTGGTCATCACAAGGCTTGCTTTGCTTGAATCGGCAATTAAAATTTTTTTCACTTTTTAAGCTCCCAAGAATTGAATTCGCTTGAGAGATTATAAGCCAAAATGACAGACAGCTGTGTGACAAAATATACGAATAGGAAAAATTTGTCTTTTTTTAAAATGGAGAAAAAGGAGCTTTACAGGCTAGGATGAAGAATGGCTCCCCAGGGGTGGATTGAACACCCGACCAAGTGATTAACAGTCACTTGCTCTACCACTGAGCTACTGAGGAACGTCTTCGTGAAAGTGTGTCTACATAATCGCGAGAAAGAGGTCAAGTCGATTTAAAAAAAAATTTCCGTTTTTTTTAAATCTGATCTTTTTGCTCTATTTTGAGAAAAAAGATGCCCTATTTTTAAGGAATCAGGCCGTCCGCTGCCAACACATCGCTTTTTTCCCAAGCAAACTCCCACTTATGAACACGTTGCTGCCCACTGACAAGTGGACGAAGAATATCGAGACGTTTGAGCCTACGATGAAAATTCCCTGGATCGATTTCTTGGCTTGAAAGCATACCGACAAGTAGGCGCAAGTCTTGAATTGAAAAGACCTGTGACAGCAACTCAAAGGTAAAAGTCGTATTTTTTACCCAAAGAGGGACTTGATTCAAGCACTCACGTAAAAAAAGACGGCTGTCAGGAGCTAGAATAGAGTCCTGAGAGAAAAGGTTTTCAGCATCAAGCCAAATCCCCTTAACATGCGAAGAGAACTCCTGAGGGAGCGCAATAGCACGAACAATGGCGATGCTTTGCGATTGTTCAAACAGAAGATCTCTATCGTAAACATCGACAATGCGATCTTTACAACGAGCTGAGTTAAGCCAAGTGTCTAAGTCAGCAAATGGAACTCCTGAAAGAAGATCTCTTAAAATTTGGCGAGTTCCACCATGTAAATGAAGATCTTGCTTCAACATCATGCTTGGGAAAGTTTGTTTATCACTTGAGGGATCTTTGGTCACCAAAACGCGGAGACTATCACTGACAGCAGCGATAGGTATCAAAAAAAGTTCTGTTTTCAAAAGAAGTTACTCCATCTATTTTTTTACTGACGTATGTGACGTGTCACCAACTGAATAGAGTTGAGCAAGCAGTGAGAGCCACCCAGCCTCAACGATATACACGGTGGGAGCATCTGAACGCTTTAAGTACACACTTTTTTCGTTCTTTGGAACCCTATTGCCCACAATTATTTCAATAGACTTTGTATTAGAATTTGGTTTAAACAAAAATGAAAAAGTTTTAAGAGGCTTAGTTAGGCCAAAATGCACGAGATCTTCATTAGTTGCATTTAAAATGAGATCATCCGCAGTCATCAGCTCCCAATTTGAAAAAAAGGTTAATACTTCAGCATTGGGTGGTTGAGACACAGAAGGTTGTTGCGTCTCTGACTCCACAAAATACCAATTATTGTCTTTTCTTAAATATGTAGAATGAGATAGTTTTAAACCTGAAATATGATCTAAGTTTATACCAAGCAAAACCTGTCTATTGAGAAAATACTTGTCTTTGGGAATGAGATCGCTCCAAAGATCAAGGTTTAGCTGAGCAACAGCACCATCTCGCATTGTAACAAAAATACCATCCTTTGTAATCCCATATTCAAAATTTTGCAGAGTTTTTCCAGAAGAGTCTTTTAAATCAACCACGGCAGATGGTGGAAGAAGATTAAATTTTTTCTTTAAGTCAGGTGTAACATTTTGATTTTCATATATTTTTTGACCAAGTAAGCCTTGATATCGCCCCAAAAACTCTTCAAGAAAAGCTGGGTCCGCAGGCCAAGCATGCGGTTTTTGCACTTCCCATTTACTATTCTTGTCTTTTGAAACTACAATATTTCCTTCATGGGATTTTATATCTAGAGAAACAACATCCGTTCCCTTAAAATCACCAATTCTTTTGCTGCGAAAATCAGAGAGAGTCTTATTTTCAAGGACAGAAATAAAACTATTGTCTATAACTAAAAGCAATTTCTTTGTTGGATTCATTGCATACACTGATGCAGGATTGAATCCTCCTACACTTTTCTTTCCAAGATCGAGATCACTGCCAATAAAAAGCTGCTTAATTTCGGAGTTTTTAAGATCAATTGTGACAGAGTTTTTGGTATTTTCTAGACCAAACTCAGATAACATAGCCTTATCACCTTTAAGAGCAGCTTCTGTATTTAGAAGCTCTTGTTGAACTGTCAGTTGCTGTATCGCTGCTAAAATATTATTTACCGCGTCCTGATCTGCAGCCACCGCAATAGGTGAAATTAATTTCCAAGGAGAAGTGAGAGAATCACGAATAAATGTAAATACAGCATTTTTATTCTGTACAGTAAATTTAACAACGTCTTTTGTATCAAAAAAAATTGCATATGTTGTTTCTTTTTGCCGCTCATCTTTTTTAGTTGTCATATAATTATCGCCATAATAAACACCGGCGAGAGTGGCAATTGCAACAAGTCCAAGTGCTACTTTAATTGAATACTTCATGCAGATCTCCTCTTAAACCAAATAAATAAACCAGCAATTGCTGTGAATACAGGAAGAATGCCTGCAAAAAATGGTAACCATGCTGCGGGGTACAGAGACATATTAAACTGTTTGGGAGTGAAATCACGAGGAGCAATAGATACCAATTCCTCATCCTGATATAAATGAGCAACTGTTATAGGTAAAAGTTCTTCACTGATTGGATTTTCCTTAGAGTAAGGACCTAATAAGCCAAAACCAAAAACAACAACCTGAGATTTATCTTTCGCTGGGTCTGTTTCTTTATTCAAAATCTTATCAACTGCTAAATTCGAGACCCCTGTAATATCGACATTGACTGCTAAAGGCCATAATTTATTTGCATCATAAACGACATCGGGAGAAAGACGAAAAGGAGCCATTAAATCAATTTTATTTCTTGTCTCAGCTGATAAAGTAATTGGAGCCGCACTGTAAGCAGAAAGAAGAACAGTTGCATTTGTCAACACTTTTCCATTAGGAGAGTCTGACATTACAATTGAAAGAGGCCGACCACCATCAATTGGCATAACAGCCTGCACACCATAAACTTGTGCAAAAACTTTTGTTATGGGAGAGTCTGCATTGAAATTGCTTGCTAACACAGGTTGTCTTGAATAATTTTGTTTTTGAATCTGTTGCCCTATAGGCGTTGATGTATTTAATGTTAATAAAATGGGATCTAATTTCAAATTTATTTCAGAATATAATTTATCGAGACCTTGCTCGCGATATGGATTTACTATTAAAATCAATCGCCCACCAAAACCAATAAAGTTTTTAAGAATATTTTGAGTTTCTTCGCCATATGGTAAATTATTATCACCTGCAATAAGCACTTTGGCTTCTTGAGGTAGGTTACCTTGTTTGATATTCCATTCTTTAACTTCATAAGATTTAGCTTGTAAACCATTTACAATATCAGCATAACTCCGGCCTGAGTTATCTGGAGTTAAAACAGGTTCACCACTGCCAGACAAAAAATAAACAATCTTTTTAAATTTAACTAAATTAACAATTGCATTTGTAAGACGACTTTCGTTAATAACCCCATCAAGTTCACTCTTATTGGTACCACTCATTAAAATAAGGCGTGCAAAACCTGATGGTTGAATTTTTTGCACCATGGCTTTATCAGACAGACTCATTTGTCCTGCATTAATAAATTGATTTGATGTTTTACCATATAAATTAATTAAATCAACATTACTATCACAATAGTTTTCCAACATATTTGCTGCAGGAACACAAATGACTTCAATCGGTTTTTTTAAAGATTCTAAAACTTTTATGCTTTCATTGCTCAATGAATTTATTTTATTAGTCGTGAGATCAAATGTTTTTGAAAAATTACTTTTATTTAAAATAATAGCTATCCCAGCAATTACACAAATTCCTAAAACACTCGAAATAATAGCTTGAGAAAAATATTTTGGAGCATATTGTTCGGAATTATTTTGATCTTTCTTTCTCTTTTCACCAATTGGCAATACTAAATATAGAAGGCTAAAAGCGCATAGAGAAAGCATTAATATAGGTAAATACTTCCAAATAAATGTCAAATTCATCCACATAAGTAATGTAATAAAGGCAAGAAAAAGAGCGGCAATAGAAAATTCAAGTTTATGCTTTTTCATTAATTAAAATCTCCATTTTTTGCTTTCTACAACAAAACGACATAAGAAAAGAAAAACAGAAATAATTGCAAGATATGTTGCAACGGAGCCCGTTTTAATCACTCCTCTAGTGAAGTCAGAACTTAGTTCTAAAAGATTTACACTGTGTCTGTACCAATCAGGAATACCAGGAATAAAGCCAGAAAAAATAAAAAGTAGGATAAAAAATGCTGAACCTAAATAACTGATAATTGGATTTCGCGTGAATGAACCAATAAATAATCCTATTGAAATAATAGTGGCACAATTTAAAATAAGTCCAAGCCAGCCACTTAGTAAAACTTTGAAATCAGGTTGAGTAAAAATAACTGTGTATAATGGATAAAGTAGCATTAATATACCAATGATAGCAAAATACATCATAACACCTAAGAACTTCCCGCCCACAATTGACCAAGTAGAGATGGGTGCAGATGCCTGTAAGCGATATGTACCACTGCCTAAATCTTCACTCATTGTTTTCATTGTAAATGCAGGGATTATAAAAATATTTATATAGTTAAGAAAATTCAATATTTGACCAAAGATATCTGCAACAGGATCAATAGACTGTCCTCTTATTAATAACATTTGAACTACAATAAAAAAGACAATTCCTGAAATTAAAAAAATGATACAAGCAACAATCCACCCCAAAGGGGTGCCAAAAAACCCTTTAAAATCTCTCTCTGCAATGGCTAAAGTTACACTCATATAATTTCTCCTGTTGGGGATATTTGAGCCTGATGATGTCCAGGTTGTGAGCGAATCACTTCAAAAAATATTTCTTCAAGCCCTTCTTTTTTCTCTTCAATTCCAATTAAAGGAAAGTTTTGTTGGACAATCTGCTCAGTTACATTAGCAATATTTTCCCCAGCAGAATCTGCCCAAAACTCGCTCCCAAACTCAACTAAAATAGAATTATTTTTTTGTGACATAGGCTTTGCTGATTTAACATAGTTACGTTGTTGAAACCAGTGCAGTGCATTCTCTGTTTTAGAAGCAAATGTATATAGATAATAAAGTGGCTTTGTTTTATCGTTCTGCATTGAAGTTTTTGCTGCTATATGTCCATGATTTATTATTATAACTTCATCACATGTTGCTTGAACTTCAGACAGAATATGTGAACTTAAAATAACAGTTCTTTCGCTCGCAATTTTTTTAATTAACTTTCTAATATGCAAAATTTGATTCGGGTCGAGACCTTCAGTAGGTTCATCTAAAATCAAAACTTTTGGCTGATGAATAAGAGCTGCACAAAGTGCAACTCTTTGGCGATAGCCTTTAGATAAATTCCCAATCACACGGTGAGTCACATCACTTACATCACAGTCTTCAATCACTCTTTCGACTGCTGTTTTTCTGTTTTTACCTCCAATGCTCCTTAACTTTGCAACATAATTAACAAAATCAATAACTTTCATTTCTTTGTACAAAGGCGGATTGTCTGGCAAATAACCAACATGTTCTTTCACTTCTTGAGTTTGCTCAACAACATCATACCCACAAATTTGCACAGAACCTGAGCTTGGCCCTAATAAACCAGCTAGAATATCCATTGTTGTTGATTTACCAGAACCATTTGGCCCTAATAATCCACAAACTCGACCTGTGCCAACCGAAAAGTTTAAACCATGTAAAACTTTTCGATCGCCATAGAGTTTCACAAGTCCTTTCACTTCAATCATTTAGACCTCCTCAAAACAGACTCGACTGGGAAAGAAAATGCGGCAGAAATTCACCGCCAAATTGTCAATATCCTAATGTGTATGCGTAATATTAGCAAATTTAAGGAAATCAAAGTGTATACCGATCTCTAATAAGGTTAATAAGTTAGAGGTAATTGAAAAGGCATTTCTGTATGAAAAAACGAAACTTTGGGGATCAGACTTTTGCCAAAAGAGTTGCAGCTCTTAACAGAAAAGCAATGGCTCAAGAACATATTGTTAACTTAGATGCTTATCGAGCTGCGTCAAGAAGACCAGAAGCAAAAACCATACTGGTTGTTGATGACGAGCCCGTTATGAGAAATGCAATTAAAAGAATTTTTGAAAAAGATAATTTTAGAGTTCTAATTGCTAAAGATGCTATGGAACTTTCAAAAATAATTGAAGATACAAAACTTGATTTAGTTCTTCTAGATATCCAGCTCCCTTGGGTTGATGGTTATGAATTATGCGCTCTTTTAAAGTCACATCCACTCCTTAAAAATTTGCCAGTGGCATTTGTTTCAGGCAATAAAACAGAAGAGGATATTCGCAAAGGCTTTGATGCTGGCTGTGATGAATACATTACAAAACCTTTTGAAGTAGAAGCTATCCAGCGAATGGTTAATCAACTTTTATTAAAGTCGAGTTAGGTAACAATGAGCCCAGAAAAAAAATGTATCGTTCTCAAATTCGGGGGAGCCTCTGTCAGTTCTCCCGAATCTTTTTCATCAATCGCTGATATCATTTTACAGCGCAAAAAAGAATATGAAAAAGTAATTGTTGTTGTTAGTGCAATGGGAAGCACAACAGATGATCTCATTTCCTTAGCACAAAAAGTAAACCCGAATCCACCACGGCGTGAGCTCGATATGCTTATTTCAGTAGGAGAGCGCATCAGTGTGTCACTGCTTGCTATGGCTCTATCTGCAAAAGGAAGTGAAGCTATTAGCTTTACCGGAAGTCAATCAGGAATATTAACTACAGATGATCACTCCGATGCAAAGATTGTGAATGTAAAACCACAGAGGCTGTTACCTCACTTAGAAAATGGGAAAATTGTTATTGTTGCAGGTTTTCAAGGAATGAGTATATCAGGTGAAATTACCACACTTGGCAGAGGAGGTTCAGATACAACCGCAGTTGCGCTCGCCATTGCATTAAATGCAGAGCTTGTAGAGTTCTTTAAAGATGTTTATGGCATATATGATAAAGATCCAAAAGTTGATAAAGACGCAAAGCTCTTATCCTCATTAAGCTACAAAGAAGCCTTTCAAATTATGAATAATGGAGCAAAAGTATTGCATGCCCGCTGTGTACGACTTGCTGAGAAAAACTCCTTATCACTCAAAGTTTTACCTTTTGCGCATTACAATGAAAAAAATGTTGGCACAATAATTCATTCACAGGAAAAAAGAAAATTACATATTTCCTTCGAAATTTGATACCATCAATCATACAAATTCTTTTAGGGTTTGCCCAAATGCAACTTAATTTTCCCTTTAAAGAATTATTCTCGATTTTTCCTTAATTAATAGGAGAGAAATAGAAATGAAGCGTGTTGTCATTGCGGGAGGGAGTGGTCTTGTCGGAAGTCATATTTTAACAGCATTATCACAAATACAAAATATAGCTATTACAAGCCTAGTTCGAAAAATTGACGGAAGTACAAATATTCCATCTTTAAGTGAAGTTACTTTTGATTTCAATAACCCTAACGAATATAAAAAAATTGGCTCAGAAATAAAATGTGATATTTTCTATTGCTGCATTGGTACAACTATACGAAAAGCAAAATCTGCAGAAAATTTTTTAAAAGTTGATCGTGATTACCCAATACAGTTTATTGAAAATATAAAAATGAACTCCCCTAATACACTTTTTGTTTATATATCAAGCATTGGCGCTGCAAATCCACGAGGATTGTATTTAAATGCAAAATGTGATGTTGAAAAATCATTAACAAAAAGTCTTTTACCCTATATTATTGCTAGGCCTAGTTTACTTATTGGAAAAAGAAAAGAGTTTCGACCAGCTGAACAATTGGGTGGAATTATTTTTAACAAAATTGATAATTTTCTTAAAAAATACAAAATAAATGATACATTCGCAATAAATAAATATGTACCTATTAAAGCGATCGATGTAGCTAATTGTCTCGTGTATCGTGCGATGGATTTTGATAAAACAGTGCCTGGTATTATTATCGAGGGCAGTGATTTTAATATTAAGACAAAATTATAATGCTTCTTTATTTAAAGATTTTTCTCTCAGAAATTTATTAAATAATTCCATAACTAATGCATGTGCAACTGCCTGAGTAAATCTATATATGTACCAAGGTAAAGATGGATAAAAATCATGAATTGCAGCTACAACAGACTGCTCATGGGGCGAAATACGAAACTCAAGCCTAGCATTGGGGAATACTGGTTTTTTAACCAAAAATCCTCCTCTAATATAAAATAATTGTCGATCAAGAGAACTTCTATCAGTCGAATGATATAAAGTTAAAAGCTTAATACCAAATAATTTAAAATGAATATATTCACCTTCAATCTGTGATCTAATAAAAAAGAAGAGAAATTTAGGTAACCACTTTGTATACTCTTGTGCGACATCTATTGCATTCCATCCATCTGGTAAAAAAAGCCTTTGCACTGAACGTACATTATTTTCAAGTAATTCACTCTTTGACAATTTTATAATTTTTTTCTTTGTTTCCTTTTCTTTAGCAATAGCTTTGTCAAGAGATTGCTTTAATGAAATCGGATTAGGTATGTATTTTTGGAATAATTTTATATTTTTTGGGATCATATTATACTTAAGACTGTCAACAAGAGGTGATACAATTTCATAATACTGTCCTGTAATTAAAACCACCCAAAATTTTGAAAGATATAAAGTCGAAAACGAGATTGGATAAATATAACGCTTAAGTCCTAAAGATTTTGCAGTCATCTGCATAAATTCAATATACGTTAATTTTTCAGGGCCAAATGCGTCGATTGTTTCATTATATGTTTCTTCATTAGCAATGCTTAAGGAAATCATTTTCACAACATCATCGACATCAACTGGATAAGAGAGTGAATTTGTCCATTTAGGGCAGATCATAAATTTAAGCTTTTTTACCAAAGAGAAAACCATTTTAAAAGAAGTACTTCCTGCACCAATAATAATGGCTGCACGAATGCGTGTGACAGGAATGCCTGAACAGCTCAAAATCGTTTCAACTTCTTGCCGACTTTTTAAATGACGTGATAAATTTTCTTCATTTGGAGGTATGATTCCACCTAAATAAATAATCTGCTTTAATTGACTTTTTTTTGCTGCTTTTGCCGCATTATCCGCAATAATGAGATCAAGATCTTCAAACTCTGCCTGAGTCAGCCTTGTTCCTTTATTCATAGAATGAACCAAATAAACAAGATAATCACACCCATTAAATGCTTCTTCCGTTTCACGTAAATTATATAAATCACATTTGACCCAGTTAACTTTGTCACTTTTTAAATTTTTACGACTCAAAGCTTTTACATTATATTTTTCAGATAATTCATTGATTAAATTATTTCCAATAAATCCACTTGCACCTGCAATAATAATTGTTGGCTTATTTTGCATTATTGAATTCCTATTTTGAAAGGAGAATCTAAATTATTATATTTTAGGAGGGGTTCTTACATGGGTCAAGCCACCATCCACACGCAATATTTGCCCAGTCACAAATGAACTTTTATCATTTAATAAATACGAAATAGCCTGAGCAACATCTTTAGCTTCACCGATTCTTTTTATCGCATTCATAGCAGAACTTGCCTTTACAACCATCTCATTTTTAACTAAATTAACTGTCATTTTTGTATTGATAAGTGAGGGAGCAACACAGTTTACCCGAATTCCTGAGTTTGCATAGGTCATACTCAAACTCCTCACAAGAGCTTCTACGCCTCCTTTTGCAGCAGAAATAGCTTCGTGATTTGTTAAACCAACTCCAGCGGCTACAGAAGAAATAAGAACAATTGATCCATATTTTTGCCTTTGCATTATGGGTAAAATATATTTTAAAGAATAAAAAATACTATTCAAATTTAAATCCAGTGTGTTTTTCCATTCTTCCAATGAAGTTTGATGAAGTGGCTTTATTAGAATTGAACCAATAAAGTGTACATATTCATGAATAGCTCCATATTCTAAATTAATCTCTTCTATTGCAGATTTGATTTCTTCAGGACTTATTGCATCTGCTTCATATAAATTTATACCTTCTAAATTTTCATTCTTTTTTCGAACAATACCAACAATATTTTTTTCACTTTCTTCTATTTTAATTAGTGACTGCGCAATCGTTGAATAACATCCATTTATGAGCAATATTTTTTTTTCATATTCAGACATAATACTCTACTTTCAATAAATTAATATTTTTCATTCATATTTTTAGGTTTAGCAATAACAATTAAGACACCTAATCCAATGATTCTTTCAAGTATAAAAAATGGCCAAGTTATTATTTTTAAAAAAAGATAAGATAAAAATCTAGGTTCAAAGTCAATTAAATGAGTATTCTTTTCATGACACAACCTTTCATGTCGACCTAACCACCAAAGAGTAAAGGCATCAAGTGTACCATATTTTTTATATTTAACAACATTCCAACCACTTCTTGCAAGAGTATTTGTAATAGTTTGTTTAGTAAAGACAACCGTATGCCGAGGAGTGTGATAGCCTGCCCAAAACCCTTTTTGAATTTTAACAAAAAAAGAATTATGATTTGGTACCTCAATTATGAGAATACCATCCTCTGCTATGATTTTTTTTAAATTTTGTAAAATCATTACTGGATTATATTCATGTTCTAAAACATGCCAAAGTGTAATGACATTAAATTTTATATTTTTATTTAAATCAGAAAAAATGCCCTTTACTAAATTTAAATTATTCAATGAATTTATTTTATAATCTCCCCAACCTTGCTCTGAAATATCAAGACCAGAGCAATACGCATTGCTTTTCTTTTTTGCAAAATCTAAAAATGTAGGTTTTCCGCATCCATAGTCCAGTAAATGAGATTTCTCATTAAAATGAGGATAATATTTATTAACATAATTTAATTTTTTCATATCAACTGATATCTGTGCTTTATCAACAAATTTTGCATACTTTCCCCAAGCCTTACTACCAAGATGAGGCAAATAGCAACTATGATAATATTCGCTCATTTTCTCAGAGTTAGGTGGCATATTCAAATAAATGAGTGAACAATTTTTACACTTTAAAAATTGAAATATTTCATTTTTTTGTTGAAGCTGTACATGACTATTTTGTATTAGATATGCATCATTTATTTGACAATTTGGGCAAACAGATTTTAACCTAGGTTCATCCATAATTTGATTTTTTCTTTTAATAAGATAAAAAGCACATTAAATTATATTTCTCAAATTAAAATTTAGAAATAATTAATTACAAATTTTTTTACAAAATTCTAATACATACTATTTTAAATTTTATTCAAATTCAATTTCTTTAGACAATATTTCAAGTATAATCATTAGAATGGAGTCTAACTTTTTCTTTGAAGAATTAAAACCTGCCAAAATATAAATAACATTACCTAAAGGACGCACGGCTATGGAAGCGTTTTGCAGTTGAGTGACAAACTCTTTGGCTCTAATTGAAGCATAACCAGATTCTGTGTCTTTTAATTCAAGAGCAAAAATGCTTCCTAAGGCATAAACTCCAGCAATATTTGACAAGCAAGAAATTTTTTCAATAATAGAGTAATTCCATAAATTACATATGCTATCTCTTTCCACGCAATAATTAATTGATGCTTGAATTTCATCAAATGATTCAAGAGCAACAGAACAACCAATTGGAGTTGCCGTATAAGAATGACCATGAAGCAAAGCTTTATCTAAAGAGTCTCCTAAAAAGCATTCAAAATATTCTTCTCGAGCTAAAGTAACGGACATAGGTAACAATCCACCACTCAGAAGTTTTGCATAGCAGGCCACATCAGGTTTAATATTTAGCATTTGTGCTGCAGTCATTTTTCCGAGACGCCAAAAACCAGTAAACACTTCATCAATGATAATTGGTATTTTTCTTTTTTGACATTCACTTACTAATATCTTTTGGAACAGCGGATCGATAAACTTCATGCCCCCTGCACCTTGAATAATTGGCTCAATAAGCAAAGCGCCTACTCTTAGTTTTTGGTGTGCAATTAATTCAAAATTCTTTTGAATATATTCAAAATAAATTTTTGCTAATTCGCTATCCAGTCTTTCGTCATCAAAAAAGCTACCCAATGATTGAAAAGACATATGCCATATAGAATTTTCGGATATATCTAAAGGTAAAGTCACTAAATATTTTTTATTTTTTAAAGCAATCACAGGATATTCAAGCCAAAAACCTTTTGGTGTGTACCAATGCTCATTCGTTTTAAAAATATTCGGATTGGTTGCATTCATAGAACCATGGGTGTCGCCATGATAAGAATCCTTCAAACCAAGCACAAACACTTCTTGCTTTTCGTTATTTTGAGGAAGTCCAATAGATTTTCTGAATGCAATTTTGAGGGCAATTTCAACAGCCGTAGAACCATTATCCGAATAAAACACTCTATCAGCCCAAGCTTTACCCACAGTGTTAATTAATTTATATGTGAGTTTTGCAACAGGCTCATGAACATTCCCAGGAAACATAACATGACCGTAACGTCCTGCAGCCACTGCAGCGGCTTGTGTGATTTTGGGTAAACCATGCCCAATTCCCTGAGTCCACCAACTTGCCGAAGCATCATAATGATTTTGTGACAAAAAGTTATTATGTTCTTCATTTTGTAAGTTAACAAAACTAATATCATCTTTATAAGCACTTTCAATATACTTAGGAGAATCAATTAATTTATGTTGAGTGAAAGGCCACCAGATATGTTTTTTTGCAACTTCAATATATTCATCTACTATTTGAATTCTACTGAGATGATAATTTGACAAAAATCTAAATGCATCAGAAAATTGTATTAAATTATCTTGATACCACTGCTCAAGTTCTTTTGTATTTCCTTCACTATTATTTGCTGCATTCTTTACATTGAGATTTTTAAATTCAAAAACCGGATATTTATCTTTAAAATACTTTCTTAAAAAAGGAGCATTTTCATGTTCTCCCGCAAAAAGTAAAATACTTGTGATGATAAACCCTCTTGCTTCAAGCAGCTCAAGAGTACTTATTGAAGTGGAAATACCTCCTAATTTTGCATCGGCAATAAAAATTACGGGTAACCTTAAAGAACGATAAAAATCACACTGTAAATTTCCATACAATGAAGGGGAAGCAGCACCCCCAGCCCCTTCAATTAAAATAAAATCAGATTCATTTTGTTTAATTTCATCTCTAATTATATTCAATAATTGTTCTTCAAAATTTTCTAAAGAAGAATTTCCTTTAAGAGCTCTGTGCGGTGAAACAGCTTCAGAAAGAGAAAAAATTGTTTTTGCACTTACATTTTCTGACGGATTGTATTTCTTTACGAAAGAAGAATCAGAATCTTTAGGAAAACCTGTTTGAATCGGTTTTAAATAAAGTGTTTTGACATCTTCGTTGGTAGCTGCTTGGCATAAACCACCTGAAAAAAGTGTTTTACCAATATCTGTATTAGCGCCCATTACATAAAATGCGGGGTATTTAGTTAACATAATACACTCCTTTCAAAAAAAATATCAGACGATATTTTCCAATAATTCATCTATATCTCTCTTTGAATGATCACTCCTTAAAATAACTCTTAATCTTGCAGTTCCACGTGGAACAGAAGGAGGTCTTATTTCTTTAACCAATATTCCACACTTTAAAAGTTCAGAAACCTTATTAAGAACAAGCAAGTTTTCTCCAAAAATAATTGGGAAAATATGAGAACGATGCACTTTTAAATCATTAATATTTAGACAGAATTTTTTATTATTTTCAATCAAGCACAAAATCTTATTTTTTAGATATTCAATATTTTCAATTAATTTTATTCTTTTACAATCGCCTTCATCACTAAAAATAATCTTGAGTGATTGCAAAAGTGCTCCTACAACAAATGGAGGAGCTGCTGTAGAATAAATTAATGGTTTTGCTTTTTGCATTATTCTAAGTTTTAATTCATGGTAATCTGTTGATATAAAACCACCAGCCACCCCTAAAGCTTTGCCACAACCAGATACAATGGCAATAATATATTTTTTCAAAAAAATATGTTCTGCAAGATAACTTCCCGCTCGTTGTAATCCAATGGAATGCGTTTCATCAATTATTATATTTGCATTATATTTTTCACAAATGTGATTTAATTGAACAGCATCAAAATAGTCGCCATCCATGGAAAACAAAGATTCTATAACAATTATTTTTGCCCTTGCCGAAGATTGTTTTAGTTTTTGTTCTAAATTTTCAAAATCTAAATGACGAAAGATTGTAGATTTTATTTTTGAATTCCTAAATCCTAAATAAATACTTGCATGACACCTATGGTCAACAAATAACTCTTGCGAAAGATTCTCTTCGTCAAACATAAATGTAGAAAGTGCATCAAACAAAGCTATATTTGCCATAAATCCAGATGAAAAATAAAGAGAATATGCCAGACCAATGGATTTAGAAAAATAATCTTCAAGTTCAAGTAAATTATCATCTGTTTGTAAAACCATTCTAGATGAAGCTGTGCCTGCACCATTCCTCATAGCTGCACAATATCCAGATTCAATAATTCGAGCATCATGACGAATACCTAAATAATCATTAGTAGAAAAATCGAGGCGAATATTTTGCTCTCGATTATTTCTAAAATAAAGAATTGGTTTTCTAAAGTTTTGAGAATCCTTTAAGGCAGCATTAGCTTTCTGCCAGCAAGAGTTTAAATACTCAATTGACATGTTCACTTTCTTTTACGATTTTTAATGGCTTTGTTACATCATCAATAAGTTTATTATCAAATGAATAGCCTGGAAGTGGAGAAGTTAATAAAATATCTCCACTAAAAATTGAATTTGCACCCGCTGCTAAACATAAAATTTGAGCTTCACGACTTAAACTCATACGCCCTGCAGATAAACGTAAGCGTGCTTTAGGTATCATAATTCGTGCGACAGCAATGGTTCTTACAAATTCAAGAACATCAACATCTTCTTGATTTTCAAGAGGAGTTCCATCAAATTTTACAAGAAAATTAATTGGAATACTTTCAGGTTGAGGATCCATTGTTGCTAAAAAAGCAACTAATTTCATACGGTCTTCAGCACTCTCACCCATACCTAAAATTCCGCCGCAACAAATATTAATATCATTTCTTCTTAAATTACGGAGAGTCTCAACCCGATCTTTAAATTTACGAGTGGTAATTATTTTTGAATAATAATCTTTAGAAGTATCTACATTATGATTATAATAATCAAGTCCAGCTTCTTTTAATTTTCGACTTTGTTCATCATTTAACAACCCTAAAGTAACACAAGCTTCCATTCCAAGCGCTTTAACTTCACGAATAGCTTCGAGTACACGATCAAATTGCTCTCCACGTGGGGGCTTTCTCCATGCAGCTCCCATACAAAATCGCTGCGCACCGTTTTCCTTTGCAACTTTTGCTTTTTCTACAATGTCACAAACTTCCATTAAAGGATGTTTTTTTATATCTGTCTCATATCGGGCACTTTGTGGGCAATAAGAGCAGTCCTCAGGGCATGATCCTGTTTTAATAGAAAGAAGAGCACTGCGTTGAATATCAGCCTCAGGCCAATATTCTTTATGAACAAGTGCAGCTTCTTGCATAAGTTGCAAAAAAGGCATTTCATATAATTCAACTGCTTTTAGGTACAAATGCTCATCATAATTTTCACTGATAAGCTCTTTGGCTTCAGCCTCACACGGTATATTATTTAAGTTATTTACATTTTCAAATTCTAAGTGTTCCATTTTTATTCTCCTCTAATTAATATCTCCAAACAGAACTAAAAAAAGTCTTACATTTAATCTCGAAATATGTAAAGTACTGTTGTTATAGCTATATTCTTACTCAAAGGATAACTTCAATTTGGCAAATATAATTCAAACAATTCAGTATATTAAAATAAATTTAAGTTTTTCATATTTACCTAGCAGAAATATAGAAAATAAACAGATTGCAGCAAACTTCAAAAAAGATGGTAAGACCCTTTTTGATATTGAAAGCACAATTTATAAGCATACAGGCATATTAGAAAGAAGATATGGATTAAAGGAAGAAGCGGCAAGTGATTTAGCCATACGAGCCATTCAAACCAGTTCCGTTCCATTGCAAGACATAGGAGCAATGCTTATTGCAACGACTTCAGGTGATTATCCATCACCCTCAACAGCAACATTTGTCCACAAAGGACTTAATCTAAAAAAATCTGTGCATTGCTTAGATATTGCAAGCTCATGTACAAGTTTTCTCTCTGCTCTCCGCTGCTCTACTGGTTTTATTGCTACAAATACAAATACAGTCGTTATTGCAACAGAATTAAAGCACAAAGGCCTTTCTGAAAAAGATCTACGAACTCATTCTTTATTTGCTGATGGTGCCAGTGGTGTTTATTTAACAAAAGCACAAGAAGAATTTTTTTACTTCTGTTACCAAGAAACTCAATCTGATTTAGCAAAAAATATTTGTATTCCTGTGGGAGGCTCAAGAGAACCAACAAAAGAAAATAATATATTAAGAAATAAACTTGAAATTTCAGATGCAAAATTAATGTTTTTACATACTGTAAAGGCAATTGCTAAAGCCATTGGAGTTTGCTGGCAAGAAAGAGAGTTTGTCCTTAAATCAATTAAAAATCCAAATTTTAATAAAATTCCTTGTACAATTTATGTACACCAAGCTAATAAAAATATTTTAAATGAAGTTAAAAATAGATTAGAAAAAAATCTTGCAGAAAATATTCCAACTCTTATGTCAGATGTAGGAAATATGGTATGCGCCTCTCTACCAGTACTAAGAACTCGTATTCTATTTTTAAAAGCATTATTTTTTAAATGCACAAAAAAAATACCTAAATCAGAATTAGTCGATTTTTTTATTGAAACATGTACAAAAGATTCTTGTTTTTCATATAATATTGAAAATAATGGAATTTGTTTTAAAACTAACTATTTTAATGAAGAAGTGTGTATTTTTGATGGAGGAAGTTTATCATTAAAAGAAAGTTGGTTAGCGAAAATTTCTGACGAAGAATATGAAAATTTAATGCCGATATTTGCACAAGAATACAATTTATATTTAGAAAATAAAAGCTTCTATTTTTTAGATATTTGGGTTGCTGCTGGAGGCGGTTTTCAAACAATTGGTCTATTGCATGGAAATATAAAAATTAACAGTTGATATTTAACTCGCCTTCAATATCAATTATTCTAAATGCACTCTTATTCTAAAAATAGAAGTCATAAAGTAATCCTTATTTTAAATGCCCAAGTTCATAAATTGGCAATTGCTTATGTAAGCTTGGATCAAAAATAAAATTATTTCCTGAGTATAATCTATCTAAAAGCATTTTATTAGTAATTTCAATATTAGGATATTCTTTTTGTAAATTCATTTTAAGATAAATTAAATATGAGACTGCAACTGGAGTTGCATAGGAACTTACGATAGCTTCATACACGATAGGTGAAGTCCCTATATTAAAATTTGAGATTTGTATAACTCCTTTTCTAAATTGAGTATCTGGGGAATAATTTTGTACAGAAAAATTTATATAGATATCAGAACATGGTTTTGCATTTCGCTCAAGATGACTTAAAATATTTATGTTTTTACTTCCTTGAAATGGAATTGAAAGATTAAAGTCATTGACAGTCCCTACTCTGACTCTATTTTTTAGTTTTTGGCAGTCTGAAAAAAAATTTTCATCATGAATTGAGTTAATCTTATAGTTAGAAGCAGAATTTGCTTGGACTAATATAGCTTGAGTTTGAGTTGTTAAAGGCTGTAAAAATGAATCAAAATATATTTTATTTGTTTGTGAAATAAGTTTTTCTGAAGTATTTTTACAAATACTTAATTTTGATATATCCCTTAACATATCATTGCTAAAACCTCTTGAATAAGAAATAAAATCTATCTTATAATCATTAATTAATTGGGAAGTTTGATCGGATTGAGATTTAAATAGACTGCTTATTTTATTTATTTTTTCGTCTTCTGTTAAATTTTTATCACAAAATATTTCACCAAATTTATTCATCCCTGAATGAATTAAAACAAATTGACTATTTGGACTGTTATTTGCAATGTAATTAAAAATTATTGTACTGTGAGCATTATGATACTTGCCATCGGTAAAAAAATTTAAATTATTTACCATTTCACTAAATTTTTCCTGAAATATCTCCCCGTTTTGTCTTAATAGTTCAGAAGGAATTTTTTCATAGGCAGGATTTTGAAAAGTATCTAATAGTATTTCCTTTGCTGCTCGTGGCATCTGTAATTCTAAGGAAGCTCCATCAAGCATACCTGTCGTTTCATTTTCAAAAATGTTTTTTAAGACTCTTTCTCTATAACGTGTGTATGCAGCAGCTATCATTCCATAATCATCAATAATCATAACTCGATAGCCCAAACTACTCTCTTTTACAGTAGCTTTACCTGGATAAATTTGCACTAAAGCACAATTAGGATCTGTAGAAGCGTTTTCTTTTGTACAAGGCTCTAAAGTTGAAATTTTACTCTGGATGAAAGTATTTATTTCATTTGTAAGTGCTGGGTTTGGATCTTCCCAATTGCCAGAATTTTTCCAATTGCTTTCAAAGTGCATTTTTTCATTTTTAGAACCACAGCTTGTTAACATGAAGATTGAGATAATAAAATAAAAGTTAATTTTTATTTTATTATGTTTTAATAAAGATTTTATTATCATAATAAAACTTCTAATTGTAATCCCCATTTCAAGATGACATTTTTCCTAATATAATTAAAATTACTCTACCTGCAATTCTATTCTTCAATAGAGTGCATCGATTGTGATTGATCTTATAAAAAGCTCTGTTCTTTCAGAAACATATTTTATCCCGAGCTTTCAAGGTTGTATATAAACTATAATTTATCTCTTCTAGATCCACAAATTAGCATTAAATACTTTAATAATAATAGGGTAATAATAAATTTAATTCTCTTATAAGATATAAATGATATATTACCACTTTACATTATTTATAATTTTTATATTTATTATTTTAAAAAATTTTTTAAATAATAAATTTTTATTCATCATATATTGCATCAATTGTTATTTTTCTAATAAAAATTTCTGTCCACATTGCAATGTCTGCCACACAAAAACTTATATATCCCCTATCAACGTAATAATTACTGGGATTAAGTCGTGAAGAAGTGATAAATTCATTACTCTTTGTTGTGCCCGTATTAGCCCGAATATAAATGCTATAATCTCTACTATAAAGAATTTCTACTTCTTTTAATTCATGTAAAGGGAAAGCCGAGGAAGATATTTCTCTTTTATATCCGCTATTTTCAGAAAATGTTTTTATATGGAAGGTATTGATTTTAAAAATATCCGAAGGATCTTTTATCCATGCAAATGCAGTAGACTTAATTTCCAAATAAGGTATTAAATGTGCTTTTTTAGTTAAATAAATAGGCACTGTTGCTAATGCACAATCTCTATATGAATCATACCCAGGGTAATGCCAGAATGAATTATTTTTTATTCCTGCATTTGAAATGAAATCTTCAGAAGAAAAATGGAAACGTATAAAGTTGTCAAATGGTTCTACTTTAAGAGCATTTGCATTATAAGAAAAAGTAAAAAATATTAACACTATAAGTTTTTTATAAAGCATATTTATTTCCTTATTTTAAAAGTCCAAGTTCATAAATTGGCAATTGCTTATGTAAACTTGGATCAAATATAAAATTCCTTCCTGAGTATAATTTATCTAAAAGCATTTTATTAGTTATTTCAATATTGGGACTTTCTTTTTGCAATTGCATTTTAAGATGCATTAAATATGAGACTGCAACAGGAGTTGCATAGGAGCTTACGATAGCTTCATACATAATAGGTAATGTTCCTAAATTTAGTTGTGATACTTGTATTGCGCCTTTTCTAACTTGAGTATAGGGAAAATAGTCTTTTACAGCAAAATTTATATAGATATCAGAACAAAGTCTTGCATTTCGTTCAGAAGGACTTAAAATATTTATGTTTTTACTTCCTTGAAATGGAATTGAAAGATTAAAATCATTAACAGGCCCCACTCTGACTCTATTTTTTAGTTTTTGGCAGTCTGAAAAATAATTTTCATCATAAATTGAGTTAATTTTATAGTTAGAAGCTGAATTTGCTTGGACTAATATAGCTTGAGTTTGAGTTGTTAAAGGTTGTAAAAACAAATTAAAATATATTTTATTTGTCTTTGAAATAAGACTATCAGATGTATTTTTACACTCTCTTTTTCCAGCTATCTCTTTTAAAGTGTCATTGCTATATCCTCGAGAATAAGAAATAAAATCAATCTTATAATCATTAATTAACTTAGTAATTTGATCGGATTGGGACTTAAATAGACTGCTTATTTCGTTTATTTTCTCGTCTTCTGTTAAATTTTTATCACAAAATATTTCACCAAATTTATTCACCCCTGAATGAATTAAAACAAATTGACTATTTGGACTGTTATTTGCAATGTAATTAAAAATCATTGTGCTGTGGCCAATTACATTTATGGTATTCACCATTTCATTAAATTTTTCCTGAAATATCTTTGAGCTTGGTCTTAAAAGTTCGGAAGGAATTTTTTCATAGGCAGGATTTTTAAAGGTATCTAATAGTATTTCCTTAGCGGCTTGAGGCATTTCTAATTTTAATGGAGCTCCATCAAGCATGCCTGTCTTTTCATTTTCAAAAATATTTTTTAAAACTCTTTCACTGTAACGTGTGTATGCAGCTGTTTTCATACTATAATCATCTATAATCATAACTCGATAGCCTAGACTACTCTCTTTTACAGTTGCTTCACCTGGATAAATTTGCACTAAAGCGCAATTAGGATCTGTAGAAGCGTTTTCTTTTGTACAAGGCTCTAAAGTTGAAATTTTACTCTGAATGAAAGTATTTATTTCATTTGTAAGTGCTGGGTTTGGATCTTCCCAATTAATTGGAAGATTTACCTTGTTTTCAATTGTTAATTCTGCCTTGGCAGGTCCGCAGCTTGTGAGTGTAAAAAATATGCTTACTATTATAATATCTATTTTTCTCATTTAAACTATTCCTTTATTTCGAAAAATGCTGTTCTAGGAGTTTTCTTGCTTTTTCTTCTCCAACTTTTTCCATCAAAGAAAAAAATACTGAGTTCTTGTATATTTTTATGATTTCGTTGTTTTTTATTTCATTATTGAAGTTTATTTCTGTTAAATGATGTTCAATATTTTCAATAAATGAAGATGTATCTATAGTTGAAATATAATTGCTAATTAAATCATCTAAATCGGCTTTTTCTCCTTTTGAAAAGATTTCTTTATTTTGTAGTATTAGACTATATTCTTGGATTGTATTGAGCAGAGGTTCTATATTATTTATAAGAGCAATCTCTTTTAATCCATTAATTGCAAATACCCTAGCATAGGCTTGATTTTCAATGCTAATAACTTTTGCAAAATTATTATCTAAAATTATATTTTTAAAAATTTGAGCTATATTATTATTCTGGTTGTACATTTTCTGCAGTTTATCTTTAAAAATGGTATCAAATTGTAATTTTGTATATTCTTCTTTCATATTGTTAACAAAATCTCTTGTTTCAATAATATCTTCTTCAGTAAATTCTTTCTTATTTGAAAATTCTTTTTTTGTATTTGACTGCTTAATTGGATAAATAACTTTTGTTTTAGCTTGCGTTTTTATATTGGCGCTTATATTGCTATCCTGATGCATTTTTTTTTCAGAAAAAAATACTTTAAATATTATTAAAATAACTATCAATAATAACGTTATAAGTAATGATTTTTTTTTCATAGTGCTACCTAAAATTAATAGCGATAAGTTTTATTGTCTGATCGCTATTGCATTCAACATGCTTTTTAAATTATTTTGCCAAGCTAAATCGCCAACAATTAATCCTTCAGCAAAAACCGTATGTTCAATATTAGATTCTCCGGTAGTCAGAAGATTAAGTACGTTTTTGTTTGTTTTCAGAGACTCAATAGATTTGAGTTCTATTGGACTGCCATTTGCAAGAACCAATTGATCCGACATTTTTACATTTTTAGCAGCTACCATTTTTCCATTTGCAAGAAGAATTGCATGCTCTGAGGTAACAGCAAGGCGCAAATTATTAATCGTTTTAAATACAACGAGAGGTTTTTCTTCTGGACCGCTTGTCGTTGAAAGTAAATTATACAGTCCAATATTTAAATTTGTGAGGGTAGAATTGGGCTTTACACTCGCTACGCTAAATTTATTTTTTTCAGAAATAATTCTAGAAATAGGCTTATATCCTACTTCATTGCTAGAATTTTCAAAGCTAAAAATTCGGGTACTTTCTTCAAAGCAGCCACATGAGCAATGAGCTAATAATGAGTAATCAAAATCACAAAGTGGATATGCATTTATCCTAACTAAGGTACTATATTCCTGTTGATTAATGCATCGCACTTTTAGAGCTTGTTCTCTTTGTTTATTGCATTGTTCAGCGGCTACTGGTACTTTATGGCATCGTCCTGCTTGTGAATCTATAATTGGGTTGTCTTTAACTCGATCTCCCGTTGGCGGAGCTAAATCTGCAAATATTTGAATTGTAAATGCGAGCGATATACAAAATAGAAAAGATCTAATGAGTTTTCTCAAAAAACTTTTACCTGACATAATAAACACTCCTTTGTTTGAAAAAAAATTAAGTAAGGAATTTTACTTAATATCTGAATTATCGAGATCAAAATTAAAATCACTATTTATTTTATTAATATCGCATGGACACCATGAAACTAATCGATAATCTCTATCACACATGGGAGTTGAGTGATATTTAACGAGGGAATCATATTCATTGTGATTGATGCAGTTTGTTTCAAGCGCAAGTTTTCTTAACTTTTGGCAATACTCTTCTCTTATTAAATTTGAAATTACGCATCGACCTTTGCCAATTGGTCCATCAATCCTATTTTCCGGAGGAGCCGCGAAAGATTGAACTGTAAAAAAAATTGAAAGAATTAATAATAGGCATTTGGAAAGATTTTGAAAAAATAATTTAATTTTCATAAGAAACTCCTAAAAATTTAGAATCTTAATTCTGAGGATGTTTAAATTTTTTAAAAGAAAGCACAAGTTGCTGTCTGTTTGTCCAAATAATTAACGTTTGCATAACTTCAGGAAGAAATAGTCTTGAATTATATAGATATATAATTTTATATACATTTTTGGTAAGCATTTCTCTGCGGATCAAAATTTCAAGCGATCGTCAAAAAAATGGCAGTTTTATGAGATTAAAGATTTCGCATAAATATAAAATAGAGTTTTATATTTTTATTACAAATAATCCACAATGTGATCTATTGATTTAAGTTCTTTTTCATAATCATTGGGAAATAGTTAGTACTAGTATAATTATTCTTTATGAGTTTTTTCTCATCCTATAATAATTTATTTTTTTCGCTGTAAAATCAGATTAGATTGACTGAAATATTTCTTTTGCTGTTTTTCGGGTGATTTCTTCTAAAAAATAACAGTTGATATTTAACTCGGCTCTAATATCAATGTTTCATATTTTCCCCAACGTTCTTTTTCAGAACTCATAGGTATATACTTTCCATCTCTCCAAAGCGGCATTAAATCGTCATAATTTTTGCTAAATATATTTCCAGACTGCCCTAATGCCTGAATATAAACACTCTCTTCTAAATTATTAAAATCTACAATTTGTCTATACCCTGCTCCAGCAATTTGAGAAAAATTATTAAATTCATATGAACCAACATTTACTGTAAAGCCATCGCCAGGAGAAGAAATACTCCTATTCCAAAACCAACTCAAATATTTATTTTCAGAAAGTCCAATTTCATTAAAAATAGCTTTATGAGTGTAACCCCAATTCCAATTTTTTTGATGTGTGCCTTTATCCTGTGAAATTGCCTTCATAGTTTTATTTAAACTATTGCTTAAGAATTCACTACAATTTTTTGCTTCATTATTTTGACAAAATTTTCCGTTGGTCTCTAGTTGATTTTTAATAAACAATGGCTCAGGCCATTGCGAAAAAACTTTTAAATTATCTGGTACAATTTTTCCCAATTCTCTGAACCAATAAGCAAAAAGAGTTGCTTCATGACTATTGATGTTCATATCTCCATTCCATTTTTTTAATTTTTCAAGTGCTTCTAAAGCTTTACTATCTGTGGGAGTTGTATTTAAAAGAATTGATTTAAAGTCATTCCATAAATAACTTACGGTATCATTCTGTATTTTTTTAAAATCTAGCAAAGTTAATTTTTCATTATTATGCAATAAATCAATTATTCTAGATGCTCTATAAGGTGCTGTTTCGCAGCGTGGAGTTAAAGAATAAGGATAATTATTAGAGACAACTTTATTGTTAGCTGAGACAATAAAGCCCGCTTCAGGATTCAGTTTATTTGGCATTTCATGAAAGGGTATAAATTTATTCCATTCAAAATCTTTTTTGCTGTCAATTGGATACAAGCCAGACCACTTATCTCGAATAGGTATTTTCCCTGCTAAATAATATCCAATATTTCCTTTTTTATCTGCATACACATAGTTTTGAGAAGGAACGATAAAATAGCTTAGAGCATTTTTAAAGTCATCCCAATTTTTTGCGTAATTTAGCATTATAAATGCATGTAAAGTTGTATCATTTTCTAATAAACCAGTCCATTTTAAGGCAACCTTTTTTCCGACTCGACTGGCTTCAGTAATTTCACTAATAATAGGTCCATGGGAACTTATTTTAACTGGAAAAATAACATCTTGTCCATTTTTTACTTTAATAACTTCATTAATTGTTGTTAAAACTTGATCTTCAGATTCTACATAAAGATCTTGAGCATCAATACATCCATTGGTAACCCCCCAAGCAAGGTATTCATTGTGTCCAATGATGACTCCTGGCAATCCTGGTAAAGTTGCGCCTATACTATGAAAATTTTTACTCTTTATATCAGCTAAATACCATAATAATGGAGATGCTAAAGATAAGTGCGGATCATTTGCTAAAATTGGTTTGTTCGTATTTGTTAACTTACCAGACACGACCCAATTATTTGAACCTTTACCTGGAGGAGGGTTTTTATTAAATTCTTTACTTGAGCTTTTGCTCTGCTCAAGAAATTCATTTGAATAATTTGTTTTTTCAATAATATTTGCATTTATTCTCGTGGATAAATTTAAATCATTATCATTTAAAATGAGAGGAGCATTATCAGGATACTTGGGCGCAAACATTTCTAACTTCTCAGGTCCATATAAAGACGCTATGGTGTGATTTAAAATTTTATGTCGCCACGTTTCATTTAAATCCCATGCCATCATTTTTTGAAATGCGATACTATCAATATTTGTCCAAAGCGATGGAGTATAGCCAATAAGTTTAAGCTGAATTGGCATTTTTCCATTTTTTATAAAATAATTCACGCCTTTAGTATAACTTTCAACAATATCTTTACTTTCTTTTGGCAGGGATAAATATGCGGATTGCGCGGCACGATAAAAACCCAAAGTTCGTAATGCTTTATCTTTTGAAAGAGTCGCTTCACCAAACATTTCACTGAGCGAACCTTTCACCAAATGCCTTTGAATTTCCATCTGCCACATTCGATCTTGAGCATGTAAAAACCCAAGAGTAAAATAAGCGTCACTATCATTTTCTGCTTCAATATGTGGAACACCATATTGATCTCGATTCACAATTACTTTCTCTAATAAACCATTTATTTTTAAATTTCCACTCAGCAAATTTTGCGTGCTGCTATAGATAAAATAAATAAATATTAATAATGATGATACTGATATTAAAATAAATAATCCTAAATATTTAATTAATTTTTTCATTATAAGTGACTTTTTTCAATGTGTTTACGTAAACTCAATGGTCGCATGTCAACCCAAACTTCCTTAATAAAATTAAGACATTCCTCTTTAGTTCCAGTAAATCCCACATCCGTCCATCCTTGCGGATTTTCTCTAGTAATATCCCAAAGAGAATATTGCTCCTCATGATTAATAACGACTTTGTGTGTAAGAACTGGATTCATAGCATTTAAATCTTGCATTTTATTTCCTTATTAGTTTTAATTAAACAAACAAAATTAATATAAATAAGTATACTTTAGGGACATATTTAACTTGAAATAAGAGTATACTTTTACTAAAGTAAAAGTACAACTCAAATTTAAAAAAATTTCTATCTAATAGAAAATCCTTTTTATTTAATTCTATTTAATGTAGATTAAATTTTCCTCCACGATAAAGGTACTTAAAGTGAAAATAATTCAGACAAATGGTATATATCAACTTGCATATCTCGCATTTCCTCTCATGTTAAATAATTTATCTACTAATTTAATGCTATTTTTTGACAGACTCATACTTGCAAATTACTCAACGCATGCCATGAACGCTGCAATTACGATCGGAATAACATGCAACATTTTTCATTTTGCAGCCTCTTCAATTGCAGCAAGTGCAGAAGTTTTTGTTGGACGGGCAAACGGCTCAAATAACTACAAACAAATAGGAGAACCCGTCTGGCAAATGATATGGTTTTCAGTAATGACTTTTATTCTTTTTATTCCACTTGCTCTTTATGGAAAAAATATTTTTATTCCTGAGCAATATAAAGAGGCAGGAACAACATTTTATCAACTCTATATGTTTTGTGGTCCAATATTTCCATTTGTCATGGCTCTTACCACATTCTATATAGGGCGCGGTAAAACAAAAATAATTATCTGGACATCATTTATAGGCAATATTATTAATTTAATTTTAGCTTATATTCTTATAATCATTTTTAAAATGGGTCTCACGGGGGCTGCTCTTTCAACAATAATAGCTCAATCATTTCAAGCTATAATATTATTTAGTATTTTTCTCAAACGAGAAAATAGAAATATTTTTGGATCTAAAAAATTAAATATTAATATTAAACTATTTCTTGAAAATTTACATATTGGATTTCCAATGGCAATTGCTTACATGGTAGAGCTAGGGGGCTGGGCACTAATCTTACGTATTCTGTCTGCTTCAGGGCAAAAATATATAACCGCTTTTGCAATTGGACAAAGTCTTTTTATACTATTTACATTTATATCTGAGGGACTACAAAAAGCAATTACAGTTTTAGCTTCTAATTATATTGGTGCAAATAACTGGATAAATTTTAAAAAATTATTACGCGAGAGTGTGAAATTACAAATTCTAATTGCATTAGTCCTTTTAATTCCTTTCTTATTTTATGCAGAGCCTATCATTAAATCCTTTACCCATAGCTCTAATATGAATATAAATAATTTTAACCAATCTGCACAAAATGCCCTCATTTGGTTTTGGTTTTTCTTTATATGTGATGGAATTAAATGGATACTTGCTAGTTTATTAATTTCACTAAAAAAAGCCGCATATGTCATGCTTACTAATTTAGCAACGATTTGGATTATAGCAGTTCTACCAATATATATTTATGTTAAAACATTTAAAGGATCTGAAAATTTTGTTTGGTTCTTTATAATTTTATACAGTATAGTTAATGCTTTTATTCTCTATCTTTTTTACCGTTCCGAAATCAAAAAGAGTCATTTGAATTCTCTTGCATATAGCAATAATTCTAAAATCTAAATCAGATTTAAAAATATTTTCAATCAATTCATTCAGTTTATCTAAATAGTTAAAATTTTGATTTATTAAACTATTTTGATAATGAAACTCTAAACCATACATAATTATTTCAATTAGTTCAGGAATAAATAGTTGATAATTTAGCTTACGACATGGCAAAAATATAAATTTATTTTTTAAATCATGCGCTATTGTTGTATGCTTACAATTTAAATCAAGTAAATTTAACTTTTCAACACAAAAATAATTTATATCCGCTTCATCCATACTATTTAATTGAATACAATGTTTTCCCGTTTTAACAAACCCATTTCCATTTGGCTTTGCCCCTGGTAGGCGATGATATGTCATCCTATGCTGATCAATTATTACGAGCTCAAGGCCAGTGTATTTTAAAAAGTTTTGATGCCTAAATTGCGTTAAAATATAGCGATCTTTTTTAGAAGGGAAAAGATTTATCCAATAAAATAGTCTAGGCTCAATATTGTAGATATTTTCAAAAATTAAAAAATATTTTTTATGATCAATATTTATATTTTTGAAATTGAAATTTATAAACCCCATTTTTATTTCCTAAAATAATTATGATATTTTATATTAAAAAAAGCTCAATTTGAATTTTTTATTAATTCAGGCATATATGTTGCTTTAATTGAGAACATCAATGGCATTGAATCTTTTTTACCTTTTAATACATATTGATCGGGAGCATATTCTTCTAAATTTGGAAAACAATTAAAGCTACTATAAGAAAACTCATTCAAATGCTCAAGAACAAGACCAGCTTGCCTTAAAGAACAAACGATTTCACTCATTGAGTGCGGCCATTCATAAGCTAAATGAACAAACTGCTCATTAGTGTCTGCATAACTTCCATTTTGAGTGGAGCAAATAGAGTTCCCTTTATAAAAATAAGGCTCCGAAAACTCAGTCCAATCATCGTTTAACATATTAACAAATGGATGAAATTCTATAATATAGAAAGTACCCCCTGGTTTTAAAAAATGAGATATTGTTTTTCCCCAAATATTTAAATTGTGCAACCAAGTCAGTACGCCATATGAAGTGAATACAATATCGAATTTTTGATCTAATTTTTTAGATAGTTCAAAAATATCTGAACAAATAAATTTAGCCGGAATATTCAACTGATTACTCAAATCATTTGCTAATTTAATTGCTTCGTCTGAAAAATCAACTCCAGTTACTTTAGCACCTTTATTTGCCCAAGATAAGGTATCAAGGCCAAAGTGACATTGTAAATGCAGTAAAGTCTTTCCTTCTACAGATCCCATTTCTTTCAATTCAATATTCTTAAGAGAGTTTTTATTTATTTTAAATCCTTCAAGATCATAAAATGACGATTTTGCATTTATTTTCGTCCAACTGTTCCATAAAGATCGATTATTATTAAGAAGCTCTTCTTTTGCTGATATACATGTCTTCATTCTATCCTCTCTTTCAATATCATCTCAATTTTTAAATTTTTATCATTTAAAGATTGATTCCAAAACTTAATTTTTTCCTGTAACCACAATCCATCTTCTCTAAGACGCTTATCTGCATTTAAATTCTGAAGATTGACAGATAGTTTAGATGCTCCACCACCAAAATCAAAATTATCAATTAGACAATTATCTGGTAAAAGCGATAAAATTGCCTCTAATGGATTTTGTTTTGAATCAATAGCTTTTTGAATTGCCTCACCAACTTTAAAGTGTGATTCTCGAAATGGCAATCCTAATTTAACTAATTTTTCTGTTACTCCGAGAGCAATTGTCAGACCTTTTGTATTACTTTTAAACATATTTTCAGCATTCGGTTTTGCATTTTTTAAAATCAGCTCTAAAAGCTGCATTGATTCTATTATCTCTTTGAAACTTCTTTCAAAATCAACTAAAGCTTCTGTCCCAACCTCAACAGAATTAGAAAAAGGAGTTTTATGAATAGTCGCTAAACTCGACATTAAAATTCCGCATGGAATAATGGATTTTCCCTTTATTTTTTCTAAAAGAAATGGATTCTTTTTTTGCGGCATCATAGAAGATCCACCACAAAGTTCATCAGGTAAATCAAAAAAAGAAAATTCTTGAGTTGTCCATAATTGAAAATCATGCGCAATTCGGCTTATAACTGTTCCCATCATACTTAATATAGATAAAAGGTTTAGAGCTAAATCTCGACTTGCCACTGCATCTAGGGCATTTACAAAAGGATTTTTAAAGCCTAAATATTTAGCTGTTAATTTTGTGTCAATTGGAAAACTTGTCCCACAACCGGCTCCTGCACCTAAAGGACATTCCATAAGATTATCAAAACATACTTTTAACTTATTCTGCTCTCTTGAAAGAGCCTCTTCAATTGCTATGAGATAAAATGCATAGGTACCAGATAAAGCAGGTTGAAACTGACTATATATCGGCATTATTAAAGAATCATTATTTTGAGCTTGCTGTAAAATAGAATTACGTAATTTCCAACATGCATTGTATATATTCTGAAAATGTTCGCGCGCATTTAATTTAAAAACAGTGGCATTAATATCATTTCTTGAACGACCTGTATGAATCATACCCCCTGTTTCCATACCAAGTTTTTCTATCATAATATTTTCGTATAATAAGTATGTTCCTCTCAATGCATCTCTTTCAAAAAAGTCAGAAAAAGAGTTCTGTTTAAATAATTTTATTTGCTTTAAAATTAGCTCCGCTTTTTCATCTGAAATAATTTTTTGCTCCAAGAGCATTAAAATATGAGCTTCATCAATATGTGTAAGAAAATTAAGTTCTTTTATTATTTCATTTGCACTTTTCTTTTTTAGAACAATTTTTTGTGCGTCAGAGTGAATTGTTTTTGAAAGACGCCCTGTCTTATTATATGAGCTTCTTTGCTCATTATGATCATCTATAACAATTCTAATTTTTTCGAGAATCTTATTCACTTTAAATCGAGATTCTTCTAAACTATCAGCAGATGAAATTAAATATCCAATACGATCTCTAAAATCACCCAATTGAGTGCAGATATCTCCAACATTCTTTGCGATATAATATTTATCTAATATTTCCATATCAGAAAATCCATCAATTTTTGCTATTACACCTGCTTTCTCTGGAATTAAAAAGCGGATTGAAGAAAATCTCTTTAAATTAAATTTTACATCAACTTCTTTTCCACAATATAAATCTAAAAGTAAATCTATGAGATCGATTCCTAATGATTTTTCAATAAGCGCAGGGATCATTCCTCCAGCAAGTCTTGGATTAATTTCAATAATATAAGCTTGATTATTATGAATTCGCAACTCAATATGTGCCGCGCCAAAAATAAAATTCATCGCATTCAATGATTTTAATACTGTATTTTTAATTTTTAATTCAATATCACTACTCAATTTAGCTGGAAAATCATGGCCTATTTCTAAAAAATATGGTTCTTCACCAAGATATTTTTGAGTTATTCCTAAGATTTCAAAATTTTTCTCTGTCTTTAAAACTTCAACTGAGTATTCGCTACCCATAATATACTCTTGAACTAATATCTTTGGCTCAACTGAGTTCCCACGTTCATTTTTTGTATGACTTAAGAGCTGTTTAACGTGTTGTACAAAATCATTTAAATTCTTGCAGAGTTTAACTCCAATACTTCCACTTCCTGAAGCGGGTTTTACAACAACTGGAAATTGAATTTTTTGTTGAATTTGTATAAAATCATTTTCATTTTTTATAAGGATTGTATAAGGAATTGGTATGTCAAATTTTGCAAGTATTTCGGCTAAGATCTCTTTATTCCGACAATTATGAATAGCTGTTACCGAATTGCAAGGTAATGAAAACTTCTCGGCAACACTTGCTGTCACTTCAATAAAATATTCTGAACTTGAAAAAATTCCAAGTATATTTTTCTCATTCTCTAAACATTTAATAATACATTCTTCATTTGAGGTATCAATTTTAATTGGAGAGATTAAATATTTATTTAAAAATGAATATCTACTAGGGTCAGCTGCTAGAAATAAAATTTGATATCCTTTTTCAAGAGCTTTTTGAACAAATATTTCACCCGTCCCAGTCGTATTACTTTCAATAAATGCAAATTTTTTAATATCCATTTTTAGCATCCATAGTTTCTTTATAAGTTTTTCTATGCCAATTTATATATGACCATTCTTCATTAACTTCACTTGGATGTTTGACTTTTAATGGAAAATACGAAAGATCTTTACCGAAAAATCCTACTTCTTTTAGCCATTGATTGTTATAAACTGTAGATAAATATCTATGCCCCGTATCTGGAGCAATGAAAACAACTTTTTCATCTTTGTTTTGCTGACTCACCCATTTTGCGACATGATATGCTGCACCACTGGTTGGCCCATGAAAAGTTGAGTAACGTGAATGCATTTTTCTTGTTTGAAGATAGGCATCGCAAGCAGACACCCAATGAACTTCATCAAAAAGATTATGCTCTAAATTTTGTGGTAAAATAGAATTTCCAAGACCTCTTAAGATTCTTTTTTCATTATTTAAACCAAATAATACACTGCCAAAAGTATCTACACCAATCAAACGGTTAAATGGGTTATTTTCTCTTAAACATTTTATAGTTCCACAGGTAGATCCGCCAGATCCTACACTTCCAACTAAGGTCAGATTACTACCTAATTGATCAATTAAATATTCAGCCAAAAAAGAATAGGCTTTTTGATTTTCAGGATTATTATATTGCTCTGGCCAAAAACTTTGCGGATTGTCTATTAGATAATCCCTTAATGTATTAAGACGAAATATCTGTGGATTGTCTGCACTCAAAGCTTGGGATAGAATCTGAACATAGCCTCCCAAATCTTCTAATCTTCTTTTAAGATCGTCATCAATTGCAGGATCACTTATTATATGAAATGGAAGACCAAGCTCTGCACAGATAATTCCTAATCCTAGTGCATATGTTCCACTTGAGGTTTCAATAATTGGATATTTAGGATTAATTCTTTCTTCCCTGAGTGCTTTTTCAACAACATATTTTGCAGGCATTAATTTCATAAGCTGAAATGAAGCCATAAATAGATTTTTTTCTAATTGAATAATATTAGGTAAAAGAATTGAATCTGAATAGGATCTATAAATTTTTCCATTGTTAGAAATATTCAAATATTTGAGATTTTTTTCTTTCTCAATATTTAAGCAATCGACATTGAATGCTTGTTCAACTGACATGAAATTCGTCCTCATTATTTTAATTTATATTCACAAATTAGTTCTTTTCCTACTTCATTTTCACTTATCATTTTTTCAAGACCTAGAACTGTTGGCACTTTATAGAAATTACATAAAGGTATTTTTATATGATACTTATTTGATAGAAGAGATAGCATCTGAATAACTTTTAATGATTGTCCACCTAAATCAAAAAAATCATCACTGATGCCGATTGAATCCATTTTCAAAACTTTTTTCCAAATTTCCAATATTTCTTTTTGCATTATTGTTTTTGCCGGTTCTAAATTAAATGATTTTTTTATCAAATAGCTTGGCAATGCATTTTCATTAATTTTACCACTTTCAAACAAAGGCATTTCTGCAAGGAAGATGTATTGATCTGGGATCATATATGAAGGTAATATTTGATTTAACAGTTGCTTAATGATTCTACCATCAATGTTTGGCCACAAAACATCATCTTGATTTTCAAAAAAATGCTCTACCCAAACTGCAGGATCATAATAAGTCACAGAATCATCAGAAAAATCAACCTCAGCTGCTTGCAAAGTTTCTGGTAAATGTACAAGACCTGAATTCATTATGGGTGTGTTTGTCCAACTTTCCCAATCACTAATTTTAGCTTTTATATACTGAGATTTTAGATCAATCTTTAATATTTTCCCACCAATTCGCTCGTGCATACGCAACCAATTATCTAAAAGTTGTCCATCTTCTCTACGAGTAGAACACCAATCAGTGAAATTAACTTCTGGAAATTGAGCTTTGCCAGTTGGACGCACTGCAACTAAAATTCTCTGCAATTTATTTGCTTTAGCTATACTTTTAAAAATTTTTAAAATTTCAGAACTCAAACCTTTCGATTGAAACGATTCAGTCACTATCCCAGCTAAAATAAACAAAGTATTTGGCTTATTTTTTGTTTCTTTAAACGCATTTTCTAAAGCATAATCCCAACCATTTGGCAAATCTGCAATGGTTCCGTCCCAATAGATTGGAATTGAATTGCCAACTGCTGCAATTTCATCTTTTCCATCCACTATAAATGTTTGGAACTCTGAAAATTCTGAATATATTTTGGGCCATATTTTCATTAAAATATCACTGCCTTCAAAATATTTTGGCCAGGAACTGGAATGAATGATATTTAAATTTTTAAGAAGTTCAGGTCTTTGTGCAAGAGTAAACATTCTATAAATTGATTCATTAATTTTTATTTTATTAATTTCATCTTTTATTTCAATATATGCAGATAGAATATCTTCAGCACAAATTTTTACAATTGAATTTTTAATATATGGAATTTTTAATAATGCACCCGTAATTTCTTCCAATTCAACTCTATTTCCTCGCACTTTTACTTGTTTATCAGTTCTACCTAAATAATAAATATTCCCATCATCTGCAATTTTTCCTAAATCGCCCGATCTATATAAACGGTATAATTTTCCATCAATTGATTTTTCTATAAATGTCTGTTTCGATTTCTCAAAATCATTTAAGTATCCCTTTGTCAAACCAGGAGAACTTATATAAATCTCACCCACTACACCTTGTGGGACAAGGTTTAGATAGGGATCAAAAATGAAAATTTTCACATTTCCAATTGGTTTGCCAATTGGAACGACCTGACCATAAAAAGATTGAGAACAGTCAAAATATGATGCATCAACTGTTATTTCAGTTGGCCCATAATGATTCATCAATTGACAATTATATTGTTCAAAAAATCGGTCACGAATTATTTTTGTCAATTGTGCTCCACCTGAAATAACCAATCGCAATGAATCAGAATTAAATTTTGTTTCAATGAGTGCTTCAAGCATAATAGGAACACATTGAAATATACTTATTTGTTTTTCAAATATGGTTTTAGAAATTGCGTATGGATCTTTATGATTTTCTAGGCTCGGAAATACTAATTCTCCACCAAAAGAAAGCGTCCAAAAAATATCCAAAATAGATGCATCAAATGTATATGGAGTCAACATTAAAACTTTATCTGAATGAGACAGATTGTAACGTCTTTGAGTATCCAAAATTAAATTGATAAGTCCGTCATTTTGAATAGGTATTCCTTTAGGAATACCAGTTGTACCAGATGTATATATTATATATATAATTAAATCATGATCGATTTTTTTATAAATAAACTCTGAACTAAATTTATCAATTTCATCTTTTAAAATATTTAAATTTAAGGTTTCGCCTTTAAACAGCAAATTATCTTGTGAAAAAACATTATCATGTATCAAAAACTTTACATTTGCATGTTCTAAAATAGTTTCAGTTCGAGACAGAGGGTTTTCAGCTGAAATTGGTACATAATGTGCTGATAACTTCAATATTGCCAAAATAGAAACTACCATATGAATAGATGCTGGCAATACGAGTGCAACAGAATCTTCTGCTTTTACTCCTCTTTCTTTTAAAAAATTTGCCAATTGATTCGCAGATTCATGTAATTTTTTATATGTAAACGTTTCTTTTTCATCTGAAATAGCAATACTATTTGGTGCCTGAGTGAGTTGCTTTTCAAGCAACTGAACAATTTGATATTTTTCATATATTTTGTCCGTATCATTTATTTCATTTATTAAATAATTTTTTTTCTTTTCTGAAAAAATCGAATATTGAGTCAATTGCAAGCTTGAATTTTTAATCACCTCATCCACAATGAAAGCCATATCTTCAAGCATTCTATCAATTGTATTTTTCTTGAAAATATCTGTATTATAAATACAATTAAATGCGATATCGCTTCCCCATTGATCAACAACAAGAGTCAAATCAAACCTAGCTGCATTAGCTTCTGCACCATAAAGATTTTTGAAAAACCTCTCCGCACCTTGAAATTGAGTCGCTTCATATGCTTGAGTTTTATTATTTTGCACTCCATACATTACTGAAAATAATTTGGGTCGAGAGAGATCTTTAACATGATTTAATTCTTCAATAACTAGATTACATGGATAATAGTGATGCTCAAATGCTAAAAGAGACTGTTCTTTAATATGAGACAACAAGTTTTCAAAAGTCATGCTCTCATTTATTTTACAACGAATAGGCATAGGAGTTGCAAATAATCCAAGAATTGATTTAAAATCATCATGATCACGCCCGGCTATTGGACTGCCAATCACAATATTTTTTTGCCCCGTAATTCTGAAAAAGTATAAATCTATAATAGACATCATAAACATAAATAATGTTACATTATTTTTTTCAATAAATGAATTTAAATTACGAATACTATTACGTGGCAACCATGTTGAAATTGAATTCCCATTGTATGTTTGCATTGAAGGTCTAGGAAAATCGTTTGGAAGATTCAAAGCAGGTGGCATGTCCTTAAATTCTTCTAGCCAATATTTTTTATGCTTATCAAAATAACCCAATTGTATAGATTCATTTATCCATTGCGAATAGTCAAAATAATTTAATTTTAATTCTGGTAGTTCGGGAACTTCCTCTTTTAATAATGCATTATATATTGTAGATAACTCTTTAAAAAGATTTATAGTGCTTGTTTCATCCCAAATAATATGATGAATCACAAATAAAAGTTGAAATGTTTTATTTGGGTACTCTACAATATTTAGAACAAACAATGGTCCATTTTCAAAATCAAATGCTTTGTTACTATATTCACACGCTAAATTATTTGCTATAGTATCAATCTCTTCATCGTGTATATGTGTATAATCTAATAATATTTTATTTTTATGTAATATAAATTTGCTCTTTAATTTTTGAACTGGTTTCCCATCTACATAATCAAAATATATTCTAAAATTTGTATGTCTATCTAAAATATTTTGCCATGCTTTTATAAAAACATCCACATTTAGATTTTTGAAAAAGAGATCATTAAAACTAATATTATAGACGGGACTCAATCTGTCAATTTGATAGGAATACCACTCAGGAATCTGACAGGGAGCAAGATCGTACTGCTCTTTTAAAGGATATGACTTAACAGATGCTGTTTCTATCATTTCAAATTCTTTATGATCATTCTGAATGGAATTTGCTAATGTTTCAATAGTAGAAAATTCAAATAATTTTTTAAGCTCAATTTTAGAATTTAATTCTTTTTGTAACTTAATAACAGCTTCTGCTGCGAGTAAAGAATGCCCACCCATCTTAAAGAAATTATCAAAAATTCCAATTTTTTCTTTTCCTAAGACTTTTGACCAAACTTCAGTTATTTTAACTTCCAGTGAATTGCGAGGAGCTACATACACACTCTCATTTATAAAATCTTGATCCGTTGGAGTGGGTAATTTTTTCCTATCTACTTTCCCATTGCTTGATAAGGGAAAGTCATCCATTATTATGTACGATTCTGGCACCATATATTCAACTAAATTGAGTACACAATATTGTCTAATATCTGATTGAGTGGGAGCAGGAAAATATTTAGGGATAATATATGCAATTAAATTATAGTTATTATTAAGTTTATTTTTATTTGCTAATACAACACAACTTGCTATATTATGATGCTCACTTAAACGAGCTTCTATTTCTCCTATTTCAATTCTAAAACCTCGAATTTTAACTTGAAAGTCTGAACGGCCTAGAAATTCAATGGAGCCATCAACATGGCGTCTTGCAATGTCTCCAGTCTTATATAGTCTCTCCCCTAAAAATTTTGAAAATGGATTCGGCAGAAAACTTATAGCTGTTTTTTGTGGGTCATTTAAATATCCTCGACCAACTCCACAACCACCAAAATAAATTTCTCCTCGAACGCCTATTGGCACGGGCTCAAGTCCTTCATTTAAAATAAATGTCTGCTGGTTTGGTAAAGGTTGTTTAACGGGCATATAAGGCATTAAAGTTTGCGGAGGAATTGCAATGTGCAAATGGTGTGAGTCATCTGAACACTCTGTAGCTCCATATGCATTCACTAAAATAATATTTGGATTAAATTTAAACCATCGCTGACATTGTTCTAAGGTAAGTGGCTCCCCATTTGTAATATAAATTCGCAACGGATTTAATTGAAACTTTTCATTTATCTCCTGTTCATCAAGAATAACTTTTGTGTGCGAAGGAACAGATTCAAGTATTGTTACTTTTTCTTCTTTAATTTTTTCAATTAAAAGCTTAGGCTCCCATGCAGAATCTCCTGTAAATATAGCTGTCCTTCCACCAATAAGAAGCGGGCAGATAAATTGCCAAATCGAGACATCAAAGGTTTGCACAGCGATCTGTCCAACTACATCATCTTGATCCATTTTTAAATCAGTGATTTTTCCAAATAAATGATTTACCATTCCCTTATGCTCGAGCATAGCTCCTTTAGGTTTTCCAGTTGAGCCAGATGTAAAAATTAAATATGCCAATCCGCTAGGTATAGTCACATTTTTTGGAGTCTTATTTGAATAATTATCATTGAATGAGTCCTCAACTTTTATTATTTTATTTGTTGAATTAAATATCTTATTTGCACTTTCAAAATGCCTTTTCGAAGTAATTATAAATTGAGGACAACACTGTTCAACAATCTCAAAAGCTCGTTTATCTTTTGGAGTAGGATCCAGTGGAACAAATGCGGCTCCTGATTTCAAAACTCCAAGCATACTCACTAAATAATTAAACCCTCGATCAAGATACAAAGCAATTTTGTCTTCAACATGCGTTCCAACACTTCTCAAATAATGCGCAAATTGATTAGATTTTTCATGAAGATCTATATAAGTTAAATCTAAACCATCACAACTTGCCGCAATTCGATTAGGGGTTTTATTAACTTGCTCTTCAAACAACTCATGGACGCATTTACTTAAAGGAAATTTTTTATCAGTTAAATTAAAAGAATTTATTAAACTATTTTTTTCAAAATCATTCAGAATATCATAACTATCAATTTTAAGTTCTTGATTCATGCTGATATTTTTTAGAAGATTAACATAGTGCTTAATGAATTGATCCATAAAATTCTTTGTAAATAAGTCTGTATTAAACTCTAATATTCCATACAGATCATTTTCACGACTTTGTAATGTCAAAGTCAAATCAAATTTCGCAACGTTTAATTCTTGTTCAATTATATTTAACTGTAAATTTGCTAGAGATAGCTCTTCTGCAGGTGCATTCTGCAATTCAAACATAACTTGAAATATAGGTGAATGACTCAAGGAACGATCTGGTTGAATTTCTTTCACCAATTGTTCAAAAGGAAGATCTTGATTTTCATACGCTTCCAATGTCATAGCTCTTATTTTTTCTAATAAGTCAATGAAACTATCTTTATTATTAAGCTTCATTCTCAAAGCAATTGTATTTACAAAAAATCCAATTAAATTTTCTAACTCTCTATGATTTCTATTAGCTATTGTTGTCCCTATTGTTATATCGTTTTGCTTTGAATAATTCATAAGTAATATATAAAAAGCGGAGACTGTTACCATAAAAAGCGTAGCTGAATGTTTATTTCCAATATTTAATAACTTAGTTTCAAGATCTTTTTCAATACTAAATGCAAACGTATGCCCATTATATGATTGAATTGAAGGCCTGACAAAATCAGTAGGCATTTCTAATATAGGAGGTAAATCACTTAACTGATTTCTCCAATATGAAATAAGATCATTTAAATTCTTACCTTTAAGTTTATTTTTTTGCCAATCTGAAAAATCAATATATTGGATTGGAAGCTCAGGAAGAATATATTCTTCAGACTTTAAAATACCACTATATATTTTTGACAATTCATTGATGATAACTCCGGTAGACCACCCATCTGAAATGATATGATGGATAGTCATCAGTAAAACATGATCATTTTCAGAAATTTTAAGCAATCGCAGGCGTAGAAGTATGTCATTTTCAAGATTAAATGGTTTATGGGTTTCTTCAATTGATACTTGTTTTAAATTCAATTCATCAATAGTTTCAATCTGCAAATAAATTTTTCTTTTTGAGCTAATAACCTGATATGCGATTCCCTCTTTCTCTATGAAGTTGGTTCTGAGTGCTTCATGCCTCTCAATAATCACATTAAAACTGTTAGTAAGCGCTTCTACATTCAAATCTCCCTTTAAACGCAGTGCGAAGGGGATATTATATAATGCTGAATTTTCTTGGAGTTTTTCAATAAACCACAGTCTTTTTTGTGCAAATGAAAGTTCAAATAAATTAACTAAACGATCAATTTTAGGTATTTTATTTGAAGCAAGAGGAATATTATTTTTATTCACATTTTTTAATATATTTAACTTTTTTATTAATTCTGCCCTTTGTTGAGGACTCAGCGAATCAATTTTACTTTTATTTATTGTCATTTTTAAACTCTCTTATATGAAATTTATTACTACAAATCTTCCATTAATTTATTTAATAAATTCTCATCAATTTCAGACAATTTTTTTTGAATAATATATTCTGACATTTTTATTGCAGTAGGATTTTCAAACAATGTTTGTAAAGAAAATTCAATTTGAAAATTCTCTCTAACTTGCGCAGTAAGTTTTGTCGCTAATAAAGAATGTCCCCCTAGTTCAAAGAAATTATCTGTTATTCCAATTCCTTTAATTCCAAGAAGTGACTCTAATATTTCAATAATATTAATTTCTATTTCATCCCGTGGTGCCAAATATGGATTTAATAAATTTGGTCGACTGTGATTTTTATTAAAATCTTCACCTTTTTTTTGATTTGATTTATTTTCTTGATTGATCCAGCTTTGAATACGTTCATCAAGATTTTTAGTAGAAACAATAACACGTCCTAAAAAACCAGAATTCATAATATCCAAAAATACTTGGCATCCTTCGCCTTCTGAAATAGATAAATCCATTAATTTTTCTTCAAAATGAGATAAATTTTCATTCTCAAAAACCCAAGCATCCCAATTTATTGAAATGAGAGGTGTGTTTAAAATTGAATTATTATTAATTTGGACAAACTCATCAAGATATATATTTGCTGCAGCATATGCTGCATGGCCAAGACCAGCTAAAATAGAAGAGATAGATGAAAATAAACAGCAGAAATCAAAAGTTTTATTGTGCAATAATTTTTCAAGAACTTTTACACCTTCAATCTTTGCTTTAAAATGGCTTCTAAAATCATTTTCAGTTAGTTCTTCAACTATTTTAAACGATTCTTCCTTTAAATCAGCTGCAGCATGAATAATTCCATGTACAATTCCAAATTTTCTCTCCGCTTGACGCAAAGCATCGCTCATTTCTTCATAATCAGCAACATTTGCTTTTAAGAGCAACGTTTCTACCCCGTCCTCTTTTAATTCATTTAGCCTTTTTATTCTTTTAACAAGAAGAGTTGAACTGTCATTATTTTCAATTATATTTTTCCATTGGCCATCATCTGGAAAATCCGTTCTAGAAATTAAGACAATTTTTGCTTTGTACTCTTTGCCAAGTATTCCAGCTAAAGCTAAGCCGATGTTACCTAAGCCTCCTGTTATTAAATACACTCCACCCTCTTTTAAATGAGAGGATATGTTTTTATTTTGAGTTAACTTAATGTTTTCAAAAGTTGGCAACCAACGTAGCTTATTTCGATAAGCTACGATACTATTTCTTCTTTCTGAAGAAAACTCTTTCTCTATAAAATTTAATATATCTTTAGAGTATTGTAAAAAATTATCTAAATCTAAGTGCAAATAATTTATATTTGGAAATTCTTGAGAAACAGATTTAAGAACTCCTATAAAGAGTGAACTTTCTGGCCTTATATTTTGTTCACATCCATTTACCAAATATGCCTGCTCTGTTATACAAGAAATACAAATACTATTTATAATTTTACATTTAATAATAGATTTAATTAGATTTAACAAATCAAAAATGCAAATATTTTTAGAAATATAAACAATTCTTAATTCCTCATTTTTCTCCAATGAAATCAGTTTTAATACTTTTTCAAAGTGATTTTGTTGAGAATATTCTATTGAATATTTATTTTCATCAATTTTTGCAAAATTATCACTATCAATAGCAAAAAAAGAATTCTTATTATTTCTCATTAAATAATCTAAATCACTCAAGTCATCTTTATTTAGCAAATATAAATATTTAATTATTTTCTGCTTTTCATCTTTATAATCTATCAATCTTTCATATGACTGTCTCTTCCATATCTGACCATATAACCAATCTGTAGAGTCATTGCGAATATTTATACTCTCACCTTTACCTTTATCAATCCAATATCTTTGACGTTGAAATGGATAAGTTGGGAGAGGTATACGACCGCGACTTTCATGTGTGTATATATTTTCCCATTTTATTGCGATTCCATTTAACCATAGTTTTCCTAAAGTCTCTAAAAAAGCAATGGTGCTTGATTTATCTTCTTTTGCATGTGGCATTGTCATCAATGTTGTTGCGTGGGAATCATTTGTATTTTTCAGCATATTAATTAAGGAATGCCCCGGTCCAACTTCAAGATAAATATTATTTTCATTTTGAAGCAAGGTTTCAAGACCTTCAGAAAACCGAACTGTTTTTACAATATGCTGAGCCCAATAATCCAAATGGGTTGCTTCTTCATTTAAAATCCACTTTCCTGATAAATTTGAAATAAAACGAATTTTAGGTGCATTAAACTGAACTGTTTTTAATATATTCTTGAATTTCGGTAACATTTCTTCCATTTGCTGCGAGTGGAATGCATGCGAAGTAAATAATAATTTTGATTCAATATTGTGAAATGAAAGTTTCTTTTGAAGCCGTTCCATTGCAACCTGAGAGCCAGAAGCAACGCAAAGATTTTTACCGTTAATCGCCGCTAATGACATATCATTTTCTAGATATTTTTTTAATTCACTTTCGCTCAGTACAACTGAAAGCATTTTACCAGAAGCTAATTCCTGCATGTATTTGCCACGCATACAAACAATTTTTATAGCATCTTGAAGGGTAAAAACTTCAGCTATGCAAGCTGCTACATATTCACCAATGCTATGACCAATCATTGCATTGGGCTCAACTCCATAATGTCCCAAAAGTTTTACTAAACAATATTCAATCACAAATAAGACTGGTTGTGTCACATATGTCTGATTCAAAATCTCATTTTGAATGTTTTCTTGCGAAAATAGAATATTTTTTATTTTCATATCTAAATATTTATCAACTAATTGACAACAAATATCAAAATTTTCTTTGAAAATTTCTTCTTCAAGATATAAGTGATATGCCATATTTATATATTGAGATCCTTGACCAGGAAACATAAAAACAAGATCCATTTTATGTTGTGGAGCTTTATTTGAATAAATAAATTTATTATTTTTACTTAAAATTTTATCAATGCAGTCATTCTTAGTATTTGAAACAAAAAAACTTCTGTGTTTAAATTCATTTCGACCCATTTGCAATGTAAATGCGACGTCTGCCAGATTTTCTTCAGTTTTTTCTAAATAACCCGCTAAATTTAAATTTGCTGCACTTAAAGCTGTTTCTGATTTTGCTGACGTTATAAAAATATGTTGTGACCTTAACGAATCTCTTTTATTTTTTAAAGGAGCTTCTTCAACTATTACATGCGCATTTGTTCCACCAATACCAAAAGAACTGACAGCAGCTCTTCGAGGCAAATAACACTCATTCCAATCTTTTAATTTTGCATTGACATAAAATCCAGAATTATTAAATTGAATTTTAGGATTAGGATTATTAAAATTTATGCTTGGTGGTATTTTTTTATTTTTTAATGATAAAATTATTTTGATCAGTCCAGCAATACCTGCTGCGGTATTTAGATGACCAATATTTGCCTTAACGGAACCTAAACCACAATTGAAATCACTTATTTTTCTACTTTCAAAAGCTTCTTTAAGAGCATTTATTTCAATGGGATCACCTAAATGAGTCCCCGTACCATGAGTTTCTACATATGAGATATGATCAGAGGGTATATTTGCTATTTCAAGAGCCTCTGCAATCACCCGTGCCTGTCCACGAACGCTGGGTGCGGTGTAACCAATTTTTTCAGATCCATCATTATTGGCCGCACTTGCACGAATAATACAATGAATTGTATCATTATCTGCAATCGCATCTTCTAAGCGTTTTAAGACAACGACACCAAGACCATTTCCTTCTACTGTGCCTTGGGCTTTTTCATCAAAAGGTCTGCAATGCCCATCAGGTGAAAGAATGCTGCCTTCTTGATAAATATAGCCTTCATCTTGCGTCACATTTATAGAAACACCACCCGCTAAAGATAAATCACTCTCATAATTTAATAAACTTCTACATGCTTGATGAACCGCAATTAAAGAAGTTGAACAGGTTGTATTTACATCAATACTTGGACCTGTTAGATTGAGTTTATAAGATATTGGAGTTGATATTGAATCATTTCCATTTGAAATTTGCAGCAATCCATAGGAATTTATCAAATCTTTTCTTGAAAGAATATTAAAAATTAAATAGGAACTTATTGCAGATCCCAGGTAAACTGAAGCTTTTCCATTGAATTTTCCACTTACATATCCGCTATTTTCAAGAGCTTCAACAGCACACTCGAGCATTGCTCTTTGTTGAGGATCCATTATCTCAGCTTCTCTAGGAGAAAAGCCAAAATATTCTGCATCAAAATACTCAATTCTATCTAAATACCCAAATATATTAATGTGATTTTTATTTTTTGATTTCAGTCCTTCTATTACTCTTACAGACTCTTTTCCTTGTAAAATATTATTCCAAAATTCTTCAACATTATTTGCTTCTGGAAATCTCCCACTCAGGCCGATAACAGCAACAGAGCCTGCATATTCATTTAAATCAAGATTTGACATGAGACTTCCTTATATTCATATTATATCTTTGCTTATTAATTGCTTGTCGCTGTTTCTGCGCTGAATTAATTGTACTTTCATCTATAATTGATTTCCCACTTTGAGAACTTAAGAACTGAGATAAACTTTTTACTGTGGGATACTGAAATAAGATCATAACTTCTAAATTTGTTTTTAATAGTTCTTCAATTTTTTTATGCACAGATAAAATCATTAATGAATGAGCACCTAAATCAAAAAAATTATCTTCTATACTTATTTCTTCTACTCCCAATGTTTCTTTCCAGATTTGGGCAATTTGATTTTCAAGCTCATTCCTAGGTTTAAATATTTCAATTTTTTGAAATAAATTATATTCCATTTTTCTTAATTCATCTTTATCAACTTTACCATTTTGATTTAACGGAATATAATCAATGAATATATAACGAGCAGGAATCATATAATCGGGCAAATAATTTTTAATAAATTCTTTAATCACATTAGTTTCAATCTTTTTCTTTTTATCACAGACAATATATGCAGTTAAATAATTTTCACCATGAGCATTTTTTTGCGCTAAAACAATTGTATTTAAAATATCTTGATGCTTAAATAATACGTTTTCAATTTCACCTAGTTCAACCCTAAAACCACGTACCTTTATCTGTTCATCTATGCGCCCAATAAATTCAATTTGTCCATCAGGTAAATAGCGAGCAAGATCGCCTGTTCGATACAATCGTGTATTCAATTCAGCATTAAATGGATTTGGTATAAATTTATCTGCTGTTAATTCTGGCTTATTTAAATAACAACGAGCTAAATTTTCTCCCGCAATAAGTAATTCACCAACCTGTCCAATGGGAACTAAATTAAAATAGGAATCCGTTATATATAATTGACTGCCATCTATTGGACGACCAATGGGAATTTGTTCATTATTAAGGGACTTAAAGTTATTTTGAGAGTATTTCCAAATTGATGAGATAATTGTTCCTTCAGTTGGGCCATAAGTATTTATCCATTTAACTTTATCTTTAAAAAAATGGTTCCACTTAATAAATGAGGAATGATTTGCTTGTTCTCCACCTACTATTACGAGTTTTAGAGTGTTGTATCCTTCAAAATTATCAAGATGATTTACCCATGAATGCCAAAATGCAGTGGGTAAATTTAATATTGATATTTCATTTTTAGAAATAATATTTTGAAAATTTGGAATTGAGATGCCAATCTTATCTGGATATAGTATTAAGCTTGCGCCGCTCATTAAAGTCGGAAATATTTCTTCAATAGATAGATCGAAATTTATTGAGCTAAATTGTAAAACTCGATCATTCTTCGTTATTTCATACTGATTTTGAACAAACAAATTATGATTGAGAAGAGAGCTATGACTAACAACCACGCCTTTCGGCTTTCCTGTTGAACCTGAGGTGTATATAACATAGGCAGCTGAATTTAAATTTGTTACATTATTAATGCTATTATCTGAAAAATTAAATATTTTTTGTAATTTAATTTCATCAATAATATAATCTAAATTTGCGTCTTGAATGATATAATCAATTCTTTCCTTCGGGTATTTAGGATCGAGTGGAACATAAGCTGCTCCTGACTTTAGCACACCTAAAATTGTGATTATAGTGTCGGTAGATTTTGATAAATAAATACCAATAAAATTCTCACTTCCTAAACCTAAACTATTTATAAAATTTGCCACTTGATTTGATTTTTTATCTAGCTCTTCATACGTTATAATTTTATCCTGTATTTTTAACGCTACTCTGTCTGAATTCTTTTTAGCTATATTCATAATATAGCTTATCACAGAAGTATTTATTTTTTCATTTTTTGAATATTTATTCCATTCAGTTAAAATCTTTTTGCTCTCACTTTTACTAATAATTGAATATCCATAAATCAAATAATCTAAATTAAGAGTAACTTCATTTAGAAATTGCAAAAAGGAGTTCTTAAAATTATCTATGAAGGACTCACTAAATTTTGCAGCATTATATTCAATTTTAAATTCAATCATGTTTGGATGCGTCTGATATGCCATTCCTATGTCATTTTGAATTTTTTTTGCTTCATATTTAATTGAGTTAACTTCAACATCTATTAAATCAAGTGGAATTGAGCCTAAAAAAGCTTCAAATAAATCGACATTAAAAAACTGCTGTCCTTTTAAAATATTTTTTTCTCTCAGTCTTTCTACAATCTCTGTCAATGTACATCTTTGATGAAGCTTTGATTGTCGACGTTGAATTGATAATTCATTCAATAATTCTCTAAATGATTTATTATGATCAATTGATATCTGAAATAAAATATTATTTACAAAACATCCAGTACATTCTCGAAATCCAGTTGGCCGCATATTAACTGGATAATTTAAAACGACTGAACTCTGTCCTGAATATCTTAATAAAAGACTACCAAAAAGTGCTGATAGAAAAATAAATATTGATGTTTTTTCTTCTTTTATTATAGCTTTTAATCTCTGATATTTTTCATCTTCCAGTCTAAAAAATATTGATCGTGACTCTTGAGATTCAGTACTTTTTGTTTTTATATCTAAACTTAAATCACTTTTTTTTAAAAGATTTTCCCAATAATCTAAATCTAGATTAATCTCTTCAGCTGTGTAAGTATTTTTTTCAAATTCAACATACTCAGAAAATTGAGGTAATTTTTTATGCTCTATATATTTTCCATTTACTAGAAATGAATTGTATAAATTTGAAAAAATATTAATAAATGTGCTTGCTGTAATTGCATCAGAAATTATGTGATGTATATTTAATATTAATATACAGTGATTTTTATTAACATGCAAAAGCGCAAATTTATATAAGGGATTTTTTTTCAGATTAAATACATGAGATGTAATATTTTCAATATATTTATTAATTTTATCTCTAGAATGAACATTATTATCATCTATATATTCAATATCTAAATCAAGATCTACTTTGTCTAAAATAACCTGATATATTTTTCCATTTTCTTCTCGAATAAAAGTTCTGCATCCTTCAGCATAATAATTCACATAACTTTCTAAGGAGAAAATAATTGCATCAATATTGATCGAACCTTTAAGATCAAAAATAATTGGCGTATTATATGCAATACTATTTGGATTCAGTTGCCATTCAAGCCAAAAGCGCTTTTGATAGTATGAAAGCTCTAACGTTTTCATGAAAACCTCAAATTTTTAAATGATAAAATTCCATTTAACTAAAAATGCTTTTTTTACTGATTAATTTATCTGCATAATTATATAATAGTTATTTGTCGCCAAATAGACTCAACGACAAAAATTAATACTTTGATAACTGTTTTCAGTCTTAAACCATTTTCTTTTCAATTGCAACGTTATAGTGAAAATTCCATTTCATAAAATATTAATAGGAATAAATACTTTTAATCTTAATTATTTAAAATAAAATGATTTTTTTTATAATTTAAAATTTTATATGATACTTGTAAAATTATTTTAACGATTGTTTTGGATATCTATAACATGTCATATTTATTATTGTTATACAATAATAAATCATATCAATTTCATTCTAGAAGTGGTTTTTAATAAAATAAATTTCTTAAATTATTACTCTTTTAATCTTGATTATTTATATTTAACAATATATTATTATTTTCAATATTTAATTGAGTTTTTTTTCTAATTCAATTGAATTATTATTTCATTTCTCTAGTATGGAATCTCAAATGAAAATTCAAAGCCTTATACCAGTAATAACTATACTTTTTACTTTTACGAATGCTTATGGACAAGAAAATAATCTTCAATTTCGATTAAAAAACTGGAAAGCAATAATAAATCCTGAAAGTTTAAAAGTATTGAGTTCGTCTCCAAATGGATTAAATATCCTTACAAATCCAATACAATCAAACTTAGGGTCTATTGATAAATTAAAATTTAATAATTCCTCTGCAAGTTGGGTATTCCCCGAAAAACAACTTACAGTATCCATTAAGGTTGATAATGATAATCTCGTATTTAATTTTACGTCAAATAAAAATCAAATTTTAGAATGGCCCAGTACAAAAGAAGTGACAAACGCTCAAGATCTTATAATACCCGATGGAGAAGGTCTCCTTATTCCTTTAGAAAGTAAATTCTGGCAAAATGCTTTCGAAAAATATTATTCTACAGAATATGAAATGGCATCTGCTATGACCATGCCATTTTATGCAATACGTACTAAAAACTCAATTATTACATACTTATCTGATTCAAGTTTAAATAATTTACTCTATGTTAAAAACTCACAAAATAAAATTTTTGTTACTCAAACCCATGAATTCCGCAAAATTGATAACTACCCTCCCTATCAAATCTCTATAAATTTAATGCAGACGCTTGATCCTCTTGCTCCTGCAAAATTATTTAAAGAAAATTTAATAAAAAACTCTAAATTTAAAACATTGACTCAAAAAGAAAATGAAAACCCTAATATTAAAAAGTTATATGGCGCAATGCACTCCTATGTTTGGGGAACTGGGAGAACTGAAGATTTTTTAAATGATCTTCGTGATCTCAAAATAAATAATCTTTGGATTGGCTCTGATGTGGGGGAGTCAGATAAATATAAAATAACGCAAAATTATATTCAAAAGGCAATAAATTTAGGTTACCTTATTGGACCTTATGACACATGGGAAAATCTACAAAATCCAAAAACAGCCGACACACCACTTGCTATTTTTCCAAATGCTTGGCCCAAAGCAGCTATTATTAATAAGAATGGCTCAGCTAAACCCGGTTTTCAAAACAGAGGTTACGAAGCAAGTTCTCAATATTTTGCTATGCAAAATCCAATAAATAAGGATCTTAAAGATCGCTTAAATAAATTTGCAGAAACGGGAATCAATAGCTATTTTTTAGACGTCGATGCCACAGGCACTTTACATGATGATTATTCACCTACTCACCCTATGAATATTGAAAAAGATTTACAAAATCGCATCAGTCGTCTTAAATTAATTTCTCAAGATAAAAAACTTGTTCTTGGTTCCGAAACAGCAGTTTATCAATTTGTTCCTTATATTGCCTTTGCACATGGAAATGCTTCTGTTTTTAATGGACCCCATTGGAAACTGACTCGTGATAAAAAAACTTATGGCCGTTGGTACCCCACAGAACGTCCCTCATTTTTCTTTAATTCTTTAAATGCTCCCGAAGAATATAAAGAAACAAAATACAATCCTACTTATAGAATTCCTTTATTTCAAACAGTATTTCATGACAGCATTATCACAACTGATCGATGGGAAATACCTATTACTAAATTTAGGAACTTAATGAATGATCGTATTCTTTTAGAATTGCTATATGGTATACCTTCTATTTGGGCACTCGATAAAAAACAAATTAAAATGTATTCTAAAGAGATTAAAAACCTAAATGCTTTCTTTTCACCTCTTCATAAAAAGATCGCCACTCTACCAATGACTCAGTTTGAATGGCTTACAGAAAATAAATGCGTGCAAAGAACTCAGTTTGGTAATGAAGTTCAATTGACAGCAAATTTTTCAAATAATAAATTTGAAAATATTCCTGCAAAAAGCATTGAATTAAATTGGCTTAAAGAAAATAAAAAAGAAATTTATACACCTTAGTGTTTGTCTTTTTTGCCTTCATAGAAGACTTGATCAAAGACCTGTCTTTCTTCAGACATTGTATAAGAAGCTCTTGTATCTTTAATAAGTTTTGTTGCAAACTCTAAGACTTCTTGTAAATCACAATTTTGAATTCCTTTATTGATAAAATTCATTAATCCTTCATTTATTTTCTTTTGCGCTGCCAATGCATGTTCAATTCTTTGTGTTTGAATATCTTCAAAATTAAGAGATTGAATCATGGTATAAACCTGTGGACGTAATCTTTCCTCTAATCGACACACACTTTCCATACGTTTTGAAATATCAGACCAAATGTGATCATAAGCATTAGGACCTATATTTCCATCTTGCCCATTGGCTTCAGCTGATTTTTCAACAGCACTTCTAATTCCCGGTGGCAACAGTGCAGGATTCGCTTGCTCTGCTGCTTCAGCAAAAATATCATCTGCACGTGAGTTTGCTCGACTGTTTAAAGTCGCTGCTTCGTTATGTGTTGATTTATTAAATAAACTTTCAAATATTTCTTGAGCTGAACGACCTTCCTCTACCACTAAATTGTCCATTTGCTGAATAGCTGAAGACATAGCTTCAACAAATGCTCTTACATTCGCCTGCAAATCTATGAGTTGATATTCCATTAACACTGAAAAATGGAAAAGCAATTGAACAATCATGTGTTCAGGACTTTTTGCACTTGCAAAAGGGAGTTCTTTTTCCATTATAGCTCTCCGTCACTTATTTCATTCTTCAAAACTCGCGCCTAATTCTGTTAACTTATCTTTTGCCTTCGTATAATTAGGATCTATTTTTACTATACGACGCAGCACTTTAATTGCTTCGTCTTTTTTATCCCATAAAATTAACGTTACAGCCTTATTAAAGAGGACAAGATGATTATCGGGTTGTTTCTTTAAAATTTGATTGTAAGTTTGCACAGCCTTCTCATAATCTTTTGAGTCTCGGTAACAAATAGCTAAGGAGTTTGTAAAACTAACATTTTCAGGATCAAGATGAACTGCCTCTTTCAAAAGCTTTAAGGCATTAACATAATCTTTTTTAGAAAAATGACAAAAACCTAAGCGCTCAATAATATAAGGATGTTTTAATCCAGCTCCCGTTGCAATACTTAAAATCTGAATACATTCATCGATTTTATTTTGCTTTAATAGCATTTCAGTACAGCTTTCATAGCGAACAATATTTAATGGACTTACAGCAACTGCCTTTTTTAAATCTTCTAATGATTTCTCGTTTTCATTCATTTCTGAATATATTTCTGCGCGAACAACATAGGCATGCACATAATTTTCATTTCGTTCAATACCTTGTGTGGCATACTTTAGTGCTTCTTCAAGTTGTTTTTTAATTAAAAGAATTCTCGCCATACCTACAGGTGGACGAGCAGCTTTATGAGAAACTTTCAGTAATTCTTGATAAACTCTTAGCGCTTCATCAAATTCTTTATCGCGTATTTTTGATTTTGCAAATTCATAAATGCGTTCAGGATTTCTAGGATTGATAAATGCATTATATGCGCTTCGGATTTTTGGCATTAAATCGCCTTGAGAAATGGGACGAACTAAGAGATCATCCATCCCAACCTCTAAAGCGTACATCAATTCACCTTTATTAAGTGCTTTTGAAATAAGAACAAAGGCAGGACGATAACAATTGTGATCTTCACTTAATTCTTTAAGCATATCGTAGCCATTTACAAATTCGAGATCGTCTCCTTCAATGGCGATGTGGACTGGCTTAACTTTTAATTCTGCTAACGAAGCATGACCATCGCGATCTGTCTTAATATTAGCAAAGCCAAGTTTCTGCAAATGGTGTTTTATAATAAGACGAATTTCATTATGGGCCTCACCAACATGAATGGAAAGATCTGTGCTAAATGGAGTTGGCTCACTGACACCAAACATCTTAAATAAGTCGGTATTTTCCACTCCAGATAGCCTCCAAGTGAAGCTTTATGCCTCAAGAAACCCATCAAAACTCTTTATTCTGGCCAAAGAAAATATATGTAAATTATTGTCCTAAACCAGTTGCTAAGAGCTTTCTTCCTTGAGGAAAAAGAACTTCAATTTTATTACGCCCACTTTCAGCCACCACAAACCCAATTCCAAAAGATTTATGATTTAGAATTTCCCCAGGTTTGAATCGTACAGAAGCCTTATACTCTTTAGCATGTGATATGTTATTTTTTTGTGCACTTAATCGAGCTTCGTATTGAGCTATATCTTCAGAAGTTCCGGCTTGCATACTCAATGGCAATTGAGCTGCAGATTTAGAGCTAACTCTTGAGTCTGAATCGTCTTTTTTTCTAACCTTTGATTTAGACTTACTTTTTTTCTTAGTGCCGCCATCCTCTCCAGTCAAACGTTTAGCTCCGGCGTCTAGGTCAAGATCTTGTTCTTCATCACGTTCCATTTCCCGAGTTCCTCCTTTTGCTAATTCAGCCTCAGATTTGGGTGAGCGATATTGTTTTTCTGACTTACAGGTATTGCATAATACCTTATCAGGCTTATTATTTGCGCCACAAGTAACAATAGTATGAGTTAAATTCATCTTGCAACGATTGCAGTGTGCTAAAATGTCATTTCCAACTCGAGATGAAGACTTTGACTGCGATGAAATAAAAAGTGAATTCGGACCATCCGTAATTGCCATTTTTCCTCCAAATGGATCCAACGTGAACTAAAAATTAAAGAGAGAGAGCGATCTGTGCGCCCGCTGTTTGCCTGAGTGTTGTATCATTGGAATCAGTCTTGACAAGTGTATAATAGAGACGAAGCACTGGGCCATTAAAAAAAATTCCTGTCCCCCAAAAAAATCGTGATTCTCTTGGATTGTAACCAACACTCCCTTTAATATCAAAGAATTTATGAACTGCAACATTTAAACCACTGACCGCACTTAAAAATCCTGAGTTAGAATCAAACAGGGCATCTGCATTTACTGTATAATAACCATCAAGAATTACAGTTGAAACACCTGCATCAAATACTGTTGGATTAAATTTATCAAACATACCATTGCTACTCAAACCAAGAAAAATCGGCCTCCCACTTGCGAGATCAATTTGATAAAATAAACCAGCTCCGATTCTATAATTTTCTTTATCCCATTTCCATTTTTCACTCAGATTTAGCTGCTGATATTCTCCTGAAACACCAATGCTCAAATTTTTTATCTGAGTCATTTGATATGCAAGTCCAAGAGTAAAGCGCCTATCTCTATTAATATCATCATTTAAAAAAGTTTCTCGCGCTCTAAAAACAGCTGCAATGGGAGTGGATGAAGAATCAAATATTCCTAATTCCATTAAATCCACTTGATTTTGCAAAGCCGCTCCACCAAAAAAATAATATTCTTTTTTTAAAGCTGGTAAAAGAGCAGGATTGGCATCAACCATTGAAGCATCACCAGGAGCAGCCGCCCCTGCTCCGCTAAGTGCAGCAAAGGTTGAAGTTGGGGACATTAATGAATAAAAAGACTTAGGTGTATCTGCAAAAGTTTGTGATTGCATAAGAAAATTGGCTAAACAACACTGGACAAAAATAATATTCTTTAGTTTAAAAGACATTTTGAACTCCAAAAGAGATGCTTTCCATACAGAAAGGAAAAGATATCATGACGGCAAAAGATTCTCTTATCTCAAGGCTTCGCGAGCGCGGCCTCATTGCACAAATTAGCCACGAAGAAGAATTAGAACAATTGCTTAATAAAGGAAACAAAAATGAAAAAGGATTAACTCATGCAGCCTATTGCGGGTTTGATCCCACTGCAGCAAGCCTACATGTTGGAAATTTAGCTGCACTTATGATGCTCAGACGTGCTCAAAACGCAGGCTTGCAACCAATTGTTCTTTTTGGAGGAGCCACAGGTCTCATTGGAGATCCCACCGGCCGAACAGATATGAGACCGATGAATAGCAAAGAACAAATTGCTCACTATGTTGAAAATTTTAAAACACTCGTCAATCAATATTTTGACCTCAATGCATCAAATGCCCCTATTTTTGTAAATAATATTGATTGGATTGGGCCAATGAGTTGGATTGACTTTTCACGCAACGTAGGGTGCCATTTCACAGTTGCTCGCTTGCTTTCTGCTGAAGTAAATAAAACACGCTTTCAAGAGGGTGGCTTGACTTTTATGGAGCTAGGTTATCAATTACTTCAATCTTATGATTTCCTGCATCTATTTCAAAAATACAACTGCATAATCCAATTTGGAGGAGATGACCAATGGTCAAACGTTCTCGGTGGAGCCGATCTCATTCGTAGAGTTGAAAGTGGTAAAGCATTTGCCGTAACAACTCCTCTTCTTATAGGGAGTGATGGTAAAAAGTTTGGCAAAACGGCAGGAAATGCTATTTGGCTCGATGCAAAAATGACGTCACCCTATGACTTTTTTCAGTTTTTCCGCAATGTACACGATGCTGATGTAGCAAAAATGCTGAAGGTCTTTACTCTCATTGAACTAGACGAAATTGAAAAAATATTTGAGAATCCAAATATAAATGAAGTTAAAGAATTTATGGCGTTTGAAATTACAAGAATCGTACATGGAGAAGCAGAGGCTAATAAAGCTCTTGAAACTTCAAAAACTCTTTTTACAGGCAAAAGTGGGGATCTCTCAAATGCACCTACGACAGAAGTTTCAAAATCTGAATTAGAGGCTGGATTAGACATTTTAGCACTCCTCGTCAAATGCAAATTGTCTACAAGCCGAGGAGAAGCACGTAAACTTGTTCAAGGAAATGGCTTATATTTAAATGGTGAAAAGTTTATTAATTTTTCACATAAAATTTTAGAAAGTGATTTTCAAACAGAACAAAACACACTTGTACTTAGAAAAGGAAAAAAAGACTATCACCTAGTCAAACTTGTATAGGTAAATACACAGATGAAATTTACTAAGTATTCAAAAAGCACCTCTTTTATTTTTTTCTTGGTTTTAATAGATGGTTGTTCACTAAATATATTTAGCAATGATGATTCCGTCCCTAAAGGATATGAAAAGTTTAATTTTTCACCACTGTATAATCCAACTGAACTTATTCGTGACTCATTAGATAAAAGCATAAGTTCATTGAATGAAATAAAACCAGTTTTTAACCAAAAGACACAAACTCTTGATCAACACATTGATTATTTTATTATCGATAATAATTCTTTTAAAGAAATTCTATTGGAGCAATCATTTACTGATTTTATTTCCCAACTCCCTACTTTTCCAGATCAAGACATTTTAAAGAGTGCTAAAAAACAAATAGTTTCTTCATTTATTATGAATGCTATACCCGAGAATTTATTCGATCAGAATTATCAAATGGACGATCTTTTCCTTTTCAAAAAATACGGTTCAAAAACAAGTGAAGATAAGACTGCAAAAGTTAAAATTATTAATTCTGATTTAAATGATATTTCTATCAATGATAATCTTGCAGTTAAAATATCGACTCGCATATATTACTCTAGAAATTTATATGAAAGCATTATATTTCCTATAATAGATGATACAATTTCTCAATCTAAATCCACTTGGGAGTTCACCTTACAATGCGCACAAGCTCAAATTACAAACGCAAAAGGTATACAATATTTGGTAAAGCCTTGGCCAAGAATTGTTATTTTACAAACCAATTCAACCTCTAACTTAACTGATAAATATATATTGATTAAAAATTCTTTAATTAAAAATTCAGTGGATGAATTTATTTTTACTCCATCAACAAGCTTTTTACAAAATACAAAAAGGCAATTTATTTTAAATGAAAATGGCTTTCCGCCTAGTAGTACAATTAACAATACATTATACGCTTTTAACATACCAAATTCTTATGGCCACAATTACTCATATTTTCAAGATGGAATGTCAAGTTTTTTTTCGCATTTATCATCTTTAATCACTGATCAAGATCATGCTTATAACTCATACTCAAGTTGGCAAACTTTAATAAATAAATCTTATGTAGAAGTCTCACGCAAATTAAATCCAGATCATTCCATACCAGATTATAACAAAATATTATCAGTTCATTACTTAAATAAAGAAAATAATCCTGTAGATATTTCTTACTCTCAAGACTTTCAAACTGGTGGAATACACTACATAGACGTAAAGAATGTAAATAAAATTTTATTGTCTTACTCGAAAGAAAAAGACGCCAAATATCTTGGAATTTCTGAAAATTTCTTAACAAATACTTGCAATTCATTAATGAAATAGAATTTAATGATTTAAAAGAGCAATATCATATAATTTTTTTACATCAACTCGACCATAATGTGCAATCGTTTGAGACTCATAGAAATTGTAATTCATATTTGCGCTTGAAAATAATTGCTTAAGAGTGGTATTCACATTTGAATTTGGAGTAATACCGTAGTAAATTGATAATGCAGCAACAACAAGTGGAGCGGCAAAACTCGTCCCCCCCACTGTATCGACTTCTCCATATTTATTATTTAAATCTATCAATGCTCCTTGGGCTGTTAGATCAACTGATTTTCCATAATTTGAAGAAATAGCCCTGTTTAAATCAGTATTATGAGAGCCTACAGTAATAATATTATTTATATCATATGAAGCAGGATATACAGGAAATGAGTCTAGTTTATTTCCATCATTACCTGCAGCACAAACAAAAATAACACCACTTTTTGCTGCATAAGCCATCACAATCTTCTCAGCCATAACAACATTATCATCTGGCTTTTGTGAGTAGGCAAAGCTTAAATTTACAATTTTTGATCCTAATGAAACGGCTTCATCTAAAGCAACAGAAAGCTGCATGGAGCCATACTTTCTTTTATCAGGATCTTCATTATCGGAGGCAAAAGATATTTTAACAGAATGTATTCTAGCATTCTCTGCATAAATATCATAAAAATTATTATCATATGAGTCTTTATATCCAACTAAAAGTGATGCAATATATGTTGCATGAGAAGACCAATTAATTATATTCGTATTACCAGAAATATTTGAGCTAGACGCAAGTGCATTTTTAATGGAAGAAGTAACAGGCACAACACCAGAATCTACAATGGCAATATCAACTGCATTCAAAGAAATATTTTTAACCTTAAGATCATTATAAACTTCATTAAATCTCGCTTCACAATAAGCTTGAGAACATCCAAAAATTTGCGTTTTAGACAAAGTATTTATTTTTATTTCTTCTCTAACTTTTTTATTATTTTCTGGAATTGAATATATATTTTTATCATATATATATTTATGATTACCTTTTCCTATATTTGTAGATTTAACCGCAACCATATTTGGTACAGATTTATAACGATATATAACAATCTGTCCATAGCTTAACAATTCACTATCAGTCATTCCTGTTTCAATAACATAAGAACCATCTGAAGTTGTTTCTATTGTACTATTAAATGGATTAAAACTACCACAAGATGAAATCAAAGTAGAAATAGCAATTAATATTATGAATTTTTTAAAAAATTGCATTAACATGCCTTTAATAAAAGAACACTTATTAAGACAAAATATATTTCATAAATATTAATAATAACAGTAATTATTTACTTTTAGAAAATCTGAATAAATTGCAGCATGTCATTTATGCAGCGTTTCTTTATCAGCTAGGTATAATTTACCGTGAGCATTTTCACGCGATTTGATATCTATAAATAAAAATTTATATATTTTTTCAGCCGCAGCCTGTGGAGTTAACATTTCGTTGTTATTAATAAGTTCTTTATATTTTTTAACAACTTCTAAATCTGAAGACTCATTGGCGATGACATTGGAAACCATATCTGTATGAACAGTTCCTGGATGTATGGATAAACAGTTGAGCTCATCGTAGGCAAATCTTTTTGAAAGCCACTGAAAATACATAAGACATGCGGATTTAGTTGCTCCATAGAGTTCTAAATTCGGAAAAGGATCAATTGCTGAAAGTGATGAAAGATGAGCTATAAAGGGTGGAAAATTAGAGCCATTATCTGTATGTGACATTATAAAAGGAAGAATATCTTCAATAATTTCTGCACAAGAAAAATAATTAATGCGCATTGCTTCAGCCTGTGACTGCCAAAATAAGTGCTTTTCCATTCGATTTGTTTCACTGACCTGTAAAATTGGCATTAATCCTGCACAATGGATAAATCCAACAATAGCTTTACCGTAAATACTTTTAGAAAGCTCAGGAAATGGACTGTCTGAAATTGGATTGAGAAGATCCCACCAAACAAATACATCTTCAAACTCACTCCGTTTTCTTCCCATGTGAACGAGTTTATAATTATTATCCTTTAATATTTTAGCCAATTCGTATCCGATACCTCGGGAAAACCCTGTTCCAATGACCCATTTATCAGCACTCATTTTCACTCCTCAGTGGTACTAAGTTTCCTTAAAATGCATAAAAGCATTTAAAACTGTTTATGGAGAAGCATCCAATATAAGTCTACCAGAATCAAGATAAAGAATACGATCGCTCTCGTCAGATTCAGGGTTGTCCGTCAAAAGGCTCCTTAGCATTGCGACGATTTCCTTACTTTTCGAAAACCAAGAACACATAAAAATATACTTAATATCTATAAAAAAATTGTGAAATATAAAAAATTTTTAATTTTAATAAACTATCTGATGAATGATTAAAAAAGAAAATCGATTTATATATTTGTATTATCATATATTTAAAATATTTATTTTTAAATATATGATAAATTTCTCTTAAAATAAATCGCTCACAAAATATCTGTTTTCTATATGATTCATATTAATTATGATTTTTAACTAAGGTATTTGCATCTAATATACCTAGATAAACTTTCTCTTAATCATTTCAAATAATCTACAATGCATTGTTTTTAATAGAAAGACTATGGAAAATGACGTTATCACAATCCAAGCAAAAACATTTAAATGAGCGAAGAAACAAAAGACTCGAACGAGAAAAAAGTATCCTCACTTCAGCCACCGATCTCTTTGTCCAAAAAGGCTACGAACACTCAACAACTAAAGAAATTGCTGCTAAAGCAAACTGTGCAGAGGGGCTCTTATTCAAATATTTCCAAGGAAAAGCCAATTTACTTACAAAACTCTTAGAAAATGGTATCTATCGTGCTTCAAAAGATCTCCTCACCATACCTAAAAATACAGGCTCACTTGAAATTACTTTATTAGACATTATGCGTTGGAGCATTGATATATTTTGGAATGAAAGAAAGACTTTTCAAATATATTATGCGCAATATTTGCAAGGTGAAATTAATTTATCGACATATAATTGCTATGAACACTTTACAAATAAACGTAAAGAAATATTTTTAAATATTGTAGTAAATGGAGTAACAGAAAATAGACACAGCATTGAAATATACGAAAATATTTTTATAGCAATAAATTCTTTTGCTTTATATTCTTGTGCATTTCATCCTTCTAATAACATTCAAACAAAAGAATATATCCATGAAAAAGGTCAAGAATTTATTAATATATTATGCAAAGGGCTCAATCATTCTTAATGTTTAAAATGTCGATTTCCTGTAAAAATCATAGAAATCCCATATTCATTACAAGCCTTAATAACTTCAGAATCCTGCACACTTCCACCTGGTTGAACAATATGTTTTATACCAAATTTATTAATAATTTGAATGGAATCTGGAAATGGGAAAAAAGCATCACTTGCTAAAATAGCATTGTCTAATGACAGTCTATTTTTACTTAAACAATTTTGAACAGCATCGACGCGATTGGTAAATCCTCCTGCAATAGCAAGAGTCTGTTGAGAATTAGCAAGAACAATCGCATTAGAACGCACATGTTTTACAACAGTCATCCCAAGAGTCATAGCTTTGATTATATCTGCACTTGGTTTTGTTAAAGTTGGATAAGTTATATTCTCCATATTTATTACAAAATCATTTGAACTCTGCGCTAAAAATCCACCTTGAACATGAGTGAATATTGTTTTATTCGCCAAAGGCAATGACGAATCATATGTGGCAAGGCGTAAATTCTTTTTCTTTTGTAGTAAATCCAAAGCCCCATTTTCAAAAGAAGGAGCGATAATAACTTCTAAAAATGTTTCATAAAGCTTCTTAGCAAGTTCAATGCTCACCTGTGTTGTTAAACAGACAATTCCACCAAATGGGCTCACAGGATCCGATTCAAATGCAGCAATATAAGCATCGGCAATTGATTTACTGGAAACCCCAACTCCACATGGCGTATTGTGTTTTAAAATAACAGCAACATGATTTTCTTTAAATTCACTTACAAGCCGAATTGCGTGCTCAATATCAAGAACATTATTATAACTTAATTCTTTACCATGAAAGCATTTCATATTTGTAAGAGAACAAACATTTTGCACATCAATATCGGATAAAGCATAAAAGGCTGCATTTTGATGTGGGTTTTCCCCATAGCGCAAAGGTTGTATTTTACATAATGATAAACTTATACTTTCAGGCAAAGTATCTATTGCTTTTAAATTTTCCGAACGAACTGGTCCTAGTTTAGAGCTGAGTGAAAATTCAACATTTAAACTCTTGTCAAGAGTTGCAGAAATCAGTTCATCGTATGCAGCTGTTTCACGAAATGCTTTGATAGCTAATTGCTTTCTGAAAGATAAAGAAACAAAGCCATTATAAGAAGAAACATTTTCTATGAATTTTTTATAATCATTTGTATCAGACAGAATTGAAATAGATGCATGATTTTTAGCCGCAGCCCTCAGCAAACTCACACCTCCAATATCAATATTTTCAACAAGTTCTTCTGCATTGGCACCTTTGCGCAGGACCTCTTGGAACGGATAGAGATTGCAAACAACCACGTCAAATACCTCAATCCCATTTGCCAGCATATCTGCACGATCAGATTCAAGATATTCTCGTCCAAGAATGCCTCCAAAAATTTTTGGGTGGAGAGTTTTCACTCTTCCACCCAAAATTTCTGGAAAATTTGTAATAGAATCCACGGAATTACAAGGTAAACCAAATTCAATTATGGCCTTATAAGTGGATGAAGTTGCAACAATCTGACATCCCAGTTGATTTAAAAAAACGCACAGTTCTTGCAGACCTGACTTATTCGATACTGAAATAAGTGCTCTACGAATTTTGATTAAATTATTTACTGGTTGAGATAAATTAGCGGAATAATGACTCATGGTGCACCTCAAAAAAAATCAGTTTTTTGACACTTGAAAATGTTTCATTATGACTTAGCTACAAAGAATAAGTGCCCATAGGCACACTTTTTTGCACTTATAAACGCTTTTCTGATAGCATCCTAGTGAAGAAAAAGAAATATAAAATTATACTATTATCAGCCGATATCTGAATTAATTGCTAAATAAATAAGCAAAAATGGGTGTTATATGCTAAAATTATTGTCGAAATCTTTTATTTTTAAAGTAATCATAACAATCATTGCATTATTTGGTTTTGATATCAAAGCAGAAGCTTTTTCTAAACCGACTCTGTATTACATTCATAAATGAGTAGAACTTTTATAATTTCCAATTTAGAAAGATAGAAAGAAATCTAAGATGCTTGAATCTTATCAAAACATACCGCTTTTAAAAGATTTAAGTGAAACTCAACTTGAGAAACTTAAAGAAATTTCTACTGAACTTCGTTTAAAACCTGGGGAGATTTTCGTTAAAGAAGGTGAAGTCGAACAACGCTTTTTTATTATTATAGAGGGTAGAGTCGAAATTATAAAAAAAAATGGCTCGCGCTATTATCCCTTAGCACAGCTTGCAAAAGGAGAAATTGTTGGGGAAATGGTATTATTTGAAAATGCACCTCGATCTGCAAGTGCAAAAACCATAGAACCCTCTATTATATTATGTTTTGATTTGGAAAAAGTAAGAAACAATCCAACATTTCTTGATGTATATGCCAAACTCACAACATTTTTTGGCGAAAAAATTTCAAGGAGATTGCGTTATACAAATGAAGTCACTGTTGAGGTTCTTAAAGAACGCCTTGCAATAGGTAGTTTTGCTGTCAATATTATTGCAATTACAACTTTATATGCAATAAGTTTACAAATACTACAAAAATTAAAAGAATACATGTCAAATTCAACGCTTGTAACAATTATTGTTCTTATGTCTTTTTGTTACTTTATAATTTCAATGATGATTAACAGTGGATACCCATTAAAAACATTTGGTTTGACATTTGAAAATTGGAAAAAAGTCTTACTAGAATCATTTATATATACAATTCCTTTTTTACTCATAATTCTTTTAATAAAGCTCAGTATTATAACTTTTATAGATAAATTTCATAATCTAGCTCTATTTGACCCTATGGCAATCTTTAAAACCAGTACAGATGTCAGTTTAAAAGTTTATTTCGCAGCCCTCTTTGGATATATTGTTTTTGTCCCTATTCAAGAATTAATTGTGCGTAGTGGCATTCAATCAGCTTTGCAGAAATTCTTATCTGGCTCAAAAGCAAAAACAACGTGGATGGCGATTATACTATCAAATGTTTTATTTGCAGGCGGTCATTCTCATATTAGCCCCGGATTTGCACTTTCTGTTTTCATACCCGGTATCTTTTGGGGATGGCTCTATGCGAAGCAAAACTCACTTATAGGTGTAAGCTTTTCACATATTTTAATCGGTGTTTGGGGCGCTTTTATTATTGGCTTTGAAAACATCTTTTGATATTCTTCTATCACCAATTATTTTTGCAGGCACACCTGCCACAACAGCCCACTCTGGAACATCATGGGTCACAACGGCTCCCATGCCTACAATGCTGTAGCTCCCTATATTATTTCCATCTGTAACTCCCACATTTGAAGACAACCACACATCTTCACCAATATGTATACCTTTAGAAATAACAGGTTGTTCCTTTATTAATCTATTAGGAGATGTTGCATGATTAAAAGCATAAATATAAACACCGCTGGCAATGCGTGTGTTTTTTCCAATAAAAACTCCTTTTGCACCACCATCAATTAAAACACCCGTATTTAAACTCACACCATCGCCAATTGTAATTGGGCCATGCAAAACAACATTTGCCGCAATTGTAACACGATTTCCGATAATAATATCTCTACCTATTTCGGCAAATATATGTGCATCTGGGGAAATAAAACAATCTTTTCCAATTTTAACAGTTTCTAATTCCATTAATTTCTTTTGCACTTCTTTTTGCCAAGCTTGAGCCCATTGCAGCTGTTTAGGCTTTAATGAGTAATAAATCCAAGGCATATATGAAAGTCTTTTCTTATGTTGTTCTATATATTTATCCATTGGAAGTACACCTATAAAGTCTTCAATTCAATTTTCTTGTAGCTTATCATAGTTCTGCGCGCATCAAAAAGACTCTTATAGCTTTCATATCGAATTCTCAGCTTTTCTGTTTCTGCCCTATAGTTAGCTATTTTTTCGAGCAAACCAATATATTCTTCGTCCGCTTCTGCTAAGCGCTTTAAGCGTGCTTCAGGCATTTTTTCTTGGGCTGCTTCTATTCTATTCATTATTTTTGCACGAATTGAAGTTCGCATAAGCTCATATCTTTCAGCTTCTTTTCTTTTTTCAACATATTCAAGACCAATTTTATTAGCCAAGTGAATAATTTCTTCGAGCCCCATTTCTTTTATTTGATTTGTGGGTTGCTGATTGTTTATATTTTTTTGAATATTTTCGTCTGCCAAGTAAACTCCCAAAAAATCGCTCATTAACTCATTAGCACTACACTCAACCAAACATACCTACAAGAGCTTTCTTTGCAAGAAGCGCGGCTCAAAAACATTAACATTTGAATTTTTGAACCTGTTGAATTATACACAGTCAGATATCAATATAATAGTATTTAGATGAGGATATTTATGAGAATTCAAGCTCTAGATAAAGTTCGTGGCATTATTTTGATAATAATGGCAATGGATCATGCAAAGGACATGATTGGAAAAAATCTTAATTTTCAAGGAGAATTTTGGAAGGGGAGTTATCCAATATATGATAATCCAATATTATTTTTCACAAGATTAATTGCGCATATTTGCGCACCATCATTTGCATTTATGATGGGATTAAGTATGATTCTCTTATGGAATACTCACAAATCAAAATGGGCTCATGAATCTAAAGTTTGGCAATATTTTTGTTCACGAGGATTAATTTTAATTTTATTTGAAATTTTTATTTTTTCTCCAATATGGAGTTTTATATTTAAATCACCAACAATTAATTTTGGATTTGCTGTTATTGCAATGCTAGGATCACTCATGATCTTAAGTAGTTTTTTTATAAAGAGGCATTGGATAGTCATATTTATAGCAATGGTTTTAAGTATATTTTTACCTCCACTTATTGTTCAGACAGAATTACAAAAAAATGAAAACTATAATTTCTTTCTTAAAATGCTCTTTTTCCCAGACCGAATTAATTTTATATACCCAATTTTTCCTTGGTTTGGAGTGAGCCTCATGGGAGTTTTATTTGGAAAAATATTAATTAAAAAAGAAAAATTTGCTTTCTTATCACTCCTGCCTTTAGGTATTGTATTTATATCATTGTTTACAGTCACTCGGTTTTGGGGCGGAGTTTATTTTAACTCAAGAGACTTAAGATTTATAAATGATACACATTGGTGGAATATATTTAATATGGTCAAATACCCGCCTTCTCTTTCTTACCTGCTTTTTACATTAGGAATTTTCTTCTTTCTCTTTTTTACAGTATATTCAATTGAAAAATATGGATCTAAAAAAATATTCCTTATTTCAACTATCTTAGAAATTGCAAATATTTATGGAAAATCTACTTTCTTTTTTTATGGGGTACATCTTATTTTGTATACTTTTATAGGAATAATTTTATGTGATGTACTAAAATGGAACTCTCTTTCAGATATTGCTTATGGCTGGATAATTATTCTTGCAATTCTATACCCTCTGTGTAAATGGTATAGAGAATTCAAAAAGAAACAAAATGAAAATTCACTTTGGCGCATGCTATAAATTCACAAACCAACAAAAGCATGACACTCATTTCTATTATTAAATATTAAAATTACTATATTAAGATATTAAATAAGTGAAAAGGGTTTTACTATGTTTCATATCCCACAACTGATCATCGATCTTTCGGTCATGCTTGGGGTCGCTGCTGTCGTTACCTATATTTTTAGAAAAATAAATCAACCCGTGGTTTTGGGATATATCGTTGCAGGTATTATTGTCGGGCCATACACTCACCCCTTTTTCTCCATCGTAGATGTCTCATCCGTAAATACTTGGGCAGAACTCGGCGTTATTTTTCTTATGTTCTCACTTGGACTTGAGTTTAGTTTCAAACGTTTAGCTAAAGTTGGAGTTTCTGCTGGTGGAACAGCAATTATTCAAATTATTTTTATGCTTATAATAGGAATATTTGTTGCTAAATTAATTGGGCTGTCACACATGGATTCGCTTTTTCTTGGTTGTATGATTGCTATTTCATCAACAACTATAATTATAAAAGCTCTTGAAGAACTTGGCTTAAAAAATAAAAAATTTGTTGATCTTGTCTTTGGAATTTTAATTGTAGAAGATTTAGCTGCAATATTAATGCTTGTTGCGTTAACAAATATTTCATTAACTTCCAGTGTAGGAGGTTTTGATCTTCTTCTCGCAGGTGGAAAACTAGTCGTTGTCATTGGAATATGGTTCTTAGTAGGAATTTTTATTGTTCCACGCTTTGTTAAAAAAGTAAGTCAACAAAAAAACAATGAAATGCTTGTGGTCGTGTCAATTGGACTTTGCTTAGGCCTAGTTGCACTTGCTTCATATTTTAATTACTCAGTTGCTTTAGGTGCTTTTATAATGGGTTCCATAATTGCTGAGACTCCTGAATCTCATCAAATTGAGAATCTTATTCAACCTTTAAAAGATATTTTTGGTGCTGTCTTTTTTGTTTCAGTTGGGATGCTTCTTGATCCACATGCAATTGTAAATAATATATCATCTATTTTAATAATTTCACTTGTAATTATTTTTGGTAAATTAATTTCTGTGACAATTGGGGCTATTATTACTGGACAAACATTACCAAATGCACTACAAACTGGATTTAGCATGGCACAAATTGGTGAATTTTCATTTATTATTGCTTCTCTTGGAATTAGTTTTAAAGTTATAGATAATAAAATTTACCCAATTATCGTAACAGCATCCTTGATCACAACCTTTACCACTCCTTACTTTATCCGTTATTCTTCAAATACATCTCGTTATTTAGAAAAGAATATGCCTCTAAGTATTAGAAATAAATTAACTCGATATACGAGCTGGTTTCAAAGAATTACAGTCATAGAAGATAAACAAAAAAGTTTAAATAAAAAAACATTACAATGGTTATTAAATTTAATTGTCATTATTGCAATTTTTTTAATTATTTCTGACAAATTTTCACCATTTATTTATAATTATATTGAGAACAAATTAATAGCAAATATTGTAGCATGGTTAGTTGCATTTTCAATTTCGTCTCCAAGTATTTGGGCTATGCTGAACATATTTAAAATCAAGTACAAAAGAAGCTTTAAAAATTTAATTGGTAAAGAAGTTATTTCTTTATTTGTAAGTAGAGCTTTAACCATTATATTTATTGGCATTCTCAGTTTAAAGTTTTACCCCTCACCCATCACTTTAGCTATAACATTAATCATCTCTATTCTGTTTTTAATTTTATTTCAAAATAAAATGCGCATATATTATAACTGGATTGAAAATCAATTTAGTTCTTCTTACAACACTCAAAATAGATCTAAGCCAAATATGCCTCCACTTTATGAACAGCTTGCTCCCTGGGATGCACACCTTGTTGAAGTCAAAGTTCCAATGAATTCATTTGTGATTGGAAGAAGCATTTTAGAACTTAATTTAAGAAAAAGATTTGGTATAACAATTGTAGCAATCGGTAGAGGAGAGCAAACAATTGTTTCTCCAAATATTAAAGATATTATCTATCCTTGCGATACTTTACTTTGTTTTTCAACAGATCAAGAGATTGAAATATTTAAATCCGAACTTGAACTATCTAATATAAATAATCCACTCACAGAAATTACACCTGAATATGAACTTAAAAGATTTTTTGTAAATAGAGGATCTTATATCAATGGATTGTCTATAAAAGATGCCGCAATAAGTGAGAGATTCAATTGTATTATTGTAGGTATTGAAAGAGATAATGATCGAATTAAAAATCCAAAATCAAGCCATATTTTAAAAGAAAATGATATTTTATGGATTGTTGGTGAAATTAAAAAACTTGAATTATTTTCTAATAAAATATAACTAAAATTATTTAAAGTTTTATGCTCATTTCAAGCATTCTAAGCAATGCTTGTTTTGCTAATGAACGGGTTGGTTCGTGAACTTCAATGACATTCTTTGCTGTTCCTTTCGCTATCTCCTCAAGAGCCCAAGTTAAATGTGGTAAATCTATTCGATTCATCGTGCCACACAAGCACATAAATGGATTTATACTAATAACTGATTTATCAGGATTTTCTTTTGCTATTCGATTGACTAAATTAAGCTCTGTTCCTACAGCCCATTTACTGCCACTTGGACTGTTTGCAATTGTCTTTACAATAAAATCAGTGGAACCTGCAAAATCAGATTTATCGACAACTTCCATTGAACATTCTGGATGTGAAATAATTTTATACTCAGGATCTTTTGCACGGATGAGATCAATTTGTTTTGCACTAAACATCATATGCACAGGACAACATCCTTGCCAAAGCATCACTTGAGTCTGTTTAATATTTTCTTTTTCAAGACCACCAAAAGGTTTTTTAGGATTCCAAATATTCATATTATTAGGAGAGATACCAAGTTGCTTTGCTGTATTACGACCTAAATGCTGATCAGGATAAAAGAATAATATTTTTCTTTCTTTTAAAGCCCAAGAAACTATTTTATGAGCGTTGGAACTTGTACAAATCATACCACCCTTTTTTGCAACAAATGCTTTGAGTGCTGCTGTGGAGTTTATATAAGTAACAGGCATAATACTCTCATGACCTACCACATCTATCAATTGCTCAAATGCTTCTTCAACATCATCCGCATCTGCCATATCCGCCATATCGCAGCCAGCACCTAAATCGGGCAAAACAATTGTCTGATTGCCTCTTTTTAAAATGTCTGATCCTTCAGCCATAAAATGAACGCCACAGAAAACAATATAATCTGCATCTTTTTGACTTGCAGCATATTGAGCAAGTTGTAAAGAGTCTCCACGTATATCACTTAATTCGACAATTTCCGGTCTTTGATAATGGTGAGCAAGAATTACAAGTTTTTTACCAAAATGATCTCTAACAGATTGAATACGTAAACGCATTTCTTCTATAGAAAGAGATGGATAAGGAGCTGGAAGTGGCATTTGGTAAGATATTGTCATTTGATTTATCCTTACAAAAAATTAAATCCAAATCATATACAATTAATGACCTACGTCTTAAGAACATCTTTCACAACAAGTAAACTCAATTTTTTTATAAAATAATTTATGATATTTGACTCAAATAAAAAATAAGGTTTCAATGCCCTTTTAGATATCGAAATTTTACGAGTCAATGAATAAGGAGATTCTCATGGTAAATTTAGCAAAAATAAAAACCATTGGCATCATAGGAGCAGGACAAATGGGCAGTGGAATTGCTCAAATAGCTGCTCAAGCAGGATTTCAAACTCTATTATTTGATGTGAATAAGGAAGGATTACAAAAAGCAATATTAGGAATTGAAAAAAGTCTATCAAAACTATTTGAAAAAGGAAAAATAGACGAACATCCTCCAGTGATTTTAGGAAGAATTAAAAAAGTTATTCAACTTTCAGATCTCGTTCAAGCTGATTTTGTAATAGAAGCAGTTAATGAAAATGAAGAATTAAAAAAAAGTATTTTTATTGAATTAGATAAAATAATGCCTTCTCATGTTATTCTCGCAAGTAATACAAGCAGTCTTTCCGTAACACGCCTAGCTTCTGTCACACGAAGACCTGAATTATTTATTGGCATGCATTTTATGAATCCCGTTCCTTTAATGTCTCTTGTAGAAATAATAAGAGGTCATGCAACTTCTAATGAAACCTACAATTTAACCAAAGAACTTTCAGCAAAAATGAATAAAGTCAGTGTCTGTTCACAAGATTATCCGGGATTTATTATCAACAGAATACTCATGCCAATGATAAATGAAGCATTTTATACGCTTATGGAAGGCATTGCCAGCGCAGAAGATATTGATACTGGGATGAAACTTGGCACTAACCAGCCGATGGGTCCTCTCACTCTAGCCGATTTTATTGGCTTAGATACATGCTATGCTATTATAAAAATTTTGCATGATGGATTGGGTGATAATAAATATAGACCTTGCCCACTTCTTAAAAAATATGTTGATGCAGGCTACTTCGGCAAAAAATCAGGGCAAGGTGTATATAAATATTAAAATTAAACTCTAAGCTTGCTCAACCCTTTTTCTTTCTGCCCAGCAATACAAATAAAGGGGGCGATTAAAGATATAATTGCAATTGATACAAATAAAAAACTTGATCCTAAATGAGTTAAAAGAAAGCCTCCCCAAATTGGCCCTAAAACACTTCCTAGATTTTTAAATGATGCAGCCCCAAAATATGCCCCTCGCATATGAGGTGGGGCAAACGTATCAATTAATTCATTTGAAATTGGAAAAACAAGAATTTCACCAGAGGTGATAAGAATCACAGATAGAATCAAAATAAATATTGAATTTAAATTGATCGTCAATGAAAGAAAACCGACTGCAAGCAGAGCAGAACCTAATATTAAACTTTTTAATAAGCCTATTTTTCTTGTTACTCTATATAAGGAGCCTTGTAAAAGAATAACTAATATACCATTTGTAGTTAGAAAGTATGAGTAATATTCAATACCATTCTTTACTTCTTGATTCATAATTTGCGGGAAAGTAGTTGTAATTTGATTATAACAGAAAATAATAAGAATGCAGCTTAAAATTAAATAAAGCATTTTTTTATCATGAACAATAATTGAACATGACTCTTTAAAGCTATGTCTTTTTCCACTGAAAGTTGGGACACTATGAATATTTTTTTTCATTAGAATAAAAAAAACAGAAAAATAAATAATATATAAAAAACCTGCATATAAAAAGCTAATACCCACTCCATTTGAATTTAATAAAAGTCCAATCATTGGACCTATTGCTGCGCCAAAATTTAAGCTGAAATATCTTAATTGGAAAATCACTCCCTTTAGGGAAGGAGGAGCTAAATCACTTAAAAATGCCGTGGCGACAGGTTCATAAACTCCACTCGATATTCCAGAAAAGACGCAAAGAATTGTAAAAGTGAAAATTTTAATTTCCATATTTGCAATTTGAGTAGCTAAAAAGAAAGAAAATAGAATCAATGTAGAAGTAAAAACTGTGAGCAAAAGAATATTTTTTCTTCCCAATTTGTCTGACAAGTAACCGCCAATAAATGATGAACAGATGCCAGCAAGAGGTGCAGTACCTATTATAATACCAATTTTTGTTGGGCTAAGATTGGTATTATTCGCTAAAAATATTGCAATAAAAGGAAGGGTCATAAAGGTTGACATTTTTTGTAGGAAAATTCCAACTAAAATGGAAGTAATAGATGGGCTTAATGAAAATATATATTTAAACATAAAAAAACCTTTAATACACATAAGATTATTTTTATAGTTTATATATTAATATTATTCTGTCAATTTTTCACTATTTAAATTCTTCCAATAAATCTTCTGCTATTGCCATTGAAGATGTTAATCCCGGCGATTCGATACCTAGAAAATGTACTGACATATTATTTCCTTCACGAATTTTTTTAATATGAAAATCTTCTTCAAGCTTATTATCAATAAATAACTTTGGGCGAACCCCAATATAATTGGGCGATAAATCTTTCAATTCTAAAGTAGGAATTAATCTTTTTCCTTCTACATAGAATTTTTCTTTAACATCATCTCGCATATCGAAAAATTTATATAAATTTTGATCATCTGCATCATTGCTCTCAGCAAAAGACCAATCTACATCAGGCCCTAGCTTAAATTTACCATCTAATTCAAAAGTAATATGAATTCCTACGCAACCACTTGGATCTGGAATGGGGTAGATAAGCTTATTGAAATAATTATTATACTTTGCTGGTAATGAATAATATCGACCCCGACAAGCTTTTGTTTTATAAACTTCTCGAGAAACAAAATTATTTGCAATCTTGGCTGAGGAGAGTCCTCCCGCATTTAGAAAATATTGACAACGCATATAATAAGAATTTCCATTTTCATCACATGCTTCAAAAACAATTCCATCTGTACCTACATCAATCAATTTTACAAAAGAATTTCGATATGCAAGAGCAACATTTTGATACTTAGCCATTTGCTCAAGAGTCTGCATTAATTTATGGCTATCAATAATTCCTGTTTCCGAAGAATAAAGAGCATTTCTAAAGTGACTCATCTTTTCATCACTCTTTAGTTGATCTTTATTTAAAAATTTAAGATTCACTCCATTTTTTAATGCTTTATTTTGAAGATCTAAAATTATCTCATCTTGTTCTTCTGTAGAACTAACAATATATTTCCCACATTTTAAAAATGGAATTGAATATTCATTACAGAAACTGTATAATAGTTTATTCCCCTTTACACAATATTTTGCCTTTAGCGAGTTTTCATCATAATAAATTCCAGCATGTATTACTTCACTGTTTCGTGAGGAAGTTTCTGTTCCAAAACGATCGGATCTTTCAAGTAAAGCAATTGATTTTTCCGGATATCTCTTGGATAATTGCGCTGCAAGATTTAAACCAAGCACACCTGCTCCAATAATTATAAAATCACTGTACATCACCTCATTCTTCATTTGCACTTCCTGTTCTAAAAGGTTATTCCAATAGCATAGCTTTGATTTCTATAAGGATGAAATTAAAGTCTTTCAATAGAAACTAAGCAAGAGCATAATATGGAATCAACATATCAATTTGAAAAAATTATACAACAAATTGCTTATAATTTTATAACTATAGATCCAACAGATTTTGCATTTATTATATATAATGAGACAATATATTATGCAAAATATTCTCTTTTTCCTAAAAAACCTCATAGTGCTATAACTGTATTAATTCAGGGAATTTACAATCAATATCCTGATACATCATTAAAAATATTAAGAAATAAAATATATACAAATTATTGTCCTACAGAAATGTGTCGAGGCATGCTTAAGGTTGCCGCAAAACGAATGTCCTTTTTAAAAGTCATACACAATCAAAATATTCTCATTCAATATCCAAAAATTGAAGTTAATTATAATAATTTAGGGCAAAGCTTAGAAAAAGAAATTATAGATATTCATACTCATTTTACTTTACATAATAAAAATAATATTGACTTTATGAAAATTTCTGACTGTTTATCAAAACAAATAAAGATAGAAAATGAAAAATATGAATCCAGTCGCCAAGTTGCAAGTATTTTAGTCGATGCTAATGGTAATATTATTTCTGTCGGTTTAAATGAAAACTCACGTAATAAAACAATGCATGCAGAAGTTAATATGATTCAAAAATATTACAGCGTATTTAACAAACCATTGCCAAAAGGAAGCTCAATTTTTACAACTCTTAAGCCATGTAAAATGTGTGCAGGAATGATATGGAACTGTGCTGAAAATATTTTTGAACTTAATCTTTATTATTTGCATAAAGATAATGGCTCCATGGCAAAAAGCACTGTGCTTAATTGTAGCTCTACTGAAAGATTAAGGGCAGCTAAAACAGAAAATGAAAAAAATATAGTTATAGAAGAACAAATAATATTTGAGCAGGAGTTAACTCTAAAATGAATGGAACCAATCCAGAAATTCATTATTCACTCCTAAAAAGAAAAATTATTCATATCGATCTTGACGCTTTTTTTGCTGCAGTTGAATCCCGAAATAATCCAAAATTAAAGGGAAAGCCACTTATAATCGGTGGTTCTCCTAGTTCACGTGGTGTCGTCTGCACAGCATCATATGAAGCACGAAAGTTTGGAATTAAATCGGCAATGGCATCATCACAAGCGTTAAAACTTTGCCCGCACGCCATTTTCTTAAAACCCAATTTTGAATCTTATAAAAATGCATCTCGTGAAGTTTTTAAAATACTTTCTACCTATTCAGAATTAATTGAACCTATGTCAATGGACGAGGCATATATTGACGTCAGCGAAAGTAAAAATGCCACTGAAATCGCTGAGAATATAAGAAAAAAAATACAAAACTTAACACAACTCACAGCTTCAGCTGGTATCGCACCAAATAAAATGGTTGCAAAAATAGCTTCAGATATTAATAAACCAAATGGAATTGCTATCGTAAAGCCCCACCAAGTTTTTAACTTCATGCAACCCTTATTAATAAAAAAAATTCCATTTGTTGGCCCAGTCACAACAAAAAAATTTGCTGATTTTAATATTTATACCTGTGCCGATGTTATTTTAGCAGGAAAAGATTTTATAATTAATAAATTTGGTTCGTCTTCTGAGTGGGTATATCAACGTGCCTGTGGAATAGATGAAAGCCCTTTAGAAACAACTCAAATAAGGAAATCTTTAGGAGAAGAAGAAACCTTCCCAAAGGATATCTTTAGGATGGAGCATAAATTATTTGAACTCAATAGAATTATTTTAAATTTATTCATAAATATTAATAAAAAAAATCTTGCTGCTAAAACAATCACTGTTAAAATTAAATATGCAAATTTTACCGTTAAAACAAAATCAAAGAGCTACCCACTCTATTTTTTTGAAGAAGAGATTATAAAAAAAATTGCACTTGAGCTTTTTCTTGAATTTAAATGCGATAAAGAACCCTTGCGGTTGATTGGTGTTTCAATTTCTAACTTAATCGATAAAAGTGAAATGAAACAAACAACTTTATTTGATAATTATATTTAAATAATCTGAAACCAAAAATAAATTAATATTTTTTAATTTATTAAAATATAAAAATTTTAAAAATAATATTTTCACTAAAAAAAGTTTCACAAGTGAATATTGATCTTGGGAACAAATCCGCCAGCCACAAATGTTAAAAAAAACACCACTTCATCGCTTCTATATATTTCTATATAAGTGGTGAAGTTTTTTAACTAAATGAAATATATTATTTTATTGATTATTTTTTGTATTTTTAAAAATTTATGCCTATCGACTTTTTTAAAGAATGTCTGATATAAAGCATGAAGAGCTTTTTGAGCCCAGCCCAAAGTGCAGAAAATGCGATTTGTTTTTATTATTTTAGGAGGTTACAGTGAATTTAGATGTAAATGACTCAAAGAAGGTATCAAAATTTATGAAAGCCAGAGCAAAAAATATCGTTGTAGCAAGCATTTCAATAGCAGCTTTATTTGGTGTTGCAAGTGCAGGTTTGCTTATTTTCAAACCTGAAGCATTTAGAAATATGAGCGACGATCTGTCCGCTCAAGCTTCAACAAACACATACGCTTTACCACCCAACCAAGCCCCCACACCTAGCCCTGATGCAGAGTTTTTAAAGAAATTCAAAAAAGTTTTTTCGAATGTTGCTGAAGAAAGCAGTCAGGCTCTTGTTTTTATTGTTGCAGAAAAAAAAGTAAATGCCCCACAATATGATTTTCCAGATGAATTCTTTTTTCCATTTTTGCCACCACAATTCAAAGGCGGTCCAAACCCAAGAGGAAACGGAAAAAAGCAAGGGATTGAAACCGATGGCGGATCTGGATTCATAGTCGATTTAAAAAGTGGTTATATTATAACTAATAATCATGTCATTGAAGGTGCTGACAAAATTACTGTAACGACTAAAGACAAGAAAAAATACAAAGCAAAAATTATTGGCACAGCAAAAAATGTTGATATTGCCGTTCTTAAACTTGAAGATTTCAAACCTACTTCAGAATTAAAACAAGTGAATCTCGCAAATTCAAATGATGTAAAAGTAGGAGACTGGGTTCTTGCCTTAGGAGCCCCCTTTGAACTGGAGCAAACCGTCACAATGGGTGTGGTCAGTGCTGTACAAAGAACAAGTGATACACTTGGAATTAATGGAGCAAACAGCTTTATTCAAACAGATGCAGCAATTAATCCAGGAAATTCAGGGGGCCCACTTGTTAACTTAGATGGCCAAGTTATTGGAATGAATACAGCCATTTTTTCGAAAAATGGTACCAGTGTTGGTATTGGTTTTTCAATTCCTGCAAATACAATTCGTCTGGTAGCAGAGTCAATTATCAACAATGGAAAGCTCACTCAAGCTTACTTAGGTGTAGAAATGTATGATTTAAACAAGTTTGGGGCAGCTGCCATGAAAGAAATGAAAATTGAGCCAAATACCGAGGGAGCACTCGTTATGCGTGTGGTTCCAGGAAGCCCTGCTGCAAAATCAGGATTACAACCTTATGACATTATTCAAAGTGTAAATGGAGAAACGGTAAAAGCCTCTTCAGATATTCAAAGACAAATTATATTCTTAAAACCAGGTTCAAATATTAAACTTGGAATCCTTAGAAACGGTAAAAAAGTAGAATTAAAAGCGACTGTCACCGAATTGCCAAATTCAAAAAGTGATAAAAATGAAGATTCAGAAACAACTGAAAAGTCTGGAAAATCATTGGCAAGAAATTTTGGGCTTTCATTTTCAAATAAAAAATCTCCTACAGGCAAAGGTGTTGTCGTTGGTGGTGTTCAACAAGGCAGTCTTGCTGACAGAGCTGGAATTGCTCAAGGAGATGTGATTGTAAGCGTGAACAAAGAACCTGTTTCTAACTCTAAAGATGTAGAAAAAATCTTAGAAAAAGCTAAAAAAGCAAATTCTTCTATGATTTTCCTACTCGTAGAAAGAGAAGATACGCAATCTGCTATCATCCTTCCGTTAAATAGTTAGTTTTATTTATACTTATTTTCTACTTACCTTCTTTGAAATATTTTTTTAATGTTTTTCAAAGAAGGTTTTTAATGTTTTTATTTGAAATAAAAATATGTTAAATAAAAAAAGTCAATCTTTTATTATTTATTAGAGGCAGGCTAAAATCTATGAACATTCTTAAATTGAATACAGAAAAATCCTTAGTTGGAATTGAAATCAGGACAAGTAACTCCATAGAATATTCAAATAATGGTAAGATTCCAAAATTATGGGAAACTTTCTTTAAAGACGAAATCACACGTAAAATTAAAAATAAAACATCTGAAAACATTCATGGCATTTACTCAAACTATGAATCGGACCATACGGGTGAATATGATTATTTTATTGGTTTTGAAATTCAGGATGTAACACCATATTTAAATAATAAAACACTTATCATAAAAAAAATTGATAAAGGCAGTTATTCTGTTATCACTACTGAAAAAGGTTTTGCACAAAGTGTGATTTCAGCTGCTTGGGAAAAAATATGGAAAATGAACCCTATTGAGTTGGGTGGTAAGCGTTTATTTAAAACAGACTTTGAAATATACACTCAAAATACAAGCAGTCCTAATGAAGAAATTTTTCATATTTATCTTGGGATTCAAACTGAATGACTATTAACAATAAATTATATTTCAAACAACTTCTTTAATCATTGACATTTATAATAATAAATTTAAAAAGTAATTGAGCTGATTATAAAAATTAAATAAATTATAATCTCTTCTTAATTTTATTTTATCATCAATTAAAATAGCTCAGGCAATGGGAAACAATTATTGATACAATGAAAGCACATTTGTGAGAGTTTTTTTCGCACTTGCCAGTACCTGAGCATCTCTTAAAAGGAATTTTAATAATGTCTCAACCAGAGCGTCTCAATGAAATCAGTGGATGGATTCTTCCCTGTGGAAAATGGTATGATACCGAAGAATGGTGGCATATAAATGCATTGTATGATCTACGTGATTCTGGATTAAATGAATTGCAAAATTTATCTACCTTAAATATCCTTTCAGGTGGCGATGAAGCTCAAATTCGCGATCACGTTGCCAGCCTTGGCTTTATTAAAATATCTCGCAATCAGCTGGATGGTGTGCAAATGTCTCGTCAACAACTTTCAACTTTACAATCTCTTTTACTCTTATGTGATCCTGAACAAGAAGTTGGGATATTAATTGGAAATACAGGTATTATAAAAAATATAAATATTTCTCGGATTATGAAATTAAAAAACCCTGTGTTATTATTTGAAATTTAAAACTCTTCTATTGTATATCATGAAATTTTCTGAGGAATTTTTAAATAATATTTCAGCGAGAAAAATATAATTGCTAATATTGGAAAAGCATGAAATAGAGTTACCACATACTTTACTTGTAAAAAATGCAGAAGAGGAACGCACATTGCAATTCCAATTGTAAAACCTATTGTTTGAAGTAGCATAATAGCACTCAATAAAGTCATCCTTATTTCTGAACTCTCTTTTTGAGCCAAAGTTATTGTTGAAACTTCTGAAGCTCCATCCCCTAGTCCTGCAAAAAGAGAAAAGATTAATATTAAAATTAAATTGAACTGCCAAAATGCTAATATAAAGAATGTTGACATGATAAAAACACCAACAAAAAATGAGAATGATAATAAATTTTGCTGATTCATATACTTTGAAAAACGTCTGACTGAGCTCGCCCCTATAAATTTACCCACTGCCCAAAAAGCTATCATAAAGCCCAACATTCTTCCGGCAGAGTCAGGTGAAATAATATTAGCAAAAATGGGTTTACCAATATTATGTGCACTGCTTCCAAAAGTATCTAGTAAAGTAATTAATAACAGAATTCCCCATAGAGGAGATTTATTAATTGCATTTTTAGTTTTTATAAAAAATTCTTTATATGTCTGCTGAGTGTTCTCAATTTTTTGATTGATTTTATATGGAGCTCTATCACTTAAGAAAAGAATAGATATTGCTGAAGAAAAGTAAATAAATGAAATCAATAAAAAGACGAATTTGTAATCAAAAAAAGCAAGTAGAGCTCCAGAACATAAACTACCAATAATAACTCCAATTGATGCTACAAAAATAAACCAAGTATTTATTCCAATAACTTTTTCTGATTCAAATAATTCTGGTATTTTCACATTCATAGCAATATTATACAATGAACTTCCTAACCCTAAAAAGAATCCTAAAAATATTAAAACAAATACTTTACTTTGATCATTCTCAATAAATAGCAAAGATAAAACAATGATTCCTCGAACAAAGTCAATTAAAAAAAATAAATTTTTACTTTGAGTAATTAAATAGATCTTAGAAATAAAAATGCATCCAAAAAAAATACCCAAAATACGAAAGCAAAGAAATCCTCCACTATAAAATGGATCCTTTGTAGTAAGATATATAAAAGAAATAAATGATATGAATGCAGAGTAAGATGCGATTTCTGAAAACAACTTTGAAGAAATTATTGGAATTGGATTAATTTCAAAGCTTTTATTTTTCATATTTTGATATTTATCCTTATTTTATTTCTAAATTTATTATCATTCTCAATTATTTCTTCAATACTTTTACCTTTATGTAAAATATCAACAACAAACATTTCTTCATTTTCACCATTTATAAATTCTCCGTCTTTATAATGCCTTTTGGCATTAATAACTTCATGGTAACTTTCTACTTCTGCTAATCCAGTTATAGACTTTAATATTCCTTTTTCATAAGGATAAATCACAGAAATTGCAAAGTGATTATTAAAATATTTTTTTTGAAACTCTTTAATTGGCTGACCTATAGCTTGAGATATAAAAATATCTTCAAATTTAAAGTTATAATAAATTTCAAGATTATCTCTAACTCTTGAGCCTCCTACTCTTGGATTAACTTCAATTACGCTTGGTTGACCACATTTATCTAACCTTAACTCTAAATGACAAAAACAATTTTTAAGACCCAATGCCTTTACTATATCAATTGAATATTGACATATTTTTTTTTGCTCGTCCTCTGTCAAAGTAAATGGCGGAGTCACAGTAATATTTTCATATACACAATGATTTCTTTCAATTACATTAAATTTTTCATGAATTAGCAGTGGTAATACTTTATTTTCATCACAAAATATTTCTACACTGTATTCATTTCCAGCTATTAATTCTTCAACTAATAGCTGATTAGCATTATCAAAATTAAAATTATTATATTTGTATTGATAACAGATATCATAGAATGCATTTCTTACATTCTCTTTATAGAAGCGATACGCTTCCTGCAGCTCATAAATATTATTGCACTTTGATACAAAGCCAGATGCCATTCCCATAACTGGTTTTGCAATGAGAGGAAAACCTACTTGTGAAGACTTTTCTATAATATCTTCTTCACACTCTAGTAAAGCAAATTTAACTGAATAAATATGATTTTCTTTCAGAACTTCTCTCATTAAAAATTTATTATGTGAATTATAAAGTGCATCGGAGTTATTATGCGGCAAATTGAGGTTTTGAGCAATTTTTGCAACTTGCGCTGAAAGTAAAATACTACTATCCGATTTAAAATAGCCTAAAGGTGTGCTTAGACCTATGATATTATATTCAGCTTTAATTAAACTTATTATTTTTTCAAGAGTCTTATTTTCAAAATCACTTACAGGGATTACTTGATAAGATACATCCTCAAGAAAATCATTCAAAAGTTTTTCAGGTATAATAGAAATAGCATGATAACCTTTTTCAACAGCTCGATTGAGAATCTTTTTTAACTGATTCTTGTAATAAAAATTGTTCTCTATTAATATTAGACAATCCTTTTTCATAATTTAATTACTTTCAACTAGTTTATTTGTTAAATTATATTTTAAGCTTTCAATAAATATTTGATTCTGTAATAAATCTTTAATTTTTTCGATATATGGAGTTATAATAACATCTTGGTTAAGTGCTGGTACAATTTTTCTAACCTCTAAAAATAATAGTTTTGACAAACTTGCTAAATCTTCAAAATCACCTCTTAAATCGATTGCTTGACAAGCACAAAGAAGCTCAAAACTAATAATGTAACAAACATTTTCAAATATTTCTTTAACACGTCGAGCTGCAATTAATCCCATGGACACTATATCTTGAAAATCACCTGTTGAGGTTAATGTTTGAATTGATAAAGGAACACACAAAGAACGATTTTCCGCTGTAAGAGAAGTGCTCATAAACTGCCCACCCATTAAACCCATACGTAATCCATGGTTATTTTTACATAGGAAAGGCGGCAAACCATTGCTATTGTTCTTATCCATAAAACGATCAATTCGTCTGTCAGATAAATTGGAAAGAGTTGTTAAATTTATTGCAAGAAAATCCATTGCCATCGAAATATATTGTCCATGAAAATGCCCGTTGTGAAAAACTTCATTTTCTTCAGGTATAACAAGAGGATTATCACTGCTTGAATTTAATTCATTTTCTAATGTAGTTTCTATAAATTTTAATGAATCATTTATTGGTCCTAAAATTTGTGGGGTACACCTTAAAGAATAAGCATCTTCAATTTGGTTTCCTAAATTTTTAATTCGACCATCATTTTGCTTTTGAATTATTTTTTCTTCTTCTTTTTCATTAATAATAAATTTACTATCAGATAATATTGTTGATATATTTTCAGCGCAAATATATTGACCTTTGTGCTGTTTTCTCTTATGCACTCGCGTGTCAAAGGGTTTTTGTTTTGTTGCTAATCCTTCAAATGTTAATGCAGATATAAAATCATAAACTGTTAAAAGTTGCTGCGCCTTTTGCCAATTTAATACACCAAGTCCAACCATTCCTGAAGTTCCATTTATTAAAGCAAGACCTTCCTTATAACTTAATTTCATTGGCGTTAATCCAGATTTTTCGAGTGCTACTTTTCCTTCAAGAACTTCTCCATTAAACTTTGCTTTCCATTTTCCAACTCCAACTTGTGCAATAAAAGCCAAAGGGCCAAGATCTCCGCTCGCCCCTAAGGATCCTTTTTGAGGAATACAAGGAAATATATTTCTATTAAACATTTCTACGTAGCACATAAAATTTTCAAGACCAATTGCTGAGACGCCTTTTGCTAATGAAATAATACGTGCCAACATTATGGCACGAACTTCATTATCACTAAAATATGAGCCAACATTGCTTGCAACAGAGGAAATTAAATTATTTTGAAGTTCTTCCGCATATTCAATAGGAACCAAATAATTTACAAATCCTCCCATACTTGTATTTACACCATAAATAACTCTGCCTTCTTCAACAAATGATTCTAATAATTTTCGCGAACATAAAATTTTTTCTCTTACATGCTCAGTAATAAATATTTTAAATGAAAAATCATTTGCGACTTTAATAAAAGTATTCAATGATATATTCTCATCAGCAAGAGAAAATACTTTTTCAACTGTATTTAACATTTTTTCCTCTATTTATCATATTTATTTTTTAAATTCCATTGCAAATATTAAAACATCTCTAAAAGAATCATGCGCTAAATTATTTCTGAATATCGGCGTTGTTTCATGAAATGTTTTTGTATCATCAATATAAATACTCTCTAGAAATTCAGAAAAAACTATTTCAGAATTTTCAATATATTTTTTATCATTATCAAATATTTTTGAAACACCTCCTAATATATTTAATGAATTAATAAAATGGAGGCCTATTAAGTGAGTCTCATCTTTATGCAACCCTATTGTCACAGGAGTTTTTGAACCATCTTCATTCGGGGTTATTCTGAAAATCTGGCAACTTATTATTAAGGATTCAACTCCTAAATATTTTTTACCAATTTCAACATTTAGTTTTAATAAATCTTGAAAAATTCTATTATTTAAAAAATGATCTTCAGCATATTTATAATATCTTGTCATACCCCCTGAGATATTATTATAAAGCTTTGAAGTTTGCACAGTGTTATCTGCAATGAGCTCAATAGTTTTGTGAGCATGAAATTTAGCAATTCTTCTTTTGCGACATGTAAATTTTTCCACATAATTATCATGTACTAAATTATCCCAAAACTTTTTAAATTCTAACTCATCATTTGCAGAAAATGAAATCATTCTATTTAAAATATCTCTTGAATAATAAAATTTGTTTTCTCTAATTCCGTTCAAAATAGAATTAACATCCATTTTACCCCTCCCCCCCTTGTATTTAGATATTTGTATTCATCATTTTTATAAAATTCATCATTCATGATAATAAAAATAAAAAATTAAAATTAAATCATTATAATATAAGATCCTTAAAATATTTTATGTAATAAAATAAAACAAGTATCTACATTGACAATATTAAGTTCAGATTGCCTTTTAACAAAATTCTATAGAATTTACAAATGTGTTTTTTTGAAAAAATGATTATTTTTAGTCTAATAGATAGCATGGATGAATTATTATTTAATTTTAGGCTTGATTAAAAAAAATATCGATTTATTTTAACAATTATAAATCTTTACTATATAAATTTTACTAGACTTGGGTGACATCACAAAAATCAATATTTATTTTAAATTTTTAATTTCTTCACAGGAAAGTTGAGTGAGTTCAGAGATTTGATCAATCGGAAAACCTTGGTTTAACATTTTTATTGCTATAGTAATTTTTTCTTTTTCCACTCCCTTCTCAATGCCTCTTTTTTCTGCAGTTAAAAGGCTGGTATTGTGATCGAGCTGAAATTTACGCCTTGCCTCATACTTTGCCCTCTCAATAGGGTCATGGCTTACAAATTCTAATATTTCATACGCTTTGATTATATTTTTATTTTCCATTGCTATTATTTCCTTTTTTGATGCACCTTTTAGAAACTGCATCCATTTTTCGAGATCATTGTAATATTTTTTAGTGAATTTGGGTATCTCCAAATATATTATTTGAAAATCATTAAATATATGTTCCTGTGTTTTTAAGTTCACTATTCCAAGCTGAGTATAAAAATCATTAGAACTTTTAAAAAAATTAAAATCTAAGACATTAATACAAATAGCTGGAAATAACTGCATATAATTTTGAGTTTTTTTTAACTGAAGCTCATATAGTTTTGACCAATAATAAAGAGATCTTTTTTCGTACTCACCTGTATTCTGTACCTGCATTTCAATATTAATATATGAATTATCATTTAATTTTGCTATGATATCAAAGCGTGATTCTTTATCAATTTCAGAATCTTTCATGATCTCATTATTTAAAAACTGAACGCTCTTAATCTTCCTTTCATTTGAATAATTTAGCACAGAATTTGCAAAATCAATAAAAATATCATCACTCAAAGTAAAAACTCTTTTAAAAACATAATCACTTTTAATATCAATTAAATCTAATTTTTTCAAATAGAAACTCCTCAATTCATGCAATGCTTAATTCACAGCATGTGAGAAAGAGTTAACAATTTAATTTTTACTGAAAATAGGTCTGTTCAGTTTTTGAACTGTATTTGCTCTCGAATGAGCACAAAACAAAAAAAGCCGCCTAAAGGCGACTTTTTTTAATAAGTATGGCGGGATGGATGGGACTTGAACCCACGACCTCCGGCGTGACAGGCCAGCGTTGTAACCAACTCTACTACCACCCCACTCAGTGCAATCTATATGCCAGAGCTATTTTTAATTTGCAAGGAGTGAAAATAATTTTTCTTAATAAACAAAAAAAGCCACCTAAAGGCAGCTTTTTTTAATAAGTATGGCGGGATGGATGGGACTTGAACCCACGACCTCCGGCGTGACAGGCCAGCGTTGTAACCAACTCTACTACCACCCCACTCAGTGAACATGTGTATGCCAGAGAAGAAGATGCTTTGCAATAGTTTCAATGTATTTTTTTATAAGATTTTTTTTCCAATAAAATTAATTACTTAAAAATAACAGAAAAACCGCCTAACAGCATAAAAATTCCAAAGAGAATTGCAGCAAGAGCCAATGCATAAAAAAGAGAAGAACCTTGAAAAGTCTTTTTCTCTATTTTTGGACGTGTCTTTACAACAGCTCTTTGATTTGAGTGTGTTTTAATATTCCGAGCCAGAGAGTCACCGTGCGAACGAGAGGACATATGCTTTAGTTTTTTATCTGCTGCTTTGTGCTTGTGATCACGAAATTGAATAATCTTAGCCCCAGATTGTGGTTCTTGGGATAGGATTCGAGACGAACGCAATTGGAATAAATTTTTCATAACGCCACCGCTCCTCAAAAAGAGAAGTTCTACATTTTTGGAATCTTATGCATTACAGCAATATACACCAAAAAAATCACTCATCAAACAAGTCAGTTGACATTTTCATCATATTGCCATGCAAAGTTGAGTTGCTTTTAAATAACGAAATCTTGGGACAGTTTTCTTGGAAATAGGAAAGGGCAAAGTCATTTTTAAATAAAAACAAACAATTACCTTGCATATCTCTCACACTCATCACATCGGTCTTGCTTTTGGCTTCCGCAATTTCTTCACTTGTTGCATTGGTCCAACGGGCATGTTTGAAAGCCAAATTATCGAGAGCACAGTCCACATTGTATTCGTTTTTAAGCCTAAAGAGAAGAACATCAAACTGCAAAGAACCTACAGCAGCCAAAACAGGATCGCTCGCAGCGCGACTTTCATCAACAAACATTTGAACAGTGCCTTCCTGACAAAGTTGCACTAAACCTTTTAATAATTGCTTGCGCTTAAGAGCACTCGTAGTTCTCACAACAGCAAAGTTTTCAGGAGCAAAAGAAGGAATTCCTTCAAATTCAAAGTTTCCAGCTTCAACCAATGAATCTCCAATAGAAAAAAAGCCGGGGTCATAAATTCCAACCACGTCCCCAGCAAAAGCCCTATCAAGGGTGCTCCTATCTTGGGCAAAAAACTGTTGAGGATGTGTAAGACGAATCTCTCTATTTAAACGAGGAATAGTGACATTCACACCTGCTTCATAAACACCACTCACAATGCGTAGAAAGGCAATGCGATCCCTATGCTTAGGATCCATATTAGCCTGAATTTTAAAGATAAATCCACTAAAATCAGAAGACAGAGGATCTATTTTTCCTTGGTTGCTTCCTTTTGCAGAAGGAGGCGGAGACATTTCAAGAAATTTTTCAAGGAATAATCTGACACCAAAATTTGTCATTGCAGCACCAAAAAATACAGGAGAAAGCTCACCTTTTAAGAATTTTTCATTAGAAAAGTCATCGCCCGCCATCTCAAGCATTTCAAGAGAGTCAAGAGCTTCTTGCAAGAGATCGTCAGGGACAAGGGATGAGATTTGCTCTTTATCAGAAAGAGGGATCACCCTTGCCGCTGTTTCAGTTGAAGTGTTTCTTCCTTCAAAAAAATGTAATGACTTTGTTTCTCTTTCAATAATTCCTCGAAAGCGCTCTCCCGAAGAAACAGGCCAACTCATTGGATATGTTGGAAGACCAAGAACACTTTCAATTTCATGCATAAGCTCAAGGGGATCACGAGCTTCGCGGTCAAGCTTATTCACGAAGGTAAAGATTGGTATCCCCCGCAATTTACAAACCTCAAACAGCTTAATAGTTTGAGGCTCAACACCTTTTGCTGCATCTATAAGCATTATAGCCGCATCTGCCGCCGCTAGAGTGCGATAAGTATCTTCTGAGAAATCTTGGTGACCTGGTGTGTCAAGTAGGTTACAAATATAATTGCGGTATTCAAAATTCATAACGCTGGTTGAAACTGAAATTCCGCGCTGTTTTTCAAGCTCCATCCAGTCAGATGTAGCAAACTTTTTTGATTTTTTTGCTTTGACCGATCCAGCCAAGCGAATTGCTCCCCCTAGGAGCAAAAGCTTTTCGGTCATTGTGGTTTTTCCTGCGTCAGGATGTGAGATAATTGCAAAAGTTCTTCTGCGATTAACTTCATCGCACAGTGTTTTTTTGTCGACAAAGGGCATGGTTTTCTCCTATGGGATACCAAATAATTACTGCTTTTTGCTAGCACAATTTTGACACTTTGGGAATTTCAGAGTTACAAGATTGCGAGGATACTTGAGATCAGGTGATTCACTACATGCACCAAGAGGCGTTTTTTCATGAATCAGGTTAGCTTATTACAACTAAGAGAAGCCGCAGATCAACTGATTCTGCTAGCTAGTACTTTCCAAATTAAACCACATTATCTTCGAGCAAAACAAATTAGACAAGCAGATAAATCCCTTATCGCAGTAGATGCTTTCTTCTCTGCACAGTTAGCTATAGAAGCGCGTCAATGGAAAGAATCTATTGATGGATTGCAAGTTCTAAAGAAAAAGCTTACAGCTGTACAAGAAAAACAAAAAGAAATCGAAGATCTTGAACTGCGTATAAACGCTTTAAAAGTGACAACTCAACCATGGTTTTCTTTAGAAGAGAATGAAAGACAAAAAATAATTCAAAATGCCAAAAGAGCACAAGATTTTATTAACAATCATCTCGAAAAAACTGAAGCACATATTCTGCATCGCTACAATAGATTTTCCGCTTTAAAAGAACTTTCGCCTTATGCTGACAATGCAAACTATCTTTGTGAAGCCGTATTTCACTATGAAAATAGAGAGAAATATGAGACAAATATCGAGAAGGTTGAGCAAAAAAATGTGGGAGCACGCGAGCGTTTAAAAACGGTAAATAGAGGTTTTTGGCTGGCAGTCATATTCTGTATATTTTTATTCACAATTCCTATTTCATTTCCTTTTGCCATAAGTCTATGGAAAAGAAAAAAGGAAATTGAAAATCAAATAGTCAATGCAGAAGAAACCTTGCGTAGAGAACACAAGAGGCTTGTTGCTGCCGAAGAAGGAGCTGTTGTAGCTCAAGATATTCGCAGTCATTTAGGAGAAATTTCATTAGAACAAATTAGGGACACACTTGCTGAAGTCAGAGACCTCCGTGCTGAGTTTCAAGGACCAGAGCGAACAACAAGTTCTACTGCAATATTACTAAGCTTTATTGATTTACATAAGCTTAGACTTGTTGAATTATTTGGAGAAATTCCAGAAAACCCGATTAAAACATTTAAATGGATTTCAGACAATGTAAATAAATATCAAAATACTGAGTCAGTTATCAAGAAGCTGCAAGAGAAAAAAGAAGAAGTCACTCAGCAGCAAAGACAAATGACAAAAGGATATTCTCAAGAAATGCTCATAAAGAGTATTTTAAAACTTGAAAGAGTTTCACAAAGCACAATGCTTTTCCCCTTTGACAATGAAAATAAAACATTTTTTGCAGATATAGCTGTTCAACTCCCTGCAACTCTTTCACAGATAAGAGAAGTTCTTTTCTTTGTGAGCAGAAGTCATCCAATTGACGCTCAATATTGGGATATGCAACGTGTTAAAATTCAAGGATTCTCGAATACAATGTCTTTATGTGTTCTTGATGCAGAAATTGCAAGTCATATGGGCAATGCTGTTCTAAAGGCACAGGAAGCTGATGAATTAAAAACTGTTGAGGCAAAGCGAGGCAGTGCGTGAAAAATTCAAAATGGATAGTTTGCACTTTAGCAAGCGTTGTTACTTTATCTGCTTATGGACAAGCAGAAGAAAATAAAGTCTCATTTGATTTCGCTAAAATGACAATATCCACTTTTGGTGTTTTCAATTCAAACCAAGAAGAACCTAAAAATGGTATCAATGCCGAAGTAAAGGCACGTAAAAATGCCATAACAAGTTTGACAACATATTTTAAAAATTCTTGTTTTAATTCTGAAAAAGGGCAGCTCGGAACAAAATCAGACTGGTCTTCTTTCTTTCGTTCTCAAGGAAGCGAGATTTATCAAAATGGAATTTTAAAGGTCACTCTTTCAGCACCCATTCGCGACATATTAAAAACTCCAACTAAAAGAAAAACAGTTATCAAAACAGCAGATGGTAAAAAAATAGCATTTTCCATGCTTATTACGGTACCAGGAAGCGCCATTCAATGTGGCACACTTGGGCTAGAGATAGGAAACAATAAAAAAGTTATGATTTATCCTGCTGATATTGTCAAAGAAGCCATTGGCTTAACCGTTGTTAAACTTGCATATGATGGAAAATCCGATTTAAAGCCAGCGACCCCAGAAGACTTAGAAATTCTCCAAAACTCAACACTTGCAAAGGATCAAAATGTACCTGCTGGTGTTCTTCCTGTTGTTGTCATTGTGCCAGAATAACACAACAGCACAAAATAATTCATTCCAAAATAAAACAAATATAAGATTCAGTGAAGATATACCATTTGCAATATTAATCTGCGAATATTGTGGCTTGAAAAGCCAAAGAATTAAAACAACATTTGACAGAAATTTCGTGAAAAATATTAAATCATTAAAATTATTTTCAAGCTCTCAATGGAGCGCAGATGTTAAAATTCTATTTGAAAAACAACAAGAAAGCGAATACCAAATACTAGGATCAAAGTCTTGGCCCCCCCAAATTCCATTTGCACTTTCTCCCTTAAAAGAAAAAAATGGTTTATTAATATTATTAAAGTCTGATAGAGAAATCATAGGAAAACAACTTCCAAAATCATCAAGTTATATTTTATTTTACCAAGGTAAAATAAACATCGAGTCATCAGACATTGAACTTGAAAAAGAAATAGCAGAACCCGAATTAAAACTCAAAAAAGACGATGGGGTTCGCTTTTTCATAGCAAAAGAAGTTAAAGGAGAACAAATAACGGCTCTTGAAAATGTCATAAAAAACTTTACAGATGATAAAAATTCCTTAATTATTCCGTATGAAGTGACCGCTGATGGAGTGAACTATCGAAGTGACATCGAGATTAATAACCTCATGCGGACTGTAAAAAAAATTAACCAAGTTATACCAAATCTTTCTGCAAAAAAAGCTCATGGTATGAATGATACAATAGAAATTATGAAAGCAAAATGACTGAGAAATCTTTAATTATAAAAAAAACCTTATTAATATATTCAGAGTATAAAAAAATTGAAAAAGAAATATACGAAGATGTTTTTTTTGAAAGAGTTAAGAAATCTTTAGAAAAGAATAGTTATATTTTAAGTAATGATTTTATAGACGAATCATTTTCTAAAGAATTTTTAGAAAGTATAAGAACATTGTGTGAATTTGAATCCTTAACTTTTATGCCAGATGAATCAAAAGATGATTATCAGACTGCAAAAACAAAAGTAGATGAACTTCTTAAAACATTAAAAGAAAAGTGTAATAAAGTTGATCTAGCATTATTTACTAATATAAAGCAAAATGATTTAAGAAAATTAATTGCTATGTGTGATTCTTTTTCTGAATGGTGCTCAGAAATTGAGTATTTTAAATTGAATAAAAAAAATAGAATTAATTATATTTCAGAATCTCCTCTCCTTTCATTATGTCGAATAAATTGAGTAAAAAATGAGTATACAAAAACAGACATGGACATTAATTCAAGTAGATCTCTGCAAAAATCAAACTGAAATTATTTTAAAAGATGAAGAACATCACTACGTATTTCATGTTTTGCGCCTTAAAGAAGGCGACTCAGTTGAGTTAACTAATTGTAATGGACTAACAGCAATCGGAAATATTATTTCAATAAATAAAAAATCAATTACAATTGAAATAAAAAATTATAGCGAGCATAAAAAAAATTCCCCAATAATTCATCTTTGGCTTGCCTATCCAAAACCCGCAACTCTTGAAGAAGTTGTAGCGAGTGCCTCTGAACTTGGAGCTGACCATATACACATTTTTAAAGCAGATAAATCGGCAGTTAAAAGTGCGATTAAAATTGAAAAAATTACAAAAATCAGTCAAGAAGCAGTTCGCATAAGCAAAAGTGCTTATGCTGCAAATATATCTTGTTATAATAATTTGAATGAATTTTATCAAAAAAATATAGAGCAAAATGAAAGAAAGAGATTGATTCTATTTTGTGATGAATCTCATGTGTATGAAGGCAAAATTAAAAATTCAATCTATACAATAATTCGAGAGCAGTATAAAAATTCTACTGAAGAAATCTGTATACTCATTGGCCCCGAAGCTAGTTTTTCGGATATGGAACGTTCTTTTATCTACGAAAAGATAACAACACATGCAGTTTCTTTAGGAAATAATATATTAAGAGTACCAAACGCAGTCATAAGCGCCCTTGGTACGGTTATTAATTTTAGAAATGATACATTAAATTTTAGATAATTAAAAATACGTTTTCTAATTTTTAAATAATGTCATTTCTCTGTCATATGCCATTATTTAAAATTTATATTAAACTTAAATTATCTAAAATGAAAGGATAAAAATGGCTAAACAAATTTTTGTTAATTTACCAGTTTTAGACCTTAAAAAATCAAAAGAATTTTATAAAAAAATTGGCTTCAAATTTAATGAAAAATATACTGACGAAAAAGCAGTATGTGTGATAATTGGAAAAAATATTTTTGCTATGCTGCTCGTCAAAGAATTTTTTAAAAATTTTACAAAAAAACAAATTATTAATGCAAAAAATGAAGCTGAAGTCATATTAGCTATAACTGTTGAAAGCAAAAAAAAGATAGACGCTATTGTTGTAAAAGCATTAAAAGCAGGTGGAACTCTAGCACGAGAAGCTCAAGATTTAGGTTATATGTATTCCCAAAGCATTGAAGATTTAGATGGTCATATTTGGGAATTATTTTGGATGAATGAGAAAAAATTAACAGCTGAAATAAAAAAGAATAAAAAAAGTAAAAAATAAGGTATTTAAAAATTAAATACCTTATTTTCCATCAAGCCCTAAAATCATTTTATAGTGTTCAGGTCGACGATCTCTAAAAAATCCCATTCCAGCCCGAAATGTTGTTGCATCTTTAAAAGAAAGATCAGCATAAATAATTTCTTCAGAAGTTCTATCAGATTCAGCAATTTTATCACCCATGTAATTGCTAATAAATGAACTGCCATAAAAAGTCATATTATTTTCAGTGCCAACCCGATTTGGAGCTGCCAGATAAACGGAATTGCAAACAGCATGACCAATCATAGCTCTTTGCCACATATCCTTTGTATCAATAGAATGAGCCTCAGGTGGCTCACTGCCAATGGCAGTCGGATATAACAAGAGATCAGCTCCCTGCAAAACCATGCTCCTAGCACATTCAGGAAACCATTGATCCCAACAAATACCGACACCAATATTTCCAAAAGCAGTTTTCCACACCTTAAAACCAGTGTCACCCGGATTAAAATAATATTTTTCTTGATAACAAGGACCATCAGGAATATGTGTTTTACGATATATTCCAAGAAGAGATCCATCCGCATCAATCATAGCCAGGCTATTATAATAAGCCTGCCCAGACTTTTCAAAAAAACTTATAGGTAAAACAACATTTTTATTACGAGCAATTTGTTGGAATTTTTCGAGAAATGGATGATTTTCAGCTTCATTTGCTAAAGAAAAAAGATGGTCATGCTGTTCTTGACAAAAATAAAGATTCTCAAATAACTCAGGTAAAAGGATAATATTTGCTTTTTTATCTGCAGCTTTTTCAATAAAATTAATAGACTTTTTTATATTTTCTTCACTTATATTTGTCATGCTCATTTGAATAAGAGCAAGCTTAATATTTTCTTGCATCAAAATTTATCTCCAAACTTCTCCAGCTGGTTGCTGTTGAGTTACACAATGAAAGGAACCACCTCCATTTATTATAGCTCTTGAACTCAATCCAATAACTTCCCTATTAGGAAACAGTGAACGTAAAGTTTTTAATGCTACTTCATCATGGGGATCCTGATATACAGGAACAACCACAAAAGAATTCCCAATATAAAAATTCGCATAGGTTGCTGGTAAGCGCTGACCTTCAATTTCTATTCTATTTTTTGGTAATACTAATGGAACAAGATTAAAAAGATTTCCTTCAAGATCTGTAAACGTCTTTAAAAGTTCAAAATTTCGTTGCATTGCTGGGTAATTTTTATCAGTTCTATCTTCAGTCATTGAATAGACAATTGTATTTTCATTTACAAAGCGGACAATAGTATCGATATGTCCATCCGTATGATCTCCTTCAAGACCATCTTCAAGCCATAATAACTTTTTTATACCTAGATTATCTTTTAAACTCTTCTCAATGTCACTTTGTGATAAGGTAGGATTTCTCATTTCACTTAACAGACACTGCTTTGTAGTTAAACAAATACCTTTTCCATTGGTATCTAAAGAACCACCTTCCATAACAACAGATGACTTAAAAAAATTTAATTTCAAAAATTCTGCGACTTGATTAGGAGCAAGATTATCTAAATCCCATTTAAACTTTTGCCCCCAAGCATTAAATTCCCATTTTACAAAACTTATTTTATTTTCTTTTTTAATAAAAATAGGTCCATTGTCTCTGAACCAGACATCATTTAAAGAAACCCTATGTAAAGTTACGTTACTTTTTTTTCCAAGTCTTTCCAAAGCATCATTTTCAGCTTCTTCATTTGTAACAAGAAGATGAACGTGTTCAAATTGAGTTATTGCTTTTACAAGTGCTGTAAATTCTTGTCTAACCGAATCTAAATCACCGTACCAAATTTCATCATCAAAAGGCCAACTTGTCCAAGTAGCCGCATGAGGAGACCACTCAGCAGGCATAGAAAAACCAATATTATAAGGTATATCTTTCAGTATATGAGACATCAAAATTTCCTTTTTACGAAATAAAAAAATGGATTCATAAATGCTTAATAAGCCATCCATCCATATACATGATATAAAAAATTCAGTCTAGAATTAGAATTTTTAAGATTAACCGCTGCGAAATACTTTTGCAGCGACTGTTTTTTGAACTTTTTTCTCTATAACTACTTTTTTAGCTTCAGTTATATAATCTTTTACTGCATCAAAAGCATGTCTTTCATCGCCCCCACCAGCAAGCCATTGAGCCACAGTTGAGCCATTTAAATAATGTTGAGGGTAACCAAAAACGACTTTATTGGCTTCTAAATGGGCCCAATTTGTCTCTAAGTTCTCTTTTTCAAACATTTGTGTAGCATAATCGAGAACTCTTAAGATACATTCTTCAACCTTTTTAAATTCAATTCCTCTAGCTAATTTGACATGGTCTTTTACTTTAAACTTCAAGAATACCCCTTCTAAGATAAATATTTTAGTCTTATTCTTAATCGGCTTTTTAGGAGCATTCATTGAGCTTGCTCAATGAATATGTGCTTTTATCAAATTATTTTAATATAATTTATATGTTATATGATTTTTACAAAAGATGTTTATGCTTATAAAGGACATCTTAAAGTTTTAATATAACATTATTAAATACTTAAACAATATTTAAAATAAAAAAACTGGATGCTGCATTGAGCTCACCCAGTTTATTAATTAAGAAAATGATTTTTTAAATTACTTTTTCTTTTTGACAGCTGACTTTCTTTTAACTCCTACTTTTTCTTTTAAAGATGAAGCAACTCTAAAGCTCACCTTTTTAGAAGCAGGAATTTTAATTTCTTCACCTGTTTGTGGATTTCTTCCCTTGCGGGCTGCACGATCTTTTACTTGTAAAATTCCAAGTTTATCTATGCGTACTTTTTTGCCTGCAGCAACATGATCTTCAATTGCATCTAGAAAAGCAGCAATAACTTCTTTAGTTAATTTTTTTGGTAATTGATCAAAACGAGTTGAAACCTCAACAGTTAGCGCAGAAGTTGAGACAGTCGAAACCTTTCTTTTAGTCATACACATCCTCTCTTGTGAGTGGTTAAATGAAACTCCGTTTATAATTGCCTGAAACGACATATATATCAAGAGGAAAAGTGTAATTTTTTTTTTCCTATTGTAACATAGTCAAAACTTCACGAGAGTAAGTTGTGAAGAAATTTGATCTAGGAGCAAATCACAATGAACCAAATAATTCTTTCTATACAATCATGTGTCAGCTATGGCCATGTCGGCAATAGTGCTGTTACTTTTCCATTACAACGACTTGGAGTTCAAGTTTGGCCTATCCATACTGTACTTTTCTCTAATCATACCGGATATGGACAATGGCGTGGTAAAGTAATTGACGTAGAAGGAGTAAGAGAAGTTTTTTTAGGAATAAAAGATCGTGGCGTGCTAAAAAATTGTGATGCACTTTTAAGTGGATATATGGGTTCAAAAGAACTTGGAAATGTCATGATAGAAGCAATAAATGAACTCAGAAAAGTAAGACCCGAAACCTTATATTGTTGCGATCCCGTAATGGGAGACATAGGTAGAGGATTCTTTGTCAAAGAAGGAATCCCTGAGTTTTTTAAAGAAGAAATGATACAATATGCAGATATAATTACACCAAATCATTTTGAATTAGAATATTTAAGTGATCAAAAATTCGATTCTATCGAAGGAGCAATCGAGGCTGCTCAAAAAGTAATGCAAAAAGGACCTAAAGTTGTTGTTATAACAAGTCTGTTACTTAAAGAGACGAAAGAAACAAATATCAATATGCTTGTCATAAGCGAAAATTCAGTTTATATAGCTACTACACCATATATATCTACAACTTTAAATGGCACAGGTGATATAACTTCAGCTTTATTTACTCATTTTTATTTAAAATTTGATAAAAATATTGCTCAAGCATTAGAAGCTACAATCTCTCGAGTGTATGCAATTATTCAAGAGACATATCAAGCCTCATCAAAAGAGTTATTACTTGTTCAAGCCCAAGATTCTCTGATAAATCCTAATCAATTATTCAAAGCTAAAAAAATAAATTTTTAATATTAATCTAAAGTACCAGGCCCCGAATGAGATGAATCCCCCGATCTGCTTGAACGACTCTTAAAAAACTTTTTTTCTAAAAAGGCTATCAGTGAAAGAAAGGTAATTAAACCGATTGTTATTATAATTGTTGAAAGAAATATACCAAAACCAACTAAAATTCCAAGTGCTGATACCGTCCATATAACGGCCGCTGTAGTCAAACCCTGCACTTTACTACTTGACTTAAAAATGGCCCCAGCTCCTATAAAACCAATTCCTGAAACAATTTGTGCTACAATACGAGTGACGTCCGCCGAATGGACGGGGGTTGAAGATCCATAATCACTCATTAATAGTGATACAGCAGTAAAAAGTGCGGATGCAGCACAAATAAGTGCATTGGTTTTAATTCCGGCAAGTTTCCCCCTATACTCTCTTTCTATCCCTACAAGGGTTCCAACTAATAATGCAACTCCAACTTTTGGTAATAAAAAAAGTAAGATTTCAATTTCTGGCATATAATGCACTGTGAGATTTACACCAATAGGCATATATTTACCTTAATATAATTTGATTAGCATTGTCCTGCCAAGATTTTCTATGAAATATCAAAAAAATACTTTGAAAATATTTCTATCTTAGCCAAAGAAATGACTCATTAATTAAACTTTATAAATAAATGCCGAATCTTATTTAACAGTTATTTTGGAGTAAATTAGGTGTAAATATGTCGATTAAAAAAAATCAAATCGATGAAAAAGATCTAGCAAGACACATGGGTGATCAAGCTTGTAGAGCAGAATCAAACAGTCTTGCGCAAAAAAAATACTCACATCTACAACGTTTAATGAGTAAAATTTCCGCACTCTCTGATAAGGAGTTTGATATTGCATTTTCAACTTTAGAATCTATGCTTGAAAATTTTAATACAAAAAAAACCAAAAAGGAAGATGACAAAATCTCAAATAAAAACAAAGAAAACGCAATAAATATAATTACAAATAAACAATAACTATTTACTGATACTCTGTTACATTAATTGTGTAAATATCTGTTCCAATTTTAAATGTTAACTCAGTAGGGTAAACATTATCAGCTAGAGCATAACCAGCCCAACGAACGCGCACATCAGACTCCTTAGAAAAAGGTCCATAATAAAATTGGCTATTCATGACTAAAGAATAACCTAATCCCTTTCTTTCTAAACTTAAATTACTTTGAACTTCAACTTCATTGTTATCAATAACTAAGGTTGAAATCGTAATAAATTGCCTTTTATTTGAAATAGGTGCTAAATTTATTTCTGAGTTAAAACTATTTCCATCAACAGTTTTAACTTCAGTAAAAATACCATCAACCTCATTTAACTTTTCAAATGCATAACTGCCACATAAAAACTTACGTAAATTTTTAGATCCAATTTTTGCAAAAACAGAAGTCATTTGGTTGAGAGCGTCGTTATCAGAAACAGATTCAGAATGAAATGTATAATCAATTTTATTGCCTTTTACCTCAAATGAAGAATATTCTTCTCCGAGAGGTCCAACCACACTTCCTTTTAATTGCGCAAAACTATTCTCCCAAATAGCTTCGAGTTGAAAGGATGGAACTCTAAAGTTTGATGAGTTAATATCTGCTAAAAACTGGGGATTTTTATCTTGAAAACAAAGTGAATTTATTGTTGCCGAGACTCTTGTAACAGCATTGTCTTCTTGAACTCTCTCCAATTGCCGAGAGCGCATAGTCGTACAAGAAGAAAATAAAAAAAGAATAATAATTGCATGAAAATAATTAAAACACATAAAAACTCAATTCATCGTCATAAGTTGAAATGCTTTTCTAGCAGTGTTCTGGCCTGTGAGCATTTCATAAGTTCGAAGTCCAGTGGGTGAAGTAATATTAATTTCACCAATTCTATTGCCAATCACATCAAGTCCAGCCAAATAAATATTCTTTTCTTTTAAAAAGAGAGCTATTTTCTGGCATAAAGCCTTTTGCTCCGATGTCATTTCTCTTAAAACTGCGCTACCACCTTGTGCCAAATTAGATGCTACTTTTCCTTGTGGAGGAAGACGAATAAAGTCACAAATAATTTCCCCTCCTGCAACAATAACACGCCTATCACCTTCTGTATAAATTTCTTTTAAAAAAGGCTGTATCATTAATTTTTCTTTTTCTCCACTATATTTTTTATTTACAAAATCAAATAACGAAGATTTATCTTTGAAAAATTCAACACTTTCTCCTCCGTGGCCAAGCCAAGGTTTACAAATAAAGCCATTTTCAAATAATTCAAAATATTGAGAGCAAAAATTTTCTATAACATTTAAATCCATTGTTACACAAGTAGGAATAAGATTATTTTCAGTTAAAATTCCTTCAGAAAAAGCACGCCACTGCAATGCTTTTTCATGATAAGAGAGTAAAGCTTCTGGTGGATTTAGTACTTTAACTTTACTTTGTGAAGCTAATATCCAACAAAGATCTTTATATTCTTCATCAAATGGCGGATCTTTTCTTATAAAACAATATTGATATTCAGAAAATTGAAAATTTCTACCCAAAACTTCTTCATATTTAATTTCATTTTTAGAAATAGATTGAATAGCAATAAGTTTATTTAAAATAATACTATTACTATAAAAATTTACGTGATGACTTTCACACCAATGCACTGCAAACTCGTTTTCAAGGGCAATTTGTGCTAATGCCAGGCTAGAATCAGATAATACTTTCACTTTTTTTATGCTATCAGCAACTATGAGTACTTTTTTTTGAATTGCCATTTTACTCCTCAAACAATATAATACTTATGCAAAAAAAGATTATTACACTCCTGCGCGAAAAGCAATGAAGCACTTGCTGATGAAGCAAATTAAGTGTTATAAATATAATTCATATTAACAGATATTTAAAAGGAGTCTCTTTTATGATTGATTATCGTAAACTTGGTTATATTTCTGAGAAACAGCATACTTTTTGTGAATATGAAGGAAAAATGATTGTTGAACATGTGATCACTCGCAATGGATTTAACGATAATTACTCCATTCTCTACCAAAAAAGGGCTCCTACTCATGAAGTTAATACTGAAACGTATAAAACCGAAAACTCTTTTTTTCCGAGTTATAATAAAATAAATAATAATGAATTAAAAAGGCGCCATTTTCAAACACCAAATATTCAAAAAGAAGGAAACTTATTAGAGGCACGTGCAACACTTCTTGTAAATAACACCTGTACAGTTGGTATATTAAAACAATCTAAAAAAGACCATTTCTTTTTCGCAAATGCCGATGCTGATGAGTTATATTTTGTGGCTGAAGGTAAAGGAATATTACAAACAGTCATGGGTGAAATAGATTATATCCCTGGTGATTATTTATTTATTCCCAAAGCAATTCCATATCGCTTCCTTCCCACTGAAAAAGGTAACATGCTTGTTATCGAAGGAAAGAATAATTTTGGTATTCCAAGTGAATTTCGTCTACCGCAAGGCCAGTTTAAACTTGATGCCCCGTATAATCATCGTGATTTCCATTCTCCTAATAGACTTATGGAATTAAATAAAAATGATAATTTCCCAATTATTATTAAAAGAAATAATGTTTTAACAAAACATGAATACACAGACTTTCCATATAAAGTTGTTGGATGGGATGGATGGTATTGGCCCTTTTCTTTTTCCGTTCATAACTATCAACCCAAAACAAGTTCTATTCACCTTCCTCCAACTGTTCACACTGCCTTTAGTGGTGATAAATTTTATATTATGAACTTTGTACCACGTGTTTTAGATTATCACCCTAAAGCCATTCCATGCCCATGGCCCCATTCAAATATCGACTGTGATGAGGCCATTTTCTATGTGAGTGGAGATTTTACAAGTCGTAAAGGAATTTCAAATTATTCTATAAGCTTTCATCCATCAGGAATTCCTCATGGACCACACCCTGAGCGTTATGAACAAAGTATTGGCGCGAAAAGAACAGAAGAATTAGCAATTATGGTTGACACATTTGAACCATTGTTTGTAACTGAAGCTGCAGCGATGCTTGAAGACAAAAAGTATCACTATACTTGGGACTCACATGAGCATCTTTAAATAAAAATCTTACAAATAAATTTTCTAATGAGAAGTAGCAATAACGATGAAAGATAATAATAAAAGATACGTAATTGTACTGACAGGTGGTGGAACAGCGGGACATGTCTGGCCCCATTTTGCGTTATTTGAAGGAGAAAAATCACCTTTAGCAAATGCATTTCGGGAAAACAAATTAAGTGTTCATTATATTGGTTCACAATCAGGCATGGAAAAAGATCTTGTTTTAATAAATCAACCAAATTGGACTTATCACTCTGTTGCAACAGGAAAACTTCGTCGTTACTTTAGTTTAAAAAACTTCTCAGACATTTTTAAAATTATTTTTGGATTTCTTCAAGCATTTTTTTTGTTAGGTAAGATTAAAGCTTCTGTCGTTTTTTCTAAAGGTGGATTTGTTTCCGCACCTGTTGTTTGGGCTGCATGGCTTCGAGGAGTTCCTATAGTCATTCATGAAAGTGATGCAACGCCTGCTTTAGCAACTAAATTAACCCTACCCTTCTCTTTTTTAGCTCTTGTCGCTTTTGCAGAAACAATTCCAAAAATGCCCCCACTTTTTCAAAAGAGAGTTAAGCACGTTGGACTTCCAATTCGCGAATCTCTATTTAGCGCATCAAAAAATGATTCATTAAAATTCTTTAATTTGGAATCAAATAAAAAAACAATTCTCATTTTTGGTGGAAGTTTAGGCGCACAAAGTTTAAACAATAAAATGTTTAATATTATTCCCGAATTAAATAAACAATTTAATATTATTCATATCGTTGGAAAAGGTAACAAATCTGAAATAATGAATGTGAATCACTATCGACAATATGAATTTTTAAATCAAGAAATGAAATATGCATATGCAGCTGCTGATTTAGCTATTTGTCGAGCAGGTGCAAGCAGTATCTTTGAGCTCGCTGCTGCAAGAGTTCCCATGATCCTTGTTCCCTTAGGGTTGCATGCCAGTCGAGGAGATCAAATTGTCAATGCACGTATATTCACAAACCAAGGCTGGGCACAGATAATTGATGAAAATACATTTCAGAATGAATCTGCAATTCAGCTGATTGAGTCAACCATGAATTCGCTAGATGAGCGTAAAAAAGCATTAGATTCCTCACCATCAGCTCAAACTGCATCTAAAGTGAGTGAACTTATATGGGATATTATTTTAAGGTATGAGGCAAATAAATAATGGATGATTTTTTAACCCTTAAAAATTCATTTCAAGAACTTTTTGAAGATGAATCCATGAGCAAAGAAATATCCATTCAAATTTCTTTTGCTGACTTAAATTCTTTTTCACAGTTCCTTGTTTCGTTCTTGAAAGCAGGGGATTGGCTCTTTCTCGATGGGGATTTAGGTGCGGGTAAAACATCTCTCACAAAGGAAATATCATTGTCTCTTGGTGCAAAACAGCACTCAACAAGTCCTACTTTTTCTATATTAAACACAGAAAATTTAATTGATAATAATATATCACAAAATTCATATTCTGACCTTAAAAAACTTGTACATCTTGACTTATACCGCTTAAAAAGTGGGAGAGAGTTACTTTATTTAGGACTAGAAGAAGAATTTAATTCAAAAAATACATTATGTGTATTTGAGTGGCCATATAATATTGATAATGACGATTATCGATCATTTTTTCAAATTACCAAATGCTCTAAGCCCAAAAGAATTATTGAAATATGTATTGAAATTGGCGAACAAGAAGATTTAAGAATCTATCATTTTAAAAGAACAAAAATTTAATTTTTTTAAATAAAACGAGAAAATTATTTGGCAAAAGATAAAAAAAATATTTTAAATTTCCTCTTTACAATTCAAAAAGAAGGAATACATTGAACTTGATGAGAAGGGGTTATCTTTTATTATTTTTAATTAAAAGGAGTCTTTTTTATGTCAATTCTTCAGCCATTTAAAAAGCAAAATCAAATAACAAATCGACCTGAGAATGATTTATTTTATTCTCTACAAACCGATGTTAATAGACTGTTTAATAGTTTCTTTAATGATTTTGGCATTGATTCTACTCAACAACAATCAAAAGGAATTTGGGCTCCTCGTATAGATATGAAAGAAAATGCAAATTCTTATATTATTTCTGCTGATTTGCCTGGAATAAGAAAAGAAGATATTAATATTAATATCCATGATAACATTTTAACAATCAAAGGTGAAAGAAGATCTGAAACCCATAATGAAAATGATAAGCATCATGTAAAAGAACGTTATTATGGACAATTTGAACGTTCTTTCTCACTCCCGCAAAGACATATCGATAAAGAAAAAGTTTCTGCAGAAATGAAAAATGGAGAGCTCACAGTTACATTGACAAAACTGCCAGATGCTCAAAAAGAAGTTCGTAAAATAGAAATACGTTAAAAGTTACCCCTCTCTCATTAATAGAACTTGGTCTTTTATTTAAATACCAAGTTCTTTTTATTATTCTACTTGAAAGATTTCTTGAGACAGTGCCTCAGCAATCTCAATATGCTTTTTTAATTTTTCACCTTTATCAACAGAGTCTTTCCAAAAAAACTCAACAATACCTTCACGAGCTCTCCAACAAATAGAGTCTTCAGAAATATCTCCTACCTTTGCAGTTATATTTAATGCTGTAATATAGTTTGGTAAATAAGAAGGTAAATTGATATTTTTAATTTTCCCAATAGGAGCCTTTAAAAATGCAATTGCAGAAGTTCCTTTTTCCTTATTTGAAATTTTACACTCATCAATTGAAATACCTTGCCATGCAGCAATATGAAATTCATATGGATTAAATCCATATGTGCGCTCTACTAAGTCAAGAATGGCATCTCCCCCTGGGCGTGCGCCTACTTCCATTAATCTAATATCACCAGAATCTGTAATTCTCATTTCCACATGACAAACACCTTTATCAATTCCCAAAGCTTGAACCGCTAAGCAAGATATTTCATGAATTTTTTTTGAAGCGGAATATATGGAAGGAACAACATGCCCAATTTCTGAAAACCAAGGTTCTGCGCTTAAGTATTTATCAGTCACGGCTAAAACCGTTTGCTTATTTCTTTGTGCAAAAACTTCGACTGAAATTTCATCGCGAGCTTGAATATACTCTTCCACAACATATTCCCCTAAAGAAACATGAAAAACATTTGCATATTGATTTAATATTTTTTCACAGTGCTCAAATGCTGATCGCAGTTGAGCCGCATTTTCAACTTTTACCACTCCACCACTCCCACCAAAATCTTTTGGTTTTATGACCAATGGATAACCAATCTCTTTGACTTTTTCTATGAGCTCTTCAAAAGAACAAAATAAGGCAAAGCGCGGAATAGGAAGATCATTTTGTAAAAATTTTTCTTTCATAGCAAACTTATTGCGGCAAAGCTTAATTGTTTCAAAACTAAGTGAGGGTAAATCATACTTATGAGCAATTCGTGCAGCTGACATGAGAGTCCAGTCATTGCATGGAACCACCCCTAATAAATATCCTGGATTCGCCTCTAGAAAAGAATGAATTGCAGTTAAACTTGAAAGAGGATCCATAGGATCTCCCTGCAAGCAATGGTGGAAATAGCGATTTCTATTGTTGCGTGGATCTTTTACTATAGAAATTATTTCTCCCGAAAAGTTTTGCAATGCAGCAACAACCGCTCGTTCTCTTAAAAATTGATCTGCGCCTAACAGTAAAAGATATTTTTTACTCATTTAAAAGAACCTCCATATTTATTTTTAATTAAAGACTCGATGGTCTAAAATAAAAACAGATATCCCACTTACTGCTCATGTTAAAGTTAGATTTCAAATTTTGCTTTAATTAAGTTCATATTGTAATTTTATGGATTTGTCAATAGCTTGAATTATTAGAAAATTTAATATATTATTTTTTATATTTTATATACATTATTTGCTTTATTTTTAAAAATTTGATTCAATACTTTAATAATGGGAATAAATAGGAGTTTATTGGGCCAACCCCAAAGAAGATCTCTTTTTAAAAATTTCTCTTTAATAAGAAAAAAATTCTCGAACAATCCAAGAATATTAAATAAAATAAGTACTAATTATCAAGCGAAGCTCCAAATCTGAGTGAACTAATTAAAGCTAGAATAGAGTACCAATACATGCTTCGAAAAAGGCAATATAAATTTGACTCATTATTAATTAAATGATAAAAGTTCTTGTTGCTGCTATTAGCATACTTATGAACGAAATTGGTTTTCCAAAAAATTTACCGGATGAATTTAAAACCTATTTTATTTCTGCTTTTAATGAAATTAATCGTCTGAAAGAAGAAAACAGTTTCTTGAAACGAATTGCATTTTCTCAACGTTCAGAGAAATTTGTAAAATATGATTTTATTTCTCCTGAAGGTACTTTATTTAATGAAGCAGAAGATATTTTACAAAATGAAAAACACATTGATGTAATTGAGGATATTCCAGTTCCTTCTGAAGCGAATAATGCACAGAATAAAACCAAGTCTACTCACAAAAAGAAGCAAAAGAATGACTCCTTGCTTTTCGATGATCAATCTTCGCAAAAATCTTTTCCGAATCATATTTCAAGAGAAGGTATCACTCATGATTTTAGTGAAGAAGAAAAAGTATGCAAGATTGATCACTCTCCTATGCTTAAAATCGGCGAAGAAATTGTTGAAAAACTTAATGTTGTCCCTTAAAGTTTGAAAGTTATTCAATACCGTTATTTAAAATATGCTTGTAAATGCTGCCAACAGACTTTGCAGCAGCCTAAAGCAATTCCTTTTGTTATTCTTGGCTCTTTTGCTGAATCTGGATTGCTTGCACGTGTCGATGTAAATAAATATTTATTTGCTTTACCTTTATACAGACAAGAAGTATTTTTTAAGCAAAAAAATATTAATATCCCTAGAATTACTTTAGCTCGTTGGATGATTGCCTGCGCAAATATCTTAACTCCATTAGTTTATGAAATTAAAAAGTATATTTTATTTCAACCCGTGATTCATTGCGATGAAACTTTTATACAAGTTCTTAAAGGAACAGATAAAAAGCCAACCGCAAAAAGTTACATGTGGGTTCTTGCCGCACATAAAAATGCTTATCTTGCCTCTTATTTTCAGTTTTATCCTAATCGCTCGATCTCTTCTGCCAATGATTTATTAAAAAATTATAACGGATTTTTACAGGTCGATGGTTACGATGGATATAATAAAGTCTGCGAGCAATTCAATGTCACTCGAGTTGGATGCTGGGCGCATGTGCGAAGGAAGTTTGATTCTGCTCTAAAATATGGTGATCCAGTTGGGAAAACTTTAGCTGCCACTTTCCTCTCTGAAATTCAAAACCTGTTTCTCATTGAAAAAGAAATTGAATCTTTATCGCCAGAAGAAAAAATGGAAATTCGAAAAAATAAATCGCCTATTATCATACATAATATTAGAAAACTTATTGATGATAATGTCTATAAAGTATTGCCTTGTTCAAAACTTGGTAAGACCTTAGGTTACATTTCTCACGAATGGCCTCATTTACTTCATTTTATGAATTATGGACTTATTTCTTTGTAAAATAACAGGGTCGAAAATTGCATCAGACCATTTGCCATTGGTAGAAAAAACTGGTTCTTTTCCCAGTCCATTCATGGTGCTCAAGCTAGTGCAACTCTTTATTCTCTCATTGCAACTGCAAAAGAGAATGACTTGCACATTGAAGAATATTTAACAGAGCAAGGCCGCATTCTCGCTCCTTTAGGGGCGAGTCAAGGCCGATTGATCCATTGTCGGCGAAGTGGACGAGGAATTAAAAAAACACGATAGTGGCTTTTTTAATTATATTAGTCGGCTCGC
>NZ_WFLN01000011.1 GCF_009208585.1 Fluviispira multicolorata
CTGTGCTGATTGCGACGGGGAAATACCGGATCCCATTCCGAACTCCGAAGTCAAGCCCGTCTGCGGCAATGGTACTGCACTCTTAAGTGTGGGAGAGTAGCTCTGTGCAGCCTTTATTTCTAAAGCCTCTGAGATTAACTCAGGGGCTTTTTTTGTGTGCAATTAACTTCAATAAAGTACATTCTAATATGAACTCAAATAATTCATTTTTTGCAAATTACCTTGAACACCTCTCAATTACAAACTTGACTGACATACAATCTGTATGCATGCAGCCCATGTTTGAAGGAAAATCTGTTTTTGGATTGGCACCCACAGGATCTGGAAAAACTCTAGCTTTTGTTTTGCCACTTTTGCTTAAAGTAGAAAGTCAGTTAAGAGATCAGCAAATACTTATTTTAGTTCCGACAAGAGAACTTGGAAATCAAATAGCGAGCGTGGCAAATAAAGTTGCACAAGCAATTTTTAAAATCGACGGAAAAAATATTTTGGTACGTACGATTTTCGGTGGAACTCCTATTTCATCTCAAATTGAAGAAGTTTCTAAAAATCCACATGTCTTAATTGCAACTCCTGGACGTATACTGGACTTATTAGAGAGAAATGCGCTTGATCTCCTAAAATTAAAAAGTTTAATTTTAGATGAAGCAGACATTATGGTTGGAATGGGATTTTCCGATCAGGTCGAAGCTATTTGTGATTTTCTTCCAGAAAATCTTCAAGTCGGATTATTTTCTGCGACAAAAAACGAAAAAGTGACTCATTTAGAAAAATTGTTACTAGGAGGTAACGATTACTTAAATGCTGATGTTGAAAATATTCAAAATAATTCAGGTGTGCAAAAATTTCATGATTCAGAAATTAAGCATCAATATATAAATGTTGGAAATAAAGAGTCTAAATATCAAAGCTTAGTTAAATTTTTAAAGAAATGTGAATCTTCAACTCATATTGGTAAAGGAATTATCTTTTGCCATACGCGAGAAACTTCTCATCAGTTAGCTGAATCCTTAAAAAATGAAGGTTTTGCTGCAGATGCTCTTTCTGGGGAACTTGGGCAAGTTCATAGAAATAGTATAATGCGAAACTTTAAAAATGGTACTTTAAAATATTTAGTAGCAACTAATATTGCTGGACGTGGAATAGATGTGGCTAAATTATCCTTAGTTATTCATTATGATATTCCATATACCCAAGATGAATATATTCACAGATCAGGCAGAACGGGACGTGCCGGAAATAATGGCCTAGCTTTGGCATTGTGCGAAGCTAAAGTAGAATCTTATTATCTTAATTTGATGAAAGAATTGAGTATTCAAGCAAAACCCTTTGATAAAGATTTTTTTGTGAATCAAAACTCTGCAGAAGAGAGACCAGAAGGCAAAAACCAGCATCAAACAAAAATAAAATTTTCAAAAGTTTATATAAATAAAGGGAAACAAGATAAAATGCGTCCAGGTGACATACTCGGTGCTTTTATAAAAGAACTTTCACTTGAAAAAGAAGATTTAGGTAATATTTTTATTTTTGATAATTTTACGCATGTTGAATTAAACTCTGATAAACTTGAATTAGCATTAAAAAAGAAATTTAGAATTAAAAATTTGCAAGTTAAAATGACAGAGGCCAAGTAGATTTTAATTATTTTTTTTGATTTCTTTCAAATAAGAGATTAATTTCTGAGATCATTCCATTTTTTTCGAGATCATCATCTGTTAAAAGTCTTTTAAGAAACGCAACTTGATCTTTTTCTGACATAAGAGATTTATAAGTTGGGATATATAAAATATCATCTGATACCTCACCAGAAGTACAAATAAATTTATGATGTACAAGATATTCAATCCAGTCTTCCGCTTCTTTTTTATTTAAATTTGATGCCTTCACAATGTGGTTTATAGTTGTTGCTTCATTTGATTTTTGAAACTGTTGCGAAATAATTTTATAGACAGTTAAACAATCAGCAAGGCTTTTTCTTGGGAATAATTGTTTTGAAAGAGCATTTTTATAAAATAAAATTCTTTGTGAAGAAATTGTCAGGGCTGCTCCAAATAATGTTATGATCCAGATAATTCTGAGCCAAACAAAAAATAATACTGCAATTAATGGGGCAGTTCCATACATATGAATTGGATCTCCTGAAAAAGCTCTTCTTGCTAAGTAAACATTTAAAAATTGAAGACCTTCAAATAATAGACTCGAAATTATACCGCCTAAAATGACAACTCTAATATTTAATCTTTTGGTAGGCATAATATAATAAATTATTATAAAAAAGAGAGCTTGAAAAAACATTCCAAATCCAACTCTAAAACCTTTAATTGCAAATGTATTAAATGCATCGAAATTCGTAATTGGGATTAAATTTATGAATTGATCTGACTTAATTGACGCAATCGCTAAAATAAATGGAGTTATTGTTAATATAACCCAACATTTAGTGAGTCTATTAAATAAACTTAATTTACTTTTTATATCCATTATTTCATCAAAAGTATCTTCAATTCTTAAGAGCAATAAGATAACTGTAATGAGAAAAGTGATGAGTGATATAACTCCAAGCTCTTTAACTTCTAAATTTTTTATAAGAACATGCAGATATTCTGATATTTGTAGTCCTGCTACAACTCCAAAATGTTTTATGATTGTTGGTGAGATAGTTTGAACAAAGAAATCATTTAAACCATTAATGGTATGTATGAAAGTAAAAAGTATGGCAAGTAAAGGGACTATGGAAAGGATAGATGTATAAGTAAGTTGCGCTGATTTTTCAGAAAGATTTGAATTTTTAAGAACAAAAATGCTTTCTCTAAAAATCAGCTCACATTTTTTAAGAAATAATTTTTTTTGGATTGAAAAAATTATTTCTTTGTGGCGCGGTCTTTTTAAAATACGTTTAATAAAAGACATTGATTTTTTGTAGAAAGGAACCAAAAGGACTCCTTAAATGACTAAATTAAATATCGTATTAAAAGTGCCCAAGTTTCAAAACACTTTATCCATTTTATTATCTCTATTTACGTGAACTTTGTAAAGTCATGAAGAACTTTTTTGCCTATAATAAGAGTTGTAGAGACAGATTTTGCCGAGGAAGGATCGTTGGTAAATAGAATGCCTTCTTTGATAAGAGTCCATAAGGCATAGGCTCCACTTTGAATCTTTTTAAGACTTCTAAAGGATTCTTCCCATTGTGTGGCATTCTTTTATATTTGGAGACAATTCAGGGCAGCTATTTTTGCAATCAGGTTGATTAGATTGATTTAACTAGATAAATTTTTTTTATAATGTTATAATGTTGAATACCAATTACTAATAGTAAAAATGTGATTACAAATTATTTTATTGCAAAAATATAATTAATGGTAATAAAAATTTGTTAAAACCAGATATGTATAATTATTTTTAAAATTTAAATTGACAAATTTATTTATATATATTAGTTTTTTCAAAATTAAAATGAGGAATACTCAATTGTGTTCAAAATCACTTCATAAAAACTCTTTACCATCTATATTAAATTATAATTTTCTTACCTTATTTGTAAAGGAGACTGATTCTTGAATATTAATAAAATGAAATATTTTTATTTTAATCTAATTTCATTTGTTCTTTTTATGTGTATAGATGGTTTTGTCAATGTGGGATTTGTTTGGATACTTCTTAAAAAATATAATTCCATTTTTAGCTTGGGAATATGTATATCTATTTCAAGCATAATATGTTATATAATTCAAACAAAATCTTTATTTATTAAGGCGGCAATATTAAAAAATACAAATATGTTTTTCTTTATAAAAGCACTAATACTAACTGTGTTTTCAATATATTTTTATTTTTTAATTAGCAATAATTTTTTTAATAAATACTGGATTATGTTTTCTTTGATACTATTTAGCGGCTTCATTTTTATGAATTATTATATAATTGATGCATTTATTTCAAAATATATTCTTATCAAAAAAATAACTTCAACTCAGGGAAGCATGATAAGTCAGGTTGCAATGCAAATTGGAACACTTTTAGGGTTCTCTATTGGAGGAAAGATCTTTCACTCTTATGGTATTTCTGGAACTATAAAGATAATTTTATCATTCCTTGGACTAGCTCTTTGTGCTTCACTTATTTCTTTGTTTATAAAAGATACAGGTACTGTTAATGAAATAATTAAAAAGAATGAACAAGAAACTAACATAGCAACAAAAACTGAAGGGACGCTAGAGCTTTGGTTTTCAGCAATATGTATACTCATGCTTTCACTTCAAATTGCAAACTTCAATCTTTTAATACCAGATATTCTTATTCATTCTAAAGGATGGAGTGCCGAGCTTTTTGGCTATTTATCTGGTATGGCAAGCTTAGGTGCATTTATTGCTTCCTTTGTCGTTTTTAATGGTAGGTTTTATTTATTGTTTATATTAACATTTGCAAGTATTATACCTCTCTCTAATTTTTCATTCATTCATATTGATAATACATTTCTATGCTTATTAATTGCTTTTTTGCTTGGCTTTTCTTTGAATTCTCTTCGCAGTACGTTCAGAAAAAATATTTTTGATAGGCTAAAATCAAAGGATGATATTTCAAAATGGATGTCACTAAGCAATTTATTTACATTTATGCCTAGAGCTATTTTTCCTTTGTTTGCTTCACTTTTGATAGGTAGTATATCAAGAGAAATTATATTTCCATTTGTAGGTTTTTTTGTTTTCATTACAATAGGTGTCTTGATAATTATATTAAGGATAATGAAATCTATTTCAACTAAAGAATTACTTCAAGAGTAAGAGAGATTAAAAATGTATGCTATAATTGTTGATCCTTTTTCAAGTGGCGCAGATTTTTTAAAAGAATTAATGAAGTATGATATTAAGGTTATAACTGTAGTTTCAGCACAAGCAAGAAAAGCAGTTTTTTTCTCCCAGTTAACTAATTGTATATCTGAAGATTGTAGTTTAGAAGATTTAATTGAAAGAATTTTAAATATTACGTTAGGAGAAAATATTTTATTTTGTCTTGCTGGAAGTGAGGTAGGGGTTCAATTATCAGAAAAAATTTCTCAAGAATTAAATATTAAAACAAACTTAAAAGAATTTAGTAAAGAAAGAATAAATAAATATTTGATGCATGAGAGAATAAGAGAGTTTGGATTAAAATCAATAGAACAATTTCTAATTAAGGATATCAAAAATAAAATACCAAATTTTAAATTCCCAGTCGTTTTAAAACCCACCCAAAGTGCGGGCAGTGATGCCGTTGTCTTTTGCAAAAATGAAAATGAAGTAAAAAGATATATTGAATGTAATCTTGGAACTACAAATAAAATTGGTATAGAAAATAATGAGTTGCTATTGCAGGAGTTTATAACAGGCACTGAATTTGTGGTTGATCTTACCACATATGACGATTACACCGAACTTGTAGCAATGTGGAAATACGAAAAAAAGTTAACTATTAATGGTAATTTTATTTACTCATCGCTTAAATTAGTGGATTCCCAAAATATATATTTTGATAGGCTTCTTAATTATTCAAAACAAGTAGTAAAAGCTTTGGGAACTTGTATTGGACCATCACACGTTGAAATTATGATAGACAATGTTGATGAGCCAGTTTTAATTGAAGTGGGAAGCAGACCCCATGGAGGAAAATCCCAAGTAATAATGAAAGAGTGTTTAGGTTATAATCAAATCACTCGAACATTAGAATTAATTATTGAACAGAAAAAAAATATAACTTATGAGCCTAAAAAATATGGTGAATTGGTTTTTCTAATTTCAAGTAAAAAAGGAGTATTTAAGGGTTTTGGTCTTATTGAAAAAATGAAGGAACTAGATGGATATATTGATTTTTTCCCGTTTTTAAAAGTAAATGATGATCTGAGTATAACAATAGATCTTTTAAGTATTCCTGGAATTATTATGTTTGCCAGTGAGAGAAAAGATCTTGTAAGAGAAAGCGTAAAAAAACTGCGTTCTTTGGAAAGTAGGGACGATTTTTATATCATTGAAGAATAATTTAATTATGTGATTCAGTGACTGAGTATAAAATATTTAGTTTATAATAATAAAGTATCAATTGAACTCTTACATAAATAATGAACTTTACTAAAATTATTTTATGTTTTTTCAAACACTTATTTTATTATTTTTATTTGTGTGAGCTTTGTAAAGTCATGAAGAACTTTTTTTCCGACAATAAGAGTTGTAAGGATAGATTTTGCTGAGGAAGGATCGTTGGTAAATAGAATGCCTTCTTTGATAAGAGGTTTTGTATTCTCAGTTTTGATAATTGGAAATTTATTTTCAATTTGAGTTGTAAAATCCTCGATTGAAGTAAATCCAGCGCCTAAAATATCACTGACTCTTATATGAGCCCATATGGCATAGGCCCCACTTTGAATTCTTTTTGAGATTTCTAAAGCGACTCGCCCCATTGTGTAGCGTGGATTTATTTCAGATAATATTTTAATTCTAAAGCCATAGGGTGAAATTGGATCTGAATAAATAAATGAATCTATCCCAACAGGACCTTCAAATTGGGAGAATTTTAAGTTATATGCAACAAATTCAGCAATGACTTTAAAAAATGCGAGAAGATCTTTGTAATCTTTGATAGGATTATAAATAAATTTAATTAATTTTTCTTCTAGATCATCCGTTTTTCTGCCAATGATGGTCGCTTTATATTGACCTCTTTGATCGGTTATAAAGCGGGTGAATCCTAAAATTGAGGTCTGATTTCTATCTATTTTAAATTGATACGAGAGGTCTGCAACTTTATCGAACCAAGGTTCTATGACTAAAGAACCTTGGTCATTTAAAATTCTTTTGATCCAGCTTATTTCTGAATTATCGAGAACGGTAGATTTAACGCGTCGCATATTTTGTCCAGATGATCCAAATGGAGCTTTTAATAAACACATATCAAATGTTTTCAATTTAAAAATGTCTTCAATTGCATTTAAGCATTCAGTATAATTGTGTGCGATTTGTGAAAGTGTTTCTTCAAGGGGAAGAATATCTTTCATATGAGCAAAATCTAGATAAATCTGTTTTGAAAGTTCCGCCGCATAGCATTTTGAATACAGGGGTTTAACCTTGTTTAAAAAAAAATCATTTTGAAAAATATTGTTTTGAAAATCAATATTTCCAATCATTTTTACTTTAAAAATAGACATAATTTGAATACTATTAGGACTCCATCCCCATGGATTTAGAGAACCTACAAGTCGTTGAGAAATATTTTCAGGCTTAAAATTAGAATTCTCGTTTTCAAGCCATTCAGGTAAATCGAAGCCACAGTCTTTTAATTTTTTTAGAAAAAGAAAAGAAGGTTTTTTTTCTGTAAGAATAATATCATCTTTAGAAGCAATAAAAAGCATTAGAGATGAACAATCTTGTTTTATATTTTCAACAAATTTATTTGAAGAATAACCAACTTTTCCTCTAGAAACTTCACTTTCGCAGGCAGGGTTAAAATAAAATATATGGGGAGGGCGGCCTTTTGAAGAAGAAAAAACGGATAATTCTTTAATAAAATTTTCTGAAAGACCAGCAGATTTTCTACCAATTTCATCAAATATTATTCCTTTAGCGCGTGTAGGACTTAAAGGTAACTTTAAAGATGAAACATATGCTTGCCATTGCGATTGGGAGGGATCACGAAAGCGATCAAACCAAGTGACGCCATGTTTGACATGTCCTATTTCTTCTCGATAAACAATATCTAATATTTCAGCAGTTTTAAAATCATTTATTTTAAGCATTAAATTTTTATAAAATAAAGAGTAATCTATATTTGCTTGTTCAAAAGTCATGCTCATTTGTGTAACAAAATCAAGCGGACTTTGCATTTTTGATAAACAATTCCAGAAAAAATCGTTTACAGGGATTTCACCGAATTCTACATTTAATTCTCTCATTCTATTCAAATAAAGAGTCATGTGTTTTTGCTCTTCAAGAATTGTTTTTGCAATTCCCATACGAAAACTTTTAGGAGCATTTGGAAATTTTAAGAGAACAAGCGCCATTATTTCCATGGCTAATAATTCATGATTTGCAAAAAAATGAAGTACAAAACCTCTATGTTGTTCTGTCTTAATTTGCTCATTATTTGGAAATGGAATTTTATTTTTAAGCTTCATTTTATCGAAACAGAGATTATTTGGGCGACCAGGGAATTTAGGTGCAAGAATTGCCTGATTAGAGTTATCATCAGTAAGCAATTTTGGTTCCAAAAGTTTGTCACTAGAAATATTTGTTCCAAATAAAATTATCTCCGCAAATTCATTTAATTCCATTAAAAATGACCCCTTAAACAGGCAGAAATTGCTCTCTCTGGAAAAGATTGCCGATAGAATTTGCGACATAAAGAACAAACCTGCTCAATCATTTTATGGCAAACTCATTAAAAGATGGCAATAAAAAATTCACCCTTATTTTTATTTCATTTAGGAAACTCGTATGGCAGAAGAAGATGAAAAAAAAGCGGACGCAAAAAAAGACGAAAAAGCCAAGGATCCCAATGAAAAAGAAGTTAAAAAAAGCCGCTTTGCTCTATTTGCTGGAATTGGTGGAGTTCTATTAGTGGCGCTTGGTGTAGGTGGTTTTTTTGTCTTCAAAACCATCAGTGCAAAAAAGCAAATGGCACTGGCGGCGCAGGGGGTTGATGGTGCGGCAACCGCTGATCCACATGCAGATCCAAAAGCTGATCCACATGCAAAAGATGATCACGGGAAAAAGGATGAAAAGAAAGATGACAAAAAAGATGATCATGGGAAAAAGGATGAAAAGAAAGATGACAAAAAAGATGATCATGCGAAAAAGGATGAAAAGAAAGATGACAAAAAAGATGATCATGGGAAAAAAGATGATCCTAAAAATGCACCACCACCAGCAGATCCAAAAAATGACCCAAATAAAGGAACAGCAAATTTTGGTGATACGTTCCAGATTCCGCGCTTGGATTTAAATTTAGGTAACGCTATTGAAAATCGCTTTATTCGCATTGCTGTAGCAATTGAATATAGAGGCGGTGAAAATCAAGGAATGGAACTTAAAAAAAGAGAAGCTCAAATTAAAGATATAGTAATTACGGCAGTCACAAGTAAAACGAGATCAGATTTAATTTCAGATAGTGGAAAAGAGAGTCTGCGTAGAGAAATTATGAATAGGGTAAATGAAGTTTCAGACAGACCTATTCAAAATGTTTTCTTTACTGAATTTTTTGTGGAGTAAGGAATGGATCAAGTATTAAGTCAAAATGAAGTTGACGCCTTATTAAATGCTGTTTCAGATGGTCGAGTGGAAGGACCTGATGCTGGTAAGCAAGATGCATCGGGCATTGTTCATTATGATTTAGCAAATCAAGACAGAATTATTCGTGGGCGCATGCCAACATTGGATATCATCCACGATCGTTTCATCCGTTTATTTCGAATTTCTCTTTCTGCCGCATTGAGAAAAGTAGCTAATATTGGAGTGAATAGTTCTGGGCCAATTAAATTTGGTGAATTTATGAACTCACTTCCATTACCTAGTTGCTTAAATATTTTACGAATTGAGCCACTGCGTGGTTCCGCAGTTATGGTTATTGAAAGTAAATTACTCTATGCACTTGTGGATAGTTTATTTGGAGGAAATGATGTCCCTTATACAAAAATTGAAGGTAAAGATTTTACGCAAATAGAGATAAAAGTTGCAAGACGAATTGTAATGTCAGCCGTAGACGATTTAGAAAAGGCGTGGGCTCCTGTTTTTCCAATAAAGATTTCATATTCACGTACAGAAATTAATCCACAATTTGTTGCAATTGTACCTCCAAGTGATGTGGTTATTTCTACTGCATTTGATATTGAACTCGAAAAAATGAGTGGCTCAATTAAATTAGTCATACCATACTCTACTCTTGAACCAATTAAATCTAAATTAAGTGTTGGATTTCAGAACGAACAATTAGAGGTTGACCATATTTGGATTAATCGAATTAAATCTCAATTAATGGGAACAAGTGTTAACTTAACTGTTAATTTAGGAAGCTGTTGGATTAATTTAAGAGATTTAATGGAACTTTCAAGAGGAGATGTTCTTATTCTAGAACGTGATAGTGACAAGGCTCTTGATGTTATGATTGAAGGAATTCATAAGTTTAGAGGAACTCCAGGAATTATTAGAGGTAATAAGGCAATTAAAATAACTGAACTCATTGGAGAAAATTAAAATGGCAGAAGATCTAAATACAGGCTTTAGACCAGAAGATTTTGGTTTAGCAGACGAAGGCGCAGAGGGAGAAGCTCCTGCTGCAGAAGCTCCACCCGCAGAAGCTGCCGGTGGCGGCGGTGGTGGGCAAACAGCTGCGCAAAAAGACGATGAGTCTTTAAGAAATTTAGATATTTCAAGAATGAAAATGGTTCTTGATGTCCCATTAAAAGTAACAGTGGAATTGGGCAGAACAAAACTCTTAGTGAATGATTTATTGCAATTGGGGCAAGGTTCTGTCATTGAACTCGATAAAATGGCTGGTGAACCAATGGAAATTTATGTCAATGATAAGCTTGTAGCAATGGGAGAAGTTGTTGTTGTTAATGAAAAATTTGGCGTTCGTCTCACCGACGTTATGAGTGGCGTAGGAATGGAAGCATCTTCATCAGGTGATTCAGTTTAAGAGTGAATTAGGTACAAGGGGATTTTTATGAAATTTCTATTTATTTTTTTCAGTTTAATTTTTTGGGGTAAGCAAACTTTTGCTCAGTCAAGTAATGAAGCAGTTGTACCACCTATTCAATTTCCAGAACAAAAAATTGAAGACAGTATCGAAAAGAATGAGCAAAATAAGGGATCCTCAAGCACTGATAAAATAAAGGAAATGAATTTAGAAAAGCAAATGGAACTCATTATTTCCAATAAAATCCAAGAAAATAATGAAATTAAAAATTTAAAAAGTGAAAAAGAAAATAAGAAAATTAAGTCAGAACAAAAAATTAAAACACATGAAAGTGAATATGACTTTTTAAAAGAAGATTCTGCAAAAAGTCGCACAAGTTCAGAGTTATGGAAGTTTTTTACATTGGCAATTTGTTTTTCTTCAATAATTGCAGTTGTTGGTTATTTCTTAGCAAAAATTAAAAAGAGAGGCTCCTTTTTAATTTCACGTCAAGATAAGATTATGGATGTTGTTTCTAGTTTATCATTATCACCAAAAAGACAAATAGTTATTTTAAGAATTCGAGATCAAGAAATAGTTGTTTCAAATACAGAAGCTGGAATTAATTTTCTGACCGAAGTGAGTGGCGGAAATAACTTCCAGAGCAAACCAATTATTGAAAAAAAGCCAAGTTTAATTAGTGATAAAATGACATTTTCAAAACTTGACAGATCTTTAGTTGAAAAAGCTGATTCTAAAAAAGAAGGAAATCCCCTAGGCACTGATAAAGTCGCAGAGAAAAAATCGGATATTCTTTTAAAAGCTTTAAAGAGTTTGAATTCAAACTCTTTAACTCAAAAATTAAAAAACTCAGAAGAAAAAAACAATGAAGAAAATAAAATAGGTAACTTTCCAAAATATTTGGCAAGTCAATTTGAAGCCGAAAGTAAAAAAGAGTTAAAAAAGAAGGAAGAAGATGGAGATAGTGTAGAAAATGTAACCAATTTAATAAGAGAAAAACTTCGTTCAATGAAGCCGCTTAATTAAAACTTTACTATTAAGGAGATGAGATGAGAATTATTCTTTATTTTAAGATATTGCTCTTATCATTTTCTGTATTATTTATTAATAACTTAAGCGCTCAAAATCAATCACCTGAACATAAATCAGAAAAAGCATGGCAACGAGATAATGCAAATGCTCAAAATAAATTGGATCTGAGTAAAAGTCCATTGCCCATATTTTCAATAAATATTGCAAATGGTGAGAATCAGGATGATTTTGTTCCTGCAATAAAAGTTGTTGCAGTTTTAACAATATTAACTTTTGGACCAGCAATTTTATTATTAATGAGTTCATTTACAAGAATACTGATTGTTTTATCCTTTTTAAGACAAGCTTTAGGTATTCCTACTATGCCTCCCAATCAAATTTTAATAGCATTATCTTTATTTTTAACATATTTCATTATGTCTCCAACGATATCAAAAATATATGACACAGCTGTTGTTCCATATATGCAAAAAGACCTCACAACTCAACAAGCTCTTGATGTGGCTCAAAAACCACTTCATGATTTTATGATTGTGCAAGTTAGAAAAGATGATTTAAAATTATTCTATCAAATGAGCAAACTTGAAAGACCAGAAAATAGAGATGATGTGCCAATGCGTGTTTTGGTTCCTGCATTTGTTATTAGCGAATTAAAAATGGCATTTCAAATCGGATTTTTAGTTTATTTACCCTTCATTGTTATAGATATGATAGTCAGCAGTGTTTTAATGGCTATGGGTATGATGATGTTACCGCCAACTGTAGTGAGTTTGCCATTGAAACTAATTTTATTTGTTGTTGTTGATGGATGGAATTTATTAGCAGGATCATTAATAAAGAGTTTTATATAAAGGAGTGTATATATGAATAATCAGCAAGTCATAGATATTATTCTATCTCTTTTATATATCACGGTTGAAATCTCATTACCATTATTAGGAGTCGCTCTAATAGTAGGATTAATGGTAAGTATTTTTCAGGCTGCAACCCAAATAAACGAATCTACATTAAGCTTTTTACCAAAAATAGCAGTGATGATTGTTGTCTTAATAATGCTTTCTCCATGGATGTTAAGAAAACTAAATGATTATACGCTTAAAATGTACAATAAAATTCCAGAAATATCTAGGCAAAAATAGTTGGTAATTATATGGATATTTTATCTGTCATACAACTTAAACCTGAAACTTGGCCATTGCCCATAATGGCATTTTTAAGAATTACAACCTTGTTTTTCTTCTTGCCAATTTTCGGTGATCAAGTGGTTCCCATCAGACTTAGAATTTTATTAGGTCTTGCTTTTACTTTTTTCTTATATCCGTTGGTTGCAGATAAAATGTATCATCCTGAAAGACTTCTCCAATGGAGTGCAGTTACTTTAGCAGTTGCAACGTTTCATGAAGTTTTTTTTGGATTTGCAGTTGGGTATGCGGCAAAGCTTGTTATTTTTGGAGTGTCTGTTGCTTCTCATACTGTTGGAATTAATATGGGGTTTCAAGTTGCCTCCATGTTTAGCCCAGGATTAAATGATCACGAATCTTCATTTTCTGTTATGAAAAATTGGTTTGCAATCATACTTATTTTGACTTTAAATATTCATCATATTTTTATTGAAGGATTGGTTAAATCATTTGTCTACGTTCCTATTGCAGCCATACCAGATAAAGTAGCTCTTATGAAAACTGTCATTGAAATTGCTCAAGAAGCATTTGAATTAGGTCTTCGTTTAGGCGCCCCTCTGATTGCTGTTCAGATATTAATAAATATTTCTCTTGGTCTGCTTAATCGTGCATTGCCATCACTGAATGTATTTATTGTGAGTTTTCCTCTTAGTTTTCTAATAACTATGATTATTTTATTTATTAGCATTGCATCATTTTTAAAATTACTTGGTACTTATGGAATGGAAAAAGAAGTTGCTTGGTTTGAAACGATGCGACGCGTGTTTGTCCCTATGAATTCACAATAATTTATTGAGGTCATATGGAGCAGAGAGAAGAAAAAGGACAAGAAGATAAAACGGAAGAAGCAACCGAAGAAAAACGAAATCAATTTCGTGAAGAAGGTAATATTGCAAACCCTCGAGAAATTGTAGCATGTGTAACTCTTATTTTATTTACATCATATTTTTATTTTTCAACTTCCAGTTTGATAAATAGTTTTCAAGAATGTTTCAAAAGAGCTTGGTATGGATTTCCTGGTTTTGCTGTAGATTATGCTAGTCTTTTTAAAGTTGTTTTTTATGCAATAAACCCAATTTTACCACATTTTTTATTTATTGTTTTTGCCTGCGCAATATTTCCAACTTTAATTGGTCTTGTTGTTACGCGCTTTAATTGGTCATGGAATAAAATGAATTTTAATTTAGGAAAATTAAACCCAATTTCAGGCTTTGGCAGAATGTTTAGTTTTAATGCTTTAGTTGAAATTATTAAGGTCATTGTAAAATGTTCTATATTTACCATTCTTATTTATTTTGTTTTAAAAGGAGAAATATTTTCAGCTAGTGAAAACTATTTTTTTAATAATATTGATTATATGAAAAACATAGGAAATTCTATTTCAAAATTAATGTTGGTTATGTGTGCTGCTGGTGTTGTTATTGGAGGAGGAGATTTTTCATATAATTTCTGGAAAATAAATAGAGATATGAAAATGACTAAACAAGAATTGAAAGAAGAAGTAAAAAAACATGAAGGAGATCCTCTTTTAAAATCTCAACGCAAAAGAATGGCAAGAGATTTTATAATGCGAAAAAGTTTAAAAGAAGTTCCTAAGGCAAGTTTTATTGTTACAAATCCTGAGCATTTCTCAATTGCCATTAGATATAAAAAAGGAATGCCTGCTCCTGTTGTCGTTGCTAAGGGACAGGATCTCATTGCTTTTAAAATAAGAGAAATTGCAAAACAAAACGATATTATGATTGTAGAAAATAAACCATTAGCTAGAACATTATATAAGACAGTTAAAGTTGGTCAAGAAATACCACCTTCACTTTATCAAAGTGTAATTGAAGTTATTAAATATATTTATAAGATTCGTGGCAAAAAGTATTTTGAAAGGTTTGAGGCATAGTGTATGGCAAAAAGCAACACAACTGTTCTATCTGGAACATCAAATAGTTCATTAGCGTCACAAGCATTTTCGCGCAATCCAGATCTTATTATGGCTGCGGTTGTTGTCGGCACTGTGCTTATGATGATCTTTCCACTCCCTGTATTTTTTCTTGATTTTTTATTAGCAATTAGTATTTCAGTTGCACTTATAATTTTAATGGTTAGTATTTATATTACAAAGCCATTAGAATTTGGTGTTTTTCCTACCTTATTATTGATTTCAACATTATTTAGACTTTCATTAAACGTAGCTACTACTAGAAATATACTTCTTCATGGAGCAGATGGAGAAGTTGCAAATTTAGTCGTAGGTTTTGGACAAGTCGTTGTTGGAGGTAATTTTGTTGTAGGATTTGTAATATTTATAATATTAATGGTCATTAACTTTATTGTTATTACTAAAGGTGCAGGTCGCGTTGCAGAAGTTGCAGCAAGATTTACTTTGGATGCAATGCCTGGAAAGCAAATGGCAATTGATGCAGAATTAAATGCCGGACATATAAATGCTGATGAAGCAAAAAAACGCAGAAAATCGGTTGAGAAAGAAGCCGATTTCTATGGTGCAATGGATGGTGCCAGTAAATTCGTGCGAGGAGATGCTATTGCAGGTATTATTATTACAGTTGTTAATATTATTGTTGGGTTTTCAATTGGTGTATTAATGCATAATTTAACCCCACAAGACTCAGCAGCACGTTTTACCTTATTTGCAGTGGGAGATGGTCTAATCAGTGCCATTCCTGCTCTTATGATTTCAACTGCAGCTGGTATTATCGTAACAAGAGCAACCAGTGAAGGAAATTTAGGAAGTGAAGTTTTAAATCAGATACGTATTCATCCAAAAGCATTTTATATTGCTGCTGGCTTGATCTTTTGTTTAGCTCTTATTCCTGGATTCCCTAAATTATCTTTCTTTATTTTAGGCTCAATTCTTGTTTTATTTGGTAGAATGTCGCACAAATGGATTAATGATAAAAAGAAGTCTGAAGAAAACACAAAAGATGCTGATGACCGTAAAAAAGATGAAAAAGAAGTAAATAGTCTCGATAGCATAATGAAAATTGATATGCTTGCAATTGAAGTTGGACACGGTCTTGTTCCATTAATTGATCCAGGCCAAGATGGAGAAGTTGTCGATAGAATTCAAGGAATTCGCAAACAATTTGCCCAAGAAATGGGAATAATAATTCCCCAAGTGCAATTACGAGATAATTTACAACTCGATCCAGGAACGTATCAAATTTTATTGAAATCAAATAAAATTTCACAAGGCAATCTAATGGTCGATTATTTTCTCGCTATGGATCCGGGTGGAGTTGATTTACCAATAAGTGGTGAAACAACAAAGGATCCTGTTTATGGTTTACCAGCAATTTGGGTCCATAAACGTGATAAAGATGAAGCTGTATTTAGAGGCTATACTGTAGTTAATTGTTCTACAGTTATAGCTACCCACGTTACGAAAGTTTTGAAAGAACATGCTGCAGAACTTATCACGCGGCAAGATATGCAATATTTAATTGATAAATTAAAAGAAACAAATCCAAAAGTTGTTGATGAAGTTATGCAATCTGACAGGCTCTCTCTTGGAGAAATTGTTAAGGTCGTGCAAAACCTGCTGCGTGAAGATGTGTCTGTTCGAGACATTCTTACCCTGTTTGAGTGTTTAGCGGATCACTGTAGAATTATTAAGAATCCAGATGTTCTTTCTGAGCAATGTCGCAAAAGTTTTGGCAGAAATATAGTGCAAAAACTTTTAAATGATAAAGAAGAAATCTTGGTTGTTACCTTTGATCGATTGATTGAAGATATTTTATCTGGAGGTCTAGTGACAACAGAAAATGGAACATCTTATATAAATTTAGATGCAAAAAATGCTCAAGATATTTTACAAAAATTAATGAAGAGTATTCAAGTTTTTGAAAGAGAAGGATCTCAACCCGTGTTGCTTTTAAGTGCAAGAATGCGCCAATCATTTCATAAACTTGTATCACGTTATATACCGCATCTCATTGTCCTTTCGTATGATGAAATTCCAGCAGATATAAATGTAAAGAATTTAGAAATGATTGTGTGAATATAAGTTAAGTTTATTGAATTTTTGTTTTGTCGAATGTTGAAGGATGAGAAAATGGAAATAAGAAAGTTTGAATCTTTTTCACTTCAGGATGCCATAAAACTTGTTAAGTTAGAACTTGGGCGTGATGCTGTCATTCTTTCTACAAAAGAAAAAGAAATATATTCGGAAGAATTAGATAAAAACTGCAGAATTTATGAAGTTACAGCAACAGCGAGCGCAACTATGAATGGGAGAGTTATTTCTCCAAAGTCTGCCCAGAATTTACCGAAAGTTGATTTTCCAAAAATAAGACCTAAAAGTGAAGCTACCGTTGTGAAGGGCGATTCTCGTCCCTTTCGTTCTCAGCTCAGTCCAGCTCTTGCTAATTTAAATCCAGAAACACGTAATATGGCAAAAACGTTAGCAAACGCTTTACAGAAAGAAACGCCTAAAGAAAGATTGATAGCACCTGAGCAAAATCGCAGTAAATCCTTTTATGAAAATCAAGAAAATATTGAAGATATTGGAGTATTGCGCAATGAAATTTCAAAAGTTCGCAGAGAGCTTGAGTCATTGCCTCAGGTAGATATCTCAGAGCAAATGCAAGAAATAAAAATTCTTTTGCATGATATAATGAGAGAAAAATATAAAAAAACGGTTGAAGGTTCAAATTCACATATTTCTGATATTGGAATTCGACTGAGAACTGCCGGAGTTTCTGAAAATTTTATCAGTCAGCTTTCTACATTTTTAAAGACATTAGAAGAGGCAAAATCAAGTGAAGAATTACTGTCTTCTCCTGAAAAAACAAGAGAATTTTATTTAAGTAACTCAATAAAATTCATATTTAAATATTTAAAAGTAACAGGGCCCTTTCGCATTGAAAATGGTCGAAAAAAAGTAATTTGCCTTGTTGGGCCAACAGGAGTTGGTAAAACAACGACAATTGCAAAAATAGCGGCAAAATTAAAAATAACCGATGGAAAATCTGTTGAACTTATTTCAATGGATTCATTTCGAATTGCTGCATCCGATCAATTAAGAGTTTATGCAAAAATACTTGAATGTCCCTTTGCGGAAACAGCCGATAAAACTGAATTAGTCAAATACATTTCAAAAAATAATAATTATGATTATATTTTAATTGATACAGCAGGCATTAGTACGCGTTTTAATGAACAAATGGAATTTTTACGGAAAATGTTGACCGTTCCTCTTCCTATTGAATTTCATCTTGTTCTCTCATGCACTATGAAACAAAGAGATATAGATGAAACAATTCGTGGCTTTAAATTTTTATCCCCTTCAAGCCTTATCTTTACAAAGCTTGATGAATCTTGGGCTTTTGGAGAAATTTTAAATAGCAGCGTTCATGCAAAAATTCCACTTAGTTACTTTACGACAGGCCAAAGGGTTCCAGAGGATTTAGAAATTGCTTCAAAAGAAAGAGTTGTAGAAAGATTATTAAAACTTTGAATTAAAAAGATTTTAGGAGGGGAGCAGTGTTTGATCAAGCTTCAAGTCTAAGAGAAATTATGAAGAATATTGAAAAAGAAGGTCTGAATAAAATAATTCAACCTCAATTTATTCAAAAGATACCTACTGTTATCGCTATTTCAGGCGGTAAAGGTGGTGTTGGCAAAACTTTGACCACGGCAAACTTAGGGCTGTGTATGGCACGCCTTGGAATGAGAACATTGCTTATTGATGGTGATTTTGGCTTAGCAAATTTAGATGTTATTTTAAATTTAAGACCAAAATTTACTCTTGATGATGTTCTGTGTGGGGAAAGGCATCTAAAAGAAATTATTATGACTGGTCCTGAAGGTGTTAGAATAATTCCTTCATCAAGTGGAGTTATGAAAGTGCCAGAATTAGATAAGCTACAAAAACTAGTCTTGCTTGATCAAATTGAGGCATTGGATGAAGAATTTGATGTTGTAATCATTGATACACCTGCAGGTGTATCAAAAAATGTACAGTATTGGACAACATCTGCAGCAGAAGTCATTATGGTGGTTACTCCAGAGCCGACAAGTCTAGCAGATTGTTATGCGAGTATAAAAATACTTGCACAGGTAACCTTAGAAAATTCATTTAAACTTATCGTAAATATGGCACAAAATGATTTAGAAGCAAAAAGAATTTACGAGAAAATATCATCATTAGCGGATGAGTATTTGCAAGTTAGAGTTGAATATCTTGGATTTATTCCATTTGATGAATCGGTAAGAGCATCTGTTCGTGAAAGAGTCCCATATGTACAAAGATATCCATTTTCATTGGCATCTCAGGGATTAAGAGATATTTCAAGGCAAATTGTTACGCAAAGTAACGTGGGACAGCTTAAAGGAACAATGCAGTTTTTTTGGAGAAGAATGATTGCTGCAAATAATAATGAAGTATTTGCATATAAATAAAGTTTTTTGGAGGCATAATGAGCGCATCGGGAGCCACACAAAAAAAACAAATCTTCGTCGAAGAATCACTTGAACCGCAAAAGCAGAAACGTATTGCACAAAACCAAACGCGGGCAGTTCCATTGACAAGTGATCCGATGAGAAATCAAATTATCATGGATTACGCTCCTCTAATTAAATATATTGCGCAAAAAATTGCCGCACGTTTGCCTTCAAATATTGATTTAGATGATCTCTTTTCTGCTGGCGTTATAGGTTTAATGGATGCAATAGATAAATATGATCCAAGTCGAGATAATAAATTTAAAACTTATGCCGAATTTCGTGTGCGTGGAGCAATGCTTGATGAACTTAGAAATCAAGACTGGGTACCAAGAAGCGTGCGCGAAAGTAACAAAAAAGAAGATAAAGCTAAGCTTGAACTTGAGCATAAACTTGGGCGGCCGGCAACTGAAAGAGAAATTGCTCAATTCCTTGAAGTCCCCTTAGAAGAATATCAAGAGCGGATGGGAAGGACGCGTGTCTCGATGATGAGTCTTGAAGAATTGGGTGGAACTCATTCCAGCGACAAAAAATCGTTACTTGATTGTCTTGAAAATCCAAATTCAAAAAATCCTTTTATTCAGTTAAAGAATAAGGGAGTTCGTGATATTATTATGAAAACTGTAGAAGAATTGCCAGAAAAACAAAAGCTTGTTTTAAGTCTTTATTATTATGAAGACTTAAATTTAAAAGAAATTGGCCGAATATTAGATGTAACAGAATCCCGTGTATCACAGTTGCATACTCAGGCTGTTCAAAAAATGAAGTTAAAGCTGAGACACCTCTTGCAGGAGTAAGGCTTTTGAGAAAGGAGTGCCTTTAAAATGGTTTATCCAAACCCCCAGATGAATATCTTAATCGTGGATGACTTTCCAACTATGAGAAAAATAATAAAGAGCGTTCTCAAACAGCTTGGTTATCAAAATATATCCGAAGCAGAAGACGGCCAACTTGCTCTAAACTTTTTGAAGGTAAATCCTCAAATTGAATTTATTGTAAGCGACTGGAATATGCCGAATATGACGGGCATAGAACTTTTAAAAATGGTTCGTGCAGATCCTAAGTTGAAGCATTTGCCATTTCTTATGGTAACAGCAGAAGCCGATAAAGATAATATTGTTGAAGCAGTCAAAAGTGGGGTGAACAATTATATTGTTAAGCCATTTAATGCTGCAACAATGAAAGAAAAAATTGATAAGATTTTTATTAAGAAATAAAAAATTTTTAAAGCATAAATGCCTTATGGAGTTTTTTCACTATGCAAAAAAACCTCACTATTGAGGATATTGAAGAAATTAATCAAGCTGGCGCTTCGGCACAAATACAGCCGACTCCTTTTGATTTAAGGCTTATTACTAAGAAGATTGCAATACGTTTTTGTGAATATAAAATATCAAATGTACCTAATAAAATGTTAAACTCAGAAACAATAGGTATTTCAAATAAAGGTATTTTATTTTTATCAACGACTGAATTCAAAAAAGCAAATTTATTAAGAGTCTGGATTGAAATACCAGATTATTGGTCAAGAAAATCTCGAAAAGTTGAATATAGACATACTGAGGCACCTACCTATTTTCAAATATTAACTCGTGTTTTAAGTGTTGAAGAATTCTTAAAGCGTGGAACAAAATATCAAACTCTCTGTGAAGTATTAAGTATAGATCCTATTGATGAATCTGTTTTAGAAGATTACCTGAATAATAATGGAGCGCTTCAAAAATGAATTCTATAGCAATTGTGCTATGCATTGGAATCTTTCTTTTTATAATTCAATCTATTTTCATCATTTTTTGCTTAAGATGGCTTGCTAGTGGAAAAAGAAAAAGAGATAAAGAATTTGCTATTCTTGATTCTGAAAGAGGTCAATTAATTGAAATGCAGTCTGCATTATCTCAAGAAGTTCAAGATGCTAAAAAACTAGCAAATGATACTTTGAATAAATTAAGAATAATTGGCTCTGAAGCCCATGCAGAATGGGAGGATGTGACTAAAAAAATAAACAGTGTTTTGCTTGAGGTTGATAAACACTCTGGAATTATTTTAGAAGATAATCTTTCAAAGCTTGCAATGCGTAGCATGTCAGTTGAAAAAATTATGAAAGATGCTCAACTTATTAATGAAAAAATAGTTGAAAACACTCGGAAAGCTCAGAAAGTATTAAAGCTTTTTGATACAAATGTTCCTAATGAAGAAATATTTAAAGAAATACAGAGTGAAAAATATTTTGAGGCAAAAAAACTTCTCAGTGAAGGAGTTGATGCGAGTGTAGTTGTAAAGAAGCTTGGTTTAAGTATGTCAGAAGTTGTTTTATTATCCGCATATATTTAAATTATTTTTTATTCTTTATTTTATTTTGTCCCCAAATCTTAATATACGCTTCTTCGTAGCCAATTCCCGAGTCAACATCTGATTTTTTTAATCTTTCTAGAAGTTTTGGTGTCACAAGAATGGGTTTGCTAATGTAGCCGCTGGGAGGTTTGCCAGAGAATGCTCTATTAAGTTCATCGACCAGCTGCCAACCTTGTGAACTTAAGGGTTCTGCTACAGTTGCAATTTGCTGTGAAAAGCCTGAACGAATACGACTTAATGCCTTATTTGAGCCGTCGCCTGCTGAAACATTTTTAATGTCCTTCCTTCCAATATTTGATAAAGGAAAATTCATATTGTCAAAGTAAATATCATTTATTGCTAAAGTGTGTGTCCAACTTTTCTTAAATTTATCATTTAGGCGTGGAACAACCTCGAGCATGAGTTCATCTGCTTTAGAGATTGGAACATTTTCAACAGTGAGTAGTTTACATTTCTTACATGCTTCAATTATTTCGCGCATAAATTTAGTTTTTGCATTTGCAATTGCAAAATTATTATCATTTAATATGACAAAGCCCCCTTTATTACGAGAATCTTTTATAGCATATTCTGCTGCAGTTTTGGCAACCTCTTTAGCGTCGGTTGTGACATTAACGAAAAGATCTTTTGTTGGACCTGACTTTTCTCCAGCGTGCCAGCCAATAAGAATAATTTTTGATTTTTTAGCCTGTTCTAAAGAATCGCTTATGTCTTCAGGTTGAAAACCACCTATAACAATTGCGTCAGGGTGTAACTGAATAGCTTCTAGAAATATTTTTTTAATTTTATTTTTATCACCACTTCCGTTAAATATTTTAATTTTCCATGTTAAAACTTCTCCTGCAGTTTCAAAACCACGATAAACTGCTGACACCCCTCCATTTTGAGTATCTGAAGCTATGAAAATAATATTTCTAGACATAAGCCCAGGAGGACCATCAGTGGGACCATCCCATTTAGCGTAGATGTTCATTTGTACTAAAAGATTTAAAAATAAAAATGCTTTTAAAGTGTAATATAATGAAAATTTCTTAGAACTCATAAGTGTTTAGTCTCCAAAGGTTTAATTAAAATAGGTCGTTATAATGACTAAATTTATTAGATTCTTTTTAATTAATATACTATTTTAGTATACTCATTTTTTCCTCTACTGTTAAATTTTGCTTACTTTTAAATTTTAAATGGTATTATTGTATTTTATAAATTGAATTATTTTTGTTTTTAAAAATAATAAATATTAATAATAGATTTGTCTTATAATAAATTTTTTTAGAGTTTATTATCAGTGAAGAAATTGAATATATTTATAATGCTAATATTGTGCCTTAATTTTCTATGGATAATTCAAATATAAAATGATCCACATGATGATCATATAACCATTCGGCATCTTTTTTAACTTCAGGATTTTTTTGGATACCAAGACGTAATAGTATAGCAATACTTTTAGAGTTTTGGGTTGCACAACAAATAATAAATTTTTTTAATTTTAAGTTGTGAACTCCATAATCAAGAAATTAATTTTCATTAATTTTTAAAAACATTCTTAGAATCCTGAACTTTATATTTTATTTTCTATTCTTTAATGGAATAATTTCTCGCTGAAAAGCTCCAATATATTCGCTCAAGGGACGAATAAGTCGGTTATTTTCATTTTGTTCCATTATATGAGCTGACCACCCTGTTGTTCTGGCAATCACAAAAATGGGTGTAAAAAAATCAATATCAAAACCCATCATATAATAAGCAGGCCCAGTTGGGAAATCGAGGTTTGGATAGATATTTTTTTTCTCTACCATAACTTTTTCTAAAGAATGATACATTTGCACCCATTTTTGCTCATTTTTAACATCACTTATAATTTGCAAATATTTTTTCATTGTAGGAACACGTGAGTCGCCAGATTTATAAACGCGATGACCAAAACCCATTACTTTTTTCTTTTGGACTAGTGCATCTTTCATCCATTGTTCTGCTTTGTTAGCATCATCAATTTCAATCATCATATACATGACTTGTTCATTTGCTCCGCCATGTAAAGAACCTTTCAGTGCGCCAATACCAGCAACAGTGGCAGAATAAATATCTGACTGAGTTGAAGTCACCACGCGAGTTGTAAATGTTGATGCATTAAAACTATGTTCAGCATAAAGTATTAAAGAAACATCAAATGCTTTTACAATTTTTTCTGAAGGAATTTTATTAAAACACATATGAAAAAAATTTTCTGCAAAAGAAAGATCTTTCCTTGGAGGAATAACAGTCTTTCCCTGACGTAGACGGTAATGTGCAGCAACCATTGTTGGTATTTTTGCTAAGAGTTGAAGTGCTCTATCATAAAAAATATCTGCCGATGAATTGGCTGATTTTGTAATATCTTCACAACCAAGAAGAGAAACTGCAGTTCTAATTGCGTCCATAGGATGAGTTTCTTTTGGTAATGCTTTTAAAGTATTTAAAATTGTCTTTGAAACATCTCTATATCCATGCTCTTTTTTTATAAAAGATTGTAATTGTTCATAAGTGGGAAGCTCTCCATGAAATAATAGAAAGGCAACTTCTTCAAAAGAACAATTTTCGGCTAGATCTTGTACGGGATAGCCTCGATAAATAAGTGAATTTGATTCTGGATTCACTTTAGAAATCTTGGTTGTGTCGATCACCACTCCTTCCAAGCCTTTCTTTACATTTACTTTTTCTGGTTCAGGAATGTAATCAGGATTGATATGAATATTCTTGTGAGATGGGACATCTTCTAAATTGATCACGACTCTTCCTCCGAGAGTGCACGGGCCTCTCAATCAGATGGGAAAGGATAACAACAGCAAAATAAAATCTGAATATTTAGATTTTATTTTGCTGACATGTTCTCCCTTTGTACCGAAGAGAAAGCCACAAGCATAGGTTGAACTCAATGATGCGATCGGACTTAGGAAAAAAAGGAAAAATACATTTTCCATACCGTTGCGGGACAGTGCCGGTTTCTCACCGGTCTTCAGCTTTCATTGAGTGGTTAATTGGTTTAGGAAGGCTAAGCTAATTTTATCTAAACTTCAATGAACTCTTGACGGGATTTCGAGACGCCAGTATTTTCAAGAAAATTTCCAATGAAAGGTTGAGTATGAAAATGCATCTCGTTCGAGTCCATCAATCAAAAGAAAAAATTGAGCGAAAAGATCAGCTTGCCTGGAAAATAGCAGAAATTGCTTCGAATTCATTCAATATAAATGATGATGTGTTAGAAATGGCAATCAACAGAATTATAGACAATGCTTCTGTTGCTATTGCTTCAATCAATCGCTCTCCTGTTGCGACTGCGCGTTCTATGGCTATTGCTCATCCAAGACAAAATGGAGCAACAGTTTTTGGAATGCCAAATAATCAGAAATTCAATTGTGAATGGGCGGCTTGGGCAAATGGAACTGCGGTTCGTGAACTTGATTTTCACGATACTTTTTTGGCTGCTGATTATTCACACCCAGGAGACAATATTCCTCCAATTTTAGCTGTTGCTCAACAAAAAAATAAATCTGGAAAAGAGCTGCTTCGAGGTATTTTGACGGGATATGAAGTACACGTAAATCTTGTAAAGTCTATCTGTTTGCATGAATTTAAAAAAGATCACATCGCACATCTTTGTCCAGCACAAGCAGCAGGAATAGGCGCATTGCTTGGACTTCCAATTGATACTATATATCAAGCTGTTCAACAAGCTGTTCACGTTTCGTTTACAACTCGGCAATCTCGAAAAGGAGAAATTTCGTCTTGGAAAGCTTATGCTCCTGCTCATGCAGGTAAACTCGCCATTGAAGCTTTAGACAGGGCAATGAGAGGAGAAGGTTCACCTTCACCTATTTATGAAGGTGAGGATTCAGTGATTGCATATATGCTGAGTGGCAAAGAAGGACGTTATGAAGTCCCACTTCCTGAAGCAGGGGAAGAACAACTTGCAATTCTTGAAACCTATACAAAAGAACACTCTGCCGAATACCAGTCTCAAGCCTTAATTGACCTTGCACGAAAATTAAAGGCAAAGGTTACAAACTTTGAAGAAATACAAAGTATACAAATTTATACTTCTCATCATACGCATTATGTTATTGGTACAGGTGCAAATGATCCACAAAAAATGGATCCCAATGCGTCACGCGAAACACTTGATCATTCCATAATGTATATTTTTGCAGTCGCTCTGCAAGATGGAAATTGGCATCATATTCATTCTTATTCTCCTGAGCGTGCAAAAAGAGAAGATACAATTCGCTTATGGCATAAAATTTCAACGATTGAAGATCCTCAATGGACTCAATGGTATCATGAGCAGGATCCTAATAAAAAAAGGTTTGGTGGACGAGTAGAAATTAAATTTAAAAATGGTGATAAATTGGTTGATGAACTTGGCGTAGCAGATGCACATCCGAATGGAGCGCGCCCATTTAAGAGAAAAAATTATATAAATAAGTTTGATACTCTATCGGACGGAATTATTTTGAAGTCAGAAAGAGATCGCTTTATTTCACTCGCAGAGAATTTAATTGATTTGACAGATGAGCAAGTAAAACAACTTAATGTCCAAGTTGAAATGAAAAACTTAATTAATAATAAACCAAATTCACAGGGGATATTTTAATGCTGTTTCCTGAATGCACACCTTCAGAAAAACGAAAAAATCTTCGTTCCGTATTAAAAACGGGCAAGCTTTTGCAGTTTCCTGGTTCGTGGTCTCCTCTTGTCAGTATGGCAATTGAAAAACAAGGTTTCGATGGAGTTTATATTTCTGGTTCAGTGCTTTCAAATGATTTGGGTTATCCAGATATTGGTATGACAACATTAACGGAAGTTGGGCAAAGAGGAAGACAAATTTCCCGAACAACAAACCTTCCTACAATTATTGATATTGATACTGGTTTTGGTGAGCCGATGAATGCAACTCGCTCCGTTCAAGAAATGATAGAAATGGGACTTGCAGGGTGTCATATTGAAGATCAAATAAATCCAAAACGCTGTGGGCATTTGGATGGAAAAGCAGTTGTGAGTCAAAAAGACATGGTTCATAAAGTAACAGCCGCGATCTTGGGTAAAAAACTTGATGAAAACTTTCTAATAATTGCTCGCACAGATGCGCGTGCAGTAGAAGGTTTAGATAAAGCAATTGAACGCTCTAAGGCTTATATCGATGCGGGAGCTGAGTGCATTTTTATAGAAGCACTTGAAAATGAAAAAGAGTTTGAAATATTCAGGAAGGCAATTTCAGTTCCCCTCCTTGTTAATATGACCGAATTTGGAAAATCAAAGTTGTTTACTTATGAGCAGCTTTCAAATCTTGGATATAATATTGTTATTTATCCTGTTACGACTTTCCGTTTAGCGATGAAAGCAACTGTGGATGGATTATTAGAAATAAAATCGAAGGGAACGCAAGAAGGAATTTTAGATCAAATGCAGCATCGGAAAGATTTATATTCATTGTCACGTTATGAAGAATATAATTCATTTGATCAAAATATATTTAATTTTAAACATACTTTAAAAACTCCCTGAAAAATTCCCTCCATATCCAGAATTTATTGTTTTCAAAATATTGTTTCTCCCTGCCTGCCATTCTATTACTTCATTGGTAAACTCTTTCTTTTTAATACACTTCCATTCGATTTCTTTGTTCTCTGTAGAGAAATCGGCAATGTATTTTGACCAAGTTGGGTATTCATTTGGTTCCAATTTTATTGCTTTTGTTGTGTTCCAATTACCAATTTCATTACTGTTCCCAACAATATAAATAGATTCGCCAAAGTTTGTTATTCCATTTAGACAAGTAAATGTGTAATGTGCGTTTTTACTTTGCTTTGCTTGTAAATTAAATTCATAAACGTAAGAACTGCGCACATTTAGTTTACTTGTTTTCGCAATAGCTAAATTTTTACTTGGAGTATCCCAACAATTTTCATTTACGAGATCAGTGCATTTTTCAAGTAGAACTCCGTTGAGAGCGACATAACTTACGATTTCATTTGGGATAGCCATTTTAATTACGTGCTTTCTTGATTCTTGTATACCTGAAAATTTTCCTATGGTTGGAGATATTGTAAGAATTGCAGTGTTATTTTTCCTAACTTGAGTCATTTCAGTTTCAGAATAATTTTTTTCTTTGTATTTTAATGATCGTCCATCATCTTCATAAAGTGTAAAATTAGTCATTTTTTCACTTGGTACCACTGCAATAATTAAATCATATATTTTTGTTCCATCAGTGCGGAGTCCTTGTATATCCATTGTTTTGTCATCAATAAATGCTTGTGGAATTATGGCGCCGCCAAGAATAAAAAGTGGTATTTTATATTTACCATTTAAATATGCTGGAAAATCAATATATTTTTTTCCTGTATCCGTAATTTCATCAAGCGTGTGATAATTAAGCCAGCGCCCTTCAGGTAAGTAAATATTTTTACGAATAGGATCATTATATTGAAACATTGTACTACCAAGCAAAAACTTTCCAATCATTTTTTCGCTACTTATTTTTCTTACATTTTTATCAGACTGAAATAAAGTTACTAAAGGGGGTGTTACGGCTTCTCCAAATAAATGTGCTCTGAAAAAGAGTGAATAATAATATGGAGCAAGGGTATATCGCTGCCTCAAATTCTCCCTATTCGAAGAAATGTCACCAATTAAGGAAGGAGCAGTTTCAGATTGATTTGTTTCACCAACGACGGTATGTGGACGTACTGGAAAATCGAAAACCGAGGCATTGGCAAACCATAACGTATATAGTTTTTCGATATTGCTACCATCAAAAGTATTTCTGTGAAATCCACCTGTATCAGCTGAGTAAAAATCAATCCCACTTAAAGAAACATTCATTTGATTATTTATATGAGCTTTAAGTGCACCTAAATTAGCACCAATATCACCTGACCACATGCCTGCTCCCATGCGTTGCATGCCGGGTGAACCTGCACGACTTATGTAAAATGGGCGATCACTAAAGTTTGGATTCTGCCTATTTGTAAAATAACCTTTATCTAAACTTTCAATCCATTTTAGTGCATAAAGATTTGCATTATCAGCATGTCTATTTTTTAACTCTCCATTCTCAACATAGCCTGAATAATATGCATTAGGGTCATACATCTCAGGTTCATTTAAATCTAACCAAAAGTTTGATAATCCCGAATTAACAAGTGGAACTTGCTTTTTTTGAAACCAGTAAGCAGATGCTTTTGCATTGCTCCAGTCGATCATTCCACCGCTTCCCCACCAAGTGTCTTTAAAGTAACTAGGATCACATCCCGTAGCGTTTTTTCTGACAAGGTAACAGCGTGACAATAAATCTTGATAATCACCAATATTAGAGTTTGGAGTTTTTGCCGATTCAGAAATATAGGATTCTTGGATAGGAATAAATTCAATGCCATTCTCTTTGAACTTTTTTATATTTTCTATTGGATTTGGAAAATTATTTTCATCAAATGATAAACTACCCATTCCTTTAGTACCGCCAAACCAATAAAGGTCTAGGGCAAAACCATCGATAGGAAACTTATTATTTCTAAGACTTGATAATTTAGAATTAACTTCATTCCAGTTTTTATAGCCATATTCGCTGACCCAAAGTCCGAGCATTTTTTTTGGTGGCAGAGTCGGGTTGCCAATTAATGACATGTATTTTTGTCTGAGTTGTTCTAAATTATCCCCAGCAATTAAGAAGTAGCGGATTTTTTTATCAGACACTTTAACATTCCAAGCATTTGAGTTTGTAAAATCCCAGCCCATTTTATATGTACTGTCTATAAAAATTGCATAATTTTGTTTTTCTTCACCAAGTGCATAAAGAATCGGAAATTGAACTTTTGAGTTTGCACCCCCAGAAAAACCGACAAAGGCATTGCCAAATTCACCGGGTTCCCATTTGCGACCGACCCAGTCACCATCGGCTGAATTTGGATCATAAAAATATTGTCCAAGTCCATAGGCATTTTGATTTTGAGTTGAAATAATTTTAAGGGAATTATTATCTAAATTGTTAATTGGACAAATTTTTGCTAATTTATAATTTAATTTCTTATTGGTATAGGAGATGCAAAAAGTTTTTCTATCTATATTTACACCTATATTTGCAGTCTCAATTGTTGAAGCTGATTGCTTAAATTCTGTGGGACCACGAAATGATTGCTCTTGTACCATGGGTGACGTAAAGATAGGAAAGTTATATTGAGAATTATTTAAATTATCGCCTGTTTCAATATGTATTATATCGTCACTCAGTGCCTCTAATAAAATATATTTTCCATTTTCAGAAAATTTTATGTTTGGAATTGAACTAGAATATTCTGTTTTTGCAAAAACATGTGAATGATATAAATTTGTAACAATCAAACAAAGACTTGAAGTGATAAAATTTGAATATTTTAAATGATACATACTTACCTTTCGTTGTGTTGAACGATTTAAATTGCATGAGCATAAGAGTCAAAATATTTATTTACATCAAGTTTATGATTATTAAAACATTTAAAATGTTTTATTATTTTAAATGTTTTAATTTTTCAAATAAAATAGCAATTTAAAATCCACATCCGTTTTTAGCACTATTTGGATATTTAATGAGAAGTGGCTGAAGAGTCGCTAAGATTTTTTTGTTATCAATGTTTTCATTTTTTAGGTAACTGTCGGGTAAATAATGCATTAAAAATGCATTCATAGCAAAGTTAGTTAGGCTGTTTTCAAAAATATAACTGTGACGATATTTTTCAATTTCATTTAATTTTTTTTAATGCACTTAAATTTGAAAATGGTGTTGTTTTTAAATCATATCCTAATTCTTTTAGTTTATCTGAAAGAGGCTTATCAGTAAAATTAACTTGTTAAATTATTAAATAAACATAAAGACTTAAACTGGTATTTGCATTTATTTTAGAAATAAAACATATGCTCGGGGCTTTAGCTGAATTTTTACTTAAAAAATTAATTTTTAATCTTCTGGAATTTCTGTTTCTTTAAAGTGCAGTATATTTAATGTGAAAAAAATAAAATAATATCTAAAATATAACTTGCAATTTAAAAATATTTAATTTAAAGAACTATTAAATTCAATATAATAGATAGGAGTAAAGTATGTATAAAAAAATGTTGCTTGCTTGTTCACTGTTTTGTTCTATTAATGCTTTTGCAGCAAACGAAAGCCCAATTCTGACAAAAAAATCATATTCAGGATATGTAATGATGGGTTATAATACATCTAATGAATGTGAAGTTTATAATAACAAAGTTTTAATAAATGTAAGAGCAGGTGAAGGTCAAGTTAAACAAGTAAAAGAAATTGCTCTTTCTGGTAATATCAAAGGAATGATCGAAGATGCAAGCAGAGGGCCGCTTAGAAATTCTATTGCTCCAGTTGATGCATCTTCCACTATGTACTCTGCAATTAGAATCAATACAAATGGAAGTACAGAAACAGTAAATCTTGGGCATCTTGTTGCGAATACTTGGCAAACTGAAAATCAATCAGTAGGATCTTTTGGTTTACGCAATTTATTAGATAAGCTTTGTAATTAATCGAGTTAAAATTGTATAACTTATTAGATTTTATCTTTTTAAATTAAAATAGGGTGATACTAAAAAAAATCCTTCTTTTTAAATATTACCCTATTTTTTCGATTTCTTTTTCGATTTCTTCACACAAATTTTTAATCATGCTTTCACTAAAATCAAATTGCAGATCAGAAGCTGTAAATAAATTTTGCAGAGAACATTGGGCACCTAAACTTATTCCTGCAATGTAATTATTAACTGCTTGTGCATAGTTTTCTCTACTTTTTTTCCACAATTGTAAGGCGCCAACCTGAGCAATTCCATAATCGATATAATAAAATGGAGAAGTGAAAACATGTGGTCTGCTAATCCAGCCAAGTTCTTCAAATTCTTCACAACCACTCCAATCAACCTGTGGTCGGTATTTTTTAGAAATACTGAGCCATGCGTTGTTACGTTGTGTTGCGGTGAGTTTTTGTTTAGTTGAATAAATATTGTGCTGCCATTCATCCATCATAGACATAAAAGGCCAGAAGTGCAGCATATGGAAAAGTTGAAAAGTTAGGGCTTTTTGCGCATCTTTTTTATCTTTCCACCATGCAGTGAAAAAGGGACTGGCTAAGAGTTCAAGACCAATGCTAGCCACTTCACAAAATTCAAAACCAGGATGTCTTAAAAGTACATTTTCAATATTTGAAACAGCATAACCATGCAGTGCATGGCCAAACTCATGAATAAATGTCATAGCATCTCGAAAATGGCCACTAAAATTTGCAAAAATAAATGGAACTTTACTCTCTTGAAAAGTAACACAAAAAGCGCCGGCCGCTTTATTTGCTCGAGGTGCAATATCAATTAAATTATTACTTTTCATTTCATGAAAAAGCTTTCCAAAGCTTGGATGAATTTTTGAAGTGATATTTTGCATACTCGCAATGAGCATGTTGAGATCGCCATTTACAGGTGATGTTTCAGGCATTAATTGAGGAAAAATAGAAATATCCCACGGTTTAATTGTTTCTGTATTTAATGACTTTTTTTGTCTTTTTGCAATTCTTTCAATAACGGGGATGGATTCTTTGAATATAGAATCACGAAGTTCTTTGCATTCTCTCTCTCCATAATCAATGCGGCCTAATTCTGAAAACGCAACTTCGACATAATTTTTAGCCTGAACTGAGTCTGCTTGTTTTAGACGATTTTCTAAAAGGGCATCGAATATATCTTGATAAACATGTTCATTTTCTTTAACAAAATTCCAATATGAAAAAAAAGCAGATTTTCTAATTTCAGGATTATTGTCATTTAATTTTCCAATAACAACTGATATTGGTAATGTTCTTTCTGCAAATTTGGTTTTAGCAGAGTTAACAAATTTTTTATATTCACGAATATGTTGATTCTCTTCAATCTGTAAAAGAGATATTTCTTGATTCGTATATTTTCTTCTAATTTTAAAATCTTTATATATTCTTTCATTGTCATACGTATGCATGGAATGTCGCCAAGGAGACGACATATAAACGTCCATTAAGTCGCTACGTGCAATTAAAAGTTGAGAAAGAATATTTTCTTCGAATTCATTTAATTTTTCTTCAGCAAGTTTATTTGTTGTATTAAAATAAAGATCGAGCTCTAAAATGGTTTGCGCTTCAGAAATGGCGCAGGAAGCTTCATGAAAGAGTCCATACCATTCACGCGCGCTTTTAAAACTATTTGGCACTTCGCCTGAAAGCTTGGCAACTATTTCTTTGACATCGTTTTTATTAAGAGGATCAAAATTTTCTTTGATAAAAAATTTTTTAGTTTGATTTGGCAAAATATAGTAATGGGACATGTTTACCTTTCTTCAGGAAAATTAGTCAGAGAATTGGCGCGTTGCGTGTGTGACATCTCTTTCTAAAATTAAGTGCTTAGCCTTCCTTTCCGATATTTTGCTTAGTTGGAGAGGGGTATAAATGGGACGTTGGAAATGGAAAAATACATATAAATATAATTTAAATATATTGGTATTATTTGCCATCATTTCTTTGTTCTTATCTGCTTGTAATACGGCTCCTACTGTTGTGCGTGGGCCTCCCCCACAACCTGTAAACTTACCTTTTTTGCGGTTAGAGCAAGCTGGGGAATGCTACTATATTGATGATTTCCTGCCAACTCCTGATTCTTTGGTTAATGGAAAAACTTCAAATTTATATTTGCGATATTACACATATTGGAATGCTCGCTACAAATATTGGTCTGAAGTTGGAATAATGTTGGCTTTTTACAGTCGAGATATGAGATGTTGGGCATTATTTGAAGAATATGCACTGCCTCGAATTGATGACATTAAATAAGTAAGAAATAAATTTTGGAGGCTTTTTATTTTTGTCTTTAAATATTCTATCTGGAAAATGGTATGGCTAAATTATTTATTGCTGAATCATCAAAAAGATCAATAGAGAATTTAGAGCATTTTTTAAAAGCAGATGGGCATGATCCTTTTTTTTGGGATCATTCTGAGCCTTTAGAAAAAATAATTTCAGAAAATAAATTTGATTTATCGATAATCGATTTAAATTATAAAGATATGCCAAGCTCTGAAATAATTAATTTAATCTTAAATAATCCTGATTTTTCAAATTCTCAAATTATTGTTACTACTTCAAGTCCTAATAAGGATGCATTGAGTAAATACAGTTCGCTTGGGGTTAATTTTATTTTTGTAAAACCTTATCGATATAAGCTTTTATCCGATAAAATTAAATATATCATGAATCCAATTCGAGGAGATCATGGGGCATTTGAGCCCGATATTCTAAAAATATTTTTGGAATCAACAATTCATATCTTTGAATCTATTTCTGGCATTTCTGTTGAAGCTTCAAAACCATTTTTAAAATCTGGCAATAAAAGTTTAAGTGAAGTGAGTGCAGTTATTGGCCTTTCCAGTCCACAGGTAAAAGGTTCACTTTCGATAAATGTGACAAAGGATATTCTAACGCGTTGCTTATTAAAAATACTTGGGGCTGACATGAGTGCCAGTAAGGCAGATGATGCAGCTGTTAACGATATGTGTGGAGAGCTTTGTAATCAGATTATGGGGCGTGCAAAGCAACAGTTTTTAAAGAAGAAAAGCATGAGTTTTGAAATAAGTGTGCCTACCGTTCTATCAGACCCGAATCATATTTTAGACTATAAAAGCCCTTCTCCAGTTCTTGTCATTCCGTTTAAAATTGAAAAAATTGAAGCGATATTTGTTGAGTTTTGTCTTGAACTCAATGATACTTACGAACCCGTTGCGCCTGACAAACTTCAAGTTGTTGTTGAAGAAGGTGAGCTTGTTCTTTTTTAAGTTTTCATCCCATAGGAAAAATCAATGGATTCCATGTTTAAAAATCGGCTCGAAAAAAATTTTAATTCTCATAAAAAATGGGCAAAACGAGAGAATGTAACGGCATTTAGAATTTACGATAAAGATATTCCTGAATATTCATATTCAATTGATTATTATGATGGTTCTATTGTTGTTTATGAATACGAAAGAGGAAAAGCTTCTCTCAGGTATACAGAAGAGTATATGAAAGCAGATAAAGAGCAACTTGAAGAGGTTATTTTAGCAATAAAAACTTTATTTGAAATTGACGAAAGCAAAATATTTTTAAAACTCAGAAAAAGACAAAAAGGTCTTTTTCAATATGAAAGGCAAGATGAAAAAGAAGTCATAAAAATAGTCAGTGAAGGAGATATGAAGTTTAAAGTTAACTTATCTGATTATCTTGATAGTGGATTATTTTTAGATCATAGAAAGACAAGACAAATTGTAAAGAAAAATGCAACTGAAAAAAAAGTATTAAATTTATTTGCTTATACAGGTTCTGTGAGTATAGCTGCAGCTCTTGGCAATGCTGAATATATTACCACCGTAGATATGAGTAACACTTATTTAAAATGGGCTGAAGAAAATTTTAATCTCAATAAAATACCTGTTTCTCGTCATGAATTTATTCGTGCAGATATTATGAGTTGGTTGCCAACAGTTTCATATAGGTCAAAAAAGTATGATTTTATTTTTTTAGATCCTCCTTCCTTTTCAAACTCAAAAAAAATGCATGAAAGTTTCGATGTGCAGAAAGATTATATTTTCTTATTAAATCAGTGTGAAAAACTTTTAAATTCTAAGGGAAAAATATTGTTTTCTTGTAATTTACGTTCATTTAAGATAGATAAAAATATTTTTACTGATAAATTTGATATAGAAGATTTAACTAAAAAAACAATTCCAAAAGATTTTCGCAATGAAAGAATACATCATGCTTGGATGTTAACTAAGAAAATATAATTTATTTTTGAATACAAGTTGTCTGCGGGGGGCTTCCTCCAAAGTAAATTGTGCGAATTCTTATTATGTCATTTTCAGATAAACAACGGACAGTGCTTGGATTGTCAGGAGAATCCGCACCTGTATTAATAAATGGATACATAACACTGCTGCTTTCTGAAATGACATGCCCTAAACCTAAGAAATGTCCAAGCTCATGGAGTGCAACGCTTTCCATGTCAGCAAGTATGTGATTTGCAACTTCTGGATCTGTTTTTGTGTCGCCAAAAATATATTGATCTCTATTAAAACGAATATCAGCAGACTGAATTTTTTGGTTGTTAGAGTTAAAAATTGTGGAGGCAAGAATCATATTGCTTTTACCAGTATTTTTTATCCATCCGCCAAAGTTTCCTTGCATTTTATCGTAGTACAAACCTTGAATCATATCATTTAAAGGCGAATAAAGATTTGCAAAGTCGTTTCCAGTTTTTGTATCATAGCCAGCTCTAAGAGTTAATATTTTTCGACCTATTGCATTGTTCCAAGTATTGATAGCTTTTTGAATTTGACTTATTAAGAATTCATTTTCTTGGTTTATTTGCACACTTAAATCTATAGTAATTGGATAATTATAATTTGTTCCCCATCCCTCTGATAATGCGATGGGTTGATTATCTGAAAAGGAATCATCATGTCGAACATAATTTGACTGTAATCCACAGCTAATAGGGGAAATAAAAATAATAAAACTAATAATGTATTTTTTACGTGAATAAAAAAATCTAAAAGGAAAATAAATACATTTAAGAAACATAGGGGCCTCTTCATCGATTTAAGTATTTATCGACAAAGAGACTGCAAAAATAACAGTGTCAAAAATTTGTTTTATTTATGTTCAAAGCTATTAACAACAATTCCTTGCACATGTTTATTTGAAAAATAAACATTTACTTTTTTTATAATAAATTCACTTTTATTAATAGTTATATTGAACTCTGAAGGCCTTAAACGACTGAATTTTACAAGACTGCCCGATGCACATGAATATGGAGTGTTATCGTGATCAACTTCAAGTTTAGCAGGAATTTTATAGACTTTGCTTTCTCCTTGAGGGGAAACTCCAAGAATAACAAGACAAATATTACCAGAAATAGTCTTTGGTGTCCCAGAGTTTAGGAAAGAAAAAGTTATTTTTGCAGAAGATTCTTCTTGTACAATTCTTGGATTTTCAATTTTTACGCCACTATTTTCTATAAAAATAATTTTTTTCTCGTTTGTAGCTGAATTTTTATTTGTATCGTTGATAGTTTGATTTATTTCTTTTGGTTGGGCTGTAGCTGTTTGAGTTGCCTCAGATATCTTGTCAGTAGCGCCGCTTGCAGGTGGAGTGCCTATTTTCTTTTCATCATTTTTCTCCTTGCTGGGCTTTATCTCAGCTATTGTCTCTGTGGGGAAAATGCTTTCATTCGATTTAATTTCATTTTCAACCATAGAAGTGTTGTTTTCATGATCTTTTTTTCTTTCATCTTTCAAGAAAGTTTTTTCAAAATAATAGTTTAAAATATCTTTTTTAAAATTAATAATGTATTTTTCTTGGGTAGCGCTATTTTTTATTATGGAATAACTGATATAAATCAAAACAAAAGAGGATATATTTAAAATGATAAAAAATGCAATTATAAATTTTACAAATGTAAAATTAAGTTTGTGATGATAAGTTTTATGTGAATCAATAAAATATATTAAATTAAACTTTCGAGCTTGCTTCTTATTACTGTTTTGTATTGAGCTCATTATTATTTTGCCTAACTAAAGCATTGATGTGGTCATTTTTTTCAGGTTCATTAAACCATTTTTCTGAAACTATTTTATAATTTGAATCTTCGAGCTGAAAATATAAGAATTTTCTGCCAAAATCTTCCTTTCCTTGTGATTGATATTTTTGAAAAAATGAAACTAAAACCTGATTTTCAAATGCAAGTATTTTGGGTTCGCTGATTTCAATTGAAATTTTTCTATTGCGGATTGAGCTAATATTTTTTTTCATATCAAGCCATTGTCTTTTGTCTTTACCCGAAGAGTTAAATGAATTTGAGTAAAAACTATTGTATTTTTCAAGTTCAGAGTCTTTCCAAGACAATCTCCAGTCTTCAATTAATTTCATTATTTTTTCTTTTTGTTCATGAATATCTTGGTGTGAAATTGCTACTTTCATTTCTTTTGTTATTATGACAGGAGTATCAAAAGGGAAAATATACTGCTCAAGTTCGAGCCAGTCTTTATTTTTAAGGGCAATACAGCCATCTGTGTCAAAAGGTTTGTCGGCACGTGAATCGTCTTCGACTCCATGGATCCATATGCCATAGCCCGTTTTGCTTAACCTTTGATCATAAATATTTGGATAGTCTAGGATAAATGCCCCTGGTCCGTACTTTGGGGGAAGCTTATTTCCATTGATTTTTCCTGTGATAAAATAGATTCCTTCTGGAGTTCGTTTGTCTCCAGTGAACTTTTTATCTCCTTGTTTTTTCCCAGTAATAGCTCGATAAGCCTTGATCAGTTCGTAGTCACCTTTTGAGGATGATTTATAAACACTCAGTTTATGTTGAAGTTTTTCAACAATCAGGGCATAGGAAATAGGCTCATTGCCAAGACTGATTAAAGCTGTCGGGAGTTGAGTCGTATGTGGGCTTATAATCTCTTCATTCATAAAAATATTAGGACTTGGAACTTCAATAGCTTGGTTTTCTATTATTGTGTTTTCTACTGAGAAAACTTCAATTGAATATGATATGCTTACTATTTGAATTGTGAGAAGTGCAAGCGATTTTATAAATGAAAGAACCCACTCGGACATAATTCGCACTCCATATAGAACTTATTAGTTTGTATATAGTTTATGAGCTTATTTAGTTTAATTCTAGATCGTCAAACTCTCGTCATTATAGGTTGTCTTTTGTAAAATGAGAAGTTTGTGCACGAATTTTAGGAAAGTAAAAGGTTTTACTGATTTTATGAATGAAAAGAGAACTGAAATGATAAATACAGGTTCAAGAGAGCAAATTCTAAAAGGACTTGTTTATGATCTGAATGAATTTATAAAAAAAGTAAGAAGATGTGGTGCAAATTTAAAAGACAGTTTTATTGAAGAGCTTATTTCATTAGCTCCTTGCCAAGTTGAAACTAAAACCAAACATAAATGCGAGGGTTTTATTCTTGACTTTAATATAAATAATTTAGAATCTCCATATCAATATGATTGTATTTGTAAACAGATAAGTAAGAAATATGCCCATAAAATATCTGTATCTGTTTTGAAACGACTTGATGCTCATTGGCCTTTAAAAAGAGGGATGGTTGATACAAAAAATTTAGCTTGGCAGTTTGTGAATAGCAGTTATGAATCTGTTCAGATGTCAATTGCCTTTATGATTAAATGTGGTTCCGTTGAAAAATATAGAGAGTCTTTTGTAAAAAACAAAAAAAACTTAAGTAGATATTATAATCCTGATATTAATGATGAAGTTTTAAATTATTTTGGTTTTTTATATTCATATGAAGAGATTTTTTTAAATAAAAATATACATCTGTTTTTTTGGAATGATATTAAAATATTTTATAAGTCTTACTTTGATAATGAGGGCAATAAAAACTTTGAAAGACAGGATTTTGTTAAAAATATTTTACCTAAAAAGAGAAATGTTGTTCTTTGTTTTGAAGAAACTATTTTTAGGTTACGTTCTGGAACAAATGCGGAGCTTTTTGCTTTTGAGCAGTTTTTAAATGATATGACATATGCAGACAATGCACTTATCGTGTTTTCAACTCAAAAACTATTACAAGAAATATCAAAAAATGAAAGCTATTATCAAAATTATAGTTTTTCTTATAAAAGAAATTTAGATGAATTAAAAATTTCTTTACAGCAAGCAATGGAACCTGATTTTAAAATTGCTCGCGATGAAAGATTTGTCGAACCAAATCGAGTGGGTAGTTTTGATCGAATTATAGAACTTCTTTCTAAAGGGCAGAAATATATTGAAGCTATTGAGAAGGATTATGCAGAATGGAAGATAAAAGTCGAGAATTAAGCGCTGCTTACTATAAGCGGAAACATCATTTATTAAAGAAAAGATTATTTTTTATATTTATTTTAACATTTTCTGTCTTACTGCTTTTACTATTGAGTATTTCTGAAAGTTGGGCACTCAAGATTTTAATTTCACGAAGTTTTTCGTCGCTTGGAGTTGGGAGTGTTTTATTTTTTACTGGACTCTATTTGTTAGTTTATAATATTCTGCTTTCAAGAATATCATTACATATTTGTTACCACTTTGAAAATAAAAAAATACCATCATTTATCATAATGCTTCTTTTTATAGTTGTTTATTTAATAATCTCATTTAATGCCCCTGAATTTAAAAATATAATTTCATTAGGTGTGAGTAAAATTTGTATTATTTCTCTTTATTTTAGCTTCTGGGTTTCTCAGCTTTCTGAAGCTCGTTTAAAGATGCGTTTAACAAAAATTCCTTCAATATTTCTTGTCTCATGGCGTTCTTTTTTTATTTGTAAATGGGTTTTAATTGCTTGCTGGTTATTAAGCAGTTTAGGCTTTGCTTTAGCTCTTGTTGCTTCTCATCCTATTATAAAACTTGAAGGTTGGGAGGGAGTTATATTAATGTTAACTTATTATTTCTTATTTAGTTTCTTTGTTAGAAATCCTAATGCGCATACTCATAATTAGGGAAATTGTATGGTTATCGATTTTCATGTTCATTTAGCAGGCTCAGGCTGTGCTCAGTCGGGTATTATTTTGGGAAAATCTTTTGAGAAAAGACCTGCTTTTCTTTATTTAAAATATTCTCAGAAAATATCTAAGGAGCAAATGCTATCGGATATCGATTTAATATGGATTAAAAGAATTTCGGATCTTGTTATGAGTTCTGATTTTCTTACTAAGGCCGTCGTTTTATGTTTTGATTCTGTTTATAATGAAAATGGAGATCAAAATCTTGATTTAAGCCAACTTTATGTGCCAAATGATTGGGGAATTTTTGCAACTCAAAAATTTAAAGATACATTTTTACTGGGAGCATCTGTGCATCCTTATAGAAAAGATTTTCTTGATGAACTTGAAAAATGTAATAAAAATAATGTATTTTTAATTAAATGGCTCCCTTCTGCCATGGGAATTGATCCTGAGCATAAACTTTGCTTGCCCTTTTATGAAGCTTTAAAATATTTTAAAATTCCTTTGCTTTCCCATGCTGACAGAGAATTTACATTTGGGGAGCCTATTTCGGGTTGGTTAAAATTCAATCACTTAAAAAAACTTAAAGTGCCCCTTGAAATGGGTGTGAATGTTATTGCTGCGCATGCAGGAACGCCATCGCAGATTGAATTGGCTGTAGAGATGGCAAATCAGTACGAAAACTTTTATTTAGACACCTCAGGTCTTTTTAATCCATCGCGTGCACGTTCTGCAGTTAAACTCTTTCGTATTGCGCAAAAAAGTGTTCTTAAAGAGCGTCTTTTGTTTGGAACTGATTGGCCCGTTCCTGTTTTTCCACTTCTGTTAGTCGATAAAACAGGAATTTCTTTCTACAAAGAAGTTTCAAAAATCTCCAATCCCTTTCTTCGTGACATCCGTTTAAAAGAACATTTTGGCTTTCATATTGAGGGGTTCAAAAAAAACCAAGAAAGGTTATTGACAATGCTTGGTAGGTCGCATACTGAAGAAGTCCTAACTTGAATGTTCTGCACGGGTGCTTAGCTCAGTTGGTTAGAGCGTCGCCCTTACAAGGCGAGGGTCTGGGGTTCGAGTCCCTAAGCACCCACCATTTTTAATGGGTTCCGTGTCAGAGTTCACTTCTTCTTTTAGCGGAGAAGACTATCAAGTTCGGGTGCTTAGCTCAGTTGGTTAGAGCGTCGCCCTTACAAGGCGAGGGTCTGGGGTTCGAGTCCCTAAGCACCCACCATTTTTTCTTCTATTCAATTCTAAATTCCATTCAAATTTAAAGAAATAAATTTAAAAAAATGTCAATATTTTTATCTATTTAATGCATAATGTTTTTCTCAAACTCGGCGATAGTATTTTTTGCACTGCTGCATTATGAAGAAACTGTCCTTGGTACACAGGGAAGGTTAAATTTGCAAAAAATAAAATTACTTTGCAAAATGAAAAGATGAAGGAAGCGCTATGTCAGAAGAACAGCTTATTAGAATAAATGGTGGTCAAAAATTATCAGGCGGTCGTGTTTCTATAGCAGGAAGTAGCAATCAAGTCACAAAATGTATTATTGCCTCCCTTCTGACAAATGAACATATTGTTATTAAAAATGCACCAGCGGTAAATGAAAGAAAAATTGCAGAAGAGTTATTTGCATATCTTGGGGGAAGAGTTGAGTACCATGATGAACATACGATAAGGCTTTGTGCGAATGAAGTCATGAACAATTCTATTTCAAAAGAAATTTGTAAAAAAAATAGAATCTCTATTTTAGCAGTGGGTCCTCTGCTCCATCGTTTTGGAAAAGCTAAAATTTATGCCGCTTTAGGTGGAGATAAAATAGGAAAAAGACCTGTTGATTTTCATATCAAAGGTCTGCAAGAAATGGGGGCTCAGGTTGAGCTTGATGATAATCTTTATCATATTTCAGTAGATGAAGAGGGGTTACGCGGGGCACACATCGAGCTTCCCTTTCCAAGCGTTATGACGACTGAAAATTTAATTATTGCGGCAACCTTAGCAAAAGGAAGAACAATAATTGAAAATGCAGCTATTGAGCCAGAAGTTATTGAGCTCGTAAAAATGCTCCAGAAAATGGGTGCAGACATCACCATGAATTCAAACAGAACGTATATTATTCAAGGTGTTGATAAATTGAAGGGCTGTGAACTTAGAATAATGCCCGATAGAAATCAGGCTGTGAGTTTTGCATGTGCTGCACTGGCAACGGGTGGAAATGTACTGCTTGAAAAAATTCCGCATGATCCTCTTTATAGTTTTTTAAATTATATCCAACGAATGGGGGCTGAATTTCGTGTGAATTCAGAAGGTATTTTTATATCAAGTCCTAAGGGAAAAAGGTTGAAGCACAGTCATATTGAAGTTGAGGTGCACCCTGGCTTTATGACCGATTGGCAACAGCCTTTTATGGTATTATTTACTCAAGCGGATGGAATAAGTATTTTGCATGAAACAATTTTTGAAGATCGTTTGGGTTATACCCGTTATTTAAATAGCATGGGTGCCAATATAAATTTATTTTCAACATGTCTTGGTGAAGCACCCTGTCGATTTAAACATAAAAATCATACCCATTCTGCAATTATCCATGGCCCAACTTCACTTAAAGGTGGAAACTTTAGAATGCCCACTGATATTCGGGCTGGGATGTGTCTTGTCATTGCTGGACTTGTGGCTTCGGGAACAACTGTCTTATCTAATATTCAGGAACTACAAAGAAAATATGATAATATTGTTGAAAAATTAACTCAAATGGGTGCAGATGTATCGATTATTCAAGGTGAGCTGTCAAAAATATAATTATTTATTTTTGTCTTTATCTGCGGCTCTCTTAATGATTTTTACACCTTTTTTTTCTGACTTTGTTTTTAAATCATTTTCATTTGAATTTTGTAAAAGCTCTTTAGCCATACTTGTAGAATCGATAGAGCTTTGTGCTGCAGCATTGGTTTCTTGCTTAATTTTTTGATATACTTCTTCTCTATGGACAACAGTAGACCTGTCCGCTTCTATGCCAAGGCGAACCTGCTTTCCTTTTATTGCCATTACAATAATTTTAATATTATCGCCTATGGCTATGACGTCCCCTACCTTTCGAGTCAATACCAGCACGATGCAGACCCTCCATGGCCAGCCAAGCTCTCTTATTGCGAGTCTTGTATGTTTTATTAAAGCTATTATAACTTATCTGATCTTTTTAAGGATGTCGAAGTGGGAGGTATGTGCTAGTCTTTTGTCGCCAAGGCTACAAAAATGCCCCCATATGTTTTGCTTTATGGTGATGCTTACAATTTCTCTTATCTGTGTTAGTGAGTAAACAGAAGATAATGTTTGTGAGAGATTTCTCCAAACTGATTTCTAATTTTGCTTGATTTAGGGAGCCGAAAGTGATTCGTCAATTACGCAATACTTCTCAGAATAATGATCCTTCAAAAACAGAAATAATTAGCCCCAAAAGAAGTTCAGTGAACAGTCTTTTTGAAGAGACTTCTTACCGTGCTATTAAAGTTGCTCAAAGAAGAAAATGGACTTTTATTGGTTCTGTGTTATTTGTATTAGTATTAGGAGTTAGTTTTATTATTTATAATAATATTGCAAAAAATAAAGAATCTAAACTGGCTGCAGAATTTGCTTCCATAGATATGATTTATAATCAAGAAAATTTAGCATTTCAAAAACTAGCAGAAGCAGCAAAAGACAAATTACCACAAGATGCTTCACCAGATTATTCAAATAGTATGGCATTGTTTGCTCAATATGCTTTAGATCATCCAGCAGAACCAAGTGGATGGCAAGCTGCTGTGCGTGCTGCGAGTTACTTTATGACAAAAGGACAAAATATAAAAGCAAAAGAAGTACTTGAGTCTATTGAAAGTTATGTAAATAAATTTCCATTGGTTGAAATTCGAGTACGTACAGCTTTAGCTTCATTGTATGCAGAAGAACAAAATAGTCAAAAAGCAATTGAAGAATTAAAAAGAGTGGAAGAAATTCCTTCAAACCCACTTCCAAACCAAGCACGCCTTTTAAAAGGACAGATTTTATTTCTGTCTGGCAATAAGCCAGAGGCTCAAAAGGTTTTCAATCAAATTATTTCTACTACCAGTGAAGCATCATCTCTAGATATTTCTGGTCAAACATCTCAAATTCAACAGCAAGCAAAAATCTGGTTAAGTTATATTGATTTGTAAACAAAAGGTAGTAGGTATTTTAATGAATTTTTTAAAAATATGTTACGTTAGTGTGGCATTGAGTATAAATGGAACCGTTATTGCTCACCCCGAAATTAAACTTATAAAGTCGCATTCAGAAGTTCAAGAAGTTATTGGGGGATATTCTCCTGGGCAATGGATATCTTCCTCTGTATTACCAACAGTTGTTATTCCGTTTAAAAGAACTTTTTCTCAATTTGGTGGATTAACCTCTGAAAATCTATTTTCACTTGAAAATCAAAAAGAAATTAAAAAAAGTGAAAATAATAAGACTTTTTTAGGAATTGTAAAAAAAAATAATTTCTTAATTCCACGTCCCATTTGTGGGGCTTCACCTGATACTAATACGATTAATTGTTTTGATTTAAATAAGAATGCTCAATATTTTGCAAGTTATCCTATTCCTGGGGCTCTTTCTACGACCCCTGTTTTTTCTGATAATTCCTGGCTTTTTGGGACAACTAAGGGATTTCTTTTTAAGGTTGAAGCAAATCCAGAAAATGCATACTTACCTAAATTAGGTCATGAGAATATTAATTTTTGGGGTGCTTATTCTAGAAAGCAAATGTCATCATTTAGGCCAAAACCAGTTTATACTGAAGGTGGTAAAATTTCTCCTGCCTCCTCAAACAATTTAATTAATAAAGCTGCTTTGCCTAGTGGTATTAAATGGGTTTTCCCTGCATCTTCCGAGCTGATGGGAACTCCAATCGTTAAAAATGGTTTTGTTTATTCATTTTCAGCCTCAGAATACTTACAAGCAATCGATTGGAATACTGGAAAATTAGCTTGGGCAACACGTCTTGCGCCAGACTCCAATTTAAGAATGAGTAGCAATGCATTGGTTGTGACTTCTTCTGATGTTATTGTTGGCACTGAGCTTGGAACCGTTTTATTTTTAAATCCTAAATCAGGTGCTATTTTTTGGTCTTGGCAAATTCCTTCAGCAAATGAAGAGCAGAGATCAAAAACAAAATTGCCTTCTGGACCTGATCGTTTTTCAGGTATAATCGCTTTGCCCTTCGTTTATAAGCGAAATGTTATTGTCTCCAATGCGGAAAGTATGACTCAAAACTTATCTCTTGATTCGCGCGCTGCGATTTGGAGTTATCCGCTTGGTTCAGTGGCTCAAGCTAAAGTGTATAAAGACAACGTCATTTTGGGTTCTGTAAATGGAAAAATTGTCAGTTTAAATGCTGTTTCTGGAAAAGAAAATTGGACAACAGAGGTTTTAAAAGACTCTTCCCCAATTATAAGTTTATTTCTAACTAAATCAGGCGTTATCTTAGCCTCTTCTTCTAGAGGGCAGGTTTTTATGGTTGATCCTGCAAATGGAAAAATACTTGCACAAAACTTGCCAATTGGTGAGGTAAATGGAGAGTTTTTTCCGGGCTATGATAAAGCGGAAGCTTGTTTAAGCTTTTCTCAAGAAGGCTTCCGTTGTTTTTATGCTAAAGTAACAAAAGAGAATCTTTCTGAAACATGAATTTAGATAGTGATAAATATGAATAAATTAAAAAAACAAAAATTTTCCTCTCACGTTATTTTTTCTACTAAAAAGTTTAAGAAAATATTAAAATTAAAGGATGGGAATTATTTAACCAAGGATGAATCTATTAAATTATCTGTGCAAATAAAAGATATTAACGATAGAATTAAATTTATTCTCTCTCTAGTTTGTGATTTTTCTACTGAAGTTTCAATTCGTTTTTGTGATTGTGAAGAGATGTTGGCTTTAAACTCTCAATTTAGAGGAAAGTTTTACCCTACAGATGTTTTGAGTTTTCCTACGCTTAATCCAGAACCAGATTCTAGATTGCAATATTTGGGGGATATACTTATCTGTTTGCCAGTTTGTTTTAATCAGGCAAAACATGCACGTATAAGCTTATCTGATGAGTTAGAGAGAATGATAATTCATGGTATTGTTCATCTTAAGGGGTTTGATCACGAACGAAATGAAAGTGCATGGCGAGTTATGACGCAGCTAGAGAAATCTATTAAAAAGGAAATAATTCATTCGATGGGTAAATCAAATTGGTGTCAAGCTACTATTCTTAATTAAAAGGAGACCATGAATTGGAAACTTTACTGATTGGTCTCTTAGTTGTTATTATTAGTTTAAGCTTTTCTGCATTTTTTTCTATGACAGAAACCGCTGCAACAAGTATTTCAAATCTAAAAGCTAAGCACATGTATGAATCTGGGCAGAAGTCTTCTCAGGTTCTAAAATTATGGTTAAATTACCCCAATAGAGTGCTTGCATCGCTTCTTATTGGAAACAATCTTGCAAATATTTTTGCTTCAGTATTTGTTGATGATATTATTCGGGAACATTTTGGCAGCTCTTCTATTTTTGTCGTAACTGCCGTCATGACAATAGTGATCGTTTTATTTGCAGAAATAATTCCGAAAACGTTTGCAAAAGCTAACTCTGTAAAAATCGTAATTCCAGCATTAAAAGTCTTCAAACTCTTTTATTATATTCTCCTTCCTGTTACTTTAATAATGACTTTTATAAGCACTTATATCGGTTCTATATTCTCTAGAAAGAATAAAACTTCTAATGATCCTCAAATCACCGAAGAAGAACTCGAGTTTTTAATAAATGTTGGTGAAAAAGAGGGAGTCATAGCTGAGCAAAAACACGACATGCTTTCCGGTATTTTTGAGTTGGGCGATACTGTTGTGCGTGAAATTATGGTTCATAGGATAGATCTCACTGCCGTTTCTCAGTCAATGAAAATTGTAGATGTTATAGATAAGTTTAAAGAAACAGGTTTATCGCGAATACCTGTATATGAAGATAAAATAGATAATATTATTGGAACAATTCATGCAAAGGATGCCTTGTTTTTTTTAAAAAAGCATCAGCATGAAGCCACTCATCTTGATACTCATGTTTCTGAAATACGTCGGGAAGTTATGTTTATTCCTGAAACAAAACCAGTTGATCATTTATTTCAAGAAATGAAACGGCTTAAGCAACATATGGCAATTGTTCTTGATGAATATGGTGGTACCAGTGGAATTGTTACGATGGAAGATATTTTTGAGGAAATATTTGGTGAAGTCCGAGATGAATTCGACAATGAGGAAGATGCAATACGACCTACTCAAGTTGCAAATCAATTTTTAGTAGAATGTAAAATTCATATTGATGATTTTTGTGATTTTTTCGACATTAAATATTCTGATTTAGTGAAGGGCGTAGATCAGCAAGAATTTGATACTCTTGCGGGTTTAATATTGCATCACTTCGGACAAATTCCGAAATCAGGAGATAAATTAACAATTAATAATGTTATTATGGAAGTTGTCGAAGTGAGCAAACGAAGGGTTCGTAGAGTTGTTGTCCGAATGAGCAATACTTAAAAGTTTAAATTTTAAAAATCACTCATCCTCTTCTTCGTCGTCAAAATCATCATCGTCCTCATCATCGTCATCATCATCCAGATCATCGTCCTCGTCATCAAAATCATCGTCATAATCGTCGTCGTAGTCATCTTCATAGTCATCATCTTCATCTTCATAGTCATCATCGTCTTCGTAATCGTCGTCGTCTTCATCGTCGTCGTAGTCATCTTCATCATCAAAATCGTCTTCATCGTCGTCGATGTCATCTTCGTCATCAAAATCTTCAACTTCTTCATCATCATCTTCAGCAGATTTTGCCATTTCAATTGTTTGAAAAACTTGATGAAGCAATTGTTCATCAATTGTATCAGCATTTAGAACCATCAGGACCTCCAGAAATAAATCTTAATATAGCGAAACTTATATACGTCTTTTAAAAAATCGGTAACCAGATTGTCTCTGTCACATACCAGTAAAAAATGTAACCAAATCTTTTTTCTGAGTGCAAGAACAGAATTGACTTTTGTGTCATCTTTTAAAAAAATGCACTGATTTAATCGAGTGAAGTGATTTGGATCTCCGTTGCAAGTTTTTTAAGTTGTTGAATATGTTCTTTTTCAAGCACGACTTGTTCTCTTTGGAGGAAATCTTGACTTTTTTCATGAGTGTTTATTTCTGAAAGAGATATTGCTTTCCTTGTTGCTTGTCGACTTTCTGTTTTAGTATTCAGACTTATATTTTCGTTATATTTTTGAAAGCGTTGGGCAACGCTTTGTTGGTTATTGGGAGTTTTAGTAGAATTGATTTGCTTTTCAGATATGTTTTTTAGAATTTCACGAGGTTTTGTTTCTTCTGTTATTTGAGATTTTTTTATAATCCGTGGTTTTGGGGTAAAGGTTCCTTTAAAATCTGCATTTTGGAAACCAATTTCATGAATACTTTCCCAAAAATAATTGAGATCAGATTCATTAAAGGAAAGATAAGTTAAATTTTCTGGCGTGTCAGAGAACTGAATTATTTTGGAATTGAAGAGATCGATTTTAGCAAATCCCAATCGTGCTGCTAAAGTCTTACTTTTCTTTTCAGCAATTTCGACAAGCTTTTTAAAAGAGTTTAAGTCAATATGATGGTTTTGAGGAGTGTCTGTTTTTTGAGGCGAAATGGACGCAGGCGTTTCAGTGGCTACTTTCAGTTGCATTTGTTGTAAGTTTGCTTCGCTTTTTAAGGGCAAAGAGTTTTGCATTCCACTGACTGTATTTGGGTTTCCTATAAGAGAAATAATTTCTGAAGCAGATAACCATTCTGCTCTTGAAATACAGTCTGTCACAATGATTTCTGCCCATGCAAGACTTGCGTTGGTTCTTGAGATTTCTTTTACGGAGCTTGCAAGCAATCTAAATATTTCGCTTAAGCTCGCGATAGATAGATTTTCAGCGGAGTCTTTTAAAAAATCGTATTCTTTTGGTAAGAGTTGAGTGAGGCGAAGGGTTCTTGCTTTATCATTTAAGCTTTTGATGAGCATGCTATTTCTGAACAGCTGAGCTGTGTTCTCAATAAGAGTTGCAATATCAAGACTTGCAGTATCGGCTTGCTGTAAAAGCTCAAGAGCTTGTCCGATGTTTTGTGTACAGATGCTTGAGAATATTTTTTCTGCTATTTCTTCTCCTTGTAGACAAAGCCCTTTTTTGGTCTGTTCAGCTGAAATGAAGGAATGTCCGCAGATAGCAATAATTTGCTCAAGCAAGCTGAGAGAGTCGCGTAGAGATCCTTTTGCCTCGCGTGCAATCATTTTAAGAGCATCTTCTTCATATTTAATATTTTCTTTTTGTAAAATTCCTTTTAAATGCTCAGCAATGACATCTGGATCAATTTTTTTGAATGAAAATATCATGCAGCGTGAGCGCACTGTTATAGGAACCTTATGAAGTTCGGTTGTGGCTAAAATGAATACGACTTGAGGAGGCGGTTCTTCAAGGGTTTTAAGAAGGGCATTAAAGGCACCTGTGCTAAGCATATGAACTTCATCGATAATAAAAACTTTATAGCGTGCTGAATTTGGGTAAAAGCGAGTTGCTTCACGCAATTCACGAATATTATCAATTCCTGTATTTGAGGCGCCGTCAATTTCAAGAATATCATCATGAGCGCATGCTGTAATTTGAGTGCAGTGAATGCAGGTTTGGCATGGAGAAGCTATAGGCCCTTTTTGACAACAAAGGGACTTGGCAAGAATACGCGCACTGGATGTTTTTCCAGTTCCTCTTGTGCCTGTAAAAAGAAAAGCGTGGGGTATTTTTTTATTTGAAAGCATGCTTTCAATTGCTTTAGAAACATCCTCTTGGCCTACAAGCTCTGAAAAGCTTTGTGGGCGGGTGCGACGAGCCAAAACAATATAATTTGTTCCTTTACCGGAAGGGATTACATGATTTGGAGATTTATTTTCTAAGTGCATAGTCAGTATACCAGATAAAAATTTAAAAAAATAATGATTTATAGTGATTTATCATATAATTATAGATCATCATTCCCCGTAAAAAACAAGAACGATAATTTTCAATTAGAAATAGTATGTGTTCAGGAAAAATAAAAATCAAGAAAGCTTAAAGATCATAAATTATGAAATGAAAACCTTAGAAAAAAACAACCATGAGGGGTGGTTGCAAGCTGATCTCACCTGTTGTCCTAAACACCGTTGCTGCCTTCCGACTCTGGCGGGTTCATTAGAAAAACACTAAGGGCTTGTAACCACCTCTCATGGTTGCTTTGTGGCATTCTAGCACACTTTCATTCCAAATGGAATGGCGGAGAGAGGGATTGGACTCTCGACTGAGACTCGTAGTACACCACAGTTTAATGGGTGTCAATGGGGAGAGTGTGTTGTGGGGGTCCTAAGCTTAGTGTTTTAATATTCTAAAAGTTATTTTTTCATTTCATGTAAAGAAAGATCGGATCTATGATTTTGAATCAACAAGAAGCAGAAAATATCAATAGCAATGCCATCGTTTCTATGGCAACTCAAGCGCGCAATAAAACATGGGATGCTGTGCATGAGATTAAAAATAGGATTCGCCCTGGAATGACTGAGTTAGAGGCAATTAAAATAGCAAATAGATATTTTGCAGATTGTGGAGTGCGCAGATTTTGGCATCAAACTCACATTCGCTTCGGTGAATCTACAATTTTAAGTTTTAATGACACCTATCGAGAAAATATTATTCTAAAAGAAAATGATATTTTTTATATAGACGTGGGTCCTGTTTGGGATGGTATTGAAGGTGACTGTGGCAATACTTTTGTCATGGGAGAGGGCTCGAAGTTTCTGCAGATCAAAAACGATATTAAAGTTTTATTTGATGATGTTCACCAATATTGGCTAAAAACGCAGGCGACAGGTCAGAAATTATGTGAATATTCTAGACAGCAAGTCGAAAAAATGGGTTATTTACTTTTACCTGAATATGTTAAAGGACATAGGCTTTCTGAATTTTCTCACTCCAAATATACAAATGCGGGTTTATTTGATCTCGATTTTTGCCCCTCTGCTGAAAGATGGATTCTTGAATTGCAAATATGTCACCCAAGTATGAAATTTGGTGCTTTTTATGAAGATCTTTTGCTTTAAAGGTATTGATATATAATTTTATTAGAATAAAAATAAAACTTAAGTATAAAAAAATATATTTACACAGGTGTTGGAAATGGTAGCTTTTTGGTGATTTTTTGTTTTAATTTTTAGATATACATAAGAGTTAAGTATGCAGCCACTGTATAGACAGCCATTTAAAATGGCGGAGAGAGAGGGATTCGAACCCTCGTTACGGTATTAGCGCAAACACGATTTCCAATCGTGCTCCTTCAGCCACTCGGACATCTCTCCACTGAGATTAAAATCCCTACCTGACCGTTTAAAAAAATGCAAGCAGCTTTCCATGAAAAAATAAACTTCTTGACCTATTTAGAAAATTGCACTATGAGCTAGCTTCCGACTCTTGTTGAGCCGTATTTATGGCGTGGTAGCGCTTACCTAAAAACCATATGTTAGCAGAAAGTTAGCATAAAAAGCGTATAAGGAATTCTATTGTGAGCAGTAAGACAAATTACGCAGTCGTTAATATTTTTGGTCGTCAGTACAAAGTTGCTGAAGGCGATAAAATCAAAGCAAGTTATATTGAAGCGGATGTAGGTACAACATTGCCTTTTTCTGAAGTTTTAATGATTAATAAAGCTGGTGAACTCAAGGTTGGAGCACCAACTATAAGCGGCGCCAAGGTAACAGCTCAAATTGTTGCTCATGGACGCGAAGACAAAGTGCTTGTTTTTAAATATCTTCGTAAAAACAAATCCAAGAAAATGCATGGTCACCGCCAGCCATTTACAACTTTATCTATCACTCACATTGAAGGTTAATTCTTTCTTTGCTGTTTAAGATAAAGAAATTATTGAGTTTTAAGTGTTTTTTTAAATTAAATCTCCCATGTATCTTATGGGAACCAAATAAGGATCTCGTACAATGGCAAGTAAAAAAGCCGGTGGTTCGACCAAAAACGGACGCGATAGTAATCCAAAATACCGTGGAGTAAAAACCTACGGTGGCGAAACAGTAAGAGCTGGTAACATCATCATCCGCCAAGTGGGAACAAAAATTCACCCAGGCACAAACGTTGGTATCGGCAGAGACTTTACCTTATTTGCAAAAATAGACGGTGAAGTTAAGTTCGAACACATAACTCGTGAACGTCAATGCGTTAGCGTTTATCCAGTAGACGCAAAAGCTTAAGAGTTACAGTTTCAATTTGTAGCCTCATTCTTTTTACTAAAAGCCAAGGTGCGTTTATAGTCTTTATGCGCAGCTTGGCTTTTTGTTTTGTCTCCTTCTTTGATGTAAGCAAGCTATTTTTATCATTAGCTTTTTTATATAAATGGGGGTGAATGATTTTTCGTTAAGATTGGAATTCATTCTCAGCTTTTACTATTTAATCAAATTTTTATGGTGGCATTTTTATGAAATTTATCGATACAGCTGAAATCAAAGTAAAAGCAGGGGATGGTGGGATAGGCATGTCTCATTTTCGCCGCGAAAAATATGTTCCAGCTGGAGGTCCTGATGGTGGCAACGGTGGCAATGGTGGTGATGTTTTTCTCTATGCAACTGAAGGCTTATCAACATTACTCGATTTTCGTTATCAACGTTTTCATGAAGCTGAAGCGGGCGGAAAAGGTGGTACGAATAACCGCCAAGGGCGTTGTGGAGATGAGCTTATATTAAAAGTCCCTTGTGGCACCGTTGCACTTGATTCTGAAAGCGGAGAAATTATTGGCGAAGTTTTATATGAAGGACATAAATTATTAGTTGCTAAAGGGGGTAAAGGGGGAATTGGTAACACTGTTTTTACAACAGCTCGAAATCAAGCTCCAACTAAAACTATCCCTCCAATAGTAGGAGAAAGTAAATCACTTCGCTTAGAACTTAAAATGATTGCAGATGTTGGTATTATTGGGAGCCCTAATGCAGGAAAAAGTACACTTATTACAGTGATTTCTGCCGCGCGTCCGAAAGTAGCAGACTATCCTTTTACAACTCTTGTACCCACTCTTGGTGTTGTGAGCCATAAGGAAGCCAATCCATTTGTTGTAGCGGATGTTCCAGGGCTTATTCCTGGAGCAAGTCAAGGAAAAGGATTAGGTCACGATTTTTTACGTCACATTGAAAGAACTCGTGTACTTGTTCACCTAATTGATGGTAGTCAAGAAACTGCTGAGGCTATGATTTCAGACTTTGATGGTATTTTAGAAGAACTTCGTCTTTACGATAAGACATTATTAGAACGCCCCAGAATTACGGTGGTTTCTAAAGTTGATTCTCTTTCGGGTGAGGAAACCGAGGCTCCTCTTAATAACACTGAAGCTTTAAATGGTTTTCGCAATTATTTAAAATTAAAGAAAACACCTTATCTTGAAATCAGCTCTGCCTATAGAATTGGTATATCTGAAATGCTTGATAAACTTATAGAAGTTCTTGGGCAAAAATAATATTGGAGAGTTTTGATGACTGATTTTAGTACAAGCATGATGATCGGCGAGAGATCATTTACCCACGAAGAAATTGCTATGCTCGCAATTGCAGCTGCAGAAGAGAAAAAAGCTGTGCGGCCTGTTGTTATGGATCTTACGAGTCAAGGTGCTTTTACAGAGCTTTTTGCTATTTTAAGTGCTTCAAATACAAGACAAGTTTATGCAGCCGCTGAAGCTGTTCGTCATTTTTTTAAGACTCATTTTGGTATGTCTCCTGTCACAGTTGATGGAATGGAAAACTGTACTTGGGTACTTATCGATTATGGCTTTTTATTTGTTCACATTTTTCAAGAGCCAACGCGCGAACTTTATCAATTGGAACAGCTTTGGAGCAAAGCGCATATGCTTCCAGTCAGTGAAGATAAATGCCAAGAGCTTTATAAAGAAGTTATAAATTTAACTAAATCGATGGAAGTGAGTGATGACCAAGCTCAAGAAGCCTCACTTTAAAAATTATGCGTTATATTTTTATAACTCCATGGAAATTACCAAAAAATTCACTCCTGTATGATTTCATACAGGAGTTTTTAGGTCGGATATCTAAGTTCACTCCAGTCCAGCATATTTCTCCACCTGCTACAATTCACTCCAATGAATTATCTGCTTTTTATGCAAAAGAAATAAAGAAAATATCCGTGGAAAAACCATTGTGTTTTGCCTTAGATGAAAACGGCGATAGTGTAAATAGCAGTGAACTCTCTAAATCACTTGAACAGTGTGAATTAAAAGGTGAGAAATATATTCTTTTTTGCTTAGGAGGAGCTTATGGTTTGCCTGAAGAGCTGAAAGCTCTTGTGCGTGTTGAACTCATTTCTCTTTCAAAAATGACTTTCCCTCACGAAATGGCTTTTGCTGTTTTAGTGGAACAAGTTTATAGAGCGCGCTGTATTTTATCAAATCACCCTTACCATCATGGAGATAAATCTCCACTTGCTATGAGTATTAAAAGCCAATTTAAAAAATGAAATCTGTTTTCAAATTGGAGAATAGGGTTGATATACAATTTCTCTCGCTGTTATCTTTGTAAGAAAAAAGTAAAAAATAGTATTAAAATTCTATGTGAATCATGTTTTTCTATTGCGCAAAAGCGTGAATGTTTATTTTGTATGCGTTGCGGAAAAATGAATTGTTTGGGCTGCGAAGATTTATTCGAATTTTCTAGAGTCATGAGTTTTTACAAGTATTGTCCAGAGTTTTCAAAAATTTTAGTATTGGCTAAGGATAATAATGATTGTAATGCGCAAAAATTATTTTATGAATTATTTTATAATCCAATTAAAAACTTTCTACAAAATTATATTTTTGAAAATAAAATTGAATATGTTGTACTTTCTCCATTACGGAAAGAAAGAATTCTTAATTCTGGTTGGCATACCAATATTTTTTTTCAACATATTTTAGAAAGTATAACTGAAAATTTGAAAAATAAAAATTTTCTTATTTATATATATTATCCACACATTTTAGGTTCATCAAAAAAGAATGCAATTAAAAGTAAGCTTGAAAGACGTTATAATTATTCAAATTTAATTGAACAAAAAATAAGTTGGCACTGTGCAAATGGAAATAAAAAACTTATTTGGGACAATAATAAAAATTTGTTATTGTTAGACGATGTGTTAACGACGGGAAGAACAGCAAGACAGCTCATAAATTCAATTCAGCAAGTGAATAATAATAATTTATGGAGTCTTTTTACTATTTTTAGATCACCTCAAAAGGAGGATGAGAATTTGCTTAAAAATAATTCATAAAAAGTGAGAAAGTTAGAAATCGATATATTAAATGTATATAAGACAATTAAAGTAAAGTCAAAAATATCAATAATGCAAACAAAACAAGCAAAATATATTTCTTTTTCAAATTAATTTTGCTTAAATATTAATCAAAAAATCTCGGCAAAAAATAATTTTGTATTTAATTTCTGATGAGAGACTAAAGAAATTTCTTTTTTTTTATTTTATTTTTCTATGTCAATTTTTTTATAACTACTTTTTGCAGCTTTCATGCTGAATACTGTTTTGCTAGCTTTGTATAGAGTGTGTCTCAGGTGACTCTCATCTTTTAAAAATGTGTAAAGAATTTATATTACACAATAACTCTCGTGGAATATTTAATGAAGTTATTAAGTATAGGCTCTGCTTTTATTATATTACTTTTTGTTTTTAGTGGTTGCACTACCACTAAAAAAGAATGGGGTAGTAAAAAAGAGAAAATAAATTATGAACATACTTTTGTAGAAAGTGGGTATGCTTCCTTTTATGGAAAAGGATTTGCGGGTAAGCCAACTGCAAGTGGAAAAATTTATGATCCGGGTTTATTAACTGCTGCAAGCAAAACTTTGCCATTACACTCTCGTGTATTAGTTAAAGATGTTAAAACAGGTCGATTTGTTGTCGTGACAATCAATGATAAAGGGCCTTTTATTCCTGGCAGAGTTATTGATTTAAGTGTGGCAGCCGCGAAAAAGCTTGGAATCATGAGAAAGGGTGTTGCTAAAGTCGAGGTTTTTTTAGTCAAAAATTAATTAAAATGTAAAATTCTCTCCAAGATAAACTTGTTTTACTTTTTCGTTTGAAGCTACATCTTCAGGTAATCCCTCGGCAAGTATTTTTCCAGAAGCTAAAACATAAGCTCTATCGCACAATGTAAGTGTTTCACGAACATTATGATCAGTAATGAGCACTCCTAAATTTTCTTCTACCACAAGTTTTTTTATGAGCTCTTGTATTTCTGCAACTGTAACAGGGTCAATCCCTGCAAAAGGTTCATCGAGCAGTAAAAAGCGAGGAGAAATAACTAAAGTTCTTGCGATTTCAAGCCTTCTTCTTTCGCCACCAGAAAGACTTAGACCTAAACTTTTTCTAATATGGCCTATACCAAATTGTTCTATTAATTTTTCTAAGAGCAATGTTCGATTTTTTCTGGGAACCCCCCAGACTTCCATAATAGCTCTCAAGTTGTCTTCTACTGAAAGTTTACGAAATACACTTGAATTTTGAGGTAAATATCCTATGCCTAGGCGAGCTCTTTTATGAATTGGCAATTCAGTGATAATGTCCTTATCAATTCTTACGATGCCCGAACTTGGCTTTAATAAACCAACTGTCATATAAAAACTTGTTGTCTTCCCTGCTCCATTTGGACCGAGAAGACCAACCACTTCACCTCTATTTACATGAAAACTCACGTCATCTACGACCGTACGTGTTCCAAACTTTCGGATTAAATTAGAAGATTTTAGTTGGTTGTTCATCTTTTAAATACCCTTATAAATTATTCTTTTTTTCTGTTATTTTATTGTCTTTGCTAAAACTATTTGTTGATTTTGGATCAATTGTCCCATGCGGATCTTTTAGACTTATATCACCTGTGTTTAAATTAATTGTAATAATTTCTGCATTTACAAATTCTTTATTACGCCAAACCTTTGCTTTTCCAGTTAGTACCATTATTTTCTCTGGAACTTGAAATTCAATTTCATTTGCAACAGCTCTTATTTCTGGTGTATTTGAAGTGCCTTTTTTATAAATATTCACATTTCCTGTTGCGATTGCTTTTTTTACAGTGGTGGAGCCAGACCCAAAGGTTTTTCCTTGGCTACTTATAATTTGTGCTTTATTTGCCGTTAATTTTAAATCATCTTGTATAATGACTACATTGCCAATTAAATTTAAAACCCCGGTTTTGCGTGATCCCTCAGCACTGTTTCCTTCAAAATACACGGGGGCATTTTGATTGTGATTTGCCAAATCATTTTTTAAATCATTGTCATTTTTTGGTGAGCCTGATTTTTTGCTTATTTCAATCTCATTTTTTTTCTTTTCTTTTGGTTTTATTGATTCATTATTATTTTGATATTCATAATCTTCTGGAAGATTTTTCTTGAAGTCTGCTTTTATTTCAAATGAAATTAAAAAAGTTAAAACTATTGTCGATCGTATTAAATTAAAATAAAGCATATTTTTTCTTTCTTATTTCAACTTATTTTTATTGTCTTCAGGTAAACTTATTTTTCCATCGACATCGGATTTAATTTTAAACTCTTCATCTTTAATGGAATAAGAAAATCCTTTTCCTTTTAATTTTCCCTGAGGACCATTAGATTCAATTTTACTATCTGATTGAATATTTTGATTTATCATATCTATATAAATATTTTTTGTTTTTCCAATATTCTCATTAAAATTAAATGAAACCTCATCTGGAAGAATCGCATATTTAATTCGACTATTTGCTCCCACGGATAAAGCGGTTTGTCCTTCTTTTTCATCGATAAGTTCCATTTGTCCAGTTGCTCTTGTCGTTTTGATAACTGAAGATTCTTTTTGTTGATTATCAAAAGTTTTATAAACCAAATTTCCTATTGCTTCAAAATGATTGTCGGTAAAATAAATTATTTTATCGCCAGAAAATGAATATTTTAAATAACCATTCTCATATGAACGTGTTTGAAATTTGTTCACACTGCTCGTTGGCAATATCAAATTTTCTGAATTTAATTGAGCTTGAAAAATCTCACTGGATTCATCAAGATATCTTTTCTGATACCAAAGCAAGAGTGCTATGGTGACTATAAATAAAAATGCATACAAGCGACCTAACATTAAACAAACCCTAAAAAAGCATTTAGAAAAGAATCCCCCCCAGGGCTTGCGAAGCTTTCTGGATGAAATTGAACACCAATACGTGCAAGATGTTTATGCTCAGCAATTAAGCTGAATCCGCTCTCATTTGCAAGTGATACTACACTGTTTGAAAAAATAGGATCGGATGATTTGCAACCAAGGGAATTATACAAGACAACACTTCCTTTTGGGGTCATGTTCTTAATAAATTTTGATTCTTTACAGTCAATAATTTCAACTTGACAGCCATGAATAGGAATAGGGTTTATCTGTTCAACGATCCCACCTTCAGCGAGTAAGAAAATTTGATGTCCCAAGCATACACCTAAAAATGGTATATGTTCTGGAATCCGTTTGTAAAGTTCAATTGATTCAAGGTATTCGCTTGGATGTCCTGGCCCCGGAGAAAAAATAATAGCTTTGTATTGACTTAAATCTTTTAGTAAGCTTATTTCATTATAAGATATAATTTTTAATTCAACATTCTTTGCTATAAACCAACTCGTTAAATTATATGAAAATGAATCGTAGTGATCAATAAAAAGGAGTGTCATACTGGGCTTTCAATAGCGTGCAAAAATGAATTGAGCTTAATTAAAAATTCTTCGTATTCACTTTTTGCGTTAGAAAGAGTTGTTATTCCTGCGCCTACTCCGCAATAGACGCCTCTTTCCCCTTTGTATACACTTCTAATTAAAATTGTAGAATCAAAATCTCCATTCTCTTCTAATATGCCACAAATACCTGTGTAATAACCCCTTTTAACATTTTCTAATTGTGAAATGATTTCGCAGACTCTCTTTTTTGGGGTGCCACTTATTGAGCCTGCAGGGAGCATAGCTTCTAGACAGTCACCAAGAGTTTTATCCATTTTAAGAGTTCCTAGAATTGAGCTTTGCATTTGAATAAGTTTTCCAGCAATTCTTGCATAAAATGGTCGATAAACATGTACGCTTCCTGCTTGGCAAACGAGATTTAAGTCGTTGCGCATAAGATCAACAACCAATGTGTGTTCATATATTTCTTTTTTATCAGCCCAAATTGCTTTTGCGTCTGAGAGAGTTGGGATGTTGCTATTGCTTTTTAGGGTGCCTTTAATAGGTTCTGTTGTCATTTTATTATCATGTGAATAAATAAATCTTTCTGGTGAAAAACATGATAATCCAACTTTCATATCATGATAATATATTCCGTAGCGTGATTTGATTTTTAACCAAGCAGTAATAAAATGAGTCATTGAGATAAAATATGTTTTTTCATTAAGTGGAATGGTTGAAGTTAAATTAGCAAGATAGCAATCACCTTTATTCATAAAGTCTTTCGCTTTTTCTATTGTTTCAATAATTTCTTTATCTAAAAAACTATTATTCTTTTGCTTATTTTCTGGTAGTGATAAGTTTACATTCTCATGATAAATATTATAATTATTTATAGATTTATTATTAAAAATAGAGAGTATTTGTTGGAATAAACTGTTTATAAAATCTTTTTTTTCATTGTAATTGAAAATGTTTAAATCGAGCCCATCATGAGAAATATGCAGTCTGACTTCAAATTTAGAATCAATGACATATGAACTCTCTTCTTTATGAGAGTTTTCATAAGGAGTTACAAAAAAGAGCGGAGAGTTTGCTGATTTTTTTAATAAAGTATAAAAATTATTGATATTTTTTGTTGATAATCGTTTTGAAGTATTGCAAAAAAAACGTAATATAATTGAATTATTTTCGGAAGAATATATATTTTGGTATTGACTTGGTAGTATATTCGTAGCAATAAAATTATTACCTATTTCAAATTCAAACCCTTCACATGCTTGAATTTGAAAATGACAAACTATATTTTGTTTAAAATATTTTTCAAACATGTCTGATAATAATAAAATATTTTGAGAAAAATAATCTAAATTTTTTAATGCAGACTTATTTTTATAAGAGATTTTCAGGTTGTTTGTCATTTTTTCGACCCTTTATTTATGAAAGAAAATCACTTTTTTATTCTCAACGGCTTGATCAAGGTATTGCTTACCGAGCTAAAAAGCGTATAGAATAAAAATGAAGTTTTGAGGAGTTTTTTATGAAGACAAAAGCAGAAATTTGTAAAAATTGGCTACCCCGTTATACCGGAACAAAAATTGATGACTTTGCAGATTATATTTTGCTTACGAATTTTCAGACTTATGTTAATCGTTTCGCTGAAATGACAGGAACAACTGTTGCAGGTCTTGACCGTGCGATGCCAAATGCAACCTGTAAAAAATCAAATGTATCTATCATCAATTTTGGTATGGGTTCAGCTAATGCTGCAACAATAATGGATCTTTTGGGGGCTCGGTCTCCCAAAGCCGTTTTATTTCTTGGTAAATGTGGAGGGTTAAAACACTCCACAGAAATAGGTCATTTTATATTACCAATTGCAGCTATTCGTGGGGAAGGAACATCTAATGACTATTTTCCACCTGAAGTGCCAGCAATGCCATCATTTAAGCTCCATAAATTTGTTTCACAAAAAATAGTGGAAGCCGGTTATGATTACCGGACAGGTGTTGTTTATACAACAAATCGAAGAGTTTGGGAACATGATCAATCTTTTCTTAAGCGTTTGCACAATATGAAGTGCATTGCAATCGATATGGAGACGGCAACCGTTCTTATGGTTGGTCTTTATAACGAAATTGCCCGTGGTGCTTTATTGGTGGTTTCCGATGTGCCTATTACCCCTGAAGGCGTAAAAACTGAAGCAGGTGATAAACATGTTTCAGCAAAATGGACTGACGCACATATTCAATTAGGTATCGATAGCCTAAAAGATCTCGAGTCAAAGGGTGAGCCCATTAAGCATTTTAAATATTAATTTTTATGTCCAATAATATTGAGTTTCCAAGCAGCAAATTGAAAGAATGTTAAAGAGTTATTTGGATCAATAGTATTGTGATTTTTCAAAATAATTCGCCATTTCCCTTTGGAGTTTTCTTCATAAAAAGCATTTGATGTATATGCTGCATTATGAGAGTCTTTATCATCATAAAAGTTTGCTGGATATTGAGCTCCTGTTACCTTTTGATCAAATTTAATGAGTGAGTTTCCTGGGTACAACAAAGTGCTATGTGTGCCACTGGGAGAAATGATTTCCACAGAAATACCATCAGCTTTATAAGCATCAAAATATGGAGTCACCTGAATGGCTTCAATAATTGTTTCATCCGGAACTTCAATTTCATGGAAAAAACTATTTCCAGCTTGAATACGCGGTTCGCGGCCTAATAGCTCTTGCATGTTTCCAGATTTGTACCATTTTTCTTCACTTGGTTTATTTTCAAATGGCGATTTATAATTATTTATAGCCATTTGAATAGCTTTGTCGGCATCAATTAAACCAAAGCCATAATAGTTATGAAAAGAATTACCAGCTGCATTTACAGTCCAGCCTTTATTCCATAACTCACTAAAGCTATTGTTGAACTCTCCAATTTTTTCAAGTATTTTTATACAACTTGGTTTGGGATCTGGAGTTAATTTATCTTTATTCGCAGTTTTGGCTAAAATGTATTTTACGTCTCTAAAACTCAATTTTGGATTGGCTTCCAGCATAAGAGCAATGACTCCAGTAATTGAGGGTGCTGCCGCAGATGTTCCAGTAAACTCAGCAGTATAATTAAACATTTCATTTTCAGGCAAAATTCCTTTATCAAAATCTGTTCTAGAATGAAGATCTTTTTCACGTCCAGCAATGCGTGTGGTGAGAATTTTAGGAAATGAGTTGGGTTGTAATGGAGAACGTCTATAAACTCCGTCGCTAACGGTTGGGGAGCTTTCACCTCCACCTAACCCTGTGATCCAAATATTTGCACCAATGCTAGAATAATAAGCGATATTTCCATTTGCACTTAATGCAGAAACTGTAATTATATAAGGATTTGTCGTTTGGTCATCCATAATAGAAAGATGAGGTCGTATTGCTTTTAAAATTTCTATTTGATTTTCTGTTAGAGAGTGAAACGAATTTTCATCTATTGAATTAGTATATAATCTGAAAACTTCTTTTTTAAATTTTTCGAGGAGTTTTTCAAGGGATTTTTCTTCAGAATCTTTAGATGTTTTTTTATCTATTTGCAAAACTAGTTTTTGCGCGATAATTTTAGCGACATCTAAAGCAATCTTTGCATCACAGGTGTAATTGCCTGCTAGTTTTACTATTATAAAGCCTTTCTCATTATCTCTTTGTGATTTTTTTATTTTTTCATATAAGATTTCATCTTGTTCATCAACATAGAAAATATGAGGAATAAATTCTGAGTTAGAATAGCTTTCATTAATTAAATGAATTTTCTTATCTAATGCATTATTATAGATTTTCATTTTCATATTAAAATCTGATATTATTGTACGATCTAATACTTCGGACATATAATTTGCAGAGGCTAATTTAACCGCAGGTGCAATACCACGAAAGCCATTTTCTTTATTATATGACCCTCCAATCATACCAGCAACATTTGTGCCATGATCATTCTCTTTTTTATCTAATAAATTGAAGTTACTTAAATTTGCATTTGGATTATTTACAAAATCTAAAGATGAATTTTCTAATAAATTTTCTTTTAGATCTTGATGGCTAAAATCAATTCCAGTATCACTTACGAGAACATTAATTCCTTTTCCAGTATAAAAGTTTGGGAAAGGTAAATTCAAATCGATGCCTGGTGTCGCATTTATTTTGGAATATGTTTTTTGCCCAGTGTTTTTTAAATACCATTGCTGGTCAAATATAATTCCACTCCCTTTGATAATATCATCAGAATGACCTGAAGAACTTAAGTTATTATTACTAATAGAGGAATTTCTTGAGCAAGACATAAAGAGCAAAAGAAATAGCAAACTAGATTTTTTTATAACAGATAACATATTAATCCTTAAGTAAAAATTTTATTGAGGTAAAGAAAAAGTATTGATGATTTCAAGATTTGCCGATTTGATTGAAGAACTCCCTTTAATTTTACTTATAGTTTGAATTATATTAGTTTTTCTTTTAGTTCTAACAACATAAACGTTGTCTGAGGGATAGGAAGAAACTATGTTTACATTATATTTATTTGAAAAGTGATTCATACTACTTATTTCTTTTTTTGTGCGAAGTATGATAAAACCATTTACTATTCCAATTCTAGAATTACTTTTATCAAATGTGACTAATGAGTAATTAGTATTGAAATTTGTGGGGGAAGCTTTAATCCCCGTATTTTTTGAGCTGATATAGTAAAGATATCTATCTTCCCATAAAATTTCATAGTTCGGGTTTTTCAGATTTTTTTTATCAATAGCAAGTACTTTTGAAGCAAAATAACAATTTTTATTCCCAGGAACTTTCTCACTTGCAGATTTTTCTAAGAATTTTTTAAAAGTAAATTCATTGTATTTTAATTTTTCTGTGGTTTTATATTCATATTTGTCTTCATCTTCAAATAAAGTATCTCTTTCATCATTCTTGCTTTGTTCAATTTCATTTGAAATGCTCTTATTTTCGATTACTATTATATCTTGTTGATTTTTGATAGGTGAATATTCTTGCGGAATACTGATTTGATTGTTATTTTTTATATATTTTATTCCAATAAAAATTGATATTCCAAAAAATATGAATATTAAAGTTTTTTTATATTTCAATTTAATCTCCAAAAATTATAAGTAGAATTTAATAAATAATTCATGCAATATAAATCGGAAAGAAAAGTCGTAAATTTAATATAAAAAAATGACTGATGGGAATTTTTTGCGGGTATAAAAATTGGTAAAAAAGAAAAAATTTTCTGATGAATTAGCTAGAAATATATTAAAGGTCAATAAAAAAAATTAAGCGATTTTTCAAAATTATCGCTTAATTTTTCCAAAGATCAAATTGATTTAACTTCAATTAAGCAGGTCATATTTAAAATATTCTTAGCATTGACTCTCTTAAGTCCAGCACTATGGAATACTTTGTCAAACTCATTAAAAGTTCTTTCTTTGCCGCTTGTCATTAGGAGCATTGTTAAATCCATACTTCTGCCCATGATGGGCTCTATGGATCCTTCTAGTGCTGCTTCAACGAGATAAATTTTTCCATTTTCATTTAATGCATTGCGACAGTTCAGCAAAATTTGTGTTGCCTTTTCGTCACTCCAATTATGAATTATATTTGACATAATTATACAATCTACTTTAAAAGGAAGGGGCTTAAAGAAGTCGCCATGTACAAGATCCACTCTATTTTTGTGTTGAAAATGCTCCATCTCATTCATTGCTTTGTCTATGACACTTTTTTGATCAAATAGAATACCTTTTAAATGAGAATGATGTGCAATAATATTTCTTAAAGTAGCTCCAGAGCCTCCACCAATATCGGCAATTGATTCAACCGATTTTAAATCCATTTCATTAGGAATTTCATTGTTAAAATATTCAGATAGACCACGCATTGCTAAATCAAAATTCTCTGCTATTTTTGGATTCTTTTGAAGATAACTATACAGATTGTCATTATAAGCAATTTCAAATCCACTTTTTTCTATTTTTAAAGTGTTATCTAAATTATTGGTGGCATTTTGAAATTCATCACTCCAAAGCATAGTTAAATTTGCTAAACTTCCTTTACTATCTGGTAGAAGTTTTTCCCCTAAAGCCGTTAATTTAAAGCAATGCTCATTTGTTTCTTTAATTACTGTTAAGTGTTCTAAATTTTTAAGAACTCGATATAGCCTATCTGGTATAAACCCAAGTTTTTTTGCTAAATCCTTTGTGTTTTCAGTACCACTGTGAATAAGTGAAAATATTCCATACTTTACACCTATTTGAATACATTTTGAATTTAGGCTTGCCGATAACATTCCATGAATTTTTAATTCATCAGTTGAACTATAGATATCGAAAAAATTTTGCTGTGATTTTTGCATAATATTCTCCTTAATATATGTTTTGACTGAGAAGCATCCATAATATAAAGCAATGTTTTTAAAAAGCAAACAATTTTTATAGAAATTTTTAATATTAAACTTATATTTATTTTGTTATTTATAGTAAAGTTTACAAAAAATATATTATTTAACTTCAAGTGACCATTCTAGAACTTGCTTTATGTGACTAAATTCTAAAAATGGATTTGCAAGAATAAATTTTAAAAAAATTTATTCTTTATCCACAAAACAATTAATCATAATTACAAAATCATCTTATCAGATAATTCAAAAAAATTTTTCTCATGTCAGAAATGAAAAAAAATAATTTTTGTATTGATTAGTCAAATCAATTAGTTTAAATTATAGAAATTATTTTTTAATAAAACTTAAAGGTTTAAATTATGATTTTTAATAATAAAATTTTTAAATTATGTTCTCTTTTTGCTATATCTTCATTGAGTTTTAATTTCGAAATTTTTGCGGATGAAAAATTTAATTTGCAATTTGAAAATAAGGAAATACAAAAACCCACTCAATTGCCAGGTGAACCTTCTGAACCTTCTCCAGGATCTTGGGGCTATAATTCAGTCACAGGAGTTTTTATCCATCCTAAAATGACACCTGACAGTGAAGGGCCCCAGCCATTTGTTGGAAGCTTGTCATATTTAGATAGCAATCAATATATAAATAATATGAAAGTGGAAGGATATCTTCCTTATGTTGCGGGACATGGACACAGTTGGCAAGCCGTTTTAAATTGGCAAGGGAGTAGATATTTATATGATTATGAGACAACTATGTTTAACCTATTTGATATCACCGATTCAAATAATATTAAATTTATTAAAAGAAAAGATTTTAAAATTAAGGAGGGTGAACATCAGTTTGGTCCAATGACAATTAAGTACAATAAAAATCTTGCAAAGACCATTGCAGTGCAATGTTATGAAGTTCCGCGCTACGGAATTCTTTCAAATAAATATATAAATAAAGATCAAATTAGGGCAATTCGAGAAAGAAAAATGTTGCGAGGTTTTCGAATTTATGAAGTCACTGATTCTGATTGGTCAAATTGGAAGTTACTTTCTGAAACACCCTTGGATGTAAATGCGAAAGCGAGTGATCAACCTCAACAAGGTTCGGGTTGCCAGGATGTGCCCGTTTATGATGGTGAGAAATATTTATTTGTTGCAGGGGCTCCTGATGACTCATATAGTAATACAGAATATAAATCTTATTTATATTCTGGAGCTCAATTGGCATATGATGTTTCAAATCCAGAAAAACCAAAATTACTTTCCATTTGGTCTGTTCCAGGGCAGAAAAGTAGTGAAGAAAAAGAATACAGTAAAAATCAACATGCAGGTAATAAAACAACTTGGATGGGGGCTCGTATGCCACTTTTTATTCCTAAAAATGTAGAAGAAGGTGGTAAGTATGGTTATGCAGCAATGGGTGGTTTTGGTTTTTATATTGTAGATATTTCTAATCCTAGTAAAATGAAAACTATTTCGCATCTTGATTTTCCTCTAAATGTAAGTGGAACTGTCGGCGATAATATTGATGTTTCAAAAGTCGAAACGACGGGAATGGTTTATTACAGCGGTTATCCACTTGCAGAAGATTGTCACGAACCTTACAAAGATATCTATGCAATCGATGTGAGAGATCCTAAAAAGCCCAAAATTGCTTTTACATTACCAAGACCTATGCCAGCAAAATCAGCTCTCTTCACCGATTATTGTCAAAGAAGGGGAAGTTTTGGTCCTAAAAGAAGTGGCTATGTCTCAATTAACACAGGAAAACCAAATCAGCGTTATTTACCTTATGCTTTTTACAATGCTGGTGTGCAAATATTTGATTTAAAGGATAAGAATAATGTGAAAATATCAGCGTATTTTGTTCCAAAAATGGCAGGTGAATTTTTGGGTTCAGATGGAAAAACAAAAGTTAGTAGCGATCCCTCTAATCCAGTGCATAGTATTCTTGTAGAATGGGATAGAAACTTAATTTGGGCATTTTCAAATCATGGTATTTATGTTCTATCTTCGCCTTTATTAGGTGAGCCTAAAAATAAAATTTTAGCTAGGAATTTAAATTAATAAATTATTCTTAGAATCATTAATACTAGAAGCAATTTTCTGAATATATTAAATCTTTATTTAATAATTATTTTTTAAAGATCAATTCAAATTTTTGCTTGCGAGTCAATTTTTTAATTGCACACTCTCTTTTTGATGCATCAGATCGAGAGTTGTGATTTTCTTGAAAAAGAATTTCATCAGGGGGTGACATACGAAAAAACTTTGCCCCTTTTTTTTCACTACAATGCTCTTTGATTCGTCTTTCTAAATTTGTTGTAATGCCTGTATAGAGTTTTCCAGATTTTGATTTTATTATATAAACTATCCAGTTCACTCATTTTCCTTTAAATAAGAAAGAAGTTCGAAGTTAAACTAATATTCTTTATATTTCTATTGAGATGTCAACAATCATTCTTATAATTTTTTAAATCAATTTGTCAAAAATAAAAATCTATTGATATATCTAAAAGAGTTGTTGGTCGGTTATTTTTTCAATCTTATTTGACCATGATTCTATGGATGGAATATTATGAAACTTATTAAAGGTATGTTTGGATGGCATTCAAATAAACAGATTTTTAAAACAGATGTTGTAAAATTAAGTGGAAAAAAATTTACAGATGAACTTCTTTTTAATACAAATTATCCAAAGAAGTTCCCACCTTTTGTAAATTTAGATTGTCCCTTCATTTTTCAAGATCAAATTAATACTTGTGGTGATACAAGCGTAAAGATGTTAACTTCATTTCAAATGCTTCATTTTCGATCAAGTGTTGAATTTAATAGACAGTTGCAAAAAATCAATAATTTTATTTCTAAAAAAAGAGGTGCGTTTTGCGGAACTTCGAATGATGATCTATTTAGTATGGGCTTAGATTCTATAAGTTTACCAGAAAATATTAGAAATAATATGAAGGAATTTAGTTCCTGGCTTGCTTATGCGCTGTATCATTTAGGCCCCCTTGTGATTTCAATAAATATATTTAGTGGAAGAGTTGGCCATGCAGTTGTTGTTAAAGGAATAGAAAATAATACTTTACTAATTCATGATCCTTGGTATGGTGGCGATCAGTTTGTCCATTGTAATAACTTCTTTAAAGTCTATGATAAACTTAATGATACTTTTATGTTTTTACCAAATGCATTTCTAAATAAAATGTATTCATCTCGACAAAAAGAAATTATTTTTAACTTAAGCTATCGTGATATCCCCAAACCAATACCGCTTTTAAAGCAGACTGATGTGTTAAGATCTATAATAGTTACCAACAACTCTTAAAATGAAATTTTTAAACGCCGCGCAAATTACCAAATAAAAGAACGTGAAGGCGTGTTGCATAACGAAATCCATGTTTTAGGCACTCATCATGTAACCAAATATTTTCTACTTGCGATTCAATTGTAGTGCCTTCTGGCATTAATAAAACTTTTTGCGCAGAAATTTTATTTTCGGTGACAATTTTAATTAATTCTTGCATATCATCTGCTAAGAAATTTTTTCTTACGACAAATTTAAAGTAAACATGTGCATGTATTTTTGAAAGCGCAGCCCAATGAGCAAGAGCCTCAGGGACTAACTTTTCACCTGCATTTGAAAATTTTGGAGAGATATTCCATTGCATTAAATTATAATCAGTTTCTAAGAAATTTGGAATTTGTTTATGAGGAATTCGTGTTCCGTTACTTTCAACTTCAGCTGTGTATTCTGTACCTAATGTTCGCATCAGCAAACCTAAATTATGTAATGTTGGTTCACCACCGGAAAGAATTAAATGCTTTTGTGGGAATTCTGTTATTTTTTCTATTAAATTATCCAATGAAAGACGGAAGAATTTTTGTTTTCCATTGGGACTATTTTTGTCTACAGGATCACTTTTTAAAGTATGTGTGTAAGGTGTGTCACACCACGTGCAACGTAAATTGCAGATATGAAAACGCACAAGCAATGAAGGAATGCCTGTATTGACTCCTTCGCCCTGTAGGCAAGGATATATTTCATTGACTAAAAAGCTCATTTTATCCTCAGGTGCAAATGGAGCCTTTTGCGAGCCCTTCATATGCACGTACTTCTATTTCTGTATCGTCACCAAATTGATTTCTTATATATTCTGCAAGGTTTTCTACAGTGCTTTCGCAGCTCATTAGCAGAGTATTTGCTTTGGGCATAATGACTGCTACTTCGCCTTGTGTGCCTTTGTATTGTGCAGCAATGAGTTCGTCTTTAGAATCTGCTATTTCGGGGCAATGCTCTATAAGCTCTTTTATAAGGCGTGAGTCCCAATTATTTGCTAAATAATTTCTTGAAATAATATATGAGTTATTTAATTTTTTAGCAGCTTTTGTGCTTTTTATTGGATCTATCTTTCCTTTATGAAAAACCTCAATTATATTGCTGTGTCCATGAAAACGTTGGCAGTTGCCATAGTGATGACAAAGACTGTGCGTGTAGCTAAAATAGTTTGATTTTTTCTTATTGTCATCTTCTCTTAACGTAACAGTGACGTTTTTTACGTTGTTCGGAGAATTTCTTAAAATTGCGTTTGCAATTTCTTTTTCAAGTTCTGTTACGTCATCGTTTTCGAGCGCTTTAATAGTCTCTCTTGCGACTTTTTTTATTGAATTATTATAGGTATTAATTGCAAAAAAAGTCTCTTTTTTATCGGATTTAAAATTTCCAATTATAATTATTTGTGAGTTTGATTGGAAACGGATTTGGCTTGCTTTAACGAGAAGTTTATGATCAAATTCATGATCAATTGTGCTCTTTGCAGACTTTTTAGCTAGACTAAAGTCGAATAAGACGCCTGTTTCGTCCTTTTCGCCTTCCCAAATAATGTCAACATACCAACTTTTGCCTTTAGGCCCTTTATTTGGGATAAAAAGAGCACAGTCTAAAAGAGTGACATTTTGGATAAATATCTTAGATAAATTTCGATTGTTTATTTGCATAAAGAAAGAAAGCCTTTAAAAACACAGAATCAGAAAATGATTCCATCGGGGTGTCTTATCTAAAGACTTCATATGAATCAACCTAAAAGCTTCAGAGCCATTTCGGGAATTTGATTTGCTTGGGAAAGTACTGCAATTCCAGCTTTTTGTAGAATCCCCTGCTGCACAACTTGTGAACTTTCATCTGCATAATCGGCGTCTTTAATACGTGATTTTGCTGCTTCTTGATTTTCAATCATAATGGCGGTGTTGGCAACTGCATATCCCATTCTATTTTGTATAGCTCCTAAGATAGCACGATATTCATTTACTTTATCAATAGCTTCATCAATTTTATTGATTGTTTGTTGTGCATATATTTTTTTATCTAAGCGTGTCCCTTCTTCATCGGATACATTTCCCAATTCGAGAGATCCTTCTCCACCGGTTAAAGCATTGATTTTCTCGAGGTTTATTCTAATAATATGTACGGGATTGCGAACTTCATCTAAGCCATCAACGGGTTGATACCAAGATGGACCAACTTGAATTTCAAGGGGCGGAGGATTGCTATTTTTTAACAAAATTTCTGGAATTTCGGCTTTGCCAGTAAGCAAACGTGTGCCATTAAATTCTGTAGAAAGGGCAATTCGGTCAATTTCATCTTTTAAGGCAGCAAATTCTTTTTGAATATGTCCTCGTTCTTTATCACCAATTGTATCACTGGCGGATTGAATTGAGAGTTCTTTAAGGCGGATAAGCATATTTGAAATTTCTTGCAAACCACCTTCTGCTGTTTGGATAAGACTTATGCCGTCCGAAGTATTACGTTTCGCTTGAGCCATGGCTCTAATATTAGATTTAAGTTTTTCGGAAATTGCAAGCCCTGCAGCATCATCAGCTGCATGGTTTATTCGATAACCACTTGAAATTCTTTCGGTATGTTTTGCAAGTGCAAGAGTAGACACAGATAAATTCCTTTGTGCGTTAATAGAACTTACATTTGTCTGGACTCTTAATCCCATAGTTAAAAAGTCTCCATGGGTGAGTCATAAATTTTTTGATGAGAAAAAGTCTCTAAACTTCTCCCAATTATAAGGCATGTTGAAATAATTTTATAGGCTTGCTTTCGCATGCTTTCAATTTCATCGCGTGCTTCCCAGGTAAGACCTTCATGAACCGCTCGATTGCGACTGTCTTGTAATGAGTGAACGAGTTTAATAAATTCAAATAGATCAATATCGCTTTCAAATCCGAGGTTCATCATTTTATTTAAATTGAATTGGCATTCTTTTCGAGCTGCGACCAAAAGCAAAAGAGCAAATGCTTTGGGACCGTCTAAGGTAAATCTTTTCCCAGGTCGATAAAGGCAGATAGCTCTCAACATTTTTCTCAATTTAAATTTACTAAAGTAAGGAATACTACGAATAATAGGTAAATTTGCAATATAATCTTCAAAAGAATTCATTTTATCGATTGTTCCTTTAGCATATCCAATAGAGTCTAGTTTTTTTGAGAGTTCTCCTTTTCTAACAAGTGCATCTGTGTAGGCTTCAAATGTATCACGCATGGTCAATTCAACTGCTTTGCAATGCATATTGACAATTGGACTTAAATCGACTGCTTCATTCCCCCAATCGATGGATTGAATAAGAATCATTTCAGCTGTTCTGAGAGCGCTTTTTGAATCAATGGATAAATCACTTGAATAGGGAATGAGTGACTTAATAATGAGATCGATGTCCTGTGAAGATATTTTTGTATCTTTTTCATTTTTTGGTTTTTGTGGATTTATTACTTTAGATGAGACTCTTGCAATGGCCTCTTGAATTTCTTTATCTATTTCTTCAGGTAATCTTAAAAGCTGTAAAGTTTTTAATTCTTGTAGAATTTCTTCTGGATTTTCTAAAGAAATTTCTTTTATTATTTTAATTTTTATTGCACTAGAAATATTTTGTTTTGAAATTGTACGAATGAGAGCTTGCTGTGCACGAGTGTGTTTTGAACGCAATAATTCAACAATTGTGTGTTCTACAAAATCGTTATCAATATGTTGGAGAGCTTGGTAAAGTATCGCTTTAATTGCATCATCAGTATCGAGCTTTACAAGTGCGCGTACAATCCAACGTTTTTCAACGTGCGGAGCAATACGCAAGCCTTCTCTAAGAAAGAGCTCGTAGTAATCTTTTTCTTCTCGAGAAAGTTGCGTGTTTAAGCAGACTTGTAAAATAGCTTCCCAAAGCAAAATAGGTCTATCAATGACACTGTTGCCATTCCAATCTGCTACTTCTGAGTCAGAATCTTCATCTAAATGATTTTTTTCTTCAGTTTTATCAAGAATATTTTGAATGAGTGATGAGATTTCTTTTAATGTAACAAGAGTCGGTTGGTTGACTTGTAGTTTAAAACGATCTGCTCCAACTAATATGGATTGAAAACGTGAAGTGACTTCAAGAATATATTCTTCTTTTTGCATATTTCCATGCAAAAGAGTCTGTTTTATTATTTCAAGCTCTCTATGTATAGCAACACTCAGTGTGTAAATATCAAGACGAGGAGCTGTTAATGCAATTGCAGTAAAAGCCCAGCTTGTACCTGAAAAAGGCATAATTTTATAAACATCTCTTAAGAAACTCGCTGAGGTATTGCCACCAATAATAGCAGCATAGACTTTTTCAACAAAATATTCATATTCATTAGAAGATTTTTGTGTTAAAAATTTTACATACTTTTTTAAATTTTCAATAACTTTGTTTTCTTGTCGAATTAAAAGTTTAGAAGTATTTTCAGGCGAGCTTTTATTGCCAATAGCAACTATTTGATTGAGTAAAAGATTACAATCATAACTTTTTTCGAACATTTCTTGCCAAGAATTGCTTAAAAGAATATCTGCATTTAAGAATATATATGCAAGATCTTTTGATAAACTATGCCATAGTTTATAATTTTTTGGATTTTGTACTGACTGAATAAATTTTTGGCTTTGATAAGGAATGCAATGAACCCATTCTCTAGCCAAAAATTCATTTTTTCCATTTTCAATACTTTCAATGCCTATTAAAGAATTATTAGCTAATATTTCAATACATTTTTTATTTTTTAACTTTAAAATTGTTTTTGTAAGTTCTTCAGGTTTTTTATTATAATAATCTTTAATTAAAGATTCGAGAGCTATTTCAATATTTTTTTGAGAAAGAATTCCATATCCAATAAAACTTGGGTTATTTTCATGTAATGCTTTTTCAATAAAATGTTCGCAGGCTTTAATGCCAAAGTTCTTATCTTCAAAAATTGCAATTTGTGAATTTAGGATTTCAAAAAAACGAATTGTTTCAGGATTGTTAAATTGTAATATAATATTTTTTACATTTTTCCAATCGTCTTTGTTGCTTGCAAAACCTAAATACAAGAGAGCTGCAGGAAGAGATGACTTGATCAAATCATCGGAGTTGTTTTGCTTTAAAATACTTAATGCAACTTCTTTGTATTTTTGATTAATAATACCAAGTCTAATAAAAGCATTGAAGCCTTTTGCAAGTATATTATCTGGAAGATCTTCAGAAAATGATTGTAAAAGTTTTTCAGCTAAAAGCTCATTTCCTGTTTCTTCAGCAAATGTAAATAATGAGTATATTGCTTTATTGGAAAGTTTAGTTCTCTCAATTAAATTTAATATTCGATATATGAGGGAATTACTTTTAGAGTGAGCTAAAGTTGCAATACAGCTGCTAATGACATTTTCATCGGTTTCTTTTAGTAAAATATGTGAGACAATTGCCCATTCGCTGCTTGGCATATTAGGAATATTTAACGACTGCGCAAGCTTTGCTTTTTCAACAATCGTTGGAATAAGAGCCATAATTTGCCAAGTAAGAAGATTTCCTTGCCAAGATTGAGAATTTTTTGCGAGTTTTTCTATAGCTATATAGCGATCATGCGCATTTTCAGAGCGAACAAATTGTTTGAGATCTTGAAATATTGGCATGAACACTCTCCTGCTCTTAACAATTTTATCTTTTATAGCCAGATGTTACGGGTGAATTATTGCCTTGTAAGTCAATCAAGCTTTTACGATATAATCTGAAGGATTGATGTAATTGGTATCCATCTGTGCGAGTTGTAATTTTCCACTCATATCCCAATTCACAGATTGCCATTTTGTAAATTGATCTACAACCCATATTCCTGATTGTCTGCTTCCATTTCCACTTTTTCCATTTCCTCCAAAGGGAAGATGCGCTTCTGCTCCTGTTGTGCTATTGTTAATACTTGTCATTCCTGCTGATATTTCAATCCGAAAGCGATATGCGGATTCAATATCTGAAGTGTAAATTGCTGAACTTAAGCCATAACCAGTTTTATTTGAAAGATGAATTGCTTCATCAATATCTGAAAAACTTAGAATATTAAAAAGAGGGCCAAACGTTTCAGTCGAGTAGATCTCATCATTTTCTGTTACGTTGTCAACGATTGTAGGATAAGCATAAAACCCACATTGCGCATTTCCATTAAAATTATTCATTTTATTTTGTTCAGATATAATTCCATTTTTTTGTGTAATTAGTCGATGGTGAGGTTTAACAAGTGTATTTAAATTTTCAATATGTTTTTTTAAAAATCGCTCGCTAATCATTGGTCCATAAAAGTTGTTTTCATCTGTTGGGTCGCCAATTTTTAGATTTGTGACCTTCTCTAATATTTTTTTAATGAGTGTTTCTTTGACTGATTTATGCACTATTAAATTGCCCAAAGATGTGCAGCGTTGTCCTGCAGTGCCAAACCCAGACCATATGACTCCGTTTGTAACGAGATCAAGATTTGCATCGGGCATAACAACTAGAGGATTTTTTCCGCCTAATTCTAAGCATGCTGTTTGCAAATTACGCCCGCAAATTTCACCAATTTTTCTTCCAACTTCTGTACTGCCTGTAAAGCCTACTTTATCAATTAATCCTTCATCAACTAGTGAAACTAAAGAAGCTCCTGTTTCGGGACCTTGTCCAAAAACAACATGAAATACATCTTTTGGAACTCCAGCTGCATATAATAATTCAGCAAAAATATATGAAAGATAAGGAGTGTCTTCTGAAGGTTTCCAAACACACGTATTTCCACAGACAAGCGCAGGAATAAAATACCAACTAGGAACTGCAAATGGAAAATTGCCCGCCGTAATACATGCAAAAACACCAATAGGTCTTCTATAAGTATAAAGTTCTTTATTTTGCATTTCACTGGGGACAGTTTGGCCATAAAGACGTCTGCCTTCAGAAATAAAAAAATTGCATGTATCAATTGCTTCTTGAACATCTCCTCGCGCTTCTTTAATTGGTTTGCCCATTTCGCGTGTTAATATTTTTGATATTTCTTCTTTATTTTTTTGTATTAATTTTCCAAAATTTGCAATAATTTCTGCGCGCACAGGTGCAGGAGTTTTTTTCCATTGCTCAAGACCTTTGCGTGCATTTATACAAGCCTCTCTACATTCATCTTTCGTTGCATTTGCAAATGTGCCTAAAATATCTTCTCTATTTGCTGGATTTACTGAAGTAAAATGTGAAGAGCCTTTATTTTTTTTTCCGGAAATTATCGAAGAAATTGCATTCATAAGAACTCCTTTTTTAACATTTGCTTTTTATGTTAACAAATGAGAAGGTTTAGTTTTTGAGAAATCCAATATTTCTGTAGCATATTTTCTTATAGCAGGTCTATGTGCAACTACAAAAGTAATTGATTCCGAAACGTGATTCTTTAAATTTTCGATTATTTTTAATTCATTTCCAATATCAATTGCGCTTGTTCCTTCATCAATGACTATAAAGCTTGGATTTTTGAAGAAAATACGAGCAAACATGAGTCTTTGTTTTTCACCGCCGGAAAGTCCTTCAATTTTATCATCAAGATTTTTATCAAGCAGTGAGAGAGAAAGAGCTGTTTTTGCTTTTTCAAGATCTTCAACCGTTGGTTGATCAATTCTGAGAGGATAAGTCACATTTTCAAAAATTGAACCTGAAAATATAAAGGGGTCTTGAGGAATAAAACAAATATCATTTGCATATCTTTGAAATACGGCTTCGCTTGCGGCTTCTCCATTTATAAGTAAAGAGCCTTTTAATGAAGCTTGAATTCCTAATATTGTTCGAATAAAAGTACTTTTTCCAATACCTGATGGCCCCACAATTGCAAGTAATGTTCCAGAGTTTAGCTTCATATTAAAATTTTCTAGAAGAATATTATTTTCATCATTTCCAATTGAAATATTGTTGAGTTCTATGCTTTTAACCTTACCATTTTTTCTTTCATCAATATTCGAATTTGTATACACTCTTTTTTCAAAATCACTTAATAAAAAGTTATTCACACGATGGAGTGCATCTGTTCCTTTTCGAGTTGAATTTAATTGACTTGTCATTCTATTAATTTTATCTGATAAAAAAGCAACTGTTACCATAAAGCTTGTTAAAATATTGCTTGCAAGTGCACCGTCTGAAATTCTTCTCAGTGCGGCAATAATAATAAATGCACCTGCAATGATTCCGAACCACTCCACTAGAGGACTTCCTAATGCTTTAGCACGGGTTGCTCTTCTCCAGACATGATATATTTTATTATTAATTTTATTAAAATTTTTAATTTCAAAATCAATTGCTTTGTGTACTTGTATGGTTTGCCATCCACGCATTCTTTCAAGAATTCCGCTCAAAAGTTCACTTTCAAATTGTAAACCCTGACGAGATAGTTTTTTTAATGTTTTACTTGTGATTCTTAAAACAATTCCAGCTGGAATAAGAACTGTTAAAAATAAAATAAATAACTGTGTGTCTAATATAATAAGCCAACATAAAAAAATAAGTGAAGTAACGCCATCTTTTAATAGACTACTGATAAGCCTTGTAAATGTTTGTTGAACCTCTCTCATGTCTTCACCTACCATGGATGCGAGAAGTCCTACATCAACGGAATTTGCAGCTTGGTAGCTAAAAGATAAATATTTTTTAATTATGTCAGAGCGTAATTTATGAGCAAGTTTTTCTCCTAAATCTCTTAATAAATAATCACTATAATAGTTAAAAAAACCATATATTCCTGAAACAGTTACTAAAATTAATGCAAACCAATTTTTTTGAAATGAAATGGGTATCGAGGACTCAAAAGGGGTTCCTTCAACAACAGGAAATATCCATAATGAAAGTTGTTCTCCTAATAATTTTTGCCAAGTGACATCTGCTGGGCTTGAGTTAATTGCCTGAATAATGTAAGGAATAATTATAAGTAAACAGAGTGAAAGCGGAATCATTATTATAATACTGATTATAATAATAGAAAATTGTGATGGCCACAATTTTATTTGCTGGATCCAAAGTTTAAATGAAGAATTATCATTTTTAGTTTTAAGAGTCATTTAATCTGTTTACCTTAATATTATGCCTTGCTATTATTTTATTTTCTCTAATCGAAAGTTCTAAATCTAATTAATTTCTTTTCATTTGGTTTTAAATTTACAGTAAATGTGAGTTGATTAGAGCTTTCTGGTCGAATAATGATATTTGTTTCTTTATTTGGTTTTACTGAGACTCTAAATATTTGTATCGTATCTGGCAATGCTGTCCATCCTCTTGTATCTGCAACTTCAGTGGCTATATTAAATGCATTGGCTGCAAGCCCTGCTAAAGGATTTTCATCTCTTAGCTTTTTTGCTGCAATTTCTTTTGTAATGACGCGCGCCGCCATTTTTACAATGTCACGTAATCTTCTATCATTTAATGCTTGCTCTCCCATTTTTCCTATGTCTTCCATTACAATCGTACGACCTAAGTTTTTATCATCAATATAAATATCAGCATAATGAGATTTGTAAGACATAACTTTGTATTCAGGAAATGAAACACGAGCGATGCTGCCTCCTGTGGGAATAAAAAAATCTTTTGGCACCTTGATAGGTGATTTGCCAGATTCATAGACAATATATATCTCCCCTTTTGCTAATACATCTGTGTGTTTATTCCATTTTAATTGTGGATTTGCTTTTTTTAATTCACTTAATAGATCGTTTCTTTTACGAAACTCAGCTAATCTACCAATTTCTTTTAAAATTTGTATTTCAGCATTTTTTAATTTTTCTTTACTCGATTGATTTTCTTCACTTTGAATATTTTTTAAAGCAGTGCGGTATTCGACAATTGCATTATCCCATTCAGCTTTACTTTCATAAACCATGGCAGAAAAATAATGTGAAAATGCATCATATTTAAAAGAATTTTTTCCTTCATTTTCTGAGTTCAAATATTTTTTAATATCATAGGCTCTTCGTATCATGACTAATGAGTTATTTTGATCATTATTAGCAAAGTATGCGAGTGATGAAAAAATAGGAAGTAGGACTTTTTCGTGCGCTTCGCCAGAGTAATCTGACATTGAATCATTCACAATAAAACTTGCAGCAGTTTTAGAAATACTTGTTGTGTATAGATCATCTATTTTTCTATCAGCTTGAGTCCAGTTTGTTATTGCTGTTGGATATTCGCCCTGTAAATAAAGTAACATTCCTTTTTCCATACGATATAAGGCATAGTTTCTGTTTTCAGTTGCTATACCACTTTTATCTATTAGCACAGTGGCTTCTTTGTATTTACCAGCATACATTTCTTTACGAACGACTGCATTTGAGTCTGTGTATGATTGGCAACTATTTAATAAGAGCGCAAAGATAGGAAAAAATAAAAATGTTTTTGATTTCATAAAATAATCCAATTTCACAATTTTGAGGAAATGCTTTCTCGAGCTTTCTGCATAACTTCATTTGCAGTAATCTCAGCGGTTTGGATTTTAGGATGTATTGTAATTGTGACTTTGGCAAGTTTTGGGAGTAAAGATCCTTTTGGTAATAAGTTTGCACAGCCATTGAGAGTTATGGGAACAACAGGCACATGCATGGCTTTTGCCAAACGAAATGCTCCACTTTTAAATTCCTTTAGTCGTCCGTCTTCACTCCGAGTTCCTTCTGGAAAGAAAACCATTGGAGTTCCTCTGCGCAAATGTCGTGATGAGAGTTTCATACTTTTTTCACCACTGCTTTTGCTTGTTCTATTTACTGGGACATAGCCAACAGCTCGCATTCCCCAACCAAAAAAAGGAACTTTGAATAATGATTCTTTTGCGAGCCAACGAAATCTTGTAGATATAATAAATAACGCAAGAATATCTGCTTGGCTCTGGTGATTTGCAACATATACAACGGCCTCACCTTTTTTAGCTAAATTTTCAGTTCCAATAACTTCAAATTGCCACCAAGGGTTTGCAATTTTTATTGATTTTGCCCATAAATTTGCAAGAAAATGCAAACTATGACGCTCTCTATCAATTAAATAGACAAATGGGAAAAAGATTAATATGAGACTTGAATAGAATACTGTAAATACTGTAACATTAATCCACGTAAAAACTCCTCGAAAAAGATTCTTAAAATCTCTTTCACGAATTTCTTCGTTTATTTTTTGTGATATCGACATAATAATTTTTCCTAATTTTAAAAAGAAAGTCACTTTTTAATTTACCTAATATTTTATGATTTTTTATTTTTTTTTGTGTTTTAGATACTCAATAAAACTTAAATAAAATTGTAATGCCATTTCTTTTTTTCCATTTACATTTATTTCTTTGCTAATTCCATCTAGATTTTGAACAAATACACCTGAGTGTTCGGTTTTCTTATTCCAAGCGGTATTTGAACTACTCCACAAAAGAGCGTTTAAGTGTTTTTTACGAATCATTTCATTACTAATTTTAAGACCTTCTTCTTTTTCTCCTGATGTAAGCTTTGCAGCAGCTTTAAACGATATTTTAGCCAAATTTTCTAAATCAATTATTTTTTCAGCTTTCACAAGATCAACTCTTAGATTTTCATTTTTACTGGAAATTTTAGAGTGTGAAAGAGATTTTGGGATGAAATCAGAGCCCGCTACTAAATGAATAATACCATTGTATTTATTTTCATTTATTTCTTTTAGATAATCATACATATCAGTATAATTGGGTAAATTAATTAACTGTGCATTTTCATATTTTGGAATTTCTCTGCTTGTGTTTGCAGCCAATAAAGTCAAATTAATTCCCATTGAATAAAATATTTTTGCAACTTCAATTCCAAGACTTCCCGTGGATAAGTTTGTAATACAGCGAACAGGATCAAGTAAAGCTCTTGTTCCGCCTAAAGTTATTAAAACTTTTTTAGGATTATCAAGAAATAATTTTCTTTTATTAATAATATGAGCAATATTTATTGATAGAATGTCTGGTGAAGGAAGTTTATCTTTTCCCTCTTCTTGCCTTGGGGTTGTAAAATAAACACCCTCTATATTTTTTAATTTCTCTTTATTTTCATCAACAATAGGAGAGTTTGATAAACTCTCGTGCATAGTTGGGCAAAATATAATTGTTTTCTTTTGTCCTAAAGCACTTTGTAAAAGTGTTGTAGCTCCATCAGAACATATTCCATTGCTTGCTTTAGAAATAATATCAGCAGTAGCAGGTGTAACGACAATTGCATCGGATGTGCAAATATGTTCAGCGAGGCCAGTAGGATTGATTATAACTTCACTGCGACTTGCCCAACGAAGGCTTTCGAGACCAATAAATTTTAAACAATTTTCAGTTACACAAAATTGAATTTCAGCTCCTTGTCTTCTTAATTCTCGTGCGAGTTTTGGAAGTTCAATTGCCGCAATTCCTCCTCCTCCAACAATAGTAATTTTAGTATTAGAGAGAAACTGTGAATTGAGAGTGACTGAAGTGTCTTCCATAATATCTTTACTCGTTTTTTTTATCGAATTTTTATTTTCAAAATTTTTTGCTGTTGCTGTTTTTTTTGTTAATTTGCCTTGGTTCATTTGCTATGGACTCATTGCTTTTATAGTGCTAATTTTTTGGGCAAAGAGTTTGTAAGGCTCTTCTCTCCTCATTATCAAAAGGAAATATAAATGTTTTCAAAAAAAATACCATACGCTCTTGGAGCTGATTCTGACAATGCATCTCCTTCCTTTGATCTGTGGTATCAAGAACGCCACAATGATGAAATCTCTTTTGGCCTTCATGTTAAAAAAACATTGCATTCCGTTCAAAGTCCTTTCCAACGAGTGGATGTATTTGAATCTACCGGTTTTGGAAGAGTTCTTACTTTGGATGGACTTATGATGTGTTCAGATCGTGATGAATTTGTTTATCATGAAATGATTTCCCATGTTCCCCTTCTTGTACACCGTAAACCTCGTCGCGTGCTCGTAATTGGTGGTGGCGATGGTGGAACTCTGCGAGAGGTATTGAGACACGATTGTGTTGAAGAAGCTGTGCTCTGTGAAATTGATAGTGAGGTTGTAGATGCGGCTAGGCAATATTTTCCTGCCTTAGCTGTAGGGCTTAATCACCCGAGAGCAAAAATTCATATAGGTGATGGTGTTGAATTTGTAAAAAACAGCCCTAAAGGTGAATTTGATGTTGTGATTGTTGATTCTACAGATCCGATTGGGCCTGGAGTTGGGCTTTTTTCGGGTGAGTTTTACAATCAGGTCAAAAGAATTTTAGCTCCTGGTGGAATTGTTATGGCACAATGTGAATCTCCTTGGGAAAATAAATTTGATCTTGCTAAAGTCTATGGAAATCTAAAAGAGGCCTTTACATCGGTCTACTCCATGGTCGGAACCATACCTTCATATCCATACGGGTACTGGTCATGGGGCTTTGCCAGTGATGTGCAACACCCATTTGAGAAAATAGATCTTGAGCGCGCTAAGGCCATCGAAAAAACTACGAAATACTACAACATAGATATTCATAGAGGAGCATTTGCGCTTCCTAACTTTTTACGTCAAAAGTTAGCTCATGTTGTCGAGAATGCGTAAGTTATCCTTTGTTCTCGGCATAACTTTTGTTGTGCTGCTTTCTTATCTTGGAAAAAAAGCTCAAGTTTTAGTGGGCCATTTTTTGGGATTTGAATTATCAGTAAACTAAACCTTTTTATAATAGGTTTTATTGCTTTTATTTTTTTATTTAATAAAAAAAGATGGAAGTTGCTTGACAGTCCTAGCTTCGACATGTAGAAACCCATTCACCGCTGATGATGACGCGGGGTGGAGAAGTTGGTATCTCGTCGGGCTCATAACCCGAAGGCCGCAGGTTCAAGTCCTGTCCCCGCCACCAATCATCGGTAAAAAAGTTATTTGACAAGAGAAGAGAGCAGAAACAGAGTGCGGGTCCTTAGAGGCTTTGAGTCAATCGGCGTAAGTTGAGAGATAAAGAGGCTTCGGGGCTCGAGATAAAAGACGAGCCGTCAAGAGAAA
>NZ_WFLN01000012.1 GCF_009208585.1 Fluviispira multicolorata
ATCAGAAAAAGGTGTTGCCCAATCAATTCGTGAAAGAAAAGTACGGTTGCGAGCCGACTAATATAATTAAAAAAGCCACTATCGTGTTTTTTTAATTCCTCGTCCACTTCGCCGACAATGGATCAATTGGCCTTGACTCGCCCCTAAAGGAGCGAGAATGCGGCCTTGCTCTGTTCATTCAAGAGCTCTTGGAACTGTTACACCATAAGTACAGGAAGTGTTATAAGCATATGCAATTTTATCTATTTGTTCTTGAGAATAATGCATATCTTTAGCAGCATCAATAATTGCTTGGGCAGCTCCCTTTTGATTTGTCGAACGGATTGTTTTAGAGAGACCATTTAAAAAAACCGCATCCATTAATTTAGCTCCAAGTCTATCGCGCGCATCCAAATTACAAGAAGACCAATACTGCCCTGCCGTGTGAGGAGAGCCTGTGTTGACGACATCCTTTGGATAAGTGCGACCAATATTCCAATTTGTCACACGTCCGCCCCAAAATGGATTGTGCCCATCCCAACGCATAACCCAATTGTACTCAGTGTCAGTTGATTTCCATTTGCTTTCATTAACATCTCGCAGATATCCCCCTGCTAAATAATCTCCTGTACCTTCACCCATTCCATTTTGACCGTCATTCCCTGCATTTCCATGAGTGAGCCAATCATGAATACCGTGCCCTAATTCATGGATGACAACTGCTACATCTTCCGCATCATCAACTCCGCCCTGACCGAAAGCAAGCTTTCCTGCGCTTGGAATATAATGAGAATTATCTTCTCCACTCAACCCATGAGGGTCAAAAAGGACTCCACCTTTGTATTGAAATGGCATTACTTTTACATTTAAAGTTTCATTTACATAACGCATATATGAATCAATTGCATAATATGCATTGACGCCATCGAAATACAAATTCGTTCTTGTGAAATCAAAATTTTGTTGAGGCTGCACTGGACAAGCTTTGTCTTGTGGACTTTCAAAATCTCCGCAAACTGCGTATTGTCCGGCAAGTGAGTAATTTCCGTCCTTAAAAGTTACGTCTTCTAAAGTAACATTCACACGAGCTGCTGTAAGTTCAGGAGAATCTGTTGGAGTTTGTTTGATATTGGATGAACTAGAGTTTGCAGTATTGTCGACAAATCCAATATCACCGTATTTCTTTCCTGCAAGCGCAAGAGGATCTGCTTTAAAAACTTGCGCACTGCCTTTTGCATGAAGTTCTTTATTTTCTGCACGAAGTATTTTTCCAGTAACAGCATCTACAATTACTTCCCAATCACCTTTGGGGCCATCATTCGGAGTCAATCTGACTTGCCAAGCATCATATTGACTTGCATCAGTTGATTTATAAATCACAAGATCAGCTTTTTTAAAATTTAATCTATTAACTCCAAGATGCTTTTTAGCAAGTTGAATAGCTTGATTCATATTTATAATTTTTGCACTGCTAAATTTAGTTTTGGCAAGACCTGTTACTGTATTGCTTGCGACAAATGTTACTTTACCATCATAAGTTACAGTAACAGCAATTTCGCTTCCATAAACCGAAACTCCATTAATACGTTGTTCAAAGCGAACAACTGAAAACTTTTCATTTAAACGTGTAGAGGTCACTTCTAATTCAGAAATCTCTTCAGCGCTCAAACCAAATTTACTTGAATTTATCTTTAAATATTCAAGTGCAATTGAGATTGATGATTTTTCTCTGTTTTCTGGCTCACTCAAAGCACTTACCAATTGAAAATTTGTGGTCTTAAAATTTGTATCAGAGACAATTTCAGCTATTCCATCTGTTCTATACAGTCCTCCCTCATTTTCTATTAAAGTAGGTAATGGACTCACTCCAATTGTAAGAGAACTTGTCAAATTATTTGATTTCTGAGGAATTTCTGCTCCTGCAGATAAAGTCACAAAAGTAAACAAAGAAGAACTGATCAATGCTAAAGACATCTTATTCATATTCATTCAAAATTTCTCCAAGTGATAATTGCGTGCTTACAAAAACCAAGAAATTTGGTCTAAATTCTTTTATTGAATATAAATGTAACAATTTAATATTACACTCGTAGCAGTCTATATTTTGACTGCATAGTCTGTTATTTGTTGTATTATTTTTAAATATAATTATTCAAAACAATATAAATTATTTTTAACTTTTAATTAAATTTATTTATAATTTTATATATATTATTAAAAATAAGTATTAGCTCATTAGTTTTTAATAAATAAAAATAAATTGTTTACGTGCCTTTAAAACATATAAATATTAGTAATATTTAATATATATAATATTAATTAAAAAAGAGTATTGACATTTTAATTTTTATATGAAATAAAAAAAATAATCGTTATGGTTTAATTTTTATTACTTCATAATGAACTAATATTTTTATTCCTCTCTAATAAATAAAAAGCTTTACACTTACCTAATAAGTTAAAATATTTTCTAATATTTCATTAATTTTTATTTAGTTCTAATTTAATAAAAGGAATTTTCTATGCAAAAAATAATAATCTCTTCATCCCTGCTCTTTATTTCATATTCTTCATCAGCTTCATCATTTGTTTCAGCCTTTGACTCAACTTATAAGTCAATATCTGAAACACTTACTGATTCAGCATTTGAATCAAATATAATTACTCCAACTAATTGCAACTCTATTTCAGAATTTTTTGGAAAATGTAAAAATTTAGGGACGACAGATCAAGCCTCTATTGCAGAAAAAGATTGGGAAAATTTTAATATATTTAAAGATAGATTCGAAAATTTTAAAAATAAAAACGAAATTTTTATTACAAAAATAAATGAAATTCCAAAGAATCATGTCTCAAAATCTATATTTAAACAATTTGAGCATTACTATGCAAAGCTCCATGTCATTAATGAAATTGATAGTAAATTTATTTGGAATAATTTTAAAATAAATTCCGTAAATGAATTATTTACTGATACTGTAAATCAATTAGCTATATTATTAAACCACGGAGAAAACCAATTTGTTGAATCTATTATAAGTGGTTATTTTAAAAAATTTCCAACAATATTTCGGAGTATTGAATTTAACTATTGGTATAAATCGTATTGGCCCGCTTATAGCGAAAAATGGGGTGGCTTTGGTCCAAATTATTATCAAAAGAGTACTTACTCTTTAGCAAATTATGGATATCTTTCCCAATATATAGAAAAATCAAATGAAGACGATTATGATTTTACCCAAACAGAAAAAGAATTTTATGCTAAATGGAATAATTGGAATACTCAACCTTCTTCTGAGACAAAGACTAAAAAAGTATATTATAAATTTAAATACAAAGAAGATCCAGATATTATATCAAAATATTTAGGAATTATGAATAAAAAAGAAGTAATCTCAATAATTAAAAATGAAATTAAAAAAAGAGAAACTATTGAAATTATTAAAAATAAAATAGTTGAGTTTCCATCAGCAATTTTTAAAACATTATTAGCAATGGAACTGGCAGATGAATCTGAACATGACAAGGCAAAATTGAAAAAAAATCAATTCAAATTGAATAGTTTATTTTTAGATTTTCTCCCTAAAACTACCAAAGTTATTTCAAAATTATCTAATAAATGTTTGTCATATACAAAAGCAATAAATAATGACGCCAAAAATTTGATCAATGTGATGCCTAGCAAGAAAAAGGAATACATTAATGCAAATATTAAATCATGTATTCCTCATGATCTATCACAAGAATTTATAATATTTCCAATAGATTCTGCTGCAATTGAATTTATGATTGCTTCTGCTAATGAAAAAGGGAAATGCTTAAGCCCTTTTAATTCGCCTCATCAATTCGAGTTCATAACCTGCAATATAAAGGATTCAGATCAGAAATGGATATTTGAAAAACAAAATAATATTAATATAATTAAAAATAGCAACTTAAAATATGATTTTTTAGAAAATGATCTTGAAGAAATTTATCATATTTTTAAAGACAAGGCTGAATATGACTTGAGTCAAGATCTACAATGGATAACCCCTACTTCAGGGAAAAATAATTTCTACTTAAAATCTTTAGCTCTTGGAAATTTAGCATATAGTCAATCTGGATGGGATAATGGATTTAAAATTAAAAAAGATTTACCCAATATTTTATATGCTTATTTATTTATTCAAAAATATTCTTTACCTACCCTTCCTAATGCAAAAAAATTTATAAATAAAATAAAAACATCCAGATGGTTTGACACTCTCCAACCCGAAGTAAAAAGCTTTATTAGTTCTTTACCAAATAAAACATCTCTGCCTGATATATCAAAAATTAATAATTTATTTACCTCTCTAAAATTACAAAAATTTAGCATTGGTGAATTAAACAGAGATACAGATCTTAAAGAAATTCATTTTTATTCAGACCAAAATAATATACATAAATTAAACTTATTTGTAAGAAATTTTACAGAAAATCCCTCATCTAAAGGTTTTTCTTACCCCAATGAAGCAAAGTCTAACAATTACTTTACTTACCTAGGCAACGTAGATATCAATCAAAGCAAACAAAATATTATAAATATTTTTAATATATTACACAAAATCAAAACTCTAACATTAGAATACAAATTCTTATCATTAGTAAACCCAAAGGTAATAATTCAACTCAATTCTATAGTAAATCAAATGAAAAGTGCTCAATATAATTTGAAAGAGGAACTTAATTTACAGTCTTCAAAAATTAATAGAGGAACAAAAACTAATAATAATATTTTAGGAAATCTTACCTCACCAATTGTAAAAATTATAAATAATCCTTTACCTCCACCATTGCCATTATTATCTGTTTCTTCACGAGATTCTGGATATTCCTATTTAACTGAATATGAATATATGGATATGAACCCTTCAGTCCCAATTCAAAATAATCCTCCTTCTAATATTGGCTCATCGATTGCATCAAACAATACTTCGATTATTTCTCCTGAAGGGGGAGGAGGATATCTTAGAATGGATGGTGGAGAAGGATATATAAAAGACCAATATCTAATAGAAAGATTAAAAGATTTTGATGAATTTGAAGATCTTGATGCAATGGAATACCAAGAAGTATTAAAGGATTATGGAGACGGAGTGCACGACACTGGGGAAGGAATGCGGGATTATGGAGATGGAATGAACGATTATTTATATGAATTTGAAAATGCAGTTAACATGGGTGAAGATGCGAATGAAGCATTAAATATGCTCGATTCAACTCCTATCACTACTTCGTCAACAACAGTGGCAATTGGAGGAGCTTCTGTTGCTACATTATTATCAGTTATTTCCATTTTATAACTAATAAAATATTATTTAAAAGTGAATTTAAATAAAAAATGTTAAGAAATTTTGAACTTGCAATGCTTGGGTTGCACCTGGGGTATTTGTAATACCTGTTGTGACAGCGGAAAATAATTCTGTGATTGGATTTGTACTACTCACATTGGAAGCAATAGCAGAGTTTAGCGTAGCGACAACCAACGCAGTTTGTGCCGCAGTCCAAGGAGTTCCTGCACGTAACAAAGCAAGTAATTCTTCAAGCTGTAACAATAAATATAAATTAATAAACATAGCTTGTACAAATTGCATATCACTTGATAAACCTGCAGCAGGAATAAGTGCCATTGAATTAACTGCCAATTGCATTTGACTTAAAACAAATGCAGTTGGATTCGGCAAAATAGCACCCGTAAAACCAAAAGGATCAGTATTGATATTATAAGAGCTTGAACTTGTAACTGCAGTAATGAGAACTTGAAAAATAATAACTCCACCTTGAGCGGCATAACAAGAAGCAAGCAAAGAACGAGCTGTGTAATTTGTGGAATCAGATGCTAAGATCTTTTCAAGTTTTGTTTGGGCAGAAGAGTAATTTCCATTTTGCATATCGATTTCTGCTTGTTCTTGATAGTTTTGCGAAGAAAACGAAGAGAGTATATTACCACTACAAGATAAAGTATTCATTAATAGAGAAAATAATATTAATAATGAAAATAACCGCTTCATAATTCAAACCCTAAAGAAACAAAATATACTTGTCTTCCTAATATTCCAGCCTGATAGTTTCCAGCATCTTTTGTATATGATCCTGCCTCAATTCTCATTAAGAATAAATTTAAGACAACTCCATAAGATGGCCAGCCTTGTAAATAACCAAAACCAACTCCAAAAATACGGGTTATTAAAAGCTTACAACCCATATAAACTTTTTTAGGCAAATCTTCTCCATACACATCGGTAATATCTCGATAATCAATAGCACAGTGCAACGCATTGGTTTCATCATGCAGAGCAAACCCCATACCTGCATTATAAGTTTGCAGCCAAGGGGGCACTCCTCCTGTAAAAGTTGTGTTACCTAAATCAGAAACAACTCCTGCAAGCCGCACATCAAAATACTTTGAACGCTTTTGTAAAGTAACACCAATATCTGTTGAAATGCCGCTTCCTCTTTTTATTGAGTTTAAAACTTTATCCTGAGCTTGGCTCACATTTAAAATATCATTCACACCAAGATCGGTATTTATTTCTGCATTGTAAATATATTTAGGTCCCACTCCGATTGCTAAGATATCAGCAAATTGAGTGCTCATAGAGGTTGCAATACCTGCAAAACCGTTGTTTCGTAAATGAATTTCTGGTAACCCAAGAGTTCCAAACTCGCGCCCTTCCACATCGATTTTAGCAACTGCAAAACCCGCCATTCCAAAATTTGAAGTGATGACACCTGCAGCATTGTCTAATCCAAAATGAACAGGTTTTTTAACGACATCTGTCAATAAATTTTGTAATTGGGTTGCATTGAAATTGCCTGCGGCTGTTACAGCATCTTTTGCAAATGAAATGGTATCAGCCCCAATGCTCACCGTACTCCGTAAAAATGTCCAACGAAAAATTCCTTCACCAAATGCTGGTAAACTTGGATTTGAAAATAAAACCCCTTCTTGGGTGGCACGTGTCATACTCGCTCCACCACTTGCAAGATCAAATGGGTTTTGATAAATTGGAGCAGATTTTTTTAAACTTGATGTATCAAGTGCTTTCATTTCCACTATAAATAAATAGTTTATTAGAATAAAAAGAATTATTTTTATTTTTAAATAAACAAACCTTTTCAAGAATTCTTATTTCCTATTATTCATTTTAGATATTGAAACCTGTGATTTCATCGGTTAGTTTTGCTTTGATCTAAAAAGGAGAAGAGTCATTTATGGAACAAGATTTAAACCAATTACAAAATAAAAGTCCTTTCGCAACAATAACAGCATATAGAGGAATCCTACCTAAAATTCCAAATTCTGTATTTCTTGCTGATGGCGCCCGTATTATTGGCGATGTTGAGTTTGGTGAAAACTGTAGTGTTTGGTTTAATGCCGTCGTACGTGCTGATGTCCATTTTATAAAAGTCGGAGAAAATACTAATATTCAAGATGGAGCCGTCATACACTGCACTTTCCAAAAAAACCCGACTCATATTGCAAAAAATGTGAGTATTGGTCACCTCGCCATCCTTCATGGCTGCAGCGTAGAAGAAGGTTGTCTTATTGGAATGGGTGCAACCATTATGGATGAAGTTGTGGTTGGCAGAGAATCGATAGTTGGTGCTGGTAGCTTAATTACCCAAGGAACACAAATTCCACCACGCAGCCTCGTCATAGGCTCACCTGCAAAAGTCGTTAGAATGGTTTCTGACGAAGAATACAATAAAATTCTTGCCACGACTTTTCGCTACCTAGAATACGCAAAAGGCTATAATTTCAGTAATATATCTAAAAAATCATAAAATCTACGAGAAGGACTTGCAAAGTCATTTCAAAGACGTTATAGCTTCAACCACTCTTCACAAGGTGCTGTGGCGGAGCGGCTACGCAAACGATTGCAAATCGTTTTCACATCGGTTCAAATCCGATCGGCACCTCCATTTCTCCCGAAAACTCATTTCTAAATTGACATGCCGAATTTACTTATAAATCTTCCTAAGTAGATGCATAAAATTTTATAATTAAAAAATAATTCCTTTGACACAATTGCTTTTTTATTTTTCATAAATTAAAATCGCTCTAAAAGATAACAATTATCGAGAGCAATATGAAAAAATATACTTTAATAATATCAATTCTCATTTTTTTATCTATAAATAATAAGATTTTTGGCAAAAATCAAATCTATTTAATCACTGGAAATGATTTTACACCCTATAGTGATGAAAAGCTAAAAGAAGGGGGAATGTATACCTACATTGTCAAAGAAATATTTAAACGTCTCAATTTAAATTTTAAAATCGAATATTTACCTTGGGCTCGTGGATATGAAATAGTAAAAAGAAATAAAGCCGATGCAACATTTCCATATGCAATTACAGAGCAAAGAAAAAAGGAAGTAAAGTATTCTACCGTAAGTCTTATTAGTGGAAAAATATTTATCTATGCAAATATAAAGCACAAAAACAAAAAAAATGTGGACGACTTTAAAAATAAAATATTTTGTAATCCAATTGGATATTATGTTGAGTCTGCAATTCAAAAAGTAATTGATAAAGATGAATTAAAAGTAATTACTAAATTTGATGCAAAATCCTGCTTAACAGCAATACTAAAAGGAGAGGCTGACTTTATGGCCTCAAATGAAGGCTATATTAAAAGCATATCTATTAAAGCAATGCTTGAGCTAAATAAAATTGTTCCTATTGGTGAAGCATTAAATGAAATGAAATTATTTATAATATTCAAAAAAGAAACAGATGATAATTTTATCATAAAATTTGATAAAGAAGCAAAAAAATTTATGGCAACAGAAGAATATAAAAGAATTATAGAATCTTATTAGAAACTTTCTCGTAAAAATTCTGTAACATAAAAATCAGTTCTTTTATCAGCTATATAATTATATGCAGTTGCAGCATTGCCAGCAGCATCTGCGTTTGTAAAGGCATGTGTACTTTGTCCGTATGAAATAAAAGTAAAATCGGCATTACATGCAATCATTTCTTCATGAAAATTTTTTATATCAGAGTCAGGTACCATACCATCACGAGCCCCATTTAAAATAAGTATTTTAGGCATTTTTTTACTTGATGGAACTCTTAATTGAGAAGTTAATAAACCGTGAATACTAATGACCCCTTTTAAACCTTCACTCATGCGAGCAAGCTTTAAAGAAACAGCTCCACCAAAACAATAACCTATTGAAAATAAATTATCATTATTGACTAAAGGATTTTTCTTTAACATATCATATGCAATAAATATTTTTTTCTGAAATACTTCTTCATTTTCTATGGCAGAGTGCATAAGTTTTCCAGAATCTTCAAAAGAACTTCCTATTTTTTGTTCTCCATACAAGTCAGCAACAAAAACAACAGCGCCTAAATTTGCCCATTTTTCCGCTACTCTTTTTTGTCTTGCATTTACACCCCAAAAATCAGTGAACATAAGAATTCCTGGAAGTTTCCTTCCTTCTGACTTTGGTTCAACCACATATCCTCGACAAACTGTCTCATCCACACGATAATCAATATTATAAGATTTCATAAAAATATTTTCCTTTTTTTAATTTAACCACAAATATTATATACTAATTATAAAAATATAAAAACAGAGTGTGATTCATATTCGATTGCAAATTATCATTGACACTTTTATTTATCAAGAGCCCCCACTTTTAAAAACAGAGCAAAAATAATATATTTATTTAAGATAAATCGATGAAATCTTAATAAGGATATCGAATGCTAAAAGCACCCATTGGAAAGAATGAAGAGGAACGCCAAAAGACTTTAGAAAACTTTTTTGTTCTAGACACTGACGAAGAGGAAGTCTTTAACGATATAACACAATTAGCCTCTGCAATTTGTCAAACTCCAATTTCTCTTATCAGTTTAGTCGATTCAGAAAGACAGTGGTTTAAATCAAGTAAAGGATTGTGTGCAAAAGAAACTCCTCGAGATATCTCATTTTGTGGACATGCCATTCAACAAAAAGAGATATTTGAAATTCAAGATGCGAGAGCTGATGCTCGTTTCTTTGACAATCCATTTGTAACCGAGCCCCCACATATTCGATTTTATGCGGGAGCTCCACTCATAGCTTCAAATGGTCATTCCATTGGCACCCTATGCGTGATAGATAGTAATCCAAAAATATTGACGGATGAACAAAAAAGATCACTTGAAAATCTTTCAAAGCATATAATAAATATATTAGAATTGCGCATATTAAATACCAACTACTATAAAATAAACAATCATTTTAATAATATTTTTCAAAACATAACAAATGCAATGGTTATTCAAAATAAAAATGGAAAATTTTATGACTCCAATCAAGCTGCACTCAACATACTTGAAATCAGTTCTGAACAATTAAAAAATATGTCATCCATTTTTTCAAATTTTACTTTGATTGATGAACATGAAAATACTTATCAAGATGAAGATATTCCTCCAAAATATTCTCTAAAAACAGGGGAAAATCAAAGAAATATTCTGATAGGATTAAAAAATAAGAGTGGAAAAATTCGCTGGATAAGAATGAATATATCTTTAATATTTATACCCAAAGAAACAAAACCTATCTTTGTTATTTATGAATTTGAAGATATCACCGCTCAGAAAAATATGGCTGACGAAGTCAAAAATATTCAAAAAGAAATTTTAGATCAAAGAATTTTTCTCGATATTATTTTACAAAATATCCCTTCAGGAATCGTCGTTAAAGACATGAAAAATGATTTACGAATTACAATCTGGAATAAGGGCGCCGAAAATCTTTTAATGCTAAGCGCTGATGAAACCCTAGGGAAAACTGCATTTGAACTCTATCCAAAAAAAATGGCAGAACGAGCTCTTGAACTGGATCTCAAAGCATTTAAAACAGGAAATCTTATTGAAATAGAAGCAGAAGAATTAGAAATTCCAAATAAAGAAAAAATGTTGCTTCATACGCGAAAGTTACCTCTTATAACAGATCTAGGTGAAGAACCCAGATACATGTTAACAATTTTTGATGATGTTACAGAAATTTATAAAGCAAAGGAAGCCGCGCTCACTGCAGTAAAATCGAAGTCAGAATTTTTAGCTAATATGAGTCATGAAATTCGCACACCAATGAATGGAATAATTGGTATGTGTCGTTTATTACTAGAAAGCAGCCCTCTTCCAGAACAAATAGAACGTCTTAAAATAATTCAAAACTGCGGATATTTATTACTAGATTTAATTAATAACATCTTAGATTTTTCAAAAATTGAAGCGCAAAAAATAGAAGTCGAAAATATTACTTTTTTAATAAAAAATATGATTCATGAAATTACAGAATTATTTTCTGCACAGGTGAACGATAAAAAACTTTCTTTATCCTATTCTCAAGATTTATCTGTACCCGAATGGATTTCAGGTGACCCCACAAAAATAAGACAAATTCTTATGAATCTTATATCCAATGCAATTAAGTTCACACAAAATGGTTTTGTTAAGATTTCTTCAAATGCAAAGAAGATTGAAGATAAAAAATTTAAAATTGAAATTACAGTTGAAGATTCAGGTTTTGGAATCTCAAAAGATGCCCAACACAAACTTTTTAAAGAGTTTTCACAAGTCGACGCATCAAGCACCCGTAAGTTTGGCGGATCTGGATTAGGTTTAGCAATTTGTAAAGGTCTATGTGAAAAAATGGGAGGAACAATTTGGGTAGAAAGCGATATAGGAAAAGGATCAAAATTTATTTTTAACTTTATTGCTACTCAAAGTGATAATAGTGAAGTAATAATTGATGAATACTCAAGAAAAAATATTGACAAAAATTTAAGCGAGAAACATCCGCTCAATATTTTAATTGCTGAAGACAATAAGATAAATCAGCAAGTAGTCTTTTCCTTTTTAGAGAAACTTGGATATAAAGCTGATATAGCAGAAAATGGTAATAAAGTTTTAGAGTATCTTAAAAAAAGAAATTATGATCTCATTTTAATGGATTGTCATATGCCTGAACTAGATGGTTTTGAAACGACTAAAGCAATTAATAAAAAATTTAAAAATAAAAAAAGACCAAGAATACTTGCCTTAACCGCTAGTAATTTACAAGCAGATATCGATAAATGTTTTGCCAGTGGTATGGATGGCTACATTAGCAAACCTATTATCTTGGATGTTCTCATAAAAAATATCCTTGATAATAAAGAACAAGTAAATACAGAGTTAAATCATGAAAAAAATATACCAAACCATTTAACAAATTATATATCATTCAACAGAAAAAACTTTCTTACTAACTTTCAAGGTATGAATGATTTAGCAATTAAAACAATTGATGATTTTTTAATTGATCTTCCTAAATATATCTCTAAAATTAAAAAATCGATTCAAAAAAATGACTCAAAGGAACTTGAAATTTCTGCTCATACTTTAAATGGCATTTTGTCTTATTTTTATGCTGAAAAATCAAGATATTTTGTTAAAAAACTAGAAGAAATGGGGCAAAGAAAAAAATTAATTTCAGCTCAAGAAATTTTAACAATGCTAAATTTAGAGTTAGTTAATCTAAAAAAAGAATTAATTAAATTGAAAAAGGAACTTTCATAAATGGAATCAAAAAATATTTTAGTAGTTGATGACAGTGAATTTGATAGGAATTTACTCGTCAATGGGTTGTCACGAAAGGGGGGTTATAAAACACTTCAAGCAGGCAATGAAGAGCAATGCTTAGAAGTATTAAAAAAAAATAAAATCAATTTAATGCTTATGGATATTATGATGCCAGGCACGCTTGGCTCAGAGGTTTTAGTTAAAGTCAGAAAATCCTATAATTCGCTTGAACTCCCCATAATAATGGTAACAGCAAAAGGAGACACATCGGATATTGTAGAATGCCTTCAAAAAGGTGCGAACGATTATATTATGAAGCCAATAAATTTTGAAGTTGCTGTATCACGCATTTCAACTCATTTAAAAATCTCCGAACTCTCCCTAGAAATGGCTAAACTAAATAAACTTGAGGCATTAAATGCCATGATTACAACTTATAATCATGAGATTAATAATCCACTTACAATTGCGATCAGTTGTTTAAATGATCCCTTAATAAAAGATGAAAATATTGGAAAGAAACTGCATACCGCTTTGTGGAGAATTGCAGATATAGTAAAAAAAATTAGTCTCATTACTTATGACAGTGATGTTGAAATGGAAACATATGCTCAAGATACAAAAATGATTAAATTATAAAATAGTTCAGAAAGTTTAAAAGAAAGATATACTAAAATCGAGTAAAAAAAGCCTTCAAAAGTCGAAACTCTCGAAGGCTTTTTTCATAAACACTTTGCTTAGATGCTAAAGAGTATGATTACTCGATGCACTTACCAACAGCGCCAGAACCAACAGTACGACCACCTTCGCGAATTGCAAAGCGTAGACCTGGTTCCATAGCCACTGGAGTAATAAGTTCAACAGTGATTTCAACGTTATCACCAGGAACAACCATTTCAACGTTAGCTGGAAGATCAACAACACCAGTCACGTCAGTTGTACGGAAATAAAATTGTGGGCGGTAACCTTTGAAGAAAGGTTTATGGCGTCCACCTTCGTCCTTATTAAGAACGTAGATTTGAGCTGTAAACTTCTTGAATGGTTTGATAGATCCTGGTTTAGCAAGAACTTGACCGCGTTCAACGTCTTCACGTTTTGTACCGCGAAGTAGAACACCAACGTTGTCGCCTGCCTGACCTTGATCAAGAACCTTACGGAACATTTCAACGCCTGTACAAATAGTCTTAGAAGTTGGCTTGATACCAACGATTTCAAGCTCTTCACCAACTTTACACATACCTTGTTCAATACGACCAGTACAAACAGTACCACGGCCAGAAATTGAGAAGACGTCTTCAATAGGCATAAGGAAAGGTTTGTCAATTGGGCGTGGTGGCTCTTTAATGAAAGAGTCAACAGCGTCCATAAGTTCAACAATTGCTTTAGCAGCTTTTTCGTCGCCAGGAGCTTGAAGAGCTGCAAGAGCGGAACCACGAATGACAGGGGTGTCATCACCTGGAAAGCCGTACTTGCTAAGAAGTTCACGGATTTCCATTTCAACGAGATCTGTTAATTCAGGGTCAGCAATATCGCACTTATTCAAGAATACAACGATGTATGGAACGTTTACCTGACGTGCAAGCAAGATGTGCTCGCGAGTTTGAGGCATTGGTCCATCAGTTGCTGCACAAACGAGGATTGCTCCGTCCATCTGAGCGGCACCAGTGATCATGTTCTTTACGTAGTCAGCGTGACCAGGACAGTCAACGTGTGCGTAGTGACGGTTAGGGGTTTCGTACTCAATGTGAGACGCGTTAATGGTAATACCACGAGCTTTTTCTTCTGGCGCTTTGTCGATTTCGTCGAATTTAGTAGCAACTTTACCTTGACGTGTAGCGAGAACAGCAGAGATAGCAGCTGTAAGAGTGGTCTTACCGTGGTCAACGTGACCAATGGTACCGATATTCATATGAGGCTTGGAACGCTCAAATTTTTCCTTTGCCACGGTGTAATCCTCCAGTATAGGCAACACAAAATAAAAACAACACGAAAAAAAATCATGCTTAGAATAAGCACAGTCAGGAGCGATTGTAAAGCTCTTCCTGCACCTGTGAAGGGCATAGATACAAACATTCCATAGAAAATGCAATGATCTTTTAGGTGCTCTTTATAAATTTTTAGAGCAAGAGTTGCTTTGTTTTATCCCATGCAGCAGTAAAGGAAAAGAAGAGTTTTTTTTGATTTTGTTAAGAGATTTTAGTGTGATTCATTCTCTAAGTTTATCAATTCCTCCATAATAGATTCATTATCTTCTGCACGTGAACGAGCTAATCGCTCGCGAAAAGCATTATAACGCAATTCTCCATCAGGCATATCAAACGGGATTTCCCCTAATTCAAGCATTCTTTTTGAGTAAAAAAACTCAAAAAAATTAATTTTCTTTGAAATATACAATTGTTCTTTAACCGCATGAGTAAACTCAAGAGGAATAAGTATAATTGCTCGAGCAACAGCCAAAATTAGAATCACGCCAAAAAAGCCAATGAGAGTGAAAGAGCTCAACTGTTTTGCTTCAAAAAACCAGGGGGAAATAACAAAGAGCACTCCTCCCACAAACACTTGCAAGGAGACATAAGTCATAACATTTAAGGTATCATCATCCCAGTTTTTAAACTCTATTGGAAGCAAAAGAAAAACAGATTGAATTATTATGCCAATAAAAATAGCCACATAAGATAAGATAAAATTCAAAATTTCGATTAGCATTGTATACTTTCCTATTATATAGATGAGCAATCACTTATCGACATGCGCTCATTTCATTTTGGAGGGAATTTTATTCCGAGTTTTTAATTAGACGTTTAACTGGAGAAACTATGAAAATATATACAATTCCAGATTGCCCTTTCTGTTTTAGAGTAAAAATAGCCTTAAAAATTAGAAAAATAGTAGATTATCATATTGAAATTCAAGATATTGATCTTAAAAACCCGCCCAAAGACTTCCTTGACATCAGCCCAAACAAAACCGTACCTGCACTTGAGCTTTCTCAAGGAAATGGATTTTCAGATAGCATGCTTATTGTTGAATATCTTGACTCAATTCAAGGTAAAGGAGAAAGGCTCTATGCCAGTACTTTAGATGAGAGTATGAAAATAAAAATGCTAATAGAATTGCTTTCTGAAAATGTAACAAAGACAATCGCTCAAATTCTCTTCACAAATGGCAGTGCTGTCGAAGAAAGAAAAGCACTGGCAAAAGTACCTATTGCTTTTTATGAACTTGAAAAACTTCTTAATAAAAAAGACAAACGTTTCTTAGGAGGAAATAATTTAAATGCAGCAGACATACATTTAATTCCATTTGCACTTTATTATATTGCCGCAGAAAAACTACTTAAAAAGTGGATCTCACCCGAAAAAAACTCAAAAGTAGAAAAATACTTTAATGATATTTTATTTCACTCTGCTATTAGAAAAGCCATACCTAGTATCGAAGAATTGACTCATTTTATTTCTCTTTTTTTTACTCCTAAAAGTGAAATTCAAAAAATAAAATCCTCATCAAGAAAATTAGTAGATGATATATCCGAAGAACTTGTAAATTTAAATGAGTCTATTAGAAAATATAATTCAACGCAGATGTGGCACAGAAATGAAAATAATCAAGGTTCATTTATAGAAACAGTATTTCATTTTAAAAGTTATGAAGATGCGATAAAAGCCATTCAGACCCTCTGCGATGTGCAAGAAACTGCTGACCATCATGCTAAGTTCACACTTGATAACTTTAGCCAACTTAAAGTAGAAGTATGTACGCATGAACCTAACTGGGGTGTTACCTCAATGGATTTTGCATTTGCAGAAGTTCTTACCTCCCGAATCTTTAAGTAAAGGATGTTTACATGAGCCAAATTAAAAAAACTTATCTCGCTTTTATTGGTGGCAGTGGACTTTATGATCTTCCTGGCATTCAAAATTTAAAAGAAGAAGAAATTTCAACACCATTTGGAACTCCTTCAGACAAAATTATTACAGGTGAAATTGATGGAAAACCTATTGCATTTTTGCCACGCCACGGCAAAGGTCATCGCTTCACACCTTCCGAAGTAAATTACCGTGCAAATATTTATGCGCTTAAAAAGCTTGGCGTCACTCATATTGTCAGCGTAAGTGCTGTTGGAGGACTTCAAGAAAAAACGGCTCCTGGAACAGCAGTTATACCAACACAGATAATTGATAAAACAACTGGAGTTCGTGAAAGAAGTTTCTTTGGAAAAGGAGTGGTTGGACATGTCAGTTTTGCGGATCCATTTTGCCCAGAGTTACAAAAATATATTTCTAATGCGTGTGAACAAGAAAAAGTAAAAACTCACTTTGGTGGCTCTCTCGTATGTATTGAAGGACCTCGTTTCAGCACACGGGCTGAAAGTCATAGTTTTAGAAGAGAAGAAGCGGTTATTATAGGCATGACTGCAATGCCTGAAGCAATTTTAGCGCGTGAAGCAGAAATTGCTTATGCAACTTTAGCTTTTGTAACAGATTACGATTGCTGGAAAGAAGAAACAGAACCAGTCACTGTTGAAGCCGTGCTTGCTGTTTTAAAGAAAAATGTCGATGCTTCAAAACGAATAGCACTCTCTATTCATAAAAATATACCACTGGAAACTAAAAATCCCATTTTTAATACAGCCGAATATGCAATTATGACTGATAAAAATTTAATTCCATCTGAAACAAAAAGAAATCTTGATTTACTTTATGGAAAATATTGGAATTAAATTTAACTGTTACTTTAAAAAAAGAAATGAGTTTTTCAATGTTACTTTCTCTAGAAGCAATTCGATATAAAAATAATAAATTTGAAATTCTCAATCAACTTTTATTGCCTCAAGAATTTATTTATGAGGATTGTTCTTCAGTAGAACAAGGTTTTTCCGCTATTAAAACCATGAAAGTGAGAGGTGCTCCAGCCATTGCGATTTCTGCTGCACTTTGTCTTGCCATTGAACTTAAAAACTTGAAGTCAAAATTAAATTTAGTAGAAACTAAAAAATATATTTTTGAAAAGCTTGATTATTTATGTGAAAGCCGCCCGACTGCAGTTAACTTATTTAAGATGGCAGATGAAATGAAAAGCATATTGCAAAATGAATTAATTCATTTAGAAAATGATATTGCAGGCGGAGAGTCTCTTAAAAATTTATTTATTAAAAAAGCTGAAGAACTTTTACAAATTGATATCTCTGACAATATGTCAATTGGCCATTTTGGAGCCGAGTGTTTTGCAAAGCAAAGTCAAGTTAAAATATTAACTCACTGCAATACTGGGAGTTTAGCAACTGCAGGATACGGAACCGCCTTAGGAATTATTAGAACTCTCCATTCCCAAGGTAAATTAGAACACGCGTATGCATGTGAAACACGCCCCTATAATCAAGGAGCACGCCTGACAGCATTTGAACTCGTATATGAAAAAATATCTGCAACTCTCATTTCAGATTCAATGGCTTCCTTTTTAATGAAAGAAAAAGGAATTCATGGTGTCGTTGTTGGTGCTGATAGAGTCGTTGCCAATGGAGATACTGCAAATAAAATTGGAACTTATCAACTCGCTATCGCGGCAAAATACCATAATATTCCTTTTTATGTTGCAGCTCCTTCAACTTCTATCGATTGTAACAAAAAAAGCGGTAAAGAAATTACAATTGAAGAACGCCCTAAAAAAGAATTAACACATATAAATAATATTCAAATTGCGGCAGATGGAATCAACGTTTGGAATCCATCCTTTGATATTACGCCTGCAACACTTATTACTGGCATTGTTACAGAGCTTGGAGTCATTCCAAAGAATACCATTGGCGAATTTGATGTTTCTGAATTTTTAGAGAAAAAGAAAAAATTAAGTTCTCTTTTTTAAAGAGAACTATTACTTAATGAGAACAAATGATGAAAAAATATATTAAAAACCATGAACTTCTCGAACCATTAAATAATGTTCCCCATGCATTTGCGAAATTTCGAATTAATGCGGATAAACATCCCATAAATATAATTGAAGAAATTGCTTTGGGTCAATCTCTAGGTGCTTGGGACTCTCAACATGTCGATATTGAAATATTAAGAAAAAAAATTGCAAAAATCATTAATATTGAAACTAATAATAATTATCACGAAGCAACCGTTGCATTTCCTATTGATATTTGGCATCGAAAACTCTCATGGCTTATGACAATTCTATTTGGTAAAATGAGTTTTTTTGAGGGAGTTCAGCTTAACTCAGTTTGGTTTTCTAATGATTGTTTTGACAATATTAATTTAATCGGACCCAAAAATAATATAAATTCTATACGAAATCAAGTTGGTGTAAATAATAAAGATCCGCTTTTAATGGGTATTTTAAAACCAAATGTAGGAATGAGTTCAGAAAAAATAGCTTTCCTATATGTTGAAGCGGCCGAAGCTGGTATTCATTTATTAAAAGACGATGAAATTCGCCATGATCTTTCTCCATTGGAAAGTTTAAAAAGAGTAGCACTTGTTGCCAATGAAGCTCAAAAAAGAAATTTAAAAACCTTGTATGCCGTCCACTTACAAATTGAAGGAAATAAATTTATTGAGCATGCTAAATCTTTGGAAAGTGCTGGCGCAAATGCTTTTTTAATTAATACATGGATTACAGGCATTGAAGTGCTTCAGGAACTCAGAAAAGTAACAAGTCTTCCTATAATGTCGCATCCTGCGCTCGTTGGAGCTTTCGGTATTCAAGAAGAAAATGCAACTATACATCCTAGAGTTACTTTAGCACAATTTATAAGAGCCGCAGGCGCTGATTTCAGCTTATTTCCAAGCCCTTATGGTAAATTAGGACTTAATAAAGAAATTGCTCTCGATGTAGCGAAAAACTGCCTTGTAAATAACGAAAATTGGCGAATAAATGGAATGACTCCTGTTCCAAGCGCGGGAATTAAACCAGAACATGCGCCCTTAGCAAAAAAAGATTTCAGTGAAGACTTTATTTTAAATGCGGGTACCGGTATTTTTTCACATCCAAATGGAATTCAAAAAAGCATTGAAGAATTTAGAAAAGAATTATATTAATCATGAGAACATATCAAAAATATAATAAAGATGCCTCATTTTTTTCTTTATCTTTGAATGAAAGAATTGAATTAAATTCTTTATGCGAAACAGTGTGCAGACTCGACAAACGTCAAGCCATTCCTGCAACAAGCAGCAATTTTAGTATAAGATCAAAATCTGCGGAGTTCCTAATTACAAAATCTGGTATTCATAAGAGAAATCTCAATCCAAGTCATTTTATTCGTACCAATTTTTCGGGCATTCCCCTGCATCCACTGGCACCAAAACCAAGCGACGAAACTCTGCTGCATGCCCTTATTTACAAAAATTTTAGCAATGCAAATGCAATATTGCATTGCCATGCACCCGAACTTGAAGTTTTTAGTTTAGAAAAAACTGAAAAATCCACTTTTAGTAAGCAAAATTCTTCTTTTATTAGACATAGTTTATATAAAATAAAAGGTCATGAACTTTTAAAAGCTTTGGGTTTAAAATCGCATAGTGAAGATTATTACCTTCCAATTATTGAGAATCATCAAAATATGCTCTTACTTTCACAAGAGATTGAAAGCATTTTTATTAAAATAGAAACTCCTTCTCCGCTGTGTGCTTTTGTTTTAGAAAATCATGGAATTTACTGTTTTGGTAACTCAATTTCTCAGGCAGAACTAAGACTTGAAGCTATTCTTCACCTTGCAAATAATCTAAAGTAGTCTCCCCTCATCTCCGAAAACTTTCTGTTGAGATCCTTCTTTCTGAAGCCTTATTTTAAGTGAGTAGGAGGCCTTTTTGTCAGAAAAAATAATAAATATTAGACTTCCATTGACTGTAAAAATCGCCTCAAGTCTCATTTTTATTATTTTCTTTGTTGTAAGCATTTATACATATTTTGATATAAAAAGAACCCGTACTCAAATGGAATTAGATGCTAAAAAAAATACTTTAGCGGCCTTTACCTCAGCTATTCCAATCATTGAAAATGGAATTTGGGGTTTGGACATAACACTTATAGAAACGACTTTAAAACAAGTCTTAAAAAACCCAATAGTCGATTCAGTTCTTGTTTTTGATGAGAGTGGCAAAGTGTTTGCCACTTTTGATAAAGACGCAGATGGAAGATCTTACTCTCTCAATAATTACTTAAATGATAATGACATTCAAAATATAAATACAAAAAAAGAAAATAGTATATTTGAAAAGAAAATAAAGAAAGAAGAAAAAGTTATTATTGCCACAGCTCTTTATTCAAAAGAAAATCACCTAAGAAAAGAAACAATTTTTAAAATTGGTTACTTTGTAATGACTTATTCAACTCAAAATATTACAGAGATTATCAATGAAACAATCACTAAATCTATTTTACTCTCATTCTTATTAGGCGTCGTTATTATTATAACTAGCTTTCTTTATATTAGACAACTCATAATTCTACCATTAACTGAACTCGAAAAATCGAGTTTAAAAATTGCAAAAAATGAATTTATTCAAACTAAAAAAAGAAAAAGTTATATTGGTGAAGATGAGATAGATAGTCTAATTAATAATTTCAATTTGATGGTTATTCAAATTATTAAATTTATTGCAGAACAAAAAGAACAACAGCGTATGGCTAATGAACTTGAAATGGCAAGAATAGTTCAAGAGTCTCTCATACCAAATGCAAAAAATTTAAGAGTTGGTCATTTTGAATTGTCAAGCTATTTTAAAGCTGCCTCTGAATGTGGAGGAGATTGGTGGCATTTTTATCCTTTAGCAAATAAAAAAATATTAATTATGTTGGGAGATGTAACTGGGCATGGAACGCCAAGTGGAATGTTGACTGCTGCCGTTAAAGGTTATTGCGATTCTATCTATTCAAAAAACGAAATAAACCCCGCAAAAATCCTAGAAGAACTTGACATTGTTGTTCGTTTAAGTGGAGATAAAAACAGACTTATGACAATGTTTGCCGCAATTATCAGTCCAATTGATGAAACAATTACTTTCGCAAATGCTGCGCATAATTTCCCATTTCTTATTAAAAAAGACAGTGATAAAAATCAAATAAATATAACGACACTTGTTATAAATGGAAAACGATTAGGATATTTAAATAAAAATTTAGATGAAAAAGAAATTATTTACGAAGTGAATACAAAAAAATTTAGTACAGGAGATATTTTATTTGTTTTCTCAGATGGCCTAGTCGAGGCAAAAAATAAAGATAAACAAGAATATTCAGAACGAAGACTGAGAAAATTATTAACTAAATTCGAAACAAAAAATACATCTGAAATGATTGAAGAAATCTCTTTAGACTTAAAAAACTTTGCTCAAGATGAAATTTTTGATGATGATGTAAGTTTTGTATTTTGCAAAATGTGTTCTGATGAAGACACATCTTATTCGCATGAAATGCTAAAATATTTTGAAAAAGATAAAAATAAAAGTCTAGATTCTGATAAGTTTCTTAAAAATGTATCCTAGGATATTTTTGCCCATAATATAGGCAAAAATTACTAATAACACATTCTTGCCTATCTCTATCCTCATCTTTTTAACGATAATTTAAATAGATTATTTATTTTAAGGAGGATACAAAATGCTTGATGAAATTGAATTTCAAATTTGTGATACTGATTTTAAGAATCCAGATATTGACTTTCTTGAAATTGAATTAAATCCTCCAGTCTCTGAAGAAGATATTCGGTATGCACAGCTCGAAGAGCTTATTTTTAGAGATAAAAAAAATGAATTTACAAAAAGAGTTCCCATTTCAGTTTATTACAACTCAGGAGTTTCCTGGACTCCCCTTAAAATTCAATAATCAAATACAAGGATTTGTTTTACTTGCCAAACAAAATTCAAGTATTTCACAAAATTTAAAAGACTTTTTAAGCCTTAAAAAAGATTCAAATATTTTAACACTTGTTTGCTCAATTATAGATAAAATCGATGCAAGTGAACTCGTAATTATAAAAAAACTATTACCAAATCTTTCTCACATTGCTAATTTTGGAGTAGGTTTTAATAATATCGATGTTAAATCAGCAAAAGAGCTCGGAATTCGTGTTACAAACACCCCAGGTGTTTTAACCAATGCAACTGCTGATATTGCTCTAACGCTTTTATTATGTGTCACGCGACGCATTGGTGAAGGCTATCTAATCATGAAAGAGAATGGCAAATACCCAGGTTGGAGTCCAACTTATATGCTGGGCAGCAGCTTGCAAAATAAGACCTTAGGCATTGTTGGCTATGGACAAATTGGCAAAGCATTTGCTAAACGAGTCCAAGCGCTGGGTATGAAATGCGTTGCTTTAAAGAGCTCTCAATGGTCACACCTAGAAAATAAAGTAAATGATATAGAGAGATTAGAAGAAGAAGAGTTTCTTAAAAGCATTGATGTTCTATCTCTAAACTGCCCCCTCAGTGAACACTCAAAAAAATGGTTGAATTTTAAGCGCATTTCAATGATAAAAGCTGGGTCATTCGTTATAAATACCGCTCGAGGCGAGCTTATTGATGAGCAAGCCCTAGCGGATGCTCTCAATAGCAATCATCTAGCGGGGGCTGGACTTGATGTTTTTTGTAACGAACCTAATTTGTCATTAGAACTTCAAAATTCAAAAAACCTATTTGTTATACCTCATTTGGGAAGTGCAACACACGAAACTCGGAGGGCAATGGGGGAAAGAGTATTTGAAGCTATAAAATCGCATTATATTGAAAGGTATGAAAAGCATGAAACAGGAGTTTTGCTCTTTCAAGTAAATTAAATGAATTTTTTGAGATTTTTAGTTCTTGTTGTCTTTTGTTCTTTAAACTTTCATGCTTGTTCGGCTCCTTCTAAAGCTCCTTTTCCGTTAGGAACAGAGATTGAATGGGAAGAATTGCTCAAGCAAAATAATTCTTCTATTGCAAAAGATTTTATTCATTCTTCAAAAATCATTCATGATCGATTGCTTTATAAAGGAATTCCATATGAAAAAGATGGAATTTCACAATTCTGGGAAAACAGATATCAAGCATCTCAAGATAAATTTAAGTTTATGCGAAAATATGGTGTCGATTGCACACGCCTCCTGCGCTACCTTTTTCGCAATATGTTGCAGTTACCTTATAATTCGTTATTCACTGAAGCTCCCATTATCAGTCATACTTTTGCAAATATAAATTCACAAAATGCAAAACAGCTTAGAAATTTTATTCGTGTACCTCAAAGTAAAAATGGTTTTCGTCCTCAAACAGGTGATATTCTAGCTTTTCCAGGACATGCGATTGCGGTGCTTGATCCTAAAAATTGTATTTCTATTCAATCAAGCAGTTGGGTTTGTAAAAATATTAAAGATGGACGATGCGTTGAAGCAGAAATGGGAAAATATGCGGGTGTTGCTATTTATAAATTAGCAAGCAATCGCTTTTGTTCAAATGGATTATGGAAAGGAATGGATGGAGATCACAATAAGTTTACAGTTGCATGGAGGCATAGGGCTTTCACAACTTGGATTTCCGAGATGCCAAAGCATGCATTTACTAGCAAAAGAATTTTTTTAACAGGCAAAAATATTGCAGGTAAATATATTTATTTTGAAGGAAGCAATAAAGCTGTTCGCACAACACTAAATAAATATAATAAAAAAAATGGACTCCAATCGGTTTTTGTTCTCGTGCCAAATGATGCAAAATCAGGAAAAATAAAAATTTACTGGGGAACAGGTCGACCCACGCTCCTGAAAACAGTTGATTCAAGTCTTTCAATTATAATTAACAAAAAAGGTTTGGTAAGAAATAAATAAGTTTCTTTATAAAACATTCCACACTATTTAAAAGATTTACGTTCGTTTCTGGTAAAAGCAGAATAAATTGACAAAGTAATTTTATGTTTATTTTTTTTTAAAAATACTTTTAATTTTCATGAAAGTAATTTATAGTGTTCGACATAAGTAGCATTCCTTTTTTATATGTGTCTAGAGATAAAGTATTGCAAGCCTCTTACAATATAAATGTTAATTATTAATTTTTTTTGGGAATCTATTTTAAATTTCAATCAATCAAGGAGTTTTTATGAAAAATATTTTCTTAATTTTATCCGCAATATTAACTATATTTATAATGCCCATATCAATGGCTTCTAATTTTGATAATGGAAGCACAATTTTTGGCCCTTTAGTTGCAAACGCTACAACTTACGATAAGCAAATTAAAGTTTTAGGACCAGTAAAATCAACTGATTCTATTTTTAATGGTGAATTAAAAATACTTGGCCCGATTGAAGCCATAAATTCAAAAATCAATAAAAATTCTGAAATTTATGGAGATATTAAATTCACAAATTCGACAGCAACTGCAAAAATAGTAACAAAAGGCAAAACAAATCATTTTTTAAACGGCTCTAGCTTAAAGGATCTTACTTTATTAAAGCCAGACTTTGGAAGCCAAACAGTATTAATTGACAATTCTATTGTTAATGGTGATATAAAATTTGAAAAAGAAGGAGAGGTTATTTTAAGAAATAATGGAAAAGTTACCGGAAATGTAATAAATGGGAAAATTATTACAAATTAATTATTTTTATTTAGAATTATAGGCGAAGTTAATTAAAACTTAGGGACCTGCACCACAATACTCAAACCTTTAGAATATTTAAAACCGAGACAACAAGCATAGGCATGTTTTTGATGGCCATCAAAACAAAGTAAATCCCCTTCTTCAACAACAAAGTATTCACTTTCCACCATAATTTCAAAGGAGCCTGTTTGACAATAAAAATACTCTTCAGTTCCTGGAGAATGAGGAGAGCCAGGAAAACGCTCACCTTCATTTAAAATATATTCTTGCAATATAAGGTAACGAGAATTTTCTGGAGTTAAAAGTGCAATATCAACAGTTTTAGTTAAAACTTCACCTGTTTCAATAAGTTTTTTTGTGACTTTCGTATAGTCCTTCTTCTTTCGTAGCACAGCAGTTGGCACTGGTTTTTTCAAGAGTGAAGACATTTCCACACCAAGTCCCTGCGCAATACCAACTAAAACCTGTAATGTTGGATTTCCTTCTCCTCGCTCTAAACTTGCAATTGTGCTACGAGGAATTCCTGATCTTTCTGAAAGTTGTTCTTGGCTCAGTCCATATTCACGACGAAATGATTTCATATGTATTGCAATATACTGACCAAAACTATCAGATTTATCTGTCTCTATGTTTCTCGACATAAGCTAGACACTCCAAAAACTCCTGTGAAGGGTTTGTATTTCTATATAAGAGGGCAGATTTTGCATCAAATAAAACAAAAAGCTGCTCGTTAAAGCTATATATTGATTATATCTAAGATGACAACAAGGAATGTGGCCATGAAAAAACAAATCAAATATATAACTATAAGTTTCATCTGTCTTTTTCTAACAGGATGCATGTCACAGAAAAATTCTTCAATGCAAAGAACCTATTTTGGAGATTATGCTGAACCCAAAAATGTTTCGGTTGCATGGAATTCTCTCTATGCAGAAAATCCATCTCCCGAAGTTAGAAAATTTCTATCTTATTCGCAAGATATTAAAAAAAACATCTATCAACGAGGAATACCCTACCCAGCCAAAACGCTTTCCTCAAATTGGGATCGCAATTATTTGAGAGCATCTGATAAATATAATTTTATGCGAAAAAATGGGGTGGATTGCACTCGTTTTCTTTGGCATTTATATGCAGGAGAAATGAATTTACCTTACAACTCTAAATATAAAAACTCTGCAATACTCAGTCATACTTTTGCAAAAAAACAGATCGATCAAGAACTTAAAAATTTTGTGCCACTTAAAAAATACAAAAATGGTTTCCAACCAAGAACGGGTGATATACTTGCTTTTCCAGGACACGCTCTCGCAGTTCTAGACCCTAAACAGTGCATTGCCATTCAATCTACTTCTTGGGCCTGTGAAAAAATGACCGCGAAAGGGCAGTGCCATAAGGGAACGCAAGGAAAAAATGCTGGAGTTGTGATCTACAAATTAATGAATAAAACTGACTGTACAAATGGCATTTGGAATAAATTAGATTCTCAAAAAAATAAATTTACTGCTGGCTGGAGGCACAAAGCATTAAACACTTGGATTGAAAAAATCCCACAAAAAACAAAAACAAATCAGACAATCACTCTTATTGGACATAATATTTCGAGAAGATATATTTTTTTCAATGGAAATACAAACCCTGTAAAAACATCTTATGCATTAAAAGTCTTTAAAAGCTCTAATGGTTATCCACTCGATTTAGTAAAAGTAACAGTGCCTAAAAATGCTATCAGTGGGAAAATTAAAATTTATTGGGGCAATGATTTAAAGCCAAACATAACTCAAACCGTATCTTCTAAAAGAGAAATTATTATTGAGAATAATAATAAATTACTTACTAATAATAGTGTCCAAATAAAATAAAACATCATTTAAATTATCAAATATTGGGTGTTTTAACATGGATGAGTCTTTATTCAAATAAGGAGATCTCCTAAGCCATATTCCATGAAGCCCCGCATTTTGTGCACCAAGAGCATCATCAAACAGTGAATCTCCTATGTGAATTGCATTTCTGAGTTCAACACCTAAAAGAGAACAAGCATAGTGAAATGTTTCAGGATCAGGTTTTCCTTTAGGAGTATCATCTGCACTAATAACAACATCAAAACAATCTATCACATTTAATGCTTTTAGCATTGCATTTATTCTATTTCCCCAATTTGTTATCAGTCCTGTTTTGATGCTAATTCCATCGATGTTTCTTTCACGTAATGCAGATAAAAGTTTAATAGAGTCGGGAAATAATTCAACTCCCAACGCACTTGTATTTGATCCACCTAAAATTGTACCAGATGCATCGACAAATATTGCATACTTTACATTATTTTGATTTAAATTCATTTATAAAACCGTTTCCTGCACTATTTGATTAACAATATTTGAAACACTCCTTTTTTCTGCCAAAGATCGAAAATTTACAATGCATCTATGACGTAAAACAGCCGGAGCAATTTCTATGACATTTTCAAATTGAACTTCCTTTTGGCCTCGAATAACCGCAAAAGCCTTACTCGCAATTAAAAGAGCTTGAGTTGCTCTTGGGCTGGCACCAAAATCAAGATAATCTCGCGCGACTGAGAGTTTTGATTCAAGTGGTCTCGTATTTCTCACTATTCTCACAATTCCTTGTAAAAGATCATCTTTGATTGGAACATTTTCAATGACTCGTCTTGCCTCTAACAAAATAGAAACAAGAGGGATAGCATCGAGATCATTTTCCATTTGTGAAAGGCTTGCTATTTTTACCTCAGAATCAAAGTCTGGGTATGGAATTTCAAGATTAAGTAAAAACCTATCAAGTTGTGCTTCGGGAAGAGGGAATGTACCTTCATTTTCAATTGGGTTTTGCGTAGCAAACACAAAAAAAGGTTTGGGTAAAGGACGAGAAATACCTTCAATACTCACCTGTCTTTCTTGCATTGCCTCTAATAAAGCAGATTGAGTCCTTGGAGAAGCTCGATTGATTTCATCGGCGAGAATAAAAGGTGCAAAAATAGGTCCTGGGGTAAAACCAATTTTTTTTAAGTCAGGATCTTTATCATCAAATTGAATTGTATAACCTCCCAATATATCGAAAGGAGTAAGATCAGGAGTGAATTGAATTCTTTTATATCCACAGCCAAGGGCTTTTGCTAAATTTCTAACCAATGTTGTTTTTGCAACCCCTGGAGCTCCTGTTAAAAGAGCGTGACCATTGCACAAAACGGTCAAAACAATTTGTTCAATAATTTCTTTTTGGCCAAAGACTTTACTATTAAGCAGTTCGCTTAGTTTTGCAGAAGCTTGGGTAATTTCTTGAAAATCTTTCATGTCTTCCCACCCTTTCTTTTGAAAGTTTACCATTGTAAAAAGCTTATCTCTTTGCAAGGAAAAGGGAAAGAGCCTTCATAAATGCATATAAAAAGCAACAGTTAAAGTATGAGCAAAGATATCCTATATCTCTAAAATTCTGAAAAACATAAGTGATATTTTTTGCTCTTCACATATTTGAAAAATAAAGGTAGTTCATACACGAGGACCTTATAGAGGAGTACCCTTCAATGGCCGACAATTTAAGAGTAAAAACACTTGTAGTAGGAGCGGGAGCTTTTGGAACAGCTATTGCAGCTTGTATTCATAACGAAAATAATGCAGTAACAATTATAGCGCGCAGTCATAAAAATTTTTCAAATTTAAAAAAACACGATATTTTAAAAGAATGTGAGCTGCAAACTTTTGACGAATTTAACACTGATTTTAGCGAATTTAAACTTATAATATTAGCAATACCATGCCAAAGCTTACAAAAAGTCAGTGAATGGATGCTAAAAAAATGGTTATTAGTCAGAAATTGTAATGAAATTATCAGCACTCCTAAACTCAATATTATTTCTGCTGCTAAAGGAATTGAACAAAAATCATTAAGATTGCCATACCAAGTTTTAGAAAATTTTTGGCAAAATAATGCCGAAATAGGGAGTTTAAGTGGTCCAAGTTTTGCAAAAGAAATGCTACTTGGCCTTCCAACTTGCGTTGTTGTTTCCTCAAAAAGCTCTGAGTTACTTTCTATTGCAGCTCAAATACTACACAGTCCTTATTTTAGAGTTTATGACTCAAATGATATTGTAGGGGTTGAAATTGCGGGTGCTTTAAAAAATGTGATTGCCATGGTTGCCGGCGCAGTTGATGGACTTGAGCTTGGCTACAATGCACGTGCAGCAGTCATAACACGTGGACTGTCCGAAATTGCGAAAGTAGGAGTTCAATTGGGAGCTGATCCAATGACATTTTTAGGATTAAGCGGGGTAGGAGATCTTATCTTAACCTGCACTGGAGATCTTTCGCGCAATCGTCAATTCGGCTACCGCATTGCAAAAGGCGAAAGCAAAGAAAATATAATTGATTCTATGGCAGGACAGGTCATTGAAGGAATTGCCACAACCCAAAGTGCATATGAACTTTGCAATAAATTAGGGATTGAAACATCTATTTTAAGCGCAGCATATAAAGTTATTTATGAGGACATGCCAATTAAAGATGCCGTTACTTTATTAATTGATAAAGAACAGGGCAGAGAATTTAAATGGAAATAAATAAAGCTAAGATCATTTAGGACTACGAGGATATCCGAGTTTATGAATTTTTCTCCTCTCGAACCCATACTTATTGAAGTTATTTCAACTTTAATAGCAGCCCCTAATAAAACAAAAATAATAATTGTAAATACTGAATCTGACGCTCAAAAAGTTGAAGAATTAGTAAAACAATTTACCTCAGATATTTTTACAGAAGAAGATATAATTCATATCCCCGGATATTTTCAGGCAGGTGTTTTTCGCTTTGAATCTTCACGTAAAATTATTGCAAAACGTATAGCAGCATCTTATTCATTGAAAACTCATTTTCCAAGAATTATTATTTGTAGTGTTGCTGGTTACCTTAGAAATTTTCCAGATCATAAATGGATCAACGAAAATAAATTTGACATTAAAATTGGGGACGATCTCGATCCTGATCTCCTCATAGAACAACTTTCCCGTCTAGCTTATTTAGAAGTTCAAAGAGTTGAAGAAGTTGGAGAGTTCTGTGTCCGAGGTTCCATTGTCGACTTTTGGACTCCAGGCGAAAAAACGCCCTCACGTATTGAAATATTTGGAGACACGGTTGATAAAATTCGTTCTTTTCGTTCATCGGATCAAAGATCATTTCAAACTCTTGAAAGCCTTGTTCTTCTCCCGTCACGAGAATTTGTTTGGCCTTTTCCAAGTCAACTTGAAAAAGCATTAGAGAAATTCAATCACACTATTTTAGGTCAAAAAGTAATGGGCGTTGGCAGAGCAAATTTATTAGAAGATCTGCGCGCGAATATTCAATTTCCTGGAATTGACGATGTTTTTTATATGTTTGCCCCAAGTATATTTCCAGCATTTCATACATATATTTCTTCACTGGCAATTGAAAAAAACTATGAAATTTCTTTTGAACTAATAGAGACGTATGAAAATTTTCAAAAATCTGTTCATGAAATTGAAAAACTTTATGAGAACTCATATAATTCTGCTATGGGCAAAAATTACCCAGTTGGTAAAATAGAATCTGTTTTTCCTAATCTAGAAAATGCTAAGAAAAAATTAAATTCTGGAAATTCAAATAAAAGTTCTTTTACTATTCCTGAAGAAATTTCTTCAGAATTAAAACAATTAGAAAAACAAAAATTTTCTGGACGTATTAAAAAAATTAAAGAATTATTAGATAATAAGAATTCAAAAGTAGAAAATATTTTATTTTTAGCAAACTCGAAAGAAACTTTCATAGAATTTTCTGGCATTGCTGCTAAATATATTGAAGACTTTTCATTAATTGAAGATATAAAAGAAATATCGACTTTTTCCGTTCAAGAAATTTTAGCTGATAACTTAACGTCTTCAAAAATTTCAAATAATATTTTCTGTAGCATTTTAAATACATCTGGTGGTTTTTACCTTCCAAATTCTCAAACTCTAGCTATTTCTGAAACATGGCTGAGGAATGTAGCAAGTTTTGAGCGATTTGAAAACTTTAATTCGGATGAAGATAATAGCTCAACGACAAAATCGAATACGGAAGCCTTTTTATCTGCTCAGTTTTCCGATTTTATAGAAGGCGATCTCATTGTCCACATTCAACATGGTATTGCACGTTTTCGTGGACTAATGACAATTAAAATTCTTGACATTACAGGGGATTTTCTAGCTCTTGAATATGCAGGCAATGATAAAATTTATGTTCCTGTCCATAAATTAAATTTAATTCAAAAATATATTGGATCTTCCGAAAGCACTTCTCTTGACACTCTAAAAAGCTCATCTTGGGAAAAAAGAAAACAAAAAGCAAAGATAGATGTTGAAAAACTTGCAAAAGAACTCATGGAACATCAAGCACGCAGAGCTATGACCCCAGGACATGCCTTTGCAACAATTGATGAAGACTACATCGCCTTTGAAGATGCTTTTCCCTACGACGAAACACTCGATCAAACCCGAGCCATAAAAGAAATTATGCTTGATATGAACAAACCAAAAGCTATGGATAGGCTTTTATGTGGTGATGTTGGTTTCGGTAAAACCGAAGTTGCAATGCGTGCAGCTTTTCGTTGTATTTTAGATGGAAAACAAGTTGCTTGGCTTGTACCTACTACAGTGTTAGCCCATCAGCACTTTCGTTCCCTTATAGAACGTTTTCAAGATTTTGGTGTTCATATCGAAGTGCTCGATCGTTCCATTACTTCAGCAAATAAAGTTCTAGTAAAAATAAAAAAAGGTGAAATCGATATTTTAATTGGCACTCACAGAATACTTTCAAAAGACATCGATTTCCGTGATCTTGGGTTACTCATTGTAGATGAAGAACAGAGATTTGGAGTTCTTCAAAAAGAAAAAATTAAAAGCATGTCTTATGGAATCGATGTTCTCACAATGACAGCAACACCCATTCCAAGAACATTACAAATGTCAATGGTTGGATTAAGGGATTTAAGTCTCTTAACAACTCCACCAAAATCACGTCTAGCAACAAAAACTTTTGTTTGTCCTTTTGAAGAATCCACTATAAAAGATTGCATTTTATTTGAATTAAATCGAGGAGGACAAATATTTTATGTGCACAACAGAGTCGAAGAATTAGAAACCGTTCTTAAATATTTACAAAACTTGTTACCTCAAGCTAAAATAGCAATTGGCCACGGGAAAATGAGTCAAAAAGATTTGGAAAGTACCATAATTAATTTCCTCGATGGTAAATTTAATATTTTATTGTGCACCACAATTATTGAATCTGGTATAGACATGCCGAATGTAAACACAATAATTGTGCAAAATGCGAATCATTTTGGTCTTGCTCAACTTTATCAATTAAGGGGCCGTGTCGGACGACGCTCAACGAGAGGGTACGCATATTTATTAACTTCACAAAATGCAAGTGAAGATGACGAAGGAATGAAAAGGCTAAATATATTAAAAGAGCACCAAGAACTTGGCAGTGGCTTTGTAATTGCTAGTCATGATATGGAAATGCGCGGCTCAGGAAATATATTAGGGGATGAACAAAGTGGTAAAGTAAGTGACGTTGGTTTAGAAACTTATTTACAAATGCTAGACGATGCAATTAAAATTCTTGGTGGAAATAAAGTAACAAACGTGACAGAGGTTGAAATATCTATTCCTCTCACTGCCCAAATTCCAGAAAATTATATTGTTAATTCTAAAGATCGCTTGCGTACATACCGTCGTTTTTTTGGTGCTCGTTTAGAAAACTCATTGCAAAACCTTATCACAGAATGCGAAGATCGATTTGGACCACTTCCTGAAGAAGTAAAAAATCTGGCTGAACTTGCACGCATTCGTAGATGGTTGCTTTTATTTGGGGCACTTTCCCTCACTGTAGGAGAAGAGGCCACTGAAATTCGCCTCGACAAAGGTGTGTTGCAACCTGATATTTCTGATGACACAAGCGAAGAACTCGTAAAACGAATTTTAGACGTGTGTAACAGAAAAACCAAAGGCATGCGAATCACACCAGATGGAAGACTCATTTTTGCAATCCGCAAGAAAAACTTTATTCAGGACAAATTGGGTGCCGTTAGTGAATTGAAAAGAATTTTGAGTCTCCTTGCTGGAGAAGCATATGAAGGAAATTCGTCCAAGAATTAGTTTTTCTAAATATTTTCTTTTTAAATTTATTTATATGTTTTTTGCATGTTTAATTTTTAAATCGTACGCACAACTTCCATCTTCATTAACAAAAGATTTTCTTCCCACTTTAAAATCAGGACCTCCCTCATCTATTTATGCTTCATATGACTTAGAAATCCCCTTAAAGGTAACACTATCTGAGAATCTAACTTCAAAAAATTCTACAATCTCTTGGATTTTAAATAGCAAAAAAATATGTACAGGTACATCTTGTGAAATTCTTTTAAAGGAAAAAGATTATAAAGAATTAACTCCTATACTTTTTATTATTGCAACAAATAGTTATGGTGGAACAACATATTCTTATGAATTTAAAATGCATACAAGACAAGGTTTTGAATCAGATAAGTGGAATAAAGAAGTTGCATATTTAAAAAGAGATGCAATTCCAAAAAGTGCTCAAAATCCACCAAATTACTCTAGTCAAAATGCAGTAGCTTTGTTTGGTAAAGGAACACTTATTCAAAATGATTATATGCTTTATATTGGAAAAGTTTCCAGAAGTTTTGTATGGAAACAAGGCTATTTTCAAACAGATAATCTTGATTCATTAAGAATAACAGACTCCGAATCTGGTGTATGGTTTTTGCTCCCTTCAACACGCCTCACTCTTCAAGACCAAAGTGATGATGTTAATGCGCGCGTTGTAGAATTAAATTTTGGAAATATAAGAACAAAAGCATCTGGCAACCTGTATGATACAGATGAAAAAACAAAAGATTTTAAAAATAAAATGATTATTTTAACCGATGAAACTCAACTCAATATTCCCAGAGGAGGCGATGCACTCATAACTCGTGAAACCGATAAAAAAGGAGAATTTTTTACTCGAGTTATTGCTATTGGAGGTGCAATTGAAATTTTACCGAATTTAAATAGTGTAAATGAACAGGAAAAAGAAAAATATAAAAACATAACTTTAGGTTCTGGCATGGAACTTATAATATATGGCAAAGGAAAATTACTACCTGTTACTTCACCTAAAAGAGAAACAATAGATAATTTCCTCGCTTTCACAACAACAGCCGATGAACTTCAAGCACGCAAACTTTCTGCCAATATTCTCAATTTGGATGAAGTATTAGAAAAGGCTGCAATATTAGCTGAAAACGAAGAATATTTTGAATTGCTTAATTTACTTGCGCCTTATCAAGCAGAGTTTAATAAAAATGCTTTGCTACCTTATTATTATGGATTTGCAAAAAAAGGTTTATTTCAAACATACGAAGCAAAAAAATACTTTTTAATGTCACAAAAACTTGATAATAATTTTCCACTTTCACATTGGCAACTCGGACTCATTTATTTGGATGAGAAAAAATATAGCGAAGCTTTAAATGAACTCCTAATTGCCCGAAAAAATATGAAAACAGAAGAAAAATATATACATGAATATGAATATTATGTAGGTGTCGCATATTATTTTAAAAACATGTTACAAGAAGCAAAACGAGCATTTAAACGTGCCGTATGGGATAACGACCTAGATGCAGCACTCAGACAATCAGCTGCTGAGTTTTTAAAAAAAATAAATATCGATAAACCATGGAGCTTAATTGTCCCTGTGGGAATCCAATACGATGGAAATATTCTTTCAATTGCACAAAATCAATCTCTTCCTTCTCAATATTCAACAAAAGCAGGCTGGAGAAGTGTTATTGGAGGTTTATACAACTATGATACAAGCAAAGAAAGTGATAATGCAGGCTGGTTTTTAGGCGGAGGTGGAAAAGCATTTTATGTTAAGAATTTCACATCTGACTATACAAGCTTAGATACCATCATTTTAGAAGGAAGTGTATTTGAAACAAATCGAAATTATTTAGAAGTAAATGGAAAAAAGGAAAAGCAAGGATATAGGTTATATCAAACAGCAGGAACTATTATAGTTAATAATGCTTTTGACACACAATATTTAATCTTTGGTATTAACTATAAAGAGCTTGAATTAAATATGGGTATTCAAATTGATATTTCAGATAGAAGTACTTTAAATCAAAAAAGTGGACTCATATATAATCAATACTATACATATAGCTTTGGAAATTATGGAGTCTTTAGTTGGGATATTTCTTTGCAAGGTCAAGAGCAAATCATGTTTAATACGACATCTGCAGTTGGGCACTCTCTCGAAGCAATTGCAACACCTAGCGCAACTTATGCATTAGATTCTAAAACGAGTTTTAAATTAAGTACAACTTTTGATTTTCTCTATACGTTCTTAAACCCGCTACAAAGTAACTATAAATTTATTCCAACCGCATCTGCTAATTATTTTTTCCTAGATTGGTTGATTGGAACTTTCAATCTCACGTATGAATATGATATTGTTTTCCCAGGACCAAGCACAGTCAATCGTCCTGGGTTTGCACTTTTATTTACTGGCATATTTTAAAAGAAAATCGAATGGAAAATCACAATAAAATTGAACAATATTTAAAAAAATTTATATTAATGGATTATTCAAAAAATTCAAGAGTACACTCTTTAAAAACTTACCAGTATTCTAATGCTGAAGTGTTTGTAAAAAGAGATGATGAGCTCGGTTTTGGAGTCAGCGGATCTAAAATTAGAAAGTATATAAGTCTTATACCCACTTTAAAAAAAGAACAATATAAAGAAGTTATCATTTTAGGAGGCCCATATTCAAACAATATTTTATCAGCAGTACAGCTTTTAATTGAAAATGGTATAAAACCAATCTTATTTTTTGACAGACGAAATAAAAAAACACCCTTAGGGAATTTTCTCCTTACATCCCTTTTTTTAGATGAAAGTTCAATTCAATGGCTTGAAAAGGATGATTTTAATAAGAAAAATGAAATCATAAATTTATATAAAGAAAAGCAATTAAAAAAAGGTGTTCGAGTGGGATTTATAAATGAAGGTGCTCTCATGTATGAAGCTTTCCCTGGAGCATGCACATTAGCACTCGATATATTAAGGAATGAGCAAGAAAAATCTTGTTATTTTGATCATATAATTATTGACTCAGGAACTGGTTTAACAGCAATTTCTCTCATTTTATGTTATAGTTTATTGCAATTAAAAACAAAAATTCATATTTTACTTATTGCTGGAACTGAAAAAGAGTTCAATAATTCTTTAAATTTATTAAAAAATAATTTCGAAGCTGATATAATACAAAAAATAAAATTACAAGATACATATAAATTATATTCCCCTCAAAGTGCAAAATCCTTTGGTTCGGTGAATAAAAAAATTATGAATAACATAGCTTTTATTGCAAAAAATGAAGGAATACTAACCGATCCTATTTATAGCTCAAAACTATTTCTTGAAGCTAGAAATATTATTAATGAAAAAAATCTCAGTGGAAAAATACTCTTAATCCATTCAGGTGGAAGTCTAACTCTTTTTGGTTTTACAGAAAAACTTCAAGAATTAATATAGTTCATCCTTTTCATTCATACAAATTTAATAGCTCAATTGTCTGCAACAAAATTATCTTTCTGAGTTTTTAACGCGTATGTAAACTCATAATTTATTTTCATTGTTATACTATTTTCACGAGATGAAATAACAGTATTTGAATTAAAAATAAGAGGATAATTTTTATTACCATGCCCAAAAATATTTGCTTTATATACTGGTATATTAATTTGCTCTGCGAATCTCTCTAAAGCAAAACCGACGAAAGCATCACCATTTATAAATTCCCCAAGCAATATTGCTTTTGCATTTTTAAATATGCCTGCCTGTTTTAAATGATTGAGACTTCGATCTAAAGCATATCCTTTTGTACCAATATCTTCAATAAATATAATTTTATCATTACCATTTATCTGCCATTGAGTTCCTAAACTATTATTTAATAATTCAAGATTGCCACCAGTTAATACGCCATCAACTTGATCAATTAAGTGCGCCTGCTTATTAAATGGTTTAATTCCTTCATATTTAAGATCTTCACTTTTTCCAGAAAGAATATCTGTTATGATTGAAAAATTCTTAGGATCTTTTTCAGTCTTTAGCAACTCAGACAACATTGCGCCATGAATTGTCTTCCAACCCCATTTTTGAGTTAAAAACAAATGCAAAAATGTAGCATCACTGTATCCAATGAACACTTTCTCATTCGCTGGTTGCTTTAATTTTGCAAGTGATTCATACAGACGTGCAGAGCCATAACCTCCTCGTACAGACCATATTATGGATGAATTATTATTAAAAGAATTTTTTAGCTGTTCAAAACGCATTACATCTGAATTTGAATTGTAAGGTACAATCTGGCTAAGCAAATTTTCTGGTACAAGCAATTCTAGAAGTTCTTGATTTTGAAAATACTTTAACTCATCTCTAGTAACACCTGAAGAGGGAGCTACAACATTAATCGGAACTTGATTGAGAGTGCTCACAAAAAATCGTTCATCTAAAACAGAATTTACTTTAATTTTTGGTTCTCTTATTTTAGTCGTACTTATACAATAAGAATGTTTACAACTTATTATGAGAGAGCATAAAAAAACTACTAAAAAAAATCGTTTAAAGAATCTTACAACACATTTATTCATTTTTTATTCCACTAATTTATTTAAACACAATTATTTTATTCTTAGATAACTACACTTGAGTAGCGCTCAGATGAGTGTACTACACAATCCATATCCAGAGTTCAATATTTATTTATCAAATAGAACATAAGACATTGATTTCAAAGTAATGATATCTAAACTTACTACGAGAAAAGTTAAAATAACTTTGCTTCATTGATTTATATTGAATACTCAATCATGTAGGAGAATATCTAACATTTACAAAAAAATATTCATTAATAATACAGAATTTAAAATTTTATAACTTTAATTTAATGGCACGTAAAATTATTAGCTTCTCCAACCAACGAAACATTCATATTTCCATTGATTAAAATATTTGGAGAACAATTTAAGAATTGTGGAATCAAAAAGCCAAAATCTTTTTCAATCACTCCAGATAAATTGATTTTTAAATCTAAACTAATTTGAGTAGGTTTTGTAGGATCTGGAAAAGTTTCCCAAAATCCACCTACATTTATAGAAACATTTTGTGTTTTCAATTCAATTTCTTTATCTAAATAAAACCGTTTACTATCCCATTTTATATTAACTGCTGCTTTACTAAAATCTTGCTTTGGAATGTTTAATGTTTCATTTTGTATATTTAAATATGCTTTATCTAAAGTCAAACGTATATTAGCATAATTTTCTCGAAATTTAATTTTTCCATTTAAATTTCCTCCCATAGTTGTTTTAGAAATTACTGGAGTAAGAACTGCAAATTCTGTTTTATTACTTGATTTTATCACAGATAAAAACTGTGAAAAAATGGTGTTTAACGGAAAATTTGTAAGAAAAACATCTAAATATTTTAACGTTACTATACCAGATAAAGCATCAATTAATGAAATACTTGCTGACGTGTACAAAGTACCACCAGTTTGTAGCGCCTTTAAATCAATTGAAATTCGCCCGATAATAAAAGGTAAAACAGATAACTTTACAATTACATTATTTAAAATAAAAGGAGGGGAATCATCTAAAATATTTTTAACTTCAACATCATTAAGCTCTAGACCCGTAACCCAGTATGGTTTTATGTCTCCAATTTTTACAACTAAGGGTATTTTTTCTTTTTGAATTGCTAAATTTATTTTCCGACTCAAATTATCTTTTATAAGATCATAAGGAAATGTCTTGTAAAGAAGAATTAAAAAGAAAAACACGCCAAAAGTAATAATTTTAATTAATTTTTTTTTATTCATTTATAACTCTTGTTTTTCAGAAGGAATGACTCCATCAACAGTTATGGCAACATCAAAGTATAGTTTTGCTTCGGATAAAGATTTTATATTTAACTTTGACACGACAAATTTATTTGGAAGATCTTCAACAGTCTTAATATATTCCATAATCTTTTTAATACTTACATTAGAGAGTTTAAAGTCAATTGAGATTTTCTTAAATTGCCCCGCAAATGGACTTTGATTTGGCAATTGAGAGACTATTGGTCTATCTGGAAATCCAGAAGCTTGAATACCAAGTTCTTTTGCTTTTGCTTCTAACATTGATGATATTGAAATATTTAAATTTTCACTTTTCAAATTATTAACTAGCAGTAAAAACTTATCTTGAACTGCCATATAAGAAGGTTTCATATTATTCAATGCTAAAGTATTTGAATATGCTCTATTTAAATCATTTTGGAGAAAATATAGACCTAAAAAATAAAAAATAATTATGAATAAAATTAAGGCAATAGTTGTCGCGATTGTTGACACAATTATTACTATTCTTCGTTCATGATTTAATTTATAAAAATATTCAATTGCAATTTCTAAACGAGAGTTATTTTCACCAAAAATAAAAACTTTTACATTCGTTAAAATGCGAGAGATATCTTCTGAGTAACGTGACATTTTTAAACCTCTCCATTCTTGAAAATCGCCGTAAATGAAAAATGTATTATTTTATTATTGCTACCAATCTTGTTCTCTTCTTTATTTTTAGTAACTTGCTCAAATAAACTTATAGCAGAAACTGTATCAATTATTTTTTTTACGTTTGCAGAACTTGTAGTCTCAGCTTCAATATATACTGCACTTTCATGTATTTTAAATTCTTTTACTTCAAAATATAAAGATTTTGGTATAGCTTCAGAAACTTGATTTAATACTTTTAAGACAAAAGGAGGCTCTGCTTCTGAAAGAGTTTCTACAAGCTTCTTTTTATTTTTTAAACTTTGATTTAAAAGGACAAGAGCTTCGTTTCCATATCTTTCAAAATCCCAATTTTTCTTGCCTGAAATAAGACGCAATGGATAGGGTTCTCCTGCAAACATAGAAATCACATCTTTTCTAAATTGTGTTTTTAAATTCTGAACTTGATTATTATATGTCAAAGAGCGAATGATATAACTTAGTGCCAAACAAAAAATCACAATAAATGCAGCAGAAGAATACAAAGCTATTTGTTTTATAAGTTTATCATAATTGCTGATCTGAGCAAACTCACCCTTCCGTAAATTTATTTTTGAAATAGCTCCATTTATTGGTAACCCACGCATTGCAATTGCAAGAGACTGTGAGATTTTATATAATTTTGGTTCAACTTCAGTAAATGAATTTAGCACAGCAGAGTTCAAATTATAACTAAAGTTCTCTTTTTTAAGAATCATTTCTTTGACTGGAGTTTTAAAATATTCTTCAAATTGGCTAAAAAGACCTTTAATTTTACTTGAACCACCAGTTAAATAGATAAATCTAATTTTTTCGTTATTCTTTTCATGAAAAGTTTGAATTGTTCTTGCGATTTCACTTGCAAGTTCACTCGCAGCTTTTGCCAGAATAAGTGCTACTATTTTAGCTTTATTATTTTCATTTTCTCCATAACTTTCTATTGAACTCACATAACACTTTAAAGCCTCTGCTTCTTCATAATTTAAATCAAATTCTTTTTTTATCATTTCTGTAAAATACGAGCCAGCCATATTTATAATGCGTGTAAAAAGTATTTTCTTATTATTTAGAAAAGTTAATGTCGTTTTACTATGCCCTATATTAATAATAATATTACATGAGTTTTTTGAATTTAAAAATTCTTCTTCTTTACCTTCTTCGGGGTTAACTTGTGTATGTGTTACTTGCAAAAAAGATATCATATTCAAATATGTTAAATTATCTATATCTATTATTTTTGCCCGTAAATGTTCTTGCTCAAATGTTTCAATAAGATCTTTTATACTCTCTTTCTTACATAAAACAGCTAATAAAGACGAGTGTGATTTTGTATAATCTATGAGTTGATAGTCAAGAATAGAGTCTTCTATTGCGAAAGGACTCGAACTTTCTAATTCATTTTCCAAAAAATTAGGGATATCCCTTTTCTTAATATTATCAAATTCAACTCTCCGAATGGATGCAAATCGAGAATCAAGAGCAGCAAACATAACATCATATTCTGGTTTATGTTTTGCAAAAAGTGCGGCTATTGCTTGGGATTGTGCTGAACTTTCATCAATTCCATCTTTTCTTTCAATAACTTGCTCAAAAAACTGGTGAACAATATAGTTTTTGTAATCATTCCATATGATGACTGCCTTTATCGAATAGGATCCAATATCAAGTCCGAGAATCTTTTGCATTTTTTGACTACTCCACTAAAGGCTGTATCATCAGCGCCTTATAACATTTCATTTCAGACTCTTCCGCCAAACAGCAAACGATTAAATTAAGCTACAGCTTGCTCAAAGAAAAACCGATTTGTCCTTTAAGAGTCAAACTCTTGCTGGAGAAATTATGCCGTTAAGTACCAAGAGTTTAAATATCAAAGGTTTAAAGCATAGACAAAACATTGTCTTAGGCATTAATTTCTCTCTAAAAAAACGCTCTTATAAACTCAAAAATACACCTGAAAACTATCTTAACTCCGCTAATAAGTATATTTTTGTCCAGGATTTTGATAAAGCCGAAGCTATTTTAAGACAACTCACTCGCCAACATCCTGATGACTATGAAATTCTTTTTCGTCGTGTTGAGGTTTCCTCCAAGAGAGACACTCTTCCTGAGCTTATACATGAATTTAAAAAACTCTGTAAAGATTTCCCATTATCAAAAGCAATTGAGTTTGCTAATATTTTAGCAAAAATAAGACTTCTGAATCAAAATGATACTAAAAAAGACAAATTTAATCCTCCTGTAAAACAAGCATTTGAGGTTTCCAAAAATATTGATAATGTTTCAAATAATAGAATGCCTCTTGTGAGCATACTTTCAAATAAAAAAATAAGAATAAATAGGACACTTGACATTCCGGATGATTATATAGCGGAAGAAAACCCACACTTTGAAATGAGTCCTCAAGAAGCAGAAACTAAAAAAGATAAATTAAACTCTATTAACCCTGATAGCAAAGAAGATCTTCTTGCAAAAACAATACTTCTTCAAGAAAAACATCCTGAAAATTATGCAGCATGGTATATTGCGGGTTGTGCATTAGAATGCAATGGCAAGTTAAGCGAAGCCATTGAAAAATGGGATCATGCATTTAAACTTAATTCCAAATCTACTTCAATACTAACAACTTTAACTGAACTTCAACAACTTGGAGTTATTCCAGAAAACTCTCCAGATTATTCAGAAATTTTTGAATCACTTGACAAATATCTTGTTCATGGACATTTTGAAACGCACACTTCTTTATATAATGAATTTATTAATTCTGGTGATCATAAAAATGCAATTGGAGCATTAAAAACTCTTGCTGATTGGTTACAAAAACAATATGGAGAAGTCCCAATTGAGGTTGAAATTCTCTGTTTACTTGGGGCAATGCAAGCTTATAAACTTGGAAAAAATCAACCGGCGGCCGAAGCTTGCCGGAGTGAAGTGGAAAATCTAGTCATAGCATGCAAAAAATCGCCAAGAGATATGAATCAAATCTCTTTTATTGCTCAATTGTGTGAAGAGTATGGATTAAAATCCGTCGCTCGTATTTGTTACTTTGCAATTTTGATATCTAAAGATGCTTCCCTTGACCTTATCATACAGACGGCCTCACATTGCGTAAGTTCAAACCCCTCAGATGGTCTTCTTGAGTGTTTAAAAGTTGCTTATAAAAACACGCATGGCAGCGCTGAAGTTCGCTTTTGTCTGTTACTTTGTGGACTAAAAATTGAAAAAGTAGATATTTCTGAATATATGCTTAAGAAAAATAAAATTAGAGAGCTTATAACAAACGATGCTGGAAATCCAACTATCTTCCCAATATTAGAAGAATTATTTGCATTTTATAACTTTGATCCTGAAGTAAACTATTATTTAGGTGAAATACATTCAAAAAACAGTCAGTTTCCTGAAGCTAAAAAGTATTTTAAATCAATGTTTTCAATTGATTATTTTAACACCGATGGAACTTTACGATACATATTTTTTCTTCTCAAATCTCATGACTATAATACAGCGCGAGAAGTAGCTCAAGAAGCTTTGACCTTAGCCACAATAACTGAACAACAAGCAAACGAAATGCACTGGAGTATTGCAGCGGCTTTTTATTCAGAGGGCGGATTTGAAAAAACTCATAATGAAATATTAAAATCGCTTGAAAATGATCCTTGGAATCACTCTTATCTCGTCCTCTATTTAAGGGCAAATTTAAATATTGATGGAAATGAATTCTTAAAAGAAAAAGAGATTATTATCAAAGAATTTGAAGAATCACTTCTGGGTCTAGATGTTACTTTATTACATAAAAATGGAATTGTTGAAAAACTCATCGCCCATGGAAACGAATGTCTACGCAGTGGTTTCTCAGAATATGCTTGGGTTCTTGCTAAATGTGCTATTCTTATTAGCGAAAACATAAATGAACCACTGCTTAATTTTCTTGCGAGAGCAGGAGCAGGATACAACGCAAGAACTGCTGTACAACAGATATTGCTTCTTTTACGCCAAAAAAACGGTCCTAAAGAATTTCATTTTGGAACATTATCCACATGTATAGCACAGATATATAGCTTTTCAGGAGATTGGCCCTTAGTTGATGAATGGCTCTCCATTTCAAAAAATAACCGAGCATTATTTAATAAAGTAACAAAACCAAAATTATTTGAACTTGAGGCTCTAAGCATTGCCATGAAAGGCTCTGATTTAAAAAGAGCACAAAATTTACTTGAAGCGGCAATGGATGCTTATGACAATATTCATAAGGTACCGCTAGATACAAAAGTCTTACATGGATATATTCTTGTTGCACAAGGACAATTTAGTGCTGGAATTGAAAAAATGCAAAATAATATCAGCACAAATGCATCAGTTCAAAGTTTATACTTTTTGGTAAAAGGACTGGAAAGAGCTGGTCAACTTAATAATACCACAAAGGAAACCCTTTCTCACCTCTTTCAAATTTATCCGACAAATACTTTCGAGCAAAGAATGATAGAAGAAATTTTTTATACTGTCGGAACTAAAAATCCAACAAGTCCAGTTGGTTTAGCCTGCTAAACAATTGACAATTTCAAATTATAATGAATATATTTTATTTGTTGAATCGTAATTTCAGTTTTGTTTCTTCGCGTAGGTATTTATTTGCAGGAATTCCATAATGAAAAATAAGCAGGGAAGTTCAAAATCATCTATCAAAAATTCAGAAATTAAACGAATTAGAAATAAAATCACCATTTCTGGAGATTGGTGGAATGGAAAAACTCATGTTCTTCTTGATATGGATGGAACTTTAATTGACCAACCAGGTGCTCTTTTCCATAACTTATTTGCCATGGGAGTCCTTTTTCGAATGAGAAGCTTCGGTTCTCTCTCTCAATTAATAAAAGCAGCACAAAAAACCAAAAAAATACTGCTATCTCCTCATTCTTTTGCCACAAATGAAGAAGCATTTTTTGAAACACTCGCTTCAGAATTAAATACAAATAGAAAAAAAATTGAAAGATTTATGTCAAAATTCTTTGACTCTGATTATCCTTTTATTTGTCTCTTTCTCCATTCCGATCCCTATGCACGCAGATTAGTCGATCTTCTCCACGCAAGTAACCGGCATATAACTTTAGCAACCAATGCTGTTTTTGGAAGAAAAGAAATTGAACTGCGCTTAAAAGCCAGTGATTTATTTTTACATGACTTCGATCTTGTGACATCATGGGATGTAATGAAAACAACTAAACCAAATACAAATTTCTTTGATGAAACATTAAAAAAAATTGGGGCTTCACCTGATAGTACTGTGATGATTGGCAATGACCCATATTATGATCTTCCTGCTCACACCTTAGGAATTCAAACTCTTCTTGTGGGAAATAAACTTAATTTAAAAGATATTGTTGATTCACTCGAAGAAAATGTTAGAAATAATCCTCGCTTTTAAAATAAATTGAAAAAAAAAGACCTTTAGTTAAAGGCCTTTTTTAATTAAAAAATATTAGTTTAAATATTATTTAACATTAACGACTTCGTCACGACGATTTTTAGCCCAAGCTGACTCGTTTTCACCTTGCATAGCAGGGCGCTCTTTACCATAGCTAATAGTTTCAATTGAATTTGAAACACCATTTGCCTTTAAATAGTTTTCAAGCGATTTAGCACGCTTTTGCCCAAGAGCCATATTGTATTCTGCGGAACCACGGTCATCTGTATGACCTTCAATTCTAATACTGGTGCTTGTATTTGCTTTTAAAGATTCAGCCATTTTATTAGCTGTTTCTTTTTGATCTCCGCGAATATCATATTTATTAAAATCAAAATAAATTGTTTTTAAATTCGCAGAAGAATTGGGATTGTGAGTCTCAACTGGAGATGCAGGTGCGCTTGGTTCAGAAGCTTTGCTTGGCCCATCGGACTTCTTAGTACTTGAGCAGCTTGCTAAAGAAAACGCAGAGATGAGGACAGAAGAAACTAAAAATACCTTAGAGAATTTCATAGAAGACCCCTACAGTGAACGTTACTAACCTAAAACAGGCAGATATGAGGTTATAAACGCATAACCACATAAAAATCAAATTTACTTTGCAATAATTGACATCTTCTCAACGTAACAATGGCTTGTTGATTAAAACCTACATTATCCTGAAATGCTGCGCTAGCTTTAAAGGGTTTTGTTTATGTATAATGAACGTATGAGCCCATAGGAGGCTTGTCTTATCCTCAAAAGGCTGTTAAAATCTTATTCTCTACTTTTTTTGCACTTTTGCAAAGCTTCTCTTGCTTCAAAGTCCTTTTTGATATATGCAAACCCATCACCATACCTCTATGGTGATGAAATTTATTGGAGTTTTTCTCATGACTTTAGAAAACATTGTAATTCATGCACAAGTGCGTGAATCTGCTAGCAAAAGCACCGTTCGCAAGCGCCGCCAAAGTGGGCTTGTACCAGGTGTTCTTTATAGAAAAGGGACTGCAACTCAAATTGCCATCTCCGCTTCTAACCTTCCAAAAGAACACACACGTTCTTGCGTTGTTAAACTTGTTCTTAATGACGAAGAAAAATCTGTTCTTATGCGTGAAGTTCAAGTTCACCCAATCACCGACAAACCTCTTCATTTTGACTTCCAAGAAGTTCAAGCAAATGATGTTGTTCGTACACATGTTCCTCTTAACTTTGTTGGCCTAACCCGCGAACAAGAAAAAGAAGGCGCATTCAACATCCGCACACGCTATCTTGAAGTAAAATCAAAGCTTTCCAATCTTCCACGCTCTATCGAAGTGGACGTAAGTGGCTTAAAAGTGGACCAATCTGTTCAACTCCATGACCTTAAGCTTGCTGAAGGAATTGTTGTTCGTACAGGTAAGGGCAAAAATGTTGCTCTCGCTTCTCTCGTTAAGATTTAATAAGAGTGTTTATTATTGTCGGCCTAGGCAATCCTGGCAACCAATATGAAAACACACGCCATAACATCGGATTCATGCTTATCGATAAGATAGCCTCTGAATCCGGTGTTTTTTTATCTCAAAATCGTTTTGGCGCTCAAACTGCGCGAACGACTTGGGAAGGTTATGATGTTTTTCTCGTTAAGCCCCAAGGTTATATGAACCTTTCAGGCGATAGCGTTCAACAAATTCTCAATTTTTTCAAAATTTCCGAACAAAATCTAATTGTTATTTTTGATGATCTCGATCAGTCACAGGGTGCAGTAAAAACGCGTCTAGGTGGTGGTCATGGTGGACACAATGGTATTCGTGATATTTTAGCTAAAACAGGTTTTGAGAAGTTTTATAGAGTTAAAATTGGGATAGGCAAGCCAGAACACAAAAGCTCCACGGCAAATTGGGTCTTGGGTAAATTCACATCTCAAGAAAATGAGTATTTAGAAAAAGAAAGTTTTCCATTGGCTAAAAGTCGAATTGTCGATATACTACGTCAACTTAAAAAGAAAAATATTAAGAATTAAGGTAGTCCCAAACTCTTAATACTCCATTGTAATGAAGTGAAAATACCACACAGCGACAATATGATTTTCAATTTTTTTTGAAAAATATAAAGTTTTCCTTACCAATCTTGAACACCTTTGCTCCTTTTGCTGATCTCGATCCGATATACAAATCAATAATTTCTCGATTTTCTTTATTTATCGCAATCCAAATCCATTGTTTATTTTTTTTATTTCTTGAAGCATTATTATTAACTACGAAAATGTTCAAATTCTTAAAAAATTCATGTCTATTATATCATTTCAACTTATAAATTTTCATCTTCTTTTAATCAACTCATTAAAAACTTAATTTTTTGATTTTCTAAAACCTTTAGCTCAGCTAAAGAGTTAATTGCCTGAATTTGTATATTGCAATCATCAAAATATTCAAATGAGATATGAGATAATCTTAAAATTTCATCAAGATCATTTCGTAAAATTAAAAAACTCTCTGTTTTTATTTTTTGAGGAATATAAACGAGATCTGATGGAGGTAACATAAGCTCTAAGTCTTCTTGCAACATAGTTAAAGTTTTTTTCCCAAACTTGGGATCTCTATCATAGTCCCACACAGATGCATAATAAATATTTTCATAATCGATTGCTTGTAAGCGAGACATTTGTGCAAAATAAACGTCAGCAAAACTGATATTTTGCTCCGTAGCAATGTTTTGAAATTTAGCGAAAGTTTTTGGACCAAAATACATTGACCTGCGTGCACCAATAATTTCTATTACGCTATTATTTCCGAATGAGAGAAAAGTCTTTACATCAAACTCTAAACACTCATGTATCCAATTGTGGTTGAACTTAGATTTAAATTCATCGATTGTAAAGTTTTGATTCCCCTCGTGGGTAATAGGTTTTTCGACTTTTAAAAGTTTATAATTCTCAGCAAAGTATAAAATAATTTTTAAAGCAAGTTCAAATTCATTAAGAGAGGCCGCACTCAAAATGCGCACATTCATTTCTTTAGCACTACGTGAATACTGAAGTTCAATAGCTCTACACATATTTATGAAAGGAGAAAATCTAAGTCTTTCAGGGGGCCATGTTTTAAAAGTGAATTTCTTTTCTGCTTCTTCTTCGTCTAAGCATATTATTTCAAAACTCTCAAAGAATTCCATAAATTTATTATAGGATACCTTTTGACATTTTACTTGAAATTCATAACTCATTTCTTATTTTTATCCTTATATTTTCATTAAAAATTAGCCCATAAACAGATTTTTGAAACCTCTAAGCCCCCCTTAAAATTGATTTCTAAAGGAATTTCTCCTTTTTACTTTTTCTGCTGGGCAATTTCATCAATAAATTGCAAAAAATTATCATCTCTCTCGTAATAATCAGCCCAGAGAATATTGAGATCAATTAAGTCCCTATCAAAAAAATGCTGTCGGCCCAAGTGCTGCATAATCCTTTCTTCTTCGGCATAGCCTTCTGAAGTACCGTGTACTCGGTGGGATGGATTTGTAATTATTAAATAGCCATCATTTATTTTTTCCACTTGATAGGCTTCTAAGGTTTTAAACTTGTCTTCACCTATGCGCTCAACAAGATCTTTTCCTAAATAATTTACCCAGCTGAGTTGGGGAATTCTAAAACCAAGTCCATATTTATCATATGACATAGCATATGTTCCACATCCTCTTTCCTGGGTAACACCATAAAATTCTTTATAAAACCAATTTTGTTTAATTTCAACATCATTGCTTCTAATACTTCCATAATCTGCTTTAAATATTCTTAATAATAATTTATACAGCCGAATCATAAACTCTGATTTCTGACCCATTGTTAAAAATATTGTTAAAACTTTCTCACGATAATATGAAATCATACCTTTATATTTAGGTTTGTTTTTTCTTCTAAACGTTTCACAATTACGAGGCCACCCATTTACTAAGCCCTCAACACCAAGCTCAGAAACCATAAATTTTATTTTTGATCGCTCTGCAAAAAAAAACTCCTCAGGACGTAAGTCTTCTTCAGCACTGAGCCAGTCTGATAAAAAACTTCTGCCAAAATCTTTACTTTCCATTTCAGGATTTTTTGATCTTATTTCAAAAATTAAATAATTTCGTGTAGACATTAAAGCACCTTATTTATTGATTATTTGCGATTTCATTAATTTTTTTCAAAAATAATTTATTTATTATTATTATCATTTTTTCATAGAATTTAAACACCAAAATCGCAATATTACCATATAAATTACTTCGCAAAATCTCCAAGAAAAAAATCCCCTTAAAATTTACTTCTAAGGGGATTTCTCCTATTTACTTTTTCTGCTGGGCAATTTCATCAATAAATTGCAAAAAATTATCGTCTCTCTCGTAATAATCAGCCCAAAGTATATTGAGATCAATTAAGTTCCTATCAAAAAAATGCTGACGGCCCAAGTGCTGCATAATCCTTTCTTCTTCGGCATAGCCAACCTCTGTACCATGCACACGGTGAGAAGGATCTGTAATTATTAAATAGCCATCATTTATTTTTTCAACTTGGTAGGCTTCTAAGGTTTTAAACTTGTCTTCACCAATGCGCTCAACAAGATCTTTTCCTAAATAATTTACCCAGCTGAGTTGGGGAATTCTAAAACCAAGTCCATATTTATCATATGACATAGCATATGTTCCACATCCTCTTTCCTGGGTAACACCATAAAATTCTTTATAAAACCAATTTTGTTTAATTTCAACATCATTGCTTCTAATATTTCCGAAATCTGCTTTAAATATTCTTAATAACAATTTATACAGCCGAATCATGAAATCTGATTTCTGACCCATTGTTAAAAATATTGTTAAAACTTTCTCACGATAATATGAAATCATACCATTAAACTTAGGTTTGGTTTTTCTTCTAAACATTGAACAATTACGTGGCCACTCATTTACTAAGCCCTCAACGCCAAGCTCTGAAACCAAATATTTTTTTGTCATTCCTTCAGCAAAGAAAAACTCCTCGGGACGTAAGTCTTCCTCTGCACTGAGCCAGTCTGATAAAAAACTTCTGCCAAATTCTTTTCTTTCCATTTCAGGATTTTTTGATCTTATTTCAAAAATTAAATAATTTCGTGTAGACATTAAAGCACCTTATTTATTGATTATTAGAGAATTCATTAATTTTTTTCGAAAATAATTAATTTATTATTCTTATTATCATTTTTTCAAAGAATTTAAACACCAAAATCGCAATATTACCATATAAATTACTTCGCAAAATCTCCAAGAAAAAAATCCCCTTAAAATTGATTTCTAAAGGGATTTCTCCTTTTTACTTTTTCTGCTGGGCAATTTCATCAATAAATTGCAAAAAATTATCATCTCTCTCGTAATAATCAGCCCAGAGAATATTGAGATCAATTAAATTCCGATCAAAAAAGTGCTGTCGGCCTAAGTGCTGCATAATCCTTTCTTCTTCGGCATAGCCAACCTCTGTGCCATGCACACGGTGAGATGGATTCGTAATTATTAAGTAACCATCATTTATTTTTTCCACTTGGTAGGCTTCTAAGGTTTTAAACTTATCTTCGCCTATGCGCTCAACTAGATCTTTACCTAAATAATTCACCCAACTGAGTTGGGGAATTCTAAAACCAAGACCATATTCATCATAAGAATTAACGTTTGTTCCACATCGTCTTTCCTGGGTGGCATTATAAAAATCCTTATAAAACCAATTTCGTTTAATTTCCACCTCATTACTTTGAATTCTTCCATAGTTTGCCTTAAATAAATTTAATAACAATTTATAAAGTCGAATCATAAACTCTGATTTCTGCCCCATTGTTAAAAAAACTGTGAGACAATTTGCATTTTTATAGTATCCAATCATACCATCAAACTTTGGTTTGGTTTTTCTTCTAAACATTTTACATTTACGAGGCCACCCATTTACTAAACCCTCAACACCGAGCTCAGAAACCACAAATTTTATTTTTGATCGCTCTGCAAAATAAAACTCCTCAGGACGTAAGTCTTCTTCCACACTGAGCCAGGCTGATAGAAAACTTCTGGCAAATTCTTTTTCAATCATCCCTGGGTATTTTGAATCAAACTTAATTTTTAAAAAATTTTTTCTAAACATAAATTAACCTTATCTACAAATAAATTGAATTTTCTATAAATTTATTGCTCTTTTCTGCATTAAGATCTTTGTCATTCTTAGTATGAGTATCTGTGTCTTTTTTTTCATTTAAATCAATTTCACAGCCATTAGTTTTATCCTTTTCATTAAAATCTCGTCGTTCTATTCCTTCCTTTATTCCATAGCCATTTATTTCATTATAATCATATATTTCTTGAACTAACTTACTACTCAACTTCGCTCGTTTATCAACGAAAAGTGTATAGCGCAAACCTAGTTCTTTTGCGACTTCTAATTGCATTTCTATCTGTGACCTGAATACTTGTTCATTCACATTTTTCACTTCAATCACACCGTACTTATTCGATCGATCAATAAAGTCAGGAATTGTACTCCCATTTTTAAAGCCTGGGACTTCATACCTTTTCGTGTTTTTTATTAAACCCGTTTCCCTTGCAACCATTGCTTCAGCTCTAGCTCCCTTTGATCTATTTTCTGCTAATTTCCTATCCGCATTTTGCTTATTTGAATTTACATTGCATGTTTCTGCTTTATTCAAAGTTGCAATAGATTTTATTTTGGACGCCTCATTCGGGTTTGTAGCAACTTCATTGTTTGAAACAGAAGCATCTGCTAATATTTTTCCACCTATTACAGCCGTTGAAACCATAGTGACTGCTTGGATTGCTTGAACTGTCCGATAGGCTTGGAATGCTCGATAACCCCAAACAGCTCCTATCACTAAAGCAGGCACAAACTTTCCTGATGGATCATTCAACAAAACAGGATTGTTCATTGAGTATTGAAATAAATTAGCCTCTACAGGGCTGCTAAACATGCGTTCTAAACTCTGCCCTAAATAAAGGTCAGGTGACATCCAGACCCCGCGGGCTGGATCGTAAGCTCGAGCACCCATGTTGTGCAGACCCGTGCTTGCCGAAAACTTTCCAGTGGCAAAAACCGTTGAACCACGCATTCCTTGCGCTGCATTTCCATTCGAAGAACCTACGACCTCGTAAGATTTAAGTTCCCAATTGTCTCGCATGTTACTTTGTGCATTTTGATAGAGAACAATATCTGCGCGTTTATTATTGGTTTTGAATTCATTTAAAACTGAGTTGGATAATAAGGGAATTCCACGCGCGAGACCAAACGGTTCACTGGCATTGCGTTCTACTATTTTATGAGTGGATATATCTATGACTTGTGAAACTGAGCCAACATGATCTTTAACTATAAGTTCTTTACGGGTCTGCATTTCTGCTGACTTTAAGGTTTCAGGACTTGTTGCATTTAAAGTTGGGTAACGGGTTATCAGTCTTAAAGTTGCAAAGGAACCTAAATCAATACTCAGGTGAATTTCATCTCGTTCGAAAGAAATTCCATCGGTTAAATTCACATTGCGTGGAAGCTTAGTTAACGTAACTTCTGTGGTTTTATCCTTTTTGTTTTCAAGGTAATCCACTCCATCAAATTCTGCTAGCTGACCACCACCTGCATCACTCATTCGGTAATTGAGCAATTCATTGGCTTCGAGATTATGTGAGTCTTTTTTCAGGACCGCACCAAAAACTCCTGCAAGCTGACCGCGCCCATTCCAAATGTATTTGTGCATTGGAATTTCTTCTTGATTTTTCCAAGAAGACGCTGCTCTATTTAAAGTATCACTATTTAAAACCGCAAGAGTTGGTGCAACACCATATTTTCTAAAACCAATGCTGTCGCTTGCAAACTTTTGCAATGCTGTTTCTTTATTGTCTGATGACAGAACCGACTGTAAAAGACCTATTTGTCCTGCTGTGCTATATGAATAAGTGTCTACTAAAGAATTAGCATTTTTTCCTATGCGCTCTTTTATAAAATGACCTGAACGGGTAACTTTATTTATTTTTCCGCCAACGGAATATTCATAAGTTATTTTGCCCCAAGAATGACTCTCGTCACCAATCCCTTGTGTACTTGCAAGACGTCCTTGAACATAGTAACTAAATAATGAATTTCCAGATAAAGCCGCATTTGAAATTATGTTTCCGCGCAGATCCGTTGAAGAAATAGTAATCCAGTTTTTAATAGCTTCCGCAAGGCTTAAACTAGATTATTGCTGACTTTAGAAGCATTAATGGAAGAAATGTTATCTGAAATAATAGGAATTGAGTTTGAAATCATGTCCCTAAAATCCAAATTTAAAATAAGCCAAAATAGAACGGATGAAGATAGAATCTCTATCATTCAAAACCTAAATGAGAAAAGTAATGATAATTATTTAATACATAATATTATGCAATAATTTTATGTGCTTGGGTGAGGGTATTATTAAAATTTGTCAATATTAAATACGAGCGAGGAGGTTGAGTTAAATTTTAAAATACAATTAATTATTATCAATAAGTTTTAAATTGAATCCAATTAATTTCATCTTTCTTATATTTTTTGCTATTTCTTCACTTACAATTACAATACTATCGCAACCCATTAAACGAAATAGATGGCTACCCTCAGGTATTTTTTTGAGGTCAATAACTAATTTTGAAAGTTCATATTTATTGCCATAAAAAGCTGGTAGCTTTCTTTTATCTTCAGGAGTAGGGGTAAAAACTGAAAGTTCTTCATTTAGACAATCAATGCATTTTAGAATATTCAAGATCTGATATTTTTGTGGACAATCTGAAATTCCTTTTCTAATAGGAATTAATTGAAAATGACTCTGATCAACTTTATTAAGAACTTGTTCAAAACTTTCATTAATAAATACTGCCCCCTCTCTCCCAAACATAAGATCACCAAATTTAGGTCCTAAATCAGGATTTGTAATACAATAAAGATTATAATTCTCCTGTCGATAAACACATTTTGTAAACGCCCAATGGGCATATGAAGCTAAAATATCCCCACTCTGAATTATATTGACCATATGGTATCCACGAACTTTGGGAATTATCTGATAATATTTCATTTATTTTCCTTTTTAGACAGTTGATACTTTATATTAAACATATTTGACCATTACTCTGTTAATTTATTTTTAAAGCATTTGCAATTTACTTAAAAATTATTATATGCAATTAATTCGATATAAAAGAATAAACTGATTCAAATTTTCTTACCCAACAGAAATCAATTCAAACCCCGTAATTTTTCTTTTTTTAAACTCTTCGACAAGAGCCTTAGTTACAACTGTTACAACTTCCCAACCTTTTATTCGAAAAAAGTGAACTCCTTCGGGGACTTTTTTGGGGTCTAAAATCATTTTTCCAAATCCTCTAAAATCACCTAAAATATCAGGTCTATTGTCTTCTTCTGTCCAAAGGTTAAAAACTGATTGCTCTCGGTCGACACAGTCAATCATATTCAGAGTATTTAGAATATAATAAGGCTTTTCCTCTGGCAGCACAGTGACCGGAAGCAATTGATAATTTGTTTCTCCAACTGCTTTTAAACAGTCGATAAAGCGCTCATTTATATAGGAAGCTTTTCCAATTCCAAAATTAAAATCGGCAAAATATTCCCCCCAGGATTTTTTATCGATCACAAGTGGGTTATTTATTTCTATTCTTTTTCCGCAGACAAACAATTGACCATCATAAGCAAGCCCAGTATCTATTTCAGGTGCCTCATAAAATAATAAAAATTTATTTTTTGCTTTTGGCCAAGTTAATTTAAACAAATTCATCTTATTTCTTCTCTACTTTTTTAACTGTACTAGATTTATTTTTGATATCTTTGCCATCTTTGCCATCTTTGCCATCTTTGCCATCTTTGCCATCTTTATTTAGATTATTGATTTATTTTTGCTAGTTGATTTGCCATTTACATCCACTCTTCGCACCATATTGTTTCAAAAAAATACAGCTTAATATTCTAATTGAATAGTCACGTAGAAAATATCCGTTAAATTTTCTGCGTGACTTTCACAGATTACAAAATACTTTACCCCACAGAAATCAATTCAAACCCCGTAATTTTTCTTTTTTTAAACTCTTCGACAAGAGCCTTTGTAACTATTGTTATGGATTTAAATCCTTTCAGCCTAAGAAAGTGCACCTCTGTAGGAATCATTTTAGGGTCTAGAATCATTTTATCAAGTCTATGAAAATCTCCTAGTTTATCAGGTCTATTGTCTTCTTCTGTCCAAAGGGTAAAGACTGATTGCTCTCGGTCAACACAGTCAATCATATTTAATGTATTTAGAATATAATAAGGCTTTTCCTCTGGCAGCACAGTGACTGGAAGCAATTGATAATTTGTTTCTCCGACCGCTTTTAAGCAGTCGATAAAGCGCTCATTTACATATGGAGCATCCCCTATTCCATGATGAAAATCTGCAAAATATTCTCCCCAGGATTTTTTATCGATCACAAGTGGATTTTTTATATCTATCTTTTTTCCACACTTAAATAGATAATCATCATAAGCAAGTCCAGTATCAATTTCAGTTGCCTCATAAAATAATAAAAATTTATTTTTTGCTTTTGGCCAAGTTAAATCATACAAATTCATCTTATTTCTTCTCTTCTTTTCTAACTGTACTAGATTTATTTTTTATATCTTTGCCATCTTTATTTACATTATTTGATTTATTTTTGCTGGTTGAATTGCCATTTACATCCACTCTTCGCACCATATTTTTAAAAAATATGTCGAATAATTCTCTAATTAAATAGTCAGATAGAAAATATACGTCAAATTTTCTGCATGATTATTTTAAATTAAAGAATACTTTACCCAACAGAAATCAATTCAAACCCAGTGATTTTTCTTTTTTTAAACTCTTCGACAAGAGCCTTGGTAACTATTGTAACAACTTCCCAACCTTTAATTCGAAAAAAGTGAACTCCATCGGGGACTTTTTTTGGATCTAAAATCATTTTTCCAAACCCTCTAAAATCACCTAAAATATCAGATCTATTGTCTTCTTCTGTCCAAAGGTTAAAAACTGAGTGCTCTCGGTCGACACAGTCAATCATATTCAGAGTATTGAGAATATAATATGGCTTTTCTTCTGGTAGCACAGTGACCGGAAGCAATTGATAATTTGTTTCTCCAACTGCTTTTAAGCAGTCGATAAAACGTTCATTTATATAGGGAACATTGCCTATTCCAAAATTAAGATCGGCAAAATTTTCTCCCCAGGATTTCTTATCAATCACAAGTGGATTTTTTAATTCTATTCTTTTGCCATAACTAAATAAATCACCACGATAACGGACTCCTGTATTTATTTCAGTTGCTTCATAAAATAATAAAAATTTATTTTTTGCTTTTGGCCAAGTTAAATCATACAAATTCATCTTATTTCTTCTCTTCTTTTTTAACTGTACTAGATTTATTTTTGATATCTTTGCCATCTTTATTTACATTATTTGATTTATTTTTGCTGGTTAAATTGCCATTTGAATCCACTCTTCGTAACATATTATTTCAAAAAAATATAGCTTAATATTCTTATTGAATAGTCAAGTAGAAAATATCTATTAAATTTTCTACGTGACTTTCACAGATTACAAAATACTTTACCCAACAGAAATCAATTCAAACCCAGTGATTTTTCTTTTTTTAAACTCTTCGACAAGAGCCTTAGTTACAACTGTTACAACTTCCCAACCTTTTATTCGAAAAAAGTGAACTCCTTCGGGGACTTTTTTGGGGTCTAAAATCATTTTTCCAAATCCTCTAAAATCACCTAAAATATCAGGTCTATTGTCTTCTTCTGTCCAAAGGGTAAAGACTGATTGCTCTCGGTCGACACAGTCAATCATATTCAGAGTATTTAGAATATAATAAGACTTTTCCTCTGGCAGCACAGTGACCGGAAGCAATTGATAATTTGTTTCTCCGACCGCTTTTAAGCAGTCAATAAATCGTTCATTTACATATGGAGCATCCCTTATTCCAAAATGAAAATCGGCAAAATTTTCTCCCCAGGATTTTTTATCGATAATTAAAGAATTATTAATCTCAATTGGTTCTCCATGTTTAAATAGATCGTCTCGATATGCCAGTCCTGTTTCTAATTCAGTTGCTTTGTAAAATAATAAAAATTTATATTTATTTTTTGGCCAGGTTAATTTAAACAAATTCATCTTATTTCTTCTCTTCTTTTTTAACTGTACTAGATTTATTTTTGATATCTTTGCCATCTTTATTTACATTATTTGATTTATTTTTGCTGGTTGAATTGCCATTTGCATCCACTCTTCGCACCATATTGTTTAATTCTGACCCCCTCGTAGCTATTTCCTTTTTAAGATTTGTCAGTTCAGAACGAAAAGACTGTTTAGACTCATCTCCTGTTTTTCCATCCACAGCTTTAATTAAGCGTTCATAGACTGTAGTGTGATATTCTTCACTGTGTCTTGACTTGTGCCCAGGCACACTCACCTTGTTCAAATCATCTTGCATTGACATTTTTACATCTTCAAACAATTCTTCAAATTTTGGAGTCCAAGGTCCACCATTGCTTTTAGAGACATAGTTTTTATCCGTACAAATATGATGAATTTGTGCTTTTTCATCTTTAGACGCTTCAACAGAGTCATAAACTTCTGTTTTGGGACTGGAACTTTGTACACTGTCTTGGGCAAAAAAGTCTTGAGTCACTTCATAAGCCACTGAAATACCGTTGCGAATTGCATCTGCTTCATCACAATTTATCGGAGCAAGTTCAGCAGCAATACAAAGCCCCTGATAAGTCCGTTGTTCAAAAGTCAGATCAGTATTGACTACATCAGCTACCCGCTCAGACACCGACTCATAAAACTCTTGTGCTGCGAGTGCAGCATCACCTGTTTGTATGGTATCCTTAATAACCTTCTTATAACTTTCTCCTGATGGATCATTCAACAAAACTGGATTGTTCATTGAATATTGAAATAAATTGGCCTCTGCAGGACTGCTAAACATGCGTTCTAAACTCTGCCCTAAATAAAGGTCAGGTGACATCCAGACCCCGCGGGCTGGATCGTAAGCTCGAGCACCCATGTAGTGCAGACCTGTGCTTGCCGAAAACTTTCCAGTGGCAAAAACCGTTGAACCACGCATTCCTTGCGCTGCATTTCCATTCGAAGAACCTACGACCTCGTAAGATTTAAGTTCCCAATTGTCTCGCATGTTACTTTGTGCATTTTGATAGAGAGCAATATCTGCGCGTTTATTATTGGTTTTGAATTCATTTAAAACTGAGTTGGATAATAAGGGAATTCCACGCGCGAGACCAAACGGTTCACTGGCATTGCGTTCTACTATTTTGTGAGTGGATATATCTATGACTTGTGAAACTGAGCCAACATGATCTTTAACTACAAGTTCTTTACGTGTCTGCATCTCTGCTGACTTTAAGGTTTCAGGACTTGTTGCATTTAAAGTTGGGTAACGGGTTATCAATCTTAAGCTTGCGAAGGAACCTAAATCAATACTCAGGTGAATTTCGTCTCGTTCGAAAGTTATTCCATCGGTTAAATTCACATTGCGTGGAAGCTTAGTTAAAGTAACTTCTGTGGTTTTATCCTTTTTGTTTTCAAGGAAATCAACTCCATCAAATTCTGCAAGCTGGCCACCACCAGCATCACTCATGCGGTAATTGAGCAATTCATTGGTTTCAAGATTATGTGAGTCTTTTTTCAGGACCGCACCAAAAACTCCTGCAAGCTGACCGCGCCCATTCCAAATGTATTTGTGCATTGGAATTTCTTCTTGATTTTTCCAAGAAGACGCTGCTCTATTTAAAGTATCACTATTTAAAACCGCAAGGGTTGGAGCAACGCCATATTTTCTAAAACCAATGCTGTCGCTTGCAAACTTTTGCAATGCTGTTTCTTTATTGTCTGATGACAGAACCGACTGTAAAAGACCTATTTGTCCTGCTGTGCTATATGAATAAGTGTCTACTAAAGAATTAGCATTTTTTCCTATGCGCTCTTTTATAAAATGACCTGAACGGGTAACTTTATTTATTTTTCCGCCAACGGAATATTCATAAGTTATTTTGCCCCAAGAATGACTCTCGTCATCAATCCCTTGTGTACTTGCAAGACGTCCTTGAACATCGTAACTAAATAATGAATTTCCAGATAAAGCCGCATTTGAAATTATGTTTCCGCGCAGATCCGTTGAAGAAATAGGAAATAAATCTTTGTCATAATCCCAGCGATTGTGAAACAAAGCATTTGTTGTATCAGTTGATGCATCACAAAGTTTATTGGGTGTATTGTCTTTTTTTCCAACCCAATAAGCTAAGGGAACTTCTTTGCGCTTGTGCCAACATGCTTGCAATTCTAAATTATTTTCTAAATTAATTTTCTTAACATAACCCTGTCCATCTAAGTAAACAGATTGCAAAGGCACTGATTGCTCTTTACCATTTTGAAGAAAACTGAGTCTTGTCAGCTGTGATGTCCCTGCTTCGTATTTAGCAGCATAACCCGTAAAATAATTGTCTTTAAGTTCTGTTAATTTATCGCGGGAAAAGCCTCCACGTGAACGCAGTTGTACTAAATTACCAGAAAGATCTCTTATTCTTTCGACTTGATAAACACCGACACTTTTTTTATTTTCTAAGTCCGAAGAATTATTTTTTTGTAATCCTAAGAACAATTCTAAGTCTTCAGAGACAACTCCGCCTTCTTGATCATAAGATAAAAGTCTCTTGCTTAAACTTCCACCCAATTCACTTAATGAATGAATAGAAATTGATATTGGCATACCAACATCTTGCACTCGATTATTTGCTTCGAATGATCCGAATTGATATTGAATTGTTTCTTTAGCATGCGTACCATTTTCTCGATTAAAACGAGTGTGCTCTTCTTTTTCTAATTTTCCTTTTGCATTATATGCATAAGATTTATATAAAACTGAAGAGTTTAAAAGATTACAACTTTCAGAATCTGTTCCAACTGGACAAAGTGCTGACTGAATAAGACGACCGTAGTTATCATAAAAGTAACGGGATATACCCAAAGCATTGTTTGTCTGTGCTTCGACTTGACCGCTTGCAGAAAAGGTTTGCATAGCAAACAAGCCGTCATTATTGGATATCTGCGAGAGTCTCCCCAATGCATCGTAGTTGATATTTGTGACTAAAGTGTCTTGCGTGATATTGCCATTGCTATCAAGGCCAATGTGCTTTGCTGCCACTTGCCCCAGTTGATTGAAAATTCTACGTGATCTTCTGCCTTCAGGCGAAATTGCTTCTTCAAAATCCACGCCTTGAATATATTTTTGTACCGATTCTTCAGCAAATTCTACACTTGCAATATTGCCATCGGAATAAAATTTAAAAATACTTTTTACTTGAAATGAATTTATATTAGGTAATTTGTTATTTTGAATATTCTCAAACGAAATTTCGCTGTTTAAATATTCTGTGTGTATTTTTCCACGGGAATTTATTTTTGCTTTATTGGTTACTGAATATCTATTTTCACCTATTTTTGCCGCTAAAAATAAAGCTTCATCACCACCCGATAACCAAATTTTGGAAGTCAAAGAAAGTTCTTCATTTGCTTGGTTGCGCCGATATATGCTCACATGCCCAGGAATAATTTCAACATCGGTAAACTTCCCTAGAACACTTTCATTATATGAATCTGCATTTGGAATAATTGGTAATTGTGTATCAAAATTATTCCAACTTTTAACTGCTTCTTCAAGACTTAAAGCAGAAGCAATTTTTAACGATGGAAATGAATATTCATAACGCTCGATTTCAACGAGTTCAGTACTCGTATTTTGATGTCCAAAAGCAGTCTTCAGCCAATTTAAAAATGTATTCCAAAGACTTTGCTCAGTATGGATTATATTAATCGGGTTATTACCAGCAATATTTTTACTTGTGCTTAATATTCTGCTAAAAGAATCATAACTAAACTTAGAGATATTACCTTTATTGCTGTAAATTTTATGAATGCGCCCAAAATCGTCGTATTCAGCATTTATTTTTATTTTATCGTGATCTAGTATAGATTTTAGATTTGCATTTTCTGTATCCCATTCAAAAAATGAATATTCACCAGTCGCTTTTACGAGCGAAATAAATCGCCCGAAAGAATCATATTGAGCAGAAGTGTGCAAAACCAATTCATTGTTTTGGTTCGAGGACCATTCTTCGAGCGGCAAACCTGTGAAGTTATCATAGACAACTTTTTGCGTTAACTGTTTTACACTTCCAAGTGCAGAAGACGTTTGCGTCAGTTCAATATTATCACAAAATATTTTTGGATTTTCTAAATGACTTGATGGGCAAAAATAATTATAAGTTGTAACCTGATCATCTCCAGTTAAAATAGGAGAATTGCTTTTTACGCTCGTGACAACACGACCCTGTTCGTCATATATATTCGTTACTTTTCCATATAGACTCTGATAATTTAGATATTTATCTCCATTGACAAATGACTCCGTGACCTCTCGATAGATCTGCGCAGGCTCATTCACTCCATTTATGAGTGCACCTAAACCTGAAAAATCATTTGCTGTTAATGAGCGTATGGAAATTTGACTGCGCTCTGTTTTATAATTTTCTTGGGTATTTATTCTACCTGTAGCAAAAGATTGAGCGTTATAAGCCGCTCCTGTCCGCTTATAATAACTCAAACCACTGAGATCGGCACACCACTGCGTTTTATCTTGCAAGATATTTTTATCAAAGCATTCCAATGGTGCACCTTTAAAAAAGGCTGTTTTTTCTGAACTCAATCGGTGATCTTCAATAGAAGCATAAATTTCCGATTCAGAAATTCGATAACCCGATAAAAGACGCTGCTCCGATAAAGTACCAGCTTGAGTTGCATCGCCCACGTCCTGCTTACGTACGAGAGAAAAACCAAGGAATTTATTTAAACCACGATCGTATTGAGGAATGCGGTATGAATAGCGTGATATTCGCATAGGGTTAAAGTGATCGGAAATTCCTACTTGTTTTAAGACAGGAATAATGACAGGCATATGTGGAAATTTATTTTCAATTTCCCGAACTTCCGTATCGCCTTCTGCTTCCCTTGCTTCTCTATTTTCCAAGACCGATGAAGAATAGTTGAAACTTAAAAAGCGTCCATCTGACGTAACGACAGAGTGCAATAAATTTGGAAAAGATCGGTTCGCTAGTTCTATAATATTATTTTCATATCCAGCCGATGCAATGATCTGTTGTTTGCCCGTGCCCGTTAAATTTGCCACCGCCATTTGTTGCGTATTCATTTTGGGGGCATTTTCAATATAAGACTCTGTTAAGGGTTGACCTAGACCATTATTGATTAAAAAATACTTTCTATCGTAATAGAGACTTGGCAAACCAGTCCCAGTAAAATCGCCAATCACGATTTCGCTTGGTTTTATTCCTGCAAGGGAAGGAATAATACCAAGCTCAATTTTTTCAAAAAATTTCCCTTTTCTTTCACCTTTGGCAAGTCTGCCATTATTTAAATAGAGTGTTACCTTTGCCCCGTTGAATTCTAAAAGATCAGGCAATCCATCTCCATTCCAATCCACAATTTGAATATTAGAAATGTCAGCATATCTTAAGTCTAAATCGGTTGGAATTCTGACTTGCTCACCTTCAATAAAATAAACGTCTAAACTTTTTTTATATTCTCCAAGACCTTTATTTAAAAAAATGTGAATTCCTGTTCGCCCTGTGCAGAAAAAATCTCCTTTGCCATTTCCCGAAAAATCAGCAAGCTTCCATTTCCTAGCATCGGGATTACACATAGTCATAAATTCATAATCATATTTATCAAAACGAGCAGCTCGTTCAAAACTTATATTCCCATCTGCATCTATTTTTCGATCATTAATCATAATATAAGGCGTGATTTCACCTTGCCCTGAGGAGATGAAAATATCTGTAAGACCATTGCCTGTGAAATCAAAGAAACTCATATTTGCTAATTTTTTATAATTAGGATCTCCTAAATGTTTATCAAAACTAATAAATTGTCTCTTTGTTTTTGCAAAGTTTGTTTCTTTGTCTGGTAAAAATACTTGGGACGGATCATGAGAATAAAGCCAAACGCCAGCAGAACCTGCTGGTACGAGTGCTTGAGAAGTACCAATACCAAGTATATCTGCAAATTTTGTATATTCAGCTACAGGAGTTTGTAAGTAAAAATCTTTAGCTTGATTTATTGATTTAAATGATTCTGCAAGTGAAGAGTTAACACCACGATAACTAAACAAAGTTTTTGGTAGGAGATCATTTTCTGTCTCTCCAGTTTCTTGTACAGATAACAATCTTGGAAAAGAGTTAAATTCGTTGTCTTCATAGCGAAATAAATAACTTCTGAGCTGTTTATTTTTCTTTAGAACTCGAATTTTTTGCACCCGTCCTGCAATCAACTGTGCAAGTCCACGCACAAAATGTGGATTTTTAAATCGATTCTCTTCGTAATTAACTTGCACTAACAAATCGTCTGCGACAATTGTACTCAGAAGAGGCTTTGAAACAAAAAGAAAATCTTCTGAGAATTTAAAAGATTTTGAAGAAGCTGTGGGTTTTATATAGGAATAATATATTTTCTGCTGACCTTGAAAGGATGATTTGGCACTTAAATACCATTCCAAAGCCTGTCCATCTGCATTGACAACCTGTCCCTCTATAGAGGATCCAAACGAATAGATTTCACCATTTGCTTTATAATAAACAAAACCTCTTTCTCCACAGCGAAGAATATCTCTAGCGGAATTTAAATGACTCGCCCATGTACCATTTCCAAGAGCAATCATTCTTGAACCATTTAAATAAAGATTGTCTGCATTTGAAGATGCACAACTGCTGCTTGAGATAAATTGTGTGTTCCCTTTTTTTAAATCTAGAGCAAGTTTTGGTAAATTGAATTTCCAAAAGGATCCTGCTTCACTTAAAGCATCCTTAGAAGAATAGTAAACACTTAAATCTATACTCATTTGACGCAATGCAGGTGTCTGAATGGGAATTGAATAGGAAATATCGCCATTTTCAAACGCTGTCCAATCCAAACTACGTGCTCCAAATTTTCCAGGAGCTTCAGGTCTTGATAGAATGGGAGCTGATAAGGACTCTGCATACAATTCATTCGATGTTAACAAAAGACTCGATAACGCAAAGAAATACATTAAATTATTTTTTTTCACTTTATCCTCTTTTAAAAATGAAACTAAGATAAGACCCCGTTCACAAACGAGGTCTTATTTAATCAATTTGAAATTAAAAAATTTAACTCAATGCCAACGGTTTTAATTTTTTGATTGCTCTTCCTCTTCTGGTTCACTTTTTGATCTAAATAATAGGGTGAATAGACAAATGTGTATTTACCAAGAAGTGGAAGCCCTGCAAATGAACTCGAAATGGAAGATTTTGCATTTGCACATGAAGCTGAATAAATGTCATCTGAACTGATACACCCTGATATTTGATGGGTGAGTTGTTTGAGATTTGAAAGTTGATTTTTACTGTTTGATAAATATCCTGTTAAAGGTTTCCAATAAATATCATTTTTTATAGGAGTACTATTTGCATCCTTTGATAAAAGTTGAACCCATTGCAATGATGTAATTCTATTATCTGAATAATTAATGTTCGCAGGCAATTCTGAATATATAGTTTTAACCTTTGTACACATAGAATTTTGTGCGTGCAATGGGTCAAATAAATAGGGAAAGTTTTTGCCATAAATAGCATATTGCTCTTTTTCATTATCTAATACTGAAATAAAATTATTATATTGCCCACTGCTATAATTGCTAAAGTTTTCTCCGCATTGATCAGGAATAAGAGAATTTTTATCGAGCCCATCGCGCATTAAATAGGCTATATTATCTTTAGTCAAAAACGGATTAGAATAATATTCGTTTGTTCTTGGGTACTCTTGAATAATATTTACAGTCATATCAATAAGGCGTGAATTATAATATTCATTATTAAATTCTTCCAATATAAAATTCTTTAGGGAGAGTAACTTTTCGTCAAAATTCAAATTGGAAAAACCTTTTGTATTAAGAGTATGCAGAAACTGATTGTCGAACAACTGTTCAGTATCATCAGCGATTAATTGTAGACTATCCCGATATTCACTTGAATAAAGTTGTAAACTTAGAATTTTCTGTTGACTATATAAACTTTCATTTTTAAATAAAAGGTTATCATGCAATATATTCAAATCTTTCAAACAATTCTGAGCATCATAGAAAGATGCCAAATAGGAGCAATTTTGTTTCGCTCGTGACATCAATTTTAAATGATGCAAATAATCTTTGTCCAATAAATTTCTTGAGTTTGCAGGCATATTTAAAATTTTATTTGCCGATAGATTTAAATAATCTTTAGCAAGAGCTCCTACATCATAAATAAGTGGAATATCATTTAAAAAACTTTTCAGATTTGGACTCAGTGAGGTAATAAGTGCAAGGCTATTGCCATGACTCTCATATCTAGCATATGCACGTGCGATCGATGATTGTAAATTTTCCGAACGCATTTGAACAATTGCAAGATTTTCTTGTGAGGTTTTTTCCGATGTTTTTGCTGTTTGCAATTGAGCTCTATTATTTTTCTGCTTATTTAGGACAATTTCAAGTTCGGTAAACCTATTATTTTCTATTTTTTCTTTATAGAAGTTTTCAAAATAATCACTGGAACTAAAGTTCTTAACTGAACTTAATATCAAGTTTCTCAAATCCTCACTTATTCCAAGATTATTTTCTTGATTTTGTATTTGAGTTTGAATATTTTGAATTTGATTATTTAATTCTATTTTTTTCTCATTAACCGTGCTATCAAGTTCAATTTGACTCTGCCCAATTGAATATTTAATCTGGAGTGCTTGTAATTCAGCCTGTTTTATTGAAAATTGTGCATCTAAAATTGACGCAAACTTCGGTCTCTGGCTATTTTCAGAATTTTCTATAATAGCCGAGCAAAACTTTTGTGGATCAGTGAGTAACTTTCTATTTCCATCATTCACACCTAAATAATTTTGAATATATACCTTTTCTGTATTAAATGCTGCGATAGAATTAACAAAATTTACATAGTTTTTTATTTCTGTTGCAGGTCCTGGTGAGCTCGATCCTGTTGTATTTGGTCGTGTAGAATTATAGTTTGAATAATCCTTTAAAAGATCATCAATAACCTTTGTTATTTCTTCGGAGTTTGGAATATATTTTATAACATTTCTACAACTTCTTTGAGTAGGCGGCCCTCTGTCTCGTGCAGAGTTATCAGGATTAGTACATTCTTGAGTCGTATATTGAGTTTTTCCGTCGATAGGTTTCGAATTTAATTTATCTAACTCTACATTTCCCAAGCGGGATCTTGCTTCATAAATCACTGCTAATTTACATGCGGGCAAACTGTCCTTTGGCAATTTTTCTAAAGCATTTACTATATCACGATTGATTTCTTTAGGATCCGTTGAAGTGCTGAAATTTTTCCTTATATCAGATAAATCACACCCATTTTTTCCTATAAAAAAAGTTACTGAGTTTAAATGGTTGACAAATTTTCCGCAGTCATTTTTCCATTCATTCTTAGCTGTTTCATACTTTTCTGTGCTTAAGTTTAAAATTTTTCCTTGCAGACCAGAAGAACAATTTTCAAAATTATCATTGCCACACAACTCTGTCATATATTTTTTAATCGAAACTTCTTTTTGCGAACTGTAATTATCTAAATTTTTCTTTAAACTATTTATGTTATTCAATGTACTTAGATATGATATATAGTTTCTAAGCTGATTCTTCTGTTGGATTTTAACTTGCTCAATTTCGTCTCTTGTTCCATCCAGTAAAATTTGTGCAGCTTCACGTTGATTTCTATTGAACTCAAGCTCAGTACTCGCTTTTGTTTCAAGCTTTTTGTTTAATTCAAATTCATTTTTTAACTCTTCAATATTATCAAACAACTCTTGCTTTTTATTTTCAAAATCATGCGTCTGTAAAAGATTTATTTGTGAAATTTTATCTTTTAACCCTTCAAATTCACTCTGCAAAAACTTTAATCTCACTTGTAAGCGCAAAGGATTGAGTGTTGCTGGATTGACGAAATTATACGAATGCCCTTTTAAGTTTAAAAAACTATTGGAAAGCTCAGGTTCTGATTTTATATATGCATCACACTGTGCTTCATTCCAAAACATATTAGCTAAAAGATCCGCAGGAGATTTTTCTATAGCTACTTTGCTTGCGCTGGAACAAACCAAACGTTTCAAATCAATTTTAATTGCTTTTTCTTTAATGGTTGCAAGTTCTGAGCACATTGAATTAAAATGGGTTGGAACATCGTTGCTTGTATTATTTTTGCTGCAATTATTTCCACTCAAAGCTGCTGTTGCAAATTGCCCCGCCTTGAGTAAATCGGTTGCAATAATTAGCTTTAAAGGAAGCTTATTATTTTCATCTAAGTTTTTAATATTAAATTGAGAGTTTAATTGTTTGAGGTCATCCTGCAAACTTTCATTAGGTAAAGTAACGGGCATATTTAATTCTTTTGCTGAAGTCACTCCATTCCAACGATAAATAGCACGCTCATAAAAGCCAATAGCAGATAGAGCTTCGGCTAAAGCGCCGAGCTGGTATTCAAGCTTTTCTTCACTGATATTTTCTTTAAAACCAAATAAAAATTGTTTGTTAGCTTTTTCATCGAGCGAATAAATTCGTGGAATTTTATCTGCAAAAATACGTTCTTTTTCAACCAACTGCTGTGCAATAGCAGCAGATCGAATAAGGCCATTTAATTTAGCAAAACGACTTTTATTAAAATTGTCTTGTTCGTTCCAATTTTCACTCTCAGCAGGATCGTCTGAGCTATGTGAAGTTAAGAGAGATTCTTGATTAAAAGGAGCTAAAGGAACTCTTTGCAAAGTATTCATAAGCATAGCATTGGCCAGATACAACTCAGGATAATAGCATGCATATATATTAGCATTTAGTGGTTTCTCAGATTGAGTGAGTTTGCTTATTTTATCAAGTATACTCACCAAAGGTATTGCTTTATTACCAACATGACTGAGAAGATCTTTATTGTTATATTCTTTAAATATTTCTTTGATTTCATTTTTAAATTCTAAGTTATCTATTGAGCAATTTTTCATTCTTTGCTCCATATCTGCAGAAGATACATGAGAGCTGGTACCATCATGAAATGTAGAGTTTGCAGCATTTAAACTTATTGCAATGATACGTTTTTCGTTTGCGCTATCCATATTTAAATATTCAGTCTGTTTTTTTGCACAAGAATATAATAAACAGGTTGAAAATGACAATGCTATAATTCTTTTATACTTCTTTTTCTCAAACATATTTTTAAGTCCTATAAAATAATTTTTTTTATTTTTAAATCTTTAGCGAGATTTTCCCCAGCAAGAAAGTGTGTTGTCTAAAGTCGAAATTCCGCATGCTTGTTTTTCACCTAAACTCAACGATTTAAATGTTTTTTCAGCTTGCACTCGTGTGAGACTCGAGAATTTTTCACTTATTCTTAAAGGATCAATAATTCCATTTTGATTTTTACCTAAGCAATAGGCTTCCTGTCTGTTATTTAACATACAAGTTGTACTTCCATTTGCTACTAATTGAGTAATATTTTGTGTATTTTTTAATTCTACCGGTTTGTTTATTTTATCACTACTGTATGCAATTTGCTCTTCACTATTATCGCCCCAACAGATGACTTTATTATCTGCTGCTAGCACTGTTTTTTTAATCCCACAGAAATGCTCTTTGCCACCAACGATGCTGAGTAGATTAAGATTTTCAATTTTTTGCGGAGAATTTTTCTTGATTAAATAAGGCTGACCAATTCCCAATTCTCCTTTAGCATTGCTGCCAAAGCAATAGACTTCATGTTCAAAAGAAAGAGCGCATGTTGCATTTTCACTCAAGGCAAGATCAATAAAATGAACGTTATTCAAACTGACTTGAGTAAACTCACTTGCATTCAATGAACTTGTGAATGTTCCGTTGCCTAATTGTCCATTACTATTATTACCAGCACAAAATAGAGCTCCATCTTCTTTACGAATGGCGCAAGAATGACTATTGTTAACTACAATTTTTTTCATCGGTAAAGTTAACGATGCGATGAGTTGCGGATATGCGCGATGAGTTACATAAGAACTATCTGGATTAGACCAGCAATAACTGTTTAGTGGACTTTCATTACTCACTGCACAAGTGTGATCAATTCCCACGCTCACTTGGGTAAATGCTTGCGAACTAACCCATGGCGTTACAAGCGAAGCACTCCAAGGATTTGCTAATATATCGGATAAATTGTTTTCAAAACTTGAACACAATGCATGGGTGTTAAATGAACTTATTCCACAAATATAATTTTTCCCAACACTGACACTTGAATATGTGTTTTTCTGAATAAAGCCAAAACATTGGAGGTCTTTATTTTTTGTCACACTACAGGTTGCTCTTGAATTTCCAGCCAATGAAATAACTCGAGAATTCATAAGTTTTTTTGGCTTAAAATGCGCATAATAATTCTGCCCATCCCTGTATTTTATTTCTAATGAACCGTCTTTAGGATCTCCTCCTAATTGGCCAAAAGTGTTGTCACCAAAACAATATGGAATTTCATCCGTAGTGATTGTGCAGGAGGAGTGATTGCTTAAGCTAAGAGATTTGAAATTTAATTTTGCAAAATCTGGATTTTCATTTTGTAGAATAGGAGTTGGTGTTGCAATATAAGGGGTAAATATTGGATTGTATGAAAGTTGCCCAAAGCTATTATTCCCCCAGCATTCTACTTTTTTGTCCAAATTGATTGCGCAAACATGTGTATTACCAGCTGCAAGCTCAGTATATCTTTTGTTGTTTACTTGTGCTAGAACCGTCGATTTAGCACCTACATTTAATTGTCCTGTTTGACCAAAGGAATTATTGCCTGCGCAATAAATATGCCCACTTTTTTCTTCATTATTGTTTGTTGAAGCTTCATTTGTGAGAGCACAAAAAAATCCATCACCAGAGGCAACGGATAAAATAGTTTTTCCTGCTATTTCTATTAGTTGAAGATTAGATTGTTCTGGATGATTGCTCTCATTATTTTTTGATAAATGAATATTTGGAAGCTGACCATGTGAAGAATCTCCCCAGCCCCAAAGATGATCATCACTGTCAATGGCATAAGAGTTTTCACTTGAGACATTGACAGTTTTAAAGATTTTATCTGAGAATATTTTTTTTGGAATATTCTCCATACTGGGATTTTCGTTACTTAAAGGACTGTACTTTTTTTGTCCCCAGCAATAAATAAAAGAATCCGCAGCATTTATTCCACAACTGTGATTATTTCCTAAGCTTATGCTTGAAAATTTTCCTAATATTACTGATTTATTGGGAGGGAGTCGAGTGAAGTCGGAATAAAGATCAAAACAAGTAATATTTTGTGAATCTTCAGATAAGGTACAAAAAGAATTATTGTTACTGTAAATACTTGAATACAGACCGGTTCGATTCCAAATCACACTCCTTTTTTTTCGAGAATTACTTTCATTGTTAGCAAACGAGACCCCATACGCAAATAGCAAACATGAATATAAAAGATATATCAACTTTCTTTTCAAACCACTCTCCCTTTGCAAAAATAAATGGCATATTTGTATTAATACTAAACCTGAGTTAAACGATGCGATTGTATTTAGTTCAAAATACTTGTCAATAAAAAAAAATAAAATAATGATTTGACATTTTTTTTTGTAGATTTTATAAGAAATTGTTCTATTTTATACAAAATTTTATTTTTCCACTCTGCAAGGATATTTTGAATGAATTTAAAAAGTGTTTTATTTCTTTCCGTATTCTCTTTCTCATCAATTGCCTTTGCACAAAATGACAATGTAGCAATTGAACTTATTTTAAAATTAGAAGACAGAATTCAGAGGCTAGAACAAGACAATATCAGTCGCAACCAACCACTCCTTCCTATAGGTACAGTTCTTGCCTATGCAGGAGAAAATATTCCAGACGGTTATCTTCCATGCGATGGGAGAGAACTCGTAAGATCTCAATATCCACAATTATATAATGTCATTGGTGACAATCACGGCAACGGCAATGGCTCAACAACCTTTCACATTCCTGACTACCGTGGTTTATTCTTAAGAGGTGTGGGTGCCAATGAAAATATTGCTCCCGAATCGGCTCTTCGCCTTGCTATGAAACCTGGCGGAAATGTTGGTGCAAAAGTGGGTTCCATTCAAACTGATTCTGAACGCTTGCACTCTCACTCTGCTGGAGAGCTGAAAAATTCGGCTAGTGAATTGAATATTTCAGGGAATGCGAATCCTATTAAAAGTAAAATTAGCGGGAGAACAAACGATGATGGTGGACATAGTAATTGGCAATCACATATTGAAAGTAGATCTCTTAAACTTCGTGGTGGTGATAATTTTTGGTACGAAAAATGGGCTATTTTCGATAATGAAGTGAAACCTCACAGCCACTCTTTCACAATTGATCTCCCAACATATAATCTAAACTTCTTCCAAAAAATAGCCTTACCCCAAATCATTTCGGGACGCACAGCGGAAGCGGGTGGCAAAGAATCACGTCCGAAAAATGCGAATGTGAACTATATTATTAAATATCGCTAAGTATTTTCAGCAATTTTTTCCTAAACATACTAAGAAAAATATTTTATTTTAACCCAACATATTATTACAAAGATAGAAATTATTTATCCCAATTCCAAGGCAGGAGATGAGTGTAAAAACTTTACTAGCTCAGGAAAAACAAAATTTAAATGTAAGCGGTGTTAAGAAGGAGCCGTATGCCTTAATTGGGCACGTACGGTCTAATGGGGTTGAACAGCGGCAACGCCGTGCTTCTACCTACTCAAGTAAGAGCTGTTTAAGTATCTAAGTATACTAGGGAAATTCTTACTTTTTCAGCTTAGCTGGCTTTTTTCTTTGTAAAATAGGCGTCATATAAGCTCTAAACTGATCAGGAGTCATTCCTGCTCTTTCTCTTTCAAAAGCTTTCTTTTGCAAAGGCTTTAAAGATTCATAAAACTCAGAAACTAAAATAATAAAATCATTATCAGATAAAGTTACTTTAGTTGATGTTAATTTCTTTTTAAGAAGGACCTTTGTTTCTGTTTTTTCAACTCTATTTGAAATATTATTATCAAATAAAGTTTGCGGAATAATTTTTTTAACTACTTTTTTTAACGGAATATCAATAATTTCAACTTGCGGCTTTTCAATTTTTGGTACTTTAACAGTCTTTGTAACTTTAGTTATTTTTAATGCTCTTTCAATGCGAGCTTGTTTTAACTGATCAGCAGGTGGCTCTGGAAATAAAGTAGAATTAATTGCTGATTTTTGAAGAGTTTTTCTTTTTTTTATAAGAGTAACATCTGTTTTAAATGCAATTGTTTGAGGAGCCGTGAACATTAGTTTTTCACCTAATGCCTGCTCTAAATCCTGAGCTTCTTTAGCCTGCTCAGAAAGGTGCCAACAATAGACAATTGAACCTAATGAATTATTTGTTTCAGAAGACTGTTCGCATATTTTTTGTTTTAATTCAGAAAGTTTAACGTTAGGAGCAGCAATACTCCAGCCTAAAATTCCATGGTCATAGAGAGCGGGAACATTTAAAAGTATTTCTTTATGAAAAGAACAAATATTCTTACTATCGATATGGATAGAATTCCAATTAGATTGCTCATCAATTAAATTTTGTTTAGAAAATTCAAGAAAAAGATAATTTAATATTTTTTTAACACTTGCTTTTCGCCCCATAGATTGAATAACTACAGGATTAATACTGACAAAGGCCGGTCTTGAATATGAATTATCAATCGAAATTTCTTGCGGTGAATAAAAATCTCGAAAAGTTTGTGATAAACTAAGAGTTAACCAAATACCATCAACATCATTTTCAATTTGAGCATGTCGAATAAATCCAAGACTTCCAGCTTTTGATAAAGCTAATGACTTTGATTTTTTTGACGCTTTTATTTCAAAAAGTTTTAGAGGTGTAGACCAAATAGTTTCAAGTTGTTTACAAGCTTCATAAACATCCTTTTGAGTTCCAACTAAATATTTATTAATTTGAAAACGCAGATTACTTTCTTCATTTTGTAATGTAAAAATACGTGATAAAGCTTCGTGCCATATTGCAAACATAAGCGTAATATTTTTAGCATTTACATTTGCTGGCGCTGCAATAATTCGCCCTGCTCTTTTAGAAACCAAAGAGTCAAACCAAGCTTCTTTAGCGCCCAGACTTAAAAGTATTCCTTCAACCCACCACATGGGCGCAAGTAATCTTTTTTTAAGCGCATAAATACGAGAGTCAGAAATAAGACTTGTCGTTTCTTCTTTTACACATAGAGTTTGTTCTTCGCCAAACTGAGATGCCCGCATTTGTTGAGAAGATTTATTGCGTTTCAAATGCGAGACTCCCGACTCTACTTGAATTGCTTTTCTGAATTCTGGATTGAGGCGAGAGGCATGAACCGCAACATTATGTTTTTGCAGATCAAATGACATAGTTTATATTTTATTCCTGAATTGATAAAGCCGTTTATTTACGAGCCTGAATATAATTAGGTAACATAGATTTGAGTAAAGAAGCAATAGCCTTGATCGATTGATCGAATTCTACCTCAATCCTCATGCCTTTCTTATAGTATTTCAAGATCGTATTATGATAAGTATGAGGTATAATCATAATTTCAGCTATCATTTCACCTAAATTATTTTCAGAAAGTTGAACAACTGTTAAGCTGATACCTCCAATGGCAATGCTCCCCTTTTCTATGATAAATCTAGAAAATTTATTTTGTATTTTTAAAGTTAATTTAAAAAAACCTTTAATAGTTTCGTGAAAATCTAAAATTTCGCATAGAGAATCAATATGCCCTGTGACATGATGTCCCCCTAAAGAATCGCCTACTTTTAATGCAGGTTCTAAATTAACAAAACTATCAACATGTAAATTTAAGAAATTTGTAAGTTGAAATGTCTCGGGGCCAACTTCTACTGAAAATATATTATATTTTAATTCGGATTTAGAAGAAACAACAGTAAGGCAGCAGCCATTGCAAGCTATACTCGCTCCAAGCTCTAAATGTTTTAAATTTAATTGAGTTGCAAAGGTTATTTTTAAAGTAGATTCATTACGGCATATTGATAAAATAGTTCCAATATCTTGAATAATTCCTGTAAACATAGAGAGACTCTCCAATTTGAGGTCCATAAAAGCGCTCCTATGACTCCATTAACTCACTATCCTTATGAAGATCTAAAGAAAAATCTGTTCTATTTTGTGCCTTTTCAGTTAACTGTTTGAGCTCCAAAACAAAATCTTCAGGACTTGAAAATGCTCTATACACAGAAGCAAAACGAACATATGCTACAGGATCGAGTCTTAAAAGCGCTTCTAAAACAAGCTCTCCTATTTTTTGAGATGTGACTTCATGTTCATCTGAAGAGTGACATGCGCACTCAACCCAATCCGAAATAGCATCTAAGCTCTTAGAACTTACTGAACGCTTTTGGCAAGCAATACTCATACTTTTTAATAGTTTTTCTCTATTAAAAAGCTCACGAGTGCCATCTCGTTTGATAATATAAAGAGGCTGTTCTTCTGAACGCTCAAAAGTTGTGAAACGGTATCCACATTTTATACATTCTCTACGCCTACGAACCGTTCTACCATCCCTACTTTCTCTACTTTCAAGCACTTTACTTTCCGGATTTTGACATTGACGACACTTCATACTTTTTTAAAAATCCTCAATTAGGAGCAACGTATCCTGAATTGTGGAGAGCACCATCGTATAAAGGATATTTTTTACACAATGAAACAATTTTTTCCTTTGCATTTTGCAAAAGAGAATCATCATTTTTGAGCGCCATTGCAATAGCTTCACCCAAAATTTTCATATCTTCAGCAACAAGCCCACGCGTGGTTATTGCAGGTGTCCCAATACGAACACCACTTGTGACCATTGGCTTACGAGGATCATTAGGCACACTATTTTTATTTACGGTTAATTCGATTTTAGCTAGTCTCTCTTCAGCATCTTTACCGCTTAATGGAGACTCCTTTAAATCGATTAAAATAAGATGATTATCTGTACCACCAGAAACCAAGGAAACACCTTTTTCTAATAATGTTTCAGCCAAAACACGGGCATTAATAACAATTTGTTCCGCATAATTTTTAAAAGAAGGTTGCAACGCTTCTCCAAACGCTACAGCTTTTGCGCCAATTACATGCATTAATGGACCACCTTGCAGCCCCGGAAAAACAGCTTTATCAATAGCTTTAGCATATTTTTCTTTACACAGAATAACTCCGCCACGAGGCCCTCTTAGGGTTTTATGCGTAGTTGTTGTAACAAAATCAGCAAAAGGCACAGGGCTTTGATGCTGTCCACCTGCTACTAATCCAGCAATATGAGCCATATCAACCATTAAAAGCGCTCCAACTTCGTCTGCAATTTCTCTGAACTTTGCAAAGTCAATAGCACGCGAATAAGCACTTGCTCCCGCTACTATTATTTTAGGATTACATTCTTTTGCTTTTTTTAAGAGTTCTTCATAATCAATATAACCTTGCTCATTCACACCATAAGATTCTGCTTTATAATATAATCCAGAAATATTTACTGGAGATCCATGCGTTAAATGTCCGCCATGTGATAGATTCATTCCCAAAAAAGTTTCGCCTGGTTTTAAAAATGCTAAAAAAACAGCTTGATTTGCCTGTGCACCACTGTGTGGCTGCACATTAGCATGTTCTGCGCCATAAATTTTTTTAACCCTATCAATTGCAATTTGCTCTACTTTATCATTAAATTCACAGCCACCATAATAGCGTCTGCCAGGATAACCTTCAGCATATTTATTAGATAAAACACTGCTTAATGCAGACAAAACAGCAGGGCTTGCAACATTTTCCGAAGCAATTAGTTCTAGACCTTCATTTAATCGAGAGCTTTCCTTTGCAAATAAATCTGCAATTTCTGAATCAGAATGTGCGATATTTGCCCTATCAAAAGAAAGAAATTTATTCATTGTGCTAGCCTCTTTTCAATTGCTGAAACTTTATTAATTCTGCTTCTATGACGCCCTTCTTCACATTCAGTTGCAAGCCATATTTTTACAAAATCAATAGCTCTTTGATAATTTACAATGCGAGATCCTAAACACATAATATTTGAATCATTATGAGCTCGGCTCATTCTTGCCGTAAATTCATCATTTACAACCGCTGCTCTAACTAATGGAAATTTATTAGCTGTAATACACATGCCAATTCCAGTTCCACAAATAAGGATACCCCTATCGCAACGACTTGCAGAAACTTCGGAAGCAACTATGTCAGCATAATCAGGATAGTCAACTGATGCAGAAGAATCGGAGGCCACTCCATAATCAAGAACTTGATGATTTGTGAGAGTTAAGAAATCAATAACATAGCTCTTAAGCTCTTTACCAGCATGATCAGCAGCAATAGCAATTTTCATAAAAAGTCCTCTAATGAATCTAAGGTTAATTTAGAAAAATAAGCGAGAAAAAATCAAAAAAAAAGGCACCGCTAATGGTGCCTTAAATGAAGCTTAGCTTTTAGAGCTTTGCAGTGATGAATTTAACAGCGTCACCAACTGTTTTAAGACGTTCAGATTCGTCATCAGAAATATTTACACCAAACTCTTCTTCAATTTCCATGAGGAGTTCAACTATGTCAAGCGAATCTGCACCAAGGTCTTCTTGAAAACGAGAAGCTGCAGTTACATTTTTTTCCTCTATGCTCAACTTCTCAGCCACAATTTTTATAAGTTTAGATTCGAGTTGTTTTGCATCATGTTGATTGTCCATTGTAGATACCCCAAAAGAATAATTAATAGCTAAAAATACTAAGCAGTTTGTAGTGTTACTAACAAATACCTCTGCTTAGGCTTCTTTAACAAAGAGGAATGATAAAAGCAATGCACAAATTAGAGTAACTTTTGAACATGTGGCATTTTCGTCATATACTTCATCAAGAGATCCATTTTCCAACTTTTGCTTTCATTAAGTTCATTAGGAGATTTATTCATGCGTGTTGTATTGGCATTTGACAAATTCAAAGGAACATTTACTGCACGTCAGGTCTGTGAACTTGTAGCAGAAGGGATTCGCCATCGGAACCCTAAAATTGAAATAATTCAAAGACCTATGGCCGATGGAGGAGAGGGCAGTGCAATTTTATTGGCAGCAAGTCTAGGCATGGATTCTTTAAGGGTCGAGGTCTGCGACCTGCTCGGAAAACCAGCTGAAGCAAATGTTTTTTGGCAAAATGCAAGGCGGCTAGCAGTGCTTGAATCTGCAGAGGTTCTAGGAAATGCCCGTGCATTGGCAACCGAAGAAGGTCTTTTTCAAGCAAATACATGGGGATTAGGTAAACTCTTGCAAAAAGCATTTCCTCTGCGCCCTCAAGAGATCTGGCTCTGCATTGGAGGAACCTTGACAGTAGATGCTGGGTGGGGAATAGCCAGTGCATTTGGTTTATCCGCATATGATACACAGGGAAATCATTTAAAACCATGCCTTGAAAATATGGAGAAAGTTGATTCATTTAAAAAAGAAGAGCTTCCTGAATACATGAAAAAATGTAAAATCAGTGTTTTATGCGATGTAAATGCACCTGCTTCAGGACCGGGGGTTTCATTAATTTCATTTTTAAAACAAAAAGGTGCTCAAGATTCATCTATTCCTCTAATAGAAAAAAGAATACATTTTTTCTGGAATAAATTAAAACATTCATTTCCAAATATTCCTCGCTTAGAAGATCCATTTATGGGAGCAGGAGGAGGAATTTGCATTGGTTTATCAGTTGTTTTTCCAAATTTAAAAATTGAAATGGGTTCAAAAAAAATTGCAAAAGTAATAGCCCTTGCCCCAAGTTTTTCTGGGACAGACTTAGTTGTTTGTGGCGAAGGAAGCCTCGATGATCTCACATTATACGGAAAAGCTGTAAGCACAGTTGCACAACTTGCAATTAAGAGTGAACAAAAAATTATTGGTATTTTTGGAAAAGTCACTGGAAATCGCTCTGAATTAAAGAACAAACTTGGCTTGTCAGAAATTATCACTTTAATGGAAGAGAATCAAACTGGACAAACAACAAATGAAATTATGAAAAATTCTAAACTAAAATTATTTAATATAGGACAAGATTTAGCAGAAAAAATAAGTAAAAAAAATCAGAAAAATCATTAATTAGTCAATTTCATAAACCAACGTTCATTCCTAAAATGAGGCCAAGTTCCTTTTTCACCTGTTGAATAAGTTATAAATAAAGCGCGTCCATAAACGCTGGTTTCATCTATATATCCCCAGAATCTACCGTCATAGGAGTTATCTCGATTATCTCCAATACAAAGAATTTTACCTTCAGGTACAGTCCAAGATTTCTTTTCATCAACAGTAAGTCCTCCACTCTTCTTTCTCAGAATTTGGTGTGGATATTTACTAAAACCAGACTCCATAAAAATATTATATTCAGAAGGTTCTTCTATACCCCCAATATCTTCAAGTACATTTCTGTTTAGCTCAAGGCTTTCTTGGGAGACTATGTTATTTATAGTGAGAACACCTTTTGTAAATGAAACGGTATCACCCGCTATTCCGACAACCCTTTTCATAACAGTTTGACCTCCTTCACGCAGAGGCCCTTGAAAAACAACAATATCTCCTCTTTGAGGATTACTCCAATTTACTAATCTTTTTTCCATAAATGGAAACATAAAACCATAGGAAAGTTTATTTACTAAAACATGATCGCCAATTTTTAACGTTGGAAGCATAGAGCTTGAAGGAATAAGATACCAATTTAACAAACTCGATCGAAAAAAAATAATGATGGCAAGTATAATCAAAATTTCTTTTACTTCTTTAAAAAATTTCATTATTCTTTTGCCATCTATTCTTTAGATTTTAACTTATCTGTGTTATTTTTAAGATATTCTCTAATATCTTTTTCTTTGTCTAAAAGGCGTATCCATTGCTCCTTATATAAGGTAACAGGAAAACGTCCCAGTCCATAGACCGAAAGTCCACCCTTTTCACCAATTTTAAATGATATTTCCCTATTTTGAACTGTTTTCTTTTCGCTCTTTAAAATTGCATTTTCAGTGCGCAATCTTTCCAGCTCAGCATGGATATCTTCTTGATTTTGCATACTTATATTCCCCTCAAAAACGGATTGCCAAAAACCTATTCAACATAGCATTTTTAAATTATAAAAAAAACTCTCTTGACACCCCACCTATAATACAGTTTAACGATGTGCTGGCAGGGGTTCAGAAAGACCTAACTCTTTTTGTTGCACGGGCGCACACTTTAGGAATGCGCATGTCGCAACCTATTAATTTGATTGACTTTTATATAAGCTCATACAATTCTTTCTCAATTCTCGCCTGAGTGTACTTAGCTATTAGTAGCTAACCCCTTCTATTTCTTTATTTTTTGGGATGCAAATGACAAATAACAGTATTGTTGCAACAGAAGAGTCTTCTATTTTTAACTTATTGCCAGAAGCACTACGCGAAGGTCTTATTTCGCAAGGTATTACAAAGCCAACACCAATTCAACAAGCGACTTACAAACCCGTATTAGAGGGAAGAGACGTAATTGCACAAAGCCGCACAGGCTCAGGCAAAACCCTTGCATTTGGTTTACCAGCTTTTGCACGCCTTGCAAAACCTCAAGCTTCTAAGCCAAGACTTCTTGTTCTTACACCAACACGTGAACTTGCTCAGCAAGTTTCTGACGTGTTTGAAGCAAATTTCAAACCTCAAGGCTTCCGCATATTAGCAATAACCGGCGGAAAAAGCTACCGTTTTCAAACATCATCTCTTCAACGTGGCGTAGATGCTGTTGTTGCAACTCCTGGTCGTTTAACTGACCTCTTACAACAAGGGGTTATTAGCCTCAACAACATCGAAATTCTTGTTCTCGATGAAATGGATGAAATGCTTGACTTTGGTTTTGCAGAAGACATTATTAAAATCAAAGAAGCTATAGGTAAAAAAGCACAGACTCTTTTATTTTCAGCTACTTTCCCACCAAAAGTAACAAACATTGCCCGCCAAATGGTTGCAAATCCTTTTGAAGTTAAAGTTGCAAGCACAGACACAAGCACAGGGCAAATTGAACACGGTTTTGTTGAAGTTAAAATGGGACGCAATCTTGATGCACTCCTTGGCTTATTACTTTATCATGATCCTGAACATGCAATTATATTCTGTAAAACACGTGATGAAACGCGTAACATTCACAATTCGCTTCTCGAAAGAGGATTTGCTGCAGGTGTGTTAAACGGTGAAATGACTCAAAATGACCGCAGTCAAACCATGGAACGTTTTAAAAATCGCCAACTTCGTATTCTTGTTGCAACTGACGTTGCAGCACGCGGTATCGATATCAGCGGTCTTTCACACGTTATTAACTTCACAGTGCCTACAAATGTTGAAACATACACACACCGTGCGGGTCGTACAGGCCGCGCAGGAGCTACTGGAAAAGCTTGGACAATCATCACTCACGTTGAACGTCGTGAATTCCAATTTGTTTGTAGCAAAGTTAAAATCAATCCAACTCGTATTGATCTTCCAAACGCTAAAAAAATTGCAACTCAATTTTTAAACAATATGCTATTTAGAATCAATGCAAGCAGCGTTGAAGCACAAGAATATATAGATCACTCTGTTGAACAGCTTGTAGCAAATCTTGACTCTGACAAACTTAAAGAAGTGCTTGCAAATGTTTTAAAATCTGAAGCTTCACGTCAGCTTGGTAAAAGCTTACATGTAGAAGATATCTCCCCAGCATTCAAAACAGAATTTGGAGCGAATGCTGATATGTCTAAATTCGGTTCTGATCGTGGCGGACGCCCTTCACGTGGCGGCTTTGGCGGAGGTCGCGGAGGATTCGGCGGCGGACGCAGTGGTGGCAGTGACCGTGGTGGCTTTGGCGGAGGTCGCGGAGGATTCGGCGGCGGACGCAGTGGTGGCGGTGACCGTGGTGCTGACCGTGGTGCTGACCGTGGTGGCGAAAAAAGAGGTGGATACTCAACCTCAAGCAATCGCTCTGAACGCAGTGGATTTGGTGGAAGAGGTGGATCTCCCAAAAAACCAACGGATAGCACTGGAAAAAGAAGCTATCCAATTGCTTAATAAATAAGTTCATTTATGAAACTCTCGATCATTCAATTAGAATAATCGAGAGTTTTTTTTAATTAATGTTACTCCTCAATTGGAATAAACAATTTAACATGTTCATTTAGGTTTAAAGAATGAAAGAAATTTTTAAACTTCCAATTAATTTTTTACTTTTTCTAATTCCGTGAACTTCTCGCCCCTAAAGGGAGCGAGCTTCTGAAGTCATAGGAATCAGCGGATTAGATTGCTCTAATTTCGTCTTACTTATTCCTCGTCCAGCTTTACTTCGGCTAGTCCCTAGCCTAGTTCTTGTCTTAGCTTTTGGCTTTGACAAAAGAAATTGTACACCTCTTTTAGCAATTATTTTTGCTGCATTGATATCAGCATTGTCATGATTTCCGCATAATAAACATAAGAAATTATCTTGTGTTTTTCTATTATCGGCGTGAGTGTGGCCACAATTGGCACATTCCTGACTAGAATAATGAGGTGAAACTTTAACAACTAATTTACCATATTTTTTAGCTTTATATTCTAAAAACTCTATTGTTTTTGCTAATCCTTTTGATAGCAGTTCTCTATTTAAACCTGCTTTGGCTTTTCGCATATTTGGCAAATATTTGCCACTTACATCTTGCTTTGGCATAGGAGATTTAGTCATATTTTTTAGTTTTAAATCTTCTACTGCAAATATTTTTGCGTCTGAATTAACAATTGAATGAGAAACTTTGTGGCAAAAATCATGCCTGGTGTTACTTATTTTAGAATGAATTTTTGCAATTTTAGTTTTGGTTTTATTTCTACTTGTAGATCCTTTTTTTTGACGTGCTAATTTTCTTTGATACTTTTTTAACTTTTTTTGTTTAAGCTTAATTTTATTTTTTAACTTATCATCGAAATCATAACTTAATTGATTACTAGTTTGAAATGGAATTACAATG